>CAVZKO010000008.1:0-459320 GCA_963775855.1 uncultured Chloroflexia bacterium | reverse complement strand
AGTTCCCCCTTGTAGGGCGGGTCTGAACTCTCGTTTGTGTTGATGAGCGTGCGTTTCCTGCTCAGACGGAGCTCGAGGTGTAGACATGTATCTTTCTTGTATACGCGGCGTGTCAGACAGTGATATACCGAGATACTGTTAGTAGGTGTGCTATAAAGTAGACATGTACGTGGCGCGGATTCCGAACCGGGGGTCACCGCCGGCCATCCTTTTGCGGGAGAGCTACCGCGAGGGCGGCAAGGTGAAAAACCGCACCCTGGCCAATCTGTCGCGCTGGCCCGAGCACAAGGTGGAGAAACTGCAGCGCGCGCTCAAGGGCCAGCCGACGGCGCTGGAGCTGTCCGAGGCGTTTGAGATCACCCGCAGCCTGCCGCACGGGCATGTCGCCGCGGTGCTGGGCAGCGCGCAGCGGCTAGGCATGCAGGAACTCATCGATGCCACGCCCTCGCGCAACCGCGATCTGGTGACCGCGATGCTGGTCGCCCAGGTGATCGCGCCGGGCTCGAAGCTGGCGACCGCGCGGGGGCTGCGCGCCGAGACCGCCACCAGCTCACTGGGGCAGCTGCTCGGCGTCACCGGCTGTGATGAGGACGACCTGTATGCCGTCATGGATTGGGTGCTGGCCCGCAAAGATGCCATCGAAGACGCCCTGGCCGCACGGCATTTGGTCAACGGCACGCTGGTGCTCTATGACGTGTCCTCGGCGGCGTTCGAGGGCCGCACCTGCCCGCTGGGGGCGATCGGGCACGCCAAAGACGGCGTGAAAGGCCGGCTGCAGATCGTCTACGGGCTGCTGTGCTCGCCCGCCGGGATCCCGGTGGCGATCGAGGTGTTTGAGGGCAACACCGCCGACCCCAACACCCTGGCCGCCCAGATCGCCAAGATCAAGAACCGGTTCGGGCTCTCCCGGGTGTGTTTGGTCGGGGATCGGGGCATGCTCACCAACGCCCGCATCAACGACGAGTGCCGCCCGGCTCAGCTGGACTGGATCAGCGCGTTGCGCGCCCCGCAGATCAAAGCGTTGGTCGAAACCGACGCGTTGCAGTTGTCGCTGTTTGATGAGCAGGACCTCGTCGAGATCAGCTCCCCGGAGTTTCCCGGCGAGCGGCTGGTGTGCTGCCACAACCCCGCCCTGGCCGAGGAGCGGGCCCGCAAACGCGGCGAGCTGCTGGCGGCCACCGAAAAAGAGCTCGCCCCCATCGCGGCCGCCACCGGCCGCGACAAGCGCCCGCTGCGCGGCCAGGACAAGATCGCGCTGCGGGTGGGCAAGGTGATCAACCACTACAACATGGCCAAACACTTCACCCTCGAGATCACCGACGAGTCCTTCACGTTCACCCGCAACACCGAGGCCATCGCCGCCGAGGCCGCCCTCGACGGGATCTACGTGCTGCGCACCAGCCTGCCCACAGACACCCTCACCGAATCCGAGGTGGTGGCCCGCTACAAGAACCTCGCTGATGTCGAGCGGTTCTTCCGCACCCTCAACACCGAACTGGACATCCGCCCCATCCGCCATCGGCTGGCCGACCGGGTGCGCGCCCACGTGTTCCTGCGCATGCTGTCCTACTACATCAGCTGGCACATGAAAGCCGCCCTGGCCCCAATCCTGTTCGTCGACAACGACAAACCCGCCGCGGCCGCCAAACGCGCCAATCCCGTCGCCGCCGCCCAACGCTCCGATGCGGCCCTCAAGAAAGCGGCGCGTAAACGCACCACCGACAACACCCCGGTGCACAGCTTCACCAGCCTGCTCGCCGACCTGGCCACCCTCTGCGCCAACCAGATCCAACCCAACGACGACATGCCGGCCTTCACCATGACCACCTGCCCCACCCCGCTGCAGCGGCGCGCCTTCGAATTACTCGACCTCTCCCACCGCCACGGCCTGGCGTAGTCAGTACAACCACACCACCAGACCACAAAACCCCAGGTCAACACCCCAACTCGTCAACACAGCAGGGGGAACTTCGGGCTAGATACCTCGCAGAAGACGATGCCATTCTCTTTCTCCAATGACCCACGCGCCGCGAACCATCGCCAGCGGGTCCTACCGCCCATGAGATTCAATTCCAAGTTTCTGCTGCGTTAGCAGCTAGCAACCATGCTTGAACCGCTCCCGGGCGAATCCCCTTGACGTTCATCCCACTTTCCGCCTCCGCCAAGCGAAAGCGGTCGACGGCCGTACTTCAATGGACGAATACGACGGAATCGAATATGGCGGGTTACCGGTAGATCTCGACCGCCTCGCCCGAATTGGCCACACGGTGTCTCACCAGCTTTGAGGTCCTCTCCCCGATGACGTCTTCAGGCCTTTGGTCATTCTCGTTCTCGGTCATCGCCTGCTCCCTTCCGGGGTGGCTGTGGCGGCGTCACGCTCGGTCAGTCCGGACGGTGCGCGCGGCTAGAGGGCGAAAACCGAGGCAATGGCTTTGGTCTGGTCGCCGGCGATATAAGTGAGCGTCCTAACGGCGCGGTCGGCCAGTTCAGCGCCGAACCTGTCGGTGGAACCGGCCGGGTGGGTGTGGGCCAGGATCTCTAGCTTGTCGCCCAGTGCGATCGGCGCCTCATGCTCGAGGGTCACTCGCAGCGGCGACCCGAGTAGTTCGGGACGGGTGGACAGGTAATCCTCGACGACACTCCAGTAGACGGCGTTGTTCATGTGGTCGAACAAATCAATGTCGGTGAACCGCACCGGGTATTCGCGCACCTGCTCGGCGTCCTCGCGGGCGCCGGGCGTGAGGTAGGCCTTCCACCGCAGCCGGTGCACGTCGGTGCTGCGCTGCAGCTCGTCGAGGAAGTCATCGCTGATGCGTGAGGGCATCCCGGTGTCGCGATTGATGTTGATCCAAAACGCCTCGGACTCGATCAGCCCGCCCTCGCCGCCGTCGATGCGCACACGGATTTCGCACCACCGGTTGGAGGTGCCCGAACACCAGCGCCGCAGCCGCAGCATGTCCTGAAATTCGATCGGGCGGATCAGGTCGACCATGGTGCGGCGCACCACCCCGACCGGGTGCGTTTTGTCGAAGCCCAGTGCGTGCACGTGGTCTTGGCCGATGTCTTGGATGAGGCGCGCGGCGGCATCCAGCCGCAGCCGGCCGCTACGGTCGATGTCACCCACCCGCAGCGGCCAGCTGCGCTCAAACACCGCGGGGTGCCCATCGGGAACGGGCATCAACGTTCTGTCCAGCGACATCAGGCTGGGCCCGCCATGACCGGAACCTCTTCGCGGGCACGCCTTAGCGGTACACACGCCGCCGCTCCGCGTGACGGCGTCACCACCATGCGCTGGCCGGGTCTTCCGGGTCGTTTCCCCGATGGCGGACTCTTGCCGATATCGACGGTGGCCGCAGCGCTGGACCTCCTCCACGACGAACGCGCGTCAAGCCGCGCTGAGGTGATAATACTTCTCGGCTCGACACAGAACCATCCTCGATAGGTCAACCAGTCGACGATTTCTCCGCCGGTCAGACTCGCAAC
The DNA here is from genome assembly GCA_963775855.1 of uncultured Chloroflexia bacterium. Classification (GTDB taxonomy): domain Bacteria; phylum Chloroflexota; class Limnocylindria; order Limnocylindrales; family CSP1-4; genus CF-46. The sequence continues at coordinate 455,837 of CAVZKO010000008.1, read as the reverse complement.
GGTACCGGTCATTGCGGCGGCCCGCCGGAGGCCACAAGGGCACCCACCTCCCCGAGCTTTCCAATCTGGCCGACGTCTCGCCTACCAACGCCGGGTCGGGGAACAGCGCCGCGAGATCGTCGACGAGATGACCGCGGCCGCCGCCGGCGACGACGTGTACCGGTCGGTCAACGGATTCACCGAACCCGCTGACCACAATGCCCTTTCGAGTGGGCCGCAGACGAGATGAGAGGAATCGCAGAGAGTGAGCGAGTTCGAATATCGCCTGACGCCCGGGGCACATCAGGGCTGGCGGCTTGAACGTGGCACCGTCGTCGTGCTCGGGAGAAAGCCTGAGCGAGCTCGAGGACGCCATCGACCTTGCGATCGCAGCCCATTGCGACAGCAGTCGACTGCCGTCACACACGTGCGGGGCGCCCACGGGCGACGTGACTTCACCAAGACGGACGGCGTGGTGGTGTTGTTCCGCTGGACTCTTATCGAGCGCGACTTCCGTTGCCGGCACTGCGGTTACGACACCTGGGACGAGACATACAAGGTCAACGACACCGCGTGGCGCGGGTGGTGGTCCGGACACCCATTCGGCATGGCGTCAGCGCGTGGCTACGGGTTTCAGGACTCAGGTCAAAGTGCGGAGTTTCGGAACTTCCGCACTTTCGCCAAAAGTGCGCACAATTCCGTTGCCCCGAAAGGGATTCAATGCAGCACAAATCAGTGTCGCTGTTGATCAAGTCCGCAACGACACGAGCGGCACGGTCACCGGCCCGGCGTCGGTGTTCGACAACCTCGACCACGACGGTGACATTGTTCGTCGAGGTGCCTTCAGCAAGCCACTCGGTAGCGGCACACACCGATACCGCTGGTCTGGATGCAAAAGGCAGATGACCCACGCTTCTAAGTCGGTGATGTCGTCGAGGCCACCGAGACCGCCGACGGTCTGGCGATCAAGGGCCGGTTTGATCGCGACACCGAGTTCGGCAAGTCGGCCTGCCGAAACACCAAGGACCGCAGAGTGTCAGGTCTGAGCATCGGCGACACGATCCGCAACTCCACCAAGACCGCCACCGCTTGTGCTGCTCGCAGACCCGGGCCATATCCGCTCGGACTGCGATGTAAAGCCGGTCTAATACCTACACACCGGCGACGTTAGCAGTCGCCGGTGTCGAGGCAAGGGGTTACTTGGTCGCCCACCCCCAGCCCTTCAGCTCCCCGAGCCGCTCTTCGCGGTCAGCGTTGAGTTTGCCATTCTTCTGGGAGCTGCGTTGATGCTGCGCCCACTTACCGAGCGGGTAGTCGTCGTCGGCATCCTTGTAGGTCGGCGGAACGCAGGCGTCACCCTTGTCTGCGACGTACTTCAACAGGTGATCAAAGCCGTTCTCCCACTGCTCGTTGTGCCAGTCGGTCTTCGGCACCCAGCCCACCTTCAAGAGCCGCTGTTCGCGGTCGGGGCCGAGCTTGTCGTTCTTATAGGCCGTGCGCTGCAGCTGAACCCATGTGCCCAGCTTGCCGTAGTCGCCGGACTTCGGAACCCTGGCATGACCATGGACCTTGACGAAGTCTTCCAGTTGACGGAAACTCTCCTCCCACTTGGCATCACGGGCATCCCACACCCAGCCTTCTACTGCCGAAAGCCGGGCTTCGCGGTCCCCCTCAAGGGCTGCCGTTCTTCTTGAATAGGCGGCGTTGGGTTGTCACCCACACACCGAGCTTGAAGCCCTCGATTTCAGGGTCGCCCGCCTTCTTGCCGAGCTTGTAGCCGTCGACCTCGTGATCGTCGAGCACACGGGCGTGTCCGTTGTCCTCGACAAACTTCAGCAGTCGGCGGAAGCCTTCCTCCCACCAGGCGTCACGGGCGCTCCAGGCCCAGCCGGGCACCTTCAAGAGTCGGGCTTCGCGGTCAGCCGTCAGCTTTGTGCCCTTGACGCGGGCGTGGGCCGTGCGCTGCTCTTGAACCCAGATGCCAAGCGGGTAGTCATCGACCTGGTGGTCCCTTGGAACGCAAGCGTGACCGGTGTTCTCGGCGTAGCGCACCAGGTGATCGAAGCCCTCCTCCCACTGGTCGGTACGGATGTCCCATGACCAGCCGGGCAACTCGCCGAGCCGTTGTTCGCGGTCGGCGCTGAGAAACTTCTAGGCAACATCTTCGCCGTGTATCAGCACGACGCGACAGCGATGCCGCCACCACAACCCGAGGACTGAAGCGTTCGAGGGAAGACTTCCGCACCGGTGAAACGGGAAGGACGGCACCGATGAGCAGTTCGTCGACAACCCCTTCTGTGGACGCTCTTCGGCAACGGGGAGCGTGGGGTCCGGCTATGGACCACTTCGCGCAATGGGATCCGGAATGGACCGAACGATGTGCTCGAATGACGAACAACCCGTGGAATTCTGGCGTGCTGCCGGTGAAGTGGATTGAGCTGATCTGTATCGCGCTCAACGCCGCGTGCACACATCTGAACGAAGCGGGCATTCGTCGCCACATCCGGGCTGCACTGGATGCTGGCGCGACCGGGGAAGAAATCCGCGAAACGTTCAAGGGGGTAAGCGTTCTGGGCATCCACTCGGTTGCGGTCACCCTGCCCATCCTGTTCGAGGAAGCCGACCGGGCGGGCGTGCAACCGGCATCTCACCCAGGCTGCGCCGTTCACACCCCAGTCATGGACCAGATGAAGACGGCAGGGCAGTTCAACCCAGATTGGGACGCGATATACGAGCTCGATCCCGAGTGGCTTGAGCAGTTCCTGGCGATGGGCGCCGACCTCTACGGCGGCGCCCTAGCGCCCAAGCTTGTCGAACTCATGGCCGTGGCCGTCGATGCCTCCTGCACCCACCTCTACACCCCGGGGATCCGCCGCCACGTGCAGGGCGCCCTCGCGCAAGGAGCCACCATCGAAGAGATCATGGAGGTTCTCAAGCTGTGCGGGGCACTCGGGGTAGATGCGTGCGATCTCGGCGCCCCCATCCTTGCCGAAGAACTAACAGAGCATCAAAAGCCAGGCTGAGATAATCGCCGACTGACTGGGCCGGCTCAGGGCGCAGATCGCACGGCAGATCCGTATAGAGCGCGAATCGCTTCTCGAGCGGGGACGCGTGAAGTACTGGGGTCCGTAGGCTGCAAAGCATGCAGGGTTCAGCTCGTCCGCGCAACCAACGGTCGGTGGATGACCCAACCGCCGACTCACTGCCTCAACGTTATGTTAGCCACGCTTCGCGGGCGTCAGCGGTTGTCAGGTAGGTCGCTCCGAAACCAGCGCTGACAACTTATCCGTCTTGTTGTTAGTGGTTGGCTGGCGACGAAGCCGGGGTCGGCGTCCAGGTCGACCCGATCGCGGACGTTGGCCGATATCGAACACGTTGGGCGCGATATCGACAGTCGAATTCGGTTACCGTCGCGCAGAGTTCGCCGCCCGATGAGGCACGGCGAGCTGCGGACGGACCTCGAGCTGCTCGAGGTCGCGGAGTGGCTGGCGTTGATCCAATTCATTCATTCTGGTTGGCCGGCTGGACTTCTCGCGGCCCGACGACCCCGGCCATCGCAAGCTTCTGAAAACCTTTGTGCTGCAGGCGTTCCTGCCGGTCGGCGTGACGGAGGCGAGGGTCGAGCGGCCCTTGCCGCGAGCGTGCGCAGTGGTACAGCCCGCGCAGCGTGCCGACATGCTCGCTCGCGGGTGATAACACCGGGCCCCAGGTCGAACGCGCCATCGCCTGGGTCGCCAGCCAGGGCGGGCGGCGTCTCAACCTGCGCTACCTCGGCGTGGACAAGAACGACTTCTGGCTGCAGATGCGCATCGGCGTGCTCAACCTGCGCCGGCTACTCGCACTCGGCCTCACCCACCACGCCGGTAGCTGGACCATGGCCTGATCGAGGCCCGACCCCGGGCACAGGCCCCAACTTCGAAGCCCCACAACCATTCCAGCGCGCCGATCCTACGCGAGCAACGACCACGTCCAACCCGCAGTGCGACCGAAACTCACAGTCGCCCCGGTGTCGACAGCCCCTCCTCCAGACCCAACACGGCCGTTGTTCAGCGCACTCCTAGCGGGCAGAGGGAGGGTTGCCGAAGATGTCGGCCGCGGTCAACGGATCAGCCGCGAGGAGCAGGATGCGTTCGCGGCGGCGTCGCATCAGAATGCGGCGCGGGCATGGAAGGACGGGTTTTTTGACGACGAGGTTGTGCCGGTGTCGATTCCGCAGCGTAAGGGCGATCCGGTCGTCGTCGCACAGGATGACGGCATTCGGCCGGACACCACGGTGCAGATGCTGGCGAGGTTGCGGCCGGCGTTCTTCGAAGACGGCACGCTCACCGCGGGCAGCGCGTCGCAGATCTCCGACGGTGCGGCGGCGGTGGTGGTGATGAGCCGGGTCAGAGCCGAGGATTTGGGCCGGCCTTGTCAACTTGTTTGAGGTGCAATGGGAATAGCGCGCTGGGAGGTTCGGGTGCGGTCGAGGTGCGAGGTTCAGGCGGCTTCCGACGACCTGGTGATGTCGTTCCAGGTGGCGAAGCGGTCGGCCATCTCGGTGCGATAGTCATCGGCGGTGAGCCGATGGCGGCGGGGCCGGAAATGCGGGGAGATCACGCTGAACACCGCCAGGAACCGTTGGGCTCCGCCGGGGGTGCGGAAGCGTTTCATGGCGCGTTCGCGTTGCCGGGTCGGCTGGTGCGAGTTCTCCGCCCGGTTGTTCAGGTACCTCGACTGCCGGTGCTCGACCGACGGCATCACCGCCCGATGCGCCACCTGATAGCTTCGGAGCTTGTCGGTGACCCGCACCCCAGGTACCCGGCACTGCTTGGTCAGCAGCTTACGGAAGAACCGCTTGGCGGCCTTGGGCATCCCGGCGAGGTTGGACCAGGATGTCGAGGACGTTGCCGTCCCGGTCGACGGCCCGCCACAGATAGTGCCGACGGCCGTTGATCGTCAAGAACACCTCGTCGAGGTGCCACTTGTCGCCGGGTCGGGGTTGGCGGCGGCGCAGGCCGGCCGCGTAGACGGGTCCGAACTTGGCGCACCACTGCCGGATCGCCTCGTACGTGACTATCACGCCGCGGACCAGCATGAGCTCCTCGACCTCACGGAAGCTCAGCGGGAACCGGTGATACAGCCACACGCAGTGCGCGATGATCTCCGCCGGAAACCGGTGACCCTTGTACGACACCTCGCCCACGATGGTCCCTCCGGTTGCGTATCGACTCCGAGATCATCCGCTTCGGCCGCGCCGCTCACCAACTTGACAGAGCCCGGAAGCGGCATCCGACGCCCTGGATCGGCTACCCGCCGCCCCTCTGATCGTCCATGTGGACGTTGACGTCCTCGATTTCATCGATGCGCCGTTGGCTGAGAACACCGATTCACGTAATGTCGGGCCTTCGCTTCGAGATCTGCGCGTAGCGCTGGAGGAGGTCAAACGCCGCGGAGGCGCACGCGTCATGTCGATCGGCGAACTGAATGCCACCCGGTCGGCAGGCGCGCCCGACGCCATCGCGAACTTCGTCGCCGCGCTCGCCGCTGCGCTGGCTGCCGACTGGAACCATGCTGGGGGACTGACCACCCTTCGCCGCCGCGGCATTGGTATGCCGACGCGCTGCGAGGGGTATTGCCAGTAAGCACAGCAGAATCCGAAGTGGGTGAGGCGATGAGCTGGCCGCAGGTGCCGCCGCTGGCGGAGCTGCATAGCCGCCGCAGCGAGAAGTGGGACGGGTATGACCCCGATGTCGTGGTGGCCACCATCGCCGAGATGGACTTCTGCCTCGATCCGTCGATCGCCGCGGCATTGCATTCCGCGATCGACCGCCACGATCTCGGCTACGCCCACGAGCGCATCCCTGCGCTCGCCGAGGCATTCGCCGGGTTCGCCGCCCGCCGGCTGAACTGGCGCGTCGATCCCGCCCAGGTGCGGCTCATGCCCGACGTCATGCTCGGGATTCTGGAACTGTCGCGGCTGCTGGCCGGCCGGGGCGGCTCGGTCGCGTTGGCCACCCCCGCCTACCCACCCTTTCTCACCGAACTGCCCGCCGTCGGACTGACCGTTCGGCAGCTGGCGCTGCTACCCGACGGCGCGGTGGACCTCGATGCGTTGACCGTCGAGCTGGACCGGGGCACCCGGGTGGTCGTGCTGGCTAACCCGCACAATCCGACCGGCCGGGTGCCACCACGCGTCGAACTCGCCCAGATCACCGAGATGTGTGCTGAGCATTGCGCTTTCGTGATCGCCGACGAGATCCACGGCCCCCTCGTCCTGCCCGGCGCGGACTACACACCCTTTCTGGAGGTCTCCGATGCCGCACGCGACTGCGGGGCGGCGTTGACGTCGGCATCCAAAGCGTTCAACCTGGCCGGGCTCAAAGCCGCCCTGCTGGTCACCGGGTCGGCTGGCACCCACACGGCGGTCAGCCGGCACTTGCCGCTTGGTGAGCATGCCGGGCTGCTGGGTGTTATCGCCGGCGAGGTGGCCTTCACGTCGGGAGACGCGTGGCTCGACGGCGTGCTGGCCCAGCTCGACGCCAACCGTGCGCTGCTGCAACGGCTTCTGCCGCTCGAGCTGCCCGCCGTGGTATGGACCCCGCCGCAGGCCACCTACATGGCCTGGCTCGATTGCCGCGGGCTGCAGCTGGGTGACGATCCAGCCGCGACGATGTTGCGCCGCGGGCGCGTCGCCCTGAGCTCCGGCCTGCAGTATGGCGATGCCGGCGCCGGACATGTACGGCTGAACTTCGGGACCAGCGCCGAGCTTGTCGCCGAGGTCGTGCATCGCATGGCGGCGTCGGTGCCTGACACGTCTGCTTCGTCAAAGCATCGCCGTGGCGGGATCTGCGGCTGACTCCCCGACTGACGGAAACTTCTCGGAGTTCCCGTGGAGGCACTGACTCTCGTCCCCGTCCTCGTCGACTATCCATCCGTATTCATCGCACAGATCGCACTGCGCGGCTGCGGCTCGCTGTGCAGCTGACTCCCCCAGTGCTAGCTGCCGCATCTGCTCTAGCCGGTCGATCTCGGCGGCGGCCTTGATGAGCTGCTCGCCGTGCAGCCCCTTCTGGCGTAGCAACGCGATCTCGTAGAGGGCGGCGCCGCGCACAACCCACGCCTCAAGAGACCAGCCCGCGACCGGATACATGTTCAGAAGGCGACAATTGCGTTCACAACATCCCTGCCGACCTCGACCAGGCCAGAATCACCCGTGTTCTGGTCCCCCCGTGCGCCACAGGTCGGGTGCGGTGCGGTTCCTGAAACGACCTTCCGGTAGCCAAGCGGAAGGTCGACCTGTGGCGGATTTTGGCGGATGGACGCGATCGCCAGCGGTGCCCAGCCCACCAAAACAGCCGCTGAACTGCGCAAACATCTGTGGCCAGGGCCGGGATCGAACCGGCGACCTTCCGCTTTTCAAATGGAATTGATTGCGGCACAGACCCGTTCGCGCTGGTCAGGCAGGACCAAAAAATCAGTCGTGAAACGCTAGACGAATACGGTAAGCGTTGGATTTCACAACGGAATCTCAAGCCACGCAGCCGTTTGCACTATGAGGCGATACTTGAGAAACACATCTCCCCAAGCTGGGCATAATCGCCTTGCCAACCTGAAACCCGCGACGGTTCGGGCCTGGTATGCGAGCACGCTCGTGACAAACCGACTATGCGCTCTCATGCCTACCAACTCTTGCACGCGATCTGCGCAACCGCTATCAACGATGAACTACTGACATCGAATCCGTGCAAGATCACCGGCGCAACGCCTGTCAAGCGCGATCATGATCCGGTTGTTCCCGACGTTGACGAGATAACCGTTATCGCCGACAATATCGAACCGAAGTTCAAGGCGTTGGTTCTCATCTCGGCGTGGTGTGGATTGAGGTTCGGCGAAGTAACCGAACTGCGGCGCAAAGACTTTCGAGATATCAAAGACGACGATAACCCCGCGATCATTGCGGTTGGGCGCGGCGTGACTCATCGAAGCGGCAACGATCCCGCGCAACGTGCCGAATCGACACGCCTAAATCGGGGAAGACGCGAACCGTCGTGATACCTCCGCATATCCGCGCCGATGTGCAAGCGCATCTAGACTCTTATGTTGAGCGAGAACCGGATTCGCTGTCTGTTTGTTCCTGCTCGTGGTGGTTGCCATGTTTCGGATCGGGTTGTGCGAGCGCTGTTCGTCTCGGCCTGCAAATCCATTGGACGCGAAGGGATTAGGATTCACGATCTGCGACATTTCGCGGGACATCAAACCGCCCGCGTTGCCAATCTCCCCGAGACGATGGCCCGGCTTGGACATTCCACGTCGAGTGCCTCACTGCGCTATCAAGGTCAGGTATCCGGTCGTGATGTCGAGATCGCCAACCAACTGTGAGCGTTGGCCCTGGCGTCACCTGATGGTCAGGATGGCGACGAACACCGAAAGCAACCGACGAATGAGCCGTTCAAGGCCATTGACAGGCGACGCTAGTCATCTTCACCTTGGTCGTCACCGTGGTGCCAACCGTTGTCCCACCCGCCGTTCCAGTGCGGGCCCCAGTCGACCCATCCGGGCCCGTTGATGCATGCGGATGCGTGCCCCCAAGGGCCGCTGACGCAGATACCGCCGGGATCTGCTGACGCCTGTCCTGCTCCGGCAACAGCGAACACCACCGGCACCGCCACCGCGCCCAATCCCGCCACCGTCTTTCCGAGGATTCCTGACAAGGTCATACCGCGCCTCCAATCCTTACCATCCACGAGCCTAGCCCTGTTTTAGGGTCATAGCGGCACCCGGCCCACCCACCGAAAACTGAACGGGATTCAGCGGCCAGGAGCTCCCGTCGAAGCTTCGCCAGTCGTGGTAGTGGATGTGTGGAATGCGGATCAGGAAGTCGCCGACGACGACCGCCGTCCTGACCACTTTTCGCGAACGTGGCCGGTGTCTGGGCGAGGTCGAACAGTCCGAGGATCTGATTGCTTTGGATCAGCGTCAGGTCTACTCACCACCAGTCACCGCGGGGTCGGGACGTTACCGAGAATGGCCGCCAGGTAACGAGCAATGATCAGAACCTGTGGATGGCCCTCGGCCTGGTGACGTGAACGGGCGCACCTTCCCGAGGATGATCTGAATGTCCAATAGCTCTGATCGGGACCGGCGTTGACGCGCTGGTTCGGGAAGGTACGCCGATGCTCAAGGTAGTCCACGACGCCGATGCGTCCAACCAGAACAGCGCGGCGGGCGGGTCGTTGCTCGACGAGATCGTGCGTGACGGTGCCAGGGCGATGCTCGCGGCGGCGTTGCAGGCCGAGGTTGCCGCCTACATCGACGCCCACCTGGGTGAGGTCGACGAGGCGGGCCATCGGCTGGTGGTCCGCAACGGCTTTCACCAACCGCGGGAGGTGGTCACGGCGGCGGGTGCGGTGGGGGTGCGGGCGCCGCGGGTCAATGACAAGCGCATCGATGAGACCACCGGTGAGCGCAAGCGGTTCTCCTCGGCGATCCTGCCGGCGTGGGCGCGCAAGTCGCCGCACGTGGCCGTGGCTAACGAGAATGGCACCATCACTGCCTGGTATCTGGGAACGGCAAGCATGAGACTTCCGATAAGTTCCCAAAGGACAATTAGAACTCCCGTGGCTAGGCCGATCGACCTAAGCGCTGCAGCATTATCGAATTGCGCTTCTAGTAAAACTATTAGCACACCGCAGAGCACGCCTCCAACAAACAAGACAACAAGTAGGGTGAATACCCGTTCCCCGGGAGCACCGAATCGGCCGCCACGGATAAGTCTGTACAGGATGAATAGACCCATAGCTGATAATACAAGACCGACCGGAACACCAAGAATGCTTTTTTGCATCAGCGAAACCAGCATTCTGAACATCTCTGCAGCACATGAAACTTCAGGATTGAAATAATCTTCATTCAGCTTGTGAAATCCTGCTAAGAAATACACCAATATCAAGCTCAGTCGGAGCACGGGGCGTATCATCTCAAAGTACTCATCGTCCGTGACAGAGTCTCGGTGACGGAGGTACGCGTAAGCCACGGTAAGTACCACGACTATATTGCAGTAAATGATCAGGTTGAGGTGGTTAGCGACCTCGGGAAAGAGAAAGATCAAGAAGTAGGCGGTTATACTCGGCCGTCGGTGTCGAGGACCACGCCGTAGGCGATCCATTGTCCCGCTGGATCCGGAACGCCAGGCAGGTCGCCGGCCAAGTCCACGCTGAATATGCCAGGGGTGACCCGAACGGTCTTGATGTCTGTCCAGGACGGTGACCCGACGGCGACCTCCCCGACAGGGTCGGCGTACGCGAACGGCCCCCACAGCCGTTGGCCTTCATCCCAGTGGGCGTCGGGTGCCAGGCCCATCGACAGGAGAGGTGCACCCTCGGGCGGTTCGGACCGGACCGGGACGGGCCAGTCCTGCTCGAGGCGCGCTGGTGCCCATCGCATGGTGGCCGGGTCGAGTGTCGGCGTTGGCGATGGCGATGGCGTTGGCGTGCTGGCTGGCCCCCGACTCAGCTGGACCGCGACGAGACTGATGCCGCCGACCGCGACGGCGACCGCGGCTGCGGTCGCGAGCCACCCCATCGGGCTCGTTGGCCACGCGCGTCGTGGAGCGCGCGCGCGGACGCGCCGCTGCTGGGTGGTGTCGATGGTCGCGAGGGCCGACTCGAGCACCCACTCGGGGGCCCGTGGCGGCGCCTCGGTCTCGTAGAAGTCGGCGAGCCGGCGTTCGAGGTCGTGGTTGGCGTTCATGCCATTCGGCCCTCCTGCCGGGCGCCGGACCGCGGATCGCTCGTCGGCGGCGATGGCCGCCCGAAGCGCCTCGATGGCGTAGTGGAGCCGGGACTTGGCCGTCCCGACGGGGATGTCGAGTGCGTCGGCCGTCTCGGTCGGGGACAGGCCGACGTAGAAGTGCATGACGAGGATCGTCTGCTGCGCCTCGCTCAGGCGGCGGAGTCCCCGCTCGAGCTCGTCGCGATCGGCGAGGGCCGAGGCGCGATCGGGCTCGGCCGGTTCGGTCGAGACGATGGTGATCTCGGCGCGCCACCGGCGTCGGTCGCGACCGACGTCGGCGCAGGCCCGGACGATCAGCCGGTACAGCCAGGCATCGAACCGCTCCACGTCGCGCAACGAGGGCAGATCGCGCCAGGCCCGGACCAGCGCCTCCTGGGTGGCATCCTCCGCGAGTTCGGTGTCGCGCAGGATCAGGCGAGCGATCGCGTACAACCGATCGACGGCGCCGCCAGCCAGGACGCCGAAGGCCTCGCGGTCTCCGCGTCGCGCCCGGTCGACGAGCTCCGTCTGCACGCCTCGCTCCCTTCCGAGGCGACCGATCTGGTCACCTACAAAGCTACGGCGGAGGACACGCCTCGGCGGTTCAATCTGCGTGCGCCTGTAGTCCTACGAGGACCGCCGGTCGTACGACTGCCTCGAGCCAAATTGGCGCCCGCAAACGCCGAATCGGAAAACGTCCAACCAAGCGGAATAGGTTTGTTTGGTTGGACGTAGTTCGAATCTGCCTCGCAGGGCAGGCTAGGCCATCGGCGTGCGAGAGCGACCCCGGTTACGGGCAGGCAGTTCCGGGTAGTCGCCCCGCAACAGCCGGTTGGAGCCGAAGCGAAATCAGCGCCAGCTCAGGTCCATGTTCTTGCCGTCGCGATCGGGCATCAGGTCGCGAGGGTGCGGTTCCGTCTGCGTTCATCACCCAGATGTGCGAGTGCGTGTCATCGGTTGCCTTGACGAATGCGATCTGAGTTCCGTCAATCGACCAGACGGGATTCCCGTCTTCGAGGTCGTCATCAGTGAGCTGCTTCGTTACCTTCTTGGTCGCCACGTCAAGAAGATAGATGTCATTGTCGGCGTCGCCGGGCGCGCCCTGGTCCTGAGCGAAGGCTATGGTCTTGCCATCGGGCGACCATGATGGATCGCGGTCGATGAAGCGTGTCCGCGTGAGTGGGACCATTCCGGTTCCGTCTGCGGCGACGAGGTACAGGTCGAAGTTGCCGCCGACACCGTCGGCCATCACAGCGAGCTCGGTTGGCTCGGGCTTCCAGACCGGTCCTCGCAACCTCGTGCCAATCTGTATTTGGTGGGCCTCGCTGCCGTCCGGCCGGATGGCCCAGATCGCCGAGGGTTCATACACCCGCGGATCACCGTGGACATAGGCGATCCAATCGTCGCTCGACCAGTTCGAGGCCCAGTCCCAGGTGTCACCGGTCACAAGCGCCTCAGGCTTGGAATTGTCGAGATTGTGGATATAGACGTCCCGCGCATCGGGGACCACCCGTTGACTGTAGGTGAGGCGCGTATGGTCCGGCGACCAGGCCGGGTACCTGTCGTCGAGGCTATTGAAGGTCAGCTGATCGATCTTTCCCGTCACGGGATCGATGTTGTACAGCTCGGCGTCCCCGATCGCTCCGTCTTCCCCTGCGTCGCTGAAGAAGGCGATGCCCGGCGTGATCGGCACCAACGGGCCGATCTGCTCCGGATTGCCGCTCTGCGCGGGCTCGGAAGCCGTGGGCGCCGACATGCCTGGGGCCGTCGGACTCGAGGAAGCCCCCGCAGTCGTCACCGCGAATGTGTCTGGTAGCACTCGTGTCGGACGAACGACCGATTGCCGACACCTCACCGGACGTCCCAGCTATCTCGATCTCCGCCGTGACCGAGCCGTCCGCCGCGGCAAGCACCGTGTCCGCCAACCCCTTGTCAAGAAAGATCTCAACAGCTTCACCCGGCCTGAAGCCCGAGCCGGTCACGATGATGAACCCCGTCTCCAGGGCGTTATCGGTGGCTATGCCGATCGATCCGGCTGGGGGCCGCAGAACGAGGGCCCACAGGCCGACTAGCGCGACCGCTGCCACAACGACTCCTACGGCGACCTTGCGCCAGGTCACCGGCGGGAACGGGCGCAGCTTCTCCGGCTTCGCGACGGGCTTCGTCTCGGGCGACCCCTCCTGGATGATTGCTGGCGGAGCCGGCTCGACGATGGTCGGCGGCGATTTGGTCGGCGGCGGCTGCTCGACAACCGCTGGCGGCGGCTGCCCGACAACGGGCGGCGGCACGATCGCCGGTGGCCCTCGCGTGACGGCGGGCGGCGCCTCGTCGATGGCGGGCGGTGCCACGGCGACGATCGCCGCCGCCTTCGCCGGGAGATCCTGAGGCGCGGGCCGCGGAAGGGCGGCGGCGTGGGTGACGTTGAAGAGCCGCCCGTCGGCGACGCGCATGAACAGGACGGGCGTCCCCCACTCGACGTCATTTGAGTCCGCCCAGATCGCCAGGCGCGCTTCCGAGATCGCCGAATCGATGGGCTGGCCCTCGGCCAGCATCGCGTAGAACTCGCTCGCGAACAGGACCGCCGCACGATCGGTGATCTCGAACTGCATCCCGATCACCGCGGGGATCTCACGCTGCACGAGGCTCGCGGCGACACCCGAGAACGGGTCCTTGACGGCGTTCCGAGCACCTTCGCAGGAGTTGAGCAGCACCAGCCGCAACGAGCGCTTCTCGTAGAGGACCGCCGCGAGCTGGTCGCCACTTACGGCGCGGCCGCGGCCGGCAGCGTCCTCGAAGAGCAGGGCGCCCTCGCCGTTCGAATCGTCGAAACCACCGTGACCGATGAAATGGAGAATGTGGTAGGTGTCCGGTCGAACCTTCTTGGTCAGCGCCAGAAGGGTGGGCTCCTCCAGCCAGTCGATCGCGACCGCGTTCGCCTCCCGCAGCGGCTTGAGCGCGTCTTCGAGCTTGGCTTTCTCGAGCTCGACGTCGAGCGGTTCGGCATCCAGCGGATTGCTGATCACGCCGAGAATCCGGAGCGGCAGCTCCAAGTCCAATGCGCGGCGAGGTTTCGGCAGGTCGAGGTAGCGGACGACCGGGGTCCAGGCGTTGATCGACAGGAAGTTGGGGTCGTCGTAGAGGTACTCCCACGGGATGGCGCCCAACTCCGGGACGTCGGTCAGCGAGAGCGTGATGCGCAGCCCCTGGCCTGTGGCTCGCGCCTCGCTGGAGGCGGCACGGTAGAGCTCCCCGGTCTTGCCCTGCATGACGGCGGCGAAGAGCTGCCCGCCGAACTTTCGCGCGAGCTGCATTTCGGGCGACTCGATCTTTCGAACCCCGCGCCGTGTCCGGCCGACCTTCAGGACGAAATTCTCGAGCTCCGTCTCGCTGAACGGCATCATGAATCCGCCGGCCCCATCGCCTCCGAGCCCGCTGCTTTCGACCCTGTAGGTCCCCGCTACATTGCCTCGCTCGATGCGCAGCCGGAACTCCCCGTACTCCCTCATCAGGCAGGTACCTGCAGTCCGGCCCCCAGCCAGGCGATGAGCCGGTCGCTCACGTCCGGGTTCCCGAAATAGCGGGCGTGCTCGATGCCCTTCGTCTCGTCGAGCAGCAGCTGCTCCTCGACCGTGGCAAAGGCGCCCTCCTCGGTGTTGCCGCAGACGCTGTCGATCCGGACCATGCTGTCGTTCGGTCCGCCGCCGAACAGCCGGTCCTTGACGACATCCCTGAAGTACGACTTGAGCTGATGGTCGGTCGGCTCGTAGTTCGAGGCGATCGCGAGGTACTCGTTCTCGCCCCGCGGGCGAGCGTTGAGCTCCTTGAGGAAGTCGCTGGTCGGGACCATGCAGGCGAGGCCGCGCAGCTCCGGGTAGGCGGCGACCGCGACCTGCCGGACGAACGACAGGACGAGATCGACGGCATCGCCGACCGCGATGCCGACCGTGTTCAGGACGGTCGACAGCGTGTTGATCAGGTCATTCCAATGGCTGACATCGGCCAGGATCGTGCCGTTGTTCACGGCGCCGACGAGCGCGGTCCGATGGACCCGGATCTGGCGGGTGCCGGGCATCGGATCCGTCCGCTCGGTGAGGGATCGCGAAACAAGTCCACCGCGGGAATGGCAGATGATGTCGAAGTCCAGCGTCAGGCCATCGGGGATGGTGCCCAGCAGCCAGTCGATGTTCTCGATCGGGTCGCGGCTGATCGACTGGTGATCGAAGGCGATGACGCGGTTGTCGTACATCGCCCCGAGCTTCTTCATCGTCGCGAGCGGCAGGTCGTTGAAGGCACCGTGGGCCCGGCTGAACGTGCCGTGGACGAACAGCAGCGTCCGCCCTTTGGCCAGCTCCTGCCAGCGAAGAGCGTCGCCGTCGAAGTACGCCGCGGGCGCCGTGTAGTTGGCGGTCGTGTAGTCGCGGACGCCATAGCCCTGGTGCTCGATCTCCCACTGGTTGAGGTGGCTGTTGGCGGCTCGCCCGAGGGCCTGGCCGACCGGAAACGCGATCACCTTGAGCACGTGCTTGCCGACCTCGCCGAAGATCGACCTGTCTGCCTGGGTGCCCGGCTCCGGTGGCGCGCCGGGCGTGCGCTCGATCGTGAAGGTTCGGGTGCCGCTCCCACCGCGGACGTCCGGTCCGCGTTCGGCGGGTGGAGCGAAGGACCAGGTCGTGACCCCGCGCTCGTCGACCGAGAGGATCGCCTGTTCGAAGCCACGCGAAGGCTGTGGGACGTCGAGCTCGATCGCTCCGGCCTCGCCCCCGCCGGCCCGATCGGCGCCGCCGTCGCCGGCGCCCGGAAGTTCGGCCGCCTGGAGCTCGACCACGTGCGTCGTCTCCATCCCCGCCTCGTCGAGGGCTGCCTGAAACGCGGCGCTCGTTCCACCGGCCGCGCGGAGGCCTGGGCCCGCCAGGCTGTCGACCGATTCGGCGTTCCCGACCAGGCTCGGCGTTCGGAGCCCGAGATCGCCGAGCTGGATGGTTCCTCCGGTTGGATCGAGCTCAGCCATGTGGTGGTCCTCCTGCGGCGGCGGCCGGATTCCATGACAGGCGGAGTGACGGGTGCCCGTAGAACTGGTAGGCGAGGTAGGTCGGCGACTGCCCCGCGGCAGCCCGGGCCTGGCGCAGCAGGTCCGCGACGGCCGGATGCTCGCTCCCCGCGGCGCCGTTGCCGTTCGCGTCGTCGTCTGACCCGAGGGCGCTCTGGTAGAACGAAAGAGCGATCTTCTGGGCGATCTTGTCGTCGATGGACCAGAGGGGCGCCACGACGGCGGATGCCCCGATCCTCAGGAATGCCTGGGCGATGCCGCCGTAATTCCCGAGGAGGTTCTGGCCGGCTCCGACCTGGCAGGCGTTGAGGAAGACGAACGGTGAGCGCGTCGAGAGGTCGGAGCCTCGGATCTGGAAGGGATCGATTGGCGGGCCGCTGACCAGATAGATGCCTTCTCCGGCGCCTTGCGGGTCATATTTCCCATGCACGGCGAAATGGAGGATGTCCGATGGCGGGGCGCCTCCGAGCAGCGGGTAGACCAGGTCCGGCTGCGCGTCGATTGAAGCAGCCTTGTATCGATCCTGGATGATCTTCGCCTCCTCCTCGGCCGCCTCGAGTCGCTCGAGCGTCGGGCTCGTGTAGACACCCCAGACGACGGCCATCGTCGAGGCGTGAACCTGCCGCGGCGGATCGGTGGGCGTGGTGCCCTCGTCGAGGATCCATCGCCCGACGTTGGCCTGGGCACCGAGGTAATGGGGCGCCGTGGAATCGAACGGCTCGTCGACCCAGGCGAGCTCCCATGGCACGTACGCCTCCTCGGTCAGGAGCAGGATGTCGAGCGGGCGCGGGGCCACGGCGGCGTTGGCGACCTTGATCGCCGCACGAACCTCCAATGGCATCTCGTCGCGGACCGTCTTGCCGATCCCCTGGAGCAGCTGTGCCCATCCCGGCTTCTCGCCCTGGACGTGCAGCTTGCGGATGATGGCCGTCGCGAACTCCTTGGGATCGTCGCCGATGTCGCTCTCCGCCGGCCCGTCGTGTGGAAGTGCCACGCCTGGCAAATTCGATTCGACGCTCCACTGGAGGGCCCCCTGTTCGAGGCCGCGCTTGATCGTGATCGTGATGTCGGCGGGCGGCAGGCCCGTCGGCGCGGTGATGTTCGTGCCGGTCGCCGTCGTCGCGGGTGCCTCGACTTCGACCGCGCCGGGATCGGTGGTGACGATGATCTGGCGCGTTGCGGCTCCGAGCGTCTCGCCGTCGATCGAGAACGTGGCCGTGATGCTCCGAATCGCCTGCGGCGTCGGCAGATCGCGGGCGGTGAGGTGGACGATTACCGACGGGTACAGGTCATCGGCCGACACGGGCAAGCTGTGGCGCCAGCTCTCGTCGGGAGCCAGGTCGAAGCCGTCGGCGAACAGCTGGATGTCGAGTTCGTAGGCATCAGCGGGGCCGTCCGGTCGCGGCAGCTCCACGGGCGGCCCGGCGACGCCGGGTGGCGACGACGGCGACAACCCGACCTTCAGCTCGAACGGGCGGCCGACGAGCACGGTCTCGTCCGACTCGAGCAGGCCGTAGGCGCGGTAGGTCCGGCCCGGCGCGGCGGGCGCGGCTGGCGCGGTCGGCTCAGCGCCCGAGCCTGGCTCGGCACCCTCGTCCGGCTCGGCGCCCGCTGGCGGTTCGCGGCGCCCTCGTCGCGGTTCGGCGCCCGCGGTTGGTTCGGCGGTCTGTGGCGGGAACTCCATCCCCCGTGTCGGCTCGGGCACCGCCCCGAGGGCCGGCGGCTCTGCCATCGTTCGGCCATCGTCCTCTTCCAGGCGGGCAGCCGCCTCGGGGTCAGCGTTGCGAATCAGGCGGAGGATGAGCGCGCTGATCGCGCGGCGGGATCGATCGCCGAGAAGGTCCCTGTAGAGCTCGATGAGGGCCGGCACCTCGAGCTCGGCGGTTCGGCCGGATTCCCCGCCACGGACCAGCGCATCGATCGTCTCCGCAGCCCCTGCGCGGTCGATCGGCGGGAGCGCAGCGGCGTGGCGCAGCAGGATCGTGACTGCCTGACCGAGCGATGCCGGATCGAGGCGCAGGAGAACAGCGCGGGTGCTGCGCGGCAGGCGCCCGCCGGGCTCGAACGGCGACTGCCCCTCGAGCTCCTGGAGGAACGTCGACGCCGATGAGGCGCTGCGGGCTGGTTTGTCGTTGTCCTGAGGCATGGCGAAGGTCCCCGAGGCCTGTACTCTGCCTGATCCACGTCTCGAACGCGTCTGCGCTGCCTTCGCCCGAGGGGCCTACTCGTGGCCGGGCGGCCACGTCCCCATGATCTGGCGCATGATCGCGAACTCTCCGACGTGGTAGGCGTTGTGGTCGGCGTCGACACGGACCTCGCGCAAGAGCGTGTGGCCGGGCGTGCCGGGGATCACCGCGAAGAGGTCGCGCTGCGGATCCACGACGAGCGCCCGAAGCGCGGCCTTGTCAGCTAGGAAGTCGCGGATCGTCTCGTCGAACTGGGCCCGGGTCGCGGTCGCGTCGCGGGCCGGCCAGTAGTCAGCGGGCCAATGGCGCCTCGACGTAATCGGGGTTCACGACGTAGTCGAGGATGTCGGCCTGGGTAAGGCGAAGGTGCTCGAGGAGATGCCACGGGCTGTAGTCGACGTTCGGCGCCCTGAGATTGATCGCTCCGTCCGGGAAGTCGGCCACGGCCTCCTCGAACGGCATGTGAGCGCCGACCCCGTCGAGGAGCTCGGCGAGTTGCCGTCGGAGCGCGTCGATGTCGGTGCCGGTGTCCGTGCTCATCGATCCATCCTACTTGGCCAAATTTTTACCCGGAGACTCATAGGCCCGATACGAGGCGGGAATTCGGCCCGGACGGCGGTCTCGGCGGAATAGTTGATTTGCGCGCGTGCATATAAGACGGCTGCGGTGGCGGCCGCGGTCCGGGAGCCAGCTGGCCTAACAGTCCCCCGGCGAAAGTTTGGCCAATTAGCGCGGAAACCCTCACGGCGATGGCGATGCGAACGGCACAGCCTCAATAGAAAGCTCGCTGTTGCCATCGATCGCGGTCGTGCCCATCCCCAGCTCCAGCTCCCACTCGATCGTCACCTGCCAGCCGGACTTGAGCGTCCCCGTCCGTTGGGAGATACCCGACGTGAACTCAGTGGACAAGTCGCAATCGGGCACGCGGAAGCAGCCCGAGCCGCCGGGCCCGAACGCATAGATGACCTCCTGCCCGACCTTCATTGTCGGCGACAGATCGCGCGGACCGAAGAACACGCCGAAGCCCTCCTCGGGCAACGGGGCGGAGCCAGTCGACGTCATCGTGGCTCGAAAGATCCCGTATGTGGGCGTCCGAAGACCGTCCCATTGGTCGTCCCGGCCCGTCACTCGAGGTCGCTCTGTCACCGCGTAGCGAACGGCCTCGCTGCCGCCATCCGATCCGGTGACGTAGGTGCCACGGATCGTCGAACTGATCATCGGCATCGGTGCAATGGGCTCCGCGACGATCGTTGACCGGCAGCGTCCGGCCATCGGCCGCGATCGCCTGGACGTCGAGTTCCCAGCCGGCGTCGATGGCCACATCCGGCCGAGCATCGGAGAGGACGAGCCCGACCGTGTATTCCGTCGCGCACGCCTCGTCTGGCGACGCAGCTCCAGAACGGCTCGAACTCCATCTCGTCTCCTGCGCCGGAGCTCCAGGCCATTGCCCGCCTGGTCGCCGATGCCCTCGATGAACATCCCCATCAGGGGCGAACCGGTGCTGTCGATTGGCTCCTCGATCACCGTGGTCGTCGGCCGCAGGCGGCCCAGCACGACGAGCGGCCAGCCCGGTCGCTCCGCGAGCGCCGTATCGCCGAGAGTCAGGGATACGCGCCACATAGCGAGCCGGTGCTTCGCGTCGAGGCGCGCTTGCGGCGCCGGCTGCCTCGGCCGACGTCACCGCGGCGGCGCCATCACCTTCTGGTTCCCTCGCAGTCATGGCGATCGGCGTGCGGCCTCCGGCCGGAACACCGGCCCAGAGGTCGACGTGAGCGGCCACCTGCCAGTCGACGTTCACGGTCTGCGCCGGCGCCAGGCCCACGGCGTCGACTACGAGTGCGAAGTGACCCTCGCATGCGCCCTGAGCACATGCCAGGTCTACGGCGCGTGGCGGCTTCTGTGAGTCGAGAAGCGACCGGAATGCCCCCGACGGGCCGACCGTAGCCGTGCTGCTTCCGGCTTCGCGGCCGACGATCGACGCTCGAATCTCCCCGGCGCTATCGAGGTCCGGGTCGGTGCCGGCCGCTGTCGGAGTCAGCACGACCGATGCCCTGCCAGAGAGCTTCGGGTCCAAGCCACTGACGCGGATGTCCACCAATCGGACGATGGCGGGATGCTCGACCGAAAGCTCGGCCGTGCCCTCGACGGTCTCGTTAAGGCTAGGCGGCGCTGAAGGCGGCGGCGGGCTCGTCGCGAGCGTCGCCGCGCCCGGCTACCGCGATCACCGCGAGGCTCGCCAGGCGGCGGGAAGGCTTCACGGTGGTGACGGCGTCGGCGTGACGTCGATGATCTCGATCCCGGCGTCGGGATCGATCAGGCCGACCCCGATCTCGAGCTCCCACGTCACGGTGAACTCCCAGCCATTCGGCAGGCCGTCCTCGGAGAAGCCGGCGCCGAGGTTGCGCGGGATCTCGCATGGTTCGTCGGCGCCGACACGGCACGGCAATTGGTCGTTGGCGATAAAGCCGGCGGACACCTCGCCGCCGTCGACTGTCAGCCGTAGCTCGCCGCCGTACTTGCCGAAGTTGATCGCGAAGTCCTCGGGCAGCGGCGCGCTGCCGGTCGAGGTCAACCTGGCCCGCAAGATGCCGTAGGTCGGCAGCCGGGTGTCGTCGAGGATCGGGTCGCCACTGGACTGCGCCGGCACGTTCACGACGTAGCGGTACTCATCACGATGGCCCTTGCTCCAGGTCAGCGTGCCCGATGCCGTCGCGACGGCCATCGCCAGCTGGGGCACAGGCTCGACGTCGACGGAGACGGGGTGTTCTGTACCGTCGACGCCGATCGAGCGGACGTCGAGATTCCAGCCCGCATCGACCGCTGACTCCAGCCTCGAGTCGCATCCACGAAAGCCCGACGACGTACTCGGCGATGCAGTCCTCGCCGGCGACGCACAAGGCGAACGGCTCGAACTCGACGCCGCCGGGACAGCCGGGGTAGCCAGGGCTGAACGCGACCTGGCGCACGTCGCCGGGCCCGTCGATGAGCACGCACGGCCCCGTCGAGTTTCCCGTCATGGGGGGCGTGACGACCGTCGAGGTTGGTGTCAGGCGCGCCGTGACGACGGTGGGCCAGACCGGAGGACCCGACAGCGGGCTGTCGTCGAGCCGCATCGTGACGCGCCACTGGGCGAGCCGGTGCGTTGCGTCCATCCGGACGGCCTCGCCCCGTGCGCTGGCGATGTCGATCGCCGGCTTCGCGACCGCGTCGACTGTTTCTGTCGCGAAGTCGACGATGGCACTGCCGGCGGCCTCGCCCGTCCACACTCCGATGTCGGCGTCGAGGTGCCAGTTGACCGTCGCCGCCACCGTGGAATCGGGATCGACCCACTCGACGACGAGGCCGAAGTGTCCCTCGCACGAATCCGGCTGCGAACAGGGGATGTACCACGCGCGCTGTGGCGACTCCGGCCCGGGGGCGCTCCGGAACGACGATGCGAACTGAGCCGGGGTGGCCGCCCCGATGCCGATCACCCGGAGTCGGACCTGCGCGCCCTGCACGTTGCTCTCGAGGATCGCCGACGGGGTGAACAACACCGTCGGGATGCCGCTCTTGGAGATGGTCGGGCCGTTCAGCCGGAGGTGGAATTCCTGGACGGCCATCGGAGCGTCCGGGGAGAGCTCGATCCGCCCCTCGAGGGATTCCTTGATCGTCGCGGCGGGCGTCGGCGGCGGCTGGCTCGTCGCGATCGTGGCCGACCCGGCGAGGACGAGCACCAGCAGGCTGGCCAGGCGGCGACGGTCCATTCTTACCCCCCATGCCCGGTTCCGAGTCCGCGCCATGATAGGCGCGCTGTCAATCGCTCCCGTATCTGGCCAAATATGCATCCGGAGACTGTTAGGCCTGGTCCGACGCGCGGTTCGGCTCCGTCTTCGGTCCGGTTGACCCCAATTGATGCATAGGTGCGCATCAAATCGCTCGACCGCCGGCCGAAGTCACCGACGGATCTGGCCTTACATTCCCCCGGCGAAAGTTTGGTCAGAGGCGAGCGGCGGAGGCCTCGGCGAGGGGCCGAGGGCCGCGGGCCGAGCGGCCGCGGGCGAACGGCCGAGGCCTTAGCAACGCCCGCTCAGGACTCCGAACCGCGGGTGACGACCAGTCCGCGCTCCGCGGCCCACGCGGTCACGTCGCGCCGGCCGACGGCCGCGGCCATCAGGTCCGGAAAGAGATCCGGCGTGCAGGCGAACGACGGCGCGCCCATCGCGGAGAGCTTCGCCGCGAGCCGCCGGTCGTACGACGGCGCACCCTGGTCCGACAGCGCGAGGAGCACGACGACGGTGACTCCGGAGTTCACGAGCGACCCGATCCGCTTCGTCAGCTCGGCCTCGACGCCGCCCTCGTACAGATCCGAAATCAACACGAAGATCGTGTCGGTCGGACGGCGCACGAGGGTCTGGCAGTAGGCGACCGCGCCGTTGATGTCGGTGCCTCCGCCGAGTTGCGTCCCGAACAGGACCTCGACGGGATCGTCGAGCTCGTCGGTCATGTCGACCACGGCCGTGTCGAACACGACGAGCTGGGTCTTGATCGATTTGATCGTCGCCATCGTCGCCGCGAAGATCGACGAGTAGACGACCGAAGCGGCCATCGAGCCCGACTGGTCGACGGCGATGATGACCTCGCGGGCCGACGCCGTCCGACGGCCATGACCGAGCAGGACCTCCGGGATGATCGTCCGGTACTCCGGCTGGTAATGGCGCATGTTCTTGCGGATCGTGCGATCCCAGTTGATGTCGCGCGGGCGCGGCCGGCGGGTCACCTCGGAGCGGTTGAGCGCGCCGCTGATCGCCTGTCGGAGCGCATTCGCGAGCCGCCGCTCGACCTCGTCGACGACCTTCTGGATGACGACCCGGGCCGTCTCGCGGGTCTTGCCGGGCATCGCCCGACCGAGGCTGATCAGCGTCCCGACGAGGTTGATGTCGGGCTCGACGGTCGCGAGCAGCTCGGGCTCGAGGAGCATCCGCTTCATGTCGAGCCGCTCCATGGCGTCCTTCTGCATGACCTGGACGACGCTCGTCGGGAAGTACGTTCGGATGTCGCCGAGCCAGCGTGCGACGCCGGGCGCGGAGCCACCAAGCCCGGCCGACCGCTCGCCGTCGTAGAGCGCGGCGAGGGCCTGGTCGCGCGATGCGTCGGCGCCGCGCAGGGCCAGCCCGATGCCGTCGGCATCGGCGCCGCCGAGGACGAGGCGCCAGCGGCGGAGGCGCTCGTCGGCGTCGGCTGGCGTCGTCATCGGTCTGTCGCCTCATCGGCCCCGTCCAGCCCGAGGATCCTGGCCAGGATCGGCAGAACCGCCGCCGCCCGCGCCTCGTCGAACCCGCCGTCGCTCCCGGATCGACGCCCCCCGGCGACGCCCTTCGCCCGCTCCCCAAGCGCCTTCCGCTCCGGTGCCGGGAACGTCGACACCGTGCGGCGGAGCAGCGGCAGGACCGCCTCGAATGCATCGGGCTGGAGGCCGTCGAGCCAGCTGTCCAAGACGCCGAACAGCGCATCGTCGTGGACCAGGACGAGGCCGCTGTCGCGCAGGAACCCCTCGACCCAGGCGGCCGCGGCCGACGGCTCGGCGCCGCGCGAGAGGGCGAGGCTCATCCGGTTGCTCACTTCGTCGGCCGCGAGCGACCGGCCGTCGAGGAGGATCCGCGACCCCCGACCGGCGATCAGCCCGTGCAATCCGGTGAGGTCGGCCAGGCCGCGAACCGACGCCTGCCACGAAGCCCGGTGGTCGGGGTCGTCGATGAGCGAGACGGCCGCGTCGGTGCCGTCGATGCGCGGCAGCATCTCCCGGGCCGCGTCGTCGTCGAGCGACGCGCAGGCCGCCGCGATCCCGACGCAGATCCGGGCGATGAAGCCGTCGACGACCGCGCGAACCGCCTCCGCGTCCGTGCCCCGGACGTTGCCATAACGGACCACGCGCGCGAGGGGCGGCAGCGCCTCCATGAGCGACGGCACGTCGGCGGCGACGGCGGCAACCGCGCCGATCCGCTCGACGACGGCCTCGACGGCGTCCGGCAGGTCCGACAGGAGGACGGCCTCGATGAGCCCGGTCAGCACGGGCAGCCGATCGGTTTCGGCCGCCTCCTCCGTCGCTTTCGCCGCGGCAGCCGCAGCCACGGTTGTGCCGTAGCGGCTGGCCGCGATGAGGTCGACGACGAATTCCGGCCGCCAGCCGAGCTGCCACAGCTCGTGGAACGTGCCGGACTTGCCGTACGCCCGCTCCGGCGAACCCCACGCCACCCCGAGGATCCGGAGGCGGTGGAGGAGGTGGCTGCGCCCTAGGTCGATCTCGCCGCGAAGATCGAGGTCGATCGATTTCTTCGCCTCGTCCGGTTTGAGGCGGAGGCGCTTCTGCTCCCGGGCGAGGTCGGCGGCGAGTGGCGCGACGGGCGAGTCGCTCGGGACCTTGCCCATCGCCCGGCCGACGACGAGGCGGTCCCGGACGATCGCCAGCGGCACGTCGGAGCCGAACGCGGCCACGGAACGAACGGCCTCCGTCAGCTCCTCGAGCGATGGCACGGAGCGGCCGCGCATCGCGGCGAGGGTGTCGGCGAGGCGCGCCGCCTCGATGAGGTGGGCCGACGAGATGTCGAGGTCCTCGGCGCGGAAGACGCGGGCGACGCGCGCCATCCAGGTCACCGACAGCGGCTCGCGGCCCTTCCAGAGGTGCTCGTACCAGCCGGGCGACTCGATCCCGGCACCGTAGCCGGACTCGGCGGCGAGGCGGCTGTAGGTCCACGGCACCCAGGCCGACGCCGTCTTGACCGGGCGCGCCAACTGCTTCAGGAGGCGATCGTCGTGGCTCGCGGGCGGCCGATCGATGAGGGCGGGCACGTGCCAGGCACCGCAGATGACGGCGATCCGCTCATGACCCGCGCGTTCCGCGGCGCGGATCTCACGGCGCATCGCCGCCTCGCGGAATTCGTTGAGAGGGTCCTCGTCGGGGAGTTCCGTCCGGACAGCGACCATCGCCTCGCGGATTGCCTCGAACACATCCGCGGCGGTACGGCGGGACTCGACGAGGCGGTCCCACCAGCGCTCGCCGTCGGGCTCGCCGGCGGCTCGGGCGAGCTCACCGAGGGGGTCGGTGCGGATCGAGGCGGCGAGGTCGGCGGGGTCGCCTTCCTCGGCAGGTTCCTCGGCGGGTTCTCCCGCCTTGTCTTGGTCTCCTTTCGCAAGCTCAACCAGCAGCTTTTCACGCTCCGCGCGCCCGCGCGCGAGCTGAAACCCGACGCCGAGATCGATGAACCGGACCGGAACGCCCGCCTCAAGCCCATGGCGGATCGCCTGCCACTCCGGGCTGAAGACCGCGAACGGGAAGAACGCCCCGTCGTGCGGCTGGTCGGGGTCGTAGATGAGGAGCGCGACCGGCGGCCGCATCTCCTTGTGCGCCGCGAGCGGGATGAGCGCATCCGCGTCAGGCGGCCCCTCGATCAGGACGCAGTCCGGCGCGAGCCGCCCCAGATCCTCGACCAGGCTCCGCGCCGAACCCGGCCCGTGGTGCCGGATCCCGAATACGGTCGTGGTCATCGGCGTCGCGAAAGAACGCCGGTTGCTGCGCGATGCCGTTCTTCGCATCTTTCGGCAGCGGCGAAGGCGCGGGAGTCGCGGGCGCGGGCGCGGGAGTCGCGGGCGCGGGCGCGGGAGTCGCGGGCGCGGGCACGGGAGTCGCCGTCGCGGGCGCGGGCCGGGCTCAACGCGCGCCGCCTTCCCCAGCGGCGGCGGGTTGATGCAACCAACGGCATCGCGACAGGAGGCGAAGAGCTTCAGCGGGCCACGCGGGCGCCGGCCACGCGGGCGCCGGCCACGCGGGCGCGCGGCGAGCGACTCGCCGGAGACGACGTCACTCCGCGGCCTCGCGACAGGCCTTGTACAGGTCCTTCCAGCCGTCGCGTTCCTTCATCACGGTCTCGAGGTACTCACGCCAGACGACCGCGTCCTGGATCGGGTCGCGGACGACCGCGCCGGTCAGCCCGGCGGCCACGTCCTGCGGGGCGAGCTTGCCGTTGCCGAAGTGCGCGGCGAGCGCCAGCCCTTGGTTGACAACCGCGATCGCTTCGGCCGTCGACAGCGTGGCCGACGGGCACCTTGAGCTTGGCCTTGCCGTCCTCGGTCGCGCCCGATCGGAGCTCCCGGAAGATCGTCACGATCCGCCGGATCTCCTCGAGCGCCGGCGGCTCCGCGGGGAGCTCGAGCGCCCGCCCCAGCTGCTCGACCCGCTGGCGGACGATCTCGACCTCCTCGTCGATCCGCGACGGGACCGGCAGGATGACGGTGTTGAACCGCCGCTTCAGCGCCGAGGACAGCTCGTTGACGCCGCGGTCCCGATTGTTCGCGGTCGCGATGACGTTGAAGCCCTTGACAGCCTGGACCTCTTCGCCGAGCTCCGGGATCGGCAGCGACTTCTCCGACAGGACCGTGATCAGCGCGTCCTGGACGTCTGATGGGATGCGCGTCAGCTCCTCGACCCGGACGAGGGCGCCGCGCTCCATGCCGACCATGACCGGGCTCGGGACGAGGGCGGCGCGACTGGGGCCCTCGGCGAGGAGGCGGGCGTAGTTCCAGCCGTAGCGGATCGCGTCCTCGCCCGTGCCGGCGGTGCCCTGGACGAGGAGCGTCGAGTCGCCGCTGATCGCCGCGGCGAGGTGCTCGCTCAGCCAGGTCTTCGCGGTGCCCGGTACGCCGAGCAGCAAAAGCGCACGGTCCGTCGCCAGCGTCGCGACCGCGATCTCGACCAGCCGCCGGTCGCCGATGTACTTCGGCACGATGACCGTGCCATCGCGCGAGCTTGCCGCCGAGGACGTAGCTCACGACCGCCCACGGCGAGAGGCGCCAGCCGGTCGGGCGCTGCTTGTCGTCCTGGCGGCCGAGCGCGTCGAGCTCGGCGGCGTTGTCCTGCTCGGCGTGGGCCCGCAGGACGGCGGCGGGCTGGGGAGCGGCGGTCATCGGGATCCCTCCTCGGCGGCGAAGGCCGCTCTCATGCGTTTGCGGAAGTCGATCAACTCCAGGTACTCGTTGAGAATCGGGTACGTGCCGAGCCGGCTGGCCATCGCCGGTGACGACGGTTTCCAGCTGCTCAGCGTGTTCGGTTGGGAGGCGCCTGACGGCCATCCGGACAAGATCGATGAACGGCTTGGAAACACCGATCCCCGGCCCCTCGCGCGCGAGAGCATTTAGGACTGCCCAGCTCAATAGGGCCGACCACGGACCGGGGCAATGCTCGGCGACCCACGCCGCTGCGTCCGTAACGCCCATCCCGATCATCCTGACGGCCACCGGATCGCGCTCCGACAGCGAGAGGGCCTCCAGGAGCATGAGTGGGTCGACGTTCGGGACGGCCTTGCCGAATGCGATCTCCTTGTGCATGAGCAGCGCCGACGCCCAGCGCGGGTCCCGGGTCCGGATCGCGGCCTCGATCCAGCCCTCGAGCACCGGTCCGGCGTCGTCGGACCGAAGGGCCCGATCGACGAGGGCCGCAGGATCGGCGGCGAGCCACTCCTCCCAGCGCGCCGGCGCGACGCGACCGAGGAGATGCCGGAGCCACCACGCCCGCTCCCCTGTCCCCTGCGGCGGCTTCTTCGGGATCCCGAGCCGGGCGAGCGAGTCGTCCCACGCGGCCGGCGGATGAGCCTGGAGGCTCGGCCGGAAGCGGCCGACACTCTCGAGCGTCGGGCGAGCGGTCTCGTCGGCGAGTCGGGCGAAGTCGGAGTCCGGCAGCCCGGCGAGCAGATCGATCGCGGCCGAGCGGACCTCAACGCGGCTGTCGGCCCAGCCGCGCTCGAGCAGGGGAATGTCATCTGGGGACAGTCCGAGCGCCAGCGACGATGTCGCGAGAGCTCGTTCTTCGGTCGTCGCAGCGTCCCAGTTCGTCGCCAGGAGCTCCCGCCCAACGACGGGATCCGTCGCGCGCAGCGCAGCGATGACGGCGGCACGTCCCGCGGCCGTCGACGCGGCATCCCATGCGGCCGCCGGGTCGCCGACCGACCCGGTCATGCCGCCAGCGAGCTCAGGCATCTGCTCGACGAGCCACGCAGCGCGGGGTCCGAGGACCGGAGCGAGCGCGGCACGCGCATCGGCGTTCCGGCTGGCCAGCCCGAGGAGGCGCGGCAGCTCGTCGTTCGGTGGTCGCTTGCGGGCCGCGGCCGCGAGTCCCAGCCACTCCGGGACGAGCTCCGGCCGATCGTCGAGGGCGCGGCGGAGGAGCCAACCGGCCTGAGCGCCGACCTGTGGCCGATCGTCCGCGGGCGCCGGCGCGGGGAGCGGGCCTTCGTCCGTCGGCGGCTGCCAGCCGGCGCGACGACTCGCGGCCACGACGGCGGCGGAGCCGAGGAGGCGGGACTCGACGGGCTGCCCGGCAAGCCCCGCGACCGCGGCGGCGAGTTCCAGATCCGGCGGCTCCGACCGCTCCGTGCCCAGAAGCGCGGCACTGACGAGGCGGCCCCACGTATCGCCGTCGCTCGCGCCTCCGCGTCCGCCTTTCGGCGCCGCGATTGACGACCCCTCCCCCGCCCCGTCGCCGGCCACGTCGGTCCCGAGGTCGATCAGCCGGCCCTCGGCGAGCGCCGCCAGAACCCGGATCGAACGGCCGCTCCACATGCCGAAGACGGTTACGGGATGGCCCCCGGCGAGGGCGAGGAGCCGGGCGGCAATGGCGTCCGGCTCCGCCCGGACCGTCGCCGCACTGGCGTCGCGAAGCATCATCTCCGAGTCCCGCCCGATCGGGACCACGTCGGCCAGGGCCACGGGCCAGGCGGCGAGGAACGGGTTGCGGGCGAGCAGCGCGGCGAAAGTGGCGGCGGCAGCGGCGATCGTCGATGCCCCGGGCAGGGCCGTCACGACGGGCCCCGGATCTCCGACATTGCCGACCGCCACCCGCAGTGGCGTCGCGGAAGGGTAGTAGACGAGCTCGCCGCGGAACGACGAACCGGGCATCGCCAGCGGCGGTGGATTCGCCCCACCCGCGCCGAACGCCAGGTGCAACGCGTATCGGTTGCTCGCCTCGCCCATCAGCCATGTCCGGGCCGTCGTCAAACGATCGTCGGCGTAGACCGTTCGGCCGAGAACGAGCCATCGATCCGCCACCGCGCCGTCCGGTGGCAGCTCGTCCTCCTTGACTGTCCAGCCGACGAGCGATCGGACGTCCGCACGAAGGTCCTCGGGCAGCGTTTCGAGCCGCCGGTAGGCCTCGACGATGAGGTGGAGCCGGGCGACGCGCTCGAGTGAACCGTCGGCCCAGCCCGGACCGCTGTTAGCAACCGCGCCGAGGGTCCGGACCTCGCGCCCGAGCGAGGCCGCCTGCGCGTCGACCAGCCGCGCGCCGGCCTGGTCCCAGAACGTGTAGCCCTCCGACTTGGCCGCTGCCAGTCCGCGCCGAACGAGATCCCGAAGCCAGCGGTCGAGATCGGACAGGCCGGCGTCGACCTTGCGCTCCCGCGCCTGGATGCGCTTCGCCCGCGCCGCTGGGTCGGGCTCCGTGTCCTTCGTCGCGGCTCGCGCCTCCGCCCGCTCCGCCCGCTGCTCGCGCGACGCGAGCCATTCGGTGGCCCAGCTGGGCGGATCGGCGGTCGGAAACACGGAGGCGTCGGCCGCGAGCAGGAACAGCAGCCCGAGGGCGTGCTTGCAGGGGAACTTCCGGCTCGGGCAGGAGCACTTGAAGGCCGGCCCGGCGAAGTCGACGATCGTCTGGTATGGCGAGGCGCCGGATCCCTGGCAGAGACCCCACGCCGCCCGGTCGTTGCGGCCCGTGGCGCTCCACGTCCGCCTGTTCGCAAGCGCCTCGCCCGCCCGGGCAGCGACCGGATCAGGCGCGATCGATCGGACCTGGTCCGGCGTGGGGCTCGAGAGCAAGGACGGGTCCCCCTTAGTTCCTGATCGTGGCGGCAGTGTAGAGGCTGGCCCCCGCCCCACGCCGCGCGCGATGCGAGGCCCGATCCGCCCGACGCTGCTACAGTCGAGGGCCCGCCGCTCGCGCCCCCACGAGCGGCCACGCATCTCCATGGAGGAGTGGCTCATGCGGAGATTCCTGTTCACGGTCGCCCTTGCCCTCGGGATGGTCGCAACGACTGCGCTGCCCGCTGCGGCGATCACCGGCGGCCAGCCCGACGGCAACGGCCACCCGTACGGTGCCCTGCTGCTCGTTCCGGGCGTCACGTTCTGCTCCGGCACGCTCATCGACGAGGACGTCATCCTGACGGCCGGCCATTGCACCGACTTCTGGTCCAACACCGGCGACCCGGAGCTGGTCATCGACGAGGTGCTCGTCAGCTTCTCGCCGCAGGCCGAGGTCGACGCCGACTGGAACCCGGTCCATCCCGAGGATTGGTACGTCGCGTCGTCATGGACGACACACCCGGACTACGTCAGCGCTGACTGGCCCTTCACATTCGACTACGGCCTCGTGTATCTCGACGAGGACGTGACCGGGATCGAGCCCGCGGCTCTGCCCGAACTGGGCCTCGTGAATGACCTGATCGGCGAGCACGGCCAGACCCCGAACCGCTTCCTCGATGTCGGCTACGGCCAGAACGGCGTGACCGTCGGCGGCGGCCCGCCGCAGCGGAACTTCACGTGGACCCGAAAGGTCGCGGTTGAGCGCTATCGGCCGGGCAAGGGCTCGGTCAGCGGCATCTTCCACCCGACCTGGTTCATCACCGGCAGCGTGCCGTCCGACCAGCACGGCGGCGGGTGCGGCGGCGACTCCGGCTCCGGGATCTTCCCGTCTGCCAGTGGTGCCCTCGGCGACACGATCCTCGCCGTCCACACCGGTGGTTATCGGCTCGGCAAGGACGGGGTGATCTGCGGCCGGATCACCTCGCTGAACCATCGGGTCGACATCCCCGAGGTCCTCGACTGGATCAACGCGGACGCGCAGTTCCAGGACTGAGCCCCCGCCTCCAGAGCACAGCTTCGCCCGCCTCGGCAGCGCCGGGGCGGGCGATTTGCGCCCACTGCACCGGCTGGCCTTGGCGAGTAGCATCTTGCAACCGACAACGCCCGCGCGTCGACCCGCCGTGAATTCGCTCGCCCCACGGAGCACTCCATGAAACTCGGCCTCCAGATCTCCTCGTTCACGTGGCCAGGCGGCCCGGAGGCCATCGGGCCTACGCTCGGGCGCATCGCGGGCCAGGCAGACGATGTCGGGTTCGACTCGATCTGGGTGATGGACCACTTCTTCCAAATTCGCAGCGTCGGGCGGTCGGAGGAGCCGATGCTCGAGGGTTGGACGGCCCTGGGCTTCCTGGCCGCGAAGACGCAGCACGCGCGACTGGGGCTCATGGTCGGCGGCGTGCACTACCGCCTGCCGGGGCTCTGGGTCAAGGCCGCGACGACGCTCGACGTCCTGTCGGGCGGCCGAGCCTGGCTCGGTATCGGGGCGGCCTGGAACCAGGAGGAATCGGAGGCGCTCGGGTTCCCCTTTCCGCCGCTCGGCGAGCGATTCGAGATGCTCGAGGAGACACTCCAGATCGCCCACGGGATGTGGACCGGCGAACGCGGTTCGGAGGAGGCATTCACGGGCCGCCAGTTCCGGGCCGGCCGGCTCCTCAACTCCCCGCAGTCGCTCTCGCGGCCCCGACCGCCGATCATGATCGGGGGCGGTGGCGAACGGAAGACGCTGCGCCTCGTCGCCCAGTACGCCGACGCGACGAACGTGTTCGGCGGCGCGGCGGCGATCCACCACAAGTACGAGGTGCTCCGCGAGCACTGCGCCGCAATCGGTCGCGATCCTGACGAGATCGAGCGCTCGACCCTGCAGAGCGTCAACCTGGCGAGCGAGTCGCCTGACCAGATCGTCGACCGCTTCGGGGAGCTCGCCGACGCGGGCGCCCAGCACGTCGTCCTCAGCCTGAGGAATCTCGACGACCCGGCCAATCTCGAAACGTTTGGCCGGGCCGTCATCCCCCAGTTACGGGACCTGTAGCGGGCGCCTCAGCTGGCGCTCGCCGGACCGGTCGAGGGGTTCGGTCGCGGCTTATTCGCAGCCCTGCGCCGGGCGGGTTGAGGGCGTCGAACCGGAGTCCTGCGTGGCGGCGGCCACGCGATCGGCCGTCCGCTTCGACGACTCGTACCTCTGGCGGGTCAGCTCTGCCGCGACGTCGCGGCCACCGAGTCCGAATGCCAGCCCGAAGGCCAGCGCCAGCGCGGCGACGACACCGAGGAACAGCGTATCGACGAGGTCCGCGGCGATGCCGATCTGGTCGATCGCGACGATCACGGCAAAGACCACGATGGCGACTTCCGCGATGCGCCCGAGGAGCGACGCATTCGTGAAGCCCATCCGGCCCGCCCCGACCTCGATCACGCCGCGGACGAACCGGGCGATGAGCGGCGCGACGAGCAGGATGATCGCGGCAACGATGAGGTTCGGGATCCACAGCAGGACCTCGTTGAGGAGGAGGCTGACCTGCGGCAGATTCAGGACGTTGGCAGCGGCGACGAGGAACACGATCCGGATGAGCCACTTGACGAGCTCGCCGCCGACGATGCTCGGCTTGAAGGCCTCCGCCCGGTCGCCGTACACCTCACCGCCATGCTCCGCGAACAGGCGATCCGCGCCCGAGCGCGTAAGCAGGCCGCTCGTGAGCCGCGCGAGAATGCCGGACAGGATCCAGCCGATCGCGAGGATGAGCAGCGCACCGATGATCGCGGGAATAGCCGCCAGAAGACTGTTGAACGCATTCGATGCGGCGAGAAAGATGGATTCTCCCCAGTCGGTGGGCATCGGAATCCTCCTTGTGCGGGCGTAAGCGTCAAGAGTGGCGCTCGTCTGGTGCCCATGCAAGCGCGCGACCGACACATCGGCTTGCATTCCGCTGTCAGGATCGTCCTTGTATACCCCCAGGGGGTATCGGTGACGTGATAGGATTGCCGCCATGACGGACGACAAGACAATGGAAGCAGGCGACCCGGTCGACCGTTCCGGGTCGAACGGCTCGGGCGACGCGCAGTCGAACCCGTTCGGCGGCTTCTCCATTGACTTTTCGGCGGATGCGGGCGTCACGGGTGACGCCACTGTCGATTCGGTCCCGCTCTCGTTCGGAGGCGCGACACCAACCGACGATGCGGCCGATGGCCGGACCGAATCCAAGGTCATCATCGTCGGGTCCGGCCCGGCCGGCCTGACCGCCGCGATCTACGCGGCCCGCGCCAACCTCGAGCCGATCGTCCTCGCCGGCTCGGCGCCGGGCGGCCAGCTCATGATCACGAGCGACGTCGAGAACTACCCGGGCTTCCCCGATGGGATCCAGGGGCCCGACCTGATGGCCAGTTTCAGGGCGCAGGCCGAGCGGTTCGGGACGCACATCGTCGACGTCGACATCGATCGCGTCGATTTCTCCACCGCGCCCGTTCCGCCTGTGGGCCCGCGGAACCGAGTACAAGGCAGAGTCGGTGATCGTCGCGACAGGTGCGTCGGCGCTGTGGCTCGGGCTCGACAGCGAGACGCGGCTCCGCGGCCGCGGCGTCAGCGCCTGCGCCACATGCGACGGCTTCTTCTTCCGCGACAAGGAGATCGCCGTCGTCGGCGGCGGCGACACGGCCCTCGAGGAGGCGACGTTCCTCACCCGGTTCGCGTCGAAGGTCAACCTCTTCCACCGCCGCGACGCGTTCCGCGCCAGCAAGATCATGGTCGATCGGGCGAAGGCGAACCCGAAGATCGCGATCCGGATGAACACCGCGGTCGACGAGGTCCTCGGCGACGCCAAGGTGTCGGGCCTGCGGCTGCGCGACACGGAGTCGGGCAAGACCGAGGACGTCGACATGGACGGCCTGTTCATCGCGATCGGCTACCGGCCGAACACCGAGGTCTTCAAGGACTGGCTCGAGGTCGACGACAAGGGCTACCTCGTCGTCCGCGACGAGACCGGTTCGAAGATCGAGGGCGTATTCATCGCCGGCGACGTCCACGACCACCGCTACCGCCAGGCGGTGACGGCCGCCGGCGACGGCTGCAAGGCCGCGATCGACGCCGAGCGCTGGCTCGAATCGCAGGGCATCGCCGAGACATCCACGGCGACTGCCTGGTAGATGCCAGCCCGGGAACGCCGCCGGTTCGCGATCCTTCCCCGGCTTGGCATCCGGCCTTCGACCTCCGAGATCGTCAAGCGTGAGCTCGAGTCGGCGTTTGACGCCTCGGCCGGCGCCCAGCCGGGTGGGCTCACGGTCCTCGACGCCGGGTGTGGACGTGTCTCGCAGCTGCGGCCCTTCCGCCCCCGGATCGCGCGCTTCGTCGGCGCCGACATCCATCCGCCGGCACCTGGCGCGCTTCCCCACCTCGACGAGTTCGCCGCGGTCGACCTTTGCGCAGACAGTTCGGCGTTCCCGCCCGCGACGTTCGACGTCATCCTCTCGAGCTTCACCGTCGAGCACTTCGCCGACCCGGAGGCTGCCTTCCGCAACCTCCGTGGCTGGCTGCGGCCCGGTGGCAGGCTGGTGATCACCACGGTCAACCGCCGCCACCCGTTCGTGTGGGCCTACCTGGCGATGCCCTCGCGGCTCCGGGGCCGCCTCCAGCGCCTGGTCAAGGCCACGGCCGCCGACGCTCACCCCCTCGTCGGCGCCTGCAACTCACCGGGCGAGCTCGAGCGAGGACTGGCCGCGGCAGGTTTCGGCGAACTCCGGGTGACGACTGTCGGGCACCTCGCCCGCGCCTGGAGCCGGCACTGGCCGACCTACCTGGTCGGGCTGCTCGGCGACCTGCTGGTCCAGGGCCTGCCCAGCCGGCGGTCCACGATCGTGGTCTCCGCCGCCTAGGGCTGCGGCGCGCGAGCCGCGAGCACGCGAGAATTTGCCTGCCCTCGGTGATGCCGTTGGTTGCATCGCCCGAGGCATCCGATTTGCCTTGACCCCGCATCCGTGGCGATGCCGTTGGTTGCATCACCCGAGGCATCCGATTTGCCTTGCCCCTGGGTGATGCCGTTGGTTGCATCACCCGAGGCATCCGATGTTGGCTCTCGGCCTGGTCAATCGAAGTCGTTGATGTCGAAGCGGCCGCGCAGCGCCTGGATGAGCGACGCGAGGCGTTGCAGGCTGAAATTGACGAGTCGGCCGTTCTCGAGCCGGGAGATCGTCGTTTGATCGACGCCGCTCCTGCGTTCCAAGCCGCGCTGCGACCAGCCGAGCCCGAGACGAGCGCGCTTGAGCACTGTCCCGAGATCCCGTAGCCCGATCATCTCCCGTTCCGATAGCGGGAGGCCCTTTCGACCGTACAGCTGCTTCTCCGCCACCGAGCGATAGGACCACATGCCCGCTTCGCTGCCGATCAACCGGCCGTGCATCCCGCGATCCACGCCGAACCCGAATATGCAACCAACGGCATCGCCGGGGAACATGTGCTTGAAATTTTCGGTGGAAGTCGGGAGCCGGCGGAAGAGTGGCGCGGGCCGCGGAGCCCGCTACGTCGCGAGGGCTGCCAGCGAGCTCCGCCAACCGGCGAAGGCCTGCCAGAACGCGGGGCTGGGCTCTTCGGGGGCGAACAGCCAGTTCATGTAGGCGTACGTCGGGTCGCCCTCGATGACGAGCCGCCTCTCGAGCGGTCCCGGTCCGTCGATCCGGTACCACCAATAGCCGAGCGGCTCGAGGATCGCCGTCAGGTCGGCCTCCGTCCGGCCGGCGAGGACCTCGCAGATGATCCAGGGCCGCCCCGACGCGAGAACCTCGGCGGCGCCGCGGAGGACGTCGGGTTCGGTCGATTCCGTGTCGACCTTGAGGACCGCGGGAGTCACGCCGGTCCGCGCCGCGTAGCCGTCGATCGTCTCGACCGGCACCGACACGGACCGATGCGACGGCCGGAACCCGGCGCGAAGCGAGTTGGAGCTGTCGGTCTTGTCCGAGAGGTGGAGCTCCGCCGTGCCCGGCGCGGCGCCCAGCGCCAGCTCCTCGACCCTGACGTCCAGGCTGTTCTCGGCGCAGATCGCCCGCATCTGGGCCGCCAGGTCGGGCGTCGGTTCGAAGGCGACGACGATCGCTGGCGTCAGCGCTGCCGCCAGCCACGAGAACACGCCGATGTTCGCCCCGACGTCGAAGACCGGCGCCGACCCGCGCTCCTCGATCGCCGCCAGGAAGCAGGCGAGCGTGTCCGGCTCGTAGCCGGCGAGGCCCGATCCGGCGAGCAGGTGGCTGACGTACGTCCGCACCGGTGTCCGGATCCTGAGAGTCCGGGGCGAGTCACCCGGCGACCCGCCGAACGCCCGCGGAATCGCCAGGTCGACGACGTGCTCCGGCTCGGCGGGCCGGCGACCGAGCAGGCGCAAGGCACCGCTCCGGAGACGCTTCGGCACCCGCCGCCGAAGCGAGACGATCATCGAGCCCATCGGCCGCATCGTACCGTGTCGCCGGTTGGCGCCGCGGACTCGCTTGCAGAATGCAACTCAGCACCGATCATGGTAGCGTCCCCCGGATGAGTGGCAGGGGCGGTGGATTCGGACGGCTGGGCGCGGCGACGGGCGGTGCGGCCGGTCGGGCGACCGGCGGAGCGGGTCCGCGCCCTCGCACCGGCGGAGGCGGCGGCGGGATGGGCGGCCCGTGGGGCGGGTTCGGCGGATCGGAGGACTTCGAGAAGGTCCCGAAGGAGCGGCGCGGCCGGACGATCCGCCGGATCGTCGGCGTTCTTCAAGCCCTACAAGGCTGCAGGTCGCCGTCGTCCTCGTTGCGATCCTCGCTGACGAGCTTCATCGGCCTGATCAACCCGATCCTCCTCAAGC
Organism: uncultured Chloroflexia bacterium; assembly: GCA_963775855.1. GTDB lineage: Bacteria > Chloroflexota > Limnocylindria > Limnocylindrales > CSP1-4 > CF-46. The sequence goes on along the minus strand of CAVZKO010000008.1, from coordinate 419,181 downwards.
TCCTCATCGACATCGCGATCCCGGAGCAAGACTGGTTCCTGCTCAACCTGTTCGTCGGGCTGATGATCGTGCTGCCGATCATCTCGGGCGTGATCGGCGTCGGCCAGAGCTACCTCAACAACGTGATCGGCCAGAGCGTCATGCACGACCTCCGGACCGAGCTCTACGCCCACCTCCAGAAGATGCCGCTGCGGTTCTTCACCGAGACGAGGACGGGCGAGATCCAGAGCCGGCTGGCGAACGACGTCGGCGGCATCCAGTCGGTCGTCACCGATACGGCGGCGTCGCTGACGTCGAACATCGCGATCGCGGTCAGCACGGTGATCGCGATGCTGATCATCGACTGGCGGCTGACGTTCCTGAGCCTCGCCCTCCTGCCGTTCTTCATGTACCTGACGTTCCGGGTCGGGAAGGTCAACCGCGAGGTCCGCGGCGAGACCCAGAAGTCGCTCGCCGAGATGTCCGCGGTCACCGAGGAGACCCTGTCGGTCTCGGGGATGCTGCTGTCGAAGACGTTCGGCCAGCAGGGCGCCGCGATCGGTCGGTTCAGCAAGCTCAACCGCGAGCTGGCCAAGCTCCAGGTCCGCCAGGCGATGGTCGGGCGCTGGTTCTTCATGATCATCGGGACGATCTTCTCGATCACGCCGGCGTTCGTGTACTGGCTGGCCGGCTACCTCGCGATCCAGGGCGACCCGACCGCGCCGACGATCGGCGACATCGTCGCGTTCACGACGCTCCAGAGCCGGCTCTTCTTCCCGCTCGGCCAGCTGCTCGGCGTCCAGGTCGAGATCCAGGGCGCGCTGGCGCTGTTCGATCGGATCTTCGAGTACCTCGAGATGGATCCCGAGATCGTCGATGCGCCCGACGCGGTCGCGCTCGACCGCTCGACGATTCGCGGCAGCGTCCGATTCCGGGATGCCTCGTTCCGCTACCCGGTCGCGGCTGGTCCCGGCGTCGGTCGCGACCGCTGCGGTCGCCGAGGAGACGGGCATCGAGGCCGCGCGAACTGCCCCGACGTCCCGGCGATCCAGCTCATCCAGCCCTTCGGGCTCGAGGCGATCGACTTCGAGGTCAGCGCGGGTCAGCTCGTCGCTCTCGTCGGGCCGTCGGGCTCCGGCAAGACGACGACGACGTACCTCGTCCCGCGGCTTTACGACGTCGACGCCGGGGCCGGTCGAGATCGATGGCCGCGACATCCGGTCGGTGACGCTGGCGAGCCTCGGCGACGTGATCGGTTTCGTGACCCAGGAGACGTACCTGTTCCACGACACGATCCGGGCGAACCTGCTGTACGCCAAGCCGGACGCGACCGACGAGGAGCTCGAGGCCGCGGCGCGGGCCGCGGCGATGCACGAGCGGATCATGGAGCTCCCCGACGGCTACGACACGGTCGTCGGCGAGCGCGGCTACAAGCTGTCGGGCGGCGAGAAGCAGCGGGTCGCGATCGCGCGGGTCCTGCTGAAGGATCCGCGGATCCTCATCCTCGACGAGGCGACCTCCGCCCTCGACACCGTGAGCGAGCGGCTCATCCAGGCTGCGCTGGAGCGGCTGATGGAGGGCCGGACGACGATCGCCATCGCCCACCGCCTCTCGACGATCCTCCGCGCCGACCAGATTCTCGTCTACGAGCGAGGCCGGATCGTGGAGCGCGGGACCCACGCCGAGCTCGTCGGCCAGGGCGGCCTCTACGCCAGGCTGTATCGCGAGCAGTTCCTGTCGGATCCGGCCCGGGCGAGCGGCGAGGAGCTGGCGGGCGAGCCCGCCGCGCGTTTGAGCCGAGCGCCTACGATCCGTCGGTGAAGATTCGATCGGCCGAGCTGCGCCACGAGGGCGACCTTCGGTTCTCCGCTCGGACCGGGACCGGCCGAACGATGATCTTCGGCGACGAGACGCGTCGCGAACGAGTACTCGCCGGTCGAGTCGGTGGTCGTTGCGCTGGCCGCATGTAGCGCGATGGACGTCATCGGGATCCTCGAGAAGAAGCGCCAGGTCATCGACTCGTACACGATCGAGGTCCGCGCCGAGCAGCGCGACGAGTACCCGCAGATCCTGACCCGCGCCGAGGTCCTCCACATCGTCGAAGGGACCGTCGTCCTCGAGCAGGCCGTCCGCCGCGCGATCGAGCTGTCGGCAACGAAGTACTGCCCGGTCAACGCGATGGTCTCGGCGGGCGCGACCGAGGTCCATCACCGCTTCCGGATGCGCTGCACGGGCGCCGAACCGAAGGAAGCCGAGGGCGAGGTCATCGTCACCGGCCCGTACCGCCGGCCGGAGGTCGTCCCGGGCTGAGTGGCAGATCCCCGCTGAGTGGCGCCGCGCGCAGCGTGTGAGTGGCGCCCCGCGCGGCCTGCCCGCCGAGAATCTCACGTGTGTCCTGGCGATGCCGTTGGTTGCATCACGACGAGTGACACGACGGCGAGTGACACGCTGAGCGGCGGAACAAGATGCGAAGGACGGCATCGCTCCGGCAGGCGTGTAATTTCCAGGCGCCGCGCCAGCGCCGCGCCGGCGCGGCGCGGGACGCGACCCTCAGCGCTTCTGCACCAGCGTCAAACCGTCGGCGACCGGGATCATGCTGATCGAGACCCGCTCGTCCCCGACCAGGCGATCGTTGAGGCGGCGGACACCAATCGTGTCCTCATCGGTCATCGACTCGTCGATCACGCCGCCCTCCCACAGGACGTTGTCGTAGAGCGCGAGGCCGCCCTGGCGAAGGAGCCGCAGGATCCGCTCGTGATAGTCGGGATACTCGCGCTTCGACGCATCGATGAACGCGAAGTCGAACGTCCCGGAGGCGCCGCCGGCGATCAGCTCATCGAGCGTCTCGAGGGCCGGCCCGAGCCGCAGATCGACACGATCGGCGACCCCGGCCTCCGACCAGTAGCGCCGCGCGACGGAGGTCCACTCCTCGGAGAGGTCGCAGCAGACGATTCGGCCGTCGGCCGGCAGCGCCAGCGCGACCGACCAGCGAGCTGTAGCCGGTGAACGTCCCGAGCTCGATGCAGCGCCGAGCGCCGATCAGCGACGACGAGCATCGCCATGAACGCGCCCTGCTCGGGCGCGATCTGCATGTTGTGCTGGGGCAGCAGCGCGGTCTCCTCGCGGAGGCGCTTCAGGATGTCGGGCTCGCGGACGCCGTGGCTCGACGAGATAGGCCTGGAGGTCGGGCGGCAGGCCGAGCGACACGTTGGACATGGCCGAAACGATACCGCCGATGCCTCAGCCGTAGCGGATCGGCGCGCTCTCGACCGATCGGGCGCTGGCTGCCACGGGTCCAGATCGAGGTGACGACGCTCGGCACCCACCAGCGGAGGAAGTAGAGCCGGCAGCCGAGGCAGTAGCCGGTCAGAGCGAGGACCGACTGGAGCCCGGCGACCGCGAGGGCGAGGACCCAGCCGACCGTCGTCGCGCCAACGCCGAAAGCGACGAGCGACAGGATGAGCGCAACGCTGCCGAGCGTCTGGGCGAACCGAGGCGGGTACTCGTGCTCGGGCTCGACCTTTGGCAGCCGGAGCGCTCTCGCGATCCGCCGCCAGATGGCGCCGTAGATCGAATAGCGCAACCCGAACGCCGCGCTCGTCCCGATCGAAAGCAGCGCGAGGAACACGCCAGGCACCCAGTCCGCCACGAAGGACGCGATCAGGAGGAGCGCCGACAGCCCCGCCCCGAACCGGTGGCCGCGCGGGTCGATCTTCCCGGCCGGCGGCAGACCGGCGGCGGCGTCGGCAGGTACGGCGTTGGGCATGGTAGTGAGCTCCCTCTCGATGTGGGTTTCCCGTGCACTGTAGCGGAAGTTCTACTAAAGCACTAGGTCTTGCGGCGACGGGCCGCCACCGGCATCGGGCGACTAGCTCAGGTTGCATGATTATGCACTGCGGTTGTATAGTCCTCAAGCCATGACGGCGATCCGCCACGTTTCCCTCCCCGCGCCAGCTCGGCCTCCCGCGAGGGGCCACGTGCGCCCGTGAGCGCAGGCAGCGTCGAGGCGGGAATCGCGACGGACCGCCGCCCCGGCGCCACACCGCGACGGAGCCGTGGCCCGGGAGGCCCGGACGAGCGGATTCGCGTCGGCATCGTCGGGGCCACCGGCTACGTCGGCGCGGAGCTCATCCGCCTCCTCGTCGCGCCACCCGAACGTCGAGATCGTCGGGCTCCAGGGCCGCGCCCGCGACGCCGAACCGATCGGTGCGACGCATCCGCACCTCGCAGGGACCGGCCTCGAGGTCAACGCGACCCTGCCGTCGGTCGACGCGGTCTTCCTCGCCCTGCCGCACGGCACCGCCGCCGAGACTCGTCCCGGAGCTCGCCGCAGCCGGCACGACCGTCATCGATCTCGGGCCGGACTTCCGCCTCCGCAACCCGGCCGACTACCCGCGCTGGTACGGCTTCGAGCACCCGGTGCCGGAGCTCCTCGACGACGCGGTCTACGGCCTGCCGGAGCTCCATCGGGCCGAGCTGGCCTCGCTCCGCCACGCCGCCCGGGCGATCGTCGGTGCCCCGGGCTGCTACCCGACGACCACGCTCCTCGCCCTCGCCCCGCTCGCCCGGGCCGGGCTCATCGGCGACCTCGTCGTCGACGCCAAGAGCGGCGTGTCGGGCGCCGGCCGCGAGGCGAAGGCGGAGCTGATGTTCGGCGAGGTCAACGAGAGCGTGAAGGCCTACGGCGTCGGCCGGGCACCGCCACGTCGCCGAGATCGAGCAGGAGCTCGCCTGGCTGGGCGGCTCGACCGGCGCGGACAACCCCGGCGCCGTCGGCGGTCGACTTCCTGCCCCACCTCATCCCGATGACCCGCGGCATCCTGTCGGCCTGCCACGTCCGACCGACTCGCGCCGTCGACCAGGCGGAGCTCGACGCCCTCTACGCCGAGGCGTACGGCGACGAGCCGTTCGTGACGGTCGTCGCGGACCCGCCGGCAACGAAGCACGTCACCGGCAGCAACCACGTCCGGGTCCACGTCCACCACGATCCGCGGACCGGCCGGGTCCTCGCGATCGGCGTCCTCGACAACCTCGTCAAGGGCGCGGCCGGCCAGGCGATCCAGGCGTTCAACATCGTCCACGGCCTCGACGAGACGGCCGGGCTCGACCAGCTCCCGCTGGCGCCGTAGGCCCCCAGACCGATGACCGTCGCCACGTCCGACGCACTGCCCGCGCTGCCGACCGCCCTCCCGCCGGTCGAGCGGCGGGCGACGATCCCGGCCGGGTTCCGCGCCGGCGGCGCCGCCATCGGGATCAAGGCGTCGGGCCGGCCGGACCTGGCGATCATCGCGACGCTCAGCGACGAGGCCGGCCGGCCGGTGCCCGCGGCCGCGGCCGCCGTCTTCACGCCGAACGCGTTCGCGGCCGCTCCGGTCCGCCTGTCGCGGGCCCATCTCGCTGCGACCGGTGGCTGGGCGGAGGCGATCGTGTCGACGAGCGGCAGCGCCAACGCTGCGACCGGTGCCGCCGGCGACGCGGACCAGGCCGAGGTCGCGGCGATGCTCGCGGCAGCGCTCGGCGTCGCGGTCGAGCGGACGCTCCTGCTCTCGACGGGGATCATCGGGACGCGCCTGCCGCTCGACCGTCGTTGGCCCGGGATCAGCGGCCTCGCGCCGTCACTCGCCGCGACCGACGCCGGGCTCGAGGCCGCCGCCGAGGCGCTCCGCACGACCGACTCCCGGACCAAGGCCGCGACGCTGACCCTGACCCTGCCAGACCCCGACGGGCTGGCCGTGCGCTCGACCCGCGTCACCGGCATCGCCAAGGGCGTCGGGATGATCCACCCCCGGATGGCGACGATGCTCGCGGTCGCTCCTCACCGACGCGACCGTCGAGCCGCCGCTCCTCCACTCGCTCCTGCGGCCGGCCGCGGCGCGGACGTGGAACCAGCTGAGCGTCGACGGCGATACGAGCACGAACGACACGGTCTTCCTGCTGGCGTCCGGTGCCGCGGGCGGCGCGCCGGTCGAGGCGGGCACGGCGCAGGCACGCGACCTGGGCCTCGCGATCGAGGCCGTCGCCCGCGACCTTGCCCGCCAGCAGGCGGCCGACGGCGAGGGCGCGACGACGCTCATCACCTGCCAGGTATCCGGCGCGGTCGACGACGCGGAGGCGCGGGCCGTCGCCCGGGCCGTCGTCTCGAGCAGCCTCGTCAAGGCCGCAGCGCACGGCCGCGACCCGAACTGGGGCCGGGTCGCCGGAGCGGCCGGCAACGCGCAGCTCGCGGACGCCGCGGTCCTCGAGGCAGCGGGCCTGTCCCGCAACGAGGCGGAGGCGCGCGCGCGGGCGCGCGGCCACGATCGATCCGGCCCGGCTCCGGATCGCGATCGCCAACCACCTCGTCTTCGACGGACCGAATGGCGGCCCGCTCGCCTTCGACCGCGCGGCGGCCCGGACGGCGATGGAGGCGCCCGAAGTCCTCATCCGCCTCGATCTCGGGCTGGGCGAGGGCGCCGGCGAGGCGTTCGGCTGCGACCTGACGGAGGCCTACGTGGTCGAAAACTCGGAGTACACGACGTGAGCGAAGTCCTCGTCGTCAAGCTCGGCGGGACGACGATCGCCGACCAGGCCCAGGTCCTGGCGGAGGTCGCCGCGGTGGCGCGACGTCGGCCGGTCGTCCTCGTCCATGGCGGCGGCAAGCGCATCACCGAGTGGCTCGACCGGCTCGGCGTGAAGAGCCGCTTCGAGGGCGGCCTCCGGGTCACCGACCAGGCGGCCCTCGAGGTCGCGGCCGCGGTCCTGCGCGGCGTCGTCAACAGCGAGCTCGTCGCCGGGCTGCGCGACCTCGGGGTCGACGCGGTCGGCCTGTCGGGCGTCGATGGTGGCCTGCTCATCTCCGAACGCGTGCCGGGCATGGGTCTCGTGGCCCACGTCGTCGGCCTCCGCCGCGACCTCCTCGACGCGATCCTCGTCGGTGGCCAGGTCCCGGTCGTCGCGCCGCTGGCGCGCGACGAGGACGGGATCGTCTGCAACGTCAACGCCGACGACGTCGCCGCGGGCATCGCGGCGGGCCTCGGTGCCCGCCAGCTCGTCCTCATGACCGATGTCGACGGGGTTCGGGACGCCGACGGCCGGCGTCTCGACAGCCTCACCGTGGCCGAGGCCGAGACGCTCATCGATGCCGGCGTGATCGCCGGCGGCATGGTCCCCAAGATCCGGGCCGCGCTCGCCGCGCTGACCTGGGATGGCGCCGAGGCGGTCATCGCCGACGCCTCGGCCGACGCGGCGCTCGAGCGCGCCCTCGCGGACCCGACGTTCGGGACGCGACTGACGGCGAGCCGACGGGCGGTGGGTGCAGCATGAACGCAGGACCGGCAGCGAAACGAGAACGACAGCGGACGATCCGCGACATCATCAGCGCAGAGCCGATCGGCAGCCAGCAGGAGCTCGCGGAGCGCCTGACGCGGCGCGGATTCGCGGTCACCCAGGCGACCGTCAGCCGCGACATCGCGGATCTCGGGCTCGTCAAGGTTGCCCGCGACGCCGGGCACCGCTACGTCGCGACGCAGGACGTGGCGGCGGCGCCGCCGCGGATCTCCGACGAGCGACTACGCCGGATCCTCGCCGACATCCCGGTGACGATCGGCCGGAGCGGGCTCGTCGTCCTCGTCACCGGCTCACCCGGCACGGCCAGCGTCATCGCCCAGGCGATCGACGACTCGACCCTCCAGGATCAGGAAGGAACGCTGGCGGGCGACAACACGCTCCTCGTCCTGTTCGCCGACGAATCACGGCTCGAGCGGTGGCTCGAGCGTTTCGAGGAAATCCGATCCGAGTCGGCGATTCCGGCCGGAGCCCGTGGAGGCCAGTTCATGAAGAAAGTCGTCCTCGCCTATTCGGGCGGGCTCGATACGTCGGTCGCGGTCGCCTGGCTACGCGAGCAGTACGACTGCGAGGTCGTGACGCTGACGATCGACGTCGGCGGCGGCTCGCTCCGCGAGGGCGTCGAGAAGCGGGCGATGTCGGCCGGGGCGTCGCGCGCCTACGTGGTGGACGCGCGGGATCGGTTCGTCACCGACTTCGTCTGGCCCCACCTCCAGGCCAACGCGCTCTACCAGGGCGCCTACCCGCTGGCCACGGCCCTCGCCCGGCCGCTGATCGCCCAGCTCCTCGTCGAGGTCGCCCGCCGCGAGGGCGCCGACGCGGTCGCCCACGGCTGCACCGGCAAGGGCAACGACCAGGTCCGCTTCGACGTCGCCGTCCATGCCCTGGACCCCGGCCTCGAGGTGGTCGCACCGATGCGGGTCGGGATGGGCCTGACGCGGGACCAGGAGATCGACTACGCGGCCGAGCGCGGGATCGAGATCCCGATCACGAAGGCGTCGCCCTACTCGATCGACGTCAACCTCTGGGGTCGGTCGTGCGAGACGGGCGTCCTCGAGGATCCATGGGTCACCCCACCGGCCGACGCCTACGAGTGGACGGTGCCGGCGTCGGACGCGCCCGCGCCCGTCGAGGTCACGCTCGAGTTCGAGGGCGGGATTCCTGTGGCGATCGATGGCGATCGCCTGCCCCCGGTCGAGCTCGTCGAGCGCATCTCGGCCCTGGCGGGCGCCCACGGGGTCGGCCGGATCGACCACGTCGAGGACCGCCTCGTCGGCATCAAGAGCCGCGAGATCTACGAGACGCCGGCGGCTGCCGTGCTCCACGCCGCCCATCGGGCGCTCGAGAGCCTGACCCTGTCGAAGGACACGCTGCGGTTCGATCGGCTCGTCGCCAATGAGCTTGCCCAGCTCACCTACGACGGGCTGTGGTTCAGCGCCCTGCATCGCGACCTGCGCGGGTACGTCGCTTCGTCGCAGCGAGTCGTTTCGGGCGAGGTCCGCGTCCGGCTCGATCACGGGCAGGCCGTCGTGATCGGGTCGCCGTTCGCCGCTATCGCTCTACGACAAGAACCTCGCAACATACGACGAAGGCGATGCGTTCGACCACGCGGCGGCCGTCGGGTTCATCAGCATCTTCGGGCTGCCGCTCCGGGTCGAGGCCGCCCGCCACGGGGCGGTCGGGTCGCGCTACGGCGCCGCGTGGACATGGACCGATCCGCTGCTGGAGTCGCTCCCGACCAAGGTAAGCGACCCTGAGGAGGCCGTCCCCGCCGGCTGAGCCTCGCCCTCGGCCCTGCGGCCGACCGGCCGCCACGGGCCCCGCTACTCCCAGGTCACGCTGTCGAGGACGGGCTGCGCCTTGACGAGGAACGCGTCGAAGCCGGCTTCCTTGAAGGCGTCGATCATGAACATGACGGTGATCCCGTCCTTCTCGAGCAGAATGAAGCGCGCCTTCTCACCAGCGTCGAGATTGAAGACGTCGGCCTTGATCTGGAACATGCCAGGCGCGTCCGTTTCGTTCGTCTCGACGTCCACCTGGATTCCGTTCACGCCGTCCACGACGGCAGGTACTGGCGCCGACAGGGTGAAGCCCTTGAACTGGCCAAGGAACGCGACGAAGCCCGCCGGTCCCGGTCCGATCGCGACCTCCTTGTCGGCAACGGTGCCGACCGATACGCCGGATGCCCAGAGGAAGGCCGCGTCGGGAATAGAGATGCTACCGCCGTCCGCGTACCTTCGATCGTTCGTCCAAGGTTCGGTGATCGTGAACGTGAATCCTGGCTTGAACGGGTCGGCTGAATAGGTCCCCGGCGTGAGGTCGCAGGAAGGGTCAGATTGACCCCCCGCACATAGGGTTGCGGCGGCCGTTGCTTTCGATGGCGACGCCGCCGGGCTAGGACTGGCCGTTGCTGCGGGCGTCGCCAGCTGCGAAGGCGATGCCGACACGACGCTCGGTGGCGGGGAGGGGGTCGCCCCAGATCCGCACGCGCCGAGTCCCAGGATCGCGATCAACAGGCCGGAGCCGAGCGCGAGGCGATTGGCCACTTCCTTCTCCCAATACGTACCGCTGGCGCCGAGTCTAGCGCCGTGTGCCGGATAATCGGGGCATGCCATCGGACATCGCGCGGACTGAGCGTCGCCTTCGGGAGCTCGCGTTCCTCCACGAGATCGCCCAGCTCGCGACGCAGGCGCGCGACTGGGACGAGCTCATGCGGGCGATCGTCGACGGAACGACGACCGCGATGGAGGTCGAGGTCTGCTCGTTCTACCTCGCCGACCGCGAGCAGCCGCGGCTGACGCTCGCGGCGACGAACGGCCTCGATCGGACGCAGGTCGGGCGGGTCAGCCTCGCCGTCGGCCAGGGGATCACCGGCCGGGTCGCCGAGGGCCGCGAGCCGATCGCCGTCGAGGACGTCACGGTCGATCCCCGCTTCTCGTGGGTCCGCGGTTTCGACATCGAAGGGCTCGCCGCGATGCTGTCGGTGCCGCTCGTCTGGCACGACCGGGTCATCGGCGTGCTCAATGTCCAGACCCGCGAGCACCGCGTCTTCCGCGACGAGGAGATCGAATTCCTGCGAACGATCGGAGCGCTGCTCGCCGGGATCGTCGAGAAGGGCCGGCTCCAGGCCGAAGTCGAGGCCCGACTGGTGCAGCTCACGGCCCTCGACGCGGCCCGCGCCGAGCTGCTGTCGGTCGTGACGCACGAGTTGCGGACGCCGCTCTCGGTCGTGCGGGCCTATCTCGATCTGCTCGGCGAGGCGGCCGCTGGTCTCGCGCCGGCGCCCCAGCCCGCGACCGCAACCGACTGGCGGAACGCTGCCCTCGACCAGGTGTCGCGCCTCGATCACCTCGTCGACTCGATCCTCGCGTCGGTGCGCGGCGAGGGGCTGACGGGCCTGTCGCGCCTGCCCTTCGACGCGATGGCCGCGGTCGACGAAACGGTCGACGCCCTCCGATTCCTGCTTCGGCCGCACCCGGTCCGCTGGGATCGTCAACCGGAGCCACTCATCGCGATCGGCGACGAGGCCCGCTTCAAGCAGGTCCTCGAACAGCTCCTCGAGAACGAGTCGAAGTACGCGCCGTCGGCGGACGGGGTGAGCATCGGTGCCTCGCGCGTCGCCGACACGATGCAGGTCTACGTCACCGACGACGGCCCGGGCGTGCCGATCGAGGATTGGGAGAGTGTCTTCGAGCCGTTCGTGCGGATCGACGGTCGCGGCCGCAGCCGTGGCTCCGGGATCGGGCTGTTCGCGGCTCGCCGGCTGATGGACGCGATGGGTGGCCGGGTCTGGCTGGAGCCGAATGGCTACGGCGGCAGCCGCTTCGTCATCGAGCTACCGGCGGGCTGACCACGATGGTCCCAATCACACTCCGCGCCGGCCGCTAATTGGCCAGATTTTCGTGGGGAGACTATTAGACCAACTGCACCGACCGATTTCGGCCGGGACAGGCCGCGATAAGCCGTGAGCGGCTAACGCAGGTCGCTGAATCGCACCGAACGCCCGTTCGGCCGCGGACCGGGCCTAACATTCCCCGGGCGAATATTTGGCCAGATGCGGCGGGTGCGACGTCGGTCGATCGGGTGACGCGGTCCGGGCTCGCGCCGCCAACTGGACCGTCGCGTTTAATCGCCGTTATCGGGTTAGCTCCGAGGCGAGCAATGCGACTCCCACCAGTAAGACGAAGCCGAGCACCATGCCCAGAAGCATGGACAGCTGTCTGTTGCGGTTTGTCATGTACCTAAGCATGGGCGCAGCGAGCGCCCTCGGCGAGCGCCGCTCAGCGCGGCTGGGCCGCGACGCCGGCCAGGCCCTGCTCCGTTCCGACGAGGCGGCCCTCGGCGGCGAGCCGGCGGAAGATGTCGACGGTGGCCTGGATCCCGTCCTCGTAGGGCTGTCACCGGCAGCGGACCCAGCGCCGCCAGGGAGGCGTGCTCGATCTCGGACGGGAACGGCAACTCCTTCGCTTCGAAGGTGATCCGGCCGGCCGCCTCCGGGACGGAACGCTCGATCGCCGCGATCCACGCCGGCATGTCGACGGAGCTCCCGCCGAGGTTGAAGACGTGGGCCCCGTCGAGCCCGCTCCGGCTCGCGGCAAGGAGCGTTCGGGCGACGTCCTCCGCGTACTGGAACAGCGTCCGGCCACCGAAGGCGATCGTGTACGGCACGCCCAGGACGGCGGCCGCGATCGCCGTCGTCGGGCTGCTCGTCAGGCCCTGGTCGCGGCCGGCGCCATAGACCGTCATCGGTCGGAGGCCGATGCTGGCGATGCCGTCGTCGAGGGCGTAGACGCGGGCCGTTCCCTCGTTTGCCTGCTTGTAGACCCCGTAGTGAGTGGTCGGGATGACCCTCGGCCGTCTCCTCGAGCCGGTGCGTCTCGGGGTTCGCATCGGCCGCCGAGAACGCGCCGATCGAGCTCGTGTAGACGAGCGGCGCCATCGGCCCGCGCGACCGTTTGACGGCCTCGAACAGGTTGACCGTCCCGACGACGTTGACGAGCGCGCCGAGCGGCGGATCCGCCCGTGAGAACGGAACCTGGAGAGCGGCGAGGTGGATCACGTTCGTGATCCCGTGCTCCTCCAGCGTCCGCTCGACGGCAGCGAGGTCGGTGATGTCGCCGGCGACGAACGTGACGGCCGCGAGCTCGTCGTCGGTCATGATCTGGGCCAGCCGGCGCCGGTCGCCGCCGAGGTCGTAGGAAACGACGGGGACGCCGTCGCGGACGAGCGCCCGAACCGTCCACGCGCCGATGCAACCGAGCGCGCCGGTGACGAGGAACCGCTCCTGGGACGCCGACGCGTTCACGCGAGCCGACCCTCGTCATCGTGGCGGCAGACGTTCTCGAGCCGTCCGATCCCCTCGATCTCGACGACCATCACGTCGCCCGCGGCAAGGAAGCGGGGCGGTTTGCGGAAGACGCCGACGCCCGACGGCGTGCCAGTGGAGATGACGTCGCCCGGCTCCAGGCTGAACGACTGCGAGCAGTAGCTGATGATCTCGGCGACGCCGAAGTACATCTGCGACGTATTCCCGTCCTGGAGGAGCTCGCCGTTCACGGAGCAGCTGATCGCGAGTGCCTGTGGATTGGGAATCTCGTCGCTCGTCACGAGGACGGGCCCCATCGGGCAGAACGTTTCGAGCGACTTGCCGCGGACCCATTGCCCGTCAGCGAACTGGACGTCGCGTGCCGACACGTCGTTGAGGCAGGTGTAGCCGAGCACATGATCGAGGGCATCCGCCGCCGAAACCCGGCGAGCCCGCCGGCCGATGACGACGGCGAGCTCGGCTTCGTAGTCGACCTGCTGCGTGAGTCCTGGATCCCAGCGGACCTCCGCCCGGTGCCCCACGACCGAGCTCGGCCACTTCGCGAACACGAGCGGGGCGGGCGGGGGGTCGACGCCCTCCTCCGCTGCGTGCTCGCGGTAGTTGCGGCCGATCGCGACGATCTTGCCCGGCCGCGGGACGGGCGACAGGAGAACCGTGTCGTCGAGCGGCCGGCCGTCGCGGGCGATCCGTCCTTCGTCGACGGCAGCGGCCGCGGCGGTACTGAGCGTGGCCAGCGAGCGGGGACCACCGTCCAGCAACTCCGTCATCGTCGAGGGGCCGCCCGCCACGAGCTCATCGGCCGGCAGCCATCGCTCGCCGGCGACGACGCCGAGGACTTCTCCGGAGTCGGTCCGGCAACTGATGAGACGCACGAAACTCCCACGGCGTTCAGCATTCTGGTCGGTGGACGGTGGACTGGACGATACGATACGCTTCGATCGGCGTCAACACGGTCTGACGCTCAGCCGAGGAGGCCGGATGCCCTTCGATCCCACGGAACGTAGCCGCGTCGGGCGGACGGCGGTGACGGTGACCCGACTCGGCTTTGGCGGTGCCCCGATCGGCGGGCTCTTCTCGGCCGTCTCGGACGGGGATGCCGTCGCCACGGTCCGGCGGGCGTGGGAGCTCGGCATCCGCTACTTCGACACGGCGCCCCTCTACGGCTACGGCGCCTCGGAGCGGCGAATCGGCGCCAGCCTCGCGGGGCGGCCCCGCGATGATTTCACGATCTCGACCAAGGTCGGTCGCCTCATCCGGCCATCGGACGCCCTGTCGGGCGATGCTGACATCGACCGCCAGGAGCTGGACGGTCGCGAGGATGCGTTCTACGTCGGCACCGGCCCGGTTAGACCAGTCTTCGACTACTCGTACGACGGCGTCCTGCGATCCGTGGAGGAGAGCCTCGAGCGGCTCGGCCTGGAGCGCGTCGACATCGCCTTCATCCACGACCCGGACGATCACTGGGAGGCCGCGATCGGCGGGGCGTATCCGGCCCTGGATCGGCTTCGGCGCGACGGCGTGGTGCGGGCGATCGGGGCCGGGATGAACCAGTCGGCGATGCTCGCTCGGTTCGCGCGCGAGGGTGACTTCGACGTCTTCCTGCTCGCGGGCCGCTATACGCTCCTCGATCAGTCGGCCCTGGCCGACCTGCTGCCGATCTGCGAGGAGAAGCGATATCGGGGTCGTCGTCGGCGGGGTCATGAACAGCGGGATCCTCGCCGACCCGCGGCCGGGCAGCCGCTTCGACTACGCGCCGGCGGCGACGGACGTCGTCGAGCGGGCCGACACGCCTCGCCGCCATCTGCGCCCGGCATGGCGTCCCGCTCAAGGCCGCCGCCGTCCAGTTCCCGCTCGCCCATCCGGCCGTCGTCTCGGTCGTCGCGGGCGTCCGGCGCATCGACCACCTCGAGGAGTACCCGGTGCTCATGAGTGAGTCGATCCCGGCCGACCTCTGGGAAGAACTCCGCCACGAGGGCCTCATCGCGGAAGGAGCCGCGAGACCTTAACGCCTCTGAGCTCGCGCCCCGGAAGCAGCCGCCGGCGGAGCGACATGCAATGGATCCGACAGACGGCTGGCGAGCAGCTGGAGGTCGGCGACGAGCGCGGGCACGCGTTCATCGGTCGCCCGCACCTTTAGCAGCGTGATGCTGGCCGCGTACGGACCCTCGCCCGGGCGCCGGCCCGGAATCATGACGCCCAGGCAGACGACGCCCTCGACCGTCTCTTCATCGTCGACCGCGTAGCCTCGCCGGCGGACGTCGATGAGATCCGCCCGCAGGGCGTCGAGCGTGCGGTGGGACCGGGCGGTCAGCACCGGCAGCTCGCCCAGGCTGGCGAGCCGACGCTCGAGCTCGCGCGGGTCGAGGCTGGCAAGGGCCGCCTTGCCGGTCGCCGTCACCGTTGCCGGCAGGCGTCGCCCGATCTGGGACGTCAGGCGGACCGGCTGCTGTCCGTCGTGGCGAGCGAGATACGTCATTTCGACGCCATCGAGGACCGCCAGCTGAACGGTCTCCTCGGAGCCGGTCGGCAGGAGGCGGCATGCGTCATAGAACTCCTGGACCGCGTCCACCGCCGCGAGATAGGCCCCGCCGAGCTCGGCCAGCTTACGGCCCAGGGCGAAGCCCGTGCCGATCCGTCGTAGGAGGCCGATGTCGGCGAGGGCATTGCAGATGTTGGCGATCGACGACTTCGGCAGCCCGAGCCGTCGAGCTAGCTCGCTGGGGCCGGCGGGAAGGCCGCCGTTCTCGGCCAGCATGTCGAGGATGGCCCCTGCCCGGGTGACGGCGGGCACAAGGGAGCCAGCATCGATATCGTCCTCGCGGTCCCCTGGGATCGTCTCGACAGACGCTGTGTGTATCGACCCGATCTTCTCTTCCACTCGTTTCCGCCTCGCGCGCTTCAGTACCCCTCGATAGGTCCCAGTTCTCAATCTGGTCGCAGTGGTCTTGACGACTCCGGTACAGTCGGTTCAGCATACCGGGCGTTGTCCAGCATGTTGGACCCATCGGGCGAAGAGCGGTCCCAGCGCCGTCTCTCGGCCGCCTCGAGGCGAGGATGCGCGGAGGAGTTCGACTTGGGTGACCTTCTCGTCGAGATGGTCGGGATCGAGAAGCGCTTTCCGGGCGTCCACGCGCTCGAAGACGCCCGCTTCGACCTCCAGGCCGGCGAGGTCCACGCCCTCGTCGGCGAGAACGGCGCCGGCAAGTCGACACTGATGAAGGTCCTCGCCGGGATCCACCAGCCGGATGCCGGCAGCCTCCGGTTTCGCGGCCAAGACGTCGTGATTCCCAACCCACGAGCAGCTCAGCAGCTCGGGATCAGCATCGTCCATCAGGAACTGAACCTGATGCCGCACCTCACGGTCGCCCAGAACATCTTCATCGGCCGCGAGCCGCGCGCGCGGCTGCCGTTCGTCCTCGACGACCGGGCGCTCAATACCCGCGCGCGGGCCCTGTTCGAGTCGCTCCACCTTCGGATGGACCCGCGGCGCCGGGTCGGCGACCTTGCCGTGGCCGAGCAGCAGATGGTCGAGATCGCCAAGGCGCTCTCGTTCAACGCGGCTGTGCTGATCATGGACGAGCCGACCGCGGCCCTCACCGAGACCGAGATTGCCGAGCTGTTCCGGATCATCCGGCAGCTCCGCGAGAACGGGGTCGGGGTCGTCCACATCTCGCACCGGCTCGAGGAGTTGAAGCAGATCTCCGACCGGGTGACGGTGATGCGCGACGGTCGCTACGTCGCAACACTCCCGACGGCCGAGGCCCGTCTCGACCAGATCATCACGATGATGGTCGGCCGGACGATCTTCGAGGAAGCAACCGAGATTCCCGAGAACGCCCAGGACGAGGTCGTCCTCGAGGTCCGCAACCTCAACCTTGGTCGGATGGTCCGCGACGTCAGCTTCGAGCTCCGACGGGGCGAAATCCTGGGCTTCGCCGGGCTCGTTGGCGCCGGCCGGACCGAGGTCGCCCGGGCCATCTTCGGGGCGGATCGCGCCGACTCGGGCGAGATCCTCGTCCATGGCAAGCCCGTTCGGATCGCCAGTCCGGCTGACGCCGTCCGACATGGCATCGGCTACCTCTCGGAGGACCGCAAGCGGTTCGGACTCGCCCTGGGGATGGACGTCGAAGCGAACGTCGTGCTCGCATCGCTCCAACGGTTCGTGGGCTGGCTGGGTCGGATCAACACCGGCCTGACGAGGGCGGCCACCCAGCGCCAGGTGACGAACCTGGCCATCAAGACCCCCAGCCTTCGCCAGAAGGTGCGCAACCTCTCGGGCGGCACCCAGCAGAAGGTCGTCGTCGGCAAGTGGCTGACGGCCGACACCGAGATCCTGATCTTCGACGAGCCGACACGGGGCATCGACATCGGGGCGAAGAGCGAGATCTACCGGCTGCTCAACGACCTGGCTCGGGACGGCAAGGCCATCATCATGATTTCGTCGGAGCTTCCCGAGATCCTCCGGATGAGCCACCGCATCGTGGTCATGTGCGAGGGCCGGATCACCGCCATCCTCCCCGCCGCCGGGGCGACCCAGGAGGCGATCATGGGTTACGCCACGCAGCGTCCGGCGGCCGCCTGATGCCGGTCACGCTCGCCCGGCCGCGGGCCCTCGTCCGTTCCGACGCGATCCAACGGCTGCTGGCGTTCGGTGCCCTGATCGTGATGATCGTGTTCTTCTCGCTCGCCTCGCCGAACTTCCTCCAGTTCAACAACGTCGTCGGCATCCTGCTCGCGACCGCGGTCAACGGCGTGCTCGCCCTTGGCGTGACGTTCGTCATCATCAGTGGCGGCATCGACCTCTCGATCGGGACCGTGATGACGCTGTCGGCGGTCATGAGCGGCGTCCTGATCACGAACATGGATATGCCGGTCCCGGTGGGGATCGTTGGTGGCATCGCTATTGGTGGGCTGGCGGGCGTCGTCAACGGGATCCTGATCGCCCGCTTCCACATCCCGCCGTTCATCGCCACCCTGGGCATGCTCAACGTTGCCAAGGGCCTCGCCCTGGTCATCTCGGGCCTCAAGCCGATCTACTTCAACGAGACGCCAGAGGTGAACCAGGGCGCGATGGGATCGCTCATCGGGTCACTGATCCCGGGCCTCGCGATCCCCAACATCGTGCTCGTCCTGTTCGTCGCCGCCCTCGTGGCAAGCCTCGTGCTGTCAAAGACGATCCTGGGCCGCTACACGTTTGCCCTCGGCAGCAACGAGGAGGCGGCACGGCTGTCAGGTGTCAGCGTCGACCGCTGGAAGATCGCCGTCTACACGACCTGTGGCCTGTTCGCCGGACTCGCGGGCGTGCTGATCGCCGCTCGACTCAACTCTGCTCAGCCGTCCCTCGGCCAGGGCTACGAGCTCGACGCCATCGCAGCCGCGGTCATCGGCGGCACGTCGCTGAGCGGTGGCGAGGGCTCCATCCTCGGAACCGTGATCGGGGCGTTCATCATCAGCACGCTGACCAATGGGCTGCGCATCCTGTCCGTCCCGCAGGAGTGGCAGATCGTCGTCACGGGCGGCATCGTCATCCTGGCCGTCTACCTCGACGTCGTCCGCCGGCGTCAACGGGCGTAGACGGATTCCCATGTCGACCCTTCACGCTGGCCGTCGGTCCCCGGGGTCAGTCTGGACGGTAGCTGGTCCACCGAAATATGGAGGAGTGAAATGAGAGTAACCACCAGGCTTCTGGCTGTTATCGGCTCGCTTGCGATCGTGCTGGCAGCCTGCACCAGCGGTGGGGCGTCGAACGCCCCGTCGTCGGCCGCGCCCGCGTCGGCCCCAGCCGCGAGTGCGGGCGGCGGCGCGTCAGCCGGCGGCGCGAAGCCCTACATCCCGGTCATCTCCAAGGGCTTCCAGCACCAGTTCTGGCAGGCCGTCAAGTCCGGCGCCGAGAAGGCGGCGGCGGATCTCAACGCCGACATTACGTTCGAGGGACCGGCCACTGAGTCGGAGGTCGACAAGCAGATCGAGATGCTCCAGGCCGCCCTCGACAAGAAGCCTGCCGCGATCTGTCTGGCCGCCCTCGACAGCCAGGCGGCTGTGCCCCTCCTCGAACGGGCCAAGTCGGAGAACATCCCGGTCATCGGCTTCGACTCCGGCGTCGACAGCGACATCCCGGTGACGACAGCGGCAACCGACAACATCGCCGCAGCCGCAGAAGCGGCCAAGAAGATGGCCGGATTGATCGGCGACACGGGCGAAGTCGCGATCATCGCCCACGACCAGACCAGCCGGACCGGCATCGACCGCGTCAAGGGCTTCACCGACGAGATGACCAACAACCATCCCAACATCAAGATCGTCGATACGCAGTACGGCGCCGGCGACCACCTCAAGTCGACCGACCTGGCCAAGACGATCATCCAGGCGCACCCGAACCTCAAGGGCTTCTTCGGGGCCAACGAAGGCTCGATCATCGGCGTCCTCAATGGCGTCAAGGAGTCGGGTGCCGAAGGCAAGATCACGGTCATCGGCTACGACTCCGGGAAGCAGCAAACCGATGCGATTCGGGCCGGGACAGAAGCGGGTGCAATCACCCAGGACCCGATCGGCATCGGCTACAAGTGCGTCGAGTCGGCCGTCAAGGCGATCAACGGCGAGACGCTGCCGAAGACGATCGATACCGGTTTCCACTACTACGACAAGACGAACATCGACGATCCCGAGATCGCGGCGCTGCTCTACGAGTAGCTCTTCCTTGTACTCGGAGACTCGGGGGCTGTCCTACCTTGGACGGCCCCCGGCCATTCCATTCGCGGACCAGGCGTTGAGCCAGGGACTCGGAGCCCACTGATGGCCACGATCACCGCACTGGACGTCCTCGACATCCGCTTCCCCACGTCGCGCTCGCTCGACGGCTCCGACGCGATGAACCCCGACCCGGATTATTCCGCGGCATACGTCGTCATCAGGACCGACGCCGGCGACGGTCTCGAGGGCCACGGGCTGACGTTCACGATCGGGCGCGGGACAGAGGTCGTCGTAGCCGGCGTCAGGGCGCTGGAGCCGCTCGTCCTGGGTCGCTCCACCGACGACGTCTTCGCCGACATGGGCGGCTTCTGGCGAGCGCTCACCGGCGACAGCCAGCTGCGCTGGATCGGTCCTGAAAAGGGCGTCATCCATCTAGCGACGGCGGCCGTCGTCAACGCGGTCTGGGACCTCTTCGCGAAACAGGCCGGTAAGCCGCTTTGGAAGCTGCTCGTCGACATGACCCCCGAGGAGCTCGTCGCACTCATCGACTTTCGGTACATCTCCGACGCCGTCCCGCCGGAGCGGGCCCTCGAACGGCTGCGCGCGCTCGCCCCCACGCGCGCGGCCCGGGAGGCCGAGCTCCGGCGGGACGGCTACCCGGCCTACACGACATCGGTCGGCTGGCTGGGTTACCCAGATGACAAGATCCGACGGCTCTGTCGCGAGGCGCTGGCCGACGGCTGGACGGCGTTCAAGCTCAAGGTCGGCGCGGACGTCGAGGACGACAGGCGGCGGGCGCGGATCGTCCGCGAGGAGATCGGGCCCGACAGGATGATGGCCGTCGACGCCAACCAGCGCTGGGGCGTAGATGAGGCAATCGGCTGGATGGCCCAGCTGGCCGAATTCAACCCGTACTGGATCGAGGAGCCGACGAGCCCGGACGACATCCTCGGCCATGCGGCGATCGCGCGGGCCGTCGCCCCGATCCTCGTCGCGACCGGCGAGCACGTCCACAACCGGGTGATGTTCAAGCAGTTCCTCCAGGCCGGGGCGCTCTCGATCTGCCAGATCGACGCGGCTCGCCTCGGTGGGGTGAACGAGGTTCTCGCGGTGCTACTGATGGCCGCCGAGTTCGGCGTGCCGGTCTGCCCCCATGCCGGCGGCGTCGGGCTGTGCGAGCTGGTCCAGCACCTGTCGGTCATCGACTATGTCTGCGTCAGCGGGTCGCTGGACGGGCGGGTCATCGAGTACGTCGACCATCTCCACGAGCACTTCGTCGATCCGGTCGTCATCCGCGACGCCCGCTACGTCGTGCCGACCCGGCCCGGCTACAGCGCCGAGATGCTTCCGGAATCGCTCGCCCGATATCGCTACCCGGACGGCGTCGAATGGGCCGGGTGAGGGCCGCGTGAGGCGGTTCGGGCAGGTCATCGGGGTCCGGCCCGATCGGATCGACGAGTACGAGCGGCTCCACGCCGAGACCTGGCCCGGCGTCCTCGCCGCGATCCGGGCGGCCAACATCCGCAACTACTCGATCTTCCGGCACGGGACGCAGCTGTTCGCCTACTTCGAATACATCGGCGACGACTTCGCGACGGACATGGCGGCGATGGCCGCCGACCCGACCGTCATCGAGTGGTGGAAGCTGACCGACGCGATGCAAGAACCGCTGCCCGATCGCGAACCGGGCACCTGGTGGAAGACGATCCCCGAGGTGTTCCACACGGACTGAGGGTCGCCGATGCGCAGCTCGCCCCCGCCCCGGCTCCATGCCCCACTTGGCCAAACTTTCACCACAGGACTGTTAGGCCAGAAACCGACCCAGGCGCTGGCCCCAATCCGACAGAATCGGCTTCGCTTCACCGATCCGTTAGCCGTCGGCGACTACCGGCGGATCCCGAAGGCCATCCGCAGCCCGATCGATCTGGCCTAACAGTCCCCACACGAAAATCTGGCCAGAAGCAGGGTGCGACTGGGGCGAGGCCTTAGCGGCCGCGCTCAGCCGGTGACGACCTGCGACTCGCGGGAGCGGAGCCGCGCGTAGCCGGGCTTGACGACCTCGTTGATGATCCGGAGCCGCTCGTCGAACGGGGCGAAGGCCGACTTCATGCCGTTGAGCGTCAGCCACTCCATCTCGCCGAGGCCGATCCCGAACGCCTCGTCCAGCGCCGCGAACTCCGACGACATCGAGACGCCGCTCATCAGCCGGTTGTCGGTGTTGAGCGTGACCCGGAATCGAAGCCGGCGGAGCAGGTCGATCGGGTGCTCCCGGATCGACGGCGCGGCGCCGGTGTGGACGTTCGAGGTGGGGCACATCTCGAGCGGCACCCGCCGGTCGCGGACGAACGCCGCAAGCCGCCCCAGCTCGACCGAGCCGTCGTCGCGAACGCGGATGTCGTCGACGATCCGGACGCCGTGACCCAGCCGTTCCGCGCCGCAGAACTGGAGCGCCTCCCAGATCGACGGCAGACCGAAGGATTCGCCGGCGTGGATCGTGATGTGGTAGTTCTCGCGGCGGATGTACTCGAAGGCGTCCAGGTGGCGGGTCGGTCGATAGCCGGCTTCCGGCCCGGCGATGTCGAACCCGACGACCCCGGCGTCACGCCAGCGGACCGCGCACTCGGCGACCTCGACCGACCGGGCCGCCTGCCGCATCGCTGTGACGATCACCTTCATCACGATCGGGTTCCCCGCGGCGCCCGCCCGCTCCATGCCGAGCCCGAACCCTTCGAGGTTCGCCTCGACCACGTCGTCGAGGCTCAAGCCGCGCTCGGTCGAGAGCTCCGGAGCGTAGCGAACCTCGGCGTAGACGACGCCGTCGGCCGCGAGATCCTCGGCACACTCCGCGGCGACCCGGACGATCGCGTCGCGCTCCTGCATGACGCCGACGGTGTGGGCGAAGGTCTCCAGATAGAGCTCGAGCGATTTGCGGTCGGCGCCGCGGCGCATCCACGTCGCCAGCTCGTCCGCGTCGGTCGTCGGCAGCCCGTCATATCCGAACTCCCGGGCCAGGTCGATCATCGTGGCCGGGCGCAGCCCGCCGTCGAGATGGTCGTGGAGGAGCGCCTTCGGTGCCTGGCGGATCGTGTCGAGCGTGAGCATCGGTCCCTCGGAGCGAACGCCTCCGATGGTAGCGCCAGCCAATCGAGGTCATCGGTCGTTCGACCGATGCCCCCGTGACGCCAGTGGCCGCCCTCGTCCTTCTCGATCGCGAGATAGCGCTCGTGCGCTTCCCGCATTTGGTTGGCCGTTGGGCCACAATCCCAATGGCACGGGCTTCGCGTCATCGGTCGTCCGACCGATCTGCCCTCGCGGATATGACCGATCGAGGTCGAAAGGCAGCCGGCGATGAGCGACGCGACATCTCGAGTCCCGCCGTCAGCCGTCGCCTCAACCGCCGAGCTATGAGCGCGTCCAACTTCCCGACGCCCGGGGTCGAGCTGACCCACCTCCTCGTCGTTGCCGACGCCGAGGTCTCGCGTCAGTGGTACGAGTCCGTGCTTGGAGCAGCGCTCGTGAGCTCGTACGGCGGCACATCGGTGGTCATGAAGCTCCAGGGACAATGGTTGCTGCTCGTGACCGGCGGCGAGCCGACGGCCGACAAGCCGACGGTCACATTCGCTCCACCCGCCGACCGGGACACCGTCTCGTCCGAGATGATCTTCGGCGTGCCGGATTGCCAGGCCGCGTACGAGGCGCTGCGATCCCGGGGCGCGGTGTTCCTGACGCCACCCGTCGAATACGACTGGGAGATCCGGGCCTTCTTCCGCGACCCCGACGGGCACCTGTTCGAGATCAGCGAGCCGCGCGGTCGGGGCTGAACGCAAGTCGAGACGCCCGGCAGACGTCTGCCCTGTAGACCACAGTTGACCTGCGCCGCCGCACCCGTGACCGCTCGGCTGGCCAGGTTCAAACCGGCTGCGAGGAGGACGTTTTATGAATTCCACATGGCGAATCGCCATGCTTGCCGTCGGCGTGCTCGCGCTCGCGGCGTGTGGAAGCTCAGGCCCGAATGTCGCCGCAGCGTCTCCGAGTGCGCGGGCGAGCTTCGTGGCAAGCCCGACGCCGGGAGTCGCGGCACGTTGCGACAAGGCGGCCAAGCCCTTCAACGCCGCGAAGATCGACCTCACAGGTCCGTGGGCCGGCGACGATGGTGGGATCTACTACTTGCGACAGGTGGGCTCGATCCTGTGGTGGAATGGCATGTCCGAACGGGCCGGCACTCCCGCGCGCCTCGGCCGGGAATGGAACAACGTCGCGCGCGGTGAGATCAAGTCACTTGCTATCGACGTCGAATGGGCGGACGTCCCGCGTGGCGGGATCCTCGGCAACGGAACGTTGCGCCTGAAGATCGAGGACGACGGGTCGGGCACCGTCCGGATCGTCAAGGTCAGTGAGACTGGCACCGGATTCGGCAACATGGTGTGGACCCCATGCTCTCCGGGCTAGGTCATACCCGGGTTCCGTAGCTCCGGCCGGGCCAGTTATCCACCGGGGGACTACTAGGCCGCTTCGGCCCCAGGGTTGGACGCCGATCGGGCACGAGCGGGTCCGCGCCGCGCTCAGAACGGTCATTTAGCAGGTCGTTCCGACGCGATTCCGGCCAGGTATCTGGCCTAGCAGTCGGTCCATGGATATCTGGCCAAACATGCACGGGTGGAGACATGGCGCTAGCCGAGTCGCGCGTGTGCCGCCGCGAGAGCCTCCGCGACCCGGCGCGGCGCCGTGCCACCGACGACGTCGCAGGTCTCCAGGGCACCCTCGACCGACGCCGCTGCCCTGATCTCGTCGCCGATCCCGGGTTCAGACGCGAGCGCCCGAGCCGTGTCGTCGCCGACCGCACCAAGCACCAGGCCGATCATCGAATCCGGCACAGCATCCAGCCCGATCCCCTCCCGCTCAGCCTCGGCGACGAGCGATCCGACGACGTGGTGGGCGACCCGGAAGGCCACGCCGCGGCGGACGAGCGCGTCGGCCACCGCCGTCGCCGTGATGTAGCCCTCGCCGGCGGCGGCCCGCATCCGGTCGCGGTCGACCGTGAGGGTCGTGACGAGCCCCGCCATCACGTCGAGCGACGCCTCCCAGGTGTGGACCGCCCCGAACAGTGGCGGCTTGTCTTCCTGGAGGTCGCGCTGGTATGCGAGCGGCAGACCCTTGAGGATGACGAGGACGGCGGTCAGGTCGGCGATCACCACGGCAGCTTTGCCGCGGACGAGCTCTGCGGGGTCGGGGTTTCGCTTGTTCGGCATCATCGAGCTGCCGGTCGAGAAGGCGTCGGCGACGCGGACGAAGCCGAAGCGCGGGTTCGACCACCATGTGATCTCCTCGGCGAGGCGACTCAGGTGGACCATCCCGAGGGCCGCTGCAGCCAGCGTCTCGATGACGAAGTCGCGGTCGCTGACGGCGTCGAGGCTGTTCGCCGTCACCCCGTCGAATTCCAGCTCGGCGGCGACGGCCTCGCGGTCGATCGGGTAGCCCGCTCCGGCGAGAGCGCCCGATCCGAGCGGGCTGACATTCGCCCGGCGGCGGGCATCGGCCAATCGGCCCCGATCGCGCTCGAGCATCTCGACGTATGCGAGCAGGTGATGGGCGAGAAGCACCGGCTGCGCCGGCTGGATGTGCGTCGTCCCGGGCAGGATCGCCTCGCCGTCCCGCTCCGCCAGGCCGACCAGCGCCCGCTCCATCTCGACGATGGCGCCATCGAGGCGGTCGATCGCCCGGCGCAACCAGAGCCGCAGGTCGGTCGCGACCTGGTCGTTCCGTGATCGGCCCGTGTGGAGCTTGCCGGCGAGAGGACCGATGCGCTCCGCGAGTGCCGCCTCGAGGTTCAGGTGCACATCCTCGAGAGCCGGATCCCAGTCGATCGTCCCGGCCTCGACGTCGCGGGCCAGGCCTTCGAGGCCGTCGACCAACCGAGCGACTTCGTCGTCAGTCAGAAGCCCGGCCCGGCCGAGCCCGCGGACGTGGGCTATCGAGCCGCGCACGTCGTCGATGGCCAGCTCCGCGTCGACCTCGATCGAGCGCGTGAAGTCGGCCACCCGCGCGTCGTTGTCCTCCCCGAACCGCCCGCCCCAGAGCCGCATCGTCCCTCCAGCCTTTGTCTGACCGGTCATGGTAGCGGTGCAGCGAGCCGATTTGAGACCGTGGAGCTGAGTAACGGTCAAACGGATCAGGCGGTAGCGGCCGCCTCACCAGCTCGCGTGGGCTCGGGCCGGGCCAGCACGGCCCGCAACCGTTCCGCGGCGACCTCTGCGGTGAGGTCGCGCTGGGTTTCCGCGAGGAGCTCGTAGCCGACCATGAACTTCCGGACATTGGCCGTCAGGAGCGGCGGGAAGAAGTGGGCATGGAGCTGCCAGTGCTCCTCCGAGCCGCCGCGGAACGGGGCCTGATGCCAGCCCATTGAGTACGGGAACGACAGGCCGAACAGGCGGTCGTATGACTCCAGCAGCGCGATCAGGGTTCCGGCCAGGGAGTCGCGCGCGGCGTCGTCGAGACCCGGCAGTCGCTCCACGGGCCGCTTCGCGATCAGCAGCGTCTCGTACGGCCACGCCGCCCAGAACGGGACGACGACGAGCCAATCGTCATCCTCGACCACGACTCGCGGCCCGCCGGCCTCCTGGGCGGCGTAGTCGAGCAGCAGGCGCCGGCCATGCTCGCGGTCGTACGCCCTCTGGGTCGCGTCTTCGCGTGCCGCCTCATGGGGCAGCGCGGACCCTGCCCAGATCTGGCCGTGGGGATGGGGGTTCGATGCACCCATCATCTCGCCCCGGTTCTCGAACACCTGGACCCACTGAAAGCGATCGCCCAGCTCGGCGGTCTGGTCGGCCCAGAGATCGACGACTGTCCGGACCTCCGGCCGCTCCATCCGGGCAAGGGTCAGGTCGTGGCGGCGCGAGAAGCACAGCACCCGGCACGTCCCGGCCTCGACCTCGGCCCGGAGCAGGCCGTCTTCCAGGCGTTCTTCGGGCGCATCCGGTCGGAGCGCGGCGTAGTCGTTGGTGAACACGAACGTCGCGGCGTACTCCGGGTTCGCGGCACCGTTCGCTCGCTGATTGCCGGGGCACAGGAAGCACGCCGGGTCGTATTGTTCCACCGGCCCGGGCGGCGGTGGTTCCTGGCGGCCCTGCCAGGGCCGGCGGGTCCGCTCAGACGAGACCAGCAGCCACTCGTCGAGGAGCGGGTTGTAGCGCCGGTGAGGCCGGCGAGAGAGGCGGGCAATCGGGTCGCTGTCGACACGTGAGGGGCCGGTCGCGCTACCCGACGGCCGTCGGGTGGCGGTCAAGGCGTGGACCCGATGGCAGGCTGCATCTCCTCGACCTCGCGCAACGCGGTGTCGTCGATGGCCGCCACGCGCCGCGGGGCGACCCGGGCCATGACGATCTCCCGGACCTGGGCACCCAGCAACTCGCGAGCCTCGTCGCTGAGTCCCGAGTCCGTCACGAGCGCGTCCGCCTCGTCGAGCCTCGCGATCGAGCTGATCCCGATGACTCCCCACTTGCTGTGGTCGGCGACGACGACGAGGCGCCGGCCCGATGCCACGAGCGCGCGGTCCGTGTCTGCCTCGAGGACGTTTGGTGTCGTGAAGCCAGAGTGTGGATCCATCCCGTGGACGCCCATGAACACCTGGTCGACGTGGATCGTCCGCAGGGCGGCCACCGCGAACGGGCCGACCAGCGCATCCGACGGCGTCCGAACGCCACCCGTGAGGATGATCGTCTGATCGCTCCGTCCAGCCGCGTACAGGACATCTGCCACCGGAACGGAGTTGGTCACGACCGTCAGGCCGGGGATGTCGACGAGGCGCCGGGCGAGCGCGTAGGTAGTCGTCCCGGCTGACACGCCGATCGCCGTGCCCGGCACGATCAAGGCGGCGGCCGCGTCCGCTATCGCTTCCTTCTCGGGCTCCTGGAGCCCGGACTTGGCGGCAAATCCGGGCTCGAACAGGGCGCTGCCTGGCAGGGTTGTGGCCCCGCCATGGACCTTCTCGATGAGGCCTCGGTTGTGGAGCAGCTCGAGGTCGCGGCGGACCGTCATGTCGGAGACGCCGAGATCCCGGGCGAGCTCTCCGACCCGGACGCCGCCGTCTTCCCGGACCCGCTCCAGGATCAGGGTCTGGCGCTGGCGAGCAAGCACGTCAGACGCGTCCTCCCTCGAGCGGCCGAACCGAGGCCCCTTCCTCCATCAGGCGTCGCCCCTTTCCTCGTTCCGCCTGTAGCGCAGATTGCCCCACAATATCTCACAAGTCAACGGACTCGCACACAAATACGCTCAAGAGCCTTGACATGACGCCCGCCCGCCCCTGACAATCCGCGCGTTCCTGTCGTTGTTTGTGCCCGCGAGGGATTCCAGGGCCACCGCTGGACGGCAAGGAGGAGAGCATCATGGCGAACCCCGAGGCGCCGCGATCGCATGGGGAGTCCACGAAGAGCGACCAGCTGATCACCCGACGGCGGGTACTCGGCGGCATGGCCGGGGTCGCCGGCCTGGCCGCGGTCCCGAGCCTGCTGGCCGCATGCAGCACCCCTGCCGGGACGGCCAAGCCGTCCACCGCGGCCGGGGCGTCGCCGGGCGGCTCGGCCGGACCGGCCGCCAGCCTGAGCGGTGAGGTGACGCTCGGTTCGAACTACTCGGATGCGGTGCCGAAGGCGGCGATGCAGGCGGCCGCGGACTCGTTCACTGCTGATACGGGCATCCCGGTCAAGATCAACACCGTCGACCACGGCACGTTCCAGGACCAGATCAGCCAGTACCTCCAGGGCACCCCGGACGACGTGTGGACCTGGTTCTCCGGCTTCCGAATGCGGTTCTTTGCCGAGCAGGGCCTCGCGACGGACATCACCGACGTCTGGGACACCATCACGCCGATGTACGGCGAAGCCTTCAAGGTGGGCTCGACCGGTAACGACGGCAAGCAGTACTTCATCCCGATCTATCTCTATCCGTGGGCGGTCTTCTATCGGAAGAGCCTGTTCACGGAGAAGGGCTACGAGATCCCGAAGACGTTCGACGAGCTCAAGACCCTCGCCGGCAAGATCCAGGGGGATGGCCTGATTCCGTTCGCATTCGGCGACAAGGACGGCTGGCCGGCGATGGGCACGTTCGACATCCTCAACCTCCGCCTCAACGGCTACGACTTCCACGTCGGGCTGATGGCCGGCGAGGAGAAGTGGACGGACCCGAAGGTCAAGACGGTCTTCGACACGTTCAAGGAGATCCTGCCCTTCCACCAGGAGGGCGCCGCCGGCCGGATCTGGCAGGACGCGTCGGCGACGCTCGTCCAGAAGCGGGCGGCGATGTACTTCCACGGGATGTTCACCTCGCAGCAGTTCCAGGAGGCCGGCCAGGCCGACCTCGACGACCTCGACTTCTTCCCGTATCCGGACTTCGGGACCGAGTTCGACGCAGAAAAGGCCCTCGACGCCCCGATCGACGGCTTCGCCCTCAGCAAGGCCCCGAAGAACCTCGACGCCGCGAAGGCATTCCTCGAGCACCTTGCCCAGCCCGCGACCCAGGTCGCCTGGGTGACGGCCGATAAGAGCAATATCGCGGCCTCGAAGGACGCCGACACGAGTGGCTACACGCCACTCCAGAAGAAGGCCGCCGAGGTCATCGCCGGCGCCCAGCGGATCACCCAGTTCCTCGACCGCGACACGAACCCGAACTTCGCCGGGCCGAACGGCATGCAGGCCTTCCTGCTCGACTTCCTCCAGAACCCAAATCAGGACATCGCCGGGCTGCAGAAGAAGATCCAGGACTTCTGGGACACCCTCTAGGCTTGCGCGTGTCGGCCATCTAGACTCGTTCAGGTCGTGGTGGACCGAGCACCAGAGAGCATTGCCCCCGCCCTTCCCGACCAGGTCGTCGGGAGGGCGGGGGTCGCCGTCTCCGAGCCACGTCGGGGTGGCCGCTACAGCCTGCTGACCCGACGCGACAAGTGGACCCTCGCGGCGATGGTCGGTATCCCCCTGTTCTTCGACCTTGCCCTGATCTGGGGCCCGACGATCGTGTCGGTGCTGCTCTCGTTCACCAAGTGGGATGGCATCGGGGCGATCACCGAGAGCGACATCATTGGCGTGAAGAACTACGAGTCGCTCCTCACGGCCTACCCGTTCTTCTGGCCCGCCCTCCAGCACAACATCATCTGGCTGGCGTTCCTGATGTTCATCGCGACGCCGGTCGGGATGTTCATGGCGGTCCTGCTCGACCGGGAGTTGCGCGGGACGCGGGTCTACCAGGCGGTCTTCTACCTGCCGGTCGTCCTCTCACTCGCCGTCATCGGCATCATCTGGAGTCTTCAATATGCGCCGGAGCAGGGTTTCATCAACAACGTCCTCGGCAGGACGGGCAACAACAACCTGATCGACTGGTTGGGCAACCCCAGCCTTAACCTGTGGGCCGCCCTCGTCGCTACGAGCTGGCGCCACGTCGGCTACATCATGGTCATCTACCTGGCCGGCCTGAAGAGCGTCGACCCGGCGCTCCGCGAGGCGGCCAAGGTCGACGGGGCGAGCGAGCGCCAGACGTTCTTCCATGTCGTCTTCCCGGTCATGGCCCCGATCAACGTCGTCATCGTCGTCATCACAGTGATCGAGGCGCTGCGAGCGTTCGACATCGTCTACATCATCAACCGCGGCAAGAACGGGCTCGAGCTCCTCTCGACGCTGATCACGAACAACGGCATCAGCGAATCGAACCGTGTCGGCTTCGCCTCGTCGATCGCAGTCGTGCTGCTGCTGATCTCGCTGGTGCCGATCATCGCGTTCCTCACCCGGACGATGCGGGAGCAGAAGCGATGACGGCCGCCACGGCGCGGGCCGTCCGGCCCAACCGGCGACCGATCCGCCCGAGGCGCATCGCGCTGTACGCCTTCCTCACGTTCATGGCCGTGACCTGGCTGTTCCCCCTGCTCTGGGCGGCCTACACGGCCCTCCGGCCGTATGCCGACACCCTGGCCAACGGCTACATCTCCGTGGCCACGACGCTGACCTTCGACAACTTCGTTGAGGCGTTCACGAATGGCCAGTTCCCGACCTACTACCTGAACTCCCTGATCATCGCGGTCCCCGCGGTCATCCTGACGCTGTTCATTTCGTCGATGGTCGCGTTCGCGGTGTCGCGCTTCAGCTGGCGGTTCAACCTGGTCTGCCTGATGCTCTTTACTGCAGGCAACCTCCTGCCGCCGCAGGTCATAATCGTCCCGCTCTACCAGCTCTACCTCTTCTTGCCGCTGCCGGAGCCCCTCAGCGACAACGGCAAGTTGCTATACGACCAGTACCAGGGGACGATCCTCATCAACATCGTCTTCCAGGTCGGCTTCTGCGTCTTCGTCCTGAGCAACTACATGAAGACGCTCTCGCACGAGCTGACCGAGGCCGCCCTGGCCGACGGCGCGCCGGTCTGGAGGATCTACTGGAGTGTCATCCTGCCGCTCTGCCGGCCGGCCCTGGCGGCCCTTGCGACGCTCGAGTTCACGTTCATCTACAACGACTTCTTCTGGGCCTTGCTGCTGATGAAGACGGGCGCCAAGCGCCCGATCACGTCGGCGCTGAACAACCTCCAGGGCCAGTTCTTCACGGACATCAACGTGCTCGCCGCGGGCGCGCTGCTGGCGGCGATCCCGACGATCATCGTCTATCTAGTCCTCCAGCGGCAGTTCATCAGCGGGCTGACGCTCGGCTCGACGAAGGGCTGACGGGTCCTCCCAGCCCGATGCGGATCGTCGTCACCGGGGGCAGCGGCAAGGGCGGCCGATGGGTTGTCAAGGACCTTCGGGCGCACGGCCACTACGTCCTCAATGCAGACCTGGTCCCCGATGACAGCGAGCACGGCCTCTGGGTCGGGGCGGACCTGACCGACCTGGGCCAGTGCCAGGACATTCTCGTCGGCGCCGATGCCGTCGTGCACTTCGCGGCGATCCCTGCGCCGGGTCTGCGACCGGAGGGCGAGACGTTCCGGATCAACGCCCTGTCGACGTACAACGTCTTCCAGGCGGCGGTCGCTCGGCCGGTCGGTCGGGTCGTGTGGGCCTCGAGCGAGACGGTCCTGGGCCTGCCGTTCGATCGTCCGCCGGACTTCGCCCCGATCGACGAGACGATCACCCCGCGCCCGGAGTCGTCGTACTCGCTGTCGAAGCTCGTCGGCGAGACGATGGCCACGGAGTTCGCCCGGCGAACCGGGGTCCCGTTCGTCGGGCTCCGGATCTCGAACATCATGGAACCGACCGACTACGAGAAGTTCCCGAGCTTCCAGTCCGACGCGCGGCTCCGAAAGTGGAACCTGTGGGGCTATG
This sequence comes from uncultured Chloroflexia bacterium, assembly GCA_963775855.1. Classification (GTDB taxonomy): domain Bacteria; phylum Chloroflexota; class Limnocylindria; order Limnocylindrales; family CSP1-4; genus CF-46. The sequence continues at coordinate 387,574 of CAVZKO010000008.1, read as the reverse complement.
TCGACGCGCGGGACGTCGCCGCCGCGGTCCGAGGCGCGCTCGACGCGGACACGCGCGGCGCCGAAGTCTGCATCGTTGCGGCGGCCGACACGGTCATGACCCGCGACAGCACGGATCTTATGGCCGAAGTCTTCCCCGAGGTACCGCTCCGACGCGAGGTCCGCGGCCGCGAGACGCTTCTCGCGATCGATCACGCCCGGGATTTGCTTGGCTATCGGCCGGCCCACGCCTGGCAGGATGAGCTGGCCACTGCCGGATCTGCGAGGTGACGGTGCTCACCGGGTTCGCCGGACTCGCCGGGATCGCCCGGCCGTGGGTCGCCCCGGAGCTCACGGCCCTCCATCGGCTCCCCATGCATTCCGTCCCGCACACCGACCGCGTCGAGCTCGACGGAACCTGGCGGTTCCAGCTCCTCCGCGCCCCGGACGGCGAACCGGGCGCCGATTGGAGCGAGATCGCCGTCCCTGGTTGCTGGACGATGCAGGGCTTCGCCGATCGGCCGCAGTACACGAATGTCCAGATGCCCTTTCCCGGCCTCGCACCGGACGTCCCCGCGGACAACCCGACCGGCATCTACGAACGCGAGTTCGAGCTGCCCGCCGGCTGGGCCGGGCGGCGGATCGTCCTGCACGTCGGTGCCGCGGAGAGCGTCCTGATCGTCCGTCTGAACGGCGTCGACGTCGGGCTCAGCAAGGACTCTCACCTCGCCGCCGAGTTCGACCTGACGGAGCTCGTTCGACAGGGCACGAACATCCTGACGCTGCGGGTCGTGAAGTGGTCGGACGCGACGTACATCGAGGACCAGGACCAGTGGTGGCATGGCGGGATCACCAGGTCGGTCTACCTCTATGCGACGGGGCCGGTCCACATCGCGGACGTCCAGGCGATCGCGGGCCTCTCCGACGACCTGCGGATCGGGACGCTGGAGCTCGACGTCCGCGTCGGTTTCGCCGGCGTCGAGCCGACCGACGGGTGGGCGGTCGAGGCCCAACTGGGCGGTGGGCCGGACGTGGCTCTTCGAACCGCGGCCCCCGGCGCCCAGAAGCTGGAGTGGTTCTGGAAGGGACCCGAGGCGGACCTCATCCTCCGGCACGTGGGGGGAGGCGACGAGGCGGTCGAGGGCCAGGCGGAAGCGTGGAAGGACCTGTATCGCCGGCTCCAGCCGCCTCGCGAGGGATCGGTTTCGTGGCACCTCGAGGTGCCGGGTGTTGAGCCGTGGTCCGCAGAGCGGCCGAGGCTCTATCCCCTCTCGATCCGGCTCCTCGCGCCGTCCGGCGAGGTCGCCGAAGAGGTCGAGCTGAGAGTCGGATTCCGGCGCGTGGAGATTCGCGGCGTCGACCTCCTCGTCAACGGTCGCCGCATCCTGATTCGCGGCGTCAACCGCCACGACTTCGACCAGAACACCGGCCGCGTCATTTCGGCCGAATCGATGCGTGCGGACCTCGTCCAGATGAAGCAGTTCAACTTCAACGCAGTCCGCACCTCGCACTACCCGAATGATCCGGCCTTTCTCGACCTGACCGATGAGCTGGGGCTGTACGTGATCGAAGAGGCCGACATCGAGTCGCATGCTTTCCAGAGCACGCTGTGTGACGACCCGCGCTACCTGGCCGCGTGGGTGACTCGCGTGTCGCGGATGGTCGAGCGGGACAAGAACCACCCGTCGGTCATCGCCTGGTCGCTGGGAAACGAGTCCGGCTACGGTCCGAACCACGACGCGGCCGCGGCCTGGGTCCGTCGCTACGATCCGTCCCGCCCTCTCCACTACGAGGGGGCAATCCGGTTCGACTGGACGAGCGACCAGGGCGTCAGCGACCTGACTTGCCCGATGTATCCGCAGCTGGCGTCGATCGTGGCCCACGCAACGTCGGGCCGCCAGCGGCACCCGTTGATCATGTGCGAGTACTCCCACGCGATGGGCAACAGCAACGGGACGCTGGCCGAGCACTGGGACGCGATCGAGACAACTCCGGGGCTCCAGGGTGGGTTCATCTGGGAGTGGTGGGACCACGGACTGGTCCAGACCCTCGCCGACGGGTCGAAGCGCTGGGCATACGGCGGCGACTTCGGCGACGAACCGAACGACGGGAACTTCTGCGTCGACGGCCTTGTCTGGCCGGACCGCCGACCGAAGCCCGCGCTGTTCGAGCACAAGCAGCTGGGCGCGCCAGTCCGGATCGGCCTCCGCCGGACCGCCGATGGCCAGCCCGAAGCGCTTGAGATACGGAACCGCCAGGAGTTTCGAGACCTGGACTGGCTGCGGGCAACCTGGGAGCTGGCGAACGAGGGCGCGGTGCTCGATTCCGGCGAGCTCGAGCTGCCGTCGACCGAAGCCGGCGCGACGACCATGGTCGGCCTGCCCGGGGCTGCTCCGAGCGTTCAGCCCGATGCGGACGAGACGTGGCTCACCGTCCGCTTCCTGACGCGTGAGGCGCTGGCGTGGGCGCCAGCCGGGTTCGAAGTCGGCTGGGGGCAGGTCCAGCTCGCGACCGGGCCAGCTCCGTCGGCGCGTAATCGGGTTGGCGGGCCCCCGCCGGTCGACGATGCCGGCAACCTCGTCCACGAGCTTCTCACCGCGTCGCCGAGGCTGGCGCTGTGGCGGGCACCCACCGACAACGACACCTACGGCGGAATCGCCGCCCCGTGGTCCGACTGGGGCCTCGCCGAGCTCTCGCGTAAGGTGACGGGCGTGGATCGCGGTGACGGGACGGCAACCGTTCGCAGCGACGTCCGTACCGCGGCCGGAATCGTCGTCGCTCATGAACAGCGGGTCACGAGCCTGGCAGGTGGAGCGACGCTCATCGAGGAGACGGCGGAGATCCCCGCCGGGCTGGCAGACGTCGCGCGGGTCGGGACCGTGCTCGAGACAGCGCCCGGCCTCGAGGACCTTGATTGGTTCGGCAGCGGGCCCTACGAGACCTACCCCGACCGAAGGCGCGGCGGGCCCGTCGGCCGTCACCGCTCGACGGTGACGGACCAGCACACGCCCTACATCCGGCCGCAGGAGAGCGGCGGCCACTCGGACGTCCGCTGGCTCGAGCTCCGCGACGCGTCCGGCCGTGGCTTCCGGATCGTGCTGGATCGGCCGCGCCAGGTGTCAGCGAGTCACTTCCGCCCGGCCGATCTCGCGGCCGCCACCCACCACGGCGACCTCGTACCGCGGCCCGAAACGATCATCCATCTCGACGCCGCTCACCGCGGCCTCGGCACCGCGAGCTGCGGTCCGGACACGCTGCCGGAGTACCTCGTCGGGCCGGGCACGTACCGCTGGTCGTGGACGATCGAGCCGCTCGGCGAGCCCTGATCGTGCCGATCGATGTCGGCGCCGGCGGGCGCGAGTTCCACCTCCGAAACGAACAGCTCAGCTACATCTTCCGGATCCTCGAGAACGGCTCGCTCGGCCACGTGTACCTCGGCTCGTCGCTGGCTCCGGGCCGGTCGTACGGACACCTCGTGCCGGCGCCGTTCCACGGCTTCGACAACCGACTCGGCGATCCGATCGCCTTCGAATACCCGACGACCGGGACCGGCGACTACCGGATACCCGCGCTGGTCGTTGAGCAGCCCGATGGCTCGACCGTCGTCGAGCTGGTGGCGGCCGGCCATCGGCCGAGCCCTGGCAAACCCGCGATCCCGGGCCTTCCGTCGACATACGTCGAGTCGGACGACGAGGCCGAGACGCTGGAGATCGACCTGGCCGACGAGGTGAGCGGCCTGGTGGTCACCCTCGTCTACACGATCTTCCGCGACCTGCCCGTCGTCGCGCGCAGCGCGCGGATCCGGAACGGCGGCAACGGAACGATCCGCCTGCGCACCGCGATGAGCGCCTCACTCGACCTGCCGGACGCCGGCTGGGACCTCGTCCACCTCGCCGGTAGCTGGGGTCGCGAGCGAGAGGTCCGGACGAGGCACCTGGAGCTCGGCCGCCAGTCCATCACGAGTGCCCGGGGAGCCTCGTCGCACCAGCACAACCCGTTCGTCGCCCTCCGTCGGCCGACGACGACGGAGGCCGTCGGCGAGGCGATCGGTCTCGCCCTGGTGTACTCCGGCAACTTCGTCGCCGAGGTGGAGGTCGAAGCGTTCGGGACTGCCCGCGCGCGGATCGGCATCGATCCCGAAACGTTCTCCTGGACCCTCGAGCCGGGCGAGGCGTTTGCGACACCCGAGGCCGTCATCGGCTGGTCCGCCAACGGGATGGGCGGCCTGAGCGACGCGTTCCACCGCCTGTTCCGAGAGCGGCTTGCCCGCGGGACGTGGCGCGACCGGGCGCGGCCGGTCAAGGTCAACAACTGGGAGGGCACGTACTTCGACTTCGACGCCGAGCGGCTGCTGTCGATGGCGACCGTTGCCCGCGATCTGGGGATCGAGCTGTTCGTCCTCGACGACGGCTGGTTCGGAAAGCGCGACGACGACACGACCTCGCTCGGTGACTGGTTCGTCGACCGCCGCAAGCTGCCCGACGGGGTGGACGGGCTGGCCCGCGCGATCGAGGCGCTCGGCCTGCGGTTCGGGCTTTGGATCGAGCCGGAGATGGTCAGCCAGCGCAGCAAGTTGTTCGCGGCCCACCCGGACTGGGCGATCGGCGTGCCGGGCCGAAAGCGGACTGAGGGTCGCCAGCAGCTCGTCCTCGACATGGGCCGGCCGGAGGTCGTCGAGCATCTCTTCGGGGTCCTCTCCGACGTCCTCGGCGGCGCTCCGATCTCGTACGTCAAGTGGGACATGAATCGCAATATCACCGAGCCGTGGAGCCCCGCGCTCCCGCCGGAACGGCAAGGCGAGTTCTTCCACCGCTACATCCTCGGCGTGTACGAGCTCTACGAACGCCTGACGACGGCCTTTCCGGAGATCCTGTTCGAGTCATGCGCCGGTGGCGGCGGGCGGTTCGATCCGGGCCTCCTGGCGTTCGCGCCGCAGGCCTGGACGAGCGACAACACCGACGCGATCGAGCGGCTGAAGATCCAGTGGGGAACCTCACTCGCTTATCCCGTCAGCTCGATGGCCGCCCACGTCTCGGCGGTCCCGAACCACCAGGTCGGCCGGATCACGCCCCTCACGACGCGGGCCGCGGTCGCCTTCTTCGGGGTGCTTGGCTACGAGCTCGACCCGACCACGCTCACGGCCGAGGAAAGGCGTCAGGTCGCCGACCAGGTGGCGTTCTACGTTGGCCAGCGAGAGGTCCTGCAGTTCGGCCGTTTCGTCCGGCTCCGGAGCCCGTTCGAGGGCGACGGCAACACCACCGCCTGGATGAGCATCTCGCCGGACCGGCGGCGGGCGGTCGTCGGCTTCTACCAGGCACTCAACGTGCCGGCGCCGGGCGCCGACCGGGTTCGCCTGCGGGGGCTCGACCCGGCGTTGGTCTACCAGGTGTCGGTCTGGCCCGCCGGCGACGATTCGATCGCCGCGAGCCAACTCGCTCGTCCGGGGCGGCGACGACCTCATGGGGGCAGGACTGCACATCCCGGGCGAGAAAGAGGAAGCGGCCGCCCGCGGCGACTTCTGGGCGCGGCTGTTCGTCCTGGAGGCGCAGCCCGCCTGAGCGCCCCGCCCCGCCCGAACCTGGATGAAACCAATCGGCGCTGGCCCGTGTTGTGAATCCTGACAGCAGGTGTCTGCTTCCTCTTGGATCATGCCACTAGGCCAACACTCGCTAGAATGACAAGGTGACCGTGTCCCGCTCCTCCCGAATTGACTGGCTCCTGTTCGTTGTACTCGGCTTCTTCTGGGGCAGTAGCTACCTCTTCATCAAGATCGGTGTCGACGCCGGCTTGCCGCCATTCATGCTCATCACGCTGCGGCTGCTCATCGGTTTCGCGCTGCTGGCGACCGTGGTGGCCGTCGCCCGGGAATCCCTGCCGCGAGATCCGCGGACCTACGGCCACCTCATCGTCATGGGCGCGGTCAACATCGCGATTCCGTTCTCGCTGATCACGTGGGCCGAGCTGACCGTCGATTCTGCGCTCGCGGCGATCCTCAATGCGGCCGTCCCGCTGTTCGTCATCGTCATCGCCGCGATCTTCCTGCGCGACGAGCGCATCACGATCAACCGGCTGGCCGGGCTGGCCGTCGGGTTCATCGGCGTTGCCATCCTCGTGGGCTTCGACCCCGGCGACCTGGCCGGGAGCGACATGGCGGGCGAACTCGCTCTCATCGGCTCGACGATCTCGTACGCCGTCGGGGCCGTCTACGCGAGACGCAACATTCACGGCCTCCGACCGATGATCCCGGCGCTCTTCCAGGTCGGTTTCGCGCTCATCATGGTCTCGATCCTGACGCTGGTGTTCGAGGAGCCGTTCTCGACGCCGATCACGCCGGAGGCCTGGTTCTCGGTGATCTGGCTCGGCCTCCTCGGGTCGGGCCTGGCCTACCTCGTCTTCTTCCGGCTCCTCGGCCGCTGGGGCGCAACCCGGACATCGATGGTCGCTTACCTCCTGCCGGTCTACGGGATCGCGCTCGGGGCGCTCGTCCTGAACGAACCGATCGACGCCCGGCTGCTCGTCGGGACGGCTCTCGTCATCGGTGGCGTGGCGCTGGTGAACTCCAAGTACGGATCCCGGCCGCTGTTCGAGCGCCGCTCGGCGAACGTGGAGTCCGCCGAGCCCCGCTGACCCGTGACGCGCCTCGAGTCAGCAGCCGTCGCTCCGCCCCGTTCAATGGGGACGGAGGGCCGCGCGACACAGAGCTTTCCGCGGCACCCGGCTACCCTCGCGCCCGAGTGCCTGGACCTGTGGTCCAGCTGGCGGACCAACGAGCGGAGGAACCGCTCTTGGGCCAGGCTTCGACGCGGTCTCGTTCGCCGCTTGGCTCGCCCGGCGGACCAACGAGCGGAGGAACCGCTCTCGGACGGGCTCCGTTCGCCGCTTGGCTCGCCCGGCGGACCAACGAGCGGAGGCGCGGAGCCGAAGTCGAGGGACGCCGAGCCGGCCCGAGGCCGCTCAGCCGTCGAGCGCCAGCAGGATCGCGCCGATGACGATCAGCGCCGACGCGCCGATCCGGCGAATTGCCTCGCCCCGGTTCGCGCCCTCGCCAAGGCGGAGCGTCCCCCACCCCGACGCGAGCACGATGGCCGACTCCCGGAGAGGAGCGACCGCCGTCAGTGGGGCGACGCTGAACGCGACGAGGATGAGGAGGTACGCAACCATCGTGATCCAGCCACCGATGACGGCTCGCCGCCGGTCGAGGGGACCGGACGCGGTCGCGAATCGTTCGCTGCGTCCGGTGATCCAGACCCAGGTCCAGAGGAACGCCGTTCCGGACAGCCAGATTATCCCGGCGTAGAGCCACGGTTCGACAAGCCGTGCGCCGACTCGGTCAACCGCCGAGTAGGCGGCGATCATCACCCCGGTCGCCAGGGCAAACGGCACCGCCGGATCGCCTTCGGCCCGACCGGCCGCGCGCAAGAACCGCCACGGTCGCTGGAGCGCCAGCAATCCCACGAGCAGCGCCGCGACTCCAGCGAAACCGGCCGGCCCAAGCTGTTCGCCGAGGATGCCGATCCCAATGGCGACTGCCAGCAGTGGTGCGGTTCCGCGGGCGATCGGGTAGACGACCGACAGGTCGCCGCGGCGGTAGGCCGCTGTGAGGAACGCAAAGTACGCCGCCTCCAGGACGCCCGACACGGTCCCTACCAGGATCGCCTCGCCCGGGATCGGCGGGCGGCCGATGAGAAACCAGCCGATGGTCGCGCCGGGCACGATGAGCGCCGCCCCCGACGCCATCCCTATCGCCGCCGCGCGCAACGGATCGCCTGCCGTCTTGAGCAGGACGTTCCACGCGACGTGCAGGATCGCCGCGCCGGCGATCAGCGCAAAGACGAGGGGATCCACCCCCGCAGTCTACGGACGCCGGGCGGGCGCACGTATGCCCGTCGCGGCGATCGCGCTCTGGTCAGCTTCGGAGGTCGCGCCGCCGAAACCCCCATGCACCGATCGCGACGCCGCCGATAGCCAGGACGGCGGACGCCAGGATCCCGACCGGGTCCCACAGTCCCAGCATCGGCTGACCGTAGTGCGCGGTGAGCGCCAGGTCGTGGACCACCTCGGGTAACCCGAGCGCCGGGGCGATCGTGCCCGCGAACCAGGTCAAGACCGTCAGGATGGCCACTGTCGACCCCGGCCGCCCCCGTCCCGATGACCCCGCCGATCGCGATCCCGATCCCGGCCATGGCCATCGCGTACAGCCCCAGCGAGAGGGTGCCGACCATCGGTGTCGTGATGTCGCCACCGGTCATGGTGGCGCCGATCGCGATCCCGGTGACCGTGACCGCCATGATCACGACGATCCCGGCAAACACGCCGACCCCGCCGGCGATCACCCAGCGCGCCCGGGCGAGTGGCGTTGCCAAGAGCAGCTCGAGTCGGCCGGAGGTCTCGTCGGATGCCCAGCCGGCCACGAGCGTTGCCGCGGCGAGGCCCGCGAGGATGAGCCCGAATTCGACGAAGACGAGCTGGAGGAAGCCGCCCACTGTCCCGATGTCAGCGCCCGGGAAGACCGTCGCGAGGAGCCGGGCGAAGTCCGGCGACTTGCCGAGTTGCTCGACGAACGACTGACCCGAGCCGGCGATCAGCAGGCCGAAGAGGCCCAGGCCGAGGCCCCATGCCACGCTCGACGGCAGGCTGCTGGCCGCCGTCCGGCCGGCGGGCCCGCCAAGACCCACGAGGGAACGGGGCAGGCTCGGCGTCCGGATCGTGCTGGTCACGCCGATATCGCGACGCGCGAAGGCCTCGATTCCCACCGCGAACAAGACGGTCGCCACGACCGCGACGAGCGCGACCGATGGCCAGTCGTAGACGCCGGCGAGGGGAATGTGGTTGGCCGTCCAACCGAACCAGGTCAGGTTGGCGAACGGGGCGAGAGCCGGAATCGCGGCCTGGTAGCCGTTGAGGATGAAGCCCGCGAACATGAGGGCACCGGCGATGCCGACGGCCGCGCCGCGGCCCAGGAATGGGGCGATGGCGAATGCGACGGAGCCCGCGACCAGTGCCAGTAGACCGAGCCATATCGCGTAGCCGGCGGCCGCGGCGACCGGGATCGCGTCACCCGGCAGCGTCGCGAACGTGCCGACGACGAGGAGGGCGAGGAAGATCAACGTCGAAGCGATCGTGACTACCGCGATGTGGCCGAAGAGCTTCTGGAGCGCGATCCGGCGGCGAGTCAGCGGCGCGGCGGCTACGAACTCCAGGCTCCCCCGCTGCGCCTCGCCGGCGAGTGTGCCGGAGAGCGCCAGGATCGACCACAGGCTCGCGACGAGAGGGAAGAACGCGCCGTACTTGTACTGGACGTAGCCGCCCATCGTCTCGACATTGACGACCTTGCCGGCGAGACCCTGGAGGATCGGCGGTACCGACCGGATCGACGTCGCCGAGCTCCTGCCGCGACTGGACCGTCGCGAACTCGGTCACGATGGCCTTGGCGACGCCGATGAGGACGAGGCCAAGGACCACTCCGACGAGAATCGTCGCCCGACGCGAGTCGCGGAGGGTCTTGCCGAACACACTGCCGAGCCCGTAGATCCGGCGGATCAGAGGAACGGGTTTGGAACCGTGGCCGCCGGCGGGCGGCGACGTCGGAGGTCATCTCATGCCACCTGAGCGGCGTCGTGGCCGTACTGGGCGAGGAAGGTCTCCTCGAGCGACGGCTCGCGGCTCACGAAATCGAGGAGCTCGTACCGTGCGGCCTCGCGGACGACGGGCGCGATCGAGCCGGAGACTCGCATGCGAAGCAGATGGTCTTCGGTTGAGACGTCCGTCACGCCCGGAATCGCCGCGAACGCTCCGACCGGCACTTCGCCGACGAACCGCAGCTCGACCTGGTGGTGGGCGAGATCCCGCAGCGCCTCCACCCGATCCACCTTCGCCAGGCGGCCATCCCGAATGATCGCGACGCGGTCGCAGGTCTTCTCGACCTCCGACAGGATGTGGCTGGACAGGAAGATCGTGCGGCCTTCGGCCTTGGCCTCGCGGATGACCTCGTAGAACGTCTGCTGGACGAGCGGGTCCAGGCCTGACGTCGGCTCGTCGAGGATCAGCAGGTCCGGTCGATGCTGGAGGGCGACGATCAGCCCGATCTTCTGCTTGTTGCCCTTCGAGAGTTCCTTGAACTTGCGGCTCGGGTCGATGTCGAGGCGAGCCACGAGCTCGGCCTGGTAGAGCGGATCGACGCCTCCCCGGAGGTTCGCGAAGTACTCCATCGTCTGACCGCCCGTGAGCTTGTCGTAGAGGGTGAACTCGCCCGGGAGGTAACCGATCCGGCGATGGATGGCGACGGGATCGACGGTCGTCTCGATGCCGAAGACGAGTGGCTCGGCCACCCGTCGGCCGGATGTGGTCGAGGAGCACGCGGATCGTCGTCGTCTTGCCCGCCCCGTTCGGTCCGAGGAACCCGAACGCCTCACCTTCGTCGACCTCGAGGTCGATGTCGACGATGCCACGATGCGGTCCGTATGACTTCGTGAGCTTCTCGGTTTGGATGATCGCGGTCATGGTTTGCCCTTCCCGCCGGCTGTCCCGGCTCGTTCGCTGAAGAAGCGGTCGATCACGAGCGGCAACTCGCGCTCGATGAAGGCGATGACGTCACGGAACTCCTCGAGGCGGGCGCGGCCACTCGGCGACTCGTCCTTCATCGCGGCAAGCCCGCGCTCCGCGATCTCGCGCAGGCGGCGGTACGTGGCGCTGGCGCTGGTCAGCATCGAATCGAGGGCTTCCGGCGGCGCGCTGAAGTATTCGCGTCGATCGCCGGGGCGGGTCGTCCGCCGGACCATCCCGGCGCTGGTGAGGATGCGAGCCGTCCCGCTGATCGCGCCGCGGCTGGCCTGGAGCGCCTCGGCGATCTCAGCGGCCGTCTGCTCGGGCGGTTCGCAGACGAGGAGCCAGCCCCACATCCGACCCGCCATCGGCGTCATCCCGTACGAGGCGAGGTATTGGCCCATCTCCTCGACGAACGCGCTCTGATCGTGTGCCACTGCCGTAGGCTACAGCGTTCAGAACTTTCAGTCAATCCTGAACGTTCTGACCCATGGATCTCCCGTTACTCCCAGCCCCGCGACCGTCCTGCCCGCTCGAACAGCCTCCCCCGGCCGACGAGCATCACCGCGATCGCCGTGGTCGCCGGGACGGCCGCGACGATCCCGATGCTGCCCACGACCGCCTTGACGACTTCGACGGCGACGATCTCGCCGCTCACCGTCAGCAACGGGTCCTGCTGCCCCGCGTTGAACAGGACGATGAGCGGCAGCGACGCACCGACATACGCGAGGACGAGCGTGTTGACGGTAGCCGCGATGTGCGACCGGCCGACGTTCATCGCCCGCCGGAACAGGCCCTCGCGGCTCACCCGCGGGTCCGCCTCGTAGAGCTCGTGGACCGTCGCCGCCTGGGTGATCGTCACGTCGTCGAGGACACCGAGGGCGCCGAAGATCACCGCAGCCAGGAGGAGCCCGCCCAGGTCGAGCTCCGGTCGACCCACGGTCTGGAGGTAGACCAGGTCGCCCGACCCCTGGAGCTCGGTGAACTGGGCGAGGGCGTTGAAGACGAACGCCAGCGTCGCCGTCAGGGCCAGGCAGATGAAGGTGCCGGCAGCGGCGGCGATCGTCGTCGGGCGAGCGCCTTCCGTCAGGAGCAACGTGGCGATCGTGACGAGCGTTGCCGAACCGACCGCCAGGAGGACCGGATTCCAACCCGCGAGGAGGAGCGGCACGACGACCCGGATGATCACGGCGAGCGTCAAGGCCAGGGCGATCAGCGAGCGGACGCCCCGCCAACCGCCGACGAGCGTCACGGCGACGGCGAAGAGGCCCAGAAGCAACGCAAGTGCCGGCACCCGATAGCGATCGGCGACCGCGACAAAGTTCGCGTCTTCGCCTTGCTGCGAGATGTTGACGATGACCTCATCGCCGATGGCGTAGCGCGGCACCTCCTGTTGCCCCGACGGTCCCTGGAGGTACGCGTCGAGGATGGTCCCGGCTTCCGCGCCGTCGACGACCACGACCCGCGCGTCAGGCGAGCCGGGCAATCCGCCGGTGTCGAGGAGCTCGACGATCCGGGCGTGGACCAGCACGACCGGCGGAGGTTCGCTGGATGGAGGCGTCAGGTCCGGGATGAGAGCCAGGCCGATGAGGAGGAGCAAACCGCCGAAGAGCGGGACGGCATTCCGGCGCAGCCCGGCGAACGGAACCTGTGGCTGATGGGTCACGCGGCCGGTCCGGCCGCCTCCCCGGCCGGTGCCTCGGCCCGCTCCTTCAGTGCTCGGAGGTGTGCCTCTGCGATTGCGTCGATCGACTCGCGGCCGAGCCGGACCAGGACGCCCGCCCATCGGTCGGTCGTCTCGAACGATCCCTCGTGGATGACCCGCGTCCCGCCCGCGAGCGGCTCCATGCGCCAGCTCCACGCGATCGCGAAACTCGCCGCGGCGACCACGATCCCGAACGCGGTCAACGGCCGGGCCTCGACGCTCTCGATCCGGACTGCGGTCCGCAGTAGGCCGAGGTGCGCCTCGCCGATCCTCGACGAACCGGCCGCCGGCCACGAGGGGTCGGCGGGGCCGGCAGTCAACTCGGCGAACAGGGCGGGAAGCTGGTCAGGGTCGTGGAGCGTCGCCCAGACCTGGCGGGGCGTCGCCCGGATGTAGACGCGCCGCTCGACGCGCCGACGCCCGGCCGACGACCCGTCTGCGCCGGAGCGTCCGTCGACCATACCAGCCGCCATGCTAGACCCCGATCGGGTGCCAGACCGTCTTCATCTCGAGGAAGGCGGCGATCCATTCCGGTCGCTCGGCGGCGCGGTCGTCGAGCCAGTCGAACCGGGCGTCAGACACGCCGGCGGGGCGCCGCGAAATGCGCTTGATGTCCTCGGCCGCCGCGAGCTCGACGTCCGTCCGAATTTCATCGGGTACGCCCCAGACATCGATCGCGTCGATGTCGGCGTGCGCGGCCATGATCGGCACGAGCTCCCGCTTCAGACCGGTGAGGACGTTGACCACGCCACCCGGGACGTCGGACGTGGCGAGGACCTCCGTGAGGGTGATCGCCGGCAACGGCCGGCTCTCCGAGGCGATGACCACGACGGCGTTGCCGGTCACGATCGGCGGGGCGAGGCGCGACACGAGCCCGAGAAGCGACGACTGCTCCGGGGCGATCAGGCCCACGACGCCGGTCGGTTCGGGAATCGTGAAGTTGAAGTACGGAGCGGCGACGGGATTCGCGCTGCCGAGGACCTGGCCGATCTTGTCCGCCCAGCCCGCGTACCAGACCCATCGGTCGATCGCCCGATCGACGGTCGCCCGAGCGGCCGGATCGCGCATTCCCTCTGCCGCCGCGACTTCGGCGACGAACTGGTCCCGCCGGCCCTCCATCAGCTCCGCGACGCGGTAGAGCACCTGGCCCCGATTCATCGCGGTCTTGTCGGCCCAGCCTTCCGAGGCTGTGCGCGCGGCGCGGACCGCGTCGCGGAGGTCCTTGCGGGACGCCCGGCAGGCATTGGCGAGCGGTGTCCCGTCGGCGCCGGCCACGACGTAGCTCCGCCCGGATTCGGATCGCGGAAACGCCCCGCCGATGTAGAGCTTGTACGTCTTGCGGACGTCGATCCGGGCGGCGGTTGTGTCCGCCTTCGCGACCGCGCGCTTCGAGGTCCTCTTCGTCGTCGCCACGTCAGCGATCCTCCAGCCGGACGTAGGCGTGGAGGCCGTGCATGCCGCCTTCGCGGCCGAAGCCGGACTCCTTGTAGCCGCCGAACGGCGAGGTCGGGTCGAACCGGTTGAACGTGTTGGCCCAGACCACGCCGGCCTTGAGACGGCGGACCATGCTGAGGATTCGGCTGCCCTTGTCGGTCCAGACGCCAGCCGACAGGCCGTAGGCGGTGTTGTTCGCCTTCTCGATCGCCTCGTCGGGTGTCCGGAACGTCAGGACGGACAGAACGGGCCCGAAGATCTCCTCACGGGCGATGCGATGGGACTGGGCAACGTTCGTGAACAGCGTCGGGCGGAAGAAGTAGCCGCGATCGGGCAGATCGCAGGCCGGCTGGTACATCTCCGCGCCCTCGGCCCGGCCGGCCGCGACGAGCTCCGTGATCTTCTCGAGCTGAGCCTTCGAGTTGATCGCCCCAACGTCGGTGTTCTTGTCGAGGGGGTCGCCGACGCGGATCGTCGCCAGGCGGTCCTTGAGCTTCTCGATGAGCGGCTCGACGATCGATTCCTGGGCGAGCAGCCGCGAACCGGCGCAGCAGACCTCGCCCTGGTTGAAGTAGATGCCGTTGACGATGCCCTCGACGGCCTGGTCGAGCGGGGCGTCGTCGAACACGATGTTCGCGGCCTTGCCACCGAGCTCGAGGGTCAGCGCCTTGTCGGAGCCGGCGACGCCCTTGAAGATCTTCCGCCCGATTTCCGTCGAGCCGGTGAATGCGACCTTGTCGACGCCGGGATTGGTGATGAGCGCCATGCCGATCTCGCCTGGTCCCGGGACGATGTTGACGACGCCCGGTGGCAGGTCCGCCTGGCGACAGACGTCGGCGAAGAGCAGCGCGCTGAGCGGCGTCGTCGAGGCGGGCTTCAGGACCACCGTGTTGCCGGCCGCCAGGGCGGGAGCGATCTTCCAGGCGAGCATGAGCAGCGGGAAATTCCAGGGGATGATCTGGGCGGCGACGCCGAGGGGCCGGGCCACGCGGCCCGGAAACGCATAGTCGAGCTTGTCGGCCCAGCCGGCGTAGTACCAGAAGTGGGCCGCCGCCAGCGGGACGTCGACGTCACGCGACTCCTTGATCGGCTTGCCGGAGTCCATCGACTCGAGGACCGCGAACTCGCGGCTTCGCTCCTGGAGGATCCGGGCGATCCGGAACAGGTATTTCGCCCGCTCTCGACCGGGGAGCTTGCCCCATGACCGTTGGAACGCCCGCCGCGCCGTCCGAACGGCCTTGTCCATGTCGGCGGCCGTGCCGCGGGCGATCTTCGCGAGGGGTTCCTCGGTCGCGGGGTTCACGGTGACGAAGGTCTCGCCGTCCGATGAGGGGACCTCGCGGCCGCCGATGAACAGGCCGTAGCGCTCCTTGAGCGTGACGACGTCGCGCGACTCCGGCGCCGGGGCGTATTCCCAGGGGATCGCCGCGCCGTCGCCCAGCCCCCAGCTCGAAGGCGTGCCGTTGCCCGATCGGCTGATCGCGGCCGATGTGGCGCCGGCGGGTTTGGTCTCGGTGGCCATTGTGGCCATTATGTCACCGGTCGGGCGGCGAGCCCGCGAGCGAGGAGCGCGGCCATCACTCGTCGAAACCAGCAAGCACGCGCGATCGCCCTGGTCGTGGTCGCGGTCGCCGGCGTCGGCGCTCTCGCCCTCGTCGCGGGCCGCCTTGGGCTCGGCACGCCGCGACCGTCACTTGCCTTCGAAGGAGCGTGGACGACGATCGATGCCGCGCCGATCGCCTTGACGGAGGTAGCCGTTACCGCCCACAACGGCCGGATCTGGGTCGCCGGGGGCCTGCTGTCGGACGGCACTGCGAGCGACGAGGTCTTCGTCTTCGACCCTACGGGGCGCCGCTGGACCGACGGGCCGCGTCTGCCGGAGGCAGTCCACCACGCCGCACTCGTCTCCGACGGCGCGGGCCTGGTCCTCCTCGGCGGCTACGAGGCCGATGGCCCGACGGCCGCCGTGCATCGGCTCGACGATGAGGCCGGGGCATGGACCGAAAGCATCCCCCTGCCGGCGCCCCGGGCGGCAGGCGCCGCCGCATTCGACGGCGGTCGGATCGTCTTCGCCGGCGGTGTCCAGCCCGGCAGCATCAACAGCGAGGTTTTCGCGCTGGGTGGGGGCGGGTGGACGCAGATCGGGCATCTCTCCAAGGGCCGCGAGCATCTCGCGGCGACGTCCGATGGAGAAGGACGTACGTTCATCCTCGGCGGCCGGGTCGGCGGGCTCGGCAGGAATCTCGGGAGCGTGGATCTCGTGGAGGGCGACACGGTGACGGCGCTGGGCGACCTTCCGACGCCGCGCGGCGGGGTCGGTGCCTTCTGGTGGCCGTCGCTGGGCGCGTGCCTCGCGGGAGGCGAGTCGCCTGGCGGGACGAACGCGCAGGTCGAATGCATCGCTCCGAACGGCAACGTTCTCAGGCTGCCGAATCTCGAGGTCGCTCGCCATGGGGTCGGCGCCGCGGTCCTGGATGGAACCGCCTACGTCGTCCTGGGCGGCCGCAGACCGGGGTTGTTCACGAGCGACGTAACCGAGACCCTGGCCTTGCCGTGATGCGCCGCATCAGCAGCGGTAGCGTCGATCCGGGAACGAGGCTTCGCAGAGCGTCACGTGGAGATGGTCGTCGTGCCCCGACTGAAAGGTGGTCAGTCCCTCGCCGATCAGCACCGGGTCGTTGAACAGGATGAACTGGACGTGGCCGGGCGTGGCCGCCCGGATCGATTGGACGAGTGACCTCGTCGCCGCTCGGTCGTATGCCGTCGTTCTCCAGTTCGTCCCGAATGAGCACTGGTCGTTGGCCTTGCGCATGGGTCGGATGTCGGCATCGAGCCCGACCTCGTGCGTTTGATGATCCGGGATGTCCCCGCCGTGCTCGAGCGACACGTCGCCCACCGAGACGCGGCCGAACCCACCCGCGACCATTGCCGCGCCGGCCGCCTCCAGCGTCGAAATCATCTCGGCGGTGCCCCAGTTGGCGGGCCCATTGCCGCTCGAGTAGTCGCACAGCGCCGACGGCGAGAACCGCGGCAGCTCGAAGTGCCAGACGAGCGCCCGCCACGTGGCGGCGTTGACCGACCCCGTCTGGGCGAGGCCCATGTGCGCCTGGAACGCCTTGACCGCGGCCGTCGTCGCGGCCCCGTAGACGCCATCGGTCGGAACCGCGGCCGCCAGCTTCTCGCGAAGCAGGCGCTGCACGGCAAAGACCGCATCGCCGGTCGCGTCGGGCCCGATCGGGACCACCAGCGCCGCCCACGTGGCAGCGTCCGCGATCCCTGTCTCAGCGAGCCCACGCGACGCCTGGATCGCGCGAACTCCGTCTGCAGTCGACGCGCCGAAGATTCCGTCGATTGGCACGACGAGCGGGTCGATGCCGCGGACAGTGACCGTCCGTCCGCCAGATGGGGGCGGGTCCGTCGTCTGGTGCTCGCGGATCAGCTGCTGGATCGTGGCCACGTCCGTGCCGCGGTCACCGGGGCTCAGGGTCCGGTAGAACGTGGAGATCGCCGCGAGCGCCGGGGCGCTGGCGCCGGCGATGGCCATCAAACCGACGAGTGCGAGGGCGAGCCAGCGACGCGCGGTTCGAGGAGTCATCCGCGCCGAGGGTAGCAGCCGAGCCGGATGCGCCTCAGGCGATTCCCAGCATTTCGGCCGCGGTCGGCGGCTCCGCACCGGCCCGACGGCACGTCTCGCTGGCGACCCTGATCGCGAACTCGACGGACGGGCGGAGGCGGTCGGGTTGGCCCAGCTCGATCCGCCCCAGTCCCCGCTCGAGCCACGAGGCGATGAACGCGCCACCGAACGCATCGCCCGCCCCGACGGTATCGACGACGTCGACGCGCGGGACAGGCAGATCGATCGCCGCCCCCCGCACGGAGACGCGGACGGACTTCCCGCCGTCCGTGACCAGGATCGCCGACGGGCCGGTTTCGAGCAGCGCCCGCGCTGCGTGGTCCGGAGCCACGCCCGGGTTGAGGAACGCCAGATCGTCGTTGCTGACCTTGATGACGTCAGCCCGTCCGGCCAGCCGCTGGATGCGGGCGCGGAGGGCCGCCGGGTCGGGCGTGGCCGACGGACGACAATTCGGATCGACCATCACGACCATGTCGTCGGGGGCACCGCGAACAAGTGATTCGAGGGTGGTTCCCATCGGTTCGAGAACGAGTCCGAGCGTCCCGACATGGAGGGCGCTGGCGCCATCGAGCAGCCCATCGGCGAGGCCGTCACCGGTGAGGCCCGGCGCCGACGTGCCCGCGAGGTAGAACTGATAGGTCGCCATGCCGGAGTCATCGAGCTCGGCGACCGCGAGCGTCGTCGGTTCGTCCGTCATTTGAACGAGCCGGCAATCGACGCCGTCGAGCACTAGCCGATCAAGCAGCGCCCGACCGAACCGGTCCGTCGACAGCCGACCAAAATAGGCCGACGAACCTCCGAGGCGGCCAATCGTTCGGGCGGTATTGAACGGTCCGCCGCCGGAGATGGCCGCCAGCCGCCCGCCAGGGTAGACGATCAGGTCGATCAGGCTCTCGCCGCCGACGACGATCATAGGAGCGTAGCCCGAGGCCGGTTCACGAACGGGTTATAGCGCGGTGGATCGCCGGTGTCATCTCGACTCGGACTGGGTCGTCGCGTGCGGCCCGGTGTAGCCTCCCCGCCATGGACCGCGTGACGAACGCCGATGAGCTTCTCGACGGGCCGCTCGACGATCCGGCGGCGCTGGCCGGCAACCTGCGCGACCTCCGCCGGGTCAACCGTGTCCTTGGCGGGGTACGCCTGAGCCGACTCGCGATCGATAGGCTGCTGATCGCCGCGCCGACCAACCTCGAAGCGAGACCGGTCATGCTCATCGACGTCGGTACTGGCGCTGCCGACATTCCGTTCGCGCTCCTGGCAGACGCCCGCCGAAAGAACCGCCCTCTAGGCGTCGTCGCGGTAGATGCGCGTCCGGAGGTGCTGGATGCCGCGCGTGCCGCACGACCCGTCCTCGCCCGAGTCGCGGGCCTCGAGCTCTGCGTCGCCGACGGCCGCTCTCTCCCCTTCCCCGACCGGGCATTCGACATCGCCCACGCCTCGCTGCTGACTCACCACATGGAGCCGGACGAGGCCGTGGCGCTCCTCGTGGAGATGGCCCGCGTCGCTCGCCTCGGGATCGTCATCAACGACCTGGACCGCGGCCGCGCGCATTGGCTGGGCGCCTGGCTCATCGCTCACCTGTTCACGCTGAATCGCTACACGCGGCGCGATGCTCCGCTATCCGTTCGCCGGGCATACACACCGCACGAGATGCGCGAGCTGCTGGCTCGGGCTGGGCTGCGACCAGTCGGCGAGTTCGGCGGGTTCGTCGGCCACCGCTACGCGTTCGCGGCGATCCGGGCATGACAGTCGACGTCGCGATCGTGGGCGGCGGCCCGGCCGGGGCGGTCCTGGCGGCACGACTGGCGCGGCGTGGACGCGCGGTGGTCCTCGTCGAGCGCTCGGCCAGCTATCGATGGCGGGCCTGCGGCGTCTTCAGCTCGCCGGTTTCAGTCCGGGAGCTTCGCGCGGCGGGACTTGACGCGGAAACGCTCGCCGCCGTGGTTCGGCCGGCGCCGGCGATGCGTGTCGAGACGGCGTCGGGAACGTGGGTTCGGCTCACCTACGGGGACGACGACTCGCTCGCCGCCCCGGCGGTCAGCTTCGACCGGGCCGCGCTCGACCAATCTCTGCTCGACCTCGCTCGCCAAGCGGGAGCGGACGTCCGGCTCGGGGTGACGGTCACCGGCGTCGAACGCGGCCGGATCGTCGGGCGCGACACCGCCGGCGAGACGGAACTCGAGGCTCGCGTCATCGTCGGGGCCGACGGGATCCGCTCGACCGTGGCCAGAGCCTTTGGCGTCGGCCGAACGCCGCTTCTCGGCGATCGTGTCGGACTTACGTTCCACGTCGCCGATCCCGGGCCGCCCGCCCCTCGCGACGCGCGAATGATCCTCTTCCGAGACGGGTACGTCGGCCTTGCTCCGGTCCCGGGCGGGCGCGTCAACGTCGGCATCGTTCTCGGCCGGTCATGGGCGTCGCGTCTGCGTACGCACGGCGCCGAGCGAACGGTCGAATCCGTCCTCGCGGCCATCCCGCCGGCGGGCGACGATCCCGTCGACTGGCGGGCGGCCGAGCGATGCGACCCGATCGAGGGGGCCGCCCCTCTCGGTCATCGCGTCGCGCGGCGCCACGGTCCCGGCTGGTTGCTCATCGGCGACGCGGCCGGATTCCTCGACCCGTTCACCGGCGAAGGCCTCCATCGGGCGCTGGTCTCGGCCCGGCTTGCGGCTGCCGCCATCGAGCGCCATCTCGACGGCGACCCGGACGGGCTCGCCGGACACGACCGGGCGATGGCCGCCCGGTTTCGGTCCAAGGACTTGTTGAGTCTGTTGGTCCAGGCGTTTCTCGCCCGGCCGGCCCTGTTCGATTACGCCGCGCGCCGGCTCGCGGGGCGGCGGCGCGTCCGTGAGACGATGGGCCTCGTGATGGGTGATCTCGTCCCGGCGTCGCGCGCCCTCGATCCGCTGTTCATCGCGTCCATGCTCCGGCCGTGAGCCGCGCGTGACCGACCCTGCCGTCACGGAGCCCGTCCCGCCCAACCGGCGGACCCGCATCGGGAGCTACTCGCTGTGCCTTGACGACAAGGGGCGCATCCTGCTGGCGCGCCTGTCGGCGCTCGAGGTCGACGTGGGCGCGTGGACGATGCCGGGCGGCGGCATCGACTTCGGCGAGCACCCCGATGCCGCGGCGGTGCGTGAACTGGAGGAGGAGACGGGGCTGATCGGGGAGATCGCAGGGATCGCCGGGATCTTCTCCCACGTTTACCGCAATTCGACCTTCGCGCGCGGCGGCGACCTCCACTTCCTGGGGATCATCTACCGGATGCGGATCGTCGGCGGCGAGCTGCGCGACGAGATCGAAGGGACGACCGACAAGTGCGCGTGGCTCTCGCGAGCGAAGCTCGAGGAACTGCGCCTGGTCGAAATTGCACAGTTCGGGGTGAAGCTCGCGTTTCCGGACGTGACGCGTTGAAGAGCACGCTATCGATCGACGTCGCCGCTCCGCCGAGTCTTGTATTTCGCCTCGCCCGCGACGTCGAGCGCTGGCCGCGGCTTCTCCCGCACTACGTCCGTGTCCGGTCGCTGGGGCGCGACGGCGACGGCCGCCTGACCGCGGTGATGGTTGCCCGCCGGCCGCTCGTGCCGGTCCTCGGGCTCGGCCTGCCGGTTGCGTGGCGGTCTCGAACGTGGAGCGAGCCGGAGTCGCTGCGGCTCCGCTTCGTCCACCTCGGCGGCGCGACGAACGGCATGGATGTCACCTGGCGGATCGAGGCGGCGAACGGCGGCTGTCGGGTATCTATCGACCATGACTTCCGGCCCCGAATGCCCGGCTGGGCGGCATTCGTCGACCGCACCTTCACCCGGCCGATCGCGTCGCGGACGCTAGCAACGTTCAAGACGATTGCCGAGGCCCTCGTTGACGTTGAGTCCGACGTCGGCGCGGCGGCGAAGTCATCGGTATGAGCATTAACCGAACGCGCGTCTGGGTCACCGGCATCGGCGTCATCACGCCCGTCGGCACCGGCCTGGCCGGTTTCCGGAACGGGCTCCGAGCGGCGCGCTCGCCGGTCAAGCGCATCGACCGCTTCGACCCCTCCCCGTTCCGCTCACAGGTCGCCGCCCAAGTTGACGACTTCGACCCGCTGGCCTGGATGCCGGCGAAGACAGCTCGCCAGCTCGATCGGTTCAGCCAGTTCGGGCTCGTGACCGGGCAGCTGGCCCTCGAGGACGCCGCGCTGCGGCCCGGCGAGGGAGGCGCCGCGTCACCGGAGCGGATCGGCATCTATCTCGGGAGCGCCCTTGGCGGCATCGCGTACGCCGAGGAACAGCACGAGCGATACATGGAGAAGGGCATCCGCCAGGTCGCGCCGAACCTCGCCCTGGCGGTCTTCGGCGGGGCGGCCCCGGCCAACCTCGGGATCGCGCTCGGCGTCCGCGGGCCGATTCTTTCGACGGCGAACTCTTGCGCGTCGGGGGCCGTGGCAATCGGCGAGGCGCTTGGCGCGATCCGGGCCGGTGAGATCGATGCGGCGATTGCCGGCGGGGTCGAGATTCCGCTCAGCCCCCTCGCATTCGGCGCCTTCGACATCATCCGGGCGCTGTCGTCCGGCTCGAACGACGATCCCTCCCATGCGTGCCGGCCGTTCGACGCCCGGCGCGACGGCTTCGTCATGGGCGAAGGCGCGGCGCTGCTCGTCCTCGAATCCGATGAGGTCGTCAGCGCCCGCCGCGCCGAGCCGTACGCCGAGGTTATGGGCTACGGCGCGACCTCTGACGCCTACCACATGGTCCAGCCACGAGCCGACGGCCGGGAGGCCGCCCGAGCGGCGACGATCGCCCTTGCGGACGCCCGGGTGGCAGCCGAAGGGATCGACTATGTCAGCGCCCACGCCTCGTCGACACCGATCGGCGACGTCGCCGAGGCCCGCGCCATTGCCCTGGCACTGGGCGAGCGAGCTGCGAGCGTGCCGGTCAGCGGAACGAAGGCCCTCTACGGTCACCCGCTGGGGGCGTCCGGGGCGATCGAGGCGGCGATCTGCGCCCTCGCGATTCGCGACGGCTGGGCTCCGGCATCGGTCAACCTGGTCGAGCCCGACCCGGACGTGGAGGCGATTCTCCCGTGCCTGCTTCGGGAAGGTCGCGAGGGCGAGTATCGGCGGATCCTGTCGACGTCGTTCGGGTTCGGCGGGCTCAATGCCGCCCTGGTCTTCGGCGCTGAGGGTGGAGCGTGACTGACGACGACGCCGAATGGCCGTTCGATCAGGCTCCCAATGTGGCGGCACTCACGGTTCGCTCAATCCTCGAAGGCGATCCGATCCTGTACGTCTCGCACGACCTTGACGATGACGGCTGGCAGTTCCTCGACGGACGACCAGCCGATACAGCCGCGGGCCGCGTAATCGGGATGCACGAGGTCCTCCGGATCGATCCAACGCTCCGTTCGATCGCCGACCTGCCGCCGGGCTGGATCGCATGGCGGAAGGGCCGTTCAGATCCATGGGTCCGCGAGCCCCACCCGGACCCGATAACGGAAGAGTAAGCAGGGCGCGGTAGATTACATCCACGCCGCCAGCCCGGAGGACATGGAACCATGGCCGTCGCATCGCCCGCCTTCACCGGCTTTCGCCCGGAAGCAATCCAGTTCCTCGCCGACCTCGCGTCGAACAACGATCGGGCCTGGTTCCAACCCCGCAAGGGCGAGTACGAGAGCCTGCTCAAGGAGCCGCTCGAGGCGCTGATCGTGGCGCTCGCGGAACGCTTCGAAGCGCGCGGCATTCCGCTCCGGGCGGATCCGACGAAGTCGCCGTTCCGGATCTACCGCGACGTCCGCTTCTCGAAGGACAAGTCGCCGTACAAGACGAACATCGGCGCTAGCTTTCCGTGGGTGGCGGATGAACCGGCCGATGGCGGCGCGCGATCGCACACCTCGAACGTCCACTCCAGCGGCGGCTATTTCCACCTCCAACCGGGCGAGATCTACGTCGGGGGCGGCATCTGGCACCCGGAGAAGCCGTGGATCGACGCCTTCCGGCGACGTGTTGCGGACAATCCCGATGAATTCGGCGCGCTTGTTGGCGATCGTGCGTTCAAGAAGACCTTCGGCAGCCTGAGCGCCGACGGCCACGCCCTGCAGCGCGTCCCAGCCGGTTATCCGGCCGACCACCCCGCGGCCGATCTGTTGAAGCTGAAGGATGTGGTCTTCGGCCGGCGGCTTTCCGACGCGGATGCGACGTCGCCTGGGCTGCCCGACATCATCGCGGACTCGTTCGCGGCGGGCCTGCCGATGATGCGCTTCCTCGCGGCGATCGGCTGACCTGCGCCTCTTTCTGGCCAGATATCCACGCACGGACTGGTAGGCCAGGTCGGAGCCCAAGACTGACCCGGTCGCCAAGATCCAGCGAACCCTTCGCGCACGAGTTCGCATCGACGTGAGCGCGAGAGGCCGCCAGACGGGGCGGGATCCGGCCTAACAGTCCCTCGGTGGATATCTGGCCACGTTGCGAGTGTTGGGCCCGCCACGCGGGGATGGCCCGCACCGCCACGCGACCCCAGTCGCGATCGTGAATGCGCTCTCTTGACACGCCCATGTATTGTTGCGAACCACACGGTGAATGCGCATTCACGACGGACACAAGAGTCGGCGAATGGTGAGGGACCGGCGCAGCGCATGTCGACCAGGCAAGGTGGCAACGGCCGCGGCGTAACGATGGACGAGGTTGCGAAAGCGGCCGGCGTCTCCCAGGCGACGGTGTCCCGCGTGGTCAACGGCAACCCGCGGGTGAATTCGGCGACCAAGCAGCTCGTCGAGCGGACGATCGACCGCCTCGGGTTCGTCCCGAACGTCGCCGCCCGGACCCTCGTCACTCGCCGCAGCGACTCGATCGGCGTCGTGATCGCGGAGCCGACCGGACGCATCTTCGGTGACCCGTTCTTTGGTGAGGTCCTGCGCGGCATCAGCGCCGGTTTGACCGCCCGCCAGCTGCACCTGGTTCTCGTCATGTCCCAGTCCCCGGATGAGGAACGCTGGGCTGAGCGGTATCTCAGCTCCGGTGGCCACGTCGATGGCGTGATCCTGTTCTCGCTGCACGGCGATGACCCGCTTCCGGATCACCTCCAGTCGCAGGGTGTCCCGGTCGTCGTCGGCGGAGAGCCGCCGCCCGGTGCGCGGGTGAGCTACGTCGACAACGACAACCGCGGCGGGACAATCGCCGCCGTGCAGCACCTCATCGAGCAGGGCCGCAACACCGTCGCCACGATCACCGGCCCGCCCGACATGCCCGCGGGCATCACCCGCCTCGCCGCCTACCGCGACGCGCTCACGGCCGCCGGCCGGCCGCTCGATCCCGACCTGGAGCAGAGCGGTGGATTCACCCGCGAGGGTGGCCAGCGCTCGATGGAGATCCTCCTCCAGCGGTGTCCGGACATCGACGCGGTGTTCGCCGCCTCGGACCTGATGGCCGCCGGCGCGCTGTCCGCGCTGTACGCGGCCGGCAAGAGAGTGCCGGAGGACGTGGCCGTCGTCGGCTTCGACGACTCGATCATCGCCCTCTCGACCCGACCGCCGCTGTCGAGCGTCCACCAGTCGATGGCGGTGATGGGCCGCGAGCTTGTCAATGTCCTCCTCCAGTCGATCGAATCGCGGGACCACGTGCTGCGCCGTGTGGTCCTGGAAACCGAACTCATCGTCAGGCAATCGAGTGGAGGGCTGCCGACGGGAAAGAACTGATCGACCGGAGCGCGGCCCATTGCGGGCCTCGCGCTCGACGTTTCCAGGCGCCACGGACGGCGCTCGAAGGGGAACAGGAGGAGCGGAATGGGCAGGACAAGGTTTACCCGGTTGGCGGCCCTTGCTGCGGTCGTCGCGCTCGCGGTCGGCGCGTGCGGGGGCGGTACAGCATCGATCGCTCCGACCTCGGCCGGGCCGTCGGCGCCGGCAGCGTCGGCGGAAGCTTCACCCTCGGCCGTCGCGTCGACTGCCAAGCCGGGCCAGATCATCAACGTCGGCGGCAAGGACCACATCGTCGTCCGCTGGTACGTGGGCCTCGGGTCGGGCACGAACCCGGCGCAGATAGCCTTGCAGCAGACGGTCGTCAACGACTTCAACAAGATCCAGGACGAGCGGACGGACGGCAAGATGCCGATCCTCCTGTCGCTGGAAATCGTCCAGAACTCGACAGCAACCGACATCCTCAAGACCGAGATCGCCTCCGGCAGCGCGCCCGACCTGATCGGTCCCGTCGGTATCAAGGGCCGGGCCGGCTTCGCGGGTCAGTTCCTGGATATGACGCCGCTGATCGAGGCCGCCGGCTTCGACATGACCCAGTACCCGGAGAAACTGGTCGAGACCATGAAGGACGGCCAGACCGGCGCACTGCTCGGCATCCCCTATGCCGTCTACCCGTCCTACATCTTCTACAACAAGGACCTCTTCGACGAGGCCGGGCTGAAGTACCCGCCGCAGAAGGTTGGCGACAAGTACGAGATGCCCGACGGCTCGCAGGCCGACTGGAACTGGGACACCGTCCGGGAAATCGCAATGCTCCTGTCCGTCGACAAGAACGGCAAGGACGCGACCCAGCCGGACTTCGACCCCGCCAACCAGACGCAGTTCGGTTTTGAGTTCCAATGGACCGAAGGCCGCCGCCTCGCGTCCGCGTTCGGTGCCGGATCGCTGGTCGCGGCGGACGGCAAGACGGCCCAATTCCCGGATGAGTGGAAGACCGGCTGGAAGTGGTACTACGACGGGATCTGGAAGGATCACTTCATCGCCGATGACACGGAGCGCAACTCCGACCTCCTGGCCAAGGGCAACTCGCTGTCCTCCGGCCACGTCGCGATGGGCCACATGTTCCAGTGGTACATCTGCTGCATGTCGCCCGATGCGACCAAGGCCAACGGCGCATTCAAGAAATGGGACATCGCCGTCATGCCGACCAACAGCGCCGGCGAGACGACCGCCCCGATCAACATCGATACGTTCACCATCAGCAAGGACTCGCCGGTCGCGGATCGGGCCTTCGAGGCCATGACCTATCTGGCCGGTCGCCTCGACCTGATGGCGCTGTACGGCGGCACGCCTGCCGTCGGCGATCAGCTCCAGTTCTTCAAGGATGTCGTCGACCCGACGTTCGTCGCCCAGTTCCCCGGCAACACGGTCAACTGGCAGGTCGCGATCGACATGGAGGGCTACGCCGAGTCGCCCAACCACGAGGCCGAGATGCCAAACTACATCAAGGCCCAGAACGACTACACCACGGTCTTCTCAACGCTCGCGACGGACGAAGGCCTCGACCTCGACAAGACCATCACGGACATGGTCACGACGCTGCAGAGCGACTTCGACCAGGCGCCGTAACGGTCGCCAACGTCAGTTCGCTGATAGATCTCGGGCGGCCGGCGACGAGCCGGTCGCCCGAGCCATTCGACGTGAATTCCGGAGCGGATCGATGACGATCGTCGAAGACAGGATATCGGTCTACGTGCCGCCTCCACGCCGGATCAGCCTCGCTCGTCGCGAGATGTGGTGGGGCATCGCGTTCCTGTCGCCATGGCTGTTCGGGTTGGTGGTGTTCACCGGCGTTGCCGATCCTTGCCTCGCTGGCGCTATCGCTCACGAACTTCAACATCCTCCAGCCCGAGGGACTCCGGTTCATCGGCCTGGACAACTACGCGCGGCTCTGGAACGAGCTCCTGAGCAACGGGGCGGTCGGCCAGTCGTTGGGCGTGACCGCCCGGTACGCGCTGATGTCGGTGCCGTTGATGATCGCCCTGGCCCTCGGCCTGGCGCTGCTTGCTGCACCACAAGCTTCTCGCGGGCAAGGCCGTCTTCAGGACGCTGTTCTTCATGCCGGTCTTGATCCCGCTCGTCGCGAGCACGATCGTCTGGCAGGGCTTCCTGAACGGCAGCACCGGCTGGCTGGCCCAGCTCCTGCATGCGGTCGGGCTGCCCGCCCCGGACTGGTTCCAGGATCCGGCCTGGGCCCTGCCGGGGCTCGTGCTTCTCGGCATCTGGGGCGATCGGCAACATGATGCTGATCTTCCTGGCCGGCCTGCAGGCGGTCCCAACGGAGCTTTACGAGGCGGTCAAGGTCGACGGCGGCGGGCCGTGGGCTCGGTTCCGCCACGTCACCCTGCCGATGATCTCGCCGGTCCTCTTCTACAACATCCTCATCAGCATCATCGTCGTCGCCCAGTACTTCACCCAGGCATACACGCTCGATCCGGCGGGCAATGGCAGGCCCGGCGGCTCGACGTTCTTCTTCAACCTGAACCTGTACAAGGAAGGCTGGGCCTACAACAACATGGGTTATGCCTCGGCGCTTGCCTGGGTCATGATGTTCATCGTCGTCGTCGCCGCGATCGCTGCTGTTTCGGACATCGGCACGCTGGGTGTTCTACGCCGGTAGCGACCGATGACCGGCAACGCGGTTCCCCTTCCGCTGGCGGGTGGCGATCGGCGGCGATCGAACCGCGTGCGCGGCCTGCGCTACGGGATCTCGAAGCTCGGCGTGACGCTGTTCACCGCCTCGATGGCGATGATCTTCCTGCTGCCGCTCGGCTACATGATCCTGACGTCGGTCAAGGACAACTCCCAGATCATCGCCCTGAACGCGCCGCTGTGGCCCGCCTCGCCCCAGATGTACACGGCCGCCGACGGGCAGGTGTACCCGCTCTACGAGGTGCCGACTGCCCGAGGGCGGCACCCAGCGATCTCGCCCTTCATGAAACCGGGCCGGATCGTGAGCACGTTCATCGACCCCGACGACCGGCCAAGAGATCGAGTGGAAGGGCAACTGGCGCGGCCTGAGCCCGGTCTGGTCGTCGATCCAACCGAAGTTCGACAACTTCACGACCGTCCTGGACACCCTCAACTTCCCGATGCTGCTGAGGAACACCCTCATCGTCGCGATTCTCGGGACGATCGGAGCGGTCGCCTCCGCAGTCGTCGTCGCCTATGGCTTCGCGCGGTTCAGGATCCCGGGCCGGAACGGCCTCTTCCTGCTCCTGATCATGACGATCATCCTGCCGTTCCAGGTCCTCCTGATCCCGCAGTACATCGGCTTCAAGGCCCTCGGCTGGACGGGCACCTGGTTACCCCTGATCGTCCCCCACTTCTTCGCCAATGCCTACAACGTCTTCCTGCTGCGGCAGTACTTCCTCACGCTCCCTCGAGAGCTGGACCAGGCCGCCGAGATCGATGGCGCCAGCCCGCTCCAGGTCCTCTGGTCGGTGATCATTCCCCAGGCGTGGCCGGCGATCATCGCCGTGGCCCTGTTCCACTTCTTCTTCACCTGGAACGATTTCTTCGCGCCGCTCGTGTACCTGTCGGGCAAACCGGAGCTGGCGACGATGACCGTCGGGCTGCAGGCGTTCAACGCGACGTATGCGGCGTCGGGCACGGGTTACCTGACCCAGGCCGCGGCGCTCATGGCGATGATCGTGCCCGGTCGCGATCTTCTTCGTGGCCCAGCGCGTGTTCATGCGCGGCGTCGTGATCTCCGGCGTCGAGAAGTAGCGGCCGATGACTGTTCGACAGAGACCCGAGGTCGTCTCGGGCCCGGCACCCTACGCCTGGCGGCGGCCGATCGGGCTTCCGTACGACGGCCCAGAACAAGCCCGGCACGACGTCAGTCCGCGGCTGATCGACGACGGGCCCTGGGGTGGCGTGCCACTCGGCGGGATGGGGGCCGGGGCCATCGGCCGAACGCATCGCGGTGACTTCGCGAGGTGGCATCTCGACGTGGGCCACCACCGGTTTGAGTCAGTGCCGGCCGACCAGTTCTCGGTCTTCGTCGCGAGGGGCGGGGTCGGTACGGCCCACGCCCTCTCGACGATCCGTCCTGAGACGCTCCCGAGCTGGAACTGGGATCTGCCCGAGGGCGCCGGCACCTACCACGGCCTGTTCCCCAATGCCTGGTTCGAGTACGACTGGGATGCGCTGCCCGTGCGCCTGACGCAGCGACAGTTCAGCCCGGTCATCCCCGGCAACTACCGCGAGAGCAGCTACCCGGTCGGCGTCTTCGAGTGGCAGATCGAGAATCCCGGCCCGGATCCGGTGACCGTCGGGCTGATGTTCAGTTGGCTCAACGACATCGGGCGCGACCGCGGCCAGGACCGTCGAGGCGGCCACCGAAACGCCTCGCTGCGCGAGGACGGGATGGTCGGGGTGGTGCTCCATGGACCTGCCGACGTCGTGCGATGCGCCATGGAGCGGCACCTTCGCGATCATGGCCGGCGAGGAAGCGGGCATTCAGTTGTCCACGCGCGATCGCTTCCTCGCCGACGACGGAGCCGACGTGTGGGCGGACTTTGCGACCGACGGTCGCCTGGACGACGTCGCGGACGCGCGGCCGAGCCGGCCGGATGAGGCCATCGGGGCGGCCCTCGCGGCGACGCTCGAGCTCGCCCCGGGCGAGACGAGACTCGTCTCGTTCGTTCTCGCCTGGGATTTGCCGGTCGTCGAGTTCGGGGCCGGGACATGCTGGTACAAGCGCTACACCCGGTTCTTCGGCCGCAGCGGGGACAACGCCTGGGCGATCGGCGCGGAGGCGCTCGCCAAGCGCACCGAGTGGTCGTCGGCGATCGACGCCTGGCAGGCGCCGATCCTGGCCGACACCGCCCGGCCGGACTGGTACAAGGGCGCGCTCTTCAACGAGCTGTACTTTCTCGTTGATGGCGGTACGGTCTGGACCGACGGCACGCCGTTTCGTTTCGCCGACGCCGCCGAGCCGGGAGGTGGCGCGGCCGATGACTTGCTGGGCCACTTCGCGGTCCTGGAGTGCTACGACTACCCGTTCTACAACACGCTCGACGTCAACTTCTACGCCTCGTGGGCGCTCCTGCTTCTCTGGCCCGACCTCGACGTCGGCGTCGTCCGGGATTTCGCCGCGACCGTCGATCTCGACGATCCTGAGATCGTGACCGTGGGCTGGCAGGGCACATCGGCCCAGCGAAAGCGGCGCGGCGCGCTGCCGCACGATCTGGGGGCTCCGGGCGACGATCCGTTCCTCCGCCCCAATTCCTACACGCTGGCGCGACATCAACATCTGGAAGGACCTCAACAGCAAGTTCGTGCTCCAGGTCTGGCGCGATGTCCTGCTCGTGCCCGCTCCGGACCTGGCTCGCGAGGCTTGGCCGGCCGTCGTGCAGGCAATGGACTATCTCGCTGAATACGACCGGGACGGCGACGGGCTGCCGGAGCACGACGGCCAGCCCGACCAGACCTACGACATGTGGTCGATGCGGGGGCCAAGCTCGTACAGCGGCGCGCTCTGGCTGGCCGCGCTCCGGGCCTCGATCCGGTTGGGTGAGATGGCCGGCGATTCCGGGAACGTCGCCCGCTTTCGCGACTTGCACGATCGCGGCAGCGCAGCCTTCGAGGCCAAGCTGTGGAACGGCCGCTCCTATCGCTTCGACGCGAGTGGCGAAGCCTCCTCTGACTCGATCATGGCCGACCAACTGGCCGGGCAGTGGTATGCCGACGCGACCCAACTCGGCGACCTGGTGTCGCCGGAGCGAATCGACATGGCGCTTCGCACGATCTACGAGTCGAACGTCCTCGGGTTCGGCGGTGGCGACATGGGCGCCGTCAACGGCACTCGACCGGACGGCTCGATCGACGAGTCGACCGAACAGTCGGCTGAGAGCTGGACCGGTACCACCTACGGTCTGGCCGCCTTCATGATCGGGCGCGGCCTCACCGAAGAGGGTTGGCGCACGGCCCACGGGACGTTCGCGGTCACCTACGGCCGCGGGTTGTGGTTCCGGACCCCGGAGGCTTACCTCCAGGACGGTCACTATCGCGCCGCCATGTATCTTCGACCGCTGGCGATCTGGGCCATCGAGCATGCTCTCCGAAGTCGCGTGGGATCGGGATGACACGCCTCGCCGCCATCGCGCTCATGGCGCTCGTGGTTTTCGTTGCCGCCTGCGGCACCACCATTCCGTCGGGGTCGCCGGTGGCGTCGGGCGCGAGCGCGTCCGGGTCGCCGTCCGCCGAGCGCTCCTGGCTTGATGCCTCGAAGTCCATCGACGACCGCGTGGCCGCCCTCCTGGGCCAGATGACGCTCGACGAGAAGATCGGCCAGATGACCCAGATCGAGAAGAACGCGATCGACGCGACGAACGCGGGCGCGTTCGGTCTCGGCTCGATCCTCAGCGGAGGCGGCGGATTCCCGACGCCCAATACCCCGCAGGCCTGGTACGACATGGTCGATGCGTATCAGCAGGCCGCGCTCGCGACCCGCCTGGGCATCCCGATCCTCTACGGCGTCGACGCCGTCCACGGCCACAACAACGTCGAAGGCGCCACGATCTTCCCGCAGAACGTCGGGCTGGGCGCCACGAACGACCCGTCGCTCGTCGAGCAGGTGTGCAGCGCGACGGCGCTCGAGATGAACGCCACCGGGGTCCGCTGGACGTTCGGTCCCGTCGTGGCCGTCCCGCAGGACGTTCGCTGGGGCCGCACGTTCGAGGGCTACGGCGAGAGCACCGACCTCGTCGCCAATCTCGGCACGGCCTGCATCAAGGGCCTGCAGGGTTCGGGGCTTGGCAGCGACAACACGGCGGCGGCAACGGCGAAGCATTTCATCGGCGACGGTGGCACGGCCTTCGGCAGCTCGGAGGCGACCGGCCCGACCGGGCCCTATCTGCTCGACCAGGGCGTCGACGAGATGGACGAGGCGACCCTGCTCGAGCTGTTCCTGCCGCCGTACGAGGCCGCCATCGAGAACGGCGCCCGGATCGTCATGACCTCCTACTCGAGCACGGCCGCGGGCAAGGTTCACGGCGACCACCACCTGATCACCGACATCCTCAAGGGCCAGCTGGCCTTCACCGGTTTCGTCGTGTCGGACTGGGGCGGGGTCGACCAGGTCGTGCCGGGCGACTACGCGGCTCCGTCGGGCAGGCGATCAACGCCGGGATCGACATGGTCATGGTCCCGACCGACTACGTCCGGTTCATCACAACGATGAAGTCGCTCGTGCGAGGCCGGGACGATCAAGCAGGACCGGATCGACGACGCGGTCAGCCGGATCCTGCGGGTGAAGTTCGAGATGGGCCTGTTCGAGAAGCCGATGCCCGCCGCGGGCAAGGTGGCCGAGGTCGGATCGGACGCCGCCCGTGCGCTCGCCCGGACGGCCGTCGCCCAATCGGCCGTGCTGCTCAAGACGAGCCCGAACGTCCTGCCGATCGCGGCGTCGGGCAAGAAGGTCCTCCTCGCCGGTCAGGGCGCCGACGACATCGGCATCCAGTCCGGCGGCTGGACGATCACCTGGCAGGGCTCCACGGGCGAGATCACGCCCGGCACGACGCTCCGGGGTGCTTTGAGCGACAGGCTCGCCGACGAACTCACCTATGAGCGGGACGGCACATTCCCGGCCGGCACGGCGGCCGACGTCGGGATCGTCGTCGTGGCCGAGCGGCCCTACGCGGAAGGTGTCGGCGACACCGCCACGCTCGAATTGCCGGCGGTGGACGCGGCGCTCGTGGCCAAGATGCGGCCGCTCGTCGACACGCTTGTCGTCGTGGTCATGTCGGGTCGACCGGTCGTCCTGGACGACACGGCGTCCGCGGACGCCGTCATAGCGGCCTGGCTTCCTGGTACGGAGGCGACCGGCCTGGCAGACGTCCTGCTCGGCGACGAACCGTTCGTCGGGACCACGCCATACACCTGGCCGAAGACGCCGGAAGATGCGCCGCGAGTCGGCAAGTCCGCGTGCGACGGGGCGGTCTATCCGCTCGGCTACGGCCTGGACGCCACGGGCAAGCTCCTTGGCCCCGGTGCCTGCTGATGAAATCCGCTTCGCCATTCACGCGTCCGGCCGGGTCCGCAGTCTCCTCCGCGGACCCGGCCTGGACCTCCCACGCGAAGGGCGAGGGCTAGCTGACCAGCGGCTTGCGATAGGTCGCCGTGCGGCTGACCTGCCGGAAGCCGCAGCCCTCGTAGACGCGGAGTGCGCCCGAGACGTTCTCCGTATCGACGCCGAGGGCGGCCTCTGTCATGCCCCGAGCGCGAAGGAGCGGAAAGCTTGCGCCGATCAGCGCCCGCGCCAGACCGCGACGGCGCCACGGCCGGCGGACGCTGATGCTCTCCGTATAGCCTCGGAGGCGCCCATACCGCTCGTTCTCGACGGGGTTGATGTAGCTCCGGACCTGACCGCCGACCTCGTCACCGTCCCAGGCGACCCGCCACAGCGACGTGTCGGATTCGACCGGGTCGGTCAGGTAGCGCTCGTAATCCTCGTCCGTCGGCTCGCTGAAGCCCCATTCGTCGCGGAAGGCTTCGGTGGCGGCGTCCCAGATCTGTCGCAGGTGCTCGGGCCGGACCTCCCGGATCTCGAAGCCCAGCGGGGAGCGGCGCGTCGGGCAGGTCGTCCAGGTGCGGACGGACCATCGCAGTAGCCATACCGGATCGCCTCGTACCCGGCCTGCAGAATGATTGACTTCCCGCTCCGGGGCCGAATCGCCGCCGAACGTCTGGAGCACCTTCTCGCCAGCCGGGTCCGTGGCGGCGAGCTCGCGCAGGTGATCCTCCATGGCCCACAACATGATCGGCAGCACCTCCGTCGGTGAAATGGCCGGATCGAGGAACGGAAGGACCTCGTAGACCCGGGGTCCGGCGACTTCCTGGTGGATTCCGCCTCGAACGTAACCAACGATCCGACCGTCGAGCTCGACGACGGCCACGTCCCGCGCCGAGTCGAAATCCGAGGGGTGCTCGTAGTAGTTGCGCATCTGCTCGGGCGTGGTCGTGAAGTCGACGCCGGTCGCCGCGCGGGTGGCGTTTGCGATCGCGTTCATCGGCCCGTAGTCGTCCGGGGGCGCGCAAGTGACGGAGGACGAGCCCGGGGATGTCGGGGAAGGGCCGGCGAGTCCGGAAGGCGTCGGCCGCGGGAGGCGCGTCGCGGCCGGCCATCAGTCGAGGGTGAAGTAGTCCGGATCCTGGTAGCGGCCCGTCCGCTCCTTCTCGATCTGCATCAGGACGTCGTTGAGGAGCGACGATGCCCCGAATCGGAACCAGTCGGGGCTCATCCAGCGCGGCCCGAGGGTCTCGTACAGCACGACGAGGTACTGGATCGCTTCCTTGGCGACGCGAATACCGCCGGCCGGCTTCATCCCGACCTGGCGGCCCGTCTGGCGCTCGAAGTCGCGGATCGCCTCGAGCATGACGAGCGTGACCGGGAGCGTCGCCGCAGGCTGGACCTTGCCGGTCGAGGTCTTGATGAAGTCGGCGCCGGCGGCCATCGCGAGGACCGACGCTCGGCGGACGTTGTCGTACGTTTCGAGTTCGCCCGTCTCGAGGATGACCTTGAGGTGGGCGTCGCCGGTCGCGTCCTTGACGTCGACGATCTCCTCGAAGACGGTCAGGTAATCGCCGCTGAGGAACGCCCCGCGGTCGATCACCATGTCGATCTCGTCGGCGCCGGCCTCGACGGCGGCCCGAGTCTCGGCGATCTTGATGTCGCGGAACGTCTGGCCCGACGGGAAGCCGGTGGCGACCGATGCGACCTTGACGGTCGAGCCCTTGAGGGCGTCCTTGGCCTCGGCGACGAGGGCGGGGTAGACGCAGATCGCGGCGACTGACGGGATCGTCGGGTCGCCCGGTTGCGGTGTCATCGCCTTCTGGCAGAGGGCCCGGATCTTGCCCGGGGTGTCCTTTCCCTCGAGCGTCGTGAGATCCATCATCCGGATCGCGAGGTCGAGGGCCCAGAGCTTGGAATGCCTTCTTGATCGACCGCTTCTTGAGCGAGTCGACGCGCTCCTCGACGCCGACCTGGTCGACGCTGCTGACCCGCCCCAGCAGGCTGCCGAGCGCGCCTGGGCGGCCGTCCCACGAGCGGACCAGCTCGTGCGCCCGCTCGCGGGCGAGAGTGTCTGGACGTCGGGTGGCTGACATGGGACGGTGAGGATACACCGGGCTCGCGTGGGCATCGGGGAACCGAACCGCGCGGCCGCGACGTAGGGGTCGGTACAGGGAGACAGCATGAGGAGAGGAACCATGGCCGATCGTCAGCTTCGAACGCGGATCGTCCGGGCCCTTGGCGGAGGCGTGATGGTCGCCGCCCTCGTCGGTGGGACCGCGCTCGCCGCCGACCAGTCGGTTGCGATCTCCGGGTTCTCGTACTCGCCGGCGAGTGTCACGGTCATCGTCGGCGACACCGTGACGTGGACGAACTCCGATGCCCAGGCCCATACGGCAACCGCAGACGACGCGTCGTGGGATACGGGAAACATCGGGGGCAGCGGTGGGACGGGCGCGGTGACCTTCGCGACCGCCGGCACGTTCCCCTACCACTGCAACATTCACTCGCAGATGACGGGCACGGTCACGGTCGAGGCCGCTGCGGCAACGACGGCGCCAGGGCCCGGGGCGACGACGCCTCCAACCGACACCGCTCCGGCGGAGACTGATCGAGGCCCGCTCGGTGGCTGGCTGGCGGCCCTGATCGTCGTCGTAGGGTGGGCTGTCGCCATGGTCGTGCTACTGCGGTGGCTCGCCGTTCGCTGAAGCCCGTCGGGGGCGGGTTCGGTCCCGCCCGATTGCTCGCGTCCCGAACGTGCACAATCGGTCCATGCCGATCTCGCTCCCGCGCCCTCGGTCCCGATCGCTCGTCGCGGCCAGCATCGCCGCAGCCACGGCCGTCATAGTCGGTGGCACCGTCGCCCTGGCGGCGACTCGCGCCGTCGCGATCGCCGGGTTCGAGTTCTCCCCGGCGTCGATCACGATCAATGTCGGCGACCGCGTCACGTGGACGAACTCCGACGCGGTCGCCCACACGGCGACGGCCACGAGCGGGGCGTTCGACACCGGCAACATCGCCCAGGGCGAGTCGGCGACGGTCCGGTTCACCCAGCCCGGCACCTACAGCTACGTTTGCACGCCGCACCCATCGATGACCGGGACGATCCGGGTCCGCGCGGCGAGTGGCGGCGGCGAGCCCACGGATCCCCCTACCGACACCGTCGCGCCCTGTCGCACCGGTCGATGCGGGCAGCGGCACGCCGCCGTGGCTGGCCCTCGTGGCGGCAGGGTTATTGCTGCTCGTGTTCACCGTCCCGCGCCGCCGCCGGTCGGGCTGAGGCGCCGCTTCGGCGCCTTACCGCCCGGCGCGGACCTTGGGCAGCGGCGGCAGGCCCTTCTTGCCGTCGACGAGGTAGTAGCGGAACCAGTCGCGGACCTGGACGAGGTTCTCGGCCCGACGATAGGGCGTGCCCGACCTCGTGAGCTCGTGGCTCTCCTCGGGCACCCGCATGAGCCGAACGGGCCGCTTCTTCGAGCGAAGGACCGTGAACAGCGCCTCCGCCTGGCCGACCGTGGTCCGCAGGTCGCGCTCGCTGTGCTGGATCAGCAGCGGCGTCCGGATTCGGTCGGCGTAGGTGATCGGCGAGATCTCCCGGTAGTACGCCGGGTCGTCCCACGGCGTCGTACCGAACTCCAGCTTGGCCCAGTCGCCACCGCTGATGTCGCCGGTCAGGAACAGCATCGTCATATCGCTGACCGAGCGGCACGTGATCGCGGCCCGGAACCGCTGGTCGTGGGCGACGATCCAGTTCGTCAGGTAGCCGCCGTACGAGCCGCCCGTGACACCTAGCCGCTCCGGGTCGGCCAGGCCGTCCGCGACGAGAACCTCGATCGCGCCGATGACGTCGCGCATCGGGCCGGGGCCCCAGTCGCGCAGGTTGGCCTCGTTGAATTCGCGGCCGTAGCCCTCCGAGCCCCGCGGGTTCGAGTAGAAGACCCCGATCCCGGCCGCGGCGAGGACCTGGAACTCGAGCATCGGCGACCAGCCGTAGAGGGTGTGCGGGCCGCCGTGGATCTCGGTCACCAGCGGCTTCGGGCCGACGCTCGGGTTCTTGCCGTCCTTCGCAGCCTTCGTGTCGGCGCCCGGGATGAACCAGCCCTGGATGTCGCGGCCCTCCACCGTGACGTGACGCTCCTGCGGTTCACGCAGCTCGACGCCCTCGAGCGCATCCTCGTTGAACGCAGTTGCGCGGCGCGGCTCGCCGCGGAGGCCGTCGCGGACCCAGAGATCGGACAGCGCCGTTGGCGCGGACCTGAGGTAGGCAGTCCGAACCCGGCCCCCTGGTGCCGTGACCTGGTCGAACGAGGAGATGTACTGCCGGCCATCGGTCAACCGCTCGAGCTTGCCGTCGGCCGTCGCGATCCGCCACATCTGGTAGCCCCCGTCGAGCGGGGCGAGGAACGTCAACCAGGCGCCATCCGCCGAAGGAATGAGGCGCGCCAATTCGCCCGGCGTGATGTCGCTGTTCATGCTGGAGCCGGGCATGATGTCGTGGCGATCGGAGATGTTCCGCCCGCCCCGTGGCGTCGCGTCGGACCCGTCCGCGGCGAGGATCCAGACGTCGAATCGGTAGCCGTTCTCCGGGAGCCGGCCACCCAGGGCCGCGATCGTCTTGCCGTCGGGCAGCCAGGTCGGCGCCAGGAACAGCGATTGGCTTCCGCCGGTGAGCCGCGTCCTGCGGCCCGTTTCGACGTCGACGACCACGATGTCCGATCGGTAGTCGAGGTCGTGATCGCGGTTGACCCGCGCCGCGAATGCGATCCGGGTGCCGTCGGGCGACCAGACCGGATCTTCGTCCGGGCTCGGTCCGTCGGTCAGGCGGCGCGCCTCGCCCGTTTCGGCGTCGACGATCCAGATGTGGGCGACGGTGTCGTAGATGAATTCGGACCCATTGAACATGTAGCTGAGCCGATCGATGTAGCGGTAGTCCGACTCGGGCGGGGCGGTCGGGTCCGGCTTTGGTACGAGGCCGCGGGCCCGGCGGTCCTCCTTCCGGGTTGCGCCGCGTGAGCTGGTCGTCACGAAGAATCGCCGCCCGTCGGGCGACCAGCCGAAGGTCTCCACGCCGCGCGGCAGGTCGGTCAGGCGCCGTGCCTCGCCGCCGTCGAGTGAGAGCAGATGGATCTGATTGCCGTCCTCGCGCTCCTTCGTGTCCTTCGGCCGGTCCGGCTCATCCTCGACCTGGAGGCGACGGTCACTGAGGAAGGCGACCGTTCGGCCGTCCGGCGAGAAGCGGCCGTGCCGGTCATGCTTCGCACCGATCGTGAGCTGCCGCGGCCCCGCGGTACCTTCGAGCGGCACGAGCCAGACCGCGTGGCGGTAGCCGTCATGGCGCGGCGCGCACGTCTGAAGCGTGACGAGCGCCGCGGCGCCGTCGGGCGACAGTCGCGGATCGGTTGGGATGCGCAGGCGATACAGGTCGTCGGGGGCGAGCGAACGCGCCAAGGGTTTCCTCCCGGGTCTGCGGCGCCGGCGCTGTTGGGCTCCGCGCGCGAGCGACGAGGCCGAGTCTAGCGGCTACCATCCGATCACGATGCGCGACCAGCTGTCGTTGCGGCTCGAACCAGACGTCCCGACGCTGCCGAACCTTCCGGTCACGCTCCGGCCGATGCTGGCGCGACCGCTGCCGGAGCCGTTCGACTCGACGGCACACCTGTTCGAGCCGTCCTGGGGCGGGTTGCGTGCGCTGGCATTCGTCGGACCAGCTGACAGCCCCGGCGCCGGCGACATCCGGCTGATCGACGGTGATGGGCGTGATCTCACGGCCGCGCTTCCGGAGCTGGCGGGGCTCGCCGTCCGGGTCGACGCACGATCGGCCGTGCTCGATGGCGAGCTCGTCGTCGTCGACTCGAACGGACTCGCCGACGCGGCCGAGCTGGCGCGCCGACTGGCGGGCGACTCGGGCCGGCCGGTCGCCTTCCTCGCTTTCGATCTCCTCCACCTCGACGGGCGCTCGCTGCTCTCCGCGCCGCTCGATCGACGACGACAAGCCCTGCGGCGCGTCCTGCGGCCAGGCGACGAGGTCGTCGCCGTT
Organism: uncultured Chloroflexia bacterium; assembly: GCA_963775855.1. Lineage (GTDB taxonomy): Bacteria > Chloroflexota > Limnocylindria > Limnocylindrales > CSP1-4 > CF-46. The sequence continues at coordinate 348,499 of CAVZKO010000008.1, read as the reverse complement.
CCCTCGATCGCAGGCGAGGGCCGGGCGCTCTTCGACGCGGCCGCGACCCAGGGGATCGCCGGGGTCATGGCTCGCCAGCGCTCGAGCCCCTACCTCGCGGGCGTCCGGAGCAGGCTGTGGCGGTTCATCGCCGTGGGAGCGGCTGTGCCCACCGGCGGGCGTTCGGCCGCGGAGGCCGATCTGCCGGAAGCCGCGACATCGACCGCGCCCGTCGTGGCGCTCATCCGGCGGCTGCCGCTCCTATTCGACGAATAGCTTCGGGCGGGCTGGGGCACCGCACCGGCTGCTCGCGAGTCAGCCGCGCCGCGCAGCCTGGACGTAGGCGCGGAGGCCCGGCCGCTGGCCGTACAACAAGACACCGGCCCCGTAGACCCGGATCGCGATCACGCCGACGATCGCGATGGTCGCAACAAGCAGGCCGACCGACAGGAGGAGCTCCCAGGGCTCGACCCGCCCGACGGACAGCCGCGTCAGCATCACGAACGGGCTCCAGAATGGGACGTAGGAAGCGATCCGGATGAACCCGGTGATCCCGCCCGTCAGCGCCAGCAGTCCCATCCCGTAGCCGGCGATGGCGACGATGCTGAGCGGCAGCGCGATGATCTGGAGGTCCTCCGGGCGGCTGACGAGCGACCCTGCGGCCGCGTAGATGAGCGAATAGAGCGCGAAACCCAGGACATAGAAGCCCACGAACGCGAGAAGGAGGCCCGGCGACAGCGACGAGATCGACGAGCCGAGCCCGACCCCTTGACCGAGGACGAGGCGGGCCAGGGCGTCCTCGACGACCAGGACCAGGAGCGCCGGAGCCAGGACGATTGCCGTCTGGGTCGCCCCGGCCAGGCCGATGCCGAGGGCTTTGCCGATCACGAGCTGGCGGGTCGACGCGGCGCTGATCAGCAGCTCCATGACCCGGCTGGACTTCTCGGCGACGACGCCCTGCGCCACCCACATGCCGTAGATGACGATCGTGATGAAGATCAGGAATCCGAATACCGCTCCGACGATCAGCCGGCTGGCGAAGGCCGACGCGTCGAACGGTTGAGAGCCGCCGTTTCCGCCGCCGAGCGCCCGGAACACGTCAACGGCCGGCTGCTTGAAGCTCGACGCCGGGTTCTGGGCGACGTAATCGACGACGGCGACGCCGAAGACCCCGACCGTCAGGTTCGTGATCTGCTGCTGGCCCATCGTCTCGCCGAGGTGGAAACTGAACCCGAGCTGGCCGGTCTCGCGCCGGACGGCCACGATCGCGGCGTCGAACTCGCGGTCCGCCACGCGCGTGATGGCTTCCTGCCTCGTCGCCGATCACCACCAGGTCGAAGCCGCCGCCGGTCTGATCGAGGAGGCCCTGGAGCACAGCCATCGACCGATCGAGGAGCTCCGGGTCGGAGGCAACGACCGCGACGGTCGTCCGGCTCTCCCGGTCCACGAGCTTGGCCACGATCGGCAGGAGCGCCACGAATATCGCGAGGCCGGCCAGGACGAGCGTCGAAACGAAGAACAGCCGCGATCGGACGAGGCCGCCGTACTCGCGCCGGGCAATGATCCCGACGTTCGGCATGAGCGGCTCGTCCCGCCCGCCGCCGCGCTCGCCGTTCATGCGGCCGGCTCGTCTGAGGCGATCCGCGTGGACAGGCTTCGGATCGGCGTGCTCCGCGTCGGGGGCGAGATGGAGATCCTCGTCAGGCGGACGCCCGACGTGGTCGATGAAGATCTGCTCGAGCGAGGCGTCGATGACCTCGAAGTGGGTCACCCGAACCCCGCGGCCGATGGCGGCCGCCAGGACGGCATCCGGCTCGACTCCGGCGATCAAGCTCGATCTCGGTCCGATCGAAACCCGGCCGGAGGATCCGAACGCCGGGAATCTCATCGATCCAGGCCAGCCTGTGATCGTCCTCGACGGCGATCTTCACGAGGCGACGACCGGCCGCCCGCCGGATGTCCCGCACGGCGCCACCGATCACGACCCGCCCCCGGTCGACGATCGCGATCGACTCGCAGAGCGCCTCGACCGTTTCCATCTGATGAGTCGAGAAGATCAGCGTCCGGCCCTGGTCGCGCAGCTCGAGAAACGCCTCGCGAAGCAACGCGACGTTGACGGGATCGAGACCCGTGAACGGCTCGTCCATGAGGAGCACCTGCGGGTCGTGGAGGATCGCCGCGATCAGCTGAATCTTCTGCTGATTGCCCTTCGACAGCTCCTCTGCGCGCCGATCGGCGAGCTCGGGCACCCGGAACCGGGCCAGCCAGTGGAGCGCCTCGCGGCGGGCGCGGTCGGGGGCGAGGCCGTAGAGCGACGCGAAATAGGCCAGCTGGTCGACGACGACCATGCGCGGATAGAGGCCGCGCTCCTCGGGAAGATAGCCCCACGTCGCGCGCGGCAGCACCCGGCTGTCGGTTCCCTGCCACGTCACGGTTCCGCGATCCGCCTCCAGAACCCCGAGGACGATCCGCATCGTCGTGGTCTTGCCCGCGCCGTTCGCTCCCAGGAAGCCGAAGACCTGGCCGCCGGGAACTTCGAAGGCGAGTCCGTCCAACGCCACGGTCGTGCCGAATCGCTTGTCGAGATGGTCGATGAGCAGGCTCACGGAGCGAGGATATCCCCGAGCCGAGCGGGTCGCGCCGGGACGATGGTCCCGTCAGGCTGAAAATGTCGAAGTCGCTGCAGGGTTTTCGTCGTCGAATCGAGTGAGGCGGATCCCTCAATCCGCCCGTTGGGAGGTCTGGACCGATGATGTTCGCGTTCCTGCTCTATGGCGACGAAGCGGGCGAGGCAGCCCTGACCGCGGACGAGCGGCGGGCGATCGTCGAGGGTCATATCGCGTTCTCAACGATGCTCCGCGAGCGTGACGCGCTCCGCTTCGGCGAAGCCCTCGCTCCCAGCGCGGAGGCAGCGGTCCTCCGCCACCGGTTGCGCGGCGTGAGCGATGGGCCATTCGCTGAGACCAAGGAGCAGCTCGGCGGCCTGTACGTCGTCGAATGCGCCGATCGCGACGAGGCTATTGAGCTCGCCCGGCAGCTTCCGGACAGCCCCGGGCTCGTCATCGAAGTGCGACCGATCCTGGAAACCTGACTACTGGCCGCGCACGCTCACGGCGGATTTTCACCCCTCCCCGGCGATGCCGTTCTTCGCATATCGGCCTGGGAGGGCTCTCCGGCTCGACGGCAGGACTGGCCCAAGGTGATGCAACCGACGGCATCGGCGAGGGGATGCTGATTTCCCCAGGGCCGTGAGCGGCGTATGGATTTGGGCGGCATGCGATGATCCTCGGGTGACCACGCCGCCACTCGCACCCTCCCCCACCGTCGCCACCCGCATCCACGCCGATCGGGCGGCGCGAACCCTCGAGATCGACTGGCAGGACGGCCACCGAACCGTCTACGACTTCACTGCGCTGCGCTGGCTCTGCCCGTGCGCCTACTGTCGGGGCGAGGCAGGCATGCCCGGCTGGCTCGACACGGCGCCGATACTGACTGACGAGCAGACGCGCATGGTCGACATCACGCTTGTCGGCAACTACGCAGTCGGGCCGTCGTGGGGCGACGGCCACCACACCGGCTATTACACGTTCGCCCTGTTGCGCGATCGCTGTTCGTGCGCATCCTGTGCGGGGGAGAGGGCGATGGCGAGCCAGCACAGCAGCCAGGAACGTACCCACGAGGAGCACCAGAGATGATCGTGGCCACAACGCCGTTCATCGCCGGCCATCGCGTCGCCGAGACCAAGGGCCAGTGTTTCGGACTCGTCGTCCGCAGCCGCGGATTCTCCGGCAACCTCATTGCCGGTCTTCGTTCGCTCGGTGGCGGAGAAATCAAGGAGTACACCTCCTTGCTCGAGGACACCCGCCGCCAGGCGCTCGATCGGCTCGTCAAGAACGCGACGCTGATGGGTGGAAACGCCGTCATCTCCATGCGCTTCGACAGCTCCGAGCTGGCCGGCACCATGTCCGAGATCGTCGCCTATGGCACGGCCGTCGTGGTTGAGCCGGACGCGGCGGCATCGCAGCCGACCGTCGAGTAAGGACCATGCTCTCCGCGACCGCGCGAGGGGTGATCATCGTGCTTGCGGCGCTGCTGGCCCTTGCCGGGCTTGGGGCGGCGAGCCTCGGCGGAGGGATCGGTGCCCTGTGGCTGACGGTGATGGGGGTGGCGATCGTCGTCGGAGTCGTCGTGGAGCGTGAGCGCTACCGCTCGGAGGCGGCCGATCAGCCATTCGAGCCGATAGGGCCGGGCGGGGGCGAGCCGAGCGGAGCCATAGAACCGCGATTTCGGCCGACAGACGAGCTATTCGTCGATCCGACCACCCACCACACCATGCGGGTCCATGTCGACCCGAGGACCGGCGAGCGGAGGTACGTGGCGGAGGGCTGACTTCCGGCGGGTCGGTGCGGCAACAGGCGCGTGCTATCCTCGCCGACCCGAGGCCATCGCAGGCGGACCATCCCCGGTGGCCCGACGTAGGAGTGACGACGACCCAGATGACCGCCGTTGACGAACGCAACGTCGGCTCGGCACGGCCGCGAACCAGGGCGGCCAGGCAGCCCGTCGACCGGACGCCCTACATCAACCGCGAGCTCTCGTGGCTGGACTACAGCGCGCGCGTCCTGTTCGAGGCGCGCGACCCGCGTAATCCCCTGATCGAACGAGTCAAGTTCGTGACGATCTTCGCCGGGATGCTCGATGAGTTCTTCCAGATCCGCGTCGCCGGCCTGCGGCAGCAGGTCAACACCGGTTCCGCTTCGTTGTCGCCGGATGGCCGTACAGCGGCGGAACAGATCGCGGCCGCGCGGACGCGCGTCCTGGACCTCGTCGCCGACCTCGGCGCCCTCTATGTCGACATTCGGCGGTCCCTGCTCGCCGAGGGCATCGAGATCGTCGACTATGCGTCGATCCCGGAGCACCACGAGGCGCTCCGCCAGCGGTTCCTCGACGAGATCTACCCAGTGCTCACCCCGCTGGCCGTGGATCCGGGCCATCCCTTCCCGTACATCTCGACCCTGAGCCTCTCGATCGCCGTGGGTCTGCGCGACCCGGAAACCGGCGAGACCCGGTTCGCCCGGGTGAAGGTGCCACCGATCCTGCCGCGGTTCATCGAGATCGAGCCGAACCACTTCGTCCTGATCGACCAGATCATCGAGGCGAACCTGGACGTGCTGTTCACGGGGATGGATGTCCTCGAGCACCACCTCTTCCGGGTGACCCGCAATGCCGACCTCTCGCTCGAGGAGGACGAGGCCGACGATCTCCTCATGGCCATCGAGGAGGAGCTTCGGCGGCGCCGCTTCGGTGAGGCTGTCCGCCTCGAAGTCGAGCGATCGATGCCGCCCGCGACACGCCAGATCCTGCTGCGGGGTATCGGCCTGGGCGAGGACGATTGCTACGAGATCCGGGGAATGCTCGACCTCACGGGCCTGCGGGCGATCGCCGATCTCGATCGGCCGGATCTGAAGAGCCCGCCGTGGACACCGGTCACGCCGCCGCGGCTGGTGCCGCCCGACGAGGACGAGCCAAGCGACGTCTTCGCCGTCATCCGGGCCGGCGACCTGCTCGTCCACCACCCGTACGAGAGCTTCACGACATCTGTCGAGCGGTTCATCGGCCAGGCTGTCGAGGATCCTGAGGTCCTGACGATCAAGATGACGCTGTACCGGACATCGGGCGACTCGCCGATCGTCCGCGACCTCATCCGGGCCGCCGAGCGCGGCAAGCAGGTCGTCGTGCTCGTCGAGATCAAGGCTCGCTTCGACGAGGAGGCAAATATCGTCTGGGCCCGGAAGCTCGAGCAGGCCGGCGCTCATGTCGTCTACGGGCTGGTCGGCCTCAAGACCCACAGCAAGGTCGCGCTCGTCGTGCGGCGCGAGGGCTCCGGGCTCCGCCGCTACGTTCACATCGGCACGGGCAACTACAACCCGAAGACGGCCCGCCTGTACACGGACCTCGGTCTGCTGTCCTGCCGGCCGGAACTTGGTGCCGACGTGACGGACCTGTTCAACGTACTGACCGGGCTGTCTCGCCAGCGCGAGTTCCGCCGGCTCCTGGTCGCGCCGCACAGCTTGCGGACGCGTTTCCTCGAGCTGGTCAACAGGGAGATCGCACACGCGGCGGCGGGTCGCGAAGCGCGGATCGTGCTCAAGGTCAACGCGATCGTCGACGAGGAGTCGATCGACGCGCTCTATCGGGCCTCGCAGGCCGGTGTCCGCGTCGACCTGATCAGTCGAGCCGGCTGCTCGCTGCTGCCTGGCGTACCGGGCGTATCGGATCTGATCTCGGTTCGATCAATCGTCGGGGAATTCCTCGAGCACTCGCGGATCTTCGGCTTCGCCAACGGCGGGCAGCCCGACTGGTACATCGGCTCTGGCGACCTCATGGACCGCAACCTTGACCGGCGGGTCGAGGCGGTCGTGCCGGTCGAGGACCCCGAGGCGCGGACGCGCCTGGCGGAGTTCGTCGAGATCATGCTCGCGGACGACCGTCGGTCGTGGCAGCTCGGGCCCGACGCGGCGTGGAAGCGGACAGAGGAGCTGAACGGCGCGCCCGGGACGATCGATACCCACGAGGAGCTGAAGATGCGAGCGCTCGCCGCCGGGACCATCGCCGCGGCGCCGCGTCGGCCGGGGTCCGGCACGGGCTCGCTCGACCCGCGCGCATGACCGGCCCCTCTGTGAACCCCTCGGTGCCTGCCCCGCGTCCCGTGGAAATCGAGCTGAAGTATCGCCTCCGGCAGGAAGCGGCCGGCGACCGGTATCTGGTCGCAGAGGAGCTCGGCGGGTTCCACCCGATCACTCCGGTCCGCTCCACCCAGCTCGAGGATCGCTACCTGGACACGGGCGACGGCGCCCTCGCCCGAGCCGGATTCGCGGCCCGACTTCGCCAGACCGCGAAAGGCACGACGGTTTCGGTGAAGTCGCTTGTTCGGCGCCCAGGGGAAGGCGGCGCGCACCGGCGCGAGGAGCTGGAGGGTCCCGCCGACAGGACCGCTGGCCCGCGCGACTGGCCACCATCTGACGCGCGCTCCCTCATCCTCGAGCAATGCGGCGATGCGCCGCTCGTCGAGCTCGTGACGATTCGCCAGCTCCGCCGGAAGCGGAAGCTGCAGTCCGCGGACACGATCGTCGAGTTGAGCCTCGACGAGGTCGATGCGGTCGCCCGAAGCCGGGTCGTCGATCGCTTCGTGGAGCTCGAGGTTGAGCTAATGGAGGGCGACGAGTCCGCCCTCGAACCGATCGATGCAGTTCTCGCGGACGATCCCGGACTGGCGCTCTCAACCGGCTCGAAGCTCGAGGCGGCGCTGTCGGCGATCCAGGCATCGACGGGCCGGCGCGGCAAACGAGCGGCCGCGTTCCTCGCGCTCATCGAACCGGACCCCGAGCCGGCGGAGGCCGAACCGAAGCCCGAGCTCGAGCCGGGATCCGAGGCTCCGCCGGAGGCCGAGGCGGAGGCCCAGGCGGAGCTCGAACCGCAGCCTGGGGCAGAGCCGCAGACCCACGCGGAGGTCGAGCGGCCGCCCGAGCCCGCGGCCAGGGGCGTGCCGGGAACCAGGTCCCGGTCCAAGCCGGAGCCGGAGGCCGAGCCCGGCGCTCCTCGCTTGGTCGTGGGCAAGACGCCCGGCGTCCTCGCCGAGGACCGCCTTGCCGAGGCAGGCCGCAAGGTCCTCCGCTTCCACCTCGCTCGGATGCTCGAGCGAGAGGCGGGGACCCGCGAGGGAGCCGACGCCGAGGAGCTCCACGGGATGCGCGTCGCGACCCGTCGACAACGAGCCGCCTGGCGTGTTTTCGGCGAGGCGTTCAGGGCGGGCCGGACGCGGACCCATCGGAAACGGCTGCGAGAGGTCGCCGCACGACTCGGGGCCGTCCGCGATCTCGACGTCCTCCTCGAAGCCGCAGACGCCTACCGGGCCGACCTGCCCAAGGCCGAGCAGCGAGCGCTCGAGCCGCTGCTGCGCGGCTGGCGGGACCACCGAGACGACGCGCGTCGCCTGCTCATCCGCGAGCTCGACTCCGACGGCTACACGCGCTGGATCGACGACTACACGGAGTTCGTCCGACGCGAGGGCCTCGCGGTGTTACCCGTCTCGCCGACGCAGCCGCACCGCGTCCGCGACACCGCCGCGTCGCGGATCCTCGCCGCGTACGAGGGTGTCCGCGCCTACGAGCCGGTGCTGCGCTGGGCCGACGTTGAGACGCTCCACGAGCTCCGGATCGCCGGCAAGTGGCTCCGCTATACCCTCGAGTTCGTGCGGGAGGCGCTCAGCCCGGAGGCGTCGCTGCTGATCGCCCGTGTCACGGCTCTGCAGGACCACCTCGGACTGCTCAACGATGCCGACGTCACGGCCCACATGGCTCGATCCTTCCTCGTCGAGAACGCGGGCGACCTCAGCCAGCTCGAGAGCGCGGCGATCGCCCGGTACCTTGTCAGCCGCGAGAAGGAGGTCGCCCGGCTTCGGCGAACGGTCGGCGCCCCGTGGCGGGGCGTCGCGGGCGTCTCCTTCCGCCGAGCGCTCGGAAGGACAGTCGCCGGACTCTGATTACCTGACCCAACCGTGGGCCAGCCGATCGAGGTCGTCGCGCCAGCTCGCGCCAGCGTGGGCTACGGCCAGCACGGTTCCTTCGCGGATGCCACCGTCTGCGACCCGGACCTCGGTGACGCCAAACCTCAGCATGATCGCCTCGACGATCGCGGCCCCTGCGGCCAGGATGCGAGCCCGGGCGGGGCGCAGGCCATGGCGAGCGGCGATCTCCTCGCTCGGCTCGGTCGCGACGAGGCGGAAGGCCGTGTCCAGGTCGCCGGACCCGAGACGCCGAGTCTCCGCCCCGTCCCGGATGACTTTGAGCAGGTTCGAGGCCGGGCCTCCGACGAGGACGACCTCGGCAGGACGGAAGGTGGGCGCGGAGGCGACGACGTCGGCGGCTGCGGCGCGTAGGGCGGCGAGGTCATCGCCGCTCGGCGGGTCGCCCGCGATGAAGCGTCCTGTCAGCTGCGTCGCCCCGACCTGCAGCCCCGCGGCGACGGCTTGCCGCGCCGGCCCGACGAAAACGAGTTCGCTGCTCCCCCCGCCGATGTCGACGACGAGCAGGTCGTGCTCGACCGGCCGGCCCTCCGTAGCGCCGATCAGCACGAGGAACGCCTCTTCCTCGTGGCTCAGCACGTGGAGGGGAACGCCGGTCCCCGCATCGACCTCGTGGACGATCCGCGACGCATCCGCCAGCCGGCGGAGCGGCTCCGTCCCCACGAAGGTCGGATCGACTGCTCCGCTATCGCGGGCGACCGACGCATACCGGGCGAGGACGTCGACGAGTGCCTGGCGGCCGGCCTCGCCCAGCCTGCCTGACGCGTCGACCGCCTCGCCGAGGCCGAGGAACACGGACTCGTCCACCAGCGGCTCGAGGCGATGGTCGACGACGCCCGCGACCAGCAGGTGGACGGACGTCGAACCGAGGTCGACGGCGGCGCCGATGCGTTCCGGACTCGGCGCCACTCAGCGGTCGATCAGGACGAGGTCGATGGCCTGGCTGGGCGACGCCGCGTCGCCGGCTTGGCCGCTCGCGTCGACGCCGGCTTGGCCGCGGCGTCGTCGCCCCTTGGCCGAGCGTCGTCGCCGGCTTGGCCGCGCTCGTCCTGGGCTTCGTGCTTCGTGGTCGCTTCGGCTTGGCTGCAGTTGCCTTCGGCTTGGCCGCGGCTGTCTTCGGCTTGGCCGCCGTCGACGCTTTCGGCGTGGCCGCAGCAGAGGCCGCCGGGCGCGTGGCCGCAGCAGCGGCCGCCGGGCGCGTAGCCGCCGCGGTCCTCGAGGATGCCCTCGACTTCGCCGCCGACGCCTTGCGCCGCCGTCGTGTGGCCGTCTGCCGTGAGGCCGCCGCAGCGGCGGTCGGGCGCGTGGCAGCCGCGGTCTTCGAGGATGCCCTCGACTTCGCCGCTGACGCCTTGCTCCGCCGTCGGCTGCCCGTCTGCCGTGACGCCGCCGGAGAGCGAGCCTGGAGGTTCTTGAGCCCCTCTACGAGCGCCCCGAGCTCGCGAACCTCGGCAGTCACCTCGGCGAGCCGTGACCGTCCGCTTCTCTCGGTTCTTGTCGGTCGCGTGCGAGAGCCGCTCACGCCGGCGCGCCTCCTCGTCCCGTGCGGCCGCTAGCGCGAACTCGAGCCATTCGATGTGGCGGGTCACTGCCGCAATCGGGCGTCATCGCCACCTGAACTGCTTTTGCCATCGGATCTCCCTAGAAACGTGCCACGTCCGATCAACTCTCCCGGGTTGCTGGAGCGGGCGGCCGATTGTAGCGCCCCAATATTGGGCGAGAACGCTCTCGGCGCGCTCTTGTCCCAATCTGGCCGGCCCACGCGGGCTCGGCGACGACCGGGGCCCGATGCTCCCTACTCCCTCGACGGCTCACCGCGCAGCGCCGCGTCGATCTTCCTCAACACGTTGACGCCCAATCGGTTCTCGTCCTCGAGAAGGCGCCCGTACATACGCTGCAGCGCTTCAATCTGTCGCTCTTCGCGATCCAGCGGCTCAGTCTGGTGAAGGACCAACTCGTCTCCCGGATGGCTCGCTTCTAACTCCGTCTGCACGTCTTGCCCCTCAAATGCAGAGATGCGGTTACTACCCTTCGGCGGGGCTGGAGTGTAACGCTTCGTCGCGCGTTAACAAAGCCTTAACGGGCCACGAACCCCTCGTTGAACCCGTCCTCCGAACCTTCATCCCGGAGTGAACAACAATCCCCGCGCCCGAGCGCGGCCGAGACCCGCGCCCGAGCGCGGCCGAGAGGAGAGACCTTAGTGTCGATTTCCGGTTCGAAGCGCCTTGCGGCGCTCGTCTTCGCGTCGATCATCGCGATCGGCGCCTGTAGCAGCCCGGGCGCGAATGCCACCCCGAGCGCGGCGGCCCCAACGACCGGCGCGAGCGCGCCCGGGTCGACCGAGCCTTCCGCCGCCGCCCTCACGGGCAGCGTGACGATCGACGGATCGAGCACCGTCTACCCGATCACCGAGGCTGTCGCCGAGGACTTCCAGGCAGCCAATGGCGGCGTGAAGGTCACGGCCGCGTTCTCGGGGACAGGCGGCGGCTTCAAGCTCTTCTGCGTCGGCGACACCGACATCAACGACGCCTCACGGCCGATCAAGGCGGACGACGACGGCGAGGGCAAGGCTTGCGCGACCAACAATATCGAGTACGTCGAGCTGCAGGTGGCGATCGACGGCCTGACCGTGGTCGTCAACCCGGCGAACACGTTCGCGACCTGCCTCACGGTCGAGGAACTCGCCAAGATCTATGGCCCGGACTCGCCGCAGAACCTGACGTGGGCCGACGTGCGGGCAGGATTCCCCGCCGATCCCGTCAACCGCTTCATGCCCGGCGCGGACTCCGGCACGTTCGACTACTTCACCGAGGTGATCAACGGCGAGGTCGACGCGGCGACCCAGTACGCCACTCCCTCCGAGGACGACAACGTCCTCGTGACCGGAGTCGCCGGCGACGTCAACGCGATCGCATTCTTCGGCTACGCCTACTTCGTCGAGAACAAGGACAAGGTCAAAGCCCTCGAGGTCGATGGCGGCGACGGTTGCACCGCACCGACCGAGGCCACCATCAACGACAACAGCTACGCCCCGCTCAGCCGCCCGCTGTTCATCTATCCGGACGTCGCCAAAGCAAAGGCGCGGCCGGAACTCAAGGCGTTCGTCGATTTCTATCTCGAGAACACGAACACCCTGTCCGCCGAAGTCGGATACGTGGCACTCCCTGACGACCTCCTCCAGAAGGAGAAGGATGAATGGGCCGCGGCGGTCGGCGGATAGCAGCCCGGCACTGACGCTCTCCTCCTCCAGCGCACCGGCTCGAAACTCGGATCGAGCCGGTGCGCCTTCCCATTTCTGGCGCGGCTCCGCGACAATAGAGCGCAGCCGACCGGCAAGGAGATTCCAGATCGCATGACCGCGCCGCCCATCGTCCTCACCAGGCGTCGTCCGCTGTCCGAACGAATCATTGAGAGCGCGCTCTTCCTGTCGGCGGTTCTCGGCGTCCTGACGACGGCGGGGATCATCCTGGTCCTCGCGGTGCAGACCTTCGAGTTCTTCCTCGAGGTGAGTCCGATCGACTTCCTCACCGGGACGAAATGGTCGGCGGCGATCCGGCCCTACGCCTTCGGCGTCCTGCCGCTCGTGGCGGGGACGCTGCTGGTCGCCGGTATCGCGATGATCGTGGCCATACCGCTCGGTCTGCTGGCCGCGATCCTGCTCGCCGATTACGCCTCTCCCCGGGTCAGGACGACCGTGAAGCCGATACTCGAGACGATCGCAGGCATCCCGACGATCGTCTTCGGCTTCTTTGCCATCAACTTCCTCGCCCCTCAGGTCCTGCAACCGCTCCTCGGCAAGTCGAACATCGGGACCTTCTCCGCGCTGTCGGGCGGCATCGTCGTTGGCCTGCTCGTGACACCGCTCATCGCCTCGATCTCCGAGGATTCGATGCGAGCCGTGCCGCGCGGCATGCGCGAGGGCGCCTATGCGATGGGCGCCACCAAGTTCGAGGTCGTCCGAAAGGTCGTCGTGCCTGCCGCGATATCCGGAATCATGGCCTCGATCATCCTCGCAATGAGCCGGGCGATCGGCGAGACGATGGTCGTCTCGCTGGCCGTCGGTGACAAGCCGCAGCTCACGTTCGATCCGACCGAGAGCGTCCAGACGATGACCAGTTTCATCGCCCAGATCGCGATCGGTGAGACGGCGCAGGGCTCGATCCAGTTCAAGTCGCTCTTCGCCGTCGGGGCGACGCTCTTCGTGATGACGCTGGTGCTCAACCTCATCAGCGGATGGGTCGTCCGCAAATTCCGGACGGTGTACTGATGACTGCCGCTGCCCCGACGGCAACGCCCCCGCTCACCCCGGTCGCGAGCCGGTTCGAACCGGCTGTCGCCCGCCGAAAACTGACCGGCACGATCTTCTATGGCGCCTGCCTGGCGGCGATCGGGATCCTCCTGCTGACCCTGGCGATCCTCCTGTTCGACGTCCTGTCGCGCGGCCTGCCCGTGGCTCGATCTGCAGTTTCTTACCGGCGTCCCATCCCGCCGCCCCGCCCAGGCGGGCGTGCTGCCGGCCCTCGTCGGATCACTGCAGATCGCCCTCATCGTTGGGCTGCTCACCTTTCCCATCGGGGTCGCAGCGGCGATCTACTTCACCGAGTACGCCCGCGACAGTCGCCTGAACCGGCTCCTCCAGACGAACATCAGCAACCTCGCCGGCGTGCCGTCGATCATCTACGGCATCCTCGGGCTCGCGGTGTTCGTCCGCCTGCTCCAGCTGGGGCCGACCGTCCTGGCCGCTTCGCTGACGCTCACGCTGCTGATCCTGCCGATCGTGATCATCGCCTCGATCGAGGCGATCAGGGCTGTCCCGCAGGCGCAGCGCGAAGGCGCGTACGCGCTCGGCGCCACACGCTGGCAGATGGTGCGGGGGTCGCTGTTTCCGGCGGCGGCACCTGGAATCATCACCGGGATCATCCTCGCCATGGCTCGTGCGATCGGCGAGGCGGCTCCGCTGATCCTCATCGGCGGCGTCGGCTTCGTGACGTTCCTGCCGAACCCGGTCTCCGACGCATATACCGTGCTCCCACTGCAGATCTTCGACTGGGCGAAGCGCCCCCAGGACGATTTCGCGAGCCTCGCGTCGGCCGCGATCATCGTGATCCTGGTCCTGATGCTCCTGCTCAACGCCCTGGCGCTCATCGTCCGGGCCCGCCTTTCGAGACACATCCAGTGGTAGAGGAGAACCCGGTGAACATGCTCTCCGAGGCGCCGCCGGCGGACCCGCAGGTCGATGGCGGCGGTCCGGCAATTCGGATCGCCGCGATGCCGCAACGCGACGAGGCGACGCCGGCCATGGAGAACGCCGAGTACGTCGTCGAGCTGCAGGACGTGTCCTGCTATTACGGATCGTTCCGCGCGGTTCGCAACGTCGATATCAAGGTCGCCAAGAACGCGATCACCGCCCTCATCGGTCCTTCTGGCTGCGGCAAGTCGACGCTGCTGCGAACAATCAACCGGATGAACGACCTCATCCCGTCCTACCGATCGGAGGGCCGGATCCTGCTCGAGGGACAGGACCTGTCCGCCAAGTCGGTCGATCCGGTGGCCGTCCGGCGGCGCGTTGGGATGGTGTTCCAGAAGCCGAACCCGTTCCCGAAATCTGTCTATGACAACGTCGCTTTCGGTCCGCGGATCAACGGCTACAAGGGGAACATGGACGAGCTCGTCGAGCGCAGCCTCCGCCGGGCCGCGCTCTGGGACGATGTCAAGGACAAGATGAAGCAGTCGGGCATGGCGCTGTCCGGCGGCCAGCAGCAGCGCCTCTGCATCGCCCGGACGATTGCCATCGATCCCGAGGTCATCCTCATGGACGAGCCGTGCTCGGCGCTCGACCCACGCTCGACGCTCCAGATCGAGGAGCTGATGGCTGAGCTCAAGCGCGACTACACGATCGTCGTCGTCACCCACAACATGCAGCAGGCGGCGCGCGCGTCAGACACGACGGTGTTCATGACGATGGGCGAGGACCGTGCGGGCTATGTCGTCGAACAAGCACAGACGATCGACATCTTCACCAATCCCAAGAACCAGCTGACCGAGGATTACGTTTCGGGCCGGTTCGGCTGACCCGGGGAGGACATATGACCGCAAACGAAGAGCCGACCGAGAAGGCCGTGACGCGCCAGATCTCACAGATCATGGACCAGGCCGAGAACGAGCTCCTGGACGTCGTGGCCGCGAACCCGACCGATCACCCTGCCCGACCGGTCCTCGACCACGACATGGCCGAGATCAAGGATCACGTCCTCCGAATGGGCTCGCTCGTGGAAGACGCGATCCGGGCGGCGATCCAGGCGCTCATCGAGCACGACGCAGCTGCCGCGACGGCCGTCATCGTCAACGATCGCCAGATCAACGAGAAGCAGCGCGAGGTCTCGACGCTCATCACCCGGGCGATCGCCACCCAGTCGCCGGTCGCCCGCGATCTGCGGTTCCTGCTGTCGCTCGACCACGTCTCGTACGAGCTCGAGCGGATGGGCGACCACGCGGGATCGGTCGCCAAGCAGGTCCGCAAGCTCGCCCCCTTCCCGCCGCTCAAGCGGTACGTGGACCTGCCGGCGATGGGCGAGCTCGCGGCCACCCTTGTCGGCGACATTTTGCGGGCGCTGGTAGACGTCGACGTCAGCGCAGCCCGCGCGGTCGCGGCCCGCGACGACGAGATCGACGACCTCTACCACAAGACCTTCGACGAGGTCGTCGACCTCATGCGCGCCGATCCCGGCAATGTCGAGCGCGGGACACGCATCCTGTTCGCCGCCCACTACATCGAGCGGATCGGCGACCGGGTGACGAACATCGCCGAAGACGTCGTCTTCCTGGCCTCGGGCGAGATCGAGGACCTCAACCCATGAATCCTCGGGCGATGGCGTTGCGGAGCGCCGCCTCCGACCTCGGAGCGTGAGCATCGACCTTGCGGGGACGGTGCCAATTCGGGTGCTCTTCGTGTGCACCGGCAACTCCGCTCGGAGCATCCTCGCGGAGGCGCTCCTCCGCCACCACGGCGGCTCGGACTTCGAGGTCCACTCGGCCGGCACCGCGCCGAAGGGGATCAATCCCCTGACCGAGCGCGTCCTCGACGAAGCGGGCCTGGATCACGCCTGGGCGAGGTCGAAGCCGGTGTCGGAGTACCTCGGCCAGACGTTCGACTACGTCGTCACCGTGTGTGACCAGGCTCGTCAGAGCTGCCCGGTGTTCCCCGGCGTCCACGAGACGCTCCACTGGGGATACGAGGACCCCGCCGCGGTCGCTGGGACCGAGGAGCAGCGGCTCTCCGCCTTCCGCTCGACGCTGACGATGATGAGTGGACGGATCCAGTCGTTCATCACTCTGGCGAGACGGGAACGGGCGGCGTCAGTCGCAGGGTAGACTCGATCGCATGGCCGACCGCGACACCGTCCAACTCAACCTGCTGCGCCACGCGCATGCCGGCGACCCCGAGGGCTGGACCGGCCCCGACGCCGCGAGACCGCTCTCGGCCAAGGGCGAGCAGCAGGCCGAGCGCATGGGACGGTTCCTCGCCGATGTCGGCTTCAAGCCCGACATCTTCATCACCTCGCCAAAGATCCGGGCCGCGCGAACGGCCGAGATCGTGGCGGACGCACTCGACTGCGAGGTCCGCGAGGACGAACGCCTCGCCCGGGACTTCGACCTCGTCACGATCGAGGCCATCCTCTTCGACGCGGGCGAGCCCGTGAAACCTGTTCTCGTCGGTCACGACCCTGACTTCAGCGAGGTCGCCGCGGCCCTGATCGGCGCGCCAAGCCTCCCCCTGCGAAAGGGCGCATTCGCTCGGTTCGACGCCGATCGGCCGCTCGTCGCGGGCTCTGGCACGCTGCGCTGGCTGATCTCGCCGGACCTGCTAGGCGGTAGATACTCGCGCTGAGATGCGCGCCTCTCAGGCCTGGGGCAGCGTCCCGGTCGCATCGGCCGCGGGACGCCGCAGCGCCGAGGCCGGTATGAGCTGAGGCCCGCCACTCAGCTCCATCGCCAGGGACCGCAGCCGTTCGGCCGCGGCCGGCGCGAGGCGGTAGTAGATCCAGGTCCCTCGCCGCTCGGTCTCGACCACGCCCGCCTCGCGGAGGACCTTGAGGTGGTGCGAGACCGTCGGCTGGCGGACATCGCAGCAGCTCGTGAAGTCGCAGGCGCAAACCTCCGGCGCCCCGGCCAGCTCGCGGACGATGGCCAGCCGGGTCGGGTCGGCGAGGGCCTGGAAGAAGCGGACGTCGGGGTCGATGAGGGTCGTTTTCGAGCGTGACATGGGTGCGATCATATCGACAAACATCTATATTGACAAGTATCAATATTACCGGTAGGGTGCGCACAGGCAAATGAACGCCACGGAGAACCGAGCCATGGATACGAATACCAACATCGCTGCCTGGATGATCGCCGGCGGCCGGACGTCCACGGAGGCTGCCCGAGATCGCAATCTCGCGCACCTGCGGGCGCTCAAGGCCTCGCAGTCGACCTCGCCGGGCCTCGTGAGCCGGCTGACAGCTGCGGTCGCTGCCATCAGGCCGACGGCCACGCCCGCCGAACCCGCATGCTGCCCCGCCTGAACCACCAGACACGGACCGGAGGCCGATCACGATGACGCTCGACCAGGACAAGATCCACGACGAAGTCCGAGCGCGGTACGGGGAAGCGGCCCGGGCCGCATCGGCCCGCCGCACCGATTCGGAGGCGCGGGCCTCGTGTTGCGGCCCTGATGGGACGGCGGTCTACGGTGACCACCTGTACGCGGACGACGACCGTGCGTCCCTGCCTGACGCCGCTCTCCTGGCGAGTCTCGGTTGCGGCAATCCAACGGCGGTTGCCGAGCTCCGCGAGGGAGAGCGCGTCCTCGACCTCGGCTCCGGCGGCGGCATCGACGTGATCCTGTCGGCTCGACGCGTGGGTCCGACCGGCCGAGCGTTCGGCCTCGACATGACCGACGAGATGCTCGACCTGGCCGTCCGCAACGCAGCCGAAGCCGGCGTCACGAACGTCGAGTTCGTGCGGGGCACGATCGAATCCGTCCCGCTTCCCTCCTCCACCATCGATGTCGTCATCAGCAACTGCGTCATCAACCTGGCCGCCGACAAGGCCGCCGTCTTCCGCGAGATCGCGCGCGTCCTCCGGCCGGGCGGCCGGGTCGGCGTGAGCGACGTCGTCGCCGACGACGGGCTGACGCCGGCCGAGCGCGCGGAGCGCGGCAGCTTCGTGAGCTGCATCGCCGGGGCGCTCTCATTCGACGAGTACCGCGTGGGCCTGGCGGCCGTTGGCCTGACCGACGTCGAGGTCGTCCCGACCCATGCCGTCGCCGACGGGCTCTATGCCGCGATCGTTCGGGCCACGAAGCCGGCGATCGCCCCGTCGGCCGACACTATCCCGGCGATGCCCGATCTGCCCCGACCGCTCGTAGTGGTCGGATCAGGTGTCGGCTTCCCCGCCGACGGTTGTTGCTGATCAGGAGTCGACATTTGTCGATCCCGGACAGGCTCCTCGTCAGTCGTCTCGGAGCGTGCTGACGGCTACGGTGAGGCCATCAACGGACCCCATCAGTGGACCGCCATAGCGCCGAGGACCCTCAACATGACGCCGCTCGCCATGTATTACCTCTTCATCTTGGTCGAGAACGAACGAGCCGCCGCAGCCGCTCACGGGATCGAAATCCGTGCCCGCCGTCCGTCGCTGCTGGACCGCCTTCGCGGGCTGGCTCCCGCTCGGCGTGCCCAGCCCCGACTCGCTCGCTCGGCTTGATCAGCCGATCGAAACGGGCGCCTCGTCCTCGTCCGCGCTGACGGGAAACGGCAGCGCGATCGGGTCGGTCGCGAGGCGGCTCCGGCCGTGCTCGTCGAACCGATCGAGGCCGAGGTCGGTCACGTCGACCAGGTCGGTCGAGCCACGCAGCGCCAGGTCGGCGGCGACTCGGGCGACGCCAGGGCCCCACATCATGCCGTGGCCGCCCGGCGACGCGATCGTGACGCCGTCGATCCTCTTGCCGTCTGGCGTCAGCGCCGGGCCGACGATCGGCAGGTGGTCGGGCGTGTAATCGATCGTTGCCGCCCAGATTTTCCGGATTCCGAGATCGCGCGTCACGGGCACGAGCGCGCCCAGTCGCTCGCGTGCCTTTTCGTACAGCCGCCAGTTGATCGACCGCGCCTCCCCCGGCGCCTCGTCCGGGTCGCTCCAGCCGAAGAGGAGGCCACCCTCCTCGAGCCGCCAGTAGAGGCCCTCGCCGATGTCGAAGACCATCGGCATCCGCTCGACGTCGAACGCCGCGTGAGGCTCGAGCACGCAGACCGTGTGGCGGGCCGCTCCGGCCGGGATCCGGAGTCCGGCGATCCGGCCGACCGCGCGAAGCGACGGCCCGCCGGTCAGGATCACCCGCTCCGTGGCCATCGGTCCGGCGGACGTCTCGACTCCGACGACGCGCGATGCCCCGGACGCCGTCGTCTCGAGGATGAGGCCGGTGAAAGCGGTCCGCTCACGTAGCTCGACTCCAGCCGCCTGCATTGCGAGCGAGTACGCCCGGACGTTCCGGGGCGGATCGATGAACCCGTCGGTTTCGATGAAGCTGCCGCCACGGTGGCCCGCCGCGGCCAGGCTCGGGATGAGCGCCGTGGCTTCCGCCGCCGACAACCAGCGGACCTCGAGCCCCTCCCGGCGCTGCATCTGGGCCCGCTCCCGGCCGGCGCGCTCATCTTCCTCGGTCACGGCGAGAATGAGGTAACCCTGCTCGCGGAAGCCCGAATCGGTCCCGATCGCCGCACGCTGGCGGTTGTAGAAGTCGATCGTCCAACGCCCGAGAGCGACCGTCGCCGGAGTCCCGCCCTGGGCGCGGACGATCCCGGCCGCCCGCGAGCTGGCGCCCTGCCCCGCGAGTCCCTTCTCCAGGACGACGACGCGCCCGAGCCCATCTGCCTTCGTGAAATACGATGCCCAGCCACCGACCGTGCCGGCCCCAACGACGACGAGATCTGCGCGCTCCTCGATGGTCATCGCACGCTCCTTCTTCAGCGACCCGGGCGACCGTCCAGGGCTGGCCCTTCGGCGCAGATGGCATTGACGCCGAGCCGCTCGAGCCGGCCGTAGGTCGGGCGGTTGCGGACGGTCCACGCGGCCAGGTCGAGCTCAGCGGCGCGGACTCGTGCGACCGCCTTCGGATCGATCGCCCGCCAGTCCACGGAGACGCCTCGGCAGCCCAGCTCGAGAGCCAGCCCGATCGTCGCATCAGATAGGTCCATCGCGTTGAGCCAGCGGGGCCACGACGGTGCCAGCCGTCCCACCCGTTCGAGCGGATCTGGCTCGAATGACGAGATGACGGCTCGCTCGAGGCCCGGCCCGCGGCCGGCCGTGAGCACGTCGACCGCGCCCCGTCCCGGGTAGATCTTCAGCTCGACGTCGAGGAACGCGCGGCGCGGGAGCGCGGCGAGCACGTCGGCGAGACTCGGGACGCCGTGGCGTTCAAGGGCCTCAGCCGTGAGCTCATCGACCCACGCGTCGACCCCCTGGACGCGCTCGAGGGTCTCGTCGTGGATGACGACCGGGACGCCGTCCGCCGATGCCCGAACATCGAACTCGAGGCCGTCGCAACCCGGTACGGCGATCGCGGCGAGGAACGCCGCGAGCGTGTTCTCCGGCGCCCGCCGCCAGTCGCCGCGATGCGCCAGGCGCAGAGCCATCGCCTCGCCTACCCGATCGCCAGGTGGGCCGAGATGCCCAGATGGTCCGACGGGTACAGCGTCGGGTCCTCGGGATGCGGGCGGTCGAACGCGAGGCGGGCTGACGCCGCTGTCGACCGCGCCGCGGATCCAGATGTAATCGAGACACCTGGGGCTGCCGTCGGTGTCCATCGCCGGCGCCTGGAGACCGGACGGCCACGTCACCGCCGGCTCCGCGCCATTGGCCTCCGCGAACGACGACCTGAAGCCCGCGGCAGCCATCCGGGCGTACGTCGATTCGGCCGGATGGGCGTTGAAGTCGCCCATGACGATCTGAGCGTCGGCCGGCGGCGCGGCATCCATCCACTCGACGAGCTGCCGCGTCTGCTCGTCGCGAGTGCTTTCGTCGGGCTCCAGGTGGTGGAGGTGAGTGACGGCGACCGTGACGGAGGCCCCACCCGGCAGGCGGACGGTCGCCCTGTGCGAGGCCCGGTTGCGCCCGAGGTCCACCCGGGCCTCGTCCGTGGCTGCCAGCGGCTCCCGAACGAGCAACGAGTTCCCATACTCGGGTCGGCCCGCCCAGCCCCGCAACGCGGCGTACCGGCCCTCGCCCGCAGCCCCGATCAGCCGGTCCTGCTGCATCGGATAGACGGACTCCTGGAGACCGAGCACGTCCGGTTGAAGGGCACTCATGTCGGCCAGGATCAGCGGCAGTCGCTCGGGCCATCGGTCGGCGAGGTTGAGGATGTTGAGGGTCGCCACGTGCAGCCGCTGCATCTGCTCAGTCTGACGGGTTCGAGCCGGCCGGAATCGGCAGCGCGAACGAGAACGTCGAGCCCTCGCCCTCCTCCGACTCGACCCAGATCCGGCCGTTGTGCTGCTCGAGCACGTGGCGAGCGATTGAGAGGCCAAGCCCCGTTCCCCCACCCCTGACCCTCGCCCGGTCGACCTTGTAGAACCGCTCGAAGATCCTGAGCTGGTCCGCCTTCGGGATGCCAGATCCGTGGTCTTCGACCGAGGTAATGACCTCGCTGTCCGACTCGCGAACGCTGATCGTGACGTCGCCGCGTTCGCCGCCGAACTTGAGTGCGTTGTGGACGAGATTGACGACGACCTGGCCGATCCGCGCCTCGTCCCCTCGGACGTGCGGCAGTTGGTCCGGCACATCCACTACGAGCCGCAGTCCCTGGCGCTCCGCGAAGAGTCGGAGGCGCTCGACGGATTCGCCTACGACTCGGCTGAGATCGACGTCGTTTCGGAGAAGGAGCGGGCCGCCGCCTTCGATCCTGGCGAGATCCAGCAGCTCGTTGACCATCTGGACGAGGTGGCCCGTCTCGACCTCGATCTTGGCGATGCGGTCGTGCATCTTGGCCGGAACGGAGTCGGCCGCCGCATCGGCATCGCGAGCCAGTGTCTCCGCGAGGAGGCTGATCGTGGTCAACGGAGTCCGCAGCTCGTGGGAGAGGTTGTCAATGAACTCGGCCCGGATCTGCTGCAGGCGGCGTAGCTCGGAGACGTCCTCGAGGACCGCCCAGACCCCCCGGATGGGCGATCGACGAGCCCGCACGACGATGACAGGGCCATCCTGTCCCCGGACGCGAAACTCCCCGGAGGCCGAGCCGCCGTCGCGCGCCGCGGCGAGGAGTTGCTCAAACCTCGTGTCGACGAAGGCCTCCATCGCCGAGCGGCCGGTGATCGACCCCGGCGCACGGCCGAGGAGGACGTGGGCGGCCGGGTTCGCCAGCTCGACGCGTAGCGAGTCGTCGACCCGCAGAACCCCGATGCCCATGAGGTCGGCGAGGAAGGAGGCATTGCGCGCCTGCTGGTCGAGCTCGACCTCGCTCGCGGTGAGCCGCTCCTGCAGCCTGCGGACGCGCGCGGCGAGGTCCTTGCCAGCGTCGTCGTGATCGGTCAGCTCGCGGATAGTTTCGAGCTCGCGGCCGCGTTCCAGAACAAGCCAGATTGCGATCGCGAGGAGGATCGCCATGGCTCCGATAAAGGCGACGACCGGCCAGTCCACGGCCCGAGGATCGCACAGGCCGGTAGCTCGCGTTACGCTATCGACGATCGCCGCATCGACGGTCCGTCCGTGCCGGTCGGAACCCATCGCCAGCCCGTCCCCCGAGGAGCCTCGTGCGCTTGCGCCTCATCCCACGCGAAGAACGGTTCTTCGACCTGTTCGTCGAGGATGCCGCGAACGTCCTGGCCGGCGCGCGCCAGCTCGAAGCGATGCTTCGAACCTACCGACGAGCCCGAGGATCGAGCGATCGAGATCCGGGCGACCGAGCACCGTGGTGACGAGATCAGCCACGACATCGGCCACCGGCTCGAGGCGACATTCGTCACGCCGTTCGATCGCGAGGACATCTACGCGCTGATCAGCGCGCTCGACGATCTTCTCGACTTCATCGAGGAGACGGCGGACACGTTTGTTCTGTACCGGATCGAAGCGCCCACGGCGATCGCCGTCCAGCAGGCCTCGATCATCGTCAAGCAGGCGGAGCTGCTCCACGATGCGCTCGCCCACCTCAAGGGATTCAAGGGCCTCGACCGCTACTGGATCGAGGTCCACCGCCTCGAAAACGAGGGCGACCGCATCGCCCGGGCGGCCATCGCCGACCTGTTCCACGGCGAAACCGATCCGGTCAACCTCGTCAAGTGGAAGGATGTTTACGGCCTGCTCGAGGCGACGATCGACAAGGCAGAGGACGTCGCCAACATCATCGAGCGGATCACGATCAAGCACGCCTGACAGCGCGACGGCCCTCGCGAGTCCGCGAGGGCCGAGCGTGCACGCTGTTGCACGGCGTGCCGGCCGTCGCCGGCGGACCGGCTGTCAGCCGGGGGTCAGCCAGACCGGGATACTCGCGAACGGCACTCGGGCTGCCGTCCTTGGCCGAGCCGGCCCAGACGCGAAGCGTGCCCCACTGGGCCTTCGGGACGTCGTAGCGACGGTCGCATCGAAGTGCCCCGCTCCCGCACATGCAGGCCGCCATGACCTGCTGGTCGGCGATCGTCCGGCCGCCGCCGTCGAGCAGCGTCACGCGGAAGGTCGCCTCGAAGATCGCCTGCGCCGAGCCGGTGACCCGAGCCGGGGTTGCCGAGCGACGCGCCGTAGGCCGGCCGGTCGACGAAGATCGCGGGCAGGAGATCCGACGTAGTCGGCCCGGGCGACCGGGCCGTCGAGGACGATGCCCTGGCTGCCGAAGACGGTCACGGTCCGACCCTCGATCTGGAAGACGACCGACTTCACCGTCGGGAACTGGGTCAGCGTGAAGACGACCTGGCCGAGGCGGATGAGGGCGGACGCGCTGCCGCCGCCGGACTCGAACTCGCTCGACAGGTCGACGGTCGCAACCCCGTCCTTGATCGTGAGGCCGAGCAGCCTCGTCCCCGCCGGAATCGCCGAGCTCATGGCCCTGCTCTCGGACGCGGTCGGCCCGCTCGAGGAGCGCCGTCATGGCCGCCGTCGCGACGGCCTTCGTCTCGGGAACCTCGCGGAGGATCGGGACGAGCCCGGAGCTGTCCGGGACGCTTTCGTAGATAGAAGTACGCCCGGACGACGGTCGTCCCCTCGGGCGTAGAGGCCTGACTCGGGGCACGCCGAGGCCGACGGGTCGGTCGACGGCTGGAGCGGCGACCCCGACGGAAGGCGACGACGGCTCCGGCGTCAGGTCTGGCGATCCCTGGGCGACAGACGGTTCCGGCGTCGCGCCGCCGGGCGGGACCGTCCCGGCCGAGCCGCTCGTGGCGCACGCGGCGAGCAGGATGGTGAGCGCACTCAGCGCGGCAATCGAGGTCATCGGCTTCATCGACGGTGACTCCTGGGGGTTTGGGTTCGGAGTCGAACCATCGTCTGCCGCGATAGCAGCCAGATCGCCGCCGCGTAACGATCCGGTCACAGGCAGGCGCAGCTCAATCCTGAACCCGCCGCCGTCGCGGTTCGTGCGCCCGGAGCTCGCCGCCGAGAAGCGCGGCGTGCTCGGCCGCGATCGCGAGCCCGAGTCCGCTGCTGCCGCCGTGGCGTGATGGATCGGCCTTGTAGAACCGTTCGAAGATCCGATCGAGCCGGTCGGTCGCGACGCCAGGGCCGCGGTCCTCGACCGCGATCACGAATCGCCTCATCCGTCACCTCGAGGCTCACGTCGACCGGCGAGCCGGGCGCATGCTCGCGGGCGTTGTCCAGGAGGTTGCCGACGATCCGCTCCAGCCGGCGAAGATCGGTGTCGATGACGATCGGCTCCGGCGGCAGCGTCAGGCGGGCCTCCGGCAGTCGGTTGGCGACGACGGTCTCGACACCCGGACGAGGTCGACGGACTGCGCGGCGAATTGTTCGGCCTGGGAGTCGAAGCGGGAGACCTCCATCAGGTCGTCGACGAGCGTTCGGAGCCGAGCGACATCGCCGATGAGCAACTCGCCCGCGCGGCGGGTTCCGGCGGGCAGGGAGTCGAGGTCGTCGCGCAGGATCGAGGCTTCGGCGACGAGCGCCGCGAGTGGCGTCCGGAGCTCGTGCGAGACGTCCGCGACGAACCGGCGGTTCTGCGCCTGGGCGTCCTTGAGCCGCCCGATCGTGTCCTCGAGGGCTTCGGCCATCCGATTGAACCGCTCCGCCCACGAACCGAACTCGTCGCCGGACGTCACCGGGACGCGCGCCGAGAAGTCGCCAAGCTCGATCCGCTCCGCGGCCCGCGAGGCGGCCTCGACCGGCGCCAGCACGCCGCGGGCGATCCATCGAGCGGCCAGGAGCGCGATGAGCGCGAGGATGAGCGCGCCGCCTCCGAGACCGAGACGCAGGAGCTCCCAGCGCGGACTCGAGCCCGCCAACATCGTGGATGAAGTAGAACTTCGCATCGCTGCCCGGCAGGACCCCACCGACGATCAGCTTCGGCTGCACCGCCGAGCGACGTCCACTGGTAGGCGATCTCGCTGCGACCGAGCGGCAGCGCACGGAAGTCCGGCGTGAGGACATCGGTGAATTCCGGCTCCACGTCGCCGAAGTCGGCGACGAGGTCGACGTCGCGGCGGCCGATCGTCTCCGACCAGCCCGCTCGCATCAAAGGCCGCTCGCGTCGGCTCGGGAAGCTCCGAGGGGATGGTGTCGGAAAGGTCGAGCCCGGCCTGGAGCGCAGCATCGCTCATGACCCGATCGTGGAGCGAGACGTCGACGAACACGTAGGAGGCGATCCCGAGGACGGCCGCGGTCAGGACGACGAGCGCGACGAGCGTCGCCGTCAGCCGCGCCCGGACGCCATGCATCACGGTCTAGGCCGCCTCAGCGGACGGCCTTGTAGCCGGCTCCGCGGACGGTGACGATGAGCTCTGGCGTCGCGGAATCGGTCTCGATCTTCGCCCGGAGTCGCTGGATCGCGACATCGACGAGGCGCGAGTCGCCGAGGTAGTCGTAGCCCCAGATCCGGTCGAGCAGGACGTCGCGGCTGAGGACCTGCCCGGCGTGGCGGGTCAGCTCGATGAGCAGGTCGAACTCCGTCCGGGTCAGCGGGATGTCGCGACCGTCACGTTCGGCCGTCCGGCCGCCGACGTCGATGGTGACCGGGCCGAGGTGGAGCCGATCGCCTTCCTCCGGAAGCCGCCCTGCCCGCCGGAGGGCGGCCCGGACGCGGGCGACGAGCTCGGGGACCTCGAACGGCTTCTTGACGTAGTCGTCGGCGCCCGCCTCGAGACCGACCACGACATCGATCGTGTCGGCGCGGGCAGTCAGCATGACGATCGGGATCGTCGACGTCCGGCGGATCGCCCGGCAGACCTCGAGGCCGTCCATGCGCGGCAGCATGACGTCGAGCAGGATGAGGTCGAGCGGCTCGGCGGCGAACCGCTCGAGACCTTCGCGCCCGTCGGACGCGGTCGTGACGGTGAAGCCCGCGTTGCGCAGGCCGATCGCCGTCACCTCGCGGATCGACGGGTCATCCTCGACGAGCAGGATCCGGGCGTCCACGGCTTCCCTCGTGCCCCGGCCATCTGGCCGGTCCCGGCCGCAGTATGCCAGTCGGCGGAGACCGCGATCGGTTGGCCGATCAGCCGTCGCGGTGGCGGGACAGGCGCTCGCCCGGCATGAAGGTCGGGCGGTCCGGACGGTGCTGACCGGGCCCGTGACCCGCGGCCGAGGGTCGGCTCGGGCCGGGTCGGCCCTGCGGCGGTCGGCCCTGCGGCGGTCGGCCCTGCGGCGGTCGACCCTGCGGCGGTCGGCCCTGCGGCGGTCGGCCCTGTCGAAAGCCTGCCGGCGCATTGCCGATGCCGACCTGCGCGGAACCGCGGCGCGGCCCGCCGTGACCTGGATGCGAGGGGGAGCCGGCGCCGCGCCCGATCGGCGCGCCGGGACGATGCGCGTCCCGCTGCGGGCGGGCGCGGCCCGGATCGGTCCGGCCGGCCCCGAGGTTCGGACGCCCCGCGGCGAAGTTCGGTCGGGCCGCCTCGAGCACCCATCGGGCGACCCTGGCCACCGTGCGAACGCTGGCGGATCGGCTCCGGCCGGATCGATCGATCCGGCTCGAAGCCCGGGATTGCCTCGGTCGGCACGCGATGGCCGAGCAGCGACTCGATCTCGCGGAGGAGCGGCCACTCGTCGACGCAGACGAGGGAGATGGCGTCGCCGGTCGATCCGGCCCGCCCCGTCCGGCCGATCCGGTGGATGTAGTCCTCGGCGACCATCGGCAGCTCGTAGTTGACGACGTGCGGCAGCTCTTCGATGTCGAGGCCGCGCGAGGCAACCTCGGTTGCAACGAGGATCGATGCACGGCCGGCCTTGAAGTCGTCGAGCGCCCGGACCCGCTGGCCCTGGCTCTTGTTGCCGTGGATCGCGGTCGCGGCGATGCCGTCGCGGGCGAGCTGCTCGGCGAGGCGGTTCGCGCCGTGCTTGGTTCGGGTGAAGACGAGCGCCTGCTCGACGCGGCCGCTCTTCACGAGGTGCGTCAGCAGCTCGCGCTTGCGCTCCCGGTCGACCGGCAAGACGAGCTGCGAGACGAGGGCGATCGCGCTGTTGCGCGGGCGTGACCTGGACGGTCGCCGGGCGATCGAGGAGACCGCCGGCGAGGCGCCGGATCTCGTCCGAGAACGTCGCCGAGAACAGCAGGTTCTGGCGGCGCGGCGGGAGGAGGTCGAGGATCTTGCGGATATCGCGGATGAAGCCCATGTCGAGCATCCGATCGGCCTCGTCGAGGACGAGCACCTCGACCTGCGACAGGTCGATCGTGCGTTGGCCGGCGTGGTCGAGCAGGCGGCCGGGGGTGGCGACGACGACCGAAGGGCCGGCGCGGAGGGCACGGACCTGCGGCTCGAAACCGACGCCACCGTAGATCGCGGCCGATCGGACGCGGCGATGTGCGCCGTACGTCCGGAAGCTCTCCTCGACCTGGAGGGCGAGCTCACGAGTTGGTGTCAGGACGAGGACGCGGACCGGCGGCCGGGTCGCGTTGCGAGGGTCCCGGGATGGGGCAGCGGCGCCGACAGCGTGGCTGTCGTTGAGGCGCTGGAGGATCGGCAGGACGAACGCGGCCGTCTTGCCGGTGCCGGTCTGGGCGCCGGCGAGCAGGTCGCGGCCGGCCAGCACGAGGGGGATTGCCTCTGCCTGAACGGGGGTGGGCTCGGTGTAGCCCTGGTCCGCGACAGCGCGGAGGAGCTCGGGCGCGAGCCCGAGGGTATCGAAGGACATGGAAGCATCAGCTCCTGAGGGCCCTCCCGCGACGTTCCGCGGGGCCCGGTCAGGGCGATGGTTGGATCGGGATCAACGGTTTGGACCGGGGCGCTGACCGGAGCGCCCATCGAACACGAGAAACCGGATTGTACTCGACGCAACGATCCCACGCGAACGCATGTTCAGATGTCCGCTTAGGTACCCGTGCGGGCCTTCGGCCGAACGGTGGACGGGCCGCTCGAGCAGCACCTCTCGCCATGGCCCGACGAGGCGGTCCAGCTCGGCCGGCTTGAAGGCGTGGCGGAGCACCAGGCCATGCATGGCCCGGGCGAGCGAGCGTCGGGCGATAGCAGGAGCAGGATCGCCGACGATTGCGACGGCGTCGCTCTGAGCTAGCGCAGACGACACTCGCAGGGCATCGTCGTCGTTGGCGGAAAGGCCCGCCGGCCATGGCATGTCGGCGCGGAGTCCCGCCGGAGAGGCCGCCCGAAGCCCCGTCGCTTCGACGACCAGCTGAGCGCGGCGGCCTGGCGGCATCGCCCGGAGGCGCTCGAGGGCGGCGGAGACGGCGACGGTATTCGGGCCGTAGCGAGGCTGGTCGACAGCGGCCTCCCAGCCACGGGCGAGCCGTTCCCGGACTCGTTCCCGGAACGGCTCGGAGAGATGCTCGTCCAGGAACGGACCGAGAATGAGCTCGTGGGCGTAGGCGACGATCGCGTCGCGCGTCGGAGCGTCCCACCGCGATTTGGGCGGGAGAGCCGCCGCGACACGTCGCTCGACCGCTTCGACGGCGGCGAGCCGATCCGGCGACAGGAAGCGGGCAATCGTCGCGACGAACGCGATCGGCGGTGACTCGGCGAGCGCCAGCCGGTCCAGCTCGTCCCGCGTCAATCGCCCGATCCGAGCGAGATGGCGCTCTAGCGCCTCGGTCGGGTCCGCCGGCCGGCGCGGCTTCGGCGGTACCGAGCGGACAGCTCGCCCGGCGCGACCGCGAAGATCGCGTCGGCCGGCTGTCGCGACGACGACCCGTGTGCCGCTCGCGATCGTACCGCTCGCGTAAGGCCGGATCCGACAGCCAGTCATGGGCGACATTGATGCGCTTGGCGACGTCGTCGGCATCGGATCCCGCGACATCCGGGTGGTGGCGCTTGAGGAGCGCTCGCCAGGCGATCTCGATCGCCTCGGGGCTGCAATCGACTGGGAGCTCGAGGCGCGCGTACAGATCGTCGCGCGGCAGCATCGGGCGGGGTGGCATTACACCGCCAATCGTACCGGCGTGTGCGCCGATCAGGCCGGAACGAGCCCCTCGCCCCGGATTAGCGCCTCGACCTCGTCGATCGATCGGGTGGCCCGCTCGCCGGTCGCGCGTTCCGTCACCTCCACGCCTCCGGCGGCGATCGAGCGGGGTGAAACGGTCAGGATCCAGGGCATCCCGAGCAGCTCGGCGTCCGTGAACTTGACGCCCGGCGACTCGTCCCGGTCGTCGTACAGGATCTCGCGCCCGGCCTCGAGTGACAGCGCATGGAGCCGCTCCGCGACCTCGGCGATCTGCGGGTCGCGATTCGCACCAATGGCGACGAGGTGCGCAGCGTAAGGTGCGACTTCCTCCGGCCAGATGATTCCCTTGTCGTCGTGATGCGCTTCGACGATGCAGGCTACGTTCCGGCCGACGCCGATCCCGTACGAGCCCATGACGATCGGGTGCTCGCGGCCGTCCTCGCCGAGGTAGGTCGCTCCGGCGGCATCGGTAAATTTCGTCCCGAGCTTGAAGATGTTGCCGACCTCGATCCCGTTGGTCAGACGGACCGGCGAGCCGCAGACGGGGCACGGATCGCCTTCCTGGACGTTCGTGATGTCGGCGGTGACGTCGGCGGTGAAATCGCGTCCGACGTTGACGTTCCGGTAGTGGTAACCCTCCCGATTCGCCCCGGCGACGAGGTTCGGCGAACGGGCGACCAGGTCGTCGACAACGACGACGCGTGTCGTGGGCACCGACCGGCGAACCGTAGCCTGGCTCCATCCCGGCGGCCTTGATCTCCTCGACCGTCGCCGGCCGCAGGCCGCTGGTCGCACCAGCCGCATTCGCGAGCTTCGTCTCGTTCACCTCGTGGTCGCCGCGAACGATCGCGGTGACGAGGCGGCCGTCGCCGGCGACGAAGAAGGCGGCCTTCGCCGTCCGGTCCTCGCCGATCCCGAGGAACGCCGCGAGTGACGCGATCGTCGTCGTCCCCGGCGTCGCGACCTCCTCGCGCGGCAGGGGCTCCTCTGCGGCCGGTTCGGCACGCGGCGTCTGCGCAACCTGGCGGTTCGCCGCATAGCCGCACGCGTCGCACAGGACGAGAACGTCCTCGCCGGCCGGGTTGAGGACCATGAACTCGTGGGCCTGGCTACCGCCCATGATCCCGACATCGCTTGCGACGATCTTCGTCTCGAGCCCGAGACGCTCGAAGATCCGAATGTAGGCGCCCTTCTGCGCCTCGTAACTGGCGTCGAGGCCTGCCTCGTCCAGGTCGCAGCTGTAGGCATCCTTCATGACGAATTCACGGACGCGGAGAAGGCCGCCGCGGGCGCGGGGCTCGTCGCGCCATTTCGTCTGGAAGTGGTAGAGCATCACGGGCAGCTGGCGATACGACCGGATGACGTCGGCGAGGAGCAGCCCCACGACTTCCTCATGGGTCATTGCCAGGACCATCTCCCGGCCGGCCCTGTCCTTGAACCGCGTCAGCTCCGGCCCGATCGAGTCGTACCGGCCACTGGCCTTCCAGATGTCGGCCGGATGGACAACCGGCATCTCGATTTCCTGGCTGCCGATCCGATCCATCTCCTCGCGGATCACCTGTTCGACCCGCTTGCTGACCCGGAAGCCGAGCGGCAGCAGCGAATAGATGCCGGATCCGAGCTGACGGACGTAGCCGGCCCGGACAAGCAGCCGATGAGACGGCATGTCCGCGTCGGACGGATCGTCGCGGAGAGAGGTGAAGAAGAGCTGGCTCAAGCGCATGGCGGGAAGAATAGCCGCCGCGGTAGCCTGCTAGCCTTTCGGCCGTGCCGGACGACCTGATCTTCTAGCTCCGGGTCGAACCTGCTTTCGGGCGGGGCTGCGCCTCGCGGGACCCTCGAGCCAGGCCGTCCACGGCGGCCGCGGCGCCCCATCCCCGAGCTCGAGCCAGCGAATGGCGTAGGCGACGCTGACGGGCCCGGCACTCTCGCCGTCGGCGATGCCCGGAGCGATGTCGCCGTGGAAGGCCTCCCGGCCGAACGAGGCGGCAAGACCGCGGCGGCTCCGGATCGGGGCGAGGTGGAGTCGGATCAAGTCGACCTCGCGGGCGAAGACAGGCAGCGTCCACCTCGCCGGGAGCCGTTCGGACCGTCGTGCCCTGCGTACGGTCGCGGCGGCCACGACGGCTAGCGCTCGTTCAGCCGAAACTGGCCGCGGGGCAGCGCGCGTATCGCCCTGGAAGTCTCGATGGGTCGGACGCCGACGCCGCTCGACAACCGGGAAGAGGTTGCGCGTCAGCATTGCCATAGCCAGAGGATCGATCGGAGGCGTGAACGCTGTGTCATCAGAGCGTCAACGCTCCAGGCGATGTGCGCTCAGGCAGGCCGACGGAACACGTAACCGACGCCCCGGACGGTGTGGATGAACCGCGGCGCCGAGGGATCCTCCTCGACCTGGCTGCGCAGCCAGTGGACGTGGACGTCGACCGTCCGGGTCTCGCCGGCGTAGTCGTAACCCCAGACGCGCTCAAGGAGCTGGTCGCGGGTGAAGACCTGGCCAGGATGGCGGATGAGGAATGTGAGCAGCTCGAAGGCCTTGGGTTTGATCGGCAGAGTTTCTCCGTCACGGAGGAGGCGATGCCCGGCGAAATCGACCTGGACCCGATCTAGATCGACGACGCCGGGAGGGGCCTCCAGGACGACCGCTTGCTCCGACCGCCGGAACAGCGCGCGGATCCGGGCGGACAGCTCCCGGAGGCTGAACGGCTTCGTGACGTAGTCGTCGGCGCCGAGCTCGAGCCCGACCACTTTGTCGAGCTCGGAATCCTTGGCCGTCAGCATGACGATCGGAACGCTCGATTCCGCGCGGATGATCCGGCACACCTCGACGCCGGACAGCTCGGGCAACATGAGGTCGAGGAGGATGAGGTCGGGCCGCTCCGACCGAAAGAGAGCTAGCGCCTCCCGCCCGTCGGCCGCCGCGACAACGCGGAATCCCTCCGCCTCGAGCGCGTCGACGAGCGTCTCGCGCAGGGTCGTCTCGTCGTCGACGACGAGGATCGTTCGTGCCATTCCCATCTCAGGATAGCGAGTCGTGTTAACGCCCTGTTCATGCGACCGCCGTGCGCGTTCGGCCGAGGATCGACCAAGGCTCGATATACTGGCCGCGCCCAACCAGCCACACCTCCGGGAGCGTTCAGTGCGTCGACGCCTCGGTCGCCTGCGTCGCTCACTCGGCCGGCGACTTCGCGCATTCCTCGAACCGCCGGCGCCCCTCCGCATCGGCTCCTATCGTCCGCCGGTCCGGACGGCCCCGTTGTCCCTTGCCGAAGCCAAGGCGACCGATGCCTTCCATGTGGCCTACTACGACGCCTGGCTAGCCCGCCAGGGCTCAATGGACCTCGCCTGGTTCGGCTATCGGACGATGAAGAGCCCGATGGATATGTGGATGTACCAGGAGATCCTGATGGAGACGAAGCCGGAGCTCGTCGTCGAGTGCGGGACGGCGTTTGGCGGCAGCTCGCTCTACCTGGCCTCGCTGTTCGATCTGCTCGGGCGCGGCGAGGTCGTCACGATCGACATCGAAGCGCGGCCGGGTCAGCCGAATCACCCCCGGATCAATCGGTTGATCGGCTCGTCGGTCGACCCCGTGATCCTCGCCGAGGTCCGTCGGCGGGCGACGGGCCGCCGAACGATGGTCATCCTCGATTCCGATCACGCCGCCGCCCACGTCAGCGCGGAGCTGGAAGCCTATCGCGGGCTCGTCAGCCCGGGCTGCTACCTCATCGTCGAGGACACGAACGTCAACGGCCATCCAGTCGTGCCTGACCACGGGCCGGGGCCGATGGAAGCGGTGGATGCCTTCTTGCCCGGCGCGCCGGAGTTCGCGGTCGATCTCGATCGGGAGCGGTTCATGCTGACCCTGAATCCGCGCGGCTACCTGCGCCGGCTCGACTGAGGGGGCCGCCAGGACCGACCGACCAGCCGACGGACCCACCCGCCCAGCCTATACTTCTCGCGTCCCTGTCGGCCCTGCTGGAGTCCCCATGCGTCGTCTTCTCGGCCGGTTGCGCCGGCGTCTACTCGCGTACCTCCGACTCGAGCCCTACCGGATCCGGTCGGGTGCGCACCGGACGCCGACCGAGGTGTCGCCGCTGACCGACGACGAGCAGGCAATCGTCGATGCGTTCCACAAGCTCTACTACGACCAACGGGTCGAGGGCCGCCAGACAGTGCTGCTGTCGTGGTTCGGGCATCGGATCCTCAAGTGCCCCTTCGACATCTGGACCTACCAGGAGCTGATCTTCGAGACCAAGCCGGAGCTCATCGTCGAGTGCGGAACGCGGTACGGCGGGGGCGCCTTGTATCTCGCCTCGCTGTTCGACCTGCGCGGCGGCCCGGGGCAGGTCATGACGATCGACATCACGGCAATGAAGCACCGGCCGGTCCATCCCCGGATCCGCTACGTGGCAGGCTCCACGCTCGACGACGCGGTCGTCGCCCAGGTCCGGGCAGCGGCAGCCGGCAAGCGGACGATGGTCATCCTCGACTCCGATCACTCGGCCGCCCAGGTCGCCGCGGAGCTGAAGATCTACCCGGAATTCGTATCACCCGGCTGCTACCTGATCATCGACGACTCGAATCTCGGCGGCCATCCCGTCCTCCCGGAGCACGGTCCGGGGCCGACGGAGGCGCTCGACGAGTGGTACCCGACGCAGTCCGACTTCGTCATCGACCGCAGCCGGGAGCGATTCATGCTGTCGCTCAACCCCCGCGGCTTCCTCAAGCGAGTCGGCTAGCGGCTCAGGCCGGATCCGGGCGCTTCAGGAAGTACTCCGTGAATTCGACGCAGCGACCGTCGTCGTCGAACCGGAGCAGGAAGACGTTGTCGTAGATCCGCTCCAGCTTCGAGCGGGTCCCGTCCGACCAGTAGGTGCTCGAGCCGGCCGCGACGGCTCGATCGCCGTCGATCGCGTAAGGCTCGTAGTGGGCGTCGTAGCTGCCCGGCGCGTCGCGGCTGCTGGCGCTGCCTTCGGGGCGGATCCAGTCACTGACGATCGCGGCGCGCCCCCGGACGACCTCGTCGTCGGGGTCGTACGGGTGGTATCGATAGGTCGCGTCCTCGCCGAAGAGGGCACCGATCTGTTCTGGGTCGTATGTCTTCCAGGCTTCGACGTAGCGGTCCAGCCATGCCTGCAGGGAGGTTCGGTCCATCTCGATCTCCGTTGGTTACGTGTGCGTCCCGAGAATGGCCGCCGAAGGTGACAGGCGATGTCAGGATTGAACGCCCTCGGCGAGACTGAGCGCCTCAATCGCCCGGTCGAGACGGGCGAGGGTCCGCTCATAACCAAGCGCGACGAGCGTGTCGAAGAGCGGCGGAGTGGCGGTTCGCCCGGTGACGGCCACGCGGATCGCCATGAACAGGTCGCCCGCCTTCCAGCCCCGCTGCTCGGCGAGGGCCCGCAAGGGCGGCTCGAGTTCGTCCGCTTCATAGCTCACTCGGCCGACCTCGGCGATCGTCGCGCGAGCAGCGCTCAGCCCCTCCGCGGTCGTCGTCGCGTCCCATCGCTTCGGGACGAGCTGAGCCGGATTGATGGCGAGCTCCTCGATCCAAAGGAAGCCGACGAGCTCGCCGACCGCGCCGAGCCGCGGCAGCCGCTCCTGGACCACCGGCAGCAGAGCCGTCAGCTCGCCCTCGGCGGGCATCCGGTCAATCCGGCCCTCGGCCAGGTCGCGCTCGAGGAACGGCCTGAGCCGCTCGACCAGGTCGTCCGGGTCGAGTCGCCGGATCCACTGGCCGTTGAGCCACTCGAGGCGCTCCCGATCGAAGACCGCACCGGCCTTGTTGACCTCGGTCAGGTCGAACCGCTCGACGAGCTCGTCGAGCGACAGGACCTCGTCCTCCGACCCGGTCGACCAGCCGAGG
Source organism: uncultured Chloroflexia bacterium (assembly GCA_963775855.1). Classification (GTDB taxonomy): domain Bacteria; phylum Chloroflexota; class Limnocylindria; order Limnocylindrales; family CSP1-4; genus CF-46. The sequence goes on along the minus strand of CAVZKO010000008.1, from coordinate 313,493 downwards.
AGCGCGAGGTAGTTCACGAGCGCCTCGGGGATGAAGCCTTCCGCCCGGTAGTCGTCGATCGCGGTCTGGCTCTTCCGCTTGCTCATCTTCGTCCGATCGGGGTTGAGGATGAGCGGCAGGTGGGCGAAGGCCGGCGGCTCGTGGCCGAGGGCCCGGAAGAGAAGTACATGCTTTGGCGTGTTCGACAGGTGGTCCTCGCCTCGGATGACGTGGGTGATCTCCATCTCGGCGTCGTCGACGACGACCGTGAAGTGGTAGAGCGGCGTCCCGTCGGCCCGGACGATGACGAAGTCGCCACCCAGGTTCGAGACGTCGATCTCGACCCGGCCCCGGACGATGTCGTCGATGACGACCGTGCCCTCGCCGACACGGAACCGGAGTGCCGGACGGCGCCCCTCGGCCTCGAAAGCGGCCCGCTGATCGGGGGTCAGATTGGCGCAGCGGCCGCTGTAGCGAGGCGGCAGCTTCAGGGCCTCGAGCCGCTTCCGCTCGGCGTCGAGCTCCTCGGGCGTGCAGTAGCAGGGATAGGCCATGTCGTCGGCGACGAGCCGCTCTGCGGCCGCCGCATAGCGGGGCAACCGCTCCATCTGGCGGTACGGCGCGTGCGGCCCGCGGGCGCCCTCACCTGCGACCTCCGGTCCCTCATCCCATCGCAACCCGAGCCAGTGGAGGCCGTCGAGGATGTCCTTCTCGTAGGCGATGGACGAGCGGGCGACGTCGGTGTCCTCGAGGCGGAGGATGAACGTCCCGCCCGTGTGCCGAGCGTGGAGATAGTTGAACAGTGCCGTGCGAGCGGTTCCGATGTGGAGCGGGCCGGTGGGGCTGGGCGCGATCCGGACGCGGTCGGTGGTCATCGGCTGATTGTACGTTTGCCGTTCGTGGCGGCCCGTTCGCCGCCCCGCCTGGCACGGTTTCTCGTGGGGCGAGCACCTGCGACGCGGGAGCAGACTCCAGGCCCGAATCGGCACGATCTCGTGGGGCGTGCACCGGTGCCGAAATCGGCCGTTTGGCCGCTCGGCGAGGTTTAGCTCGTCGCACGTGCTCGTGGGGCGAGATCCCAACCCCGCTGAGAGGCCGCACGCTCAGGTTCGAACACCTGCCGGGACGCTGTGGAAGAGGCTCGGATCGGCCTCGCCGAGCAGGACGTGGACGAGCGACGCAGGACGGAGGCCGAGTGTCGCCCGGCCGCGTGGCCCGTCGAGAGTCAGTGAGTCGAGCGACTCGGAGCGAGCCAGGACGGTGACGTGGGCGCCGGGCGTCAGGGCTCGTGCCTCAAGGTACGAGAGCAGGCCCGCGTCCTCCTCCGCCTCCTCGGTGATCCGGTAGATCGTCGCCTGCTGACCCGCCTCGACCCGACTCAGGGGAGTCCCTGCCGGCCGTCGCCGTGCGGTCTCGGCGTCGATGGGGTTGCCGTGAGGACACGTCTCGGGGTGACCCAGCATCTCGTCGAGCCGGGCCTCGACGCGCGGCGAGATCGCCCCCTGGAGCCGGCCCGCCTCCTCGTCCGATTCCGCCCAGCCGAGACCGACCACCGCGGTGAGCAGCCACTCGAGCAGGGCGTGCCGGCGGAAGATCGCGTCTGCTGCGGCTCGGCCGGCGGCTGTCAGGACCAGCTCCCGACCGTCCGATTGGTTGACCAGGCCGTCAGAGCCGAGACGGCGGAACATCTCGCTTGCCGCCTGGGTGGTGACGCCCATCCGGCGCGCGACCTGGGCTGCCTTGACGTGGGAGCCGTCGCCGGCCATCACCCGCAGCGTGAGCAGGTATTCCTGGGCAGCGGCCGACAGGTCGTGGCTTTCGTGTCGGCGATGCATCGTCGTCATGCTACGCGGCCCCCCTGTCTAGGCGGCCCCTCTGTCGCCTTCGTACAAGCGCAAACGCGACGCCGGCGGCGTAGGCAAGCGCGAGGACCGCCCCGAGAATTGTGGCGCTTGCGGCCGGCTCCCGGGATCCGCCGCTGGCGCTCAGGACGACCGCCGTCGGGATCGACGCGGCCAGGGCAGCAAGCGTGCCGACCGCCGATAGAGCCGCGAGCGATGGCACCACGAGAAGGACCACGATCACGGCGAGCTGGGCCAGCCATGTCCCGACACCGAATGGTTCCACACACGTCGCGGCGAAGCGACCGCAGCCGGTCACCTCCCCGGCGATCGTCGCGATCGCGACACCGATGGGCGGCCATCCGACCAGGGCCAGACCGATTCGGGCTGGGAACCCACCGCGGAACCCGAGCAGGGCGCCGTCAGCGTCCAGGCCGACGGCCGCCAGCGGATCGATGGGCGGGTCGCCGCCGTTCCCGGCGCCGGCATCCGCAGCCGCCCCGACCGTGGTCCAGCCCGCATCCGTGCTCGACGGTGGAGCGTCAGGCTGGTCGCCCTCCTCCTCATTCGGGCCGATGGCCGCGGTGCCGTCGAGCCGCCTTCGGGCCCGGCGCTGGTACTCGGGCCCATGCTTGCGGGGATCCGCGTATTCCTTCGGGTTGACGGTCCAGTACGTCCCACTGGACGCGCCGTACCACGTGCCTCCGGACCAGTCCGGCTCGAACGGTTCGTCCTCGGCTGTGTCGTAGGTCGTCGAGCCTGGTGTCGCCTTGTTCGACGGCCGACTCCGGCCGCTGCTCGGGCGGCGCGGCTCCTCGCCTGCCGGCCGTCGGCGGCGGCCGGTCGCTCCGTCCGTGCCCGCGGATCTGCCCTCGCGAGTCGCCCGAGCGCGATCCGGGTCTGGCCGCCACGGCTCGCGTTCGCGGGGCGTGGCACGAGCGGCGGAGGCGCGTGCGCCGGTCCGGCGCGGGCCGGGGACGCCGGCGAGCGACTCGTAGGCCGCCTGGATGGCGAGAAATCGGGGAAGGGCCTTCTCCCCGGCCGAATCCGGGTGGTTTGCCTTTGCAAGGCGGCGATAGGCGCGTCGGATGTCGTCGGCCGACGCACCCGGCGATAGGCCGAGCGTGCGATATGGGTCTGGTTCGTTCGCCACGATCGAAGTGTGGCGCAGGTGGCCCGGCTGCGCAGGTCCGACCGATGGCGGCCTGCAGCCGGCCCTCAGCCTCGCTTCAGCCGCTCCCCAGGAGCTCCCCGAGAGGCGCCAGGTCAAAGCTCGGGATCGCCTCGGCACCGACACGGCCATGCGGATCGTGGATCGCGGGCCGGTGGTAGCGGGCGAGTACCCGGAGGGCCTGACCGTCGAGAACGCCGGCCTGGACCAGTGCCTCGACTGACGCCGCCCAGGTGCCGCGGTCGTAGCCGTCGCCGTCCTCGATCTTGATCGCCATGCCGGTCGCGCCCGAGGTGGTGCCGGACGCCCGGGCGCCGGGCAGGATCGCGACCCCTCGCAGCGCCTCCATGCCGCTCTTGCTCACGATCCGGTCGGGAAGCGCCTTCATCAGCGAGGTATCGAGCCTGTCGCGGGTGCCGCCGATCATCTCCGGGTTGGCCATCATCGCGTCGCGGATGATCGTCAGCGAAGGGGCAAGCGAAGCCCGCGAGTCCTTTGCCGCCACCGCCGACGGATCCGCCAGCATGGCGTAGGCGCGGGCGACCTCACGGAGGGGGAAGGCATACGTGAGAACGCCGCAGCCGTCGATCGCCGTCCGAAGCCGATCCGGCGTCGTCCCGAAGGCACGGGCGACCACGCCGCGGTACTCGACCTGGGAAGGATGGTCCTCGCGCCAGTAATCGCTCGGGTCCCAGCCCTTCAGCTTGGACAGCAGAATCGACACCGAGTGCTGGCCCGAGCACATGTGGCGAATCGCGCCCGGCTGCTCGCCGTCGCGGGCCAGGCGCGTGGCGGTCAGCTGGTCGAGGGGCATCCCCTCGGTGCCGGTCGCGATCAGCGCTTGTGTTGCGCCGGCCCGGCGGTACATGCCCTGGATCGTCCTGACGTGGAGGTCTTCGCCGGAGTGGGAGCTCGCCATGATCGCGATCTCGGGGGGTTCCAGATCGAACACATCGATGCCGCCCGCCTCGATCAGGGCGACGACGCCGAACGGCTTGACGCAGCTCCGGAGCGTGACCAGGCGGTCGGGATCGCCGAGCCCGCGGAGGAGCCGCCCGTCGACGTCGACCTCGACGATGTCGCCGCGGTGGACGCTCTCTTCGATGCCGTTTCGAACTTGGCGGACGAGGATCGGCGGTACGATTCGGGAGCGGGCAGCCGGCCGCCGGGCGACCGAACGCGTTGCGCCGCTGCGGCGAGTGGGAGCGGGCCGCGGGGCGGGAAGATCGGGAGCCGTCACGATCCCGCGAGAATACCGCGGCGAGGCGCATCCCGGCGACGTAAACCGGCCAGACGTCAGGCGACGGCGGCAGTGCCTTGCTACGATGCCCACGACGCTCGTGCGGCTTCCGCCGCCCGCCCTGAAGCGGAGATCTCGCCCTTGTCCGCGCCCTCGACGCTGCACGTGTCCCAACACCCGGCCATCCTTCACAAGCTCGCGATCCTGCGCGACGAGTCCACCGAGCCGAAGAAGTTTCGGGAGGTCGTCCGGGAGCTGTCGTGGCTCCTCGGTTACGAGGCATTGGCCGACGCGCGGGTGCGGCCGCTCACGATCCGGACGCCCATCGAGGAGATGGAGGCCGCCGAACTCGGCGAGCGCGTCGGCTTCGTGCCGATCCTCCGAGCCGGCCTCGGGATGGTTGACGCGATGCTCGAGCTCATGCCGACCGCCCAGGTCTGGCATCTCGGCCTGTTCCGCGACGAGCGCACGCTCCGGCCGGTCGAGTACTACAACAAACTGCCCGACTCCGCGTCGGTCGATCTCTGCCTCATCCTCGATCCCATGCTCGCGACGGGCGGCTCGGCGAGCGCGGCAATCGAGGTTCTCAAGCGCTGGGGCGCGACGGAGCCGGTTAGGATCAAGCTCGTCAACCTGATCGCCGCGCCCGAGGGCGTCCAGACCGTCACCGAAGCGCACCCCGACGTCCACATCTATTGCGCGGCGCTGGACCGCCAGCTCAATGACAAGGGCTACATCATGCCCGGTCTCGGCGACGCGGGCGACCGCCAGTTCGGAACCGGCAAGTCCGGCTGAGGCCGCCCGGGCGACCGGGGCCTATGCCTCCCGCGTCGCGGCAACCGGCAGGATGAATGCGAGCGCGATATACACCAGGCCGAGAATGCCGGCCGTGACAAAGGTGCCCAGGACGAACAGGGTTCGGACCCAGTCGACGTCCAGCTCAGCGTAGGCCGCGAGGCCTGTGCACACGCCCGCGATCTGTTGTCCCTCGCGGATCCGCCGCAGGCGCCGCTTGCGAGGCTGTCTGGCGCCCTCAGCGCCGTCAGCGCCCTGGTGGGACTCTGGGCGGCCGGTTTCGACTGCGCCGATCTCCTCGAGGACCGTGTCGATGTCGGCCGCGGTTACAACGCGATCGTTGGATCCGAGCAGCGCCGCCAGCTTGTCGCCGACCGAGCGCTCCAGGTCGCCCAGGACCTCCGCATGGTCGGGGTCGTCGCGCAGGCGCCCGGCGGCCCGCTCGAGGTAGCGCGCGAGCCGCGCGTAGGCGTCCTCGGTCAACTGGTACCGATTGGCATGCCCAGTCAGGCCGATGACGATCGTCTTGTCCATGGTCTATCTCCCCAGTTCGTCGATGAGTTCGGTCAGGGATGCCCAATAGGCCCGGAACTCGGCGAGATGCTCGCGTCCGAGTCCAGTCAGGCGGTAGTACTTGCGAGGCGGTCCCGCCGTCGACTCGCGCCAGTCGTAGTCGAGGAGTCCGTCGCGTCGCATCCTGCTGAGCAACGGGTAGAGGGTCCCCTCACGGGTGGCGAAGTCGGTCTTCGCCAGGCGCTCCAGGATGTCCGCGACATAGACCTCGCCGGACGACACGATGTCGAGGATGAGGAACTCGAGGAGGCCATTGCGGAGCGGGCTGAGCTTTGCTGGATCCATATGTTCCCTAGTACCTTGTTAGCACAAGGTAGCAGGGTTTGGACAATGCGTCAAGCCTTCAATTCCGGCACTACCCTTCGGTGGTGGACGTGAATCCAACCAGGCAGGAACTCGAGGCCGCGCATTGCTGGGAAGCGGACGACCAGCTGCCGCGCCGAGCGGCGATGACCGAGTTCCGTCAGAGGACCCGCTATCACCAGGCGCAATGGCGGGAAGCCCACGGACATCCGATCGGCACGCAACCGATCTCGCCACGACCCAACGGTGGGCCGGCTCGGCCGGTCGGGAGCCGCCTCCCGCTGGCGTACGGCCGGGAGACTGGCGCGACATTCCTGACCGATGGGGCGCTGGCGGCGGCGCGGGCTCGAACGGCCATCATCGAACCTCACCAGAGCCTCGACCACCAACGGCTGTGGGCCGACCTGCTGTCATCGGAGGCGCTGGCGTTCAATCTGTTTGGCGACCTGGCGGGTGATCTAAAGCCCGCAAATCGGGCCGTTCACGCCTGGTGGCCCGATGCGCCCGGCACAGTTCGGGACGTCCGCTTCGCGCACTCCCCCGGCTGGCTCGATCCCGTCTTCATCAACAGTCTCGTCCACTTCGATGCGGTGTTCGTCCTCGACAGTGGCGGCGGGGCGCAGGGAGTCGTCGGCGTCGACGTCAAGTACCACGAGCGGGTCAAGATCGAGGAGCCGAAGCCGACCAACCTCTGGCGCTACCGGCAGGTCGCCGAGAGGTCGGGCAACTTCCGCCCAGGATCGATCGACACGGTCAAAGGGCGTTCGGACCTCGCCGTCATGTGGCTGGAGCACCTGCTCCTGCTGTCGATGCTCCAACAGGTGAGCGGCTCGTGGACCTGGGGTCGCTACGTCGTGGTCCACCCGGCCGGCAACTCCGACATCGCCGACGCGTGCAAGCGGTACCGCAAGCTCTTGGCGGACGACTCGACCTTCTCGTCCGTGACCATCGAGGAGCTCCTCGACGCCGACGTCCTCCCGTCGCGGACGACAGCCGTGCTGCGGAAGCGGTATATCCCCACCTGAATCGTTGGACCGCCGCGATGTCAGGGTGTCGCGGCGCGGCGACGGCTCTCGCCGCCGCCGCGCTCGCGCCCTCTCGGCCCCGGGGTTAGTCGCGTGGAACGATGATCACGTACTTGCCGTACCACTCGGCATCATAGGCCGAGGTCGCGTCCAGCTCGCGATAGCTGTTCAGCGGCGAAAACGCGGCCGAGACGTATGAGTGGCGCGTGCCGAGCGGGTCACTGTAGTAGATGGCGGTCACCTTGTACGAGCCCTTGAGGGGATGCCGCGTCGTCGTGAAGCCCGTCATCACGACCGCGTGCTTTCCGTGCTGGACGAGCAGTCCGACTGCCTTGCCGTAGCGGGCGATCTGGTACGCCGCTCGCTTGAGAGCCGCCGCCTCCGTCGAGTAGGCCTCCCACCTGTAGGTCGTCGGCCGGATTGTGTATCTCGAGAAGTAGGTCGCTGCCCTCGCCCAGCCGAGCGGGTCAGACCCACGCTGGACGGAATCGCTGAGAGCGTCGCGCGGCTGCGAATACCGCAGGATCGCAAGCTGGTCGAGGTTTAGGTCCCGCCCGTTGAGGATGTTCATCATCATCGCGGTCGACGCTGCGGTGCAGGTCCGGCTGTCGACCTGGCGCTCGTATGCGCTCCAGAAGTACGTGTCGTAGGTGAGCGACGAGGCCGCTGAGACCGGCGCTGGCGCGCCGCCGGTGACGAGGGCAAGAGCGAGCAGCACCGGCAGGCCGAGGGCGAAGCGACGGAAGCGGGCGGGCATCGGAACTCCTTTCGGCAACCGATTGCGTCGCGAGCGTGCGGCGCCCGGCGGCCAGGCCGGCCGTGGCCCGGATGGTCACAAATCTGCGAGCCTCGGCGGATGCTGGGGCATCCGGCCAACGATGTCAGCCTCCGGGTGAGCGGGAGGCCTTGATCCCAGTCTACGGTGGCGCCGCAACCCCGGACCATCGGCGACCTGGCGGGGACCACCGTCGACGGTACGGCGGTACACGCTGACGCTTTGCTAGAAGGAGCGACGGGAGGCTAGAGTCGCCATCAGCCCGGAGGACGCTTTGCCCCACGCGACGAGCCGCCACGCCGCTGTTCCGATCCGCTGTCTCGTCCTGGCGGGGCTGATTGTGGGCATGCTTGGGGCGTGTGGCGGGGCCGCGCCGGCCGCTTCGACCGCCTCCCCGACCGCGGCCGCCACGGCGACGCCCAGTGCGCCTCCGTCCCCCACGGGTTCGGCCGGTCCCAACGCCGATGCCGGGGCCGCGCTCGATGCGTTCCGCGCCTTCGTCCAGACCGAGCAGTCGTTCCACATCGCCGGCGACATGCTGATGAGCGTCGGCGACGTGACCCTCCAGGCGGCCATCGTGTCGGACACTGCGCATGGCGATGAAAAGGGCACGATCGATCTGCGGGGACCGGGGGTCTCCATCCGGCTGTCGATCGTCCTCCTCGACGGCACCGTCTATCTCCGGCTCGCGAACCGCGACTGGCAGACCGTGCCGGCGGGCGACGCCTTCTCCAATCCGCTGGGCGGCCTCGCCGTCGAGGGGCTCGAGCCGATCGACATCGTCGACGTCGGCGGCGTCAAGACCCATCACTTCCGCGTCGAGAACCCGGAGGGCCTGGATGGCCAGACGTTGAGTGGCAACGCGCTGAGCGAGTTGACGGTCTCCAGCTCGAGCCTCGACGTCTACGTCACCAACGACGGCGTTCCGTTGACCGCCATCGTGGAATTCGCCGGTACGGGCAGTTTCGGCGCCCAGCAGGGCCCCGTGACGGCCAGGATTCGCTACGACTTCTCGAACTTCGGCCAGGACGTCCCGATCGTCGCCCCGCCCGTCGCATCACCCTAGCGAGTCGGCGACGTTGAGGGCCGGCCCTGGCGGGCCGGCCCTCCGATTGAGCTGAACTGAACGGCGGCTATTTGCCCGCCGGGTGTCACCGGGACCGTGCCCTTCGTGAAGCCCTCGCCCTTGGCATCCTCGGTGATGCCCGTGAGGGCCTCCTCGACGATGTCGTTCGTGTAGGCGTCGATCGACGGGTCGGCCTTGATGATCGCCCGCGTCCTTGGCGATCTTGACGGTCTGGGCCCAGAGGGTCGGGTCCATCATCCCGATGCCTTCCGGGGACGGCCAGACCAGAGCGCCGATCTCGTTCATCATCCAGCGCTGGTGCCCGGCGGGCAGCTGGCTGCCGGCCTCGACCGTGTACTGGATGCAGCCCTCCTGGTGGTCGCGGCAGTAGATCCAGCCGCGGAGCGACGCTCGGACGAAGCGGACCGCGATGTCGCGGTTGTTGCCCTCGTCGAGCCATGCCTTGCGAGCGAAGAGCGCGTCCTGGAGCATCGCCGAGCGCTCGATCGTTCCAGTTGATGATGTTGAGCTCTTCCGGCTTGTGGAGGTCGCCCGGTCTCGGGGTTCGTCGCCTCGAGGACCTGGGCGTACTCGTTGTAGATCATCGCCTCGGCGACGTCGATCTCGCTTATTGAGGAACGCGACCATGTCGAAGTTCTGGATCACCTTCTGGTAGGTCTTGGCCGGGTCGCCGCCGGCCTCCAGGCCGGGCGTGAGGCCGCAGGCCAGGGCACCGGCCGTGACCTCGTACTCGTTGCCGAAGTCCCAGACGCCGACCTTCTTGCCGGCGAACCCGCACGGGTCGGTGATGCCGCTGTCCTTCCAGGTGACCGACAGGGTGCCGGATCGCTGGAAGACCTGGGCGATGTCGACGAGGTCGGAGCCGGCCTCGCGGGCCTCGAGGACCTTCGGCACCCAGCTGATCGTGAATTCCGGGCCGTTCGAAGCCGAGCCGACGGTGTGCGGCGCGATGGTCGGGCCGCCGGGCAGGAACTCGACCGTGAGGTTCTCAGCCGCGTAGTAGCCCTGCTTGTCCGCGGCGAAGTAGCCGGCGAACTGGGCCTGCGGCGTCCATTGCAGCTGGAGCCGGACCGATGCGGCCTCAGCCGCTGAGGACGCTGGCGGCGCGCTGGTCGTCGGGGCCGAGGCGGCGGCCGAAGGGGGCGCCGCTGCCGACGGCGACGGGCTGGCGCCCGAGCTGCAGGCGGCGAACGCTACCGACGCGCTCGCCGCAAGGGCGAGTAGGGACCTGGTCTTCATCGATTCACCACTCCTGCCTGGTTCCCCTCGGGATCGAGGGGCCTCCTCCAACACGGCGCGGGGGTCGTGCCACTTGCATTATGCGGCCTCGGTGGCTCGCATCGAGGCATGCCACGGAATGACGACGCGCTCAACGGCGACGACCACGAGGTAGAACACGATCCCTGTGGCGGCGGCGAGAAGGATCGCCGCCCAGGTGATGTCGAACCGCAGGGCGCTCGAGCTCTGGACGATGATGCGGCCCAGGACGAGCGAGGCGCCGCCGAAGTACTCGCCCACGATCGCGCCGATCAGACTCAGCGTCGTCGCCACCTTCATCGCCGTGAAGAAATACGGCAGCGCGTTCGGGATCCGGACCTTCCGCAGGATCTGCGACTCGCTCGCCGCGGTCGAGCGCATCAGCTCGAGGGCGGCCGGGTCGACCTGGACGAGGCCGCGCGTCACGTTGGCCATCACCGGGAAGAACACGAGGACCGCGGCCATCATCATCTTCGCCAGCGGGTTCTCCAGCCCGAACCAGTTGTTCAGGATCGGCGCGAAGGCGATGATCGGAACGGCGTTCGCGGCGACCGCGACGGGGAGCAGCAGTCCGCGAGCCGTCGCCCAGCGCGCGGTCGCGAGGGCAACGATCACCCCGGTCGCGGTCCCGATCGCCAGCCCGCCGAGGGCCTCGATGAGCGTCGCGCGCGCCGACGGCAGCAGGCCGAATCGCGGCGAGTTGAGGTTCTCGATCAGCGCGGCGACGATCGCCGACGGGCGCGGGAGGACGAACCCCTGGAGGCCGAGCGCCGTCACGACGATCTCCCAGCCGATGATGCCGCCGGCGAAGACGGCGACGGCCGGCAGGTAGTAGCGGAGCCGTCGCGCCCAAGCGCTTCCCGGGCGCGGCGCGGCCGGCGCGACCCGGCCGGCGGCACCGGCGGTCGAGCTCATCCGACGGCGCCCTCCGCCAGCGTCCGCTCGGGCGAGGCGAGGCCCGGCTCGTCGCTCTCGAGGCCACCGCCCGCCCGCAGGCCCTCGCGAACGGCGGTCACGAGCTCGAAGTAGCGCGGGCTCTCGCGCGTCTCCTCGCCGCGCGGCCGGGGCAGGTCGATCGTCACGACGTCGGTGATCCGGCCCGGCCGCGCGCTCATGACCACCACCCGTGACGACAGGAAGACCGCCTCCGGGATCGAGTGCGTCACGAAGACGATCGTCGTACCGGTCCGCTCCCAGATCCGGAGGACCTCCGAGTTCATCCGCTCCCGGGTCATCTCGTCGAGCGCACCGAACGGCTCGTCCATCAGGAGGATCGCCGGCTCGAACGAGAGCGCACGGGCGATCGCCACGCGCTGCTGCATGCCGCCTGACAGCTGGTAGGGATAGTGCTTCGCGAACTCCCCGAGCTCGACGAGGTCGAGCATCTCGCGCGCCCGCGCGGCCCGATCCCGAGCGGACCGCCCGAGGATCTCGAGCGGGAGCTTGACGTTGTCCTCGACCGTCCGCCACTCGAACAGCACCGGGGCCTGGAAGACCATGCCGTAGTCACGATCGCGGCGGGCGCGTTCGGCGGTCTTGCCGTTGACGATGACCTCGCCGCGGGTGGGCGCGACGAGGTCGCCGATCAACCGGAGCAGCGTCGACTTGCCACAGCCCGACGGCCCGATGAGCGAGACGAACTCGCCCCGCTGGATCGTCAGATCGATCCCCTCGAGTGCGGTCGTCACCGGCTGGCCGCCCCGCGAGAAGACCTTGTCGACGCCGCTGAGTCGGACGACCTGCCCGCCGTCGGCGGTCGCGTGCTGCTCGGTTGTCATCGTGATCGGCTGCTCCTCGTTGATGGGTTCAACCGGCCGCGGCGCCGGGCCGACCGCGGAGGACGACGATCTCCGCCGCGCGGATGACCAGGAAGAATGCGACGCCGAGGATCGAGGCGACGATGATGGCCGCCCAGAGCTTCTCGGGGCCCGTCGCGTAGTACTGGTTGAACGTCGTGATGACCCGGCCGAGGCCCTGCTGGATGCCGCCCGTGTCCTCGCCGATGATCGCCCCGACGATGCTCGCGGTCGCCGCGATCTTGAGGGCCGTGAACAGGTACGGCAGCGACGCGGGCAGGCGGACCTTCCAGTAGATCTCGGCGCGGGAGGCCGCGTACGAGCGCATCAACTCGATCGCCCGAGGGTCGACCGATCGGAGACCGCGGATCATCGCGATCGTCACCGGGAAGAACGTGAGGTACGTCGCGATGATGACGACCGAGAGGACGCCCTGGCCGACGGCGAACACGATCAGCGGGGCGAGGGCGATGATCGGGATGGTCTGGCTGGCGATCACGTACGGGACGAGGGCCCGCTCGAGCAGGCGGACGTGGACGAAGATCGTCGCCAGGGCGAGACCGAGCAGCGCCCCAAGGACGAAGCCGATCGCGGCCTCGCGCCAGGTGTAGAGCGCCGCTCCGAACAGGTACTGACCGAGGTTCTCGCTCGAGACGGCGGGCTGCCACGGTTCCCCGAAGCTCAGCAGGATCGTCCAGATGTGGGGCAGCTTCAGGTCGTTGGCGATCGGCCAGCGGAACGGCGGATTCCAGAGGACGGGCGAGCCCGGCGGTGCCCCCGGCTCGCGCCACGGGACGCCGCCCAGGAACTTGATGCCCTCCCAGACGACCACGATGATCGCGAGGACGATGAGATACGTGACGACCGACCGGCGACGCCCGCGCCCTTCCTCGGACGAGGCGCTCTGCCCGTCCGAGCGGGCCGCGGGTGGCGGTCGCGCCCGTCACCGCCTAGCTCACCGCCTGGTCGGCGATGTCGAGCGCTCGATCGATGATCTCGAAGCCCTCGCCGAGCTGCTCCTCGGTGATGCACAGCGGCGGGTTCGTGTGGATCGAGTTGTTGGCGATCATCGTGTAGAGGTCGTTCTCGCGGAGGAACTTGCCGATCGCCTTCATCTCGTCCGACGTGCCGTTGAACGGCGTCATCGGCGTGAACGGCTCGCGCGACCGGACGAGGTCGATGATCCCGAAGAGACCCGAGGTTGCGGTGGGCGCCGACCGAGGGATGCTTCGCGTAGAGCGCCTCGTGGTGGCGGCGCATGACCTCGCCGAGCCGGCGCGAGTTCTCGAGCAGCCCGTCCTCCTCGTAGACCGAGATGTTGGCGAGGGCGGCGGCGCAGCTGACCGCGTGGCTGGTGTACGTCAGGCCGCCGTAGTAGAAGTTCGTGTCGAAATGCTTGGCGATCTTGTGGTTCATCGCCACCGCGCCGAGCGGCAGGTACGACGAGGTCAGGCCCTTGGCCATCGTCATCAGGTCCGGGACGGTGTCCCAGTTGTCGATCGCGAACCAGCGCCCGGTCCGGCCGAAGCCGGCCATCACCTCGTCGGCGACCATCAGGATGTCGTTGCGGGTGCAGATCTCGCGGACGCCCTGGATGTAGCCGTCGGGCGGGATGAGGATGCCGTTCGTCCCGACGATCGTCTCGAGGAAGACGGCGGCGATCGTGTGGGCGCCCTCGTAGCGGATGACGTCCTCGAGGCCCTGGAGGCTCTCGGCGGCCGGCCGCGGCTCCTTCTCGCCCCAGCGATGGGTGTCCGGGTAGCGGACGACGCCGACGATGCCGGGCTCGTTCGCCCAGCGGCGCGGGTCGCCGGTCAGCGTCATCGCCCCGAGGGTCGCGCCGTGGTAGGCGCGGTAGCGGGCGAGGATCTTGTGGCGGCCGGTGTAGGCGCGGGCGAGCTTGATCGCGTTCTCGATCGGCCTCCGCGCCGCCGAGGGTCAGGAACACCTTGTCGAGATCGCCCGGCAGGATCTCGGCCAGCTTCGCCCCGAGGCGCGCCCGCGGCTCCGTGGCGAAGGCGGGCTGGACGTACTGGAGCTTCGTCGCCTGGGCGGTGATCGCGTCGATCACCCGGCGATCACCGTGGCCGATGTTGACCGACATCAGCTGGCTGTTGAAGTCGAGGATCCGCTTGCCTTCGGGCGTGTAGAGGTAGACGCCTTCGGCCCGGTCGATGGCGATCGGGTCGATCGCGCCCTGGGCGGACCAGGAGAAGAATGTGTGCCGGCGAGAGAGCTCGACGATCTCTTCGCTCGTCATCTGGCCGGCTGCGGTGCTGATGCCCATCGTCCACCTCTTCGGCCTCGCCGGCGCGTCCGCGGCAGGCGTGGTCTGGCCGGGTCCTCGGCGCCCATGAATGACCGCGAGAGTACCGCACCTGTCGAGGACCCGAAGCCGCGTTCCGGCGTCCTCGGCTACCCTGAGCGCGGAGTGACGCCGTGACTATGACCAACCTGCCGCGAGCCATCCGCGCACTCGCTCTGCTCGGCGCCATCGTCGTCGTCGGCTTAGCGTGTGGGTCCACTGAATCGCCCACGCCGCAGAGCCCGTCGCCGGGCGGCGCAAGTCCGTCGGCGTCCGCCGCGGCGTCGCTAGCGGCGTCGCCAGCAGCGTCGCCGGCTGCAGCTGCGACGCCCAGCGCACAGCCATCCGCCAAGGCCGCGGATCGGAACCCGGCGGCCTTCGTCGAGGGCCAGCCCTACGAGGTGACGATCGATCCGGCCGACTTCGTGGCGGTCATCGACAACCCGTTCATGCCGCTGAAGCCCGGGACGAAGGTCTCGTTCGACGGCGCCGAGCGCATCGAGATCACGATCACCACCGAGACGAAAACGATCCTCGGGGTGCCGGCGACGGTTGTGCGGGACCAGGTGTTCTTGAACGGGGAGCTGGAGGAGGACACGTTCGACTGGTTCGCGCAGGATCGCGAGGGCAACGTCTGGTACTTCGGCGAGGAGACCGCCGAATACAGGCAGGGCAAAGTCGTCTCGACCAAGGGAAGCTGGGAGGGAGGCGTCGATGGGGCGCTGCCCGGCATCATCATGCTGGCCGATCCGCAGGTCGGCGACGTCTATCGCCAGGAGTTCTACGCCGGCGAGGCGGAGGATATCGGCGAGGTGACTGGTGTCGGCGGCTCGATCACGGTCCCGTTGGGGACCTTCACCGACATTCTCGTCACCGAGGAGTGGACGCCCCTCGAGCCCAACGTTCGCGAGCGCAAGACGTACGTCCCTGGGATCGGGGTCGTGGAGACGCGGCCGGTCAAGGGCGGCGGCGTCACCCAGATCGTGGACTTCAAGCCCGGCGGTTGACGCCCGGCGGCTTCTGAGTCGCCGGCCCGCGTCAGCATCACCGGTGTACGCTTCGCGTTCTTCCGACCATCCGTCGCACCGAACCGCACACGTGGAGGGCGAACGACCGATGCCACGCGACGTCCGAGGAGCGCTCCTGCAGGCGAGCTGGACAGGCGACAAGGAGTCGATGATCCAGAAGCACGAGAAGGCGGCCCACGAGGCGGCCAAGCAGGGCGCCCAGATCATGCTCTTCCAGGAGCTGTTCTACGGCCCCTACTTCTGCCAGGTCCAGGATCCCCAGTACTACTCGCTACACGGAGCTGATCCCGGACGGCCCGACCACCGTCCGGATGCAGGCGCTGGCCAAGGAGACCGGCATGGTCCTCGTCGTGCCGATGTACGAGGAGGACGAGCAAGGCGTCGGGCATCTACTACAACACCGCCGCGGTCATCGACGCCGACGGGAAGTACCTCGGCAAGTACCGCAAGACGCATATCCCGCACGTCAAGGGCTTCTGGGAGAAGTTCTACTTCCGACCCGGGAACCTCGGGCTACCCGGTCTTCGAGACCGCGGTCGGCAAGGTCGGCGTCTACATCTGCTACGACCGCCACTTCCCGGAGGGAGCCCGGGCGCTCGGCCTGAACGGCGCGGAGATCGTGTTCATCCCATCGGCCACGTCGCGCGGCCTGTCCGAGTACCTGTGGCGGATCGAGCAGGTCTCGCACGCCGTCGCGAACGGCTACTTCGTCGGGACGATCAACCGGGTCGGGATCGAGAAGGACTACGGCGACGACGACTTCTACGGGCAGAGCTACTTCGTGCGACCCGCGCGGCCAGTTCATCGGCGAGCTCGGCTCGGCCCACGACGAGGAGCTGATCATCCGCGACATGGACCTCGACAAGATCACAGGAGGTCCGCCAGACGTGGCAGTTCTACCGCGATCGGCGCCCGGACGCGTACGACGACCTCGTTCGCACCCTAGCGACCGGCGATGGCGCTCCGCAGCCAAGCCGAGCCTCGAGATGGCGGCGGCCAAGGAGGCCGTCGTTCGGCGGATGGTCGACGCTCTCCAGCGGGCGGACGCTGCAGCGATCGGCGAGCTGCTCAGCGACGACGTCGTCTATCACTTCCCGGGTCGGAGCGCAGTCGGCGGGCACGTACCGTGGCCGGGCCGAGGTGCTCGGGCTGTTCGGCGCCTTCAGCCGGCTGCTCGGCGGGCCGCCCAGCCTGGACAGTCACGACGTCGTCGCTTCGGAGGCCCATGTCGTCGAGCTGGCGACGCACGCCGCGGCTCGCAAGGGCACGCCGTACGAGTGGCAGGCGGTCCGGATCTATCACATCGACGCAGACCGGATCTCCGAGATCTGGCTGATGATCGGGGACATCTACGCCTTCGACGCCTGGCTCGAGGGCGACTGAACCTTTCGCACGTTCCGCGGGTATAGACATACTGGCGCGGTTCGACCGTTCGGAGGAGGACGGTCGAGCCGCCGTTCGAATTCGATTTCAGCGAACCGCGGCCGACAACGCGCCGCACCGGCATACGTCGTGTACCCTCGCGGCTCACGAGGGAGCAGCGAGTGCAGTTCGGATTCACCCTCAAGCCCGAGAACACGATCGAGCGCACGGTGGCGCTCACGCGGCAGGCCGAGGACGCCGGTTTCGAGTACGGCTGGATCTTCGACTCGCACGTCCTCTGGCGCGAGCCGTACATCCTGCTGACGCTCATGGCCCAGGCGACGGAGCGGATGCGCTTCGGGACTTGCGTGACGAACCCGGCGACCCGCGAGCCGTCGGTGACCGCGTCCGCCCTGGCCGTACTCGACGAGCTCAGCGGCGGCCGGATGGATCTGGGAATCGGACGAGGCGATTCCGCCCGCCGGGTCCTCGGCAAGGCGCCGACGACGATGGCCACGCTCGAGGAGGCGATCGTCGCGATCAAGGACCTCGTTGAGGGGCGGACCGTCCGGTACGAGGGCGCGGAACTGAACCTGCCGTGGACCGGCAACTGGACGCTCCCGGTCTGGGTCGCAGGCTACGGCCCGATGGCCCTGGCGATGACGGGCCGGATCGCCGACGGCGTCATCCTCCAGCTCGCCGACCCCGATCTCATCCGCTGGTTCGTCGGCCAGGTCCGCGCAGCGGAGGCCGCCGCGGGCCGACCCGCCGGGTCCGTGAAGGTCCAGGCGGCGGCGCCGGCCCACGTCGGCGACCTCGCCCTTTGCAGGGAGCGCACCCGCTGGTTCCCGGCCCTCGTCTCCAACCACGTCGTCGATCTCGTCAACAAGTACCCGCGCGAGCAGCTCCCCGAGGCCCTCACCGGCTACGTCCGGGACCGGACCGGCTACGACTACCTCCACCACGCCGAGGTCGGCTCGTCCAATGCGGGCTTCGTCGGCGACGAGGTCACCGACCGGTTCTGCGTCCTGGGGTCAGTCGAGGACCACATCGCGAAGCTCCACGAGCTCGCCGATGCCGGCGTCGACCAGTTCAACGTCTACCTGATGAACGGCGACGAGGAGTCGGTGCTCGAGGTGTACGGGCGCGAGATCGTGCCGGCGATGCGCGAGGTCGCGGCAAGCGGGGGCCGCTGACCGCGCCCGTTCGGTGTCTCGCGGCACCGGAAAACGTACCCCGGGCGACGATCCAGTGCCCTGTGGGGCGGTTCGGATTGGCGGGCCTGACTCTCGCGCTAGTCGACAACAGGACCCATGGCGGGCGGACACTCGCGCCTGAGAGCTCTGCTCTGAGATATCGCCGGGGTGTCACGCGCCATGAAACCTACGTTCCGCCGAAATCGCGACAAGAAGAGGGGCGTCGGCCTCGGGATTCTCGTCGCCGCGGCCAGCTTGCTCATCGCGATCTGGGGCGTCCTGCCAGTGCAAGCGGCGGGCGGCAGCGTGAACCTCGACCAGTGGGCGAGCACCGACAGGGCCTGGCAGAACGGCAACCTGAACGGCAACAATTCGCGGTACCCGGAGGGCGGCATCGTCCCGTTCCGGCTGGCCGTCGAGGGCCTGGCAGCCGGCCTGCACTCGATCCACATCAACTACGACTTCACGGCGGGCGGGCACAAGGCGTACGACTTCCTCGCGACGTGGGACGTCACGAATGCCAAGGGCAAGATCTGCGGAGGCGCTGGCGGTGGAATCTCGTCGATGTGCCCGAAGATGCCGGCGTCGTCGAGCGCTGCGTTTCCGTCGGACGGGTACAAGGTCGACGGGCTGACCGTCCGGGGCGCCGAGATCTATTCGGCCGCGCCGCGTCGGTTGACGATCTGGGGCGGGACGATCACCTCGATCAGCGGACCGACCCACTCCGGCTCCCCGAACGGCAACAGCTCCGCCGACTTCCTCGTCCGCTTCCGCTCGACCGGTTCCCGCGTGGAGCTCGCTTGGGGTGGCCATCTCGCCCAGTCGGCCTACTGGAACCGCTCCGCGGGCGGCCCATCCGATGGAGCCGGCCAGGTGTCGGGCGCACCATGGCACATGCGGACGCTCCAGCTGGACGCCGCCGGCAACAAGAACCAGGATCGAAGCATCCAGCCCAGCGCGATCGTCGGCGAGCTTCCGCCGTTCGCCCTCGCGCCGCCGACGCCGACTCCCCGGCCCCCGGCCCCTCCGGCCGTGCCCGTGGTCACGCCGCGACCCCCGGGACCGCCAGGCCCCGGCGGACCTGGCCCGGGTGACCCAGGCAACCCCGGGAATCCGAACAATCCCCTGGTGCCCGGCGGTGCCGAGGTGACCGTCCCGCCGACGTCGACCGACATCCCGCCACAGGCCGGCCGACCGCGTTCGCGGCCGCCCTGGTCGTGATGCTCGTCGCTGCGGCCGCGGCAGGACTTGCGGCCGGAACGGTCGGCGATCGGCGGCGGAAGCGGCTGCGCCGGCGGGCTTAGAGCTCCGGCGGGCCTAGGTTCGCTGCGATCCGGCGAGAGTCCGGGTCCGGTCCCGCCCTCGGGACCCATTCGCTACTGGACAACGTGACCCTCCTCCGGAGGACACTGGTGCGCAGACGCATCGCTCACCGGAGGAGATCGAGTGTCAACCCCGCATCTGCGCTTTCGCCACGGTCACGACCCGTACTGGGACCTGGACGGGACCTCCGTCCGGCGGCGGCGCCGGCTGAAGATGGTCCTCGACGTCGTCATCCTCGCAATTTCGATTGCGGCTCTGGCCCTCGTCTTCGGCACGCGACCTGTCGTCGGCTTCTAGCCTCGTAGCGAAGCCCCGCCGCCCGCCTCGGCGCGGGTCTCGGTCGCTCGCAACGTCCCCGATTCGTTATCCTCCGAGTCCTCGGGTTCGGATGGATCGCGCGGAGGAACGATGCGAACGCTGATCACCAACGGCACGATCGTCACCGCAGAGGGCTCGACGCCGGCGGACGTGCTGATCGACGACGAGACGATCGTCGCGATCGGGGCGAATCTGGCCGCAGACGGTACGACCGTCGAGGAGACGATCGACGCCTCCGGCAAGTACGTCATCCCGGGCGCGATCGACGTCCACACCCACATGGAACTACCGTTCGGCGGGACGTTCGCCAAAGACACCTTCGAGACGGGCACTCGGGCAGCGGCGTTCGGCGGGACGACGACGATCGTCGATTTCGCCGTCCAGTCACGGGGCGCGTCGCTCCGCGAGGGCCTCGACGCCTGGCACGCGAAGGCCGAGGGCAACGCCGTCGCCGACTATGGCTTCCACATGATCATGAGCGACGTCAACGACGCGACGCTCAAGGAGATGGACCAGCTCGTCGCCGAGGGCGTCCCGGACTTCAAGCTGTTCACCGCGTATCCGGGTGTGTTCTACAGCGACGACGGCGCGATCTTTCGGGCAATGCAACGGACGGCGACGAACGGCGGCCTGATCATGATGCACGCCGAGAACGGGATGGCGATCGACGTCGTTGCGGAGGACGAGGTCACTGCCGGCCACACCGATCCGTACTACCACGGCGTGGCGCGCTACCCGATCTTCGAGGGCGAGGCGACGAACCGGGTGATCCGGCTCGCCGAGGCCGCCCACGTCCCCGTGTACATCGTCCACCTCTCGGCCCGTGACGCGCTCAACGAGGTCCGTTCGGCCCGGGACCGTGGCGCAATGGCCTTCGCCGAGACGTGTCCCCAGTACCTCTTCCTAAGCCTGGACGACATGGGCAACGGCTTCGAGGGCGCCAAGTTCGTCTGCTCGCCCCCGCTCCGGCCGAAAGATCACTGGGACGAGCTGTGGACGGGCCTGGTCAAGGACGATCTGCAGGTCGTGTCCACGGACCATTGCCCGTTCGACTTCGACGGGCAGAAGGATCTCGGCAAGGGCGACTTCCGGAAGGTCCCGAACGGCCTGCCGGGCGTCGAGGATCGCGTCGACCTCCTCCACGATGGCGGCGTCGTCGGCGGACGCATCACCCGCGAGCGATGGGTCGAGATCATTTCGACGGCGCCGGCGAAGCTGTTCGGGATGCATCCGCGGAAGGGTGCGGTTGCGGTCGGGTCAGATGCCGACCTGGTCGTCTACGACCCGACCGCGACGCGGACGATCAGCGCCAAGACGCACCACATGAACGTGGACTACTCGTGCTACGAGGGGCGCACGGTGCAGGGCCGGTCCGATGTGGTCCTTTCGCGCGGCTCTGTGATCGTCCGGGATGGCGAATTCACCGGGCGAAAGGGATATGGCAAGTTCCTCAAGCGGACGACAGCCGACTACGCACGGACGGCCTGAGAGGCCGCCCGGCGGGCTGGGTGGAGGCCGTGAGTCAGACCCTTACTGCTCGTCGCCCCCGGAGTCCCCGGACGACGAAGAGGACGATGCACGCGCCGATCACCGAGATCACGATGCTGCCGAGGTTGAGACCGGTGACGTCGCCGACGCCCAGGAGCGAGGCGAGGTAACCGCCGACGACCGCGCCGACGATCCCGAGCACGATCGAGCCGAGCAGCCCGACCCCGCCACCCATCAGGAAGTTCGCGATGACCCCGGCAATCAGGCCGAGGAAAATCCAGCTGAGGAGACCCATTACAGCGCCTCTCGCTACGCGGCGGGTCCGATCACGTGCGGACCCGGCCGTGATCAGCGTCTCCCGGGAGTAGCAACCTCCGCGCGCTGCTCGACTCCTGCCGCGAATCAATTTCGTGGCGAATTGAGGCCGGAGCGTGCGCAGTGGGGGCGACGGGCGTGCGGCCGACATGAGGGGCGGGCTTTCGGGCCAGGTCAAAGACGACGAAGGCGCGCGTTTCCTTGAGGAGGCGGTAGCGAGACCGAAGCAGGCGCCAGAGGCCGGGGACGTCGTCGATCTGGCTGCGATCGAAGATCACCAAGTATCGATCTCGAGCTCGCACTGCTCGTTTCAGCAGAGCTTCGGCGTCAATCGCAGCCCCAGCTGTGCGAGCCGAGCTGAGCTCGGTCTCCAGGAACCACGTCCGCCCCGCGAAGTAGCCGTAATACCAGAGGTGTCGTGGCGGCCAAGGTCGCTCGACCACGGAGACCGTACGGGTGGAGTGGCCGACCACTCGCCCTACCTGCTCGGCGACCGGGATCATGGCGAGTTGTTGATCTGACGGGATCATGCGGCTGACGCCGATGGCCGCACCGAGAGGGACCGCCACAACCGCGGAAGCAGTCACGACCCTACGCAGCGTGAGGTGCCTGGCGGCTCGATCGACACAGCTCGCCACGGCCAGCGCCACGAGCGGCACGAGCTGCAAGTGATAGTAGTTATGCGTCGCGGTGTGATACGTGAAGACCATCATGAAGGCCGCGTATCCAGCAAATGCGCCAATGGCGAAGGTCCTGGCACGCTCGGCCGGAACGACCACTAAGCCGATCAACGCGACCGCGAGAAGCGGAGGCGTGACGACGTCGAGGACAAGCCTCGCAGTCTGCACCCAATGAGCCGGTTGCAACAACAGCTGAGGCAGGATCCGGCCATCCTCCTGGCCAACTAGGAAACCCGCCACGCTGAATCCGTAGACTGCCCAAGCAAACGCCGGCATGGCCGCCAGGATCGCGAACAGCCAGGCCCACCGGTCGCGAATTGCTGCGCCCCATCCTTCTCTCTGGATGGTGAACGCGGCGAATATTCCGTAGAGGACGAACAGGCTGACGGGCTTGATGAACCCTGCTGCCGCGGTCAAGGCAATCAGGAGGGCCATGCCTTTAGGGCTCGGGGTGTGGTCGTAGCGAACCATCGCCCACATTGCCGCGATCATCAGCGGCACCATGATCGTCTCGGGCTGGAAGTTTCGGCTGAACTGAACGGCGAACGGCAGGAACACCATGACCGCGACGGCCGCCGCGGCGCCCCAGCGAAAACCAAGCTTCTGCGCGAGCGAATAGAGAACCAGAGCCCCAAGGGTCCAGGCGATAATCGAGAGCAACCGAGGTGCCCACAGCACCTCTCCACCGGCAAGGTGATAGATGCCTGCCGCAGCGACCTCGACGACGGGCGGTTCGATCAGCCGGGGCGCGCCCGCCCGTGCAACCTCGACCTGCCGTTCATGGACGGCCGGCTGGGACTCGAGAAAGAAGACGCGCGCGAGGAACGCCGAGTGGAATTGCCGCCCAACGGCACTGTCGAGTGGCGGCTCGGTCAGTCCGATGAGACGAACCCCGAGGCCGCCGACGAGAAGCAGGCCTGCAATCCATGCTGGAAGCCCCGCGGCCCGGACGGCGCGGCGCATTCCTCTACTGCTCGTAGCCCTCGACGACGTCGATCGATCGAGGGCTCGCCCCGGACGGGTCCTGCCCGGCATCCCGTCGGCCCTGCCGCTGGTGGAGCAGGTCATAGGTCTGGTCGAGCTGGACCTTGATCTCATCGAGCCGTCGACGTTCGTCGGCGTCGAGGCCGCTTCCGTCGGCCGCCCGGCCGTAGAGCTCCTCTTCCTCGTGTGAGAGAGCGTTGATCCGCTCGAACAGGTCCGAATCGTCGACCATCGCGACCTCCCTACCGCGTCCGCGGAAAGCCGAGGTCGACTTTCGAGGTGCCCGGGTCAGGCCAGCGGGACGTGACGACCTTGGCCCGGGTGTAGAACTGGATCCCTTCGGGCCCGTACATGTGGACGTCGCCGAAGAGCGAGCTCTTCCAGCCGCCGAAGCTGTAGTACGCGACCGGAACCGGGATCGGGACGTTGATCCCGACCATCCCGGCCTCGACCTCGAACTGGAACTGGCGTGCTGCGCCGCCGTCGCGGGTGAAGATCGCCGTGCCGTTGCCGTACGGGTTGTCGTTCACGAGCTTGACGGCATCGGTGTAGGTCGGGACGCGGACGACCTCGAGGACCGGGCCGAAGATCTCGTTCCGGTACGAATCCATGTCCGGCGTGACCCGGTCGATCAGCGAGACGCCCAGGAAGAAGCCGTCGCCGGCCGCCAGCGGGTGATCGCGTCCGTCCGCGACGACCTCGGCGCCCTGCTCCTTGCCCTTCTCGATGTACGAGGCGACCTTGTCGCGGTGCTCGCGGGTGACGAGCGGGCCCATCTCGGACGACGAGTCGGACCCCGGGCCGACCTTGATCTTCGGCAGCCGGCTCTTGATCGCCTCGACGAGCGGATCGGCCGAGCCGCCGACGGCGACGACGACGCTGATCGCCATGCAGCGCTCGCCGGCGCTGCCGTACGCCGCCGAAACGGCGGCGTCCGCGGCCATCTCGATGTCGGCATCGGGCAGGACGACCATGTGGTTCTTGGCGCCGCCGAGGGCCTGGACCCGCTTGCCGTTCTTCGTGCCGGTCTCGTAGATGTACCGGGCGATCGGGGTCGACCCGACGAACGAGACGGCCCGGATCGTCGGGTGCTCGAGGATCGCGTCGACCGCGACCTTGTCGCCGTGAACGACGTTGAAGACCCCGTCCGGAAGGCCCGCCTCTTTCAGGAGCTCGGCGATGAAGACCGAAGCCGACGGATCCTTCTCCGACGGCTTGAGCACGAACGTGTTGCCACAGGCAATCGCGTTGCCGAACATCCACATCGGGACCATCGCCGGGAAGTTGAACGGCGTGATGCCGGCCACGACGCCGAGCGGCTGGCGGATCTGGTAGACGTCGACCCCGCTGGAGACCTGCTCGCTGAAGCCGCCCTTCAGGAGGTGCGGGATGCCCGTCGCGAACTCGAGGTTCTCGAGGCCGCGGGCGACCTCGCCGAGGGCGTCCGACGGGACCTTGCCGTGCTCCGCGGTCAGGAATGCGGCGATGTCCGCCCGGTGCTGGTCGACCAGGTTACGGATCCGGAAGAGCACCTCGGTCCGCTTCGAGAGCGACGTCGCCCGCCACGCGGGGAACGCCTCCGAGGCCGCGCGGACGGCCGCGTCGACCTCTTCCTTCGACGCGAAGTCGACCTCGCGAGCATGTCGTCCGGTCGCCGGGTCGTAGACCGGACCGCTCCGGCCGGACGTGCCGGCGACGGCTCGACCGCCGATCCAGTGGTGGACGCGCTCCGTTGCCGCCGCCGCCTCGGAACGAGTCGCCCCCGGCTCTGCCACCTGCGTCATCGCTGACCTCGTCTCTCGTCCTGCTCGGAACACGTGCGGACCGCTCTGCGCCGAGGCAGGACCGACAGATTACCCCGTTGCCGCGTCCTGCGGCGCCGGGCGTTCCCTGAGCACGAGCATGACGACCCCGACGATGCAGCCGACCAGAATCGCCGAGATCGATGAGCTGCTCCATTCGGAGCGGCCCCACCACGGCCGGGTCGCGCCATGTCGAGGCGACGATCGCCCGGATCGAGCGCCCAGAGGCCGACCGCTTCGAGGAACGCGCGACCATCCGGGCGGCGCAACCCCGGCACGGCGAGCACGCCCATGACGATGACCAGCACGCACGAGTGTCGCGAGGCCCTCGAACGCCTGGGCGGGCACGACGGAACCTCGGGCGCGAGCGAGCCCCATGGCCCGGGTCCGAGGTACGCCGTCGCCCACGCAGCGTCGGACGGAACCCCCTGACCACGTCCGCCGAGCACCGTCGCGAGCTTGCCGACGCCGATCACGACGAGGACCGGCAGGGCCGCGATGTGGAACCAGCGTCCGACGGTCCCGTCGAGCAGGGCGGCGACGATGCCGCCGGTCAGCGCTCCGCCGACGACCGCCAGCCCGAGCTCGAGGCTGCCCACGCCCGGATCGAGTATCGCCGCCGGGCGAGCGGCGAAGAACGCGGGATGGAGCAGGACGTAGCCCAGCCGACCCCCGATGACCGCTCCCGGGACGATCCCGAGAACGACGAACAGCAGATCGTCGGTCCGGAGCTCCATCGTCCGAGCCGCCGATGCCGGCGAGGATGAGGGCGACGAAGATCGCGGCGGCAATGCCGAGCGTCTCCCAGCGGACGACGCCGTCGCCGAGATGAAGGAGGGGATCGAAGTCGAACGCGATGACGGCGGTCGGCACGGTCGCCAGTGTAGCGATCGGCCGAGACCTCCGGCGGATGGCCTCGCCGGAGCTCGGCCACCGACGTCGGTGGGCGTCCAACCTGTCAATTGGCCGACATCGAGCGTGTCGTGCGCGCGCTCGCCAGTGCTCGGGAGGCAGACGATCATGCAGCCAACGGGGAGCCCAGCTGTGGGGTTGGGCGACCCGGGGCATGCCTGGGGGCGTGCCCGGGGGGGAAGCCTGGGGGTGATCGAGGTCCTGGGGGGACTTCGATCGACCGCCGACGCGGACGTCCGGCCCATGGGGGGACGGGCCGGTCGTCCGGTCGGCTCAGGGGGACGAAATGGATAAAGCCGGTTCCGCCACCGCGCCGAAGCTGACGGTCCACCTCCTCGGTCGGTTCGAGGTCGAGGCTTGCGGCGGCCGTGTCCGACTCGCCGGCCGGCACGCTCAAGCCCTCTTCGCACTCCTAGCCCTTCGTCCCCGACCACGACTCCGCGACGCGATCGCAGCGGATCTCTGGCCGGACTTCGACGGACCCTCCGCATCGTCGCTGCGCCAGGCGCTCTGGCTCGTCCGGACCGGGCTCGCCTCTGCGGGCGTGGACCCGGAGCTGCTCCTGGAGGTCGGCCAGGACACGCTGGGCCTGCGCCGCGAGGTGCGGCTCGACCTCGACGTAATGACATTCGAAACGCTCGTCGCGGACGGTCCCGAGAGCGCCGGCCGAGCGCTCGCCCTCTATCGCGGTGACCTCGCCGAAGGCCTGGGCCACGAGTGTTTCGCGGCCGACCGGGAGCGAGTCTCCGATCTGTACGAGGACGCGCTCGCGTCCGTCGCAGACGCCCGGCTGGCCGCCGGTGACGTCAAGGGCGCCCGCCAGGCCGCCACCCTGCTCCTCGCCCGCGATCCGCTCCGCGAGGAGGCCCACAGCGTCCTCATCGCGGCCTACGGGATGGTCGGTTCGCGCTCCCAGGTCGTCCGCCAGTACCGCCGGTTGTGCGACATCCTCCGGGCCGAGCTCGCCGTCCAGCCCCTGCCCGAGACCGACGCGACGTACCGCGCGGCCATCGCCCGCACGATCGAACGGTCCGCCGATCGCGCCGGCCGGAAGTTCGAGCGATCGGCCATTGCCCGGATCCTCGCCCCGACCGCCTGATCGCAGCCCGTAGCTGACCACATGAAGAGGCCCCCGGCGGTGCCGGGGGCCTCTCGGTACGTATCGGGATTGATTGCCCTTACGGCGTGACGGTCTCGACGATGACGTCACCGCTGCCGACGAGGATGTTCGCGTCGGTCCGGACCTGGACGTTGCCGAGGAGGACGCGACCCGCGGCCGGAACCGCGTTGGCGGTCACGCGAACCGGGGACGGTCCACGAGGCGCCGGACGGCCGCAGGGCGTTCGCATCGGTCACGCTGACCGACCCGAACGCGGCGTTCACGAACACGTCGACGTAGTTGTACGTCGTCGATCCCGCCGGAACCGCGAAGCCATCCACGAGAACCAGCCAGTTGCCGGCGGCCGGGTTGGCGATGGTCACCGATTCCTCCGAGTCGCCGTCGGCGCTCTGGCCGGCGAGGACACATGGTCCCGGTCGTGCAGTTGAAGACGAACAGGTCGAGGTCCGCGGCCGGATCCGATGGGCTGCCGATCGTCGCCCGGAAGGACGTCGAACCCGCCGTCACGACGACGGGGTATTGCTGCTGCTCGAGGTTATTGATCGAGAAGACGCCGCGCCGGGCGCTGCCCAGCGTCGAGTCCCGACGGCACGTCCGGTGAACGCGCCGAAGATGTTGGTCAGCGTGTACGAGCGGGCCACAGGCACCCCGACCGTCGCGTTCGGGATGATGTCCGGGTTCGGACTGACGCTCGCCCCGAGGATCGAGGCTGTCAGCGTGAACGGCGTGAACGCCGCGTCGGACGTCCGCCGCGCTTCGACGGTGACCTCCCAGACGCCGGCCTGCGGGTTCGTCTGCGTTCGGCTGAGCGGGCTGCCCGCGAGCAGCCGACGACCGGCGGCGAGTAGCACGTACAGGCTCGAGTTGTCGTCGATGTTCACGCCGAACGGGTGGAACCGCAGGAAGCGGGCCTGGCCGGTCCCCGGAGTCGCGTCCGGGACCCGAGAAGTCGACCTTGAAGGCGGGAGTGCCCGCCGGCACCCGGAAGAAGTAGTGGAACGCCTGGTTGCGCGCCACCGAGCCGGTGATGGTGTGCTGGTAGTTGTTGCCGGCGTTGAACACGTAGCGGAGCGATCACGGTGTTCAGCGTCTGGTACTCGATGCCCGGGATCGACGGGTCGTCGAGGTTCAGGATGGCCGATTTGACCCCGAGCGTCGGATTGACCGTGACGGCCAGCGATACCGGACTGTTCAGCGGCAATGCGATCGACGACGCGCTGGAGAATGTGCCGGTCGTCGCCGACCCACGACAGGTTGTACGTCTTGGTCCCGCCGCCGCCCGAGGTCCGCCGGAACGTGTACGTCCGGGTGTAGCCCTGGCCGGCGTTCACGCCCTCTCGATCGTGGATGCCGACGCCGACGTTCGGCGTGGCGAGGAACCCCGAGAGCGCCGTGTTGACGGGGACCGCCGAAGTGATGTCGACGGTCTTGATCTTGTTCGTCGCAAGCAGCGACCAGGCGGCGCCGACGTCGATCAGGCCGTTGCCCTGCTCGAACGCGCCGTAGCCGGCGATGAACCGGGCGGAGGAGTTGAGCGCCTGACGCAGCTGCGCCGGCTGGTGCTGGACGCCGGCCTGTTCGGCCGCGCTCACGAGGAGCGCCCCGACGCCGGCGGCCTGGGGCGAGGCCATCGAGGTTCCGTTGAGCATCGAGTAGCCCGGTGGCAGCGTGTAGGTGCCAGCCACGGGACCGCCCGGCTGCCACATCGGCGTCGAAGAAACCGCCGCCCCCGGGGCCATGGCGTTCGGCTTGAACCCGCCGTCCTCGCGCGGGCCGCGCGAGCTGAACGGATGCATGTTGTCGGTTCCGGCGGCCGGGGCAGTCGAGCCGTAGTTCGACTCCCAGGTCGCATCGGTGATGTAGGCACCCATGCTCATGACCTTGGTCGCGACGGACGGGTCGCCGACCGTGTTCTCGCCGGGTCCGCTGTTGCCGGCCGAGATGAACATCTGGACCTTGTACTGCTCAATCAGCCGGTCGTAGAGGAGGGCTCGGGTGTTGTTGCCGTCATTGAGGGAGGGCAGACCGCCGATCGACATGTTGATCACGTCGACGTTGGCGTTCTTCGCCGCATAGATCATGCCCTCGATGAGGGCGTGTGCGGTGCAGCCCGTGATGAAGAGGCAGACGCGGACGGACACCAGCTGGGCGCCCGGCGCAGCCCCGCTCATCGCTCCGCCGAACAGGCCGTTCGCCGAGACGATGCCGGCGACGTGCGAGCCATGCTGCCCGGAGACGATGCCGATGTTGACGACCTTGTTCTTGCCGTCGATCTGGACGACGAACGGCATGCGCTCGGCGACGGGGGTCGCGGGATTGTCCGTGCCGAAGTAGTCGAAGTCGCGATTGACCTTGAAGTTGGTCATCGCCGCCTGGTCGGCGAAGCTGAGGTCCTGATCGGTGTCGACCCAGACCTGCGAGCCGCCGTCCCACAGGACGCCGAAGGTTCCGCTCGAACCCGCCGGGTTCCCGTCGCGGTTGACGTCACTGCCGACCTCGCCGCCGAGCCGCGGGTCGCGCTCGTTGAAGAGGCCGAACCGGAACGAGCCGGCCGACGGGGCGGTATAGGTGACGCCGTTCCGACCGTGAAGGTCGGGCCGCTCACCTGTGAGGTCACGGGAACCCAGGTCGGGTCGTTGTCGGTGAACGGATCCGTGTAGGTGACCCAATCGATGATCTTCGGCGTGCCGACGGTCGTCGTCGCAAGAGCTGGGTGGTCGAGGGTGACCCCGCTGTCGAGAATGCCGACCGTCACGCCGCGGCCGTCCCACGTGGGGTGGGCCGCCATGAACTGCGCGGCGCCGGTGTCGCCGATCGGCATGTAGGGGTTGTTGCGGGGTGTCGCGCGCTCGGCGGCGTTTGCGGCGTCGGTGCGACCTGCCCGTCGGTCCCGTCGTCGGCCGCGGGTCCGGCAGCGGGATGACCGCGTCGACCTCGAGCGCCTGGACGCCCTTGAGGGCCGCGGCGGCCTCCACCTTGTCGGCCGGGACCGTCGCCCGGATGTAGTCGATATCGTCCTCGCGGTACAGGACCTTGCCACCCAGGCCGGCGAGGCCCGTCGCGACCGTCCTGTTGCGCACCCGCCTGGGCGGCGATCAGAACGGTGACGGTCTTGTTGCCCGCGGCAGCAGCCTTGGCGAGTTGAGCGTGATCCTCTTTCGAGAGCTTGCTCCCTTTCGGATCCGCCGCGGCGAGTGAGCCGGGCAGAACCGCTGAGACGAGGAGAGCCGCCGTAACGAGTACGGCGAGACGTCGAACCATGAGCCTCCCTTCAGGCAATGCCTGATCCTCCTGATGCCCCGTTGCAGAGCTGTCGCGGGCGTGCGGACACGGCGAATCGGCCAATGCGGCGAGACAGATTTGCCCTGGGGCAGACCACTGGGGCGCCGGCCACTCCCACGGCCGGCGGCGTTGGTTGCGCCGACCATTCCCCTGGCCGGCGAAGCGTGGGGCCGACGATACGACTGATGCTGTACCCGGGTCAATTAACGTTATGCGTTTGCAAGGTGAGGACCGTGATCGGGCGGGTGGCCGCTGCGCGCTTTGTGGTGCGACCGATGCACCAGCAGGTTCGGTCCAGGCACGAAACGACCCCCGCGGCGGCGCCGAGGGGCCGTTCGTCTTGCGGGGAGGTTGGGCCCTATTGGCGATGGATCTTGATCGGCACCGACAGCGCGTTCGGCGCAGTCGGCGGTCCGAGTTGGAGCTCCCCGAAGTAATCCTGGCCCGCCACCATCGCCTTCGAGAACGCGACGTGGATCGTGACCGGAGTACCGGCGGCGACGGCGCCGGCCGGCAGGCCGGAGACCGTCAGGTCGGTCCCCTGAACCGCGTCGATCTTGAGCGGGAACGTGGGCGTGCCCGCCACTGCGAAGCCCTGTACCCAGGCCTGGTAGTTGCCGTCCCGGGGTGCGATGAGGGTGACCGATTCGTTGCCGTCGGCGCCGGCCGAGGCGGCGATGATCTCCGACGCGCTGAACGTTCCGTCGTTGTTCGCGTCGAACACGATGAACAGGTCGAGGTCGTCGGTCAGGGCGGTCGTGATCGTGGCCCGCGCGGCGTGCGCGAGCGTGAACGGCTTCTTCACGCTGGCCGATGCGGGATCGGCCGGATCGTCCTGGTGGGCAGTCTCGATGGTCGTGACCGGCTGGCTGAGCCCGAAGCCTTCGGCTACGAGGCCGTCGAGATCGATGCCCGCCTTGAACGTCACGTCGAACCTGCCGGTGTCCCCGGCGGTGCTGATCGAGACAGACGCCGGGTTGACGGTCGCGCTCCCGACGGTCGTCTCGAACGGAACGTTGAACTTGCTGCCGTTCCAGCCGACCTGGTGGAGCGCCACGGCGTGGAGCCCCTCCTGGGCCGCGCCGGTGACGATGTCCTCGGCCCCGCCGGAGGCGGTGTCGAAGGTCCAGACGCCCCCGCCGACGTTGGTGTTCGGGCTGCCGCCGACGGTGTCGAGGATGTACGGCGCCCCGAACGCCCCGTCACCGGCCAGCTGATAGTGGTTCTCGCCGCGTCCCATGATCAGGGTGTCGAGATCCGTGTACGGGGCGTCGTCGTCCCACGTGGTCTCGATCAGGAAGAGGCTGCCGCTCGCCGGCTCCTCCGGGACGTCGAAGTAGAAGAAGCGCCAGTCGCCCGACTCGGCGCGCCAGTTCCAGTCGGTCGCGCCGAAGACCGAGCCGTTGTTGTAGGGCAGGTTTCCCTGGGCGGCGGCGACGTCCGCCCCACCGAAGGTCATGCTGCCGGTCAAGTTGCCTGCGCTGTCCTGCGGCGCGTCGACCGCGACCGTGAGCGAAACCGGAATGGCGGTGTCACGGCCGCCCTTGCTCGCCACGATGGCGCCTTCGTACATCCCTGCGGGTGTGCCGTCGGGGACGGCGAGCGTGGCGGCGAATGAGCCGCTGGCCGAGGCCGGCGTCGTGAGCCAGCTCCAGTCCTGGTTGTCGTAGAAGTCGACGGTGATGGAGAAGTGGGTGACGGGGATCGCCGCCGACTTCTCGGCGTGACTGAAGCCGATGAAGATGCCATCGGTCGAGCGCTCGGCTGGGTCGCCGACGTGGATCCGGAGGCCGCTCGTTGCCGGCCCGTTGTACGAGAACCGGACGTACTCGTGCCGGTCGATCTCGGACGAGTTCCATTTCACGTCGGCGTTGCCGTCGATATTGGAGCTCTTGTTGTAGTCCTTGTGATCGACCGCGCCGTCACGGTCCTTGTCGGTCCAGAGGTTCCCGTCGCCGTTGATGTCCGTCCAGTCGTAGGCGAGCAACCGCCAGCGCTGGTCGTAGGCGTAGTCGCCGTTCGGATCGAACTCGCTGTACGGGAAGTTCGCGCTGATCGCGATCATGTCGGCACCCGGATGGGCGGCGACCATGGCGCTGATGTCGATCAGGTAATCCGGCACGTTGAAGTTGTTGGTGCTCTCCTGCGAGATCGGCGCAGTCGTCAGCGACAGGGACTCGCTCGCCACCCTTGAAAGGAACCGGTCGGAGAGCTGGTAGGTCCCGCTGCCGTCGAGGTCGAATGTCTGGCTGTCGCTTTCGCCCGCGGCGAGGACGTTCGGGAAGACCGCGAACTCGTCGCCCCGGTAATCGCCGGGCCGCCACTCGCTCGGCGTGGCCACGGCTCCGACGGTCCCGGTGGCGAGGTGGACGGCGCCAACGGCGTCGACAGACCCGGCTCCCTGGGTCCACGAGTCGTAGCCGAGATCCTTAGCCGAGGACTTGATGATGTCGCGGGCCCGGAGGGCGAAGCCGGGCGGGGTCGTGGCCCCGTGCGTCTGCCGCCAGGCTTGATAGACGAGCGCGGCGGCGCCCGCCGCGACCGGGGTCGAGCGGCTGGTGCCGCCCCACGTCGTCCAGGCGATGTTGCCGTTGAGGACGTCATTGAGCGTCGCGTCGCCGGTCGAATACGCGCCGTCGGCGACGACGTCGACTGCGTTCGCGCCCGTCGCGCCAGGGCCGCGGTCGGACCAGGCGATGACGTCGTTGTCGCGGATCTGGGCGTGGTTCTTGATCGAATCCCAGCCGGTGCCGCCGAACTGTGTCGAGGCGCCGACGCTCATGCCAGTAACCGGGGAAGGGGCGTTCGTCGTGCCGTAGCCCGGCGCACCATTGCCGGTCGATCCGATCATCAGGGTCCGGACCCCGAAGGTCGTGTTCCAGAGATCGGCTTCCTGGCTGGCGGCGTCGAAGCCGTCGTTGTCGGCAGCAGAGTTGCCGTACGAGTTCGACGTGATGTCGATCGCCGAGTGGGCCGGCTGGGCCTGCGTCAGGAAGTAGGCAAACTGGGTCGAGAAGTCGAAGGAGAAGTAGATGTCGCCCATCGGGGCGAGCTTGGCGTGCGGCGCGCCGCCGATCACCATCCCGGGTGGGGTGCCGCCGGGCACGTCGGCGAAGGTCGGGGCAAGCCCGTTGATCACGCCCTGGCCAACGACGTTCGAAGCTGTCAGCGTGCCGTGGCCGCCGATCGCGGGATCGAAGTCGCCCGTCCACGCCAGGAGTGCCCCCGGCGCGTCCTTGACGACCAGCCCGAACGAGGAGGGGCCGCCGGGCAGGGCGGCGGCGCTGGCACCGGTCCCGTTCGAGATGTAGTAGAGGAGACCCCCGGAGACGTCTGTCACGCCGTCGCCGTTCATGTCGCGGTAGGAGACCGGCGATTCGCGAGTGACGGGCTTCTCGTCGACGAACGAATGGTCGTTGTCGAGATCGACGTAGACGGTGTCGTACACGCCCGCCGTGTTCGGGTCGACGACGATGAAGCCGGCGCGCTCGCCGAACAGCGCCAGGAGATGGTCGTCCGGGTGTCCGCCGAGGCGGACCGTCCCCGACTTCGTCCACGCGAGCGGGAAGGCGTAGGTGCGGGTGACCGTCGCGTCGGGCGCGGCGAAGTTGCGCGAGGGGCCGATCCGGACGTCGTAGTTGACCCGGGCAATGCCCTTTGCCTTGTCCTGGACAGAGTGGGTGAAGCTGCTCTTCGCCTCCGTCTTGGTGTACCAGGTGAGGCCGAGGTCGACGTTGCCGGGCTGGACGAGGAGGACGAGCGTCCCGAAGGGATCGAACGCATTCGGCCAGCCGGTCGTGGCTCGCGTCTGCCAGGTCCCGATCAGGTCCGGGTGCCCGAAGTCGGTGCCGCCGTCGAGGACCGAGACGACCGACCCCACGCCGGTGTAGCCGGCCTCCCAGGCCTCGGCGAAGCGGTGCGTCTTCGCGTCAAGGAGGGCGAGCTCCTCGAGCAGCTCGAAATTGGAGCCTTTGAGCGGCGGCGCCGCCGAATACGGAACCTCTTTGCCGCGAAGCTGCTTGAAGGCGCCTTTCAGCGCGGCATTGGTGACGTTGCGGGTGACGTCGGGATCCGGGCTACCGAGTGGGCTGCCGGTCTTCCGCAACTCGACCGGGCTGACGGCGACGACGCCCTTCAGGCTGGCGAGCTTCGTCAGCTGCTGGACCTTGTCCGACCGACGACGATCGAGGCCTTGCCGTTCGGCGCGGTCGCGACATGGCTGTTGGCCAGGAGCGTCTTCGCCGCAGCCGGATTGCCGACTACCGTGCGCATAGACGTACAGGTTCGAGTTCTTCCCGGCGTCGACCTGGGCAAGGAGCCGCGGATGGATCTTCTCCTTGGCCTTGTCGCGGTTCGTGTGGATCTCCGGCTTGCCGCGGGCCGGAGGCTTGGCAGCCATGGTCGCGGCCGGAGCGACAGTCGTCATCACGAGGGCGGCGAGCGCGAGTAGCGCGGCGAACCGCTTCAGGAACCTGCCGTTCATCGATCCTCCATGTGTCAGGCGATGCCTGACCATCCGTCGGGTACGGGATCAATAGAAGCAGGCAGCGCTCACGGCGTCCCTGGGTTCGTGGTCCTGCACCCTGCGGCGCCGCCACTCCCGATGCCCGACGCTCGCTGGCGCGACGGTACTACCGGGCGCGATGACGGTCAACGTGGGACCGCACGGCCACGAATAGCCGCGTCGAACAATCGCGGTGCGGGGGCGCACCATCATGCGGGCGTCGCCCGGCGTAACCTGACCATCCACTTCGGCTTGACGTCGCCGTCAGCCGAGCTTGTCGACGAGCTCCTGCACGGCTGCGGCCGACGCGTCGAAGGCGGCCTGCTCGTCGGCGCTCAGCTTGATCTCGAAGATCCGCTCCATGCCGCCGGCGCCGAGGACGACCGGCACGCCGACGAAGAGATCATGCGTCCCGAACTCGCCCTTGAGCAGCACGGCGCACGGCAGGACCCGCTTCCGATCGAGGAGGATCGCCTCGACCATCTCGAAGGTCGAGGCCGCGGGGGCATAAAACGCAGAACCGGTCTTGAGCAGCGCGACGACCTCCGCGCCGCCGTTTGCCGTCCGCTCCTCGAGCGCCTTGACCCGGTCGGGCGGGAGCAGCTCGGTGATCGGCACGCCGGCGACGGTCGAGTAGCGCGAGAGCGGGACCATCGTGTCGCCGTGCCCGCCGAGGACGAACGCATGGGTGTCCTCGACCGACACGCCGAGCTCCTGGGCGATGAACGTCCGGAACCGCGCCGAGTCGAGCACCCCGGCCATCCCCAGGACCCGCTCACGCGGGAAGCCGGAGGCCTGGCATCGCCACGTGGCACATCGCGTCGAGCGGGTTCGTGACGATGATCAGGATGGAGTCGGGCGAATGCTTCGCCGCCTGCTCGACGACTGCCCGGACGATGCCCGCATTCTTCGCCAGGAGGTCGTCCCGGCTCATCCCGGGCTGGCGGGCGAGGCCGGATGTGACGACGACGATGTCCGAGCCCGCCGTATCGGCGTAGTCGTTCGTCCCGACGACTCGCGAGTCGTGGCCGACGACGGGCGCCGCCTCGGCCAGGTCGAGCCCCTTGCCCTGGGGCAGGCCCTCGACGATGTCGACGAGGAC
Source organism: uncultured Chloroflexia bacterium (assembly GCA_963775855.1). Classification (GTDB taxonomy): domain Bacteria; phylum Chloroflexota; class Limnocylindria; order Limnocylindrales; family CSP1-4; genus CF-46. The sequence goes on along the minus strand of CAVZKO010000008.1, from coordinate 277,930 downwards.
GACGTCGGCGAGCCCCGCCTCGGCGATTCGCTGGGCAGTCGTGGCGCCGACGTTGCCGGCGCCGATGACGGTGACCTTGTTGCGGGGCATGCGGGGGGAGCTCCTTTCGGGTCGGTTCGGGTGGCAGGTCATTCTACGGCGCGTCGGAGCGCCCTCCGGACGCGACGTTTGACGGTGCCTCAGCCTTCGCCGGGCTCGGCCAGCTCGAGATCCGGCCCGCGCTCCTCGATCACCGCAGGCCCCGCCGTGCGCACCGACGGCGGGACGCCGTCGGCGTAGGCCGCGAAGTTCTGCGGCGAACATCCGGGCGAGCTTGTGCGCCTGCGCGTCGTACGCCGCCTTGTCCTGCCACGTCGCCCGCGGGTCGAGGACCTCCGACGGCACCTCGGGCACCGATGTCGGGACCTCGACGTTGAAGATCGGGTCGGTCCGGGTCGGCACGCCGTCAAGGAGGCCGTTGAGGGCCGCCCGAACCATCCGCCGGGTGTGGTCGATGTTCATCCGCTCGCCGGTGCCGTACGGCCCGCCCGTCCAGCCGGTGTTGACGAGCCAGACCGGAACGTCCCACTTGGCGAGTCGCTCGATCAGCATCGCCGCGTACTCGCCCGGATGGCGAGGCATGAACGGCGCCCCGAAGCAGGCTGAGAACGTCGCCTTCGGCTCCTGGATCCCGATCTCGGTCCCGGCCAGCTTCGCGGTGTAGCCGCTGATGAAGTGGTACGCGGCCTGGTCGTGGGTCAGCCGGGCGATCGGCGGCAGGACGCCGAACGCATCGGCCGTCAGCAGGACGACGTTGCGGGGCTGGCCGGCGATCCCGGTCGGGTCGGCGTTGCCGATGAAATCGAGCGGATAGGCGCCCCGGGTGTTCTCGGTGATCCGGTCGGAGTCCAGGTCGAGCTGCGCGGGTTACCGGGTCGAGCTCGACGTTCTCCAGGATCGTCCCGAACCGCTTCGTCGTCTGGAAGATGTCCGGCTCGTACATCGGGCTGAGGCGGATCGTCTTCGCGTAGCAGCCGCCCTCGAAGTTGAAGACGCCGTCGTCGCCCCAGCCGTGCTCGTCGTCGCCGATGAGGCTCCGTTCCGGATCGGCCGAGAGTGTCGTCTTGCCCGTGCCCGACAGTCCGAAGAAGACGACGGAGTCGCCCGCCGCGCCGACGTTCACCGCCGAGTGCATCGGCAGGACGCCCTCGTCGGGCATCAGGTAGTTCATGACGGTGAAGGCCGACTTCTTGATCTCGCCGGCGTATTCGGTGCCGACGATGATGACCTCCATCCGGCCGAGGTGGACGAGGATCGCGGTCTCGCTTCGGGTGCCCTCCGTCGCCGGGTCGGCCTTGAACGACGGCACGTTGATGATCGTGAAGTTGGGCCGGAATGCGGCGAGATCCTCAGCCGCCGGGCGGCGGAAGAGGTTGCGCGCGAAGATGCTGGCCCAGGCGGTCTCGGTGTAGACCCGCAGCGAGCGGCGGTGATCCGGGTGCGGCCCCGATGAAGCAGTCCTGGGCGAAGAGGTCTCGCCCCGCGACGTAGTCGACGAGCCGCGCCCGCAGCACGGTCGTAATGCTCCTCGGAGATCGGCTGGTTGACCTCGCCCCACCAGATCTTGTCCTGGGATGAAGCCTCGCGGACCACGAACTTGTCCTTCGGCGAACGTCCCGTGTGCTTGCCCGTCCGAACCACGAGCGGGCCGTCAGCGGCGATAACGCCCTCGTGAATCGCGGATCGCGACCTCGTAGAGCTCTGCCGTCGACAGGTTCGTCTGGAGGGATCGTCCGAGCGCTTCGGGTGCTCGTAGTGGCGGCATAGCCGCTCGGGTGGACTGGGTCATGAGCTCGGACTCCTGGGCGCGGGCGATCTCGGAGGATCGACCGGCCGCGCGTACCTCGGTGTCCGGGATGGACGCCTGAGGAGTCGGCTTCCACAGTCGTATTGCCTAGAGGGTACCCCAACTCGCCGTATCCGTCCCGCAACCTTCGCGAGCCGAAGGTTGCAGTGAGAGGCGTACTTTCGGACCGCCAGCGCGGCCCGTTGTTGCCTGGCGGGAGCCCGGCGCAACGTGGCCGGGCGCCCCGCCGAACAGCGCGTCTCAGGCCCCCGAGCCCGCCAGGTGGAGCTTCGCGAACAGCCGACGAAGCGCCCAGCGCACCGGCAGGACCTCGCCACGATCGGAGTCGGGTCGGCGCGGTCGCGCAGCCCTGGCGAGGCGATCTCGATCAGCCTCGGCCCGTAGGTCAGAAACCCTGATACCGCCGATGTGGTAAGCGGTGAGCGGATGCATCGTGTCCTCCTGTTCGCTGAGGAAATTGCGGATGCGCCGGCGGACCGAGGTCCGCCGGCGCGATTGATTCAGGCCCGGGCCGTAGCCAGGGTGACTCGACCCGCGAGCCGGCGAAGGGTCCAGCGCCGCCAGACCGATGCCTCCTGCTCGTCGTCGCTTCCCGTCGCGCGGGCCAGCTTGGCCAGCCGCTCGCGCGACGCCTCTTCGTGACGCTCCGCCATCCGGAGCTTGGCCACTTCGTAGGCCATCAATCGATACATGGTGGTTACCCTCCTTTTGGTGCCCCGACCTACTGGCCGAGCGCGCTCGTTCGATGGGAGGGATCGTCGTCCGGGGCACAGGCTCCGGGCATCGGACGATCTGGCCGACGTGGGCGGCCCGGACCTTATTTGTGGCCGACCGCGCGACGCCCCGCCTTACGACCGCGCCGCCCGCCGCTTGGTCCGGCTGGCGGACCAACGGGCGAACGAGGCTGGGCCGAATCGGGCGCCGTCCGCCTTGGTCCGGCTGGCGGACCAACGGGCGACCGAGGGCGCCGAATCGGGCCGAATCGGGCGCCGTCCGCCGCTTGGTCCGGCTCGCGGACCGACGTGCGGTCAGGCGGTGTCGAGAGCTCGCCGCAGGTCCGCGATCAGGTCGTCCGCGGCCTCGATCCCGACCGACAGGCGGATCAGCGCCTCGTCGACCTCGAGGGGCGAGCCGGCGACCGACAGGTGGGTCATCACCGCCGGCAGCTCGATGAGCGACTCCACCCCGCCGAGCGACTCGGCGAGCGTGAACAGCCGCGTCGCCTCGCAGATGGCGATTGCGCGCTTGCCGGCCGAGACGCCGCCGCGCGCGGACGGGATGAACGAGACCATGCCCCCGCCCGAGCGCATCTGGCGAGCGGCGATCTCCGCGCCGGGATGGGCATGCGTGCCTTCGGCGAGACCCGGGTAGATGACCCGATCGATGTCATCCCGGCCGGCCAGGAACTGGGCCACGGCCAGCGCATTGGCCGAGTGGCGCTCGACCCGAAGGTGGAGCGTCCGCAGGCCGCGCAGGACGAGGAAGCAGTCGAGCGGTCCGGGCACGGCACCCATCGCGTTCTGGAGGAAGCGCAGCCGTTCGGCGATCGCGTCGTCATTCGTGACCACGACGCCGCACGACGGTGTCCGAATGGCCGGCGAGGTACTTCGTCGCCGAGTGGAACACGATGTCCGCCCCGAGGGCCAGCGGGCGCTGGAGGGCGGGCGATGCGAACGTGTTGTCGACGACGATGAGCGGGCCGACGTCGCCCGCCTGGGCCGCACGCTCGCGAACCGTCGTCGGCGACCGCCGCGATGTCGATGAGCTTCAGGTAGGGGTTGGTCGGCGATTCGAACCAGACGAGGCGGGTCCGCCCGGTCAGCTCCTCCCAGAGGGCGTCGGGGCCGGCCGCGAGGTCCGCGTAACGGGCGTCGACGCCGGACGGACGGTGGACCCGCTCGAAGTAGCGGAAGGTGCCGCCGTAGACGTCGTCGCCGACGACGATCTCGTCGCCGGGAGGCGCGAGCTGGGCGATGCGCCGCCGTCGCCGCCGACCCGCTGGCGAAGGCGATCCCGTGGGCGCCGCCCTCGAGCGCCGCGACCGCCCGCTCGAGTCGCTCGCGGGTCGGGTTCTGCGAGCGGGCGTACTCGTAGCCGCCCTTCGGGCGCCCGACGCCTTCCTGGGCGTAGGTCGAGGTCTGGTAGATCGGCGGCGAGACCGCGCCTGTCAGCTCGTCGGGCTCGGCGCCGGCGTGGACGGCGAGGGTGTCGAACTGCGGCTCGGGATCCTGCATCCGAGCATCATCGCTGATCCGCCGCGGCCTCTCGGGCGAATCAGCGATCGAGGTCAAATCTGCTACAGTCAGACCGCACGTTTCCAACACCGCCGAGGACCCCGGATCATGGCCACGACTCCCACCCCCATCGCCCCGGCAACGACGGTCGCGACACCCGGCTTCCGGGCTCGCCTCGGGACGTGGCGCTACGTGCTCAACACGGCCAACCTGCCGGCGGGCATGACTCATCCGGACGCGGTCAGCAAGTGGCTGGTGATCACTCGGGCGGCCGTGTTCTCGATGACGGCAACGTCGGGGCTGATCGGCGGGCTGCTGGCTATCGGAGCCGCGCGGCTGACCGGCGAGGTCAGCGTGGACTGGGGACTGCTCCTCCTCGCGATCGTCGGGCTCGTCGTCGCCCACGCCGCGAACAACATGATCAACGACTACTTCGACCTCGAGGGCGGCGTCGACACCGACGACTACGTCCGCGCCCTCTACGCGCCTCACCCGATCCTGTCGGGCTGGGTGACGAAGCGCCAGCTTGCGGCGGCGATCCTGCTCGCCAACGCGATCGACCTCGGGATCATGCTGGTCCTCACGGCGGCGCGCGGGCCGCTCGTCATCGCGTTCGCGCTGGCCGGGCTCTTCATCTCGGTCTTCTACGTCGCCCCGCCGATCCGGCTCAAGCACATCGGCCTCGGCGAGCCCGGCGTGTTCCTCGTCTGGGGTCCGCTCATGGTCGTCGGCACGTTCTTCGTCGCGACCGGGGCCATCCCGGGTTGGGTCTGGGTCGCCTCGCTGCCCTACGCGATCCTCGTCACGACGGTCCTGTTCGGGAAGCACATCGACAAGATCGAGGCCGATACGCTGAAGGGCGTGCGGACGCTGCCGGTCATCCTCGGCGAGCGGCGCGCGCGGCTCGTCGCGCGGGTCCTGATGATCGCGTTCTACCCGATCGTGATCGGCGCCGTCGTCCTCGGCTGGATCGGCCCGTGGGTCGGACTTGTCGTCCTCGGGATCCCCCGGCTCCTGACGGTGCTGCGCACCTTTTCGGCCCCGCGTCCGGAGTCGCCGCCCCACAGCTACGTCGGCTGGCCGCTCTGGTTCGTCGGCGCCGCGTTCATCCACACGCGGCGGGCCGGCGGCCTGCTCGTCCTCGGGCTGATCCTCAACGCGCTCCTCCCCGTCAGGCTGCCCTGGGTCTGACGCGAGGTACTCCGGTGCACTTGGCTGGACGCCGGTGGAGATTGAGGTTCCGGTCGGCCGATCGATAAGAGGTCTGCCCGATGGCAGGCCGTTGGTCCCCTGCGAGGCTGCGAAGCAACGGGCCGCCGATGCCCGACCAGCTCGAGGGAACCAGCGATGCGCTTCCATCCCGTGATCTTCGAAGCCTTCGACGCCGCTCGCGACGGTGATGCCCGGCGAGACGCCGACCGCCGAGCGATGTATGCCCGTCCGGACGCCCTGCCACTCCCCGAGGAGGCGCCGCGGATCTCGCGGTACGCACGCTTCCTCGAAATGGCGCGGCGTCTCCGGCTCGGCTCGCTTCGCCGTTCAACCCGAACGACCGCCGACTCCGCCTGAGTCGTCGGCCCGCGGCTCGCTCGTCAGTCGCGGCGCGGCGGCAGGTGGGCGAGATACTCGAGGAGGTCGAGCTTCGTCACGACGCCGGCGGGGCGTTCGCCGCGGACGGCAACGAGCGCCGACGCGCCGCCCGACAGCAGCCCGAACGCGTCGTCCAGCGTCGCCGAGGCATCCATGAGCGGTAGCGGCGCATCCATCACCTCGCCGACGGTCCGTTCGACGACCGACGGATCGCGGAATGCCCGGTCGAGCAGGCCCTTCTCGTTGATCGAGCCGACGATGCCGACGACGGCATCGCCGTCGGCGTCCTCCGAGACCGGCATCTGGCTGATGCCGTACTCCTGGAGGGTCTCGATCGCCTTGCCGACGCTGTCCGTCGTCCGGGCGAGGACGAGCGCCGGCCGCTCGAGCTCGTGTTGGCGACCGGCCAGCAGCTCCTCGATCCGGATGACCGCACCGGTCGTCGCCAGCAGGCCGTTCGCTCGCATCCATTCGTCGTTGTAGAGCTTCGACATGTAGCTCCGGCCGCCGTCCGGCAGGATGACGACCATCATCGCGTCGGCGGCCGGTTGTTGGGTCCTCGGCCATGAGCCGGCGGGCCTCGTCGAGCGCGGCGATCGACCGCCGTTCCGGTCGACTCCCCCGCGAGAATCCCCTCCTCGCGGGTCACTCGCCGGGCCATGGCAAAGGCGTCGCGATCGGAGACCCGGACCCAGCGGTCGACGACGGCGGGGTCGTACGTGCCCGGGAAGAAGTCCTCGCCGATTCCCTCCTGGAGGTAGGGCCGGGCCGTGTCGCCGCTGAGGACGCTGCCCTCGGGGTCTGCTCCGACGATCCGGATCGACGGCTTCATCTCCCGCAGGTAATGCGCGGTCCCGGAGATCGTTCCGCCGGTCCCGACGCTGGCGATCGAGATGGGTGATCCGCCCCTCTGTCTGGTCCCAGATCTCCGGGCCGGTCGTCCGCTCGTGGGCAATCGTGTTCTCCGGGTTCCAGTACTGGTCCGGCTTGAACGCGCCCGGAATGTCGCGGGCGAGCCGGGCCGCGACGGAGTAGTACGACTCCGGCGACTCTGGAGCCACGTTCGTCGGACAGAGGACGACCTCCGCGCCGTAGGCCCGGAGGAGCGCCTGCTTCTCCGCCGACTGCTTGTCGGCCATGACGAAGATGCAGCGGTAGCCCTTGAGCGCCGCGGCGATGGCGAGGCCGTGACCCGTGTTGCCGGAGGTCGGCTCGATGATCGTGCCGCCGGGCTTCAGCTTGCCTTCCCGCTCGGCGGCCTCGATCATCGGCAGGCCGATCCGGTCCTTGACCGAGCCGCCCGGATTGAGCATCTCGAGCTTCGCGAGGATCAGCGGCTGGCGCTCAGCGGGCCCGAGGTCGCGCGTGACGCGGGTGAGGCGCACGAGCGGGGTTCGACCGACGAGGTCGAGGATCGATTCGGCGTATGGCATCGCGGCCGAGTATAGGCGGGCACCCTGGTCCCGGCACCCGCCATGCGTCAGACACGATGAGGCGGCGGACGACCTGTCGATCGGTCGTCCGCCGCCGCTAACGTGCGCGTCAGCGCATCTCGCGCTCGGCTGCGCGGAACCCGGCCCAGAATTCTGCGCTTGGGACGCTCACGCCGGCCCCGCCCGACGCGCGCTCGCCGGCCCGAACGTCGATGAGTGCCTTCTGAACCTGCGCATCCGAGAACGGCGCCTGTTCGACGCCGGAGGTCGCCGGACCGGCGTTGAGGGCCACGATCGCGGCACCCGCCAGCAGGATGGCCGCGAGGAACGCGGCGATACCGGCACGGGCCGACTGGACTGATCCAGAGTTGAGGGTCGAGGTATTCGTAGACATTGGTCGTCTCCCATCGAGCTGCCGGCCGATTGGCCGGGGAACGTCCGGGGAGCCAATCTCCACGATCCGTTTCCAGCGTCGACGGTAGGTTCGATGGGTCGCCCGATCATCGGTGAGGTCCCTCATCGTGCGGACCTGTCTACGAATGCGGCGGGTCCAGTCGGGGTCCCACCAGCGCCGCCACCTCGGTCCGGTTGCGCGCGCCGAGCTTGGCCAGCACGTTCGAGACGTGGCGCTCGACGGTCTTTCGGGACAGAAACAGCTCGGCCGCGATCTCGGGGTTGCTGCTGCCCGACGCGAGGAGCGCTGGCCACCTCCCGCTCGCGATCGGTCAGCGCTCGCCAGCAGGGCCTCGAGACAGTTGACCCTGTTGCCGGCCCGCGGCGCCACGTTCGGACGCCCAGCGCGCGCAGTTCCTGCTCGGCGATGCAGCCGATGGGTGTGGGCCCCGATCGCCTCCGCTCTGCGACGCGACCTCGCGAAACGCCTCGGACGCCGCGGCCGCGATCGATGCTGGACAAGGCGCGGGCGACGTCGAGGCGTGCCCACAGACGCGTCGACGACGCCGTTCCGACGCCGTCGGCGAACTCGACGAATGCGCTGAGCGCCTCGACACCGGCTGCAGGTCCGTCTCGTCGCGGCGACGTAGGGCGCCCGACCCAGCGGCGGTTGAAGGCGTCGTTCGGGATCGGATCGCGGACGTTCGATCGTCCCACGCCGCCAGCGACGGCGCGGACTCGTCCAGCCGCGTCCGATCCGGACCAGGACCTCGGCCGACATCAGCTCGAGCTCGAGGCGGCAGCGTGGGCAGCCCGCCTGCTCGGCGAAGGCGCGGCCTTCGGCAATCTGGGCGACGACTCTCGTCGCGGTGCCGCTCGCCGCCGACGCGCGCGAGGAGGACCGCGATCTCCTGGTGGACGACGAGCCGAGCGTGGGGGTCGGGCTCGCCGGCGGCGGTTGCGACCAGCCCGTCGATGCCCTCCCGCCACGCGCCGGTCGTGAGCGCGATGACGTGGCCGGCCGTTCGGGAGCGCGACCGCACGCTGCGAGTAGTCGCCGACCCTGGCGACGAGCGCCGCGACCTCCGCGCGCGACCGATGCTCCCTCCGGAAGATCGCCAAGGTCGTGGAGGGTCAGGGCCAGCCAATGGCCAGCATTGATGACGATCCTGGGCAGCACCCGCTCGTGTGCGAGCGTCCACGCGCGCCGGAAGGCCGCCTCGGCCTCGCGGAAGCGGAGCTCGGCGCGCGATGTCATTCCGCTCAGGGTCAACGCCTCGATCTGCGGCGGTTTCGTCGAACCCGCGGCTCGCGGCGAACAGCTCGTCACTCAGTTCGCGCATGCCGTCGACCCGATCTGCCCTGGAGGGCGGCCAGCCACGCGGCTTGGATCGCCTCGAGGTAGGCATGCCGTTCGGTGGGCTCCGAGCAGCTCGGCGCCACCGGCCTCGGTCGCGGCTGCGCGAGCGAGTCGGAGGGCCGCCTCCGAGAGCAGCCCAACCTTCGGTCGGTCGATGGTCGAGGAACGTGATCACCCACGCCTCGAGGGCGTCGAGGCCGATCCGCATCGCAATGTCGTCGCCGGCGGCCCGTCGGCCACGGGCGATCCAGCTGCGAGCATCGTCTCGACGCGCCAGGAGCGAATGCCTCCTTCGCTGCCGCGAGCGCCGCTCCGGCCCGCGCATGCTCGTCGGGCGCCCCGGCTGCCAGGGCGGCCCACCGCTCGAAGGCGAATGCGTGCTCGTTGAGCTCGGACGCGAGCGTCGCAACATCGGCTTGAAGCTCCGCGATGCCGGCGTCCGAGGGTGAGGCCGCGTCGGCGATCGACGACAGCTCCCGCATCCCATCGGCGCCCAGCCATCGGCGGCGGGGCGAACGGGCGATCCGGCTCGCAAGCGCGACGAGCGGCAATCCGCCTTCACGCCGATGCTCGAGGGCGCTGCGGAGCTGCTGAACATCATCGCCAGCTCCTTCCTCGAGGTGGGCCGCGATGCGTCGGTGGATGTCGCGCCGCGTCGTGTCCGGGATGCTGCGGGCGACGGCCTCGCGGATGAGGTCGTGGGCGAGGCTGACGAACCCGCTGGACCGATGGACGAGGCCCCGTTCGGCCAGCTCGCGGAGGCCGTCGGCCACCTGCCGCTGATCCTGATCTGCGAGAGTTGCCAGCTCAGCGGCGGCTACTGGGCGGCCGGCAATCGAGAGCACTCCGACGAGGTCGATCGCTTCCTCCCCGAGTCCCTGCGCTCGCCGGGCGACGAGATCGCTCGGGGCGCCCGCCCCGTCGCCCGCTGCGCTGAGGGCCTGGATCCAGAACGGCGATCCACCAGCAGTCGCCCACACGGCGGCAGCATCGGCGGGCGCCAGGTCCGGCCGCAGGGACTGAGCTAGGGCAACCCCATCGTCGTGAGCGATCGGCCCGAGCTCGATGACAGCAAGGCGATCCGCCGGCAAGAGACGTTCGAGAGACGACTGGAGCGCCGCCGACCGGCGACGAAGGTCGACCAGCCGCCAGGAGCACGAGAGGCCGCCCGGCCGCATGGGCCGCCCGAACGAGGTAGTGGCAAAGGCCGAGCGAGAGCTCGTCGACCCACTGCACATCGTCGACGAGGATCGCCGCAGGCGAGAGCCGCTCGAGCGCCCGATGCGCGGCCTCGAAGACGCGGATCGGTTCCAGGGACCGGTCTTCAACGGTGGCCGGTCCCGACGGGACCCCACCGAGCAACGGGTCGCCTGCCCCCGCAAGGGCCCGGAGGAGGTCCCGAGAGGCCGCCAGCGGGACCGCCCGCTCCGCCTCGAATCCGTCGATGCGGAACGTGTGATCGATCCCGAGTCCGCTACGTGCCTCGGCGATCAGCCGGCTCTTGCCTTGCCCGGCATCGCCGATCACGAGGACGGCAGCCGTCCCTCGCCGGCCCTTCGCGATCGTGGCGGCGCGCGTGATCGTCTCGAGCTCCGCGCCCCGTCCGAAGAATTGCCCGCCCACCCGAACAGCCTACTCCGGCGTTTGCGTCAGTCGTCCCGATCGAGCCGGCCGGCGCGGAGCAGCAGCCACGTAAGCCGCCGGCGCAGGCGCCGAGGGTGGGAAGGGGGATCCACGGTCCCCGGATGGAGCTCCACGACGACCGGCCCGAGGAGCGCGGCCAGGGCATCGGTCAGGCGGCGGGCAAGGTCGAGCTCCTCGCGCGACCCTTCGGCCGGGACGACCCCATCCCAGCCGCCACCGAGGAGTCCCCGGATCGACGTGGCCGGCAGGATCCGCGAGGCCATCCGCTTGCCGAGGTAGAGCTCCTCCGTTCCGGCGATCGCCAGTGGCACGATCGGGGCGCCGGTTCGCATCGCGATCAGCGCCCAGCCGACCCGGAACGGACCGATCCTGCCGGGTGGTCCGCTGACGGTGCCCTCGGGCATCTGGGCAAAGACCGCGCCGTTGCCCGTCACCGCCCGAGCCGACGCCACGTGCTGCTCGATGCCGATCCCGCCGCGCCAGACAGGCAGGAGGCCGCCCAGGCGGTGGACCAGCCACTCGCGCCAGCGCGACGTGAACGTCGATGGGCCACTCCCCAGGAACCAGACTCGCGGCTCGGTCGGCAAGGCGTGGATCACGACGAACGGGTCCATCCAGCCGCGGTGGGCGGCGCCGACGATGAGGTAGCCGCCGGCCGGCAGGTGCTCTCTGCCCGACGTCGCGATCCGGAACCGGAGCAGGCCGAATATCACGAATCGCGCGAACAGCCGCACCAGCCGGTAGAAGATCGATGCCCGGGCCTCCGGCGTCCGTCCGAGCCATCGGAGCCCCTCGACAGCGCCGCCTCGGGCGTCGGCCAGGGCCTGGGGCGAGATCCGGCCCGGCGGAGGCCTGCGTCGTCGCCCCGTCGGTTTGGCGCTCCCCTCGGTGTCCACTCAGGCGGCCGGCGTCCCGGGCTCGCCCGCGGATCGGTCCGGGGTCGCGTCGACGCCGTCCGAGTCGGCCGGCGCGGGAGGTGCCAGATCGTCCGCGGCAGGCGCTGGTCGCCCCGGGCCATGCCGGTACCAGAGGAGCACCAAGCCGACGATGACAAACCCGGCCGAGACGATCTGGGCCGTCGGGATGCCGAAGAACGTCCAATTGCCGCTGCGCATGAACTCGAGCAGGAAGCGGGTCGTCCCGTACCAGACGAAGAAGATCAGGAGCAGGTCGCCGGGTACAAGTCGCTCGGCGTGGCGGCGGGCCAACCACAGCAGGACGGCGGCGCCGACGAGTCCCGACAGCGATTCGTACAGGAAGAGCGGATGGAAGTGGGTCGTGGCCAGCGGGAACGTCTCGCACGGGTAGGCCGCGACCCGGTGAGCGCAGTCGATCGCGATGCCCCAGGGCAGCGACGTCGGCGGCCCGTACAGCTCCTGGTTGAAGAAGTTCCCGATCCGCCCGATCGCCTGCATGACGAACAGGCCTGGCGCAACGATGTCGGCCCACGTCGCGAAGTCGACCTTCCAGCGACGGGTGAGGTACCAGGCGGCGAGGGTCCCCGTGATGATCCCGCCGGGGACCCCGAGGCCCGAGAACCCGGCGAAGGCGTACGAGCCGTCCGACTGGCGGACGATCGGCAGGATCGCCGTGATCGGGTCGGACTGGTAGATCGCCCACTGGTCGATGACGTGGTAGAGGCGCCCGCCGATGAGCGCTGCGATCGCCACGATCACCATCCCATTGCCGACGAGCTCCGGGTTCTGGCCGCGCCGGCGCGCCTCGCTGACGAGGATGAGGTAGACGGCCGCCAGCCCGACCGCGTAGCAGATGCCGTACCAGTGAACTGGGAACGAGCCGATCGTGAACGCGATCGGGTCCGGGGTGATGTCGATCATGTCGGCCCGAGTGTACGGGCCGCCCGCCGGACCCGCCCCGCATCACTGCCTATACTGGCCCGCGCATGACCTTCTCCCACCGTCCCGTCTCGGCGGCCGCTCCGTGAACGCCGAGTTCAACTGGTGGCTGCTCATCGTCGGCCTGGTAGTCGGGGCCGCACTGACGTGGCTCGTGATGTCGGAATCGGTTCGCCGCGACATCGACATGACGGAGACCGAGCAGCGCGGCGAGGCCCGCTGGATCTCCGCTCTCGTCTCGGGCGCCGGCCGGCCGATCGCCCCCGAGCGCATCGAGGAGATCCTGCGACTCCACCGCGAATACCTCGCCGCTCCGCCGCCGGACGAACCGATCGAACCAGTCCAGGTGCAGGTCCCAGTCGCCGGCCCGCCGGAGCCGGTCGCGCCCGAATCCATGGGCCCGGTGGTGCCCGACCCAATCGAGCGACGCCGCATCAACGAGGACGGCTGACGCGGAGCGCAGAGCGCGAGCGCATTTCGGACGATTCGGAGCGGCGACGCGGCGACTCAGCCCTCGGGTGCCGTCCCGACGTGGAGCGCGACGGCGCCCAGACCGAGGCGGCGGTGGCCAACCTCGACGAGGCCGGCGGCTCGCATCAAGTCACCGAGCGTATCGGCGTCGGGGACATTCTGGACGAGCCTCGCGAGGTGGCGATAGGCTTCGCGCCGCTCGGCAGGCGACACCGCGAGCGGTGCCAGCCGGCGGGCGGTCCGATGGTAGATCCGCCCCCACCACCGCGGCCGGGGCATCGTCGGCTCGAGGCACACGACACGGCCGCCTGGCCGTACGACACGCCGCAGCTCCCGTAGGCCGGCGGTCAGGTCCGGCAACGTGCCCAGCCCGAAAGCGATCGTAGCGGCGTCGAACCGGGCGTCCTCGAACGGCAGCGAAAGCGCGTCGCCGAGCATGAACTCGAGCTGGACCAGGTCGCGCGTGTTGGCCGTTCCGCGCTGGACCATTTGCGGTGACACGTCGACGGCCACGACGCGCCCGAATGGCCCGACCCGATCGGCCAGGACCGCGGCCAACTTGCCGGTTCCAGCGGCGACGTCGATCGCGGCGTCGCCCGGCCGAATGCCGGCGGTCTCGACGATCGCGGTCCGCCACCGCCGTTCAAGGCCCAGCGACAGGATCGAGCCAAGGCGATCGTAGACCGGCGCAATCTCGTCGAGGATCGCGGCCACATCGGTCCTCGCAGCATCGCGTCCGATGGCCTTTGCCCCTGGGTCACGTTCGACGTCGTCGATGCCGAGCCGAGCTTCGGGTTCGGCGTCGGTCGGGCGGGAGTCGCCGTCGGCCCGGGTGGGCGGCGCGAACGCCATCTAGAGTTCGCCCAGCAGGATCGGATCGCCGGCCAGTGAATCCCCCTCGGCCGGCACGAGCGAGACACCGAACCGCGTTCCGGGACCGACCCCGGCGAGCTCTTCCACGGGGCCGACCCAGTACGCCACGTCACCCCCAAAGAACATCTGCCCGATCCGCCTCCGGCCGCCGTCGGTCTCGACCCAGCAACGGTACTGCATTCCGGCTCGCCGGTTCTGGTAGTCCCTGCGCGAGGACGACGAGCTCCTTGCTGCTCGGCGAGAAGGCGAGCGTCCCGTTCACGCCCGCGCCAGCTGTTCCGGTGCCCTCGAGCTCGACATATTGCGCGTCGGGCTCGCCGTCGATCCGCAGGCTCCACGTCGCCACCTTCGCGAGCGCGTTGATCTGCCTCGCCTGTGTCTCGATCAGCGAGTCGCGGGATTGGGCGACGAAGATCGAGGTCCCGACGATCGCGAGGACGACCGCGGCCGCCGCCGCGAGCACCCACAGGCGGCCGCCACTGGCCGTCGCGCCGAGCATCCCGAATCGTCCGTTCGGTCGGGCACGGTCTGACGACACGGCGGCCCCGCGTGGCCGCCCGACAGCGGCGACATAGGCGAGCGTCCGGTCCCGGAGGTCGGCCGGCGGCGCCGTGCGAACGGCCTCACGGATGACGGCCGCGGCGCGGCGCAGGCGCTCCAGCTCCGCGGCGCATTCGTCGCAGCCGGTGATGTGGCCGGCCAGTGCCGCCGCGTCGGCGCGTGTCACCTGCCGCCAATCGGTCGAAGCCGCCTGGCTCGACTGCCGCGATCTCGAGGAGCTCTCGCGCCTCAGCGTGTTCCATCGTCTCCCGTCACCGATCCCGACGATCGCCGGCCGGAACCCCGACCGACGCCAAACCCGCCCCAGGGCCGAGCTCCTCGCCGAGTACTTCGCGCAGTCGCAGCAGGGCCCGCCGCGTCCGCGTCTTCACCGTTCCGAGTGGCCAGCCGAGCCGCTCGGCGATCTCCGATTGCGTCATCTCGGCGCTGTACGCGAGCACGAGGGCCGTTCGTTCGTTCTCCGGCAGCTCGGCCAGGGCACCCCGGATCACGTCCCTGAGCTCCGAGGCCGCCAACTCGCCCTCCGGGCCCGGCCCGAGATCCGCCCCGCCGAGCACGCTGCCCGCGGCGACGATCCGCTCGAGGGCCGCCGTGTCGTTCTCGTCATTGCCGCTCGCCGAGGAGATCGGAACGAGATTTGGGCGTCGGCCAGCCGCCCGGAGGCGGTCCACCGTCCGGTTGCGCGCGATCGTGTGGAGCCATGCCGCGAGGGACCCCGTCCCCGGGTTGAACAGCTCCGCTCGGTTCCAGAGCGCGAGAAAGGTCTCCTGCACTACTTCTTCGGCGACCTGCCGATCGGATGTCAATCGGATCGCCGCCGCGAAGACCGCGTCGACGTGCCGGTCGTACAGAGCGGCCAGCGCGTCCTGCGAACCTGCCGCTACCTCGCGAACGAGGGCGGCTTCGTCGCCGGGGGCGTGACGGTCGCCTGTCATCGATTACGCCCCATCGGCCCCGTCGGTTTCGATCGGCAGCCGCAGCGGGCGCCGCTCGAAGCCGCTCGAGAAGACGACGTCGGTTTCGGTCGTGAAGACATGGCGGGTGGCCTGGACCTGCCCGAGTATCCGCTCGAGGTCGCGCGTGTCGCGGGCACGAACCTTGATCAGGTAGTCCGCCTCGCCGGTGATGTGGTGGCACTCCTCGATCTCGGGGATCGCCGCGAGGTCGTCGGTGAGATCCGTGGCGGCCGTGCCGGGTGCCTGGGTGATCCAGGAGAAGGCGAGGATGCCCAAGCCCACGGCGGCCGGATCGACGATCGCCGCGTAGCCCCGGATCGCACCCCGCGCCTCCAGCTTCTTGACCCGCTCATGAGCCGACGGGCCGCTCATGCCGACCTCTGCCCCGAGGTCCGCGTAGGGCCGCCGGCCATCCCGCTGGAGGATCTCCAGGATCCGGGCGTCATTCGTACTGAGTCGATCAGCGCCCGGCATCTAGTACCACTTCATAAGGCAGATCGGTTGACCATGCTCCGATCTGTTAGGTAGGATAGCTGCACTACTCGGTTGTCGACCATCGCAATCAGCGACGGACCCTCACGTCCCCGGCGACCACGCAGCGGAGGTGCCCCGATGATTGCAATCGGTTTCGGGTCTCCTGGCGCTGTTCTCAATTCTCAGCATCTTGCTGGGCAGTGAGGATCCACGTCATGCCGATCCTCGAGACGACATCCGACTCTGGATGCGCTACGGCCTTCGCTAGTCCGAACGTCTCGATAAGCCTAACCCACGAGGCCCCGGTGACCCCGGGGCCTTGTCGATTCCCGCGCGGCAACGTCACCAGGTGCCGGCGGCTCTGCGGGCGACCGCCGCCAGCGTTCCAGCCGGGAGGTGCGCCTCGAGACAGCTGACCCCGTCCGGGCCGACGACCGCGTCGTGCGATGTCCCGGCCGGCAGGTCGAGCCGGTCGCCGACGCGAAGCTCGACGACCTCGGACGCGGTCCGGCAGCCCGAATAGGATCGAGCCCGAGGCGACGACGATGACCTTGTCGTAGCCGTGGTCGTGAGCGCCGTAGCGATCGTTCGGACCGTTCGACCAGCTGCCGGGCTCCAGGCCCTCAGCCCGGAGGCGCTCGGCCGAGTCGGCCACCTCAGGCCACCGCGACGCCGACGACCGACCCGACGGCGAACGTGACGCCGGCCGCCACCGCACCGATCACGACCTGCCGCGCGCCGGAGAACAGCGCGCTGCGCCCCGTCAGCAGGCTCACGCCGGCCCCGACGGCGAACAGCGCGGCAAGGCTGAGAACGAGGCTCGCCGTGAAAGCGCCGGGGCCGCTCGCGAACGACGTACGGCAGAACCGGCACAGCCGCCCCGAACGCGAAGGCGACGAAGGAGCCGGTCGCCGCCCCCACCGGGGAGCCGAGCTCGTCCGGATCGAGCCCCAGCTCCTCGCGGACGAGCGTGTCGAGCGCCCGTTCCGGGTTCTCGAAGAGCCGAGCCGCGATCGCCTCGGCCTCCTGCGGCAGGAAGCCCTTCGCCCGGTAGAGCGCCGCCATCTCGGCCTGCTCCTCCTCGGGCATGGCCTCCAGCTCGGCCCGCTCGAGCTCGATCTGGCGCTCGAACAGCTCGCGTTGCGACTGCATCGAGATGTACTCGCCGGCCGCCATGCTGAACGCGCCGGCGACGAGGCCGGCGATCCCGGCGAGCAGGATGAAGCCGGCCCTCGTCGCCGGCCGCCCCGGCGACCCCCATGACGAGCGCGAGGTTGCTGACGAGGCCGTCGCTGACCCCGAAGATCACCGCCCGGAGCATCCCGGACCGGCCGGACCGGTGCCACCGTTCGCGGGCGGCGATGTCCTCGGTCGGGCTGAGCGTCCTCTCGCCGGTCTTCAGCTGCCGCCAGATCTCGGCGTGCTCCCGCTCGTCGGCGGCGATGTCGGCGACCTCAGGGGAGGACTGGCTCTCGTAGATGTCCTCCTCGTCGCCCTCGAGCGCGGTCACGAGATCGGAGACGGCGCGGGTCCCGAACAGGCGGGCGAGCAGCAGGATGACCGCGACGCGCAGCCGCGGGCGGGTCGGCGCCGGCGGCACGTCGGCGCCGCGCTCCTCGAGCTTGCGGGCCCAGATGTCGGCGTGACGCCGCTCGTTGGCGGCGATCCGGCGGAACGCGGCCGCCCGGCTGGGTTCCTTCTCGATCGTGGCCAGGGCGTCGTAGAGGAGGATCGCGTCACGCTCCAGCTTGAGATTCTCGAGGCTCTGGAGCGTCTCGGGGGGCATGGCCTCATCGTACCCGCCGCTAGACTCGACGTGATGTCCGCACCCGGTCGACCCGTTCTCCGCTACCTCTCGGCCCGAGAGGTCGACGGCCGCGATGCCGCCCCTCGACGAGCGCCTGGCCCTCGCCGAGCGGACGATGGTCGCCCTCGTCGCCGACGCCGAGCTGCCGCCGAAGATCGCCGTCCATCCCCGGCCCGAGGGTTCGTTCGCGCACGCGATGCCGGCCCACCTCCGCGGCGCCGATCCGGACGGCGGCGACGACCTCGTCGGCATGAAGTGGATCGCCGGGTTTCCCGGCGAACCGCGCCGCGCGGCCTGCCGACGCTCTCCACGGCCTCGTCCTGCTGGCCGACCCGGCGACCGGCGTCCCGACCGCGATCCTCGACGCCGGACCGATCACCGCCGAACGGACGGCGGCCGTCTCCGGCGTGGCGATCTCGCGATTCGCGCCGGCCCTCGACGGTCGATCGCCGCGTCGTGGCCCTGATCGGCGCCGGGACGCAGGGCCGCAGCCACCTGGCGGTCCTCGGGCGGGTCCTGCCGGGCGTGCACGGCTGCTGATCTTCGACCGCCATCCCGGACCGGGCGGAGGCCCTGGCCGCGGAAGCCCGCGCGACGCCGGGCATCGAGGCAGCCGAGGTGGTCTCGACGGCCCGAGAGGCGACCGAGGCGGCCGACGTCGTCGTGACGGCCGCCGCGTTCGGGCCGGTCCGGCAGGTGATGACGAACGACTGGCTGACCCCCGACGCCCTCGTCGTGCCCGTCGACTACGCGACGTACTGCGCCGCCGAGGTCGCCCGCGACGCCGCGCTCTTCCTCGTCGACCAGCGCGAGCAGTTCCTCGCCAATCGCGACGCCGGGCTCTTCGACGGCTACCCGGACCCGACGGCGACCCTCGGCGAGGCGATCGTCCGCGGCATCGCCCGGCCGGCAGCTGGCCGGGTCGTCGTGACCCATCTCGGGGTCGGCCTGGCCGACCTCATCTTCGCCGACGCCATCGTCCGGCGGGCGGCTCGATGCCGGCCTGGGGACCGTCCTGGCTGACGCGGCACCGCGCGGTCCGGCAGACTGACGCGGGTGGGCATCGTCGGCCGGCTCGTCCGGATCCTGATCGTCGTGCTCGTCATCATCGCGGGCGCGCTCACCGGGATCGTCGGGGTCGTGACGTTCCGGGCGCTGCCGCAGACCGAGGGCGCGATCGAGGTCGACGGTCTCAACTCGTCGGTCACGGTCCTTCGGGACGAGGCCGGCATCGTCCGGATCCTCGGCGAGGACCCCCACGACCTGTTCCTCGCCCAGGGCTACGTCCATGCCCAGGAGCGGCTGTGGCAGATGGAGGTCTGGCGCCACATCTCGGCCGGCCGCCTGTCCGAGCTCTTCGGCGAAGAGCACGCTCGACCAGGATCGGTTCATCCGGACGCTCGGCTGGCGCCAGGCCGCCCAACGCGACCTCGAGGCCCTCTCGGGGCCGGCACGGGCCGCCGTCGACGCCTACACCGATGGGGTGAACGCCTACATCGACAGCCACGGTCAGGGCAACCAGGGACTGGCGTTCGTCGTGACGGCCATCCAGAGCGGCACGGGCGGCGTCGGCGGCTACCTCGTGGAGCCGTGGACTGCGCTCGACTCGGTCGCCTGGCAGAAGGTCCAGGGCTGGCAGCTCGGCGGCAACTTCGAGACCGAGGTCTTCCGCATGCTGGCCGACGCGAGGCTCGGCGATCCGGCCCTCACCGACGCGCTGTTCCCGGCCTACCGGGCGGACATGCCGGTCATCACGCCCACGCGCCGAGGCCACGACCGGCGCGTCCATCCGCGAACACCGCGACAGGCGCACGCGGGGCCGACGCCCCCTTCATCACCGCCGCCCAGGCCGCCGCGTGGCGGGACGTCGCCTCGATCGACGACGGGTTCCTGCGCCTGGCCGGGCTCGACGGTGGGGAAGGGATCGCGAGCGACCACCAGGTCGGTTCGAACAACTGGGTCGTGGCGCCATCGAAGAGCTCGAGCGGCGGCGCGCTCCTGGCCAACGACCCCCACCTCGGGATCTCGATGCCCTCGGTCTGGTTCATGAACGGGCTCCACTGTCGCAAGGTCACCAAGGCCTGCCCGTACGACGTCGTCGGGGTCTCCTTCCCGGGCATCCCGGGGATCGTCCTCGGTCACAACGCGCGCATTGCGTGGGGCGCGACGAACGTCGATCCCGACGTCCAGGACCTGTTCGTCGAGAAGGTCGATCCGGACAACCCGGACAACTACCTGTTCCGCGGCGAGTCGGTCCCGTTCACGGTCCGCGAGGAGACGATCAAGGTCGCGGGCGGCGAGGACGTCGTCATCGAGGTCCGCGAAACGCGCCACGGACCCATCCTCAACGACGTCGATCCAAGGCTCGAGGAGGCGCCGCCGCTGGCCCTCGCCTGGACGGCGACCGCCGCGGTCGACGGCACGCTCGATTCGATCTTCGCGGTCAACACGGTCGGCACCTTCGAGGAGTTCCGAGCGGCGTTCGCGACCTACGGCGCGCCGGCCCAGAACTTCGTCTACGCCGACGTCGACGGCCACATCGGCTACGTCTTTCCGGGCTATGTCCCGATCCGCGCCGATCCCGCGGATCGCGGCGACCGGATCCGGTCCGGAAGCGACGGCAAGCACGAATGGAAGGACCGCATCCCGTTCGAGGATCTGCCCTGGCAGCTCGACCCGCCGGGCGGGATGATCGTCAGCGCGAACAACGCCGCCGTTGACGACGGCTATCCATACTTCGTCGCATCCGAGTGGGATCCCGGCTATCGGGCAAAGCGGATCATCGAGCTGCTGGACCTGGCGGCCGAGAGCGGTGGCGGCGTCTCGGCGGCTGAGCTGGCCGAGATCCAGATGGACGTCCGGGTGCTTCGGGCCGACCTCGTCAAGCCGCACTTCGAGGGCATCCAGCCGGCGACGCCGGACGGCCGGCTGGTCCTCGAGCGGATCGGGGCGTGGGACGGCCTGGCGAACATCGACAGCAACGGGGCGGCGGCGTATTTCGCGACCGAGTACCACCTGCTGCGCGGCCTGTTCGACGACGAGCTCGGCCCCCTGGCCCGGGAGTACGTCGGCGGGAGCGCGTCGTGGCAGGCGATGATCGGTCTGCTCGACGACCCGACGTCGGACTGGTGGGACGACGTCAAGACGGCTGGGCGGAAGGAGACGGCGCCCGACGTGATCGCGGCCGCGCTCGATGCAGCCGGGGCGGACCTGCGAACCAGCCTCGGCGACCCGAAGGACTGGACGTGGGGCCGCCTCCACCAGGCGACGTTCCGCGAGCAGACGCTCGGGACGAGCGGCATCGGGCCGCTCGAGTGGTACTTCAACAAGGGCGCCGATCCCGGTCGCCGGGGCCGCGGGCGCGGTCGTCGACAACTACTACCGACCGAGCCGGGCCTACCCGGACCCGAACGACCCCGACTACGAGCCGGTCGGGTTCGTCGGGGTGTTCGAGGTCACGAACCTGCCCTCATACCGGCTCACGATCGACATGGGCGACCTCGACGGCGCCCGGATCGTCCAGACGACCGGCCAGAGCGGCAACCCGTTCGACAGCCACTACGGCGATCTCATCGACGAGTGGGCAGCCGGCCAGACCGTGCCGCTGCCCTTCTCCGAGCAGGCGGTCGAGGCCGCGACGGAGAAGCGCCTGGAGCTCGTGCCCTAGGCGGGCCCGAAATCACGAGGACGTCGGTCACGGCCCGGTCTTCCCTACTCCTCGCTGATCGGCAGGGGCCGTCGCCGGGACCTCGATGATCACCCGGCCGTCCTCGACGACGACCGGATAGACCTCGAGCGGCAGCTCGGCGGGCGGGTCGAGCGGCTCGCCGTCGGACAGGTCGAACCGCGACAGGTGGAGGGCGCAGGTGATCGTGCCCGCGGTCAGGAAGCCCTTGTCGAGCTCGAAGTACTCGTGGCTGCAGACGCCCTGGGTGGCGGTGAACTCGCCGCCGTTGTTGATGACGAGGACCTGGTCGGTGCCGTCGACGTAGACCATCTTCATCTCGCCGTCAGCGACCTCGTCGACGCCCAGCAGGTCGATCCGCCTCATGCCGGCTTCCCGCGTCGCCGCGGCGAAGGTTCTGGTGGGATCACGCGGCTGCCGCGCCGTCGAGCCCGGCGTTCCACTTCGCCTCGAGGAGCTCGCGCAGCCGTTCGCGCTCGGAGTCGAGCGGGACGCGGGTGACGACCGGCTCGAGGAAGCCGAGGACGATGAACTTGCGGGCCTCGTCGGGCGGGATGCCCCGGCTCTCGAGGTAGAACAGCTGGGACTCGTCGATCGGGCCGACGGAGCTCGAATGGGCCGCCCGGCGGCAGTCGGGCTGGTCGATCTCGAGGCTCGGGATCGCGACGGAGCGGGCCTTCTTCGACAGGTTCATCCCGAACTCGCCGAGGAAGCTGTCCGTCCCTCGCGCGCTCTTCTCGATCGTGATCATGCCCTTCATGTAGCTGCGGGCTGCGTCGAGCAGGACGCCCTTCGAGAGGAGGTTGCCGGTCGTGTCGCGGCCGACGTGGTGGGTGTAGGAGGTCAGGTCGAACAGCTGCTCGTCCGCGCCGAACACGATCTCGACCTGCTCGACCGTGCTCCGATCGCCCTCGAGGCGATTGTCGACCCGGCTCCTGACGAGCCGGCCGCCGAGCTGGGCGAGCGCCCAGTGGAGGTCGGCGCCCTCGCCGATGACCGCGTTCCGGTGCTGGAAGACGACCTGGCCCGGTCCGAAGTCCTGGATGCTCGCGACGCGGAGCTCGGCATCGCGGCCGAGGCGGACCTCGAGCGATCCGCTGAATAGGGCCTGTCCCCCGCCGGATGCGGTGTCGGCGGCCTGGTCGGAGGCGCCGAGCTCCTCGACGATCGAGGCGGCCGCGCCATCACCGAGCTCGACGATCGTGCGGGTCAGGAGGCCTCGGCCGGGCGCGCCGGCGGACCAGCGGACGACGATCGGATGCTGCAGGCGGACGCCCGCGGGCACGCGGATCGCGACGCCCTGGTTCCAGCCCGCGCGCGTCAGCTGGGCGAAGCGATCGGTTGCGGGCAGCGCGGAGGAGTCGCCGAGCAGTCGCTGGGCGGCATCCGGGTCCGACGCAAGCAATCCCCCGAGCGTCTCGAGGCGGACGCCGGCCGCGCGGGACGGCGTCATCGATGAGCAGCGCCTCGACGCGGTCCTCGCGGAGATCGGCGAGGCCGGCGATGCCGTCAGGCAGCTTCCCGGCCGTGCCGCCGGCCGGCGCCGCCGCCGGCTCCTCGTAGAGACGGACGTCCTCCAGCTCGGCGCCACGCAGGTCGATGTACGGCGTGTAGAGCTGGTTGCCCTCGCTGGGAAGCGAGGTGAACAGCGCGAGCGCGGCGCGGCGATCGGCGGCCAGCCAGTCCGGCTCGCCGGCTGCGAAGGCTTCGACAGTGGCTTCGTCGAGGGTGAAGCTGAGATCGGCGGGGGCCCGGCGCGCGGCGCGTCGCGGTCGTCGCCCGCGGTGGGCGGGCGAGCGTCACCCGAGCGACCCCTCCATCTCGAGCTTGACGAGACGGTTGAACTCGATCGCGTACTCCATCGGGAGCTCCTTCGTGAAGACCTCGAGGAAGCCCTGGACGATGAGGTTCTGGGCCTCGTTCTCGGTCAGGCCGCGGCTCATCAGGTAGAAGACCTGGTCGGCGCTGATCTTGCCGACGGTGGCCTCGTGGGTCATCGTCGTGTCGTCTTCCTGGATGTCGATGTAGGGGTACGTGTCGCTGCGGCTGATGTCGTCGAGCATCAGGGCGTCGCAGCGGACGCTGGCGACGACGTTCGTCGCGCCCGGCGACACCTTCAGCTGGCCGCGGTACGTCGCCCGGCCGCCGTCCTTCGAGACCGACTTGGAGACGATCCGGCTCTTGGTGTTCGGCGGCGAGGTGGACGGCCTTGGCGCCCGTGTCCTGGTGCTGGCCCTTGCCGGCGACCGCGACGCTGATGATGTCGGCAGTCGCGTTCTCGCCGCGCAGGTAGATCGCCGGATACTTCATCGTCAGTCGCGATCCGGTGTTCGCGTCGATCCACTCCACGGTCGAGTTCTTGTGGGCGTGGGCGCGCTTCGTCACGAGGTTGTAGACGTCGTTCGACCAGTTCTGGATCGTCGTGTAGCGGACCTTCGCGCCGGGCAGCGCGATGACCTCGACGACCGCCACGTGGAGCGACTCGGTGGCGTAGATCGGGGCCGTGCAGCCCTCGATGTAGTGAACGCTTGCGCCCTCGTCGACGACGATCAGCGTCCGCTCGAACTGGCCGGTGTTCTCGCCGTTGATCCGGAAGTAGGCCTGGAGCGGCAGCGGGACCTCGACGCCCTTCGGGACGTAGACGAACGAGCCGCCCGACCAGACCGCGCTGTTGAGCGCGGCGAACTTGTTGTCCTCCGGCGGGACGACGGTCGCGAAGTGCTTGCGGAAGATCTCGGGGTACTCGACGAGCGCCTGGTCGGTGCCCATGAACACGACGCCGAGCTTGGTCAGCTCCTCCTTGACGGAGTGGTAGACGACCTCGCTGTCGTACTGGGCGCCGACGCCGGCCAGGAACTTGCGCTCCGCCTCGGGAATGCCGAGCCGCTCGAACGTCGCCTTGATCTGGTCCGGGACGTCGTCCCACGACTTCTCTTCGCGCTCGGAGGGCTTGCGGTAGTAGACGATGTTGCCGAAGTCGATCTTCGACAGGTCGCCGCCCCAGTTCGGCATCGGGCGCTTGAGGAAGTGCTCGTAGGCGCGCAGGCGGAACTGGAGCATCCAGTCCGGCTCGTTCTTGAAGCGGCTGATCTCCTCGACCGTCTCGCGGGTCAGCCCGCGCTTCGTTTCGGCGAGGTAGACGATGTCGTCGTGGAAGGCGAATTCTTCGCGGCGGTCGGTGACGAGCTCGCGAGTCGCGGTCATTCGTTCTCCGGTTGCGGGGCGCCCACTCGACGCGGCGCTCGATTTCTGTAATCCCGAGTGCCATTATCGGAATTAACCCGCGAACCGTCAACGACCCAGCGGTACTCAGACGTCGAGTGCGCACAACGAGACGCCGCGCCGGCTGGAGCCGGCGCGGCGTACGTCAGGGAGATCGGAGTTTGTCAGCGGGAGCGAGCGCCTTCGGGCCTCTCGCCTGGCCCGACCGGGACGCCATCGCCGAGGTCGGTCATGCCGTCCGATGTCGTGAACGGATCGGCGGTCATCGCTGCACGGCTCGGGGTCGGCGAGTCCGCGAGCAGACTGCCGAGGTCCTTCTCGTCGTCGTAGCGAACGAGATCATTGCTCTCGCCGTTCATTCTCGCCTTGAGGTCGTTGACGGCGTGCCGGATCCGGGGACCCGTCGCCGGCGACGTGATCAGCCACCACGCTGCCGCGATCACGGCACCGATGGCCACGAATCCCGCGATCGGCAGGATCGGGCTCGTGCGCCTCCGGTTCGGCAGCCGATCGCTGATCTGCTTCGGGAGCTCGATCTTCGAGAGATCGATGTCCGGCAGGTCGCTCTTCTTCGGCATTCGAACGTCGCGAGCGGCGTTGACGATGTCATCGCGGCTCATCTCGCGCAGGCCGTCGGCCCACTTGAAGTCCGGGAGCTTGACCTCCGGAAGGTTGATCTCAGGCATGCTGCATCTCCTTGACGGTTCAATTCATGAGATCTTCGTAGGCCCGGCGTCACAGCCCGACCGGCCGCCACCAGAGTGGGGTTGCAGGCGCATCGCAGTCAGACGAGGTGGACATGGCCACGAGGACGAGTGCCGGAATCCTACTCTATCGTCGCCGAGACGACGGTCTCGAGCTCCTGCTCGCCCATCCGGGCGGACCGTTCTTCACCCGCCGCGACGCGGGCTACTGGACGATCCCGAAGGGCGAGGTCGACCCCGACGAGGAGTTGCTGGACGTGGCCAAGCGCGAATTCGAGGAAGAGACCGGTCACGCGGCCCCGAGCGGCGATCCGATTCCGCTCGGCAGCATCGTCCAGAAGGGCGGCAAGACAGTTCACGCGTGGGCGCTCGAAGGCGACCTCGACCCGACGACCTCGGTGAGCAACACCTTCGAGATGACCTGGCCGCCGGGCTCCGGCGGACGAGAGTCCTTCCCGGAGATCGACCGCGTCGAATGGTTCGACCCGGCCGAGGCACGGCGCCGGGTCAAGGCGACTCAGATCCCCCTGATCGATCGCCTGGAGGCCGCGCTCGGTACCTGACACAACCTGGCAGCATTGCTCCCCTATCATCCCGAGGTGCCCCCTTCCCTGACGATCGCGCCCGAGGTCGCCCGGCGCTTCCTTGCGATCCGCCACTTCCTCGCGCCGCCCCGCTCGCTGCCGGCCGAACCCGCGAGCGTCATGACCGTTGTCGATCGGTTCGGCTCCCTCCAGTTCGATCCCCTCGAGGTCGCGGGCCGGAACCATGACCTGGTGCTTCTTGCGCGCATCGCCGGCTATCGCCGGGCGTGGACCGACGCCCTGCTCTACGAGTCGCGACAGCTGTTCGAGGCGTACAACAAGGGCCTATCGCTGCTACCGACCAAGGAGCTGCCGTTCCACCGCTGGATCTGGGACCGGCATCAGATCAGCCACCAGGCCGGCGTCTTTGACTCGCACGGGCACGTCGTGGACGAACTCCTCGAGCGAATCCGGACGAGCGGCCCGATGGCGGCGGGAGACGTCGAGGCTCGCGAGGCCATCGACTGGTACTGGCGGCCGACGAACCCGGTCCGAGCCGTCCTCGAGGCTCTCGCCGAGGCCGGGGTGCTGGGGCTCGCCCGGCGCGACGGCAACCGTCGCGTGTACGACCTCGCGGAGCGGCTCTTCCCCGCCGAACTGCTGGGCGATCGCAGCCGGACGCCCAGGGAACAGCTCCGTCACCGGCTCATGTCCCGCTACCGCGCCCATGGTCTGCTCGGGCGCAGCGGTCAGGCCGAGATATGGATGGCGCTCGGCCGAGCGGCCGCGGACGAGAACGACCCGGAGTGGGCGCCCAGGGCGGCCCTGCGGACCGAACTCGAGGAGGAGGGTTGCATCGTCGCCGTGTCGGTCGAGGGTATCCGGGGCGATCGCTTCATCGTCGCGGACGAGCTCCCGATGCTGGACGCTGCCCGGCGCGAGGTCGAGGCGGGCGTCGGGCCCGGCGGAACGTCATCCGGGGTCGCGTTCATCGCCCCGCTTGACCCGCTCGCGTGGGACCGCGAGTTCCTTCGGACATGCTTCGGCTTCGACTACATCTGGGAGGTCTACGTCCCGGCAGCGAAGCGCCGCTGGGGCTACTACGTCCTACCGATCCTGTTCGGCGATCGATTGGTCGGGCGGATCGAACCGCGAATCGATCGGAAGGCCGACACGCTCCGGATCCTGGGCGCCTGGTGGGAGGACGGCTTCGAGCCGCTGGAGGCCGAGGGGTTCGTCGACGCGTTCACGGAGGCCATCGACGCTCACCGGGCGTTTGGTGACGTCAAGCGGCTCGCCTGGCCAAGGACGGCGAGGTTGCGAGCGCTCGGCGTCGAGGTCAAACGGCGGCTAGCGTGATCCTGTGCGTCGACGGCCTCGGGGCCGACGCGGTGGACGGCTTCGGAGCCGACGCGGTCTCCGGCTTCAGCGGCTGACGACGACCGAACCCGTGGCCGCGGCAAGCGTCGCCTTGGCCAGCGACCAGGCGCCCCAGTTGCCGGCGTTGTCGCGGGCGGCGACCCGGAATTCGTACGTGTGGTTCGTGGCGAGGTCGAGCGTCATCGACTTCCGGGTCGTGCCGATCCAAACCATCTTCCAGTCGCCGCCGTCGCTGCGACGCTGCACCTGGTAGGAGTGGAAGCCGGATGTCAGGACCTGGAGGGGAACGTCGCCGCCGGACCAGGTCACGGTGACGCGCTTCGACTCGGACGTCGCGCCGGCGGCGATCGTCGGGGTCGCGGTCTTCGCCTTGGCGCCCGTCAGGTCGGGGCCCTTCATGTAGACCGCAGTCCAGAGCTTCTTGCCGTTCGTGCCCAGAGCCAGCCCGACACCGACGTAGTTGTATGTCGTCGAGACCACGATGGCCTTGTGGCCCGGGGAATTGAGCCACTGGTTGTTGGCGGCTGGGACGGACGTCTCGAGGGTCGGGTAGTTGTTCCAGGCGATGATCTCGCCGGCGTTGTACCAGGTGATCTTCTGGGCGCTGATGATGTCGAACACGTTCCGGCCATCCGGCTGAGTGTGGCTGAAGTAATCCTTCGTCGCCATGTCGGCCGATCGGGCCCGGGCGATCGCCATCAGTCGCGAGTCGATTCGGACGGGAACGAGGCCCCGGGTCGTGCGGTCGACGTTGAGGGCATCGACCATCGCCAGCTCGGCCTGGGAGATGGTCATCCCGTCAGCCGCGGCGGCGGTCCCTGGGGCGACGACGAGGGTCGCGAGGAGCCCTGCGACGAGCAGGATGGCAAAGCGGGACCGGCGGCTGGTGGACATGACACAACGATGGCCGCGCAAGCGCGCCGGCGGTATGGCTCACGTGTCCGGTCACGCCCTGACCCTTTGTGTGGCGCGTCGCCTACGGCATCGAGCCGAGAGACCGCCCCGGTCCGGCCCGGACCACCCCCTGCTGTGGCGCACGTCACGAGGGACGTGTGGGACCATGGTCCCGATCAGTTCACGGGACCTGCCAGGAGGCGACGATGGCGACGACGCGACAAGCCGATGCGACATGGGCCGGCGATCTGCTGAGCGGCCGCGGGACCGTGACCGCGGCCACGACCGGCGTATTCCACGATCTCCCGACGACGTGGGCGTCGCGGATCGGCGAGCCGGAAGGCGTCACCAGCCCGGAAGAACTCCTCGCGGCGGCCCACGCATCCTGCTTCTCGATGGCCTTTTCCAACGAGCTGGCCAAGGCCGGCACACCGCCCACGAAGGTGACGGTCAGCGTCGCCGTCTCGGGTGACAAGCTCGAGACTGGCTGGACGGTCCTGTCATCCGCGATCACGGTCAGCGCTGTGGTCCCCGGCGCCACCCAGGCGAGCCTCCGCGAGGCGGCCGACAAGGCCAAGGACGGCTGCCCGATCTCGAAGGCATTGAAGGGCAACGTCGAGCTGTCGGTCGAGGCGACGCTCGAGGAGGGCTGAGGCGCGGCCGGTCCGGCGGCCGCGACCAGCTCGCGACCGCTCACTGTGGCTCAGCAGCTTGGCGCCTCGTGATACGTCAGCGTCGAGCTGGACTGCCGCGTTCGAGAGCCGGCCGCAGATTTGCGCCCCGTGAACGTTAGCGGAGCTGGTGCGCGTTCAAGGCCGCGAAACACCTCCTGCGTGCAATCGGCGGCGCAGGACCCGTTCGACTGGTGATTCAGCCGAGCGAGCTCCGCTACGTTCTTCCGGTGCAAGTTTGGCCAAGTCGTGGCGAGGTGCGGGGCCAGCGCCGACCGCCGCCGCGGCCGCTCAGCCGATCGTCAGGAGCCGCCGCGGGTTGCCGACGGTGATCGTCCGGATCTCGTCGTCGGAGACCCCGGCGGTCCGTAGCCGCGGCAGGAACGTTTCGGCCAGGTACGTGTAGCCGTTGCCGCCGTACTGGGACAGCTGGGAATCGTGGCAGACGTCCTGTGAAAGCATGATCCGCTCGACGTGGCCCGCGGCGAGAAGGTCGCAGATGGACTCGACGATCCGGCCCTCGCCGTGGCGCTCCAGCGGGGTGAAGCTCATGCCGAGGAAGTCGAACTCGACCGAGGCGCCGCGTTCGACGATTGCTCGATGGTAGGCGGGGTCGGGGTACGAGTCGGCGTGACCGATGACGACCCGTGAGAGGTCGGCGCCCTCCGCGTCGAAGACGGTGAGCTGATCGAGCCCGACGCGTCGACTGAACCGCGTGGGTCGTGATCGCGAGGCCGGTCCGCCTCGCCGCCCGCGCCGCCGCTCGGTGGACCCGTTCCTCCCGCGCCGACAGCCACGGTTTGTCGGTGCCGATCTCGCCGATGATCCCTGGCTTGATCCCACTCCCCGCGATCCCCTCAGAGGCCTCGCGGACGATCTCGTCGGCGAGGTCGTCGACCGTCCGGCGATCGATCAGCGCCTCCGGCGGGTAATACGCCTCGCGATACCAGCCCGCGCCCATGACGATGTCCAGGCCCGTCGAGGTCGACAGTCGGGCCAGCCAGTCGGGGTCGCGCCCGACACCCGGCAGGGTCAGGTCGACCAGGCAGGTGCCACCCTTCTCCCGGAATCGCCCTAGCTCGGCGGTGATGATCGGCTCGTCGCGACGGAGCTCCCAGTAGTCCCAGCGATTCGGGATGTGCCACAGCGCGATTGCAGTGTGCTCGTGGGGCAGCGTAAAGCCGAGGCTGCCCGGATCGATCGGCCCGCGGACGGTCTGGACGTGGGCGTCAGTCACGAAGCCCGGCTCGCCTTGAGCGAGACGTAGGCACGCGGCGCCGCCGACTCGAGCGGAACGGGAGGCGCGGCGTCCCGTGCCGCGAAGAGCAACTCGAGCATTGTCAGCGCGCGCTTCTCCGCGTCCTCCCGCCGGTAGGCGGGCCCGTCCTCGATCGCCTCGATCGTCAGCCCGTCGAGCAGCGCCGCGAACGCATGGGCGACGCTCTCAACATCGAGCCAGGGCGGCAGCTCGCCGCGGACGACCCCTTCCTGGAGAAGTAGGGCGGTCGGACCGACGATCTCCCGCCGCCGTCGACGGACCATCTCCCGGATGGCCGGATCGGCATCGACCTCTGCCCATGCGAGCGTCATCAGCACTGACGTGCCCGTGCCCGAGCGCTGCTCCTCGAACTGGTCGAAGAAGAAGCCGAGGGCGGTCGCCACCCGCTCGCGAAAATCGGTGACGGCCGCCAGGCGCTCCCGGAGCTCGCCCAGCTCCTGGTCGGTGATCAGGTCGCAGCCGGCAAGGATGAGCTCCGACTTGCTCTTGAAGTAGGTGTAGATCGCGCCGACCGATAGCCCCGACTTGCGGACGATGTCCTGCATGGTCGCCCGGTGAAACCCGTGCTCGGCGAACACCTCGATCGCCGCCCGGACAATCCGGTCGCGGACCGCCTGCTCATGTTGAGCGCTGACGCGGGGCATGGCACCTCATCGGAAAAACGAATGGTCGCTCGCGGTAGCCTACAGCCAAGACGGGCCTGTCGCAACACGATTCTGCCGGTCGTCCATTGACAAAACGAATGATCATTCTCTATTCTCGGCAGTCGTCACGCGCCGGCCTCACCGCACCGAAAGGCCAATCGATGCTGTTCTCTCGCTGGGGAGCGATCGTCTATCGCTTCCGACGCCCGATCGCCATCGCCACGATCGTCCTCGCCATCGCTGCCGGCTCCGTCGCCGGTGGCGTCACAGACGCCCTGAGCGCCGGCGGCTGGCTCGATCCGGATTCGGAATCGGCCAACGTGATCGAGCGGCTCGATACGGAGTTCGGGGCGGGGCGCGGCTCGCTCGTCGCCCTCTTCGCGGGCGAGCCCGGCAGCGACGCCCGCTCCGAGGCGTTCCAGGCGGAGATCGCGGCATCGATCGATCGCGTCGTCGCCGACGACCGGGTCGACGGCGTCGTCGGCTATGCCGAGACGCGTGACGATCGCTTCATCAGCACTGACGGGACGTCAGCCTACGTCGTCGTCCGCCTCGCGATCACCGACGAGGAGTCGGTCGACGTGATGGACGAGCTACGGGCCCTGTTCGACCAGCCGCAAGGGGCCGAACTCCTGCTCGCGGGCGTCGGGCCCTTCACCGAGGATCAGGCGAAGCAGTCGGAGAAGGAGCTGCTCCAGGCGGAACTCATTTCGGGCCCCTTCGCGCTGCTCATCCTGCTTGCGGTCTTCGCCTCGGTCGTCGCGGCCGGCCTGCCCCTCCTCGTCGCGGCCCTGACGATCCCGACGACCCTCGCCGCCGTCTTCTTCGTGGCCCAGACGACCGAGCTCTCGATCTACGTCCAGAACGTCGCGACGATGCTCGGCCTGGCCCTCGCGATCGACTATTCGCTGTTCATGGTCAGCCGCTTCCGCGAGGAACTCCGTCGGGGGCGGTCGGTTCAATCCGCCATCGAGGTCACGGTCGCGACCGCGGGTAAGGCAGTGGCCTTCTCCGGGCTCGCCGTTGCGATCGGCCTCTCGGGGTTGCTGCTGTTCGAGCCGGCCGCCCTGCGCTCGTTCGGAATTGGCGGCTCGCTCGTTGTGGCAGCGTCCGTCTTCTATGCGCTGACGTTTCTGCCCGCTGTGCTGGGGATGCTCGGGCCGCGGGTGAACGCAGTGAGCATCGCCGGGCTGTTCGCGATCATTCGGCGGGCGACCGGCCGTCCGGCCGCGGCGACCGGTGCCCGACGGGTCTCGCGCTGGGAGCGCGTCGCCCACGCGGTCATGGCCCGGCCCTTCGTCTTCCTCATCCCCACGCTTGCGTTCCTGCTCCTCGCAGGAACGCCGTTCCTGCGCCTGAGCCAGGGGATTCCGAACGCCTCGACCCTCCCCCCGGGCCTCGAGAGCCGCGACGCCGCGGTCGCCCTCGAGCGCGACTTCAGGCCCGGAGAGACGTCGCCGATCACGATCCTCGCAACGGTCGAGGGCGACCCAACGAGCGAGGCCAACCTCACCGCGATCGCCGCGTACGCCGCAGCGATCGACGCGCTGGACGGGATCGACCGCGTCGAAGGGCCGTTCAGCGCCCTGAGCGATCCGCGGACCGGCGCCGAACCGACGCCGGCGGATGTTGCTGCCCTGTTTGCGGCGCCGCGCGAGCAACTCCCGCCGGAGCTCGTCACGATCCGCGACCAGGTCGCCAATGCGTACCTCCGCGGCTCGACCGTTCGGCTTGACGCGATCTCACCGATCGACCCAGTCAGTCCGGCCGGCACCGCCATCATCCCGTTGGTGCGGGCTGTCGCCGTGAACGGCATGACAGCGGAGGTCGGCGGGCTCGCTGCCCAGGGTCGCGACTTCATGACCAGCCAGTCCGAGACGATCCCGTGGGCCGTCGGGATCACCCTCGCTGCCAGCGGCGTGGTCCTGTTCCTGCTGTTCGGCTCGATCGTCATCCCGATCAAGGCCGTGATCATGACCCTGCTCTCGATCACCGCCAGCTTCGGTGCGCTGGTCTGGATCTTCCAGGACGGCAACCTGTCCGGGATCCTGGGATTCGAGTCGCCCGGATTCACCATCGCCGGCAACCCGATCATCATGTTCAGCGTGCTGTTCGGGCTCTCGATGGACTATGAGGTCCTGCTGCTGTCCCGGATCCAGGAAGCGTACCGACGGACTGGCGACAACACGGCGTCGGTCGCTGAAGGCCTCGACGAAGACCGCCGGGGTGATCACCGGGGCCGCGCTGATCATGGTCGTGGTCTTCTCCGCCTTCGCCCTCGCCGAGTCCATCACGATCAAGAGCATCGGCGTCGGTATGGCAATTGCGGTCCTTCTCGACGCGACGATCATCCGGGTCCTCCTCGTCCCGGCCACGATGCGGCTCATGGGCCGCTGGAACTGGTGGGCGCCCGGGCCGCTCGGGCGGTTCGCGGACCGGCTTGGCTTCAACCATGCGGGAGACGAGGACGTCGAAGCTGGCGACGGCAGCGGGCGCCCGATCACCGACCCCTCGGCAGGGCTGGCGAGGCCCTAGACTCCGGTCGATGGACGAAAATCGGACCCCGACTGATCGGACGATCCGCGTCTACGACTGGCGGTGGGGATCGGACGAAGAGCGCCGGCCTGGGTTGCCCTGGATCGGCGTGTTCCTGCTCGTCTTTGGCGGCATCCTCCTGATCGAGCAGGCGCTGCCGCAATATCGGCAGATCGGCGACACCGCTCTCCTCGCGGCCGGCCTTGCCTCGCTGGCGGTCTGGGTCATGCGCCGCCGCACGATTGCTCTCTACGCCGGCGCGTTCCTGACGGCGCTCGCCCTGCCGGGCACGATCGAGGCATTCCAGGGCCGCGACCTCGGACCGGGCTGGGGCACGCTCTTCTTCGGCCTGGCGTTCCTGTTCATCGCCCTCGTTCGCGCGTCGCGCGGCGGCGGGCTTGGCTGGCAGGCCCTGTACGGCGGCATCCTGGTGCTCATCGGGGGTTCGCAGATCGCCAAACCTGATCTCGCCGCGATCGCCTGGCCGATCCTCCTCGTCGTTGTCGGTGCTGTCCTGTTGATCCGCGGCCGCGCCAGCGCCTGATCAGCCGGGAGCCTGCGACACCCTCGACGTGGGTCCCGGCGGGGTCGGCAGGCCCGCCGTCGGAACGACTCCCGCGGCCCCATCGACCCCAGCCGCGCCATTGATCGGCGCCGCGTCGGCTGCGGCGATCACGTCATAGAGCTCGACGATCGCCGGATCGAACTGCGATCCCGAGTTGCGATGAATCTCCTCCCAGGCGTGCTCCTCGGAGATGGCCTTCCGGTAGACCCGATCGTTCGTCATTGCGCTGAACGCATCGGCGATCGAGATGATCCGGGCGCCGAGCGGGATGTCGTCGCCAGCCAGGCGGTCGGGATAACCCGCGCCGTCATACCGCTCATGGTGATGCCGAACGATCCGGGCGATGTCGGTCATCGCCTCGTGGGTCTGGACGATGGACCCGCCGATCTCGGCGTGGCGCTGCATCTCGCGGTATTCCTCATCGGTCAGCTTGCCGGGCTTGAGGAGGATCCGGTCGGCGATCGCGATCTTCCCGACATCGTGCAGGTAGCCGCCTATCCGGATCGTCGTCCGCTCCTGCTCGGACAGGCCGAATAGCGTCGCGACTCGCTCGCCGAGCATGCCGAGCTGACGGCAATGGTCGCCCGTCTCGAGGTCACGGGCCTCGATCGCCGCGGTGAGCGCGAGGGCGACACCGTCGAGGATCGGCGTGAGCAGCCGGTACTGGAGCGCGTCGTGGCGGATCCGAGCCCGCTGCAGGGCGTTCCTGATCTCGGTCTCGAACTCCTCGGCGGTGAATGGCTTGATCAGCATTCCGGAGGCCCCGTCACGTAACGCCCGGATGGCGTTGTCGAGCGAGGCGTGCCCGGTGGCGACGATCACGGGGACCTGTGGGTCGCGGGCGCGGATCTCGGCGAGGAACGCGTGGCCATCCATGCCCGGCATCCGGATATCGGTGACAACGAGATCGAAACGCTCGGCGTCGAACAGCGCCAGGGCGTCGATCGGAGTGGGCGCGGTCGACACGTCGAGGTCCATCCGCTCGAGCAGCCTCGCGACCAGCCTGAGGAGGCCCGGCTCGTCGTCGACACACAGGACGCGCGGCCGGCCCAGTCGCACAGGGGCTCGCTGACTCATGCGTGAACCGTCAGGCCTGAGGCAGCCGCGGAACGGGGCTCCGCTCCGGCCGACGATCGGCAGACTGATCTCGACGGTCGTCCCGACGCCCGGGGCGCTTTCGAGCGTGATCGTCCCGTTGTGGCTCTCGACGAGCCCGACGCTGACGGACAGGCCGAGGCCGGTGGAGCCTGCGGCATGGCGCGCCGAGAAGAACGGCACAAACGCCTGGGCGGCTTCGTTTTCGTCCATCCCCACCCCGTCGTCGCTGACCCTCACGACTGCCTCCGTGCCTCGGATCGAGCTCTCGACCCGCAGCGTGCCACCCTCGGGCATCGCCTGCATGGCGTTCGTGAGTACGT
Organism: uncultured Chloroflexia bacterium; assembly: GCA_963775855.1. GTDB lineage: Bacteria > Chloroflexota > Limnocylindria > Limnocylindrales > CSP1-4 > CF-46. Next base: position 242,911 of record CAVZKO010000008.1, on the reverse strand, counting down.
TCAGTATCACCTGCTGGATCGCCTGCGGATCGAGCTCGATGAGTGGCAGCTCGGCGTGCGACTCGCGGATGATAACCCCGCTCCTCGCGAGCTGGAAGCGGAGGAGCTCGAGCATCCGGCTGATCAGGTCCCGGAGATCCGTCGGCACCAGCTGTGGTTCCAGCGGGCGGGCGAAGTCGCGGAGGGCTCGAACGATCGACCGCGCGCGCAGGGCCGCGTCCCGGATCGTCTCGATGTCGGGCCGGTGGGGGTCTTCCGGGTCGAGATCCTCGAGCAGGATCTCGGAGAAGCCGAGCACCGATGTGAGTGGATTGTTGACCTCGTGAGCCACGCCTTCGGCGAGCTCGCCGACAGCCGCGAGCCGGGAGGCGTTGAGCAGCTGATCCTGGACGCGCTCGCGTTCTACGAGCTCGGCGCGGAGCTCGTCGACGAGGCGGTCGTTCTCGTCGTGGAGCGTTCGCACCTCGTCCAACATCTTGGTCCGCTCGCGAAGAAGGAGGGCCTGCCGGATGACCACCAGGATGCCGGTCACGAACGCTCCGACCCTGACGATCGCGTCGATCGGCGGCGTCAGCGTGAGTAAGAGGGCGAGCAGCGACACAGAAGCGGCCGTCGGACCGATCACCCGGGTCACGTATCGGGTGGCCGCGACGTAACGCGGACTGTCATCGGTCTCGTCGCGCCACGTCGCCGCACCGAACGCCGCGATCAACGTCCCGACCGTGAACAGGACCCCCGGGATCCCCCCGGCCACCGACCCGGTCACGGTTGGCACGATGAAGCCGAGGAAGGCCAGGCCGATGATCGCGGTGCCGGCAATCATGGCGAATCCGCCATGCGGGGCCAGCGGGCAGGCGGATCGCGCTGAACGCGACCAGACCGGCTGCAGCGAGACCGATGAAGGCCGTGGGAAAGACGAGGGCGATGACACCACTGGCTGATGGAAGTGCGAGCGCGGCCTCGCCGTGTACCAGGATCAGGATCGTCCCGACCAGGATGACCAGGAGGGCGGAGTCGAAGTAGACCGCCACCTCTTCGGCGGCGGTCAGCCGACCGTGCACGGCCTTGAAGAGCACGAAGACCGCTGGCACGAACAGGGCGACGACAAAAACGTCGGCGATTGACGGGATCGAGTTCACGTGGGCCACGCGCGAGCACGCCCCAGGTCACGTTCGCGAGCATCCACAGCCCGAAGGCGACCGCCGCGGCGCGGCGGATCGTCCTGGCCCGCCCGGCTGTTCGTGCCGCGAGCCCCGACGAGCGTCGCCGCGAACGCCGCGACGCTGGCGAGGGACCAGTGGAGGTTGTCCCAGAGGACGCTCAGCCCGCCGACATTCGCCACTGCCAAGATCATGAACGGAGCGGAGACCAACGCGCCCAGGAGAATGACGCAGGACCGCGGGCTCCGCAGGCGATCGCAACCGAAACGCGCCGGGGTGGGCGTTACCGCTGTGCGGCGCTCTCGAGGCGAGACATGAGCGTGAGACTACGGCCGCAGAGCTCTACCTCACATCACCCGTTAGGAGGAGATTCGGTGTACGGCGACCTGCGTACTCGTCCGCCAGAATCGCGTCCGCCGCTTCCTCGATCGCGTCGCCCAGGACGACCGCTATCCGGCTGAGCTCATCCTCCCCGACGACGAACGGCGGCCCGACCAGGATCGTGTCGCCGTCGACGCCGTTGGCATTGCCCGTCCCCGAGTAGAACAGAACGCCGCGTTCCCGTGCCGCGCGCAGGACGGCTTCGGTGAGCCGGAGGGACCGGGGCACGGGCTCCCGAGTCAGTCGATCGGCGACGAGTTCCACCCCGACGAGGAGGCCGCGGCCGCGGATCTCGCCAACGTTCGGATGATCGCCGAGCCGCTTGCCGAGGAGCTCCCGGAGGCGCTCGCCCTTCGTTGCGCTGGCATCCACGAGGTTCTCCTCCGCGATGATTCGGAGGACTTCGAGCGCTGCGGCGGCACCGGCCGGGGCATGGGAGTAGGTGAAGCCGTGGGTGAACCCGCCGCCACCCATCACGGCATCGTGTACGTCGCCAGAAGCGGCGACGAATCCGAACGGCCAATAGCCGGACGTCGCTCCCTTGGCAGCAATGAGGATGTCGGGTCGGACGCCCCAGTGATCGAGGCCGAACCAGCGGCCGGTTCGTCCGAAGCCGGTCATCACCTCGTCGGCGATGAGGAGGACGTCGTGCCGCCGGCAGACCTCGGCGATCAGCGGCCAATAGTCGTCGGGCGGCACCACCGCACCAAGCGTGGCCCCGACGATCGGTTCCGCGACGAACGCCGCGACCGTCCCGGGTCCGGCCGCCTCGATCGCCCGCTCGAGCTCCGCGGCGAGCTCCTGGCCGTCGCCGAGGGCGTGGCTGTCGGGCTCACCGGCGCGGTACGGGTACGCGGCCGAGACGTGACGGAATCGACCGAGCCAACCCTCGTACGGGCGACGAAGCGGCCGCCGCCCGGACAGGTCGAGGGCCCCGAGCGTGTTGCCGTGGTAGCTCCCCCAGCGCGAGATCACGATCCAGCGGTCCGCCTGGCCACGAGCGAGGTGGTACGCCCGGGCAAGCTTGAGGGCGGTCTCGGTGGCCTCTGAGCCGCCGCTGACCGGGTAGATCGCCGGTTCGTCGACCGGCAGCACCCGGCCGACCTCCCGAGCGTACGTCTCGATCGGCTCCGTCGTGAACATCGAGCCGTGGGCGTACGCCAGCCGAGCGGCCTGGTTGCCGATCGCCTCGGCGATGGACCGCCGGCCGTGGCCGACGTTGACGACGATCGCCCCGCCCGAAGCATCGAGATACGCCTTGCCGGCGGCATCGATGATCGTCGAGCCGTGGGCCTCGACGGCGATGGGCGGGTCCGGGTCGAGGGATCGGCGGAAGACGCGCCCCGGCGACGGCTCGGGCGGGAGCGGTGGGGACATCCCGTGCGCCGACTGCGCACCGTCCGCTGCGTTCGTAGCGCAGGCGCCGGGAGGACCGGAGCGACGCACGTGCGGAGCGAGGACCGGAGCGGCACGCGCAGCGTCCTCCGAAGCGGCCGGGGAACCCGGCCGCCCTTCAGGGTGTACTAGGGTTGAAGGTGGAGGGCCGTCCACTGGAAGACGTTGAACTGATCGAACGCGCGCAATCGGGCGAGGTCATGGCCTACGAGGAACTGGTTCGCCGATACCAGGACGTCGCCGTCCGGACCGCCCATGTCATCTCGCCGGACGGTGACGCCGAGGATGCCGTCCAGGAGGCCTTCGTCAAGGCCTATGCCGCGCTGTCGCGGTTCCGGGTGGACGCGCCGTTCCGGCCGTGGCTGTTGCGCATCGTCGCCAACGAGGCTCGCAATCGCCGGAGGTCGGCCGGGCGACGAGCCGGGCTCGCCCTCCGCGCCGCCGAGGATCGCCGGCCGGGTGATGCGGCTCCATCGCCCGAGTCGGCGGTCCTCGCCGATGAAACGCGGCGGGCGCTGCTGGCCGCGATCAACGGGCTTCGCGATGAGGACCGCGAGATCATCGGGGCGCGCTACTTCCTCGACCTGTCCGAGGCTGAAGCCGCGGAGACTCTCGGGCTCCCGCGGGGGACCGTGAAATCGAGGCTGTCGCGAGCGCTCGGCCGGCTCCGCGAACAGCTCGCGGCCGCGAACGGGGGGCCGACCCATGGCTGAGTCGCGGCAGCCGCTCCACGCGATCTCGGACGAGACCCTCGGCGGAGCCCTCCGCGACCTGGCTTCGTCGGTGGCGTTCCCGTCGGCGGGCGGCGAGCAGGGACGCCCGGATGTTGCCGCCTCGGCCCGTGCCCGGATCGTCGCACTTGACATCCGCCCGTCGCGAGCGGGGACGCGGCGCTGGTTCGGGCTCGGGCTGCGGCCGATGCGGCGTAGTCTCGTCCTCGCGCTTGCGGCCCTCCTCGTGCTCGCCGCGATCGCCGGCGCGATCGGCCTCGGCCTGCCTGGGCTGCGGATCATCTTTGGGGATGTCCCGTCTCAACTCCTGTCGCGAGCCCGAGTGCCTCCGCGGCCGCGCGGTCGCCCTCGGTCTCCGCGTCACCGGCGCCGCTGGGCTCCGGTCTTGGCCTCGGGGCGGCGATCCCGCTCGCAGATGCGGAAGGACGCGCCGGCTTCGACCTCGTCCTCCCGCAGGATCCGGCCATCGGGCCACCCGATGTCGCCTACATCGTTGGTCGGCGGGTCAACCTCCTCTGGGCGAGCCGCCCCGGGCTGCCCGACACGGACGTGCGACGGCATCGGCCTGCTCATCAGCCAATTCGAGGGCAGGGTCGATCCGGGCCTCTACAACAAGATCATCGATAGCGGCTCGAAGCTGACGCGTGTGACCGTCGATGGGTCGCAGGGCTGGTGGATCAGCGGAGCCCCGCACTTCTTCTACTACATCGATCCCGATGGCAAGGCCGTGGAGGACAGCCACCGACAGGTCGGCGACACGCTGATCTGGACGACGGGCGACGTCACCTATCGGCTCGAGTCGTCGCTCGGCATGGAGGCGGCGATCAGCCTGGCCGAATCACTTCGCTGATCCGGGGGTCTCCGGGAACGCGCAGCGGACCATCGGTGTACTACCCGATGAGATGCGAAACGACCGAGCAATTCCGCGAATCCTTGATCGTCCTGGCGATTGCCGGCATTGCCGGTTGTTCGGGGTCAGGCCCATCGCCGCGACCCTCGCCTTCCGCCCGCGTGGCGGCGAGCGCGCCCGCTGCCCCATCAGCCAAGCCGATCGACGAGGGTCACGACGCCTGGCTGGCCATTGGCCGTCGCGGCGACGCCGGTGTCGCGGTCATTCTCGCCAGCACTGCCGAGGAGCTGATCGCGCTCCCCGTTGGCGTCCCCGACAAGACGTGGGGCAATCAGGTGACGGCAACGTCGAACGGCTCCCGGACGACCCTCACCTTCCTCGCCGTCCAACCCGGTTTCGGTGGCTGGAAGACCGAGATCGACGGCGTCTGGCGCCTGCCGACGATCGGTCTCGAGCCGATTCCGGCCAGGGGTCTCAGCCAACGTGGCGGAATCGCCGAACAAATCCACGATCGTCCTGGTCGAGGACCCGCCCGGCGGTAAGGCCGGGACCACTCGGTTCGCCGTGGTCCGCCGCGACCCCATGGGTGGATCCGCATCGAGCGTCATCGAGCTGACCGGCTCGTTCGAGTACGACGCGATCTCGCCCGACGGCTCAATCCTGTACGTCGTCGAGCATCTCGGTGGCACACCGGAAGGTCGCTATCAGGTCCGAGCGATCGATGTCGCAACAGGCATGCTCCGCGACGCGATCATCACCGACAAGCGCAACCTCGACGAGGCGATGGCAGGCTGGCCAATCGCTCAGCTCCGCCAGGCCGATGGCATGGTCCTCACCCTCTACCGCGGGGAAGAGCACCCGTTCATCCATGCGCTCAACACGGTCGAGGCCTGGGCGGTCTGCATCGATCTACCAGCTGTCCGCGCCGACGATGAGAAGGCAGCACTTGATTGGGGCTTGGCCGCGGCCCCGGACGGGCGAGCCATTTTCGCTGTCAACGCGACGCTGGGGCTGGCCGTGGATGTGGACCCGAGCGAGCTGGCCGTACGCCGAACGGCCACCCTCGAGCCCGTCGCGGCAGCATCGATCGTCCTTGCCAAGTTCGGTCACGCCGAGCTGGGCCCGGCCGGTCGCCGGGTCGTCGTCACCCCCGACGGCGAGACGATCTATGCGGCAGGTTCGACCGGCATCCTCGTCATCGATTCGGCCGGTCTCACGAAGGGTCGCGGCTTCCTGGAGGGCACGTCCGTCGGAGGCCTCGGACTGCGGCCGGACGGCCGGACGCTCTTCGCCCTCGAATCGGCCGGCGGCGGAATCGTCGCCCTCGACGCCACGTCGGGAGCGATCGTCGGGCGGGTCCCGGAAGACGGATTCGACAGGCTCCTCGCCGTCGCCCCGTGGTGATCGCGAGCCCGACGGGCTACTTCGTGTAGGCGCCGCCCGGGTCCAGCTCCTCGCGGATGAGGCGAAGCTCGTCGTCGGTCGGAGGCGGCGTCGTGGCGATCGAGTCGGCCACCCGGAGCGGCCAGCCGATCGTCTCTTTTGCCCCGTCGAGCGTCGCGCCCGGGTGGAGCGAGTCGAGGCGCATCTCGCCATCCTCGTCGAAGTGGTAGATCGCGAGGTCCGTGACGACGACTGTCGGGCCGCGCCCGAGCCAGCCCTGTTCGCGCCGGATGCGCTCGCTCTGCTCGGCGCCACCGAGGTTGCCCGGGCTCGTTCGGAAGTCGATCCGCTCGACGAATGAACGGGTCGACTGGCGCATGATCACGAACACCTGGCGGGCGTTGATCGCGATCTCGCAGGCGCCGCCGCTCCCCGGCAGACGCGTCTTCGGCGCGTCGTAGTCGCCGATGACGGTCGTGTTGATGTTGCCGAACCGGTCGATCTGCGCGGCCCCGAGGAAGCCGACGTCGATGAGGCCGCCCTGGAGATAGAACGTGAAGAGCTCGAACATGCTGGTGACGGCGGTCGCCCCGGTCACGATCGTCGGGTCGCCGATGCTGAGGGGGAGGCGGGCCGGCCGCGCTCCGAACACCCCGGCCTCATAGACGAGCTCGAGGTCCGACGCCACGGTCCGCTTGGCGAGATTGACCGCGATGTTCGGCAGGCCGACACCGACGAAGCAGACGTGCTGGCCGGCAAGCTCACGCGCCGCGGCGACGATCATCATTTCGGACTGGGTGAACGTGGCGTTGCTCATCGACGCGAGGCCTTGGATCGCCCAGTGGTCCAAGCAGCGAGCGGGCGGCACATCGGGGCCTGTAGAGGTGCCGTCGTTCGCCTGTTGGAACGCCCATTGTTCCAACCGACGCTGGAACGGCGAATTCGCGGGGGTTGACGCGCTCCCAGTGGCCCGTTGGAACGCCCGACTGTTCCAGGAGCCGGCAGAGGGGCAGCTCATCGGTATTCCCCGTAATCGACGGACCCCGACGGCGCAGGCGCCGACGGCCGGAGCGAGTCCAGCCGCTCGGTTCCGAGCTTCTTCGCGTAGTCCGCACGCCCGTCCAGGTCGTAGACCCACTCCTGGAGCCAGGCCTGCGTCTTCTCCTCGTCCCGCGAGATCGGATCCCAGTCGAGGTAGAAGCGGTTGTCCCGATCGTACGAGCCCTGGACGTACGAGGGATGGGCGCCCCACGGCTCCGCGACGACCGCGTCGACGATCAGGCCCGGGATGATGGTCCGGTTGGGGTCGGCCCGGATCACGGCGTCGGGGACGACCTCCTCGACGACGACGATGACCCGATCGGCCGCGAAGGCCGCTTCCTTCTGGCAGCCGAGGAGGCCCCAGACCTGGGTGTCGCCGCTCTCCGACGCGCGCTGGGCGTGGACGATCGTGACGTCCGGGCGGAGCGGCGGGACCGCGTAGACCTTCCCGTCGCCGTACGGTGACTCGATCTCGCGGATGAGCGGGTTCACCTTCGGCAGGTCCGTTTCGAAGTAGGAGCGGAGCGGGAAGAACGGCAGGTTCGCCGCTCCGGCCGTGTATCGCCCGACCATCCCGAAGTGGCTGTACTCCTCCACTTCGAGCGCTCGCTCACCCGTGGCGGCAACCGCCTCGGCCTCGATCCGACGCCGGATGGCGTTCAGTCCGCCCACGCCCGGATTCCCGAGCCACGAGAAGATCAGCTTCCGGGCGACGCCGCCTGCCACCATCTGGTCGTAGATCACGTCGGGGGTCAGCCGGGCCAGCGTCAGGTCGCGCTTGCGCTGCCGAATGATTTCGTGACCCGCCGAGAAGCAGATCAGGTGGGTGAACCCCTCGATCGCGACCGTGTCCCCGTCACGGACGAGGTCGCGGATCGCGTCCGCCATCGACGCGACTTTGGAAGTCATGAGCGCAGTATCGGGGAGCGGCGCAGCCTCAACCCGCCGCTTCGACGCCGCCCATCGCGTGGGCAGCCTCCGCGGCATCGTGGAGCTTGTGATGCTCGCCCGCCACGTCGCCGACGGCCTCGCCGAAAAGTCGGAGCGCGGTCGCCATTTCGGATTCCGAGACCGTCAACGCCGGCGACATTCGGACCGACGTCTTGCCACACTCGAGGACGAGGAGGCCGCGCTGGAAGGCTGCCCACTGGACCTCCTCCGCGTGCTCCGCCGTGTCGAACTCGATCCCGATCATCAGCCCGCGTCCGCGGACGTCGGTGACGAGGCCCGCGAACCGGCTCCTGAGCTGGCCGAGCCCCGCGAACGCCTGCTCCCCGCGGACGCGGGCGTTCTCGACGAGGCCGCCCTCGAGCAGGTCGATCGTCGCGAGGGCGGCGGCACACGCAACCGGATTGCCGCCGTACGTCGAGCCGTGCGCGCCCGGCCCCCACGATTCGAGCAGGTCCGCCCGGCCGATGAGCGCCCCCAGCGGCATCCCGGATGCAATGCCCTTCGCCGACAGGACGACGTCGGGCTTGACGTCCCATTGCTCGGCCGCCCACATCGTCCCCGTCCGCCCGGCGCCCGACTGGATCTCGTCGAACACGAGCACGATGCCGTGGCGGTCGCAGATCTCGCGGAGGCCGGCGAGGAACCCGTCCTCGGGGACCACGTAGCCGCCCTCGCCCTGGATCGGCTCGACGATGATCGCGGCGACCTCGTTCGCGGGGACGAGCTTGTCGAACAAAACCTCGTCGAACCAGCGGAGATCCTCGACGCGCCCGAACGGCGCGTGGAAGACGCCCGGCAGGAGCGGCCCGAACCCGGCGTGGTACTTCGCCTTGGACGCCGTCAGCGAGACCGAACCGTACGACCGGCCGTGGAACGCGCCGAGGAACGCGACGACGTACGGCCGCTTCGTCGCGTGGCGGGCGAGCTTGATCGCGGTCTCGACGACCTCCGTCCCGCTGTTGCCGAGATAGACGCGGGCCTTGCCGCCGGCGATCGGCGTGATCTCGGCCAGGCGTCGGCAGACCTCGGGGTAGATCGGCAGGTAGAAGTCGGACGCCGAGAAGTGGATTAGCTTGGCGGCCTGCTCCTTGATCGCGGCCACGACCTGCGGGTGCGAGTGACCGGTCGAGTTGACGGCGATCCCGGCGGCGAAGTCGAGGAAGAGGTTGCCGTCGATGTCCTCGATCGTCAGGCCTTCACCGCGGACGGGGACGATCGGATAGGCGCGCGGGAGGCTCGGCGACGTCCATGTCTCGTCGAAGGCGACGTGGGCTCGGGCCTTCGGGCCGGGGAGCTCCGTGATGATGTCGGGAACGGGTCGCGATTCGGCAAGACGTGCGGGAACAGCGGCCAACGTGGGCACCTCGAGCGCATAGGAAGTATGCAGACTGGATATTCGACCGGCAGTCTAGCAGAGGCTCCGACGCGCTCGAGGGCGGTTGCGAGGGTCAGGCCGGACGGCGCCGACGGTTGACGACGGCTGCCCCGACACCGAGGCCCGCGAGAAGGCCGAGCCCACCTGCGGCGAGGTACGGGACGGGCGAGTTGTCGCCCGAAGCCGGCGCGGCGGGCGTGGTTGCTGAGACTGGCGTGATGTCGGCAGCGTCGGCGGTATCGGCCGCACCGGCGGCGGCAACCGGCGATCCGACGATAACGACGCCGGCCATTCCAGGATGGAGGCTGCACGAGTACGGATAAACGCCCGCACTCCGGAACCGGGTCACGTAGCTCGCGCCGACTTCGAGGCTCGCCGTGCCCCACTCGCGATTGCGACCGGTCACGTCATGCGGAGAAACGGAGGTATTGAGGAATGTGACCTCGGCCCCGAGCGGGACGCGCGTCACCGACGGGGCAAACGTGCAGCCGTCGATCTTCACGACCGTCGCCGAGCCTTCCGTGGCGGTCGCCTGTTCGCCGCCGTGACAGCCGCCCCCAGCCAGGGCAACTCCAGCTACGGCCCAACCGAGAAGCAGGACGAATGGAAGGAGCGCGAAGGAGACGGTGATCGTGCGGCGCATCGGGTTGCCCTCCGGGGGTTCGACGTTCGGTGTTGATACACCGGCCCCGCTTGCGAGGTTCCCGTTGGCTCGCAGCGTGCCGGCTATGTCACCCGCTGCGTGCCTCTCATTGCGCCGTGTACAGATGAGCGTGGCAGCCGGGGCTCTATCGCGACTACTGAACTTCGGCGTCGCAGCTTCGCTGTACTCTCGTGCCGGACCGTCGCACTATCTGGGCCTCACACCTGGCGATCGATCGCGCCGTCACTACTCGCGACAGCTCGCCGAGCTGAGTGCGTCGTGCCCGTAGATCCATCGGACAGCTTGGTCGATGATCGAGACTCTCGGCGGCGGATGACTCTCGTGCGAACACCGACGCCGTGCTCCGAGCTCCCGTGCCGGTGCTCGGCGGGAGCTATGTCCTAGTCCGTCGGCCGTTTGCGTTTGGAATGGGTCCGGCTTGAGGGTCGCCAAGACGTTCCATCCAAGCGCCAGCCACCACTGGCCGAAATCGGAGTCGAGATCTTCGAGGAGGCCGGGGATCGTCGTCGACGATCGCCGCGCTGGAGATCCGCGACCAGGACCGGATCGAGGACCTCTGCAGGCGGACGACCCGAACATTCGCCTGTTTGCCGGCTCGCGCACTGATCGGTGACGAACCCAGCCAGGTCGACTGCCGCCATCATGCTCGCCGACTTCGGCCAGCCGGCGTCGCAACTCCCGTCGCCGCACCGATCTCGATCGCGGCTGGGCGGATCGAGCTGCTCGATCACGGAGTAGGAGGTCAATATCCCGATCCAGTCCCTCGTAGTCAGATCGGACCTTGTCCAATTCCGCGTCAGCGCGCTCGGCTCGGACGAGTCCCCGAACGTTTGCCCAGTGAACCAAACGACCCACACGAGGGAAACGAGTGGAACGAGTAGGCTCCAGGCGGCGAGTGCCGTCAGGTCGACGATGGGCAGTGCGACGGCCAGCTGCACAACGTTCCTAAGGTCTGGATCAACAGCAAAACCGATCGTTCTGATCGCCACTCCGGCCACCGGAAGTAACGCCGCAACGAGGACAATCAGTTTCGCAAATGCTCGGCGGCCTCCGGTCTGAGCCACGCACCATCGATCTCGGCGGAGTCGGACACGGCGCTCATCAATTCGAGGCTACATCATCGCCAAGCTGGTCACACAACGAGCCGTTCAAGGATCCCACTCGTGGCGGCCGGCCCGCAGGCCGCGCACGCTGATGGGCGGCCAGCACGTTTCAGGCAGCGTCCTGTCGCCGTGTCAGTCGACGACGGTGTGGCTCTGCTCGCGGAGGAACTGGGCTACGTAGTACATCGAGAGGCCGGCCTTGCCGGTCGAGCCTGAGCCCTTCCAGCCGCCGAACGCCTGGACGCCCGGCCACGCACCGGTCGTCGCCCCGGCGCGGCGGTTCACGTACGTCACGCCGGCCTCGATGTTGTCGAGGAACCGCTGGACCTCGCCCGGATCCTCGCTGTAGACGCCGGCCGTCAGGCCATAGACGGACTCGTTCGCGAGTCGAAGACCCTCGTCGAACGTGTCGACGGCATGAACTGCGGTGAACGGCGCAAAGAGCTCGTCGCGGAAGAGGCGATGGTCCGCCGGCAGGTCACCAACGACCGTCGGCTCGACGTAGAAGCCACGGTCCATGCCGCGATCGGTCAGTCGTTCCCCGCCGACAAAGACACGGCCGTCCTTGCGGGCGTCCGCGACCGCGGCTTGGTGTCGATCGACCGCCTTCTGGTCGACGATCGGGCCGAGCCAGTTCTCGCGGAGGAGCGGGTCGCCGATCGTGATCGCTTCGGTCTTCTCGACGAGCAGCCTCACCAGCTCGTCGTGGGCCGGCTTCTCGACGTAGACCCGCGAATTGGCCGAGCACTTCTGCCCGCCGAACCCGAACGCGCTCCGGACGATGCCCTCCGCCGCCTCCTCGAGATCGGCCGTCCGCGAGACCACCGCCGGATTCTTGCCGCCCATCTCGACAATCGTCGGCTTCGGGAAGCGCTTCGAGAACGTCCGAAACAGGTCCATCCCGACCTCGTACGAGCCGGTGAAGACAATCCCGTCGATGCCGTCGTTCTCGCGCAACTCGGCGCCGACGGTGTCGCCCGGGCCCATGACGAGATTGACGACGCCATCCGGGAAGCCCGCGTCGCGATAGGCCTCGACGAGCTTGACGCCCGACATCGGGGCAGCCGACGAAGGCTTGAAGACGACCGTGTTGCCGGCCATGAGCGCGGCGGCCGTCGGGCCGGCCGCGAGGGCCATCGGGAAGTTGAACGGGCTGATGACCGCGAAGACGCCGTGCGGCCGAAGGATCGAGCGGGTGTGGACGGCCGAGTCCCCGAGGTTGTCCATCGGGTGGTCGTAGCCGTCGTTGTCCTCCATCGTCTGGGCGTAGTAGCGGAGGAGGTCGGCCGCCTCCTCGACCTCGCCGAGCGCCTCGAGCCGGTTCTTGCCGACCTCGATCGCCATCAGCCCGGCGTACCGCATCTGCCGCTCGCTGATGAGATCGGCGGCCTTGCGAATGAGCTCGAGGCGGTCCTTCCACGGCTTCGCGGCCCAGGCCGGCTGGGCGCTGCGGGCGGCCTTGACGGCGTCGCGAACGTCGTCGCGGGTCCCGCGGGCGAAGTGCCCGAGGATGAGGTTCCGGTCGATCGGCGAGGCCACGGTCATCTCGCCGTCGCCTGCCCGGTCGCGACCGTTGACGACGTTCAGATGGTGCCCACCGAGCTCGCGCTTCGCCTCCTCCAGGCCGGCCTCGTAGAGCTTGTGAAGCTCCTCGTTGTCGGCCCGAAGCGTGGCGTAGGTGATCTTGAGACGCGGCTTCGATTCGGTGGTCATCTGAGGAGAACCTCGGTTCGGCAAAAGGGCTCGGAACGTTGGGCTCAGTCTAGCGCGGCGACGATCTCGACCAGCGATTCTGCAATGGCCGTGGGGCGGCTCCGGACTGGACCGGCCATCGCCGCCTGGGCGGCGCCCGCATCGACTTTGCCGGTCAGCACGAGGATCCCGCGCAACCCGACCCGACGGGCGCCGGCGATGTCCGCCTCCGGGTCGTCGCCGACCATCGCCACCTGGCCGGCCGGAAGCCGTTTGACGCCGAGGTCCGCCGCAAGTCCCGCCAACGCCTGTTCGAACACGACCGGTGAGGGCTTGCCGCAGACGACCGGGGCGTGGCCGGTCGCCACCTCGAGACCGGCCACGAAGGCGCCCGCATCGAGCGTCTCGCCGCGCGGCGTCAGCCACCAGGGGTTGCGGTGCATGGCCACGAACTCGGCACCGCGCCTGATCGCGCGGAAGGCGACGTTCATGTTGCGGTAGCTGAGGTCATCGCCACCATCGCCGATGACCACGGCCGCGAGCTCGCCTGGCGCTGCGGCATCGGCTTCATCGGCCGATACGAGGGTCTGCCCCTCGAACTCGCGCAGCGCATCAGGGGCGGAGATCACGAAAAGGCGACCACCCGGATGGCGCGTTGCGGTGTACGTCGCCGCGGCGGAGGCCGCCGTGATGAACCGGTCGCGGGGCGTCGCACCGCCGCCGAATCGCGCCGCGAGTGTGTCGCGGTGGGCGGCCGAGAAGTTCGTGACGATTCTGAACGGGATACCGAGCGTCGCGAGTCGTGCGAGCGCCTCGGGCGCGCCTGGCAAGAATTCACCCTTGAGGACGATAACGCCGTCGGCATCGAGAACCAGCCCGCGGACGCCCGCGAGTGCCTCCGAGAGTTCGGTCATGCACGCATGCTAGGTCGTATCCTCCGAGCTGGAGGTGCTGATGGGCCTGCTTGATGGCAAGACCGCGCTGATCTTCGGCGTCGCGAACGACCACTCGATCGCCTGGGGAATCGCCCAGGGCGTTCCACGCGGAAGGCGCGACGATCGGTTTCTCGTCGGTGGAATCGCTCATCGAGAAGCGCGTCCGTCCGCTTGCCGAATCGATCGGCTCGACGTTCATCGAACCTTGCGACGTCCAGGACGACGAGGGGATCAAGCGGGTCTTCGCGAAATGGGCGGAGACGCATGATTCGCTCGACATCCTCGTCCACGCCCTTGCGTTCGCCAAGCGCGAGGACCTCGAGGGCGGCTTCACCGTCGACGTCACGGGAGGGATTCGCGCTTGCCCTCGACGTCTCGGCGTACTCGCTCGTCGCCCTGACCCGCGAGGCGCGGCCGCTCCTCCGCGAGGGCTCGTCGATCCTGACCCTCACCTACTACGGGGCCGAAAAGGTCGTCGCCAACTACAACGTCATGGGCGTCGCCAAGGCCGCGCTCGAGGCGTCGGTCCGCTACCTCGCCGCCGACCTCGGCCCATCGGGGATCCGGGTGAACGCGATCTCGGCGGGCCCGATCCGAACGCTGGCCGCCGCAGGCATCGCCGGCTTCAAGAAGATGTACGGATCGTTCGCCGAAACTGCGCCGCTGCGGGCGAACATCACGCCCGAGGACGTTGGACGAGCGGCCGTGTTCCTTGCGTCTGACCTGTCGCGGGCAGTGACCGGCGAGGTCATCTACGTGGACGGCGGGTTCAACGTCATGGGAGTGCCGGTCGCGGACTGACCGGCGTGGGCGGCGCGCTAGTCGGCGACAGTCCCGGTGAAGTCCTTGACGTAGCGGGTCCGCGTGTCAGCCGCGTCGGTCGGCCGCTTCGGCTCGACATCGTCGTCGTCCTCGACCTCCGGCTGGATCTCCATCCAGGCGGCGCGGGCACGATTGACCAGGATCGTTTCGTGCTCTTCGGTCGTCTTGGCGTCCTGCGACGTCGTAGGTGATCGAGGCGTCGGTGATCGGAACGAGGATGTCGCGGCCCGCGAGGATCGTCGCCGGGTCACCCCGTTGGGGCAAGTCATCCTGGCCGGGCATCATGTGGAGACAGCCGCTGACGGTGTAGCGGCCGAGTCCGATGCTGACCCGCCGGACGGCCGTTCGTCGGCGTCGCATCTCGCTACCTCGTCGGCCCGTCCCGACGACCGCGAACAACTCGCCGACAGGCAGCGTCACGTCGCCGGTCACGGTCGGGCCGCCTTCGATGAGATCCCCGACGACCGCGTCGCGGAGGACGATGCGGGTGACCGAATTGAGCATGTCGCTCAGCCTGTCATCGGCCAGCGGAATCATGGCCGTGATGCGGCGATCGGTCGTGAATCCGAGGAACTCGATGGGCATGGGACCAGCCTGCGCCGACGGTCCTGCCATCGCAACGGGCCGTTGGTCATGGGGACCGCTGGCACTCCGGTCATGGTGTCTTCGCGAGGGACGTCCGAGGGCTATCCGACCGTTGGCTGAGTCACCGGCTTTGGGAAGCGTCGTCCGGCTTGTCGTCATCGGGCTGGGTCGTCCACGGCGCGATTGAGCGAAGCAGTCGGATGGCCGGGCTGGAGTGGTCGGCCGACCCCGCGACCGCCACTTCAACGGCATCGTCTGGCTCTACGTGCAGGGCATCCGCCGGCGGCGCGGTCGCGGGCGTGCGAGCAGCCTCGGCATCGGCCTCGGCATCGGCCTCGCCAATGGTGGCCGGCAGGGCGTCCAACCGTCCAACGGCATCGGGGTCCATGACACCCTGGCCCGTCTCGACGTTGAACTCCGGCTCGTTGCTAACGTCGGCGTCAGCCGACGGTGCGGGATCTGCCTCGATTCCGGGGCCGGGTTCCTCGATCACCGGTAGGACCCGCGGACTCGTCCGGGGCGTTCGCGAGCTCCGAGATCGCACCCGCCCGCGCCGTCGCCCGGACCTCGTCGAGGTCGGGTGCAGCCGGGAGCGAATCAGCTCGGCGGGCGATGTCGGCCGGATCGGTCGACCTCGTGAACTCATCGAAGAAACCGTCCAGCGCGGCGCGGTAGTCGCGGATGGCCGCATCGACGCTGCCGATCTCGGTCGCGATGATCGACTCGTGCTTGGCAAGGTAGCCCTGAAGATTGTTGCGGCGCTCGTCCGTGCGGCGGTCCGCGTCCTGGCGGAGGCGCTCGATCTCGGTTCTCGACCATTCCTTGATACGTGCCACGTCCTCTTCCGCCAGCCGGCGCAGTTCCTCGGTCTCGGCTGCCGCTCTGATGCGCGCCTTCTCGACCTGCTCGGCGGCCTCCTTCGTGACGACCTCGCGCAATGCGGTCACGCTCCCGTTCGGCGGCGGCTTGCATGGCGCGCGCCAGTTCCGTCAGGAACGTCGGTCGGATGTTCTTGGCACCACCGCCGCCGTCTGATGTGTCTGCCGTGGCGATCATCGTGCCGGTGGCATGCGCCTGGCGATCGATCGCGTCGCTCTGGTCCATTAGGGCCACCTCGTTGGCATCCGAACGTACTGCCGCAGCAGGCGGATTCGCAACGGTCGGCTGGACTTTGTGGTGCAGGCAGGAACCGCCCCAACGACGAGTCAGTCGGTGCCGCGGATCTCGTACGTTGCCAGGCGAACGCTCCCGAGCGCGACCGCGATGACCAGGGCGAAGGCGGCGTAGAGGAAGCCACCGGCCCCGATGATCGAGTCGGCGACCGCCCCCGGAGCGAGGGCCTGGGCGATCCCACCGATGTACTCGCGGACGCTGAAGATCTGGGTCCCGGGCAGGAGTCCGGACAGCAGCCCCTCCCAGATGAGCGCATACGCCAGCCCGATGATCAAGCCGCGCGACGTCACGACGCTGAGGACCAGGAAGATCGCCACGTACAGAAACGAGCCGACGAGGTTCGCCAACGCGAATGCGAACGTGACCGCGACGTTCTCCGACCCGAAGCCGCCGAGGAGGAAGCCGGCGACGACCGTCGACGGCACGACCAGTGCCGCCGTGAGCATGCCTGCCACCACGATCTTGGCCGCGACGATCGGTCCAGCGGCTGATCGGCTTCGTCAGGATGTGGATCGCCGTCCCGTCGTCCAGCTCCGAGCCGAGGGCGGCGGTCCCGAACACGAGGGCGACGATTGGCAGGACGATCCGGACGACGAAGCCGTCGATCGTCGGGCCGATGTTGTCCAGCTCCGAGTCGTTGGCGCGGACGAGCAGCCCGAGCAGGACCGGCGTGCCGGCAAGCAGCACCATGAGCAGCGTCCGCCGCCGCCCGAGGAGGGCCCGCATCGTCACCCCGGCGATCGTCGCGAAGGTCGTCATCGGCGCGACACCAGGTAGGCGAAGACGCTCTCGAGCGAGTCGTCGGTCGGGGCGACCTCGTAGAGCGTGACCGAGGCGTCGCGGGCGACTCGGGCGACAGCGCGGGTGAAGCCACCGAACTCGGCGACCCTCACGGTCAGGCGGTTCTCGCGAAGCTCGGTCCCGAAGACCGCCGGCTCGGCCATGAATGCGGCGGCGAGCCGGCGATCGTCCGACGAGCGGACGAGGAACGTGTGCGGCCGATCGGTCATGAGCCGGCGGATCTCGCGGAAGTCGCCTGCCGCGGCGAGCCGCCCCGCGACGATGACGAGGACGCCGTCGGCGAGCCGCTCGACCTCTTCGAGGATGTGCGACGAGAAGAGGATCGTCCGGCCGGCCGCGGCCATCGACCGGAGGAGATCCATCATGTGCAGCCGCTGGCGCGGGTCCATCCCGTTGAACGGCTCGTCGAGCAGCAGGATCGCCGGATCGTGGACGAGGGCGGCCGCGATCTTGGCTCGCTGCCGCATGCCCTTCGAATACGTCCCGATCTGGCGGTCGGCCGCGGCCTCGAGGTCGACGGTCCGCATCGCTCGGGCGGCGGCCGCCGCGGGATCGGGCAATCCCTGGAGACGGGCGGCGAGCGCGGCGAACTCGCGTCCTGTCAGGAACGAATGGACCGCCTCGCGCTCCGGAACGAGGCCGATGGATCGGTAGACGTCGGGATTCCGCCAGGCCGACTGGCCTGCGACCCGGATCTTGCCGCTGGAGGGCCGAAGAAGTCCGGCGAGCATGTGGAGGAGGGTCGTCTTGCCGGCGCCGTTCGGGCCGAGCAGGCCGGTGACCCCGGGCGCGAGCGCGAACGAGATGTCGTTGACGGCGACGACGTTGCCGTACCAGCGCGACACTCGCTCGAGGATGATCGCCGGCTCGGACGCGGAGGCTGCGGGCGCGAACGGTGGGGCGGTCGTGTCGACGGCGGCCGGCGTCGCGTCTGGGGCGGTCATGCGGTGTACCGGGCGAAGCGTCGGATGGTGATCGCCACGGACCCGACGATGCCCGCGATCGCGGCGGCGAAATAGGCGATGTCGGGCAGGTTGATGAAGAAGAACTCGGAGCCCAGCTGCGTGCCGAACAGGGCCGCGTTCGTCCCGTCGAGCACGGACGAGGGGCTGGTGAGGAAGAGCCAGTTGGCGATGTCCGACGACCCGAGCCCGGCGATGACCCCGGCGACGATTCCCGGGATCACGAACAGGGCGATGATCCCCGCGGTCGCGTAGGCCCGTCGCGGGGTGAAGGCCGAGATTGCCATCGCCAGCCCGCCGAGGAGCCCGGCCGACAGGACGCCCTGGACGAGGATCGGCGGGATCGACGGCAGATCGTTTCGGACCGCCGCGACGACGTCCGGCGACAGCAGGGCGCGACCGACGAACAGCACGAGCTGGGGCACGAGCTCCAGGATGAGGAGCGCGGCGACGAAGCCGCCGATCCGGGCGAGGGCGTAGTCGGATCGGCGGAGAGCGCGGGCGAAGTAGAGCGACAGGATTCCGTGGCGCTGGTCGCGGCCGAACAGTTCCGGGGCCTGCGCGGCACAGAACAGGGCGATGATCGTGGAGATCGTGCTGAAGTAGGTGTCGTAGCGGATCGGTGACTGTTCCGCGATCTGCTCGCCGGCGCCGAACCGCATCGCGAGCGTCAGGACGCCGACGATCGCGAGTGCCGGCAGGATCGCCAGCGCGCCAAGGATGAACGGGGCGATCTTCGCCCGCCCGCCGCGGCCGATCCCGTAGGCCGTCCGGAGGCTGTGGAGGAACATCGAGCGGATCGCGTGCGCCCGGCCGAGTCGGGGGCCCTCGTAGCCGCGATAGCCGATGTCGTAGATCGAGCCGGCGGGGGTGCCCGACCGAGATCGGTGCCGTCATTGGGGAGCCTCGTCGGGCGCGGCCGGCGGCCGGAGCCGTCGCGCCGGGCGGGACCGGCATGTCGCGGAAGAGATCCTCGAGCTTGTGGCGCCGTTGCTCGATCCGAACCAGCGCGAGGCCGAGGTCGACGATCGTGTCGCGGACGATGTCGTAGGGGCGTTCGTCAGTGAGGGCGATGAGGACCGCCCGGCCGTCGGCGATCGCCTCGAGGCCCTGGGCGGTCAGCCGGGCCGCGAGCGCCGCGCTCCCCTCCTCCACCTCGACGGCGAGCGTCCCGGTCTGCTCGGTGAACGACACGAGGGGCGCGGCTCGGAGGAGCCGGCCGCCCTCGATGGCGACGAGGAAGTCGCAGACGCGTTCGATCTCACCGAGCAGGTGCGAGGCCACGATGGTCGCGATGCCGAATTCGGTGCCGGTGCGGTGAATGAGCTCCAGCATCTCGTCCCGGCCCGCGGGATCGAGCCCGTTCGTCGGCTCGTCAAGGAGCAGCAGACGCGGATCGTGGACGAGCGCCTGGGCGAGCTTGACCCGTTGCTTCATGCCCGTGGAGTAGCCGCCTATCGCCCGGTAGCGCTCCTCGTACAGCCCGACGTGCCGGAGGACCTCGGCCGTTCGCTCGCGCGCAGCCGCCCGCGGCAGGCCGGACATGAGGGCGAGATGCGAGACGAAATCGGTCGCAGATGCGTCGGGCGGCAGGCAATCGTGCTCGGGAAGGTAGCCGACGAACTGGCGGATGTCGGTCCCGCGAGTCCGGACGTCCATGTCGAAGACGGTCGCCTCGCCCGTGGTCGCGTCGATGAGCCCGAGGAGGATCTTGAGGAGCGTGCTCTTGCCGGCGCCGTTCGATCCGACCAGCCCGACGATGCCGCGTTCGATCTCGACGGTCAGGCCGTCGAGCGCGGTGACGCCGCCCGGATAGCGCTTTGTGAGCGAACGGATCGAAACCAGAGCCACGTTCGAAGGGTACCCGAGCGGAACTGCGCCGCGGCCACGGTCGGCCAGCCTCAGCGGAGCGCAGCCTCCAGTGCGACCCGGGCGTCGGTGCCTTCGTCGCGGTGCTTGACGATGATCGCTGTCGCGATCGACAGCGCCGTGCTGGGACGCGAACGAACCGGTGGCGACCCTTGCGCCGGGTACGACGACGGCTCCGGCCGGCACGGACAGCGGCTCGTCGACGGTCCCATTGAGGATCTCGTTCCGCGTCAGGTCGTACATCCGAGACGTCCCCGTCAAGGTGACGCCGGCACCGATGACCGCGCCGCGAGCGACGAGCACCCCCTCGAGGAGGACGCTGCCGGCCCCGACGAAGGCCCCATCTTCGACGATCACCGGCCGCGCGCCCGCCGGCTCGAGGACGCCACCGATCAGGACGCCGGCGGCGAGGTGAACGTCTGAGCCGATCTGGGCGCACGAGCCGACGAGGACGTGGCTGTCGACCATCGTCCGCTCCCCGATCCACGCCCCGATGTTCACGTACGACGGCGGCATGACGATGACCCCCGCTCCGAGGTGGGCGCCGGCACGGATGCTCGTCCCGCCCGGGACGATGCGCCAGGCGCCGTCGCTGACGTCGCGCGGCGGCACCGACGCTCGGTCCCGGAACCAGAACGGCCCGACCGCCCAGTCCCGCGTCGCCCGATCGGCGAATCGGGCAAGGATGGCGGCCTTGACGTCGGGCCTGACGCGCCACCCACCAGCAGCGGACGGATCCGGTTCGGCCGCCCTGATCAGCCCGCTCTCGAGGTCCTCGAGCAGCGTCGCTCCATCGATCTCGGGGGCCGCGATCACGCCACTGCCTCCTGCGTCTGGCCGGCCATCCGGCCGCCCGAGGCCTCGACCAAACCCGCGGCCCGGAGCACGTCGGCCAGCTGAGCTCGCGCCCCATCGTCAAGCTGGAGGAGTGGCGCCCGTACGGCATCGCCGTCAAGGAGGCCCATCATCGACAGGGCCGCCTTGACCGGGACCGGGTTCGGGCCGCCGCGGAAGTTCGCGAGGAACAACGGCAGCCAGCGCTCGTGATGGCGCCTCGCGCCGTCCCAGTCGCCCGCCCGGGCGGCGGAGCAGAGCCCGGCCATCTCACCGGGGATCTCGTTCGAGGCGACCGAAACGACGCCGTCACCACCCAGAGCGAGCATCGGTAGCGTCCACGCATCGTCGCCGGCGAGGACCGCGACGTCGCGCGGCCGCTCGCGGCAGATCCGGGCGATCTGCTCGAGATTTCCCGATGCCTCCTTGATGCCCACGACGCGCGGATGCTCCGCAAGCCGGAGAAACGTGTCGACGTCGACGTTCGTGCCGGTTCGCGACGGCACGTTGTAGACGACGAGCGGCAGGCCGCCGTCATCGGCGATCGCGCGGAAGTGCGCAGCGAGCATCCGTTGATCTGGCCGGTTGTAGTAAGGAGTGACGACGAGCGCGGCGTCGGCGCCGAGGTCTGCCGCCCGGCGGGTTGCCCTGACGGTCGCGGCGGTGTCATTGGTGCCCGTTCCCGCGACGACGGCGACGCGGCCACGTGACGGTCGTTCGCCGACGGTCTCGACGGCGATCGCGATGAGCCGATCGCGCTCGGATTCGGTCAGGGTCGGTGCTTCGCCTGTGGTCCCGACCGGGACGACGCCGTCGATCCCGGCAAGAACCTGCCAACGGACGAGCCGGCGGAACGCCGCCTCGTCGATGTCGCCGTCAGCGGTGAAGGGTGTGACGAGTGCGGTCAGCGCGCCCCTGAGGGCGGGTCGGCTCGAGCCCGGGGCGCGGACGATCGTGGTCATGGAGTTCTCCTTGTCTCAGTTCGAATCAGGCGGTTGCGGCGAGGGCCGGAGCCGCGAGCAGCTCGTCGACGACCTCGTCGAATGGATGGATTCCGGCCGGTCGCGGCGTTCGCGACAGCCAGTCGGCAGCGGCGAGGGCTCCCGCGGCATAGGCCGAACGGTCGCGCGCTGTGAGGCGCAGCTCGATCGTCTCGCCGGGCGAATCGAAGCCGACGAGGTGCATCCCGGGCGACGCGCCCGCCCGGATGACGGCGACCTCGGGCTCCTCGTGCGACGGCGAGGCGGCCGCGATGCGCCGGACGAGCTCACGGGCAGTACCCGACGGGCGATCACGCTTCGTCCGTCGATGCCACTCCATCAGGTAGGGCTCGAAATCGTCGACCGCGCCGATCAGTTCCGACGCCCGCTCCACGAGCCGGAAGAAGACCGCCGCCCCGATGCTGAGGTTCGGCGCCACGACGGCGGCGGCACCGTGCGCATGAAGGTCCGCCTCGACGGCCGTCCGATGGGCGTCCCAGCCGGTCGTGGCAATCACGAACCGGCGGCAGCCGGCCCCGAGCGCGGCCGCGATGTTGTCGCCGACGGCGTCGGATCGGGATGCCTCGATCGTCAGGTCCGGCGTTCCGAGGTCCGTTCGGTCGTGCGTTCGACCGCGTGGCCGGCCCAACAGCGCCGCCTCCACGCCCCGCTCGCGGAGGGCGGTGGCGATCGCCGCCCCAAGTGGCCCGTCGCCGAGAATGATCGTGTCCATGGCTGGTCCCTCGCTAGCTGCCGAGGGGCCTTCGTCGTTCGGGGGCAACAAAAAAACCGCGGTCACCGTTTGGTGTCCGCGGCCCCTGGAGCCTCCGATCCCGGAGGCCCGTGTCGGTCGTCTTCAGTACGCGCCGTCAGAGCCCCAGAACCCGTGCCTCCCGGCAGGGCCGCAAGAGCTTCTTCTTCGCCTCATTTGTCACGAAGTGATTGCGCACGATGCAAGTCTTGCGCATATCGCCCGTGTCTTGCAACCCCCGTCCCCAAATGACTCCGTGCCGCAACCTGCCCCCCGCGCGGCTGTCGTGCCGCCGGCGGTTCCGCAAGAGGGTGCCCGGTTTTGATGACCGTCGTTCGCATCTTGATGCGTAAGGTTCGCATCAGCCACTGGGTGGGGCCGGCCCCCGACTTAGCTCGGGTTCGGGTCAACGACCCCAACCAACACTCGATGCGCACGATCGTCATCTAGATGCGCACTACCGTCATCAAGATTGCGGGGGTGTTCGCGGCTGGGCGGGGCCGGCGGGCCGGCGGGGCCGGCGGGCGGCGGGGCCGGGGCGGGGCAGGCGGGCTGGCCGCTCCGCGAGACCTAGGCCGACAGCCGGGCCGATCGCTGGTAGCGCTCCAGCAGCTCAGCGATGACCTGGCGCGCTTCGCGCCATTCCTGCTGGTCGCCGAGGATCTCGGCGTCGGCTCCCCATCGGCCGACCTGCGCCATCGCCGTGACGATCGCCGAGTGCTGGAACGAGCGGCGACGTCCGCCATCGATCGCACCCGTGACGAGATACCGACGAACAAGGTCGAAGGGCGCCTCCCAGCGACCGATCCTGATTCGGTCGCCGATCCGCATCGACTCCAGGAGTTCGTCGTCGCCGACCGGGAACTGGTCGTGTTCCTCCATATGGACGACAAGATCGACCCGACCCAGGTTCGGCCGGTGCGACGGCAGTCGTCCGTCGTCGCCGACGGTCTGGTAACAGCTCGGGCAGCTCGGCAGCGCGGCGTCAGATCGTGGCTGTGACCCGAAGGGCAACCCGCACCGACGGCAGAAGGTGATGTCGGGCGTTGGCGCCGCCATTCCGCACTGGAGGCAGACGTTGCCCTGGCTGCCCGATGCCCGCCCGGATTGCTGGCCTCCGAGCGAGAACGACAGCTTCACGAGTAGTTCCTATCACACGCACAGATCGAGCTGCCGGCAATCGTCACTGTCGTCCTTCGGGTGGGGCTTTGGTCGTGGCCCAACCGTAGGCGACTGCGCTCGCGACGGGCATCACCGCGTCGGGTTTTGCCGGGCGGGAAACGTCCCGGACGCGGCTGCGGTGTCTGCACCAGTTTGAGGAGCCACGGGCCAGCCTAGAGCTGGTCGCCCTCGGGCTCGGTCGGGCGCAGCCTCGTGTGGGCGCGCTCCAGCACTCCGGCCGCAACCTGGCGCAGCCGACGCGAGGCGAGCGCACCACGGCGCACGGCTCCACGTCGCCCGCTTGGAGTCCGCCCCTGAGCCGATGAACTCATTGCGCGAGTCGAGCGGGCCGCCATGGACGCAACACTCGTCGGAGCGGGCTCGGCGCTGGGCGGCGGTGATGGCGGAGGCCTCGAGCTCCGCGGCCACGACGGCCGCGATCACCGGGGCGGGACGTGCACGATGCGCAGCGAGATCCACGACGTCGCCCCAGGCACGAGGCCGGGCGGTTGCGGCTCGCCACTCGTCACCGGCGTTGTGAACGACCCGTCGGCCGTCGAAGAGCTCGTCGAACGTCTCGCCGTCGACCCGCTCGTGCTCGACGAGGTAGGCGGCGAGCCGGCGGAGAGTCTCCATGTTGTCGATCAGGGTCCGACAGGCCTCGGCGTAGGCGCCGTCGAGGATCGACCGGATCGCGCGCGTGGCCGCAGCCTGGACGTCCGATGGCAGGCTTCGGCCGCCCGGCAGCGGAACGAGGAACGACAGGCTGCCGCGACCCGAGACGCCGTGATCGGTGGCCTCGGGATCCTGGCCCATCCCCCATCGCGTGACCATTGCGACCGCGATCTTGTTGGCCGCCTCGAAGTCGTTGGAGGCGCCACCCGTGACCTCGTGGAAGAGGATCTCCTCGGCCGCCCGGCCGCCCATCAATGCCACGAGGCGAGCCCGGAGATCGGACTCCGACGGCAGGTCGTTGTCCTCCTGGCTGCTCACGGTCACGCCGAGCGCTTCGCCGTGGGCGAAGAGGGAAATCTCCTCGACCCGGCGCTTCTCGCCGTGGACCTTGCTGCAGATGGCATGACCGACTTCGTGGGCGGCGATGATCGAACGCTCGCGCTCGTCCATCGACCGGCGGCGCGACGTTCCGACGGCGACCTTGAGCCAGCCGCCGTGGAGATCCGCGGCCTGGATGTCGTCGCCGGCTCGGCGGGCCGCAAGGATCGCGGCCTCGTTGAGCAGGTCGGCGAGCATGGCCCCCGAAAAGCCGTAGGTCTTCCGAGCGGTGTCCTCGAGATCGATCGTGGAGGCCAGTGGCTTGTTGCGCGAGTGGACCGCGAGGATCGCCTTGCGACCCGCGACGTCCGGCAGGCCGACGTGGATCTTTCGGTTGAAGCGGCCCGGTCGGAGAACCGCGGGGTCGAGCGTATCGAGGCGGTTTGTCGCGGCGATCACGATGACATCCTCGGTCGTGCCGAACCCATCGAGCTCGACGAGCAGCTGGTTGAGAGTCTGCTCGCGCTCCTCATGGCTGTTCGGCCCGCCGCGGGCCTTGCCGATCGCATCGAACTCGTCGAAGAAGATGACTCCGCGCCCGAGCTTCCGGGCCTGGGCGAACATGTCCCGGACGCGCCTTGCGCCGACGCCGACGTATTTCTCCACGAACTCCGAGCCGGAGGCGTGGTGGAACGGCACGCCGGCCTCGGCGGCGACGGCGCGCGCCAGCATCGTCTTGCCGGTGCCGGGAGGGCCGTACAGCATGATCCCGCGCGGAATGCGAGCGCCCAGCTTGTGGAACCGCTCCGGCGACTTGAGGAACTCGATCGTTTCGGTCAGCTCGAGCTTTGCCTCGTCACAGCCGGCGACATCCTCGAGGCGGACCGCAACGATGAGTGGGTCCACGACGGCCGGCACGAGGGTGCCGTCCGCACGCTGTGCCGCCGGCATGATCGTCCGGAAGGTTGAGCCATCGCGCTGGCCCGAACCGCTCCGGCGCGACATCCGCAGGACGAAGACGAGCGTGAGGACGAGGATCGCGACCGGCAGGGCGATGCCCATGATGTTCACGCTGGAATCGGTCCGTCCCGGGCTGCTGACTTCGAGCGCCTCGGTCGTCAGCAGATCGCCGTATCCGAGGGCCGTCAGTGCCGCGACGGCTTCACCGGCTGTGACCGACAAGTCGACGGGAATGACCTGGCCGTCCTTCGTCCGGACGAGGAGCGTCTGGGTTGGCTGGCCGGAGGCTCCGGTCGTCTCGGCGGCCGTGATCGCGGTGACCTCGCCTGCCTCGACGTGCTGCTGCAGCTCTACGAGCGACCAACCCTCCGCGACCGTGAACCTGGGTGCGGCCACAGTCGAGCCGGCGGGCGCCGGCGCGTTGCCGCGAAGCAAGAGCAGCGACGTTGCGCCGGCGATGGCAAGGATTGCCGCGACTGCGACCAAGGCGGTGGCCCACGGTCGGCGGCGGACCGCGGCCGTACCACGTACCGAGAGTCGACGGAGGTCGCGCTGGAGGCGGCGAGGATCGGGAGTCATGGCATCGCGACGTGACGGATCAGAAGCTTCCCGATCGTGGCCGATGCTTGGCCCGCTCGAACATCACCCGATTGGGTGATGACCCCTGCGTCATCTGACGGATATGCACAGGCGCCAGCGGGCGTCCACCTCCGGCCCACGTGCCGGGAGCGACGTTTGGCGGAGGATAACCCGAGTCCCCCAGGGCTTGCACAGCGCGACGGTTTTGTCGCTGGGACTGGAGTCAGACGATCGAGCGGGGCTGTCCCAGACAGGCGACGGGCGTGAGTTGGAGCGGGAGACGAGGTTCGAACTCGCGACATTCAGCTTGGAAGGCTGACGCTCTGCCAACTGAGCTACTCCCGCCCGGCTCGGCACCTAAGAGGATACTCGACTACCCGAGAATTCCCGGACCTGCCCTCTGGTCGCGGGGTTGCGCGCTGACGTAAGGTGCCGGAGCCTGCCGGAGCCGGTCCCGAAGGAGGTCTCTCGTGAAGCTCAGCAACCTGCTGGTCGTCGCGGCCGTGATCGGCGCGGTATTTGGTGTGGGGTTCGTGGTCGCCAGCGGACCTTTACTCTCAATCTACGGGATCACCCTGGACAAGGCGGGGACTCTCGTCGCGCAGCTCTTCGGCGCCGCACTTATCTCCCTGTCCGTGCTGAACTGGTTCGCCCGCAATGTGACCGACCCGGAAGCGCGGCAAGCAGTTGTACTCGGGAACCTGGCCGGTGACGTCGTTGGATTCGTCGTGATCCTGCTCGGCCAGCTAGCGGGCATCGCCAACGCCCTCGGTTGGTCGAACGTCGCCATCTACCTGTTGCTGGCCCTCGGTTTCGCCTACGTCCAGTTCTTGCAGCCGCGCAGCTCCTGAGCACGCACCGAGAGTCAGCGTTCGGCCCGGCCGGGCAATTCAGAGGCCCAAAGCATGGAAGTGCGGGCCCGGCAATGCCAGGCCCGCACATAGTCGCCTCGAACTTTAGTCGTCGTCGCCGCCGACGGCCCTGATCTGGGCGCGGATCTCGCCGCCCGGGAACTTTGCCGAGTGGACGTTGACGTAAGCGTGTCCGGCGCGCATCGCCTTGACGATCTCGGCGAACGCCCCTGCCTCGATCCCCTGGACGGCGGGTCCGACGACGTCACTGGCGTCGACGTCGCCGGTCACCGTGCCCGACGCCGGGCAGGTCGGCGGGTTGGTGCCGGCCGGCGCGGGGTTGGCGGCCGTCTGGCACAGCCAGATCGCGATCCCGCCGTTGACCGCCCGCTTGGCGAAGTGGATGTGGGACTGGGTGACGGCCGCCTCGAGGCCCGAGAACCGCAGCTCGTAGTGGAGCGTGGTGCCGTCACTGGAGAGCCTTGCCTCGAACGACCCGCGGGCGACCGTCGAGATGTCCGGGTTCTCCTCGTAGCCGTTGAGTGGACTCGCCCTGAAGTTCCTCGCGTCGCCGCCAGCTACGGCGTACGCGCCGACGACGATGAGCATGGTGAGGGCTCCGAGAGCCACCGCACGGAGCGAACGTTTCGACATTCCAGCCTCCTCTTCCGTCGGTCGTCCTGAGGCAGCCCGTATTCGCGGGGCCGCCTCATAGGGTCATACGGAAGAGATCGGGCTCCGGTTTTGGGGCCCGATGCGACGTTGGCTCGCCGAGTGGAGTCGGTGGCGTGTCGGGTGCGCTGTCTGCGGCCCCTAGTCGTCGCTGCGCCTGAGCCAGCTCATCGGTCGCTTTGCCGGCACTGACTGGAGTAGGGCGCCCGGCCCGCCAATGCTCGGGCTCACGCCAGCGGGCACTGCCTCCTCCGACGTAGTGGCCGCACCGTCCGGACCGGTCGTCTCGGGTGAAGCTGCCCATGACTCGACAGGGTCGGCCGGTGCCTCCGGATCCATGACGCCGACCACGACGGGCTCGTGCGCCGGCGCGGGCGCGTCAGCCGCGTCAGCCGACGCTTCGACGACCGTCTCCCCAACCGTCTCCAGGGCCGGAAACGCCGGGCGACTCGCCGCCTTCTGAGCGATGAGGATCGGGTCCGTCTCGCGGTTCAGATCCTCGAAGTAGGCCTCGACCTCCGCTCGGTACGTCGCGATCGCCGTATCGATGCCCTCGATTTCTCGATCGATCTTCGAGCCATGCTCCGCGAGGCTCGTCTCGAGATCCTCGTTGACCGCCATCGCCCGACGCTCGCGGTCGAGCTGGATGCGTGCCGTCTCACGGTCCACCCACGCGTCGATCGCCGCCATGTCCTCCGCGGCGAGCTCGCGCATGCGATCGGCCTCGGATGCCTTCCGTGCCTGGACCCGGTCGACCTGATCCTGCCGCCGGCGATCGATCTCCTCGCTGATCCTGATGCGCTCCAGGCCGGCCGTCGCCTGCATCGCGGCAACAAGGTCGGCGACGAACGCGGACCCGTCGTCGGCAACCGGGGCCGCGGCCCCATCATCGGACACGCCCGCTGGCGCGTCGTCGGCTGCCTCGGAGACAGCGGCGTCATCAGTGGGCGCTTCGACCGGCGCCGCGTCGTCGGTCAGTTCGGCCTCGGTCGCCACGGCCTCCTCGCCAGGCGGCTCCGCCAGGCCGATGGCGTAGTCCGGACTGACCCCGTTGGCACTCGAATCATCGGTCGCCTGGGGGTCGAGATTGGGCTGCTCGGAGTCGAACTTTGACCACTGCTCGGACACGTAAAGTACCCTCCCCTGTCTCCGCCGTTGCCGACGTTCCCGGCTCGTTGCGCGCTACGACCGGGGGGCCGATGTTAACGGCGGTGTTGACAATGAGCAATGCTAAAGATTCGAGATTCGTTGAAATCGGCTGCCGCCCCGCCCGAAGCGAGCGCGGGCCACGGTCCTCAGCTCTTGATCTTGCTGCGGTCCTTGAGGATCTGGCCGGCGGCGAGCTTGCCCGGCGCACCCATGACGCACCCGCCTGGATGCGTTCCCGAGCCGCACTGGTAGTAGCCGTCGATCGGCGTCCGGTACTGCGACCAGCCTGGCGCCGGGCGGAAAAAGAACATCTGCGGCGCGAGGAACTCGCCGGCGAAGATGTTGCCCTCTGACAAGCCGACCGTCCGCTCGATGTCGAGCGGTGTCCGGATCTCGCGCTGGAGCACGAGCTTCCCGAAGCCCGGGAAGAACGACTCGAGGGTCCCCTGGACGTTGTCGGCCATGTTCTCCCGCTCCGTGTCCCAGTCGCTCTCGCGGAGCTTGTACGGCGTGTATTGGACGAAGCAGCTCATCACGTGCTTGCCGGGCGGCGCCATGTCCGGATCGATCGTCGACTGGATCGCGCAATCGAGATACGGCCGCTTGCTGTACCAGCCGTACTTGGCGTCGTCGAAGGCGTGCTCGAGGTACTCCATCGTCGGCCCGATGTTGGTGAAGCCGCGGTACTGGTCGCCGCGCTCCCCGAGGGCCGGGTACCTCGGAAGCCCGTCGAGGGCGAAGTTCACCTTCGACGACGTCCCCTGGAATCGGAACCGCCGGATGTTGTCGACGAGATCGGTCGGCAGCTCGAGTGGGTCGACGAGCTCGAGGAACGTCCGCCGCGGGTCGATCGCCGAGACGACGATGTCCGCGTGGTACTCGCCACCGTCGGCGAGAGCAACTCCGGTCGCCCGGCCGTTCCGGGTGATGACGTTCGCGACAGGCGACTCGAGGGCGATTTCCGCCCCGAATGCCTGGGCTGCCCGGGCAAGCACCTGGGTGAAGCCACCGTTGCCCCGCTTGTGGAAGGCCCAGGCGCCGAAGACGCCGTCGTGCTCGCCGATGAAGTGATAGAGGAGGACGAGCCCTGAACCCTGCGAATACGGCCCGACCTTCGTCCCGATGATGCTCGACGAGGCGAGGTAGCCCTTGAGGATGTCCGACTCGAAGTAGTCGTCAAGAAAGTCGGCTGCGGAACCGGTCAGTAACCGGACCGCATCGTGGAGCACCTTCGGCTCGAGATCGCGGAACCGCCGGCCGAGGGCGGCCAGGGCGATGAGCTCCTGCGGATCGTTGCTGAAGATGTCCGGCGGGACTTGGTCGAGGAGCGGCTTGATGACCTGGAGGACCTTGCTGATGTCGTGCTCGAAGGCGTCGTAGGCGTCGGCGTCGTGCTTCGAGTGGCGGGCGATCTCGCGGATGTTCTCGCCCCGGTCCTGGCCGAGGAGCAGATAGTCGCCGTTCTCCATCGGGGCGAAGGTCGACGGCATCAGGAGTGGCATGAAGCCGTGCTTCGTCAGCTCGAGGTCGTGGATGATGTCCGGCCGGAGGAGGCTCAGGGCGTACGAAAAGGTCGTGAACCAGAAGCCTGGTCGGAGCTCCTCGGTGATCGCCGCCCCGCCGACGACGTTGCGCCGCTCGAGGATGAGCGTCCGCAGGCCGGCCTTGGCGAGGTAAGCCCCGTTGACGAGGCCGTTGTGACCACCGCCGATGACGATCGCGTCGTAGCGCCGGTCGCTCGACGTGGTCGTCCTCGGAGCGGTCGTCTTCGGCGCCTTCGCCT
Source organism: uncultured Chloroflexia bacterium (assembly GCA_963775855.1). Taxonomy (GTDB): domain Bacteria; phylum Chloroflexota; class Limnocylindria; order Limnocylindrales; family CSP1-4; genus CF-46. The sequence continues at coordinate 212,325 of CAVZKO010000008.1, read as the reverse complement.
TCGGCGCTGTCGGCGTGGTCGTCTTCGGCATGTTCAGGCCGTCCTTCGCTCGGGGTTGTAGAGGGGCAGCCGCGTCACGTGTGCGTCGAAATACTCATAGCGGTGGCTCACCGCGAGCTCGAGCTTGACCCGCGAGCCCGGCGCGGTCAGCGCGAGTGGCACGCGCGCGAGGGCGATGTGGCGCTGGAGCATCGGCGAGTACATGAGGCTCGTCGCATAGCCCAGTTGCTTGAGGTCGTCGTCGTAGATGTAGTACTCCTCCTCGATCGGCGTGTGGTCCTTCGGCGGGATGAGCCCGGCGGCATCGAAATGCCGGTCGTAATCGCGCCAGTCGAGGACGAGACCGGTGAGCTTCCAGCGTGACGTCTTCTGGGCGATCTCGCGAGCGATCGCCTCGCGGCCGAGGAAGGCCCGATCGTTGCCGGCGAGGTCCTTGAACATCCAGCCGAGGCCGAGCTCGATCGGCGTCGACCGATGGGCGTCCGTCCAGGCGAAGCGGCTCGACTGGAAGTCGACATCGAGCAGCAGCAGGCCGGCTTCGATCCGGGCCATTGACAGCGCCGTCAGCCCGAACGGGACCACGCCCCGGCCCTTCGACGCCTCTGCGACGGCGTCCCAGACGGCGACTGCGTCCCCGGCTGCAGTCCAGATCTCGAAGCCGAGATCGCCGGTGTAGCCGGTCCGCGATACCGTCACCGGCACGCCACCGATCTTGGCCTTCGTCAGCCCGAAATACTCGAGCTTGCCGACCCGTGGATCGAGCCCGGCCAGGATCGCCCTCGAGCTCGGACCCTGCACCGCGAGGACACCGTGCTGCTCCGAGACGTCCTCGATCTCGACCCGCTGGCGACCGACCGCGTCGGCGAAGTAGGCGAAGTTCGGCTCGGCCGAGGTCAGCATGTAGTCGTCCGGTCCGTGGCGCAGGACGACGCCGTCCTCGACGACATAGCCCCGTTCGTCGCACCAGATCGTGTATTGGCCGTGCCCGACGGGACACGCCCTGATGTCGCGGGCCAGGATCCCGCTCAGGAAGCGCTCCGCATCGGGCCCGTGGATCCGGTACTTGAAGAGCGGCGATGAGTCGAACAGCCCGGCGCTGTTGCGGATCGCGAAGTACTCGAATTTCTCCGAGTTCTGGTACTTCGCGGCAGACAGGTAGCCCGACCAGTGCGCCCACAGGCCTGTCTCATTCGCGACGCTCGTTCGCTCGTGGAAGGGCGAGGTTCGGATCATGTTGACGGCAAGTCTCCGGACGGTCGGGCGACGATAGCGGCTATTGGACGATTGCGCAATATCGTCTAGTCTGGTGGGACGATGGCCCGACTCAGCCGATCCGACCGTCGCGACGCGATCGTCGCTGCGGCCCTCGCGGTGGCCCGCCGAAAGGGACTCGCCTCGACGACCGTCCGGGACGTCGCCGCCGAGATGGGCACATCCAGCGGCCTCGTCCACCACTACTTCGAGAGCATGGATGAGGTCCTTGCGGCGGCCTTCGCCCAGGTCGCCGAGGCGGACCTCGCCAGGTCGGCGGCGGAGATGGCAGCGGCCGATAGCCCGATCGCGGCGCTCGCGGCGTTCTTCCGGACGTATGCGCCCGCCGACGCCGACTGGGCATTCCAGCTCTGGCTCGACGCGTGGGCGGAGGCCGGTCGGCGGCCGGCCATCCAGGCCACCTCACGCCGCCTGAATCTCGCGTGGCAGGGACTGCTCGAAAGGACGATCGAGGAGGGCGTGGCTGCCGGCCGCTTCGCCGCGGCGGATCCTGGGGCCGCGGCCTGGCGGATCCTGTCGCTCGTCGACGGACTCGCCCTCCAGGTCGTCGCCCACGGGACGACCATCGGCCGGGACGATGTTGAGCACTGGGCCGCGAGCGCGGCGGAACTGGAGCTCGGTCTGGAACGCGGGACCCTCGGGAGCGCGGCTGGCTGACGGAGTCCGCTGGCGAGCGCGCAGTGCCTAGCGCTTGCGCTCGAGGATCGGGCGGGCGCGGTCCGGGTCGTCGACGACGAACGCGAACATCGCTCGATCACCCCATCGGCCGAGGAAGAGGTGGCCGTAGATGTTGACGCCGGCGTCGGCGAGCTGCCGCGACAGCGCGGCCATCCCGCCCGGCCGATCGTCGACCTCGGTCAGGATCGATTCGCCCTCGATGAACGTATAGCCGCCTTCCTCGAGAACGGCCTTCGTCGTGTCGTCGTCGGCGGTGGTCATGATCACGTGGCCCGCGTCGCCGATCCCGCCGCCGCCAATCGCCCGAAGGTCAACGCCGCGGGCGGCGAGCGCCTCCGCCAGGGTCGCCATCGCGCCGGGCTCGTTCTTCAGCTGGACGACGAACTGGTTGGCCATGGAACCCTCCGACGGTTGCGGTGGAGGGCGATTCTAGCGCCGCGAGCTGCGCTGCCGCGGCGAGCGCGCCGCGGGACCTAGGCCGCCGGCAGCTTCGCCATGATGGCGAGCACGATCAGGGCCGCCAGCAGGAGCAGGCCCTGGACCATCTCGCGGCGACGGGCCGATCGCGGGGCCGTGCGCTGCCCATCCTGCTCGGGTGGCTTCGTCGTCGCGGTCATGGACGAACGCTAGGCCCCGGCCAAAACCGCTGGCTATGGTACGTTCCGGCCACGGTCGGGCGGGACCGGGCGGGGCACGGCTGGGCACGCGGAAGAACCCGACACGGAGGCGACGTGACCGATACGGCGATGGACACCGCGACGGGCCCGTCGATGCTGTTGCCCGACGTCGCCGCGGCACTCGCGGCTCCCCCGCCGCCGGCCGAAGCGACGACCGAGGCCGCGGGGATTCGCGTTCCACCAGCTCGCCTGGGGAGCCGCCGACGCACCGCCGTTGCTGCTGCTCCACGGCGTCACGTCATCGGCGCGGACGTGGTGGCGGATCGGGCCGGCGCTCGCCGCCGCTGGATTCCGGGTGGTGGCGCCGGACCTGCCCGGCCACGGCGAGACGCGGCGGTGGCTGGGCCACTACCGGTTTCGCGACAACGCGGCGGATCTCGTCGAGTTCGTCCGAGCCGCCGGCCTGGAGCGCCCGGACGTGCGAGTCGTCGGCCACAGCTGGGGCGCGATGACCGCCGCCGCGATGCCCGCGGCCGGCCTCGTTCCCGGCCACGCTGGTCCTGATCGATCCGCCGGCCATCCCGCTCGCCGCGCTCGCGGCCATGCTCGAGGACCCGGTCGAGCGCGCCTACGACGACCTCGACGAAGCGGTCGCGACGGTCGGTCGCCTGAATCCGACGTGGTCGCTACGGCGACGTCGCTCGCCAAGGCCGAGGGGCTCACCCAGTTCGACGAGGCGGCGGTTCGCGACGTCCTGACCCGGAACGGCGACTGGGACGGTGGCCTCGGCAGCCTGGCGGACCGCGCTGCGCAGGACGTGCCGGTGTGGCTGATCCGGGGCGATCCGGCCTTCGGCGGCTACGTTCCGGACGAGCTCCTTCCTGACTTCGCGGCGCGCCTCGGTGCAGACCGGGTCGTCACGATCGCCGGCGCACCGCACTCGCCGCAGCGGACGCACCCCGAGGCGCTGGTCCAGGCCCTGCTGCGCGCCCTCGGCGACTGACCGCGAGTCGCTGCGGCTCAGCGACGGCGCCGCAGAACGGCCCGCTTGTACATGTCGACATACTGCGGCGCCGAGCCGGTCGTCCAGTCGAAGTCGACCGCCATGCCCCGGGCGATCAGGCCGGCCCACGCCGGGCCGCCGGCGGCGCGCATCGCGATCGCCGCCTCGCACGCCTCGGCCAGCGCGTCCGGCGTCGCCGCGTCGAATGCGAATCCGGTCCCCTCGCCCGGGAAGCGCAGCTCGTCGACCACCGAATCGGCCAGGCCACCCGTCCGCCGGACGATCGGGGGCGTTCCGTAGCGCAGCGCGATCATCTGGCCCTGCCCGCACGGCTCGAATCTCGAGGGCATCAGGAAGAAGTCGACGCCGGCGTAGATGCGCCGGGCCATCGCCCGATCGAATCGCTCCAGCAGCGCGACCGCGTCAGGCCGTCGCTCCGCGAGGCTCCGCAGATCCGCCGCGATACGTGGGTCTCCGCTGCCGAGAACGACGAGCCGGCAGCCGACCGACAGAAGGCGCGAGGCCGCGTCGGCCAGGAGGTCGAAGCCCTTCTGCGGATCCAGCCGGCCGATCATCCCGAGGACCGGTCGGTCGTCGGTCGGGTCGAAGCCGATCCGGTTCAGCAAGTCGGTCCGGCACATCGCCTTGCCGCTCGGGTCCGCGGCGGAGTAGGTCGCGGCAAGGTCGCCGTCGGTCGCCGGGTCCCAGACCTCGGTGTCGAGGCCGTTGAGGATGCCGAGGTAGCGGTCGCCCTTCGCCCGCAGCGTCCCGTCGAGCCCGAAGCCCAGGGCCGGCGTGAGTGATTCGCGGGCATAGCCAGGGCTGACGGTGTTGACCATCTCCGCCAGCTCGATGCCGGCTGCCAGGAGGTCGATGCCGGCAGCGCCTGCCTCGACGATCCCGTCGCCCGGCGCCAGCCCCAGCTGGCCGAGCGACTCCAGGGGCGTCCAGCCGTGATAGGCGAGGTTGTGCAGGGTCAGCACCACGGCCGCGCGACCGAGGACGGGGTCGTCCTCGTACCAGCGATCGCGGAAGATCGGCGCCGGGCACGCATGCCAGTCGTGGATGTGGATGACGTCGACCGGTCGGTCGCTCTCCGCCCGTAGCGTCTCGAGTGCCGCCCGGCAGAGGAGACCGAAGCGCCAGGCGTTGTCGCTGAAGTCGCCGCCGCCGGGCGGGCCGTAGAGACCATCCCGGTCGAAGGCCGCGGGATGATCCACGAGGCGCAGTCGATAGCCGTCCGCCTGGACGTCGATGAGGCTGAGTTCGACTGCCCCATCGAGCGAATGCGGGTCTGGCACGCGGAGCGGCGTCCCCGGACCGGCGCTCGCCGGGAGTGCCACGGATCGATAGCGCGGGAGGAACACGTCGACAACGCCATCGGTCGCTCCGGGCACCCGGCCGAGGGAGCGCGCCAGGGCGTCGACGACGTCGCCGAGGCCGCCCGTCTTTGCCCACGGCTCGCATTCCGCGGCGATGAACGCAATGCGCATCGGCATCGGGCCATGGTAACGACGGGCCGGGCGGGGCACCGGACCGTGCGCTAAACCGGTTCATGGGCGGGCGAGTAAACGTTATCATCGCTTCCGCGACATGAATCCCGCGCCCCAGGTCCCCTCGATCCCCGCGGCTTCGTTCCGCCTCCCGCCGCAGCTCGAGGGTCTTCGCCGCCTCGCCTACAACCTGTACTGGTGCTGGCATCCTCGGGCCCGAACGATCTGGAGCCGGATCGATCGCGAGACCTGGACGCGTCACCGCAATCCGATCCCCGTCCTGAGCGGCCCCGTCGAGTGGACGCACCTCCTCGACGACACGACGTTCATGGCCGAGGTCAAGGGCGTCCTCCGGGACTTCGACCACTACCTGGCGAATGGCGCGGACAACTGGTTCCAGCGCCGATATCCCGACATGCCGGACGGCCCGATCGCCTACTTCTGCGCGGAATACGGGTTCTACGAGTCGCTCGGGATCTATTCGGGCGGACTTGGCGTGCTCGCCGGCGACCACACCAAGACGACGTCCGACATGGCCCTCCCGTTCATCGGGGTCGGGCTGATGTATCGCAACGGCTATTTCCACCAGACGATCGACGCCGACGGTCACCAGGAGCACGCGTATCCCGATTACGACCTCTCGCGGCTGCCGCTCAGCCGGGTCCAGGGTCCGGACGGCGAGCCGCTCCGGGTGCGCGTCGAGCTGCCGGGCCGCGATCTGCAGATCGCCGTCTGGTGCGCCCAGGTGGGCCGGACGCCGGTCCTCTTCCTCGACACCGACATCCCCGAGAACGATGACGCCGACCGGCCGATCACCCACATCCTCTACGTCCGCGGCCGCGAGATGCGGCTCCACCAGGAGCTGGTGCTGGGCGTCGGCGGCGTGCGGGCACTCCGGGCGCTCGGCATCGACCCCTCCGTCTGGCATCTGAACGAGGGCCATTCCGCGCTGCTCCTCGCGGAACGCGCCCGCGAGTACGTCGCCGCGGGCGACTCCCTCGACAAGGCCTGGGACCGGGTCCGGACCGACAGCGTCTTCACGATCCACACTCCCGTCTCCGCGGGCAACGAGCGGTTCGCCGTCGACCTCGTGCGCCGCCTTGCGGGTCCCCTCCTCGACGGTGACGGCCGACCGACGACCGGCGGCGTCCCGATCGACAAGGTGCTCGAGCTCGGCGTCGGCGTCGAGGGCGATCGGTCCGAGTTCGACATGACGGCCTTCTCGCTGCGGCTCACCCGACGGGCCAATGCCGTCAGCCAGCTGCACGCCCTGACCGCGGACGCGACCTGGCGGGGCGTCTCGCCGCGGGAGATCATCGGCATCACGAACGGTGTCCACATGCCGAGCTGGATCGGGCACGCGATGGGCGAGACGCTGTCGGGCAGCCTGCGGGCAGACCTCGACAACCTCGACGCGGAGGGCGAGCGCGGCCGCTTCTGGGAGCGGCTGGACAAGCTCCCGACGGACGAGCTTTGGGAAACCCACCAGCGCCAGAAGCTCGAGCTGGCGATTTTCGCCCGGCGCCGGCTGCGGAACCAGTTCGCACGCCACGGGGAGGCACCTGTCGTCCTCGATTCGCTCGAGGCGGCGCTCGATCCGGACATCCTCACGATCGGCTTCGCCCGCCGCTTCGCGACCTACAAGCGGGCCGGCCTGCTGTTCAGCGACATCGACCGGCTCCAACGATTGCTCTGGAACGAGAAGCGACCCGTCCAGGTCGTGTTCGCCGGCAAGGCCCACCCCGCCGATCGGCCGGGGCAGCAGGTCATCCAGGAGATCTTCGAGCGCTCCCGTTCCGAGCAGCTGCACGGGCGGGTCTTCATCCTCGAGGACTACGACATCCGGATGGCCCGCTATCTCGTCGCCGGCGTCGATATCTGGCTCAACAACCCGCGCCGGCCGCTGGAGGCATCCGGGACCAGCGGCATGAAGGCGGCCGCGAACGGCGTCGTCAATGTCAGCGTGCTCGACGGCTGGTGGGATGAGGGCTGGACTGGCGACAACGGCTGGGCGATCGGTGGCCGGGAGACGAACCCGGACGAGAAGGCGCAGGACTGGGCCGACGCCCAGGACCTGTACCGGATCCTGGAAGAGGAGGTCGTGCCCCGCTACTACGAGCGCGACGCCGACGGCCTGCCCCGGATCTGGGTCGACCAGATGCGACGGTCGATGGCCTCGACGCTCTGGCGATTTTCCACGACGCGGATGCTCCACGAGTACGTCGAGAGGATGTATCTGCCCGTCGACGAGGCGGCCGCCGGCGAGGACGCCGCCCAGCCGGCCTCGGTCTCAGCCGAGGCGTAGACAGGCGGTCAGTCGCCGACGAGCACTGCCCCGCCCAGCGCGGGCAGGACGATCGCCCCGCCGCCATCGGTGAGCCGGCCCTCAGTTCCTGGCAGCTCGAGCCAGCGCAGGCCATCGCCGCCGCCAACTGAGTCGAGGTCGAGCTCGGCGGCGTCCACCCCAGCGTTGACTGCGACGATCGCACGCCGCCCGGCGGCGAGCCGCGCAACCGCGACCGACCGATCGGCCGCGGCCACGACCCGCACCTCCCCACCGCGAAGCGACTCGTGGGTCACGCGCGCGCCGATCAAGTCCCGGACGAAGGTTCTTGTCGCCGCAGCCTCCGCGTCGAGCTCGGTGCCGGCGGGTGGATATGCCCGACGGCAATCGGGGTCGGCCGCCCCCGTCATGGCCAGCTCGTCGCCGTAGTAGATCGACGGAGCTCCGGGCATCGTCAGCTGGAGGAGCGTCGCCAGGCGGAGACGCGCCGGATCGCCGCCCATCACGCTCCGCGCGCGAGGCGTGTCGTGGCTGCCGATGAGGTTGAACTGCGCGGCGGTTACCTCCGGGTCGAGCGCCGTCATCAGATGCTCGAGCTGGGCACCGAAGCGCCACCCGTCGAGCGCCACGAGCTCACGCCGGTAATTTGACTGCCCCGCAATCACGGCCCTATCCAGATCGTCGCCGCCGACGAACCCCAGGATCGCGAGAGTGAGTGGGTAGTTCATAACGGCATCGAAGCGGTCGCCCGTCAGCCAATCCGGCGCCTCTTCCCAGATCTCGCCAAGAAGGTAGGCCTCGGGGTTGACGGCCTTGGCCCGGTTGCGGAATTCCGGCCAGAACGTCTCGTCTTCTATGTCCTCGGGCACATCGAGCCGCCAGCCGTCGATGCCGAACCGGAGCCAGTGCTCGGCGACGCCAAAAAGGAACTCGCGGACATCAGGATTCTCGACCCGCAGCTTCGGTAGGGATGGGAGGTCCCACCAGCTCCGGTAGCCGAGTCGCGCGGGCACTGCCCCGTCGCGGCCGTCGTCGTAGGCGCCCAGACCGCGGCGATGGGTGAGCACCTCCCCATCCAGGTAGAACCAGTCGCTGTAGGGTGAGGCGCCGCCCGCCTCCATGACGTGATGGAACGGCCAGAAGCCGCGTCCGGAGTGGTTGAAGACGCCGTCGAGGATGACCCGGATGCCGCGCGTGTGGGCGTCGTCGAGCAGCTCGCGAAAGGCCGCGTCCCCACCCAGCATCGGGTCCACCGACAGATAGTCATAGGCGTTGTAGCGATGGTTCGAGGCGGCGCTGAAGATGGGGTTCAAGTAGATCGCCGTGATCCCGAGGTCTACGAGCTCATCGAGGCGCTCGGCGAGGCCGAGGAGATCGCCACCCTTGTAGCCGTCGAACGTCGGCGGAGCCGACCAGGGCTCCAGCGGCCCCGGCTTGCGGACGCGCGAGCTCGAGGCGAAACGGTCCGGGAAGATCTGATAGAAGACGGCATCCCTGACCCAACGCGGCGAGTTCACGGCGGGTGAACCGCACAAGGGCCCGGCGGCGAAGGCCGCTGATCAGGAATTCCGGGGACCCCGTCGTCGATCCGGTTCGACGCGCTCCAGGTGCGTGAATTGCGCGCCCGGTTCTTCCACGGGCGGATCGGTTGATGGGATGGCCGCGTGCACCGGCTGCTCCCCTCGTTCCGCGGGCCTCTGCCAGTCGCGCATCCCCGATACGATCCCGGGCAGCACAGTCCGGCGCGTCGAGTCGATACCCCAGTCGAGTGCCTTGAGCGCAAGGCCAAACAGCACCATAGTCCCGCCCAGCACCGCCAGGGCAAGAGCGAGACCACCGGGGATGAAGGGAAACGGCATGGCAGGTTCTCAGGCTGTCGCCGTGGCTGTCCGAATCCCGATCGGACGCCTCCGGTCGCATGGGAATCATGCCCCCCGACGGGCTCGGCGTCGAGTGGCAGATAAATTTCAGCCTTTGACGCCGCCCACCGCGAGGCCGCCGACGATGTACTTCTGGAAGAAGAAGAACACGATCGAGACCGGCGCCGCGAACAGGATCGCGAAGGCCGCGAAGTCGGACCACGGCGTCTGGCCGAACGCGCCGACCATCTTGTTGAGCGCCAGCGACAACGTGTAGCCCTGTGATGGGTCATTCAGGAAGATCGAGACGAAGTAGAACTCTGTCCAGCCCGCGACGAAGCCGAGGAATCCGGTGACCGCGAGAGCCGGCGTGGCCAGCGGCAGGACGATCCGGAGAAACGACTGGTTGCGGGTGCAGCCGTCAACGGCCGCTGCCTCCTCCAGTTCCTTCGGGATCGTGTCGAGGTAGCCCTTCAGGTTCCAGATCGCGAACGGCAGCGCGCCGGAGACAACTGCGAGTCCCACGCCGATCAGTGATTGCCGCAGGTTGAACTCCCCGAGCAGCGGCACGTCAATCCGAATGCCGTTCAGCATGATGAAGAGCGGCGCGATGGTCGCGACCGCGGGCAGCATCAGCACGCCGAGGATCGCGATCATCAGGACCTCGCGGCCGCGGAACTGTGAGCCGCGAGAATGCGTACGCCGCGAGCACGCCGATCCCGACGGAGAAGAGGGCCACCGAGGATGCGAGCAGGAAGCTGTTCCGGGCGAGCTCGAGGAGGCTGATCTCGTCGCTCGTCGGCTGCTCGATGACCCTGGCGAAAGCGTCGAGCGATGCCCCGGGCGGAATGAGGCTGTCCGGCCGCGACACGTTCGCGCGGGTCGAGCGCCAGCGCGAAGATCCACAGAATCGGGAAGATCACGGTGAAGGTGATCAGCAGGCACAAGAGCTGGAGCACGATCTGCTTTCGCAGAGGAAGCGGCCGCGCCTTCCTCGCGGGCGGCCTTCGACCGGGCGCCGAACAGGCGCCGCCTGACGGTCGTCTGAGCCTCGGCGGTCATCGACCGTTCTCCCTGGACCGAGCAGGCGCTCGACCGCTCAGTCCGCATAGCTCGCCGTCGCCTTCGCCAGCCGGTTCGTCACCAGCGTGATCGCCAGCAGGATGAAGAACATGAGCACGGAGAACGCGGCGGCGACGCCGTAGAGCTGGAAGTCGTTGACGAGCTTGTATGCCTGGGTGACGAACAGCTCGGTACGGCCGAACGGGCCACCGCCGGACATGAAGAACGATAGATAGAAGAGGTTGAACGTAACGACGAAGCCGTAGATCGCGTACGGGATCATCGCCGGCCGGAGGAACGGCAGCGTGACGACCTTGAACTTCTGCCACGAGCTCGCCCCGTCCATCGTCGGCGGCCTCGTACAGGTCCGGCGGGATGCTCTGGAGGGCGCCCGTTGCGACGACCGCGTTGAGCGGCCAGCCCAGCCAGGAATTCGCCGTGAGCAGCGCGAAGTAGGCGAGCGGCAGCGGGATGAACCAGATCGGATCGTTGACCTGGCCGAGCCAGTCGATCTTGAAGGCGTCCGGCGGGATCTTGAACAGGGCGCCGATCGCCTGGCAAGGACCATGTTGATCGCCCCGTTCTCCTCGTCGAACATGTTCCGCCAGACGGTCGCGACGATGATCGGCGGGATGATGACCGGGAGGATGAACGAGCGCCCGGTAGAAGCTTCTTGAACCGCAGGCCCGGGACGTTCAGGAGCAGCGCGATCGCGACGCCGAGGATGACGTGGATCACGACGTTCGAGAACGCCCAGAACAGGTTGAAGAAGAGCAGCCGCATGAACTCGAAGTTCGGGATGTTCAGCTTGCTCTGGACGATCTGGGCGTAGTTGTCGAGGCCGACGACGTTCGGGCGGAACCTTCCCGCTGAGGTTCTTCAAGCCGGAAATCGGTGAACGACATCCATGTCTGGAAGAGCAGCGGGTAGAACGTGATGATCCCCATCACCAGGAACGCCGGCAGCAGGTAGAGCAGGGCGGTCCGTGTGTCCGGTGTCAGGCGCCTTCGGCGGCGCGGTTGAGGGATCGGAAGCGGGACAGCTGGGGCGGTCATCGCGTGAGCTCCTCGTGACCGGCATCGATCATGATCCGCGGCGGCTGGCCACCGCTGGGGCTGGGATCAACAAGGACGTGCGATGTCGATCGTACGTCCCGGAGCGAGGGAAGACCCGGGCGCCGGCGGTGCCGGCGCCCGGGAGAGTGCTTACTGGATGTTGTTCGCCTTGTTCATCGCGGCGCACGCGTCGGTGGCCGCCTTGGTCGGATCCTCGTTCTTCTGGATGACGAGGTTCAACGCGTTGTCGAAGTTGCCCCAGAAATTGTCGAGCTGCGGGACCTGCGGGCGCGGGAAGCCCGTGGCGACGGCCTCCCCGAACTTCTGGGTGATCGGATCGCTGATCGTGATCGTCGCGTCGGCCGGGATGTGACCCGCGGTGTCGACGAAGACCTGCTCGTTCTCGGGTTTGATCATCTCGAGGGCGAAGTCGACCGCAAGCGCCGGGTCCTTCGCGTTGGTGTTGATGTACCAGCCGTCAACGCCGGTCAGCGGCTTCGACGGACCCTTCGGGCCGGCCGGCATCGGCGCAACCGCGAGGTTGTCCTTCAGGGCTTCCTTGTAACCGCCGGAGGCCCACGGCCCGTCGACGATCAGGTCGATCGTTGCCGGCCTTGAAGTCGCTGGCGAGGTCGTCGTACTTGTCGTACCACTTGGCGCCGGCGGTCTGGAGTTCCTGGAAGTACTTGTAGGCATCGGCGCACACCGGTCGTATCGGCGACGCACTTGCCGCTGTCGTCCATCAGCTGGCCGCCGAAGGCGGCCCACCAGCCGAACGAGTGGTACGAGGAGTGGGCGTCGAAGCCGGCCTTGATCTTGCCGTCCTTGACCGCCGGGAGCAGCTCGTCGGTCGTGGCGGGGGGCGTCGCGATCTTCGACTTGTCGTAGTACATGGCGACGGCCTTGAGCGACTCGGGAACCATGTAGAACTTGCCGTCGACCTTGCTGCCTTCGATCGAGACCTCGGAGGCGTTCGGGAGCTTGCCCTCGAGCTGGCTGCTGATGTCGAGGAACAGGCCCGCACGCGCTTCCTTGCCGAGGCTGTCGTTCGGGGCGATGAAGAGGTCCGGTCCGCCGCCGCGAGGCGGCCTCGAGCTCGAACTTCTTGAACAGGTCGTCGAACTTGATGTCCTGGATCGTGAGGTTCAGGTCAGGATTGGCGGCCGTGATCTTGTCAGTGACCGTCTTGAGGGCGGTCGCCTCTGTGCCGGCGCCCGAACCGTATGAGTGCCAGACCGTCAGGTCGCCGCTGAGCGCGGCAGAGGGCTCACCTGAGGCGCCCGAGGCCGCTGGCGCTGAGGCGCCCGGGCTCGAAGCGGTTGCGGCGGGGGAGCCGCTAGCCCCTGGGCTGCTGCAGGCAGCCAGCATGATGGTGAGGCCGGCGAAAACGCCGAGCACTCGAAGCTTTGCGTTCATCTTGTCGTTATCTCCTCCACGAATTTGATGGTGGCCGGCGGGGCCGGCCCTCTGGTCGTCCGCTCGACGGCGGATCCGGGCGATCGTTTGCGACGCTGTGCCCGGCGGGCCGCGTCTCGCATGGACCTCGGTCTGGCCCCGTTCACCTCCCTTGCTGAGCGGGCGTCGGTCCGGTCGACGCCCGGACGATGAGTTCGAGTGGCCAGCCGCCGGTGTCCCGGCGGCTCGCCGCGTACCTGCGATGACGGCAAGCAGGAGGCGCGCGGCCTCCTCGCCCTTGCCGCGAATGGGTTGGTGGACGGTGGTCAGAGGCGGGTCCGTGGTTTGGGCCAGCTCGATGTCGTCGAAGCCGACGACGCTGACGTCGGCAGGGATCGAGAGGCCATGGTCCCGAAGGGCTCGGATAGCCCCGATGGCGATTGCGTCGCTCATCGCCAGGACGGCGGTCGGCCGGCGACCGGCCTCCCAGGCTCGTTCGAGCGCGGCGACGCCGCCCGCGAATGTTGCCGGACTGACGATGACGTCGTCATCCGGGATGTCGACGCCGACGCTCGCGAACGCCGTCCGATAGCCGCGCATCCGGCGGGCCACGACGTCCTCAGCGCCGCTCGGGGCATGCTCAGCGCGCTCGATCCCGACGACCAGCACCTCGCGGTGCCCCAGCTCGATCAGGTGCTCGGCCGCGGCGCGCGCGCCGCCCTCGTCGTCGACGTCCACCGAGGCGATCTTGTCGAACGGGTCCGAGTCGACGGTCGTCATCGGCAGGCCGGCCCGCCGGATCTCCGCGATCTCGGGATGATCGGCGGCCAGACCGATCGCAACGACGCCGTCGACGGTCGCCCGGGCGATCGCCCGCGACAGAGAACCGTGCAGCGGCGAGATGAAGTGGAGCCCGTAGCCGGCCTCCTCGGCGACCGCGGCGACGCCCGCACTGAACATCCCGAAGAACGGGTTGGAGAAGATCGTCGCGAGGGCCTGGGGCGTGAGCAGCCCGATCGTCCCGGTCCGTCGCTGGGTGAGCATCCGGGCGACCGGATCCGGCCGATAGCCGAGCGAATCGGCGATCTCCATGATCCGCGATGCCGTGTCCACGTTCAGCCGGCCGGGATTGTTGAAGGCGAACGACACGGCCGTCTTCGACACGCCGGCGGCTTCCGCCACGTCCGCGATCGTCACCCGTCGTGCGACCTGATGCTCCAAGCTGCCTCCTCAGGCCAGGAACCTGCCGTCGCCGTCGCCCCCGGTCTGGTTCTCAGCCTCGCGGCTGTGTATGATCCGTGGAGTGTTGCTGGCAAACCGGTTTAGCAAACCGGTTTAGGCACCGTACCAGAGTCGCGGTCGCAACGTCAATACGGTTGAATCGCAGCCGATCCACCACCTCGCCTAGCAAGGAAATGCCCAACACGTGTCCGCGTCGCATCTCGATCGCGCTGACGCTCCACAACCACCAGCCCGTCGGCAACTTCGGCTGGGTCATTGCCGAGACCTACGAACAGGCCTACCTGCCGATGCTCGAGGCCCTCGAGCGGCATCCCGGCGTTCAGCTCGCGCTCCACTACACCGGTCCCCTCCTCGACTGGATCGCCGCCGAACGGCCCGAGTTCATCGAGCGCCTCGGCGCGGCTCGTCGGGCGCGGCCAGGTCGAGATCGTCGGCGGCGGCTGGTATGAGCCGGTCCTCGCCGCCCTGCCCGAGCGCGACCGGGTCGGCCAGCTCGTCCGGATGGCCGATGAGCTGGAGAGGCATGTTCGGGATTCGGCCGCGTGGCGCGTGGCTCGCCGAGCGGGTCTGGGAGCCGGACCTGCCGACCTCGCTCATCACGGCCGGCTACCGCTGGACGGTCCTCGACGATGCCCACTTCCGGGCGGCCGCCATCCCCGAAGAGGCGCTCTGGGGCCCGTACACGACCGACGACCAGGGCAAGGTCCTGACCGTCTTCGGCACCGAGCAGGGCCTCCGCTACCGGATCCCGTTCGCCGAGGTCGCCGACGTCATCGGCTACCTCCGCGACCACGCCACCGAAGCCGGCGACCTGGTCGGGACGATGGGCGATGACGGCGAGAAGTTCGGCGGCTGGCCGAAGACGTTCGAGCATTGCTGGGGACCGACGGGCTGGGTCGAGCGATTCTTCACGGCCCTCGAGGCAAACCGCGACTGGCTGACGCACTGTCACGCCGTCCGCCTGGCTCGACGGGCACGGGCCGGTCGGCCGTGTCTACCTGCCGACGGGCTCGTACGCGGAGATGGGCGAATGGGCCCTTCCAGCCGACGAGGCCCTTGCCTTCGCCCGCGCCGTCAAGGAGGCCAAGGCCGCCAGGCCGGCCCGAAGCGCGCTGGCTGCGCGGGGCGATCTGGCGCAACTTCCAGGTCAAGTACCGCGAGGTCAACGACCTCCACAAGCAGATGCTCCGGGCCAGTGACCTCGTCGAGGCGATGCCGCGTGGTAGCGGCCGCGACACCGCGCGCGACCACCTCTACGCCGGCCAGTCGAACGATCCGCTACTGGCACGGCCTGTTCGGCGGGATCTACCTGCCCGACCTCCGAGTGGCGGCGCTCCACCGCCTCATCGCCGCCGAGGACCTGGCCCTCGGCGGGCCGGGAGCGGCGCGTCGAGTCCGGACTGCTCCTCGATCTCGACCTCGACGGGAGCGACGAGGCCCTCCTCGTCGGACGACGGGCAGATCGTCGCGGTCAAGCTCGACGAGGGGGCGGGCATCGGCCGCTGGGACCTCCGCGCGGCCGGTCACCCGCTCGCGGCCGTGATGCGGCGCCGGCCAGAGGCATACCACGAGAAGCTCCGCGACCACGATCGAGCAGGGCAACGGCGGCCCCAGCCGGATCGTCTGACGCGCCGACCGACGCCGGGCTGGCCTCGATCCACGACATCGTCATGACGAAGCAGGAAGGCCTCTCGAAGCTGCTCCATTACGACCACTACGAACGGCGCTCCGGGCTCGTCCGCCTGCTGCCGCTGTCGACGACGGCCGAGGAGTTCGATGACGGCAGCGCCCGCGACCTCGTCGCGGCCCCTGACGGACGATGGTCGCTCGACGCGATCGGTCCGGACCGCCTGTCGGCGTCGTTCAAGGAAGGGCCGGTCGAGATCCGGAAGACGATCCGGATCGGCGGCGGGCGGCTCGACCCGTCGCTGGCCGTCGAGGTCGAGGTCATGAACACATCGAGCGAGCGCCTCGAGGCCCTGCTCGGCATCGAGTTCGCGGTCATGCTTCTCGGGGGCGGCCACAATCCGGCCGCCTTCCACGAAATCGACGGGCGGCGGATCGCCCACGACGAGCGGCTGGAGGTTCGCGACATCGACCGCCTGGCGTCCGGCAACGACCAGCTCGGCGTCGATGCTCGAGACCGTCTGTCGACGGGACCGGTCGAGCGCCTGGATCGCCCCGATCGAGACCGTCTCGAACTCCGAGGCCGGCTTCGAGCTCGTCTACCAGGGCAGCGCCGTCCTGCTCAGCCGGCCCATCGCCCTGGCGCCCGGCGAACGCACCTCGCTCCGGGTCGACCAGCGCGTGACGGTGATCGCGCGACGTCCCGGCCGCCGAGGCCGCGGCCCGTCCGTGACCCGCGGCCGTCTCGCCGTTCACGCCCACTTCTACCAGCCCTCCCGCATCGATCCGTGGACCGGCCGCGTGCCGGAGGAGCCGTCGGCGGCGCCGTTCCACGACTGGAACGAGCGGGTCGACGCCGAGTGCTATCGACCGAACGCCGACGCGGGGCAACCTCGAGCGGATCTCGTGGGACCTCGGACCCACGCTCGGGGCGTGGCTCGCGGCAGAGGACCCGGCGACGCAACGAGCATTTCGCGGCCGCCGCGGCCGGCGGCAACGCGATGGCCCAGGCGTTCCATCACTCGATCCTGCCGCTGGCCTCTGCCGCGGATCGGCGGACCGAGATCCGCTGGGGCCTGCGCGAGTTCGAGATCCGTTTCGGCCGGCGGCCGGCCGGGCTCTGGCTGCCCGAGACGGCGGTCGATCTGCCGACCCTCCGGATCGCCGCCGAGGAGGGCGTCCGCTACACGATCCTCGCGCCCTGGCAGGCCGCGGAGCCCGGGATCGACACGCGCCGGCCGTACCGGGTCGAGGTCGGCGCCGGTCGAGTCGATCGTCGTGGTCCTCTACGACGCCGGCCTGTCGACGTCGGTCTCGTTCGAGCCGGAGGCGACCTCTGACGCGGACCGCTTCGCCCGTGAGCGGGTCGCAGCCCGGCTCGGCGGTGGCGATGTTCCGGACGGCGGACCGCCGCTCGCGCTGATCGCATCGGACGGCGAGCTCTACGGCCACCACCAGCAGTTCCGCGACCTGTTCCTCCAGCGCCTGACGTCGCCCTGAACCGGAGTCGGCCGATCGCGGCTTCGACGTCGTCCGGCTCGCCGACGCGATCGCCGAGGAGCCGGGCCGGCCCCACCCGGTCATCCGGATTAGCCGACCGGACGTCGTGGAGCTGCCACCACGGGGTGTTGCGCTGGTACGCGGAGTGCGCCGACGCCGCGGACGGTCGGTGGAAGGGTCCGCTCCGGGCGGCCTTCGAGCGGCTGGCCGGCGGGATCGACCTCGCCACCGAGGCCGCCTTCGGCCGCCTCCCAGGTGCGCCCGACCCGTGGCGTCTGCGCGACGCCTGGGTCGATGTCGTCGTCGGGCGCCACGACGGCCGAGGCCTTCGTCGCGGAACATGCCCCGTCCGTCGCCTCGGAAGCCGACCGCGGCCGGATCGTGAGCCTCCTCGAGGCCCAGCGCTGGCGGCTGGCGATGTTCGCCAGCGACGGCTGGTTCTGGGACGACCCGGTCCGAACTGAGACCAGGCAGGTGCTGCGCGCCGCCGCCCGGGCGGCCCAGATCGTCGACGCCGCGGCCGGCACGACCCTCGAGGCCCGCCTCATCGACGACCTGTCGCTGTTCGTCTCGCCGTCGCGCGGTTTCGACGGCGCCGAGATCTATCGGATGGCCCTCGCCGAGGTCGACCAGCCCGTCAGGGGCTGAACTTGTTAGCGATCCTTTAGCAATCCTTACGAGCGTTGTTGTGCGACAGAAAGCATCGTCCGGGGAACAATCTATGAGCGCGGGCCGCACGGCCCGCGGTTCCGGCCACCCGCCGGACGCGCCGACGGCGCGACGCCCCACGATGACACCATGACTTCCGGTTTCTTCAACACCATCAAGACCTTTGCATTGCTGGCCGCGCTCGGTGGCCTGCTCATCTTCGTCGGCGGCCTGCTCGGCGGCCGGGACGGCATGGTCATCGCGCTCATCTTCGCGATCGCGATGAACGGCTTCGTCTACTGGAAGAGCGACACCCTCGCCCTCAAGGCCAACGGCGCCCGCGAACTCCGCCCCGACGAGCTGCCGCGCCTTCGGGCGATCGTGGCCGACCTCGCGCGGCGGGCCGGCATTCCGGTGCCCCGCCTCTACATCATCGATCGGCCCGAGCCGAACGCGTTCGCGACCGGCCGCGACCCTGAGCATTCCGCCGTCGCGGTGACGACCGGGATCCTCGAGCTCATGGACGACCGGCAGCTGGCCGGCGTCCTGGCCCACGAGCTCTCGCACGTGAAGAACCGCGACACGCTCGTCGGCACGATCGCCGCGACGATCGGCGGGGCGATCAGCTTCATCGCCCAGATGGCCCAGTTCCAGATGATCTTCGGCGGCGGTCGCGACGACAACCGCGGCGGCGGCTCGGCGCGCTCGTTGCGATCTTCCTGGCCCCGATCGCGGCGCTCATCATCCAGCTGGCGGTCTCGCGCGGTCGCGAGTACGGCGCGGACGCGTCGGGGGCCGCGCTCACCGGGGATCCGGAGGCGCTCGCCCAGGCCCTCGAGCGGCTGGAGGCAGCAAACAGCCAGAACGGCCTCCGGGCGCGCCTGTCGCGTTCGCTGCCAGGATCGCGCGGCCAGGCTCCCGTCCCGGCGCCGGCGGCGAACCCCGCCTTCGCCCACCTCTACATCGTCAATCCGTTGTCCGGTCGGAGCCTCGGTGGCCTCTTCTCGACCCACCCGCCGGTGGCCGAGCGTGTTGAGCGGCTGCGGGCGATGGCTAGTGGCGGCTTCCGCCGGGCGGCCTGAACTTCGCGGATCCCTGCGAGCAGTACCAGAATCAATCAGCCCGCGGCCTGCGCGCCACGGGCTGATTGGTGTACGCCGGCCTCGGCCGGCGAGAGGTGGACGAGGGTCAGGACAGGCCGACCGGGGTGACCGGGCGGCGCGGATCCGACGATGAGTCGCTCGAGTCGACACCAAGCTGGGTCGCAAGGACGCCAAGCACCGTCAAGAGCAGAATGACGATCAACATTTCGATACCGGCCATCCGATGGTCCCTTCTTGGTATAGTTCGCTAGGCCAAATCGGATCGTAACTTGGACTAGAGTACTGTGTCAACCGACGAAATCGACCTACCGTCACTTCGGCAATCTGCGTCCGGCAGCGAGCTCGATGTCGAGCGCGATTCCGACGTCCCGATCTCGACCCAGATCTTCTGGCAGCTCGCCTACCAGATCGATTCCGGTCGGCTGCTGCCCGGCGCTCGCCTCGCGCCGGTGCGCGAGCTCGGTGCCGCCCTGCGAGTGAACCCCAACACGATCCGGGCGGTCTATCGGCGTCTGGCCGACGCGGGCTACGTCACGAGTCGACATGGCGCCGGGACGCATGTCGCCGACCGGCCACCGCAGCGGCGCGGCGCCGAAGCGCTGGCCGGCATCGTCGCGGAGATGCTCCGACGGGCCGCCCAGGCGGGCTTCACGGCAGACGAGGTCGCGGCCGCTGCCTTCGCCGCGGCCACGGAGCGGAAGCGGCCCGGAGCCACGGGTCCAGGTGCTGTTCGCGGAGTGCACGAACGCCGACGCCGGCTACGACGCCGCGCGGCTGGTCGATGCGTTCCCCGGCCAGATCGAGGCCGAGGGAACCCTGCTCGACGACCTGCCCGACCGGCTCGACCGGTTCCACTACGACCTCGTCGCCACGACGACGTTCCACGCCGACGAGGCGCAGGCGCTCGTCCACGGCCGGGTCCCGGTCGTGGCGATGCTCGTCGGCCCGGGCTACGTCGAGCTCGTCCACGAGATCGCCGGCCTGAAGGCGGGCTCCCGGGTCGGGCTCGTCTGCGCCTCCGAGCGCGGCGCCGAGAACATGGCCGAGACGCTGGCGCTGTCGGGTACGACCGGGATCGAGCTGCTGAGCGCACCGATGGACGACGAAGCGGGCATCGCGCTGGTCGACCGGACCGCCGACGTCATCCTGCTGTCGCGAGAGGCCTTCGCCAAGGGCCTCGACAAGCGGTTCGAGCGGCCGGAGCGGATCCGCCAGTGGTCGTACGAGTTCGATCCGTCGGGCCTCGAGTTCCTGCGACGCGCCGTCGAGCATGTCATCGCGACGCGACACACCGAGGCGGTCGCCGCCGGAGCGTGACATCCTGTCCCGATGCGGGAGCTGCGGGTCGGAAAGTCGTCACGGAAGCGATACGACCTCGACGGTCGCCATCTCGGTTCGGATGGCGCAGCTCGCTCGTCGATGAGGTCGCGGCCGCACGCCGTCTCGCAGCGCGGCTGAACGAGCGGGCCGCCGGCGGAGCCCCGAGCGCCCATGCCGGCGAGATCGTCGCCCTCGGGCTCCTCCACGAGGTGGGCCACGCGCTCATCGACAACTACGAGCAGGAGGTCGCCCCGAACGTCTTCGGCGACGCGCTCGCCGAGCTGGACACGCAGCTCGGGCGGCGCCAGCGTCGACGACGTCCTGAACCGCCTGTCAGCGGAGTTCGGCCCGGAGCCGGGACGGCCGGACCTGCTCGAGTCACTGCTCCTGCTCGACGTCGCCGCCGACAATCCGGCGAGCCAGCCCCTCCATCCGCTCGTCGATCCGGGGCCGGTCGCCGCGGCCAAGGCATACGCCGCCCTGACGAGCGGCATCGACGGCCTCTTCCGGGTCGAGGGCGACGCCGGCGGGCGGCGAGACGCTCGTCGATCTGCTCCGCGCGCCCGCGCGCCACTCGCCGACCTCGCTCGCCGGCCAGCTGCGCTACGCCCGCGACCGCTGGGCCAGCATCCTGCCGCCGGAGCTCGCCGCGCGGCTCGTCGCCGGCGAGGACCTCCTCGCCGAGGAGGAACGGGCGCTCCACCTGCGGTTCGGTGGCGGCGGCGGTGGCGGACCGGGCGTCGCCGAGGCGCCGTCGTTCGCCGGCGCAGACGCGGAGTCCGAGCGATTCAGCGCAGATCGCGACTGGATGCCGCGCCTCGTCCTCGCCGCCAAGAGCACGTACGTCTGGCTCGACCAGCTGTCGCGCTCGTACGGCCGCGATATCCGGACGCTCGATGCGATCCCCGACGAGGAGCTCGATCAGCTGGCCCGGCGCGGGATCACCGGCCTCTGGCTGATCGGCCTGTGGGAGCGCTCCAAGGCATCCGAGAAGATCAAGCGCTGGCGCGGCAACGAGGACGCCGTGGCCTCGGCCTACTCGCTCGACGACTACCGGATCGCGGCCGATCTCGGCGGCGACGCCGCCCACGCGAACCTGCGCGATCGCGCTGCCGCGCGCGGCATCCGGCTCGCGTCGGACATGGTGCCCAACCACATGGGGATCGATTCGCGCTGGGTGATCGAGCACCCCGACCGGTTCATCTCGGTGCCCGAGCCGCCGTTCCCCGCCTACACGTACACGGGCGAGAACCTGGCCGACGACGAGCGGGTCGAGATCCGCCTCGAGGACCACTACTGGAACGACACCGACGCGGCAGTCGTGTTCGAGCGGCGCGACCGGGCGACCGGCGACGTCCGCTACGTCTACCACGGCAACGACGGGACGAGCTTCCCGTGGAACGACACCGCCCAGCTCGACTACCTCAAGGCCGACGTCCGCGAGGCCGTGATCCAGACGATCCTCGAGGTCGCCCGCCGCTTCCCGGTGATCCGCTTCGACGCCGCGATGGTCCTCGCGAAGCGCCACATCGAGCGGCTCTGGTGGCCCGAGCCCGGCCAGGGCGGGGCGATCCCGTCGCGGAGCCAGTACGCGATGACCCGGGCCGCCTTCGAGGCGCTCATGCCCAACGAGTTCTGGCGCGAGGTCGTCGACCGGGTCGCCGCCGAGGCGCCGGACACGCTCCTCCTGGCCGAGGCGTTCTGGATGATGGAGGGCTACTTCGTCCGGACGCTCGGCATGCATCGCGTCTACAACAGCGCGTTCATGCACATGCTCCGCGACGAGGACAACGCGGGCTACCGCAAGGTGATCCGCGACACGCTCGAGTTCGACCCGGAGATCATCAAGCGCTACGTGAACTTCATGACGAACCCGGACGAGGAGACCGCGATCGAGCAGTTCGGGACGGGCGACAAGTACTTCGGCATCGCGACGCTCCTCGCGACGCTGCCGGGGCTGCCGATGATCGGGCACGGCCAGATCGAGGGCTTCGCCGAGAAGTACGGCATGGAGTTCCGCCGGGCCCGCCTCGACGAGCAGCCGAACGAGGAGCTGGTCGCCCGATTCGAGCGGGAGATCGTGCCGCTCCTCCACGAGCGGGGGCGGTACGCCGGCGCCGCCGACTTCCACCTCTACGACGTCACGGACGACGGCGGGGCGAGTCGTCGAGGATGTCTTCGCCTATTCGAACGGGCGCGGTCCGGAGCGGTCGCTCGTCGTCTACCACAACCGGTTCGGGTCGGCCGCGGGCTGGGTCCGCGGCTCGGTGCCGTTCGCGCGGAAGGCGGACGACGGATCGAAGTCGCTCGCGACGGCCACGCTCGCCGAGGCGCTTGAGATCCCGGGCGACCACGACGCCTTCGTAGCGCTTCCGGGAGGCGCGCTCCGGCCTCGAGTACCTGCGGCCCGCTCGCGAGCTCGTCGATCGAGGGCTCTTCGTCGAGCTTGATGCCTATCGCTGCCTGGTGTTCGGGTCGTTCAGGGAGCTCCGGGACGCGCCCGAGGCGCGCTGGGCAGAGCTGGCGGCGAAGCTGGGCGGGGCCGGCGTGCCTCGCTCGACGACGCCCTCGCCGACCTGCGGCTGGCGCCCGTCCACGAGGCTGTCGCGGCCCTCCTGGCGCGCGGATCTCGAACCCGCCGAGGTCGCCCGACGGCGAGCGGTTCTGATGGAGTACGCGGGCCTATCGGCGAAGGTCGCCGCGGCGGCCGCCAAGGGCGCTGCCCGTCGGGGAGGCGCCGCTCCCCCGCCGGGCGAGATCGATCCCGCCGTCCGGACCGCGGCCCTCCTTCGCCCGATCGACCGGTCGGCATTCGACGAGCTTCGTCTGGGCAAGGCTCTGCGCGCCGCAGGCCTCGATGTCTGGGCGGTGTCCCGGACCCGGCTCGCACTCGGCCTCGCCCTGCCGTCGCAGGTCCGAAACCCGGCCCGACTTGCATCCGCGTGGCTCGAGGATCACGACCTCCGAGGCGTTCCTCGGCGTGAACACCTGGGAGGGTGTCGAGTGGTTCTCGAAGGAATCGTTCGAGACGCTCCTTGACCTGGCGGTCGCGCTCGATCGGGCGGACGGAGTGAGCCGCACGTCAGCCGCGATCGGCAAGCTTCGACGCGCCGCCGAGGAAGCGGGCTATCGGGTCGATCAGTTCCTCGCCGCGCTCCAAGCGCGCCGCCAAGACACCCTCGCGCCGACGCTCCTCGGCTAGCTCAGGCCGAGGACGAGCCGTCGGAGGATCGGGATCGGTGGCGTGCCGTGGGCGAGCACCGACTCGAGATGGTCCCGGTAGACGAAGCCCGGCGTCTCGCCGAGACCGCCGACGATCCGCGGCTCGGGAACCGCGTCGGCGCCGCGCGGGTCACCCGAAGCGGCGGCCAGGCGGCGACGACGTTCGCGCTCGAGGTCCCACATCGCCATCGAGCCCGACGAAATACGTGCAGAGCTGGGTCGACGACAGACGCGCGCGGTCGTACTTGGCCCGCGCCTCGGCCTCCTCCTGGAAGCCGCCGTCGACCATCAGCGAGACCGCCTCGTCCTCGGTCATGCCCGCCGTGTGGATCCCGACGTCGATCATCGCGTTCGTCACCGCCCGGAGGTAGAACTTCCAGTGGGTCAGCAGAAGCGCCGGATCGTCCGCGCCGTAGCCGGCATCGAGCATGACCTGGGTGACGTAGACCGCCCAGCCCTCGGCGAAGACCCCGCTGCCGAAGATCGGTCCGAGCGATCGACGGACAGCGGTTCGCGTAGACGCCCTGGAGGTAGTGGCCGGGCACCGCCTCGTGGATCGTCAGCAGGCGGAGCATCCGGTCGTTGTCCTCGCGGAGGTACGACTCGGCCTGCTCCGCGGTCCAGTCGTCCGGGATCGGCGTCACGGAGAAGAACGTCTTCTGGCCCCGATCGAGTGGTCCCGGGCGAGTCCAGCATCGCCCCGCCGAACGATCGCATGAAGACCGGCGTCCAGCGGATCTCGAGCGGGTCGTCGGCCAGGCCGATGAGGTCGCGGTCCCGGCAGAACGCCTCGATCCGGCCGACCTCCTCGCGACAGAAGTCGAGGATCGCCTCCCTGTCCGGATGCTCGAGGGCGATCGCGTCGAGGACCTCCCGAACCGCCGCCGAGTCGTCGTCCGGGACGGGCCGGTCCTCGAGCCAGCGTGGCCCGATCTCGCGGGCGATCCGGATCATCTCGCCTCGAACGGCGGCGAACTCGGCGGCTGACTGCTTCCCGATGGAGCCGATCGTCACATCGTCTGACCCGAAGGTGTGGAACAGCTTCCGGGCGAACAGGTCGCGGCCCAGCCGGCCCTCCCCCTCGGAGGCCGGCAGGACCACCTCACGGAGGTGCCGCTCGAAGCCCGTGAGAGCCGCCTTCGCGGCGTCGGCGGCAGCCCTGAGGCGCGGCGCGACGGCGGCGACGGCCGGATCCGTCGGCTCCGCCGCGGCCGCCGAGCCGAGGGCGTCGTCGATGAGCTCGGGGATGCCAGGAAGCTGGGCGATGCGCCTTCTCCGTGTGGAATCGCGCGACCGGCCGGCCATCGTGGCCGACAAGCGCCTCGCGCGCGGCCGACAGGACGGCAGGCATGCCCTCGAGGCGGCGCGGCGACGGACGCCAGGCGATCCGCGAGCGGGGCGAAGTCGCGGGCGATCAGCGGGAAGATGCCGTCCCCGAGGAGGTAGACCCAGTCGAGCGGATTCCAGCGATCCTCCCGGAGGTCCACCTCGTTGAACCGGTGGGCCTCGAGTACGGACAGCAGCAGGTCCCGGTCCGCCTGCTCGTCCGGCGTCAGCTCCGCGTCATCGGACCCGGTCGAGCTCCTCGCTCCAGCGGTCGTAGAAGGCCAGCCGGACCTCCCGTCCGGCCTCGGTCAGGTCGGGCCAGCGGCCGTCGTGCTCGTGCATGCCGGCCGACGTCGCCGCCAGCGGCAGGAGGCTGAAGTACTCGGCGAGAAACGCGTCGACGCGTGCGGCGAAGTCGGACACGGTGCCTCCGTCGAAACATTGCGGGTGGAGGGCATCGTACGATCCCGCGATGACCGACGCCGTCCGCCGTCGAGCCCGTGACCCTCGAGGGTCGGCATCGTCCGGCTCGAGCCGCTCACCTTCGACCACGTCCCGGCGCCTCGCCGAGGTCGGACTCGACGAGGCGATCTGGCGCTGGACGCTCGCCCGACCACGATCCGAGGCGGACCTGCGCGACTGGGCCGCCTCGACGATCGCCGCCCGCGACGCGGGCACGGAGCTGCCGTTCGCGACGATCGACGTCGCGACGGGACGCCCGATCGGCTCCAGTCGGTACCTGAACATCGTCCTCGAGCACCGCCGGCTGGAGATCGGCTGGACGTGGGTGGCCCCGGCATGGCAACGGACCGGCGCCAATCGCGAGGCGAAGCTGCTGATGCTGGAGCACGCCTTCGACCGCCTCGGCGTGCCGGCGGGTCGAGTTCAAGACCGACTCGAACAACGAGAAGTCCCGGACCGCACTGCTGGGCATCGGGGCCAAGTTCGAGGGGATCTTCCGCAACCACATGGTCACGCCCGGCGACGGGACGCGGCACTCAGCCTGGTACAGCGTGATCGACGAGGAGTGGCCGGCCGTCCGGGCCCGCCTTGAGGCGAGCCTCGGGCGCTGAGCGACGGACCTCGCCAGCGCCCCCGGCGTCTGCCATCATCCCGCCACCGTCCGCACAGAGGGAGACGCGCCAATGGTCGAGCTGATCATCCGGATCCTGGTCAACGCGGCCGCTGTCTGGGTCGCGGTCCAGGTCCTGCCGGACAACCTGCTCTCGTTCGACTTCGGCAACGACTGGTGGAAGCTGCTCGCTGGTCGCCCTGATCTTCGCCCTGGTCAACAGCTACATCAAGCCGATCGTCAAGGCGCTCTCGTTCCCGATCAGCATGATGACCCTCGGGCTCGTCGCCTTCGTCATCAACGCGGTGATGCTCCTTGTCGTTGCCTTCGTATCGGGCCAGCTGAAGCTCGGCTTCAAGGTCGGCGACTTCCCGCCGGACCTCGCATCCTCCGACACGATCGTCGGGGCGCTGGTCGCCTCGTTGATCATCAGCCTCGTCTCCACGCTTGCCAGCATCGCCCTCACGCCGCGCAAGCTCCTGTAGAGCGTGGCCTAGGCCGTGGGCCGGATCGCGAGTGGCGCGAACGAGGGGGAGCCGGACCGATCTGGCGGCGATCGCCGCCCGGCTGCGCGAGGCCGCGTCCCGGCACGGGACGCCCGCCTACGTCACCGACGAGGCGACGCTCGTCGCCGCCGGTCTCGAGCTCCGTGCGGCGTTCCCCGACCCGTGGATCCGGCAGTACTCGGTCAAGGCGAACGACGTCCCGGCGATCATCGGCGCGGTCGCGCACGAGCGCTGCCGCAGGGGCGAACGCGGTCTCGCGCGGCGAGTGGGCGCTGCGCTCGGCGAGCCGGACTGCCCAACGCGGCGATCACGCTCGAGGGGATCGGCAAGTCGCGATGCCGATCTGCGGGCGGCTGTCCGGGCGGCCGCCGACGGCGCACCGCTCCGCTGGCTGGCCGTCGAGTCGGAGGCCGAGGTCGCGACGCTCGCCGCGCTCGCTCGGCGGGCCGGCCTCGGGCGCGACGGCCGCCCGGCCCAGGACGTCCTGTTCCGCCTCAACCCGGACGTCGCGCCGGAAACGCATGCCGGGTTGGCCGTCGGTGCCGGCGGCTCGAAGTTCGGCATGACCGAAGCGGAGCTGGCCGCCGCCCTCGACCTCGTCCGGGCGGCCGGCCCCGGCCTCCGACCGCGAGGCATCCACCTCCACGTCGGGTCGCAGCTGGGCGCGATCGACGCCTGGCGCGACGCCGTTCGGCGGGCGCTCGCCACGTTCGCCTTGCTGCGCGGGCAACGAGGCCGATTTCGACACGCTCGATGTCGGCGGCGGGTTTCCCGATCGGGCCGCTCGGCGAGCCGTCGCCGCGGCCCGCCCGGTTCGCCCGGGAGCTGCCGGCCCTGAACGAGGCCATCCCGGCCGATCGCCGCCCCACCCGACTGGCGATCGAACCGGGCCGGTTCCTCGTGGCGCGGGCCGGCTGGCTCGTCGGGCGCGTCCTCCACGTTCGCGATCGGGGCGGCCGCCAGGTCGTCCTCGACGCCGGGATGACCGAGCTGATCCGGCCCGCCCTGTACGGCGCGCGGCACGCCATCGTCGCTCTGACCTCGCTGGGCGAGCCGCTCGACGAGCCCCGCCGCCGTCGGCAGTCGAGCCGGCGGACGTCCACGGCCCGATCTGCGAGTCGACCGACGCCCTGGGCGAGCATCCTGCTGCCGCCACTGCGACGCGGCGACCTCGTCGCGATCCGCGACGCCGGCGCGTACGGCGCCTCGCTGTCGTCGACCTACAACGGGCGTCCTCGCCCGCCCCAGATCCTGCTCCACGCCGACGGCCGCCTCGAGGTCGTCCGGCGCCGCGGGACGGTGACGAGCCTCGGGTAGGCTACGACCGTGAACGAGCGGGAGCGGTTCCGGGAGCGCCTGACCAGGGCGCCGATCCTGCTCGATGGCGGGATGGGGACGCTGCTCTTCTCCAGCGGCGTCCCGCAGCGGGCCTGTCTCGACGAGCTCGCGACGACGCGGCCCGACCTCGTCGGGGCGATCCATCGCGCATATCTCGCGGCCGGCGCGGAGATCATCGAGACGGCCACGTTCGGTGCCAACCGGATCAGGCTCGCGGCGTTCGGCCTGGCCGGCGACGCGGCTCGCCTCAATCGCCGCGCCGCCCAGGTGGCGCGCGAGGCCCGCGACGTCGCCGGTCGCGAGGCCCTCGTCGCCGGCTCGATCGGCCCGCTCGGCGCGCCGACGCGCGAGCTGCTCCACCTCGACGACGCCACGATCCGGGCGGCCTTCCGCGAGCAGATCGACGGACTGCTCGAGGGCGGCGTCGACCTGTTCATGATCGAGACGTTCGTCGACCTGCGGCACCTGCTGCTCGCGGTCGACGAGGCGCGGCAGGCATCGAGCGAGCTGGCGATCGTCGCCCAGCTGACGTTCGGCGAGGAGCTCGAGCTGGCCGACGGGTCGTCGCCCGCGGCTGCAGCGCGGGCGCTCGAGTCGGCGCCGGTCGACGTGATCGGGGTCAACTGCGGCGCCGGACCGCACGCCTGCCTCGAGGCGCTCGAGGGGTTCGGGCCGGGCGCCGCCGGCGCCCCCGCGCGGTCGATCGTCCCGAACGCCGGCCTCCCCCAGCGGATCGAGGGCCAGTTCGTCTACGGCGCAGGCCCCGAGTACTTCGGCCAGATGGTCGAGCGGATGCTCGCCGCCGGGGCGTCGCTCGTCGGCGGCTGCTGCGGCACGACGCCGGAGCACACCGCGGCGATGCGCGCCGCGCTCGACGCCGCGGTCCGAACGACCCTGGACTCCGCTCAAGCGGCTCCGCCGGTCGCGCCGCCGGCGGCTCCGGTTTCGAGGCCGTCAGTCGTCGCCCGCGCCGGCGACGCCGTCCGCGGAGGGCGAACGGCCACCTCCGACCCAGCTCCTCGCCAAGCTCCGCGAGGGGCGATTTGTCGTGTCGGTGGAGATCGACCCGCCCCGCTCGATCCGGATCGACCGGACGATCGACGCCGCGCGGCTCCTGCGCGACGCCGGGGTCGACCTCGTCAACATCAGCGACTCGGCGATGGCCAGGGTCCGCATGGGCGCCATGGCCGTCGCGTTCGGTATCCAGCACGACCTCGACCTCGAGTGCCTCGTCCATTTCACGACCCGCGACCGGAACCTCATGGCGATCGAATCGGAGCTCCTCGGCGCGCACGCGCTCGGCGTCCGGAACATCCTCGCCCTGACCGGCGACCCGCCCCGGATCGGCGACTACCCGACCGGGGCCGGAGTCTGGGATGTCGACTCGATCGGCCTCGTCGAGATCCTCAGCCGGCTCAACCGCGGCGAGGACCAGGCGGGCTCGCCGATCGGCCAGCCGGCCGGGTTCACGATCGCCTGCGCGCTCGATCCGACGGCGGCCGACGCGGCGACCGAATGGGACCGCCTCGAGCGCAAGCTCGAAGCCGGCGCCGACCTCGTCATGACCCAGCCGCTCTACGGGCTCGGACAGGTCGAGGCGATGTTCGGCGAGGCGCGGCGCCGCTTCGGGGAGGCCGGCGTCCCGGTCCCGCTCCTCCTCGGCATCCTGCCGCTGCAGAGCGCCCGACACGCGGAGTTCCTCCACAACGAGGTGCCCGGCATCACGATCCCGGACGAGGCGCGGGCGGCGATGCGGGCCGCCGGCGAACGAGGGGCCGAGGTCGGGCTGGAACAGAGCCTCGCCCTTCTCGAGCAGGTCGAGGACTCCGTCGCCGGCACCTACATCATGCCGAGCTTCGGCCGCTACGAGCAATGCGCCGAGCTCGTCCGGAGGATCCGGGCGCGCCAGCGGGTCGAGGCCTGAGGCATGCGCCGGACTCGCGAGACTCGCCGTCGTCGCCGCCGTCGCCGGCCTCGCCGTCCTCGCGTTCCTCGCCGCACCGGCCGGGGCTGCCGGGCCGCCATTCCCGGACCCCGAGCAGGACCGCGCCGTCTACGACGAGGCCAAGGTCTTCCGCCCGGAGACGATCGCCAGCGCCGAGCGGACGATCGATGCGATCGAGGCGCGGACGGGCGCCGAGGTCGTCGTCTACAGCCAGGTCGTCGATTACGGGATCACGACCGAGGAGGCCGACGCCCACGCCCAGGCCCTCATGGATCAGTGGGGCGTCGGCCGGCAGGGCTTCGACGACGGTCTCGTCATCCTGTTCGACCTCGATCCCGAGTCGCCTCCACGGCCAGGTCCAGCTCTACGGCGGGCCCGGCTATCGGGCGGCGTTCCTCGACAACAGCGAGAAGCAGCGGATCTTCGACGAGGACATGCTGCCGTTGCTCGAGGCCGGCGACCTCGACGGCGCCCTGCTCGTCGCGCTCGAGCGGGTCGACGCGAACGCGACCCCGGAGCATGCCGCGCAGCTCCAGACCGCCCGCCAGCTCGATGCGGCGATGGGCCTGATCGGCGCCCCGCTGATCCTCCTCGGCCTCATCGGCAGCGCCGCATTCGCCTGGATGCGCTACGGGCGCGACCCGGTCTATCTCGACGATCCATCGATTCACATGGCCGGGCCGCCGCGCGACCTGACGCCGGCCGCGGCCGCGTTCGTCGTGAGCGGCGGACCGTCGCGGCGGGCGCTGACGGCCGCGATGCTCGACCTGGCCAGTCGCGGCGTGATCTCCTTCCGGGAGGAGAAGCGAGATGCTCGGGCTGAAGCGGAAGGTCGGGATCCAGCTCGACCCGCCGGCCGGGCGACCCGATGATCGAGGCGCAGCGTTCCCGGAATGGCGTCCGCGCGCTCGGTCCGGCCGAACGGGTCGCCCAGGCGCATCTCGGCAAGCTGGCCACGGGCGACGACGGCTACATCGATCCAGAGGAGCTCCTCAAGTTCGGCGCGTCGGTCGACGACTTCGACGAAGCCCTCGAATCCCACGCTCTCGGCGATGGGCTGGTTCCGGGAGAAGCCGTCCAAGGCCGAGGCCCGCTGGGCGGTCCGCGGCGTGATCGCGATCGTCCTTGCCTTCGCGGCGTTCTTCGGTGCGGTCAACCTGCCCAGCGCCGGTCTCACGCTGATCGCGGCCGCGCTCGGCATCGCCGGCGTGGCGGTTCTCGTCATGTCGCGCTGGATGGATGCCGTGACGATACCCGGGGCGATGATCCGGGCGATGCTCGCCGCCTATCGGCGGACGCTCCAGAAGACGATGGCCCAGTCGCGCTCGATGGACCAGGTCGTCGCCAAGGCCGGGCTCGCCTGGCTCGAGACGCCCGACCAGGCGGTCGTCTGGGGCACGGCGCTCGGGCTCGAGAAGGAGATCGAGGACGTCCTCGAGCGGAGCGTCGACGACGTCAAGGACGGCCGCGCGTCCGCGGGCTCCGTCTACGCCCCGGCCTGGTACGGGACGGGCGGCTCCGGCGGGTGGGGCGGCGGTGGACGGCGGCGGCGGCCTCTTCTCGAGCTCGGCCGTCCCGAACTTCGGCGGCATGATGTCGGCTCTCGGGACGATCGGCAACTCGCCGTCGTCGTCGGGTGGTGGCGGCGGCTTCGGCGGCGGCGGGTCGGGTGGCGGCGGAGGCGGCTCCGGAGGCGGCTTCTAGGCCGGCTCCGGAGCGGCTCAGCTCGCCCAGTGCCGCGACGAGTCGCTCGATGTCGGCCCGGTCGTTGTACAGCGCGGCAGACACGCGCAGGACCCGCCGGATCGGTTCTGTCGATTCCACCGCCGGCACCGGCCAGCCGACGATCGGCAGCTCGATGCCGAACCGGTCGAACAGCACGGTCTGGAGCGGATCCGCGTCGAGCGGCGACGACTGATCGGCCGCCGCCGGCCCGCCCAGCGGACCGCCCTCGGGCATCGCCATCGCGATCATCGACCCGAGCATGACGTCCGGCGTCGCGCCGCCGATCCTCGCCCAGGACGGTCGCCAGGGCGTCGCGCGCCTCGAGTGCCAGGGCATGGGTCCGGGCCATGGCGCGCCGGCCAGCCACCCTCGACGAGGCCGCCGACGAACGTCAGGGCGGCCGGCACCGACAGCCAGGCGGTCGGGTCGAGCGTCCCCTGCCAGTCGAACTCGAGCCGGAAGCGCGACCGGGCGCCGAGCGGGGAATTGGCGCCGTGGGAGATCGTGCCCGGGACGGACACCCGGCTGCCGATCGCGCCGGACGTGCAGGAAGGCCGCACCCTTGGGCGCGCAGACCCACTTGTGGAGATTGCCCGCGTACTAGGCGGCGCCGAGCCGGTCCAGGTCGAGCGGCAGCATGCCCGGGGCGTGAGCGCCGTCGACGAGCGTGTCGATCCCCCGCTCGCGCCAGCGCCGGGACGAGCCGCTCGACCGGCAGGACGAGGGCCGTCGGGCTCGTGACGTGGCTGATGACGGCGAGGCGCGTCCGGGCGGTCGCCGCCGCGAGGACGCGCTCGACGACGTCGTCGGCGGACCGGCCAGGGAACGGCAGGCGGGCGACGACGACGCGAGCGCCGTCGCGCTCCGCGACGTGGCGGAGGACGTTGAGGATCGCGTTGTACTCGTGATCGGTCGTGAGGATCTCGTCGCCCGGTTCGAACGACAGCGAGCGGACGACCGCGTTGACGGCGCCGGTCGCGTTCGTCACGAAGGCGAGGTCGTCGGGATCCGCGCCGACGAACCCGCCGAGCGCCGCGCGGCTGGCGGCGAGGTGGCCGTCGAGCTCGCGGGCGAGGAAGCGGACCGGCTCCGCCTCCATCCGGTCCCGCCACTCGCGCTGAACGTCGAGGACGCGGCCCGGGGCAGGCGCCGAACGAGCCGTGGTTCAGGAACGTCACGGCCGGATCGAGTCGCCAGTGGCGGGCGAGAGCCGACGGCATCCTCGAATGATGGCGGGTACACTGCGGCCCGTGGGAGCCGTCGACACCATGGACACGTTCTTCGAGCTGCTGAACGCGGGCGACCGCGAGGCGGCGGTCGGGCTCATGGCGGAGAACGCCGAGATGCGCATCCACGTCGGCGACAGCGCCCAGACGCTGCGCGGCGTCGACCGGGTCGGCGGCTGGTTCCTCCGGGGCGATTCCGGGCTGAAGATGATCCCCGGCGAGGTCCGCGACACCGGCAATACCTACGAGGCCGACGTCCTCGTCGTCCGGCCCGGCGCGCCTCGCTCCACCTCGACGCGACGTTCCGCGTCGAGGCCGGCAAGATCACCTCGATCAACCTCGCGCCGCGCTAGGCGCTCGGCGCCTGCGGCGACCGCGCTAGGGCGACGCCGCCGACGACGGCTGGGCCGATCCTCCGAACTCCTCCGGCGGGGCCTGCGAGGGCGTCGGGATCGTGATCTGCTGGCCCTCGATGATCTTGTTCGGGTCCTTGATGTCCGGGTTCGCTGCCATCAGCTCCTCGAGCGTGATCCCGTGGGCCGCGGCGATCTTGTTCAGGATGTCGCCCTTCTTGATGATGTAGACGATCGGCGTCGGGGCGGGGGTGGGCGTCGGGGCGATCGATCGCGACGGCCT
Organism: uncultured Chloroflexia bacterium; assembly: GCA_963775855.1. Lineage (GTDB taxonomy): Bacteria > Chloroflexota > Limnocylindria > Limnocylindrales > CSP1-4 > CF-46. The sequence goes on along the minus strand of CAVZKO010000008.1, from coordinate 179,172 downwards.
CGCGGTCGGCGTTGGCGAGGCGCCCGGCTTCGTCGTCTGGAGCCGATACCGAGCAGGGCCGGCAGGAAGAACAGGGCGACCGCCGCGATCGCGACTGCAGCGGCCATCCCCGCCAGGCGCGGGATCGCCGGCATGCCCATCCGGGTCTTGATCGTCGGATACGCCTCGTAGCGGCGCGGTCGCTCCCAGTCCGGCCCGGTCGTCGGCCCACCGAGGTGCTGGTCGTAGGCCCGCGGGCGACGCGGCGACGCGGCCGGACGCGCCGGGACCGCGCCGCGGAGCGCATCGGCCTCCTCGAATTCCGGCTCGTCGGCCGCGCCCGCGTCGGCGTGGTCCCTGGGCGGAGCCTGGTACACGCGACGCCGGCGGCACCCGGCGCGGCGGCGGGGAGCCGCCCGCGAGCTGGTCGGCGGCGCTGCCGGCGAGGCCCCGGCCCGGCTCCGACCGACCCGACGAGGAAGTCGGGCGGCTCGGCTGGCACCGGCTGACCGGCCTCGGCGCTCGCGAGCCAGGGCGGCGGCGCCGACCAGTCGCGCGGCGGGTTGCGCCGCGGAGCCGCGTCGTCGTCGTCTCCGAGGTCGGCGTCGGCCGTGTCCTCGTCGTCGCCACGGTCGGATCGGTCGCAGCGCCTGCCGGAACGGTCACGGCTGCATCCGACTCGATCGAATCTCCGTCGGCGGGATCGGCCGGGTCGTCGGCGGGACCGGCGGCGCTTGCGGCCGCCAGCGGTACGTCGGGTGCGACCGCCGGGTGGACGGCGGTCGCGGCCGGTCGGCGAGCTGCCGCCGCGGCCGAAGCCGCCGCCGACGCCGCGGCCGACGCATCCCGGGCGCGTGCGGCCTCGCGGCGAGCCCAGTCCTGGAACGTCGGGCAGACCGGGAATGCGCTCGAGAGGCAGTACGCCTCCTGGTGGGCCAGCGCGCGCGGCGCCGGTCGGACCTCCGCATAGCAGCGGTGTCGGTGATCGGGGACGCTCGCCCGCTCATCGCGGTCGTCCTCGAAAGCGACGAACGGACAGGCGTTCGCGCCGTCCGCGATCGGCATCCCGCGTTCGCTCACGGTGGGATCATACCGAAGTGGCACGGAACATCGGTCCGGATGCGCACGTCAGCCGCCGGTGAGAAGCCCCTTCCTCCTAGTGTTCGGAGCGGCAATCTCGATCCTCGTCTGCGGCGTCCCTCAGGAGTCGGACGGCGGTTCGATCTCGGACCTGTCCCGCTGACTCTGGGCCGAACGGCCCGCGCAGCAGGCGCCGGAGTCGAGCCGGTCGAGCCCTGGCCGTCGGGCATCGTGAGCATCACCGTATTGCCCGATGAGCCGCCGAGCTGCTGGAGCATCCGGAGCTGGAGCAGGCCGGGGTTGTCCTCGACCATCCGCCCGGCATTGGCCAGGTTGCGGAGCGCGGCAGTCTCGCCTCGCACGCGCTCGAGGCCCGCTTCGCCTTCCTTTCGCGCCGCGACGACCCCGGCGAAGACCCGCTTGAGGTCGCCCGGCACCATCAGGTCGCGAACCTCGACCGCCAGCAGCTCGATCCCGATCCGGGCGAGCTTGCTGGCGGTCCGTTCGAGGATCGGCCGGCCCGATCGTCGAGCGGGTGCCGAGGATCTCGTCGATCGTCCGCGCCGAGAGCACCTCTCGAAGTCCGAGCTGGAGCTCGAGGTGCATCGCCCGTCCGTAGCTCTGGTCGCCCGTCACGGCGGCAACTGGATCGCCGACGACATAGCGGGCAGCCAGGCTGACCTTGAGCGGAACGCCGTCGGCGGTGAGGACCTCCTGGCCCTCGATCGTGACGAACGACGGACGGCCGTCGAGGACGCGGATCTCCGTGAGCGGGGCGATGGTGACGTGGGTTCCGGGATCGACGAGCCCGCTGAAGCGGCCGCGTCGGTAGCGCAGGCCGCGCTCGTAGTCGTGAACGGTGACGACCCGGACGAGAGCCCGCACGAGGAGGAGCGCGAGGATGACGACGATCAGGGCGATCAGCGGGCCAACGAGTGCTTCCACGGGCTCCGTCCGTTGTTCGGACCGGGACTCCCGGTCGATCAGATGCTCATCGCGGCGGACCGCAGCCCGGCGGCGGAGGCCCGAAGCCTGCATGGCCGGCGGTCTGCTTGCGTCGAGGCAGATCCGACCGCGACGAGCGTGAAGCAGGAATCGAACCTGCAGTCACCAGGCGGGAGGTCGATGACAGAACCGCTGGCGGCGATGCCGTCAGGCTGCTGCGTGAGGTCTCCCGCTTGCTCGATCGTAGGGCATCGGCACGCCCGTGACCACCCGTATCCATTGAGCGCGTCGACTCCCTGGGCGCGTCATCCCTGTGTCTTCGACCCCACCTGCGCCGACGTTTGACAGGCTTCCGCGCGGCTCGGACACTTCGAGATCCAGGCGCCACCGCCCATCTCGCGGTCGCCAGAACCTCATCGCCCGGAGGAGCCCAGATGTCCCGATTCAGCCGATGGCTCGCCCCAGCGACCATCGTTCGAGCGCATTGCGACCTGCCATGCGGCGTCTACGACCCCGAGCAGGCCCGGATCGAGGCCGAGTCCTGCTACAAGATCATCGAGAAGTACGGCGCCAACGAGGACGCGACGTTCCGGACGCGGGCAATCGCGATCAAGGAAGAGCGGGCGGAGCTCGTCAAGCACCACCTCGACGTCCTCTGGCACGACTACTTCAAGCCCGAGCACCTCGAGAAGGTCCCGAACCTGCACGAGCTGTTCTGGAACGCCAACAAGCAGGTCTCGAAGGTCAAGGCCTCGACCGACATCGCCGACGCGAAGAAGCTGCTCGACCAGATCGACGAGATCGACGCCGCATGGAAGGCGACGGGCGGCAACGAGAAGACCCGCGTCGCCGGCCGCCCCGGCTGATTCGGCCCGTTTCCTGACCATCGGCCCTCGCGCGCGCGGCGGCGCTTCCCTCGGACGGCGGTTGCGCCGACCGTGGCGCGTCGCGGTGACCGAAGCCTCGATGCGCCCGGCGATCGAGCCGGGCGACTGGCTCCTGGTCGACCCGACCGTCGATCGCTGGCCTCGGCGCGGCTCGGTCGTCGTGTTCCGGGAGCCGGACTCCGACGCGCTGGCGATCAAGCGAGTCGCGGCGGGTCCGGGCGACCGGGTGCCGTACGCCGATGGCTATCTGATCCTCGCGGCCGACGAGGCCTGGCTGCTGTCGGACGCCAACGACGCGGAGCTGATGGCGGCGGGGTTGGGCGAGCCCGTCGACTCGCGACGCTACGGGCCGGTGCCCGTCGACCTGCTCGTCGGGCGGGCGTGGTTCCGATATGCGCCGCTCGGCCGTATCGGGCGCATCCCGCGCACTCGGTGAGCGACCCACTGCGCGCCCGGGCCATACTCCGCGTATGACCGAGTTCGACCCGAGACAGCCGCTGGCAGGCGCTCCCGATCCGTGGGCCTTCTGCCCCCAGCCATCGCTTCGCGACGGCCCGCCGTATCACATGACCGAGATGATCGCGGCCGAGCCGTTCATCGCTCGCCGGATCCTCGACCGCCTCGCCGATCCGCACGGTCCGGCGGGCCAGCTGGCGGGAGCCGTCGGGCAGGCGGCCAGCGCGGGCGAGCCGATCGTCGTCACAGGCTGCGGCACGAGTGAGCACGCCGCCCTCGCCATGGTCGAGATCCTCACCGAGGCGATCCGGGCGGCCGGCATGCACGGTGGCGTCGGCTCGGTGATCGCCGCGCAGGCCTTCGAGCTGGCTCTCGACCCGCCGTCGCGAGGGCTCGTCATCGGCGTATCGCACGAGGGCGGGACCGGCGCCACGAACCGGGCGATCGCCGGGGCCGCGGCGGCCGGTGCCCGGACCGCGATGCTCACGGCGAGCGCCGGATCGCCCGGCGGTCAGCTCGCGGAGATCACGGTCGAGACCGTCGAGCTCGACCACAGCTGGTGCCATACGGTCGGCTACGTCTCGCCGATGATCGCCGCGACGTCGATCGGCGGCGCACCTCGCGGCGCGACCCGTGGTCGCCGAGGACGTCGTCGAGCTGCTGGCGGCCGGGGCGCGGGACGAGGCAGGCGCCGAAGCGATCGCCGCGCGACTCGCCGACGCACGAACCCTGCTCGTGATTGCATCAGGCGCCGATCGACCGGCCGCGCGGGAGCTCGCCATCAAGGTCGAGGAGGCCTCCTGGCTGCCGTCGACGATGCGCGACCTCGAGACGTTCCTCCACGGCCACCTGCCGGCGACGGACGAGTCGACGGGGCTGTCCTCATCCTCAGCCGATCGCGACGGCGCGAGCGGATCGGCTCGAGCCGGGCCCGCGAGGCCCTGGCCGCGGCGCGGGTGCTCGGCCTTCGAGCGGCCGCGATCCTCGCCCGCGACCTCGACGACGAGACTCGAGCCGTCGCTGACGCCCGCGGGTCGGCTCCTCGTCGAGGAGGCGCCGTCCCTGCCGGCGCCGGTCGCGGCGCTGCTCGGCACCGCGACGCCGCTGCAGCTCCTCACCGAACGCATCGCCCGCGCCCGCGGGACGAATCCGGACCCGATCCGCCGCGACGACCCGCGCTACGCCGAGTCCGCCGCCGCCGCCGAGTAGCCGACGACCTAGAACAGGGCCTCGGCCATGAGGTCGATCATGTCGAGGTCGCGCGGCAGGAAGTCCTGGAGCATGATCCGCTGCGCGCCGGCCTCCTCGAACCGGGCGACCATCGCCCGGGCCTGATCCGGCGTGCCAAGGATCCAGCGCGGCTCGCGGGCGTCGATCCAGTCCTCGCCCCCGGCGTCATCGCCGAACGCGCGCCAGGAGCGCCCGCTTCCGCCGGTCGACCTCGTCCGCGTCGCGGCCGATGAGCACGCCCGCCATCGTCGAGCGGGTCATCGTCGCCGGATCCCGCCCGATCGCCTCGCAGGCGGCCGCGATTGCCGCGTACTTCTCTCGGGCCGGTGTCCGGTGACGACGACGAGAGATTGAACTCGTCCGCGTAGCGGGCCGCGATCCGCATCGACCGCGGCGTCCCTCCGCCACCGACGAGGAGCCGCGGCCGGGCGGCGCCGTTCGGCAGGCGCGGGCGGCCGGGCGCGTCGACCGGCTTCGGGTAGAACTGGGCGCCCTCGATCCTCAGCTGCTTGCCGGTGTACGACCAGCCGTCCGGCTCGCCCCACAGCCCGTGGAGGATCGCGAGGTTGTCCTCGAGGAGGTCGGCTCGCTCGTTGATCGGCGGGAACGGCAGCCCGAGCTGGCGGTGCTCTTCGTCGTTCCAGCCGGCGCCAAGCCCGAACTCGATCCGGCCGCCCGACATCTCGTCGACCGTCGTCACGACCTTGGCGAGGTTGCCGGCGTGGCGGAACGTCACCGGGGAGACCAGCACTCCGAGCCCGATCCGCGATGTCTCCCGGGCCAGCCCGGCGAGGACCGCCCACGCGTCGGTGGTCGCGCTCCCCCGCCGGGCCCGGGAAGCTCTGGTAATGGTCGGATCGGAAGAACGATTCGAACCCGGCCGCCTCGGCCCGCCGGACGATCGCCAGCTGCTCGTCGTAGGTCAGACCCTGCTGGGCCTCGATCATCAGCGCGAAACGCACGCGCGGCCTCCCTCGATCTCGTTGTGTTCCGATGATCCATGTTGACGCGATGATTGCCAGCTGGTAGATTATTCACTCAATGCGAACTATTGACACGGCCTCAACTGTCAACGACCAGACGCCCAAGGACCGAATCGCCTCCGGCATCCACGACATGATCGCGGGATTCCGCTGTGCGGGTACGGGCCGTCTCGTCAAGGCCGGGGTCAGCATGACCCACATGCACGTCATGTGGCTGCTCCAGCATCACGGCGATCTGCCGATGAGCCGGATGGCGGAGCTCCTTGACGTTTCGTTCAGCAACGCGACCGGCATCGTCGACCGGATGGAAGAGCGAGGCCTCGTCGAGCGCGTCCGGGTCCCGGACGATCGACGGGTCGTTCTCGTCCGGATCGCCAAGAGCGGCATCCAGGCGCTCGAGGAGATCGAGGCAGTCAAGCATGATCGTCTGCAGGCGATCCTCGGCCACCTCGATGCGCCCCAGCTGGATCGCCTCGCGGCGGCGCTCGACGACATCCGTGCCGCCGTCCTCGAGGAGTTCGGCCCGGACTACCTCTCGGGACACGACCACCTTCACCCCCAGACTGCACGAAGGGACTAACGAGTCATGGAAGCCTTCCCCGCCCAGAACGGCGGGTCCACCCCCAGCTGTCGCCGAAGATCCAGCCCTCGGGCTGAGCCAGCGGCAGAAGCTCGAGATCCTCGGGGCCGTCCTTCTCGGGCTGTTCCTCGTCGCCCTCGACCAGACGATCGTCGGAACGGCCCTGCCCAAGATCGTCACCGATCTCGGCGGCAACGACCTGTACACCTGGGTCGTCACGATCTACCTCCTGACGAGCACGATCACCGTCCCGTTCTACGGCAAGCTCTCCGACATCTACGGCCGGCGAGCCGATGCTGATGATCGGCATCACGTTGTTCCTCGTCGGGTCGGTGTTGTCCGGCCTGAGCCAGGAGATGTGGCAGCTGATCCTGTTCCGCGGCATCCAGGGCCTCGGAGCCGGCGCCCTCTTCCCGATCGCCCTGGCGGTGATCGGCGACCTCTTCACTCCCGCAGAGCGCGGCAAGTACCAGGGCCTGTTCGGAGCGGTCTTCGGGATCTCGTTCCTGATCGGACCCGGACTCGGCGGCTTCCTGACCGACAACGTCGGCTGGCACTGGATCTTCTTCGTCAACCTGCCGATCGGGATCGTCAGCCTCGCGCGTGATCTGGCGGCTGCTGCCGACGATCAAGCGGACCGGCGCCTCGCGCAACTTCGACTACCTCGGCGGCCTGATCTTCACGATTGCCATCGGGTTCCTGCTCGTCGGCCTGACGAACAAGCTGTCAGGCGACTGGACCGACCCGACGGTCGGTGGCTTCATCGCCATCGGCCTGCTCGGCAGCGCCCTGTTCGCGTTCGTCGAGTCGCGGGCCAAGGAGCCGATCGTTCCGCTCGATCTCTGGCGGAACCGGACTTACGCGTCGTCGATCATCTCGACGTTCCTCGTCAGCTTCGGCTTCTTCGGGGCGATCATCTTCCTGCCGCGCTGGTTCCAGGTCGTTCGCCACGAGTCGGCGACGAGTTCCGGGTATCTGATCTTCCCGATGCTGATCGGGCTGATCGGAAGCTCGATCGTCGCCGGCGCCCTCGTGTCGCGGACCGGCAAGTACAAGGCGATCATCCTCGCCGCGCTCGTCTCGATGACGGTGGGCATCGCCCTGATGACCCAGCTCCGGGCCGACACCCCGTACCCGGCGCTCTTCTTCTGGATGTTCATCGCCGGGCTCGGCATCGGCCCGACGCTGTCGGTCTTCACGATCATCGTCCAGAACGCCGTGCCGTTCTCGAAGCTCGGCGTGGCAACGAGCAACCTGACGTTCTTCCGGCAGATCGGCGGGTCCGTCGGCCTGGCAATCGCCGGGACGCAGTTCGGGACGGCGCTCAGGGATCAGCTTCCAGCCCAGACGGACCCGTCTTCAACTCGCTGGCTGCCCAGGCGCCCGAGGCGGCTCGCCCCCAGATCGAGCAGTTCCACTCGATGCTTCAACCAGCTGATCCAGTCGGGGCAGGGGATCGACCTGAACAACCAGACCGGCGTCGGCCAGAGCTTCGGGACGGCGATCCTGCAGCAGGTCCCGGCCGCCTTCCAGAGCGCGATCCAGCCCTTCGTCCCCCAGTTCGACCAGGCGTTCAACAACGCGATGAGCCTCGCCATCGCCCAGACCTTCTGGATCGCGGTCGCGGACGTCGGTCGCCGCGTTCGTGGTGGCACTGTTCATGCGCGAGCTGCCCCTCCGGGCAACCAATGCCGCACCCGTTCCGGCTCCGCCGGCAGGCGGCCAGGATCGTCCGCGACCACCGCTACCCGCCGCCGACTGACGTTCGCTCCTCCTCTCGGCAACGGCCCCGGCTCGACCTCGAGCCGGGGCCGTTGTTCGTTCCTGCGCTACGATCGCCGGCGTGACCCCCGTACCCGCCCCCATCCCCGCGGGACTCGCCGCGCCCGGCACCGCCGATGCGCCCTTCGAGGCGGTGCTCGACGCCGACGAGCTGCCGCCCGGGGCGATGCGACGCGTCTCCCGAGGGCGACCTGGACATCCTCATCGCCCACACCCCGAATGGCATCGTCGCCGTCGACGATCGGTGCCCGCACATGGCGGCGCCCGCTCTCGATCGGGCAGCTCGACGGATGCGTCGTCGCCTGCCCGCTGCACGAGGGCCAATTCGACCTCTGCTCGGGCGATCCGGTCCGGATGCCGACGACGGGCGGGCTCGATCCGGACGGCGTCTACCACCCGACGTGGTCGCCGGCCGGCCTGCCGCCGAAGACCGACCCGCCCGGCCTCAAGGCGGAGGCCCGCCGCCTGACCCGGGTCCGCCGGTTCCGCTACTACCCGGTTCGGGTCGTCGACGGCCGGATCGAGGTCGCCCTGCCGGGCTAGCTCTCGCGTCAGCTCGCCACGACAGGACCCCGGTCGGCTAGCGCAGCTCGGACTCCGACGGGATGTCGTCGTGGGCTCGCGCGGCGTAGGCCCGGACGATGCGGACGACCTCGTCGGCGTCGTCGGTCAGCTGCAGAAGATGGAGGTCTGATTCGGCGATTGCGCCGGCCGGCAGCTGGACGTCGCGCATCCACTCCAGCAGCCCTTTCCAGTACGCCGCTCCCGACGAGGACAACCGGGAAGTCGCGGACCTTGCCCGTCTGGATGAGCGTGAGTGCCTCGAACAACTCGTCGAGCGTCCCGAAGCCGCCCGGCAGGATGACGAACGCGTCGGCGTACTTCACGAACATCGTCTTGCGAGCGAAGAAGTAGCGGAACTCCACGCCGAGATCGACGTACGGGTTGAGGCCCTGCTCGTGCGGCAGCTCGATATTGCAGCCGACCGACAGCCCGCCGCCCTCGCGGCAGCCGCGGTTCGCCGCCTCCATGACCCCGGGGCCGCCGCCGGTGATGATCGCGAACCCGCTCTCGGCCAGCTTGCGGGCGATCGTTCGGGCGAGCTCGTAGGTCGGCTCCGTATCGGCAACCCGGGCCGAGCCGAAGATCGTGACGGCCGGGCCCACGGCAGCGAGTGCGTCGAAGCCCTCCACGAACTCCGACAGGATCCGGAGGGCGCGCCACGGGTCGCTGTCGACGAAGTCGGGGCGACCGGCGGGTGCCCGCTCGAGGAATTGCTCGTCCTCGGTCGCCTTGGGCTTGCCGATCCGCTCCGCGGCGTCACGCCGCATGACGATGCGGCCGCTGCGCCGCTCCGGCGGCGACGGGCTCGAGCCGGACACCGCCGCACCGGCGCCCTGACCCGCATCGGCCTCTGGAGTCGACGAGGCGGACTCGCCGCGGTTGGCCTTCGGATCGCTCATCGCCGTAGCATGCCAGCAGGCCCCCGCGCCCGCTTCGGCAGCTGGTTGGTCAGGCGTGGTCCATCGCGCGCATTCGCCGCAGTTCGGCCTCCGCGTAGGCTCGCCTCACTCTGGGGAGCGAAGCGCCGAAGGCCGCGGCCAGGATCGCGCCGGCCACGAACAGAAGGAGCACCACGCCGGGCGGCTGGCCCGCTGGAATCGCGGCAATGGATGCGACGATCAGCGCGACGCCGAGAGCCGTGGCGACGGTCATGGCCGGCAGCACGAAGCGCCGCCCGCGGTTGCGACTGACGAGTACGCCGACGAGGGCACCGAGCAGGCCGATCGTCGATCCAAGGACCGCCCCGATGACACCCACCGCTCGATCCGGCAGCCAGGCGCCGACACCTGTTTCCGTAAATCGAACGACCTCGAGCGGTCCGACGTCGATCGTCCCCGACGCCGGGAAGACGACATTGACCTCGAGCCGAGTCGGAGGAGCCGCTCCCTCGAGGAAGAACGGCAACTCGAACGAGCGCCAATCCGACGTCCCGGTCAGGACGGCCATGGGCCCGTCGGTTCCGAGCGTCCGCGAGAAGTAGCGGCTGCCATCGGCAAACACGCTCCACATCTCGAGGTAAGCGCTGCCGACGACGTCGCTGTAGCGAACGCGGCCACGGACGGCGAACCCTGTTCGTCCAAGGTCCGGGGCGTCGATCGCGATCAGCGGGAACAGGCCGCCAGAAGGGTCCGCCGACAGCCGCACGTTCCCGTCGATCACCTGACCGGAGGCGGGCGCCTGCGCAGCCCAATCGATCTCCATCATTGGTTCCTCGGCTGCGACGATGCCTGGCAGGTTGAAGACCAGGAGCGCGGCGATGGCAGCCGCCCAGCCGATCCTGGTCTTCATTGCTCGGCGCCGCCCTCGCTCCGGTGAGCCAATAGCAGCGTCCGGAATGTGTCGTCGTCGAGCCGTCCATCGGCGTAGAGCATGCGAAGTCGGAGCTCGAAGGGTCCAGCTTCTGTGTGCTCGTCGATCAGTCGCACCTTGTCGATGAGCCGATCCAGTCGGAGCCGGATCGTCGGGTAGGAGATCCCATACTCCGTCGCCAGTTGCTTGAGCGTCCCCGAGGAGAGGAGGAACCGTTTGAGGAAGGCCAGGTCCTCGGGAGGGAGGTAGTCGATCCATCGTTTCTGTCCGTCCGATGCCATGCAGCCCTCGTGGCCGAGTTGGAAGAAAAGTAATATCTACATGAACTATATTGATAACGAAACCGAAGTCAAGCTTGATGTTGTTGATAGCGGGGCGTTGCCGCAACGGCCGGCAACACCTACGGAGGCCCGGCTAGGATTGGGCGAAGGAGGCTCGATGGAGCGGCGGCACCAAACGCGTACGATCGGCGGGGCGATCCTCGTAGCCACCGGCGCGGTGTGGGTCGGTCAGGGCACTGGCCTGGTGGGCGGCGGAAGCTTCATGGTGGGCGATCCGCTGTGGATCATCTTCGGGGCGCTCGCAGTCGTGGTGGGCATCGCCTTCATGTGGGTCGGGCTGCGCGGTCGGGCGTGAACCATGCCTTCCAGGTCGCTTCGGCCGGTCCAGCCGTCACGGCCTCGCCGTAGCGAACGAGCGGCAAGCGCAACAGGCGCGGGTCGGCGAGGAGCCGCTCGACGATCCCCGCCTCGTCGAGCGTCAGATAGCCGAGGCCAGCCTCGCGGTAGGTCCGGCCGGCAGTATCGAGCAGCGCCTCGGCACCGAGCTTCTGGACGAACCGCCGCAGCTCGCCCGGCGAGATCGGCTTTCGGCGGAGATCCACGAGATGGACCTCGGCCCGACGCTCCTTGAAGAAGCGGATCGCCGCTCGCGTCGCCTGATCCTTCTCGAGGCCGAAGATCTGGATGCGTGGCGCGGCGGCCGGACGGGCCGGATTCGGGGCCATGACGCGGAGCGTAGCGGTCGGCCGGCGCCGTCGCCGGGTACCATCACCCGACAGGAGGTGCCCGGGTGACGGTCTGGTTCACGGTGAAGCTCGACGATCGGCCGGGTGCGCTCGCCCGGATGGCCACGGCCCTCGGGGAGCGGGGCGTCAACATCGCCGGGATCGTCGGGATCGCCGAGGACACGAACGGCGAGCTGATGCTGGAGACCAGCGATCCGGCGATCACCCGTGAGACGTTCGACTCGCTCGGCCTCGCCTACGAGGCCCACGACTCCGAGGCCGGCGGCGATCCGGGCCGGATGTCGATCGCCGACATCACCTCGCGCTGACGCGGAGCCCGATCCGATGCCGCGGCGGACGCCCGCCGATTCGTCCGCGGTCGCGCTGCGCGTCGACCACGTCGATCGCCCCGAGGCAATTGCGGCGATCGCGGCACGAGTTGCCGCGGCCGGCGGCCGGATCCGGACCCTGTCGACCGTTCGACGGGTCGCCGGCGGCGCTGGGAGCCCGCCGCTCGCCGAGATCGAGATCGAGGTCGAAGGGCTTGCCGAGACGGACCTCGTCGCGCTTCTCGAGGACGTCGACGACGTCAGCCAGGTCCACCTGACGAGCGCCCTCGAGCGCATCTTCGGCAAGCGGATCATCGTCATCGGTGGCGGGGCCCAGGTCGCCCAGGTCGCGCTGGGGGCCGTCAGCGAGGCCGATCGCCACAACCTCCGCGGCGAGCGGATCAGCGTCGACACGATCGCCCTGGTCGGCGAGGCCGAGATCGCCGCCGCCGTCCGCGCCGTCGCGGACCTGCCGCGCGCCCGGCTGCTCGTCCTCGCCGGCTCGATCATGGGCGGCGACATCAGCGCCGCTGCCGACGAGATCCGGGCGGTCGGCATCCCGATCATCTCGCTGAACATGGTCGGATCGATCACGGAACACGTCGATCTCGTCGTCTCGGACCCCGTCCAGGCCGGGACGATGGCGGTCATGGCCATCGCCGACACCGCCGCCTTCGATCTCGATCGGCAGCGCGGGCGGCGGTTCTAGCCATGCGGATCGCCACCTGGAACGTCAACTCGCTGAAGGCCCGCCAGGAGAAGGTCGACCAGTGGCTCGAGCGGGCGGCGCCCGACATCCTCCTGATCCAGGAGACGAAGCTGACCGACGCCGACGCGCCGGTGATGCCCTTCGCGATGGCCGGCTACGACCTCCTCCATCACGGCGAAGGCCGCTGGAACGGCGTCGCGATTGCGACGCGACAGGGGATCGCAGGTCGACGACGTCGTCACGAATTTCGGCGACGGACCGGTCCGCGACAGCGGCCCGGGTGCCACGAAGGACTTCAGCGAGGAGGACTTCAATCCGTTCGACGAGGCGCGGATGCTGAGCGCCCGCATCGACGGGCTGCGGATCGTGACGCGTCTACGGGCCGAATGGCCGCGTCGTCGGCAGCCCGTTCTACACTGGCAAGCTGTCCTGGTACGAGCGGCTCGAGCGCTGGCTGAAGGAGACGCGGGACCCGGCCGAACCGCTCCTCGTCGGCGGTGACTTCAACATCGCCCCGACCGACGACGACGTCTGGGACGCGCGGGCCGTCCATGGCGGCACCCACGTGTCGGAGCCGGAGCGCGAGGCGTTCCAGCGGCTCCTCGACTGGGGCCTCAGCGACGCCTACCGGCTCCGCGAGAAGGCGACCGGACGCTTCAGCTGGTGGGACTACCGGGCCGGCAACTTCCACAAGAACCTCGGCATGCGGATCGACCACCTGCTCGTCACGAAGCCGATTGCGGAGCGCGTCGTCGCCGCCGAGATCGATCGGGAGGCGCGCAAAGGGCCGCCGATCCCGTCTGACCATGCGCCGGTTTCGATCGACCTCGACGAGCCCGGCAAGGAGTTCGACGCCGGCTGGGAAGGTGCCCTGGAACGGATCGCCGCGCGGACGCGGCCACGGGCGTCGAAGTCCGGCTGAGCGCCGGCGCGTTACCGGACGATGGCGATCCGGGGCACCCAGCCCTCCAGCCCGCTCGGCGTCCTTACCTGGAGGAACCCGCCGACGTCACCGATGATCTCGACCTCGTCGCCGCGATCGAGCCGACCGATCTCCGAGGATCTGAGATCGTCCGGTCCGTCGGACAACCGGACAAGCCGGTAGCCGATCGTTCGTCGGTCCACCCCCGGTCGCGGCCTCGACTCGAACCGTTCCGGCTCGCGAGCCGCGGCCGGCGCCTGGCGGTCGCTCCACTGGCGCTGCTGACGAAGCGTGGGGCGCAACCAGCGGGGCAGATTTGCCTCGTCCGGGTTGGCCTCGAGCGTGGCGACCGGCGAGACAGCCGTGGACGCCATCGGGCCTGCTCCGACCGGCTGCCCGCGGCGGGCCGGCCGGCGAAGAACGAGAGCGAAGAGCATCACTCCGAGCGCGGTCGTCAACGACCATGCGAACACGGGAAGGCCGATGCCCGGATCGATCCCGAACCGCAGTGTCGACACGAACGTCGGTGCCTCCGGAAGCGGCGTCGGACGCACGCCGATCCCGCCGCGCGGACCCGACGATCCGCCGCCACCGCCAGGTCCGGCGGGGCCACCGACCGCGACGTGGCCCGGGGCGGACGCTGTCGGCGTCGGACCGGTTGACGCCCCACTGGCGCCGGCCGTCGCATCGGGGGTCGGGGTCGCGACTGGAGCCTGAGTTGCAACGGGGACTGGCGGCGGCGTGGGCTTAGGGGTTGGTTTCGCAGTGGGCCGCGGAGTCGGTCTGGGAGTCGGCTTCGGGGTTGGCTTGGGGGTCGGCTTGGGGGTCGGCTTCGGGGTTGGGGCGAGGATCACCACCTTCCCGGGGGCGACCTTCTTCAGGACGACCGACTTGGTACCCGCCCCGTTGCCGCTGGTCGCCTCGAAGCGGTAGCCCCAGGATCCGGCCGGCAGCTTCATCGACTTCGAGTAGGTCACACCCCCAGCGAAGCCCGCTCCGGAGCCCGTCAGCGCATACCGCCCCCGACCCGGGATGACGACATCGACCTTCGAGGGACGGCAGCCGGCACTGTCCTTGTAGCGGACCGAGAACGTGATGGTCGTCGACGGCGTGCCCGAGCCCGGCGAGGCCTTCCCGGCGCTGAGGACCGGAGCCGGGTGCGAGGCCCCGTTGCAGCTTGCCGCCGCAACGTGTTCGCTGGTGAGGGGCAGAAGGACGAGGGCCATGGCGATCGCGACCGCGAGGATGGCCGTTCGCGCTGTTTCGGTTCGAGTCGGGTTGGGATGGGTCATGTGCGGTTGGCTCTCCTGGCCCACACCGGAGAGGGCCGGCCATGAAGGTATGCCGGGACGTGGCGAGCGTCCTTGGTCACAATGCCGCGCCCTGACTAGTACCTTCGATCCAGATCGAACCCATCCGTTGGGGCCTACAACCTTCCTACCGGGGCAGAAACGAGGGACGACGATGACCACGCCCTCCGCCGGCGGGCCTGCATGGTCCAGCGGACGGGTCGATCGCATTCGAAAACGCCTGATCTGGGCGTTGCTCGGACCGTTCGGCATACTCATGAGCGTCGCGACGGTTGTGGGATTCGCGCCCGTCGACTCCTCGCGAACGACGACCGCGATCGTCGTCCTGATCGTCGCGGCGGTGTCCCTGCCGCTGCTGATGGCCTTGCTCGCCCGCGGGATCCTGCGCGAGGCCGAGGCCCTCGACCACGAACGCGGGGAGCTCAGCGAGCTCTACGGCCGGGCGAGCCACGAAGCGCTGATCGACGGCCTGACCGGCCTTGGTAACCACCGCGCGTTCCAGGACGAGCTGGCCCGCCAGCTCGACTACGCCAAACGAATGAGGACGCCCCTGTCGTTGCTGCTCGTCGACGTCGACGACCTCAAGCGTGTCAACGACACCCAGGGCCATGTCGGTGGGGACCGACTGCTCGAGGCATTGGGCCGGGTTACCGCGGCGATCCTGCGGCGGAGCGACCGCGCCTTCCGCGTCGGTGGCGACGAGTTCGCGATCCTGTTGCCGAACTCCGACGTCAACACCGGACTGGCCGTCGCGCGGCGCATCCTCGCCTCGGCCCTCAACGGCGGCGATCCGAGCGACTCCATCGAGTCGTTCTCGTTGTCGATCGGGGTATCGGCGTTCCCGGCGCCGAGCGCTGAGAGCCACTACCTCTATCGCAACGCCGACGCGGCCCTCTACTGGTGCAAACGCCACGGACGGACGGCCGTCGTCGGGTTCGATCCCGGGCGCCACGGCGCGGCATCCGATGATCGCTCGGTCTCCGAGCTGTCCGCAGGCATCGGCACGGTCCTCGCCACGCGGGCGCTGCGACCGGTCTACCAGCCGATCTTCTCGATGACGACGGGCGAACCGATCGGCTTCGAGGGCCTCGTCCGCCCGACCGACGGTGCCCCGTTCCCGGATGCCAGCTCGCTGTTCGCGGCCGCCGAGGCGGCCGGCCGCACGGTCGAACTCGACCTCGCCTGCCTCGAGGTCGTCGCCGCCGGGATTGAGCTGCCGAACGCCGAGACGTATGTCAGCGTCAACCTTTCACCCCGAACCCTGGAGTCCAACCTGTTCCACCCCGGCGAGCTGAAGGCGATTTTCCACCGCAACGGGATCGCGCTCGAGCGGGTGGTCCTGGAGCTGACCGAACGAGAACAGGTTGAGGACCTTCAGCAGCTGCGGAAGAACGTGGAGGCCTGCCGGCGGGCGGGAATGCGCCTTGCCGCGGACGATGTCGGTGCCGGTAACGCCGGTCTCCGGCTCCTGAACGAGATCAGCTTCGACATCGTCAAGATCGACCTCTCGCTCGTCCAGGGCGGGACGATGCACGATCCGTCGCACGGGGTGCTGCGGGCGCTCCAGGAGCTCGCCAAACAATGGCGGGTATCGATCGTCGCGGAAGGCGTCGAGACCGCTGCCCAGCTTGCCGTCGTCCGAAGTCTGGGAATCTCTGCGGCACAGGGCTACCTGCTCGCCAGGCCATCGATAGAGATGAATGCCGAGGGGATCGACCTCGCAGCGTTGGAAGTCTCGGACCAGGGCGACTTCCAGCGAATGACCTCCGATCGCGCCGACAACCGCTTCGGAGCGCAGCCCAGGATCCCAGCGGCGTCCTGACGCATCCGTCGTGGTCGGGCCGCCGGCCCGACTGACCACACGTTCCACGCACCGGGACGCGACACGCCGCGTTCCGGAACCGCGCCTAGGCTCGCGGCCTCATGATCGAGCGTGCGGAGAGAGCGCCCGAGATCCGCCTGATCCACCTGTCGAAGCACTTCCGCGAGGTCCGTGCCGTCGATCAGCGTGACCCTCGACATCCGGTCGGGCGAGTTCTTTTCGATGCTCGGGCCGTCGGGCTGCGGCAAGACGACCACGCTCCGCATGATCGGCGGTTTCGAGCAGCCGACCCTCGGGCGGATCGAGCTCCGCGGGCGGGATGTCACGGCCGATCCGCCGGACAAGCGCCCGGTCAACATGGTCTTCCAGAACTACGCCCTCTTCCCCCATCTCGACGTCGGCGACAACATCGCGTTCGGGCTGCGGCGAAGGAAGGTCGAGCCGAGCGACATTCGCCGACGCGTCGGGGAGGCGCTCGACCTCGTCCACCTCGCGGGCTACGAGAAGCGCCGTCCGACACAGCTGTCCGGCGGTCAGCAGCAGCGCGTCGCCCTCGCCCGGGCGCTCGTCAACCGTCCCAACGTGCTGCTCCTGGACGAGCCGCTGGGGGCACTCGACCTCAAGCTCCGAAAGCAGCTCCAGGTCGAGCTGAAGCGGGTCCAGGCGGAGGTCGGGATCACGTTCGTGTACGTGACCCACGACCAGGAGGAGGCGCTCACGATGAGCGACCGCATCGCGGTCATGAACCGCGGCCGGGTCGAGCAGCTCGGGACGCCGGAAGAGCTCTACGAGCGACCGACGACCCGCTTTGTGGCCGACTTCATCGGAACGACGAATCTGCTCACCGGCACGGTCGAGTCGGTCGATGCCGATCACGCGATCGTCAGGCTGGAGTCGGCTGAGACCTGTGTGGTCGGTCGGGCGGACCTCGTCGTCGGGCGTTCGATCGAGCTGAGCATCCGCCCGGAATCAGTCCAACTCCGCCCCTCGAACGGGACCTCGTACTCTCCCAAGCCCATCGCTGCCACGGTGGAACAGGTCGCGTACCTCGGCGGCAGCGTCCAGTACCACGTCCGCTCGAGCGGCGGGCTTGCGATCACCGCGCTCGCACCGAAGACCGTGAACCGTTTCGCCGTCGGCAGCGCTGTCGACGTCACGTGGGAGCCGGCCGAGGCGCTCGTCCTCGCCGGGGATCGGGATCAGGAGGAGGTTCTGGCATGAGCGAACGCTACGACGGGTCGACGATCGACCTGGAGAAGGCCCTCGTCCGGTACATGGTCGAGCGTCAGCTGAGCCGGCGGGAGCTGCTGGAGCGGATCGCCCGGGTCGGATCGGCAGCCGCACTCGCCCCGATCATCGCGGCGTGCACGTCTGCCGGCGGAACACAAAGCCCGGCCGCGACCGCGATCGTCGCTTCGCCGTCGACCGGAGCATCCTCGCCCGCCGTCCCCGACGCCGGTCCCTTCGCCGGAGGCGGAGCTCAACATCCTCAACTGGACCGACTACCTTGCCGACGAGGTCATCAAGTCGTTCGAGGCCAAGTACAAGGTCAAGGTGACCCAGAGCTTCTTCTCGACGACCGACGAGATGTACACGAAACTCGGCGACGACGGCGGGGATTACGACATCAGCTTTCCGATCTCGGTCGACGTGCCGAACATGATCGCCAAGGGCACGATCGCCAAGCTCGACAAATCGCTCTTGACGAACATCAAGAACCTGGGCACGGAGTGGGCGAATCCAGGCTACGACCCCGGCAACACGTACTCCGTCCCCTACATGTGGTGGACGACGGGCGTCGGTTACGACCCGGCGCGGCTCGGCGGCGAGGCTCCCACAAGCTCGAAGGCACTCTGGGATACGCGCTGGTCGCAGCACATCTCGATGCTCGACGACTGGCAGGAGGTCTTCGGGCTGACGCTGATCCAGCTCGGGCACTCCGCGAACACTGATGACGCGGGTGAGCTCGACGAGGCGCTGGCGCTCCTCAAGCAGCAGAAGCCGCTGGTGAGGACGTACTCGACCGACACGATCGGGACGATGACGTCGGGCGACATCTGGATCGGCCACATCTGGGGCGCCGACCGGTTCGCGATCCAGGAGACGATCCCGGACTTCGCGTACTACATCCCCGACGAGGGAGGGGTGAAGGGGTCCGACACCGTCGCGACGTTCACCGGCTCGCCCCACCCGATCGCCGCACAACTGTTCATCAACCACCTGCTCGACGCCGAACAGAGCGCGGCCAACACGAACCTCATCTACTACATGGGGCCGAACGCCGCGGCCAAGGAGTTCATCGACCCGGCGATCCTGGAAGACCCGACGATCAACCCCGACCAGGAGATCGTCGACAAGCTCGAGGAGTTGCTGGCGCTCGACCAGGACGTGCGTGACGAGTACCTGTCGCGCTGGCAGGAGCTGCGCGGCTGACCGGGGCAACTCCTGGCCGTCTCTCGCGGCTGCGCGGCGCGGCGCTGCTGCTGCCCGGCGTCGGCTGGCTCGTCCTGTTCTTCGTCGTCCCGCTGGCGTTCATCTTTGTCGTCAGTCTCGGATCACGTGACGCGCTCGATCGGGTGTCTCTCGCGAGCCCGAGCCTGGACAACTACTTCAAGGCGTTCGACCCGGTCTTCCTGCCGACGTTCCTGAACTCGATCCGGTACGCCGCGATCACGACGGTCCTGTCGCTCGCGATCGGCTATCCGATCGCCTACTGGATCAGCCGGTACGGTGGTCGCCACAAGGTCCTGCTGATCATCCTCGTCATGCTCCCGTTCTGGACCAGCTATCTGATCCGGACCTACTCGTGGATGATCCTGCTGCGGGACAACGGCGTCGTGAACTCGATCCTCCAGGCGGTCGGGCTCACCCACGAGCCGATCATCCTCATGAACACCGACATCTCGGTGATCCTCGGCATGACGTACGGCTTCCTGCCCTTTGCCATCCTGCCGCTGTTCGTCTCGATCGACCGGCTCGACACCAACCTCGTGGCGGCCGGGCGGGACCTGTACGCCTCGGGTCGGCAGGCGTTCCTGCACGTGACCCTGCCATTGACGATGCCGGGCATCATCGCCGCGGCGCTGCTGACGTTCATTCCGGCGCTCGGCGACTTCGTCACGCCCGATCTCCTGGGCGGGCCGCAGACGACGACGATCGCCAAGAACATCCAGGAGCTGTTCCTCGCCGGGCGAGACTGGCCGTACGGCGCGGCTCTCGGGTTCGTGCTCATGATCGTCACGCTTGGCGGGACGCTGCTCGCGCTGCGGACGCTGCGGCGGGAGGTCATCGGTGGCGACTGAGAGCGCTGACCTTCAATGACCCCCGAGCGGAACCGCTGGCTGTCGGTCTACGCGCTGCTCGTCTACGCCTTCCTCTTCGCGCCGATCGTCGTCCTGATCATCTTCTCGTTCAACAGCGCCCGGCGGGGCCTGGTGTGGCAGGGCTTCACGCACCAAGTGGTACCCGCAGCTGTTCTCGAACGACGAGCTGATCGATGCGCTCAGCGTGACGCTGGAGGTCGCCGTCGTCGCGGTGCTCGTCTCCACGATCCTGGGGTCGCTCCTGGGGCTGGGCCTGGCACGGCTGCGCTTCCGCGGCCGCGGCGCGACCGAGACGCTGCTGCTCGTGCCGATGGTCACCCCCGAGATCGTGATGGGCCTCGCGCTCCTGCTGTTCTTCCTCCAGCTCTTCGACGCCCATGGCTCGTTGCTCCAGCTGTGGGTCGCGCACATCACGTTCTGCATTTCCTACGTCGCGATCATCGTCCGCGCGCGGGCGGCGAGCATGAACCCGCAGCTGGAGGAGGCCGCGCGCGATCTGGGCGCGTCGGCCTGGGGCGCATTCCGCTACGTGACGTTGCCGATCATCCTCCCGGCGGTGATCGCGGGCGCCCTGCTCGCGTTCTCGCTCAGCTTCGACGACTACGTCGTGACGACGTTCAACTCGGGCGTCGGCAGCTCGACCCTGCCGCTCTACATCTACGGCAAGATCAAGTTCGGCGTGACGCCGGAGATCAACGCGATCTCGACGATCATCGTCGCGGCAACTGCCCTTGCGATCCTCGCCGCGTGGCGGCTCGGGGCGTTCCGTGGCGAGGGGCGGGCGGTCGTCGACGAGGACGAGGCGCCGCCGGGCTGAGGGTCAGCCGCGGGTCGCCGCTCTCGTCCGGGCATCGGACCGGGACGTCGGTGAGTCCCCGGCGCGGGGCAGGCGAACCGCCGCGACGTCGCCCTCGAAGACATCGGCCTCCCCGTCCTTCGGCGTCGGGACGTCGTACCGGAGCCGGACCGTCCGCTGCCGAGTTGATGCCGTCGTTCGCATATCGGTCGACCGCCATCAGGTCGAACGCGTGGACGCTCGGCTCCTGGTTCGAGTAGCGGCCAGCCGTCCAGCTCTGCGACCGCGTCCCGCGATGCTGCAGCTCGCAGACGTGCCAGTCCTGGCGGTTTGTCAGGTCCCAGAACGCGATCGCGTCGGACGGGTCGAAGCCGGGCGTCGCGATCGTCGAGGGCTCGAACAGCCACTGGCAGGTGATCCGGGTGTGGTCCGCACCGGCCGGTTCGAGGCGGTGGATGAGCAGGTAGTCGGGGTGGATCGACAGGAACGTCGTCGGCCAGACGAGGTAGTAGTAGATCCGCCGCTCGTCGAGGGGCGTCATGCCGGCCATCGCCGGTCGCCCGTTGCGATGGCCGCCGTCGATCGCCATCGTCTCGGCGCTCTCGACGAGCTCCATCCAGCCGCCCTGCCAGGGCCCGGTCGGGGCGAAGTCGCCACCGAGGTCGTACGGCGTCAGCTTGTTGAGCTGCGGGTGGATGCCGGGGCAGTGATAGCACTCGCTGTAGTTCTCGGCGATGAACTTCCAGTTGGCGTCGACCTCGTAGGTCACCTCGTGGGCGCTTCGCAGCCCCGAGAAGTCGAACCGGGCCAGATGCGGCGGCAGGTCGCCGAGCCACTCGACGAGTGGCGGCGCCTCCGGAGATAGGTTGACGAACACGAACCCCTGCCAGGTCTCCATCCGAACCGACACGAGGCCGAACTCGTCGAAGCTGAAGTCGTCGAGGTCGTCGGTGTGCTTGGCGCGGACGAGCTTGCCCTCGAGGTCGTAGATCCAGGCGTGATACGGACACTGGAATCGGACGGCCTTGCCGCATGCCTCTTCGACGACCGCGGTCCCGCGGTGGCGGCAGACGTTGTAGAACGCTCGCAGCTCGCCGTCGCGGCCGCGGGCGATCAGCAGCGGCTCGTCGTCGATCTGCGCGGTGAAGTACGTCCCGGCCGTCGGCGCCTCCTCCTCCCGCCCGACGACCATCCAGTCGTGGCGAAACCACTCACGTCGTTCGAAGTCGTGGATCGCGGGGTCGTGGTACGCCCGGCCGGGTAGGAGCGACGCCGCACGGTACGGCTTCCGGACGGCCGCGATCTCGTCGGCGGTGAGCGGCGACGTCATGACTTCGGGGTGTCCTTGCGGGGGTCGATGAATGGGATCGCTGCCGTCGTCGCCGGCCAGCAGGCCGCCGTCCGGCGCCTCGATCTCGAGGGCCGTGCCCGGCGCGGACAGCCCGAACGGCACCCAGACGTAGCCGATGTTCCGCTCGAGCCGCGGCGACCAGATGAGGTCGGTCACGGTGCCGACGGTCTCGCCGTCGTGACGCGCGGCGAGCTTCCGCGAGATCTCGAACGGCAGCGCGTCGCCCTCGAACTCGATCCCGACGAGCTTGCGGTGGACGCCGCGCGCCCGGATCGCCTCGAGCGCGTCCTTGCCGATGTAGTCGGCCTCCTGCGGCTCGACGAGCCGCTCCAACCCCATGATCTCGAACGGGTTGTTGTCGATCGTCATGTCGGAGCCGTAGTTGAAGATGCCGGCCTCGATGCGGCGTGCCTCGCATGGCGCGATCGGCCGAATATCGTGCGGCCGGCCGGCCTCCATGATCCTGTCCCAGAGGTCGCCGCCGCGCGACGGGTCGCGCAGGTAGATCTCGTAGCCGACCTCGCCGGTCCAGCCGGTCCGGCTGATGACGACCGGGATGCCATCCAGCTCGGTCGTGAGCGTCCAGTAGTACTTGATGTCATGAACGGCATCGCCGAACAGCGTCGCCATGACGTCCTTCGACTTCGGGCCCTGGACCTGGACCGGATAGACCTCCGGCTCGCGGACCTTGACGTCCATCGCCGGAGTTGATCGCGACGCCGCGCGCCCACAGCCCGGCATCGGAGTCGGCGAGGGCCAGCCACCAGCGGTCGGCCTCGACGCGCAGCAGGACCGGGTCGTTGACGATGCCGCCGTCCTCGGCGGTGATGAGCACGTACTTGCCCTGGCCGACGGCGCACTTGGTCAGGTCGCGACAGGTCAACGTGTTCGTGAACGCCGACGCATCCGGGCCCGTGATCTCGACGATCCGCTCGACCGCCACGTCCCAGATCGTCACGCCGTTGAGCAGGGCCCAGTACTCCTCGACCGGGTCGCCGTAGTAGCCCGGCAGGTACATGTGGTTGTAGATGTCGTAGGCGCTGCAGCCGGCAGCGAGCGTCTTCTCGAAGAACGGCGATCGGCGGTACCAGGGCCCGAAATAGAGCGTCGACGAGTCGGACGTGGCCGGGGTCGCGGTCGGGCTGGTCATGCCGGTGGGCCCTCCTGGCTGATGCGCTGGCGGCGCGGGTTCTGGCGGCGGGCGGCGGCACCCGACGGGACGACGGCGGCCGGTTCGGGCGCGGGCGGGATCTCGGGAAGCATC
The DNA here is from genome assembly GCA_963775855.1 of uncultured Chloroflexia bacterium. Lineage (GTDB taxonomy): Bacteria > Chloroflexota > Limnocylindria > Limnocylindrales > CSP1-4 > CF-46. The sequence continues at coordinate 156,045 of CAVZKO010000008.1, read as the reverse complement.
GTCTGGTCGGTCAGGCCGGCCTGGATGATCGAGCGCAGCTCGGCGTCGATGGCCGGATCGGTCTCCGGCTGGCGGTAGGCCGCGAGCCGCCGCTCGACCTCGTCGCATGCCCGCTGGTACGTGTCCTTGCCGCCAAGGCGGAGCCACGCCTCGCGGTTGTCGCGGTCGACGATCGTGCTCGGCAGGTAGAGCTCCGACGGCCAGTGGGCCATCGTGTGCTCGGCCATGATCAGGTGCTGGTCGGCCATGAGTTGGTCGATCAGCGCCGACACGGGCAGGTCGTCGGCCGGCTGGACCTCCCGTACGAACTGGAGCGCCTGGGCGCACATCTCGTCGTCGAACACGAGCTTCGGCAGGCTGAAGACCAGGAGGAAGTCGAGCATCCCGGGGCCGGACACGGAGTTGACCCCGGCGAGGGCCGCCAGCAGTGCGCTGCCGAACGTCTCGGCGCCGGCCTGGGCGTCGAGGATCTTGCCGTCGGAGAGGGCCATGTACGACTGGCACGGCAGGCCGAGCGCCTTGGCCACCGCGATGTACGCGACGTCGAGCCGGAGCGCCTCGATCGCGGCCATCGGCGCGCTCGCGATCTTCATGTGGAACGTCGCCGGGGCGCCGCCGAAGAGGACCGGCGCGCCGGGCTTGATGACCTGGGCCATCGTGATCCCGGCGAGCACGTCGACGGTGTGGAAGACCGTCGCCCCGACGATCGTGACCGGAGCGATGAGCCCCATCAGCGTGACCGGCACGATCTCGACCGGGATGCCGGCCTCGACGCAGTCGATGAGGTTCTGGCACGAGTCCTCGCTGTACCGGAAGTTGCCGGTCGCGGTGATCGTGAAGATGCTCATCGGGCGGGCGATGAGGTCGGCTCGATCCGCCCGGAACAGCTGCATCATCTCGACCATCCGCGGCACGCCGTGTTCGGTGAACGCGCCCGACACGACGGGCTTCTTCGAGTTGGTCAGGGTCATGTAGAGGCGCCACGCATCGGAGACCTGGGCCTCGATGTCGAGGTTCGTCGAGAACGCCGTCGCGAGGTAGGCGATGTGCTCGAGGCCGTCGGCGAGCCGGACGTACTCGGTGAAGTCGGTCGAGTTCGCGAGGCGCGTCTCGCCGGTCCGGTGGTCGAGGACCTTGAGGCCCGACGAGCCCGGGACGAAGTGGACCCGGTCGCCGCCGAGGTCAGCGTGCGGCTCGCCGTCGCGGTCGTAGAGCATGAACGAACTCGGGCGCGGAGGCGATCGCGGCCTCGACGACGTCCCGCGGGAACAGGACGCGTTCTCCGGTCGGGTTCGTGGGCAGACCGTGCTCGATCAGGCGGCGCCGCATCTCCGGGCCGCGGATCTCCATCCCGACCTCGGCCAGGACGCGTTTCGCCTCGTCGACGATCCGGCCGGTCAGCTCGTCGCCCAGGATGTTCAACGACGGCCGCATCAAGGCTCCCATCGAGTCGGCCGGAGCGGCCGTTGCCGCCAGCGTACCCTCCTGCACCGGTCGCTGAGCAAGCTCAACCATGCGCCCGATTGTGTGGCGGCCCGATTCCAATGCCCCCGGCGTTCCGCCTGATGGTGCCCGTGGTTCCGCGCCACGGGACACGCCAAGCACGCGGGCCACGCCGCGGACCTCGGTCAGTCGATGACGACCCGCTCGCGCCAGTGCGGAATCTTCGTGTCGAAGCCCAGCGCCTTGACCTTCGGCTCGATCGCGATCTGGGCCTCGGGGTCGCCGTGGACGAGGAAGACGCGGCGAGGGTAGCCCTTGTCGCCGGGCTGCTTGCCGCGGGCGAAGTTCGACAGCCAGTCGAGCAGCTCCGACTCGTCGGCGTGGGCCGAGAAGCCGCTGATCGAGCGGATCTGGCAGCGGACCTCGCGGAGCTGGCCGTCGATCTTGACCTCGGTGGCGCCGGCCTGGAGGTGGGCCCCGAGCGTCCCCTCGCCCTGGTAGCCGACGAACAGGATCGTCGCGTCCGGATCGCCGATCAGGTTGCGGAGGTGACCGACGACGCGGCCGCCGGTCAGCATCCCGTTCGAGGCGACGATCATGTACGGCCGGGGCGCCGTGGCGATCGCCTGCGACTCCTCGACGCGGCGGGTCACGTGCTGATCCGGGTAGTCGAGTGGCGAGCCGCCCGCCCGAAGGAGCTTGGCGGTCTCCTCGTCGAAGTAGTCGGCATGGCGTGCGGTAGATGTCGGAGGCCTTCGAGGCCATCGGCGAGTCGAGATAGAGCGGCAGGAGCGGGATCGCCCCGTCGTCGATCAGCCGATCGAGCTGCCAGACGACCTCCTGGGTCCGCCCGATCGCGAACGACGGGACGAGCAGTACGCCGTTGGCTTCGGCCACGAGCCGAACCGTCTCGGCGAGCACCCGGATGGCCTCGTCCTGCGGCTCGTGCTCGCGGCCGCCGTAGGTCGATTCGATGAGGATGTAGTCGGCGTCGGTCAGGATCGTCGGGTCGCGGATGATCGGCGTGTCCGGCCGGCCGAGGTCGCCCGAGAAGACGATCGTCCGTTCCGGCTCGCCGGCGCGTTCGGCGACGCGGACCCGGATGATCGCCGAGCCGAGAATGTGGCCGGCGTCGACAAACGTCGCAGTGATGCCCGGCGCGACCTCGATCTCCTCGTCGTAGTCGATCGCCTTGAACTGCTCCAGGGCCCGCCGGGCCTCGTCCTGCGTGTAGAGCGGCTCGTCGAGGTCAACCTCGAGGACCGGCGGCTGGCGGCGAAGGTCGTCCTCGAGGTCGTCGATCGCGGCGCCGGCCGGCGCGGCGGACGGCATGCCCGGCCCCGTGAGACGCAATCGCCCAGGCACCTTCGCCGCCGGTCTCGGTCGCGACCGCCACCTCTTCAGAGGCCGCCTCCGATGCGATCGTCGCGGCGTCCGGGGCGATGGGCGTCGCCGCGGCCGGGTTCTCGGCAAGCCGGAGCGCAGCGTCGTACGCCGCGCGCTCTTCCTGGTCGTCCGTGACCGCCTCGTCGGGATGCTTCTTCTCCCAGCGCGCCTCGCGCTTGGCGAACTCCTCCTGGAGGTGGCCCGAGTCGAGGAGGACGAGCTCGGCCAGCTCGCACGTGCCGTGGGTCGCGATGATCGGGCCCGCGAAATCCTTCATCGACGACGTGGGGGATCAGCCCGCAGTGGTCGAGATGGGCGTGGGTCAGGAGGATGGCGTCGAGCGTTGCCGGGTCGAACCCGAGCGGGATCCGATTCCGAACGGCCTCGTTCGGGCTGCCCTGGAACATCCCGCAGTCGACGAGGATTCGCGCACGCTCGGTGACGAGCAGGAACTGGGAGCCGGTGACCGTCGTGGCACCGCCGAGGAAGTGGATCTCCATCGGCCCATCGTGCCACGCCGCGGGTGGCATCGGAGCGTCCATCCGGGGGCCGCTTGACGTTTCGGCCCGCTCGCGGGCACGAGAGCCTGGCGCGCGGGACGGAGCTGCCTCAGCCGAGCGGGACGGCCACGATCGCGTCGACCGCGATTGCCGCGAACAGCAGCGTCAGGTACGAGATCGAGTACTTGTAGAGGCGGATCGCGCCGGCGGTCGACGCCTCCTCGGAGGCGCCCTCGCGCCACAGGCGGTAGGCCTGGCGAAGGAAGATCGCGCCAAGCACGACCGCCGCGACGAGGTAGATCCAGCCCATCCGGGCGACGGCCCACAGCACGAGCGAGATCGCGACCATGAGGATCGCGTAGAGGCCGATCTGGCGGGTCGTCTCGGGGATGCCCCGGACGACGGGCAGCATCGGCACGCCGGCCGCCGCGTAGTCCTTCCGGATCCGCAGCGAAAGCGCCCAGAAGTGGGGCGGCGTCCAGTAGAAGACGAGGGCGAAGAGGAGGAGCGCCGGGATGCCGACGTTGCCGGTGACCGCCGCCCAGCCGATGACCGGCGGCAGGGCCCCCGCCGCCCCGCCGATCACGATGTTCTGGGGCGTCGTCCGCTTCATGACGATCGTGTAGACGACGACGTAGAAGGCGATCGCCAGCAGGGCGAGGAAGGCCGAGAGGAGGTTGACGAACCACGCCAGGACGACGAACGAGATCACCCCGAGGACGAGGCCGAACACGACCGCCCGCTCGGGGTCGACCTCGTGGGCCGGCAGCGGCCGGCGTCGGGTGCGGACCATCAATTCGTCGATGTCGCGATCGAGGTAGCAGTTGATCGCGTTCGCGCTGCCCGCTGCGAGCGTCCCGCCGACGAGCGTCCAGAGCGTGAGCCAGGCCCAGTGGCCGACCTGGATCCCCGGCACCTCGCGCGTGGCGAGGACCATCGCGGGGACGGTCGTGACGAGCAGCAGCTCGATGATCCGGGGCTTGGTCAGGGCGATGTAGGCGCGAACCGTGTCGGTCCTGGTGTGCCGCTCAGCGTTGCTCTCGTCGCCGCCGATCCGGCCGCCGGTCGCGCCCGTCCGGTCGCCGGCCGGGGCGGGCGCGGTCCTCGCCGCGTAGTAGCTCGTCGTGACGAGAGCCGCCATCGCCGCCCAGATCAGGGCGCCCAGGGCGACGTGGAGCGTCTGGGTCCAGCCCGCCAGGTCGGTCAGGATCTGGAGGCCGCCGATGACCGCCTGGATCGGGAAGAGGATCGCCGCGACCAGCGTAAGCCGGAGGATCGCCCTGTTCGAGCGCTGTGTCCGCCACGCGGCAAGGGTCACGGCCGCCACGATCAGGCCGACGACGATCGCCACCCAGCGGTGGAGGACGTGGGCCGACGTGCCCTCGCTGAGCGGCGGCAGCAGCGAGCCGTTCATCAGCGGCCAGTCGGGGAAGACGAACCACTGCGACGTGGCCGTCACCTGCGACCCGAACAGGAGCAGGGCGAAGACCGCCAGGGCACCGAACGCGGCGAGCAGCGTGAACCGCTGGCTGCCACCCCGGCCGCCGATACGCGCCGGATAGAACGACCGGACGAGGATGTACACGAGGAGCCCGACCAGGGCCATCGCGGCCGCCAGGTGCGCCGTCACCGATTCGCCGGAGTTGTTGAGCCGGACCGTCTCGCGCCCGAGCCACGCCTGGAACCCGACGAGAAGCACGGCCCCGACCGACGGCCACAGGAGGCTGGGCCGGTCGCGATGGTCGCGGAACGCGACGAAGGCCAGGGCAAGCACCACGAACCCGATCGCGGCCGCGACCGTGCGATGGACCCACTCGATCCAGGCCTGATAGTCGTCGAGCGGCGGGATCAGCTGGCCGTGGCAGAGCGGCCAGTCCGGACAGCCCATGCCGGAGCCGGTGGCGCGGACGATGACACCGATCGTCACGAGGCGCGAGCGTCATCGCGACGCTGAGCATCGCCAGTCGCTGGAACCGGGTCAACGAGCTCTCCCAGGAGGTCGCCCGGCGGGCGACGCGGTTCGGGGGTCCGACGGTCCGGCCATTCTAGCGCGAGCGCCCTCTGCGCCATTGACCGCTACCCTATCGGCCATGACATCCCCGAACCCGATGGGCCGGCCCGCTGGCCGCCGTCCTCCTCGCTCGCTCGCGGCCTGTGGACCCGCGACTCCCACGCCGACGTCGCCGGCGAGCGCGCCCGCGAGCGAGGCCGCGGCGGCGTGCTCCCCCAGATCATCTCCAGCGAGCTCGTCAAGGGGCCGAACCGTTTCGTCTTCTCGTTCCTCGACGCGAGCGGCACGAAGCCGGTCGGGTCGCCGGATCGAACGGCGACGGTCCAGTTCAAGGGCCCCGGCGGCGAGTCGGTCGCGGCGCCCGCGGCCGAGTTCGTCTGGGCGATCGAAGGCGTAAGCGGCGTGTACGTCACCCATGCCGACTTCCCGGTCGCCGGTGCCGTGGACGGCGGTCTTCACGACGTCGGCGCCGGGCTCCCCGGAGGAGTCGATCCCGTTCAGCTTCGACGTCAAGGACGACGCCAGCGTCGTCGAGCCGGGCGAGAAGGCGCCGTCGGTCGACACGCCGACGCTGGCCGATGTCGGTGGCGACGTCTCGAAGATCTCGACCGACGAGACCCCGGTGCCGGCGTTCTACGAGACCTCCGTGGCCGACGCGCTCGCCGCGCACGAGCCGTTCGTCCTCGTCTTCGCGACGCCGAAGTTCTGCGTCAGACCAAGACCTGCGGCCCGACGCTCGACAAGATCAAGACGGTCGCGACGGCCCACCCGGACGTCACGTTCATCAACGTCGAGCCGTACCAGCTCGAGCGTCGTCGACGGCCAGCTCCAGCCGGTCCTGAGCGACGCGAACGCAGCTCCAGACCGTGCCGGCGACCGATGCCTACGGCCTCCTGACGGAGCCCTTCGTCTTCGTCGTCGGCGGCGACGGCATCGTCAAGGCGTCGTTCGAGCTGATCTTCGCGCCCGAGCGAGATCGACGAGGCGCTCGCGGGCCTCAGCTAGGCGACGGCGGCCGGGGCGTCCTCGAGCCGGATCGCGACGTGCTCGCCGTTCTCGTCCCGATACGTCACCCGGACCGGCACGGCGTCCGCCTGGTGCACGCCGAGATGGCCGGGCGGGAACTGGGCGCCGTTCTCGAGCTGGCCGATCCGGAACTCGACGGTCCGCCCGTCGGCGTCCGGATCGCGAAGGCGCGGACGTCGGTCAGGCTGACCGAATCGACGAAGACCACGACGCCGACCTCCGTCTTCGGAGCCGGCCGCATGAGCTGTCGTGGCGACGACGAAGACTCCGGCCAGGAGGGCGATCGCGATTCCCAGCGCCGCGATCGCGCCGCGGCGTTGCTGCATCAGGGCGTCACGCCCCGGTGCCGGTGCTGCCCGGCGCGTGGAGCGGCGTCCCGTCGGCGCAGAGCGGGCACGTCTCGGGGCCGGGCTCGTACGTCGGCAGGTCGAGCTGCCAGAGGGCCCGGAGGGAGTAGACGCGGCCGGTCGTCGGCGAGGTGAGGGTCGGCCGCCCGCCGCTCCGATCGACGAGGACCGCGCATTCGACGATCTCGCCGCCCATCGCCTCGACCGCCGGGATCATCGCGAGGAGCGATCCGCCGGTCGTCAGGATGTCGTCGACGAGCAGGACGCGCTCGCCGGGCTCGATCCGGAAGCCGCGCCGGAACTCGCGGTGCGTCGACCCGTCGTCGTCGCGGACCTCCTCCGCGAAGATCGCCCGCACGCCGAGCTGGCGGCCGGTCTCGAAGGCGAGGATGACGCCGCCGGTCGTCGGGCCGGCGACGAGATCGACTCGCGGAGGAGCCGTCGTCGGCGCGGTGACGCGCCGGCCCAGAACCCGCACAGCTCGCTCGTTGCCGCGGGATCGGACAGGACGGCGAACTTCTCGACGTACGCGTCGCCGTGGCGGCCGCTCTTCAGCAGGAAGTGGCCCTCGCGGAGCGCGCCGGACCGGCGGAACAGCGCCTCCGTCCGGGCGGCAATCGCGGCGCGCGCCGATGCCTCGAGGGCAGGCTTGATCGTCGTCATCGCCGCGAAGTCTAGCGGCGCCGGGATGTTTGCCCCGCTGTGGACCAACGGTTACGGTCGGTACTCGACTCCCTTTGACGACGGCGCGCCCGGCTTCCGCGGCAACGCGGTCCCGATGAGCGGCGCGTACGAGTCGAGCCCGCGGCGGCGGCACTCCGCTTCGAGCTCGTCGACGAGACGAACCGGGAGCGTCGGGTCGGCGAAGATCGCGGTCCCGACCTGGACCGCAGCGGCACCGACCGCGAGGTAGTCGAGGACGTCGGCGAGCTCGGTGATGCCGCCGATCGCGACGACGGGGATGTCGACGACCTGGCTGACCTCGTAGACGATCCGCAGCGCGACCGGCTTGATCGCCGGGCCCGACAGGCCGCCGTAGATGTTCCCGAGCAGGGGCTTCGCTCGGGAGGGGGCGACGGCGATGCCCGACAGGGTGTTGATCGCGGTCAGGGCGTCCGCGCCGGCGGCTTCGATGGCTCGGGCGATCGGCCGGACGTCGGCGACGTTCGGCGAGAGCTTGACGAGGAGCGGGAGGTCGGTCGCGCGGCGGACGGCGGCCGTGACGGCGGCAGCGGCGTCGGCGTCGATCGCGAACTGGAGACCTCCTTTGCCGACATTCGGGCAACTGATGTTGAGCTCGATCCCGGCCACGCCAGGCACGCCGTCGAGCCGCCGGACCACCTCGACGTAGTCGTCGACCGATTCGCCCGCCACGTTGACGATGACGGCCGTCCGCCAGCCGGTCCACGTGCCGGCGTACTTCTCGATGACGGCGTCCACGCCCGGGTTCTGGAGGCCGATCGAGTTCAGCATGCCCGCCGGGGTCTCGGTGACGCGCGGCGTGACGTTGCCGATCCGCGGCCGGAGCGTGGTGCCCTTGCAGCAGATCGCCCCGAGGCGATCGACCTCGACGACGTCGCCGTACTCGACGCCGTAGCCGAACGTGCCGGACGCGACGAGGATCGGGTTCTGGAGGACGAGACCCCGCCCGAGATCGACCGACAGATCCACGTCGGTGGCGGACTCGGCTGCCCTCACCTGATGTACCCGATTGCGGGCGCCTGGTCCGGCAGGCGGACCGGGACGGAAGAGAGCCCGCGACCGGTCACCAGCCGGCCTCCCAGTTGATCTCGTCGGACGCGAAGACCGGCCCCTCGCGGCAGACGCGCTGCGGCGTCCCCGATGCTCCCATGACCACGCAGCCGAGGCACGCCCCGACCGCGCAGCCCATGTTCTGCTCCATCGAGACCTGGAGGAACGCCTTCCGTCGGGCAGCCGGGCGACCCGACCGGCGTCGACGCGGCCGCCACCGCGCTTCCGGCCGAGTTTCGCTACACCGAGTCGCTGCCGCCGGCCGGCGGCCTGTCGCGCGAGCGCCGCGAGCATGCCGGCCGGCCCGCAGGCAAACGCCTGATCGGCCCAGGCCTCGTACTCGGGCACGAGCTCCGTCACGAACCCGCGCCTGCCGACCGAGCCGTCGTCGGTCGCGATGACGTACTCGACCTCGTCGGGCAGCAGCGACGACGGATAGACGTCGCGAGCGTTCGCGGCACCGAAGAGGAGGGTCACCTGGCGGCCGTCCCGGATCGCCTCGTCCGCGAGGGAGCGGATACCGGCCATCCCGAGGCCGCCGGCGATCAGCAGGAGGCGCCGCGATCGCGGATCGACCTCGAACGGCCGGCCGAGCGGGCCGAGCATGTCGATCGGATCGCCGGGTCGGAGGCGGGTGAACCATTCGGTCCCCCGGCCGATCGTCCGGAAGTGGATCGTGATGACCCCGGTCGCGAGGTCGGCGGTGTTGATGGAGAACGGACGCCTGAGCACGAACCCCGAGTAGTCGCCGGTCCGGATGTGGACGAACTGCCCGGCTCGGGAGCCCGTCGCGAGCGCCGGGGCGTGGTACGACTGGAGCCACTGGCCGGGCAGAATCTCGCGGCTCTCGACGAGCTCCGAGGTGACGAGGCGCATCGTCACGCGCGGGGAGCGTCCTCCTCGTCGTCGGCCGATTCGCCGTCGTCGGCGGGGGCGCCATCACTCTCGGCGATCGCCCCGGCCGGGATTCCCTCGCCTGTGCCGTTCGTCGCGTCGGGCGCCGGGCCGGCCAGCTCGGGGGCAATCGCCGGGTAGGCCTCGGCGAGGGCGTCGGCCAGGTCGCCGAAGACGTCCGTCGGGTCGTAGTACTCGACGAGCTCGTCGGCGCTCGCGAGCGGCCGCCACTCGTTCTCCTCCTCGGTCAGGACCTCGGCCTTGAATGCCCCGGACGCGGTGAGGGTCAGCCGCTCGTCATCGTCGTCGTTGATGATCATGTCGCCGATCCGGCCGCTCAGCAGCGAGGCTGCGTCCTCGAACTGCTCGAGGAGACGCGATTCGCTGCGCTGGCTCCGCTCCTGGAACTCCAGCGCGAGGTCGTAGAGGCGCTGCGCGGCGACTTCGTCGTCGTCGGCGTCGAGCGGGATCGGCTGCGTCGCGGCCCAGTCGTCGGCCGCCGCGGCGTAGGGATCCGGGCCGGTCGAGACCGCCTCGTCGAGACCGATCCCGGCCGCCTCGAGCAGATCGGGCGTCGCGGTCGGCTCCTCGCCGAGGCCGCCGGCGTCGCGTGCTGCTTCCGCAAACGCCGCGTAGATGTCGGCCGGGTTGTAGAGCTCGACCAGCTCGCCGGCCGACTCGATGACCTCGGTCTCGGCCGTCCACTCCCCGCTGAGCTCGTCGACGAACCGCGTCCGGCTTCGGAACGTGAGGTCGGGGGCGATCGAAAGGTAGTCGGGATCCTCGTCGATGAGCGTCAGGCCGCCGAGCTCCGCGATCCTGCCCTTGTTCGCCTCGAGAAAGCGGCGGAGCTGATCCGTCGCCTGGACGAGGAAGTCCGAACGCTCGAGGGCGGCGTCGGCCGCGATCTCACCGAGCAGGTCATTGCGGCTCGTGTCCATCGCTCTGCCTCCGTCTTCGCCGTCGCTCATCCGTGGAATTCGAGATCCGGACCCATCCGCTCTCGAAGGAACATCGAGTGGTGGCGCTGGAAGATCCACTCGCCGGCGCGGTGTCCGATCGCCCGGATGCCCTCATCGGCCTCCAGCCTGTCCAGTGTTGCGTAATCGGGGAGTTCCAGCAGGATCACATTGTCGAAGTCCCAGCCGTGGGCCACGTTGTACCAGCCGAGGAACCGGATCCCGTACTTGTCGCCGTACTCCTTCATCTGCCGTGCGAAGAGCGTCTTCATGTAGAACTTGAAGAACGCATCCCGGCCGCGGCGAACGGAGAAGTAGGTCGCGAGCACGGGCACGTTGGGGGCGCCTCCTCCGCTTCGACGAGCGCCGGGTTATTCCGGCGCCGGCCTATTGTCGCACGGGCCCTTCGTCGCTCGGGTCCGGATCGGACACCGCGGCGGGGGCCCCATCCGGCACCTGATCGTGCGCTTCGTCCTCGATCTCGCCGACCGTCTTCGTGGCGCTGCCGAGCGGTCGTCGCCGCGTCCGCCGGTCGGCAGCCACGAGGCGGAGCAGGAAGATGATCGTCTGGCCGGCGACGAGCAGCAGAAGGATGACGAAGAAGAGGAGGGCGGCGCTCAGCCAGTCGGGCCAGTTCCAGACGACGCTGAGCGGCGTCAGGACGATGGCGATCGCCAGTACGACGAGCTGGAAGCGGAAGCAACCGAGGCCCGGGCCGCGATCGGCCTGCAGCTCCTCGCCCTTGTACTGGATCGGTCCCGGGGAGGTCACGGCGTGCAACTCTACGGGACGGCGCTCAGCCGCGTCCCTATCTCGCCGACGCGCCCGCCGGGCCGCCCCACGTACCATCCGGGCATGCCCCCCGACGACCAGTCCCCCGCCGATCGGTTCGCCTGGCACCCCGAGCCTGAGCTCCTCGGCTACGGCGAACCCGCGGCCCGCCCGGCGCTCGAGCGCCTCGGTGCCGAGGCCTGGGCGGCCGCCCTGGACTACCTCTACGACCACGCGTTCGTCCGGGCGATGGGCGAAGGCAACGGCTACGCCGAGCTGCGTGCGTCGTTCTTCGGACCGACGGGCGGGCCAGCCGCAGCCCCGGACCAGCCGACGACCTCCGCGGCGATCCTCGACGAGTTCCGGACCCGTCTCGCCCCGCATCAGCTCAACGCCCATCATCCGCGCTCGCTGAGCTACTTCACCCCGCCGCCGCTCCTGCTGTCGGTCGTCGGCGAGCTGCTCGCCCAGGTCACCCAGCAGGGCGTCGACGTCTGGCACGCCGGTCCGTCAGCGACGTTCGTCGAGGAGGAGGTCATCCGCTGGCTGTGCGACCTCGTCGGCTACGGCCCCGACAGCTTCGGGCTGCTCACCTCCGGCGGCGTCATGGCCAACTTCCTCGCGATGGCGCTGGCTCGTGACGTCCACCTCGCAGGGCTGCGCGGATCGGCGAGGCCGCCACGGGGCGGCGAGCTGGACGGCGTCCGGGTCTATACGTCCGATCAGACCCACTTCTCGATCGGCCGGGCGCTCGACGAGCTCGGCTTTCCAGCCGACACGCTGGTCGTCCTACCGACCGACGACCGCTTCCGGCTCCACCCTGAACCAGCCGCCGACGCGATCCGCCGCGACCGCGACGCCGGCCTCACGCCGCTGGCGATCTCCGCGGTGGCGGGGTCGACGAACACGGGCTCGGTCGACCTGATCGAGGAGCTCGCCGACGGTGGCGCGGCGCGAGGGGCTCTGGTTCCACGTCGACGCGGCCTACGGGGCGGCCGCCCGGCTCTCCGCCCGCGACGCGGGCCGAGTCCCGGGCCTCGAGCTGGCCGACTCGGTGACGGTCGATCCGCACAAGTGGTTCTACCAGGCCTACGACATCGGCGGGCTGGTGGTCCGCGACGGGGCGCTCCTCGAGCGGACGTTCGGCGGGCGCCGACCCGAGTACTACCGCGGCGGCGAGGCACCGATCGGCAACGACGAGGGCGCCCACCCGGACGCCGACGCCGACCACGGCAACGACGGCGACCACGACGTCCCGGGCCAGCTCAACTTCTACAAGCTCGGCTTCGAGGGCACCCGCCGGTGGCGGGCGCTGAAGCTGTGGATGAGCTGGAAACACCTCGGGACGAGCGGGTTCGCAAGGCTCATCGAGGCGAACATCGACCAGGCGGCGCTCCTCGCCCGGCGCTGCGCGGAGAGCGACGATCTCGAGGCGCTGCCGGCGGAGCCGGAGCTGTCGGTCGTCTGCTTCCGGCACCTGCCTGGCGGCGCAGCCGCGGTACGTCGCCTGGCGCCAGGCGACCTCGACGCCCACCAGGATCGCCTCCAGGCTGCCCTCGAGGCATCGGGCGACGGCTGGCTGTCGACGACCCGACTCCGCGGCGCGACCTGGCTGCGCGCCGGGATCGTCAACACCCAGACGACGGAAGACGACATCGACCGATTGCTGGCGACGCTTCGCGGCCTTGCGGCCGGGGCCGAGGCGAGGGCCGAGGCGGGGGCCGGCTAGGCGGTCGGCCCCAGCGCCTCCTCGAGAAACGCGGTTCGATCGGCGAGCGCGTCCGGGACGGCCATGTCGTGCTCGGCCTCGTAGGCCTTCAGCTCGGCGGCCTCGCCGGCGGCCCGCTTGAACTCGAGGCCGGTCATCGGGGCGATGAAGAAGTCGGCCCGGGCGAACTGGAGCAGCACCTTCGCGGGTGCCGCTCGCCCGATGTGCTCGATCGGGTCGACGCGGTCGCATCGCAGCCAGGTAGTCGATCCGGTCCTCCTCGATCGCCCAGAACGCGAGGAACCAGTCGGCCCAGCGAGGCACCGCCGCGATCAGCACGTACGCGGTCGGCCGGCGGTCGGCCGTGGCGAGGAGCGTCGCGTGCATCGCGCCGAAGTCGTGCCCGACGACGCCGACGCGGGCCGGATCGATCGCCGGCCGGCCCGTCACGACGTCGAGGCAGCGCCGAAGCCGGTTCACCTCGGTCGTCACGCGCTCGCGATCCGCGGTCGAGCCGCTCGGATCGCCCTGCCACGGGAACGTCAGCTGGGGCAGGATGGCCGCCGCGTTGTGGCGCCGTGCCCAGTCGACGGCCTCGTCGACGAACTGCGGTCCGATTGCCGTTCGGTGCCTCGGTGTCGAACCAGTGGGCGAAGAGCAGGGCCGGCCGCGCGACTCGGGCGTCCACGATGGACGGCTCGACGAGGTACGCCTCGATCGGCTCACCCGCGCCACCAGGCGCCACCCGGATGTCCCGAACGAGAACGCCGTCGCGATCCTCGCCGCCGACGATCTCGAACACGGACGGTACGGGACCGGAGGCGCCTCCGCTGGGCGTTCGGTCGCTCACGGGCCGAGTCTAGCGGGACGGGCTGGAGCGGGCCGCCAGCCAGTCCTGGAGCCGGAACCACTCGCCGGCGAACGGCAGGAACCACGGGCGGCCCTCGTACGGCGCCGGCACGAGCGGGAACTTCAGGCGCGACAGCGCCGGCGCCGGATCGCCCGACAGCCAGCCGCCGACCGCGGTCCCGAGCGCGGTCATGAGCGCGACGCCCGTCCCGCAGCAGCCCATCGCGTAGGTCACGCCGTTCATCCGCCCGACGTGGGGCATTCGATCGAACGTGAACCCGACGTTCCCGCCCCAGGCGTAGTCGACGCGCAGCCCGGCGAGCTGGGGGTGGACCTCGAGCATCCCCTTGTGGAGGATCGCCGCCGTCCGGTCGACGGTCGTCGGCAGGAAGCTGGCCCGGCCGCCGAAGATCATCCGGCGGTCGGCCGAGACGTGCCAGTAGTAGAGGAAGTTCTTCGTGTCGAAGAACGCCCGGCCCTTCGGCGAGATCTCGCGCGGCGAGATCCTCCGACAGCGGCTCCGTGGCGATGATGTAGCTGCCGATCGGGATGATCCGGCGGCGCAGCGACGGGACGAGCCCGTCCGTGTAGCCGTTCGTCCCGACGACGACGTCCTTCGCCAGGATCGCGCCGCGATCGGTCTCGACGACCATGCCGCCCGTCGGCCTGGCGGCGGATCGTCCGAGCCCGGACGCCTTCGTGGAGATCGGCGCCGGCGCGCTCCGCCGCCGCGACGAGCCCGCCGAAGTACTTGCCCGGGTGGAGGAGCCCGCTCAGCGGGACGGCGAGCCCGCCGTGGTACGCGTCCGACCCGATCTCCTCGTGGAGCCGCTCGCGGGGCACGAACGTGGCCTCGACACCGAACGTGGCGAGGGTCTCGGCGGCCGTGACGAGGTCGTCCGCATGCGATGGCGCATAGGCGAGGTCGAGGTAGCCGCACTCGCGGAACTCGCAGTCGATCGCCTCGTCGGCGATGAGCGCGCTTGACGAGCGCGTATGCGTCGAGCGTCTCGCGGAACAGCTCGCGGCCGGTCTCCTCGCCGTAGCGCTCGACCAGCTCCCGCGGTCCCCACTTGTAGCCGGGATGGACGATGCCGCCGTTGCGGGTCGAGCCGCCGAAGCCCAGCGTCTCGGCCTCGACCAGCGTGACAGAGGCGCCGCGGCGGGCGAGCTCCCGTGCCGCTGTGATCCCCGTGTAGCCGCCGCCGACCACGACGACGTCGACTGCGTCCGGGAGCGCCCGTCCGCGCCGGTCCGGCAGCGGCGGCATCGTCGCGTGCCAGTACGGCCGGCGCTCGAAGTCGTCGTTGAGGCTCGAATTCTGGCATCGGGCGCAGCGTAGCGGAGCGGGCGGCCGTCATCCAAGCGCCGGACGGCCCAATGTGCCAGGTGGCCTTCAGCGGCTGACTTCCAGGGCGGCCTCGTGCGCGATGCGGCCGCCCGCGAACGTCGCCAGCACGCGACCCGAGAGCTGCCGCCCGATCAGCGGCGAGTTCTTGCCGCTGCGACACCAGCGCGTCGGCCGAGACCGTCCACGCTCTCCGACCGATCGAACACGACGAGGTCCGCCGGCTCGCCCTCCACGAGGCCGACCGGCCGGTCCACGAATCGCCTGCCGAGAACCGCGGCCGGGCCCGTCGTGAGCGACTCGATCGCGCGCGCCAGCGGGATCAGCCCCGCGTCGACCGCCGCGAGCAGCACGCCGAGCGCCGTCTCGATGCCGCTGATCCCGTTCGCCGCCAGCCCGAACTCGACGTCCTTGTCGACCGCGGTGTGCGGCGCGTGGTCGGTCGCGACCGCGTCCGCGGTCCCGTCGAGCAGCGCCTCGCGGCAGGCGGCCGCGTCGCCGGCCGATCGCAGCGGCGGGTTCACCCGCAGCGAGCTCGCGTACGGCGCGGCCGTGATCGCTCCGTCGCTCCACGGGTCGCCGGTCGCCTCCCACGCCCAGCGCCGCGAGCCGGCGACCCATTCGTCGGTCAGCGCGAGGTGATGCGGCGTGACGTCGCACGTCACCGGCAGGCCCGCTGCCTTTGCCCGCCGGACCAGGTCGAGCGAGCCGGCGGTCGACACGTGGGTCAGGTGGAGCCGCGCCGCCCGGCACGTCCCGGACCACCTCGGCGAGGATCGCGAGGTCCCGAGCGACGGCGGCCTCCTCCGCCGCGGCGGGCCAGCCGCGCAGCCCGAGGACGGTCGCGACGAAGCCGTCGTTCGCCTCGGCGCCGACGGTCTGGGTCGCGTCCTCGGCGTGGTCGACGATCGGCAGCCCGAGCGCGCCGGCGTAGGCGAGCGCGTTCCTGACGAGCTCCGCCGAGCCGACGCCCGATCCGTCGTCGGAGAAGCCGACGACGCCGGCATCCGCCAGCTCGCCCAGCGCCGCCAGCGTCTCTCCGCCGCGCCCCGCCGTCACCGCCCCGTACGCCAGCGCCCGCACCGGCGAACCACTCGCGCCTGCGGCCGCGGTGACCCGTGCCAGGACCGCCGGATCGTCGAGCGCCGGCGTCGTGTTCGGCATGAGGCAGACGGTCGTGAAACCGCCGTGAGCCGCGGCCGCCAGCCCCGACGCGATCGTCTCCGCGTCCTCGTTGCCCGGCTCGCGGAAGTGGGCGTGGAGGTCGATGAAGCCGGGCGCGACGACGACGCCGCGGTCGTCGATCCCGTCCGCGTCCGCGCCGTCCAGCCAGGCGACCGACTCGAGGATCCCGTCCCGGACGACGATGTCGCCCGGCCCCTCTCGGCCCGCCGCCGGGTCGACCAGCCACGCCCGGCTGATGTCGAGGTCGGTCACTCGGCGGCCCGCGAGCCCGAACCGGGATCGGCCGTGCCGGCCAGCAGGTAGAGCAGCGCCATCCGGACCGCGACCCCGTTCGTCACCTGCTCGGTGATGAGCGACTGCGCCCCGGCCGCGACGTCCGGCGCGATCTCGACGCCTTCGTTCATCGGGCCCGGATGCATGACGAGCGCGCCGGGTCGGGCGAGGGCGAGCCGCGCCGAGGTCAGCCCGTAGCGCGCGGCGTACTCGCGGAGCGACGGCAGCAGCCCCGACGCCATCCGCTCGCGCTGGATCCGGAGGGCCATGACGACGTCGGCGTCGCGCAGCGCCTCGTCCACAGACGACGTGACGTGGAACCGCCGCCCGGCCGCCGCGCCGCGCCCGGCCCAGGCCTCGAACCCGCGCAGGAGCGTCGCCGGGCCGCACAGCCAGAGGTCCGCGCCGGCGGCGGTCAGCGACCAGATGTTGGAGCGGGCGACGCGCGAGTGGAGCACGTCGCCGAGGATCACGACCTTCCGGCCCTCGACCGACCCGCCGGGCAGCCGCGACCGCATCGTGTAGAGGTCGAGGAGCGCCTGGGTCGGGTGGGCGTGCCAGCCGTCGCCGCCGTTGACGACGGACCCGCTGAACGTCTCGGCGGCGAGGTACGGCGCGCCGGACACGCCGTGGCGGATCACGAGCAGTTCCGCGCCGAGCGCCTCGACGGTCCGGACGGTGTCGACGAGCGACTCGCCCTTCGACACCGACGACGACGCGGCGGCGATGTTGACGACGTCCGCGGAGAGGTTCTTCGCCGCGACCTCGAACGAGACGCGGGTCCGGGTCGATGCCTCGTAGAAGAGGATCGTCACGTTCCGGCCGCGGAGCGCCGGGCACCTTCGAGATCGGCCGGGCGAGGACCTCGCGCATCGCGTCGGTCGTCCGCATGACGAGCTCGATCTCCGGCCAGCTCACGACGTCGAGGTCGAGGAGGTGGCGGTGCGACCAGCCGACCGCCTGCTCCTCCGGCGGCGAATCGACGATCGGGACCGCGATCGCGACGCGGCCGATCGGACACGGTCATCCGACCGGCGCGGCTGGCGGGCTCGAGAACCCGGTCGATCAGGACCGCGTCCTCCCCGTCGATCTCCTCGAGGTGGACCCGGACGACCTCCTCGCGCGACGTCGGGACGTTCTTGCCGACGTGGTCGGCCCGGATCGGCAGCTCGCGATGGCCGCGGTCGACGAGCACCGCGAGGCGGATCGCCTGCGGTCGACCGAAGTCGACGAGGGCGTCCATCGCCGCCCGGATCGTCCGACCGGTGTAGAGGACGTCGTCGACGAGGACGACCGTCGCGCCGTTGAGGTCGAACGGCAGGTCCGTGCCCTTGACGACCGGCTGCTGGGCGACGAGCGAGAGGTCGTCGCGGTAGAACGTGATGTCGAGCGCCCCGACCGGGACGTCGACGCCCTCGTTCTCGGCGATCGACGGCGGCGATCCGACGGGCGAGCGGGACGCCTCGGCGCTGGATCCCGACGAGGGCCAGACCGGCGGTGCCCGCCTGCTTCTCGACGATCTCGTGCGAGATCCGGATCGTCGCGCGGCGGATCTCCTCCGCGGTCATGATGTGCCGGCCGCTCATCCGCTCCTTCCCGGCCTCACTGGGCCTCCAAGGCGGCCTCACGGGGCCGTCGCCGAAGGGTCGCTCGACAGGATACCGCAGCCCGCTCCGCGACCGACACGGCGCGGGCCCGAATGACGGACTTGGGCGAACATGGACGCGGACACACGACAGTCGAGGAGGCCGCCCTTCAATGTTGACCCTCGGATACAAGGCATCGGCCGAGCAGTTCGGGCCGCGCGAGCTGCTCGACTTCGCGATCCAGGCCGAGCGGACGGGCTTCGACAGCGTCTTCGTCAGCGACCACTTCCAGCCGTGGCGCCACACCGATGGCCACGCCCCGAACTGCTTCGCCTGGCTGGGCGCGCTGGCCGCTGCGGACGGAGCGGGTCGCGATCGGGACGAGCGTGCTGACTCCGACGTTCCGCTACCACCCGGCGATCGTCGCCCAGGCGATGGCGACGATCGGCTGCCTCGCGGAGGGACGGCGGGTCATCCTCGGCGTCGGCACCGGCGAGTCGCTCAACGAGGTGCCGCTCGGGATCGAGTGGCCGGACCAGAAGGAGCGGTTCGCGCGGCTGAAGGAGGCGAGCGAGCTCATCCGGCGGCTCTGGACGCGAGGAGTTCGTGACGTTCGAGGGCGAGTTCTTCAAGACCCACAACGCGACCGTCTACGACCGGCCGAAGCGACCCGGTCGAGTACTGGATCGCGGCGTCCGGCCCGGCGGCGGCGCGGCTCGCCGGGCGGGTCGCCGACGGCTTCATCTGCACGTCCGGCAAGGGCATGGAGCTGTACGCCGATACGCTCCTGCCGGCCGTCGCCGAGGGCGCCGAGAAGGCCGGTCGGTCGACCGACGCGGTCGAGAAGATGATCGAGGTCAAGGTCTCGTACGACCACGACCGGAACCGGGCCCTCGAGGACACCCGGATCTGGGCGGCGCTGGCCCTGCCGGCCGAATCGAAGATGGGCGTCGAGGATCCGCGCGAGATGGAGCGCCTCGCCGCGGAGCTGCCGCTCGAGAAGGCCGCGAGCCGCTGGCTCGTCTCGTCCGATCCCGACGAGCACGTCGAGCAGATCCGGCCCGTACGTCGAGCTCGGCTTCACGCACCTGGTGTTCCACGCCCCCGGCAACGACCAGGCCCGCTTCCTCGACCTCTACAGCCGCGAGATCCTGCCGCGCCTGCGGGACCGCTGGGGCTGAGCGACGCGGCTCGCGGTGACGCCGTCAGTAGACGGAGACCGTCACCCAGGTGGTGCCGGCCCAGGATGGGCAGCCGCAGATGTCGAAGAAGTCGGGGTGTAGAGGTCGACGATCCGCTGGTTGACGTCGGCGGGACCGTAGTCGCTGATCACCCGCTCGATGCAGCCGCCCTTGCCGCAGATGATGACCGTCGTCCCGCGCGGCAGCCGCATCGCCGTCGTCCCGTGGCTGTAGAACGTCGCGTAGCCGCTGATCTTGTAGCGCGGCGGCTTTGAGCGCGACCCGCCGTTGGCCGCCGGCTGGCGGACCGTCGGGCGGCCGACGACCCGTTCGGGCGCCTTGCCGGGCTCCACGAATGCCGTGTCGGCGGTAACCCGAGCCGGCGGAGGCCAGCGACGGATCGAGCGGACCGACCGAGGTCGGATGTTCGCCGGCGGACGCTGGGACCGGGATCGGCTGGAACGCCGCCGGATCGACGATGCTCGCGGAGCTCGGAGCTCCGGGAGCCGGCGATATCCGGCAGCACGACCAGGGCGAGGGCGGCGGTGAGCGCCGCGATCGCGAGCAATCGGCTCGGTCGCACGATCCGCGCACGATACGCCGATTCGGGCTCGCCCGCATCCTCCTGTGCCGTCGATGGGCGCGGCGCCAAGGGCTCAGCGAACGAGCAGGAAGTCCCCCTCGGCGCTCTCGACCTGGCCGAATCCCTCGTTCGTCCAGGCGAGGACCTTCACGTGCTTCGCCTTGTCCGAGCTGCCGGCCGGGGCCGCCCACGCGAGGCGGCCGTCTGCGATCGAGAAGCCGGCGAGCGCCCGCTCGTCCTCGAGCTGCGGGTTTGCGAGGTCGATCCGACCGTCGAACGGGTCGACGACGTAGAGGCTCAGGGTTCCGACTCGCGGGTCGTCCGCGTCGGCCACCCAGACGGCGAGCCGTGTGCCGGTCTCGTCCCAGCGCGCGTCCCAATCGGCGAGCGGACCCTCGGCGATCGTCGTCTCGGCGCGCTCGACGGCCTGGTCGCCGCGTCAGGGGCGTTGCGCCCGGGCTCGTCGGAAGCGTCCGGACCGGCACTCCATCGACCGATGACGAGGCGCCCGCGATCGGTCCGCCAGCCGAGATCATCGTCGGTCGGCTCGAGCGTGCCGGCCCAGTAGACCGCGGCGCCTCCGGTGGGGTCGACCACCGGCCGCCACGCGAGGCCGGCCTGCGGAAGCGAGACGGCCTCCCGGCCGTCGGTCGCGAGCACGAAGGCCGCCGGAGAGTTCGTCAGCCCGTCATCCGAGGTCACAACCGTGCTGCCGACGATCATGTCGCCGACCCACGAGCCGAAGACCGATCGGTGGTCGGTCGTGATCGGACGGGCCGCGGCGATCGCCGACCGTCCAGAGATAGATGTCGGGTCCGTGCGAGCCGTCCGACGGCCGAGCCGTGAAGGCGAACGCCGAGCCATCCGGGGCGTAGGCGGCGGTCGTGTCGACCACGTCGAGGCCAGTCGCGATCTCGACCGTCCCGGCCGGCGGCTCGTTCGAGGCCGGAGGCGTCGACTCGACGGGCGAGCTCGCCGACGGCGTGGGGCCGCTCGTGTCCGAGCCCGATGGAGATGGCTGTCGGCTTGACCGACGGCGTGGGCTCGAGCGAGGGAGTCGAATCGGGTCCGACCTTGTCCGGCCGCGCGACCGCAAAGACGCTCGACCCGTTGGCGCTGTCGCCAAGAACGACGAGCGGCGCGTCGCCCGATCCGAACACGGTCTCCGGGCTCGACAGCGGGCCGATGCTCACGACCTCGCTTGGCTCGCGTCGTCGCGCAGGTGCCGGCCCCGGTTGGACAGACCTCCGAGATCTGGGTCGTGTTGATCTTGGACCAGGCCGTCAGGGTCGAGGCTGACGTACTCGACTTCCTGGCGGGCGACAGCGAGCGGAGTCGGGTCGGCGAGGGGCGGTGTCATTGGTCGACGGCGATCTCGTTCGATGCGGCGGGCGTGGCCGTCGCGATCGCCGGGAAGCCTGGGAGGAGGTCAGCGTCCCGACGACGACAGCCACGGCCACCGCACCGGCGAGCAGGGCATACGGGGCAAGAGTGGATCGGCGCGGCCGCCGCGAGGTTGGAGTGCACGATGGCGAGCCTCGCGCTCGATCGACGTTGCGGTCCTCGCCCACAGATCGCGGGGCGGGGCGGGCATCCGATCGCGGAGGGCGCGGAGCTCGAGGCGCTGGGCCGCGTACTCGGCGGCCGTGACCGCGCACGTCGTCACAGCTCTGCGAGATGCTCGTCGAGCCATTGCGACTCCTCGGGATCGAGGGGGCCGTCGAGCCGTTCTGAGAGTCGCGCGCGAGCACGGTCGTGCTGCGTTGACCAATCGTCGGAGCGCCCGCCGCGGCCGCCGAGGAGGCTCATCGCTTGTCTCCGGATGTGGCGGTGACGCGCGGCTCGGCCTCGGCGAGCACGTTCGGACGCGAGCGCCTGGCGGAGGCTCTCCCGGGCCCGGGTGAGCAGGGCCCGCGCCGCCACGTGGCTGACCCCGAGCGCTGCCGCAAGCTCGAGGCCGGTCAGATCATGCAGCTCGGCCAGCAGGAGTGCGGCCCGCTGACGTTCGGGAATGCGCTCGAGGGCACGCTGGAGATCGCCCGAGAGGTGGGCCTCCATCACGAGATGCTCAGCCGACGGGACCGCACCGCGTGACTCGCCGGTCCATGGCAGGAAGCGGACGATCTTCTGGCGACGGATGTGGTCGAGCGCCACGCGATGGGCGATCTGGTAGAGCCAGGCCCGCGCGTTCTCGGGCTTCTCGAGGCTGTCGTACGCGCGGTACGCCTTGACGAACGCGTCCTGGGTCAGGTCGGCGGCGAGCTCTGGGTCGCGGATCATCCTGATGAGGTAGGCGTAGATCTCGCCGTGATGCTTGGCGAAAAGCTCCTCGACGAAGAGGCCCGCGAGGTCGTGATCCCAGGCGCGGCTCATGGCCGCGCCGCCGAGCAGGGCCCGGGTCGCGCCGAAGTCGCTGCTGAGGCCGCCGACCATTCGTCCTCCGAAGATGGAGAGAGGAGGGAGCCGAGCGACAGTCGTCGCCCAGTCCACGAAGCAGAGACGAGGTGTTGCCGTCGTCGTGTGACGCCGTCCCCGCAGCGGCGCACCGGCCATCAGCCCGCCGCCTCCCTCGCATCGTGGAAGGCCGGCCGGACGCGACCGAGGAGCTCCTCCACGGCGTCCTCCGGGGAGACGGGATTGACCGGCAAGCCGGTTCCCAGCTCCAGCCCCGCGATCTCCCGGAGCCGCGGATGGACCTCCCAATGCCAGTGGTACGTCGCGTCGACCTGCTCGCGGAGCGGCGATGTGTGCAGGACGAGGTTGTACGGGCGGCCCGTCGAGGCTCGCCGCGAGTCGGCCCAGAACCTGCCGAAGGGCCTCGGCAGTCGCCGTCACGTCCGAGTCCGTCGCTCTCCCGAAGTCCGCTTCGTGGCGTCGCGGGTACGATCCAGATCTCGAACGGGGAGCGTGAGGCGAACGGCGCGAACGCGACGGTGGAGTCGTCCTCCCAGACCATCCTGTCGGGCCGACGCTGTCTCGTCGCGGACGAGGCGGCACCACGGGCACTCCCCTTCGCGGATGACGAATCGGGCCGAGCCGCCCAGCTCCTCCGCGACGCGGTGCGGGATCTGGGGAAGGTCGTAGAGGTCGAGGCAAAGGTGGTTCGTCCGCGCTCCAGCCTGGGCACCCCAGTTCTGGATCACCTGGAGGTGGTCCGTCTGGCGCGGTCGAACGCGCGTCCGAGATAGCAGCGCGTGCGCGGCGCGACGAGCCCCTCGATGATCTCGTTGCCGACCGCGTGGAGCGGCCGGTGCTCGCCGGGAGGCGCGACGATCGTTCGCCAGCTCCCGCTCGCCCGCGCCTGCGACAGCGCGACCTGGGCGAGCGTCCCGTCCAGCTCGCGAGCGTCCTCGTTCGTGCCGACGACATGGAACGCGTAGTCCTTGAGCGTCCGGACCCGGATCCCGTCGCCTGCCGGCAACCGGCAGTTCTGGCAGTCGCCACCATCGTCGACCAGCTCCGCCGGAGTCGCGAACCGGTCGCGATGGAAGGCGCGATCCACGACGGTTGCGACCCACCAGCCCGTGATCGGGTCCTTGCGGAGTTCGAACAGTCCTGCGGCCATGTGCTCAGCCGGACGCGGGGAGGCGATGCGGCAAGCGCTTCGAGCGCGAAGACGGCAGCGCGCGGCCTCCACGGTCGGGGCTTTCGTCGTCGACCCGGCCAGCGCCAGCTCGCGCGCGATCGAGGTCGATTCCACGCCCGGCATCCCGCACGGATCGATCAGGTCGAAGTCGGCCAGGTCGGGGTCGACGTTGAGGGCGATTCCGTGGTAGCTGACGCCGCGCTCAACGCGGATTCCCAGAGCCCCGAGCTTCCTCGGCGACGGCCCGTCCGGTTCGCACCAGCACCCAGGGTGGCCGTCGCGTCGGGCGGCAGCGACGCCGAACGCCTCGCATGTGGCGACCATTGCCGCTTCGAGGGCCCGGACGAGCGGGCGGAGCAGGAGCCGCGGCGCGACAGCGCGATGATCGGATAGGCGACGAGCTGGCCGGGACCGTGATACGTGACCTCCCCACCCCGCTCCACGCGCACGACCTCGATGCCCCGGCGGGCAAGCTCTGCGGGCGACGCGAGCACGTGCGCCTCGTCGGCATGCTTGCCGAGGGTCAGGACGGCCGGATGCTCCAGGAGGAGCAATCGGTCGCCGATGACGTCATCGGCACGAGCCGCGGCGAGTCGCTTCTGGAGGTCCCACGCCTCTCGGTACGGGACGCGACCGAGCCACGTCGCGCGGATCTGCTCGGGCGCGCTCCCGTGCCGGGCCATCGTCGGGTGGTGGGCGATCGTGGAGGTGTCCACCGCCGCACGATAGCAGTTGCCCAGCGATCAGCCGTTTGCACGGCAGCCCGGCGAGCCAGAGACGCCCGAGTTCCTCAGCCGGAGGGTTTGGCAGGCTCAGTCGTGCCGTAGACGTCCTTGTCGAGCTCGTATGCCCGCTTCTCCATGTCGAGGACGGTCTGTCGGACCTTCGTTGATTCCTCTTCTGTGAGCATCGCGATTGTCACGAGCTCGAGGACCTCTTGGTCCTTCTCGAGGGCGCCGGCCCAGCCGACCCGGACAGGGCCGACCCCGGGTGCGTAGTACTTGAGCTGATAGGCGTCGGGGTCGTCAGGGTTGTACTCGGCGGTCACAAGGACGTCGTCGTAGCAGCCGGCGGGAACGCACGTCGCCGAACCCGTCTCGAAGATTCTCGCCCGGTCCGCCCAGCCGACATCGGGGCCCCAACCCTGGGAATAGCTGAGAGTGCCGAGCTGCGGCTTCGCCATCATGTAGATCCCGGCCTTGTCGTCCTTGACCCCGGCGATCCAGGCCGGCGTTGCGACGATCTCCCCTTCCTCGTACTCCTCGGGGTACTCGCCCATGTGCCACACGGTGCCTTCGTCGTCCTGGGCCCAGAAAGCGAGCTCCGCCTCGACAAGCTCACCGGCCGTGAAGTCCTGCTCGTGGACGATCCGGTTCTCGACGCCATCTATGACCTTTGTCATGTCGGTGACGGTCATGACGACGCTGTGGGCGAGCCGCTCCCCCTCGTCGCCATTGACCTGGCCCTCGAAGGTCAGACGCGTCCCTGGGATCAGCGGGTAGTAGATGTTGTCCACCGTCGTCGGGTCACTGAAGGAATCTTGGGGGAACGTCTCGATCAGCGATTCGGTGGGTTCGGGCGCCACCGTCGGTTCCGGCGTGGGCGTCGGCGAAGGCGTGGCGGAAGGCGCGCTGCCGCTGGGCACGGACGCGGCGGTGCTGGGCGAGGGATTGGCGACCGCGGCGCAACTCGCGGCGGCTAGCACGGTCGACAAACCGACTGCCAGGAGACCAACGATGGGACGCATATTGAACGAAACCCCCTCTATAAGCCCCGGTGACGGTAGATCAGGTTGCCTGGACCGCGGCCTCCGTTCCGCTCCCGCCGACCCCACGCCGCGCGAAGCGCAGGTAGAGGGACGGGACCACGAACAAGTTGAGCAGCGTCGAAGTGACGAGGCCGCCCAGGATGACGATCGCCATGGGGTGCTCGATCTCATGCCCCGGCAGGTCGCCGGCGATCGCCAGCGGCACAAGGGCCAGACCCGTAGCCAGGGCTGTCATCAGGATCGGCGAGAGCCGCTCCCGTGCGCCGCGGATGACGAGCGCCGGACCAAACGCCTCGCCCTCGTAGCGCTCGAGGTGCTGGAAGTGGTTGATCATCATGATCCCGTTGCGGGCGGCGATTCCCAAGACGGTGAAGAAGCCGACGAGCGATCCGAGCGAGATCACCCCACCACCGATCCACGCCGCCAGGACCCCACCGACGAGTGCCGACGGGAGGCACAGGAACGACAGGACCGCCAGCCGGGTGCTCCCGAACGAGGCCTGGAGCAGCAGGAAGATCCCGATCACCGCGGCCAAGGCGAACAGCAGCAGGCGGCTCTGGGCGGCCTGTCGCTCGGCGAACTCGCCGAGGAACTCGGGATGATAGCCCTCGTCGAACTGAATACCGGCGACGGCCGCTTCCACGTCCCGGATGACCGCACCCAGGTCGCGCCCGCTCACGTTGGCGCCGACGCCCATACGACGGGTGAGCGCCTCATGGCTGACGCTGTTGGGACTGGAGACCACGCGGACATCGGCGAGTTCGCCCAGGCGAACCGGTCCCGAGACTGGCGTGTCAATCGGGAGGTCTTCGATGTCGGTCACGCTCTCGCGAACAGCAGGCGTCGTCCAGACCATGACGTCGTAGGCCTTGCCGGCGACGAAAATGTCGCCGACCTCCTCGCCCGCCAGCAAGACCGAAACCGCGCGTCGAACGTCGCCCGGCTTGATCCCGTAAGCGAGGGCCTTGGCGAGGTCGACCTCGACCTGGACCTGGGGAACCTCGACCTGGAGCTCGCGATGGAGGTCGATGATGCCCGGGATCCCGGACATGGCCTCCTCGAGCTCGATCGACTTCTCCCGAAGAACTTCGAGGTCCGGCCCATAGATCTTGATGGCGATCGCGTCGCTGGAGCCCGTCAGGACCTCCCGGATCCGCTCCTTGAGATACGTCTGGACGTCGCGCCGCAGGCCGGGATAGCCATTAACGACTTCTAGAATGGCGTCGTGCGTGCTGGCGTAGTCGACGGCCGGGTCGACGCTGATCCAGTTCTCCCCGAAGTCGATGCCGTACGGCTCGTCGGCCTGAAAGGCCTGGCCGATGTGGGTACCGCAGTTGCGGACGCCGGGGATCGAGCGCAACTCGATGCATGCAGCGGTCGCGATCCGGACCTCCTCTGCATGCCGAGGTCCCGGGCGCGGTCACCCAGTGCATCAGGAAGTCCCGCTCCTTGAAGTCCGGCAGCAGGCCCTGGCCAAGCTGGGAGAAGACGACGGCGCCGGCGACGCTGATCGCCCCGACAGCGACGAAGGCCGGCCTGGAGCGGCGGACGATCCGGCTCAGGAGCCCCTGGTAGCCACGCTGGAGGAGCCGGGCGACCGGCGAGCCACGTCGTTCGACCGCGGCGTTGCGGAGCAGGATCAGGGCCATCGCCGGGGTCACCGTCAGGGCGACGGCCAGGGAGGCCAGCACTGCCAGGCCGTACGAGATCACGAGCGGCTGGAAGAACGCCCCCGATAGACCCCCGACGAAGAAGACCGGGATGATCGCGACGACATCGATCAGCGTCGCGTAGATGATCGCGCTTCGGACCTCGAGAGAGGAATCAAGGACGATCGACGCCGTCGAGCGATTGCTCCCGGCCAGCCGGTGCTGGCGCAGGCGGCGGACGATGTTCTCGATATCGATGATCGCGTCGTCAACGACAACCCCGACCGAGATGATCAGCCCGGCAATCACCATCGTGTTGATCGTCGTCCCGCGGAGGTCGAGGACGAGCATGGCGGCCATCAGCGACAGCGGGATCGCGACGAGGCTGATCAATGCCGTCCGCCAGTCGAACAAGAACAGGACCAGGATCGCGAAGACGAGGATGGAGCCGATAAGGAGCGCCCGGGCGAGATTGTCGAGGGCCACGGAGATGAAGGTCGCCGGCCGGAAGATCGTCGTGTCGATCTCGATGCCCTGGAGACCCGGCCGCAGCTCAGCGAACGCCTGCTCGACGCCGCGGGTGACGTCGAGGGTGTTGGCCCACGGGAACTTCTCGACGATCAACATGATCCCTGGGCCGTCGTTGATGACGGCGTCGCCGACCAGCGGCTGGAAGTCGGTGACGAGCTTCGCGACATCGGTCAGGGGGATTTGCCTGCCGAGTGCGTTCTCGACCTTGACGTTGGCGAGACTCTCGGCAGTGATGACCGTCGGCAGGTGCTGGACGACGATCCTCTGGGTGGCCGTGTCCACAAAGCCGCCCGTGCCGATCAGGCTGCCGTCACTGAAGCGGAGGAGCCCGGCGTCGAGGGCGGACGCTGCCGCCACCATTACATCGTCGAGCGTGACGCTCTTCGCCGCCATCTGCTCGGGGAGGACCTGCACCTGGAGCTGCTTGAGCCGCTCGCCGTAGATCGTGACGTTAGCGACGCCCTCGACGCTGAGGAGCCGGCTGCGGATCGTCCAGTACGACGTCATCGACAGATCCATCATGGACATCGTGTCCGACGACAGGCCGACCTTCAGGACCCGGCTCGTCGCCGAGAGCGGCTGGATCATGAACGGCGGACTGGCCCAGGTGGGTAGCGTCGCGGCCACGTTGGAGAGGCGTTCGGCAACAAGCTGGCGAGCCCGCAGCAGATTTGTTTCTCGCGTGAAGATCAGCTCGATCTGCGAGAGCTGCGGGACGGACTTCGAGCGCAGGATGTTGAGCCCCTCGATGCCGGCAAGCGCCTGCTCGATGGGCACGGTCACGAGCGACTCGACTTCCGCGGTCGACATCCCGAGAGCGATCGTCTGGATCTCGACCCGTGGCGGGGCGAACTCCGGGAACACGTCGACCGGCACATTCTGGATCCGGCCGAGACCGATGACCATCATCCCGGCCGCGGCGGCGAGGACGAGGAAGCGGTAACGCAGGCTCGAACGAACGATGAGGCGCATCATGGTGGGGATCCTCCCGGGTCAGCAGCGTTCAGCTGACCGCCTCAATGGCCACCACCAACACCGGTGTCGACGCCCCACAGCTCCGCCGTGCCGACGGTGACGACCGCCGTGCCAACGGGCGGGCCGGACGACAGGAACGCCAGATCGCCCTCGATCCGCTCGACCTCGATTGCCTCGCGGACGAAGTCACGGCCCTCGGGATTCGTGTAGACCCAGGTCTTGCCCGCCTTGTCGTAGACGAGAGCCGCGTACGGAATGGCCGTGCCCGCTCCGGCCGCAGAAACGGCTCCGGTGGCGATCCCGAGGCGCTCGGCGGCTTTGGCCGACAGGGTCAACCGGCTGAGTCCTGTGACCTCGTTCTTTTCGACCTTAACGGGCGGATCCTCGGAGACGATGCCTGCCACCTCCCCCTGCGCACAGGCCGCCAGCAGGAACGCGGCCAGGCCGAGGCCGATCAGCGCCCTCCGATTGCTCCGCCCCATCGTGAACCTCTCTCTCGTGCTGATTGGTCTGGAAGCGTTCATCAGACCGGACTCATGCCGGGCTGCTCGACCAGCTGGGTTGCCGCGTCCGGCTCCGGGCTTGGCCCTGAGCTGAGGTACACGGCGGGGACCAGGAACAGGGCGAACAGGGTAGAAGTAGCGAGGCCACCGAGAACGACGATCGCCATCGGTCGGAGGATCTCGATCCCCGGCAGCCCGCCGAGGACGATGAACGGCGCCATCGCGAGGGCCGTAGCGATCGCGGTCGCCAGGATCGGCGAAAGCCGCTCCCGGGCTCCGTCGAGGATGAGATCCGGCCCGAGCTCCGCGTCCGGCGCGCTCTCGAGCGCCTGGTAGCGGTCAACGCTCACGATGCAGATCCGGACCGCGATCGTGAGAACCGCGAACAATCCGGCGACGACGCCGATCGAGAAGAAGCCGCCGGTCAGGATCGCGCCGAGAGCCGCCCCGACCAGCGCCACCGGCAGAGCTACGTAGACGAACAATGCCCGCCGCCAACTGCCGAAGGCTGCCTGGAGGAGGAGGAGGATCGCGAGCGCCGCGGCGACCACGATCGCGATCAGGCGGGACAGGTCCGCCTGGGCCTGGAGCGAGTGCGCCGAGGACCTCGGCGCGGTACTCCAAGGGGAATGCGACTGCCGCGAGACGGCTGTTGACGTCCGTCATGACTGAGCCGAAGTCGCGCCCGCGGACATCGGCCACGACATCGATGAACCGGAACACGCCCTCGCGCCGGATCACTGAAGGGCCGCTGCTGATGCTGACGTCGGCGACGTCTCCGAGTCGGACCGCGCCGTCGCATGGTCGGGACGATCACGTTGCGGACACTGTCGATGCTGTGGCGGGCCTCCGGCGAGCCCCAGACCACGACTTCGAAGATCTTCTGCTCCTCGAACAGGAAGCCGACCTCGATGCCGGCCACCTGTGTCGCCGCAGCCCGCCGGACGTCGCCCGGGGCGACGCCGCGTGCGCCGGCCCTCTCGAGGTCGACGGCAATCTTGAGTCGCGGCTCTTCGATCGGGGCGACGACCGTGAGGTCGACGAGGCCGTCGATCCCGGTCAGGGCCTGGGCGACCTCGTCGGCCTTCTGGCGAAGGATCGCGTCCTCCTGGCCGTAGACGCGGATGGCAACGTCATTGGGGTCGCCCCCGAGGACATCGGTCGTCCGGTCGCTCGTGTACGTGCTGACCGCGTGGCTGAGGCCGGGGTAGCCGGCGACCGTGTCACGGATGGCGGCGAGCGTGGCGTCGTGGTCGGCGGACGGGTCGATGTTGACCCAGATCTCGCCGGCGTTCGTGCCGACGACCTGGTCGGAGGTGATCGCCCGGCCGGTGTGGCCACCCACGCCACGGACACCCGGAATAGACCGGAGCTCGGCTCCCGCCAGGGCGGCGATCCGGTTCATCTCCTCGCGCGAGGTGCCCGGCGGGCCATCCCAGCGGATCAGAATGTCGCCTTCCTTGAACGGCGGAACGAAGGAATCGCCGAGATGCGGCGCCGTGACCGCGCCGGCCACGACCACGACCACGACCGTGATGGCGGCGGCGGCCAGGAACATCGGCCGGGTGCGCCGGAGCAACCGCGACAGCAGCGACGCGTACGCGTTGTGGATGCGCCTGCGACAGGGGGGTCTGGTGCCCGTTCCGGGCCGTACCCGCCAGGAGGATCAGGGCGAGGGCCGGCGTCACCGTCAGCGCCACGACCATGGACGCCAGCATCGCGAGGACATACGCGATGATCAGCTGCGGCAGGAACGCTCCCGCCTCGCCCGAAACGAAGAGCGCCGGCGCCATCGCGGACAAGGCGATGAGCGTCGCGAATACGATCGGGCGCCGCCGCCCAAGGGCGGCCTCGAGGATGATCGACGCCGCCGGCGTGCCGGCGTCGGTGCCCTCCGGATGGCGACCGCGGCGGAGGACCTCGTCGATGCCGACGATCGCATCGTCGACGATCACGCCGATCGAAGGACGAGGCCGGCGACGACGATGGCATTGAGCGTCGCACCGAGGCTGTTAAGGACCAGTAGGGCGGCGACCAGCGACAAGGGCAGGGACACCAGGCCGATCAGCCCGGCTCGCCAGTCGCGGAAGAAGACCAGGAACACGACCGCGGCCAGGACAAAGCCTGCAAGCAGGGCCAGCGAGACGTTGCCGATGGCCTGCTCGATGAACGTCGCGGGCCGGAAGACTTTGGTGTCGATCGCGATCCCGCCCAGCCCCGGGCGCAGCGCTTCAAGAGCCTGCTCGACCGCCCGGGTCACCGCGACGGTATCGGCGTTGGGGAACTTCTCGATGACCAGCATCAGACCGGGCCCGTCGTTGACGACGGCGTCGCCGATCAGCAGCTGGTGGTCCTCCACGACCTCGGCAACGTCGCCCAAGCGGACGACCCGACCGCCCGTGTCCTCGGGCTGGATCCGGACTCGGGCAAGTTCGTCGGCGGTGCTGATCGGGAACACGTGCTGGACACCGAGGCGCTGGTTGGGCGTGTCGATGAACCCACCCGTCCCCGGCGTCGAGCCTTCGAGGAACGTCAGCGATGAGACCCAGAGCGCGTTGCCGGTCGCCTCGATCACGTGCTGGAGCTGGACGCCGGCGGCCTTCATCCGGTCGGGGTCGACACGGACCTGGAGCTGTCGCTCACGGTTGCCCCAGATCGCCACGTTGGCGACGCCCGGGACACCCATCAGCCGCGGCCGGACCGTCCACTTGGCGTGGACCGACATGTCGATGAGCGGGACGTCGGTCGAGGACATCGAGACCATCATCAGGCGGCTTGCCGACGACAGGGGCTGGAGCATCTCCGGCGCCTTGGAGACATGCGGCAGCGCGTGCGCCTGCGTCAGCCGCTCAGCGACCACCTGGCGTGCCGCGAAGATGTCGGTTCCGGGCTCGAAGATCATCACGATCGACGACAGGCCGGCGCACCGACTCGGAGTGGATCTCGTCGAGGAACGCCACGCCCTGGAGGAGGTCGGCCTCGAGGGGCACCGTGATCAGCTGCTCGACCTCGTCGGCCGACAGGCCGAGTGCCTCCGTCTGGACTTCGACGTACGGCGGCGTGAACTCCGGGAGGACGTCGCGGGGCATGCTCGGGAGCTGGAGGAAGCCGAACAGCAGCGTGACGGCGGCCAGGCCCACAACGATGCCTCGATACCGAAGAGCCCAACCAACAACGGATCGCATCATCCTGCAGGCCTCCCAGCGCAGTCCGTCCGACGTCGCCCGTTAACGGCGATGTCGGGCGCGCGCAGATCGCACGCCAAGTCTCGAACGACGTGCCGACGCGCACGGCCGCCAGCCGGCCGGCCACTTCACACGTTCGACATGGCCCCACGGCGGGCACCGGCGCGGTAAGGCCAATCCGCGCGCGGCGTCCGACACCCCCATGCGATCTCGCCCTCATCGACACCGCGCAGTACAGGGCTACACGCCGCGCCGTGGCCGCTGACTTCCAGGTCCGAGCGTCCGCGGACGCCCCAATTCCTGTCCGCAGACACCAGGGAATTCGGCAACCAGCATCATTGTCGGAAGGCGGGCACTAGTGCCTATACTCAAAATCCGCCATTGAGGGGGTCATGAAGATCATGGGCGGGTTCGCGGGCCGTTCGGTGTTGGGGCCAGTCCGGCCTCGAGCCGGTGGCGATGCGCCGCCTGCTCGACGCAGCGACCTACTTGCTCGCATTCGCCACGTTCTTCCGTTCGGGCGACACCGAAATCCTCCTGCACGCGCTGTGGGTGACGGTCGGGGTCGGCGCCTTCGTATACGGCCTGAGAATCGCCTTGCTGCCGGATCCTGATCGCGGCGATCGTTGCGATCGGATACTCGCTCGTCGGCCACACGTTCGGGCAGCCGTTCGAGATCGAGCCACTGGACTTCGCAGAGTGGCCACTCATGCTCGCTGATCTCGTGATCGTGGCCGTCTTGGCCGATCTCCTCTCGACATCCGCCAAGCGCTACGCCGCGCTCTATCGGCAGGCGAGCGACCGGCTGCTACACCGCTCACGAGGACGAACGCGGGCGTCTTGCCCGCGATCTCCACGACGGCGTCGGCCAGACGCTGACCGCGGTGGTCCTGACCCTCGATGCCGCAGAGGCCGAGTCGGGGCTGGACCGGCCCCGTCGCCGCTGGCTCAGGCGACGATGCGGCGCGCCCAGCTGCTCGCGGCCATCCGCCCTCGAGGAAGCACGCGACGTGGCCGCCGCGACTGCGGCCCACCGCGAATCCACGAGATCGGCCTCGGCGCCGGCCTTGAGCAATCTCGCAGATCGGCCGGCGTCCCTGTCGACGTCCGGCTCGACCCGGCGAAGCTGCCGCCCGGCCTGCTCGAGGGCAGAGCGCGAGATCGATGCCTATCGGATCGTCCAGGAGGCGATCGGCAACGCGGCGCGCCACAGTCACGGCGCCCGAACATCTGGATCGATGGCGACGTCATAGACGGCCAGATCCGGCTCATCGTCGGCGACAATGGCGTCGGCCTCGATCAGTCAGCCCGAGGCCGCGGTCTGGGGCTTGACGGCATGCAGGAGCGAGCCGGCCATCCTGCGCGGGTCGGCTGGATGTCCAGTCACGGCCGGGTGAGGGACGGTCATCCAGCTGCAAGTACCGCTCACCGGCGACCTCGATGCGGGCCACCTGACCGTGACGCCGATTCCGGCAACGGACCCGGCGGGCTGATGGATCTGCCGAACATTCGCCGGGGGCCAGGCGCGGATGATGGCACGTCCGGGATGTCGAAGTGCCGAAGCGATCCCCGCGCTGCCGGACCGCCAGAAGGCCCGCCGCCCCATCCGTGTCGCTCTCGTCGAGGACCACCACCTGGTTCGCGAGGGCCTCCGGCTGGTCCTCGCCGGGGCAAGCGGCTTCGAGGTCGTCGGCGAAGCGGCCGCCCAGGAGGACGCCTTCGATCTGGTGGCGCCAGACTCGCCCTGACGTCCTGCTGCTCGACCTCACGTTTCCTGATGGCGACGGTCTCCCGCTGCTGCAGGGCCCTGCGCAGCCGCCATCGACGATTGCGCATCGTGGTCCTGACGATGCACAGCGACCCGGAGACGGTTCGGCAGGCGCTCGCCGCGGGGGCAACCGGCTATCTGGTCAAGGGCGCCCATTCGTCGGAGTTGCTCGAGGCGATCCGGGCTGTCACGCGCGGAGAGCGTTATCTGCACAGCAGCGTCACCGGGCGCAATCGTCGACGACTCGATGCGCTGGCTCCAGATCCGGCCCGATGAGCATCCGCGAGCGCGAGATCCTGACGCTTCTCGCATCGGGGCATCCGCCGGCGGAGATCGCCCGGCGGCTGAATATCAGCATCCACACCGTTCGCCGTCACGTCGCCAACCTGTCGAGAAGCTCGGCCTCCGCGGCACAAACGCCCTGACGCGGTACGCCATCCGACACGGCCTGATCCGAAACGAGTAGCGCCGCTCCGGTGCGGGCGGCATCGGCGCTCGCCGGGGCGCCGTGGTCAGGCCGCCGCGTGCGGTGGCCGTGGTGACGTCCTTCGGCCCCTGGAGGCCACCGACGGAGATGCGGCTTGCGAGCAGCACCGCGACGAAGCCGATCAGCGCGGCCGAGATGAAGATCGCGTGATAGTCGCCGAGGACGTCGTGGAAGAAGCCGCCGAGGAACGCCGCCAGTGCCGCCCCGGCCATGTGGCTCGCGAAGATCCAGCCATAGATCGTGCCAAGGGAGCCTCGGCCGAAAATTCGGGCGGTCAGGTTCGCGGTCGGGGGACGGTCGCGATCCAGTCGAGGCCGTAGACGATCGCGAAGAGGAACAGCTGCGGGATGTTGAGGATCAGCGGCAGCGCGGCGATCGACAGCGCCCGGAAGCCGTAATAGACGGCAAGCAGCCGGCGATTGTCGTAGCGATCGGTGAGCCAGCCCGACGCGAGCGTGCCGACGATGTTCATCGTCCCCATCAGCGCGACGGCGCTCGCCGCGGTGACCTCGGTGAAGCCGTGCTCGACGGCATGCGGGATCAGGTGCGTGCCGATCAAACCGTTCGACGTGTAGCCGCAGATGAAGAAGCTGCCGGCGAGGAGCCAGAAGTCGCGCGTCCGCGCAGCATCGCGCAGCGAGGTCGCTCGGACGGCCTCGCTGCTGATCGGCGGCCTCCGCGGCGGCGTCGCCGGTGGCCCCGAACGCCGCCTGGCCGACGTCCTCCGGTCGATCGCGCATGAAGCAGCAGCACCGGCAGCAGCATCGAGCCCGACCGCAGCGGCCAGGACGGCGACAGCCGTCCGCCAGCCGCTGTCGAGGATGATCCCCTGGAGCGTCGGGATGAAGATCAGCTGGCCGGCCGACGAGGCCGCCGCGAACGCGCCGAGGACGATCCCGCGGTGGGTCCGGAACCAGCGCAGGGCGATCGTGGCGCCGAGGACGTTGGTCACCGCGCCCGTCCCGACACCCGTGACGATCCCCCAGAACAGGTGGAACTGCCAGAGCTCGGTCATGAGGGCGAGGGGAATGAGGCCGCCGACGATGAGGACAAGTCCGCCGAGCATGACCCTCTTCGGGCCGAAGCGATCGATCAGGCCGCCGGACAGCGGCGCGCCGAGCCGAAAGCGAGGATGCTGACCGCGATCGCCAGCGAGATGCTGGCGCGGTCCCAGCCGAACTCGGCCTCGAGCGGCTTGATGAGCACGGCCGGCGCAGCCCGAACGCCGGCCGCGACCAGCAGGACGAGGAACGTGACAGCGACGATGAGCCAGGCGTAGGGCAGCCGACGAAGCATGCCCGCGACTGTACCGTGAACCTTCGAGTGCGAGGCGCGATCTGGGGTCTAGGCACGTAGGACTTGTGCCGGGGCGCGATGTCACGCGCTGCTGGGTGTCGGCATAGCGACATGGTTGAGACGTCGCAAGCGGACGCTGTCGCGTGTCTCTCTGCCTACACACTCCGCCTGGAGGACAAGGGATGCACCCATCGATGAAGCGGGTCGCCGCGACGATTGTCGCGGGACTGCTGCTCGGTGCGTGTGCGTCAGCCCGAGGCATGGCCCGATCACGACGCGATGGGCGTCGGGCTTCCGGCGGCCTCGTGAGCGCCGAATCGGCTGCGACGGTCGCGCCCGTCAGCGCCGTTGCCGCTGTGCCACCGGCCTTGGTCGGCAGGCCAGCGTTGACGGCACGGCCGGAATCGCGCCGCACCGCTGACTCGGGCGAACCCCGGTTCCGGCCGGATCTCGAGGGTTTCCGTGGCATCGCCATCCTGCTGGTCCTGCTATGTCACGCGCGCCTCCCCGGCGCCGAAGCCGGCTTCGTTGGCGTCGACGTCTTCTTCGTCCTTTCCGGGTTCCTGATCACGGGCCTGCTCGTCGACGAGAGTCGGCGGACAGGTCGGATTCGACTCGGGGCCTTCTACGCGCGCCGTGCCCGACGCATCCTCCCGGCGGCCATCGTCGTGCTGGCGAGCACGCTGCTCGCGGCCCAAGTCGTCCTTTCGCCGCTCGACCTGCCGCGCGTCGCCGATGACGCCCTCGCCGCGAGCCTCTCGCTCGCGAACGTCCGATTTGCCATCGACGCCACGAACTACTTCGCGCCCGACGCTGCGTCGCCGGTCCTCCACTTCTGGTCGCTGGGGGTGGAGGAGCAGTTCTACCTGCTTTGGCCCGTTCTTCTCCTGCTGGCTGCCCGAACTCGGCGGCCGCGTCTCGCGATGACGGTCCTCATCACCGTGATCCTGGCCGGCTCATTCCTCCTCTCCGTCGCCGTGACGGCGTCGAACGGTCCGTGGGCCTACTACCTGTTGCCGACGCGAGCCTGGCAGCTGGCCGCCGGAGGTCTCCTGGCCGTCGCGGCTCCATGGCTCGGCCGGGCGCCACGCCCGATTGCCGCCATGGTCGGCTGGCTGGGAGTCGGCCTGCTGGTCGCCGGGCTGCTTGTCATCGGGCCGATGACGGAGTACCCGGGCCTCGCCGCACTGCTCCCGACGCTCGGCGCCGCTGGGATCATCGCCTCAGGCGGGCGTGCCGCGTCTCCCGGCCGGATCGTGCTTTCCCTCCCTCCGCTCCGCTGGCTGGGTCGGATCTCCTATTCGCTGTATCTCTGGCACTGGCCGATTCTCGTCCTCGCGCCCGTGGCTCTCGGGTTGGCAGCCTCTGAAGCCGGTCCCGCCGAGGGCGACCTTTCCCTTCGGCTCGGTCTCGTCCTCCTGGCCGTGATCCTGGCTGCGCTCACGTGGCGGCTGGTGGAAGAGCCGTTCCGCCGCGGTCGGCTCCCGCTAGGTCGCCTGTCGCTCGGTGGCCGCGTGCGCGGGTTCGCAATGACGGGCGCGGCGGTGCTCGCGATCGGCGTCGGCTCGACGACGATGGGCGCTGTCGCCCAACGCGACATCGAAGCGGCCGCGTACGACGGCGAGTTGGATCAGGTCCCAGCCGCTCCCTCGCTCACGCCCTCACCCACGCCTTCTCCTACCGCGATCGTGTCGCCCGGTTCGTATGGGCCTCGACCGAGCGCAACCGCGACGCCGGCACTGAGCCCGACGCCGTCGGCCCGAGCCCGACCCGACCCGATCCCTCGACCAAGCCCGCGGATCGACGGTCCCGTGCCGCGCGATCTCACGCCGTCCCTCGGCGCGTCGCGGGGCGACG
The DNA here is from genome assembly GCA_963775855.1 of uncultured Chloroflexia bacterium. GTDB lineage: Bacteria > Chloroflexota > Limnocylindria > Limnocylindrales > CSP1-4 > CF-46. The sequence continues at coordinate 118,638 of CAVZKO010000008.1, read as the reverse complement.
ACGATCCCCTCCTGGCAGATGGATGCGGACTCTCGCTGGCCGGCTCCCGACCGCCCAGCTGCGTGTACGGGGATCGGAACGGTGCGATCACCGTCGCCCTCGTTGGCGACTCGCACGCCGCCCATTGGTTCCCGGCGCTGAACGTCGTGGCCAAGGAGCGTGGTTGGCGGCTCGTCCCGCTCACGAAGTTCAGCTGCGTCTTCGTCGACCTGCCGATCTGGTCGCCCAACCTCAATCGCGAGTACACCGAATGCGAGGCCTGGCGGGAGAACGTCGTCGACCGCCTGGTGAAGTTGAAGCCGGATCTCGTCATCATCACCTCGAACCGCTGGCTCCCGGTCGTCGCCAACCGCGACAATGAGCCCGAGCGTCAGGGAGCCGGCGCTGGCGCGGCTGATCGAGCGCATCCCTGGCACCGTGGCAATCCTCGTCGACACGCCGCGATCCGAATTTGACGTCCCCGCGTGCCTCGCCAAGCATCGCGACGCGATCGAGCGCTGCACGACCACCCGCACGGCAGCGTTCGGCTGGCGCCACCTTCGCCGTGAGACAGAGGCAGCCCGGCTGACGGGGGCGGCGGTCGTCGACCTGTCCGACGTCGTGTGCCCGACCAACCGATGCCCGCCGATCATCGGGAAGACGCTGGTCTACCGCGATAACCACCACCTCACCGCGAGTTTTGTGATCTCGATCGCCGCGGATCTCTACGCGGCCCTCCCGTCAATCGGCGCCCCGTGAGACCTGCTGCGATTCGGCGGCTCGCCGGCGCCGTGATGGTGCTTGTGCTCGTGGCCGGGTGTTCGCCGGCGGCCGAACGAGCCACCGATCGCGCGAGCGACGCCGTAAGTCCGATCGTCGCCCCCTTGCCATCACCGACCGTACCGCCGTCGGGGTCCCCGGCCGTCCCGGTTCGGCTCCCTCCGGTTCCCGTCCTGCCCGCCGAGGTCGGCGTCGCCGTCGCTCACGAGACGGCGGTCAGCCTCGTCCCGAAATCCGTTGATGATCGAGCATGGGAGCCGGTCGTGGCGACGCATCCGACAGACCCCGACCGGGTCGCCGTCGTTTACCAGCACCGCGGGCCGGGCACGGCCTGCGGACTCAATCCCACCGTCCGCATCTCCCACGACCGCGGCGTCACGTGGCGGTCGACGAGGAAGAGTCCGGCTGCGGGATCCGGCCGAGGCGTCAGTCTCCACGCCGCCATCGCCTGGGGCCCCGGTCCGTCGGGTGGGAGCCGCATGTACTGGGCGAACATGACCACGCCGGGCTGCGGCGACGGCCGATTCAGCCTGTCAACCGCGTACAGTGACGACGAGGGCGCGAGCTGGTCCAAGCTCTACGTCGAACGCGAAACGCCGCCATGGGTGGGCGGCATGCCGGAGATCGCAGTCGACCGAAACGTGGCAAGCCCGAACTTCGGCACGGTCTACATCGGCTACAACTGGCTCGCCCGCGGTGCCCATGGTCCCGGCTTCCACCTCCTCGCGTCAGCGGACTTAGGCGAGACATGGGCGTCCGCTGAGATCGCCCCGGCGCCACATCCACGCGGCTACGGCGACTGGTGGCGGATTGGATATCGCCTCCGGCCGGCCCCGGACGGCGGGGTGTATGCGTCTTGGTACCAGGTCGACCTCCGTCGCTGGGATCGGTCGAACATCTTCGCGAAGGGCGGGCCGGCCAACGTTGGGCGGCTGGGCGTCGTGGTCGCCAGGATTGATTTCGACCCCGCCGGGAAGACCCTGGCCGTCGGGCCGTCGCGGATCGCAACGACCATCCCAGAGACCGCCTACACGACGTCGGGCGCGAGCGCGGCGGGTACAGCCGGCAATATCCGTCCGGATCCGATGTGGCTCCACGGGTTCGACGTGGATCCGGCAACTGGGCGCCTCTTCGTCGCTGTCGCGGCGTACGGCCCGGCGACCGGGAGCGCGCCACGAGGCACGATCCAGGTCGGCCGAAGCGACGACCGGGGCGAGACCTGGTCGTTCTCGCGCCCTGCCCTCGGCCGGCGATGTCGGCGGCCGGCGCCAGTCGAGCATCCGGCCGAACCTCGTCGCGGGGCTCGGGAGCGTCCTCGTGACGTTTCACACTCTCGACGACGTTGGGGGCGCGGCAACGATCGGCAATGCGTTCACGGTCTCGACGGACGGTGGCGCCACCTGGCGGTCGCCCGCGGCGATCTCCGAAGAGCGCTGGCGGGCATCGAACCTCGGCGGCGTGATCAACGGGACCGGGCTCCGGGAGCGGGCAGAGCAGATGGCCGACGGCGACGTCTTCTGGGCCTACGGCGACGGTCGATATGCCACCGGGTCGAAGGCGGGCCGGGTCGCCATCGTCGGGGCGCTCATTCGCGTCGATCGGGAGTCGCGCCCGCCCCTCGGGGCGCGGTAACGATGCATGCCACACGCTCGCGAGCCGCGAACTGGGCGATTCGGTTCGCACCGATAGCCCGCGACTAGCAGTCCAGCCGGCGAGTCAGGTCAAGACTTCCTGGATTCCAGGGCCGGACGCTCCGACGAAGAATTCCCCCAACCGTCGCAGGTAGTCGAGCATGGCCGGCGGCTCGACGACCGCGAAGTCCGCCCCGACGGCGGCGAGGATCATCGCCGGCCAGTCGAGTGAGTCGACGTTCATCAGCAGGCGGCACGATCGATCGTCAACCGGTTCGACCATGCCCCAGCGGCCGACGACGCGCTCGACGTCCGCGGCCGCGGTCTCGATGGTCACGACGACCTGGTACTGGGTCGGCACCGAGGCCAGTCCCTCGCTCACGAACGCGGCTGCGTCGCCGCCCGGTACCTCGCGGGGCTCGAACCGGTATTTCGTCGATCTCGGATCGGTCAGGCGATCGACCCGGAACGTCCGCCAGTCGCCGCGATCGACATCCCAGGCGACGAGGTACCAGCGCCGCCCGACCGTCACGAGCCGGTTCGGCTCGACGAGCCGGATCGCCTGAGCGCCGTCGCGGGCCGTGTATCCGAACCGCAGACGCTCGTCGTCCCGGCAGGCCTGGGCGATCACCGTGAGCGCGTCGGCGTCGACGGTCGGGCCCCCGCCGAGCAAGGCCGGAACGGTGTAGTCACCGAGGGCATCGATCTGGCGCCGTAGCCGCGGCGGCATCATCCGGATGATCTTCGTGAGCGCCCGAACCGACGTCTCCTCGATGCCCCTCACGGCTCCGCCGGCGGCCTGGTGCAAACCGACCGCGATCGCGACCGCCTCGTCGTCGTCGAGCAGGAGCGGCGGGAGCGCTCCTCCCGCCTCGAGCTGGTAGCCGCCAGCGACACCCCGGCTTGCATCGACCGGATAGCCCAGGTCCCGAAGTCGGTCGACGTCGCGCCGGACGGTCCGCTCGCTGACCTCCAGCCGGTCGGCCAGCTCATTCCCCGTCCAGTACCGATGCGTCTGCAGGAGCGACAGCAGCCGCAGCATCCGGGTACTCGTGTTCGCCATGTCGTGAACCTTCGCTCGTATTGCGGACAGAAACTGTCCTCAATGGATCCTAGAGTCTGGGCGACAGGCACGCAACACATTTGAGCGAGGTGCGCGGATGATCCACGCAGAAGGACTGACCCGGGAGTTCCGAGTCGGCAAGGAGACGGTCCAGGCCGTCCGCGGCCTCGACCTCGATGTCGAGGAGGGCGAGCTCGTCGCCTTCCTCGGGCCCGAACGGCGCAGGGAAGTCGACCAGCCTGCGCATGCTCACGACGCTGCTCCGGCCGACCTCCGGCAGCGCGACCGTGGCCGGGCACGACGTCGTCGCCGATCCGGCGCGCGGTCCGGCAGCGGATCGGCTACGTGGGGCAGGGCCACGGCGCGGCGGACGACCAGCGCGTCCGCGACGAGCTCGTCACCCAGGGCCGGGCGTACGGGCCTCGGGCCGCGCGACGCGGCGCGCGCGGGCCGACGAGCTGATCGACTCGCTCGAGCTGGCGTCGCTCGCGAAGCGGACGGCGAACACGCTGTCCGGCGGCCAGCGGCGGCGGCTCGACATCGCGATCGGCATGGTCCACGCGCCGCAGCTCCTGTTCCTCGACGAGCCGTCGACCGGGCTCGACCCGCAGAGCCGGGCGAACCTCTGGGATCACCTCGTGCGGCTGCGCGAGGAGCACGGCACGACGATCTTCCTGACCACCCACTACCTCGACGAGGCCGACGCGATGGCCGAGCGCGTCGTCGTCATCGACCACGGCCAGGTCATCGCCGACGGGACGCCGGAGGACGCTCAAGGGCCGGATGGCCGGCGACCGCGTCACGATCGGCCTCGAGCGATCCGGTCGCCGCGGCCCGCGCGGCCGCGATCGCCTGGCGGGTCGTCGGCACCGCGCGAGATCGACGATCGATGGCTCGATCGTCCGCCTGCGGACGGTCGGCGGCGCGGCGGCGCTGCCGCCGCTCCTGCGGGCGCTCGATGCCGCCGGTGTCGCCGGCCGACGAGCGCCGAGGTCAAGCGACCGACGCTCGACGACGTCTTCCTCGAGCTCACCGGCCGGAGCCTGCGCGACGAGGGCGACCTCACCGCGGCCGCGTCCGACCAAGCCGACCCAGACCGCTCAGCCAGTCCCTGGAGGTCGCGTCATGACCGCTCGCCACCAACACCGCCATCGTGCTGCAGTCGCCAGCTCCGGCCGATGTCGCGTGACCCGTTCACGCTCGTCTTCGGCGTCCTCCAGCCGGTCGTCTTCCTCGTCGCTCTACGGGCCGCTCGCTCGCCGAGCATGGCGGGGGACCGGCGGCGAGTCGCCGTGGCAGTGGTTCGTGCCCGGGATCATCGTCATGGTCAGCCTGTTCGGGACCTCCGTCGCGGGCGCGTACCTGCTCGAGGAGATGCGCGTCGGCTCGTTCGAGCGGTTCCTCGTCACGCCGCTCGACCGGTCGTCCCTGCTGATCGGGCGCGCGCTCAAGGATGTCGTGCCGCTCGTCGCTCCAGGCCCTCCTCATCGTCGCCCTCGTGACGCCGTTCGGCTTCCAGCTGCACGTCGGCCGGCGTCGTCGTCGGCCTCCTGATCCTGGCGCGTCTTCGGCGTCGGGCTCGGCGCGCTGTCGCATTCGCTCGCGATCGCCGTGCAAGCGGCAGGAGTACCTGTTCTGGGTCATCCAGCAGACGTTCCTGTTCCCGTTCCTCCTCCTGTCCGGGATCCTGCTCCCGATGGACGGTGGCGCCCGAGCTGGCTGCAGACGCTGTCGCGGCTCAACCCGCTGACGTACCTCGTCGAGGCCGAGCGAGCGCTGTTCGCCGGGCGACCTCGGCGCACCCGTCGGTGGCCTCGGGGCGACCGTCGCCGTGGGTATGGCGATCGTGGGCTTGACCATCGGGACGCGGATGATGCGACGCGCAGCCGCGTGACGGAGGCGAGCGGCCGACAGGCGATCTGTCGGCCGCTCAGCGCGTGGTCGTCGCCATCCGGCGACCAGCCCGGCGGCCGGCTGCGTTTCCCCTCTGCACCGCGATTCGAGCATAGGCGTTGTCTATTGGCCACATTCACGAGTAGCATGGCGCAAGCGCGCGCGGTCCCGGGGGCTGGATCAAATGCAGCACAAGACCCACTACTCCCAATCGGATACCGACACGACCGGCGACTCGCCTGGTGGCGGAGTCGAGACGGCGGACCTGGCGGACGAGACCGTTGCGTCCGTTTCTCCGGCACCGGAATTAGTCGAGGGGCCTGACGCTCCGTCGACCCCGGACGATCAGGCCGAACCAATGGAAGTCGGACGGGTTCCTATCTTCCTCCACGAGATCGCCCGTACGATGCAGGCGGCCGCCGTCCGTGAGCGCGAGCAGATCGCCTCCGAAATGGAGGACAGCCTCGGCGTCCATGTCGAAAAGGTCCGATCTCGCGCATCGACCGAAACCGAGGAGCTCAAGCGGCTCGCGGAAGAGGATGTGGACCACATTCGCGAGTGGTCGGCGGCCGAAGTCGAGCGACTCCGCCAGGAAACCGAGAGTCGGATTGGCGCTCGTCGGGAGGACCTCGATCGCGAGCTGCGCCAGCACGACACGCTCGTTGAGCGCGAGATTTCCCAGGCCGGGGAGGCGGTCGAAGAGTATCGGGCCGAGCTGGACCGCTTTGTTGGCCGCCTTGCGAGCGAACGGGAACCGACCGAGATTGCGCGGTTGGCCAGCCAGCTGCCGGAACCACCCAGCGTTGACGAGATCGCGTCGGCGGCACATGCTGATGCGATCGCACAGTTGTCGGGCTCGAAAGCGGCCACCGATGTGGCCTCTTTGGGGCATCATCTCCTCGGTGTCATGGACCCTAGCCTCGTCAGCGCTACCGCTGCCGCGAGCGCCGAGGTGCGTGCGCCCGCTCCGTTAGCCGACGTAAGTTCGGAGGAGGAACAAGGAGGCCCGGAACGACGTTGGCGGATCCTTGGTGCCAGGACCAGAACCGACCTAGTCGTGCGACTGGTGCTGGTCCTCGCGCTCGCCGTCCTGGTCGCTGTCGTGGCGCTCCTGGTGTTGACCGGTCAGGCCCAGGCGGCGTCGAGCAACAGCCTGTCGCGAAGCATTTGATGCGAGATTCCGACGACGCTTCAGCGTCGTCGCAAATGGCGCCAGCCGTGGCGCGGTGGGCGTGCTCCGCGGGCGGCGCCCTGAAATGGTAGCGAAATCGGCCGCCGCCTCGGCGCCATCGTCCGTTGCTGGGGATCCCATCCAGCTCCGGCAGTTCGTCCAGTGGCTGGCGGCCGTCGCGTTTGCGTTCGCAAGTGCCGGCGTGGTCGCATATAGCGACCAGCACGATCCTGCAATCGCCGCGATCGCCCTAGTCAACGCCGGCTTCGGCTGCTGTCTCCTCCTCGTCGGCAACCTTGGAGTGGGAACGCGACTGGCCGCCGCAGCCGGTCTTGCCGTCGCGATGGGCTTCCTGGTTATCGCGTTGGCGATCTCGGTCGCCCTGCCCGAGGGCATCGCCGCCCTCGCGGTCCTGCCGATGCTGGCCGTGGCCGTGGCCCTGAGGTCGCCCGACCAGCGCGTCCTGCTGCGGCTGCTCGTCGTCGGCGGGGCGGCGGGCCTCCTCGTGGGAGTCGTGGGCGAGATCGCCCAACGCCAGTCGACGTTCTCGGACCTTGGCCTCGGCCTGCTGCGGGTTGGCGGGCAGGCGATGGCGGTGGTCCTGGTCATCTACTCGCTCTGGCAGTTCAGCGGCCTGCTGCGCCATTCGCTCGACCGCGTCAAGGAGGCGAACACGGCTCTTGAGCAGGCGCAGAGCGGCCTGACGTCGACGAATGACGCGCTCCGCCGCCACGTGTCCCAGCTCGAGTTGCGCAATCAGGAGATGAGCCGGTTGGTCGAGCTGGGCGAGTTGCTCTCGTCGTCCCAGACAAGCGCGGAAGTGGCAGCGGTGATCTCGCGAGTCGTTCCACCGCTCTTTGCCGGGGATGCCGGCGCGTTCTACGAGCTCGGCGCCGGGAGCGATGAGGTGGAGGCGCTGGCGGTATGGGGCGACCCGCCGCCGGCTCGGCGGGTCTTCTCGCCAACCGAATGCTGGGCGCTCCGGCGCGGGCGCGTCCACGTCATGGACGGTTCTACTTCGGAGCTCCGCTGCCCGCACGTCGAGGAGGCAACCCCTGAAGGCGCCCTCTGCGCTCCGCTGGCGGCCGAAGGCGAGTCGCTGGGTGTCCTTCACCTCCAACTCCGGCAAATCGTTCCGGAGCAGCAGCGAGCCGCTCTCCTCGCCGACCGCGAGCGTCTGATCCGGACCCTTGCTGAGCCGCTCGAGCTCGCGCTGGCGAACTTCCGGTTGCGAGAGACGCTACGCGAGCAATCCGCCCGCGATCAGCTGACGGGCTTGTTCAATCGCCGCTACATGGAGGAGTCGCTCGTTCGCGAGCTTCGGCGGGCGAGCCGCGAGCACTACGGCCTGGGACTGCTGATGATCGATCTCGACCACTTCAAGGACCTCAATGACAGCCACGGCCATGCGGCCGGGGACCTGATGTTGCGAGCGGTGGGTGACTTCCTGGGGACGTCGGTGCGCGGCGACGACGTGGCCTGCCGATATGGCGGCGAAGAATTCGTCGTGATTCTCCCCCGGGCCTCGCTGGAGAACACGCGCCGGAGGGCGGAAGCGCTCCGGGAGGGGATGAAGGGCCTCCAGCTCGAGCCGTCGGGACAGCTCATGACGAGCGTGACCACGTCGATCGGGGTTGCCTGCTCGCCGGACCACGGCGAGACCCGCGAACAGCTCATCCACGCTGCCGATGTCGCCCTCTATCGGGCCAAGGCGCGGGGTCGGGACCAGGTGGTCGTGGCGAGCGACGAAGACGTTCGCGAGATCGAGGTGTTCGTGGAGGCACCGGAAGAACCTACGACCCGCGGACCTCGCCTCAGCTAGAGGATGAAGCCGACCCCGAGCGCGATCAGCCAGACCGACCAGGCGATGTACGCGATCGGAATGATCGTCCCGGCCAGGGCCCAGCCGCGCTCTTCATTCGGGCCGACGAACTCAAGCGTCCCGATCAGCAGCGCCAGCCCGATCGGGATGCCGATGAGCCCGAGCCAGCCCGGCAGCACGGCGGTTGAGACGATCGAGCCGGCGACGAGCAGCGTCCAGAGGCCGGTCAGCAGGTAGCCGAGGTGCTCGCCGATACCCACGCCGAGGAGCCGGTGCAGCGTCGCGAACGTGACCTCGATGGCGCCGCGCGTCGCTGCGGCATCCGGGCCGTCGGCAGCGACGTACCGACGGGCCAGCTCCGGCACCGCGAATGGCCATCGCACCAGACCGATCGCCTGCACGAGTGCCGCCGCCGAACCTACGACGATCGAGGCGACGCTCAGCGGCGCCGCGGCACCGAGACCGACGGCCAGCAGTGCCACCAGGGGCAGCATCGCCAGGGCACTCAGGAGGAGCGCCTCCCACCGGAGGATCAAACCGGACCCACCTGCTGCGAAGCGCCGGAGGATCTCGTCCGGCTCCTTGCGGAGGATGTTCGGGTAGTCGAATGCTCGACCGAGCTCGAAGAAGGCGAGGTTGAACGCGATCGGGACCGCGATCAACAGTGCCGCTGTTACGACCTCCGAGGTCATGCCGCCGCGGAGGCGTTCGCCTCTCCGCGTGCCAGGACCTTCCAGAGAACGACGCCCGTGATGATCTGCGAGACCACCGCGCCACTGGCGCCGTACACGGGCCAACCCGCAGCAAGAGCCACGCCGATGCCCGAGGTCATGGCCCAGCCGATCGCCCAGGCGATGCCCGTGGTGACGATCCACAGCCACGCATTGGCGACGTTTTCACGGGCGAGCCATGCGGCCTGGCCGGCACCGATGGCCAGACCCGAGATCGCACCGAGCAAGATGGCGTCAGTCTGGGTGTCGATCTGACCGATCACCGCAGTCACCCCGGCGAGGGCAACGCCCAGCCCGATCGCGGTCGCTCCCGCCCAGAGCGCAAACGACTGCGGCCGAAGAAGTCCGAGCGCGAGCGCTTGGCCGGCGCCGATGATGGCTCCCGCGATGAGGCCCGAGATCACTGCCGCCGGCACGGTGGCGGCAGGCCCGGCGATGAGGTGACCGATGAACCCGCCGATCGGAAAGCCAACGATGGCGATGATCCAGCGCAACAGAAGCGATTGTCCAGATCCAGAAAGGGCGGGCACGCCCGACGTGGTAGACACGGTCTGACTCCTCGGGCGCACCGGCCCGGTCGCGTGAGGTTTCAGCCGCGCGAAGTCGTGACGGACCGCGAACAGGCTGGTAGGAACAGAGTCCAATGCCTCGCTGTTGGCGAGTGTGCGCCGCTATCGATCTGCTGGCAATGCGCGCGCAGATCCATCAAGGACTCTCACAACACCTCGTACGACGACGTGGCGCTCGAGCAGGCGTAAGCCTAGTCCGTCGACAGATCGCACCGGACATTGTTCCCACGTCCTCCTTACCCCTACCGTCCCGGTCGAGCCCGGTGTACCTTGCGGGCCCGGTGGCTGCCCGGCGAACTCGCAGCGACTGACTCGGCTCGCCGTGTGCCGCCACCTTCTACGCTTGGGGCCATTGCTGTGCGGACCATTGCCGTCGTCAACCGGAAAGGTGGAAGTGGCAAGACCACGACCGCGGTCAGCATGGCCGCAGTCCTCGCCGAGCGAGGGTTGTCCACCCTGCTGATCGACCTCGATCCTCAGGCAAGTGCGTCGGCCTGGCTCGGGGATGGCCGAGGGGATCGCGGCCTCTTCGACGCGTTCGTCGGGACGCGCGATCTCGGCGGCCTGGTCACGAAGACCGAGGTTCCCGGCCTCGACATTGTGCCCTCCTCGCCGTGGCTGCTGACGGCCGAAGGGACACTGAAGGGCGACATGAGCGTCGGGGTCTTCCGGGCGCTCGATCGATTGCGACCCGACTGGGACTTCGTGATCGTCGACTGCCCACCATCTCTGTCCTACCTGGCCGTCGGTGCGCTCATGGCCGTTCGCGACGTCATCATCCCCGTCGAGACCCACTCGATCGCGCTGCCGGGCGTCGCGGCGGTGGTCCGCGAGATGGGCCGGATCCAGTCGGACCTCAATCCTCACCTCCGGAGTCCGACGATCGTCGCGTGTCGGCTGAACCGGACTGTTCATGCGCGGCGGGTGGTCGAAGAGCTGGATCGCGTGTACGGCTGGCGCCTGGCCCGGGCGACGATCCGCGAGAGCATCCGCTTGGCAGAGGCCGAGGCGGCCCGGATGCCAATCACAACCTATGCGCCCAATAGCGGAGCCTCCGTCGACTATCGCCTCCTGGTGGACGAGCTCCTGGCGCGGGAGGACGGCGTCGAGCCGATTGCTCACGGTGGCTCTCGCCTGCATCGGCTGTTAACGCGCTCCTTGCGGTTTGCCGCCGTCAAGCGCCGAGCCGTTTGAGGTCATGCGCTATGACGAGCTCCTCCTGGCGATTCTCGGCGCCACCATCCTCGCCAACGTCCTGCTCGTCGTCGCCAGTTGGCTCCGCGCACGCCGCGCAGGACGATCCCGGACACGCGCAGCTCACGCACTGCCGGGCGAAGCGACCCGGCTGCCCGTCGCGCCACCTGGCGACGACGACCGCCAGGACGATCGGCGCGTCGCGGCGGCCGTCGAGGCCTTCGTCGCCGACGTTTCCGCCGATGCGGCCGATTCGACCGACCTGCCGACACCCGAGGAAGTCCTCGCTCGCAGACAGGCCCTCGTCGGCGTGCCTGTCGCGGTGGCAGAGACGGACCAGCGATCGCCGGTCAGTCTTGCCGATCTGGAGGATCGAGAGACGTGGGAGGAGATCGTGCGTGAGGAGTCCGCGCGAGCGGCGCGCTTCGGGCGGCCTTCCACCGTGGTGACTGCGAGGCTGACCCACCTCAAAGACGTTGCCGATCGCTCGGGTCGCGAGGCCGCCGATCGGGTCGTCGCGGAGACCCTGCGCCTGCTGGAATCGGAGGGCCGAGCCGTCGACCGAATTGCCCGACTGAGCAACTCGACGTTCGGCATCCTCTTGATGGAGACGGGCGAGCTGGGAGCCTCGCGATATGCCGGGCGGGTTCGAGAGGCCGCCGACGCCTGGCTCACCTCCGCGGGACTGGCGGTTCGGCTGGAGTTCGACTGGACCAGCCTTCCCAACGATGGTGAGTTCGAGGCCCTGATGTCGGCGGCCCGACCACGAACGGGTAAGGCCGCGGGCGACTGATCCATACCCGAGGCCGGCGCGACATGTTCACGCGCCGGGTTCTCGCGCCGACCAATACTCCCGCCAACCGCCGAACTCCGTGATATCGCGATGGATTCCCTCTGCCAGCTCGCGCGGGAAGAGGATCCCCGGCACGGTCCGGCCGTCGGCCAGCTCCACGGGCCCGCGATAGAGGCCCGGTGGCTCACCCGCCTCGACCCGCGCCCAGACGTCATCTGGGACGTCATAGAGCTCGCCGGGAACGGAGATCCCGCCCTCCGCGACCTCGAACATGCCCGGATGGACGTCCCCGATCGAATAGATCCGATAGCGGGGTGCGGTCATGTACTGGCCCAGGAAGGTCGCCCCGTCGAGGTTCGCGTTGAGCTTCAGACCGCGCATCAGCGTGCCGTTCACGAAGAGTTGGGTCGACACCGGGTCACCTCATTTCTTGCGTCGAACGATAGGGAAGGCGCCGGCGGCTTCCGCCGCCCGCGCCCTCCGCCCGGTCGGCCGAGATGGGGATGACCCCGGCCGTCGCCGCGATATCAGGGCATCGCCACTTCCGGTTCCTCCTCGGGTGGTGCCGTGAGCGCGCTGCGGAGCTCGTCCATCGAGCCATGGCCTTCGCGCCACGCGGAGAGCCAGATGACGATGGCCGCGAACACGTAGCCGATCCAGATTGGCTCTGGGGTTCGGACACTGAACGACCCATCGACGACCTGGAAGATCAGGCCAACGGGGTCATGGATGAGCCCGACGAACGCAAGCACCGCGGCGATGAGCGTGTAGACGATCGCCCGGCTGTACTCCTTGGCGATGACGAAGTACGCAATCGCGCCGAGCATCAACCCGGCCACGACCGCCCCAGCTCCGAGCCGCTCGAGGCCGGCGTACAGCACGCCCTGGGCGCCAAGCGCGTCGTAGCCGACGGTGCCGGCGTTCGTCCCGGCCGCACCGAGGGCGCCGTCGACGAGCGTCTTCGCCCATTGGGCGATGTTCGGCACGATGGCCAGCACGATCGCCGGGGCGTACTTCGCCCTCGACGTCTGGAACGCCTGCGCGCCGATGACGAGGCCGATGAACAGCAGGATCGGGAACAGCGCGGCTCGCGGGATCACCGCCAGGAACAGGCCGACGAGCCCGAGCAGGCAGATCACCGAGATGACGATCCCGGTCGCGAGCGAGTAGCCGATCCGGCCGCCGACGGCCTTCCAGCCGGGATGGCCGATGTATACCGCGGGCGGAAACGGGCTGCCGAGGAACGACCCGACGATCGCCCCGATCCCATCCGCGAGCAGGATGTAGCGGAGGTTGTAGTTGTCGCCGGCGACGGAGGCCGACTCGACGTTGTTCATGCCCTCGGTGAAGTTGTAGACGCCGAGCGGGATCGCCGTGACGAGGAGGGGCAGGATGTCGGTCAGACCGCTCAGGACCTCGCTGCCGGGCGTCGGCAGGTGGATCCCGACCTGGGCGAAGGAGTCCGTCACCGCCTGGGGCGAGAGGCCGGTCCAGCCGAAGACGAAGTACGACAACCAGCCGATGACCGAGCCGACGATGATCGCGGCGAGACCGCCCGGGATGCCGAATGGCAGCCGAACGCCGGCCGTCCACGACAGCAGGATGATCGCGAACGTCGCGAGCGCGATCCAGGCGGCGTTGAACATCTCGAACGAGGCGTTCATGGAGATGAACGCCACGGAGATGCCGGCCAGTGTCCCGAGCATCGCCGCGCGTGGCGTGTACTTCCTGATCGTCGGGCCGATGAACGCGCCGATCACGACGATGACGCCGATGAGGAACGCCCAGGCGAGACCCGCCTGCCAGGCCTGCATGACATCGCCGGTCTTGCCGAGGACGGGCAGCATGATCACGAAGGTCACGAAGAAGTAGTGCGGCACGGACGGTCCGTACGGCATCGCCGCGACGTCGTCGCGGCCCTCCTTCCTCGCGAGCTGATACGCCAGGTACGCATAGAACAGGTTGCCGAGCGGCAGCGCGATCGCCAGGGCCGGCAGGATCCGGCCGAAGACCGTGTCGGCCGGCAGCTGCACGACGAACAACATCAGCGACGACAGCACGAGCACGTTGAGCAGGACGTTCGTGCCGAGGCCGAAGAATGCGTTCCAGTCGCCCGGAACCCAGAGCTTCGGCCTGAATGTGCCGGAATTCGTGGTCACGTGGTGGACTCCCTCCTCCTGCGGAGCCATCCCGGGCCCCGCGTGCGATCCCCTCCGTCAACCCCTCGGGCCGGTTACTCGATAGGCATCAGACCGTCGCGCCGGCCGTCGAGGCCTGGGCCACGGCCTCCGGGAATTGCTCAGCCAGGCCCTCGAGGAAGTCCGCCGACGTCCCGACGAAGCCGAAGATGCCGCCCTGCGCCTTGATCATTGCCAGGGCCGACTTCTGGAACTCGGGGAAATAGGAGGCGACGCCGTCCTCGAGGACGAGCGCGTCATAGCCCCGGTCGTTCGCCTCGCGCACGCTCGTCTGGACGCACACCTCCGTGGTCACGCCGCAGACGACGAGCTGCCTGATGCCACGGGTCTTCAGGATGGTGTCCATGTCCGTGGCATAGAACGCGCCCTTCCCGGGCTTGTCGACGATCGGCTCGCCCGCGATCGGGTAGACCTCGTCGACGATGTCGTGGCCGTGCTCGCCGCGAACCAGCAGCCGTCCCATCGGGCCCTCGTCACCGATGTGGATCTTGGGCCTGCCACGCTCGTATTTCGCGGCCGGGAGGTCGGACAGGTCCGCCCGGTGGCCTTCTCGCGTATGGATGATGAACAGGCCGGCGGCCCGGCAGGCCTTGAGCACCCGCTCGGCCGCGGGAAGGGCCTTCAGCAGGAACGAGGTGTCGTTCCCGAGCGATTCCCCGAATCCGCCCGGGTACACGAAGTCCCGCTGGAAATCGATCATGACCAGCGCGGTGGTCTTTGGATCGAACTGGAATTCATATGGTTCCGCTTTGGCGGACAGCATCTCGTCGCCTCCTTCGTCCTTACGTTCTGGCCTGCACCGGATTGGGCAGGATGCGCGTTCCGGTTTCCCCGGCGATGGCCCGTTCGAGGGCGGCTGGGGTGGTGATGAGGACTTCCTGGCCGCCCCGCTCGAGGAAGCGGATCGCCGCCTCGACCTTGGGCCCCATGGATCCCTTCGGGAACTCCCCCGCCTCGAGGTACTGGCGCGCCTCGTCGATCGCCATCTGATCCACCCACCGCTCGTCCGGTTGGCGGAAGTGGACCGCGACGCGCTCAACGCCGGTCGACAGACACAAGGAGCGGGATGTCGAGACTCGACGCGAGAAGGGCTGAGGCTCGATCCTTGTCGATGACCGCCTCAACCCCGCGGTACTGGCCGGGCGCGGTCTCGACGACAGCCACGCCGCCACCGCCGACGGCGATGACGACGTAGCCGGCATCTACCAGGGCCCGGATCGGTTCGCCCTCCACGATCCGCAATGGCTCGGGCGAGGCGACGACCCGGCGGTAACCGCGGCCGGAGTCCTCGATCATCGTCCAGCCATTGCGCTCGGCCTTCTGGTCGGACTCCTCCTTGGAGTAGAACGGGCCGATCGGCTTGGTCGGCCGCCCGAAGGCCGGATCATCGGGGTCGACCACGACGTGCGACAGGACGCAGGCCACGCGATCGGGAAGGCCGCGGGCCGCCAGCTCGTTGAGGAGCGCCTGACCAAGGATGTGGCCGATTCCGCCCTGTGAGTCGGCGACAGACATCTCCAGGTTCAACCGCGGGACCGGCGCGTCATCAGGGACCAGTCTCGGAGCGCAGGAGGATGAAGCCGACCTGCGGGCCGTTGCCGTGCGTGACGACCACGCCCCAACCTGTCGCGACCATCGCGGCGATGTGGCGGGCCGTCTCCCGAGCGTTCTCGTATTGCTCGTCGATCGAGCCACGCTGGCCGTCGAGGATGAGCGCATTTCCGCCGATCGCGACGACGGCTCGACGTTCGATCTGTCATGCCGCCACCTCGCCTGGGCCCGGCCACCCCGAGGGAAGCGCCAAGCGCGACGATCGCGCTCGAGAAGCAGGCCAACGGCGCGCGCGCGATCCCCGCACCGATCTGGCCGACGCCCGCCCGGCGGTGGGCGATTCCCGTGTTGATGACCGGCGCGATCCCGGAGTCGACGACCCGGCGGGCATCGATTCCGGTCGGGGTCCCAACGAACCCGAGGGGTGGCAAGCGCGTACGACGGGTTGCGGGCGAGCGTGATCCGCCCCATCAGGCGGGTGAACTCGAGCGCGTCGGCCGGGCTGCCACCCACGAAGCGGACGATGGCCGGTGCCGCGGCCATCGCGAACCCGCCGATCCCGAACGTCTCCGTGATCGCGCTATCGCCGAGGTCCGGGTTGGCGTCGTCGGGGCCGTAGCCCGGGAAGTACAAGCCGTCAGGTACCCCGACCGGCGTCGTGAACCACGCATCCCCGGCGCCGGACAGGCGGATCCCGAAGTCCACGCCGTTACGGGCCATCGCGGTCACGACTGTGGACGCCTCGATCCCGTGCGCGCTGTCCATCGCGGACTTGCAAGCCGCCATCGACAGGTTGAGGAAGAAGTGGTCGTTGCCGCGCAGGAAATCGAAGACAGCCGCGGCAGTCGTGGCATCGGCTGTGCGAACCAGGGCCGGAGCGATGGTCCGGGTGAACAGCGATGTTGCCGCGATATTTCGATTGTGCCCTTCGTCGCCCATCTGCAGCGCCTGGCCGGTGAGGCTGCGCAGATCGAGCGGCCCACCGCTCTGGAGAGCGTTTGAGAGCGCGGGGCCCAACACATCGACGAACCAATGGAGGCGATCGAGGACCGAAGTGTCGTAGGCCCCAAAACGCAGGACCCTCCCCAGGCCCTCGTTGAGCGTCGCGTGCGCCCGCATTCCGGACGCGACGTTTTCGACGACGACGACCGGCATCGAGGGGCTGATCACGCCTGCCATCGGGCCAACGGCCCCGTGATCGTGGCACGGGGATAGATCGACGCCGCCCGATTCGACGAGCGCGGTCGCCTGCTCCGGCGACGTGGCCCACCCTTCGAACAGAATCGCACCGATGATCGCGCCCTCGACCGGCCCGCACATGCGTTGCCAGGCGATCGGCGGGCCGGCGTGGAGGATGTGCCGACCTTCGAGCCCAAGCGCCGCGCGCGCCGGCTGAACGTCGACGAGCATGGGTTGAGCGGCGAGGAGGCGATCAACGGCCGTGGCGTTGGCCGCCGCGATCCTCCGGCCGATCGGATCGTCCGGGTCATCCTCCAGACGGGCGAGGAGGAGGCCGACGTCGCGATCGCCCTCTGCGGGCGGGCGCCAGTCGAGGCGCGTGACCGACGCGCCGTTCGCGGCGAGCGGTTGGGCGAACATGTCGAGGCCGACGTTCACGGCGCGCACCCCGTCGGGGAACATCACCGATGGTTCCGTGGCTCATCCGTGACGTCCGGCCGCGACCGCGGCGGGCGCAACGATCCGGGCCGCTAGCGAGGCCGCCTGGGCATTGCTCGGGGCGAGGATGACTCCGGCGTCGGCAAGCCGAGCCTCCTGGGTGACGAGGTTCTGCGGGTCGCCGCTGGTGCCACACACGGAGGCGACGACGGCAAATTGGCGGCCGTCACGGGCGGCCTCCTCCCTCGAAGCCCCGATCGCGCCCGCCAGCGCACCGGCGGGATCGGGATGCGATCCATACCCGAGCACGACGTCAAGCAGGATGACCGCCGTGGATGGATCGCGGGCCGCCGCCGCCAGGTGCTCGTTGCGGAGGCGTGGATCGATCATCGGATGCGGTCGACCGACGGTGTACTCGTCATCGCCGAGATCGACGATCTCGTGGAGCTTCGCACCCTTCGCCCCGAGCGACGCGCCCAGGACGAGCTTTGCCTCGCCGGCCAGTGAGCCGCCGCTGTAGAGCCCGCGGATCCGCCATTGCGCCGGATCCAGAGCAGCCTGCGCGTCGCGAACCACTGACTGATCGGTGGCCGCCCCATTCAGGGCATTGTCGTCCGGGATCGGGTCGTCCCAGCGCCATCGCGCTGGCGATCGTCGCGGCCGCCTCGAACGTCGCCGCCGGGATCGCTCCGGCGGCCGTGACCGCCGCCGGATCCCCGCCGAGGAAGTTGATGATGACCGGCTTCTCGACCGCGCTTGCCGCGGCGAGGACCAGCGCGGTCACCGATTCTGACGGCGGCTTCGAGATGAGGACGATCAGCTCTGTCCCGGGATCGGCGCCCAGCCGCTCGAGCGCCGCCAGCATCATCGTGCCGCCGACTCGTTCGTCCAGATCGCGTCCGCCGACGCCGATGGCCTGCGATACCCCGGCACCGTAGCGATCGATGAGGCAGCTCACCTGTTGCAGGCCGGTCCCAGACGCGCCGATCAGCCCGATCGTCCCGCGTCGGACGGCATTGGCGAACCCGAGCGGAACGCCATCCAGGATTGCGGTACCGCAGTCCGGGCCCATCATGAGGAGGCCCCTTGCTCCGGGCCATCGACTTCAGCTCGATCTCGTCCTCGACCGGGACGTTGTCGCTGAAGAGGAAGACGTTGAGGCCGTGCTTGAGCGCCTTGAGCGCCTCCGCAGTGGCGTACGTGCCGGGCGTGGAGATCAAGGCGAGATTGGCGCCGACCTCCGCCACGCCTTCGGCTAGCGTCCGAACCTCCGTCCGGGTGGACTCGCTCGGACCTTCCGCGCCCGGCCCCGCCAATCGTTCCGCGGCTCGCTCCAGCGCCTGCGCCGCGACGTTCTCGTCGTCAGACGCGACCGCCACGACCAGGTCATTCGGGCCAGCGGACGCGGCAGCCTCCGAAAGGAGGCCGGCGGCCGCGAGAACCTCCCGATTGGCGGGCGTTGCCATGACCAGGCCGGCCCGATTGATGCCGGCAAGCGACTCGATCTCGGCAGCGATCTGCATCAGCTCGACCGAATCGCGATAGCTATTCGGGAAGGTGCGGGACTGGACCAGCATCAGGCCAACCTCGCGCGAACGCCTGCCGCGACGTCGAGGCCGATCAGGACCCCGAGCAGGCAGTCCGTACCCGAAGTCGCGCCCCAGGCAACGGCCCGATCGATGGCCGCCGGGATCGTCTCGTCATCCGACCCCAGGAGCGCCGCCAGCAGGGTGTGCAATCGCTCGGCAAACTCGCCGGCCGCAGCATGGCGCAGGAGGGTTGCGGCGAGCTCCGTCGTACGCTCTTCGACATCGCTCATCGCCAGGGCCAGGAACCCGGCCGATGGCCGAGCAACGGCGTGGAGCGCCGCTTCGACGCCGACCAGAACGTCGTCGCCGGACGGGGTCAGGCCCGCACCGAGCCCGATGAGGCGGGTAGCCACCTCGGCCGCGAGTCGCCGGTCGCCGGTCTCGAGCGCGACGACCAGTTCCGCCAACATCGGTCGGGCCACGCCCAGGATCCCGGCGGGATCGATGGAGACGTCGTCGCCAAGCAGCGCACCGAACCCACCAGCGGATGCACGGGCCTGGGCGATCGTCCGCGTGGTCGCCGTGCGCCGGCCCCAGCGTGCCGCAGCCGAATGGGCCGTCTCGGCGGACGACTGAAGTCGGGGGGACCATCGCGACGCCGCGTCAAGCTGGATCTCGAGTCCGGCGTCCGGCACTCGGATACTCGCGTCAGTTGCGTACACGACCATCCCCGAAGACAAGCCGATCGCGCGCCAGTCTGGCCCAAGGTCCGCCAGGATCCCGTTGGGCAGGCCGCCGCCTTCGGGGGAGGCGACGGTCAGTAACCCATCAGCGGTCGTGATGTTGAGCACCGATCGGTAGATGCTCTGCACGCGCAGCGCGTCAACACCGGCGTGGGCGATCCGGCGCGGGACGGCATCGCTCACGTTTGAGGCACGGTGGACGCGGAGGGGCCCGGCCGTTGGCATTGATCGACATCGTAGGCACGAAGTTCAGTGGCGTCACTGTGTGATATAGCCATTGACGAGGCTCATCAATGTCGGGTATCGATAGCCACGTGATCGATTCCGTCGCGCTGGGTGACCTTCTGAAGATTCCGACGCTGGCGCACGCCCGGGTCGTCGGGGGGCATGACGGCCTGCGCCGGCCGGTCCGCGGCGTCAACGTCATGGAGGTCCCGGACATCCTCGACTGGGTAAAGCCAGACGAGCTCCTTCTGACGACGGCCTACCCGCTACGCGACGACCCGGTCGCGCTCGACGCGCTCATCCCGCGGTTGGCCGAGCGGGGCCTGGCCGGCATCGCTCTCAAACCCGGCCGCTACATCCAGGCGATACCGGCGTCGATGATCGAAGCGGCGGATCAGCATGCCTTCGCGCTCATCGAGCTCCCGCCAGAAGCGTCGTTCAACGAGATCATCAATTCCGTCCTGACCGTCATCCTCGACGTCCAGGCCGCACGCCTTCAGCGGTCCGCCGCCATCCACGACCGATTCACGAGCATCGCACTGTCCGGCGGCGGCCTCCGTCAGATTGCCGAGGCATTGGCCGAGCTCGTCGGGCGGCCGGTCGCGATCGTGGACGCCCAGGACATGGTCCAGTGGCGCACCTCGGATGAGGCGCCCAACAGCGAGTCGGGGTCGCCGGCCGGATCGACGGTCGGTCATGGCGGGGACGCGATCGTCCAGCCGATCCAGGTTGGGGCGGAGCGCTACGGAGCGATCCTCGTGGCCGGTGACGAGGCCGCGCTCGGGCCGGATCGCCTGGAGGCGATCGAGTATGCCGCCACGGTTGCAGCCCTCCGCCAGGTCCAGACGCGCGCCGTCGCCGAGGCCGATCGCCGCTTCCAGGCCGTCTGCCTCGAGGAACTCATCACCGGTCACGTCCCGGACCGGAGCGTGCTGATGGAGCGGGCAGCGGCCTTCGCATGGGATCTGACGACCCCACGGGCTGTCCTCCTGGCCGATGTGGAGGCGATCGCCGGACGGCCCTTTTCCGCCCTGGCTGGCACGCCCGAGGAAGGCGCTCTGCGCCACCGGCTTGCCGAGGCCGCCCGGGCCAGCCTCGGGCCAGGGTCGATCATCTGGGAGCGAAGCCGGGAGATCGGAGGGCTGGTCACGGCGGGGCCGTCCGGCTTCCATGAGATCGGCGCCGCCTTGCAGGCCGAGGCCGGCCGGCACGTGCCAGGAATCGTCGTTAGCGTTGGGATCGGGCGGGCGGCGCTGGACCCCCTCGACCTTCACAGGTCATTCGGCGAGGCCCGACGAGCCCTGTCGATCGGCCGGTGGGCGCACGGACCGGGCGAAGTGACCGCCTTCGACGACCTCGGACTCGACCGGCTCCTCGTGGCCGTGCCCGTCTTGGATGCCCAGGCTTTCTGTGCGGACGTGCTCGGCCGACTCGAGGCGTATGACGCCGCCCGTGGAACCAGCCTTGTCGCGACTCTCGAGACGTTTCTGGCGACCCGGAACGCCGCCCTTGCCGCTCGCCGGCTCTACCTCCACTACAACACGCTCAAGAACCGGCTGGCCAAGATCGAGGAGATCATCGGGCCGTATCAAGATGACCCGGACCGCTGCCTCAGCCTTGCGTTGGCTCTGCGGCTACGACGCCTTCCGACGTCGTAGCGGGCCCGTCGAGTTCGACCTCGTCGATGCCGTCGAGCTCCTGCATATGGACGTTGACCCGTTCGGCTCGGGCGGTGGGGATGTTGCGTCCGACGTGGTCGGCTCGGATTGGCAGCTCCCGATGACCGCGATCCACGAGCACGACGAGCCGGACCGCGCGGGGGCGTCCGAAGTCGATCAGTGCGTCCAAAGCCGCGCGGATCGTGCGCCCGGTGAAAAGGACGTCATCGACAAGCACGACCGTTCGGTCGGTGATGTCGAACGGCAGCTGGGTCGGACGGACGATCGGGTAGTTCGCGAGCTCGGAGAGATCGTCGCGATAGAGTGAGATGTCGAGCGCCCCGACAGGCAGGCGCACCTCCTCAGCAGCCGCGATGGCGTCGGCGATTCGATGCGCGAGCAAGACGCCTCGTCGCTGGATCCCGATCAGGACGAGGCCATCCGTCCCGCCTTGGCGCTCGACGACCTCGTGTCCGAGGCGCGTGATCGCTCGACGGATTTGATCCGCGTCCATCGTCGACCGAGCGGCCATCTGCGCTCCTGATGCGGGGAGGCGTCGACTAACGGGCGAAGGCTTCGAACGGGTTGCGGTGAGTCAGACCCGAGATCTCTGCCTCGTTGAGCCCCGCGCTTCGCAGGCGGGGCAGGAATTGTTCGCTCAGATACGTGTAGGGCTTGGGATTGCCGCCGGCGAGTTGCGCCGGATCGTACCAACCCCGGTCCTGGCTCAACAGCACTTGACTGCCGAGGCCAGCGTCGAGGGCGCGCTGGATCTGCACGACGAAGAACGTATCGTCGAAGTCATCGCTGCCGATCGCGTCGTACTCGATCCAACTTCCGCGCCGAGCGATCTCCAGGTGGAGGTCGAGGTCTGGTTCAGCCTGCGTGTGGATCCAAATGAAGCGGTCAGGCGTGACACCCGCTGCTTCGATGATGTCGAGTTGATCGCCCACAACGCGGCCCTGGATCGTGTGGCTCCCGATGACGCTGTTGGTCTCTCGCGCCGCCCTGGCCGCCGCGCGCAGGATCTTGATCTCGCATGCCGTAAGGCCATCGTCGCCGGCGCTGAGCTTGATCCATCCAGCTTGCACGCCGGTGCCCGCGATCTCGTCGCTGAGCTCGCGGAGCATCCAGTCGTGCAGCGCGTCCTCGCTTGCGTCGTGGGCCCATCGGGGCACCCACGGCTCACGATAGATCCCGGTCGGGACGACGAGTGGGAAGCTGGTCGCAGCCGATACGGCAGCGTCGATGTCGGCTCGGCGCCCCACGCCGATGGTGCTGCACTCGACGATGGCCGTGACACCCGCGGCCTGGGCGCGCGCGATCTCCGGCCCCATGAGCGCGATCACTGCGGCGGGATCGGCCTCGGCGTAGCCCGGCTGGTCCCACGTCCGCAGGTCGACGAAGACGTGTTCGTGCGGCAGGAGCATGCCAAGCTCGTCGGCACCCTTCGGTCCGAGCGTCGTCATGATGCGAGCCATCGAGAACAGGCTAGCGAGTCAGGGCCAGGATGAGGAGTGGCACCGATGCGATACGAAGGAATTGCGGGCCGCGTCGCAATCGTGACCGGTGCGAACCACGGGATCGGCGCTGCGACCGCCGTAGCCTTGGCCGGTCGCGGCGCACACGTTCTGGTTAGCTACCTGCGGGTCCTCGATCGCGCCGAGAACGGCGCTCCCGAGGCCTACCGGGTGAATCGTGCCCGGGACGCCTCGCACGTCGTCGGCTCGATCGGGGACGCGGGCGGTCGGGCCGAGGCCATTGAGGCGGATCTCCGGGACCCGGCAACGCCGGCGAAGCTGTTCGATGCCGCCGAGGCCGCCTTCGGGCCGGTCGAGATCCTCGTGAACAACGCGACAGGGTGGCGCCAGGACACGTTCAGGCCGGTCGAGCGCGACCGTCTCGACCGGCCGCTCGAGCCTCTGTCGGTGGCGAGCGCGTCACAGGTGCTCGAGGTCGATGCGCGGGGTTCGGCGCTGATGATCGCCGAGTTCGCCCGGCGCCATGTCGCCCGGGGCGCCGACTGGGGCCGAATTGTCGGCCTTACGTCGGGCGGCGCGCTCGGCTTCCCCGAGGAGGTCTCATACGGTGCCGCCAAGGCCGCCCTCGAGAACTATGCGATGTCCGCGGCGCTCGAGCTGGGCGGGTATGGCGTCACCTCCAACGTCGTCCACCCGCCGGTCACCGACACCGGCTGGGTGACCGATGCCGTCCGCGAATTCGTAGCCGACAGTCGGGACCTCTTCCACATCGCCCGTCCCGAGGAGGTGGCGAAGGTGATCGCCTTCCTGTGCTCGGACGAGGCCGGGCTTATCACTGCCAACGTCGTGCGCCTGCGATAGGTCGCGGCAAGTGTCGGCAACCGACGGGATCACTCGGCGGAGCGTTGTGGCACGCAGCGGTGCCCGCTAGAATGGCCTCGCCGCTCAGGCAGGCGCCGTGCATGAGCGTGAACCGAGCGGGAGTAACTCAGCTGGCAGAGTGTCTGCTTCCCAAGCAGAATGTCGCGGGTTCGAATCCCGTCTCCCGCTCCATTCCCTTAATCCGATTCATCCAGGACCGATCAGTCCGCTACGCTTTCAGGCGTGATCCGCTTGGCCATCCTGGGCTTCTGGCACGTCCACGCTGCCGACTACGCGGCAGAGGCCCAAACCAACCCCCAGACCGAGATCGTCGCCGCCTGGGACGAGGACGCGGTCCGGGGAGAGTCACGCGCTCGGGAGCTCGGGGCGCAGTTCCACTCGGACCTGGCCGAGCTGCTAGCCCGACCGGACGTCGATGGCGTGATCGTCACCACGAAGACGAGCGCTCACCCTGAAGTCATCGTCTCGGCCGCGGAGGCCGGCAAGCACATCTACACGGAGAAGGTGCTTGCCCTTGCTCCAGCCGACGCGCAGCGGATCATCGAGGTCGTTGAGCGCAGCGGCGTCAAGCTCACCGTCTCGCTGCCACGGCTGACCCACGGCTACACCCTCGCTATCCGGGAGCTCCTGGCATCCGGCGAGCTCGGTGAGGTTACGCAGGCCCGCTGCCGGCTTGCGCATGACGGGGCGATCGGTCGGAAATGGCTGCCGGGACACTTCTTCGACCCCGATGAAGCCGGTGGCGGCGCCCTGGTCGACCTGGGCTGCCATCCCCTGTACCTGACCCGACTCTTCCTCGGCGGCATGCCCGAATCGGTCTCCGCCGAGTACGGTCATGTCACCGGTCACACTGTGGACGACAACGCAGCGGCGATTCTGCGTCACCGGACAGGTGCCCTTGGAATCGCCGAGACCGGATTCGTTAACCCGTCCTCGCCGTTCGCCATCGAAGTCCACGGCACAAACGGGAGCCTGTTGTATGGCACGCCCGAGCCGAGACTCCTCATGCGCAGCGGCTCCCGAGACGGTGGCGATCCCTGGACGGAGCTGCCGATCCCCGATTCGGGTCCGACGCCATTCGAATCCTGGGTCCTCAACATTCTCGAGGACACGGTTGCGACCGAGAACGTTTCCCTCGCACTCGACCTCACCATCCTCGTCGATGCGGCGAATCGATCGGCGCTCACGGGTACGGCCATCCGCGTAGAGGCACCCGCGGCCGCGGCAGCCCAGCCGGAGCGATCGTGAGCCGGTCCATGCTCAGCGATGGACCAATCAGGATCGGCATCATCGGGGGCGGTTCGATCGCGGGCGCCCATCTCGACGGCTACCTCCAGGCCCCGGACGCGGTCGCGGTCACGGCTGTCGCCGACATCGACGCGGAGCATGCCCGAGAGCACGCCGACCGCGCAGGCGGGGCACAGACGTTCCAGGACTATCGCGAGATGCTCGCGTCCTCTCTCGTGGACGCGGTCGACATCTGCCTGCCGCACCACCTCCACGCGGACGCGATCGTCGCCGCCGCCGAGGCCGGCCGGCATGTCCTCTGCGAGAAGCCGCTCTGCCTGACCCTCGAGGAGGCCGACAAGGTGCGGCGCGCGGTGTCGGACGCGGGCATCACGCTCATGTGCGCCCACAATCAGCTCTTCCTGCCACCGGTCGTCGCCGCGCGTGAGCTTCTCCAAAAGGGCATCCTGGGCAGGGTCTATCAGGCCCGCACGACGGACAGCTTCTACAACGATTTCGATCCGGACTCGATGGGCTGGCGGGCACATCGGTCCACGAGCGGGGGCGGCGAGCTCATCGACACGGGCTACCACCCAACCTACCTCCTCCTCCATCTCATCGACAGCGACCCTGTCGAGGTGATCGCGATGCTGAGCCGACACCGGCTCACATTCATGGAGGGCGAAGATTCCGCCGAGGTCCTTGTCCGCTTCGCTGATGGGTCCGTCGGGACGCTGACGACGAGCTGGGCATACGAGGCGGCCGGTTCAACGGAGAAGTTCTCCGTCCTCGGCGAAGCCGGCAGCATGTGGAGTGACGGCCAGGCGCTCTTTCACAAGCCTCGGGATGGCGAGGTCGTCCAGCTGGTGGACCCGCCCGAGCACGAGATCGAGACGATCGAGCTGTCCGTCCTTGACTTCGTGGCGTGCCTGCGCGAGGGACGTCGGCCGATCAACACTGAAGTCGAGGGCATCAGCGTGCTCAAGGTGATCCTCGGGGCCTACGCATCCGCGGACGAGGGGCGCACGATCACCCTCGCGGAGCTCTCCGGCGTCCAGTAGGGGGTGATATGGGCGAATTCGATGGTCGCGCAGTGCTCGTGACGGGCGGCGCGCTCGGGATCGGCCGGGGCATCGTCGCGGGGTTCGCTGCGGCCGGTGCCGCGGTGGTGATCGCCGACGTGAATGCCGACGCGGCCCGGACACTCGCAGCGGGAGAGGAGCTGGCAGGCCACCGCGCGATCGCCACTGTCGGCGATGTCGCCGATGCCAACGATGCCGAACGAATGGTCGCCGAGACGATCGCCGCGTTCGGCCGCCTCGATGTCCTCGTCAACAACGCGGGAATCCTGCCGGCGGACTGGTATTTCCGCGTCGACGAGATGCCCGAGGACGTCTGGGATCGAATCCTCGACGTGAACCTGAAGGGGATCTTCCTGATGTCGAAGGCGGCGATCCCGCAGATTCGCCTCGTCGGCGGCGGGGCCATCGTCAACATCGCCAGCGTCCAGGGCCTGCAGTCGGCGCCGCGAGTCCCGTCTTACGCGGCGAGCAAGGGCGGCGTCCTGTCGCTGACTCGCCAGATGGCGCTCGACTACGCCCGGGAGAACATCCGCGTCGTCGCCGTCTGCCCCGGCACGATCGACACCGATATGTCGCGAGCTGGCGCGCGGGTCGCGGGCGACGACATCGACGCGGCCGTCCGGGCGATGGCTGCCCGCCACCCCCTCGGACGGGTAGGCCAGCCACGTGACATCGCGAATGCGGTGCTCTTCCTCGCCAGCGACCGGGCGAGCTTCATCACCGGCGAGTATCTGAATGTCGACGGCGGGCTCATGGCCCTGGGGGCCTGGGCGGATCCGGCGACGGAGGACTAAGCGGCGCCCTCAGCGGGCCTCCGCGGGCCTCACATCGATCGCGTTGAGCAACCCCTGCAGGTAGCCGATCGCATGGGCCCGGCCACGACTGCAATACGCGGCTGACGCCGTGTCGGCCCAGGTGTCCTCGTCGCCGATCATCGCCGGCACGTGGTCGTCGATGATGAAGCCGTCGAAGCCGACGCTTGCCAGCCTGCGGATCACCGCGGCCGGGTCGTAGTTGCCCTCGCCGATGAACGACTCCTGGAATTTGGGCACCGTGCCCTGGACGTCGCGGAAGTGGATGTAGAAGATCCGGCCTTTCGGTCCGAAGAAATCGATCACCCGATTCACGCTTTCCTGGCCGGCCATCTCCGAAACTGTCCCCAGACACAGGTCGAGCCCCCACGCCGTGCTCCCGCCCGACAGCTCGTACGCGCGTTCGAGCCCCTCCGGGCTTGACAGGATCCGGGCGATACCCCCGAGCGCAATATCGATCGGTGGATCGTCGGGATGGACCGCGAGGCGAACGCCGACCTCCTCGGCGACCGGCAGGACAGCCTCGAGAAAGACGCGGTAGTTGTCCCACATCCGATCGCTGTCTATCGGCTCCGTGAACGTCTCCTGCGGCGTCAGCTTGTAGCCCGCGAGGGCGTTACCCTCGCCGACTCTCGCCGCGTCGAACGACGTGACGCGGGCACCACCCCGGCCCATCGCCTGGAGGTCGGTCCGCCACACGTAGGTCGGGACGAAGTGATGACCGAGTACTGGGATGCCGGCCTCGGCCATGTTCCTGATCGTCGTCTTATAGTTGTCCAGCTGTTCGTCACGCCCCGGTAGCCCGCGCAGGACCTTGTCCCAGTGGCGATACGGGACGTTCTCGATGCCCTCGACGACGAGCCCGGCCGCCTCGCATCGGGCGCGGAGGGCGACGAGCTCGTCGACGCCCCAATAGCCGTTCTCGCCTGGCAGGTCGCTCGGCGTATGGAACTGGACGCTCGTCAGGCCGAGCTGCTGGGCGAAGGTGGCGACCGTGTCGTCGAAGCCTTCGATGTGGCCGAGCGTCAGCCTAATCACGATTGGCGGCCCTACCGCGCGCCCACGGCCGCCGCCTGCTCGAGCACCGGCTTCACCTCGCCGATGAACCGTTCTAGCGTCTCCTCGTCGAACGGCGCAGGAGCGTCGTAGAAGATGTGCCGGAATCCGAGTTGGACGTAGGGGACGAGCGACTCGGCGATCTCGGCCGCAGACCCCATTCGTCCTTCCTCGTCGAATCCGGGGTGATGCTCCCGGAACACGGCGTCGACGCGACGCGCCTCGGTAGGGTCGTCGCGGATGACGACGAGCCCCAGGCCGAGTGTCCGCTCGATCTCTGCCTCGTCGCGGCCGACCTCCTTGCACCAGCGGCGCAGGACCTCGTCCTTATGGCGGACCTCTTCGATGTCGCCGCCGGCGTTCCACGCGTCGGCGTACTTCGCGACGGTGTGCAGCGTCTTCTTCTCGCCGCTACCACCGATGAGGATCGGCAGGTGCGCCTGGAGCGGCGGCGGGTTGTTTCGGAGACGCTTGGCGTGGTAGTGCGGACCCCTGGCGGTGGCCTCTTCTTCGTAGAGCATCTGCCGCATCAGGTCGACGGCCTCGTCGAGCCAATCCAGCCGCTCCCCGAAGCCCGACCCAAAGTCGATCCCATAGGCCTCGTGCTCGCGCCCAAACCACGCGCCGCCAATCCCGAGGATCGCTCGACCGCCGCTCATGTGATCGAGCGTGGTCACCATCTTCGTCGCGAGGGCGGGGTTGCGGAACGTGTTTGCCCCGACCATCAGACCGAGGGTCGCGCGGGACGTGACGGCGGTCCAACCGGCGAGGATGAGATAACCCTCGAAGATCGGGCCCCGCCAGTCGCCCTGGATCGGGTACAGGTGATCCCAGGTCCAGAGGGAGTCATACCCCAACTCGTCGGCTCGGCGGCCGACTTCCAGCAGCGGCGGCCACTCCGTGTACTGGCCCCACGGGAGCACGCCGACCTTGATCTCGTTCGCCATCTATGTCTCCGTTCCAGCGCCTGGTTCTAAGCGTCGACCGAAGTCCGCTCGAAGCGCGCATCGCGGGCGGCGCCCGCAGCAATGAGCTCGACCGGGATTGACTCCGTGTAGAGGAGTCGCCCGAAGTACATGATCTTGACGAGCGCCCAGTACGTGCCGCCGCCCAAATCGTACGGCGGCTCGATCGCGAACGTGACGATCTGCTCCTCGCCCGGTCCGACGGCGAAGCCCTGGGTCCACGGAGAGATCGCCGGCCAGGTCTCGTGCGGGCTCAGGATCTGGGCCTCGCCGCGGATCTCGCTCGCTGCCTGGTTGCGGAGCGCGACGCGCACCTCTCCGGCCTCTCCCAGTCTCACGCTGACCTCGCGCGTCAAGACTTCCGCGAGGAGCTCTCCGCCCGGATCTTCGCCGACATTGTCCGTCCGTCCGTCGCCCTCAGGCTCGATGCCGGACGTTCGGAAGGCGCGCTCGATCGCGACTGCCAGCGATGGTGAGGCGGCTGACGGGTGGCCGTTCCGGCCAGTGCCGTCGCCGTCCTCATCGTCGTCGACGTCGCCCGTACGAAGATCGATCGTCACGACGTCTTCGTGCTGTTGTCCGGCCTCGTCGACGATGCGAGCGGCAACGAAATAGCGACCGGTGGCCGCGTCGGCTGCCGGAATGATCGTCGCGTCGAAGACGAGATGGGCACCCGGCGCCAGCCGATACAGCCGCTCCGATGGCGATGCCTCCCAACCTGGGGGAAGCACCAGCGCGACGGTGCCGGCTGACGGCGCGTCGGTGCGTTCGGAAGCGACGGCGACCGGCAGCTTGAACGGCCCTCCGCCGCTCATCAGCCACGGCCTGATCTGGACCGTGACGGGCTGGTAGCCAAGGGGTGCAGCCCCCTTGTTGTGCATCCAATAGCCTGAGAAGACTGGCTGAGCGGCCTCGGCCTTCGGGGCGAGATCCGGCCTCGCGCTCGGTTGCGGGCCCTCGGGTCGCAGGCCGGCCCGGACAGTCAGAATCTCAAAGGGCTCGAGCTGCACCGCGATCGTGCCCTCGGCCTCGTGCGTCGACCTGGATGCTTCCTCCGTGATATTCGTGATGTGGACGTCGCCGATTGGCCAGTGGCAACGGATCGTCGCACGAGTCGCGACGCCCGACGATTCGTACAGCCGGAATACCAGGCCGTCCGTTGGATCGACGTCCGGCGCGGACATGCGCGCCATCGGGTTTCCCGCAGGCTTCACCGCGGTCAGGACGACGGACGCCGGCTCGACCTCGATGAGACTCGCCGTCGCCGGGAGGTCCCCTGCGTCGCCCTCGTACACCCGGGCAACCAGGCGGTTGTTGAAGTCATGCCCGGCCTGCACGAGCCGACCCTTCCGCCAGTCTCCGGCCGTCCCGGTGATCGCGTATTCGAAGGTGTGGGTCCAGTGCTGGAACTGGAAGTTCGATCCGTCCGGAACGGCCCGTCGCGGCGGGTCGATCCAGACGCCGGAGGGCCAACCGCTGCACGACCGCATGAGCGAGAGGTACAGCTGTCCGCCGGCCTCGACGTTGAACCCGGGCAGGCCCCTGTTGAGGACGGCGACCGTATAGTCCTCCACCGTTCCCGGTCGTGCCGTCGAGCTCGCGGGGTTGCTCGACGGCGATGGTCGCATCGTCGAGATCCTCGGCGAGCGAGGCGATCGCCGCGTTGGTCGCGTCGGGGTCGGCGCCGGCCACGATGAGGACCGGCAGGTCCAGGCGTCCACGGCGATCCGGGAGGCCGTCCGACGCCCCTCGCGCCGGGTCAGTCGCCGGGATCCACAGCCTTGCCCAGCCGCGAGCCGCAAGCTGCCTATCGAGCTCCGTCGCGTAGGCCGGACCAGCCGCGTCGAGGACGCTCGTTCACGAACGCGTTCTCCGAGGGGCCACCGATCGCCAGCCGAACGTCCGGTAGGTTCGAGTCGATATGGAGGACGCCGTACCGGGAGCCGTCGTGCGTCGAGAGCGTCGAGGTCACGCCCTGCCGGACGAGGGCGATGACGAGGCCGCGAACGGCATCATCCTGACGTTCGTCGCCGGGAACGATCACCTCGGCGACGCCGATCGCGCGCCCGCGGATGTCAGCGCCAGACGCGGCCGAGTCCGCAAGCGTGACCCGTGCCGTTGCGCCCAGCGCGAACCAGTTGTAGGCCGGATTGTCGAGCGTGAACGGGACCTCGGCGACGTCGACGTTCGGGAAGCCGAAGCCACGACCGACGACGGCGTTGCCGACTTCCGAGACGGGCGCGCCGCCGTCGACCGCCGCGGCAACCCGGACACGGAACAGGCGGTCGTGACCAGCGTAGTCATCGAGCCGAGTCGTCAACTCGACCCGCTCGACACCGTCCCAGAGCACGATCTCCTGCGTGCGACGGCATTCCTCGAACGGGCCCTCGACCCGGATGCGGCGGCCGATCGGCGATTCTTCCACCCGGACCTCGCACGGGAAGCCGACCGACGAGCTGACTCGCCCGTCGGGGATCAAGTGCCACGGCCCCTCACCAAAGATCGGGTGAGTCGGGTATTCGCGATACGCCAGGAGCTCGTTGCCGACGCCGCCGGGCTGAATGAGCTCCTTGCCGGTCCGCTTTTCGATGAGGCTGCTGATCGCCCCGCCGCGTTCGGGATCGACGACCAGCCGATACGCCTCGTTCTCGATGGTGGTCGTCTCGACGGCGCGCCAGCCGGCACCGTCCAGGTTTGCCGTCGTGGGAATCGCGCGGTAGGTCCGATACCCAAGCGCAGGCACGTCGTGGGCAATGAACGCGACCGTGACCCGATCGCGACCATCGGTTGCGTCGACGACGAACGGCACGATCGCGCCGGATCCGTCACGGAGCTCAATCCCGGCGGCCCCATCGGCCGGCACGTCGATCCCGACCCGGACGATATCGGTCCGCGTCCAGGACAGCGGGTTGAATACGGTGATGGCACGGCCGTCGCCGGTCGTGTCGATCCGGGAGGCGAGATGGTCGAGCGCTCCGTCCAGCGCGGCCCCGGCCAGCTCCTGCGCCTCCCGCCAGCCGCCGATGAGATCCAGGTAGACCTGGTCTGACTCGGAGCCAGTGATGCCGTCATGGTGTGCGCCGAACAGCAATTGTCGCCAGGCCTTGTCGATCGCCTCCGTCGGGAACCGGGCACCGAGCAACCCCGCCATAGTGGCGAACTTCTCCGCCGCGAGGAGCGTGTTCTCGGCGACGCGCTGGGCCTGCTTGGTGTCGATGAATGACACGTCCTTGCCGGTGTAGATGGGATTCATGTCTCGCGTCTGCGGGGAGAACCCACGCCCGGTCTTCGACTGCTCCTGCCGGACAGCGGCGAAGAACTCGCTCGGGATGGCCGCGACGAACTTCGGCCAGACGTAGCGCCGGCTCCAGTCGCGATGGATCGCGGTGAGCCACTTGTTCGGCGGCGTGTAGTCGGTCCCGACCGGCAGCAGCACGTTCTTCGTCGCCGCCAGCGATGCCAACTCCGTGAAGAGACGGTGCACTTCCGCTTCGGCCTCTTCGAGCGTGGCGGATGCGTCCATCCACCAACCCGAGGAGTAGTGATTCGCCATGAAACAGGTCAGCAGGGCGCGGCCACTCGGGGAAATCCAGTCGAATTCGGTCGGAAACTGCATACGCGGAACATCGCCTGACGCCATCTCGGCGATGGCCATCCTCGACGGCCCTCGCACCCAGTGGGGTCCCCACTCGTGAAACGGCCCGCGCGCCCAGGAGCTCGACGAGATGCCAGCGTCCGCCATGATCCCGGGGAATTGCGGATCGTGACCGAATGCGTCGAGCTGCCAGGCAGTCGCCGGGTTTCCGCCGAGCACGTCCCGCTGGTATCCGACGCCGTAGATCGCGTTCCGTATCGTCGACTCGGCGCTCGTCAGGTTCGTGTTCGGCTCGTTGTACGTGCCTCCCATGAACTCGAGTCGCCCCTGCACCAGGAGTTCGCGGAAGTAGGCACGGTCCTCGGGATAGACGTCCCAGTAGGGCTTGAGGTAGTCGAGCTCGGCGAGGACGAACTTGTAGTCTGCGTCCCGCCGGGCCATCTCCAGGTGCGCCTTGACGAGAGCGAGGCCGGGCTCCTGGTATGGCTGGCGGTACTGGATCGCGGCGCCCCAGGATTCGGTATAGGCGGCCTGCGTATTCCACCAGACCGGGTCGTAGTGGAAGTGGGAGACCATGAACATCCGCCAGCCGGGCTCCGCGATGCGGATCTCGACCGGGTGCCGGACCGACTCGGATCCGTCCTCGATCACGACCTCGGCTGGCAGGAGCTGTCCGGCGGTCAGGTTGTCGTCGACGACGATGCCGACCTCGAGCCGCACTTCCTGGCCCTTGCCGAGCGGGCCGATGACGAGGGTTTCCTCGGTGCGGAGCGACTCGCCTTCGATGCGGATTCGAGCGGGCCCGCGACCGTCCAGCGGGGCGGTGCCGACGAGCCGGAGGCGGACGACCTGGCGTGGTGCGTCTTCCGTCCCGATGAACAGGTTCGTGGCTTCTGCGGCGAGGAACTCCATCGGGCTAGCCGCGGTCGCCATCGCGACGGGCGACGCCGGCGTGGACGGCGAGGGCGTCCCGCCAGGAATGGCCGGGCTCGTAGCCGAGCACCCGCTTTGCCTTGTCAATCGACAGGAGCGTCTCGTGCTCTCCGAGAGCTCCTGTCAGTCGTACGGACGGGAAACACTCGGCCATCAGATCCGCGCTTGGGCGATCGCTCGCAGTATCCCGGGCCGCGATCATGAAGACGTCCGCTTCGGTCAGCGGAGCGGTTAGGCTCAGGCGGCAGGCCTGCGCCACGTCGCGGGCATCGACGTAGCCCCACAGGTTCCATTCGCCGGCGTGGGGATCGCGCCAGGAGTCGGGGAACGATTCGTACTCCGCCGGCTCGCGGATCGCGGAGAAGCGCAGGCCGATGAAGGGGATTCGGCTCCAGCGGGCGAACTGGCGAGCCATCTCCTCGCTGAGCACCTTCGAGAGCGAGTAGCTCGAATGCGGCCGGAGCGCGTGTTCCTCGTCGATCGGGGCATAGTCCGGCTGGACATGGTGGCCTGGTGTGGCCGCCGGGTCGAGGAGGTTGCGGGCATGCGTCCGACCGAACGGCAGGCCGACCACCGTCTCGCTCGAGGCCCATATCACCCGCTCGAGGCCGAGCAGCGTGGATGCGCTGAAGACGTTGTAGGTGCTGAGCATGTTGATCTCGAAGGTCTGCTCGACCGTCCGGATCCTCGGAGCGGGGATGGCCGCCAGATGGATGACCACCTCCGATCCGCGGAGCGATTCGATCGTCTCCCCGAGGTCCGTGAGATCCGACCGGAGGAACGGGGCGACCGGGGATTCAGCGGGCACGACGTCGACGTTCACGACGTCGTGCCCGTGATCGACCAGATCGCGGACGACTGCCCGTCCCGCCTTCCCGCTGCCGCCGGTCACCACGATTCGAGTCATGCCTGGCTGCCTCTGTCAATGCCTGTGGCTGGGGACGCCGTGGATGGGGTCCGCCGGATGAGCGAACTCGGGCTCGATGACGGCGAGGGCCATCCGCCGTCCCTCGAGCCACTCCTCGAACGCACGACCACGAGCCGCCGCGAGGAGCTCCGCTTCGATCGCCTCGCGAACTTCGGCGTATGGCGCGGTCGTGCTGGGAACGACGGCTTCGACCCGGGCGACGTGCCAGCCGTGCTCGGTCTCGCAGGGCCCGATGATCGCCCCGACCTCGGCGGCGAATAGCGCCTCCTCCAGCGGACCAGCCAGCTCGCCTCGGCGCACGTCGCCGAGGTAGCCGCCATCCTGCTTGCTGCCCGTATCCGTCGAGGCAGCGCGCGCGACGTCCTCCATGGCCTCCCCCGCCGCCAGCCGGCGGAGGACCCCGTCAGAGGCAGCCTCGTCCGCCAGCAGGATGTGGCGGACCCGACGGACTTCGGATCGGCGATAGAGATCGAGATTCCGTTCGTAGTACGCCCGGATCTCGCGCTCGGGGACGGTAGCGGCGCGAGTCACCAGCTCCACGAGCCGGGTAATCGCTGTCCTGGAGGGCCTCAGCGAGCCTTCGTCCTCGACTCCCGCGCGCCGGGCCTCCAGGTGGAGAACCTCTTCGGTCACGAGCTCCTGGACCATCCAGCGCCGCATGGTGACCGACGGTGTCGTGCTATCGGGCGGCATATGTCGGCCCCGCGGTCCACGCCGGACTTCGGCCAGCCGGGCCTCGAGACGCGACACAGGGATCGGCCGGCCGCCGACGGTCGCGACGAAGGCAGCCTCGCCGCGCACGATGGGACCCCCGCCAGCGGCGCTCCGCCCGGCGCGCGTCAACCCTTGACCCCGCCGACGGTGATCCCTTCGATGAAGAAGCGCTGAGCCAAGAGGAACAGCGCGACCACGGGCAAGACGATCAGCGTCGAGGCCGCCATCAGCAGGTTGTAGGCGACGTCATGCTGGCTCGTGAAGAACGCCAGGCCGACCGCGAGCGGGTACTTCCCCTCCTCCTGGAGGTACAGGAGAGGCAGCAGGAACTCGTTCCACGCGGCCACGGCCGCCAAGATTGCCACGACCATCACCGCCGGCTGCGTCAGCGGCAAGATGACCTTCCAGAACGTCTGCAGCTCGCTCGCGCCGTCGACCTTCGCCGCATCCGACAGCTCCCTGGGAATGCCCATCATGAACTGTCGCATCAGGAAGATGTAGAAGGGGTTGCCGAAGAATGCCGGCACGATCAGGGGCAGGAACGTGTCGACCCACGAAGTGGATCCCTGCAGCCCGAACGACGGCAACTTGCCGAAGATATCGAAGAGTGCTACGAGGATAACGGGATACGGCAGGAAGATCGTCGCGATGCAGAGGTAGAACAGCATGTTGCGGCCAGGCCATTGGATTCGCGAGAACCCGTAGGCGATGAGCGTGTTCGAAAGGATGGCGCCGATCGTCGACCCAACCGTGATGATCAGTGAGTTCAGCGCGAACGTGCCGAAGGGGATGTAGTTGACCGCATCGATGAAGTTCTGCCAGACCCAGGTCTGCGGAATCAGCGTCGGGGGGAAGCGCGTTCCTTCCGGGATCGACTTCACCGCGCTGACGAACATCCAGTAGAACGGGATGATGAAAAGGATGCAGCCGAGGATGAGGACAATCCGGGGCACGACAGAACGCTTCAGGACTTGGGACGGCCGCCAGCGACGGCGTGCGGGCGTGGCGATCGCCGGCGTCGAGTCGGTCGTGGCCATTATCCCTGCTCAGCTTCGTAGTAGACCCAGCCGCGGGCCCATCGGAAGACGGCAATTGCGAGGCCCAGGCTCACGATGAACAGGACGACGGACAACGCCGCGGCATAGCCCATCTGCCCGAACTGGAAGGCCTGCTTGTAAATGTAGAAGACGTAAGTCAGGAGCGAGTTGTCGGGTCCGGCCGCATTGCGTCCGCCACCGGTCAGGATGAAGGCGGAGGTGAAGACCTGGAGGCCGAACGCGAGGCCGATGATGATGTCGTAGAGGATGACCGGCGTCATCAGCGGGAGGGTGATGCTGCGGAATTTTCGGAGGGCTCCGGCACCGTCGAGCTCGGCCGACTCGTAGAGCTCGATCTGGATTCCTCGAAGCCCGGCGAGAAAGACCAGTGCCCATTGGCCCGCTCCCAACTGGGCCACCATCACCAGGGCCAGTTTCGTATAGGTAGGGTCCCCCAACCAGTTCGGCGAGTAGAGCCCCAGGCTCGTCAGCAGGAAGTTGACCAGCCCGTAACCAGGGTTGAGCAGTACAACGAAGACGAACGAGATCGCGAAGACCGGCAGGATCGAGGGCAGGTAGAAGACCGCGCGATAGATCGAAATCTCGCGAACCTTCGTGTTCATGGCGAGGGCGAGGACCATCGCCACGAGGACCCCGATCGGCACTGCCAGCGCGGTGTAGTACATCGTGTTGTAGGCCGACTTCCAGAACAGGGGATCGTCGGCCATCCGCTGGTAGTTCTGGATGCCGATGTAGATCGGCTCCTTCAGGCCTGAGTACCGGGTGAGGCTCAGGTAGAAGGTGTAGAGGATGGGAAAGATGTTAAGGAGAATGAAGCCCACGAGCCAGGGGCTGATGAAGAACAATCCCCACTTCAGATTGCGGCGATCGGTCGGGCCCAGCCTCGGAATGGAAAAGCGCCGCCTCGCGGTCGATGCGCCGGCTACCGCCATCTCAATGCCTCACAGAGGGTGAGCGAATAGCGGCGCAGGGACCCTGGTGCACAAGGTCCCTGCGCCGCTCGAACTTCAGGTCAGCAGCCGACGGTGTCGAGCTGCGGTTGAACCGAGTCCTGCACCTCCTGGAGGGCTTCAGCTGGGGTCTTGGTGTTGAGCTCCACCGAGCCCTGCGCCGACGTGAGCGCGTCCCAGTAGACGGCACCCACCGCGAGCGGCGGTCGGTTGAGGGCAACCGGGAGCAGCTCGAGGAAGGTCTTGTGCTGCTCGTCGTAGAGCGAGGCGTCCTCGAGCAGCGCCTTGATCGTGGGCAGGTGCGTCGAGTCCTTGGTGTACACCTTCTGGCCCTCGGGGCCGGCGATGTACTCCATGAACTTGATCGCCTGCGCCTCGACCTGCGAGTCCGGGATCAGCGCCATCGACCAGCCACCGGCCCAGGTAGCGCTCTTGTCGCCTGCCTTGGGGACCGGGATATAGGTGAAGCCGTAGTTGCCGTCTGGCGCGTACTTGACCTGCTCGGCGATCCGCCAGTCACCGCTGATGGTCATGCCCAGCTTCTTGGTCCAGAAGGGATTGGACTGGGCAGGCGGGTTGGGGGGCAGGTTCGTGCTGACCCACCGCGTGAGCGCCTGTGGATCACGCTCCTTGGCCCAGTCGTACAGGAACTGGTAGCCGGCGACGACACCCGGATCGGTCGGCGTCACCTTGCAGGCCGCCGTGTCGGCGAACTTGCCACCGAACGCGAAGCCCCACGTGTAGTGCCAGCCCTGGTCGAATGCCCCGGGCGTACCGCCTTCGTGGGGGCCGCCAGGGAGCCAGCCGATCACGTCGTAGTTACCGCTGGCATCCTTCTTTGTGATCTTGTCGGCGATCTTGTTGACGAGCTCGATCGTGGGTGCGCCCTTCGAGATGTCGAGCTGCGCCGGATCCTCGCCCGCGGCGGTGATCAGGTCCTTGTTGTACCAGAGGGCACGAGCGTCGGTGTCGAAGGGGATCGCGAACGTCTTGCCCTGGTACTGGGTCTCATTCCAGGCGAACTCGAGATGTTGGTCCTTCAGCGCCGCGACTTCGGCCGGGAGCTCGGCGAGGACGCCTTCGGCGGCCCGCTGGGGAACCGTGAATTGGTCCGCCATGTAGACGTCCGGTGCGGCACCACCGCGGATTGCCGTGATCAGCTTGGCGACGTCGGTCTCCGCGCCGGGGACGATCGTCATCTTGACGCAGATGTCCGGATTCGCCGTATTGAAGGCATCGACGATCTTCGCGAGCACGTCCGAATCCGGGGGCGTGTGACTCGTCCAGAACTTGACTTCGGTCGCGCCGGAGCCGCAAGCGGCGCCGGTCACCGCCGACCCCTCGGCCGACGCGGCGGGGGCCGAACCGCTGGCTGCGGGCGGCGGCGCGGCGGAGCCCGTCCCCGGGCTCGAGGCCGCCGGAGCGCACGCTGCTACAAGGAGCGCGGCAACCGAAAGCAGTGCGGGCCACCTGATTCGCCCGGAAGACGTTCTCATGACTCCTCCTCACTAGGTTCTGCGACGCGAGAAACCCTTGGGGTTCGGCCACATCCGCACGAAGCTACTGAGACCACGAAATCTCCCGACGAGCAATCGTCGGCCTGGAGCGAGATTCCTGCGGCTCACGTGCGGCGTGGAGCGAGATAGGCGGCGCGCACCTCCTCCCGGCACGCGGGTTCGTCCGAGCATCAACCGAGTCGGACTGTCACGGGTGTGATAACGCAAACGCGATCGGGACGTCAAGCCACGGATTGGTGCCGCTCAGGGAAAGGCTAAGAATTCTAAAGAGAGCCTCGCCTCGTGACGGGCAGCCCCGGCCGGGCCGGCGTCTAGCAAATCGGGCGTATCATTCCAGGGGAACAAGTGGGGTTGACCCAATGGAGATCATCTCGACGATCCTCCTGCTCGCGGTGGCGGCCGCACCGATCGCGCTGGTCGGTGGGTGGCTTGCGGGTCGCGGGCACGGACGACTGGGGGCGCTCGTCAGCGGACAAGGCGGTGATGGCTGGTGGCGGACGACGATGCCGTGGCCGCAGGGAGTCCAGGAGGACGACGACTTCAAGTGGAACTTCGGCGATCGAGACCAGCCGATCGCATCAGAGCCGGAGCGGCCGGCGGCCGAGACGACTGAGATGGTCGAACCGGCCAGGCCACACCTGCGGCCGCGAACCCGGATCCGCTGACCTCGCACGAGATCCCCCGCCAACCCGGCGTCCCAGGTCCGAGGCCTACGTGGTTCCTATGACCGTCGAGGCTGTCCGGCGGAGCCGATCATGAGCGCCGCCCATCCACGGCACGTCCGCAGGCAAGTACCGCTTCGGCATCTTTGCGACGATCGTGTAGTTGGCGTCGCAGACATTCGCGATTGGCGAGCGCGACGCCTGTGTGACGAGCTGATAGGTGTCCATGACAGAGAGCCCGGTCGCGTCGGAAATCCAGCGGATCAACTGGGTGTGGGCGATCCGAAAGGCATCCTCCAGCGGCCGATATGAACCGGCCACCATGATCGCCTCGTCGTCCTCGAGTCGCGGCCACTCGCAATAGGCGCCCTTGATCACCTCGACGGTCAGGAGCGTGGTCATCGCACCTTCGACCGCCACCCCGCACACTTCGCCTTCGCCCATCGTGTAATGCCCGTCGCCGATGGAGAACATGGCGCCTTCGACGTTAACGCCCGAGGTAGACGGTCGTGCCGGCGCGGGCCTCTGGCGTGTCCATGTTCCCGCCGAACGCCTCGG
This sequence comes from uncultured Chloroflexia bacterium, assembly GCA_963775855.1. GTDB lineage: Bacteria > Chloroflexota > Limnocylindria > Limnocylindrales > CSP1-4 > CF-46. The sequence continues at coordinate 79,071 of CAVZKO010000008.1, read as the reverse complement.
GCACCAGCACGTTCCGTGCCTCGCCCGCCGCCGGTGCGACGCCGATCGTACCGAGGAATGGTTCAAGCGGAAGCCGAACTTCGTAGTCGGAGTCGAGGGCGTGGTACATGACGTCGCCTGCCGCGCGGTCGACCGCGTAGACCCACGTCCGTTCGGGCAGGGCAGGCTGAAGGGTGGGTGTGAACTTCGTCGAGGTCAGCGACCCGAACAGTGGGACCGTCGTCGAAACCGCCCAGTCCCGAGCTGGCTGGACGTCGATGAGGTGGATCGCCAGGGTGTCGCCGGGCGCCGCTCCCTCGACATAGAACGGGCCAGTCTGCGGGTTGATGAACGGGATAGACGATCGACCGACTTGGCAGATCCTCGCTCGAGCGGATACGCCCGCCGAATGCATCTTCGGTGTACAGCTCGAGGAGCTGGCCGGGCTGGATGCGCATGACCGGCTCGCATCCACCGAAGGTCCATGCGTACTGTTCCGGGGTCGGAATGAACCTGGTGATGGCCGGCTGCGTGGTCATCGGTGCGCCTCCGATCTACCGAATTCGGTCCAGCCATCCTAGCGATTCCGATTCGAATCGCGTCCGGTTTCAGAGGGAGGCCTGGGTGATCCCCTCGAGGATTCCGGCGATCGCCGCAGGGTCCAGCTCGCCTGCGCCCGGGACGAGGGCGTTTGCGATACCCGCCGCCAGTCCAAGCCGGGCGGCTTCGACCATCGACTCGCCGCGGGCAACCGCGATCGTGAGGCCACCCAGGAACGCGTCGCCGCTCCCGACTGGGTAGGCGCCGCGAAGGTCTGGCGGGATCAGCTGAATTGGGTCGTCCGCGCCGACGACGACCGCGCCCTCGAGACCGAGTGTCACGATCGCGTACGCAGCACCGGCGTCGCGCAGGATGCGGCCCGCGTCGGCCGCCGATCGAGCGTCCCCTACCGACACGCCGCTCGCCTCGCCGGCCTCGGCCGCGTTGACCTTGAGGATCGCGGGACGCTCGGCGAGGAGGGCGGGAAGGGCGGGTCCGTAGGTATCGGCGAGAATCGGGACTGTTCGCGAACTCGCCAGCGCGATCCTGGCGATCCGGGCGAAGCCGTCCGGCGGCGCGCCGGGCGGCAGGCTCCCCGAAAGCGAGATGGCCGCGACGTCGCCGCGTTCGAGCTCGGCCCAGACGATCGCTTCGAGTGAGTCCCAGGCCGTCGCGCCGATCTGCTCGCCGCGCTCGTAGATCTCCGTCATCAGGCCGCTCGATCGGTCGAGAATTGAAACGCACGTCCGGGTTTGGCCGGTCGCGCGGGCCAGTCGTGCTTCGATTCCAAGCTCAGCCAGTCGCTCCTCGATCCAGTCGCCGGCTCGGCCGGCGACGATCCCGACCGCCATGACCGAACCGCCAAGTGTCGCCGCCGCGCGCGCCGCGTTGAGGCCCTTACCGCCGGCGACCGCGACGCCTCGTCCCGGCCGATGGATCTCTCCGGGCACGAGTCGATCGACCTCATAGAGCCGATCGATCGACGGGGTCGCCGCAACGAAAAGCAGCCGCTTGCGCGGGCCGGCGGTGCCTGGTCCGCTCATCGGCCGGCCAGGGTGGCGATCGCGTCACGGGCCTCGCCGCGCGTCGCCTGGCCGTCCACGCCGCCGGTTCGTCGCGTCGACAGCGCGCCGCAGACGACACCGAGCTCGAGACTCTCGTGGAGGTCGCCGCCGTCGAGCCACGCCCGAAGGAATCCGGCGTTGAACGAGTCGCCGGCTCCGGTCGTATCGGTCGGCTCGATCGGCATGGCCGGGACGCGGACGATGCGGCCGTCGGCCCGACAAGCGAGCGCCCCTCCCACGCCGAGCTTGACGGCGACGATCGGTCCGCCGTCGGCACGGCCGATCGAGGCGTTCGCGGCGAGGGCCCGTGCGGCCTGCTCAACATCGTCGATTCCGGCGATCCGGCGAGCTTCGGCGGCGTTCGGAAAGAAGACGTCGGACGCGGCGAGCATCGCCTCGACGCCGCCCGCCCACCGGTCGGTCGGGTCCCAGTTCGTATCGAACGAGGTGGTCAGGCCGCGCTCGCGCGCGGCGGCGAAGAATGCGGGTAGCCGGTCCCCGCTCGTCTCCTGGAGGAAGAACGAACCCGAATGAACGTGCCGCGCCCGGCCGATCAGCGAGGACGGAACCGAGTCGACGTCGAGCGCCCCGATCGCGCCCATCGCGGTCAGGATCGCCCGGTCCGTCCCGCTCGTCAGGATGACGGACGCGCCTGTCGGCCGATGCGCGTCGACCGTGCAGGCTGAGACGTCGACCCCGCGCCGCGCCATCTCGTCGAGCATGTACCGCCCGAACACGTCGTCGCCGACGACCCCGCAGAAGGCGACACGGAGCTCGAGTCGCGCCGCGCCGCAGGCGAAGATCGCCGAGGAGCTCCCGACGGTCATCTCGATCGAGCGGACGACCCGTTCCACCTCGCCGAACGTCGGCACCGGCTCCGGATCGGCGACGACGATATCGGGGTTGATCTCGCCGACGACGAGGATGTCGATGTCGCCGGCGGTCGTCGTCATGGGTCAGTACTCTCGGTACCAGCCGTCGCCGGGCGTCGGCGCCGGCGCCAGCCGGCTCGGCCGATCGCGCCAGGGCCGGCCGGCCGACTCGACGAGATTGGCGAGTCGGCCGAGCCGCTCGCGGCCGGTGGTTGCCAGGAATGCGTCGCGGGCAGCCGGCGCCATCGTCGCGGCCTCCGCCCAGACGGACCGACCGACGAGGACGCCGCTCGCGCCGGCGTCGCAGGCGGCCGAGACCTGGGCCTCGAAGGTCGCCTCGTCGACGCCGCCCGACAGCAGGACCCACGGCACCGCCGATGCTTCATCGAGCTCCGCGCACGCCTCACGCCACAGGCCACGATCGGTGATCGCGGGGTCGTAGGGGAACTCGGCCTTCAGGATGTCGCCGCCGATGGCCGTGAGACGGCGCGCCGTTTCGACGACAACCCGCCGGCGCGCCTCGCCGCCCAGCGTCTGGCCCTCGACGATCGAGAAGGACAGCGGCTCGACGAAGAGCGCGAGATCAAGGGCGCGACACTCGGCGGCGACGACGGCCAGGAGACGTTCCTGGTCCGCGGCATTCGGCGCGTCGGGGTGGTAGTAGACGAGGAGCTTCGCGGCCGACGCGCCCAGCCGCTTCGCCTTCTCGACGCTCCAGCCGTCGAGGATCCGGCTGATCCGGGCGGTCGGCGGCCCCTCGAACCCGCTCGCCTCGACGGCGACGATGAGACCGGCCCGCGCCGGCAGCGACCCGTCGGCGATGCATTGGGCCGCACCGATCTCGGGGTCGAGCAACGTCCCGGTCGCAACCGTCGCGAGGGCCCGCACCGCCGCCCGCTTGAAGTCGACCATCTCGTCGTAGGTGACCGAATCGGGATCGGCCGGGCGCAGCTCTCGGCGGAGGTTCTGGCGGTGGTCGAGGGCGAGGACGGCGAACGTCCCCCGCGGCGAGGCACAGGCCTCGAGACCGCGGCGGGAACCGAGCGCATACGCGCGGCGAGGCCCAGCGGTCATGCCGGCCCCAGCCGGAGAATCCGCCGGGCGTTGTCGCGGTAGACCTTCCGCAGGACGTCATCGGGCAGCCCGATGCCGTGGATCTGCCAGCGGCCCTGGCCAGGCACGGGTTCCGTGTCGTAATCGAACGATTTATCGAATGTCTCGAGGAATCGGTAGTGGATCGCGTACACGTCAGGGTCCGGTCCCACATCCACCCCGAACAAGATCCGGTCCGAGTGGCGAAGGAAGAAGGCCCGCGCCGAGTATGGCTGGCGGCCGAGCTCCCCGAGCCGCGCGGCGATGTCGACACTGAGATTGGGGTAGTCGTCCAGCAGTCGCCCCACCAGGCCGAGGTCCTCGGCGGCGCAGCCGACATGGGCGCCCACGAACGTCGTTCCGGGATGGCGCGCGACGAGGCGCTCGAAGGCGGCCAGCAGCTCATCGAACGAGGGGAACCCCGGCGCACCGGGATCGTGGGCCGGCCGGGGCGGCCAGAAATGCCAGTCGGGGTGGGCGTGCAGCTCCTCCCAGCGCTCGTTCTCCGGGTCGAGCGGCTCGAAGAATGCGATCGGATCCGCGATGTGGATCAGGACCGGCAGACCGAGCTCACCGGCGGCGACCCAGAGCGGGTCGAGCCGCTGATCGTCGACAGCAACGAGGTGGCCGTCGGCGTCGCGCGCCCGCAGGCCGAGCAGCTTCCAGACCTTGAGTCCGCGCGCGCCCCGCGCGGCGGAGTCCCGCAACCGGGTCGCCTCCGTCTCGCCGAACGCGCGGTCCGCAGCCCAGCCCGCGTAATCCAGGCCGGCGAACACCGCGACCCGCGCCGGGTAGGCGACCTGCCAGCGCTCGATCTCAATCGACAGGGCCTCGCCCTGGCCGCCGTCGAGATCGACCAGCATCTCCACGCCCGACTCGTCGAGGGTCGCGATCAGCTCGGCCGGAGCGCGTGTCGCCCATTCCCCACCGAACGCGGAGCCCAGGTGGTTGTGGGCGTCGACGACGGGGAACTTCGGTCGCCGTACCTCGTGCACGGGGACGCGGAGCGACGATCGCGGCCGGAAATCGGCAAGACGAAGATCGTCCTCGCTCATTCCCGGCCAAGGATGACGACCTGGCCGAGATGCCGTGGCGCATCGGGATCGCGACCACGCGTCAGCGCCAGGCCGAGCGCGAGGGCATGGGCCGGGTGAGCGAGCAGCGGCAGGCGCGCAGCGGGATGGAGGCCGCCGCCGATGAGGCTCACCTCGCCGCTCGCGCCCCTAGCCTCGTCCTCGTCCCGCGCAATCAGCCATGTCGCAGCGCCGAGACGTGCCGCCTCCTCGACCACGGCGACCTCCTCGCCAGCGCCGGCCCCGCCCACGAGGCCGACGACGAGCATCCCCGGCTCACAGACCGAGATCGGGCCGTGGCGGAACTCGAGCGGCTCGTACGCGTTCGTCGGAACCTGGCTCGTCTCGGTCAGCTTGAGGCCCCACTCCGACGCGATGCCGAAGGCCGGGCCACCACCCAGGACGACGACGCGGCTCCACTCGGAGGCGCCCAGCCGGCGCCCGACCACCGCCGCGGCCACCGATTCCTGCCAGCGTTCCGGCGCCCGTGCCAGGTCCGCCGCGAGTGACTCATCTCGGCCAACGCTCGCCACGACGCCGAGAAGCAGCGCGAGCATGCTCGCGAACGACCGCGTCATCACGATCGCCTGCTCGTCGCCTGCCGGTGAAACGAGCGTGACGCCAGCAATGGATGCGAGCGGGCTGCCGGCGCGACAGGTGACCGCGATCGTCTGACGACCCGCGTCCCGCATCCGCTCGGCGACGGTGACGGCCTCCGACGTCGAGCCGGAGCGGGAGATGATGACGACGGGTTCGCTGCCCGCGCCGGGGGCCGACACGAGCGCGCCCTCCGGCCGAAGGATCAATTCAGACAGAGGCGTCGCCACGACCGTCCGGCCCAGGATTGCACGCGCGACCGCGGCGACCGACTGGGCGAGGTAGTACGAGGAGCCAGCTCCAGTGACCACGATCCGCTCCGCGGAGTCCAGCAGCGCCACGGCCGCCGCGGGCGCATGCGAAGCGGCCTCGAGTGCCGCGGCGATGGCCTCGCCAGACGTCGCGCTCTCGCGCCAGGTCAGCAGATCCTCGAAGGCCGTCATCGGTCGCGCAGCTCGACGGAGTAGCGGTAGCGATCGCCGCGAACGGTGCTCCGGCAGAACTCGATCGGCAGGTCGTCCTGGTCGAACGCGGTCCGCTCCACGCTGAGCGCAGGATCCCCGCGACGCTGGTCGAGGAGCGTGGCCTCGTCAGCCGTGAGCAGGACGGGCTCGAACGTCTCGCGCGCCCGCGTAGGCCGGCAGCCATAGACGGTCAGCAGCGTGTCGTACAGCCGGACCACGGAGAAGTCGACGGTCTCCAGACCTGGAAACCGTTCCGCTGGCAGGTGGCTCGTCTCGACGACAAGCGGATCAGGCCCGGCAAGTCGGAGCCGACGGAGGGCGACGACCTCGGTGCCGGCCGGCACCGCGAGCGCTTCGGCGACGACATCGCTGGCCGGCAACTTCCGCAGCTCGAGCACCCTCGTTCCCGGCAACAGCCCGTGTCGTTCGATCTCGCGGCTGAAGGAGTAGAACCCGCCGATCGTGTGCTCGAAGCGCGGCACGGTGACGTACGTCCCGAGACCACGTCGGATCTCGAGCAGTCCCTCCGTGACCAGCCCCGCCAGCGCCTGTCGGACGGTTGCCCGACTCACTCCGTACTCCGCCATGAGCTCTGGTTCCGTTGCGACCTGGCCGCCGGGTCGCAGGTCGCCGCTTCGGATCCTGTCCCGCAGCTCGGCCTCGATCTGACGATAGAGGGGCAATCTCGACGTCGCCACGGGGCTCATCCCTTGATCCCGGTCAGGGCGATCCCGCGCACGAAATGGCGCTGGGCGAGCACGAAGAGGACGATCATCGGGATCACGCTGACGAGGGCACCGGCCATGAGCAGCGGCCACTTCCCGACGTATTGCCCCTGGAAGAGCGACAGGCCGGCCGTCAGGGTGAACGACTGGACGTCGCGCAGGTAGATGATCGGGTTGATGAAGTCGTTCCACGACCACATGAACGTGAAGATCGCCAGCGTCGCGAGGGCGGGACGAGCCAGCGGCAGGTAGATGTGGCGGTAGATCTGCCAGGGATTGGCCCCGTCGACCCGCGCTGCATCGCCAAGCTCGCGCGGGATCGTCAGGAAGAACTGGCGGAGGAGGAACGTCCCGAATGCACCGCCAAGGAACGCGCCGACCCAGAGCGGTTCCTGCGTGCCGATCCAGTTGCCACTCGTGCTGAAGGGATGGGGAAGCATTCGATAGAGGATGAAATTCGGGACGAGGACGACCTGGAACGGGATGATCAGCGTGACGAGCAGCAGGCCGAACAGCGGTCCCCGGAACCGGAAGCGCAGGGCCGAGAACGCAAACGCCGCCATCGAACAGCTGACGAGCTGGCCGACGGTGTTGAGGACCGCGAGCTTGACGGAGTTCACGAAGAAGGCTCCGAACGGCAACGCGTTCCACATATCGGCGTAATTCTCCCAGCGCGGTTGGAGCGGGATCAGGACCGGCGGCGTCGCGAAGACCTCGGCCCGCGTCTTGAGCGACGTCGAGATCATCCACAGGAACGGCACCATCATCAGGATCCCGCCCGCGATCAGCAGGCCGATGAGCACCCCGCGCCGGATCCGTCGAGTCCGGGCGGGCCACGGCGATCGCTCGATGGCCGGACGCGCCGTCGTCGTCGCCGTGCTCACGTCGCCGTCGCTGGTGTCGCCGTCACTGGTAGTGAACCCAGCGGTTCTGCGACCGGAAATAGATCGCCGTGAAGATCGCGACGATGAGGAACAGGACCCACGACGCCGCGGTGGCGTAGCCCATCTTGAAGAACTTGAAGCCGTTCTCGTAGATGAAGTAGACGACCGTGATCGTCGCATCGGACGGACGAGGGCGCTGCAGGACGAAGACCTGGTCGAACACCTGGAATGCGCCGATCAGGCCGAGGACGCCGGTGAAGAAGATGCTCGGCGTCAGCAGCGGCAGGACGACATTCCGGAAGCGGGCCCAGCGACCTGCGCCGTCGACGCTCGCCGCATCCAGCAGGTCCGTCGGGATCGCCTGGAGCCCGGCCAGGAAGATGATGACGTCGGTCCCGAGGCCCTGCCAGACCGACATCGCGACGATCGACGGCATCGCCAGCGTGGGGTTGCTCAGCCACTTCTGGGGCGCGATCCCGAACACGCCGAGGAACTCGTTGAGCAGGCCCGAATCCGCCGCATAGATCCATTGCCAGACGAGGGCGACCGCGATCGTTGAGGTGACCACCGGCAGGAAGTAGGCGGTCCGAATCCAGGCGATGCCGCGGATGGCCTGGTTCAGGGCGAGGGCGATGAAGAGCGAGATCAGCATCCCGATCGGAACCGAGGTGACGGTGTAGAACGCCGTGTTCCGGAGGGCCTTGAGGAATCGCTCGTCGGACGCGAGCTCGACGAAATTGTCCAGGCCGACGAGCTTGGGCGCCGTGAGCAGGTCCCATTCCGTCAGGCTGATCGCGACGGTGGCGATGATCGGCCCGGCCGACAGGATGGCGAGCCCGATGAGGGTCGGCGCCAGGAAGAGGAGCGCCCAGCGCCCCTCTCCCCCGAGCGGGCCGCCGCCGCGATTCCCCGCCCGGCGCCGACCGACGGCCGTCATCGAGCCCCCGTTCCAAGCACGCTCGCCCGTCACTGCTCCGCGAGGATCTCGTTCAGCTTTGGCAAAACCTTGTCGATCGCCTCGCGGACGGTCTCGTTCGGTTCCTGGAAGACGTTCGCGTCGAGCTCCGTCTGGAGCTCCGTCGTGAAGTCGTTGTAGCCCTTGAACGACGGCTTGATGTGGGCGTACGCGAGCGCATCGGCGAGGACCTTGGCGCCGTCGAAGGACGACGAATACGGTCCGGCGAGGACCTCCTTGTTCGCAGGCAGCGACGCCCGCAGCTCCATCAGCTTCGTCTGGGCCGCCGGGCTGGCGAGGTATTTGACGAACTCCCAGGCGGCGTCCGGGCTCGCCGTCTTCGCGTATACGACGGCGCCGGTCGGGTTGACCGAGGTCGCCTGGCCGGCCGGTCCCTTCGGCAGCGGCGCGATCCCCATGTCGATCCCGGCGGCCTGATACGTCGGGACGAGCCAGGAGCCGTTCGCCTCCATCGCCGCCTGGCCCTGCTCGAACGCATCGCCGAGGACGTCGGTGATCGCCGCGTCGGGCATGACCTTGTCCTTCCAGATCAGGTCCTGCAATCGCTGGATGCCGCCGACGGCCTCATCTGTCCCGAGGACGGTCGTCTTGCCGTCGGGCGCCAGGATGTCGCCGCCGTTCTGCCAGACCAGCGACGACCAATAGTTCTCCATGTCACTTGTCTCGGTGAAGAAGCCCCACTGGCTGACCTTGCCGTCGGCGCCCGTGATCGTGAGGCTCTTGGCCGACCTCGGTCAGCTTCGCCCAGTCCCAGGTGTCGTCCGGGTACGGCACGCTCGCCGCGTCGAACATCGCCTTGTTGTAGTAGAGCGCGATGACGTTCAGGTCGCGCGGCAGCCCGAACTGGCCGTCCGGCGTCGTGAAGTCCTTGACCGCCTCGTCGGCCAACTGGCCGAGGTCGTAGCCGCTCTTGTCGATGTACGGCTTCAGGTCGAGCAGGACGTCACGCGAGACGTAATCCGGGAAGAGCGGCCCGTCCATCGCGAAGACGTCAGGTGCGTCACCGCCGGCGATGCCGGTCTGGAGCTTGTCCCAGTAGGTGTCCCAGTCCGACACGGTGACGTTGACGGTGATCTTGGGGTTCGCGGCGTGGAACGCGTCGACGACCGCCTGCTGGCTGGTGATCTCGGCGGGGTCGCCCCAGATCGAATAGCTGATCGTCGCATCGGGGCCGGTGTAGCCGGCGTCGCTCGGGGCCGGGGCCGAGCCGGCCTGGCTCGGCGCTGCGGCGCTCGTACTCGGGGCCGCAGCCGACGGCGTGGCCGTCGAGCCGCCGCACGCCGAGACAATCAACACGGCTCCGGCGATCAGGGCGAACAGGCGCCGTGGGCGACTGCCGCCGGTCTCGGTTCGATCGGTGAACATTGCGTGCTCCTCCTTCACTCGGCTGCCGTCCCGCCGAGCCATGCGGGCAGCCACTCCGCCTCGGCTTCGATCATTGCCTCAGTCAGTCGCCACGCGTCGTCGAGGGTCAGGTGGCTCTGGACGATGGGATCGGTCATGACCGCGTGCCCGATCGCGGCGCGATCGCGATCCAGCGCGGCACGGACGGTCAGGCCCTGCATGTCGACTGCTCCCCGGACGTAGGCCGCGAGCTGGAGCGGCAGGGGCCCCATCGCGACTGGGTGGACGCCGAGCCCATCGACGAGGCCAGGGACCTCGACACACGCGCCGGCATCCAGGTTGGGAATGAGCGCGCCGCCGTTCATCGCGTTGACCACGATGCGGGCCGGGTTGCCGGTCGTCATCGCCTCGGCGATCGTTGCCGCGTACTCGCCGCTGCGCTCGATCTCGAAGGCCTCGCCCGCGTCGAGCATCCGCCTCGTCTCGGCGTACTCGTCGAGGTTGTGCGAGACGCGGTCGAGGTACTCGCCGATCGGGATGTGAAAGCGCTCGATGGCGTCGCCCGAGGCATCGCGCTTGCCGATGTACCAGGGGTTGTACTCCGCGTGGTGCTCCGACGACTCGGTCGGGTAGAAGCCGAGTCGCCGGAAGAGGTCGGCCCGAACGAGGTCGTCGTCGGGTGTTTTGCCGGCCTCGACGAACGCGCGGAGCTCCGGATAGAGGTCCCGACCGCGATGCTCGAGCCGGAGGATGAACGCAAGGTGGTTGACCCCGGCCGACGCAGCGTCAACCTCCTCGCGCGGCAGTCCCAGGTAGCCGGCGATCGTGTCGATCGTCCAGAACACCGAGTGGCACAGCCCGACGACCCGGATCGAGGTCGCTTCGGAGACGGCCCGGACAAGGATCGCCAGCGGGTTCGTGTAGTTGAGGAGCCACGCGTCCGGACAGATCTCCTCCATGTCTCGAGCGATCCCGAGGACGACGGGGACCGTCCGCAGGCCGCGGAAGACACCACCGACGCCGATCGTGTCGGCAATCGTGTAGCGCAGCCCGAAGCGGGCAGGCACGTCGAAGTCGAGCTGCGTCGCCCTCGCGCCACCGACCTGGATCGTGTTCACGACGAAGTCCGCGCCCTGCAGCGCCTCGCGGCGGTCGAGGTGGGCGGAAATCGTCGGGTCCGCGCCGAGGGCCGCGGCGGTCCAGTGCGCCATGCGCTCGGCGGTCGCGAGGCGCTCCGGATCGATGTCGTGGAGCGCGATCTGCGACGACCGAAGCGCGGGCGAGGTCAGGATGTCGCCGAGCAGGTTTCGGGTGAACTCGACGCTGCCCGCGCCGACGAGGACGATCCGGGTCACCGGGCCTCCGCGTTCTGGTCCGATACATCAGGACGTACGGACGTCCGTATGTCCATCCTACGCGGTCCGCGATGCCGGACGCAACCCGGAATCTCCGCGGCGGTGGCGAAGGCCGCTCGTGGTTGGCTCTACCATCGAGCCGTGAACACCAAGGGGTCCCGCCCGGACATCCGGCTGGCGCTCATCGGCGCCGGCTGGATCACCCAGTCGCACCTCGCCGCGCTCGATCGCCTCGGGCGGACGGAGCTCGTCGGCGTCGCGTCGGCGCGGATCGAAAGCGCCGAGGCAACCGCCCGGCCGCGTGGCGTCCCCGCCTTCGACGACGTCCGCCGGCTGCTTGACGAGGGCCGACCCGACGTCGCCTACGTCTGCGTCCCGCCCTCCGCGGCGGTCGCGATCTGCGAGCAGCTCGTCGAGCGAGGCATCCCGTTCCTCACCGAGAAACCGCTCGCCGCGACGGACGCCGCCGGCCCGGCCCGGCTCGCCGCCGCGATCCTCGAGCGGGGCCTCGTGGTGGCGGTCGGCTACCACCTGCGAGCCCTCGAGGCGATGCCCGAGGTCCGCCAGCGCCTGACCGAGAATCCCGCCCGGCTCGTCACGGCACGCTGGCTATCCGAGACGCCGGCTCCTGCCTGGTGGCAACGCGAGGCCGGTGGCGGCGGGCAGGTCGTTGAGCAGGCGACCCATTTCTACGACCTCGCCCGGTGGCTCGTCGGCGAGGCCGAGGTCGTCGGGGCGGTCTCGGTTCGCGAGGAGCCGGTCGTGCCGCCAGGCGCGGACGTCGTCGACGCCACGGCGGCAGCTGCTCCAGTTCGAGACCGGCGCCATCGGCAGCTTCGCCAACACGCGCCGCCTGGCCTCGGCTGTTGTCGAGTTCGAGCTCGCCTCCGCCGAATTGATCACGACCGTTCGGCGGGTCGGCGACGGGCCCGGATCGTTCGAGGTGTCGTTCGCGGATGGCAGGTCTAGAAGGACGGTGGCGCCGGGTCGCGACCCGTATGAAGTTCAGGCGGAAGCCTTCCTCGATGCCGTGGACGCCGGCGATCCCGGACGGGTGCTGTCCTCGTATCCGGACGCCCTCAAAACCGATCGGCTGACCCGGGCGGTGGTCGCTGCGACGGGCCGGCCGGGCTAATGCCTGGCTCGCGACGGCCCGGCGAAGGTCGGGGATCACACCTTCCGCGACTCGGCGTAGCGCGGCTTCAGAGCCAGTCGCCGGCGGCACAACCGAGAAGTCCGTGAAGCCCAGGAGCCTGTGGCTATTCACGAATTCCGCGTACGCGTCGTCGCTCTCGAGCGCCGTCGCCCTGGCCCAGGTAGATCGCCGGATATCCGCGGGGTCGCGCCCGACGTCCCGGCACGCGTCGTCGAGCGCTCGGATCCGCTCCTCGATGCCGGTCGTCACGCCGTCGGTGGCCGTACCGGGCAACGCCGCGAACGTGTCCCACTGGTCCGCGAAGCGAGCCGCGAGGCGGAGCATGCGCGGCCGGTGAGCCGCGATGAGGATCGGGATCCGTGGCTGCTGGATCGGTCGCGGCTCGAGCGGGGCGTCGTCCAGCCGATAGTGCCGTCCGTGGAACGTCGTCCGCGGCTGGCTCATCAGGAGGCTGATCATCTCGACTGCTTCGGCGAAGCGGTCGACCCGTTCGGCCGGCTCCGGCAGCTCGATCCCGTAGCGGCGATGTTCGTCGCCGTGCCAGCCGGACCCCAGCCCGAGGATCAACCGCCCGCCGCTGATGTGGTCGACGGTCACCGCCGCCTTCAGCAGCACCGCCGGATGGCGGAACGTGTTGCTCGTCACCAGGACGCCGAGCCGGATCCGCTTCGTGCGTGCAGCGATCGCGGCCAGCAGGGTCCACGCCTCGAGGATCGGGTGTTCCGGCGGCCCGTCCGTGTCGACCAGGTGGTCCACGAGCCAGGCGTGGTCGAAACCGAGGTCTTCGGCCATCTGGAACTCGTCGTAGACACGGGCGAGCGACTTGTTCGACTGGCTGAGGAAGAGCCCGAACCGCAGCCCTCCCGGAGGTGAGCCGTCCACCCGATTACGGTAGCGTACGGACCGTGAACGCTGACGGGCCGCTCGTCCTCGAAGCCGCCGACGCTAGGCTCGAGGTGAGCGCGGTCGACGGAGGCCGGATCTCGTCGCTCGTCGTTCGCGGCTCCGAGCTGCTCGTCACGGAAGGCGCCAGCTCGGTCATGTGGGGTTCCTTCCCGATGGTGCCGTTCGCCGGCCGGATCCGTCGCGGCCGGTTCCGGTTCGACGACCGCGACATCCAGCTGGCGATCAACTTTGGGCCCGATGCGATCCACGGCACGGTCTTCGAGCGGCCGTGGCAGGTCGACGATCCGACGACGCTGTCGATCGACCTGGGGCCGGGCTGGCCGTTCGCCGGTCATGTCGTCCAGCAGTTCGCGCTAACCGACAGCCAGCTCGAAGTGTCCCTGACCCTCATCGCCGACGAGCCGATGCCCGCGGCGCTCGGCTGGCACCCGTGGTTCCGGCGCCGGCTAGTCGGGGCTGGTAGCGACGGGCGATCGGCCGAGCCATCCGCGCCGGTTGAGATCCACCTCGATGCGGCCTGGATGTATCTCCGCGACGCCGAGGACATCCCGACCGGAGAGCTGGTAGAGCCGCCGGCAGGGCCGTGGGACGACTGCTTCACTGGGCTGCGCTCCACGCCTCGCCTCACGTGGCCCGGCGTCCTTGGGCTGGAGGTGGCGTCGTCGTGCGATCACCTGGTCGTGTACGACGAGCCGCGGGATGCCGTCTGCGTCGAGCCCCAGACCGCGCCACCGGACTTCGTGAACATGGCGCCATCGACGACGATTCCAGGTGTGCCGCTCGTCGCCACGATGACCTGGCGCTGGTGGGCCCTCGACTAGGTGACGAGCCCGTACGAGCCCGATGACCTCATCGAGGCCCTTGTGGCGAACGAGCCAGATGCCTCGTCCCGACGTGAAGACGTTCGCGTCGTGCGCTCCCCGGGCCGGGTCAACCTCATCGGCGAGCACACCGATTACAACGACGGCCTCGTCCTGCCGGCCGCGATCGACCGCGAGATCCGCCTCGCCTACCGGCCGACGGACGATCGGCGGGTCGAGCTGACCCGCCTCGCAGATGGCGAGCGACGAGGCTTCGATCTCGACGATCCATACCGGGCAAGCGGAACGTGGATCGACTATGCCGCCGGGACGGCAGCGGCCCTGGCGGAAGCCGGCCTTGCGACCGGTGGCCTGCGCGGGGTCATCGCCTCCAGCCTGCCCGAGAACGCCGGGCTGTCATCGTCCGCGGCGATCGAGCTGGCGGTCGCCTGGGCCCTCCTCGGCGACGCGGCCGACGGCGTCGATCGGCTGGCCCTCGCTCAGATCTGTCAGCGTGCCGAGAATGCGTTCGTCGGCGTCCAGTGCGGGCTCATGGACCAGTTCTCCGTCTCATGCGCCCTGGCCGGCGTCGCCCTCTTGCTCGACTGCCGGTCGCTCGAATGGCGACCCGTCGCCCTGCCGGGCGATCTCGTGCTGGTGGTCTGCCACACCGGCTCGCAGCGTCGCCTCGAGACGTCCGAGTACAACATCCGGCGGGCGCAGTGCGAGGAGGCGGTCGCGGGCCTCGCCCGCCTGGACCCATCGATTCGCTCGCTCCGGGACGTCAGCTCCTGAGTTGCTCGCCCGGGGCGCCGCCACGCTGGATCCGGTCGTGGCGCGACGGGCCGCCCACATCGTCGCCGAGAACGACCGCGTCCGGACGGTGGTCGCGGCCCTCGAGGCGGGCGACCTGGCGACCGTCGGCGAGTCCTTCCGCGCCGGCCATGCGTCCTTGCGAGACCTGTTCGAGGTGAGCTCCCCGGAGCTCGACGCGCTCGTCGAGATCGCCGGGACGGTCCGTGGCGTCGTCGCCGCCCGGATGACCGGCGCGGGTTTCGGAGGGTGCACGATCAACCTCGTCCGACCCGATGCGGTCGAGCCCTTTCGTCAGGCCGTCCTGGACCGCTACCCGGCGCTGACCGGGCTCCGGCCGATGGTGATCCCGGTCGCCGCCGCCGATGGCGTGGGGCGGATGGCCTAGGCGGCGTTCTCGACGACGTCCACGCAGCGGCTACGACGCCGCCTCGATTTCGGCCCGCCGCCGGGCAACGAACGCGTCCAATGCCTCAGCCGCACCCGGGTCGAGCGGTGGCGGCTCGTATTCAGCGAGGAGCTGCCGCCAGATCCGGCTCGCCCGCTCGGTGGCCGTCCTCGCGCCGTCCTCCTGCCAGGTCTCGAAGTTCCGCCAGTCGGACAAGATCGGCCGGTAGAAGGCGTGCTCGTAGCGCTCGAGGGTGTGGCTTGTCGCGAAATGGTGGCCGCCGGGGCCAACCTCGGCCATCGCCTCGAGCCCGATCTCGGCGTCGTCGACCGTGAACGGGACGAGGACCTCGGCCATCATCTGGAGCATCTCCGCGTCGAGGATGAGCTTCTCGAACGAGGCCGTCAGGCCGCCCTCGAGCCAGCCGGCGCCCTGGTAGAGGAGGCTGACGCCGCCCATGATCGCGCCCCAGATCGCCATCTGCGATTCGTAGGCCGCCTGCGCGTCGACGACATTGGAAGCCGTCGCGTTCGACGAGCGCCACGGCAGGTCGTAGCGACGGGCCATCTGGCCCGTCGCGAACGCCGCCTTGACGAACTCCGGCGTCCCGAACGCGGGTGAGCCCGTCCGCATGTCGACGTTCGAGGTGAACCCGCCGTAGACGACCGGCACGCCCGGCCGGGCGAGCTGGGTCAGGGCGATCATGAAGAGCGCCTCGGCGTTCTGCTGGGCGATTGCCCCGGCGAGCGTCGCCGGGCTCATCGCCCCGGCCAAGGTGAAGGGCGTCGCGACAATCGGTTGGCCGTGGATCGCCATTTCGATCAACCCGTCCGACATCGGCCCGTCGAGGCGGAGCGGCGAGTTCGTGTTGATGATCGTCATGAGGCTGGGCTCTCGGGCGAGCTGGTCGCGATCGATCCCGCGAGCGAGGCAGATCATCTCGATCGCGTCGTCGACGACGCCCGCCCCGAAGCCGAGGCACTGCCACGTCTTGTCGAGGAGCGTGATGAACGCGTGGTACATGTCGAGATGACGGGTCGCCACGGGCAGGTCGGTCGGCTCCAGCGGCCCGCCGCCCTCCTGGTGGACGATGTCGAGGGCGCCGATGACGCGGAGGTAATCGAGGAAGTCGGCGTGATTGCCGGGTCGCCTGCCGCGCTCGATGTCCGTTACGAACGCCGGGCCGCCGACGGAGCTGAAAACGACGTGGCCGTCGCCGAGCCGGACATTCCGCTCAGGGTTGCGGGCGTGGAGCCCGAAGGCCGACGGGGCGCGCGCAACGAGCTCTTCCACCTGGTCGGGATCGAGACGGACGTTGCGGCGAGCCGGGTCGACGTTGGCGCCGTTTCGCTCGAGCAGGTCGATGGCGCGATCGCCGAGGACCTCGACGCCGATCTCGGCCAGGATCCGCAGCGACGCTCGATGGAGCGTCTCGACCTCGTCGGCCGAGAGGATCTCGATCGGCCGGTAGGGGTTGCGGACCGTGCGCCACGGGAGCTGGGCGACGCCGCCGGTCGTCCGGCGTACTCGACGGCGGCCGGCCTCGGTCGTCATCGCGGCACGATACGCCGCGTGGGAGGTCCCGCGTGGCGACGTTCCCCCGGCTGGTTCGACCGCGCCCGGCGCCCCGCGGCTCCCCCAGAGCGAGCGCGGCGCCGGGCGGGTCTAGCCGCGAGGCGCGGAAAGCGCCGGCCGGCCGAGACGGGCGCGGAGACCTGCCGACGCGGAGCCTGCTAGCCGACCGCGGACGAGCCGCGGGTCGAAGGCCGTTGCGTCGGCGCGCGTCGTCAACGCGATCGAGTCGAGTCGCGACCGAAGTGTTGCGGCGATGGTCGGGTCCGGATCACTCCGGTGGCGTCTGAACATGTTCGCGAGACTGACCCTCATGTTGCGTAGCCGCAACCCCGACGAATGTGGCGCCGCGAATAGGACTCTCGTACCACCTGTACTAGGCTGCCTCCATGCCGACGGATTCCGCCCCCATCTTCGGCCGCGACGTCACCGATGCGGCCTGGCGCCCGACGGCCGACCTCCTCGCCGACTCCCGGCTGGCGCGCTATCTCCGTGCGACCGGCCTGCCCGACCTCGCCGCGCTGCAAGCCCGCGCGGTCGACGATCCGGCCTGGTTCTGGGGCGCGGCCGCGGACGACCTGGCGCTCGACTGGCAACGCCGGCCGTCACAGGTCCTGGACCAGTCCCACGGCCCGGAGTGGGCCCGCTGGTGGATCGGCGGCGCGTTCAACTATGCGGATGCAGCCACCCGACCGCGCGCCGAACGCGATCCCGACGGCGGGGCACTTGCCTGGGAGGGGGAACCGGGCGACGTCCGGACGTTGACGAACGCGGAACTGAGGACCGCGGTGGAACGCGCCGCGCGGGCGTTCCGTTCGTTGGGTGTCGGTTCGGGCGATCGCGTGGGGATCTTCCTGCCGATGCTGCCCGAGACAGTGATCACAGTGCTCGCGCTCGGCATGCTCGGAGCGATCTACACCCCGATCTTCTCGGGCTACGGGGCCCCGGCAGTCGCCGCACGCCTCGTCGATTGCGAGGCCAAGCTGCTTGTAACCGCCGACGGCTTCTGGCGCCGCGGCAACCCCGTCCCCCTGAAGGCGACCGCGGATGAGGCCGTCGCCGCGGCCCCATCGGTCGAGCAGGTCGTCGTCGTCAGGCGTCTGGCGAGCACCGCCGACGAGCTTCCATGGACGGAGGGCCGCGACGTCGACTGGGAAGCGGCGATGGCCGCCGCCGAATCGGAATCGCCGGTCGAGGCCGCGACGACCGACCCCGAGACGCCGTACATGCTGATCTACACGTCGGGGACCACTGGCCGGCCGAAGGGCGCCGTTCACGTTCACGGCGGATTCCCGATCAAGGGCGCCCAGGACCTCGCCCACACGTTCGATCTCCGGGCCGGCGACGCGCTGTTCTGGTTCACCGATCTCGGCTGGATGATGGGACCGTGGGCGATCTCCGGGTCGCTTCTGCTCGGCGCCCGGCTCGTGCTGTACGAGGGCGCACCGGACTTCCCGGGCCCTGACCGGATCTGGGCGCTCGCTTCGCGCCACGGCGTTACCCACCTCGGGCTCTCGCCGACGGTCGTCCGGGCGCTCATCCCGCACGGGACCGAGCCGGTCCGCTCTCACGATCTCGGCTCGCTTCGGGTACTCGGCTCCACCGGCGAACCCTGGGATCCCGATTCCTGGTGGTGGTACTTCCGCGAGGTCGGGCGAGGTCGCTGTCCAGTCGTCAACTACTCCGGCGGAACGGAGGTCTCGGGCGGCATTGTCGGCTGCAATCTCCTCCACCCGATCCGGCCCGCATCGTTCAACGGCCCGTGTCCCGGGACGGCGGCAGATGTCGTCGGCTCAGAGGGGCAGCCGCTCCGGGGCGAGGTCGGCGAGCTCGTGATTCGGCGGCCACAGCCGGGCCAGACGCGCGGTTTCTGGAACGATCCGGATCGTTACGTCGAGACGTACTGGAGCCGGCATCCCGGGATCTGGGTCCACGGTGACTGGGCGATCGTCGATGCCGACGGCTATTGGTACATCCGCGGCCGGTCCGACGACACCCTGAAGGTCGCCGGCAAGCGTGTCGGTCCTGCGGAGGTCGAGGCCGCGGCCACGGCCCACCCCGCCGTTGTGGAAGCGGCCGCGATCGGCGTTCCGCACGCGGTCAAGGGCGAGACGATCGTCGTCGTCTGCACGCTGCGGGCGGGCGAGACGGACGGCGACGACCTCCGGGCGGCGATCGGCCGGCGGGTCGTCGAGGACCTCGGCAAGACCCTCCGGCCGGAGACGATCGTGGTCGTCCCAGCGCTTCCGAAGACGCGCTCCGGCAAGATCATGCGGCGTGTCATCCGGGCAGCGTACCTGGGGCTCGACCCCGGCGACCTCTCGGCGCTGGACGACGCGTCGACGATCGAGGCGATCCGCCGGGCGGGCCCCGCGGCGGTATCCTGACGGGCATGGTCGAGGTCGGCGTCGAGAAGGACATCGTCTCCTGGGATGAGCTCGCGGCGATGGTCGCCGACGTCGCGGACGCGGTCCGGGGCGACTACGACGTCATGCTCGCGATCACCCGCGGCGGCCTGGTTCCGGCGGGCATGCTGGCCTATCGGCTCGGTATCCGGAACATCCTCGTGGCGGCCGTCGAGTACTACGACGACGAGGGGCGGCCCGGTCCGAGGCCGACGTTCCTCCAGTTCCCGGCCGATCCGCAACTGCGCGGCCAGCGGGTGCTCATCGTCGACGAGGTCTGGGACAGCGGGACGACGATCCACGCCGTCACGGAGCGAGTCCGCCAGGCGGGCGGCATCCCGACGACCGCTGTGCTCCATTACAAACCAGAACGCTCGAAGGTCCCCGGCCGCCCCGACCATCACGCGGTCACGACCGATCACTGGGTCGTCTACCCGTTCAAGGCTGGCAACTGAACCAACGAACCGAGATGAGAGAGGGCTTCGGATGACACGCCACATGCTGCTCGTCGGCACGCCGAAGGGTGCCTTCCTGTTCGACGGCGATGCGAATCGAACGTCGTGGTCGCTGCGCGGGCCGCTCTGCGAGGGCTGGCCGATTTACGACCTGTCGGTCGACCCGGCGACCGGGGCGATCCTGGCCGCCGGCGGATCGCCCTGGTACGGGCCAGCCGTATTCCGGAGCGAGGACCTGGGTTCGACATGGACGCACTCGTCCGAAGGCCTGACGTACGGCGACGACGGGCCGAAGATCCCGACGATCTGGAACGTCACCGCGGCTCACGGTTCGATCTGGGCCGGCGTCGAGCCGGCCGGGCTCTTCCGGAGCGACGACGACGGCGCGACGTGGTCTCACGTGTCGGGCCTGCGCGATCACCCGAGCCGGCCGGGCTGGCAACCGGGAGCAGGCGGCCTCATCTGCCACACGATCGTTCCCCATCCTATGGATGCGGCCAGGATGTGGGTCGCGATCAGCGCGGTCGGCACGTTCGCGACGGAAGATGACGGCGCGACCTGGGAGGCCCGCAATCGCGGGGTTGCGGCCGTCGGCGGGCCGGATCTCTACCCGGAGACCGGCCAGTGCGTCCACAAGCTCGTCATGGCCGCGGGCGATCCGGACCGCTTCTACCAGCAGAACCATTCCGGCGTGTATCGCTCGGCCGACGCCGGGCTGAGTTGGGAAGACATCAGCGAGGGCCTGCCGTCGGAATTCGGGTTCGTGATGGCCGCCCATCCGCGCGATGTGAATACCGGGTGGGTCATCCCGATGACCCATCCCGAAGAGGGCAGGCTTGCCCCCGACGCAGCGTTGGCGGTGTGGCGGACGCGCGACCGCGGGGACAGCTGGGAGCGACACGGCGACGGCCTGCCACAGGAGAACGCGTTCGTCGGCGTCCTGCGCGAGGCGCTCGCCATCGACCAACTCGAACCGGTCGGGGTCTTCTTCGGGACGAGCACCGGCCAGCTCTACGGGTCGACTGACGAGGGCCAGACCTGGAATGTCGTGGCCGCCAACCTGCCGCCGATCTGGAGCGTCGAGACGCTCGTCGTCGACTGACCGCCGTGGCGACGATCCTCCTGCCACGTTCGCTCGTCTCATTGATTCCCGCCGCCCCGCGGCGCTGCGAGGTCGAGGCGGCGAGCGTGGCCGAAGCGATCGATCGGCTCGACGAGGTCGCGCCCGGCATCCGCAACCGACTGGTCGACTCGGGGCCGACGATCCGGCGGCACATCAACGTGTTCGTCGACGGCGAGCCGGCGTCCCTGGCGACTCCGCTCGGATCGGAGTCCGTCATCCACGTCATCCCGGCGGTATCCGGGGGCTGACCCTTGCCCGGCGGGCGTCCGGGCCGGGGCGGCGCCGGTCAGCTGACGGCAGCCAGCGCGGCCGCGAACGGATCGAACGTCTCGGTCCGCTCCGCCACCGAGTCGGCGCCGAGCCTTGCCTGGTCCCGGCCATCCGGCGAGTCCCCGAGGACCGAGCGCCAGCCACGATCGGCCAGAAGGTCGAGGGTTGCGACGGCCGCGGTCACGGTCGATCGGGCGTGGTCGAGGGCGACTCCCGAGAGCTCCGGCCGGGTCAACGATCCCTCCAGCTCCGCGGCGACCCGCGAGGTCAGCCGCGCGCGGGCCGCAGCCCGATCCGAATCGGGCGAGGCGCGGAGGAGGATCAGCCCGCCGGTCGGGCCGGACGGTGCGATCGCGGCCACGATCGCCGACCAGGTCTCCGTAGCCGACCGCCGCATGTCGCCCGCCGGTTCCTCGAACGTCAGGGACATCCCGGCGAACAGCGTCCGGCGGATGGCGACCTCGGCGGCCGCCCGGGCCGCGGGCTGCGACTCCCCGACCAGCCATGACGGCATCGCCCCGATGATCAGCTGATCGGGGGACAGCCCGTTGCCGCGGGCAATCGCCACCGACAGCGCCTGCAGCGCGAGCGCCCGGCCGGCGCGGGTCGCAGGATCGGATGGCACGCCGCTGGCGAGGTCTGGCGCCACGACGAGCGGCCCGGCCGACAGCGACACGATCACGCCGGCGCGGGCGAGGAGCGCGTGGGCGAACGCGTGGTCGGCGAGCGCTCGCTCGGGAGCGACCCGCCCTCCGACGATCTCGGTCATGACGTCGGCATCGGCCACGTCGACCCGCTCGAACGCGGCCACGACGGCCAGCTCGGGCCCGCCGAGGGCCGGCGGGATCGCGGCCAAACGGACGTAGTTGCGGCGCTGTGCGGCGATCTCGTCGAGGTGTCGCCGCAGTGCTGTGAGGGCCCGCTGGCTGCCGGTCGGGGCGTGGTCCGCCTCGGCAGACGCGCCCTCGCCGTCGCGCGGTCGCCACACGGGCGCCTCGAGTCCCGCGTCACGGAGTCGATCGGCGAGCTCGCGACCGATCGGGACCGCGACCTGGACGAGATCGACCCCGGCATCGAGGGCCCGACGGGCCGCCGTGAGCGCTGCGTCGATATCGGGGTCGGCCAGGGTCATTCCGATCCACGGCCGCGGCGGGTCGCCGAGCACGTCGAGCAGCTCGCGCCGGGCGGTCCGGTTGGCATCGATCCGGTCGATGGCCGCTGCCGCCAGCCGTCGGGCCTCCTCCTCAGCGACGGCCCGGCGGTCCGATTCACGGAGGAGCTCCGCCTCCATCCCGAGATCGACCGCCCCCGACGCGACGTCGAGCGCGAGGCGCTGCGGCTGGAGGTCGTACTCAACGAGGGCCATCGCAAACGGCAGGAGCAGCCCGCTGCCGAGACGACCGCGGCGACCGGCGAGATAGCGGTCCACGACCGACCAGGCCAGTGGCCGGCCCGCCCCATCGAGGCCACCCACGCCGCACAGGCGCAGGAGCGCCCGCTCGCGCCCGACGGTCGTCGACGCCCGGGCCCGCGCCGCCCAGGCGCCGGCCAGCGTCTCGGCCCGTTCCGCGAGGCGATCGAGCGGCCCGAACGGCGCGGACACGGCGCTCACCGTTCGCTCCTTGGCCACTCCGTGCGGCGCGTCAGTGGTGTGAACTCCGCCCTCGACACGGCCTCCCCGCGACAGCTCGGCGCCCGTCCGCCACGCGGATCGCGGGCACCGTGAGGGGCTGAGTATGGCGCTAGGAGCGCCCGGGCTGTGCGATCAGCTCGCGGATGCGATCGGCGAACCGGCGAACGTCGAACGGCTTGCCCTCGAAGTCGTCGCAGCCGGCATCGAGGGCCTCTCGGCGAACCTCCGCCTGGACCGAAGCGCTGCAGGCGAGGAGGAATGTCGCCGCCATGATCGGATCGGCGCTCGCGCGCACGGCGCGGGCGACATCGAAGCCCGACATTCCGGGAAGGCGCAGGTCGAGGACGACGAGCTGAGGCCGGCCCGACTCGATCGAACGAAGCGCTTCCTCACCCGTCGCCGCTTCGATCACGCGGAACCCGCCACGCTCGAGGAGACGCCGCATCAGCCGCCGCGTTTCCACCGTGTCGTCGACTACGAGGATGAGCGGCGGGCGTTCGGTCACGATCAGCGGGCTGGCGCCGCTGCCAGGGGAAACAATACGGAGAAGCGGCTGCCCAGGCCCACGGTGGACTCGAGGGTGAGCGTCCCGCCATGGCGCAAAACAAGCTCGCGCGCGATCGAGAGCCCCAGCCCCGTCCCCGGGTACTCGGGTCCTGCGATTCGGTGGAACTTCTCGAAGATTTGCTCGCGCTCCGCCTCCGGGACGCCAATCCCGGTGTCGATGACATCGATCCGGACCATCGGGTTCGACGCGGAGTCAGCGGGCGCTTCGATGCCGGCCGCAACCCGGACGGTCCCGCCTGGTTGGGTGAACTTCACCGCATTCGAAACGAGATTCAGGAAGACCTCGTGGAGCCGCACCCGGTCTGCGACGACGGTCATCGAGTCGGGGGCCTGGGCGAACTTCAACCCGATGCCCTTCGCTCCTGCCAGCGCGCGCAGCTCCTCGACGGCGCCGGACAACAGCGGCCCGAGATCGAGCGGCTGCATGTCGAGCTCCAGCCGATTGCCCTCGATCCGCGAGATGTCGATGAGGTCGTCGATCAGGTCGAGAAGCCGCCGGCCGCTCGACAGGACGGTCGTGACGTCCTCGTGCTGGCGCGGGTTGAGCGGACCGTCGTCGCCTCTGAGCAGCACCTCGCTGAAACCGAGGATGGCCGTGAGCGGGGTCCGCAACTCGTGGCTGACATTGGTGAGAAAGTCGGTCTTCGCCTGGCTTGCGTTGCGCAGCTCCTCGATTGCGCCGCGCAACTGGACGGTCCGCTCGGCGACCGAGGAGGCGAGGAGCTCGCGCTGGTCGCGGAGCTCGGCGAGAGCATCGCCACGCGAGATGGCGGTGGCGGCGACCGACGCGAAACCCTGCGCCAGCTCCTTCCAGCGGTCGACATCGAATGTGTCGCCCGGTGCGACCGTGATGCTCAGGAAGCCGCGAACCTTGCCGTCGGCGATGATCGGCGCAGCCGCGCCACCACCAAGGTCGAGGCGAACGGCGGCCTCCGTGGGGGCGGTCCAGGCGAGCACCTTGCCGTCGAGCAGATCCCGCAGGTGCGGGTAGTTCTCTGAGGTGACGGGCACCGAGGCGAGCCTTGCCGCCTGCTCCGGCGACAGGCCTTGGGTCACAACGAAGGTGAACTCCTCGGTGTCGCCTTGCCGGAGCGCCACGCCGGCCGTCGCCGCGTCCGTGGCCTCGCGAATCGCGCTGGTGAGCTCACCCGGGACCGAATTCACATCAGTCACGGTCGACAGGCGAGTCGCCACCTCGAAGAATGCCGTCGCGATCCGCCGCTGAGCATCGGCGTCCGACGCCGCCCGGCGCAAGTCGTCCCGGGCCGCGATCAGCTCGTGGGCGAGTCCGGCCTGCGCGGCGAGGTTGCGGATCGAGTCCCGGAACCCGGGATCGAAGACGCGCTGTTCGGCGAACATCATGCTGAGGATGCCGGCGACGCCCGTACTCGAACAGATCGGGATGCTGAGCCCCGAACCCCCACCCCATGCGGCGACCCGGGCCTGGAGATCCTCGGCGGCACCCTCGTCCGACCAGAGCTCCTCGCCGGCGATCACCGAAGCCAGCAGGCGACCGTCTTCCGCAACGAGGGGTTCGAGTTTGTCGATTTCGGCCGTCGACAGGCCGGCAGTCGACATGAGCTCCATCGAGCCATCGGCTCGGGCCAGGGTGACGGCCGCCTTCGATTCGCCGAACATCGCGAGAGCGGCGTCGGTGACCGCATGACCCAGGGCAGGCAGGTCGTCGGCCCGAAGGAACTCATTCGTGGCGCGGAGGAGCGCCTCGCCGCGCGCAGAGTTATGCCCGGGATCCGTGACCCCAGGCGTCGCCGGGCGACTGCGTTGGTGGCTTGTCACGACTCCCTGATTGGCTGGATGGTGTCATTCCATCGTATCGGGTGGGGTGGGCGCAGACATCACCAGAATTCATTACTACTTACCCCCCAATTGTGCGAAATCCGTATCAGAAAGTCGGGGGCCGGTGATTGTGAGGGTCAGTCGACGATGCCCGCCAGCCGTACGCCTGCGAGGAATCCGCGATAGGCGGTCACTGGGTCGGCGGCCTCGAAACGGACGCCCCGATCCCCAATCCGCTCGACACCGGGGACGATCGCGGCATAGTCGGCGGCGATCGCGTTGCGGTACTCGACCTCGATGACGACGGGCGGCGGGACGACGAGCGGCTCGAGCTCGCCCGCCACGGCCCGGCGAACGGCTCGCTCAGCTCCGGCTCGGACGAGGCCGGCGGCAAGCGTCGGATGAAGGGAAGCGGCGGCGTTGCCGCCGCTGCCCTCCTTGACCACGACCCGCTCGGCCCATGGCAGCCAGTCGGCGACCTCGCCAGCCAGCGCGTCGTCGCCGGCGACGAGCCCGACCGGAATCCCCCAGGCGCCCAGCACCGAGGCGTTGATCCCCGTCTCCCCGACGAGCCGTCCGTTGAGCCGGGTGAGGGTCGGTCGCCCGGAAAACGTGTGGGCGATCGTTCCGGTGGGATGGCCCGCGCGAGCGTGGTACCCGACGAAGAGCGCGACACCGAACCCTGCGTCCGGACCGGCGCCCGCGACCATCGACCACGCCTTCTGGCCCTGTAGGACACGGGCTCCCGGGTGGAGATCGGCCGGGCGGAGGTTGAACATTCCGCCGTGGCTGTCGTTCACGAGGACCTCGGTCGCGCCACCGGCAAGTGCCCCCTCGATCGCGGCGTTCGCCTCGCCGACCATGAGGTCCACCGCTGCCGGGTAACCGCTGTCCGCCCGTTCGGTCGGCTTCGGGTGGCTGACGCCTGCGATCCCCTCCATGTCGACGCTGATGTAGACCTTCACCGGCCCTCCTCGTTCGCCTCGCTCGCGGTCGTGGGCCGGACGCGCGCCGGCTCACCGACCCACACGTGGCCGTCCGCGAACCGCTCCGCCTTCCAGATCGGCGCCCTCGCCTTCGTTTCGTCGATCGCGTATCGAGCGGCGTCGAATGCCGCGTCCCGATGCGGTGACACGGCGACGATCGCCACGCTAGCTTCGCCGAGCGGCACGTCGCCGGTCCGGTGGACGATGGCGATCCGCTCCACGCCGAAACGTTCCGCGATCTCGTCGGCGATCTGGCCGAGGATCGAGAGGACCATCGGCTCGTGCGCCTCGTAGCCGAGCGATTCGACGAAACGGCCAGCGTGTCGGGCTGCCTCCGCTTCCTGCCCCGGTGCCGGCGTTCCCGGCGATTCGCGCGTCCGGCCGATGAACCCGACGACCGCGCCGTCCGCGTCGGTCGCGAGCCGGTCGCCAAGCTCGGCGAGGATGGACGGTCCGAATGGCTCGTCGCGGAGCTCCAGGATCCGGGAGGCGCCGCCGCCTCCGCCCGCGCGGTCACCGCTCGATCCCGCCCCGCCGCTCACCGGCGGGATGATCGCCAGCTCGTCGCCATCGGCGAGCGGAGTGTCGGGGTCGGCGTAGTCAGCGTTCCTCGCGAATTGGACATACGCCCGGCCCGGCGCAAGCGTCGGGTGGAGGTCGATGAGCGCCGACCAGGCGTTCTCGATCGATGCTCCGTGGGGCAGCTCCAGCTCGACCTCGCGAGCTCCGACCAATTCGCGCTGGATCGCGAACAGCCGCACCCTGACTCGCATCGCGATTTCGGCCGTCACCGGCGCCGGCCGGTCATACCAGGAGCCCCGCGCCGAAATAGAGCCCGGCGGCCAGGATCGTCCCGGCCGCTATCGAGCCGACATTGATGTAGAGCAGCCCCGTCGCCGATTCCATCGACCGCGACCGCGCGGTCTGCACGGCGGCCCACGACACGACGAGCGGGAACACGAGGCCGACGATCAATCGCAGCCAGACGAAGAGCGCCCACTGGCCGACGAGGACGGCGAACGGTGCGCCACCGGCAGGTCCGGCCCCGGTCGCGACCCACACCGCGAACAGCACGATCTGGATCACGACGACCGCGAGGAGCAACCGAGCGATGAGGATGAGCGGCGCCTCGGGCAGTTTCGGGGTCACGAGATACCAGTGGCCGAGGATCATCGCGGCGAACACGCCGCCCGTGGCCACCGCGAGGACCACCAGCTGGAGCAGGAGCGGCACCGCCCCGAATGACCCACCGCCCCAGGCAAGCGCCGCACAGATCAGGACCGCCGCCGCGGCGAGCATCGCGGCCCCGGCGAGGAGCGGTTCGCGGCGGCGCCGGATCAGGGCGATCGTGTAGGCCGCCGCGAGTACCGCCGAACGCTCCGAGGGCAATCCGCCGGGGCATGTCGAACGACGCATCGGCGACGATCGGCGAGCCGCCAAGCGTGGCGGGCAACGCCTGGTCGGACGCAAAGGCGAGAACCGCAAGGACGACCGCGCAGCCCGCCGTGAACGCCAGGAAGCCGCGGGTCGCCTCGGTCCGGAGGCTGGCCAGCGCAACCGCCCCGAACGACCCGATGGCGAGAGCCGTCAGGACGGTCCAGTTGATGAACGCGAGGTTCTCCGCGATTTGTTCGGCAGGCACCGTCCGAGTGTAGCCGAGGGCACGCCGCCGGCCGACCGGCCTACGATGTCATCGACAAGAGACAGAGGAGGCGACGTGGCCATCGATCGAGACACGACCTTCACGTGGTACGGACACTCCTGCTGGGAGGTGACGACGCCGGGCGGCCGGACGATCATCATCGATCCCTGGTTCTCGAATCCGAGCAGCCCGAAGTCCGCGGATTTGGTGGACCGCTGCGATCTCCTCCTCGTCACGCACGGCCACTTCGACCACTTCGGTGACGCGCTCATGGTCGGCAGCCGGACCCGCCCGACGTGGCCCTGCATGCACGAAATGAGCCTCTGGCTGGCGCGGAACTTTGCCCACAAGGATTCGGTCATCGGCATGAACAAGGGCGGGACCGTCGAGGCGGCGGGGATCAAGGTCACGATGGTCCACGCCGACCACTCGGCCGGCGACATCTACGGCGGCGCCGAAGCGCCGATCTACTTCGGCGAGCCAGTCGGCCTCGTGGTCGAACTCGAGAACGGGTTCCGGTTCTATTTCGCCGGCGACACGGACGTGTTCGGCGACATGCGGCTCATCGCGGAGCGATACCGACCGGAGCTCGCCTTCCTGCCGATCGGCGGCCACTTCACGATGGATCCCGCCGGGGCCGCCATTGCGACGGAGCTGCTCGGAGTGAAGCACGTTGCCCCAATCCATTACGGGACATTTCCGATCCTCGTCGGGACCCCGGATCAGCTGCGAGTGGCGCTGCAGGGTCGAGGCCTCGGAGGCGTCGAGGTGCACGCGGTTCGACCCGGCGAATTGTTCACCTGACACACGGCTCGGGACGATAACGCGGGCGGGGATCGGCAGGCGGGGCCGTCAGGGGGACTGGGTGATCACCAGCTGCGGCGGGTTGGCCCCCTCGCGGCTCGAGAAGAACGCGCTGTTGGTGTTGCCGTCGCTGATCAGGAAGTTGTACGTCCCGTCGGCGGTGATCGCGCCGGTCAGGTTCACGTCGACCCAGGCCCCGAGCGTGGTGGCCCCGATCGAGCGGATCGCGGATCCACTGGCGGCCGGGCCGTTGCCCCAATTGATCGACGACTCCGTCCACGTGTTGGTCGTGGGGTAGACGGTCCCACTGCTCGGGCTCGCATCCGTGACGAACAGCCGCAGCGTTACCGAGCCGACCGTCCCAGTGATGCCCGCAACCGCGAAGCGGAGGTAGCTTCGGTACGCCCCGGTTGGGTCGAGGCGGACCCGGAGAGATGCATCGCCGCCGTAGTTGCTCGCGGGGAACGCCTGGCTGGTCCGGGAGTCGGCGGTCGGGGTCACCGTGATCGTTCCACCGCCCGGTGGAGTCGTCCCAACGACCACGTAACCGACCTTGACCTCGTCATCGCTGCCGGCCCCGTTTGCCGCGGTCAGCTTCACCGAGTACGTGCCGGCCGTGCTGTAGGCGAAGATTGGGTTCTGGGTCGTCGAGTCGACCGTGCCGTCGTTCTGGAAGTCCCACGCCCAGCTCGTCGGCTGGTTTGTCGAGGCATCGCTGAACGTCACCGATAGGGGCGCCGGACCGGACGTCGGCGTCGCCGAGAAGGCAGCGACGGGCGCAATCTCCGGCGGCGGTGTCGTCGCAACCGTCACGTAGTCGACCTTTATCTCGTCGTCGCTGCCGGCCCCGTTCGACGCGGTCAGCTTCACCGAGTACGTGCCGTCCGTGCCGTAGGCGAACACCGGGTTCTGGGCGGTCGAGTCGACCGTGCCGTCGTTCTGGAAGTCCCACGCCCAGCTCGTCGGCTGATTCGTCGAGGCGTCGCTGAACGTCACCGAGAGCGGCGCCGGACCGGATGTCGGCGTCGCGGAGAAGGCCGCAACGGGCGCGATCTCGGGCGTTCCACCCGCCTCATAGCCGACGATCAGCTGGGGTGGATTCGTCCCCTGCCGGCTCGAGTAGTAGGCGCTGTTGGTGTTGTTGTTGGCGATGCCGAAGCTGTACGTGCCATTGCCGGTGATGGCCGTGCCGAGATCGACGTCGACCCAGCTGCCAACGGGCGGCGTGGCGCCGATCGCGCGGATCGGCGATCCAGGCAGCACCGGGGCGTTGTTGTAGTTGATGCCGGTCTCCGTCCAACCGCTCGGGACGGCGTAGATCGAACCGCCGTCCGGGCTGGCGTCGCTGACGAAGAGCCGCAGGCGGACCGACTTGACCGGGCCGTCGAGGCCGCTCGCGGTGAACTTCAGGTACGAGCGATAGGTGGTCGAGGACGCGCGGACCCGCAATTGCACGTCAGAGCCATAGTTCTTCGTCGGGCTCGACGAGCTCACGAAGGCATCGGCCCCCGGCGTGAATGTGACAAACGTGAGCGGGGCGCCGACCGTGACGAAACCCGTCTTGATCTCGTCGTCGCTGCCAGCCGAATTGGTGGCGGTGAGCTTCACCGAGTACGTCCCCGGAGCGGCGTAGGTATGGACCGGGTTCTTGACGGTCGAGTCGACGGAACCGTTGTTGTCGAAGTCCCAGGCCCAGCTCGTGGGCAGGTTCGTCGAGCCGTCGGTGAATGTGACCGCGAGCGGTGCCGGTCCTGACGTCGGGGTCGCCGAGAATGCGGCCACCGGCGGGTTCACTGGCGGCGGCGTACCGCCGAGCGGATCGAAGCTCCACCAGTACCGGTTGGTCGTGTCATTGCCCGCGAGGATGACAAGGCCGGTGGTGCTGCTGACGTTCTGCTTCGTCGACGTTGCGTCGTTCATGTCGGGACTGTCTGCGTCGCGGATGATCGGCGTACCGACGCCGGTAGCGAAGGCCATCGTCCCGAGCGGGGCGGTCTTGTCGTAGATGGAGCCGCCGTTCTGGCCGCTTGTCGCGGGCGGCTGGGGGCCGGTCATGACGACATGGGCGACGTTGTGCTCGTCGTCGATGACGATGATCGGGCGCGTATGGCTGTCTGAGACGCGCCCGGCGACGCTGTTGGACCACGTTCCGGTTGCGGGATTGAAGACGAGAGCCATGATCAGCGGAGCGGAAGACGACGAGTGGCTCGTCTTGATCGCCGCGTAGACCTTGCCGTTGCCGTCCGACTGGACAGATTTGAGATTGATGTGGTCGTCGGCGTCGCCCGGGCCCTGGAGGGCGGTCTTGCTGCTGTCCCAAACGGTGTCCGCAGCGCCATCGACGTGAATCGCGAAGTAGACCTTCGAGTCGTTCTGGTTACTCCACATCACACCGATGCGACCGGTCTCGCCAGACTTCTGGAAGTGGATGACCGACGAGATGTCGTCGATGTTGACGGTCGTGCCCGGCCCAGGTAGGACGAACGGCGTGACCCAGCTGCTGTCGGAGCCGTTCGTGTGGCTGACGTGAACCTGGCTGTTCTGGATCCAGGTCGCCCAGAGCATCCCCGTGGTGTCCTTATCGATCACGAGGGTCTCGACCCTGTAATTGTGGATCGTCGCCGGAAAGCCTGAGTCGAGCGTGTAGGTCTTGGCTGCCGCGTTGTAGCTGAACCGGTAGAGCCGGGCCGCGTAGCCGGCCGCCGGAGTCGACGAATACCGATGCGAGGCGACGTAGAGTTTCGTCCCGTCCCAGAGCGTGTCGGCTCGGGTGCCGGGCCGATTGTCGAGCTGAACCCCCGTGTCGACCCAGCTGCTGGTGGCCAGGTCAAGCCGATGAATGTGGTAGGTCAGGGTATCGGTGTCCCACAGGCTCCCCCACCAGATCCCGTCGTTCCACCACAGCTTGCTTTCGGGCTTGGACCCTGTGGCCGTGCCGCTGGCGCCATCGAATGACGGGCCCTCATTGCCGATGTCGCCTGGGGCGGCGAGAGCGGCCATCGGCAAAGCCGACCCAACGATCACAAGGAAGCCAAGGATGGCGACCAATCGCGACCGGCGCTGGCGACGCTCGAGCCACGTCGCTCGTCGCGACGTCATGACGGTATTCCCCCGCACTACGCTCCGGATCTCTTCACGACCGATCCGATTGTCCAGATGAGGATCTTGAGATCGAGCAACGGCGACATCTGCTGGATGTATTCCACGTCGAGCCGGAGCCGCTCGTCAAAGGTTGACGCGTTTCTGCCGCGGATCTGCCAGAAGCCCGTGATCCCGGGCACCACTTCGAGACGCTCAGCATGCCACAACCGGTAGGTGCTCGCCGCAAAGGACGTCGGCCGCGGGCCGACCAGCGACATCTCGCCGCGCACGACGTTGAGGATCTGTGGCAGCTCGTCGAGGCTGGTCGTTCGGAGAATGCGGCCAACCCGTGTGATCCGCGGGTCGTCGATGATCTTGAAATCCGGCGGCGGCAGGATGTTCAGATGGGCGAGCGACGCCTTCAACTCCTCGGCGTTGGCGACCATCGTGCGGAACTTGTACATGCCGAAGCGGACGCCGTGACGCCCGGTTCGTTGCTGGCGGAAGAGGATTGGGCCGGGCGACTCCAGCCGGACGGCGAGCGCACAAACCAGGAGAACCGGTACGAGGAGGGGCATCGCGACGATGCAGATGATGAGATCCATGGCCCGCTTCGTGCGGCTGAACCGACGGTAGCTGAGCGCTCGGGGATCAGCCACTCTGGCTCGCCACTTCGTCCGACCCGCCCGGAGCGCCCTCCGTCTGGATGGCTATACCCGCGGCCGGCTGGAGCCACAGTTCCGGGCGCGCCGCGGCGATCGGCGTCGGGACCTCCGCCTGCCCGTTGCCGTAGACCGCTGCGATCAATGCACCGCTCGTGATTCCATGCTCCGGATACAGCGCGAGCCCGGGCGCGAAGGCAACTGCTGCCGGGACCCCGACGTAGACCCTGGACAGAGCGGCTTTCGCTGCTGCCTCGGTGGCCTCCGGGAGAAGAAGCAGGATATGGTCCTCGTCGATCCACAGCCGGTCGATGCGGCGGGAGATTGCGGCGATTTCGTTGCGCAGCCCGACCAGGACCCCCTCGTCCGGCGAGCGACCGACTGAGAAGCGGACGATGGCGAACGGGCGATCGAACCGCCTCGCCCGCGCCAGCTCGCGGTGGAATTCGATCCAGCCCGCAGCCACGTCGTCGATGGCGGCGCCCTTGATGCCGGCCGGGGCGGATCGCAACGCGGGGACGACGACGACCGATGCGGCGCCGCCAACGAGCAGTCCGAGCCCGAACGCCACGCCGGGCAACGGGTCGCCAACCAGCAGCCCGACGACCAGTCCGACGAGGCCGGCGAAGATCGTGGTGAACCAAGTGATCATGGCTGATCGCCCCCGGTGTGCCCCACCATGGCTAGAAGTCGCCGACGGCGAACTCGGCGCCGATTGGAATTCCCATCCGGGTGCCTTCTGGGGCCCGGGCCTGGGCGGCTGGGCTCCCGAGCTCGGCCGGGATCCGATGGCCGCGCCCGAAGGATGAATAGACGAAGCCGGCCTCGAGGAGGGCGTCGGGGTCGAGCGCGTTGCGCCCGTCGATGACGATCCGCTGGCGGACTATGCTCGCGATCTGTGCCCACGGCAGCGTCACGAATTCGGGCCACTCGGTTACGAGGGCGATCACGTCGGCGTCGCTGACGGCCTCGAGGGCGCTGCTTACCACGACCAACCGCCGGATCTGGGCCTTGGCGTTGCGGCGCGCGGTCTCCATGGGATCGAAGGCGACGACCGACGCGCCCCGATCGATCAGCATGCTGGCGATGTCCAGCGACGGTGCCGCACGGAGATCGTCCGTGTGGGGCTTGAACGTCAATCCGAGGAGCGCAATGCGCCGGCCTGCGACGCCGCCGACCAACGCGTCGATGCGATCGACAAAGGTGAGCCGCTGGCGGAGATTGATGTCATCGACGGCGGCGAACAACGGCGTATCGTGGCCCCGGGCCGCCGCCTCGCGGACGGTCATCGTCACCTGGTGCGGCAGGCACGAGCCTCCGAACCCGATACCGGCTCGCAGGAACGAGCCGCCGATTCGGGGGTCATGAGCCATGCCCTCGATGACCCGCTCGATCTGCGAGCCGTACAGATCGCACAGAGCCGCCAGCTCGTTGGCGAACGAGATCTTCGTTGCAAGGAACAGGTTGGCACCCAGCTTGGCCAGGATGGCATCCATCGCCGAGAGCACGAGAACCGGGGCCTCGACCTGGGCGTAGAACTCGCGCAGCAGCGCCACCCCGTGCTCGTGCGGGTCCGATGCCACACCAATGACGACGCGGTCCGGCGTGAGGAAGTCCTGGACCGCGGTACCTTCCTTGGTGAACTCGGGGTTGAGCATCACCGCGATCGGTTCGCGACCGGCATCCCGGCGGAGCCCGTCGACGTACGCGGGAAGCTGTCCGATGAAGTCAGGCGGGCAGGTCGACCGGACCACCACGGCCCCGTCGTCCGGGATGTGCGGGACGACCTCGGCCAGACAGGCTCGGATCGTGTTCGTCTCCCACTCCTGGTCCGCGTTGACTGTGCCGACCGCCACGAAGGTCAGGCTCGACGCGGACACTGGCCCCTGGGAATCGGCGGTGAACCGGAGGCGGCCGTCTCCCAGGTGAAGTTCGACCAGCTCGCTGAGGGACGGTTCATGGAACGGTACGTGTCCGGACAGCAGCGCCCGAAGGCGGTCCTCCTGCCGCTCGACTCCGACGACTTCGTGTCCCCACGCGGCTGCCCCTGCCGACGTGACGAGACCCACGTAGCCTTGACCGATAACGGTGACCTTCAAGTCTGATCTCCCCCTGCCCCAACTTCCCGATTTGCCCCACGGGACGCGGGTATCCAAGGTCCGCGGCTTGCCCGGCCGACGGGAACGAGTTCGCAGGTCCCCAAAAAGAAGATGACCGAATGAGACCGTAGACCTTTAGTCCTGCGCGCTCGTAGTACCACTGTATTAGCTTCACCTTGCGGGCTCAATAACGATTTGCTGTCAAACGCGTGCTTAAGCGGGTCCACGGCGTCATTCTCGTTGACGGTAGGCACCGTTTTGGGGCATCTCTCCCTGCAGCGCGTGCCGCCGGTGCCGCCTACCATTGGCCGGCGCGCCCGGACGGGTGCGCCCAAAGGAGTCGTATCCGGATTGCCACTTCCCTTCATTGCCCTCATCGTCTCGGCAATCGTCTTCGCGCCGCTCGCCAGCTGGCTCGCAATCCAGCGCGGGCGATCCTGGGCAGCCTGGTTCGCCTTCGGAATCGCCCTCGGCCCGATCGCCGTCGGACTCCTTGCACTGGCACCCCCCGGCCGTTGCCCGACCTGCGGGGCGCGAACACGGGGTTGGCCAGGGCGATGCGACGCGTGCGGCGCCGAGTTCCGGCGCAGCGGCGCGGAGACGGAGGCCGCTGTCGCTGGAGCTCCCACGACGATTGCCTCGCCCGGGCCTGAGCCGCGCGGTCCTGCTCGGACGGCCGCTCCGCCTGGTAACGGAGTTGCGCCCGGTCGCCGCTCCGCAACAATGCTCGGACGCAGGGCGACGCTCGAGGCGGCGCCGGCGCCCGTCGCCAGGTCGAGTGGGACGGTCGCGATCCTGGGTAGCGGGATCTTCATGGGCGGCATGGGGTCACTCCAGATCGGGAGCCGCTATTTCCTCGCCCGAGTCGGCACGAAGCTGAACGTGCTCGGTCCGATTCACATCAGCCCGTCGGCTGTCGCGGCGAGCATCTCGCTCGCCGACGCCGAGGTGGCGGTCCTCGCGGATCGGCTGCTGATCACCGGGCGGCAGGGCGTCGAACTGTCCCTCGCGTTCTCTGCCGTAATGGCCGAGCCCGGCGTCGATCTGGAGCAGCAGCTTCAGGTGCAGACGCAGGCGGAAGGTCGTGGCCACATGAGTGGCCGGCGCATCCGCGACTTGGCGTCGCCGGAATTGATCGCCTCGGCGCTCGTCGGATTGCTCGCGGTGGCCCTGATCGCGGCGCAGGCCTTCGCCGTTGACGGCCTACCAAACGACCCGGCCCCGTCATCGGGCCCGTCCGTCGAACCGAGTGCGTTGCCGACGATGGACCCTGAGATCCGGCGAGCGCTGGCAACTGCCCTGGTCGTGAATCAGAGCCTCGCCAGCCGTGCCCTGGCGCTCGATGCGGCGATCGCAGTCGAGGTCCCGCTCGCTCCCGAGATCGCCGGCCACCTCCGGTCGGTCAACACGGACCTGACGGCCGGCAGGGAGGCCGCTGATCGACTCCAGCTAGGCGATGACACGGCCGAACTGGGAGCCGACCTCGGCGCCTTCTACAACGCGGTCATGGCTAGCAACACCGAAACGCTGCAGAATTCCATCCGGAACGTCGACGCGTACGTCGCGGGCGCGCGGGCCGTCATCGAGCTGCTCGCTGCCCTGCCCGCGCTCAACGAGCGGATCACCGATGCACTCGCCGGTCGTTCAGGCCCGAGCGTCGCGCCGAGCTCGACTCCGCCGGCAGCGAGTCCCTCGCCGCCCCGCCCGACGCCGCCCCCGCCAACGCTGCCGCCACCCACGCCCACCGTTCCGCCACCGGCCTCCCCGCCGCCGTCGGGAGTCCCGGCGAGCCTCGTCTTCAACCCCGGATTCGAGGACGGAGTCAATGGCTGGCAGCTCCAGCTGACCGACCGCGCGCAAGCCACCTTGACCCACGAGCCACTCGCGGGCCCGGATGGATCGGCGGCCGCTCGCGTCGATATCAGCATCGGCAGCGCCGCACGCTCGGGGATCTCCCTCACGTCCGACGACTTCGCGCTCGGCCAAGGCGTGACGTACGTCGTCAACCTCTCCATGAAGGCGGCGGCGGCGCGCGAGGTGACGGTTCGGCTGATCGCCGCTGGCGGCCAGATCACGGCATCTCGCGTGCTGCAGGTTGGGACGACATGGAGCGCCATCAGCTTCGAGGTCACCCATCTCGTCGCCGATCCGAACGTCAAGCTTGCGCTTGACCTTGGTCGGTCCGAAGCGACTGTCTGGTTCGACAACATCATCGTCCACGAATTGCCGGACTGAGCCCGGCCGGGAGCGGGCGGGCCTGATCAGCCGAGAGGGCTGCCCGCGCGTCTGGCCAATTGCCAGGCGACCTGGGCCTCGAGGCCCTCGGTCGCGCCGACGACGGGCTCGAACCCGAACGCCGCCCGAGCCTTCGACGTGTCGGCGAAGGTCCTCCGCTGGTCGCCCGGTCGTGCTGGTTCGTGGTTGATGACCGGCTGGACGCCGAGAACTCCGGCGATCTTCGAGATGGCCTCGTTGAGAGTGATCGACTCGCCGCCCGCGATGTTGTAGATCTGGCCCACGTCTGCATCCTCGATCGCTGCGATCGTCCCGCGGACGCAATCGGCGATGAACGTGTTGGACCGTGATTGCTCGCCGTCGCCAAAGACCGTGATCGGCCGCCCGTCGATGAGCGCCTCGATGAAGACGTGATACGCCATGTCCGGCCGCTGGCGCGGTCCGAACATCGAGAAGTACCGGAGGATCGTGGCCGGCAGGCCGCCAGTTCGGACGTGGGCGAGGATCAGGTGCTCCGCGGCCAGCTTGGTCACCCCGTACGGCGAGATCGGCTGGGTCGGGGTTGTCTCGTCGCCGACGGCATCGGACCCGTAGACAGACGAGGTCGATGCATGGACGAGCTTGGGCACTGCCGCATCGAGCGCCGCCTCGACCAGGCGCTGGGTGGCCAGCAGGTTGCACGTCGTGTAGAGCTCCACGTCTGTCCAGCTCCGCGCGAGGCCAGGCATCGCTGCGAGATGGACGACCGATGTCGCGCCGTCGAGCAGCGGCCGGATTTGAGCGGTGCGTAGGTCGAGCTCATGAAACTCGAAGCCCGGGCGCTCGATCAGGCCAGCGAGATTCGCTTCCTTCACCCGGCGCGGGTAGTAGTCGATGAACGCGTCGACACCGACGACCTCGTGGCCCCGGTCGACCAGCGCTTCTGCGAGATGCGACCCGACGAAGCCGGCGACGCCCGTGATGAGTATTCGCATGTCGCGGAAGGCTAGCGGCTGACGCGCACGTCGTCGAACCGGAGACCGGCCCCCGTTGCGCCGACGGAGGTCTGGACACAGATCTCCGATACCTGGGTCGCCGCCACCTCCCGGAACGGAATCCCTTTCACCGCAACGATGCGCGAGCCATCGTCGCCGCTCAGACGCCAATCGTACGTTCGAGATTCGAGGTTGACGGTCACGGCCGACCTGTACCAGGTGTTGAGCCGGACGGGAACGGCCGAGCGGACCTTGACCTGCCCGGAGTAGTAGGCAAACGTGCCTCCCTGGCCGAACCGGACCGAGACCGACTCGCCGCTCCGGTCGCGAAGGCTGGTGATCACGGCGTCAGCCGCGCCGATCTGCTCGAGGCGGACGCGAATCTCGGCCACCAACGTGCCGGCCGCCACCGGAGCAAACGACTTGCAGGCGCGCACGGCGGCCGGCCCCGTGGCCTGAAGCCAGGCGTTCTGGCCGGGGTTCGACCCATCGGCCACCGCGGTGATTGACCCGCGCGCATCGGCCGGCGCGATCGCCCAGCCATTGCCGATCGGGCCGTTCGGCGGCCACGGATCGAAGTTGTCCGTGAACAACGCGGAAGGACCGGGAGCCGACGGTGCGAGGGATGGGCCTGGGAGCGATGGGCCTGGGCTGCCCGCGCCCGAAGCGACCGGCGTCGCGGATGGGGTCACGTCCGCCACCCGAGGAGCAATCACCGCATGCCAGTAGAGTCCCGTGTCTTTGTCGAACCCGAGTACGACCAAGCCGTCCTCGGTGTCGATCGCCTGCTTCGTCGATGTCAGGTAGGCGATATCCGGGTTGCTCGGGTCGGCGATCACGGTCAAGCCGCGCCCGGGCGGAAACTCGAGCCGGTCGACGCCGGCGCGCTTCAGATAGACCGTCCCTCCGTGGCGCGGCGACGTCTCGAACACGTATACCTCTGTCACGGCTCGGTCGACGACGACGATCGGCTGGCCCAGGTGGTCCTCGACCCGCGCGATCAGCGCCGTCCTCCACCCGCCGTCGGAATCTCGGGCAAGGATCACGCTGCCGGGCTCGGCCTGGCCCGCATCTGGCTTGTCGGCCACCGCAGTCTCGACGGCGACGAAGATCGTGCCGTCGCCACCGGCAGTGGCGCTGATGGGGTCGTCGGCGAGCGGCAAGCCCTCGAATGCCACCTCCGATTCGGACCACTGGTCGGGGGCGTCGAGATGGTCGCGTGCGGCGAATTGGATCGATCGGGCGTTCGCGTCGCTCCAGATGAGGCCGAGACCGCCAGTGCCATCGTCGACAAGGGTGGCAACATCCGCCGGGCCGACAGGCGTGGCGTCGCCGGGGACTGGCTCAGGTGCGTCCCAAACGGCATCGTCGACGGATGAGTGCGCAACAAGGACGCGCCCGTCTTGGACGAAGGCGGCCCACAGACGGCCTGATTCGTCGCGCGCGACCGACACCGCCGAGACACCGCGTTCCGTCAACGGGACGGGGAAATTCGGGTCGAGCAGGAAACGCCCACCGGGCTGTCGGCTGAACCGACTAACGCGCACGCCGTTCGAGGTCGACCGCCCCGGGACGGCGCTCGCAACGTAGAGGTGGTCGCCCGACCAGAGCACGTCGGACATGGCGCCACCTCGCTCGTCGAGGAGGACGCCGGTGTCCGACCACGACGCACGATCGAGGCTCAGTTCATAAATTCGCGTTTCTCGCGACACGGGCTCAACCATGGCCGCCCACCAGCGCCCGTCGATCGTCCACAGGCGGGACTGGAGTTCCCGACCGGCAGGCTCTGTCGGTAGGCCCGGGAGCACGGAGAAGTCCTTGAACGACTGGACGGTCAAGTCCGACTCCTCCGCTGGGGGCGTGGCCCGCGGTTCCAAGCTTCCGGTGGACGCCGGTGGAGGAGTCTGACCTGCCACCGACACGGCGACGGCGACGCCAAGAATTGCGGTCACGGCGGTCAGGCCGATCGCGATCCGCCGGCCAGTTTCAGTCACGTGCGTTCGAACGATGGCGCCTTGCGTCGGCGCGCTGGACCTTACAGCCGCCTAGCCCCAAGGTTCGTATCATCGACTCGTGGCTAATGTCGGAATCGCAGCCGTTGTCATCCTGTCGCTCGCCGGCGTGATCGCGCTCGTCATGGCGCTCGCGCCGGGCCAGCAGCGGCTCCGGACGCGCGCGCTGATCGGACTCGTGCCCGGTCTGATCGGGACGCTGATCGTCGGGGCGCTGATCATGGATTTCGTGCCGGACGACTTCGAGACGTTCGCTCTGCCGTGGGTGATCGTGGCCGTGACATGTGGACTGATCCTGCTCATGGTCATGAACCTTGTGGAGCGATGAGGGTCGATGTCAACGTAACGATGTCGTCCACCGCGACCGTCCGGCGGCCGCTCGATGATCGGGCTTCGATCACAAGCTCGTGGACTGCCGCATCGCTCCAGGACGTCGTGAAGAGTACGTTCCGAGCCCGGTAGCGGCTCGACCGAAGGTCGATATCGTCGGCACGGACGCCGTCGACGGTGACGACCATCCGGCCGCGGGTGGGACCGGTGGGCCCGATGATGGCGATGGACTGGGTCGTGCCACGCCAGACCATCTTCGCCCCGCTGGCGTCCGTCGTGAGGGCGGATCCGCCCGAGTAGCCGGAAAACGCAACCCGGGTCCATGTCCCGCTCAAATCGGCGGTCCGGCTCGTCGCCTCGATGCGCTCGACCGAGACGCTATCGAGCGCGGCCCATGGCCCCGCGCTGCCCGCGACGACGGCCCGAACCCGGTACGCCGTGACGCGGCCGAGCCGCAGCGAATCGCGCGCCGATTGACCGTCTGAACCAATCTTCATGGCCGACCAGGCCCCGCCGACAGACCGTTCCAGCTCGACGTTGGCGCCCGCGACTTCCGGCGCGACCCACCTGATCACCATGGGCAGGGGGTTGCCCAGGGAAGACCCGAGCGCAACTGCCAATCCGCTGATTGGTGGGGCCGGAGCCAGCGGCGGCGTTGGTGACACCGAGGCACTAGGGCGCGCCGTGGCTCCGGGGCTTCCGCTCGGCCCCCCAGCCACCAGCGGCTCGACGGGGATGCCGTTGGTCAGCGTGGTCCAGCGGATGGCCGAGTGCCCCTGATCTCCGTACGGACGGCCGTCCAGCAGGATGTCGAGCCAGCGTTTGTCCTGCCAGTGGGCGTACACGATCTCCCACAGCGGTCCGGGGCTGGGAACCATGGGTCCCTTGTAGTCCGGCCAGTCGGCGGGTCGCTGCCAGTAATACGCCAGGCGGTCGACTGCCTTGCGCAGCGACCCGCCCCGCGCACCGACGTAGTCCCAGACGTCGATTCCGCGGCGCTCGGCGATTCGCGCGACGGCCACCTTGTACTGGAGCGCTTCTTGCGTGTACAGGATTCCCGCCGCGCCGCGCCGGACCTCCTCGGGAATCCGGCCGTCCGGCTCGATCAGATCGATGAGGGATCGCCACTTCTCGATTGCCAGATCGAACTCGCCCTGGTCCCCCGCGTAGTCGGCCGCCACCACGCGCAGAAACGTCCCCGCGTCGCCCCAGTTGTTCGGGCGGTGGGAGACCGCGGGCAGGAGGACGTTCCGCATCCAGGCCTGGAGGTCGGCCCGATCGTCTGCCGTCCAGGATTCGGAGCTGGCGATGAGGTCAGCGCCGAAGGCAAAACCCGCGCCGGCGCGACCGATGATCAGCG
Source organism: uncultured Chloroflexia bacterium (assembly GCA_963775855.1). Lineage (GTDB taxonomy): Bacteria > Chloroflexota > Limnocylindria > Limnocylindrales > CSP1-4 > CF-46. The sequence goes on along the minus strand of CAVZKO010000008.1, from coordinate 38,036 downwards.
ACGTGTGGCAACCACCACCGTCCGGGCACGTGTCGGTCGTCGTCGTTACCACGTCCATCCAGTTGCGGATCGTTCGACGGGCAGCCTGGGCATATCGCTCGTCGCCGCTCAGTCCAAAGGCCAGGCCGAGACCGTATGCGCGACGGGCGTCGTCGACGAATTCATTGTCGGTTCCCACGATCCGTAGCGGCTGCGTGGGACGGGCAGCTTCGGTCACGGCGTTGTCGGCCCATTCCATGAGATTCGTCACGGCGGATGCGTGGGGCTCCTCCCCGCGGGCCGCCATCTCGCCCCGCCGACGCAGCTCGTCGAGGCTGACGAGGTAGCCCGGTTCGGCCACCACCCCAGCCGATGGTGACTGCGAACTGTCGCCGGGCGTGACGGCCCGCCCGGTGGGGAGATTGGCAAGGCCGACGGCAAGCCCGACGATGATCGCGACGAGGGGAGTCAGAATGAGAGCTCGTCGTCGGAGATCGGCAGGCGGCAGCTCAACAGCATCCGTGGTCGGCGGTTCAGCGGGATCGCCAAGCGGCGAGCCCGCGACGCCTCCTGAAGCGTTGCTGGTTGCGGCAGCCGGTTGTCCTTCGTCGGGCTCGGTTGCCATGGCTCCTCGTAGGCGTCGGGCGAAGGGCGGGTATTGTAGCGTTCATCCTGGCCGAAACGCTGTACCGACATTGGAGGGGCACATGGATCAGCAGACCCGGTACGAGGTCGAGCGCGCGAAATGGGACGCGCACGCTCACCACACCGACGGCACCCGCGAACTTGGCCCTGAAGACATCCTCCCGTTGGACATGACGTTCGAGCGCTACTCCGCGGACCACCTCGCCTTGTCGGGGATGGCGGAGTTCCTCGGCGACCTCAAAGATCGCCGGATCCTCGAGTACGGCTGCGGTCTCGGCAAGCTCTCGGTGGTTCTGGCCCGGAGCGGCGCCCGGGTCACGACGTTCGACCTGTCCGAGGCCAGCATCGAGGTTGCCAGAAAGCGCGCTGAGCTCAACGGCGTGGCCGATCGGATCGAGTTCATCGCTGCCTCTGGCGAGGAGCTCCCGTTCGAGACGGGGAGCTTCGACCTCGCCATCGGCAAAGCGATCCTTCACCACCTCGATCCCAAGGTCGGCGCCGGGGAGCTCGCCCGCGTGCTCGCGCCCGGTGGCCGGGCAACCTTCTCCGAGCCGCTCGGCACCAACCCGCTCGTTGTCTTCGCTCGGGCCCACCTGCCGTACCCCGGCAAGCACGAACGAGGCGCGGACCGGCCGCTGACGGTCAATGACCTCGCCGCCTGGCGTGCGCCGTTCGCGGAGTTCCGGCTCCGCCCGATCCAGCTCCTGAGCATGGTCGAGCGGGCGTTTGGTTTCGGGCGCAAGATCCCGATCCTGCGGCGGCTCGACGGGATGATCCTCCGGCGCATCCCGGAGGCCTGGCGACTCTGTCGCTACGGCGTGCTCTATCTCAGGAAGTCAGACACGCTCGCGGAGGCGGCGAGCAAGTAACCGTGACCGGGCGTCGAAGTGGCTGTCGATCAGCCGTTCGCGCATGCGCCGGACGCCCCCGAGCGTCCGATTCCGGATCGCCCGGGCGGACCATTTGTCGAGGACGAGCAGGAGCTCGTAGACCCGGATCGCGTTCCGCGGCACCGGCTCCGAACCGTAATACCCCGTAAGAAAGGCAGGCTCCAGCCTCTCGATGGTGCGCCCGAATAGTAGTCCGCGCGTCGCCGCGTTTGCCCGGCTCGTCTGGAGCGCCACGAGGAACCCCGCGAGATCCTCGAAGGCCGGCGCCTGCCATCGGAGGAGCAGGTCGATGACGGCCATCCGGCCGGATCGGTCCACGAGGATGTTTCGCGGCGCGAAGTCTCCGTGGGTGATGACGGTCGGCAGCGGATCGGGGAGCCGACGTGCAGACGCGATTCCCGCCTCGACGACCTCGTCGAGGTGGGGCGAAACCTTCTCGGCGGCCAGGTACGAGCCGAATGCGGCAAACGCGTCGACGACCTCCTCCCTGGTCCCCTGCCGCACCGCCTGGGTCGATGACGGCGTGTCGTGCAGGATGCGGAGCCACCGTCCGGTCGCCCGCGCCAGGATCGAGGGCGCGAGCGCGGCTCCCGATCGAAACGGACGCCGCAAGAGGAATTGATGGAGCGGCTCGCCATCGAACGCCTCCATGACGAGCGCGTTCGCCACGGGCAGGACGCCGAGCGGGCGGACGGCCACGAATTGGGGGTCGCCGACCTCCCCCACTCTGGCCTCTACGGTCCGCAGCGCCTCGAACTCCAGTTGCGGACGTTCGGGCTGGTCGGTCATTGGCATGAGGCGTGGCCGATCGGATGTGTCCGGGGCGATGTCGGCCGCGCCGGCCTTGACCATGAGCGTCGCCGGGGGCCCATTCGTCCGGGCCACCCGGACTCGAATCACGTGCACGACGACGCGCGAATTGACGTCGAGGACGTCGAGCTCCGCCGTCGCGTCCGCATCCGGGTACCACTCGCGAACCAGGGGCCGGAGTTCGGCGAGGATCGACTCGAGGGCATCCACCGTTCCGAGACTACCAGCCACGCGCCCGCTCATGCGTCGGCGTTGATGGAGCCGGAAGATCGGGTAGCCACGGGCGAGGAGGGGACGCTTCACGAAGAGGCCGGCCACTTCCGCGGCTCGACGATTCTCGTTTTCGGCAAGTTCATCGGGCTGATACTCGATCTGTCGACGCAAATCCTCATCGTCAGGGCGCTGTCGCGGACGGAGTTCGGAGCATTCGCCTTCGGCCTGTCCGTGGCCTCGCTGGCGGCAACCCTGGCCCTGCTTGGCCTCGACAAGACGATCTCGCGGTTCGTGCCTCTCTACGAGGAGCAGGGGGACGAGCGTCGGCTGGCGGGCTCCCTGGTCCTCGCGTTCGGCGTGGTCGGCGGGGTCTGTGCCGCGATGCTGCTCGCCCTCATCGGCTTCCAGTCCAGGTTCGGCAGCGACATCGTCGAGAACGAGCTCGCTCGGCAGCTCATGCTGATTCTCTTCCTTCTCGCTCCGGTTCGCGCCTTCGACAGCCTCGCGACCGCCTGCTTTGCGATCTTCGGGAGCGCCCGCTCGATCGTCCTACGACGCAACATCCTCGCGCCGGGGCTGCAGCTGATCGTCGTCGCCGTCGTCATCCTCGCCGACCAGCCCGCGGAGGTCCTGGCGATCGGCTACGTCGTTGCGGGAATTGTCGGGGTGGCCGCGTTCGCGATCCTCCTCGCCCGGCTGCTGGAACAGAAGGGGATCGCGGGCCGGATCCTGCGCCGCGACTTCAGCCTTCCGGTCCGGGCGATGTTCGGTTTCAGCCTGCCGTTGCTGTCGTCCGATATCGTCTTCCTGCTACGGACGTCGGCGGTTGTCATCATCCTCCAGCGCCTGGCCACCTCGAACGAAGTCGCCGCCTACGCCGCCGTGCTACCCCTCGCGCGCCAGAACCTCGTCATCTACCAGAGCTTCGGCTTTCTGTTCGTCCCGGTTGCGGCACGACTGTTCGCCCGGGGCGAGTACAACCGGCTGCGCAACATGTACTGGCAGACCTCGGCCTGGATCGCCGTGGCGACGTTCCCGGCTCTCGCCATGACGGTCGCGCTCGCCGGGCCCCTGACCGTGCTCCTGTTCGGCGCGGCGTATGCGGACGCGGGCGCGGTCCTCGCCATCCTCTCCATCGGCCACTACGTCAATGCCGCGCTCGGCTTCAATGCGCTGACGCTCCGGGTCCAGGGATCGATCCGGTTCATCGTCGCCGTCGACGTCCTGTCGGCGGTCATCAGCCTCACGGCCAGCGTCCTGCTCATCGGCTCGTACGGCGCGCTCGGGGCGGGCATCGCGACGGCATCGACCCTGATCATCCAGAACCTCCTCTACCAGGCGGGTCTTTCTCTATCGGCGATCGGCTTGCCCTCGCTTCGGCACGTCCTGACGTACGCGACGGTCGCGGTCGCGCTCGCGGCGCTGACGGTTGTCCAGCTGGTCACCAACATGCCGCTGCTTCTCGGAGTCCCGCTCGTCGCGGCCGTCTCCGTCGGGCTCCTTCGCATCACCCGCAGGTCACTCCAGATCGGCCGCTACTTTCCGGAGTTGCTGAAGATCCCGGTAATTCGCGAGCTGATTGGCAAGCCGGAAAGCGAGGTCGAACGCCGTGTCGTCTGATCGGGCCACGACCGTCCTCGATCTCCACGGGCTGCTGACGATCGTGCTCGTGGATGCCGGCCGACCCGAGGTCGCGGCCATCGTTCGCCAGCTTGGACCCCTGCCCCAGGTCGACGCGGCCACCGGCGACATCACGATACGTTTCGTCGACCGCCTCGAGGTTCGCGGCGTCCTCCGACCGCTCGGTCGAGAAGCGGCCTACGGCGATGATGAGTTTGTCGTCCTGCGCGGGCGCCGCAAGACGACCGTCAAAGTCGCGATCCCGGTCGCCCAGATCGGCACGACACCGCTCGAGATCGTCGCCGAGCGCGGCCTCTCAGCGGTCCCCTACCTCCTTCCGATCATCAACCTGACGCTCCTCTCGAAAGGAATTGTGCCGGTCCATGCCAGCGCGTTCATCGCGGGCGGCCGCGGAACACTGGTGACGGGGTGGGCGAAGGGCGGCAAGTCCGAGGTGCTGCTGGCGTTCGCCGACCGCGGCGCGACCTATGTCGGCGACGAGTGGGTCTTCGTGACCGGCGATGGGTCCGCGATGGCCGGCCTTCCCGAGCCCATGCGGCTGTGGGACTGGCAGCTTGCGATGGTGCCTCGACTGCGCGACCGGATCGGGACGGGTCGACGCCTACGGCTGGGGGCGGCTGCGTCGGCCGCGCGACTCCTCGCCGGCGCCGCACGTTTGCCACTGATCCGCTCGTCGGCCCCAGGCGACCTCGCCCGGCGGCTCGGGGCGATCGCCGACAACCAGCGATCGCTCCAGATCCCGCCGAAACGCGTGTTCGACGGGCGCGTCTCGGTGGGCCTCACGCCGCTCGACGCGATTGTCCTGGTCGAGAGTTCGGGCGATCCGGAGGCCGTCGCCGAGCCGATCGACGGGACGATCGTCGCTCGCCGTACGGCCGCAACCGTGGTCCACGAGCTCCTCGACCTCCAGGCGCTCTATCTCACGTTCCGGTACGCCTTCCCCGATCGCCGCAACCCGTTCATCGAGTCGCTGCCCGCCATCGTTGAGAAATGCCTGGTCGACGCATTCAGCGGGAAGCCGTGCGTCTCCGTCCGGCACCCATACCCGCCGGATATCCCGGCGCTTCACGAGCTGATCGCCGGGGCAATCGGTCTTCCGGCTGACGCACCTTCGTGAATGTTGCTGACTAGCAACGCATTCCGTGCCGCGACATGGCCCCAACGACCCGTCGGGCACCAACTACTCCGCGCAGCGGGGCCCAACTTGACCTACACTCCCGGTTCGTTGATCCGGCGGCGCCGCCGGTACATTCGGGTGGGGGTCCTAGTACGCAGATGAGGAATTACGACGCGGCCGGTCGGGCATCACCAGCCCCACCCGTGCAGATCGGTCGAAGCGTCGCGCTCATCGGAATCGACGGCGCCGGCAAGTCGACCGTCGCCCACGAACTGATCGGGCGACTGCCCTTCGACGCCAGCTACCTGTACATGGGCGTCAACCTCGCGGCGAGCCCGGTCATGCTGCCAACGACCCGCCTGGCCCTGGCCATCAAGCGCCGTCGCGGCGGCAACCCTGACATGACCGTCGGGCATTCGGAACCAGACTCGCGCCACGGTGGCCCGCTCGCGGCCGCCCGGCGTTTGATCCGGATCACGAACTGGCTCGCCGAGGAGGCCTATCGGGCCGCCCTCGCGCGGCGCATCCAGCGACGCCCCGCGGTCGTCGTCTTCGACCGTCACTTCTTCGCCGACTACTACGCAACCACGATCGCGCCAACCAACCGTCGGCGGCCGCTCGACGCGCGAATTCACGGCTACGTGCTTCGCCACTGGTATCCGAAGCCGGAGCTGACGCTGTTCCTCGACGCCCCGCCAGAGGTGTTGACCGCGCGCAAGCCGGGAGAATCGCTCGAGCGAGTGGCGAAGCGCCGGCTCGAGTACCTCGATCTCGAGCGTGTCCTCCCGGCATTCCAGGTGGTCGACGCAAACCGGCCCGTTGGCGAAGTCGTCGACGACATCGTCGGACGAATTGTCGCCTTCGTAGCGGGCGGCACCATCGTCGGCGACACGAGCGGCCAGGCGGAGGGGGTCGCTGAGCCGGCCGAGGGGACGCAGGCATCGGTCCTGGCGCCGGACCTGGTCGACGAACTGGCCGCCTCGATCGGGCAGCCGACGATCGTGGACAACCCGTCGGTGGCAGGTTCGTGATGCGAATCCTCGTCGCGAGCCAGATCGCCCCCGCCGCGCTCGCGGCACTCCAGTCCAGGCACGATGTCCGGACGGCAATCGGCGCGTCCGAGGACGTCCTCGCCGAGGCCGCGGCCGACCGCCAGGCGATCGTCTTCCGGAGCGGCGTCAGCATCGGGCCGGGCGTGCTCGCCGCACCCGACCTGCGACTCCTGGTCCGAGCCGGCTCCGGGCTCGACAACCTCGACCTCGCGACGGTCCGGGAGCGCGGAATCGAGCTGATCCGCATCCCGGGACCCGGCGCCCAGGCCGTCGCCGAGTTGACGTTCGGCTTGATGATCGCGCTGGCCCGCAGCATCGTCCTGGCCGATCGCCATCTGCGGGCGGCCCACTGGGCGAAGTCGGAGCTGGTGGGCTACAACCTGCGCGGCAAGCGGCTGGGGATCGTGGGGCTGGGCTCGATAGGTTCCCGCGTCGCGGCTCTTGGCGGGGCCTGGGGAATGCGCCCGATCGGCGTCGTCGAGCGGCCGAGCGAGGAGCGTTCGCGTGCCTTCGCCGACCAGGGGATCGACCTCGCCGACCTCGATCGCGTCCTCGCCGAGGGCGACTTCATTTCTCTGCATGTCCCCCTCAGTGACACCACCCGCGGGATGATCGGCGCGGCTGAGCTGGCAAAGGTCAAGCCCGGCGCCTTCCTCGTGAATATCGCCCGTGGCGGGGTCGTGGACGAGGCGGCGCTCTTCGACGCCCTGCAGCCCGGCGGCCGGCTCCGTGGCGCCGCACTCGATGTCCACGTGGCAGAGGGCGAGGGCAAGCGATCGCCATTGGCCGACCTGCCGAATGTCGTCCTGACGCCGCACATCGGCGCGCAGACGATTGATGCGCAGGAGGAAATCGGCCAGGAAGTCATCGCAATCATCGATCGTTTCGATCCAGTCTCCGCGGAGGAACAGATGTCCCCGATCCATGTCCCGAGCCACCGTGAATAGGGCAGACGCAAAGCGGAGACGACTCAAGGAAGGTCTCCACGGCACCCGATCGATCGTCGCCGTCGGGGCTCACGATGCCCTCAGCGCAAAGCTGATCGGCGAGCACGGCTTCGACGCCGTCTGGGTCAGCGGGCTTGGCGTCGCGACGATGGCCCATGCCCTGCCCGACCTGAACCTCACGACGATGTCGGAGACGCTTGCGGCGGCCCAGCGGATCGACGGCGCAACTGAGCTCCCGGTCATCGCCGACTGCGACAACGGCTTCGGGGGTCTCGGCAACGTCGTGCGCACGCTCGTGGAGTACGAGCGGGCCGGGATCTCGGGGATCAGCATCGAGGACAACCTGTTCCCCAAGCGGAACAGCCTCCTCGGCGCGGAGACGAAGCGCGAGTTGATCCCGGCGGCAGAGCAGGCACGCCGGTTGCGGGCGGCAAAGCGGGCGCAGCAGACCGATGACTTCATCCTCATCGCCCGGGTCGAGAGCCTGATCGCCGGTCACGGCGTGGAAGATGCCTGCGAACGGGCCGATGCCTACGCTGACGCGGGCGTCGACGCCATCCTCATCCACTCGCGCGACAAGACCCTGGCCGAGATCGACGGATTCCTGTCGTCGTGGAAGGGCTTCGGCAAGCTCCCTCTGGTCGCCGTTCCGACGCTCTTCCCGACCTTCTCGTCGGCCCAGCTCTACGAGCGGGGCTTCAACCTCGTCATCCTTGCCAACCATCCGATGCGCGCCGCGGTTGGGGCGATGGAGGCGACCCTCGCCAAGCTGGCCGTCGCCGGGCGAGCGTCCGACGTCGAGGACGACATCGTGTCGGTCAATCACATTTTCGACCTCGTCGGCACGAAGGAAGCGATCGCCCTCGAGGACGAGGCCGGTCCGGCTTGATCCGAACGACGGGTCGGATCCCGACCGACCGCCCGCCCGCTGTCATCGTCGGGCTGGACTGCATCACCGGCCTGCAGTCGACCCGGATCTTCGACGCTCGGGGCATCCCGGTCGTCGGCGTCGTCGCCGATGCCCAGCACTTCTGCGCCCGGACCCGACTGCCGGTCGCGATCGTCCGGGCAACGCTCCGAGGCGAAGCGCTCGTCGACGCCCTCGTGGCGCTCGGCGCCCGACTTGACCAGCCGGGCGTGCTCATCCCCTGCACCGACGCGGCGGTGCTTGCGGTCTCCGCCGGCCGCGAACGCCTGGCCGGTGCGTTCCGCTTCGTACTGCCCGACCACGCCGACGTCGAGCGGCTCATGGACAAGGTCGGCTTCGCCGAGCACGCGATAGCAACGGGCCTGGCGATCCCACCGACGGCCGTCCTCCGCTCGCGGGTCGACGCCGAACTCGCAGCGGCGTCCCTGACGTTCCCGGCGGTCCTGAAGCCCGGCCTCAAGGGCCCGGCGTGGCTCGCTGCGACGAGGGCGAAGGCAATCCGGGTCGATACGCCCGACGAGCTGCTCGCCCGCTACGACGCTTGCGCTTCCTGGGCGGACGTCCTGATCGCCCAGTCGTGGGTCCCGGGCCCAGAACGCTCGCTCTACTCGGTCAACACCTATTACGACCGGGCATCGGCGCAGCGCGTCTCCTTCGTCGCTCGCAAGCTCCGGCAATGGCCCCTCGATACCGGCACGAGCTGCCTCGGCGAGGAGGTGCGAAGCCCGGAGGCCGAGTCGATCGCCCGGGACCTCTTCGGGAGCGTTGCCTACCGTGGACTCGGTTACGTCGAGGCGAAGGAGGATGAACGGACCGGCCGGCTGATGATCATCGAGCCGAACATCGGGCGGCCGACCGGCCGCTCGGCGATTGCCGAGAAGGGTGGCGTGGAGCTCCTCATGTCAGCGTACCGGGACGCCCTCGGCGAGCCCTTGCCGGACGCGGTCACGCAGGAATATCGCGGCGTCAAGTGGATCTACTGGCGCCACGACCTCCAGGCCGCACTCGTCCGAGCCCGTCGCGGTCAGCTGTCGGTCGGCGATTGGCTGACATCCGTGAAGGGGCCAAAGGTCGAGGCGGTCTTCTCGCGGCACGATCCGCTGCCATTCGTCGCGGACGTCGTGCACACCGCCGCCGCCGGGTTCCGGGCAGCCGGCAGGCGCCTGTTCTCGACGGCGATGGGCCGGAGGCCGGCCGAGGCGGCCGAGCCGGCGAGGGTAGACGCCGCGCGACCGGCCGGCTGAGGATGGCGCTCACAGGCGTTCTTCGGGCGCTCGCCGCCGGCCCGCCCGCGGCGGCGGCGGTCGACATCCTCGAGCGGCTCGTCCCTCGCCGGCCGGACTCACTGGCGGTCCTGACATTCCATCGCGTCGCGCCGCCCGGCGTCGACGTCGCGCCTGGACTGCTCAGCGCGACCCCGGCCGGCTTCTGCGAGCTGCTCGATACGCTCGCCAAGCGCCACGCCGTGATCTCCGTCGACGACCTCGTCCGGCGTTCGAACGGCGGCCCGGCCCTCCCGCCTCGGTCGTTGCTGCTCACGTTCGACGACGCCTACGTCGACTTCGCCGAGCACGCCTGGCCGGCGCTCCGCGCCCGCGGGCTGTCGGCCGTCCTCTTCGTACCAACCGCCTACCCGGACGCTCCAAAGCTCAGCTTCTGGTGGGACCGTATCCATCGGGCCGTTTCGACGTCGTCGCGTCCCTCCGTAGTGTCCCCGAGCGGCGAGTTGCCCCTCGGATCGGCCCGGGAGCGGGTGCATGCGTACCGCGCCATCCGGGATGCCCTCAAGGCGATGGCCCACGATCGAATGCTCGAGGCCGTCGACAGGCTCGTCGCGGAGCTCGGCGGCGAGCAGCCCGGGAACCTCGTGCTCGGCTGGGCCAAGCTCCGTGACCTGGCCGGCGAAGGAGCAGCGCTGGCGCCCCATACGCGGACACACCCGCTGTTGCCCCGCCTGGAGCCTGAAGCCCTCGAAGCCGAGATCGCGGGTTCCCGGGATGACCTCGCTCGCGAGACGGGGTCGAACCTGCCGGTCTTCGCCTATCCATCAGGGGCGGCCTCGCCCGCGGTCGCCGAGGCCGTCAGTGCGGCCGGTCTCCGGATTGCCTTCACGACTGCCCGGGGCGTCAACGACCTGCGCACGGCGAGCTGGCTCCTGCTCCGCCGGATCAATGTCTCGGTTCGGACGCCGCTGTCGGCGGTCCGCGTGCAGATGGTCCGTTGATGTCAGCGTCCGCGCGGGAGCCGCTGGCCGCCCAATACCCGCCTGTCCGGGTGTCGATGATAGGCTGCACCCACCGACCGGAAAACGACGCGGCTCGCGCGCCCCATCCGGCCAAGCGCGGATCCTGAGGAACGAAACTTGGAGCTGTCCGGGTATCTAGCAGTCGCCAAGCGCTGGTGGTGGACGCTGGTCGTCGCTGCCTGGATCGCCGGCCTGAGCGGCTACCTTGTCGCCCAGACGATCCCGCCCACGTACGAGTCGCAGGTCAAGGTCCTGGTCGGGCCGTTGAACACCGATACCGACACGCTTCGAGCGAGCCAGGCGCTCGTGCAGACCTTCGCCCAGTACGTGACGACGCGCGAGGTTCTCACCTCGACGATTCAGGAGCTGGGGCTCGATCTGAGCCCCGACGACTTCGCGGCCGCGACGCGCGCGACGGCCAACGACGTGACTCGAATCCTGACGATCCGTGTCCAGGCGGGCGATCCGGAAGTCGCGACGAAGCTTGCCAACACGCTTGCGACGGAGCTCGAGCAGCTGACGTCGCGCGGCCTCAGCCGGCCCGAGGGTCTCATCCAGATCATCGAGTTCGCGCGGCCCGAGACGACTCCCGTCGCGCCCCAGGTCTCGCTCCTCGTCCTGCTCGCGGCCCTGGCCGGCGTCGTCGTCGCGATCATCCTCGTCCTCCTGCTTGAATACTTCGGCAACACCATCCGGACTGGCCAGGAACTGGCGAGGATCGCCCAGGCGCCATTCCTCGGAGCCGTCCCCGCACCGAGCGGCGACCCGCCCGGACCCGCGGATCTCGTCGTGCTCACGGCGCCGGGCTCTCGCTCGGCGGCACCGTACCGCCTCATCTCGGCGAAGGTCGCCCTCGGACCGGAGCGGGCAAACCTCAAATCCATCCTGGTGACCGACGTCGACCGGGAGGGCGAGGCGGCTGTCGTCGGCGCCAACCTGGCGGCCGCGCTGAGCCGGTTCGGGCGCCAGGTCGTCCTGGTCGACGGAGCCGGGGCCGGCGGGACCGTCACCCGGATCAACGGCATGCAGGACCGCGCCGGGCTGTCCGAGCTTCTTGCAGACGGTCTCGTTCCCGTGCGTCGGGCGGACCGCGAAGGATCGCTCTCACTCCTGCCCGCGGGCCGCGCCCGGCTGGACGGGGCAGACCCGGAACAACTGCGGGAGATCGTCGCGAAGCTGGCCGGCGACGAAGGCCTCGTCGTGATCGTCGGTGCGCCAATCCAGGCGTCGCCCGTCACCCTCGCCCTGGCCCGTGCCGCCGACTCCGTCCTCCTCGTCGCCCGGCGCGACCGGTCCCGCCGCGAGGATGTCGCGTTCGCAGGCGAGTCGCTTCGTCTCATCGGAGCGTCGCCGTCGGGCGTGATCCTGACTGAGCGCGGACCGATCCGCCTGCGTCGCGCTGCCCGCGCCGACAACGCCCCGTCGACGGTTGCGGTCGACGTCCGGGCACCCGCCGCGACTCGGGCGTCCGCCACGGCCGGCGGCCGAGGGGAGCCTCGGAAGCGCTCCCGGGCAACCACATCGCGCGCTGCCCCGTCCTTCCCACTGACCGAGCCGGACGACGCCGGACTCTCCGCCGGCTGATTCGATACGTGCGCGCCATCGTCATCGGCGGCGCCGGCCGCCCGGTGACCGTCGTCCGAGGAGCGTCGACGGCGTGATCCGGCGCATCATCTTCTGGGCTTCCGCCGGCCTCATCTCGTTCACCTTTGCCGGCGCACCGCTTCTGATCCTGGCTCGGGCGGCTCTCCGGCCGCGACCGGTCAGCAGGGCGGCGATCGAGCCGTCCATCTCCGTCGTGATCGCCGCCCGAAACGAGGCCGCCAGCATCGCAGATCGCCTTGCCAACCTGGCCGAGCTCGACTACCCGTCAGACCTGCTCGAGGTGATCGTCGCCTCGGACGGGTCGGAGGATGACACCGTCGCAATCGCCCGGGCCGCCTCAACCGGGCGGGTCACCGTCCTCGATCTCGGGCGGGTAGGTAAAGCCGACGCGTTGAATGCGGCCGTGGAACGGGCGACCGGCGACGTGGTCGTCTTCACCGACGCCAACAGCGCGTTCGCCCGGGATGCCTTGCGGGCGATCGTCCGGCCGCTGGCCGACTCGAGCGTCGGCGGCGTCGCGGGCAACCAGGTCTACACTTCCGACGATCCCTCGACCGCAGGGCTGGGCGAGCGGAGCTACTGGGACTTCGATCGACTGATGAAGCGCGCCGAGAGCGCCGCGGGCAGTACCGTCTCAGCCACCGGCGCGATCTACGCCGTGCGCCGATCGCTGGTCCCGACGATCATCGCCGGCGTGACCGACGACTTCTACACCTCGACAGCGGTCATCGACCGGGGGAGACGGCTCGTGTTCGCCCCTGACGCGATCGCGTTCGAGCCACCGGCCACGACGACGAGCAGGGAGTACGGCCGGAAGGTCCGGATCATCAGCAGGGGATTCCGAGGCGTGGCGGCGCGACGGGCACTCCTTGACCCGCGGCGGACCGGCTTCTATGCAATACAGCTCGCCTGGCACAAGCTCCTCCGGCGGTTGATGGCTGTCCCGGTGCTGCTGGCCGGAGCGATGAGCCTCAGCCTCGCCCGGGAGAGCGCGCTCCATCGCTTGCTCGCGATCCTCCAGCTCGGCGGCTACGCCGCGGCGGCGATCGGCCTCCTGGCGCCTGCGTCCCGCATCGGTCGGTCACGCCCGGTCGCTCTGGGCAGCTTCTTCGTGATGGTCAACCTCGCCTCGCTTCATGCAGCGATCAACGTCCTGCGAGGGAAGCGGATTGAGCGCTGGGAGCCGACGCGAAGCGGCAGCGACCCCGGGTCGGTCGACCGATGAGCGCGGTAGCCCCGGAAATCGGCGCTCCGCCTCGCGAGCGATCGCGACCGATCCTGCTGCTCATCGCGCTCATCCTGACGATCGCGATCAGCCTCGCGGTCGGGATCGTTGCAGCGTTTGAGCCGGTCCTCGCGATCGCGGGGGTGCTCGCCCTGCTCGGCGTGGCAGTGGTGGCGATTCGGCCGGAGGCGGCGGTCCTGATCGTGGTCGGGCTGATCTACAGCAATGCCCCGGTCGTCTTCGTCCAGTTCCACAGTCTGCCGCTCGCCATCGGCGCTTCGGTACCGATCATCCTGGCCGCGCCGCTCGCCTACGACATCTTGATCCGCCGCCACAAGATCGTGCTGACGCCGGCCATGCCGTGGATCGCGGGTCTCCTCGTGGTCCAGATTCTGTCGACGCTGACCGCCCGCGACCCGAGCGATGCGGCAGCGTCGCTCGGCACGTTCTTTGTCGAGGGGATCGGCCTCTATCTGCTCATCACGAACACGATCCGCTCGCCCGAGCTCATGCGCGCGGTGATCTGGGTGCTCCTCCTTGTCGGGGCCGCCCTCGGGGCGCTCTCCTTCTATCAGGAGATCACCGAGACATACAGCTCGTCGTATTTCGGGTTCGCCCAGACCGAGGCCGCCGCCACCGGCGTTACGGAGACGGGCATCGCCCGGCTCGCCGGCCCCATCGGCGAGAAGAACCGCTATGCCCAGATCATGCTGATGCTCATCCCGCTCGCGGTCATGCAGTTCACCGGCGAGCGGCAACGCTGGCTGCGGGTGGCCGCGCTGGGCTGCGCCCTCCTCGCGGCGATCGCGACTGCGCTGACGTTCTCGCGGGGAGCGGCACTGGCCGCGGGGCTCATCCTCGTCGCGATGGTCGCGCTCCGCTATATCCGGATCGGCCACCTCGTCGCCGCCGCCGCGTTGATCGCGGTCGTCCTCATCGCCGTCCCCGCCTACGGGGCACGCCTGGCCAGTCTCGCCGACCTCGGGGCGCTGTTGTCCGACGAGCCCGCAAGCGCCCAGACCGACAACTCGCTGCTGAGCCGGGCGACCGAGAACCTGACAGCCCTGCGAGTGTTCGCCGACCACCCGATGCTCGGTGTCGGCCCGGGTCAGTTTCCCAACTACTACCGCGACTACGCCGACGAGATCGGGGTCAGCGTCCGGGCTGCCGACCGCGAGGCCCACAACCTCTATCTCGGCCTCGCTGCTGAGACCGGGATCCTCGGGCTGACGATGTTCCTCGGAGCGGTCGTCGCAACGCTGGTCCAGCTCGCCCGCGCTCGGACGCAGGCGTTGAGCCGTCGGCCGGACCTGGCGGCGATGGCTGCCGGCTTCATGCTGGCGCTCGTCGGCTACCTCGCCAGCGGGCTCTTCCTCCACCTGTCGTACGCCCGCTACTTCTGGCTGATCCTGGCCCTGGGCGGCGCGGCCGCCACGGTGATTCTCGAGGCGACGGATGATGACGACGCGACAGCGACAGAGGGCAACGACACAGACGACGCCGATGGAGACGTCGTCGCGGCCCCCGCCCCGGGAGCCGCGACCCCCTGAGCGTGTCCGGCTATTTGTAGCAGCAGTAGAGCACGCGAGGCCTTCCCGACGCTTCAGGATGCCGAGCGCCATCGCGGTGGTGACGCAACTCCGCGAATGCGAGGGGTCGACCCGCCCAATCCAACGGAGCCTACTGCGACATAGGGGGCAAGCCCAGCGCGGGCCGGGAGGGGGGTTCCGGGCCGCGCAGGCTGCCCTTGGGCTAAGTCGGCCGGCCACCATTATCCGGCCGTGATCGGCGACTTCGTGAGGATGCAATTGCGCCGATTTGAAAAAGCCCACGGTCGCGCCAGCTCGACTGGTCGCCCAGTGCCGTGCGAGATCGTCGTCAGGCCCGGCCTAACCGGCGTGCGGCAATCTGCGCGCTAGGCGCGCGCTGGCTTTGCGGTCACGGGTGCGCCGTGTTGTCAATGGCATTGAAGACCCAGGCGCCGAGATGCCCCGGCGTGTCGGGAAGGTCCTTGATGCAGACGAGTCCGTCGTGGTTCTTGTCGAATGTCTGGAACGTCGCGAAATGGTCGGCGCCGAGGAACTCCTCAGGCACTCCGACGGAGCGCGACAGGGCCAGGAACTCCGCGTACGTCATCGCCTCGAACTGGCCGTTCGGACAGAGGCCGATCGGCTTGGTCGCGAGTGCGGGAACCGCCATCACAGTGGCCAGAGCGAAGGCGGCCATGAGCGCGGTGATGGAGCGACGCATCGGTGCCTCCCAGCGCTGCGTTTCGGCCCCGGGCCGGAGCCGTGCCGCGAGGGTAACACCGGGTCGTCACGAAGACGGGATCGCCGAAAAGCGCGTTGTCCTTGCGCACCACCTTCTGGCTGCGGCCGGGCAGCAGCGGCGCGCCAGGCTATTTGTAGTAGCCGGTCACATCCATGAGGAGATCGGTCCGGGCGCCGGTTGGCGCCTTGTAAACACCGAAGAGGCCGCCGCCGCCGGACAACTCGACCGTGAAGTTGTTAGCCCGGGTGTCGCCCAGTGGGAAGTTGATCGTCGAGGTCGTCGGGTTCACCTGGGAGTTCGGGGTGAGCGAGACGTAGCCGGCCTTCGTCTGGCCGACGACGGCCACGTTCCCGATCACGGCGATCGCGTCTGAGCCGACGCCACCCCTGCCCGCGACGTCCCACGTCCGGGGCACGTTTGCTGCGAACGAGTTGGGCAGCCCCGTATCGAATCGCGTATCGAGGATCCGCGCCGGCGTCACGGGCACGAACGTCGCCCCCGACAGACCGTCGAGGAAGTAGCCCGTGACGTCGAGGATCACGTGCGTCGATCCGCCGGACGCCTTGTAGACGATGAACAGGTCGCCTTGAGCATTGAGCGGGACCGTCACGCCATTGGCCCGTGTGTCGGACAGCGGGAAGTTGAGCGTCGACGTCGTCGGATTGGGCGCCGATGCGGTGGTGATCGAGAGGTACCCGGCGCGGGTCTGGCCGACCACGGTCAGGTTGCCGGTGATCGCCCTCGCCGCCGCGGGGATCTGGTTCGCCCCGGCGATGCTCAGTAGCCGCGGAGTGTTCGGTGAGAACGTGCCTGACAGGCCGACCCCGAAGCGGCTGTCGAGGACGCGCTTCGGCGCGAGCGAGTGGTAGGTGGTACCGGACGTCGTGATGCGGAAGTAGCCGGTGACGTCGAGAAGTACGTGGGCGGTCGCCCCGGCCGAGCCCCGGTAGACGATGAAGATGTCGCCGGACGGGTTCAGCGGAACCGTCACGCCGTTGGCCCGGGTGTCGGCAAGCGGGAAGTTGAGCGTCGACGTCGTCGGGTTGGCGATCGACGTCTTGGTGATGGACAGGTAGCCGGCCCGCGTCTGGCCGGCGACCGTGAGGTTGCCGGTGATTGCCACGGCGTCGGCCGGGATGTTGTTCGCGCCGGCGACGTTGAGCGACCGCGGCACGCCGTGGGCGAACGCGCCGGACAGGCCGATCCCGATGCCGGGCCGGCTGTCGAGGATGCGCTTCGGAGGCATCGCGAAGTAGGCAGTCTCCGGCGGCGCCTGGACCGTGATGTAACCGGTCTTCGTCGCGGTGTCGTTGCCGCCACCGTTGGTGGCCTTCAGGCTGACGTTGTAGGTCCCTGGATCCGCGTACACGTGACTGGGGTTCTTCGCGGTCGAGGTCCCGCCGTCGCCGAATGTCCATGCCCAGGCGGTGGGCGTGTTCGTCGACGTGTCGGTGAACTGGACCGTGAGCGGCGCTGTGCCGTTTCTCGGGGTTCCCGTGAAGTTGGCGACGGGCGGCAGCGGGTTCGAGACGGTGATGTAGTTCGTCTTCGTCTCGGTGTCAGGGCCGGCGGCGTTCGTGGCCGTCAAGGTGACGGTGTAGTTCCCAGCATTCGCGTAGACGTGGCTGGGGTTCTTCACCGCCGACGTCGGAGTGCCGTCACCGAAGTTCCATATCCAACTGGTCGGCGCGTTCGTCGACGTGTCGGTGAACTGAACCGTTAGCGGCTTGAGGCCGCTCGTTGGCGTCCCGGTGAAATTCGCAACGGGCCGTGCGGGGCATAGGCCGCCGACGCAGTTGTGGAGGTAGTGGCGCGTCGGGATGTTCGTTGCTTCGACGAGGATCCCCGTCGCCGCCGTTGTCCTCGCCTTCATCGACGTCGCGTCGTTGATCGCCACTTCGGTGGCGCTCTTGATGAAGGCCGTCCCGATCGAGGCCGCCCCGAAGTTCAGTGTCGAGAGCGGGGCCGTCCGGCGGTAGATCCCCTGCGGGCCGTCGGCGGCCTGCTCGGGACTGGTCAGGAAGACGTTGGCCTGGCCCGCGGCATCGTCGAGCACGAGAATCGGCCGAGTGCCGCCGACCGTGACTGACGTCACCGGGTGGGAGACCCACGAGCCGGGCGTTCCGGCCGAGCCGGCCCGTTTCAGGACGGTGATCAGAGGATCGCCCCCGTTCGGGGCAGGGTCATCGTTGCGGTTCGTCTTGACGGCGGCCAGGATATTGCCGGTCGCGTCCGTCTTGACGCTGATGTGGCCGTCGGCGTCAAACGCGTTCGCAGTCTTGAATGCGTCCTCGCGGGCCTGCCACGTGCCGGCCGGATCGACGCTGGCATGGGCGACGAAGTAGAACGCGTCGTCGGTCGCCGCCTGGTTGGACCAGAGAACGCCCACACCGCCGTTCAGATTCGCGATCGCCGCGGTGTCGTTCGAGGTGATGTTGTTGCCCATGTTGGGCAGGTCAAACGGCGCACCCCAGGTGACACCGTTGTCGGTCGACCTCGAGATCCGGACACGGTTCGACTGCGTGAACGCGACCCAGAGGTCGCCGTTGCCATCCCTGGCGATCGTTGAGTGCCCGGTCCCGGCAGCCGTCCCTGGGATGAGCTTCGGAAAGCCAGCGACGATTGCGTAGGTGTTCGAAACCGTGTTGTACGTGTACTTGTAGATGCGGAGGTCGCGGCCGACGCTCCCCCCGGGACCCTCCGCCCGGGCCGAGGCGACGTAGACGAGGTTGCCGTCCGGAAGCACGTCGGCGTGCGAGCGATTGCGGTCATCGACGGCGATGCTGGTGTTGGTCCAGTTCTGCGTTGCCATGTCGAAGCGCCAGATCCGGAACTTGGCGGCCGGTGTAGAGCGCGGGTCGAACCTGACCCCGAACCAGAAGCCGTCGTTCGTCCAGAGCTTGCTCTGGCTCCGATTCGCGGTGACGTCGTCGCCGCCGGGCGACGACGGATCGCCGTACTGGAGGTCGTCGCGCCAGCCGGCCGTGACGGGGGTCGCAGCAGCGACGCTGCCGACGAGCGCCGAGGCCAGAGAGGCCAGGACGACGATGGCGACAAGGCCCGAGAGCCAGCGAACGAGGGCGCGGGACGCGGCGCGGCGAGACTTCGGCATGCAGGTAACCCCCGAAAAGAAAACGGCGGGAGGATGAGCACTGGGGAACCTGATGGTAGCCGAGGCCTGCCGATGTTGGCATTACAAAGGGACGGCTCCGTTGCCGACTGGCAACGGAGCCGCTGGGATGGAGCTTGGCTGGGCGGCCGCGGGCCTACCTCGCGAAGAGCCAGTCGGTGTAGCCGAAACTCTTGCCTGCGGTCGTGCTCGTCGACGCCGCGAACGACGTGCCGTAGCGGCGGTTGATGAGCCAGGGCTGCCAGCGGTCGTCACCGACGGCGGGGTAGCCGAGGGCGTTGATGCGGTAGAACGCCCGCAGGATGGCCTGGTTCTGCCAGTCCCAGGCGGGATAGCCGTTCCGGGAGAGGAGCTCAGCCTGCAGGAGAGTGCCCTGGAGGGCCTCCCAGGTGTAGCTCTGGCCGAGATCGCCGACGACCGGGCTCGGGCCGCCGCGGCGCATGTCGTCCGGCATGATCCCGTCGAGTGTCCCCCCGGCCGGATTGATGCCGACGGGCGAGACCGCGCTCGCCTGCCAGCTCAGGTCGCTGCCGTAGCTGAACGAGGCGTACGAGGCCCGGTCGCCGAGGTACCCCTTGAACACCTTCGCGGCGCGAGCGAGGTCGACCATGTCGCCGAGGTAGAGGTCGGTCGCGATGCGACCCGCACCGGCGTGCGCCCCCCAGTTGTTCGGGCGCTTGTCATGCATGCTGATCAGGGTGAAGCCACGGTCGGGGTTGGCCCAGGTTCGGAGCCTGCTGAGCCAGCTCATCCAGGTGGGCTCGCGCCAGCCGACGAGGTCTGCGGCCAGGACGAGCGGCGCGACACCTCGGGCGATGCCGAGGGCGTCGCCCGGATACTCGGTGCCGACAGCGGCCTTGAGCATCGTGATTGTTTCATCGCGGTAGCGGACCACGCCGGTGCGGGCGTACACGAGCGCCTTGGCGAGGGCCGTGACATCGTTCGGGTCATCCTGGTTGGAGAGGTTCGGGGAACCCACCGGGAGATCGGCGCGCGCCTTGAGCGCGAGCCACCCTGAGCCGCTCATCGGGAGGGACATCAGCGTCGCCCGGTCGATGAGGATCGTGCCGCTCGCCGGGGCCGGGCCGGTGGTCGGGGCGGGCGTCGGGGCGGGCGTCGCGGTCGGCAGCGGTGTCGGAGTCGAGGTCGGCCGGGGGGTCGCCGTCGGCGCGGCGGTTGGGGTTGGTGTTCGCGTCGGACTCGGAGTCGGCGTGGCCGTGGGCGCCGGAGCGACCGTCGGTGGCGGTGTGGGGGTAGGCGTCGGCGGCGGCGTGACGACCGGCGTCGGGGCGGGCGTGGGGGCGGGCGTGACGACCGGCGTCGGGGGAGGCGTTGGGGCGGGCGTGGGCGGAGGCGTGACTACCGGCGTTGGGTTGGGCGTCGGGACCGGAGTCGGCTCCGCGTTCTCGGAGGTCACGGTGACGACGAGCTCGGCGACTGTCTCGGAGCCCGACTGGGCTCGCACCGTGTGCTTTCCGGCCGCGACGGCGGCCGGCATGACGACCGCCACGCGGAACTTGCCCTTGCCATTGACGCGATACCGGGCCAGCTCCTTCGCGCCGTCGTCGAGGAAGATCATGCCGTCGCTGCCAGCGGGGAAGCTTGCGGCGCGCAAGGTCACCTTCGTGCCGGCCGCGATCATCGTCGGGGTTGCAGTCAGGGTCGGGCCGCCGGCGGCCGCGGGCGCGGACAAGAGGACGATCGCAGGCAGTAGGAGCGCGATTGGGATCGTGAGCAGGATGTCGCGAGCGCGAGAGCCGCGAGAGCGCCGGGTCGGGATCGGGGGATTCGGGTCGACGAGTACGCGATCCCGAGGATCGGCGACACGGATGTTTCGCATGGGGTGCGACTCCTACCGGCGGGCCGTGCGGGCAGGAGGCGCGTGCTACCGATGCCGCGGTGACGTCACGGCTAGCTCAGACGGCAGCCCGGCCACCTGTTCCCAGGTCCGAAGCTTTGCGACCCCGCCTCGCGACGGGTGTGCCTTTGGTCGCGCATTCCGGGGCTGAGGGTCAGCGGAATGCGACTCCCCTACCTTGCCCGACGATCTCGCCCCGGGCCAAGCCCGACCTTGGTCCGTCGGCGGCTGGCGTGTTGGTTGGGGGTCCTGATACGGAGGGTGCGCTAGGGTGCGGTACGTACGTCGCCCCACAGGCGATCCGCAGGCGTAATCAATCGCGAGTTGCTGGCGCGCCGGCGCACCACCCAGGCCGGCGTGAGGCCCGGGCCTCCCGACGAGATCGGCGATCGGGGACTCGCGTACGATCGGCCGATGACCGATCGCGACATTTACGACGCCGGACCCACGGACCGCAAGCCGCCCTTCCGATTCTCGGCGCACGCCCGGGTGTGGTTCTCCGACACCGATGCCCAGGGCGTCGTCTACTACGGCCGGTACCTGCCCTATTTCGATCACGCCCGGCTCGAGTACCACCGCCATCTCGGGCTGCGAGCACTGTGGCAGGGCGACCAGGAGTTCGTGATGCGGGCGATGAGCGTCGAGTACGAGGCGCCGGCGGTCTTCGACGACCTGCTGGAGGTCTTCGTTCGGACGTCCCGGATCGGCCGCTCGAGCGCTACCGTCGAGTGTGCCGCCTACCGCGTCGACGATGACCGCCTTATGTGCACGGCCGTCCAGACGCTCGTGCTGATCGAGGTCGCCGAGCGTCGCCCGACGCCGATCCCGCCGCAGTACCGGGCGGCGATCGAGGCCTTCGAGGGCTCCTAGGGCGTGTAGGTGACGTTCACCGAGACGTAGTCGAGCAGGTAGTCCTTGTTCGGCTGGTTCGTCGCATCGGTGAAGCGAACCCGGAAATTGGCGTTGCTGAACTCGCCTGCCGTCCAGACCTTGCCCCAGGTGTCGGCCGCGCCGCCGAACAGGTACGTCGCCTCCGCGGCACCCGATAGCGTGAGCACCTTGGCCGCGGTCCAGGTCGACCCGCCGTCACCCGACAGCTCGACGCACAGGCGCGACGTGCCGCCGTTGTTGTTCATCCCGACGTCGGCCCGGACCTGGATCCCGCTGACGAGGGTCACGCTGCCGGGCATGCCCAGCGAGAAGTCGCGGAACCGATGGCGATCGTTGGCAACGTTCGCGCATGCCGTCGAGCGGGCGCCGGTCCCCGTGTTGACGTCGGTCGCCATCACGCTGTCGTCGGTGCAGGCGCTCGCGGTCCCGGTCTCGTAGCCGTTGCCGTCGCCACCGGTGTCCGCCGCGCTCGTGCCGCAGGCCTTCGGTCCGGTGCTGACCGGGCCGAGCGATATCGTCACGCTCGTTTGGTTGCTATTGACGCTGCGCCAGTTCTGGAAGTACGAGCGGAGGACGTAGTAGAAGAGCCCGACCCCTGCCGCATCGGTGGCACTCGAGGCGGTGCCGGGCGTCGCTGTCCCGACCAGCACGTAGCCGCTGCCGCTCGTCGTGCTCCGCCAGATCTCGTAACCGGCGGCGTAGGCGTCGACGCTGGGGGTCCAGGTGAGATGCGCGGTCAGACCGACCGGCGTCGCGGCGACGTTCGTCGGCGGCGCGAGGGTATCGGTCGAGAAGGACTTCGTCGAGGCGTCCTGGTCGGTGAGGCGGGCGAGCGTCGCCTTGCCCGTCGCACCCGTGACGACGACGGCGACGAGCAGGGCCGACAGGCCGAACCGCTTGTGCACGAGGCGCCTGTCAGCCGGGCCGGCGGGTGGTCGGCCTCGACGCGGTCTGCATCGGCGAGGTCCGGTGCTGCCGCGAGGCTCGCATGAACGCGAGCTTCTCGGCCCGGTTCAGACGGGCGCCGCCCAGGAAGCCGCCGTCGGGCGCGAGGTCCCGAGGCGCGATCGGCCGGGCGGCGATGGGCTCGCCCTGGCCGCGGTTGGTTCCCGGCGAGAGGGTCATCGTGACCATGGACGTCTGCTCCAGTTCGAGCGACTCCAGCAACCACGCCGCCGCGAGCAGCGTCGCGGCGACGCCGACGAGGAACAGGACGCCGGTCGGGATCGATAGCAGCGCGAGAAGGTATCCGACAAGGGGGATCGCGAGTTCGGTCCGGCCCACGACTGCCGAAGCGTGGATCAGGGTCGGGTCGGGATGGGCGTTGGCGTCGCCCTGCGTCCGGATCCAGCGGCCGTCCGGCCGGTCGACGACCTCGATGATCCGGTGCGTGTAGATGGCGCTCTTCGCGCCGGCGTGCAGGGTGACGACATCACCGACGGCGAGGGCCTCGGCCGGGACGGGCCGGATGACGATCGCGGCCCCGAGCCCGATCGCGGGCTCCATGGACGAGCCGCCGACGATGATCGTCTGGCGGCCGGTCAGCGGAACGAGCTTGGCGAGCAGGATGCCCACCAGCACGGCGAGGACGAGTCCGATCAGCAGGAGGTCGAGGAATTGCCGCAGGCCGGCAGTCGCCGACGCGAGGATCCTCATAGTTGCCTCCGGTTGAGTGATCGAGCGATCGCGGTCCGGGTACTGGGCTGCGACCCGCCGAATGGCAGGTCGCAGCGCAGCGCAGCCGACGTGCGAGTTACGGGTTGTTGGCAGTCTGCTCAGCGAGGAAGTTGAACGTGGCCAGGGACGTGGCGCCCTGGAAGGTGTTGTCCGTGGCGAGCGGCAGGCTCACCTGGAAGCACAGCACCTCGCTGGCGCCCCCGACGAGGACCCTGTCGCCCGCGTTGGGGCCCTGGGCGGCGCTGCCGAAGCCCGCGCCGTCGAGCGCCGTGCCCGCGGCAACGACGACTGCGCCGTCGAAGTCATCGCAGGCGCCGTCGAGATCTTCCCCGCGGACCGCGACATCGAGCTCGTCGCCGAGCGCGTTCGTCGCGACGGTTGCCATCGCGTAGCGGAAGTCGGCGGTCCCGGCATTCGAGATCGTCAGGCTGTCAGCAACGGTGTCGCCGGGCATCATGTCGGTGATGGCGGCCATGACCGCCGGGTTCGACTCGATGTCGATCGTGCCGACCGTGAACGACCAGGTCGAGCTGTCCTGATCGGTGAACAGCGCGAGGGAGACGGAGCCGGCGCCGATCGTCAGGGCCGAGAGCGCGGCAAGCAGCGCGACGATCCCGCGCCGCCGCTTGCGGCGGCGTTCGACCCTGCGCTCGATAACGAGTTGATCCATTCGGGCATTCCCCTTCGTCGTTGGCCGGCTCGGCATACGCCGAGAACCAGTGCTGATGAATATCGATCGGACGTCTGATGCGGGCGAAGGACCTCGCGGTGCCCGAACGGGTGACGCCGTTCCACCCGATAGTCAGGCTCAAACTACGTAGACAGATACAGGACGAGGGGACCACGACTGCCAGTACCTTCGTCATGGCGGGTAGGGTGCGGAGGCGTTGCGAGGTGCGCGGTCCGGGGTCGGGACTGGCGTGGCGCGCGCGTGCACCGGTGCGTTAGTTCGGCGGGCGCGCGCCGTCAGGCTGTGTCTGGCGCCTTCCCGGTGTCGCGAAGGCGCTCGTCGTAGCGCTCGTCGCGCCAGGCTAGGGCGGCCTTGAGCCCGTCGCGCCGGACGATCTCGTCGAACGCCCGAGACGTCTCCGACATGTTGATGAACGACTGGATGTCGAGCCCCAGTTCGACCGCGTCGGCGAAGCCGGCGACCTCCATCGCCCGGTTGAGCATCAACTTCGTCGGGGCCATGACGTCTGGCGGGACCCGGGCGAGGCGATCCGCCAGCGCATCGACCTCCGCGACGAGCTGCCCGGCGGGAACGACGCGGTTGACGAGGCCGATCCGCTCCGCCTCGCGGGCGTCGATTAGGTCGCCCGTCATCAACAGCTCGCGGGTCTTCTTCTGGCCGATGAGGAACGGCATCAGGAGGGTCACGGGCGCCGATCCGAACCGGATCTCCGGCTCGCCGAGCCGTGCATCGTCTGAGGCGACGATGAGGTCGCAGGCCATCGCCAGCTCGAGGCCGCCCGCCAGGGCGTAACCGTGGACCTGGGCAATCACCGGCTTCGGGCAGCGCCAGACGGCGAGCGTCGCGGCGACGTCCTCGCCGAGGACTGCGCGCCACTCCCAGGCACTCTCCGGCTGGCCCTCGGACAGATCGTAGCCCGCGCAGAACGCGCGGCCGGCTCCGGCGATGGCGATGACCCGGACGGCGTCGTCGTTCGTCGCCGCCTCGATCGCCTCGGTGAGCGCCTCGCGCAGCTCCTTGCTGATCGCGTTGAGCTTTGCCGGCCGATTGAGCGTGAGGCGGACGCCCCACGACGTCGGCTCGCGCAGGACGAGGTCGGTGTCGCCGCTCATCCGGGCTCCAGGACGACGAGGGCGTCGACCGCGATCGCGGAGTCGGGGCCGGCGATGACGGGGTTGAGATCGATCGCCCTGATGTCCGGGCGTTCCACCGCCAGCGCCCCGAGCGCGACGAGGATCGCGGCGACGGCCTCGCGATCGATCGCCGGCCGGCCCCTCGTGACGTCCAGGAGTTTGGCGCCGCGGAGCTCCGCCAGCATCGCCAGTGCCTCGCTCAGGGGCACCGGTGCGAGGCGGAGGGCGACGTCGTCGAGGACCTCGGCGAGGACGCCGCCGATCCCGACGAGGACGATCGGGCCGAACTGCGGGTCGCGGCTGACGCCGGCGATGAGCTCGAGGCCGGGCGGCGCCATCGGCTCGACGAGCAGGCCCCTGATCGTCGCCGTCCCGGCGGCCGCCAGCCGCGCGCCGAGCGCGAGCAGCTCGTCCGCCGCCTCGCGGACCGCGTCGTCGCCGGCCAGGTCCAGCCTCACGGCGCCGACGTCGCTCTTGTGGGCGAGGCCCTCGGCGTCGAGCTTGAGGGCGACGCTGCCCCCGATCTCGGCGGCGGCCGCAACGGCGGCATCGGCGTCGGCGGCGGCAGCGGGCCGACACGACCGGGATCCCGGCGGCGGCGAGGAGGGCCAGGCTCTCGCGCTCGGGGAGCGCGCGGGCGTCACCGGTGCCGGGCGCGCTCCCGGTTTCCCGGTCGCTGTCATACCCCCACGGCGTCCGGTCGGAGGCCAGGGCAGGCCAGCCCGTTCGGATCGGGCCCGCGTCCAGCCGTCGGGTTCGGGCGCCCTCCCAGTCGGCCAGCGAGGCGATCGCTGTGAACGCCTCGACGGTCCCCCGGAGAATCGGCACGCCGCCTGCTTCGTCGAGATGGCGCTTCGTCTCGGGCGGCGGCTCGCCCGAGGTGAGCGAGATGTAGACCGGCATGAGCTCGGGACGATCCGACGTCGCGCGGATCAGCTCGTCGGTCACGTCGTGCGCGACCTCGACCTCGCCGGGAAGGGATCGGTACGGGAAGTCGTGGACGATCGCGAGGACGTCGTAGGCGCCGGAGTCGGCGAACGCATCGAACGCCGCGGCGTAGGCCGTCGTCGGGTCCGTCGCGCCCCACGGGTCCAGCGGGTTGCCGACGTAGCCGAGCGTCGGGAGGTCACGCAGCAGCCGGGCGCGGGTCTCCGCCGGGACCGGTGGCAGATCGATGCCGGTTCGCGGCGCGAGGTCGGCGATGAGTGAGGCCTCGCCCGTCGACACGGTCACGACACCCGTCCGACCGCGACCCACGCTCCGCCCGAGCCGCCGGCAGCCGGCGACGAGCTCCGAGGTCTCCAGCAGCTCGTCGAGGTCGTCGCAGCGGATGACGCCCGCGGCCCGCAGGGCGGCATCGGTTGCCCGGTCCTCGCCCGCGAGCGAGCCCGAATGGGCGACCGCCGCGGCCTGCGCCTGCGGACTGCGGCCAACCTTGACGACCATGATCGGCTTGCCGAGCTCCAGTGCGTGATCGGCGAGGGCGAGGAACCGCTCCGGCCGCTTGAAGCCCTCCATGAACAGGATGACCGAGTGGGTCTCGGGGTCGTCGAGGCAGTAGGCGAGGAAGTCGCAGGCATCGAGGACGACCTCGCTGCCGCAGCCGATGACCCGCGAGAAGCCGATCCGCGACCCGGAGTGGATGAACGCGTCCGTCACCGAGCCGGACTGGGCGATTCCCGCGACGCCGCCCCGCGGCAGCCAGGGATTCACGTCGCCGATATAGGTGGCCGCGTTCGTCGTCAGGTCGATCATGCCCATGCAATTCGGGCCGAGGAGGGCGATCCCGTGGCGGATCGCGATCTCCCGGACGTCGCGCTGCATCTGGGCCGCCGCCTCGCCGCCCTCGACGACGCCGCCGCCCGGGATGATCACGCTCGGGACGCCGGCCAGGGCCGCCTCCTCGGTGACGGCGGCCGCCCGGAGCGGGTTGAGCGCCACGAGCACGGTGTCCGGGATCTCCGGCAGCGCGTCGAGCGAGGGGTAGCAGGGCTGGTCGTAGCAGCTCCTCGTAGCGCGGGTTGACGAAGTGGCAGCGGGTCGCGCTCTTCATGACCGTCAGGTTGTGCTGGACGATATTGGCGATGCCACTCCGCGGCGAGGCTCCGACGACGGCGATGGATCGCGGGGCGAAAAGGGGCCGAAGGTCGATCGTTCGCGGCGTCGGCGGCGCGGCCTTCGCCTCGGCGCCGGCCCCGGTGCTCATCCGACGACCCTCGACACGCCGCGCTTCTCCATCGCCCGGGCGACGATCAGTCGCTGGATCTCCGAGGTGCCCTCCCAGATCCGGTCGACCCGCAGCTCGCGGAAGAAGCGCTCGGCCGGGAACTCGCGCATATAGCCGCGGCCACCGAAGACCTGGACGACCCGATCGGCGCACCGAAACGCGGCCTCCGACGCGAACAGCTTGGCGAGCGAGGCCTTGGCGTGGACGACCTTCTGGTCCGCGCCGGTGTCCGCGAGCCAGGCGGCCTCGCGGGTGAGCAGCCGCGCGGCGGACGCGTCGGCAGCCGAGTCGGCGAGCGGGAACGAAACGCCCTGGAAGTCGTAGATCCGCTCGCCGAACTGTCGCCGGCCGGTCGCCCATTCGACCGCCAGCGAGAGCAGCCGCTCCATCGCCCCGCTGCAGCGCGCCCCGATGTGGATCCGTTCCTCGACGAACCACTCGTTCGTCAGCGCGTCGGCCTCCCCCACGCCGCCCAGGACTGCTGTCGCCGGCACGCGGACGTCCTCGAGGACGAACTGCGGATGGCGGTCGGCGAACGTGTGCATGAAGTCCGGGTCGTGCTTCATCGTGACGACCGGGCGTTTCGTAGTCGACGAGGAAGAGCGTCGGCAGCCGCTTGTCGCCGTCGACCATGACGCAGTGGAAGATCATGAAGTCGGTGTCGTCGGGGCCGGTGACGAACCACTTCTCGCCGTTGAGGATGTAGTCCCCGGTGGCCTTGTCTCGCATCGCGGTCGCCGCGAGGGTCCGAGCGTCGGAGCCGGCGGCATCCTCGGTGACGGCGTAACTGCCGGATCGCTCGCCGCGGAGCGACGGATCGAGGTAGCGCGCGCGCTGCTCCGGCGTCGCGTGGACGAGCGCGTTGTAGGCGCCCGGGATGTACGACCAGAGCCCGCCCGTCACCTGGCCCAGCTGCTCGTGGACGATGACCTGCTCGAGGACCGTCCAGCCCTGGCCGCCGACCTCCCGCGGCAACGAGCCGCCCTGGAGCCGGGCCTCGATCGCGGCCGAGCGCAGGTCGCTCGCCCTGTTTCCGCGACAGCCGCCCACCGCCCGCTCGAACTCCTCCTCGAGCGGCTGGAGCACCTCCGTGACGAACGCCCGCGCACGTGCCTGCAACTCCAGTTGCCCTGGATCAAGCGTCAGGTCCATCGCCGGAGCATGATGCGCCCGCCGTACCGTCGATCCAAGCGTCCCGGGCGACGGGACGCTCCATCCGTCGGCGCCTGGTCCGGCTGGCGGACCAACGAGCGGTGGGATGCTCCAGGTAGCCCGGATTCCCGGCTTCGGTCGTCACTTGGTCCGGCTACAGGACCGGCACACGGTGGTGCGGGTCGGTCAATTCGGCCCGTTTCCAGGGTCCCGTTCGTCCGTTGGTCCGGCTGGCGGACCGGGAGAAGTTGGTGCGGCGCGGGCAGAACCGCATTTGACGCGCGGTGCAAACTAGGGTCAGGACGGGCGACCCCCAGGCGCGAGGTCACGCGCAGCACCCGTTCTACCGTCAATGCCCCGCCCTCCGAGCGGCCGGGCCATAACTTCGTTCGGCACGCCCCAGCGTGCCGTTCTGGTAGAAGGGAGCAGAATGTCGGGGATTCCGCCCAACGGCGCCCAGAGGGCACCACGTCAAGCGGCCGGGGGAGTCACCCTCGGTCTACCACGCAGGAACCGTCACCGCAGCGTCATCGTGGTCGGACAGGTTCTTCTCGCCGCCACGTTGATCCTCTCGCAGCTGTTCGTCGACCCGGGACTTGATAGCGCTGAGGCCGCCACACGGCCCGTGCTCGTCTCGGCGGCCACCCTTCGGACGAAGCCGATGTCCGGCGCGGCCTGGAGAGGCCTCAAGGCCGTTGCCGATCAGGCCGTCGGCACCCTTACCCTGTCCGACCAGGACGAGAACTCGGACATCACCGTCCTGGCGAAGGCGCTGGTGTACGCGCGGACCGGGACCGTGGCCTATCGAACGGCCGTCATCGCGGCGTTGAAGGCAGCCAAAGGCACCGAAGTCGGCGGGCGGACGCTCGCGCTCGGACGTAACCTGCCGAGCCTCGTGATCGCGGCCGACCTGATCTCGCTCAAGACTGCCGACCCCGCATACGACCAGAAGTTCAGGCCCTGGCTTCGCTCTTTGCTCACGAAGGTCCTCGATGAGCAGTCGCTCGTCATAACCCACGAGAAGCGCCCCAACAATTGGGGCAACCATGCGGGCGCTGCCCGGGTCGCGATCGCCGCCTACCTCGGCGATACGGCGCAAATGGCGCGAGCGGCCACGGTCTTCCGGGGGTTCCTCGGATCGCGCGCCACGTACGCGGGATTCAACTTCGGCGACGACCTGACGTGGCAGTGCAATGCGGCGCAACCGGTGGGAATCAACCCCTCCGGCTGCACGAAGGCCGGCGTCAGCATTGACGGCGTCATCCCGGACGACATGCGCCGCGGTGGTTCGTTCCGCTGGCCGCCGACCGGGACCGGGTATCCGTGGGAAAGCCTGCAGGGCGCCCTTCTCCAGGCGGAGCTCCTCCGCGTCGCCGGCTACGACAGCTGGAACTGGGAGAACAAGGCACTGCTGCGAGCGGTCCGATTCCTCTACAACCGAGCGAAGTGGCCGGCGACGGCCGATGACGAGTGGCAGACCTGGCTGCTCGACGCCCGGTATGGCACGAGCTACAAGCTCTCGCCGCCGATCCGGTTCGGCAAGAACTTCGGGTTCACCGACTGGATCTACGGCCCGAATGCCAGCGGCGGCACGGACCCGACGCCTCCCCCGACACCGGCCCCGACCCCCACGCCAACGCCCACGCCAATACCGACGCCGGTTACCGGACCGGCCACGGTTGGAACGACCGAGCCGTCGACCCGGATTCCCGGAGGCTTGACGTTCGCGGCCGGGACCGTGCCGCTGTACACGGCGTGGAAGCTCACCGGCGATGCCGCGACGCTGAAGCTGTACCAGCTCCAGCAGTCGACCGACGGCGGATCGTGGGCAAATGTCAGCCTGGCGTCCGCGACCGCGACATCCGCGATCGTCGCCGTGGCGCCGGGACGAGCCTACCGCTACCGGGCCCGAGCGTTCGACAAGTCCGATAGGGCCTCTGCCTGGGTCACGGGACCGACGCTCACCGCGAGCGTCGCCCAGGAGACGGCGGCAACCTACACCGGGACGTGGGTCACCGCCGGCCACTCCGACTACCTCGGTGGCAAGGCGAAGGCCTCGGAGACGAGGGGCTCGGAGGTCACGTTCACGTTCAACGGTCCGAGCTTCGGGCTCGTCGGGCCCACCGGTCCGACCCGGGGCAAGGCGGACGTCTACCTGGACGGTGCGCTGCTGGTCACCATCGATACCTATTCGTCAAGCTTCCGGGCGAGACGAATCCTCCAGACGATCTTCACGTCCGCCGGCGACCATACGGTCACGGTCCGCGTCCTCCGGACGTCGGGCCGGCCATGGTTCGCCGTCGACGCGTTCTTCGTGATGCAGCGGTCCTAGGCTCCCTCGGAGCTAGTCGCAGAACGAACCCGCCGGGCGACCGGCGGGTTCGTCACTTCTCTGATCTCGGGCCCTTGGTCCGGCTCGCGGACCAACGAGCGGACGGGGCGGCTCATCCGGGCCGGGATTCCATGCTTCGTTCGTGTATTGGTCCGGCCACCGGACCAACAGACGGAGGAGCGGGTCGATTCGGCCCGGTTCGACTCGCCCGTTCGTCCGTTGGTCCGGCTGGCGGACCGGGTGTCAGTAAAGCGCCGGTAAAGCCCAGCGTCGGATGATGCGAGCATGGGAACCCGCGAGCGACCGCCGGATCGAGGGCGCCGACGCGCGAAGGACGCCTTCAGGCGTTTGGGGCAGGAACATCGTCTGGCGCGCGTGGGCGCCGGCCTCAGCCTTCGGGAGGTCGCGGCCGCGTCAACCGCTTCGCATCAACAGCTCTTGCGCTTCGAGCGAGGGGAGTTGGAGCGCGTGTCGATCGCCGAGCTCGGAGCGTGGTGCGCAGTCGTGGGTCTCGACCTGGGCCTTCGAGCCTACCCAGCCGGTGACCCGATCCGAGATCGCGCACAGCTGCAGCTCCTCGACCGCCTCCGGGCACGACTTCACCCGAGCCTACGGTGGCGAACCGAGGTGCCGCTTCCCATCGAGGGCGACCTGCGGGCATGGGATGCGGAGATCACCTGTCGCCATCCGACGCCGTGGCGGGCCCGCGTCGAAGCTGAGACGCGGATCGCCGATGGACAGGCACTGGAGCGGCGCCTCGGGCTTAAGTTCCGCGACGATCCGAGTGGTTACCTGATCCTGTTGGTGTCCGACACCCGGGCTAATCGTCGGGCTCTGGCGTCGATCGGAGTGGGATTGGACGACCTGATGCCGGCCCGCACTCGCGAGATGATGGCGGCGCTGAGTGCAGGAACCGATCCTGGACGCGGGGGAATCATCATCCTCTGAACCCGTCGGCACGCGGTCCGGCTCGCGGACCAACGGACGAGCGAGCGGCTCCGTCGGGCCCGGATTCGAGCTTCTGATCGTCTAGTGGTCCGGCTGCCGGACCAGTAGACGGTGGAGCAGGCCGAATCGGGCCAGGTCGAGAGTCCCGATCGTCCGTTGGTCCGGCTGGCGGACCAGGGAGCCCCATTTACGCGGACCAGGGAGCCGGACGTTATCCCGGCTGGGCCAGCACCATGATTCGGATTTCGGTCATGTCCTCGATCGCCCAGCGGAGGCCCTCCCGGCCGAGGCCCGATCCTTGACCCCGCCGTAGGGCATGTGGTCGATCCGGTAGGTCGGCACGTCGTTGACGATCACCCCGCCGACCTCGAGCTCGTTGAACGCCCGCCACGAGTTGGCGAGATCGTTCGTGAACACGCCCGTCTGCAGCCCGAACATCGAGTCGTTGACCTGGTTGATCGCGTCGCCGAAGTCGTTGAACCGGAAGGCGACGGCGAGCGGGGCGAACGCCTCGTTCGAGCAGACCTGGGCCGTCGGTGGGACGTCCGTGAGGATCGTCGGCGGGAAGAAGTTGCCGTCGGCCTTGCCGCCCAGCAGGATCTTGCCGCCCATCGCCACCGCCTCGTCGACCCAGCGCTGGGTGCGCTCGGCGGCGGCCCCGTCGACCATCGGCCCGAGCTCCGTCTCCGGATCGAGCGGATCGCCCATCTTGATTGACTTCGCGCCCTCGACGAAGCGCTTCATCAGCTCGTCCCAGATGTCCTCGTGGACGAACATCCGCTGGACGCTGATGCAGACCTGACCGGCATACGTGAACGCACCGACGAGCAGCCGGCGGACGGCCCAGTCGAGGTCGGCCGACTTGTCGACGATGACCCCGGCGTTGCCGCCCAGCTCCAGGACGACCTTCTTCTTGCCGGCCCGTTCCTTCATCCGCCAGCCGACCGACGGGCTGCCGGTGAACGTCAGGAGCTTGAAGCGCTCGTCAGCGACCATCTTGTCGCCGAGCTCGCGGGTCATCGGCAGGATGCTGACCGAACCGGCCGGCGGGCCGGCCTCCTCGATGATCTCGGCGACCGTCAGCATCGTGAGCGGGTCCTTCGACGGCGGCTTGAGGACGATCGTGTTGCCCGAGGCGATCGCCGGCGACACCTTGTGGGCGGCGAGGTTGAGCGGGAAGTTGAACGGGCTGATCCCGGCGATCGGGCCGATCGGGAAGCGGCGGGTGATGCCGACGCGGCCCTTCGACGCCGGCATGAGGTCGAGCGGGATCGTCTCGCCGACCATCCGCTCCGCCTCCTCGGCGCCGAGCCGGAACGTGATGACCGCCCGATCGACCTCGATGAGCGCGTCCCGGATCGGTTTGCCGGCCTCGCGGGCCATGATCTTGCCGAGCTCCTCGCGGCGAGCCTTGATCCCGGCGCTGATGTTCCGCAGGATCGCGCCGCGCTCGTAGGCTGGCAGCGTCCGGGTCACCTCGAAGGCCGCGACGGCCGCCTCGACCGCTTCCTCGTACTGGGCCTCGCTGGCATTGAACGTTGCGCCGGCCGGCTCGTCCGGATTGGCCGGGTTCGTGACGACCAGCGGATCGTCCGATTCGACCCAGCGGCCGGCGAGGAAGATCGGGTGCGGCTTGGTGCCGGCGGTGGTCGTCATCGGAAGAACTCCATGCGTGTGGCCTGCGTGTCATCCTACAGCCGATGGCCCGATCGCCCGCCGACCCCGCCGACCTGCGCGCCGCCCTCCGCGTCCGTCCGGGCACGCGCCTCGACCTGGCGAAGGTCGATCCGGCGGCGACCTACGGGCGGTCGAAGGATGCTGCGGCCGAGGAGCTCGAGACCGGCCTCGCCCGGCTGACGGATCTCCAGGACCGCCTCTGGGCCGAGGGCAAGCATCGGGTCCTCATCGTCCTCCAGGGAATCGACGCCGCCGGCAAGGACGGCACGCTCCGCCACGTGATGGGCGCGTTCAACCCGCAGGGCTGTCCCGTCACCGCGTTCAAGGTGCCATCCGCCGAGGAGCTGGCACATGACTACCTCTGGCGGATCCACCGGCGCGTCCCCGGCAAGGGCGAGATCGGCGTCTTCAACCGCTCGCATTACGAGGACGTCCTCGTCGTGCGCGTCCACGACATCGTCCCGAAAGCCGTCTGGTCACGCCGCTACGACCAGATCAACGCCTTCGAGCAGCTGCTCGCCGACGAGGGCACGACGATCGTCAAGTTCTTCCTCTACATCGACCGCGACGAGCAGCGCGAGCGCTTCCAGGCCCGGCTGGACGATCCCACCAAGCGCTGGAAGTTCCGGCTGGGCGACCTCGAGGAGCGGAAGCACTGGGACGAGTACATCGCGGCCTACGAGGACGCGTTGTCGCGCTGCTCGACGGACAAGGCGCCGTGGTACGTCATCCCATCGAACAAGAAGTGGTTCCGCAACCTCGCCGTCAGCGACATCCTGGCCGACACGCTCGACGACCTCGATCCGCGCTATCCGGAGCCGACCGAGGACCTCACCGGCGTGATCGTCGAGTAGGACCGGGCGAGTCCGGCCCGCGGGGCCGGGGCAGTATCAGGACCGCGATCCGACCAGCCGGCCCATCAGGCCTCGCCAGCCGGCCTGCCCATCGGCATCGTCCGCGTGGGCGGGCGGCGGGTCGGGGTCGCGCGCAATGAGTTCGTCGGCGACACCGCGGACATCGGCGGCCACCTTCGCATCCGGCGCAAAGGCAGTGACGGGGAGTCCGGCCGTCGCCGCCTCGGGCACCCGGATGCTGTCGCGAATCGTGGGCTCGAACACGTCGCGTCCGTAGGTCTGTCGGAGCCACGCCATGACGTCCCGGGCGTGATTCGTTCGGCTGACACGACCAATGACGATGCCGGTCAGGACGAGGCCGGGGTTGAGCTGCCGCCTGATCCGGGCCATTTCCTCGAGGACCGGATCGACCCCCGAAGCGTCCAGCCCGTGCGGCTGGAGCGGCAGCACTGCCTCGTGGCAGCCGCACAGGGCGGCGCTGGCGAGGTAGCCGAGCGTTGGTGGGCAGTCGACGAGCACGAAGTCCCAGGCGGCCGGCAGGCGCTCGAGGGATCGGATCATGCCGAGCGCCAGGTCCACCTGGAGCGTGCGCTCGGCGGTGACAAGCCACGATGACGCGGGTACGACATCGACGCCTGAGGCTCGCGATGGCTGCGCGAGATCGGCCAGGCTCTGGGTGCCGAGGAACGTTTCGAAAGCTCGCGCCCGTCTGTTGGACCGGGGCCGATCCACGTCGACGCCGACCCCTGGGGGTCGAGATCGATGAGGAGCGAGCGACGGCCGGATTCGCCGAGCGCGCCGGCGAGGCTGACGGCGGCCGCCGTCTTCCCGCAGCCCCCCTTGCGGTTGATGATCGCGATGGTCCGCATCGGTGCCTCGTCCGCGCGCTCGGCTGCCCCCGTCAGCCGCGCGGCCCCCACCGAGCGGCGTCCGATTCGATCCTACCCCGGCTTTCAGTGGATCGGTGCCTCCAGGCACCACTGGGATGGTTGCGACTTGGCCGAAGACCGACGCGCGGTCAGCCCTTGCGGCCGAACAGCGTCCCGAAGACGCCCCGAATGATGTCCTGGCCGGCCTTCGAGGTGAGGACCTTGCCGCCGGTCCTGATCGCCGTCTGTACCTGCTTGTCACGCCTCCGCGCGTCCGCCTGCCGGACGCGCTCGAGGGACGCCTGTCGCCGCGCTTCGGCCTGTCGCTGGCGCTCGGCGGCCTTCTCGGCCGCGGCCATCGCCCGCGCCTGGCGGGCGATCTCGCGCTGCTGCTGGGCAGGTGTCATGGTGTTGAGTCCGCCGGCCGACGTCGGGCTCACCTGGTCCCGAACCGCGTCCTGGGCGGCGACGTCGACGGCCGCGGCCCGGGCGGCGGCGATGCGCCCGGAGATCATCTCGTGGGCGCTCTCGCGGTCGATCGCCGTCGCGTACTTCGTCGCCAGCAGGCTCGCCGCGATGCGGGCCTGGAACCCGCCGGCGGGAGCGGCGCCATGAGCGAGTCCGGCGGCAGCAGGCGGGTCGCAGCGAGCGGCGTGGGACGCCCCGGGCGACAGCACGGTGACGAGCGCCTCGCCGATGCCCAGCGAGGTGAGCGTCTTCTCGACGTCGTAGTGCTCGGTCATCGGGAACGTCCGGGCGGTCTTGCGCAGCGCGTCGGCGTCCTCGGGCGTGAACGCCCGGAGCGCGTGCTGGATCCGGTTGCCGAGCTGGGCCAGGACCGACGAGGGGACATCGGTCGGCGCCTGGGTCACGAAGTAGACGCCGACGCCCTTGGAGCGGATGAGCCGGGCCGTCCGCTCGACCTGGTCCATCAGCGCCTCGGACGCGTCGTCGAACAGCAGGTGCGCCTCGTCGAAGAAGAAGCACGAGCTTGGGCTTGGGCAGGTCGCCGGCCTCGGGCAGGTGCTCGTACAGCTGGGCGAGCATCCAGAGCATGAACGTCGAGAACAGCCGGGGCTGGTCCATGACATCCGACAGCTCGAGGATGCTGACGACGCCCTGGCCGTCGGGCGTCGTCCGCAGGAGGTCGCCGACCTCGAACTCCGGCTCGCCGAAGAAGGCGTCGACCCCCTCCTGCTCGAGGACGATGATCGAGCGCAGCAGCACGCCGACCGACGCGCTCGACATCCCGCCGTACTCGTCGAGGATCGGCTTGCCCTCGTCCGACGCGAGGAACTTGAGGGTCGTCGCCAGGTCGGTCAGGTCGAGCAGCGGGAGGTGGTTGTCGTCGCAGTACTTGAAGACCAGCGACAGGATCGAGGTCTGGGTCTCATTGAGGTCGAGGACCTTGCCCAGCAGCAGCGGCCCGAACGAGTGGACGCTCGCCCGGACCTGGGCGCCCAGCTGTCCCGACAGCGACAGGAACTCGACCGGGTGGCCCGCGGGCGCGAACGTCCAGTCCAGCGATGCCACCCGCTCGATGACCTCCGGGTTCGCCGGGTCGCCGGGCGCCGCGATCCCGGTGAGGTCGCCCTTGATGTCCGAGATGAACACCGGCACGCCGGCCTTCGACAGCTCACCGGCGAGGAGCTGGAGGGTCTTGGTCTTGCCGGTGCCGGTCGCCCCCGCGATCAGCCCGTGGCGGTTGAGCATCGAGAGCGCGACCTGGACGCGCACCTCGTGCAGAGCTCGCCCCCCAGCATCGGGCTGCCGATCACGATCGCCGGCTGGTCAGCGCGTAGCCCGGGGTCATCTCGTCGCGGAACGCGTCGTCCATGAACTCCCGATGGGGCGGATAGCGTGGGCGTCCGAGCGTACCATCAGCCAACGCTGCCGCCCTCGCCCAGTCGGCGACTCGTCGTTATTCGTGTGGCTGATCAAATCGCGACGAATGAGCGTGGCGCCTAGCGACCTCCTGACGACCTGCGGTCGATTCTGAACGTCTGCCAAGCGTGATTGTGCCGATTTCATCCATGGGACGGATATCGTCGAACGCGGATGGGCTACGCGCGTCCGATGGAAACGGCCCGCCGGGACGGCGGGCCGTTTGCGTTGCGAGGGCTACCAGCCGGCGACGGCTAGTCGAAGTAACCCGAAAGATCGAAGATGAGGTGGGTCGTCTTGCCCGGCGGCGCCTTGTAGACGAACCAGGATCGACCGCCCGCGTTGAGAGGCAAGGTGGCGCCGTTGGCCCGGGTGTCGCCGAGCGGGAAGTTCAGAGTTGATGTCGTCGTATTGGCATCCGAGTTCAGCGTCGCCGAGACATAGCCGGCGGCGGTCTGGTTGACGACGGTCAGGTTGCCCGTGACGACCTGAGCGCTCAGCGGCGCACCCCAGTGGCCGGCCACATCGAGCCGCCGCGGCGAGCTGGAGGTGAACGGACCGGACAGCCCCGACAGCTGGACGTTCCGCGTGTCCATGACCCGGCCAGGCGTCAACGGATACAAGAGCAGGCCCTGTCTGGTTGTCGACGAAGTATCCGGTGACATCGAGCAGGACATGCGCCGATCGGGCGCCGGGAGCCGTCGTCTTGTAGACGATCCACAGGTCATCCTCGGGATCGAGTGGCGACGATCCGTTCGCCCGCGTGTCGCCAAGCGGGAAGTTGAGGTTCGAGGTCGAGGGGTTGGAGTTCGAGACCGGGGTGATCGACAGGAAGCCAGCTCCTGGTCTGCCCGACAACCGTCAGGTTGCCCGTGATCGCCACCGCACCGGCCGGGATGTGGGCCGGCCCGATCCACAGCTCCCGCGGGACATCCTTCTGGAACGCCCCGCTCAGCCCGGTGCCGAACCGACTGTCCAAAGCGCGAACCGGCGTTATCAGCTTGTACTCGGCTTCGTCCTTGCCGGCCAAAAAATAGCCGGTGACGTCGAAGATCAGCTGGGTCGTCCGGCCACCCGGCGCCTTGTAGACGGCGGCCAGCTTACCGTCGGCCGATAGCGGGATGGTCACATTGTTCGCCCGGTTG
>CAVZKO010000007.1:0-560411 GCA_963775855.1 uncultured Chloroflexia bacterium | reverse complement strand
CTGGGATGCCTACGCTTCGCTCCACCCGGTTGCGCGAGCGTGGGTCGCCCGCGTCACCTAGCGAAACGTATGGCCGCCGACCGTCCTGCGGGACCCGGCGCTACACTCGCGGCGATGGACCTCCACGTC
The DNA here is from genome assembly GCA_963775855.1 of uncultured Chloroflexia bacterium. Classification (GTDB taxonomy): domain Bacteria; phylum Chloroflexota; class Limnocylindria; order Limnocylindrales; family CSP1-4; genus CF-46. The sequence continues at coordinate 560,282 of CAVZKO010000007.1, read as the reverse complement.
ATCGGGCCGCTCGCGTCGCCCGCCGAGCGAGCGGCGGTCGACGCGCTCCTCGGCCCGGCCGAATCGGCCTGGCGAGGCGGCGCTCGCGACCCGAAGACCGAAGGGCACGTCGCCCGCGGCGGGCATGACGCGCGGTCGCGTCGCGACCTGCTGATCCCGGCCCTCCACGCAGTCCAGTCGCGGATCGGCTGGATCAGCCAGCCGGCGCTGAACTACGTCTGCCGCCGCCTCAGCGTCCCGCCGGCCGAGGCGTACGGCGTCGCCACGTTCTACGCCCTGTTCGCGACGAAGCCGCGGCCGCCGATCGTCGCCCACGTCTGCGATGACATCGCCTGCCGGCTCGCCGGCGCCGACGACCTGACCGCCGACCTCGAGCGGACGATCGGGTCCGGCCGGCGAGGCCGACACGGCGGGCATGACGACCTGGCTTCGATCGCCGTGCCTCGGGCTTGTGCGAGCGGGCGCCGGCGGCGATGTTCACGATCGCCGGGCAGAATCCGCTGACCCAGGTCGCGGCGCCCGTCGACGCGGTGGGTGTCACGTCGCGCCTGGCCGAGGCAGCAGCGCCGGACCCGAATATGCGAACTACGGTCATCAGCAACGAAGAGCGTGCGCGTGACGGCGCCGCGGCCAGTGCCTCCGTGCCGCAGGCCGGCCAGCCAGTCCTCCGCTTGCTCGCCCGCGTCGGCGTCGTTGACCCGACCTCGCTCGACGCCTACCGCGCCAGTGGCGGCTTTCGGGCCCTCGAGCGAGCCCGCACGATCGGCACCCAGGCGGTCATCGACGAGGTCACGGCTTCGGGCCTCGTCGGCCGCGGCGGCGCCGCCTTCCCGACCGGACGCAAATGGGCCGCGGTCGCCGCGCAGGCAGCTGAGCCCCACTACCTCGTCTGCAACGCCGACGAGTCGGAGCCGGGGACGTTCAAGGACCGGGTCCTGATGGAGGACGACCCGTTCGCGGTCGTCGAGTCGATGGCGATCGAGGCGTTCGCGGTCGGCGCGGACAAGGCATATCTGTACATCCGCGGCGAGTACCCGCTTGCCGAAGCGCGGATGCGAACGCGATCGCAGCGTCGACGGCCGCAGGCCTCCTCGGCGACTCTCGACATCGAGCTCCGACGCGGGGCCGGCGCCTACATCTGCGGCGAAGAGACGGCGCTGTTCGAGTCGATCGAGGGCAAGCGTGGCGAGCCCCGCAACAAGCCGCCGTTCCCGGTCGAGGTCGGCCTGTTCGGCAAGCCCACCGCGGTGAACAACGTCGAGACGCTCGTCAACGTCCTCCTGATCCTCGCCGACAACGGCGGCCCCGACGCCTACCGGGCGATCGGCACGGAGGCCTCGACCGGCCCGAAGCTCTTCTGCGTCAGCGGCAACGTCGCCCGGCCGGGCGTCTACGAGGTCGAGTTCGGGGCGACGCTGCGGGAGCTGCTCGAGCTCGCCGGCGGTATCGCCGGCGGCCGCGATCTCAAGGCTGTGCTGCTCGGCGGCGCGGCGGGCGTCTTCGTCGGCCCTGACGCGCTCGACACGCCGCTGACCTTCGAGGCGACGCGCGCGATCGGCGCGACCCTCGGCTCCGGCGTCGTGATGGCCTTCGACGAGACCGCCGACATGGTCGATACGCTCCGCCGGATCGCCCAGTTCTTCCGCGACGAGTCGTGCGGCCAGTGCGTCCCGTGCCGGGTCGGCACCGTCCGCCAGGAGGAGCTCCTCGCGCGGCTCGCCGCCGCGGCACCCATCGGCAGCCGCGACGGACGAGCTCGCGCTCCTCGCCGAGATCGGCCAGGCGATGCGCGACGCGAGCATCTGCGGGCTCGGCCAGACCGCGTCGTCGGCGATCGAGAGCGCGATGCGCCAGCCGGAATTGGTGGCGCTGTGAGCGACGGGCTGAGCATGGATCGCGATCCGGCCCCAGATCGGCGTTCCCCGCATGAACATGAGGCCCCGGCCGCCCAGCCGCTCACCGAGATCCTCCTCAAGCCCGCGGCCCGACCGAGCCGCCCGCCGGCGCCGCCCCCCGACCCGCCCCGACCGCCGATCGAACTCACGATCGACGGCGCCGCCGTCTCGGTGCCGGCCGGCTCGACGATCCTCGACGCCTGCCGCGCCCAGGGCATCGACACGCCGACGCTCTGCTATCTCGACAACCTGACCCCGGTCAACGTCTGTCGGGTCTGCGTCGTCGAGGTCAAGGGCTCGCGCGTCCTCGTGCCGGCCTGCTCCCGCAAGGTCGAGGCCGGGATGGACGTCCAGACCGACTCTGAGCGCGTCCGCCACAGTCGGAAGATGGTCCTCGAGTTCCTCGGCTCGTCGGTCGACCTCTCGACCGCGCCCGGCGGCCGGCCGGCTACATCGACCGCTACGGCGCGGACAGCAGCCCGGTACGGCCCGCCCGGCGCCGCCCGCGGAGGCCGGCGAGCGCGACGCCCACGAGCCGGGCCACCACCACGCTCCGAGCGGCGCCGAGCCCAGCGGCCCAGACCGTCGCCCAGCCGGTCAAGGTCGACAACGAGCTGTACGTCCGCGACTACTCGAAGTGCATCCTCTGCTACAAGTGCGTCGAGGCGTGTGGCGAGGATGCCCAGAACACGTTCGCGATCGCGGTCGCCGGGCGCGGCTTCGACGCCCGGATCTCGACCGAGGAGGCGGTGCCGCTCCCGGATTCGGCCTGCGTCTACTGCGGCAACTGCATCGGCGTCTGCCCGACCGGCGCGCTGATGTTCAAGTCCGAGTACGACATGCGGGCGGCCGGCACGTGGGACGAGAGCGCCCAGACCGTGACCGAGACGATCTGCCCGTATTGCGGCGTCGGCTGCGCGCTGAACCTCCACGTCCAGGACAACACGATCGTCAAGGTGATTCGCCGCTCGACTCGTCGGTGACCGACGGCCACCTCTGCATCAAGGGCCGCTTCGGCTTCCAGTTCGTCCAGAACCGCGGGCCCCGGTCGGATGGCCCAGGCGCCTGAGCCTCGACGCCGCGGGGCGATGGTCAGCCGAGCCCGAGGAGGTCCCGCAGATCGATCCGCTCGTCGTGGGCATAGACGTTGAAGCCGTCGCCGCGCAGGAAGCCGACGAGGGTCACGCCCAGCCGCTCGGCGGCCTCGATCGCCAGGTCGGACGGCGCCGAGACGGCGCAGACGATCGGGATGCCGGCGACCGCGGCCTTCTGGACGATCTCGAAGCTCACCCGGCCGCTGACCATCAGCATCCGCTCGTGGAGGGGCATCGCCTTCGCGAGAACCTGCGAGCCCACCAGCTTGTCGAGCGCGTTGTGGCGCCCGACATCCTCGCGGATCGCGAGCAGCTCGCCGGCCGGCGTGAACAGGCCCGGCGGCATGGAGCCCACCGGTCTCGTCGAAGGCCCGCTGGGCGGCGCGGAGCAGGTCCGGCAGGGCGAGGAGGACGCGCCGCGCGACGACGGGCCCGGGCGGGATCGGGTCGGAGCGGACCGCGACCTCGTCGAGCGAGGCCTTGCCGCAGATCCCGCACGAGGCCGTCGCGACGAAGTGGCGCTCGGCGACGACGGAGGCGTCGAACGGCCGGGCGAGACGGACCGTGACCTGGTCGTCGGGCTGGTTCATCTCGGCCGGATCGCCGCGCTCGATCCTGAGGACCTCGGGGCCCTCGATCAGCCCCTCCGTCCGGAGGAATCCGACCGCCAGCTCGTCCTCGAACCCGGGCGTCCGCATCGTGACCGCGACCGCGACCGGCTCCTGGCCCGGCCCCGCGGCCCGGATCTCGAGCGGCTCCTCGCCGACGACGCGGTCGGCCCGGAACTCGAGCTCGGAGCCGCGCACGGCGACGATCCGGGTCGTCGTGACGTGGCGAGTCGGCGGCAGGAGATCGGCCATGGCTGACAGTCTAGAGGCGGCCGAGGATGCATCATTCGCCGATGATGGCCGACGACGCCTTGACGCAGGCCGAGCTGGTCTTCCTGGCCGCGGCTCGATCGGCGGTCCTCGGGACGGTGACCGCTGATGGCCGGCCGCGACTCGTGCCGATCTGCTTCGCGTTCGAAGCCGCCGAGGGCCGATTGCGCATCTGGACGCCGCTGGACGACAAGCCCAAGCGCGTCGCCGATCCCCACGATCTGAAGCGCGTTCGCGACATCGAGGCCAACCCGGCCGTGTCGCTGCTGGTCGACGCCTGGTCGGAAGACTGGTCTGGGCTCGGGTGGCTCCGACTGGATGGTCGCGCAGAGCTCATTGAGCCCGGTGGGTCGGCGTCGGCGGAGCACGGAGTGGCCGTCGCCGCGCTGCGTGCCCGGTACCCGCAATACGCCAGCCACGGGCTGGAGCATCGCCCGATCATCAGAATCGCGATCGAGCGCCACCGCAGCTGGGGCAACCTCGGCAGCCGCTCCGACTAGAGATTCGCCGAGACGGAGTCGCGACGACCAGAGTGCACACTCGGCGGGTGCGCAGAACCTGCACCATCGCCCTGATCGCGTTGATTGTCGCCCTGTCCGCCTGCGGTCCAACCTCGACCGCCCCATCGACCCGACCAAGCCAGACGAACGCACCGCCATCGGTCGCCTCATCAGCCCCGACTGGGTCGCTCGTGAGTCCCAGCCCAGCGCAGCCGCGCCGATCACGACCCTGGCTTCGGGCGCTGCGCTGCCGGCATGCACGCCGGCCGCGCCAGAAGCCGCCGAGACCGTCGCCTTCGTCGCCGCCGGTAACGCCTGGGCCCTCGACCCCAGCGGCTCCAAGTTGACCTGCCTGTTCGCCGTCGCGGATCTCGGGCCGTTCGCATGGGGTCCCCTCGGCGACCGGGCGCTCCTGGCCGGGCTCGAGGTGAAGGGCGTCGGCGACGGACCCAGCCTGGCGCCGACCGACGAGACCTACGCGACGATCACGTGGAGCAGGCCGACCGGGAAGTCGATCGTCTACGCACCCGGTGCCGGCACGAGCCTGGAGAAGGTGCACCTCGACGGGACCGCGACCCAGGACGTGACGCCGCTCCCAGCGTCGACGTATCTGAGCGTCGCATATCACCCATCGGGCGAAGCCTTCGTCTTCGTTGTCGAACAGAGCGGCGTTGACTCGATCTGGATCTCGTCGAACCTGGGCAAGACTCCCGGGCGGCTCGTCTTCACGGAGGAGGGCACGCAATTCGGCGCGATCGGGTTCGAAGCGGACGGCAAGCACCTGCTGTACGCGGCGCAGCACGATGACAACCACGCCGACCTGCATCGGATCGATGTGACGGACCCGACCAAGGCGCCGATCGCGTGGTCCGGCCCAGTCGGGCCGATGATCCTGGACATCCAACCCGGTCTCGAGACCGGGACGGTCGCGTGGACGGCCGGGACGTCCTGTGAGGACAGCGTCGCGATGGCGCAATCGCCGGCCGGCACGGTGACGGCGATCCCCGACGCGGGCGGCCCGACCCGCGCCGTCGGGTGGTTGGGCGCGACGCAGCTCCTCGTCGCGACCGGCGGCTGCGGCGAGCGGCTCGACCTGTCAGTCGTCGACGTTTCCATCGGCTCGATCGCGCCGCTCGTCTCAGGCGTTGACGCCGCGGCGGTGCGGACGCCGGTGCCGACGCCGCCGGCCCCGCTCCCGGCATCGGTCGCGACGCTTGGCAGCGGCTTCAGCTGATAAGCGCGACAGCGGCGGCCGGTCGGCCGCCATCGGTGACCTAGCGGTCGAGGAAGATCGCCTCCGCCATCGGCCGCAGGCAATGCGTCGAGCTCATCGCCTCGTGGTAGCCGCCGGCGTTGAGGAGCGCGACGATGTCGCCCTCGTTGACCGGCTGGATCGGGTAGTCCTCGGCGAACACGTCGCCCGCCTCGTTGATGTGGCCGGCCACCGTGACGATCTCGGTGCGCGGCGCATCGGCGGCCCGGCAGACGACGATCTCCTGGGCGTAGCGGTAGATGAAGTACGAGCAGTTCACGTTCCAGCCGATGTCGAGCCCGACGAACTGTCGTCCCGCCGCGCTCCTCGACGGTCACGACCTCGCCGAGGAGGATCGCGGCGTCCTTCGCGATGTAGTCGCCGGGCTCGCAGCCGACGGCGACGCCGAGCGGCCCGAGATGGCGGGCGATGGCCGCGGCGTAGGCGTCGAGATCGACTGGCGCTTCGGTCGGCCGGGCGGGCACGCCGAGCCCGCCACCGACGTTGACCTCGCCGATCGGATGGCCATCGGCGATGCAGGCGGGCAGCGATGGCGGCGACCCGAGCGAGCGCCGCCTCGAACGCGGCCAGCCCGTCGCCCCGAGCCAGCCTGAGCCGGCGTGGAAGTGGATCGTGTCGATCGTGAGGCCGTGGCGCGCGGCGGCCGCGAGCGCCTCCGGGATGCCGGTCCTCGTAGATGCCGAACTTCGTCGGGCGCTCGCCGCTGTAGGCCAGGCCGGGGTGGTAGCCGGCGCCGGCGGCCGGATTGATCCGGAGCCCGATCGTCCGCCCCGGATCGCGCCGTCCGAGCCGCTCGACCTGGCTGATTGCGTCGAGATTGATGTGGATCGGCGTGGCCAGGAGCACGTCGAGGTCCCGTTCGGAGACGTTCGTGCCGGTGAAGCTGATCTCGTCTGGCGGCCAGCCGCACTCGAGGGCGCGGGTCACCTCGCCCGGCGAGCAGGCATCGATGCCGACGAGATCGTGAAGGACCTCGAGGACTCGCGGATCCGGGTGCGCCTTCAGCGCGAAGCGAAGCCGATGCCGGAGCCCGGCCCGGTCGAGCGCCGCGGCGAGTCGCCGGGCGTTCTCGGCGAACCTCGTCCGGTCGTAGACGAAGAGCGGCGTCCCGTGTCGGCGGGCGAGCGTCTCGGCGTCCTCGCCGGCGATCGTCGAGGCGGCCGTCACGCGCTTCGAGGCCCGGCCGAACCCACCACGGCGCGAGCGTGACGCTCATGCGATCGGGGCGATCAGTGGGTGTGTTCGGGTGCAGTCGCGGAGTGGCGGTGGGGCGAGCCGGAGCCTGGGGTCCAGCGGTTCGGGCCCTCGACGACGTCGACGCCGAGCGTCTCGAGCATCCGACGCGAGGCACTGGCAATCTCGGCAACGGCGGCCTCGAACGCCTCGGCGTTCCGAGCCGACGGCGCCCGGTAGTTGCTCACCTTGCGGACGAACTGGAGCGCGGCGGCCTCGATCTCACCGGTCGTGGTATCGGACTCTGATCTGCGGAGGGGTTTGATGCTTCGGCACATGGCCGCAGGGTACCGCGCGAGGCGTCGGGGCGTGATCCGGAAGACCTAGCCGTACTTCCAGTAGAGCGAGCCCGTGTAGCAATGACCGAGGGCCAGGCACAGGCCGCCCGTCAGGTCCCACTGGCGGCCCGAAACGTACGGTCCCCGGTCGACGACCGGAGCCGTGACCGTCTTGCCGTTAGCCGGGTTCTTGAACGTGATCTTCGTCCCGCACGGCAGGGTCTTGTGGGCGACACCGATGAGCGACGCTGTCATCGCATTGCCGCATGCAGTCCGCTTTCCGTAGAAGCCGGGCCCGTACCAGCTCACGTTGCCGTCCAGGTGCCACGTCGGAATAACGACCACGCTGGCCTGAGCCGCAGGCTGGCTCAGAGAACCCGGCGGGCGCGCTGATGGGGCCGGTCGGGAGTCCGGGTCGAGCAGGATCGAATTCGAGTCCAGCGCACCGTCTGATCGGTATGCCGGGTCTAGGGCTGGTGTCGTCATCTTCGTCCCACGCGACGATGAAACCTCCACACCAAAGAAGAGGTTTGCATCGTTAACGGTTTCGGGGCTGGGGCCCCGGGATCCGGCGGACCCTGGGACGGCGACCGCGGCGAGCACGATTATGAGAAGCGTGCTCGCGACGACTCTTGGGCGTCGCACGTCGCGCGAACGATAGCAGGGAACGAGATTTCTGAGCGGATGCGAGCCAATCGTGCGAATCTCGCAATCACGTGACAGACTTGGCCGGTGCCCACTCGGACGATCCCGCTCGACCGTCCCCTGGACCTTCGCTTGACCCTCGCGCCACATCTCCGCGGGACCCACGATCCGGCGATGCGCCTGGGCCGCCAGCGGAGCAATCCGAGCAACGCGGACACCCGATGGGCCGGCCACGATCGCGCTTTCACTCGACGGAACGAGGCTTCGGGTCGAAGCCTGGGGCCCGGGCGCCGACCGCGCCCTCGACGGTGCGCCGGCATTGGCGGGGATCGAAGACGGCCGCGGCGGATTCGCACCCGCAGACCGACTTCTTGCCGACCTCGATCGACGGATGCCCGGCCTCCGGATCGGTCGATCGGGCGCCGTCATCGAGGCGCTGATTCCGGCCATCCTCGAGCAGAAGGTGACCGGAACCGAGGCCCGTCGGGCCTATCGGGGCATCATCGCCCGCTGGGGCGAAGCGGCGCCCGGTCCGTTCGGCCTTCGCCTGCATGCCGGCGCCGGAGGTGCTGGCCCGCCTGCCATACGAGGCCTTCCACCCGATCGGTCTCGAGCGACGTCGGGCGGACCTGGTCCGGATCGTCGCTCGCCGCGCCGTGCGGTTCGAGGAGATCGTCGATCTGCCCCTGCCCGATGCGTACCGGCGGCTGACGGCCCTGCCCGGCCTCGGGCCGTGGACCGCGGCCGAGGTGGCGCTCCGGGCGCTCGGCGATCCGGACGCGGTGAGCATCGGCGACTTCCACCTGCCGAACCTGGTCGCCTACGCCCTCGCCGGCGAGGAGCGGGCAACGGACGCCCGGATGCTCGAGCTCCTCGCGCCCTACCGGGGTCAGCGGGGCCGCGTGATCCGGCTGCTCGAGGCGAGCGGGATCAGACCTCCGGCACGGGGGCCCCGCATGGCAATCCGCTCCATCGTCGGCATCTGAATCCCGAAGCCCGGGCCCCTCGGAGAGGAACCCGGGCTTCGAGGGCTGTCGGACGCATCGGATGGGGGGTCCGGCGCGATCGACGCCGGAGAGTAGGCGTGAGTCGCGTGTCAGGCCGGCGAGGCCGAGCGGAGCAATCGGACCAGCATCGCGGTGACCGGCGGGCGGTCCGCCGATCGCTTCATCCCGAGGATCTGCCGATCGGTGTCGTAGCAGAACGCGACGTACCTGATTCCGTCATCGCCGGGCCGCCGAAGCCCGGTGCCCCAGCGGACCGGGCCCCTTGTGAACGCGACCTCCCCTTCGCCACTCGATCGGATGATCACGAGGGCGACGGGCCGGTCGGACCACCACTGGAACATTTCAGGACGACCCTGGTCGATCGTGCTGAGTCCGGAGATCACGACCGACAGCCGGCCGTCCGTATGGATGCCGTTCCTGAGGTCATTCCCATCGATGCGCAGCCGGCGGCGCGTGATGCGCCCGACTCGACGGAGGCGATGGTTCGAGGCGTCGATTGCGTGTGTCGTTGGATCCATCAATTCTCTCGGCATGTGGCGGGCCACCCGCGGGATCGTGGTCGTTGGGGCTAGCTTCCGAGGACCGCACCGGAACGGACATGGACGGGCGTCCACCGCTCGCCGGGACGAACGACAGCGACGAAGGAACATGGGCCACTTGACGAACCGGGCCACGCCGGGCCACGATCGGGCCGACGCCGAGCGCGGCGTCACCTATCACGAGTGGCCTGAGAGTCCTGGCTCGATGACGGCCCGGCAGCCGATCCGCGAGGCTCATCGCGGAAACGGTGCCCCCGCCAGGTGCGATAGGAGACGAGCCATGACCACGCGTTCCGTCGACGGCTGTTGCCGTCCGGCCGGTCTCGGCTAGGCTGCTGCCGATGGTCGACGTCGCAACCCGCACCTCCGGTACCCGCAGCGACCCCGCCGCGGCCGGGGCCGCCGAACCCGGAGCTCGCCCCCGCACCCGGGATGAGCGTGCCGCCCTACTCGCGCCCCTGCTCGCCCAGCGGATCCTCGTGATCGATGGGGCGATGGGCACGCTCATCCAGTCCTACCAGCTGGACGAAGCGGGGTTCCGCGGCGGCAGCGCGGAGGGGAGCGGCGAGGGCGGCGAGGGCGGCGACACCCGGTTCCGCGACCATCCGCGCGACCTCCGCGGCAACAACGACCTCCTGTCCCTGACCCAGCCGGCGATCGTCCGGGCGATCCACGACGCCTACCTGCATGCCGGGGCGGACATCATCGAGACGAACACGTTCACGGCCACCCGAATCGCCCAGGCGGACTACGCCCTCGAACCCTTCGTCCGCGAAATGAACGCCGCCGCCGCCCGGATCGCACGCGAGGCCGCCGATGCCGCGGAGGCCGCGGAGCCCGGCCGCCCGCGGTTCGTCGCCGGCGCCCTCGGGCCGACGAACCGGACCGCCTCGATCTCGCCCGACGTGAACAACGCCGCAGCCCGAAACGTGACGTTCGAGGAGCTGGCCGCCGCCTACCAGGAAGCGGCGGAGGGCCTGATCGAGGGCGGCGCCGATATCCTCCTGATCGAGACGATCTTCGACACGCTCAACGGCAAGGCCGCGATTTTCGGCGTCGAGGGCGCGTTCGACGCGTCCGGGACCCGCCTACCGCTCATCCTTTCGGGCACGATCGTAGACGCATCGGGCCGGACGCTCAGCGGGCAGACCGTCGAGGCGTTCTGGACGTCGGTCGCCCACGCCCGCCCGATCGTGGTCGGGTTGAACTGCGCCCTCGGCGCCCAGGCGCTCCGACCCCACATGGCGGATCTCGCGAGGGTCGCCCCGATCCCGGTGTCGGTATACCCGAATGCGGGGTTGCCCAACGAGTTCGGCGGCTACGACGACACGCCCGAATCGATGGCCCACGTCATCGGCGGTTTCGCCCGCGATGGCCTCGTCAACATCGCCGGCGGATGCTGCGGCACGACCCCCGCCCACGTCCGCGCGATCGCCGAGGCCGTCGCCGGGCTGCCGCCTCGTGTCCCGCCCGAGGTCGAGATCAAGACCCGTCTCGCCGGGCTCGAGATGCTCGAGATCCCCCAGCCCGGGAACGTCTTCGTCAATATCGGTGAGCGGACGAACGTCACCGGTTCTCGCAAGTTCGCAAAGCTGATCCTGGACGATCAGTTTGAGGAGGCGGTCGAGATCGCCCGCCAGCAGGTCGATGCCGGTGCGCAGATCGTCGACATCAACATGGACGAGGCGATGCTCGACTCGGCGGCGGCGATGACGAGGTTCGTGAACCTCATCGCGTCGGAGCCGGACATCAGCAAGGTCCCGTTCATGATCGACTCGTCGAAGTGGTCGGTGATCGAGGCCGGCCTTCGCTGCGTCCAGGGCAAGCCCGTCGTCAACTCGATCTCGCTCAAGGAGGGCGAGGAGGCCTTCCTGGAGCACGCGCGTCTCTGCCGCCGCTACGGCGCCGCCGTCGTCGTGATGGCATTCGACGAGCAGGGCCAGGCCGACACCGTCGAGCGCAAGGTGGCGATCGCCCGGCGAGCGTTCGAGATCCTGACCGAGCAGGCCGGCTTCGCCGCGGAGGACATCATCCTCGACCCGAACATCTTCGCGATCGCGACAGGGATCGAGGAGCACAACGGCTACGCCGTCTCGTTCATCGAGGCGACCAGGCAGCTCAAAGCCGAGCTTCCCCACGCCCGCGTGTCGGGTGGCGTATCGAACGTCTCGTTCAGCTTCCGCGGCAACGATCCCGTCCGTGAGGCGATCCATTCGGTGTTCCTGTACCACGCGATCGCGGCCGGGATGGACATGGGAATCGTCAACGCCGGCCAGCTCGCGATCTACGACGACATCGACCCGGAACTTCGCGAGATCGTCGAGGACGTCGTCCTGAATCGCCGGCCGGACGCGACCGAGCGGCTGCTGGCCGTCGCCGATGAGGTCGGGGCGCAGGAGCGAGCACAGGGCGCGGACGCCCTCGCCTGGCGCGCCCTGCCGGTCGAGGAGCGCCTGACCCACGCCCTCGTCGAGGGCATCGACGCGTTCATCGTCGAGGACACCGAGGAGGCGCGGCTCGCCGCGGAGCGCCCGATCCACGTCATCGAGGGGCCACTGATGGCCGGGATGAACGTCGTCGGCGACCTCTTTGGGGCCGGCAAGATGTTCCTGCCCCAGGTCGTCAAGAGCGCGAGAGTCATGAAGCGGGCGGTCGCCCATCTCGTCCCGTACATCGAGGCCGAGAAGGAGCCGGGCGCCACGAAGTCGGCCGGGCGGGTCGTGATGGCGACCGTCAAGGGCGATGTCCACGACATCGGCAAGAACATCGTCGGGGTCGTCCTGCAGTGCAACAACTACGAGGTCCGCGACCTCGGGGTCATGGTGCCCTCGGCCCGGATCCTGGAGACGGCTCGCGAGTGGGATGCCGACCTCATCGGGCTGTCGGGGCTGATCACGCCGTCGCTCGAGGAAATGAGCTTCGTCGCCTCGGAGATGGAGCGGCAGGGCTTCAAGATTCCGTTGCTGATCGGGGGCGCCACGACGTCGCGGACCCACACCGCGGTGAAGATCGAGCCGCGCTACCACGCCCCGGTCATCCACGTCCTCGATGCCTCGCGGGCGGTCGGGGTCGCGTCCGCGCTGCTCGACCGCGACCGGCGCGACGCGTTTGCGACGACGGTCCGCGACGAGTACGCCCAGGTCCGCCACGATCGCGGCGAGCGGCAGGAGAAGGAGGCGCGCCACCCGATCGAGGAGGCGCGTCAGCACCGCTTCGTCATCGACTGGACGGGGCCGGGCGCGGTCCGGCCGCCTCGGCCGACGTTCCTGGGCGTTCGGACGATCGACGCACACCCGCTCGCCGATCTCGTCGATCGGATCGACTGGACGCCGTTCTTCGCGACGTGGGAGCTGCGGGGCGCGTATCCGGCGATCCTCGACGACAATGTGGTCGGCGCGGCGGCACGGGACCTCCATCGCGACGCGGTCGCGATGCTGCGCCGGATCGTCGACGAGGAGTTGCTGACGGCGAGCGCCGCGTTCGGCTTCTGGCCGGCCAACAGCGTCGGCGACGACATCGAGCTCTACGCGGACGATTCGCGCTCCGAGGTCACGGCGGTCGTCCACACCCTTCGGCAGCAGATGGTGAAGCCGCCCGGCCGGCCGAACCTCGCACTTGCCGACTTCACCGCGCCGAAGGCGACCGGGGTCGAGGACTTCGTCGGGGCCTTCGCCGTCACCGCCGGGCATCGGCTGGACGCCCTCGTTACCGCGTTCGAGGCGGACCACGACGACTATTCGGCGATCCTCGCCAAGGCCCTCGCCGACCGGCTCGCCGAGGCCTTCGCGGAGCGCCTCCATGAGCTCGTCCGTCGCGAGTTCTGGGGCTACTCGCCGGACGAGCGGCTCCCGAATGACGCCGTGATCCGCGAGGAATACCAGGGCATCCGCCCGGCGCCCGGCTACCCGGCCTGCCCGGACCACACGGAGAAGGGCACGCTGTTCGAGCTGCTCGATGCGGAACGGCGGGCGGGCATCAGCCTGACCGAGTCGTTCGCGATGTTCCCGGGTGCGGCCGTCAGCGGCTACTACTTCTGGCACCCGCAGGCCCACTACTTCGGCCTCGGGCGGATCGGCAAGGACCAGCTGGCGGACTATGCCGCGCGCAAGGGCGTCGACGTCGAGACGATGGCGCGCTGGCTCGCCCCGAACCTCGACGACCGGTAGCCGATGGCCGAAGAGGGCCCTGCGGCAGGCTACGAGATCGTCCTCCTCCTGCCGCTGGAGGACGGGCCAGTGGTGGCTTCAGCAGACGATTCCGAGGACACGCTGTCCCTGCCGCGGATCGCCGCCGACGGCGAGGCGGGCACGTCATCGATCCTGACGGCGATCGCCGGCTTCCTCGGCGACGATCACCCGCCGCTTCTGCGAATCGTGCACCTCACCGGTCGCGGCGAGCCTGTCCTCGCCCTCGTCGAGCTCGAGCCCCTCGCCAAGCGCCCGGACGGGCAGGCGCCCGCACCCGACGGCCTGGCGTGGCGAACGCTCACGCCCCCGCTCGTCGAGTCAGCTGAGCCGGAGCTCGTCCGACCCTACCTCGGCCGCTGGCTGGCCGAGGTCGACGGGACCGCGACCGGCCCAGGCCGGCCCTCCTGGTCACGACCCGGCTGGCTGGCCCGTGCCTCAGCCTGGATGGCGGATCGCCTGGATGCCATCGGCAGCCCGCTCGTCGCTGCCCCACAGATGCATGCGTTGTGGGGCCTATCGGCTGTCATCCGCGGCGAGACCGCCGATGGCGCGTTCTTCCTGAAGGCGTGTTCGCCGGTCTTCCCGACAGAGCCCGCGATCACACGAGTCCTCGCAGCATCCGACCCGGACCTGCTCCCGAACGTCATCGCCGTCGACGAGGCGGAAAACTGGCTCCTCATGGGCGACATCGGCAAGACCTTCGTCGGCGACGCGCCGGTCGGTCGCTGGCCGGATGGGCTCGCTGCGCAGGCCGCCATTCAGCGCCGATGGTTGGGTCGGACCGACGAACTTGCTGCGGCCGGTTTCGAGCGGCGGGGCCTGGCCGAGCTAGCCTCGCAGATCCCAGGACTGCCGGAGCTGCCGCTGCTCGCGCCGATGAAGCCCGAATCCATGCACCAGCTCGAGGCGGCGATCCCCCGACTCGTCGAAGCGTGCGAGCGGCTCAGCGCGATCGGTCCGCCGGAAGCCATCGTCCACGGAGACCTCCATCCCTGGAATGTCGCCGACATCGACGGCCGCTCGATCGTGTTCGACTGGTCCGACAGCTGTATCGGCCATCCGTTCCTCGACCTCGTTACCTACGTCGGGCGGACGGCTGACGTTGCGACGCGGCGGGCCTGCGTCGATGCCTACGTCGCTGCATGGTCGGACGTCCTGGAGCCCGGCGCGTTCGAAGAGGCGGTCCGGCTTGCGCTTCCTCTCGGTGCCCTCCACCAGGTCGAAAGCTACCGGCGGATTGTGGCCGGCATCGCCGAAGACGACTGCTGGGACATGGCCGAAGCGGGGCCGCATTTCGCCGAGCAGGCGCTCGTCTGGCTCGAGAATGGCCTCGCCGCCGAGTTCCCGGTCCACGACTGACCTGGTTAGGATGCAGAGCCGACGCGAAGGAGGAGCGCCATGCCGAAGGCCGCGATGCCGTCGTTCTCGAAGTCACCGCCGGAGCTCGTCGAGCGGTTCGCCGCGGTGATGGATCGCTACCCCGACGCCCAGCGGAAGAAGATGTTCGGCTACCCGGCCGCCTTCGTCGGCGGCAACATGGCGACCGGACTGTTCGCCGAGCACTGGGTGGTCCGCCTGCCCGACGCCGAGATCGCCGAAGCCAAGGCCGCCGGCGCAGGCAGCTTCGAGCCGATGCCGGGCAAGCCGATGAAGGCGTTCGTGGTGGTCCCGGCAGCAGATGTTGCCGATGACGCCGCAATCGCCCGCTGGGTCGAGCGCGGCCTGGCCCATGCGGCGAGCCTGCCGTCGAAGAAGTAGCCGGGTAGGGTAGGTGTAGGATTCCGTCACTCGCCTCAGGAGTCGAACAACGGGCGAAATCCTGACGCTTGCGGTAATCGTGGTGGGGCTGACCGGGTTTGCGCTGCTCGCCGCCAAGTTCGTCCAGTCCGACGGGAACCTCTGGCCCAGGGACGACTTCTGGCGGACGACCCTGCCGTGGCCGCGCGGCGTCCAGGAGGACGACACGATCGCCTGGCACGTCCCGTCGGCGGTGCTGCCGAACCCCGCGCTAGGTGCCCGTCCTGTGTCGCTCGGGCGGCCCGTCCCGCCGACGACGCCGCAGCGCCGGATCGGAGGCCGCTGAGGAGAGGAGGATGGTCGGGGCGGCGGGATTTGAACCCACGACCTTATCGTCCCGAACGATACGCGCTACCAAGCTGCGCCACGCCCCGACCGGATGCCCGCTGAGGGCCCGCGCATGATAGCACCCGCGATCGGTCAGGCCCCGCGAGGGACGTTGGTCGGCGAGGTCGAGGTGTAGGATTCCGCCACTCGTCTTGGGAGTCGAACAACGGCCGAGGTCCTGCTGCTCGCGGTGATCGTGGTGGGCCTGACCGCGTTTGCGCTGCTCGCGGCCCGACTGGTCGGGGTCGACCCCACCTCGCTCTGGCCTCTCGGCGAACAGGGCCACGAGGACTTTTGGCGGAGGATGCTGCCGTGGCCGCTCGGAGTCCAGGAGGACGACGAGGTCGCCTGGCACGTTCCGCCGACTGCGACGCCGAGAAGCGCGGGGTCCGCCCGTCCGATGTCCCCTGGGGGGGCCGTGCCACCGACTCGGCCGCAGCGCAGGATCACTGGCCACTGATGGCATCCGCGATCGGTTAAACCGGGTGTCGCCGCCCTGCCCGGACCGGCAAGACCGTCAGGGCCGCTGCGACGAACGACACAGCCATCAACCCGAAGACGATCGGCAGTCCGAGGCTCTCCCCGGCGGCACCGATGATCAAGCCGTACACGGCCGTCCAGAGCGACCCGACGCCGAACGCCAGCGTGAAGTACAGGGCGAACGACGCGTCGCGGATCGTCGGCGGGGCGATGTCGGCGAGCAGCGCCTGGAGCTGCGGGCTCTCGGCGAAGCTAAACAGGCCCATGACGACGATGCCGGCCCACAGTCCCGCGACGCTGGATCCGACGAGCAGGAACATGACGAACCCGACCGCGCCACCGATGTACGCGCCGATGATGACGGGCTTCCGCCCAATTCGATCGGACAGCCAGCCGGCGAGGAGCGGCATCGGGACCGAGAGGACGATGAGCCCGCCGTACATCACGTCGGTCGTGGCGGGCGGAAGGCCGAGGACTCGCGTGAGGTACAGCAATGCGAAGAGGTTGACGACCCCGAGCCCGCGCCCGCCACCGCCGAGCACCGACGTCAGGTAAATCCAGCGGTGGTCGGGATCGCGGAGGATCGTCCCGAACGCCTTGCGGACGCTGCCGTGGGCGACGGCCGCGGCCTGGTCGTGGCCGCTCTCCCGGACAAACAGGAGGATCCCGAGGGCGATGACGATCGCCGGAATCCCGAACAGGACAACGGTCTCGCGCCAGCCGAGGTTCGCGATGAGCGGCGCCCCGAGCAGCGCGACGAGCGACCGTCCCGACGTTGCCGCCGGAGATGTGGGCGCTGATCGCGAAGCCCCGGCGGTGCTCCGGGAACTGCTCGGCGAGCAGCCCGTTGCCGACCGGGTGCTGCGGCGATCCGCCGATCCGCGACGCGACGTTGACGACGGCAAACGCCGCGAACGAGGGGGCAGCGGCCTGGGCCGCGAAGCCGCCGCCGAACAGGACCCCGCCGGCGGCAAGGAGCTTCCGTCGCGAGATCATCCGGGTCAACTTCGCGTAGCTCAGCTGGACCGCCCCCGAGGCAACGCTCCCTATGGCCGCGAGCAGCGCGATGACGTCGGCGGTGACCCCGAACTCCGCGATGATCCGGATGTAGACGAGTGGCAGCAGCACCGCCTGGGCGTGGTTCACCGCATGGGCGATCGACAGCAGCCAGAGCGTCCGGTTGCGATGGATGTCGGTCGGCATCGGCGCATCGTGCGGCATCGACCGTGGCGACGAAGCGCCGTCCTGCCCGATGATGTGATTCTTCAGGTCGTACTGGAGGGTGCCCGCCGGGAGACGGGCTAGCGTCCTCGCGGCCGCGGCAACAGGACCAGGGCGAACAGGGCAAACGGGCCTCCGATTACCCCCGCGGCTCCCCAGACCCAGGCCCGACGGCCCAGTGACGGTGCGCGCCGGTATGCCAGGACCGCGCAAACGATCCAGATGACCAATCCAAGGACAACGATGCCCGTACCGGCGAACTGCATCGGATTCATGGCCGCGCGAGGCCTCCCTTGCGATGGCGGATGAGCGTTCGCGTCATTCTGACCGCCCAGCGGACGGCCGGGACGGCGTTGCCGCGTCCATCCCGACGAGCGATTCTTCGACCGGACCGCTGAGCTGCATGCCCTGTCGGCGCCGTCGAGGCAGCCGCGATCAAGACGGCGAAGGCGTGTGACGCGTTCGACGAAGGATCAGGGCAGCCTTCAGTACTGGAAGAGGAGCTCGCGATACTTCGGAAGGGGCCAGAAGTCATCGGCGACCACCGTTTCGAGCTCGTCGACAACCTCCCGTAGCGCCTCCTGGGCCGGGATGACCTTGGTGACAAACACCTTTGCCTCGGCCGGGACCGAATTGGCCTTGTGAGCCTTGTGCTGTGCTTGCTCTAGGGCGTCGATCGCATCGACGAGTGAATTGGCGAGGCGCGACACCCGCTCGCAGACCGATGCGATCCCACGCGAAGACGGTGCTCCGTTGAGCAGCCCGAGGTACTGGGCGGTGGCTGGCAGGATCATCGTCGAGGCGATATCGCGGGCGCAGTTGGCTTCGATGTCCTGGACCTTGACGTATCGCTCCCAGTTGATGTCGACCCGCGATGCCAACTCGCGCTCGGACAGGACGCCGAACTTGGCGAAGACCTCCTTGGCCTTCTTGGTCGTGAGCGCCGGCAGCGCATCCACGGTCGAGCGATTGTTCGGCAGTCCGCGTCGGGCCGCTTCGGCGTGCCACTCCTCGGAGTAGTTGTTGCCGCCGAAGATGACCTGCTTGTTCTTCTTGACGATGCTCGACAGGATCGTCGTCAGGCCCTCGAAGTCGCCCGGCTTGAGCCCGTCCAGGGCATCGGCGAGCTGCTCGAGGGAGTCCGCGACGGCGGTGTTGAGGACCGTCTGGGGCCAGTAGATCGGCGCCGACGAGCCGACGGCGCGAAACTCGAACTTGTTGCCGGTGAACGCGAACGGCGAGGTCCGGTTGCGGTCGGTATGGTCCTTCGGCAGGACCGGCAGCGAGGTAACACCAAGCTCGAGGTCGCCGCCCTTCTTCGAGGCGGACGCTGGGCCGTGCTCGAGCTGCTCGATGACGTCGTCGAGCTGCGAGCCGAGGAAGATCGAGACGATCGCCGGGGGTGCCTCGTTCGCGCCAAGACGATGGTCGTTGCCGGCGTCCGCGATGCTGGCTCGGAGCAGGTCGGCATGGACGTTGACGCCTCGGATCACCGCTGAGAGGAAGGCGAGGAACTGGGCGTTGGCGTGCGGGTCGTTGCCTGGATCGAGGAGGTTCTCGCCGTCGTTCGTGCCCATCGACCAGTTGTTGTGCTTGCCAGAGCCGTTGATGCCGGCGAACGGCTTCTCGTGGATCAGCAGCATGAGGCCGTGCTGCGGGGCCAGCCGGCGCATCGTGCTCATCACGATCATGTTGTGGTCCGACCCAACCGAGGTCGGCTCGTACACCGGGGCCATCTCGAACTGGCCCGGGGCGACCTCGTTGTGACGAGTCTTGGCCGGGATGCCGAGGCGCCAGAGCTCGCGGTCGAGGTCCATCATGAAGGCCAGGATCCGCTCCCGGATCGGGCCGAAGTACTGGTCCTCCAGCTCCTGGCCCTTGGGCGACGCAGCTCCGAACAGTGTTCGGCCGGTCAGGAGGAGGTCGGGGCGCTGCTCGGCGAGCCGCCGATCGACGAGGAAGTACTCCTGCTCCGGGCCGATGTTCGTGAACACCTGACTGGCGCTCGAATTGCCGAACCAGCGGAGGATGCGGAGCGCCTGTTTGCCGAGGGCAGCCTGGGAGCGCAGGAGCGGGATCTTGTGGTCCAGGGCCTCGCCAGTGAATGAAACGTAGGCCGTCGGGATTGTCAGGGTCACGCCGTTCGGCTCGACTTGCAGGAAGATCGGCGACGTGACATCCCACGCCGTGTAGCCGCGCGCCTCGAACGTCGCCCGGATGCCGCCCGACGGGAACGAGCTCGCATCGGGCTCGCCCTGCACGAGGTTCCGGCCGGAGAATTCGGCGATCGTCTGGCCGTCACCGGACGGGGTCAGGAACGAGTCGTGCTTCTCGGCCGTGGAGCCGGTCATCGGGATGAACCAGTGGGTGTAGTGGGTCGCGCCGTGCGCGAGGGCCCACTCTTTCACACCATGGGCGACCGCGTCGATGATCGCTGGGTCGAATGGCTCGTGGCCCTCGATCGTCCGGCGTAGCTTCCGGAAGATCGGCTTGGCCAGGTACTGGCTCTGGGCCCCCTCGTGGAACACGTACTGGCCGAAGATGTCGGCGCCTGCATCCTCGAGGTAATCCTGGGTTTTCGCGACCCGGTGGCTGGCGATCTCCGCGATCGCGTCGTGTCGGGCGGTCATGAGTCGCCTGCGGTCATGCGATCTGAGTCCTCCATCGCGCGCAAGTTGAGCGGCCCTCAGCCGCCTTGGAGGAGCCTATCACTGGGGTCGGTTGCGGTTCAGTACAGGTCGCGTTCCATTCAGGCCGGTTTGCGCGCGGCCACCAGATCGTCGAGCAATCGCCCGAACTCGCGCTCGACGTCGACGTAGCGCTCGGACCGGGCGACGATCGCCAGGTCGCCCGCAGGCGACAACCGTGCCCAGATCCGCCGGCGCGGCAGGTAGAACGTGATCGCGATCCCGGTGATGAGCGAGGCGAAGGCGGTCCAGATGATTCCCTGCCCCGGGTCCTTCTTGGCGATCAGCAGCGTGTACTCGCCGAACCCCAGCACGCCGACACTGAAGTCCGTGCCCTGAGCTGGGGCCGCCTCTCGGGCGGCGAGGGCCAGCGGGAAGAGGTCCTCGATCATCGGCGTCCCGTCAGGCTCCTCCCCGGTGACACGGTACGGCGCGATGACGACGATCCCCGTGTTGTCGGCCTGGCGCCGAAGAAGAAGCCGCAGGCCGACATCGCGGCCGGGCACCGACAGTGTTCCGTACGGCGACCCGGCGGCCTCGTCGTCGAGCGGGACCGGGCCGTCCCAGAGCGGCCGCCCGTTGGAGTCGCTGATGAGGAGGTCGATCGCCGGCCCGAATCCGTTCTGGTGGAACGTGTACCCGGCGACCGCGAGCGGGTCGTTGACGCGGATGGTCTTGTGGGCGATCTCACGGCCGTCCTGGTACACGGCCAGCTCGGTCGTGAAGTCCTTCGCCTGGCCGGTCTCGGCGAACCCGGGAGCCTCGAAGCCGAGGTTCTTGACGAGAAGCAGGCCCGGCGTCCCGATCGGCTGAACGGTGAGCGAGTCGCCTTCGGTCACGATGAGTCCCTGCTCGTCGCCGAAGACCGACGTCACGACGGCGGCGACGAGGAACAGGATCAGCCCGAGGTGGGTCAGCAGCGTCGCGACTTTCGTGTACTGGTGACGATCGCCGTAAAGGTAGCGAACTCCGTCGACCTCTTCCTCCCTGACCTTGAAGCGATGCCGGCGGAGCGTCGATCGCACCGTGTCCACGCCGACGCCCGTCATCGCCGCCCGGTCCGGGAGGGTCGGCAGGAAGAACGGGTCCGGCTGGACGACCCTGATGTCGACCGATTGGCGCCAAAGCCTCGGGGTCCGGTCGAGCGTACAGACCACGATCGAGATCACGAGCACGAAGAGCCCGATGGTGAACCAGGTCGAGGTGAAGATCTGGAAGACCTGGAGCTGTTCGAGGGCATCGACAACGCCCGCACCGAAGATCCGCGTCGTATCGGTCGTGGATGTCGGCCATCGCGCCTGCGTAGTCGGAGGCGGAGCGAAACGCGAAGCCGGGCAGCTGGCGGATCGTCATCCCGACAACCGCGAGCAGGGACAGGACGATGATCTGGGTGACCGCGAAGTTGACCGACGTCAGCAGGCGCCAGACTGCCCGCCCAAGCCGGGCAAGCGGGTCCGGCTGCGCGGACCGCGCGTTGGCGGCCCAGGTGACGACCGGACTGGCGATCGGAAGGCTCCTAGACAGACGTTGATGTGGCGGCGGTCGCTGCCGCGGGTCCGGCCACCGCCGAGGCTGCGGCGAGACCTCGCTCGAAATCGGCGACGAGATCGTCGAGATCCTCGAGCCCGACGGAGCATCGGAGGAGGCCCGCGCTGATCCCGGCGTTCGCGAGGGCGGCATCGTCGAGCTGGCGATGCGTCGTCGACGGTGGGTGGACGACCATCGTGAAGACGCTGCCGAGCGAGGCCGTCAGCTCCGGGATCGCCAGCGCATCGATGAACGCCCGACCGGCCGCACGGCCGCCGGCGAGCTCGAACGCGAGCATCCCGCCGCCGAGGGAAAGCTGCCGCATTGCCACCTCGCGCTGGGGGTGGCTGGCGAGCGAGGGGTGGTAGACGCGCGACACGGCATCCTGACGCTCGAGCCACGAGGCCAGTGCCGCTGCGGTCGCCGTGTGTCGTTCCATTCGGATCGCCAGCGTCGAGATGCCGCGCAGGACGAGGAACGCCGAGTTCGGTGCGAGCGACGCGCCCGTGTCCACCTGGAGCGTGCGGATCGCGTCGATCAGATCGCTCCGACCGCACACGACGCCGGCCAGGACATCGCTGTGGCCGGACAGGTACTTCGTCGCCGATTCGATGACGAGGTCGGCTCCCAGTTCGAGGGGCCGGCAGAGATACGGCGACGCGAACGTGTTGTCGACGACGTAGGTGGCGCCGTGGCGATGGGCGATCTCGGCGAGGGCGCGATGGTCGGCCACGACGATCGTCGGGTTGGCGATCGTCTCGGCGTAAAGATCCGGGTCGGGGCCCCGGCGAGCGCCGCCTCGACCGCGTCCGCGTCGCTCATGTCGACATAAGCCGTCGTCACCCCGAGGCGCCCCAGGACGTCACTGAACAGTGCCCGCGTCGTCCCATACGAGGCGCGCGTGGCCACGATCCGATCGCCAGCCGATACAAGCGAAACCACGGCCGCGTGGATCGCCGCCATCCCCGACGCAAGCGCGTAGCCAGCATCGCCACCTTCGAGCTCCGCGACCGCGGCCGCGAGCGCGGCGACCGTCGGGTTGTCGATCCGGCTGTAGGCGTAGCCCGGTTGCTGATCGGTCAGGACGGCGCCCAGCCCGTCGGCGTCGTCGCTCGAGAACGTGACCGTCTGGTAGATCGGCACCGAGGTCGGGCGCTGGTCGACGGTCGGCGCGCGGTGGGCCGCCCGGATGGCCCGCGTCGAGAAGCCGGTCGGTCGGTCGAGCGCGGCCTCGTTCAAGGGCTGGGAATCGTGCTCCGGCATGGCCGGATGCTACACCGACTCGTCCGTCGACCCGCTGACCCCGATGGGGAAACCCATGACCCGGTTGCGGCCGCCGCGCTTCGAGGCGTACATCGCCTGGTCGGCGCTGATCAACAGCTCGTCGCTCGTTCGGCCATCGTCGGGATAGCTGACGACACCGACAGAGATCGAGGCCTGGAGGACGCTCCCCGACACTTCGATGTCAAGCTCGGTGACGCCGATCCGGACTTTCTCGGCGAGGACGTACGCGCCTGTCGGATCGGTCTCGGGCAGGAGGACGACGAATTCGTCGCCGCCGTAGCGGGCGGCGGTATCGATCTTCCTCACGCCGGAACGGATGACCTCGCCGACGCCGCTGAGGACCCGGTCGCCGAAATAGTGACCGTGGTGGTCATTGATCGTCTTGAGTTCGTCGAGATCCATCATCAAGAGGCAGAACCCGCGATTGGAGCGTGCGCTCCGGGCGATCTCGCGATCGACAGCCGCGAAGAAGAACGTCCGATTGAACAGCCCGGTCAGGGGATCGATCGTGGAGAGCCGGATCGCCGCGTCGCGCGCGCGTCGCTGCTCGCTGGCGATGACCCCTGCGACGTAGGCCAAGAGGACGAGCGCCGTCAGGTTGATCCCGACCTTGGCGAGCGCGTCCGTCGACAGCGTGGCTGAGGTCGAGGTCGGCGATGTAATGGCGAAGACGTAGGCGAGGCTCGCGACCGCTGCGAGGGCGAACGTCACCCGCGGCGAGACCACGAGTGCGGCGCCTGCGACGATCAGCGGGAAGATGAAGAAGAACGGGCTATCCTCGCCGCCGGTGAGCAGGACCAGGAGCGTAGCGAACGTGATCGCGACGCTGCCCTCGACGATGAACTTCGCGCTGCCGAGCGAGCTTGGCGGCAGCAGATCGTGGACGAGGAGAACGAACAGCCCGGCGATCGCCAGCAGGGCGAAGATCGCCGGCTGGGTATCGGGCCAGAGGCCGGTGATGGCCACGATCGTCGACGTCGCGAGGATGAAGACCCAGCTGACGATCCGGACGACCCGGTCGTAGGCCCGCGTCGGCACGCCGTCCGGGTCGACGACGCTGGCCGGCTCCCCGTGGACGACGGCGAACTCGGCGGCAACCTGGTCGCCCTGGTCGATCTGGCGGCCGAATGACAGCAGGCTCTTTCGGCCGATCAGCGGGGGGAGCAGGACGGCGCCCATGACGACGAGGTTGGCGAGAACCGCCACGAAGAGCAGCGTCAGGACTGGCTCGAGTGGCACCGGGTCGACCTCTCCACGAGCGGGGACGACGGCGGCGCCCCGTCCCCCCATCTTATTCCGTCCCGCTGATCTCCTAGCGGGTGCCCCACTGGTAGGACTGCTTCACCATACGCAGGTAGACGAACGTTTCGGTGTCCCGAACACCATCAATGGTGCGCAGACGCTCCGCTAAGAATTGGAGCAGGCCCTCGTTGTCCTCGCACACCGTCTCGATCAGGATGTCGTAGGTCCCGGCGGTGATGACCACGTAATCGACCTCGGCGAACTCCGCGACCCTCGCGGCGACCGACATGAGGCGGTCCGCCTCGCAGCGGATTCCGATCATCGCCATCTGCTGGAAGCCGAGCTTCAGCGGGTCCGTGACGCCGACGACCTGGAGGATCCCGCGGTCGACGAGGCGGTTCGTTCGAGCGCGAACGGCGGCCTCCGAGACACCCAGCTCGGCGGCGATCTGGGTGAACGGCCGGCGGCCGTCCTGCTGGAGGTGCTCGATGATCCGCTTGTCGAGATCGCTGACCTCGTCGCCGGCCCGGCCTGAGACCCGCGGCCGGGTGGCGGTCACGGCACCGAGCCGGCGGACACAGCCGGCGAGCCGGAGGCGCCTGCGGCCGGCGATCTGGTCTTGGTCTCGAGCCGAATGATAGAGCGCTGTTCCATCGGCCAGAGAAGTGGATCGACGAGGTCGACGAGCGCCTTGGCCTGCTTCTGACGGTCGGTATCGGGGGCAGCGAGCACGCCTGTGACCGGGCCGAACTCGATGAGAATGTTGAGGCCGACGAACGTGTACGGCGCATTGCCCTGCGTCGGCAGCTTCGTCGGGTCCCATTTCGTCGCCTGGCGAAGTGCGGCGCCGGAGCGGAACTCGGTGATGATCAGCGGCCAGTTGCCGATGGCGGCGTTGATTCGCTTGACGATCGGCGAGGTCGGGTCGCCTGACGTCGCGTTGTTGACGTTTAGGGGCAGGTCGCCAACCCTGATGGCCACGAAGATCTGGTCGGCGGTCGCGGGCTCGGTCAGGTGCGGATCGGGCGTGATGACAGGCGTCGGACGGGCCGTTGGCGGAGCCACCGAGGGAGGCGTGCTGCCGCAGGCGGTCACGAGCAGCGTCGCGATCACCGCGCCGGCCCCGAGCCGGGCAGCGTGATTCGAAAGTCGCATGATCGGCCGGATGCTAGCACGCGCTTCGCACTGAGCGCCCCCCTGACAAAGGTACCGGCGGGCCCATCCAAGCGTGGGAACCCTTCACCCATTATCCAGCAGCGGAAGCACTCGTGCGAATCGCTCGATCGATTCCCGGGTGATCGGATCGAGGACGAGTTGAACGTGGCCGATGCCGGCGAGCGCGTACTTCCTGAGCTCCTCGGCCATATCTTCGACGGTGCCGCTCAGCGGCCTGACGGCGTCCGCTACGGAGGCATCGCCCATCGTCCGGCCCGTTCCACCGGGCAGCTGGACGTGGACCGCAACCGTGCGTTCCACCTCTCCTGGATTGCGCCCGACCGCGATGCAGGCCGCGTCAACCGTTGCCCTGAGCGCCTCGACCCCGGCCGGCGAATTCTGGGTATCGGCGTACCAGGCGTTCCAGGAATTGACGTGGGGCATCGTGATTCGCAGCATTCGCGGGCCGCTTGAGCCGATCATCATTGGCGGACCGCTCGAACGCGGGCCTCGCGGCAGCAGCTCGCAGTCACGGGCGCTGTAGTACGTCCCCTCGAAGTCAACGGCGCCGTCGCGCAGGAGACTGCGGATGATCGTGAACGCCTCCTCGAACCGGTCGATCCGGTGATCGAACGGGATCCCGAACGCGCGGAACTCCGTTTCGTTCCAGCCCGCACCGAGCCCCAGGATGAGCCGGCCGCCGGAGATCTCATCGATCGCGTCTGCCCGCTTGGCGAGGATGGCCGGATTGTGGAACGCGGTGCAGGCGACGAGCGGCCCCAGCTCCACCCTGGTCGTGGCCGCAGCCAGCGCGGCGAGCATCGCCCACGCTTCCCACGGGCCGCGGGGCTCGCGATCCGGCCAGCGGTAGAGGAGGTGCTCGCCAAGCCACAACGAGTCGTACCCCAGATCTTCGATCGCTCTCGCCATGTCGAGGATCTCGCTCCAGCGCACCTCGCGCTCAACCTCGGGGAGCTGGACACCGACTTTCAGCGGGCGAGACACGCAATGGACTCCTTTCAGTGACGCTGGCGCTATTGCCCGGTCGCGCTCGACCGATGGCCGGCCCCGGCGCCGAGCAGCAGGCTGAGCCCCCAGCCGACGCCGCCCGCCAGCATGATCGTTCCGCCGATGAGATGGGCCGACCAGGCGATAGGCCCGGTCGCCCACAGGACGGCAAACGCGGCGGCAAGGAGCACGGACGGGGCGAGGAACGCGAAGGCCTGGAGCCGCCACCCGGACACGCCCGGCCGCAGCCAGATGAACAGGAGATCGGCGAGGAACCCGCCGAGGATCGGCGCGCCCACCAGCTGACCCTCGTCGTGGAGGAACGCAAGCCCGGCGAGCGACGCGCCGAAGAGGAGTGTCAGCCAGCCCGCCGGCAGCCTCCGCCAGCGGGCGACGAGCATGAGCATCGGGACGACGACGATTCCAGTCGTGACGACCGCCGACGCGACGCCGATGTGCGGCCCGTACCACGTCGGGTCGTCGAGCTCGTAGCTGAATCGCGGCCACGGGTCGACGAACGGATTCGCGATATGGAGCGCGAATGCCACGAGGCCGGTGATCGCGACCGCCGACAGGATCGCCGGCAGAAATGAGGGCCACGTCGCCTCGTCGTTCCTCGACCACGCCGCGCGGATCGGCCCGCTCGCGATCAGGCAAGCGCCCACGCCCAGGCCGAGATGCGTCGGGCTCAGGAGCGCCTCGGCGTCCGCCTCGATCCCGAACAGGACATGCCATGCGGTATCGGCGGCGCCCATCCCGAGGAAGAACGCCACTCCGACGACCGACGTCCCGTACCCGACCGGGATTGCGGCGATTGCGGGCCGGCCGGCGAGCCTCGCCGTCACGGGCGGGCCGAGGAGGACGATGGCGACGGCCACGAACGCCAAATAGACGACGACATGCCACGGGGTGATGACGGACTCGAGCGCGAGGAGCTGGTGGCTGTGCGCCCATCCATCGAGGGTCGCGCCGGCGAGCATCGCGACCGACAGGCCGGCCACGACCAGGTCGTAGGCACGGAGGCTCGCGACCAATGCGACACGATCGTCGGCGGGTGCGCCTGATCGAACTCGTCGCGCCCCGATCTCCATCGGGATCCAGAGAGCAACGAGCGCGACGAGGTCCGTCGCGTCGCGAGTCAGCTCGACGGCGACTGGTCCGCTGGCTGGGGGGCCGCCGGGGATCAGTCCGGCCAACAGGCGGACAGGCCACTGCACGACGCCCAGAACTTGCTCGTACAGCGTTTCCGCGCCGGGCAGGAGCTTGACGGCGGCGAATGCGATCCCGGTCGCGGCGACCGCCGCCACGATGAGTCTCATATCCGGCCCGTTCCAGCGACCGGTCGCCGCAAGCAACAGCTCTGCGACCGCCACGAGCAGCAGCGGAAAGAACACCAGGCCGGCGAGTCGGACAGCTTGCCGGTGGCGAGTCCCGGCGCGATCGCCTTGAACAGGTGGTCGTTGAGGAGAAGGACCGCGATCGCGCCGAGCGCCACCGGTTGCAGCAGCGCATCGCCGGGAATCGGGCGTCGCCCCGGCGCGGCGAGAGCCGCGCTCGTCGCGGGAGAGGCTCGGGCGCTCGCGCTCCGGCGGACCCCGATTTCCAGATCCTCGACTTCCGGGCTCACGGCGCCACGCTACGCCATCAAGGAGGCGTTTGTGCTCAGCCCGCCAGGTGGCGCGACGACTTCCACGCCCACCATGGCGATGTGACCGCGGTCGCGACCCCGGCCTAAGCCTCGTGGCTATTTGCCCGAGGCGGGCATTTGGGCTGGCCCCCGGCAGGACTTGCCCTACGCTGCGATCGCCGCGCAGATGTCGCTCGAGAAGCCGATGTTGGTGACCGAGACGAAGTTGCCGCTCGGATCAAGATGCACGACCGCGCGTCCGGCTGTGAGGACGAAGGTTCCGGCCGGGAACAAGGACACGGAGCGGCCACCGAAGACCAGGGTGCTCGAGCCGTCGGCGTGGAAGCGCGTGTGGACCGGCCCTGAGATGTTCAGGGTCGTTGACGGCCTGGCGGGATCGGTCGTGTTCGTGACTCGGATCTTGAGGGTGCCCGTGCCGATGGACCGGACGGGGTTGCCCGATGCGTCGGAGAAGGTCGTCGTCTTCCCTTTGTTGGCCAGGAAGTCGACGGTCACGTCGAACGGGCAGGCCGATCCGGCGGGCAACTCGAGCTGAGGCGGCAACTCGAGCGGCGTCACCACTGGCTTGGCGGCAAGCGCGGGGCCCGCCATCATCGCGACCAGAGTGAGACCGACAGTTATCGACGTAACGAGACGGCGCACGGGAACCTCCTGCCGCACGGGCTCGCTGCGGGTCGATGCGTCCCCCGGCTGGCCACCGTTAGCCATACGCCCTCAGCACGTCCGCGCCTGCGCAATTGATACGCTGGCCGAGCCGACTTGTCTACGCGGATCTCGGGGCACCGACGCACTACCCTGACGGCGAGACGCCGCGACAGCGACCTTGCAGGAGACTCGGCGAAACGGCCTGTCGTCCGCCTCCGTCAAAGTGGTCGGGGTGGTCGGATTCGAACCGACGATCTCGTGCTCCCAAAGCACGTGCGATAACCAGGCTTCGCTACACCCCGCCCGATTCGTGCTCAGGAACCACAGATAACTCCTGCGCACTGCCACAATGGTTTGGCCTACAGCGCTCCAATCGCAAAGCGGCCCTGATGATACGTCCTCATCCGAGCTGATCACCGTGCTGTCGTCGGACCCACGGGAGCTCATGGCCGAACGCACGATCACCATCCTGCCCTTTCAGCGTCCCAGGGTAGGCGACAATGGCCCCCGTGGAGTCCGATTCCGGCGACGACGAGCTGCTGGCCGCACAGGATGCCCTCCAGGCGGAAGCGGCTGCTGTCCTGACGGATCTGGATCTGCTCGAGCACATCAGGCGGCTGGGCGATCCTGTCCGGACCGGCAGCTCGGTACTAGGTCTCATGGTCGCCCGTGACATCGACGTGACGACGCTCTGCCCGTCCCTCGAGCTACCACCGATATTCGACCTGGGACGAACGCTGGCCGGCCATCCACGAGTCCGCCGTGTCTCCTTCCGCAACGAAACGGGCCGCTGGAACACGTCGCCGGCCTATCCCGATGGGTTGTACTGGTTGGTCGAGTACGTCACCGAGGACGGTGTGAGCTGGACCCTCGACTTGTGGTTCCTCCTCGAGGGCTACACCCAGTTCGATCTCGAGCACATCCGGACGATCCCGCCTCGGCTCACTCGCGAGGTCCGCCTGGCGATTCTCCGGATCAAACACGCCCGGCTCGACCTTCCAGCCGCCGAACGCGGACCCAGCTATCGGATCTACGAGGCGGTCCTCGACCACGGCGTGATGACACCGGATGACTTCACCCGCCACCTCGAGAAGGGCAGTGCATGACCACGCCACGCTTCACGATGGTCGTGCGAACAGCGGCTACCTAGATCCTATGGCGTGGGAGTGCGGAACTCGAAGCTCTCGATGATCGGCATCGCGTCAGCAGCCTGGTCTTCGAAGGCGGACGGCTGGGACGGTTCGGGGCTGAAGACTACGATGGCCATCGTCCGCTCGCCGCCGAGGTCCAGCAGGATCAGTCGCAACGGATGGTCGCGGCCGATGCCGGCCTCCGGGCCCGTTTCGAGTCCCGCCTGGGCGAGGATCGGCATGCCAACGACCGGCCCTTCCGGCGCCATGCAACCACCGGTCCACTCCGGCGCGAGATGGAGATCGAGCATCTGGCCCTCGAAGCCGCCGATGGTTACCGCTGTCGATGGCGTCGATACGACGCCGGGTCGAGCGACGATCGCTGCCACGATGTCATCGATCCCGGTCCCAGCATTGGGCGCAGCGCCAACCGGGCCGCAGATTGCCCCGTCCTCGAAGTCCGCGGCCAATCGGGGCTGCACGAAGATCGAGACGAACAAGTCCGTCGAGGGCTGGGTCGAGGAAGCGTCGGGGAGCTTATGCAAGAGAAATGTCGCCGGGTCGTCTTCCTTGACCTTCCACCCCGCGGGGACCGTGTACGACAGCCGACGTGACAACTCGGGCTCGCCAAACGGGTCGAAGGCATTAGTCTCGTACGTCCCAGGCGGCAAGGCGACGCCATCTCCGGGGGGAGGGAGGTCGGATCGCACCCATGGCCCAGCCAGCGCTTCTTGCCGCGCCGCGCAGGCATCCGCGCTGATCGCCGTCAAGGTCATGATCGTGTCCTGCCCCTCCAGCGACCACCGGTAGGCCCCGACGTCTCCGCGAGCGCATCCCTGTGTTTCGTCGGTGGCTGTGGCCACGAGCACGTCCGGTTCGGCGGCTGCGACCGTGGATTTGGACGCCGGGTCGCCGGGCGCGGGCCCGAAGTCCATCAGGTCACTCGCGAGGCTGAGGAACCCCGATGGCCACTGGTCCAGATCGGGCGTGACGGCATACGGCCGCTGCCACGAGTGACGAAGGACCTCGGGGACCGGCCCGGTCGCCGATGGGGCGGGCCTCAGCGTCGGCTGCGGGCCGATGTCGGACTCAGACGGACGGCCCAGGACGGCGACGCCGACCACTCCGATCAGGATGACGGCCACGAAGGCGACCGCCCAACGAGCGCCAGTGATCCCGCGACCTGGCAATCCGACGCCCAACCGCCTCTGCAACCAACCGGGTCCATGCTGGGACGACATAGCGCTACGTGAGACCAGCAGGGCGTCGATCCGGCGTTCGGTCGCGGGATCCGTGTACGCGCGGACGCGGTCCGCAAACCGACGCTCGAACGGCTCCATGTCCCGATCAGTCATCGCCGAGGTCCTTTCGCAATCGTTCGAGGAGGCGATGGAGCCGCACTCGCACGCCCGAAGCGGTCATCCCCATCGCCTGACCGATCTCCGCCGATTCGAACCCGCCGACGAAGCGCATGCCGACGATCGCCCGGTCCTTCGGGTCGAGCCGACCAAGTGCGTCAGCAAGGTCGATCATCGCGGCGTGATCGATGTCGCGCGGCCGTGCCGGGTCGGTGACCGCTAGCTCCCGAACCGTGCGCCGGCGCCGGCTCCGGGCGATCTGGCGCGCCTCGTTTGCGGCAACCGCCATCAGCCATGGGCGCAGGCGTTCGGGGTCCCGCAGCTCTTTCAGCCGACGGTACGCGACGGCCCAAGCCGACTGCTCCGCCTCTTCGGCGATGTCGAGGTCGCCGCACACGAAATAGGCGATGCGTGCCATGTCGTCGTGGTGCGCAGCGACGATGTGGGCGAACGCGACCTCATCGCCGGCGATGGCACGTTCGACGATCGACCGCTGGGTGTTGGGCTCCACGATCACGCTTTCGATCATGCTCTAAAGATGCCGGCCAGACCGGGCTCGTTACATGGGGCTCGTGACCGGATCGTTACGCGGCGGCGACGTTAAGGCGACCGACGACGACCAGTCTCGAATTCCGATGCTCACCCGCACAGGAGCCCACCGATGAACCGCTCTATTCGACTCTTGGCCCTCGTCGCTCTCGCTTCCGCAGTCGCCGCCTGCAGCCAGGCTGCAGGCACAATCGGAGATGCCCCGACCACCTCCTCGCCGACCGCGGCCGCCTCCCCGACCCCGCCCGAATCGACAGCGCCACTCGCTGCGCCAGTCCCGTCGGCAAGCCCGACTCCGAGTTCCGTGGCGACGCCTTCGCCGACTGAACCCGCCGTAGACCAGGCCACCGTGTTCGCCGCCAATGGCATCGGGCCCTACGTTGTCGGTGCCCGACTGGTCGCGCTGGAGTCGCACGGACTGGTCACGAACGTCGAGCCCAGCTTCCACTGCGACGATGAGTGGCAAAACGCCCAAGCGACCGGCCCTTACGCCGGCCAACTACACCTCAGCTTCTACCTTGGCCGCCTGATCGACGTTCACACGGCCTCGGATGAGCTCGTTACGCCATCGGGCGCAAGCGTCGGACTGCCCCTGACCGAGCTGCAGCGCATTTACGGCGAGCGCGGGACCCTCATCACTGGCGTAAGCGCCAACCAGGCATTCTCGGTGCACGTGCCGGACGGTTTGGGAATCGTGTTCTTCCTCGACTCGACGAACACGAAGGTCTGGTCGATGAGCGCCGGCGAAGTCAAATGGCTTGACAGCGCCGCCGTCGTCGGCGAGGGCTGCTGAAACCATCCGCCGCGGAACAGTCGACGTTTCTCACGCGTCACACGAACGACGCCGGACGGTCACTGGCAGGCTGATCGACTGTCCGGCGTCGCCACACCCGAC
The DNA here is from genome assembly GCA_963775855.1 of uncultured Chloroflexia bacterium. GTDB lineage: Bacteria > Chloroflexota > Limnocylindria > Limnocylindrales > CSP1-4 > CF-46. The sequence continues at coordinate 527,800 of CAVZKO010000007.1, read as the reverse complement.
CTTTCCGACTCCGGCGCTAGACTCCCGACGGTGGCCTACCCGTCGACGCGCCGCCGCTCCCCACCAGGAGACTCCACCCCCATCGTGCACGCCCGCCGCGTCCGGCCCGACAGCCGAGCGACCGACCAGCGCCGCCTATTCGCCGCCGTCCTGTCGGCCGTCCTGCCGGGTCTGGGGCAGGCGTTCAATCGCCGCGGTCGGTCGGCCGCGATCTTCGCGATCCCGTCGCTCGTCCTTCTCGGCGTCGTCTGGCTGCTATTCCAGCTGAACACGTCGTCGATGCTGGTCGCCCAGGCGATCGTGCCCGGGACCCTGCAGGTGCTGTTGATCATCAACGCGCTGGTCCTGGCCTGGCGCCTCATCGCGGTCCTTGAGGCATTCGTCGATCGGCGGTATCCGGGCAGGCCAGGTCGCCTGGGCGGCATCGGCCTCGTCGTGGTGGTCATCCTCGTGGCGCTGCCCCATGCGGCGGCACATGTCTACGGCGCGAGCGCCTTCTCGACGTTCGAGCGCGTGTTCGCCGGGGCTGGAGGCGACGCGACCGGTGGCCCGGATGACGATCCGGGATCGACCACTGGACCTAAGCCGGGGCCCGGCGAGCGGGTCAACGTCCTGCTGATGGGGATCGATTCGGGGCCGTCGCGGACCCAGGCCCTGACCGATTCGCTGATGGTCATCTCGCTCGATCCCGTCGGCCGGACGGTCTCGATGGTCTCGATCCCCCGTGACCTCGTCGACGTTCCGCTCGGGAACGGTGACACCTTCGGGCCGAAGGTCAACTCGCTCCTTGGCTGGGCGAACCGACACGAAGAAGACTTCCCCCAGGGCGGGACGAGGGCGCTTCAGGACGCGATCGGGGCCTTGCTCGGGGTGCCGATCCACTACTACGCGAAGGTCGACCTCGCGGGCTTCGTGACGATGGTGGATGCCGTCGGCGGGGTCGATATCGAGGTCGCCCGACCGCTGTCGGACGAGAACTACGGCGGCTTCGGCGTGGGACCGGGGTGGTCGATCGGCGTCGGTCCGCACCACCTCGACGGTGCCAACGCGCTGGCCTACGCGCGGATCCGCAAGTCGACTGGTGAAAACGACTTCACCCGCGCTGGGCGGCAGCAGGAGGTCCTCATCGCCCTCCGCGACCAAGCGGTCGAGGGCGGCAACTTTCTCTTCAGCCTGCCGGCACTCCTGGGCGCGGTCGGGGACACGGTCCGGACGGACCTGCCGGCGGAACGCCTGCCAGAATTCGCGGCCCTGGCCGAGGAGATCGGCGGCGAGCGGACGACCCAGGTCGTGATGACGTCGCCGATGGTCAAGTCCGGCGGCAAGAATCACAAGTACGGCTCGGTCGTCATTCCCGTTCCGAAGCGGATCGCGGAGATGGTGGCGATCGTGTTCACCGAGCCTGGAACGCCGCCCGGCCCATGGCCCACCCCGAAGCCGTCCAAGGCGCCGACACCCTAGCTCCGAGGCGGTCGCGGGCTCAGTCTCGTCCGCCGCGCGACGGGCGCCACGTCGCGAAGCGTTCGAGCAGCCGATCGAGGTCGTCGTCCACGAGAAGCAGGTCCCGGTGGCCGGGCGCGACGAAACCTTCCCGCTCCGCATGGTCGAGGTAGGCGACGAGGGGGCGGAAGAAGCCGCCGACGTCCAGGGCGCCGACCGGCTTGGCGTGGAGCTCCAGCTGCGCCCAGGACAAGACCTCCGCCAGCTCCTCGAGCGTGCCGAGGCCGCCGGGCAGGGCGAGGAAGGCATCCGACAGCTCGGCCATGACGGCCTTTCGCTCGTGGAGCGTCGTCACGATCCGGAGGTCCGTGACACCCCTGTGGGCCAGCTCGCGCTCGACGAGACCCCTCGGGATGACCCCGGTCACGCGACCGCCCGCCGCGAGGGCGCCGTCAGCGACCGCGCCCATAAGCCCGACCGCGCCGCCGCCGTAGACGAGCTCAATGCCGCGTTCGGCGAGCGACCCGCCAACGAGTGCCGCGAGCCTGCGCGTAGCGCGGGTCTCGACCGGCGCTCGCGCCGCAGAACACGCAGATCCGGCGCAGGTCCGGCTCGGTGCTCATCGAAACCCGAACTCGCGGAGGATTGGCGTCATGCGCCGGGCGGCCGCCGCGCGATGCGAGATCCGGTTCTTCTCCTCAAGCGTCCAGAGCCCGAGCGTCCGGCCACCGGGAGGCTCGGACTGCGGCTCGAAGATCGGGTCGTAGCCGAACCCGCCCGTGCCGCGTGACGCCGCAGCGATCCGGCCGCGGCACGTCCCGCGGACCTCGCGAATGGTCAGCCCGCCGCGCGGCCCGGTCGCCTCCGGCAGAGCGAGCGCCAGGACGCAGACGTAGCGAGCCCCGCGACGCTCCGGCGGCAGCCCTTCGAGGGCGGCGAGGAGCTTCGCGTTGTTCTCGCCGTCCGTCGCTTCCTCGCCGGCGTAGCGCCGGGTCCGGACGCCCGGCCCACCGTCGAGGGCGTCGACCTCGAGACCTGAGTCGTCGGCCAGCGTCGGCAAACCGGACGCCCGGGCCCCGAAGCGCGCCTTGATCCGGGCGTTCGTGGAGAAGGTCCGGCCGGTCTCAGCCGGATCGCCGGCAATCCCGAGGTCGTTGAGGCTGACGAGCTCGCCGTGATCGAGCCGGAGGAGCTCGCGCAGCTCGGCGAGCTTATGCGCCGAGTGGGTCGCGATCAGCAGACGCGGCGGGGCAACGCTCACCGCTTGACGGTCGCCAGCACCTCGGCCTGGGCGGCAAACAGGCGCTCGAGCCCGGACGACGCCAGGTCCATGAGCCCGTCCATCGCCGTCCGATCAAACGGCTTGCCCTCGGCCGTGCCCTGGACCTCGACGAACGTGCCCGCGTCCGTACCTACGACATTGAAGTCGACGTCCGCCCGGGAATCTTCGCTGTAGTCGAGGTCGAGCAGCGCTTCGCCATCGACGAGTCCGACGCTGACGGCGGCGATTCGGGCCACGAGGTGGCGGTCCATGCCGTACGTGATGAGGGCGGCAGCGAGCGCCACGTAGCCGCCTGTGATCGACGCAGTCCGCGTCCCACCGTCGGCCTGGAGGACGTCGCAGTCGACGGTAATCGTCCTCTCGCCGAGGCGGGTGAGGTCGATGGCATCGCGCAGCGATCGGCCGATCAGCCGCTGGATCTCGTGGGTCCGGCCACCGAGCTTGCCCTTGACCGACTCACGGTCGGTTCGCTCTGCCGTCGCCCGCGGCAGCATCGAGTACTCAGCGGTGACCCAGCCGGTGCCCTTGCCGCGAAGGTGAGGCGGGACGCGATCGACGATCGAGGCCGCGCATAGGACCTGGGTGTCACCGACCCGGATGATGCAGGAGCCCTCCGCCCATTTCTGGACGCCCAGCTCGAAGCTGATCGGGCGGAGCTGAGTCGGGACGCGACCGTCGGCGCGGAGGGTGGGTCGGTTGCCGATCGTCATGGCTGCGTCTCCTTGCTCGCCGCGACCGCGGCACGTTCTTCGTTCTTGGCGGTGTCCCAGAGGGCATCGAGGGCCTCGAAGTCGAGGTCGCGGAGGGCGACGCCGCGCTCGGACGCCTGACGTTCGACGCTCGCGAAGCGGCGCCGGAACTTGTCATTGGCGGCGCGCAGCGCGGCCTCGGCCTCGATCCCGTGCCAGCGGGCGACGTTGACAAGGACGAACAGGAGGTCGCCGTATTCCTCGGTCTTCTCGGCGGGGCTGGGCGCCTCGCGCAGCTCGATCAGCTCCTCGGCGACCTTGTCGAGGACGCCCTCGACCGACGGCCACTCGTAGCCGATGTTCGCCGCCCGCTCCTGCATCTCCTGGCTCGCGGCGAGGGCAGGCAGGATCCGGCTGACGCCGTCAAGGGCGCCCTTCGGCTGAGCGGGCGATGCCGCCTCGGAGGATGCGTCTGGTTCGGCTCCGGCGCGTTCCGCGGCCTTGATCCGCTCCCACTGGCGGTTCACGTCTGACGACGTCCGGACCTCCGCGTCGCCGAAGACGTGAGGATGCCGCCGCACGATCTTCGAGGCGATCGCGGCGTTGACGTCGGTCAGATCGAAGACCCCCGCTTCGGCCGCGAGCTGGGCGTGGAGGACGACCTGGAGCAGCAGGTCGCCGAGCTCCTCCGCGAGTGCCGGCGTGGCACCCGAGCCGAGCGCGTCGTAGACCTCGTAGGCCTCCTCGAGGAGATGGTTCCGGAGTGTCTCGTGGGTCTGCTCGCGATCCCACGGGCAGCCGTCGGGCAGTCGCAGCCGAGCGGAGATCCAGGGCATCGCCCACGGGCTGGCCACCGCCAGCTCGGGCGCCACCGGGGCAAGGTAGATCGGGCCCAGGAGGTCATCGGCGGTCAGTTCGCCCACGGTCCCCTCGTCGTCCGAGCCGAACCGGCCGATCGGATGGTCGGACGGGTAGAGTCGCCGGAGGAGCGTCATCGGATCGCCACCTGACGGGCCGTGCCGGCCCGGCAGGGGTTGGCCCTCGCCCTCGATCGAGGCCCGCAGGATCGCGAGCGGCACGATCAGCGCGGGTCGCGAGGGCTCGAGCGGCGTGGCGACCAGCCGCTCGGCGGCAACGACCTGGAGGCCCGTCGCCAGATCGAGCCCCCAGCGGAGCCGAGCTTCGGCGACGAGCGCGTCGAGCACCGTCCGGCCGCTAGCTCAACTGGAGGTCGGTGAGGAGCTCGCGGGTGATGGTCACCGCATCCTTCTTCTCGCCGTACCAGAACTGGAACGCGCCTGACTTGATCGTCTCGAGCTGGTCCGCGTCGGGCGCCTGGGTCCGCTCCGCGACGACCTTGTACAGGAAGACGCCGCGATCCTTGATGTCGACGATCTCGGTCACCTGGCCGACCGGGGTGTCGAAGATCGCCTTGAGGAAGCGGGCGTCGATGAGTCCCTGGGCCACCCAGCCCTTGTCGCCGCCCTTGCCCGCCTCGCTGCCCTCGGAGAAGTCCCGGGCGAGAGCAGCGAAGTCCTTGCCGGCGACGGCCTGGTCGCGGAGCAGCTTCATCTCGTCGATGTCCGGCGGGCGGTACATCACCTGGATGACGTGCCAGCCGAAGGCGCTCTTGACGGGCTCGAGGAGCTGGCCCGGCTGGAGGTCGGGCTTGAGGATCGCCGCCGCGAAATCGGGGTCGAGCCCGGTCTCGATGCTGGCCGTGTCGAAGTACGGGAGCTTGCCGCCGCTGCCCGTCTCACCGACGGCCGCCGCTTCGTCGCTGTCCTTGCGGGCCTTCTCGTCGAACTTCGTCGGGTCCTTCTTCAGCTCCTCGTAGGCCGCCGTTGCGGCCACCTGTGCCGCGGTCCACGCGGGGTCGTCCGGTGGCAGGTCCGCGGCGCCTGACGGATCGTCCTTCGGCGCATAGAGGATGTGGCGGACCTTGATCGCGTCGTCGCCCGGCGGTGACTGGGGCGCCTGGATTGCGATCTCGCTGACCTGTCGCTGCTTGTCGGACGCGGTGGCGTCGGCGATCGCCTTGTCCTCGAGCGCCTGACGAATGACCTCGCTCTCGACGACCTCGCGATAGGCCTGGATCTCGAGCCCGGCGTCGGTCAGCTTCGTCGTCCACGCCTGGTCCGTGGTGGCCGGGGCGATCTCCGTAACCCGGCCGATCCGATAGGTTCCGTCCTCGCCCGCGAGGACGGCCGTCGGCGTGCCCTGTTCGGCCGCGAAGACCGCGTCGAGGAACGCCTGATCCTCGGCCGAGTCCTTGTCGATCCAGCCGAGATCTCCGCCGGTCGCCTTCGAGGCGTCGGTCGAGACGGCCTTGGCGACGTCCTCCCAGGTCTTGCCGCCGGTCGTGATGTCCTTCAGGGCCTGATCGGCGATGGTCTTCGCTGCGGCCTTCTGCGCGTCAGTCGGCTCCTCCTTACCCTCGTCGACGACGGGGGCGACGGCGATGGTCCAGGCGTGGCGCTGCTCCGGGTTGGTCGACTCCTCGACGATCTTCGCGTCGATCTGCTCCGGGGTGACCGTGATCCCTGCCTCGGCTGCCAGAGGGGCCTGGATCCGGGCATCGATGAGCTTCTCGAGGACTAGCGGGGCCAGCTGGTCCGTGCCGAGCTGTGCCTGGAGCGACTGGACCTGCTGCCCGGCTTCAGCGCTGGTCAATCGACCGGCCGCAACCTCCGAGTTGACCCGGGCGATGGCCTGATCGATGCGCCAGGCCTCGATCGAGCCGCGCTCCGCGAAGTCGTCGCGCGTGATCGTCTGTCCGCCGACCGTGGCCGCCGGCGCGAGGTGCTCGCGGTAATAACTGACGCCCGCGACGCCGACGAGGATGACGACGGCAAGGAACACAGCCAGGCCGAAGCCGACATTGAGGTACGTGTTGCGCCGGCTCCGGCTGTCGCGCGACTGGCGGTGGGTCCGATTGACGACGGGTTTGGCTCGGAAGGTCATGGGGTGATGCGGTCCTGCAAATTGAAGCTGGGATCAGGGAAATCGAAACGGGTCCGGTATCGTACCGTACCGGCCGGATCGAGCCCGTCGCCGTGAGTGGATCACGGAGCGTCGACGTCCGGCGCGCTCGTTGGGGAATCACCCGCCAACCGATCGACGAGGGCGACGTAGCGCGCGGCCTCAGTCTCCCAGGCCGACGCCTGGACGATCTCGGCGGTCCGTGCGACCGCGTCGCGGCGCGCATCCGCGTCATCGACGAAGGACAGGATCGCCGCGGCCATCGAGGCGGGATCTCCCGGGTCATATGTCGCCACTGAGCCCGGCGGAAACGTCCGCTCGACCATCGGCAGTCGCGATGCGACGACGGGCTTACCCATCGCGCCGTACTCGAAGACCTTCGTCGACAGGCTGACGTCGGTGAAGGGGTCGCGACGAGTCGGAGCGACCCCGATGTCCGCCCGGGCAACCGCGGCGGGGACATCCTCGATCGGGATCCGGCCGTGGAACGTCACGCGCTCGTCAATGCCGAGGTGGGTCGCCCGGTGGACGAGCCGCTCGGCCGCGTCGCCCCGGCCGAAGACGTCGAGCCGGATGTCGAGGTCCGGGCGGTCCCTGGCGATCCGGGCGAGCGCCTCGAGGACGACGTCGAGCTCGTACGTCGGCGTCAGGGCACCGGCGTACACGAGCCGAACCGTGCCGTTGGCGGCGAACTCGCGGAATTCGTGGCGGGACGGATCGAAGCGGGCGAGCGAGGGGCTGTTGGCGACGACCGTGACCTTCTCCGGCCGCACCCCGAGCTCGACGAGCCGCTCGCGCATCGCCACGTTGACGGTGACGGCGGCGCTCGCCAGCGCGATCGAGCCGCGCTCCTGGAGGCGGAGCAGCCGGTAGGCCACCGGGTTCGCCGCCCGCGGGAAGCGGCTCCTGAAGAACTCCGGCATCGCCTCGTGGAGGTCGAGCAGGACCGGGACGCCCGCTATGCGCAGCGGCAGCGTCGCCGCAACGAGGAAGTCCGGCAGGGTATGAACCTGGACGAGGGCGTAGCGGCGACGCCGGTGGGCCCTGGTGACGGCCCAGCCGGCGCGGGCGAGGAAGGCGAGGTACTCGGCGATGTACGTCCGGAGGCCGGCGCCCTGGTGGCGTTGGACGTTCAGCCGATGAACGGAGACGCCCGCGACCTCGTTCGAGGGCGGGTCGTCGGCGCGGCGCAGTGCGTAGACATCGACCGGCCGCCCGGCGGCCACCAGCGACTCCGCCTCGCGCCGGACGCGCGGATCCTCGTCGTAGTAGGAATGGACGAGCATCGCGACGGGCCTGCAGCGTGCCCGGCCGGCCGCGTTGCGCCCCGGTGGTCGTGCTCAGCCGCCGCTCCAGCCGGCGCCCAGCCGGAGCACCTGGCGCGGCCGGACATCGAGGCCGTGCGAGCTGTTGACCGTGTCGACGACGAGCTGTGCGCGGTCGTAGACCTTCCCGAGATCGATCGCCCGGTGCGGCGTGACGACGACGACCGCATCGCTCGCCGTGAGAAGGTCGTCCAGAGCGACGGACTCGTGGGTGGTGCCGTCGGCGTCACGGAACGTCGGCACATGGGGGTCGTGATACGCGGCATCGGCGCCACGGTCGTGGAGGCCCGCCATGATCTCCGCGGCCGGCGAGTTGCGGGCGTCGCGGACGTTCGGCTTGAACGCGACACCGAGCACGCCGACGCGTGCGCCGCGAAGGGCCCGACCCCGGTCGTTGAGGGCCTCTGCGACGAGGTCGACGACGTGGCGCGGCATCGCGAGGTTGATGTCACCGGCGAGCTCGACGAAGCGATCGACGAAGTCGAACTCGCGCGCCCGCCACGCCAGGTAGTAGGGATCGACCGGGATGCAATGCCCACCGACGCCGGGGCCCGGCGTGAAGCGCATGAACCCGAACGGCTTGGTGGCCGCGGCGTCGATCACCTCCCAGACGTCGAGCCCCATCCGCTCGCACAGCAGCGCGAGCTGGTTGACGAACGCGATGTTGACGTTCCGGAAGACGTTCTCGAGGAGCTTCGCGAGCTCGGCGGCGTCGGGCGAGGACAGCTCGAGGACGTTGTCGTTGATCGTGCCGAGGAGCGCTGCGGCCCGGCGAGTCGCGGCCTGCGTTGTCGCGCCGACGAGCCGCGGGACGTCCTTCGACGCGCTCGCCGGATCGCCCGGGTTGACGCGCTCCGGGGCGAAGGCGAGGTCGAAATCCTGGCCGGCCCGGAGACCCGACAGCTCCAGCTCGGTGCGGAACGGCCCGGTCGTCGTCCCCGGGAAGGTCGTCGACTGGAGAATCACGAGCTGGCCGGCCCGCAGATGTTCCCTGATGAGGGCGGCCGCCGACAGCACCGGGCCGAGATCGGGATCCTTCGAGCGGGTGATCGGGGTCGGAACGCAGACGACGATGACGTCCGCGTCGGCCAGGTGCGAGGCGCCTGGGTCGACCACGCTGAGTCGGCCGCCCAAGGCAGCCTTGAGGCGGTCGTCAGAGACGTCGTCGATCGGCGACCTGCCGGCGGACAGCTCCTCGACGCCGACCCGTGTTGGCATCGATCCCCTCGACCTCGAGGCCGGCCTCGACGAACGCGATCGCGAGCGGCAGCCCCACGTAGCCAAGGCCGATGATGGCCACGCGGCGGTCGCGGTCGGATGGGGCTTCGGGATCGGTCACGGTCTCTCCGTTCGGTGTCGGTCGAAGGCTAGCCGATGCGAGCGAGGAGCTGGTCGGCAAGTCGCTCCCCGATCACGCGCCAGTCGTAGTCCATCTCCGCCGCGGCTCTTGCATTGGCTCCCATCGTCCGCGCCCGCTCCGGGTCCTCGAGCAGCTCGCTTAGCCGCGCCGCGAGAGCGTCTGCGTCGTCGCCGTCGGCCACCACGCCGGCGCCGCGGTCGCGGACGATCGCGGCGGTCTCGGGGCGGGGCGTCGTCACGATCGGCCGGCCGGCGGCGAGGCAGTCGAACAGCTTGACGGGAGCCACCGAGTCCCAGTAGGCGTGGGCGGGCGTCGGGATGCAGATGACGGTCGCGCGCCCCAGCGCCGCCCCGAGCTCGCCGTACGGGGTCTGCCCGATCTCGATCCACGGCTCGCTCGCAACCGACGCCGCCAGGGCGTCGAGATAGGCCTTGCTGTCGTCGCCGGTCGCGGCAAGCCACAGGTGGAGCCTTGTCTCCGGGACGCGTCGGCGGGCGATCCGAACCGCCTCGGCGAGCTCCTCGATGCCCCGCCGCGGTGCCGCCCCCGAGATAAACGCCACGGCCGGAACGTCAGGCCACGGTGCCGGCCGAACCGTGGATGTGTCACTCCCATTTGATGCGACCACGACCCTCGCCGGGTCGAGACCGACGAGGTCGGCGAAGGCCGCCGACGGGGCGACGAGCCAGCGGAACCCCTCCCGATTGAGCCTCATCCGGGCCCGGATCGCGTCGGCCTGGTCGGGCGACATCTCGATGCCGAGCGCGTCATTCTGGAGGAAGGCGTCGTCATGGACGTCGACGATGGCCGCCTCCCCCAGCCGCCCGACCGCGGCGAACTGCTTTTCAAACAGGAATTCGGTCGAGGCGACCATCGGCCGGCCGCGCCAGACCTGCCAGCGTGGCCCACGAAGCTCCCGCAGCGTGGCGCTCAGCGGATCCACCCGGCGATCCTCGAGGACGCGGGCTCCCGTCCGGGCGGCAAAGCCGTCGAACAGGTAATGGCGCCGCAGATCGCCTCCCCACCGCCGCCGATCACCCTCGCGCAGAACAAGCCATGGCCGCGTCACGAGGCGCGGGAAGACGGGGAAGACATCGCCGAGATTATCGACGATGCCCGCCAAACGGATTGCGGTCGCCGCAGGGCCGTTCAGGGCAAGGCGCCGTCGAGCACCGGAGCGAGCGGGCTTCAAACGCCCGTGAGCGAGGAGCGCAGGCGGCAACGCCGCCATCGGCCGCCATGCGGCGACCGCCGTGCTAGGCTCACGCGCGCATGGCAACGACCGCTGACGCCCCGACGTTCCGGGCTGCCCGCAGGCCCGGACCGCTGGAGCTGATCGCATCGGGTTTCCGGGAGATCTGGACCCATCGGCGGCTCACCCGCTACCTCGTCCGGGCAGACCTCAAGAAGCATGGATCCGACACCCTACTGGGCAATGTCTGGTGGATTCTCGATCCGCTTCTCCAGATGGCGGTCTACGTCGTCCTCGTCTCGGTGATCTTCCAGATCGGCAAGCCGGACTATCCCCTCTTCGTCTTCGCCGCGATCCTGCCGTGGAAGTGGTTCTCGTCGGCCGTGAACGACGGGATCGTGTCCGTCACGTCGCGCGAGCGGATCATCAAGCAGGTCAAATTCCCCAAGATCGTCCTGCCCGTCGCGGCAGCCATGGGCGGCGTCGTCAACTTCGCGTTCGGGCTCATTCCGCTCTTCGCCCTGATGATCCTCTTCTATTCCGATCGAATCAGCCCGTACCTCGTGCTCATCCCCGTCGTCGCCGCCGTCCAGTTCGTGTTCAGCCTCGCGACGGCCATCGCCGTTTCGGCCATCAACGTCTTCTTCCGCGACATCGCCAACGTCGCCCGGCACGGCCTGCGGCTCTGGTTCTACCTGTCGCCGGCCCTCTACTCGTTCGACCAGGTCCAGGGCAAGGCCGGCCCGGTCGGAGACTTGCTGTTCGCGCTCAACCCGTGGACGCCGCTGTTCGAGTCCTACCGAGCCGTCATCTACGAGGGGACGGCGCCGAACTGGTTCGGTCTCGCCGTCGTCCTGGTTGCGTCGCTGGTCTTCCTGCTGGCGGCGACCCTCTTCTTCAAGCGGGTCGAGCCCGCCTTCGCCAAGGTCCTGTGAGCGGCCCCGCCAGGAGCGCCCCGCCGCCCGACTACGCGATCGATGTCGAGCGGCTCGGGGTCCGCTACAACCTCCGCCTCACCCGCCAGACGACGGTCCGCACCTCGTTCAAGAACCTCCTGAAGCGGCACGAGGGCCCGACCCACTTCTGGGCACTCCGCGATGTCTCGTTTCGGGTCGTCCCCGGCGAGAGTCTCGCGATCATCGGCCCGAACGGGGCCGGCAAGAGCACGCTGCTGCAGGTTCTCGCCGGGATCATCCAGCCGAACGAGGGCGTCGTCGACGTCGTCGGTCACGTCTCGAGCCTCCTGACCCTCGGCGCGGGGTTCGACGCCGACCTGTCCGGGCGCGACAACATCCGGCTGGCCGGCGCATTCCTCGGCATCCCCCATCGGGACATGGAGGAGCGGCTGCCGGGGATCGTCGACTTCGCCGACATCGGCGAGTTCATCGACGCCTCGATCAAGACGTACTCGTCCGGGATGCGGGCCCGGCTCGGCTTCGCGATCGCGACGGCGGTCGATCCGGACGTCCTCATCATCGACGAGGTCCTCTCGACCGGCGACGCGGTCTTCCGGGCGAAGAGCAAGCAGCGGATCATCGAGCTGACGAAGGCAGCCAAGGGCATCGTCCTCGTCACCCACGACATGGCCTGGGTCACCGAGTTCTGCAATCGGGCGATGCTCCTCGACCAGGGCCACGTGATCCTGGAGGGCCCGCCCGAAGAGGTCGTCGCCCTCCACCAGGAGCGCTCAGAGCAGGCGCGGATCGATCGCGAGGCCGAGCTCGCGCGACGGATGGCCGCGGTCGAGGGGACACAGCCGACGCCGGCCGCCTGATCGTCGTGCTGGAGAAGGACCTGGAAGCAGAGATTCTTGAGGCGGCGGCGACGCCCACGCCCCCGATCGACGTCCTCGTCGTGGCGAGCTGGTTCCCGGCCTACGACGACCCCGGCGCCGGACGGTTCGTCGCCGACCAGGCCGAGGCGATCGCGGCGACGGGCGCGGCGCGGCCCGCGGTCATCTCGTTCGACGGTGCTCGGCTGAGCGGCGGCGCTCGGTCCCGTAGCCGCCAGGCGGACGCGGTCCTCGCCGACTCCAGTGCCGCGATCCGACGCGCCTCGCCGCTGTTCGTCGCGCCGGCGTGGGGCGTCGATCCGGCGCTGCCGGTGGCGCGGCTCTCGGTCGCGGACGGGCAGACGCGCGCGGCCGGGGCCGAGCATGCCGCCGTCCAGCGCGAGAGCGTGCTGCAGTGCCCTCGCTGGCCGGTGGGCCAACGAGCGGTTTGCCCGGGGCGTCGTCCACGCCCACACGGTGTATCCCGACGGAGCCGGTGCGGTCGCCTTCGCGGAGCGCCTCGGCTGGCCGCTGGTGATCACCGAGCATTCGTCGTTCGTCGAGCAGATCGTGGCGGTGCCGGCCGTCCGGGCACGCTACGAGGGCGCGCTGGCGGCCGCTCACACCGTGCTGGCGGTCAGCGAGATGCTCGCCGGTGAGCTACGGGCGGCATTCCCGCCCCAGGCGGCCAAGATCGCCGTGCTCCCCAACGCCGTTCCCGTCGAGCTTGTTCGGTCCGGCGCCGCCGGAGGAGCGGGTCGCCGATGAACTGCTGTTCGTCGGCTACCGGAAGGCGACGAAGGGGATCGAGAACCTCCTCCGCGCGGTTGCCCTGGCTCACGAGCGCCGGCCGACGATCACGCTGCGGCTGCTGGGGCGCTCGCCGGACGAGGCGACCGAGGCGAGCTGGCAGGCGCTCGCTGGCGAGCTCGGCATCGCCGATGTCGTTCGCTTCGAACCGGCGGTCGATCGAGCGGGGATCGCGACGGCGATGGCCCGGGCAAGCCTGTTCGTCCACCCGAGCCCGCGCGAGACGTTCGGGGTCGTCGCGGTCGAGGCGCTTGCCTCGGGGCTGCCGGTCGTCGCCACGGATTCCGGCGGCGTGTCGGAGATTCTCGGGCCGAATCCGGACGACGTCGGGGGCCTCGTCGCGGTCGACGATCCCGAAGCGCTGGCCGACGGCATCGTCCGAACGCTGGAACGACGCGCCTCCTTCGATCCGGCTTGCCCTCCGAGCCAGCGTCGAGCGACGGTTCGGCGCCGCCTACGTCGCGGAGCGGTTGCTGGTCGTCTACCGCGAGGCGCTCGGCGTGCAGGCCGGCCCCGACGAGCGCCGCCGAGTCCGTCCCGACCGCGGCCGGGGCGCCGGCGCCGGGCCGGACGGTGGTCGTCGCCCTCGATCGGGACGCGGGCGGCGCTGCGGCTCGGTCCGCTGCCGGACGGGCTCCGGGCCCAGATCGACCTCGTGACCGTCCACCCAGCCGTCGGAGATCGACCTCCCGCGCGTCCGCAGCGTCGTTGAAGTCGCGATCGACACCGACTGGCGGCCCCCAGTCCCGGCCGGGCGGCCACCTCGCCGCGGGCTTGCCGGACGGCTGGAACGGCTGGCCGCCGATCCGATCGGGACGCGTGCTGCGGCGGCTCGGCCGAGGCACCGGGTCCGAGGTCTCGCTGCGCCCGGCCACCGACGCCATCCAGCGTCTCGTGGCCGGCGCCGGCGAGCCGCTGGAGCTCCTGCCCATCGACGGCCACGACCACCTCGCGGCGGCCCCGCTCATCGCGAAGGGGACGGCCCGGGCGTCGTCGGGTGGCCTGCGGCGCCTGGCGGACGCGTGGCACGCCTCAAGCTCGAACGAGTAGCCCTTCCCGGCGGAGGATCTCGTCGGCGATCCGGTCGCCGACGAGCGGCCAGTCGAACTCTCGCTCGGCCATGGCTCGGCCGGCCGCGCCCATCCGTCGGGCGAGCGGCTCGTCGGTCAGGAGACGCGCACATGCCGCGGCGATCGAGGCTGGATCGTCGTCGGCGGTGATCAGGCCGACCCCGCCCCGCTCGACGATCGCGGCGGTCTCCCGGCGGGGCGTGACGACGAGCGGCCGGCCGGCCGCCATCGAGTCGAACAGCTTGACCGGCAACGCGACGTCCATGTAGTCGTTGGCAGGGTGCGGAATCGCCAGGACCGTCGCGCGGGCGAGGCTCGGCCCGAGGCGCTCGTACGGCGCCGTCCCGATCTCCACCCAGTCGTCGCCGGCCGTGGCCGCCCGGAGGCCTTCGATGTAGGCCTCGCCGTCGGAGCCGGTCGCGATCAGCCACAGCAGCAGGCGCGTCTCGGGGACCTCCACCCGCACCTGCCGAACGGCCTCGATCAGGAGTTCGATCCCGCGCCCGGGCGCAGCCCCGGAAACGAAGCCGATGGCCGGCACGTCGGGCCACGGACCGGGCCGAACGTGGCTCGCCACGGTCCCGTTGCCGGCGACGATCACCCGTGCCGGGTCGAGCCCGAACAATTCGACCGACGACGCCGTCGAGACGACGTGCCAGCGGAAGGCCGCCTCATTGACCCGGCGGCGATGGGTCAACTCCTCGGCCCGCGCCGCGCTCATCTCGATTCCCAGCGCCCGGGCCTGGGCCACCGGGTCGTCGTAGATCGCGAGCGCCACTGGATCGGAGAGGGCGACGATGCGCTCGATCCACTTCGGCGGCGCCGACTCGGAGGCGGCCAGGTGCGGTCGCGGTCGCCGGCCGGGCAGCCAGGCCTGCCACCGCCGGCCGCGGATTACCCGCTGGAACGTCGGCCAGTCGTCGACGACCTGCGCATGCTGGCGCTCGGCGAGGCGCTCGAAGATCCGGGCCCGCCGGATCTCGCCGCCCCAGCCCCGTCCGCGACTCGCCCGCATCACCATCCACGGCTCGCGCTCCGCACGCCGGCCGCCGGTCGCTCATTGGACGATCCCGCGGATGAGCGCCCGATACGCCGCTGCCGCACCGGGCCACCCGAACCGCTCGCGGCTCGTCGCGGCAATGCGAGCCCGCCACGCCGCGCCGTCGGACGCGAGCCGGTCGAGGACGTCGGTAATCGCGGCGGCGAGGTCGGGCGGCGCGGTGGAGGCTGCGACGGCCCCGAGGTCGTGCTCGACGACGAGGCGCTCCATGAGTTCGAGCCCGCTCACGACGACGACGGGCGTGCCGGCCGCGAGCGCCTCCCAGAACTTGTTCGGGGTCGAGAAGCGCTGGTTCATCGAGACGGGCGGCAGCGGGACCAGCATGACGTCCGCCGACGCCGTCCAAGCAAGCAGCTCGTCCGGATCGCGGGCAGGAAGCGTGAAGTGTCGGCCGGCGAAGCGCGCATCGCGATCGCGCTCGCGGCTGGCGGCCATGCCTCGCCCGAACCCGAGCAGGACAAGCGCCGCGTCGGGCACGAGCATGGCGGCCTCGGCGGCCTCGTCGAGTCCGAGCCCGCGCCCGAGGCGACCCTGGAACAGGACGATCCGCGCCGACGCAGGCAGGCCGGTGGCCGCCCGGAGATGATCCGGGCGACGCCGCGTCAGGGCCGGGGGCGACCCAGGGCTCGGGCAAGTTGGCGACGACGAGCGGCGGCCGATCCAGACGCCACCGCGCCTCGAGGAGCTCGGCCAGCGTGTCATTGACCGTCGACGACCGCGTCGGCGGCGCGTACCCACTCGGCCTCCTTCCGCGCGTTACGGCGGCGGAAGGGCGCGGGGAGAGAGAGTGCCTCGTTCGACTCGGCGACGTTGTCGATCGCGTCGTAGATCACGCGCGAGCGCGCTCCCGGACGGCCCGACCGGCGCGCGCTCGCGGGCGGCGAGGGCGGCGGCGATCGTCAGGGATCCGCAGGCGTGGTAAAGGTCGGCGGGGGCCAGCTTCCGGGCAAGGGTCGCCCACCAGCCGCGGACGGCATGGGGCCAGAAGAGCCAGCGACGGGCGACGAGAAGCGGCAACGCGAGCGCGCGAACGACGCGTCGCAGCGGGCCGACCCAGACCGGGTCCCGACGTGCGGCCGGTCGATGCTGCCCCGGTCGCGGCCTCGCTCGCCCCGGCGATCGCCCACGCGCCCGATGGCCGGTAGCGGCGCAGCTCGATGACGCCTACCCGCGCCGGGATCCGGCGCCGGATCGCCGACCGAACCGGCTGCCGCCGGGGCCACGGGTTCGCCGCTCGCGCAGCCCCGGCGCGGCCACGGCCGCGATCTCCACCGCGTAGCCCTCGGCGGCGAGGGCCCGGGCGATCCGGATCGCGCGCGAATAGGGTGCCGCCGGGCCGCCGACGAGCACGACCGCCCGGCGCGGCACCGTCCCCGGTACCCCGGTGCTCACCACGCGCGACCCGTCAAGCGGCCGTACTCGGCGAGGAGGACCTCGACCTGGGCCTCCCAGCTGTACTCCCCGTGCGCGGCCGCGATCGCCCGTTCCCGGTAGGCGGCGCGCTCCGGCGCCGGGGCGTCGAGGATCGAGTCGATCGCCGCGGCGATCGCGGCCGACGACGTCGGGTCGCACAGGACGCCGCAGCCCGTCGCGCGGACGATCCCCGCCATCCCCGGGAGGTCGGAGGCGACGACGGGAACGCCCGCAGCCATCGCCTCGAACAGCTTGTTCGGCGTCGTCAGGCGGTGGTTGAGCGTCGAGGGCTGGATCGGAATCGCGACGACGTCGGCCGACGCGACCCAGTCGAGGAGATCGGTCGGAGGCACCGCGGGTAGCACGAAGAGCCGGCCGGCGACGTCCGGCGCGGCGGCCCGCAGTCGCAACTCCGCTTCGAGGACGCCGTATCCCAGGAGAGCCAGGACCGTGCGCTCCGGAAACGCGGGCAGCCCCTCGATCAGCTGCTCGATCCCCCGCTCACGCGAGAAGCCGCCCTGGTAGAGCACCACCCGGGTCGTCGCTGGGAGGTGGAGGAGCTCATGGAACCGCCGGGGTTCGATCGCCGGCGGTTCGCGCCGGTAGGAACAGTTCATGATGATCAACGGCAGGGGGACGTCGAACCGGCGCTCCATCACCTCGGCGTATGGCCGATTGACAGTCACGAGCCGGGTCGCCCTCCTGGCCCAGCGCCGTTCGACCCAGCCGAACAGACGCCGGGCGGCGCCCGGCAAGCGGGCGATGTTGGCGGCGTCCATGTAGATGTCCCTGGCGTCGTACACGACCGGCGCACCATCGCGCCGGCCGAGGTCGAGACCGATCGGGATGCCCATGTAGGCCATCGCGTGGACGAGGTCCGCGGACGGGGCGACCCGCGCGCTGGCCAGTCGCTGGGAACGGACGGTCAGGGCGATCGCGGCCAGCCGGATGCCGGCGGACCACGCAGTTCGAACGCGTTCGAGGAGCCTGCGGCGCCGGCCCCCGCTCGCCGTCGGCACCTCGGGCCCGCTGACGTTCGGGAGCGGCGCAGTGCGCGGCCGGCGGAGGCGACGTGCAACCGACCGGAGCGGTCCGGGCAGGCCGTCGACCGCGGAGACCGGCACCCGGACGATCCGATAGCCGGATGGATGCATCTCCTCGTTGGGCTGGCCGGACTCCCGGCGAGCGAGCACCGTGACCGCGTGCCCGCGGGCGGACAGAGCGCTGGCAATTCGCCAGGCCCGCGAGTCGAATGCACCGCTTGACGGCAGGATGAGCGACGCCCGCTGGGGGATCGTCTCCGCCGCAATCGACGGCGCCTCGCCGGTCACTCGATTGGTCCGAGACGCCGGTAGAGTTCGACCAGCCGGGCCGACTCGGTCTCCCAGTTCCAGCGTTCGATCGCGGCCTGTCGGCAGCGCGCCGCGAGCTCGGCCCACGCGTCCGGGGGCAGCTCGACGATCGTTCTGATCGCCCGGCCGATCGACGCCGGGTCGGCCGGGTCGCACAACTCGCCGAGCGGCCGTTCCGGGTCCTCGCAGACGATCCCCCGCATGCCGGGGAAGTCGCTGGCGACGACCGGCACACCGGCCGCGAAGGCCTCGAACATCTTGTTTGGCGTCGACAGGTAGTAGCTCTGGCTGTTTGCCTGGATCGGCATCGCGGCGACGTCGACCGATGCGACCCAGCTGACGACGTCCATCGGCGGCACCGGACCCAGGACGTGGATCCGACCGCCGAACCGCGGCTCCGCTGCCAGCCGCTCTGCTTCCTCGCGCGATGGTCCGAAGCCGAGGAACGCGAGGTGCGCGCGTTCGAGGCCGGGCTCGAGCATTGCCTCAGCCAGCTCGCGGATGCCCCGGCCCGGCCGGAGGCCGCCGTGGTAGAGGACGATCGGTGCGCCGGCCGGGATGCCGGCCGCCTCGCGGACCGCGTCGGATCGCACGACCTCGCCGACCGGTCGCGGCGGACAATTGTGGACGACGACGATGTCGTCCCGGCCGAGTCGCGGCCCGAGTTCGGCGGCGTATCCCCGGCTCACCGTGACCACGGCGTCGACCTGCGCCGCCCACTCGCGCTCGCGGCGAGCCAGCCAGGCGACCGCCCACGACGGCCTCCCGACGACCGCGCCGGACGTGACGAAGAGCTCGTGGCTGTCGTAGACGACGCGGGCGGTACCGCCGTGCAGATCGCGAGCGAAGATCGCCGCCGGCAGACCCGTCAGATCGTGGCCGTGATAGACGTCCGCCGGACCCGCCTCGCGAGCTGCCGCCCGGGCCCAGCCCAGGTTGCCGAACCGCCACATCGCGAGCCAATCGAGGCCGTCCATCCGCGACCCCGGCGCCGCATCTCGACGGCGGATCCGCGACCACAGCCGTGACGGGGCCCGGAACCAGCGCCACCAGCGGTTCCAACGCGGCAGCGGGACCCGCAGGATCGTGAAGCCGTCGTGCTGCTCGCGCTCGACGAGTCGGCGGCATCCCCGGTCGGACGATCCCGACGATCGTCACGTCGTGGCCGGCGGCGCTCAGCGAGCCTGCCTCCTTGAGGACCCGAGCGTCGACGAGGACGTCGTTGCGGACAAACATCACGACCCTCACGGCGGGGCGGCCTCGAGCGCCGCGACGATCGCGTCGGCGGCCCCGGCCCCTGTAAGAGCGAGGCCCGCGGCGCGCCGCCGCGCCTGGTCCGCCGACGACCCGGGCGGCGCGAGCCTGTCCAGCTCCGCCGCTGCCGCGTCGGCGTCGAGTCCGACAACCACCATCGAGCCACCGGAGCCCTCAACCGCCTCGGTCCACTCCGTCGTCCCGCGGAGGATGAGACACGGCACGCCGAGCCACGCCGCCTCACGCTGGACCCCGCCCGAGTCGGTGAGCACGGCGGCCGCGTGGAGTTGGAGGGCCACTGTGGACCGGTAGTCCAATGGCGCGACGACGCGGACGCTATCGCCGAGCGGCAGGCCGAGGCGCTTGAGCGCTTCCCCGGTCCCGGGATGAAGCGCGAGGACAACCGGACGGTCGGCCCGCGCTGCGTTCGCGAGGATCGCCGCCCAAGCGCGGATCGCGTCGGGGCTCCGATTCTCCGCGCGATGGATCGTGGCGAAGAGGTATCCGCCCGGCGACAGATCGATCCCGAGCCGGCGCCCGATGAGCGGCAGCACCGTGCCGCCGTCGCGAACCTCGGCCGAAACCCGGGCCGCCAGGTCCTGCATGAGGTCGCCGACGAGGACAACGCCGTCCCGGATCCCCTCGCCGGCCAGATTCGCGACGGCGGTGGGCGTCGGGGCGAAGAGCCAGCGCGAGACGTGATCGGTGAGGACACGGTTCGTCTCCTCGGGCATTCGCCGATCGAAGCTGCGCAGCCCGGCCTCGACGTGTGCCACCGGGACGCCGGTCGTGGCCGCCGCGAGCGCTCCCGCCAGGGTCGAGTTCGTATCGCCGTAGACGAGCACGGCATCCGGCCGGTCGTCGACGAGAACCCTTGCGATCGCCGGCAGCATCCGCCCGACCTGCTCGGCTGACGTCCCGCCGCCGATCCCGAGGGCATGGTCTGGCTGCGGCAGACCGAGCTCGACGAAGAAGTCCCCGGCCATCGAGTCGTCCCAGTGCTGGCCGGTGTCGACGAAGACCTCCTCGTGCCTCGCGCGGAGGGTCGGGAACAGCGCTGCAGCCTTGATCAGCTGGGGACGCGTCCCGACGACACTGACGATCCGCACGCCGATCTAACCGGTCGTCGGGGCAGGTGTGGTCCTGGTCACGCCCGGGATGCCGATACCGCGATAGGCGACGTGCTCTGGAAGGGTGAGATCGCGGAGGCTATCGCGACCGTCGAAGACGACAGCTAGATCCGGGAACAGGCTGAGGTCGATCGTCCCGAAGAGCGGGTCGGCGGTCTGGGTGATGATCGCCCTGAACGGCGCCTTCGTGCCCCATTGCCACGGTGTCGCGCAGCAGCGCGCGGTCTCCTCGGGCGGGATGAGCGGATCGTAAGCCGACACGACCGCACCCTGGTGCGTCAACCGCTCGATGAGAGGCAGAGCCCGGGAATACGCGAGCTCGTTCACGCCGTGCCGGTAGGTCAGGCCGAGGACGAGAATCGGGACCCCTTCGAGGCCGCCGAGCTCCTGCTGGAGTGCCCGGATTGCCACGCCGATCTGGCCGTCGTTGGTCCGCCGCGACAGCTCCACCAGCTCGAGCTCCGGCGCTCGCGACAGCATGAAGTGAGGGTAGACGGGGATGCAGTGCCCGCCCACTCCGAGGCCGGGCTGGTGGAGATGCGAGTAGGGCTGGCTGTTCGTTGCCGCGATCACCTCATGGATGTCGACCCCAATCCGCTCGGAGTAGCGGGCGAATTCGTTGGCGAGTGCGATGTTGACGTCGCGGTAGGTGGTTTCGGCGAGCTTGCTGAACTCTGCCGCCTCCGCGCTCGACATCGCGACGATCTCCGCGTCGAGAACGGCGTCGTAAAAGGCCGCCGCACGGGCGGTCGACGCCTCGCCCACTCCGCCGACCAGCTTCGGGTACATCGCAAGGTTCCGAAGTGCCGCGCCGCTGTAAAGCCGTTCGGGCGAAAAGGCCACGAAGAAGTCCTCGTCCGCCCGGAGACCGGAGGCCGCCTCGAGCCGCGGCGTGAATCGCTCACGCGTGTCACCGACGGGTAGCGTCGTCTCGAAGATGACGAGCGAGTCCCGATGGATGCCAGGAGCGATCGAGTCAACGGCGGCGTCCATGGACCGATAGTCGGGTTGCTGCTCGTCGTCGAGCATCACCGGCACGATGAGCACGACGACGTCCACCTCGCGAGCCGCCGCGGCGGCGTCGGTCGTCGCTCGAAGGCGGCCGCCGTCGTGGGCTGCCCGTACGAGCTCAGCGAGCCCCGGCTCCTCGGCGATGTGCGATTGACCTTCGTTGATCGCATCGACGACCGCCTGCTGGACATCGACGGCCGTTACCCGCCAGCCGTGGTCGGCGAACTGAGCGGCGAGCGGGAGGCCCATCTTGCCCGGCCCCGACGACGGCCACGCGACCGGCGGTGCCCGGCACGCCGACCCACGGGTGCACCTCGATCCCTGGCTCGTGGCCGCAGGCATGGACGGGCATCTGGATCGAGCCGCCGAGGAGGCTCTGAACGGAGGTCGGGCGCGAGACGATCGTCATGCGACGGCGAACCTCGTGGACAGCTCGGTCAGGTCGATGGCGTTGCCGCTAGCCGCCGATGTCAGGAGGGACGTGGCGACGGCGACCGCCCACAGCCCGTCCTCAGCGTCGACGACCGGCCGGCCCCCGTTCCGAACAATGCCGATGAAAGCCTCGAGCTCGGCGGCGAGCGGCTCGCCCGAGACGACCGGCAGGTCGGCAACCTCACCCTCGAACGTCGGCGCGTACCCGCCGATGAGACGGGGATTCGTCGTGTCGGTGGCTTTCGTGAAAGTCAGGTGCTGGGTCAGGTAGTCGAGCTCGAACATGCCTTCCTCGCCGACGACGACGAGCTGGCGCCGCTTGGCCGGGGTCAGCCAGTTGACGTCGAGCATGCCCGTCGCGCCGGACGGGAAGTGGAGCAGCCCGAAGAGGAGGTCCTCGTGGTCGGCGTGGATCCGCTGGGCGGTCTCCCCGTAAACCCGCGTCGGGCGTTCGCCGGCGATCCACGACAGGATGTCGACGTCGTGGGTCGCGAGGTCGACGGTCACCCCGATGTCCCGGATCCGGGCGGGGAACGGCCCGGCCCGACGGGACGCGATCGCATAGATCGAGGACAGCCAGCCGGCCCCGAGGAGCCGGCCGAGTTCGAGGACGGCCGGGTTGAACCGCTCCACGTGGCCGACCTGGACCGGGACACCGCGCTCGCGGGCCGCGACGACGACCGCCATCCCCTCGTCGACCGTTGCCGCAAGCGGCTTCTCGACGAGTACGGCTATGTCGCGTTCGATCGCGGCCAGGGCCAGCGGAACGTGGGCCGTCGTCGGGGCGGCCAGGACGACCGCGTCGAGCTCCGCCTCCGCGATCATCGCCAGCGGCTCGGCGAAGGCCTGGGCACCGGACTGGGCCGTCGCTCCGGCCAGCGCATCGGCGACGGGATCCGCCACGGCGACCAGCCTGATGTCCGGCCGCGCCCCGAGGATCCGGAGGTGGTTGCGGCCCATCGACCCGAGTCCGGCGAGCCCGACGCGCAGCGGCCGGTCACCGGCCGGCCGCCAGCCGGAGGTCATCGGGCGGCGACTCCGGCTCCGGCCCGTCGGCCCGGGGCGTCGCCGGCGCTCAGGTGGCGCCCGACGGCCGCCCGGACGGCGTCGATCACCTGGGTCTGCTCGGGATCGGTCAGGCCGGGGAACATCGGCAGCGCGATCGTGGCGGCTGCGGCGGCATCGGTCACCGGCAACTCTGCGTGGAGCCCCCGCTCCATGATGTACTCCTGGCGATGGACGGGGATCGGGTAGTAGATATCCGCGCCGACGCCGGCCTCGCGAAGGTCGGCCAGCATCGCGTCGCGCGCGCCACCGACGTTGATCGTGTACTGGTGGAAGACGTGGGCCCGGCCGTCGGGCGTGATCGGCAGGCCGATCGGCAGCTCGCCGAACGCCTCGTCGTACGTCGCCGCGATCGCCTGGCGACGGGCCGTGTTGCGAGGCAGCTTGCCGAGCTGGGCCAGGCCGATGGCGGCCGCGAGGTCGGTCATCCGGAAGTTGTAGCCGAGGATCTCGAACTCATACCGCGCCCGCATGCCCTGGTTCCGGTAGAGGCGCAGCCAGTCCGCCAGCTTGTCGTCGTTCGTCGTGACGAAACCGCCCTCGGCAGTCGTCATGTTCTTCGTCGCGTAGAGGCTGAACGCCCCGTGCCCGAAGCTGCCGGCCTTCCGTCCCCGGAACGTCGCGCCGTGGGCCTGGCAGGCATCCTCGACGACGATCAGCCCGTGGCGATCGGCGATTGCCCGGATCATGTCCATGTCGGCGACGAGCCCGAAGAGGTGGACGGGGCAGATCGCCCGCGTCCGCGGCGTGATCGCGGCCTCGATCTTCTTGGCGTCGATGAGGTAGGTGTCCGGCTCGATGTCGATGAAAACGGGCGTGGCGCCGGTGTAGAGGATCGCGTTCGCCGTGGCCGCGAACGTGTGCGAGACGGTGATCACCTCGTCGCCGGGTTCCAGGCCGATCCCCGAGAAGATCGACATCAGGGCGACGGTCCCGTTGCTCATCGCGATCGCGTGGCGGACGCCCACGAACTCGGCCCAGCGCCCCTCGAGCTCGGCGACCTTGCGGCCCTGGGCGATCATCCCGCTGCCGAGGACCTCGGTGACGGCCTCGAGCTCCTCGGGGCCGAGGTCGGGGCGGGCAATCGGGATCATGCTGGTGCTCCTTGGCGCGGGCCGGATCGCTCCTCGAGCGTCTCAGCATCGGGGACGTAGCCGTAGCGACGGCCGCACGTCGCGCAGAGGAGGTCCGTATGGGCCGAATAGCGCTGCGGTTCGGCCGGCACCGGGTCGCCATTGGCGTCGACGAGGCGCCGCCCGCAGGCGCAGACCCAGCCGATGCGGCGTGCCGGATTGCCGGCGACGAGCGCGTAGCTCGGGACGTCGCGAACGACGATCCCGCCCGCTCCGACCATCGCGAACCTCCCGACCTCGATGCCGGCCACGATGACCGCACCTGCGCCTATCGAGGAGCCGTAGCGGAGCGCGATCAGGGCGAGCTCCCAGTCGTCCGTCCCGGCGAGATCGCCGGTCGACGTGATCGCCCGCGGATACCGGTCGTTCGTCAGGATCGCGCCGGGACCGATGAACACGCCGTCCTCGACGGTAACGCCGTGGGAGACGAGGACCCCTCGCTGGATCTTGACCCGATCACCGATCGTGACGTCGTGGTCGACGAACACGTCGCGGCCGATGACGCATTCGGCTCCGATCCGTGCGCCGGTCCGGACCTGCGCATGGTTCCAGACGCTGGTGCCGGCTCCGATGCTGATGTCGGGCTCTAGATCCGCGGTCGCATGGATGCGCGCGGAGGGGTCGATCACGGGATGGTGGGCTCCTATCAGCGACCGGATCGTGCGGACAAACGGTCGCGCGAGGGGCGCAGGCCGGTGGTCGAGTATAGCCGAGCGTCGGCGCTGGCCCGCCGCGACCCGCCTGGCGATCGCCGTCCTCGGCCTATCTCCGGCGCCGGAGAATCGACATGACGACGCCGAGGGCCGCTCCGAAGGCGAGCGCTCCGCGCCAGTCAAAGAGCACCCGCACGTCGCCCTCGACTCGCCGGGCAAGGAGCAGCAGCACGCCTGTCGTCCGCTCGAATCGGACGTTGTTGGCGACCAAGGTCCGGACCACGGCCTGTTCGATCTGCACGTCGCGGGCGAGCACGGAGCCGACCGCGCTCTGGGTCACGCGAACCTCGCCCCCGAGCGCCGCACCGATCGCCCCCATCTCGACCGACACTCGATCGGCCCTTGCGAGGCCGATCCCGCCCTGCGAGACCGCGATATCGACCGCCTGCGCCCGGCCGATGCCGCCCCGGCTGACATCGACGTTCACGGCGTTGACCTCCTGGGCCCCGGCCTCACGAACCGAGATCGACTCAAGCCGCGTGAGGCGGTCGTCGCCGCCGGACGTGGGCTCGATCACGGTCATCGAAGCGGCCGATCCGGACGCCGCGGGAGCTTTCACGCTGGTCTTTGCCTTGGGTCGGACGACTTTCGGCTCGTTAGAGGTGCGGGGCGCGGCGTTGGGAGGCGTGGATTTAGCCGGCGCGGACGACTCCGCATGGGCGGCTTCTTCCTTGGCTTCGCGCGCGGCGGCCTCCTCGGCTCCGGCGAGGGCGTCCGTTCCGGCGGGTCGGCCGGTGGCGGACGATCCCTCTGCCCCGGATTCCTCGGTTCCCGGGTCGGGCGGCTCTGAGTGGGCCATCGGTTCCCTCGCTTCGCGGCGGTGCTGTTCGGAGGCAGCCTACCCCGAGTGGTCTGGCCGCGTCGCGCGGCGGTTCGTTGGATCAAGACGAGGACTTCGACCGACCGGAGTATCCTCCGCGTCGGAACTCAACCGCAAGCGTCACCGTCGCCGCCTCGAAGACGTCACACGCCAGTCGCCCCCGCGCCATCGCACCGAGGGACCATGCACCCCCAGAAGCCGGGCCGCAGTTGGAAGCGGCTGACAGTCCCGATCCTGGCCGTCGCGGCCGTCGCCAGTGGACTCCTCGTCGGCATGCTCGCCGCCCAGGCCGCGCCGCCCGGCCCGAGTCTCGATCCGGGACAGGTCGCCGGGGCGACCGCGTCACCAGCACCGCCGACGCCAACCCCGTCGCCCACGCCTTCGCCGACACCGACCCCGGTCCCGACGCCGACGCCCTCGCCAACACCCGTCCCGACACCCGTTCCCGTCCCGGCCCCGCTGACCGGCGTCCTCGTTCCGCCGGAGGTCGCGGCCCAGCATCCGATCGCGGTGATGGTCGACGATCACGGCGCCGCACGGCCGCAATCGGGGTTCAATTCGGCGTCAGTCGTCTGGCAGGCGCCAGCCGAGGGCGGAATCCCGCGCTACATGCTGATCTTCCAGGAGAACATACCGGCCGCGGTCGGCCCGGTTCGGAGTGCCCGCTACTACTACATCGCCTGGGCGGCCGAGTGGCGGGCCGTCTATGCCCACGCGGGTGGCTCCCCCCAGGCCCTCCAGACCCTCCGCTCGCAGGGCAGCGGACAGCTCGTCTACAACGCCGACGAGTTCCGCTGGGCGAAGTCGTTCTCGCGGGTCAAGGGTCGGTTCGCGCCACACAACCTCTACACGGATGGCAAGCGCCTCCGCAGCCTCGCAAAGACGCTCAAGGCGACCGACGAGGCGATGGTGCCGGTGTGGCAGTTCGCGCCGGATCTCCTGCCGCGATTGCGGCCGCGCGGCGGCCGGATCGACGTCGCCTACTCGTACAACAAGATCCGCTACGACTACGATCAGGCGACCAACACGTACATACGGTCCGTCACCGGGGAGAAGCCCCAGGTCGACGCCGCGACCGACGAGCGGGTCGCGCCGAAGAACGTGGTGATCATGCTCATGAAGTTCGGGCCGCTCAACGACGGCTCGAAGAAGCACCGTCTCGAGGCCGATGTCATCGGCGAGGGCACCGCTTATATCGCCACGAACGGCACGACGACCAAGGGCACCTGGCGGAAGAGTTCGCTCACAAAGCCAACCATCTTTTTCGACGCCGACGGGGCGCGCATGACGCTGACCGCTGGGCAGACCTTCGTCCAGGTGATGCAGACCGGCACGAAGGTGACGCTCCTCCCGGGCATCCCGCCGCCACCCGAGCCGTCCACCAGCGAGCAACACCGGCAGTAGGCCCAGACCGGGCTTCGCAGCGGCAGTAGGACGCAGACCAGGCTTCGCAGCGGCAGTAGGACCCAGACCAGGCTTCGCAGCGGCAGTAGGCGCAGGCCAGGCTATCGCGACCGGGCGGCCTCTGCGTAGATCGCCCGAGTCTCTCGGGCGACGTCGGCCCAGGTCCGCTGCCGGGCATCGGCCCGTTCGCGGGCGAGGGCGACGAGCGAACCGTGGACGCGGTCATCGACGAACGCCGTGGCGAGGGCCTGGGCAAGTCGAGCCGGGTCGCGCGGTTCGACGAGGATCCCGGCCGCACCTACGATCTCGGGCAGAGCACCGACGGCCGAGGCCACGACCGGCGTTCCCGAAGCGATCGCCTCGATCGCGGCCAGTCCGGCACTGTCCGAGACGACCGGCAGGAGCGCCGCTCGTGCACCGCGGACTAGGCTCGCCAGGCGGTCCTCGTCCAGGCGCGGGGCGTAAGCGAGCGTCTCGCCGACCCCTTCTCGAGCGGCTGCCCGGGCCAGAGCCGCACGGTCGTCCGGGGATGCGCCGGCGAACAGGACACGCGGCGGCCACGGAGCTTCCGCGGGCAGTCCGTCGGGCCGGCCGGCAGCTCGCCAGCTCCGCCAATGCTCGGAGCAGCGTCCCGAGATCCTGTCGCGCGTCGTACCGCCCCGAATAGATGACGTAGCGTTCCGGGAGGCCCAGCCGGTCGCGCTCGGCACGCGGATCCCGGCTTGTTCGCGTCGTGACCGGGCCGGATTCCCAGATGCGGAAGGCTGGCCGCGGGGCGAGCGCGACGACCCGGATCCGGTCCCGCGGGATGTGGAGCAGCCGGCGGGCGGCGACGCCCACCGCCTCGGTTCCGACGATCACCGCGGCCGCGTCACGGAGCAGCCGCGCGCGAAGCCGCTGGCCGAACCGCGACGCCGCGCCTCGCTGGTACGCGCCCGGCAGCTCCCACGGTGCGAGATCGAGAAGCGTCACGACGAGGGGCAGGCCGGTGATCAGGGGGATCGAACCGCCGACCGCGTGATAGACGGCGCCGGCAGCACCGCCTCGATCCGCCCGCCAGGCGGCCCCGATGGACGCACCCGAGAGCAGGAACGGATCTACGGTCAGCACCGCAGAGCGCAGGAGCCGCGTCGGCGGCAGGAGGCGGCGACCGACGACGGACAACCGATCGAAGCGCTCCGTCGGGTCGTCCAGGTCCGACCCGAGGAGCAGGGCGAAGGACTCCCCGCTCACGGGTGCACCGTCGAATGCTCCGAGCAGGCCGTCGAGGTAGACCGCCGTCAGCGGTGCGCGATCGGGCTCCTGTAGCGGCCTTGCGTCGAGGACGACCCGAACGCCCGGGACCCGGCCGGTCGCGCGACCCGGATCCACCGAGCCGAGCGGCGCGTGGGCTGCCTGGGTCACCGGCCCTCGCCGGCCGCCGGTGTCTCCAGCGCCGGGGGACGAGAAATCTCGGTACCGGAGCGGTCGCCCGCCGCATCGGCCACCGGTTCGGGGACGCCGGCAATCGGTCCCCTGCGCCGCCCCGGCAGCCGGCCGGCCAGCTCCTCGGCTCGAAGCGTCACGACGACGACCAGCGCTTCGACGACGATCCGTCGGCTCATCTTGGATTGCCCCACGCGCCGGTCGCGGAACGTGATCGCCGTCTCGACGACCCGTGCCCCACGGCGCGATGCCCGGAATGTCATCTCGATCTGGAAGACGTAGCCGCCGGCGTGGATGCCGCCGAACGGGATCGCCGCAAGGGTCGATGCGCGCCACGCCTTGAACCCGCCGGTCAGGTCACGCGGGCCGAGGCGCAGGACGCCTCGGGCGAAGATGCTGCCACCACGCGAGATGATCCGCCGCCCCAGGCCCCAGTCGACGACGCCGCCGCCCTTCGTGTAGCGCGACCCGATGACGAGGTCGGCCGTTCCAGCGGCAATAGGGGCGATGAGGGAGGGCAGCGCCGCCGGGTCGTGCGACCAGTCGGCATCCATCTGGATCACGACCTCGGCCCCGCCGGCGAGAGCAACGCCGAAGCCATCGAGGTAGGCCCGCCCAAGCCCCTGCTTTTCGGGCCGGTGGCGGACGCGAATCCGGGGATCGGCGGCTGCGAGCTCGTCCGCGATCTGGCCCGTGCCGTCGGGCGATCCGTCGTCCACGACGAGGAGCGTCGCTCCGGGCAGGCTTTCCAGGATGGCGGCCGAAATCGTCCGGACGTTCTCCGCCTCGTTGTAGGTCGGCAGGATGACCCACACGCCGGCGCCGAGGACCGCCGACGAGGGGATGGTGGCTGTGGACCGTTTGGGCCGAGCGGTCGTCATGGTCGGGCCAGTGTAGACCCGGCCCCTCGCCGCGAAACCCGCCCGATCGTCCCGTTCTGCGTGCTCAGCGGAAGTAGCCCGTTGCGTCGAAGATCACGCCGGCCGAGGCCCCGGACGGCCCCTGGAACACGGCCCCGAGGCCGCCCCCCGGACCGACCCGGACCGTCAGCCCGTTTGCCCGGATGTCGCCCTTCGGCAGATTGATCGTGGACGTGGCGCCCAGCGCCGTGCCGGACGGGCCAACGATCAGCCAGCCGCTCGTCGATGGCAGGACGACGGTGGCGCCGCCGGTCAGCGCGACCGCGTTCACCGGGATCGTGCCGCGAGCGGTCGCCTGGAACGTCCGGACGACGTTTCTCGGGAAGGGACCGGAGAGGCCGTTGCCCACCCGTGTGTCGAGGACCCGCGCCGCGTCGAGCGGGTAGAACGTCGCTCCGGCGGAGCTGTTGACGAAGTAGCCGGTGACATCGAACAGCACGTGGGCCTTCGCGCCGACCGAACCCTTCCAGACGACGCCGAGCCTTCCGCTGCCGTCGAGCTTGACGGTCACCGATGCGGCGCGGGTGTCGCCCTTGAGGACGTTGAGGGTCGAACTGGGCGGCGTCGAGGCGGCCACTGGGCCGATATACAGGTAGCCGCCGCTGCTGGGCCCGACGACGGTCAGGTTGCCGGTCACCGCCACGGCGCCGGCGGGGATACCGCCGCGGCCCCTGACCGCGAACGATCGCGGGGCGTCGGAGGTGAACTGTCCGCTCAGACCGCTGCCGGTCCGAGTGTCAAGGATCCGGGCGGGCGTCAGCGGGACGTAGGTCGAGCCCGTCGCCCCCGCGACGAAGTAGCCGCTGACGTCGAAGATGAGGCCGGCCTTCGAACCTCCGGCTCCGCTCCAGAGCGCAGCAAGCGAGCCGCCCGAACCGAGCTTGACCGTGACGCCGGACGCCCGGACGTCGCCGACCGGCGCATTGACAACCGAAGATCGGGCAACGGTCGCGGTCGACGGCCCGAGGCTGATGTAGCCGGCGCTCGTTTGCCCGACGACCGTCAGGGTGCCCGTGACGGCCAGGGCGTTGGACGGGACCCCGCCGCGGCCCGCGACGGGGAAGGTCCGTGCGGCGCCGCTCGCGAAGGGTCCGGACAGCCCCACCCCGAAGCGCGTATCGAGAAGGCGAGCAGGATTGATCCCGACGAACCGGGCGCCCGCTGCAGGGGCGACGCCCGCCGGGAGATCGACGACGGTCGAATTCGGCGCCCCGACTGCCGCGACGAGCGTGCTCGAGCTGCTGCTCGTGGCCACCCAAACGTTTGTCCGGACGCCGGCGACCGGCGCCCACTCGGCGATCGGCAGGCTGACCTCGTACCACGTATAGCCATCGGCGCTGACCGGCCCGGCAGTGATCGCGAGGATCGTGCCGGCGGAGGCGGTTGTGACGATCGGCTTCGACGTGCCGGCGCCCGAGCGGATGTTGACGCTCGAGGCGACGACTTTCCCGAAGCCGCCAGGCGCGAGGCTCAGGTGGGGGTGATAGACGCTCGCGACGTTCCACGGACTTACGTTGCCGTGCGTGTCGCGGGCGCGGGCGCGGAAGGCGAAGCCGTAGGTGTCGGCACCCGTGTACGGGGCGCTCGTTGCTTTCGTATGGACGAGCCAGTCGTGCCAGGGCCCGCCGTGGACCGACACCTGGACGTCGTAGTCGAGAACGCCGCTCTCGTCCGACCCGACCCACGAGACGGTGAACGCCTCGGACGTATGGCTCGGGGCGAGCGCCCGGACGCCGGCGAGAGGCGAGGTCTTGTCGTTGAGGAACTTCTCGGCGATGGCCTGGCGCAGCTCGGGCCGGTCGGCGTCATAGCCAAGCGCCCAGATCCCGGTGCCTCGGAGGCCCATCCGGTTGATCATGTCGTAGCGCAACTTCAGCGAGTCGGCGTCGTCGTAGTAGACCTGCCGCCAGGTCATGACACAGCCGTATGTCGTGGAGCAGTTCTGGCGCCGGTAGGCGATCCAGGGGCTCTGCTCGCGACTGTCCCAGCGCTTGCCGTACTGCTTCGCGTAGGCGGCGGCCGTGTCGTATAGGACGCTGTTCGACGCCCCGAACTTCAATCCGGTCTGGGTCCTGGAGTTGACCTGGTCCGAGACGGTCGACCAGGCCCGGCCATACCACGGCACGCCGAGGATCAGCTTCGAGGGCGCCACTCGGGCCGCGTAAGCGTTGACCGTGTCCTGGAGGTCGTACGCGGGACCTGACAGCGGGTCGATCGAGCCGGCATAGCCCGAGCTTGCCGTCCGGTAGTCGTAGCCCATGATGAAGATCGCGTCCGCCCCGCCGGGCGCGGTAGCGGCCTCGATCGGGTAGTTGCCGATGTAGCCGGTTGTGTCGAACGTCAGCTGGTAGCCGGCCGCCCGCTTGTCGAGCTCGGCCCGGACTGCACGGACGAAGAGCGTGTACTCGTCGGCGTAGCCGGAGGCGATTGGCTCGAAGTCGAGGTTGATCCCGTCAGCCCCGCGAGCCCGGACGGCGTCCGCCGCCTGGACAGCAAGGTTCTGGCGGGCTGCCGGGTTGCCGAGGAGCGCGCCCTGGAGCGCGGCCTGACCGCTCGTCCAGGCGAACACCGAGATCGTCAGAACGACACGGGTGCCCTTCGTGTGGGCCGCGTTGATGATCGAGGTCATGCGCGAGCTCGTCCAGCCGCCCCAGCCGGTCGTCGGGGTTCCGTCCGGATCCAGCTTGAGGAGGTTGCCGTACTTGTCGGAACCGACGCTGAAGTAGGCGATCGTCGAGAGCACCTCGTAGTCGAGTACGGCGTCGCTGACCTCCCAGTACGGGAGGAAGCCCATGACCTGGCGCCGGAGACGGGTTCCGTCGAGCTCGAGCTGACCGCTGGTAGCCGGCATCACCGCAGACGCCCCATCGGCGGCCGGGATCTCGGACGGATCGACGGCGGGCGCGTCGATAGGCGCAGTCGCGGCCGGGCTAGCGGGTGCGCCAGGCGCGCCCGATGCGGCGCCAGGTTGGGCCGGCCTCATCTCGCGTCCGGACGCGGAGCCAGCGGGCAGAGCGCGCGGCGCGCGTCCCCCGACCTCCCACGTGTCGTCGCCGCGCGGCCGGAAGCCGACCGTCACGCGGCCGCCTGGCGTGAAATCGGTGCGATCGTCGGCGTGGGCGAGCGCATCCTCGTAGTGGATGCCCGGCAGGAGCGCCGTGGTTTCGGTGGCCTGGTCGACCACCGCAGCCTGGATCGGAGGGGCGACCGCGCTGGCCGGACCTGTCAGGAAGAGCTGAGCCACAAGGACGATGGCGGCAATCACGGGGCGGCCGGGCGATCGGGGCGTGGGTCGACGGAGGGTCACGTGGTCCTCGAAAAGGTCTCGCGATGAGCGACGAGACGGACACCCTACGCCTCGGCGCTCGCGGGGACAACGGTGACGATGGTCCCGGTCGGGAGGGGTACGGTGGCGTCCGGTGCAGTGCGGTGCCCAGCGACGCGGCGCCCAGGGAGTTCGGCCAGAGGCCGGAGGCTAGCGGACGGGGAGCCTCAAGATGCGCGTAGAGGTCGTCGCGCCACCCGTCCTGGTCGGCCCGGCGACCCCGACGCTGGCGTGATCCGGAACGATCGTCACGCCCGGAGCTCCGCGCACACCGGGCGGCAGCTTGACGCCGATGACCTGCTGGGACATCACGCTCAGGTTGCCGACGATCGAGCGGTAATAGCCTGACGGGCTACCGCCGCCGTTGTCCGGATCGAGGACGGCCGTCCCGGTGCTTCGGCTCGGGGTGAACGTGATGTCGTGGCCGTGGTAGTTCGGGGCCGCGCGCCACAGCTGGGAGAGTGGCTGGCCAGTCGTGAACAGCGCTCGCAGGTAGTACCCGGTGTGGCTATGGCCGTCGGCGATGACCGCCGAAGCCCCGGCGGCGAGGAAGGCTGCGCCGTAGTTGTCGACGCGCTGCCGGGCGACGCTCAGGGAAGGGGCGGCCCCGCCCGGCTCGGAGTTGCCCGACGCGTAGCACAGGTGGTGCAGGAACACGATCGCATTCGGGGCGAGGTCGAGCGTGCGAATCGACGGCTCGCCGTAGTACTTGTTGTTGTAGTCGCCGTTACCGGCCGTCGCGTTGAGACCGAACCCATCCTTGGTCGTGTAGCTCGGGTCGTAGGTGTACGGGCTTGGCCAGCCGTTCCCGTGACCGAGGTAAATGACGATGTTCGCGCCAGCCGTCGCCGCCTTGACAGCGGACCAGGTGGCGTTGGGGCTGTAGACCTTGGTGACGTTCGGCGTGTGCTGGATCGCCTCGGCGTAGAGCTCGTCGGCGTTCGAGCGGTACTTGGCAGTCTCGCCGTGTGTGGCCCCGACGATGATCACGACCTTGGCCGTGCTGGTCTGGGCGGCCGCGACCGGGCCATACGCGCCGATCATGGCAACGAGGGCAAGGACGACGGCGAAAACGGATTTGCGCAACGTGAGCTCCCGAGCGGATCGACCTGGGGGTCGGATGAGTGCAGGGCAAGCGTCGCGCTCGGCGGTGCTCGGAACAATCGCGGGATGGTCCCGGCACGAATGGCCCCATCGGGCCCGCCGGCGGTGCGGAAGAGGGAGGACGGGTGGAGAGGTGTGCGCACGGGGCGACCGCGCCTCCGGGTGCGGCGGTGCCCCGCCACTCAGTCCGTTTCGCCTAGCGCAAGCTCGCTACCAGGACCTCGAGCGGGGGATTCGTCCGGTCGCGCTCGGACAGGATCGGCCGCCCGTCGGCTGTGCCCTCGACGGCCGGCCACGGAACCCCGACGGCTGGATCGTCCCACGCGAACCCCATCTCGTCCGACTCATCGAACTCGTTCGTGACGAGGTAGAGCAGCTCGAGCGGGTCGAGCGCCAGGAAGCCATGAGCCACGCCGGCCGGGATGACCACCCAGTCGTCGGCCGCGAGTTCGCGCGTCTCGACGACGGGCCGGTCGCCGGTCCCGCTAAGCACGAGACGGACATCGACGAGCGCGACGAGCGCCCGTCCCGAGACGACGACCCAATAGTCGAGCTGGCGGCGGTGATAGTGGAGTCCGCGCAGAACCCCGCGAGCCGACGTCGACAGGTTGGCCTGCACGAACCGGGGCTCGGATCCTGCGGGCGCGCCCGTCTCGCCCGGAGTCAGGCTCGGGAAGGCGGACGCGCGCCATAGCTCACGGAACGAGCCGCGCCCGTCGGCGTGGCGGGTGACCGCGCCGTATCGCACCCCAGGGAGCGTCGAGGGGCGATTTGTCATCGGCCGGCTCCCGCCGCATTGCGCTGGCGGAGGAGCGTCGGCAGATAGTCGGCGAGGGCCTCGGGCCACGAGCGGAGCGGTTCGCCGCCCGGTAGCGGCGTAGGTTCGAGCACTCCCCAGGCAGGCGGCGTGGACGCTCGGGACCACGTCGATGCCGGCACCTCGACGATCGCGATGTCGAGGCCGGCCTGTCTGAACAATTCCCGCGCCCACGCCGCCCGCGAGGCAACGCCCGCATTCACGACGTGGTGGAAGCCGCCGACCTCGCCGGAGCCAAGGAGGTCGACCACGGCGTCGGCAACGTCCTGCGTGAACGTTGGCGAGCCGAACTCGTCGCCGACGACCTGGAGTGGTTCGCCGGCAATCCGGGACCGTTCCGCGGCGGCGAGGATCTTCGTCGGGAAGTCGTTGCCGGGCGGCCCGTACAGCCAGGCCGTGCGGACGACCCCGAGTCGGGCTTTGCGCCCGCGATAGGCGGCGCTGGCGACGATCTCGCCTTCGAGTTTCGTTGATCCGTAGGGATTGATCGGGTTCGTTCGGTCGTCCGCGGCATACCCCCGTCCATCGGTTCGCCGGCCATCGAAGACTTCGTTGGTGCTGACATGGACCAGGTCGATGTCGCGGGCAGCCGTCGCCTCGGCGAGCACGTGGACGGCCTCGGCATTGCGGCGGCGAGCGGTCCGGGGCTCTCGGGCGCAGCCATCGACGTCGGTCCACGCCGCCGTATGAATGACCGCCTCCGGGCGGTCGCGATCGAGGAGCGCGTTGATGCTCTCCGGAGCGTCGAGGTCGAAGGCCGTTCGATCCCATGTGATCGGCCCGGAGAGCCCGGTGAATGGGGCGTTCTGGAGTGCCGCCACCAGCGCGCGTCCCAGCCGCCCGCCGGCACCCGTGACGGCGACCCGCACCCGGTCAGGCCTCCGACGAGACGCCGGATTCGGCGACAGCCTGGCCGTGCGCCAGGCGCGATCCGTACTGGCGTTCGTAGTAGGCGTCCCAGTCGCCCGACTTCGCTGCCCGCCACCATGCTTCGTTCGCCTGGAACCAGTCGATCGTCGTCGCGAGGCCGTCGGCGAAGGCCGTCCGGTTCTGCCAGCCCAGCGATGCCAGCTTCGAGCCATCCAGGGCGTAGCGCCGATCGTGGCCGGGCCGGTCCGGGACGCTCCGGACCAGCGACCAAGGCTTGCCGAGGCGTTCGAGGAGGGCGGCCACGACGTCGCGGTTCGTCATCTCCGCTGAGCCCGGGATGTTGTACGTTTCCCCGCTTTGACCGTGGCGGAGGACGTGGTCGACCGCACCTGCATGGTCCGCGACGTAGAGCCAGTCCCGCTCCTGAAGGCCGTCGCCGTAAAGCGGCAGCGGCTGGTCGTCGATTGCATTCGTCACGAAGAGCGGGATGAGCTTCTCGGGGTGGTGGTACGGCCCGTACGTGTTCGAGCCCCGCGTGACGACCGCATCGACGCCGTGCGTCGTCACGTAGCTCCCGACGAGCAGCTCGCCCGCCGCCTTCGCCGCGGAATAGGGCGAGCGTGGCGCGAGCCGGTCCGTTTCGCGAGAGCGGCCGCTCTCGACCGAACCGTAGACCTCGTCCGTCGATACCTGGAGGAAGCGAATGGGCCGCGAGCGCGCCGCCGACGCCGCGACCACGGCCTCGAGCAGGACATGGACCCCGATCACCCCGGTCCGGAGGAACGCCGCGGGATCGAGGATGCTGCGATCGACGTGAGATTCGGCGGCGAAGTTGACGACCGCATCGGCGTCGCGCACGAGCGGGTCCACCAAGTCCGGATCGGCGATGTCGCCCTGGACAAACCGCAGCCGCGCCGCCAGCTCCGGGTCGGCTTCGATCGGGGCGAGGTTGGACCTGTTGCCGGCATACGTCAGCTTGTCGATGACGGTGATCCGGGTGCCATCGCGCCGCGCCAGCACATCTCGCACAAAGCATGAGCCGATGAACCCGGCGCCTCCGGTGACCAGGAGGCTGGCCTCCGGACCGATCGCGCCCTGCTCTGCCGGGCCGCTCACCCGACTGGCCGTTCGATCGGCGGTTCTAGCCTGCCCGCCTGGTCGTCGTCTCGGGCCAGCTCGGCGGCGCGCAGCAGCGACGGGACCGTCCCGGCGTCGGCCCAGTGCCCGTCGTAGACGCGGCTGAAGAGCCGGCCTGCCGGGATGAAATGGTTGAGGACATCGGTGATCTCGAACTCGCCGCGGCCCGACGGGGCGAGATGATCGATGACGTCGAACGCCTCCGGTCGGAGGAAATACACGCCGATCGGGATCAGGTCGCTCTTCGGCGTCTCGGGCTTCTCCTCGAACCCGACGACGTTGCCGGCGGCATCGAGCTCGGCGACGCCGAAGCGCCCCGGATCCGGCACTCGATAGAGCAGGGTTCCGGCGCCCCACGACCCTTCCTCGAACTCTCGGGCCATCCCCGTCAGGTCCGGTCCGCGAAGGATGTTGTCGCCGAGGATGCAGCAGAAGGCGTCGTCGCCGACGAAGCCGCGGGCGAGCCCGATGGCGTGGGCGATCCCCAGGGCGCCACGCTGGTAGCGATAGGTCAGATCGAGCCCGAAGTGGGCTCCGTCGGCGAGCAGCTCGACGACGTCCCCGACGCTCTTGCCGCCGACCACGACCATCACCTCGCGG
This sequence comes from uncultured Chloroflexia bacterium, assembly GCA_963775855.1. Classification (GTDB taxonomy): domain Bacteria; phylum Chloroflexota; class Limnocylindria; order Limnocylindrales; family CSP1-4; genus CF-46. The sequence continues at coordinate 490,894 of CAVZKO010000007.1, read as the reverse complement.
ATCCCCATCGCGGCCAACGTCTCGATCGGGTAATAGATCATTGGGCGGTCATAGATCGGGAGAAGGTGCTTGTTCGTCACGATCGTGAGCGGAAAGAGCCGGGTGGCCGTGCCACCGGCGAGGACGATGCCCTTCATTCGCAGGTCAGGGTAGCAGGGGCCACGGCCGCGGCTACGGCGCCGGGACGGACGGCGCGGCGGACGGCGTCGGCTCGATGCAGGGCTGTTCGCCGCCCGGCAGGGCGCCGCCCGGGCCCGTGATCGAGCAGTCGATCGGCTGCTCGTCGGCTGGCGGCAGGCCGCCGACGTAGTCCAGGACAACGAGGACGTACTCGACCTTCTCGAGATTGGCCGTCGGCTGAAGGAAGGCGGTCTGGACGACGCTGTTCGCGTCTCGCCGGATATCGACGATCTGGCCCAGGAGGAGCCCCTTCGGATACGGCGAGCGGATCCCGCCGGCGAGCTCGATGCCGGCGGTGACCACCTCGTCCCCGAGCTCGATGTGATCGGTCGAATCGATGTTGGTCATGATCAGGGTTCCGCCCAACTGCCCGATGACGGCCCCGACTGCGCCACTCGACTGGACGAGGCCGATGACCGTCGAGGACTGGTCGGTGATGAGGACGACGTTGGCATGATTCGGACCGACTTCGACGACGCGGCCGGCAAGCGCGCCGCCCTCGGCGATGACCACGTCGCCCTCCTCGATCCCGTCATCGGAGCCCTTGCTGATCGTGATGAGGCGACGGAACTCCGACGACTCGCGGGCGATCACCTCCGCGGCCGCCGTCTTGTACGCGAAGCCGTTGCGCAGCTGGAGGACGCCCGTGAGAAGCTCGATCTCGCGTTGGGCTTCGAGGAGCCTCAGGTTTTCGGCCTTGAGGCGCTCGTTCTCGCGGCGCAGGGCGGTGTTGTCGGTGTGCAGCCGGTCGATGTCCGACATGGACTGGAAGATCCCGGCGATGCCCTCGGCGACGTTGTCCACGGCGCCCTGGATCGGACGGATGGCATAGCTGACGGCGCCCTGGAACTCTCGCACGAGCGGGTTCGACGAGAAGGCCATCATCACGAGCGTCGTGGCGATCAGCGCGATGAACACGATGGAGCGGCGGCGGGCGGTCCGGGATGCGAGCAAGGAACTCATGAAACGATCCTGACTTCGAGCTAGCTGCTCAAGTCACCCTACCGCGGCGCGCGCGCATACGTATCGGTGACGAGGACGCGGTCCATCGCCGGGTTGCCCAACTCCTGCAGGACGATCCCGGTGCCCCGGACGACGCATGTGAGTGGGTCGTCGGCGATGTGGACGGGCATCTGGGTCGCATCGGCCGTCCGCCGGTCGAGGCCCGCGAGGAGCGCCCCGCCACCGGCCAGAACGATCCCCTGGTCCATGATGTCGGCGACGAGCTCCGGCGGCGTCTCCTCGATCGTGTCCTTGATCGTGTCGACGATCTGCTGGACGGACGGCTCGATCGCCTCGCGGATCTGGTCCGCCCCCACCTCCACGCTGCGCGGCAGGCCCGTCAGCAGGTCCCGCCCGCGCAGCGAGATGCGCTGCTGGTCCCAGTCGCCGGGGTAGGCAGAGCCGATCGCGATCTTGATGTCCTCGGCAGTCCGCTCGCCGAGAAAGAGGTTGTACTCGCGACGGGCGAACGCGACGATGTCCTGGTCCATCTCGTCACCACCGATGCGGATCGAGCGGCTGACGACGATCCCGCCGAGGCTGATCACCGCGACCTCGGTCGTACCGCCGCCGATGTCGACGATGAGGCTGCCCGACGGCTCGGAGACGGGGAGGCCCGCACCAATCGCGGCGGCCATCGGCTCCTCGATGAGCCGGGCCCAGCGGGCCCCGGCGTTCAGCGCAGCATCTCGGACGGCCCGCTTCTCGACCTCGGTCACGCCGGACGGGATGCCAAGGAGCATTCGCGGCCTCGGAATGAGTCCGACGCGATCGTGGACCCGCCGGACGAAGTATTTGATCATTTCCTCGGTGACGTCGAAGTCGCTGATGACGCCGTCGCGGAGCGGCCGGATCGCGATGATGCTCGCGGGGGTCCGGCCGACCATCCGCTTGGCCTCCGCGCCGACCGCGAGGACCCGTTTCGTCTTGGCATCGATCGCGACGACGGACGGCTCGCTCATCACGATTCCCCGGTCCCGGACATGGACCAGCGTGTTGGCGGTCCCGAGGTCGATCCCGATGTCACGGGAGAAGAGGCCGAGGAAGCGGTCGAGCATGTGGCGGGAAGGTCCTTCGTTGCGGGTCGGGTCGCGTCCGGTGTTCGCAGCGGCTCCCACTGGCCTGGATGGGCACTGGGGGATCGCGCGCTCGGGATCAGGCGGGGAAGCCCGTGCAGTATACCCGGCTCGACCGGCCCCGCCGCAGGGCACCTTCGGCTCGCCGATCCCGCCGACTCCGGAGGTCTACGATTTGCCGATGACGTATGCCGAGCTCCTGGAGCTGGCGCGGCGCTTCGAAGGTCGGACTCTCACGACGGTAACTGGTCGCGAGTTCCGGGTCGGGATCTATCGTGACTGCCCGTTCTTCATCCCCGAGTCCAGCGGCTACGGGCAGAGCGATGGCCGGAAGGCGGCCGAGGCATTCGTCGCGCGCTTCAACGAGATCGAGAGCTTCCGACCGGTCGACTACGGCGACGTGACCCGGAACGCCTCGTACTTCGTCGGCATGCTCCTCGCCGCGGGCAGAGATCGACGTTAGCCGGCGGGTCGCGACCCGCCGACCCGGTCGAACGACACGCCCCGGTCGCGGAGCGACACCCAGGCATCGTGGCCGACGACGAGGTGGTCGAGCAGGTCGATATCGAGGAGCCGGCCGGCGGCGAGCGCCTCGGCGGTCAGGTGGAGATCGTCGGGTGACGGCGTCGGGTCGCCGCTCGGGTGGTTGTGAACGAGAATCAGACCGGCCGCGTTGAGCCTGACGGCGTCGCGAAAGAGCTCCCCGACCCGGACGAGCGACGACGAGACGTTGCCTTGGTAGACCGTGGCGACCCGCAGCACGACGTTCTTCGTGTTCAGGAGCACGACCCGCAGCTCTTCCCGCTCGAGGCGGCCCATCTGAAGCACGAGTCGGTCGGCGACGTCGCGGGCCGATCGGATGGTCCAGCGGCCGGCCGGCCAGTCCGCAAGCAGGCGGCGCCCCAGTTCGAAGGCGGCAGCGAGCTGGGCGGCCTTTGCGGCGCCAATTCCCGGCACAGATTCGAGCTCGATGTCCGTCGCCCGGGCGAGGCCGGTCAGGCCGTCGTGGCGCGCGAGCGCATCCTCGGCGAGGTCGACCGCCGACCGGCCGCGCGACCCGGAGCCCCACAGAAGACCGATGAGCTCCGCCGAGCTCAGGCCGGCCGCGCCCCGCGCCGCGAGGCGCTCGCGCGGCCGCTCCAGCGGCGGCATCTCCCTGATCGCCCGACCCGCCCGCGGCGCCTCGAGAGCGCTATCGCGAACAACTGGTTCGGCCATCGCTCATCTCCCGAGGCGACGGCTCCTGGGACGGCGGGCTCGGAGTCCCCGGGTCCGTACGACGGAAGCCCGCCGATTCCTCCCGCCATCCGGACCCGGGAACGGCCCGAACAGTAGCGAGTGGTTCTTATCGACGGCTCACCCGGGGCTTCATCGCGAGTCGACGGTTCAGGGGACGCCGGATCGAGCGGCGACCTGGGCGAAGTGGGCGAGGATCAGCAGCACCGCGTTGAATGTCGCGTGCAACCCGATCGGCGCCCAGATCGAGCCGCGGCGGACGAAGACCCAGCCCAGGACCCAGGCAACAGGCAGACGCGTTCCGGCGCCGACCGCCATCAGCCGTAGGGCGTCGCCGAAGTCGTCGGTTGGGGCGACACCGATGACATGGGCGATGGCGAACAGGAGCGTCGCCCGGATGATTGCCCGGCTCGCCCCGATCGAGCGGCGCCAGGCGGTGACGGCGAAGCCTCGGAACAGCAGCTCCTCGGCGATCGGGGCAATGATCGCGCCGACCACGAGCTGGAGCAGCAAGCCGGACAGTTCGCCGGTCGGCGGCAGCGGGCTGGGAGTCGTGACGCCGAGGATCGACACGAGGATCGCGCCGACGATGAGCGTGACGCCGATCACCGGCACGGCAAGCGAAGCACCGGCGAAGAGATCCTTGATTGCCAGCTCGTCGAACCGGCTGACTCCCATGTCCGACCAGGACAGCGCGCCCGTCCCGACGACCGTGAGCCGGATCAGGCCGATGAAGACGAGTGCCGTGACGGCCCCGGCGATGAGCTGCCCGACCGGTGGCCAGACCGTCGATCCCGTCGAAGACAGGAGGGCGTCGAGAATCAGTCCAAGGACCGCCCCGACGAAGTACGTGACGGCGATCGTCGCTGCAAAGACGAGGATCGGCGAGGGTCCGGCGTAGGCGGCTCCGCGAGCACGACGCTCGAAGGCCTGGTTGCCCGCGCCGGCGATCAACCCCAGCGACAGCAGCCCTGGTCCGATGAAATAGACGAGCACCGTCGAGGGTGCGAACGCCCCGGCGATGACCAGCGCGAGCCCGAGCAGCGACGCCAGCCACCCGACGACAAAGAGCCCGGGCGCCGCGCGCCCTTCGATCGTGAAGGTGGACGCACCGGGCCGGGGAGGAGGGGGGTCTCGTCGGGATCGTCGTTCGTAGTCACGCGGCAACTCTACGTACACGCGGCCAATCGAGGGTCCGGGTTGCTCGCAGACGGCCCGCCGACGTCCGAGGCCGAGCCCCGCGGAGGCCATCGGCCGGAGGCCGCGCCTAGCTCTCGGGCAGGACGTCCTGCGAGGCGTGGGGCGCGGGCACCGAGCGCGGTCCCGATGACCGGGAGCGCGATGAGCCTTCGGCGGCGATCTTGCCCGTTTCCTCGAGCGTGCCCGGGAGGGGCATGATCGCCGCCGGGCGAGGACTGGCGATGGCCGCGGCGGGCATGTCGCGCCGCTCGAAGTCCTTGCCGCACCAGGCACACAGGGACCAGTCGAGGCCGACGAGGCGGCTGCAGTTCGGGCAGACGCGGTTCAGTCGGGTCCGGCAGGTTGGGCAGATGATCCACTCGTCGTTCACACGGCGGGCGCAGGTCGGGCAGCTGTGGATCGCTTCGACCTCGGCGAGGAGGGCCTCCTCGGCGAGATTGCGCTCGTAGACTTCGCCGATCTTCTCGTGCGGCCGGATGATCTTGTAGACGAAGATCGCCAGGGGAAAGAAGATCGGGGTGAAGACGATGATGAAACTGGCCGCGACGTAGGGCAGGATCGGGTTTTCCGTGCGCTGCTGCATGTCGCGGAAGGCCCAGTAGGCGCCTGCCAGCCACAGGATGATCAGGTAGATCGCGATCGCCTGAAGTGCCAGCTGAACGGGTTCGCTGCCGAAGAACCCGCCGAGGGCTTTCCCGATCTCGCCGAAGATCTCGTCCATGCGGGTTGGTGGGGTTGCCTCCGAATCTCTCAGACCGGTCGGTCGCCGCGTCCTCTATCCCGGTACGCCCGCGGCGTCGGGCGCAGTGTAACAGGGGCTACCGACGCCGCCCGGGTGTGCCCTAGACGGATGTAACCGTCTCGGCGTGACGCGACGCGATCCGATCGAGCAGGCCACCGGCGATCATGACCACCGCCCCGATGGCGACGACGTACACGCCGATGGACGCGTCGAACGGGCCGGCCAGGTAGGGCCATGCGAGGCCGATGAGGAGGCACGCGAGGCCGATTGATGGCAACCCCAGCCTCACCCAGCGCGGCAGGCGCTCCACGACCAGGGTCGAACCGAACAGCACGGCGACGAGCAGGAGGATGAGCGGATGTCCGGGACCGGCCAGGCCCCATTGGGCCACGTAGCCGTCCATCGCGCCGCTGCCGATCACGATATCGGCCCACGGCAGCAGGAATCCCAGCAGCGAGATGCCTGCCCCCAGGAGAACGACCCGCGTAGCGACGTCGATCGGGAGACCGAGCGGCCCGGCCCCGTCGCCTAGCTGGATTCGCCAGGGGTTCGAGTCGGCCGCGTCGGCTTTGGGGTCGGTCGCGTTAGCGCGCACGGCACCCGGCAGCGGCAGCGCCTCCGCAGGCGGGAGCACGGCCGATGGCGGCAGGTACGCTCCGGCAGGCACCCGAGTTGCGGCCGGCTCGACGGGCGGCGCGACAGCGTCGATGGCACGGGCCGGCGGCCAGACTGGTCGATCGGGCCAGCTTGGGGCCGGGGCGGGCGCCGCGGAGTCGGACGGCGCGGCGTCTGCGCGCTCCGGGCGAGCGGGCTGGGCGAGCACCCAGGACGTTGGCAGCTCGGCCGCGACCGGTGCGGGCGCTGGTTCCAGGCTGGGGCCGCCATTCCTCTCGGGGGCCGGATCGACGAGGACGGCCGACTTCGGCCGGCGCGGCAGGGATGGGGTCGCTCGAGGTTTGCGGACTGGCGGCAGGTGCGGGCGTCGACGGCTGGGGCACGGTCGCCGTCGCAACCGGGGCTGCGGCCTGTGAAATTGGCTCCGCTGGCGCCATCATGTCTGCCGGCCATGCGGCAGCTTCGGCCACGGCGGGCCCGACCGGGACGTCGGCCGCCGGGGCCCCAGCTTCGACGACGGGAGCGAACGGCCGCGACAGCGTGGCGACGGAGGCGACGAGCGCGCCGCACGCCGAACAGGAAAAGCGGCCAGGAGCCAGCGGCGAGTCGCATTCCGGGCAGACGACAGTCTTCGTCGCCATCGAGCACCTCGAGTGGAATCCGGACCCTCCGGGGCCGGGGCTACAGGCTGCCACCTCGGTCCGGGACGGACCTATCCCCCGGACGGTGGTGCGCCGATGCCCCGAACGTCCCGGTTTTGGCCCGGACCCGGAGATGCTCGAAGGTCAGAACGGAGCTGCGAATGGCGGCGAACAGGCCGCCCAGGACGAGTGCAGCCAGCCAGATCGCCACGAATACCAGGACGCTGATCGCGACGGTCGCCACATCGGGGTTCCGGTTTGCGAGGGCCACGTTGACGCGGGACCAGGCGACGCTGGCCGCTCCCACGGTGCCCCCGAGAATGATCAGCAACATCAATGTCGTCACGAGCCACGGCAGGAGCGTCGAGGCCGGCCGCCGGACGACGTCGCGACCAGCCGCGGCGAGCGCCGGGCCGGCCGGGGCATCGTCGAGGACGATCCACCTGCTCGCGAGGCCGCCGACGAGTTCGCCGAACACCCAGGCGACGGCCATGACGGCCAGCTCGCCCGCGGCGCCGAGTGCAACGCGCAGGGCGAGCGGGATCTCGACCTCGGCGGGACCCGTCAGCTCTTCATATGTGACAGCTACGATCCTGACCAGGCCGATCGCGAGGGCGGCGGCGAGCGGAAGCCACGCGATCAGGCGAGCCGCGAGGATCGAGCCGACGAGGGCGCGATCAGGCCGTTCTGGATCGATCGGCGGAACACTCTCGGGCGGCGTGGCGATCCCCTCGTCGGCGGCCGCCACAACCGCGTCGCGTGTCAGGGCCAGGTCCGTCGCCGCCGCGATCGCGCCGCCGATGAGCAGCCACGCGAAGAGGCCGGCGCCTCCGGCGATCAACAGCACGATCACCTCCGGCACGATCCGGCCGAGCGCCATCGGCACGATGACCGGGGCTACGACGTTCGAGACCGCGAGCGGTGACGGGAGCACGACGATCGGGATCAGGAATACGACGAACCCGCCTCGGACGAGGAACCCGGCGAGGGCAAGCAGCCACCACGCCGGGCGGCCGAGGGTCACGAGGAGCGAGGCGAGAATCGCCCCGCCCCGGCTCACGGCGCGGCGCTCGGCGTCGCCGATGGACCGGGCGACGACCCGCCGACGAGCTCCTCGAGCTGGCCGAGGGCCTCCTCGACGAGCTCGATCTCCTGGCCGTACCGGGCGAAGTCGCCGTCTCGGAGTGCTTGCTGGGCGAGCTCGAAGTGGAGGTTCGCGTAGTCGACGAGAGCCGCGACGTCGCCGGACGGCGGCGAGGATCCCGGAGCCGGGGTTTGGGTCGGCCCGGGCGACGGGGTCGGGCCGGGTGGCGACGGCGTCGGGGACGGGCCGGGACCGCCGCCCTGATCGCGGAGGAGCTGATTGAGCGCCTGGCGGAGGGTGTCGCCCCAGACGACCGTCGTCGGCGAGGCGACGATGATCTTCTGGAACGCCGGGAACTTCGAGCTGGTGGCCTGGAGATAGACCGGCTGGAGGTAGATCAGGGAGTCCCCGACCGGGACGACGATGAGGTTGCCTCGGATCACGCTGCTGCCGGACTGGCTCCAGAGCGTGAACTGAGCACTGATCTCCGGATCGGCGTCGATGGACGCCTCGATCTGGGCAGGCCCGAAGACGGACGTCTCGGTCGGGAACCGATAGACAAGCGTCTGGCCGTAGTTCTCCACATCGTTCCGGGCCGCGACCCAGGCAATCATGTTCGGGCGATCCTTGGGAATCATCGGCTGGAGGAGGAGGAATTCCGGGTCGACCGCCTCCGGCAGCGACATGATCACGTAGTACGCCTCGCTCGGCAGGCTGGACTCCGACGTCTGGCTGATCGGCACGGTCCACAGGTCAGCACTGTCGTAGAACGTGTCCGCGTTCTGGACGTGGTAGCGGCCGTATACCCGCGTCTGGACGTTGAACTGCTCCTCAGGCACGCGAAGGTGCGGGCGGAGGTCGGTCGGGAAGTCGGACATGGGCTGGAACAGCGTCGGGAATACGCCCTGCCAGGCGCGGATGAGCGCGTCGTCGGGATCGTTGGCGTAGAAGGTCATCGTGCCGTCGTAGGCATCGACGACGATCTTCACGCTGTTCCGAAGGTAGTTGAATGACCTCTCGCCGAGACCGGTCGGGGCGACACCCGGCGTGTTGAGATCGCTCGGATTGAATCCCTGCCCGTGCGGGAAGCGGTTGGTCGCGGTGTAGGCGTCCTGGACATAGACGAGCCGCCCGTCGTCGCGAACGACTACATACGGATCCTTGTCGTACAGGAGGAATGGGGCGATCCGCGGCAGGCGATCGGACAGCGACCGGTGGAACAGCAGCTGGCTGTCATTGGTGACCTGGGGGCTGATCAACAGGTCGAAGTCGCGGAAGCGGAGGGCGTAGAGCAGACGCGCCAGGGTCGTGTCGAGACGGATACCTGTCTGGCCTGTCCAGCGTGTTGTCTGCTTGATGTCGTCCGACCCGCCGACGGGGTAGTCGAACTCGTCCTGCTGCGCCCCGACGACGACGTAGGAGCTCTCCCGCTCGCCGAAGTAGACCCGCGGCTCCGTGATGGCCGGGGCTCCCTGGCTCGAGACCGGCGGCAGGTCGCGGATGATGAGGCGCGGCTGGCCCTGGGTCGCGACCTCGTTGACCGGGACCATCGCGACGCCGATCCCGTGGGTGTACGTCACCCGCTGGTTGACCCAGCCCGTAGCGCTCGGATTCTTCGAGAGGTCGAGTTCGCGAACCGACAGCATCACCTGGCGGGTGTCGTCACCGAGCCTGTAGCGATCGGTGTCGACGTCGGTGAAGTCGTAGTACTGGCGGACGGTCTGGAGCTGGTCCAGCGTGTCGCCGAGCGGGCGGTAGTCCCACAACCGGGCGTTGAGGAACGTCGCCTGGTGCTCGGTGATCGCCGCCTCGGTCAGCGGTGACTCGCCGCGGTAGTCGCGCACATCCCAACCGCCGAGATCGAAGGCGAGCCGGGTCATCGCGATGTTGTTCTGGATGTACGGCGCCTCGAGGACTCGTGCGTTCGGGGTCACCGTGACCCGCTGAACGAACTCGGGATAGATCCGGCCGATGCCGATCGAGGCGATGAACCAGACCGCAACCGTCAGCCCCAATGGCCAGAGCACCCGCGAGAACGCGCCGCCGACCAGGAACGCCGCGGCGAGCGCCGACAGGCCGGTCAGAACGTCGTAGGCGAGAAACTGGGCGTTCTCGTCGGTGTATGAAACCCCGGTCGCGAGGCCTGGCATTCGAGAGCTGTACACGAGCTCGAACTTATCGAGCTGATAGCCGACGGCGATCGCCAGGAGGAACAGCCCGGCGAGCACGCCGAGATGGACCCGGACCGGCGTGCTGAAGATCGCGCTGCCGTCGAGCGCGGCGACGAGGTAGCGAGCCCCGGCGACGAGCAGCGACGCGATCACGAGGCCGATGACGGTCACCTGGACGAAGCGCAGGAAGCCTAAGTCGAACATGAAGAACGCGATGTCCCGGCCGAATACGGGATCGGTCACGGTGCCGGCTCCGGCGGGGTCGAATGGCACGCGGTTGATCCACAGCAGCACGGTCGCCCAGTTCGATGCCAGCGCGCCGCCGACCGTCAGGGCGACGAACACCGCGACGATCGCGATCACGACGCGACCGATCGGCGTGGCGTTCGGCAGCTCGTAGGGCGTCACGTTGACCGGCCCGCGGGTCCCATCGCCGGGCCGCCGACCGAGCGACTCCCGTGCCCGCCCGGACCGCTGCTCGGATTCGAGGATCGCCTCGTTCAGTCGGTCGAGCCAGCCGCGCACCGTGCCACCGGCACCTGCACCTTCGGCGGGCGGTGCGAGGCGGCCGGCGAGCCAGAGATTGCCGAGCAGGACGACGAGCGCGAGAACGAGGCCGCCGACGAACAACCCGACCTGGGCCCCCAGCCGGGTCCAGAACACGGCGTCGTAGCCGACGCTGGCGTACCAGATCGCGTCTGTCCACAACTCGAGACCGACGGCGACCATGATGATGACGAAGAGCACGACGACCACCGCGATGGCCACGCTGATCTGGCGGCGGAGGCTGAACCCGGCGCCGTCGTTGGGCCCACCGACTGACCTTCCGCGGCGCGGGCCGCGCGGTGGCCCGCCCCTGCCACCGCCCTGTCCCCCGCGGCCGCCCCCGCCGATGGTGATGGGTTCGGGCTCGACGTCCAATTCGTCCTCGTCGACGGCGGACTCCGGATCGAGCGCGGCCTCGTCGTCGTCCAGGGTCGCGGAATCGTCGTCGGCTACGGGATCGTCCTGGGGATCGGGCACCGGTCGTGGCGGTTGGCCGGATGCGGCCTCGGCCTGACGGCGACGAAGCTCGTCGAGGAACTCGTCGAACATGTTTGGCACGGTAGCGCGAGTCTAGCCTACGGGCGGCTCAACCCTTCGATCGAGCGCCTGAAGCCGGCGAGGACCGTTTCGGCAAGCTCGTTCGGACGCATCGCGGCGGCCCGCATCGGCTCCCATTTGAACGCGGCTCGGATCGCGGCTGGGACGCGCCACGGCCGGGTCGAGTCATCGGCGGGGACGACGGTCGCCAACCGGATCGAGAGGCGCCCGGCCTCCTCGAGGATCATGCCGCTGAGCGCTCCGGCGAACGACGGCCCGAGCCGAGCCAGGGGCGGATCCGCCGGCGGACCGGCAGGCGAGGCAAGGTCGCGCATCGGGACGACGCCCTCATCGTCGGCGATCCACAGGAGGGTTAGCCACCAGCCGTCGTCGGTCGTCGAGGGCTTGCTCATGCCGGCCCGCAGGAGCCGATCTCCGACACGTACTTCATGTTCGCGCAGGTACGACGGGCCGGGCGGTGGGAGTCGATCGGGCACGGGGCAGAATAGCCCGTGGCGGTCAGGCGGGCGCTTTGTCCGTTGCGTCGTCGTCCGCCGGCGGAGCGGCGTCGACGGCCGGGGCCGCATCGATGGTCGGGGCGGCATCTTCGGCGGGCGCGGCATCGGCCATGTCGATCGGCAGCCCCGACTCCACGGCGGCCTCGGCGGCGATCGCACCGGCTTCGGCCTGGAGGTTCGCCACCTGGGCTTCGAGCTCGAGGCGAAGCATCTCGCGGCGGACCTCGGGCGGCGGCGGGGACAGGGAGCCAGGAGGCGCGGGCTTGTCCGCTTCCTCGTCGTATTCCCCGCTGATCCACGACATCAGGCGGCTGCGGGGCTTAGCGCCGGTGCCGCGCGTGCCGCGGACGATGGCCTCGGCGTCGATCGCGGTTACGCCCGGGACCGGTGTATCGCCCTCGCCGATCAGGGTGGCGCCACAGGACGGGCACGTCACTTCATGGTCCGATGGCAGTTCGGCCGAGCACCACATGCAGTGAGGCAGTGGTGCCGACGCCTCCGTCGTCACGTCATCCAGCATGCCTGACACTCTACCGCGTCAACGCTAGACCGGAATACGCCAATGGTCATGGGGAGACCTCAGGCCAATGGCTTCGCGGAGCTCAACCTTGGACTTCGGTGGACGGGTGACGGTTCAGCGGGGAGGGTGCCGGTTCGACTACTCCCATTCGATCGTCGCAGGGGGCTTCGAGCTGATGTCGTAGACGACGCGGTTGACGCCAGCGACCTCGTTCACGATTCGGCTTGAGATCTTGCCCAGGACGTCGTACGGCAGCTTCGCCCAGTCGGCGGTCATGCCGTCCTCCGAGGTCACGGCGCGGACGGCGACGACGTTGGCGTAGGTTCGGTTGTCGCCCATGACCCCTACCGACCGGACCGGCGTGAGAATCGCGAAGCTCTGCCAGAGGCTCCGATAGAGGCCGGCCGCCTTGATCTCGTCGATGACGATCCAGTCGGCCTCGCGGAGGGTGTCGAGGCGCTCGGCGGTTACCTCGCCGATGATCCGGATCGCGAGTCCGGGTCCCGGGAACGGCTGGCGGAGGACGATCGCCTCCGGCAACCCGAGCTCCAGGCCGACCGATCGGACCTCGTCCTTGAACAGATAGCGCAACGGCTCGATCAGCTTGAACCGCAGGTCAGCCGGCAGGCCTCCGACGTTGTGGTGGGTCTTGATCTTCTGGGCTGCCTTCGTCTCCGACGTCGCACTTTCGATGACGTCCGGGTAGAGCGTGCCCTGGGTCAGGAAGTCGATCCGCCCGAGCTTCGTCGCCTCCTCCTCGAAGACGCGGATGAACTCGTCGCCGATGATCCGGCGCTTCTGCTCCGGGTCTTCGACACCCGCCAACCGGGCGAGGAAGCGCTGCCGGGCGTCGACCATGACAAGGCGCATGCCGAGGTGCTCGGCGAACGTCTCGCGGAGCAGCTCCGATTCCCTCTTGCGCATCAACCCGTGGTCGACGTAGATGCAGGTCAGTCGATCCCCCACCGCCCGGTGAACGAGGGCCGCCGCGACGGCCGAATCGACACCGCCTGACAGGGCACAGATGACGAGCCCGACCGAGCCGGTCGCGCTTGCGTGCGCGTCGACCCGGGCCCGGATGTCGGCCACGGTCCCCTCGATGAAGTTGGCCGGGGTCCAGGTCGGGCTTGCGCCGGCGATACCCACCACGAAATTACGCAGCACGTCTCGGCCGCGCGGGGTGTGGACTACCTCGGGGTGGAACTGGATGCCGTACAGGTTTCGGCTCTGGTCGACCAGCCCGGCGAACGGCGAGGAATCCGTCTGGGCCGTCGCCCGGAAGCCGGTCGGAAGCCGGGTGATGGAGTCGCCGTGGCTCATCCAGACCGGCTGGTCCCGGTCGAGCCCGGTGAACAGGCCGTCGTCGTCGGTGACCGTCACGGTCGCGGGACCGTATTCGCGCTTCGATGCCGGGAGCACGTCGCCGCCGAGCTCGTGGGCCATGAGCTGCGCGCCGTAGCAGATGCCGAGCACGGGGATGTGGCCGCGCCAGATGGCGGGGTCGGGCCGTGGCGCGTCGTCGTCGTAAACGGAGTTGGGGCCGCCCGAGAGGATGATGGCCTTCGGCGCCCGGCGCTCGATTTCGGCCCACGGTGTGTCGTGGGGCAGGAGCTCCGAGTAGACGTTCAGCTCGCGAACCCGGCGGGCGATCAGCTGGGCGAACTGGCTGCCGAAGTCGAGGACGACGATCGTGTCGGGCTCGATCGGTCGGTCGTCATCGGTGCGATCCGGTGAAGCCTTGAGCGCCGTCTCGAGGTATGCCTCGACCTCCGCGTCATCGGGGGCAAGGACTCGGTGACCGGCGTCTGCCGCCTCGCCGTGGACAGTCTTGCCGCGTCCGTCCCCTCGAGTCCCGCCCTCGCCCCCGGCGCTCTGCGATTCCTCTTCGGTCACCACCAATTCGCCGCCCTCCTTGCCTCCCTCCGCCTGACGCCAGTCTACGGGAGGCGGCGGGGGTTGGGAGGACGTCGGTTCAGTCGCGATTGCGCATCGCGTCGGCAGCCATCTCGAAGTAGGCGTCGAGCCGAGCGGCCACCTCCGGTGGCGGCGACGCCGACGCGATGGCGTCCCGCATGTGGCTCAGCCAGGCGTCGCGCTCGGCCGGCCCGATGGCGAACGGCGCGTGACGCATCCGAAGGCGCGGGTGGCCGCGCTCCGCGTCGTAGGTGCGCGGCCCGCCCCAGTACTGGGCCAGGAACAGCGTCAACCGATGGCGCGCCCCGGCAAGGTCGGGCTCGGGGTAGATCGGCCGGAGGCTCGGATCGGCCGCGACACCCTCGTAGAAGCGGTCCACCAGCGACTCGAAGAACGGCATGCCGCCGGCGGCGTCGTAGAGCGAACGTTCATCGGTCACGCAACGATTCTAGGTGGCGCACCGGCGGAGGACGCGATGACGGCCGGCGCCACGTGGGCGCCGGCCGTCGATCAGTGCTGCGTATTCGGTTGTTATTCGGTTGTGTATTCGATTGTTATTCAGTTGTTCCGGTCGCGAGGAGGGTCAGGCGGCCGGCGATTGAAGGAAGGTGAAGCTCCAGGTCGGGTCGGGCGCGACGGTCCGGTTCGCTGTCTCGCCGTGGTCCTTCGCCCAAGCGGCGAAAAACCTTGCTCGACGATGCGACACGATCCGCGCGTCCTTGCAAGTGCACCCGTCGACGAGGCACGCGCGACGAGCCGGTAGGTCGGTCGCGACGTATCGCTCCGTCTGCTGGCTGTCCATCACGCTCTGTCTCCATTTCCCTGTGGCCCGAGTGAACGGACCTCGATGATCGGAAGGTAGGCCGCCGGACGTTGCAGATGCATCGGCTTCCGGCGGTTTCTTCGTACGACTGATGACGTATCGATTCAGCGAATCGTTGCCTGGGTGTCGCGAAGCCGACAGCGGCCGGGATACGCCCGCCCACAAGGAAGCGGCGCCGAGGGAGAGAGTCGGCGCCGCTTCGGTGGCCATCGGATCGGAAGGAGGAGGGAGTCCGATCGACGTCCGTATGAAATTTCGGGGGAGGGTCAGCGCGGGCGGGCAGTCCTGACGCGGGGTCGCGGCCGCCCGGATCGGCCCAGCCGGAGTGCGGCGAGGTCGATGACGATCAGCGCTCCCAGCGAAATGATCAGGGTCCCGAGCGGGTCCATCGATCCATCCCTCATGCCACGGCGGTTGCCGTAACGGAACGATGCGCCGGCGCCCTCGCGCCCGCCATCGTCCGATGGTATGGAAATGCGTGCGACGGATGACGTACGAGTGGGGTTGCGTGGACGAAACACCCGCGCGCCGTCGCCGTGGTCAGGGACGCGGATCGGCGGGCTCTTCGGCCCCTGCGAAGCCTGTCTCCGGGCGGAGGCGGAACACCGGCCCGCGGCCGAGTCCCTCCGACGGCGTGCCGTATCGAAGGATCAATCCTGTGATCGCCGCACTCCGCTCGGCACCGTCGAGCGGCTCGGCCCGGAACCGCGCCGACCGCTCGCCGATGGTCACCCCACAAAGCGGGTCCGCCTCTAGATTCAGCCCCCAATCCGCGTCGGGTTCGCCGGCTGCGATCAACAGCGCACCGTCCGCCTCCTCGACGAAGCCGACCGCAGCACGGGCGAGCCGCCCGGTCACTCGACCGCGCGTTTCGATGATGGCGACGACCCCCCAGCCGGCGAGCTGCTCGCCGACGTCCTGGGCGCTCATGGGAGCAGCTTCAGCGGCTCCGCTGCCAGGACTTCCCCTCGGTCTGGACGGACGGCGCATAGACCATCTCGACCCCCTGCATCTCGCGGATCGTCCGGGCCCCGAGCGCTGCCATCGACTGGCGGAGCGCCCCGGCCAGGTTCTCGCTGCCGTCGGTAACGTGAGCCGGCCCGAAGAGGATGCGTTCGAGGGTGCCGGTTGTTCCGACCCGGATCCGCGTCCCGCGCGGGAGGGTCGGCGAGGGTGCGGCCATGCCCCAGTTCGTGCCACGTCCCGGCGCCTCCGCGGCTCGGGCGAGCGGCGAGCCGATCATCAGGGCGTCGGCGCCGGCCGCGATCGCCTTGGCAAGCTCGCCCCCTCGGCGCATGCCGCCGTCGGCGACGACCGGGACGTACCGGCCGGTCTCACCGACGTACGCGTCGCGGGCCGCCGCCACGTCGCTGATCGCGGTCACCTGCGGGACCCCGATGCCGAGGACCTCGCGCGTCGTGCACGCGGCACCCGGACCGACACCGACGAAGACGGCCGCGGCTCCCTGCTCCATGAGGGCGAACGCGGCCTCCGCGTTCGTCGTGTTCCCGACCGCGACCGGAATCGGCATGAACCTGGTGAACTCCTCGAGCGAGAGCGGGTCGTAGCCGGTGGCGAGGTGGCGGGCGCTGCTGACCTGCGACTGGACGAGGAACAGGTCCGCGCCCTGCTCCGCGCAGAACGGCCCAAACCGTCGAGCCGACGCCGGTGTCGAGGCGACGGCCACGCGCGATCCAGCCGACCGGATCTCGGCGATCCGGCGGGCGACGAGCTCGTCGCGGATCGGCTGGGCGTAGGCATCGGCGAGGAGATCGTGGACCTCGTCCTCGGCTGCCGCGGCGATGCGGGCGAGGACCTCATCGGGTTCGTCGTAGCGGGTCTGGACGCCCTCGAGATTGAGGACGGCGAGACCGCCCAGGCGGCCAAGCTCTCCGGCGAACCGGGCGTCGACGACGGCGTCCATCGCCGCCGCAAGGATCGGGATCGTGAGGTGGATACCGCACAGCTCGATGGCGAGGTCGACGTCCGCGGGCTCGACCGTGCTCGTCCCGGGCGCGAGCGAGACGTCCTCGAAACCGTACGTCGGTCGGATCGAATCGACCTTCGAATGGAAGATCCGGCGCTTCGCGGTAGAGCTTGCCTGGGTCTGATCGAGCACGAACGCCTCCTGGAATCGATGACGCGAGTCTACCGCGGCGACACGCTGGCCGGAGCTCCTCGAGAGGCCGCCGGGAGACCCCTCGCGAAGCGGAGCCCGCGACCCTTGACGGCACGCCGGTGCCGCGATCTGTCCCGCTCAACGGTGGCCGTTCGCCATCTTCA
This sequence comes from uncultured Chloroflexia bacterium, assembly GCA_963775855.1. Classification (GTDB taxonomy): domain Bacteria; phylum Chloroflexota; class Limnocylindria; order Limnocylindrales; family CSP1-4; genus CF-46. Next base: position 473,806 of record CAVZKO010000007.1, on the reverse strand, counting down.
CGGCATCGGGCCGGCCGCGGAGGCGCCACATCGCGATGATGCCGACCGCCGGGCCGAGGGCGAGCAACCAGAAGGCGATCCGCCAGGTCTCGCCGTCCGCCGGATCGAGCAGGCCGATGCCGAGGATCGTGACGCCGGTCAGGATGAAGCCGCTCGCGAGCTGGAGAGACAGCGCCGACCCGGCTGTTCCGGTCGGGGCTAGCTCCGAGATGGCTGCGGAGAACTGAGCTGAGTCCGCCACGACCGTCAGCCCCCAGCCGAGGCACACCAGCGTCACAACGATGGGGTCCGCCCCGAACAGGAGTCCCACCGCGATGGCGGATAGACCGCTCGCGGCCATCGCGGCCATCGTCAGCGTCGTTCGGCCCAGCCTGTCGGCGAGGGCGCCGGCCACGGCACACCCGATCCCGCCAATCGCAACGACGGCAAACGCCGTGAAGCTGGCGCCGGCGGGATCGGTCGACCCGGCCGCGGCGAACGACGCGGCGATGAACAGCGGCAGCCACGTCCACATCGCGTAGAGCTCCCACATGTGGCCGAGATATCCGAGATTGGCGAGCCGGACCGATGGCTCACGGAGGGCAGCGGCGGCGACCGTCGGGCTGAACCGCGGCGCAGGCGGCTCGAATGGGCCGGACCGCGCCGCCACCGCAACGAGGAAGCCGCCGCCGATCGCAGCCGCGCTTGCCGCGGCGACAGTTGCGTGCCAGTCCGCGCCCGCGGTCGCCCCGAAGGCCCGAATGAGATGCGGCAGCGCGGACCCGACCGTGAGCGCCCCGATGAGAATCCCGATGGCGAGCCCACGGCCCCTGCGGAACCAGCCGGCAAGCATCTTCAGGGCGATCGGATAGACCGCTGCGAGGCCGATTCCGGTTGCGAAGCGCCAGGCCAGCGCTGCGGTCGGCCCGTCGGCGAACAACGCGAACCCGAGATTGGCGGCCGCAGCGACGGCGGCGCCGATGGCGAACAGGCGGCGCGCGGGTAGCGCGTCGGCGGCGCCCGTCGCGGCGAGGGCCAGCGCACCCGCGGCGAACCCGAGCTGGACGGCAACCGTCAGAAACGGCAGATCGAGCCGCGTCGTCTGCCAGTCCGCGGCGAGGAGCGGCGCGACGGCCGAGGCGCTGAACCAGGGCGCGAAGGCGAGGAGGACGCCGGTGGCGATGACGGCGAGCTGGCGCCAGCGGCCGGCGGGATCCTCCGCCGGCGTCGCCGTCATGGGGCCGGACCTCGTGCTACAGCCGCTCGAAGCGCTCGACCGGGAGCACGAAGACCGTCGCACCGCCGACCTCGACCTCGAGCGGGTACGGCATGAAGAACTCGCCCGGCTCCATGATCGGCGGCATCGGGTTCACCACCTGGGTCCTCGCGTGACAGGTGTCGCGGACAATCTCGAGGACCGCGTCGATGCTGTCGTCCTCCACGCCGAGGATGACCGTCGCGTTCGACTGCTTGAGGAACCCGCCCGAGCTGTGAAGCCTGGTTGCCCGGTACTCGTTGTCGAGGAGCGCGTCGACGAGAGCTCCAGCGTCTTCGTTGTGGACGATGGCGACGACCAGCTTCACGCCGCGAGTATAGGCACGGGCGCAGACCATTCCACCGCCATCCACGCTCCGGCGCAGGGGCGTTCGCGGCGAGTGGCGCGGTGTACGATGCGCCAGCCAATCGGTCGGGAGTCCGTCCGCCCGCTCGCCCAGCCGCTGCAGGAGTTGCTCGTGGCCGATGCCGACATCCAGCGACCTACGCCGCTGGCCTCACTCGTTTCAGGCGCGGCCGCGCTGGCCCGCGGGACGGACCTCGACCAGACGCTCGAGTCGCTCGTCGGAACGGCCGCCTCCGCGGTCGGGGCGTCGAACGCCGCGATCAGCCTGCAGGATCCCGATCGGCCCGGGCCGGAGCTCACGTTCACGATCGGGCTGGACGAGGCCGGCCAGGGCGCGCTCGGGCGAGCGGCCCGCGACGCGGCGCATCCGCTGACGGCGGCCGCCATCGAACGGCGCGAGGTGGTCGGCCCCGACACGGTGGCGTTCCCGCTCATCGTCAGTCGGAATGCGATCGAGCAAGGGCTTGGCGCGATCACGTTCGGCTGGCCGGCGGCGCACGCGGCAACGGATGACGAGATCGCCTTCCTTCGTGCGATCTCGGACCTCGTGGCGGTCGCCGTGGATCGCTTCCGGCTCACCTCGACCATCGCCGAGCGATCGGAGTGGTTCGAACGGCTCGCTCACACGGATCCGCTCACGGGCCTCGCCAATATGCGGACGTTCTCCAGGGTCCTCGAGCTGGAGCTCGCACGCGCCGGCCGGCAGCGCAGCGAGGTTTCCGTCGCGGTCTTTGACGTGGATGACTTCGCGGCCACGATCGATGCTGCCGGTCGTGAGGGCGGCGACGATGTCCTGCGTTCCGTCGCCGCTGTCATCGCCGGGGCGGTCCGACTGGTCGACACCGTGGCCCGGCTCGGCGGCGACGAGTTCGTCGTCATTGCTCCCGGTTCGGCGGGGATCACGGTCGCTCGCCGCGTGCTGGAGGACGTCGGCGCCCTGCCCGAGTCCGATGGCCGGCGGATCACCGTCTCGGCCGGCGTCGCCCGCTTTCCGACCGATGGGACGGACGCCGAATCCATCGTTGCCGCGGCTCGGTCGGCTGCAGCCCGAGCCCGGACCGAGGGTCGAGGCTCCGTTGAAGCCACTCCCGGCTGAGGCGAGCCGTCAGCTCGACGGGGCGAGCCCGACTCCGGTCGAGACGATCGGCCCGACGGGGGCGGTGCTACCGGGCTGCGGCTCCCGCGACACGGCAATGATGGCGCCTGGCGGGGCCTGGGTCGGTCGGGTCGTGGCTGCAGCGATCCCATAGTCGTCGACCCGGAAGTCACCGACCGGGACCGGCGCCGCGCTGCCGACGATGACCCACGTTTCGTAGACCTCGCTCCCCTTCGTCGGCGGCAGGTTCTTCATGGCGAGCACAACCGACCCGTCCGGACGGATCGCGGCAATGCCGCTCGCCTGGTTGTTCTCGGTAGGGGTTAGCACGACGGTCTGGCTGCCGGGCTCGGCGGCGGCGCTGAGCACCCTTGAAACCGCCTGGTCGAAGCGCCGCGTGGTCGCCAGATCGTTCTGCAGCATGAGGTTCCAGGCGCCCAGCGCCACGATCGCGACGACGGCCGCGATCCGCATTGCCCAGCCGAGCCGCCCGGTTCGGGTTCGGGCGCGCGCTTCCCGCTCCGTCGTTGACGGGAAGGCGACGGTCGGGGCCGTCGCGGGCGCGGTCGCAGGTTCGGCCGCCGGCTCCCCGCTCCGAGCCGAGAGATCGGCCGCGGCGGCGGCCATGATCCGGTCGCGCAGCGACGCCGACGGCTCGACGAGCTCGATGTCGGGAGACTCCAGGAGGTACGGAACGACGCCGCCAAGTGTCTCGAACTCGACGTGCGATTCGGGACACGTCGCGAGGTGCTCGCGGACTGCGGCCAAGTCTGCCGCCTCGAGCGCCCCGAGGACGTAGGCCGGGGCGAGGTCGAGCGCCTGCTCGTGGGTCATCGGTTGCATGCTCATGGCGACCCGACCCCGGTCGCGGGATCATCGGAGTCGTCCCCGCCTACCAGCGAGCGACGCATGGCGAGCAGTCCCAGACGGATCCGGCTCTTGACCGTGCCAAGCGGCGTCCCCGTTCGGGCGGCGATCTCCTGCTGGGTCAACCCGCCGAAATAGGCGAGCTCGATCGCTTCCCGCTGGACGTCAGACAGGCTGCCCAGCGCAGCGGCGATCTCCTCGCGGTCGAGGTTGCCGGCAACCTCCTCCCAGATGTCGGGCAGAGTCAGACTCGCCGGCGGGACGTCCTCCCGCTCGGGCAGCTCGACGGTCGGGCGGCGGCGGCGGACCGCGTCGACGGCCCGGTGGTGGACGATCGAGAGGAGCCACGTCTTGACGCTGCCCTTGCCCTCGACGTAGCGCGCGGCATTCCGCCAGGCGCCGAGGAAGGCGTCCTGGACGACATCCTCGGCAAGCGAGGCGTCGGCGGTGATACGGAGGGCGATCGAGTAGGCCATCGTTCGGTATGTGTCGTACAGGTCCTGAAGGGCGTCGAGTTGACCGTCGGCGACACGGAGCAGCACGGCCCGATCGGCATCGTCCGCTGCCGATGCCACGCGCCCCGAGACCCGGTCACTCCGGTCGTTCATGGCTGTATGCGTTCGGCCGGATGATCCGGTTCACCCGCGGGATTGAGATTGCGGTGCAACCGCCCAACGGCGCGTCGCACACCAGCCCAGACGTGGGCCTCGCCCAGCTCCGCGTCGACGACTGCAAAACGCGCCGGCTCACCCGCCGCGAGGGCCAGGAAGCCGTCGCGGACGCGGCGATGGAAGGCGAGGTCGAAACCGAGCTCGAAACGCGTCTGATCGCCGGGCGCCTTCCGGCCGAGCCCGACTTCGGCCGGAATGTCCAGGAGGATCGTGAGATCCGGTCGGAGTCCACCCGTCGCGATCCCTTCGAGCGTTCGGAGCGTCGCCAACGGCACGCCTGCACCGAACCCCTGATAGGCGAGTGTGGAGTCGGCGAAACGAGTGCAGACGACGGTCGTCCCGGCTTCGATCGCGGGTCGAATCACCTCCTCGACCAGCTGTCGGCGCGCGGCACTGAACAGGAGCGCGTCGGTGAGCGGATCGATCGTTTCCTCGGCGGGCGGGCTCCCGGCGAGGAGCAGGTCTCGGAGACGCTCGCCCAGGCTCGTTCCGCCCGGTTCGCGCGTCCTGAGCACGGCGACTCCCTCGTCCCGGAGGTGCGACTCGAGGCGCGCGGCCTGGGTAGTCTTCCCGGCGCCCTCCGGCCCTTCGATCGTGATGAACCAGCCGCGATCGGCCGGCGAGGAGGGGCGTGTCACGCCGCCGAGTGTAGCGGGCGGCCGGGCGCGCCACGCTCACAGCCTGCGACATGTCGGCCCGCGGCCGGTCATCCGATCCGGCCCCGACCGCGTACCCTCGGCGTGATGGGACGTCGCTCATTCCGCTTCATCCGAGCCTCTTCGCTCGCATTGCTGTGCGCCGCCTTCCCGGCGACGGTCCTTGCTCACCCCCTCGGCAACTTCACGATCAATCACTACGCCGGGATCGCGATCGCGCCGAACGAGATCCGCCTCGATGTCGTCATCGACATGGCCGAGATCCCGGCGTTCCAGGAGCGCCAGAAGATCGACCGGGACGGCGACGGAGACGTAACTGATTCGGAAACGGCGGCGGCCGCCGGGCCGGCCTGCGAGACCCAGGGCGCGTTGCTGCGCCTGGCCGTTGACGGCCTTGCGACTGAGCTCGCCTCGACGGCGGCCTCGATCGCGTTCCCGCCGGGCCTGGGCGGGCTCTCGACGATGCGGATCGAATGCGCCTTCACGGCGCCGCTGGGCCTTACCGCCGCTGGGCAACGTCCGATCGTGACGTTCGAGGATCTCTCCTATCCGGAGCGGATCGGCTGGCGGGAGATCGTCGCGACCGGCGCAGGGGTCGCGATCCAATCTGGCGGGCTCCCGACGACAAGCCCGTCCCTCCGCCTTACCCAATACCCGGCGGACCTCCTCGTCGAGCCCCTCGACATACGGTCGGCAACGATCGCCATCTCGCCGGTCGAACCGCTGCCCGCACCGACGACGCCTCCAGCGGCCGACGACCCGACCGCGGCGGGCCACCCCGGGGCGGTGCCTGGTGGCGTCGCTGCCGAGCTGCCGACGATCTTCAGCGTCCCCGACCTGACGCCGCTGATCATTGCCCTCGCATTGGTCACAGCCTTCGCGCTGGGTGCGGGACATGCGCTCACGCCGGGGCACGGGAAGTCGCTGATGGCGGCCTATCTGGTCGGTACCCGGGGCACGCCGCTTCATGCGGCGGGTCTCGGGCTGTCGGTCGCGATCTCGCACACGATCGGCATCCTCGTGCTGGCCGCCCTCGTCGTGGGTGCCCACGGGTTGCTGCCGCCCGACGTCGTGGCCCGGGCCGCTCCGGTCGTGTCGGCGGTGACGATCGTTGCGATCGGCGGCTGGATGCTGTTCCGCGAGGTTCGGCGCCGCAGGTTGGCCGCGCAGGTCGCGTCACCCGATCACGATCACGACCACGTCCATCCCACGGACCACGCGCACGAGCACGAGGACCCCGGAGAACACTCCCACGGCGGCATCCGCCACTCGCACCTCCCCCGATCTGGGGCAACGATCGGCTGGCGCGGACTCTTCGCCCTGGGCCTCGCCGGTGGCCTGATCCCCTCGACCAGTGCCCTCTTCATCCTCCTCGGCTCGATCGTCGCGGGCCGACCCGCGTTCGGATTCGTCCTCGTCGTCGTCTTCGGCCTGGGGATGGCCGCCGTGATGGCCGGAGTCGGCCTGGCCATGGTCTTCGCGAGGGATCGGCTAGAGCGCCTGCCGTCGAGCTCCGGGGTCGGGCGGGTGGCCCGGCATGCTCCGCTGGCGGCGGCGGTGTTCGTCCTGGGTTTCGGCGCCTATCTGACCGTCCAGGCGCTGGGCGGCCAGCCGGTGTTCTGATCGAATAGGGAAGTCACCCCAGCGACGCCGGGGGGGATCGCTCTGCTACGATCCGCCTCCCCATGCGCGACCTCGCTGACCGAGCGCTCGACACGGCCACCCAGCTCGGAGCGGGGTATGCCGATGTTCGCCTCGTCCGCCGGCTCGGCGAATCGATCGCCATCAAGTCCGGGCGGGTGGAAGGGGTGGCGTCGGGCGATACCGAAGGCTTCGGGCTTCGCGTCCTCGTCGACGGTGCCTGGGGGTTCGCCAGCTCGAGCCGCCTGACGTCGGCAGAGGCGGATCGGGTCGCCGGTGAGGCCGTGCGGATCGCCCGAGCCTCCGCGACGGCGCTCCGCAATCAGGTCCGCCTCGACGATCGCCCACCGGCCACTGGCACGTACGAGACCCCGATCGAGGAGGACCCGTTCGAGGTTCCGCTCGAGGAGAAGATCGGCCTCCTGCTAGCCGCCGACGCCGCTGCATCGCGGCCCAAGGGCGTGACCTTCACCGAGACTCGCTACGACGCCCGCCGCGAATGGAAGACGTTCGCCGCGACCGACGGCAGCTACACCGAGCAGACGCTGACCCACGTCGGGGCCGGCGTCGAGGCCAACGCGATCGAGGGCGACGAGCACCAGCGGCGAAGCTATCCGGACGGCGACGGTGGCCCGTTCAAGGCGGCCGGATTCGAGTACATCCGGGGTCTCGATCTCGTCGGCCGAGCCGAGCCCCTAGCCGATGAGGCGGTGGCCCTCCTCAGCGCCCCGCAATGTCCATCGGGACGGTTCACGGTCGTCCTCGACCCGTCTCAGCTCTACATGCAGGTCCATGAGAGCTGCGGTCATCCCAGCGAACTCGATCGTGTCTACGGAACCGAGGCCAGCTACGCGGGCACGAGCTTCCTGACGACCGACAAGCTCGATGACGGCTTCCGTTACGGCAGTGATCTCATCGACATCGTCGCCGACGCGACGGCGCCCGGCGGGATGGGCACGTTCGGCTGGGACGACGAAGGCGTTGCGGCGGCATCGGTGCCGATCGTCCGCGAGGGGATCTTCGTGGGCTACCTGACGAGCCGCGAGACCGCGCCGCGGATTGGCCGCCAGTCCGGCGGGGCGATGCGGGCGGACGGCTGGAACCGCATCCCGTTGATCCGGATGACGAACCTCAACCTGCTGCCGAAGCCGGGGATGAGCCTCGACGAGATCGTCGCCGACACCGACGACGGCTTCTATCTCGCCTCGAACAGGTCGTGGTCGATCGACGATCGCCGCCTGAACTTCCAGTTCGCAACGGAGATCGCATACGAGATCAAGAACGGCAAGAAGAGCCGTATCTTCAAGAACCCGACGTACACCGGCATCACCTACGAGTTCTGGCGCTCGTGCGACGCGGTCGGTGACGAGCGGAGCTACGTGATGCTCGGGACACCGAACTGCGGCAAGGGCGAGCCGGGTCAGGGCGCCAGCGTCGGCCATGCCACCTCCGGGGCTCGCTTCAGGGACGTCCAGATGGGCGTCGGCAAATGGTGAGCGACGGCCGCGATCCGGCGAGCAGCCTCGCCCTGGCCGAACGGGCCCTCGGCTACGCGGAGCAGGCCGGCGCGACAGAAGTGGAAGCGCTCGTCGCCGTCGATGACGCACGGCTCACGCGGTTCGCCAACAGCGAGATCCACCAGAACGTCGCCGAGTCCGACGCCGAGATCAATCTCCGCTTCGTCGTCGGACGGCGGGTAGGGGTCGCGTCGAGCAACCGCGTCGACGACGAGGGCCTGCGGCGGCTGGCCGAGACAGCCGGAGCGATCGCCCGCAACTCCGCGGAGCTCCAGGACTGGGGCGGCCTGCCGGAGCCGACGCCGATCCGGGAGATCCCGGCGTCGTTCGCCGAGGCGACGGCGAGCGCGACGCCGGAGCTCCGGGCCGAAGGCGTGCGGGCCGTGATCGCGGCGGCCGATGCCGCGGGGGTCATCTCGTATGGATCGTTCTCAACGGCGACCGAAGTCATCGCAGTGGCCAACTCCAAGGGGATCCGCGCGTCGCAGCGCCGCACGACGTCGCAACTGCTGACCGTCGCCATGGCGCCCGACGGTGGCTCGGGCTACGCGGAGTCCGCCGCCGTTGACGTCTCCTCGATCGACGCCGCCGCCATCGGCCGGGAGGCCGCCGACAAGGCCCGCTCGACTGCCAACCCCGTATCGGTCGATCCCGGCGACTGGCCCGTCGTCCTCGAGGAGTATGCCGTCGTCGACCTCCTCTCGATGCTCGGCTACATGGGCTTCAGCGCCCTTGCGGTCCAGGAGGAGCGCTCGTTTGCGGAGCCCGGCCGGCGCGTCGGGAGCGAGCTCATCACGATCGTCGACGACGGGATGGACCCGGCGACTCTCCCGATGGCCTTCGACTACGAGGGCGTCGCCAAGCAACGGGTGTCGCTCATCGAGGAGGGCGTCTGTCGCGACGTCGTATATGACGCCCAGACGGCGGCGAGGGCGGGCCGCGCGTCGACGGGCCACGGACTCCCCGCGCCGAACCCGTACGGTCCGTTCCCGCTCAACATGGCGATGGCAGGCGGCTCCCAGTCCCGCGAGGAGCTGATCGCGGGACTCGAGCGAGGGCTGCTCGTCACGCGCTTCCACTACACGAACCCGGTCCACCCGAAACTCGCGATCGTGACCGGGATGACCCGCGACGGGACGTTCCTCGTCGAAGGCGGGCGGATCGTCGGGCCGGTGCGGAACCTCCGGTTCACGCAGAGTTATCTCGAGGCGATGGCCGGCACGAGTGCCGTGAGCAAGGAGCGACGAACGCTCCGGGGCGACTTCGGGGGCGTGGTTGTTCCGGCGATCCGGGTCGACAGCTGGACCTTCACTGGCGCGACGGAACACTGATCAACGAGGGGAGGAACGAATGACTGACATCTGGGTTTGCGGGAGCTGCCACTCCATCAACCGCCAGCGTGGCAACCGCTGCTACAAGTGCGGCGCCAAGCAGGAAACGGCGGCGACCGGCGAGATGTCGAACCTCCGGCAGGAGCAGGCGATCATCAGCCGAACGGTCGTCCGGTACCGCCCGGCGGCGGCCCTCGGCTTGGCGGCGTCGATCTTCCTGCTCGCCCTGGCCGCGGTCAGCATCGTGCTGATGATCGAATCGCTCAGCCTCTCGAGCTTCGTCGACACGCAGCTTGCAACGCTCCAGTCGACCGGCTCCTTCGACGATGCCGCCATCGAGGCCCGTCTCGCCGCCTCCGATCAGCTCGGGCTCATCAACCTCGCGGTGGTCGTTCCGACGCTGCTGTTCTTTGCCGCCTGGCTCAGTCGCGTTGTATCGAATGTCCCGGCGCTCGGCGGCGGCGTTCCGGGCACCAGCCCGTGGCGGGCGTTCGTCAACACCCTCATCCCCATCGTGAACCTCCGGACCGTCCCCAGCATGGTCCAGGACGTGCTCTACCGGCTCGACCCGAAGGCGGGCGGCCTGTTCATGCTCGGAATTGCCTGGGTGGGGCTCGTCGGCAGTTGGATCGTGGCGTTTGTGGGCGGCTGGTATCTCGACCTGCGGCTCACATTCGACATCCAGAATGCGGCAACGCTTCAGGAGGCCGTCAAGTCGTTTCGGACGCTGATGACCGCGGCGGTGATCCTCGACATCGTGACCGGTGTCCTCGTCACGATCGGCGCGATCGTCCTCATCATGGTGATGATCCGGATCGAACGCCGCTCCCGGACGCGCGACGCCGAAATCCGAGCGGTCGCCGAGGCGACGCTCGGGCCCGCTAGTTGAACGGCCGGCCATCGATCAAGGAACGACTCGGTCGGGCGTTCGATCCGGCCGAGCTGCGCCGGATCAAGCGGCTCTGGGTCAGGCATTCGATCGCCGAGGACCGGCGCGACATCGATGGGCTCGTCGCCACGCTGGCCGGCGACTGCGTGTACGAGATCGTCCCTACCGGCCAGCGCTGGGAGGGCCACGCCGGCGCCCGCAGGTTCTACGCGGAATTGTTCGCGGCATTCCCCGACAACGCCTTCGCGCTGAGCGAAATCGTCGTCGGGCCCCAGGGGGTCTTCGAGGTAGCGACGCTGACCGGGACAAACCTCGGGCCGTGGGCAGGCGCCGCGGCGACGGGCCTCCCGATCGCCCTCCAGGTCCTGATCCTGTTTCCGTGGGACCCAGTCACGGAACGGTTCACCGGGGAGCGGATCTGGTTCGACCGGGGTGCGCTGGCCGGCTAGGTATCCGTGGAGTCGCTCGTCGGCGGCAGGACGGCGGCGCGGATGCTGACCCGCGATCAGGCTCGACCAACCGGCGCATCCAGCGACCCACGATCAGCGACCCCAGAGCCGGCACGGCGGTCCAGCCGATGAACAGCGCCAGCGTGAGCAACAGGAGTCGCCGAGCGTCGTCGATCCCCGCGTCGATCGCCGCCGGCTGCAGGCGCCCCTTGTAGGCTCGGACCAGATCGGCCAGGGCGCCGAGCGACTCCGCGTTGGCCGTCAGCGCCGCCTCGTTGCGACCCATCTCCGTGGCGATTCCGTCGAGCTGTTCGTCGAGGCCGGACGACATCGGTCGCGATCTGGCCGAACAGCTGGCCGAGCGGCGCGACGGGCCTGTTCCCGAAGATCTCGATGGCGTTCGCCTGGGTCTCCAGGTCCCGAAGACGGGGCTCGATGTCGCGAATCGCGCCCGGCGGCCTCGCTGACCGTGACCGACGTCTGCTCGACGGTCGGCCCGAAGGTGCCAGCGGTCGTGGCCGCGTCGTCGAGGACGTCGGCCGTCAGGACGATGATCGCGTCGAGGCTCACCGCCTCCGAGACGATTCGCTCGCCGAGCGAGCCGATCCGGGAGCTCGCGGAGATCAGCGCCGCGAAACCGATCGCCGCGGCCAGCAGCCCGATCGACCCCGTAGACGATGAGCGCGTTCGCCAGCCGCAACAGCCCGCGGCGCCACTCGGCCGCCGCGCGCGCGGTCGTCGCTCACCGCGTCGTGTCGCAGGCCGGTCCCTCGAGCCGGAGCCGGCGGCCGATCGCGTGTCGGTTGTGCGCAACGAAGTCGTACAGCGCGCCGACGAGCCAGCGGACCGGCGCGATCCGACGGATCGGCCGCACGAGCCAGCCACCGGGCAGCGCCGCCGCGATCGCCAGGGCGGCGTCGCCCCCGGCATCGACCCGTCCGGTCGCCTCGTCGAGCACGTGCAGCTCGGCGAGGACGGGGTGGGTGCGCGCAGTTTCGGCGACCTCCGGCCGATCCGAGACCGCCGCGTCCTGGAGCGAGAGCATCTCGAGCCGGCGATGCCGGTCCCAACGGCGCAGACGCCGCGCCGTCGCCGTGCAGAGGCGCACAGTCGCGGTCGTACATGACCACGAGCCGCGGCTGGCCGGGTGAGGCAGACGCGGTGGCGGCCGCGTGTCGCGGTCGGGCCAGTGTCGCGGCCTTCACCGCCAGCCGCTCCGCGCCGCGTCGGGGTAGAGCCTGACCCGGCGATACGGCTCGCGGCCGCGGGATCGCGAGACCAGGTTCGCCCGCTCGGCCATCTGGTGCTGGAGCCGCCGGATGTAGGCGTTCTGGGGCGACAGCTCGACCGGCTCGGAGTTGTTCAGGACCATCCCGATCGCCTCCTCCGTCTCGCGCATCGCCGCCTCGCGGGGATCGATCTCGAGGGAGAAGATCGAGGTCAGGCTCGACTGCATCTGGGGGACCGTGTTCGCCTTGAGGACGTAGATCGGCAGCGCCCGCTCCTCCGCCTCGCGGAGCATCGGCGTCTTCTGCTTGTACTCGTTCTTGAGGGTCATGACGACGTCCGCCTCGTCGACCTCGCGGGCGATCTGGACGGGCAGCTGGAGGTCGCGGATCGCCTGCTCGAGGCGCTTCCGGCTGATCCCCTGGGGCAGGATCCGCAGCGTCGGCAGGGGTGATCCGCCAGGGGTCAGGATCGTCTCGCCGAAGTCGCCCTCCTCAACCCCGAGCGGCGCTCCGTCGAGGTCGTCGTCATCGTCGAGGTCGTCCGCGTTGACCGGCCCGGTCCCCTCGTCGGCCTTGAGGGCCGTGAGCGCCTTCGCGGCCTGGTCGCGCCAGGCTCGCTGGCGCTCGAGCTCGCGCGCCTCGCGGGCCCGGGTATCGAGCGCTGCCTGGGCGCCTCGCTCGAGCGGACCCCGGTCGGCGATCTCGCCGGCGATGAACGGTTGATCGCCCAGGCTTCCCTCCGGGCCGCCTGCCGGCGGCGACGCGAATTGCTCGCCCGGCATCGTGCCCGATGCGTCACCCTCCGAGATCGGGCCCCGCGGAGCGCTCTCGCGGCCGGAGCCGCCGCGCGTCTGGCGCCAGCCGCCGCTCGCTCCGGGCCGGTAGCCGGATCTGAGGGCCCCGCCGCGATCCGCTTCGCGATAGCCGCCGGTCCGATAGGCGCTGTCGCCCCGCCAGCCCGGCTCCATGCGCCACGGCTGGCCTGAGCCGACGAGCCCGGCGAACCGTTCCGCGCCGATCTGCTCGCGCGGCGACGGGCGTGGCCGGGCCTGGCTCCGGTGAACGCCCTCCTCGTCGCGCCAGCGGAGCTCGGGCGCGACCTGGTCGCCTCGAAGCATCGAGTCGACGGTGTCGGCGACATCCGCGTGGACCGTCACCCGCTCGCGGTCGATGATCTCGATGATGACGTCGAACGTCGGCGGGGCCTTGCGCTCGAGGACGCTCTTCTGCGTCCGCCGCCGGCGGGCCTCCTCGTCGCCGAGGGTCACGCTCTGGATCCCGCCGATGAGGTCGGTCAGGGTCGGGTTGAGCATGAGGTTGTCGAGGTTGTTGCCGTGGGCCGTCCCGATGAGCTGGACGCCTCGCTCGGCGATCGTCCGGGCGGCCTGCGCCTCCAGTTCCGTGCCGATCTCGTCGATGACGATGACCTGGGGCATGTGGTTCTCGACCGCCTCGATCATCACCTCGTGCTGGAGCGACGGCGTCCGGACCTGCATCCGGCGGGCCTTGCCGATGGCCGGATGGGGGATGTCGCCGTCGCCGGCGATCTCGTTCGAGGTGTCGACGACGACGACCCGCTTGCCGAGATCGTCCGCGAGGACGCGGGCGGCCTCGCGGAGCATCGTCGTCTTGCCGATCCCGGGCCGGCCCATGATGAGGATCGACCTTCCGGACTCGACGAAGTCGTCGATGATCTCGATCGTGCCGTACACCGCCCGCCCGATCCGGCAGGTCAGGCCGACGATCTTGCCGGTCCGGTTGCGGATCGCGCTGATCCGGTGGAGCGTTCGCTCGATTCCGGCCCGGTTGTCGTCCCCGAACGTGCCGATGTGGTCGACGACGTGGGCGATGTCGACCTCGGTGATCTCCCGATCGAGGAGCATCTCCTCGCTGTCGGGGAAGCGCGCCTCCGGGCGCCGGCCGAGGTCGAGGACGACCTCGATCAGGGCCTCCTTGTCGGGCAGGGCGTGAACGGCGGCGACGATCTCCGGCGGCAGTGAGGCGAAGAGCGCGCTCAGGTCGTCGATCGATTCCCGGCGGCGATCCGCAGGTCCCACGATGGCCTCCTTAGCGGACGCCGGCCGGCACGAGGGCCGGTTCGGCGACGCGTACGAGAGTTTCCTTCATGAGCAGCGTGACAGTGGCGATCGTATTGAACCCCGCTTCTTCCAGTCTGCTATCGACGGGCGATTCGTAGGTGCGGACGGGCGCGAGAACGCCCTGGTCGCGGCCGGCCTGCCGTTCCCGTCCGGCCGGCAATGCTCCCGAGCGCGAAGCCGACGATGTCCGCAACGTCAGCTCCCGGGCGGGCGAGCACCTTCAGATAGTGTGGCTGGTCCTCCTTGGCTACGCCGATCTGGGCGAATGCGTCGAGCTCGGTGCCGTCGCGGCCACCGCCCGGCGCCTCCTGGACGAAGGCCTCGACGTCGGCGAAGCGAAGGATCGGGGCGAGGCTCGAGCGCGGCACGCGCCAGTTGCCGCCCTGACGCTCCCAGTCGCTGAGCCGGATCGCTTCGAGCCGCTGGACCGGTTGCGGCGTCGCCGACGCGTAGAGGCGCATCAGGGCGACGGCGTCGAGCGGCACGGCCGGCCTGATCCGGGCGCTCCTGGCGCGCCCGTCCTTCCACGCCCCGGGCAGCGCCGGCCGGGGCGGCCGATACAGCACGACCTCCTCGCCGTAGCGCGCGAATCCGGCCTGCATGAACAGCTCGACGTTGCCGTCCTTGTCGGCACAGGCGACGTGGAGCCGCACGGCACCTCGCTTCGACGCTTCGCGGACGAGCTGCTGGACGAGCCGGAACCGGATGTCGCCGGCGTTCGACGAGCCGATCCCGTCGAGCTCGACGATCGTCCATTCGTCGCGGAACGACTCGCGCTCGACCCGGATGAGGCCCGAAAGCCGGCCCTCGGACTCGTAGACGAACATCAGGTCGTGCGGCCGGAATGCCCCGAGCGGCAGACGGAACAGGCTGAACACCCCGATCGGCGGGCCGCTGACCGGCAGCCCGAGCGAGCGAGTGGAGGACTCGGCGTCCTGGCACAGGCGCGACAGCTCGCCGAGGGCGGCGAGGTCGGTCAGTCGGGCCGCCCGGACCTTGCCGCCTGTCCGTAGCGTCCGCGCTTCGGTCACGGCGCCGTCCTCGAGCGACGAGTCGGGTGCGGACGTCGACCGGCGCCCTCGCCGGGATCCTCGTGCTCGTTCGCCATCGTGGCGACGAGGCGATGGAAGCGGGTTTCCCCGGCCAGCTCCGGATGGAACGCGGTGGCGATGATGTTCCGCTCGCGAACGGCCACGATCCGGCCGTCGTCGAGGCGGGCGAGGACGTCCACGTCGGCGCCGGACCGCTCGATGATCGGCGCCCGGATGAAGACGCCGTGGACAGGCTGGTCGCCGAGCACCGGGACCGGCAGGTCCGCCTCGAACGAGTCGAGCTGGCGGCCGAAGGCGTTCCGCTGGACCGAGACGTCGATCAGCGGCAGGATCGGCTCCTCGCCGCCCACGATCTCGCGGGCCAGGACGATCATCCCGGCGCAGGTCCCGAACAGCGGCGCCCCTGAAGCGGCGAGGTCGAGGATCGGCTCGCGGAGGCCCCACCGATCGATCAGCTTGCGCATCGTGGTGCTCTCGCCGCCCGGCAGGATGAGGCCGGCAACGTCGTCGAGATCGGCCGGCAGGCGCACCGGCACACCCTCGACGCCGATGGCGCCAAGCGTCTGGAGGTGCTCGCTAAAGGCACCTTGAAGGGCGAGGACACCGATTCTCATGGTGAACGCCTGCGTTCGCGGGCCGGTGGCCGCGCGCCTACCAGCCTCGGACCGCCAGGCGCTCCTCGTCCGGGATCGCTTCGATTGGGATCCCGCGCATGGGTGCACCCAGGCCCTTCGAGACCTCCGCGATGATCGACGGATTGTCGAAATGGGTCGTCGCCTGGACGATCGCGTTGGCCATCCGGGCCGGGTCCTCGCTCTTGAAGATCCCGGAGCCGACGAAGACGCCCTCCGCCCCGAGCTGCATGACGAGCGCGGCATCGGACGGGGTCGAGATCCCGCCGGCGACGAAGTTGACGACCGGCAGCCTCCCGTCGGCGGCGACCTGCTTGACGAGCTCGTACGGCGCCTGGAGCTCCTTCGCGGCGACGAACAGCTCGTCCTCGCGCATCCCCTGCAGGCGCCGGATCCCGGCCAGGACGTCCCGCAGCTGGCGCACGGCTTCGACGATGTTGCCGGTGCCGGCCTCGCCCTTCGTCCGCATCATCGCGGCGCCTTCGTTGACCCGGCGAAGCGCCTCGCCGAGGTTCCGGCAGCCGCAGACGAACGGAATCTTGAACGCGTGCTTGTCGATGTGGTTCGTCTCGTCGGCCGGCGTCAGGACCTCGGATTCGTCGATGTAGTCGACCCCGAGCGCCTCGAGGACCTGGGCCTCGACGAAGTGCCCGATCCGGGCCTTGGCCATCACCGGGATCGTGACCGCGTTCATGATCCCTTCGATCATCGAGGGGTCGCTCATGCGGGCGACGCCGCCCGCGGCGCGAATGTCGGCAGGAACGCGCTCGAGGGCCATGACGGCGACGGCGCCGGCGTCCTCAGCGGTCTTTGCCTGCTCGGGCGTGACGACGTCCATGATGACGCCGCCCTTGAGCATCTGGGCGAGGCCCTTCTTGGTCGCCCAGGTGGACGTTTCGAGGGTCATGTGATGTTTGGCTCCGGACTCGTGCGCTCGGTCCGCCGGCCGTACTTGCCCCGGGGTCCTCGCCCGTTCGAGCGGGCCGGGCCGCCTCGCGCGCCCGGATTATCGCATGGAGTCTCACGAAACCCCGCCCGATCGCCTCAACGCGCCAGCCGGTGACGATGTGGCGCCTGTCGGCAGCCCGACACGCCGTCGGCCGCAACGGGCTCCAGACCCGTGCGTCAACGGGGTATCGGACACGGCGGACCGTTCAGCCCGGCAGCCGCCACCGAGGATTGCGCGGATGGCGCGCAGAAGGAGATGAGATGCGCAAGTACTTGGCTGTCCCGCTGGCGGGACTCATCGCACTGGCCGTCGCGGCCCCGGCGCTCGCCGGCCCGAACGTCGGCAACTTCAGCGGCTCCGTCGACATGGCGCAGGGCACCTGGGAGTCCTATGACGAGGACAAGCAGAGCTACCAGTGGTTACGTCGCTGTCAGCCGCGAGCAGGGCTCGTCGGAGGCCTACGCAGAGTTCAACGACTACAGCGAGGAATACGTCCAGTGCACGGGCGCGGACACGCCCGATGATCCCGAGGACGACTCGTTCGCGGCGGTCGGCTCGAGCGTCTGGGGCTACGGGCCCGCGACGCTGACCATCGGCAAGAACAATGGCACGGCGACCGCGAGCGGAACGCTCGAGGCCGCGCGCGAGAACTTCGATGAGTGCACCGGCGAGTGGACCGTCGAGGAGCTGGCCGACTTCGACTTCAGCCTCGCCCTGCGGCGACCTCCGGCGACCATCCGGGAAAGCGGGCGCGGCAGCTTCCACATTCCCGGCGAGTTCAACAGCCACTCGTCGTACAAGGCGGTCTATCGCCAGGCGGCGGGCACGTTCGCCGGCAGCGACGGCGCCGCAGTCGATCTCCGGCATGATCGGCAACATCTCGTGGAAGGATCATTCGAACGGCTGATCCGTTCAGGCATCCTTACTTCGGCCCCCGGACTCAGGTTCGGGGGCCGCTTCGATTCAGGCCGTGCCGCTCAGCGCGCGACGGTTCGGACGACTCCCGACATGAGCTTGGTCGCGCGGCGGGCCGCTGACGGCGACAGCCGGCTGAGGGCCTCCACCAGGTCGAGTACGTCGTCGTCTGGCAATCCGCCGAGGAGGTGGACGAGGCGCAGGACCGTGTCGTCCGAAATCTCCCCGAGCAGACGCATCCCACGTTCAAGCTCGCGCGGCTCGAGCTTCGGGATCAACCCGACGGCCCGGTCGAACAGCCGGACGAAGTCGGAGAAGGTCGTCAGCCAGTCCCGCAGTGCGGCGAGCTCTGCATCGCCCGGATGATCGGCCGCGGCCGCGGCAGCCGATCGTGTCGTCTCGTCGATGACCTTGACGATTGGGTCGCCTTCGCGGACCTTCCGGCCGGCGATTACGCTCGTGAACCACTCCCAGTGATCGCCAACCGCGATGTAGGCGATGCCGGCAGGCCCGCGACGTCCCACTCGGCGCGGCTCGGCAACGCGTCTTACGATCCCCCACGCCTCCGCGTCCGCCAGCGCGAGGCTGGCCGCCCGATGCGACAGGCCGAGGGCCTCGCGGACCTCGCGTTCGGTGAGCGGCGCGTCGCGGACCATTAGGTAGGCGTGGACGCGTCCGATCGCGGGCGCGACACCCCACGCCGCGCTCATCTCGCCCCACGCCTCGGCGAACCGCAGGCGGAGCGACTCGGCTGGCGAGGTCCCGCCGCGGGCATCATCACCATCCGCCGAAACCTGCGCCTTGACAGTAGCGTGTTCGGATGTCATAACTTGCTATCAAAGAGTAGCACGGAGAAACCTCCGAGGACGGTGACAACCATACGCATGAGCGGGGGCCGCGGTCGATCCAACTGGCTGGCCGGCGTCGTGGTCGGAGTCGCGGCCGGTGTCCTCACGCTGACCTTTCCGACCCTGGGATGGCTCGTCGTCCTGGCTTTCCTTCTGGGCCTGATCAGGGCCGCGCCTCGGTTGCCGGCAGTCGGCGGGCTCTTCTTCGGCCTCGGGACAGCGTGGCTCGTAGTTCTCGTCCGGTCCAACCTCGAATGCCAGGCGTTCGACGCCGCGCCGGGCCAGGAATGCGGCAGCCCGGACATCGGTGTGTGGCTCGCCGCCGGCGCGGTGCTCCTCGCGATCGGCATCCTCGCGACCGTCGTCGCCGTGTCACGCGCGAGATCGCCGGCCTGACCTCCATGTCCGCCTCGGTCAGCGGCCGACGGCTCCGAGCGCAGCCGAGACGGCGATGAACAGCGGGTGGCCCGGATCTATCTCAACCTCACACGAAGCGATCCGCTCAAAGCCCGTCCCAATGCCAGCAGCAAAGACGTAGATCGTCTCCTGGCCGTCGTAGGCCGTCGGGCACATGTCGGTGAAGCGCCGGCTCGCGATCAGCGGGAAGTTCGCCTGGTCGATCTCAATCCGGATCGCCTCGAGAACGTCGGGCGGCACGCTGCCGATCACGAGATCCGTCGGCTGGAGCTGGTGGACCCGACCGTCGCGCTCGATCGCGAGAACGGACCCACAGGGCCCGTCGGGGCATTCCCCGCCGCGGGTCTCGATCGTGACGAGTGGTGAAACGGGCTCCGTCGACGCGGTTGCAGGCGGTTGGAAGGCGCTCGATGAAGGCCCGGATGAAGGCGGTGGTGCCTCCTGCAACCCGCACGCTGCGACGACAAGCGTCGTCAACGCGATGGTTACGTGCAGGCGAAGGTTCGGCACGGCGCGACGACGTCCCTTGGTGGCGTGCGGTTCCGACCTATCATCGCGAGCATGCCGGTCCTCCGGAGCCGTCTCGATCCCGCCAGCGACGAGGTTCGTGCCAACCACGAAGCGATGGCGGCGCTCGTCGCCGAGTTGCGCCAGCGCCAGGCTGTGGTCGCGGGTCACGGCGCCGGAGGCGACGACCGATCGATCGAGCGCCATCGGGAGCGCGGCAAGTTGCCGGTTCGCGAGCGGATCGACCGGCTCGTGGATCCAGGGTCACCATTCCTTGAGCTCAGCCCCCTCGCGGCAAACGGCCTCTATGACGACGAGGCTCCATCTGCTGGGATCGTCACGGGAATCGGCAGCATCGAGGGGACGCGGGTCGTCGTCATCGCCAACGACGCGACCGTCAAGGGCGGGACGTACTACCCGCTGACGGTCAAAAAGCACCTGCGGGCCCAGGAGATCGCCTACGAGAACCGGCTGCCGTGCGTGTATCTCGTCGACAGCGGCGGCGCCTTCCTCCCCCTCCAGGCCGACGTCTTCCCCGATCGCGACCATTTCGGCCGGATCTTCTACAACCAGGCGCGGATGTCGGCGGCGGGGATCCCCCAGGTGGCGCTGGTGATGGGCAGCTCCACGGCGGGCGGGGCGTATGTCCCGGCGATGAGCGACGAGACCGTCATCGTCAAGGGAACCGGCACGATCTTCCTCGGCGGCCCACCGCTCGTGAAGGCCGCGACCGGCGAGGAGGTGAGCGCCGAGGATCTAGGGGGAGGCGACGTTCATACCGCCATCTCCGGCGTCGCGGATCATCTCGCGCTCGACGACGAGCACGCCCTGGCCCTCGGCCGTTCGATCGTCCGCAACCTCAACCGACGCCCGCCGGAACCGCCCTGGGATCGGGCGGCCCCAGAGGCGCCGGTGGTGGACCCGGCCGGGATGTACGGCGCCGTATCTGCAGACGCCCGCCGCCCCATCGAGGTCCGCGAGATCATCGCCCGCCTCGTCGACGGCAGCCGATTCCACGACTTCAAGCCGCGCTACGGCGAGACGCTCGTCACGGGCTTCGCCCATGTCGAGGGCTACCCGGTCGGGATCATCGCCAACGACGGGATTCTGTTCAGCGCGTCGGCGTTGAAGGGCGCCCACTTCATCGAATTGGCCGCCCAGCGGAAGATCCCGCTCGTGTTCCTCCAGAACATCACCGGCTTCATGGTCGGCCGCGAGTACGAGGCCGGCGGGATCGCCAAGGACGGGGCCAAGATGGTGACGGCCGTGGCCTGCGCGGAGGTGCCGAAGTTCACGGTGATCATCGGCGGCAGCTTCGGCGCCGGGAACTACGCGATGGCGGGCCGCGCCTACCAGCCACGCTTCCTGTGGACCTGGCCGAACGCCCGGATCAGCGTCATGGGCGGCCAGCAGGCGGCCCGCGTCCTCTCGACCGTCAGCGGCGACCTCGCCGACGACGCCGCCCGCGACGCCTTCGAGGCCCCGATCCTCGAGACATACGAGCGCGAAGGGAACCCGTACTTCGCGACGGCGCGGCTGTGGGACGACGGGGTCATCGATCCGCTCGATACGCGCCAGGTCCTGGCCCTCGGCATCGAGGCTGCCCTTCACGCGCCGATCCCCGAGACCCGGTTCGGCGTCTTCCGGATGTGATGGGATCTCCACCCAGCCCTGCGTTCGAGCTGTCTCGCGGCTGGCGCTGGCTGGCGAGATTGTCGGTCGGCGTCGTCGCCGCAGTCGTGCTCGTGGCCGTCGGCGGGCTCATCCTCCGCACCGAGCCGCCGCGGACCGGACCTGGCGACCCGGTCGGGGCGGCGGCCGAGGACGCCAGTTTCAGACTGGCGTTGATGACCCCACAGGCTACATACGGCCCGGAAGACCCGATCGAACCCGTCGCGACCGTGACCTATCTCGGGCCGCGCGCGACCGAGACGATGGCCCACGCCGCGTATCCGATCGGCTTCCAGATCGAAGAGGTTGGCGGGGAACGCGGTATGGGCGGTGGGATGGAGCAGCCGTGTCGCCGGACCGAGCTTGAGAAGGGCGAATCGGCGGTCCTTCCGTTCGCGAAGGCAGGCTCCCCGGACGACCCGAGACGAGGCTTCGACCGCGCCTGGTACGAGGATCCGGTCCTGCGGCTGCCCGAGGGGACCTGGCGGATCATCGCCTACCTCGACGTGTCTCTAGGCGACTGCGGCGGCGAGCGCCATCAGCTGACCGTGGAGAACATCGTCCTCGTCAAGTGACGGGGCCAATGGTGATCGCGGGCACCGGAGATCTCAGAACGGGCTTTCGCCCGAAATACCCGTGGCTATGCTGGGCCGGCGCGGCGCTCCTGTCGCCGCCGTGAGGGGAGTGGAACGATGAAGAAGGAAAACCAGCTCACCGGCGGCGGCGGCTTCCTGCTCATCATTGGGGCCCTGGCCTTCTTCCTGCCGATGTTCGACTACGAGCTTCTGATCCTGTCCTGGCTGGGCGGCATGCAGCAGCCGGTCGGACTCAGCGCGATGGTGATCGGCGGGATCCTGTTTGCCATCGGCAAGCTCCAGGATTTCCGCAACGCCTCACCCGTCCCCGGCCCGACGGACCCGATCGCGAACACCCTCCATGCGCCGGCGGCGGCGTCAACGCCGGAGCCCCAGGGACCCGCTGAGGGGCCCGTCGCCTGACCTAACCGACCTCGACCTGCCGGCGACGATGCAGGTGCGCGACATCGTCGTCCGGTAGCATCGCGCCATGCCGACGGTCGCCCGCTTCTCGATCGCCCCTGTCCGAAGCCTCGGCCTGGCCCATCCGACCGAGATCGACCTCACCGAACGCGGGGTCGTCGAGGATCGGCGCTTCTACCTGACGGACGCCACGTATCGGCTGGTCGATCGGCTCGTTTTCCCGGCGCTTGTTCAGATCGGCGCGCACACCGACCCCGAAGCCACCCAGTTGCGATTGGCGTTTCCTGACGGGACCGTCATCGATGAGACCGTTCAGCCTGGATCTCCAGTCGAGACCGTCGTCCACAAGCGAACGGTCGCCGGGCATCTCGTCGACGGGCCATGGGCGGCCGCTCTTTCGGACTACTGCGGCCGAGAGATCCGGCTGATCCGCTGCGATCGAGTCGGCGGTACTCGTGAGGCCCATCCTGCAACCTTGATCACCGACGGCTCGCTGGAAGTCCTCGGACACCATCTGGGCACGGGCACGGTCGACGGACGGCGCTTCCGGATGCTGATCGAACTCGAGGGTGGCGCTGCCCACGAAGAGGACACCTGGGTGGGCGGACGGATCGGCCTCGGCGATGCCGTGCTCCAGATCTCCGCCCCGGTGCCGCGCTGTGCGATCACGACCCAGGATCCGGACACGGGCGAGCGGGACCTCGACACGCTCCGGACGATCATCGCCTACCGGGGCCTGACCGATGACCGCGACATCGACTTCGGGGTCTATGGCGAGGTCGAGCAGCCGGGCCGAATCCGCCTCGGCGATTCGGTCGACGTCCTGACGGCAGCTCCAAGGGCAGCGGCGAGCTGACGACGGATCGCGGATCGCGGCGAGCAGCGGCCGCTAGGATGCCCCTGTGAGCGATCTCATCCGGCTCGAACGAGCCGGCCCCGGAGGCGCGGTTGCCCGCGTGACGTTGACCCGGCCGGACGTCCATAACGCGTTCAACGCGTCGGTCATCGCCGAGCTGCGCTCGACGTTCGCCGCTCTGGCGCGCGAGGCATCGTCCGAGCTCAGGGCCGTCGTCCTCGCGGGCGACGGGCCGTCGTTCTGCGCCGGCGCGGACGTCGCCTGGATGCGAGCTGCGATGGCCCTCGACGTCGAGGGCAACGAGCAGGACGCGATGGCGATGGCCGATATGTTCGAGACGATCGACACATGCCCGGTCCCGGTGATCGCTCGGGTCCATGGGGCGGCGCTCGGGGGTGGGATGGGGCTCTGCGCGGTGGCCGACCTTGTCGTCGCTGAGGCCGGCGCCAGGTTCGGGTTCACCGAGACGCGGCTCGGGATCCTGCCGGCGGTCATCGCGCCGTTCGTCATCGCCAAGATCGGCGAGACAAATGCCCGCGCGCTCTTTCCCAGCGGACGTCGCTTTGATGCCGTGCGGGCGCAGCGCATCGGCCTTGTCCACGAGGTGGTCGAAGGGGAGGCCGCGCTCGACGCGGCCGTGGCCGCCGCGATCGCCGACATCCTCGCCGCCGGACCTACGGCCGCGCGAGCCGCCAAGGCAATCGTCCGCGAAGTGCGCGGACTGGGTCACGGATCGTCGAAGTGGCACACGGCGAGGGTCATCGCCCGCCAACGCGTGAGCGAAGAGGCCCAGGAAGGCTTCCGAGCCTTCACGGAGAAGCGCAAGCCGGGCTGGCAGCCGGACGACGTCGAGTAATCGGTCGGAATCGGACAAGTTCCGGCCAACTGCAGCACGAGCCTGCATGCGACAATCGCGACACGAATGAACGATGAGCTGAGCCCCAGCGAGGCGGCAGCCCGAATCGGGGCGACGACGAGGTCCGTCCAGCGCTGGATTGCCAGTGGACTCCTGCCCGCACGTCGGGTTGGAGGTCGATGGCGTGTCGCGAATGACGCGATTGACGCGTTTGCGCGGCGAGCGGCACCGCCGAAGGCGGCCGGTGAGCCCATCCGCACCCTCTTCATCGCCAATCGAGGCGAGATCGCGGCGCGGATCAAGGAGACCGCCGATCGGCTGGGCATCCGGGCAGTCGTCCCCGCGACGGACGGTCCTGCCGCGCTCGACCTGTTGTCGGTCGACTCAGTCGTCGCGGCCGCGCGGCTCGCCGGCGCCGACGCGCTCCATCCGGGCTTCGGCTTCCTCGCCGAGAGTGCGCCATTCGCGGAGGCCGTCCTCGCCGCCGGCATCCGCTGGGTCGGGCCCCCGCCCGAGGCGATCCGAACCATGGGCGACAAGGCGGCCGCCCGCAAGCTGGCGCGCGATCTTGGCGTCCCGACGGTGCCCGGCTACGACGACGCCAAGCAGGACGACGCGTCGCTGGCCGCCGCGGCCGCAGAGATCGGCGTCCCGCTCCTCGTCAAGCCCTCCGCCGGCGGCGGCGGCAAGGGGATGCGGACCGTCGGGTCGCTCGACGAGCTCCCGGCCGCCCTGGCCGCCGCGCGACGCGAGGCGCGCTCGGCGTTCGGCGACGATCGCCTGATCCTGGAGCGGTTCGTGCCCGGACCGCGTCACGTCGAGGTGCAGCTCCTCTTCGACGCGGTCGGCGCAGGCGTGCATCTCGGCGAGCGCGACTGCTCCATCCAGCGGCGACACCAGAAGGTCCTCGAAGAAACGCCCTCACCAGGGGTTGATGAACCAACGCGCCGGCGATTGACCGAGGCTGCGCTCGCGCTCGGCAGCGCGGTCGGCTATGTGAGCGCCGGGACCTGCGAGTTCCTCCTCGACGATCGCGGCGAGATCTTCTTCCTCGAGATGAACACCCGGCTCCAGGTCGAGCATCCCGTTACGGAGGCGGTCACCGGCCGGGATCTCGTCGCGGACCAGCTCCGGATCGCGGCCGGCCAGCCGCTGGGCTTTACCCAGGTTGACGTCGTCTCGTCGGGACATGCGATCGAAGCCCGGCTCTACGCCGAGGATCCGGAGTCGGGCTTCCTGCCGGCGACGGGACGGATCGAACTCCTCCGATGGCCGGCCGGCGAGGGCATCCGGGTCGATGCCGGCGTCGCGGCCGGCGACGAGGTGTCGGATCGCTTCGATCCGATGCTTGCCAAGATCGTCGCCCATGGTCGCGACCGGCAGGAGGCGATCGCCCGGCTGGCCGCAGCCCTGGATGAGACAGTCGTCCTGGGTCTCACGACGAACCTGCGGTTCCTTCGGTGGCTGGTCCGGCAGCCGGCCGTAACGAGCGGCGAAGCGCGCATCGATACGCTCGACCGGATCTGGCCGCCCGACGACTGGCAGGATCGAACGCCAATCCCCGGGGACGCCTGGCATGCAGCCGCACGTCTTCTCGGCGGCGGCTGGCGGCTCAACGGGCCCCGCACGGTCAGGCTTTCGGCCGAAGGCGAGGAGGAGGTCGTGTCCTGGGACCACCCAGCCGACCCGTCTCTGACGGCCGCCCGCAGCGAGGCGGCGTCGGTGGTCGTCGGCGACATCGCCCACCTCGACCTCGGCGGCAGGTCGGTCGCCTTCCGAGTGGCTCCCGCGCCCGATGTCGACCGCGCCGCTCGAGCGGCAGCGGCTCACGCCCACGCCGGCGGATCGGCGGACCTCGTGGCGCCGATGCCCGGCGCGGTACTTACCGTCCACGTCTCGCCCGGCGACCCCGTCGAGGCAGGCGATCCGATCATCACCCTCGAGGCGATGAAAATGGAGCACGTCGTCGTGGCCTCGAGCCCCGGCCGCGTCGCGGAGCTCCAGGTCGCGGCCGGGGATCAGGTGACGCGCGGCGAACTGCTCGCCACCATCGAAGCCTGAGCCTCGAGGCGCTACCCTTCGTCAGGCAGGAGGACCGATGGCCAAGCACGACAAGGACCGTTCACAGGGCCGCACATCGAAGCCCGGCGGCTTGACGAACGTCGTCACGACGGCCGCCGAGACCGTTGCCACGGCCGTCGAAGGCGCTGCGGCCCAGCTGACCAAGGCAACAAAGAAGCAGGCAACAGATTCCAGAGGCCACAAGCCCGCCAAGGCCCACGGCCAGCCGACAAAGGTCGATACCAGCCTGCCGGCGAGCCGAGCGGAGCTTCTCGATCGCCATGCCCTGACCCGGCGGAGGCGGAACGCGGCCCCACTCGGCAGCGCCGAGCACCGCGCCGCCGTCGACGAGATAGGGCGGATCGAGATCCGGATCGCGGCGATCGAGCGGGCGATGACGCCACCGAAGGGCTGACCGGGCGCGTGACCGATCGGGTCCGGATCTACGAGGTCGGGCCGCGCGACGGGCTGCAGAACGAAGCGGTCTCCGTTCCGACCGCCACCAAGCGCCAGTACATCGAGCTCCTCGTCGCTGCTGGGCTCCGCGAGATCGAGGCGACGTCGTTCGTCTCGCCGGCCGCGATTCCACAGCTCGCCGACGCAGACGACCTGCTGCCCGGCCTCCCACGGATCGACGGCCTCCGCTACCCCGTCCTCGTCCCGAACCTGCGAGGCCTCGCCCGCGCGGAAGCGGCCGGCGCCGACGCGATCGCCGTCTTCACCGCGACGTCGGACGCCTTCACGACCCGCAATATCCGGATGACAGTCGCGGAGTCGCTCGCCACCTTCGCCCCGGTCCTTGCCCGGGCCGGCGAGCTCGGCTGGTGGCGCCGGGGTTACGTCTCGACCGCATTCGGTAGTCCGTACGGCGGCGCGGTCGAGCCGGATCGAGCCGTCCAGGTCGCTCTTGAGCTCTTGGACCTCGGCGTCGAGGAGGTCTGCTTCGGCGACACGATCGGCGTCGCCGTCCCGAGCCAGGTCTCGGAGCTCGCCGGGCGGGCGATCGCCGCCGGCATCCCGCCGGATCGCATCGCATTCCACTTCCACGACACACGCGGCACCGCGCTTGCCAACGTTGTCGCCGGACTCGCGGCGGGGATCCGTTGCTTCGACGCCTCGACCGGCGGCACCGGAGGCTGTCCCTACGCGCCTGGCGCGGCCGGCAATCTGGCCACGGAGGACCTCGTGTACCTCCTCGACGGCATGGGCCACGAGCACGGGGTGCGGCTCGAGGGCGTCCTCGACGCTGCCCGCTTCATCGCGTCCGCACTGGGCCGGCCCCTCGCCACCAAGGTCGGCCAGGCCGGCGGCTGGGACCCGGAGACAGGCGCCGCCGTCGGCCGACAATAGGCCGTACGGGCCGTCCTGCTACCATCGCGCCCGATGGACGGCGTGGTGCTCGTACTGAACCAGAATTACGAGCCGCTCAACGTCTGCAACCTGCCACGGGCCTTCCGGCTCGTGTTCGGCGAGAAAGCCGAAGTGATCGAGTACGACCACCAGGTCATCCGGACGCCGCGGACGTCCTTTCGCGCGCCGTCGGTCATCCGCCTCCAGTATCAGATTCGGCGGCCGCGGCCGCGGGTCAAGCTGTCGCGGCGGGAGATCTTCGCCCGAGACCGGCACACCTGCCAGTACTGCGGCCGGCAGACCCACGATCTGACCCTCGATCACATCGTTCCACGCCATCGGGGCGGTGGGCACACCTGGGAGAACCTCGTCACCGCCTGCAAGGCATGCAACCACCGGAAGGGTGGCAAGACGATCGACGAGGTCCGGTTCCGACTGCACCGGCCCCCGTTCGAGCCACGGAGCGACGTCTATTCCCTCTTCACGCCCTACCTCGCCGACGAGAGGAACGAGGCGTGGCGAACGTACCTGTTCCTGGGTCGGAACTGACCTCGCCGGAGCCCCCGCTCCCGGTCGAGCCGGCGGGAATCGGCGATGTCGTGCCCGAACCGGTTCTGACGCTTCTCGGGACACTCTGGTCCGCCGGCTATGGCGCGTACATCGTGGGCGGCTCACTTCGCGACGCGCTACTGGGCCGACCGGCCGAGGACTGGGATCTCGCGACCGACGCGCTGCCTGAGCAGACGCAGGCGCTCTTCTCCGACGCCGTGTACGAGAACCGGTTCGGAACGGTTGCGGTCCGGCGGCGGCGCCACGAGTATCAGATCACGACGTTCCGGAGCGACCACGACTACGCGGACTTTCGGCGCCCCCACCGGGTCGAGTTCGGGACCTCGCTCGAGGCGGACCTCGCGCGCCGGGACTTCACGGTCAACGCGATGGCCTGGGGGACGACCCCGGCCGCGGCGGCCGCCGGCGCCGATCCGGTCAACCCCGGTGCGTTGCCCACGGGGCTGGTCGATCCATTCGGCGGCCGGGCCGACGTCGCGCGGCGGGTTCTGCGTGCGGTCGGCGACCCGGCGACGCGCTTCGAGGAGGACGCGCTCCGGATGATCCGCGCAGTCCGTCTCGCTGCGACACTGGGGTTCACCGTGGAGCCGGACACATTGGCCGCGATCCGCGACCATGCCCCGCTCGTCGCCCATCTGTCCGGCGAGCGGATCGCAGCGGAGCTCGGCAAGCTGCTGGCCGCCGAGCGCCCATCAGTCGGATTGCAGCTCCTGGCCGACACCGGACTCCTCGAGACGATCTCGCCCGAGCTCGCGTCCCAGCGCGGCGTCGTTCAGAACAAGATCGAGGGCGAGGATCTCTGGCAGCACACGCTCCGCACGGTCGATGCCACTCCCGCCCACCCGGTCGTCCGCCTGGCGGCCCTCGTCCACGACATCGGCAAGCCGGCGACGCAGGCGGACGGCCACTTCTACGGCCACGAAACGGTCGGCGCCGAGCAGGCGCGCAAGCTTTTGGAGCGCCTCCACGAGCCACGCATCGTGACGGAGCGTGTAGCCCACCTTGTCCGCCAGCACATGTTCAAGTATGAAAGCGGATGGAGCGATTCGGCCGTTCGGCGGTTCATCGGCAAGGTCGGGCGTGACGTCCTCGACGAGCTCTTCGCCCTCCGCGAAGCGGACAACATCGGGAGCGGCGTCGCGCCGATGGCCGACGGTCTCGACGAGCTCCGCGAGCGGATCGCGGCCGAGCTGGCCAGCGGGCCCGTGCTGGACCGCTACGCGCTCGCGATCGACGGCAACGATCTCATCGTCGAGTTCGGCCTCAAGCCGGGACCCCACCTCGGCCGCATCCTCGACGCGCTCGTCGAACGAGTCATCGAGGATCCCGCCCTCAACGACGCGCCGGCGCTGCTCATGCTGGCCCGCGACCTCGTGGCGGACGACCGATGATCGAGGTCCTGATCGAAGCCGAACGGGCGCTTACCCACGGCCTGATCGACCAGGCCGAGCGACTGTATCGCCAGGTCGCCGACAATGACCCCAAGAGCTCGATTGCCGTCATGGGCCTTGCCCGCGTCGCCCTCGAGCGAGGTGACGATCGGACGGCGTATCTCCATGCACGAGCGGCTCTGGCGATCGACCCGGAGAATCCGGCGGCTCAGCATCTCGTGATGCGCCTCACGGAGGTCATGGCGGGCCGCGGCGAAACGCCACCGAGCGTCGCAGCCGCCCAACGCGCCGAAACGCGCCCGGCGCCGGAGCAGCCTCGGCCGACACGGACACGCGCGCCCGGGTTGCTCGGGCGGCTCACTGGGCGAAGGCGGCGACACCGGTGACGACGAGTCCGGATCGGAGGTCCCCATGCGCATCCTCGTGACCGGTGGCGCCGGGTATGTCGGCTCCGCGTCGGTCGAAGCGCTGCTCGCCGCCGGGCACGATGTCTCCGTCCTCGACGACCTTTCGACCGGTCACGCGGACGCTGTACCTAACGCGGCGCGGCTCGAAGTCTGGAACTACGCCGACGAGGCCGAACTCGTCGAGCTTCTCGACGCCGGCCGAATCGAGGCCATCCTCCATTGCGCGTCCCGATCGCTGGTTGGCGAGTCGGCTGATGATCCCAGCCGCTACTACCGCGAGAATGTGGCCGGTGGAATAGCCCTGCTGGAGGCGGCCCGGCAGGTCGGGGTCGGGCGGCTCGTCTTCAGCTCGACGGCGGCCGTCTATGGTGTTCCCGACACGACACCGATCCCTGAGGACGCCCCGCTTCGCCCGATCAACACGTACGGTGAGACGAAACGGACCTTCGAGGCAGCTCTCGGGGCCTATGGCGCGGCCTACGACCTGCGATCCGTGAGCCTTCGCTACTTCAACGTCGCCGGGGCGACGGACCGGAACGGCGAGGACCATGACCCCGAGACCCACCTCATCCCGAATCTCCTTCGGGCAGCCGATGGGACCGGCGAGCCTGTGACGATCTTCGGCGACGACTACCCCACCCCGGACGGAACCTGCATTCGCGACTTTATCCACGTGTCGGACCTGGCCGACGCCCACCTCCTCGCCCTCGAGGCGACCGCGCCTGACGACGACCGAACCTCCGTGTCGCTCGCAATCAACCTCGGGACGGGCGGCGGATTCAGCGTCCGGGAGGTGCTGGCCGCGGCCGAATCGGTGGTGGGCCGGCCGATCCCACACGCGATCGGCGAACGCCGAGCCGGCGACCCACCGATCCTCGTCGCGTCATCGGCCCGGGCGGCCGAGGTCCTCGGCTGGCAGGCGCAGCGGTCGTCGCTCGAGGAGATGATCACGTCGGCATGGGAGTGGCGCCAGCACAACCCCGAGGGCTACGCGGCGTCCGACTGACCTTCAGCGAGGCTCGATCGGGGCGGTTGCCGGTGCCAGGCGTTCGGGCGGAGGCGTCGCAGCGGGCAACTCCCCGGAGCCGCTCCAGCGATCGCTCACCGGGGCGACGAGCCACGCTCCGATGAGCATCGTCACGAGCAGAGTGACTACGGCGACCTGATAGGCCCCGACGCCCAGGGCCGCGACGAGCAGGAAGACGATCGCGCCGAACAGGAGCTGGCCGATCACCTGTGATCCCTTGCCGACGAGACCGTATAGCCCGAAGAACTCGCCGAGCTTGTCGGGCGGCGAGAGGCGGACCATCAGGACCCGATCGGCGACCTGGACGCCTCCCAGCCCGCTCCCGAGGATCGCTCCGGCGGCGAGGAACATGACGAGGCCGGCCGTGCCGGGCACGCCCAGGGAGACACCACCCAGGACGAGCCCTACGGCCCACGACGCGAGAACGATCATCAGGGTTCGCTTCGGCCCGAGGCGATCGACGAGTGCACCCCAGCCGAAGCTCGCGAGCACGGCCACGACCGCCAGCGACAGGAGGATGAGGTTCGCGGCCGTCTCGCTGAGGCCCATCGCCCTGGTCGCCACGATCGACATGACGACGATGATCGTGTTCACCGCATCCGAGTAGAAGAATCGCCCGAGGAGGAAGCGACCGAGCCCCGGGACTGTCCGTACGTTCCGGATCGTCGTCCTGAGCTGGCCCAGAGCCCCCACCGCGTCACGAACCGTCGGCCGAACGGCGCCCGGCGCCGGCGCCTCGCGGACGACGACGAAGAGCGGGATCGCAAAGAGCCCATACAGGGCGGCGGCGACCAAGAACACGCTCGGCACAGGGAGATCGAGCAGGAAGATCAGAAGCCCGACGAAAATCGTGCCGCAATATCCGATCGCGACCCCGATCCCGGACAGCTTTCCCCGCGTTGCGGGGTAGCTCACGGTCCGCAGCGTCGCGTCGTAGTAGATGAGGGCTGCCTGGTAGGCAAAGTTGGCAACGATGAAGAGGAGCAACCCCACGAACGGCGGGCTCCCACCGATCAAGGCCGTCGGAATGATGCAGAGCAGCGTGAAGAACAACAGGTACGGCAGGCGGCGCCCACCACCGCGGTCGCTGAGCGCTCCGAGGATCGGCGACATGATCGCGTTCAAGCCGACGCTGATCGCGATCGCGACACTGAACGCGAGGTTGCCGCCGCCCTCGCCGAACCGCGCGTCGTCGGTGAGCCAAAGGCCGATCGCGAACGAGACGACGGCGTAGCTGAAGATCGTGTTCGCGAAGTCGTAGATCGCCCAGCCCAGCGGCACGATCGCGCGACCGCTCGGGGTCAGCGCCGCGAGACCGCCTCGGCGTATCGCCGTGTCGCTCGGGAGGCCCGGGCCAGTCACGCCGCCGATCATAGATGCCGCGGTACGGTGACGCGCGGCCCGCGGGATCGTTGCGTGGCCCCGAACCGACCCCGATGACCGACCCGATGACCGACCCGTTGTACGATCTCGGCGTGAGCACGACCGAGCAGCCGGTGAGGGCGATCGACGCCAGGACCGCGGCCATCGACTGGCGGCCCCAGCAGTTCGGCGCGGGGCGTCCCAACACGGTCGAGGACCCGATCGTCGAGCCGCTCTGGACGGGTCTCCGCGTCCTGGCCCTCGTCGACGAAGAAGCCGTCACGATTCGCGATCTCGACGGTGACCCGGTCGACGACGATTACGGGCCCGTCGCACACGAATTGGCGGATGCCAGCCGAGCAACTCGGTTGCTTGTCGACGGCTATCTGAGCCACCAGCCCATCCAGGGCATCGCCGAGGTCGCCAAGCGCGAAATCGCCGAACCGGCCGGCCCCTCGATCACCCAGATGTGGTTCGGGTCGCTGGCCGGCAGGCGCTCACGTCCGGAGCCGACGCCTCCCGTAGAGAGCATCGAGCGCCAGCCGCCGCCCGCAGACCAGGACGTCGCAATCGTCGTCGTCGATCTCCTCTGGCTCGACAACGAGCCGCTCCTCAGCGTCCCGCTCCTCGAGCGCAAGCGGATCCTGGAGTCGGTCGTCGACGAATCGCGGCTCGTCCGGCACGGGATCTACGTGCGCCCGCCGATCGACTCGTGGATGGCGTCGTGGCGCTCGTTCGGGTTCAGGCGGCTCGCCTTCAAGGGCGCGAACAGCCGCTACACACCCGGCGCGCCGAACGCCGAGTGGGCCGTCGCGGATCTGCCCGCCCGCTGATCCGCCTCGCGTGGCAAGGCGCAGTCCCCGGTGGTACGGTGGGCGTGTGCCCACTGCGCTCTCCCCGGCCGTGCGCGACGAGATCTCACGCCTCGGCCGAGCCGACATCATGGTCGGCATCCCGAGCTTCAAGAACGCGGCGACGATCGGCTACGTCGTTCGGGCCGCCCAGGCCGGCCTGGTCCAGTACTTCCCGGACCTGAAGCCCGTCCTCGTCAACAGCGACGCGGGCTCGCCTGACGGGACCGGCCGTGTCGTCATCGAGACGGAGCCACCGGACTACATCGAACAGATCCTGCTCGTCCGGCCAACCAACAAGCTCGATCGGGTCAGCCTGACCTATCCCGAGATCGACGGCGTCGGCGGCAAGGGCGCGGCGCTCCGGACGATCTTCGAGATCGCCGCCGCCCTCGAGGTCCAGGCCCTCGTCGTGGTCGACTCGGACCTCCGCTCGATCATCCCCGAATGGATCGAGCTCTTGGCCGGACCGATCCTCAAGGGCGGCTACGACTACGTGGCGCCGCTCTATGCCCGCTACAAGTACGACGGCACCATCACCAACACCGTCACCTACCCCCTGACGCGGGCCCTGTACGGCCACCGAATCCGCCAGCCGATCGGCGGCGACTTCGGCGTGTCCGGGGATCTCGTCCGCCACTACCTCGAGCTGGACGACTGGACGGAGGACATCAGCAAGTTCGGGATCGATATCTGGATGACGACGTCGGCGCTGACCGGCGGGTTTGCGGTGTGCCAGGCTCGCCTCGGGGCGAAGGTCCACGATCCGAAGGATCCCGGCTCGGACCTCGGGCCGATGTTCCGCCAGGTCGTCGGCACGATCCTCCGGCTTGCCGCCACGCACCCCGACCACTGGCTACCGATCCGCGGCAGCCACGACGTCCCGGCCTACGGCTTCGAGCGGATCATCGACCCGCCGCCGCTCGAGGTGAACACGATCCGGCTGCTGTCGGAGTTCCACCAGGGCTCGCTGACGCTGGCCGACACGTGGCGGCGGATGTTCGCGCCGGACAATTTCGACACGGTCATGGTCCTGGCCAGGGAAGCCGGCAAGCTCGTCGACAACGCCCGGGCCAAGCTCGGGATCGGTGGCGACGGGTCGTCGGCCGTCGTCCCGACCGTCCAGATGGCCGATGCGCTTGCCGCGTTCCACTTTCCCGACGACGTCTGGGCCCGGCTGATCTACGACCTGGTCATCGCCGCGCGGTCATCTGAGCCGCCGATCGAATCCCTCGTCGCCGCCCTTGTGCCGGTCTACTTCGGGCGGGTCGGCAGCTTCATCATCGAGAACCGCAACGTCACTACCGACCAGGCCGAGGAGCGCGTCGAGCGCCAGGCGCGCGAGTTCGAGCTTCTCAAGCCATACCTCGTCGAGCGCTGGCAGGCCGCGACCAAAGCCGAAGCCGGGGCGCCGGCATGACCGGTCGCGCCCCGCTCCCCGCCCGGATCCTCATCCCGGTCGCCAACCCGGCGACGGCAGAGGAGTTGATCCGTCTCGGGGCGGACCTGCTTGACCCGCGGGCCGGGGAGCTCACCGCGCTCGGGATCGTCGAGGTTCCCGAAGGCATGCCACTCTCCGAGGGCGCGACCCGCGCCCGTCACGCCCGCCGGCTCCTCCAGCGAGTCCTCGACTTCGCTCCCCATGGAACGGCGATCCACCCGATCGTCCGGATCGGGCGCCACGCCGCCGAGGGGATCATCGAGGCATCCGCCGAGCAGGAGGCCGACCTCATCATCTTCGGCTGGGGCGGCAAGGCGCCAGCCGGGCGCGACGGGACGGGTCCGTCGGTGTTCTCGCCAACGATCGACGAGGTCGTCCGCGACTCGCCCGCCGACATCGCGGTCGTCAAGCAACGCGGCTCGAAGGAGATCCGGCGGATCATCGTCCCGGTCCGCGGCGGGCCCCACGCCGAGCTCGCCGTTCGCTATGCCGACGCGATCGCTCGGCGCCACGATGCCCAGGTCAGCGTCCTCCACTTCGTGCCGCCCGGCATCACCCTCGCCGTGCGGGCCCAGGCGGAACACGCCCTCGCCCAGTTCCTCCGGCAGCACCTCCGCGGGAAGGCGGAGGGAGTCGTTCGCGAGGCCGCAAACGTGCGGAACGCGATCCTGCGCGAGGCCGAAAAGGCGGACCTCGTCGTCATGGGCGCGTCGGCCCAGCCGCCCGGAGCCGACGGCGAGGCGTACCTGTTCGGCGCGCTTCCGGAGGCGATCGCTGCGCGGGCGCGACCGACCGTCGTTGTCGTCAAGACGCGCGAGACCATCGGCCGCCAGACGTTCGACCAGCTCGCAACGCGGGCCGAGACCCTCGCCGCGGCCGACCGCGCCGCCGAGGAAGCCCGCGCCGTCCCGGCTCGCGTTGAGCGCTGGTTCGGTGAGGCGAACTTCCACCACGCCGAATTCGCCGACCTCCGGCGCCTCGTCCAGCTCAAGGAAAAGCAGGGGCTGACGGTCTCCCTCGTTCTGCCGACCCTGGACGAAGAAGAGACGATCGGGCCGATCGTCCGGCGGGCGATGCGCGAGATGATGGGTCGGGTGCCGCTCATCGACGAGATCCTCGTCATCGACTCGATGTCGACCGATCGGACGCGGGAGATCGCCGAGGCCGAGGGCGCCCGCGTCGTCCAGCATCCGGACATCCTGTCGCGCTACGGGTCGTTCCGCGGCAAGGGCGAGGCCCTCTGGAAGTCCGTCTACGAGACGAGCGGCGACATCATCGTCTGGGCCGACACGGACGTCCGGAACTGGCACCCGCGGATGGTCTACGGGACGCTCGGTCCCCTCCTCCACGAGCCCCGCCTCCAGTACGTCAAGGGTTACTACCAGCGCCCGATCGTCGAGGACGGGGTCATGAAGGAGGGCGGCGGGGGCCGGGTCACGGAGCTCGTCGCCCGGCCGCTCATCAATCTCTTCTACCCGGAGCTGTCGGGGATGATCCAGCCGCTCGCAGGCGAGTATGCCGGCCGTCGGGCGCTCCTCGAGTCGATCCCGTTCTTCACCGGCTACGCGGTCGAGATCGGCCATCTCATCGACGCCGCGGACCGAGTGGGGATCGAGGGTCTCGGCCAGGTCGACCTCGAGCGCCGAGTCCACCGCAACCAGGAGCTCGAAGGCCTCTCGAGGATGTCGTTCGTGATTCTCCAGGCGGTGATGAAGCGGCTTGAGGAACGGCGCAAGGCGCGGCTGTTCGCGGAGCTCGGCTCGACGATGAAGCTGCCCCGCTCGGGCAAGGGCAGGCTCGCCCTCGAGGTCATCGAGCTGGCCGATCAGGAACGCCCGCCGATGATCCGGATCCCGGAGTACCTCGAGCGACGCCGGGCGGCGGGCCTGGCCGAGGCGGCGATGCCGTCACCCGAGCTCGAACCCGAGCCCGTGGGCCGCTGAGCGTTCCTCGACGGTGTCGCGCCCGCTGACCGTCCTGATCGCGCCCAATTCATTCAAGGGCTCGCTGACCTCGGTCGAGGTTGCCCGTGCCCTCGCCGACGGCTGGCGTCGCGGCCGTCCGGACGACACCGTGCTCCTCTCCCCGCTCGCCGACGGCGGCGAGGGGACCCTCGTCGCGATCGAGGCGGCTGGCGGCTGGGAGTGGCAGACGGTGTTCGCGCCGGACCCGATCGGGCGGCCGGTCGAGGCCCGCTGGCTCCGCTCGAGCGACGGCGAGCGCGGTGTCGTGGAGCTTGCCGAAGCATCCGGACTGTCCCGGCTCACGTCCGCGGAGCGCGATCCGATCGGGGCGTCGACACGTGGCACGGGCGAGGTCCTCCGGACCGCAATCGACGCCGGTGTCCGGCAAGTCACGCTCGGGATCGGCGGGAGCGCGACAACGGACGGCGGCGCGGGGATCCTCGAGGCGCTCGGAGCGCGGTTCGGCGGCGACGGCGTCGCCGACCTATCCGGTCTCGACCCGCGGCTTGGCGGCGTAGAGCTCCGGATCGCCTGCGACGTCACGAATCCGCTCCTCGGGGAGCGAGGGGCGGCCGCGACGTACGGACCCCAGAAGGGAGCGACGCCCGAGCAGGTGACCCTGCTCGATCGACGCCTGGCGGCGTACGCCGACCGACTCGACGCGGCGTGCGGCCGCCAGGAGCGCGAAACGGCCGGCGCGGGGGCCGCGGGCGGCACCGGGTTCGGCCTGCTCAGCCTGCGCGACCGCTTCCGGTCGCTCGACCTCGTCCCCGGGGTCGAGCTCGTCATGGCGGAGACGGATCTGGCGGGCAAGCTTGACCAAGCTGACCTCGTCGTCACCGGTGAAGGTCGGATCGACGAGCAGACGGCGTTCGGAAAGACCGCGCTTGGGGTCGCCCGACGGGCCGTCGAAGCGGGGGTGCCCTGCGTGGCGGTCGGTGGCGGGGTCACGCCGGAAGGCATCGCGGCCCTTGCGCCACTCGGAGTCGTAGTCGTCCCGGTGACCGAGCGTCCCCAGCGCGTCGAAGAGGCGATGGCCGCGGGCGCCGCTCCAGTCGAACGTTGCGGCGAGCGGATCGCCCGGTTGATCGGCCTGGCGGGAACCTCGTGACCCCGACGACACCGGCGAAGCCGGCCCGCAAGCCGCGGCCGAAGAAGCGCCGCTTCTCCGACCCGGGCCGGAGCTACGCGAAGCGACTCGAGCGCTACCGGCCGGGGATCATCGGGTACGTGCTCGACGGGCTCGCCGGGCTCTACGGTCGGGAGGAGTGGCAGCGGCGCCTCGACCCGACGTCGGAGCTGATTCTCACGATCCTGACCCAGAACAGCGCCGACACCAACGCCGAGGTCGCGTTCGAGGCCCTCCGCCGCGCCTACCCGAGCACCCTCCCGCCGGAACGGCATCTCCCCGGCAGCGGCTGGGGCGGGTTCGGCCTGTCGGAGGCCCCGCCGCCCGACTGGGCGGCCGTCGAGTTCGCCCCGATCGCCGAGCTGACGAACGTCATTCGACCTGGTGGCCTCGCCAACCAGAAGGCGCCCCGCCTGCAGACGACCCTCCGTACGATCCGCGAGGAACGCGGCGACTACTCCCTCGAGTTCCTGGCCGACATGTCCGCCCTCGAGGCCCGGACGTGGCTGACGAACATCGACGGCATCGGCAAGAAGACCGCCTCGATCGTGCTCCTCTTCTGTTTCGGCCAGCCGCTCTTTCCGATCGATCGGCACGTCGAGCGTGTGGCGCTCCGCGTCGGACTCCTGCCGGCGAAGGCGTCAATCGACGAGGCCCACGACCTGTTCCTGGGCCTGCTCGAGCCCAGCCAGATGTACGAGGCTCACGTCAATCTCATCCAGCACGGCCGAAAGATCTGCCACGCCCAGCGCCCTGAGCACGAGCGGTGTCCCCTCCGCGACCGCTGCCGCTTCGTCAACCCGAAGGCCCCGTAGCCTTCAGCTCGCGCGTGCAGCCCGCATGAAGGCGGCGTAGTCAGCGTATGGAGCGGCACTTCGGCGGCCATCCAGTTTCGTAGCGCGAAGCCAAAGCCTGCGTTTCGATCGGGGGTCGATCATTGCCAGCGCGCGGCCACTCGATCCGACCCGGGAACCATCAATCGCCTCGCGGAGCTCGGCCGCCCGAACTGGGAAGCCGCTCTCGATGGCTTCGTGGTTCGATCGCAGCCGTTGCTCGTTGGCCTCGGTCGCAAGGAGCAGCAGAGCGCTGAAGACCCGGCGCGGCCGCCAGCCCAGCCGTCGCGCGGAAGCCCACGCCTCGCGTTCATACCAGCCAAGCGTGCGCTCCACCTGTCCAAGTCGTGTAGCTCCGTCTTGACTTCAATGACCAGCAAGAGGCCCGTTGGCGGATGAAACGCGAGAACGTCGATCCAGCCCCGTGAGCGGCCGCCGCCGACCTCCACCTCTCGGGCAACCACCCAGCCCGACCGCTCCAGGCGACGGCCGACGTGGCTCGTGCACCGCGCATGTGCGGCGTCGCGTTGCCTCGCTCGATCGCCAAGGTAGGGAGGCTCGACCATCAACGATGGGCGGGCTCCCATCGCCTCGAGAACACGCCATGCCGCACCGATGGTGACGTCCGTAGCCTGGCCACGCTCGAGTCTGGAGATCATTGGTTGAGACATGCCGGCTCGATGAGCCAGCTCAGACTGGCTCCAACCGATGGAGGTTCGGAGTGCCACGACCGCTCGGGCGAGCGCCTCGATTCCAGCACGGTTCGGCGTCGTTCGCGACATAGGCCATTGATACATCGCGACTCTTTGCCGACCGTTACTTGACGATTACCCAGCCGACTGAAGCTCGGACAATCGAGCGTGATCGAGACGAAGATTGGACGGAAACGGGTCGAACTGGTCCACGAACACGCTGAAATGTCCGGAATTGATCAAGCTCAGTAATATCCGGGCGAGGGCGGGCCGCGCCGGCGAGACATGGTGCCGCAGCGCACCTGCCTATACTCGGGGTCATGCTGAGCGGCGCTCCGACGGGCTACGGCGGCGAGACGGCGCCGAGGATTCTTCTCGTCGACGACGATCCGAACCAGCTCGTCCTGCTGGCCGACCAGCTCCGCGCCGACGGCTTCGAGATCCAGACTGCGCGCGACGGCGATGAGGCCCTGAAAAGGCTCCGCACCGCCTGGCCGGACCTCCTGATCATCGACATGATGATGCCGCGGATGGACGGCCTGACCCTCGCCCGCGAGATCAAGGGCCAGGCAGACCTCCCGATCATCGTCCTCTCGGCCATCGATGCCGGCGACTCCAAGGCGGACCTGCTCGAAGAAGTCGCCGAGGACTACGTCACCAAGCCCTATCACTACCCGGAGCTCCGGGCCCGGATCAATCGCGTGCTCCGCCGGCTCGGTGACAAGGTCCCCCGCCAGAGCCTCGCCCTCGGGCCGAACCTGACCCTCGACCTTCACCGCCGCGAAGCGACCGTCGGCCAGACGACGGTCCAGCTGACGCCGACGGAGTCGCGGTTGCTCTACGCCCTTGCCGCGAACATCGGCAAGACCGTGACGACGGAGACGCTCCTCGCGCGGGGCTGGGCCGATACGGAGGACGCCGACCCGTCGTACGTCTGGGTGACGATGCGGCGTCTCCGCCAGAAGGTCGAGCTCGACCCGAACCGGCCGGTCCACATCCAGACGGTCCGAGGAATCGGATACCGGCTTGTCGGGGCAGACGTGTCGGCCGCCGATGGCTGACGACGCGGTCGAACCGGATCGACCTCGAGAGGCCGAACGCGTTTCCGCAACGAGCCCGGGTGCCGACGTGGAATCGATGGTCAGCCCCGGCCCGTCGTATGACGAAGAACCGGGTTTCCATTTCGGGCTCAATCTGTCGTTCCGCACCCGTCTTACCCTCGGCCTCATCGCGACGGCAGTCCTGCCCCTGGCGACGTTCGGGATCATCGTGCTGCTCACTGGCAGCGCCGCGTCGGGAGGGGAAACGCTCGGTCGAATTCTGCTTTTCACGATCGTCACCGCCGCGCTCGTCGGCGTGCTCCTCGCCTACCTTCTCGCGGCCGACCTGATCAGCCCGCTCCGGGCGATCGCCGCGGCCGTCGATCGGGTGTCGGCGGGCGACCTCTCGACGCCGATCTCCGTACCAGGCGAAGACGAGCTCGCCCGCCTGGCCGACAGCCACAATCGCCTCGCCGCGACGCTCGAGCGCCGGAACCGCGAGCTCGGCCGCATCCTTGCCGCCATCGAGAGCGCCTCGCCGCGCGATGGACCCGAGTTCCTCGCCGGCCGAGCCGCGACCGACGCCCGTTCCGCGTTCGGGATGATCGACTGCCAGATCCTCCTCGTCGATCCCGCGCGCTTCCCGGCCCAGGAACGCATCCCGGGCGAGTCCCTTCCCGTGCGGGCCGTCCTCCAGACGGGTGAGGAGGAACTGGGCGTGCTCGTCGGACACCTGCCGGCGACCCGCGCCTGGGAGCGCGCCGACCAGGACCTGCTGGAGCTGTTCGCGAGCGAGATCGCCGTCGCGATCCGGAATGCGCAGCTGTTCGCCACGGTCGAGGCCCAGAACACCCAGCTCCTCGAGCTCGACGCCGCCAAGGACGACTTCCTCCGCGGGGTCAGCCACAACCTCCAGACGCCGCTGACCAGCATCCGCGCCTACGCCGACCAGCTCCAGAACGACCGCCCGGACCGGCGCCTCGGGATCATCGCGGAGCAGTCGGATCGCCTCAGCCGGATGGTCAGGCAGCTGCTGACGGTGACCCGTCTCGAATCCGGCGCGCTCCACCCCAAGAGCGAGGTTGTCTCCCTCGCGCCCCGCGTGAAGCGGGCATGGGAGGCGCTCGCGGTGGAGGGTATCGAGCTGAAGGTTCAGGACCAGTCGCTCGGATGGCTTGCCATCGCCGACGCGGATCAGCTCGACCAGGTCCTCTGGGCACTCCTCGACAACGCGGTGAAGTACGGCGAGAGATCGCCGGTCAGCGTCGACGTGGTCGCGGAACCGACGACGAATCGGCTCCGGTTGACGATCGGTGACGAAGGGCCAGGCGTCCCCGAGGCCGACCGGAGTCGCCTGTTCGGTCGGTTCGAGCGCGGCGGCTCCACCGAGGCTGACGAGGGCAGCGGCCTCGGTCTCTACGTCTCACGCGAGCTGTGCCGGGCGATGGACGGCGATCTCGTGCTGGAGCCGAGCGTTCGGGGACGGGGCGCAGCGTTCAGCGTCTACTTGCCGGGTGAACCGCCCGACGAGAGCTGACCCCGAGACGGACAGCAAGAGGTCGGATGCCAACAGGCATCCGACCTCTGCATAGTGCGGGCGGCGAGGGCGCCGCCGATCAGTCTGGCTGAAGGTCAGGCGGGCTCGGGTCGAAGCTTCCTCGAAGAGGAGCGGGACCAGATGATCCCGCGCGGGTCACCGGCAATGAGCGCCGCGGCAGCGACTCCGAGGATCGGCCCGATGGCGATCGACACGTCAAGCGCGTGCGCGATCATCGCTCCGGCATACCAGCCGCAATAGAACCAGAGGACGGCGGAGAGGGCTCGCTTCTTCATGCCTCCCACGGTGCGGCCGCGGACCAGGGAACACCATGGCCTGTTCGTACACACGGGTCCTGCATAGGGCCGAGATGCTGTCGTGTCCACGCACCGGCGAAAGGTTGACTGTAAGGTGATCCGGGCAAGATGCCGGTACTTCCTTCCTAGCCCACACCGTCACCACCGCCGGGGAAATACCGACATGACGACCCCCAGACTTCGCCGCGTTCGAACGCGCGATCACGCCCGCGGTCAGAGCATGGTGGAGTTCGCCCTGCTGATCCCGGCGCTCCTCCTGTTCATGCTGATCGCCCTCGACTTCGGGCGGGTCTACCTCGGGTACGTGAATCTCCAGAACCTGGCGCGGATCGCGGCGAACTACGCAGCGAACGACCCGACGGCCGACTTCGCGGCCGGCTCTGAATACGAACAGCTCGTCCTGCGGGATGCGGCCGCCACGAACTGCGACCTCGATCCGACCTGGACGTCCGACTCGCCTCCGACATTCACCGACGTCGACGGAGACGGCAAGAACACCGGCATGGGAGACACCGTCGAGGTTGGCCTGACCTGCAAGTTCGCCATCCTGACGCCGGTCATCTCGACGATCCTCGCGAGCCAACTCGACGTGTCGGCCTCGTCCGTTTTCCCGATCAAGGCTGGCATGGCCGCCCCGGGCAGCGGCGGCGGGTCGCCGCCCACTCCGGCGTTCAGCGCCGACGACACGAGCGGCACCGTCTCGCACACGGTCAAGTTCTCGGACGAATTGGGCGGCGTACCCGACGGCTGGTTCTGGGACTTCGGGGATGGTGGCACGTCCATCCAGCAGGACCCGACCCACGTCTATACAAGCGCCGGTGTCTACGACGTCAAGCTGACCGCCAGCAACGCCTTCGGGTCGGCGTCCCTGACAAAGCCGAACTACATCACGGTGTCGGACCCCGGCACCATCGACTTCGAGGCTGTCCCGACGTCAGGCCCCGCACCGCTGATCGACGTCCAGTTCACCGACCTGTCCTCGGACAACCCGACGGCCTGGGCGTGGGACTTCGGCGATGGCGGCACATCCGCGATCCAGAACCCGAAGCACACGTTCACATCGCCCGGCGCGTACACCGTCAGCCTTACGGTCACCACATCCGTCGGTGGCGGAACGGCGACCAAGACCGACTACATCAACGCCGGCGTCGCCCTATGCCAGGTCCCGGACTTCATCGGCAAACGGAAGAACGAGGCCCAGGGACTGTGGTCCGCCCGCGGATTCACGACGACCGTGGTCCCCCTCGCCCAGGGCAACTTCAAGATCGGTTTCCAGTCGATCACCGGCAACTCCATGGTGCCGTGCAACAGCACCATCGAGATCGACAAGTGACCGCGCTCCCGGGACGCCGCGTTACCGTGAAGCGCCGCGGTCGGGCGAGGGGCCAGACCCTCGCCGAGTTCGCCCTCGTCCTCCCGGTCCTGATCGTGATGCTCATGGGCATCTTCGACCTTGGCCGCGCGATCTTTGCCTACAACGCAATCACGAACGCGGCCCGAGAGGGAGCGCGGCTCGGGATCGTCAACCAGTGGGCCGACAAGATCCGGGAGCGAGCGGTCGACATGGCGCCAA
Organism: uncultured Chloroflexia bacterium; assembly: GCA_963775855.1. GTDB lineage: Bacteria > Chloroflexota > Limnocylindria > Limnocylindrales > CSP1-4 > CF-46. The sequence goes on along the minus strand of CAVZKO010000007.1, from coordinate 430,515 downwards.
CGGCCGATCAAGACCTCAACGCGGTCACGGTCGCGATCTCCAAGCCGGCTTCGGCGCCAGACGACGATGACTGCGCCTCGGCGCCCGCCGTCGGCTGCATCGTCTACGTCCGCTACGAATCCGAATTCACCGCGATCACGCCGATCATCGGTTCGCTCCTGGGGCCGATGACGCTCACAGCGGAATCCGTCGAGCCGATCGAATACGTGTGCGGCGTGACGGGTGCAACCATCACCAACCCCGACCTCTGTCCCCGCCAACCATGAACCGTCGACCGGCCCACCGCTCAACCGCAAGCGAGGCGAGAACCATGCAACCAGACCGCATCTCCCGCCCCCCTCGGCCGGTGATGAAGCGAACGCAGGGCGGCCAGGTCATCGTGATCTTCGGCTTGGCCCTCGTCGCGATCGTCGCGATGATCGCTCTCATCGTCGAAGGCGGAAACGCCTTCGCCCAGCAGCGCATCACCCAGAACGGAGCCGACGCGGCGGCGAACGCCGGGGCGATCGTCCTGGCCCAGCAGCTCGGGTCGCCCGGGACGAAGTCAGATGCGGACGTGGACGCGGCCGTCGACAACGTCGCTGGCCTGAACAACCTCGTCTCATGGACCGGCTACTACACGAATGTCGCCGGCGCGTACATCAGCCCTGGCGGGGCAGTAGTCGGCAACAAGGCTTCGGCGGCGGTCGTCGGCGCCGGAGCGATCCCACCGGGCGCACAGGGCGTCCGGGTCGGCGGAACGCGCGACTTTGGAACCTCTTTTGCAAGAGTCATTGGGATCACGAGCATGAATGCTGCGGCTGAGGCGACCGTCGTCGCGGGCCGACTAACGGGCGGCGCATTCCTGCCGGTCATCTTCCCGATCAACATCGTCGACTGCGAGGTCAGCGGCAGCCTCGGGACCGGCGAAGCGAACTGGGTCCTGAGCAGCCCTGACGGTCCGGACGCCGGCCTCGAGCCGGACGGGCAGGAGTACATCGTGCCGCTCTGCAAGACCGGTGGAGGCTCGTTCCAGATCCTCGACCTGGACCCCGGGTTGCGCTGCGACGATGAGATCGCGAGCAAGATCACTGTCCAGTGGCCGACGCTTCCCGTCGACGTTCCGTCCGACAACGGCAACAACTGCGCGAAGCCCATTGCCGAGTACGTAAACGCGAACTTCAAAGGAAAGGTCGTCTTCATCCCGATCTGCGAGGTCGACTGCGTGACGACCGGAGGGAGCAAGGCGGTCTACACCGTCGTCAAGGTCGCCGCCTTCTATCTCGACTTCATGGAAGACTCCAACAACAAGAACAACTCGGCGTGCCAGGGCAACGGCGGGAGCCTCATCACGATCGCCGGCAACGGCAGCAGCAGCTGCGTCGCCGGTTGGTTCGTTCGCTACATCACCGCCGGGCCTGTCGGGGCCGGCCCGATCGGCAACTCCGACGCCGTCGGGGTCCAATTGATCCACTGATCGACCCGGGTCCGCCTCGCAACAGCGAGCGCAGAGCAGCCTGGGGGCCGTAATGCGCAGCAGCAGGCAGGCTTAGCGGTCTCGGGGGCCCAGGAGCCGCGTTCCGCAAGGGACGCGGCTCCTCATTTGTCCCGTTACCGCCGCGAAAACGGGCCTGTGGCAGGACCCGGACCGGACGATCGACGGGTCGCTGCGACCCCCTTCGGGCTATGCAGCCGCGCACCGATTCAAGGGATGGTGAAAGGTGCCACGGCGACGATGCCTGGACCGTCTCCTCCCTCCATGGGGTCATTCATGTACCGTCTCGCGGCGCGCCTCCGGGCACACCATCGCAACCGAACGCTCGGTCAGAGCCTGGTCGAGTTCGCGCTCGTCCTGCCGGTCTTCCTGCTGTTCTTTGCCGCGGCCCTCGACCTGGGTCGTGTCTTCTACGCCAACATCAGCCTGAATAACGCTGCCCGCGAAGGCGCGTTCCAGGCCGCGATCACGCCGGCTCTCTACGTCGAGGACCAGGCCTGCGACCAGGCGACTAATCGCGTGGTGTGCCGGATCCAGAATGAGACCAGGGGCTCGATGATCGCCATCGCCCCGACCGACATCGACGTCACCTGCAGCGTGCCCGGTTGTGCGAACGACCCCGGGAGCCTGGTGACTGTCGAGGTCCGCGGCAGGTTTCGCCTGATCACCCCGCTCCTGTCAATCGTCTTCGGTGGCCAGGACCTCGACCTCAGCTCGAGTGCAGTCGCCCAGATCGAGTATCTGCCGGACCCGGATACGGCCACGCCGCCGCCTCCGCCGATCGCCCAGTTCGTCGGCAGTCCACGGACGGGCGCGCCGGGCATGCTTGTCGACTTCGACTCGAGCGCTTCGACCGGCAACCCAACGGGGTTTCAATGGGACTTCGACGGGAATGGCGTCGTCGACTCGATCGAGCCGAACCCGGTCCACCAGTACAACACAGCCGGCACATGGACGGTCTCGCTCACCGTGAACAACCTGTCGGGAGTCGACAACGAGGTGAAGGCCGGCTACATCGTGGTGGTCACGGCACCCACGCCGACCCCGCCGCCAGGAGCAACCCCGACTCCGACTCCGACTCCGGCGCCGACGCCTGCCTGCGCCTATCCGCCCAACGTCATCGGGCAGTCGCCTGGCAACGCCCTGATCAATCTCGGGAACGCCGGCTTCCACAATGTCGACAGCTTCAACGACCTCCATATCGGGCAGAAGAACAAGATCCAGGCCCAGAACCCGGATCACACGCAGTGCATCGCGCTCACAACGCTGATCACGCTCCACTACCGGCCCAACTGATGAGGAGCGCCGTGCACACCCTGCTTCGACCAATGAACCGACTCGCTCGGTCCGCCAAGCGCGGCCAGGCCCTCGTCGAGTTCTCCCTGGCCGTCATCCCGTTCCTCATCCTGTTGATGGGAATCTTCGATCTCGGACGCGGCATCTACATGATGAACGGCACGTCCGAAGCCGCCCGCGAGATCAGCCGGGTGACGATCGTCCACCACGGTGGCGCCGGCAACCTCGGCTCGAGCGCCGACACGGCGGCCGTCATCGCGACCCAGCGCAACCTCATTCCTGGACTGGAGATCGATCCGGCCACTGACATCACCTGCGTCGACGAGCTCGACCAGCCGGTTGTCGGCAATTGCCTTCCGAAGGTCCACTTCATCAAGGTCCACGTGACCGCTCCGTTTGAACCCATCACCCCTCTCGTCAGCGCCTTCGGCTCGCACACGTTCGAGTCGACCAGCCGGATGCAGATCCCATGAAGAAGGAGTCTCGCGCCATGCTTCGCCAAGACCTCGCGCACCGCGGCGAGCGCGGCCAGATCCTGATCATGTTCACGCTGGCGATCCTCGTGATCGTCGGAATGCTGGGCCTGGTCCTCGACGGTGGAGCGGCCTACGCTCAGCGCCGTGCGGAGCAGGGCGTCGCTGACCTCGCCTCGATGGCGGGCGCGACGGCCTACCTCAGCACGCAGGGCGATGTCGCCACGAAATCAGCCGCTGCCGACGCGGCGGGCCACTTGATCGCCGCCGCGAATGGCTACGTGGACGGCGTCGATAATGCGAGCGTCGACATCCTGGTCTCGGGTTTCGCCTCAGGCGCGACCGTTCGGGCCAACGTGACCGATGCGCATCGCAACAACTTCGCGTCGCTCATCGGGATGTCGACCTGGGACGTGTCCGTCACCGCGGCCGCCGAGACGAGCGAAAAGCCCAACGGTGCTGTCGGGGCGATGCCGCTTCTCTTCAACGCCGAGGCTTTCCCGGGCGCGATCTGCGACGAGACGGCCGGACCCTGTACCCCTGAGGTCTACCAGCTGCCCGGCCACGGAAACGAGGACGTGCCGCAGGACGCCACCCAGTTCAACTGGACGATCTTCTGCCAGGCGAGCGGCAACCCGTGCAACGCCAACTCGAACGGGGTCCGCGACCTCATCGAGGGCGGCGGCGAGTCCGACACGATCTACCTGAACGACGACATCGGCCCACTGAACGCGGGCTCCCACACCACGCTGTTCTCCGCTCTCGGCTCACACACGGGCGGCGTCTTCCCGGTGCCGATCGTTAACGACGAAGGCGAGATGGTCGGCTGGGCCTACTTCAAGCTGCTATCCGTTGAAGGCGGCAGCGAGAAGGTCATCCGCGGCTACTTCGTCTCACCTGTCAACGCGGCCCAGCTCGTCGTCTCGCCGACCGGCGGCGACGCAGAGCTACTGACCGGCGTCTACGTCCTCCACCTGGTCGACTGACCGGAGGCGGACAGCCACCTCAATCGCCTATCCCATTCGTTGGGTCTAGCGCGGCAGCCATTCAGGCGCCGACCGTCCGTTGGGCTCAGCCGAACTCATTGAGCCGCGTCCCACCTGGGACGCGGCTCATTCATGTGTCAGCGGATGCCGGTGTCGAACGCGATGTCGACGCTCGCAACGCCGTCCCCGACGGTGACCGCAACCGGTTTGGCCAGGTGCATGAACCCCTCGACCGGTTGCGGCTCGATCGTGTATTGCCCCGCCGGGAGGGCGACGGCGTAGTTGCCGCCGGCGTCCGTCAGTAGCCGCGCGACCTCCGTGCCGCGAACGTCGAGGACAAGAATCGTTGCGCCGGCGACCGGGCGGTCATCGCATGACGGGTCGTCGAGCGTGACGACGGGGCAGGTCGGCCCAGCGAGCACGCGACCCTGGATGCCGGTGCCGCCGGGCCCGATGCCGCCGCCGCTCCCACCGCCCGGTCCCGGGACACCGGGCGGAACAGGGTCGCCGCTGTCAGTGAGTAGCGTGACTGCTCCGATCCACGAGACGGTGTACGTCCAACGATGACGTTCGATGCAGCCGGCCTGGCAGTCGCCCCAGCCGACCTCGAAGGTGACCTCGTGGCCGTCGGGCGTTTGGTGTGCCTCCCAGAAGCAGCAGCCACCGATGATGTTCGGGTCCTTTGGTCCGACGCCAGCGAAGCCCGGTACGACCTCGGCAACGCGCGCGGCGGCCCCCTCAGGGTTGTTGTAAAGGATGGCAAGGGTGCTCGGGCTCGCACCGCCGCCGGCACAGGCGACGACGATGATGGTGACGGAGGCGAGGGTGAATAGGGGGTTCAGGCGGTTCATGGCGCAGCGACGATCATGGCACGGTCCTGGTTCCGCGGAGCGAGGCCTACTGCACCCACATCTGGTCGATGAGGGGCCCCCACTCGGGATTGATCTGGAAGTTGCCCAATGGCTCGGACACGAGGTTGACCCAGGAGCGATTCACGAGCGGCACCCATGGGGCGAGATCGGTGATGTCGTGCTCAATCGCGGTCCATTGAGCATGAGCTGCCGCCAGATCGGTGAGCTGGAGGCGCGCCGCATCGTCCATGCGCCGCTCGATCTGCGGGTCGCAGAACCCGGAGCTGTCCGACTCGCACGACAAAACTGGCACGATGAACCCTGATTCGGTGGGGTAGTCGCTTGTCCAGCCGGCGAAGGCGACCTGGGCATGCTGCGAGGCAATGGCCTCGAAATACTCATCCCGGCCCTCGACCACGTTGAGCGTTGCCCGATAACCGAGGTCATTGAGCAGATCGACGAAATACTGGCCGACCGGAACGGGCGTTCCCGATGCGTAGTCGGGCGTCGCCCACACGGTAACCGGCGTGCCGGCCGTGCCGGACGCCTCGACCAGCTCCCGTGCCGCGTCCAGATCCGGGGCGGACCATGTCCCGCCGGGGTTGCGGGTGAACGGGCAGTACGGAACGTACCCGGGAAAGTTCGCGGGGAGGACCTGGCAGGTGGAGCTCCCGATCCCGGCGAACAGCTCTGCGATCACCTTTCGGTCGACAGCGAAGTTCAGTGCCTGGCGGACGCGAGAGTCGTTGAACGGCGGCGCGTCCCCTCTCAGGCTCATGTAGTAGTTGCCGTTCCTCGGAGCGAAGTGCACCTGTCCCGCCTTGGCCGTCGCGAGGTCGCTCAGGAGGTCTGGCGGGATCTCCCGGAACATCAGGTCTGCTCCGCCGGACAGGATCTCGCTCACCTGGGCAGCGTCTTCGATCCCGAGACGCCATACGATTCGATCGGGAAAGCCGTCCGGGCGGGCGACGTCAGACCATTGGCTGAACATGGGGTTTCGGCCGAGCACGAGCTCCTCGTCGGGCGAGTACCGCTCGATGGAGTACGGACCGGTGGCCGGGACAGGCGAACCATCGGCCGCGTCATCGGTCGTCGCGGACGGGACCGCGAAGGCGAACGGGAGGGCGAGGCGGTAGAGGAAATCCGGATCTGCCTCGATGAGGTGGTAGGTCACGCTATTGGCGGCGTCGTCGACCACGATTCCGCGCGAGAGGTCGCACGTTTCGGCTTCGGTCGCGCAATCCGCAGCGCCATCGATCGCCGCGTAGTGGACCGCACCGTCGCTCCTGAGCCGGAAAACGCGTTCAAGCGAGCGTCGGAAATCCCCAGGCCGGACCAGGTCCCCGTTCGAATAACGGATGCCTTGGCGCAGCTGAAATGTGTACGTCTTTCCGCCGTCGGTTGGCGTCGGGATCGATGTCGCCAGATCGGGGACCAGGGAGGTGCCATCGAGCCCTCCGACGCGCTTGAAGCCCACCAGGCCGTCATTGGTGAGGGCGAGGATGTTCCACGATTCGGAAAAGTACGCGAGGGCTGGGTCGATCGTATCCAGCGCGTTGCGCGACATGACTGTGAGCGTTCCGCCTCGGTGCGCGGTCTCCGGCCCGCGGACGCTCACCCACAGCGACCCATCGTCGATCGCAACACTCCCGGCATGGGACCCGAGTGGGATGATCGTCGTGGCCCCCGTGCCGGGGTCGAAGCGGGTCACGGATCCCTGCGAGTCGTCCGAGACCCACACGAACCCACCGCCTTCTGCGAGGTCAGTCGGCGCCTTGCCAACCGCGATCGTCTGGACCACGGCGTTGGTGCTGGGATCGATCCTCGACACGGTTCCGTCCAGCCGGTTCGCGATCCAGACCGCATTGACGCCCGCGGCGACAGCCAGCGGTCCGTTGCCGACATCGACCGTCTGGACCGCGAGGTCGTGCTCGGGATCAATTCGCGTGGCATTCCCGGAGGCGATGTTCGCAACCCATAACCCTGCGTCGGACACTGCGAGCCCGACGGGCTGGTCACCCACACCGACCGTCGCCGCCACATTCCCCGTGTTCGGGTCGATCCGCGAGACCGAGTCGTTGATGCTGTTCGCGACCCACACGCCACCGGGTCCGACTGCGATCTGGGCCGGCCCGCCGGGCACGTCAATCGTATCGACGACCGAATGCTTTGCCGGGCTGATCCTCGACACGCTGGAGCTTCCGCCGTTCGCGACCCAGACGGACCCCGCCCCCACCGCGACGCCCGATGGGTCCGCGCCGACCGGGATCGTATCGATGACGGCCCTCGTCCTGGGATCGATCTGCACGACGGCCCCGCGATCGGGCAGCGTCACCCAGACGTCGCCGTCTCCGATCGCCATCGCCCCGGGGCGGGACTCGAGCGACACCGATCCGATGAGCGTGCCCGTCGCCAGATCGATGACACCGACAGCATCACCCGCGATGGGCAGGACAGCTTCTTGGGCCGGGAGCCCGATCAACGCCGGTGCCGCGACCAGGGCGACCACGACCACGGCTACCAGAGTGGCCATTGCCTGATGGCGCCGGACGACGCCGAAACTGGCCAACCGAGATCGCGGCTCCAGTGTCGGGGCTGCCGGTGCCGACGCAGTCATCGGGGCCGGCGGGCGAGGGGGTTGCGATGCCGCGTCACCCGGCGCGCCAGCCTCGGATGCGCGCGCCCTGAGAGCCGACGCTGCAAGCGATGCGTCCTGAGTCAGGATCTTGTGCTCCAACTCCTGCAGGGCGGGCCCCGGATCGATCCCCAGCTCTTCTGACAGCGTCCGACGGCCCTCGCGATACACCTGGAGCGCGGCTGCCTGACGGCCCGCACGGTATAGGGCGAGCATGAGCTGGCCGCGGAGGCGCTCACGCAGGCCGTTCGCGGCGACCAGGCGTTCCAGCTCGGGGATCAGGTCGGCGTGGCGACCCAGCGCGAGATCGACATCGATTCGTTCCTCGAGCGCGGACAGTCGTGCTCCCTCGATTCGGCCAGCCTCGTCGCGAGCGAAGTCCTCATAACGCAGATCTGAGAGAGGCTCGCCTCGGAACAGCGAGAGGGCGGCGCGCAGGAGGTCGGCGGCGCGGGCCGGATCCGCCGCCGTGCGGGCTTCGTCGACCAGCAGTTCGAACCGCCGAAGGTCGATCTGCTCGGGCCGAACCCTGAGGACGTAACCGGGCGGTCTGGTCTCGATCGCGCCCGCGCCAAGCAGCTTGCGCAGCGCAGAGACGTGACCGTGCAAGGCCGTCGGCGCTGTGTCGGGTGGGGTGTCGCCCCACAGCGCATCGAGCAGCTCCTCGCTGCTGACCACCTCGTTTGCGCGGAGTAGGAGAAGGGCAAGGAGGGCGCGCTGCTTCGGACGCGCCGGGGCGACGTCGTGGCCGGCCACGATAACCTCGAGCGGTCCGAGGATTCGAAACTCCATCGCCCGATCCGACCTCCAGCGCCGGTCATCAATTGTTGCATGCACGATGAAGCGACCCGAGACCCCGCGTTAGCCGGACGTTAGGGTCCCGTCACGGGCGGGTTAGCCCCCGATCCGACAGTCCTTGCAGCCGAGCCGCTGAGCCGGCAAATCGAGGAAACGGAGGTCGGAGTCATGGCAACGAGTCAGCCGATGAAGGGTCTAGTTTCACCGGCACCCCGTGGCGTCACGCGAATCCCCCTGGCCGCAGCTGCTGTCGCGCTGATTGCCGCGCCGGCAATCGTCTTCGCAATTGCCGGACCGCACTCGACGGGAAGCGCGGCGACGGTCGTCGATCGGGCTGCGGCCGACGCACTGGTCCAGTTCCGGGCGAATGAGCGGCAGGAGCGCTATGCCCCGTCCGTCGATCAGATTCGTCGGGCGCTCATCGACTTCCGGAGGAGCGAGCGCGTGGAGTGACGAGACCAACGGCGGCCACCATGGCGCCACAACAGGGAGCAGGGCTCATGCACAGGAATGTCTTCAACGTCTTCAACGCGATTGGGTTCATCGCGATCGTCGCCGTCTGTGCACTGACCGCCGGACCTGCCGGAGCAGCGTCCCGGCCCGTGCCCCCTGGAACGATCTGGGTGACCGAGCGAACGCCTCTCCGCAGCACGATCGCCGCGCTGGATTCGGCAACGGGCGAGTCGCTCGGGATCACCCAGGTCGGCGACATTCCGATCGGCATCACGGCACCGCGCGGCCTGGACAAGTCGTACTCGTCCGACGAGGGCGCCAACCAGATGTCAATCATCAACAAGGAGACTGTCACGGTCATCGGGACGATCTTCATGGGCAACGGGTCCAGGCCGCACCATCTGATGACCTCGCCGAACGGCCGGTTCATCTACGTTGGCCAGTACGGGACCAACAAGGTGGGTATCGTCGATACACGGCTGGACCAGAAGATCGCCGAGTACGAGGCGAGCGGCAACCCGGATGCGAAGACGCACGCGGTCTGGATCATGCCCAATGGCACAGACCTCTACGCGACGAACGAAGGGTCACCCGCCACCGGAGACGGGACCTTCTCGAAGTTGAACGCGCGGACCGGCGCGTTGATCTGGGAGTACACCGTCGGCAAGCGCCCGAGCGAGGTGCTCGTCGCCGGTCACACGGCCTACGTCTCTGTCCGCAACGATCACCTCATTCGCGTCTATGACGTGAGCGGAGACGCGCCCGTCTTCCGTGGGGAAGCGGAGGCGAACTTCATGCCGGACACGTTGTCCCTGGTGAACAGCGGGAAGACGCTGATCGTGGGGTTGCGCGGGACGCCGGCCCGAATGGCCTTCATCGATACGCAGACGTTGGCCACCGAATACCTGAGCCTGCCAGGGACGACAACCGGGCACCAGTGGCTGACGCAGGACGGCCGATTTACCTTTATCGCCCTGGAAGGCTCCGCCGGGCTACCGGTCACAGCGGGCCAGATTGCCGTCGTCGACAATCGCGCACGGGCGCTTGTAACGACCTATCGATACCCGAATGGCCTGGCGCGGCCGCATGGCGTCTTCTTCGAGCCGCTCGACGACGAGGACGATTAGGCCGGAGAGTTACCGTTTCGGAAATCGAGGAGCTCGCGGCGCCAGCCCGAGCTCCTCGTCTGCGTGCCGCAAGACTCTTGTAGTCGATCGGGGCCCTTTTTCGCGCTTTTGGCTACGGTCGCGGCGCCGCCTACACTCCGCACTAACGAGCACATCGCCAAGGTACGTATCGATTTCGTCGATGACTAGTGGGCCGCTGGTGATCGCGGTAGCCCAACCGTTGTGCGTGGCACATGGCGTTGCCGCGAACGCGCTTGCGCACGCGAAGATGATCCGTTCGAGCGGGCGCCCGCATCGTGGTGTTCCCTGAACTCTCCTTGACTGGCTACGAGCTGGATGCCGCGGTGATCGCCGTCGAGGACCCGCGGCTCGTCCCCATCGTCGAGGCCTGCGCGGAGGCGGGGTCGGTCGCCCTCGTGGGAGCCCCGGTGGATGGCGAGCACGGCAGCCCGCACATCGGGATGCTGGCCGTCGACGGGACCGGAGTGACCGTCGTCTACCGCAAGATGTGGCTGGGCGGCGCGGAGCCGGAGCGGTTCAGCCCAGGACACACGCCCGCCGTTCTCGAGGTCGACGGCTGGCGGCTGGGTCTGGCCATCTGCAAAGACACCGGCGTCCCCGCCCACGCCGCCGATACGGCCGCGCTCGGGATCGACGCCTATGTGGCCGGGATCCTGGAGATGGCCGAGGATGCGGATGTCCTGGATGAGCGTTCCCGCCGCGTCGCGACCGATCACCACGTCTGGGTTGCGATGGCCAGCTTCGCTGGCTCAACCGGCGGCGGCTACGACGAGGCCGCCGGCCGATCGGGCATCTGGGCGGCGGATGGTTCCGTCGTCGACCAGGCAGGCCCCGAAACCGGTGCCCTCGCCCGAGCGACGCTCACAAGGTGATGACGACCTTGCCTCGGGCGCGCATCGTCTCCAGGTACCGGATGGCGTCAGGGGCCTCGCTCAACGGATAGCACCGGTCGATGACCGGGGTGACCTTTCCGGCCTCGACGAGCTCCGCGAGGAACGCCAAGTCCTCCTGCGTCGTATCGGTCAGGTGCGGGACGAACTTCCGGCGGCCGAACCATGAGAGCAGCTTCGCCGCGACCACTCGCGCCACGGGTGCGACCCAACGCCCCTCCGGCGCGCCGACGACAACGAGAATCCCGTCCGGGCTCATCGCGCGCCGGCAGGCCCACAGCGAGTGGTTGCCCACGTTGTCGATGATCAGATCGTACCGCCGGCCGCTTCGGGTGAAATCCTCCCGCGTGTAGTCGATGACGTGATCGGCGCCGAGGGACCGGACCAGGTCGACATTCGGGTGCTGCACACGCCGGTCACATCGGCACCGAACACCTTCGCAAGCTGCACGGCGAACGTCCCGACGCCACCCGAGGCTCCGTTGATCAGGACCCGCTGCCCGGGCTGAACGCGTCCCTTGTCACGGAGCGCCTGCAGGGCTGTGGCGGCCGCCACCGGGACCGCCGCGGCCTGCTCAAACGTCAGGTTGGCCGGTTTGCGGGCGAAGAGCTTCTCGGCGCCGCAGACGTACTCGGCGCAGGCTCGGCTCTTCTCGCCGAACACCTCGTCGCCCGGCTGGAATTGCGTCACGTCTCGACCGACCGCCTCAACCACTCCCGCCACGTCGATGCCGGGGATGTTGCGCTTCGGTTTGCGCCACCCCGCCGTCGAGCGAACGATGTAGGGCACGCCTCTGAGGAGGTGCCAATCGAACGGATTCAGCGCCGCGGCGTGAACTCGTACCAGCACCTCGCGATCGCTGGGGACGGCTTCGGGACGTCCTGCATCGCAAGAACATCCGGTGAGCCGTACTGCCGGTAGACGATCGCGTTCATTGGACTCCTGACATACACTGTAAGCCGTATGGCTAGACGCTATACGTACGGCGTAAGTCTGTCAAGCGCGGCGCGAGCAGCAGAGGAGACGGCATGACGGCGCGACCGGTCCCGGGTCAACCGCCTCGGATCCCGCTGACCAGGGACCGGGTGCTCCGCGCCGCCATCGGTCTCGCCGATGAAGCAGGGATCGAGTCGCTCAGCATGCGCCGGCTCGGGCAGGTCCTCGGGGTCGAGGCGATGTCGCTCTACAACCACGTCGCCAACAAGGACGACATCCTCAACGCCATCGTCGACATCGTCGAAAGCGACATCGAGCTGCCGACGCCAGGCGCCGAGTGGAAGTCAGCGCTTCGGAGGACCGGCCTCTCGGCCCGCGATGTCTTCGTCCGACACCCGTGGGCGGCAAGCCTTTCCCTGTCGGCGACGGGAACCCGTCCCGCGCGATGGCGCTACATGAACGCGATTCTCGGATCCCTTCGAGAAGCGGGCTTCTCGGCCGACAGCACCGATCTCGCGTATCACGCTCTGGAGAGCCACATCGCGGGTTTCACCCTGTGGGCGGCGGAGTTGGACATCGACGAAGAGGAGCTTCCGGACCGCGCAGAGACATTCCTCAGCAGACTTCCCGTGGACGAATTCCCGTATCTCGTAGAGCACGTCCATCAGCATCTGAAGGAGCGCAATCCGGAGGACGAGGGCTCGTTCGCGTTCGGCCTCGACCTGATCCTCGACGGCCTCGAGAGGATCCGGGGCAAGCCCTGATCGCCGGTCGGGGCGATCGTCCGCTGGCGACGCGATCGCAGCTCTCGCTGACGATGCCGGGGCTAGATGGCGGCGTTCAACTGATCGGGCCGGAGCAGCTTCAGGCCGGCACGACCGACGCGCGCTATCGTCCCTTCGCTCTCCAACTGCCGCAGGACCTGGCCCGTCATTTCTCGGCTCGTACCAACGAGTCCGGGAAGGTGGGCACGCGTCAGGACAGCGGGCTCGCCAAAGAACAGGTCCCGATACCGTGCCAGGATCCGGAGCACCCGGAGCCGTGCATCCTGGTGCAAGAAGCCTTCGATCCGCTCAACCGTCTCGTGCAGCGAATACGCCATAGAGTCGATGGCCACGAGCGCCAGCCCTGGATCGGCCGCGGCGAGCGCACGGACCTCGGGTCCTCGCCATTGAGCAATCTCGCATTCGGTCAATGCCACGAGCTCAACGCTCGAAGGTACCGACGCGAGGCCGGACCAGCCGAACAGCACGCCGGCTGGAGCCACCCCGCTAACGAGCTCCTTCCCATTAACGGTCGTTCGCCGCGCGGCGCCATATCCCGAAAGGATTAGCGTCAGAGGCACGGGATCGCCCCGGCGATAGATCTTCTCGCCTGGCTGGACCGTTCGAGTCTGGGCCGTCTGGGTGAGCCGTTCGATGGTCGCTTGCCGGCACCCGGGCAACGCCGGGGTCAGGAGCTCACGTAAGAAGGAACGCCCTGGCGTTCGCGTCGCGTCGGTTGACCGTTGGGGATCGCTGGTCACTATCGGGGAGTCTCCAGTTGTCGAAAGCGCATGGGCACATCCGGATTATCCCGGGTCGATCGGAGCGTGCTGGAGGCCCCGGCCCTGCCGGCGTTCAGGTCCCCTCTGCTTCCCTCTTCAGGTCCGCCGCATAGCGCTCGAAGATCGGCTTGAAATCGGGCAAGCGCCCCGCCGCCATCGGCAACATCAGCCCGGAGAAGACCTCAATCATCTCGAAGGTGGTCGTGTCATTCGCGCTTGGTGTCAGGCGGTAGGTTCGAACTCCCAGGAACATGACTCGGTTGCCCTGCGTCCAGACCATTTCGCGCTCCGGGGTGTACTTGGTGACCAGAACCGCGAAGACTCTGTCGGGCGCCTCTGGGACCCTCATCTTCACCGTGCCGCCGAGCTCAGCGGTTCCCTCCATGCTCGTAAGCGTGGAGTTCCATCGGACCATATCGCCGATGTCGGTCAGGAGCCGCCAGATCTTCTCCGGTGTCGCTGAGATGACCGCTGAGACCGTGCACTCCTGCCGGAACATAGTCTTCGTCTTCGTCGCTACGATTGCCGCTTGATCGGTCATGTCGGGTCATCCCTTCTGACGGGCGCCCTGGATCCACGAGCGCGCCCGAGCTCGATGCGCCCGTCCTTCACCGGCCGGCCGCTGCGCGGCGATACAGGACGACTCGCCACTCACGGGTCCCGCCGTCGTGGCTGCTCTGATAGCCGGCGCCCGCCATCGACTGCTCGACCTGCGCATGCCGATGGATGAAGTAGCGGGCGGGACTGCGCCGAACGGCGTGGGCGAGGTTGAAGAGCCGCATGAAGGCGCGCATCCACCACACGTCGCGTGGGTAGGTGATGCCAACCAGCCGCGGGCGGGAACGCGTCGCCGCCGCCAGCAGAGGCCCGAGGTACGGGTAGCAGCAGATCACCGAGTCGAGCGTGACGATCTCGGCCGGCGGCAGGTCGCCCGCCAGCTCGACTACGTCGCCGTATCGGTAGTCAACGCGGCCGTCCAGCCCACGCCGCTCGGCTTCGGTGCGCGCGGTCGCCAGGTACTCGCGAGACGCGTCGACGTCGACGGCGCCTGCGGCACCGGCCTCGATAAGCGAAACATGGACGGCGCCGACCCCGGCCCCGACATCTAGCACGCGCGCGCCGTCGACACCCTCCCGCCGGACAACCTCGATCAGCTCACGTGTCGCCGGATGCAGCTTTCCGTTGCGCCAGCGTGTCAGGTCGGCCTCGGCGTTCAGGCCGTCATATGCGAGGCGCACGAGATCCTCGTCGCAGCAGAAACGACGCGGAGGGTGCGATGCCACAGGTTGATGGTGCGCCGCGCGTCAACCGCCGTCGACGTGGGCTGTTGGCGCCGAGCTGCGTCAATGGCGATCGGATCACGGCCTGCCGCTGGCTCGAAACCGGCGTGGCTGACCGGAGGCGCCCGCTTCCGGAGCGCCATCAGGGGTCACGATTGCTTGTAGTAGCTCTGCACCTTGTCCTTGTTGCCGAACGCGCCGCCGCCGTATGTGCCGATGTCCAGAAGCACACCTAGCCCGACGAAAAGCCAGCCGAGTCCCTGCAGGCCACTTTGCGTCCAGAACAGGACGTACATGATCGTCGTCCATGGCAGGAACACGAACCCCAGCGCAGGCAAGAGCACCTGGTTGTTGAACGTGACCGACCAGCGGGCGGGCTCAGCCAGCCACCACACAACGATGAGGGCGCGTGGCCCAAGAATTCCGAGAAGAGCAAGGGCGCAACACATGGCAGGCTCCGTGACGGACCCCCGGGGACGGGCCGGGATCCAGCATGGGCCATGGCGAGCCAAGATGCCAGCGCATTTTTCAACGCCTCGCCCCGGGGTTGCTTGGTGGGATTAGGCTGCGCGTGAGTGTCACCCTCTCCTGTGTCCGTTGGCTTGGGTCTTAGGCTGTCTGCCCGTCGACTCGGTGTGGCATCCATGCGTTACCGGCCTCATCTCAATGACGACGGGGACGGTGGATTGACGCAATGGTGACGGTCGGGTTGTTCTTCGCAGGCCTGCTGGCCTACGCGCTGTTCTCGCGGCTGCTTGACCGGCGCAGCGTCACGGTCCAGATCGTCATGCTCGCGATCGGGGTCGGACTTGGCGTCGCGGTCCAGGGGACGCCGGAGATGACCGTCGACACCGAGCTGCTCGGCGTCGCCGGGGAACTGGCGCTCATCCTCGCCCTGGTCGTGGACGCGGCCCGGATCGACATCGGGGCCTTGCGCCGAACTGCCGGGCTCCCGATCCGCCTCCTCGTCATCGGTCTGCCGCTGACGATCGTTGCCGGTACCGTAGCGGCGGTGCTGGTGCTACCGGGGATCACCCTCATCGACGCGGTCATCGTCGGGACACTTCTCGCGCCGACCGACGCTGCACTCGGAGCCCTGGTCATAAACAGCGCGCTGGTGCCGCGCCGCATCCGCCAAGCACTCAATGTCGAGTCTGGCCTGAACGACGGCCTCGTCACGCCGATCGTTCTCCTTGCCGCCTCACTGGCCGTGGCCGGTGGAGATCTGAGCGAGACCGAATGGATCGCCGATGCGGTTGCGGAGATCGCCCTCGGCGCCATCGCCGGGATCGTAGTCGGCGCGCTCGGGGCGCTGGCACTTCGCCTCGCCGTCGCCCGCCAATGGATCCACGAAGGTACACACTGGATGGTCGTGCCGGCGATCGGCTTCCTGGCCTGGTTCGTGGCCCATGAGCTTGGCGGCAACGTCTTCGTGGCGGCCTTCGCCGCCGGCCTTGCGACGACGGCGGTCTACGGACGGGTGCCGGAGTCCTTCTTGGAGTTCGCCGAGGTCGGCGGTGAGCTGTTGGGGCTGATGGTGTTCTTCTTGTTCGGGGCGCTGCTGGTGGAGTTCAGCGGGGCGATCTCCGTACCGGTTGTCCTCTACGCAGTCCTGTCGCTGACGGTTATCCGGATGATCCCAGTGGCAATTGCGCTGCGCGGGACCCATTTGCGGGGGCCTACGGTCACGTTCATCGGCTGGTTCGGCCCACGAGGCCTGGCATCGATAGTGCTCACGCTCGTCGCGCTGGGCGACGGCCGCGGGACCCCGCCATTCGGCGCCGATATCGTTTCGGCGGTGGCGGTGACGATCGCGCTGAGCGTCATCGCTCACGGCCTCTCGGCAGGTCCCGCCGTGGCCCGCTACGGGGTGTTTGTTGCATCCCTGCCGGACGACGCTGCGGAGCACGAACACACTTCCGAGTTGCCGACCCGGCGCGGTGTGAACCGGCGCTCGGTCGCCAGGGACGTGTCCAGCTGAAGTGACGAACGAGGTCCGCGCGGTCGAGCGATCAGCGCGGCGCCGTCTTGAGCAAACCGAAGCTCGCGCCCTCGGGGTCGCTCACGATCGCGAAGCGTCCGCCTGGGAAGTCCTGGGGCGCCAGGAACTCCCGCCCGCCAAGTTCGAGCGCCTTGCGATGCGCAGCGTCGACGTCCTCCACCGCGAAGTAGACCTGCCAGTAGCTCGGCACCTCGGCGGGCACCATCGGATTCATCTCCCAGGCGCCAGCGACGCTCTGCCCGTCAAGCAGGAACTCGGTGTAGGCCGGCTGTCCTTCACCCATCTCACTCTGCCGGGTGGTCCAGCCGAAGACCTGCTGGTAGAACGGCAGCGCCTTCTCGACGCCGCGGGCGTTCAGCTCCGCCCAGCCGTACGAGTTTGGTGAATTCGTCTGGAAGCCACCCATGCGGGTCCCCTGCCAGGCAGAGATGAAGGCGCCGGCCGGATCCTGATAAACGGCCATCCGGCCTTGGTCACCAACGTCGAACGGCGCCATGGCGACCGTCCCACCAGCCGTCTGCACCTTCCGGGTCAGCTCCTCGATGTCCTCCGTTCCGATGTACAGACTCCATGCCGTCGGGCCACTCGGGTCCATCTTGGGGCCGATTCCCGCGGCATCCTTGCCGCCGGTCTTCGCGAGTCCGTAGCCGCCGTACTGCGGATCGGGATTGACCTCGACCTGCCAGCCGAAGAGCTTCGTGTAGAAGTTGCGCGACGCCTCGGCGTCCGAGCTTGCAAGATCGACCCAGGCCGGTTTGTTGGCGGTCGTCGTCATCGCTTGTGCCATGTCGCGCCTCCCGTGGCTACCTGTCCGTGTACATGTCCATTGTCCCACCGATGGCCGGACTGCCTCCGGCACGTTAGCGCTCGAGCACCTCTTTGAGGCTTCCGAGGGCGGTCTTCCAAGCCTGCTCCGACGTCTCCGCCGCCTCGTCCGACGGAAGGTTGCGCTCAGAGATCGTCAGCTCCGTGCGGCCGTCCCGCTCGGCAAGGTCCCACGCCACGTGCTGGTAGTTGTCGGGCGTGTCCGGCTTCCCGGAGACGTCGCTCCAGTGGGTGTGGACCATCCGCCTCGGCGGCTCGAATTCGAGGATCGTACCCTTGTCGACGTAGGGCCTACCCTTGTACTCGCCCCGGTGAACGAGTTCACCACCGACCCGCCAGTCGCCTTCGGTCTCGACGCCGAAGAACCACTGCTTGATCTCAGACGGGGTGGTGATGGCCTTCCAGACGCGATCGATGGGCGCGTCGATCCGGGCCGAGCTCGTGATCTCCTTCAGGGTGGTTGGCATCGTCGTCTGTCCTGCCGATCGCGGTCCGGGGCTTACTTCGACGTCGAGTGACGCTTCTCGTTGTGGTGCTTGACCACGGTCGCCGCCGCGATCGCCTTTGCCCGTTTCATCGATCGGCCGTCCTTGCGCTCGCTGGCCTTGATGTGTTCGTACATCCGCTGTTCCTTGGCGCTGACACTGGGAAGATGTTCCTTCTGGGGCATGGCGGCCACCTCCTTGTTCGACCCTGAACGGTCGCACGCAAGGACTAACGGCTGACTCTGGCGTCGTCGGCCTGGCGTCACAGGTTGGTTGCAAGAGCGAGCGGCTGGCCCGACTCGCGAGTCACGTCCACCGAACGGCCGCGATGATCGATCGACTCCGATCATCATCGAGTCGCGTGATGGCGTCTCCGCCAGACCATTTCACCCCGACAGGATGATGCCTCTACCGGCCGCCGCCGCGGACCATCCAGTCAGCGGTGGCGTCGCCACGATCGACGCGTCCGCGACCGCTGCCCGAGGCTCGGCCCTGCCATGACCGCAGGTCTGGGCACGGGACGCTAGGAAGGTGAGCACCGCGGCTATCCGAGTGATCGAGGACAACGCTGCATCGAGAGCAAGCAGTCGAAGCTCGAGATCGTCCCGTCATGAGGGATCATATCGGCCGTGAGGGTCCTGCTCATCCCTGACCGCCGGCACGGCAGACTTGCGCTGGTAACCCGGCGCACAATGGACTCGGTCACAGTGAACGGCTAGGAGGCTCAAGATGACGGGGAGCGACGTTGGCGCCGCGGATGCGGGAGTCGCCTGGCACGGCCTGACGCCCGCCGAGGCACTCGAGCGACAGAGTGTCACCCCGGCCGATGGCCTGACCAGCGCCGAAGCGGAAGCGCGCCGGGCCCGCTACGGCCCGAACAAGTTCGCCGAGGCAGCGAAAGAGCCACGTTGGCAGGCCTTCGTGCGCCAGTACAAGGACCCGATGCAGATCGTGCTGCTGGCGGCCGGTGTCCTGAGCCTTTTCATCCCGAACCAGGTCGCGACCGGTGTGGTCCTCATCGGCCTGACTCTCCTGAACGCGGCGATGGGCCTCAGCCAGGAGGGCAAGGCATCGGCGAGCGTGGCCGCGCTCCAGAAGATGATGGTCGTCAAGGCGAAGGTCCGTCGCGACGGGGATCTTGTCGAACTGCCGATGGGCGACCTGGTGCCCGGTGACATCGTCAACATCGAGGCGGGCGACCTCGTCCCCGCGGACGCGCGCATCTTGAGTGCTGCCACCCTCGAGATCGACGAGTCGGCCCTGACCGGCGAGAGCGTCCCGGTCCCCAAGCAGGTCGATGCCGTCCCCGACGACTCTGCGTTGGGCGATCGCATCGACCTCGCGTTCATGAACACGCAGGTCACCCGCGGCGCAGGAACGATCCTCGTCATCGGGACCGGAATGTCGACCGAGGTCGGTCACATCAGCGGCATGCTCCAGCGGACCAAGGACGAGGTCACGCCGCTCACCCGCCAGCTCAACACCCTTACCAACCAGATCCTCGTCATCGCGGGCATCGCACTGCTGGTCTCGATCGCGATCGGCCTCGCCCGCGACACTCCGTTCGATGTCCTGTTCCTGACCGCCATCTCGTTCTCTGTCTCGGCGATCCCGACCGGCCTGCCGGCGGTTGTGACGACGATCCTCACCTCGGGCACCACCGCGCTCGCCGCGGCCGGCGCGATCGTGAAGCGGTTGCGTTCAGTCGAGACGCTCGGCTCGACCTCCGCGATCAACTCGGACAAGACGGGCACACTGACCCTGAACCAGATGACGGCCGTGCAGATGGCGGTGGTCGGCCGGCGATACTCGATCTCGGGCGAGGGCTACTCGACAGAAGGCCAGATCACCCATACCGGCGGGCAACCCGATGTGCCACTCGAGCGCCTGCTGCTGCCGATGGCCCTCTGCGCGGACGCCGAAGTGCGCGACGGCGCGCTGGTCGGCGACCCGACCGAGGGCGCGCTCGTCGTGCTCGCCGCCAAGGGCGGCGTCGATCCCGCGTTGACCCGAGAGCGCTACCCGCGGGTGGCAACCCTACCGTTCGATGCGGCCTACAAGTTCATGGCCACGTTCCATCGCATGGAGGACCACGCGGGCAAGAAGGTCATCCGCTGCTTCGTCAAGGGAGCCCCGGACCAGCTGCTCGCACGGGCTACCTCGGCCCATGGTCCCGATGGTACGGACGTGCCGATCGACAAGGTCCGCGAGCCATTCCTGGCCGAGAACGACCGACTCGGCGCCCAAGGGCTGCGTGTCATGGCCACCGGCCAGCGCGACTTCGATCCGGCAACGTTCGACCCGAACGCAGATCTCCTGCCGCTGATCAGCGACCTCCAGCTCCTGGCCATCGTCGGCATCGTCGACCCACCGCGGGCCGAGGCCCGTGACGCGATCGCCAAGGCCAGGGCCGCCGGCATCAGGGTCCGCATGATCACGGGCGACCATGCAGTCACGGCGGATGCCATCGCGAAACAACTGGGCATCGAGGGCCAGGCCATCACCGGCGCCGAGTTCCGGGCGATGTCCGACGAGGAGGCCGACCGCCGCATCGACGACATCGGCGTCATCGCCCGCGTCGCGCCCGAGGACAAGGTCCACCTGGTCGACATCCTCCGCCGCAAGGGCCACATCGTGGCGATGACCGGCGACGGCGTGAACGATGCGCCGGCACTCAAGATGGCCGACATCGGCGTGGCGATGGGCATCACTGGGACGGAGGTCTCCAAGGAGGCCGCCGTGATGATCCTGACTGACGACAACTTCGCGACGATCGTACGGGCCGTGGAGCAGGGGCGCGCGCTGTACGACAACCTGGTGCGCTACATCCGGTTCCAGATGGCGTGTCTCTTTAGCTTCATCGGAACCTTCCTCGGCGCGAGCATCTTCGGCATCCTCGGCGGCGTGCCGTTCCTGCCGCTTCAGACCCTCTGGATCAACTTCACCGTCGACATCTTCCAGGCCATCGGTCTGGGCTACGGCAAGCAGCGCGAGGGCCTCATGGACGAAGCCCCCAGGCCCAAGGACCAGCAGATCCTGCCCCGGCCCCTGTTCGCGTGGCTGGCGTTCATCGGCCTGATCATGGCTGCGATCACCCTCGCAGTCATCGTCTGGGCCGGGAACAATTTCGGCGAGACCGTCGCCCACACGATGGGCCTCGTCACGTTCTCGATGCTGCACCTCTTCTTCTCGATCGAGACATCGGACGAGGAGCGCACGATCTTCAGCAGTGAGCTCCTCGAGAACAGCGTGCTGCTCAAAACGTCGGCGCTGTCGCTGCTGACCATCTTCCTGGCCACGACGTTCGGCCCGCTCCAGCGGGTGCTCGACACGGTGGAACTCAGCGTCGATCAGTGGGCGATCTGCATCGTCGCGGGGGCCTTGATCATCGTCGTCGCGGAGATCCGCAAGGTCTTCCGTCGTCGAGCGAACTCGACCGATGCTGTCGCCGCCGGCGGTACGCCGCTGCCCGCGACGGCCTCGTGAGGGCGTCGAGCGTCGCCACGTCCCGATGACCGTGATCATCCCGCGCTGGGAGTTCCGGATATTCGGGCAGCATTTCGGCGCCGCCGAGGCCGCGTTCGGGGCCATGGCCCCCGGTGCTGTGCAGGAGTCGGATGAGGTCTACCTCCTCGTCGACGACGGGCAGCCGACGACCGATGTCGTGAAGATCCGCTTCGACCTCATGGACGTGAAGACGCTCCGCGAGGTGAACCCGGATGGCCTCGAGCGCTGGGAGCCGGTGGCGAAGGTCGCCTTCCCGCTGGCCCCGGCCGACCTGGCGATCGTGACCCAGGCGCTTCGCCTGTCGTCCACCCCATCCGACAAGGCGGCCGAAAGTCTCGATGGCTTCCTCGCCGAGGTCGCTGCCCCCGGCAGCTCGGTGCGCGCGGTCGCGGTCCACAAGCGACGGGTCCGCTATGCGCCCGGTGGCTGCACCGCGGAAGTCTCCGACGTCACCGCGGACGGTCAGCCCATCCGCACGATCGCTATCGAGGACGAGGACCCTGCGGCCGTCATCGCAGCGGTCCGCTCCGTCGGTCTCGGGGGCTACGTCAACACGAGCTATCCGGTCGGTCTCGCGGGACTGCTGGCCGGCCGCCCACCGCGCTACGCGGTGATCGATGTCGGGACGAACTCGGTCAAGTTCCACATCGGCGAGCGCCTGGCTGATGGCAAATGGCGAACGGTCGCGGACCGGGCGGAGATCACGCGGATGGGCGAGGGCCTCGGCGACGGCGGCACGGTCGCGCCAGCCGGCGCTCGAGCGGACAATCGAGGTCATCGCCGGAATGGCCGAAGAAGCCAAACGCGAGGGAGCCGTCGCGATCGCGGCGGTCGGGACAGCCTGGCTGCGGGCCGTTCGGGACAGCAACGACGTCCTGACGACCATCCGTGAGCAGACGGGCGTCAACGTGGAAGAGGTCAGCGGCGAGGACGAGGCCCGGCTCGCCTATGCGGCGGTCTCCATCGGACTCCCGACCGATGCCGGTCGGGTCGTCGTGTTCGACACCGGCGGCGGCAGCACCCAGTTCACCTTCGGCCAGGGGGGCCGCGTCGAGGAGCGCTACAGCCTGCCGCTCGGCGCCGTGGCATACACCGAGCGGTTCGGGCTCGACCGCGCCGTAACGGCCGAGGCCCTGGGTGACGTCCTGTCGACCATGGCCGCCGACTTCGCCAGCCTCGATGGCCGCCCGACACCGAATGCCCTCGTGGCCATGGGCGGGGTCGTGACCAATCTCGCGGCGGTCAAGCATGAGATGGCCGTCTACGATCCAGCCATCATCCGGGGCACGGTCCTCGACCGCGAAGGCATCGACCGCGAGGTCGAGCGTTTCAGGACGCTCGACGCCGACGCCCGCCGGTCCATCGTGGGCCTGCAGCCGGCGCGCGCCGAGGTGATCCTGGCCGGCGCCTGCATCGTGCGGACGGTCATGGACAAGCTCGGCCAGGCGTCACTGACGGTCAGCGACTTCGGGCTCCGCCACGGGGTGCTCGTCGAGCGATTTGGCGCCTAGGCTGCCGCCGCGCGGCTCATCGATGCAGCAAGTTCATTGGAGGTCGAGATGACGACGCTGGTCCTGTTCGGACGACCTGCATCGGGCAAGGGCACGGTGGGCCAGCGATTGGCCGAGTCCGGCTACCTTGCCTGTTCCACCGGGCAGGCGATGCGCGAATGGGCAGCAGGCCCGTCGGACGAGCAGCGGGCATTGCGCGAGACGATGGCGACGGGCGGGTACGGCTCCGACGAGCTGGCGGTCCGGATCGTGCGCGAGTTCATCCAGGGCCTGCCGCCTGACACGACCGGTGTGATCCTGGACGGCTTCCCGCGCGACCTCGCGCAGCTCGAAGCCTGGCTCGCCGCCCCGATCGACCACGGGATCGCGGTCGTCGTCGACACTCCCGTGGCCGTCTGTCGCGACCGGATGCTCGGGCGCATGATCTGCCCGGCCTGCGGCTGGTCGGACCATACGCCGACCACGATCTGCGTCCGCTGCGGGGCGGAGCTCCAGCGACGCATGGACGATGGGGACGCGGCCGTCTTCGATCGCCGCGTCAGCGACTACGAGACCCGCGTCGCGCCTGTCATCGACGCTTGGGCTCGGGCGGACCTGCCCCTCATCCGGCTCGACGGCACCCGCGACGTGGATGCCATCGCCGCGGAACTGCTCGCTGAGGTGGCCCGCCTCGAGGGAGGCTGACGTCGCCGCCTACAACTCCGTGCGATCACTGCAGCAGCATCGCACCGGTCAGGACGACGACCGTCAGGATCGCCAGCAAGATCAGGACCGGCCAGACGAAGCGGAGCCAAGTCCCATAGCCCACCCGGGCGATCGCCAGCCCGCCCATGACCACCGCCGAGGTCGGGGTCACGAGGTTGACGAGCCCGTTCGCGCTCTGGTAGGCGGTCACGACGAGTTGTGCTGGCACCTCGGCGAAGCTTGCTAGCGGAGCCATGATCGGCATCGCCACGGTCGCCAGGCCGGACGATGACGGGATGAGGAACGAGAGCGGCAGGAACAGGAAGTACATGAGGTTGATGAAGGCCACCCCGCCGAGCCCGCCCATCGCCTGCTCCGCAGCGTTGAGCACGGTGTCCGTGATCAGCCCGTTGTTCATGATGACCGTGATTCCGCGGGCGATGCCGATGATGAGCGCCACCCCGAGCAGGTCGCGGGTGCCGTCGACGAATGTTGACGTGAAGTTGGTCTCCGACATCCGCGCGACGATCCCGATGAGGATCGCGAATAACAGGAATGACGCCGTCATCTCGGGGAACCACCACCACAGTGTCGGCAGGCCGATGCCGAGGTCCTCCCACGGGATGACGCCGTAGATCATTACGACGAATGCGAGGGCGAACAGCAGGAGTACGCCCTGTTGCCGCCCGCTCAACGACGCGTCCGGGGCGCTCTCGTCGGTAGCCGTGCCGAAGGCTTCCTCGTTAGCGGCCCTCTGATCGGCCACGAGCGACTGGCCGGGGTCGGCATTGACCCGCGCTGCGTAGCGCATGACGAAGGCGATCCCGATAGCTGTGCCGACGACGAGGATGATGAGGCGCCCGACGATGCCCTCTTCGATCGACACGCCAGCGAAGCCCGAGGCGATGCCGGTCGCGAACGGGTTGATCGTCGAACCGAGGACGCCGATGCCGCAACCGAGCAGGAGCATCGACGCGGCGACGAGCGAGTCGTAGCCGGCCGCGATCATCACCGTGATCACGAGTGCGTAGAACGCCAGGCTCTCCTCGGCCATCCCGAACGTCGACCCGCCGATGGCGAACACGGTCATCAAGATCGGGATCAGCAACCGCTCACGACCCTTGAGCCGCGCGACGATCCGCGCGATCCCGCCCTGGATCGCGCCGGTCTTCATCGTCACGCCGAGGAAGCCGCCGATCACCAGGATGAACAAGGCGACGTCGATGGCCCCGAACAGCTCGCCAGAGTTCCAGACGCTGATGCTGCCGTCCTCGCCCTCGATGCCGTAGAGCCCGTTGATGGGGGCCATCAGGGAGTCGACGACGATCCGCTGGGGGTTAGGCTCGACGTGGTGGTAGCTGCCTGGGACAGGCTCGCCATCGGCATCGACATCGTAGGCGCCCGCCGGGATGATCCATGTCAGGAGAGCGACGATGACGATGAGCAGGAACAGGATCGTGTACGCAGACGGCAGCGCGAACCCCCGGCCGCCGGATGGAGCGTCGGTGGTGGCCGCGGTCATGATGGTCCTCCTTCGATCGGGCTCGGGGACGGGGTGGGTGGCGCCTCGTCAGGGCCGCCGCCGGGTCCCGGTCCGGTCTGCCGGACTCGCCGACGCGACCAGCTCACATCCAACACGACGCTCAGCAGGAGGATGCCCGCGAGGGTCACCATCGACGCGGGCTCCTGGATCAGGGTTGTGACCGCGAACGTCGCGAGCGTGACGGCGACCGTCGCGAGGGCGAGGTAGAGGATGCTCCGCCGGGCCCCGGTGTCGGCGCTGATGCGCAGGTGCCCGAGCGTGACGATCCCGAAGATGGTGAGCGCCACCGCGCTGCCGATCGAGGCCACGGCCGAGAGGTCGAAGACGACGACGACGATGATGACGGCGACTGCCAGGATGATCAGCCCGTACGGCGCCCGGCCGCCGAGCCGGCGGGCCATCACGGTCGGGAACTGGCCGGACGCGGCGAGGTGGTCGGCCAGGCCGGTCGCCGGGTACAGCCCGGAGTTGGTAGCGCCGGCCGTGGCGAACAGCGCGGTCACCGTCATCAGCCAGTAGCCCGCGTTGCCGAGGACAGGCTGGGCCGCGACGGCGATCGCCGTCGGACCGGCCGCGATCACCTCGGCCACCGACAGCGTACCGAACACGCCGAGCGCGACCGCGACGTAGATGACCATCGCCACCCCGATGGCGATGGTCATCGCCCTGGGGAGCTGCTTGGCCGGGGTGGCGAGGTCCTTGGCCGTGAACGTCACGACGCCGAAGCCGAGGAACGCGAAGAACGTCAGCGCGACACTCGAGACGATGTCGCGCACGCCGGGATAGGTGGATGGCGCGAGGTTCCCCGGCTCGATATTCGCGATGGTGACGATCGCGAACACCGCGAGGATGCCGATCACGACGAAGACGACGACGCCCTGAACACGGGCTACGACATTCGAGCCGGCGACGTTGAGGCCGGTCATCACGAGGAGCAGGGCGACCGCGAAGGCCTTGATCGCGAACGCGTCGCCGCCGGCGAACGCGGTGCTGGCGTAGCTTCCGAAGGACAGGGCGACCATTGCCGTCACGATGCCGTTGGCGATGTACACGAGCCAGGCCACGATCGTCGCGATGTGGCCGTCGCCGAAGCCGCGGTTGACGTACTCGAGCATGCCGCCGGCCGATGGGTAGCGCGCCCCGAGCTTGCCGAACGAGTAGCCCTGCAGGGCGGCGATGGCGCCGGCCAGCACGAATGACAGCCAGACGGCCGCACCGGCGACCTCGCCGGCCGCGCCGAGCAGCGAGAAGATCCCGGCGCCGACCATCGCGGCGACGCCGATGGACGCCGCCTGGCCGGTGCTGATGTGCTTGCCGGCGACCGCGATGTCGCTCATCCGACGGCCTCGTGGACCCAGCCCGCGGCGGGCGCCGGCGGGGATGCCTCAGGGTTGCCGCGCTCCGCGCCTCCGCGCGCGAACACCACGAGCCCAATGATGGCTGCGACGATTAGGATCGCGACAACCCAGCGGAACGGACCGTCCATGTCTCCGCCTCCTCAGATTGGGTCGCGCACGACCGGGCAGGTCATGCAGTGTCCGCCCCCACGGCCCTTGCCCAACTCAAAGCCCTCGATCGTGACGACCTCCACGCCTGCTTCGCGCATCTTCGAGATCGTGAACGTGTTGCGCTCGTAGGCGACGACGACGCCGGGTTCGAGGGCCACGACGTTATTGCCGTCGTCCCACTGCTCGCGCGCCTGCTGGTAGGCGTCGCCGCCGGTCTCAACGACGTGGAGCTTCTTGACGCCGAGCGCGTCCCCGACCGCTGAGATGAAGTCCTTTTCCTCGCGGACATCCAGCGTCCCGGGCTTGGAGCCCGGTCTGAGACTGAACGCCCTGATCCCTGCAACGACCTGCGGGTATGCGGTGGCCTTGTCGCGGTCGAGGAGCGTGAACACCGTGTCGAGGTGCATGTGCGCGCGGTCCTTCGACATGACGGCCGCGATGACCCGTTCCGCTCCCTCCTTGGCAAACAGCGACCGGGCGATCTGCTCGATCATCCGCCCGGTCGTCCGCTCGGACATCCCGATCGCCACCGTCCCTTTGCCGACGATCTCGACATCGCCGCCCTCGAGCGACGCCCGGCCAAAGTCCTCGAGCCGGAAGCGGTCGTCATCGCCCATCGGCGGATACCAGTATTCGAACGACGCGTCCCGGAACTTGGGATGGGCGCGGTAGATCGCACCCATGTTGTAGGCCTCGCGCCGACGCGCCGGCCAGTACATGGGGTTGATCGAGACGCCGCCATAGATCCAGCAGGACGAGTCGCGGGTAAAGAGGGAGTTCGGGAGCGGCGGCAGCACGAAGGTGGAGTCGTCGTCGATGGCCGCCGCGATGAGCGAAGATCCCTTGAGCCGTCCAAGGTCGAGGCCGGACTCGGCGACTGTCAGTCCGCCGATCAGGTGGCGGGCCAGGGCGTCGGGCTGCAGGCTCGACAGGCAGGCGCCGACCGGCTCCACGAGGCTGGGCCCGACGACCGCCTCGGAGGCGACGAGCTCGATGAGCCGGCGACGGACCTCCTCACCGGTGGCGAGCGCCTCGGTCAGCAGGTCCTGGACGTACAGCACCTCGACCCCGCGCTCTCGCATCCGGGCGACGAACTGATCGTGCTCCGACCGGGCCCGCTCAACCCATAGGACATCGTCGAACAGCAGCTCGTCGTGGTTGCCCGGCGTCAACCGCTCGAGGCTGAGGTCGGGCCGGTGGACGATGACCGTGCGGAGCTTGCCCACCTCCGAGTGCACGCCGAACGACGCCATCAGACTTCCTCCTTCGCAACGACCTGTGTGCCGCCGCTTCCTTGGACCAATCCGTCGATCTCCTCGAGCGACCCGATGGCGGAGCGTTTCCCGGTCGCCGCCACGAACTCCACGGCGGCGTCGACCTTCGGGCCCATCGAGCCAGCGGGCAAGTTCATCGCGTTGAGCTGGTCCGGCGTCGCCCGCTCGATGCGCGCCTGTGCGGGCGTGCCCCAGTCCGTGTACACCCCATCGACGTCGGTGGCCATGACGAACAGGTCGGCGTCGAGCTCGCGGGCCAGCAGGCTGCTTGCGAGGTCCTTGTCGATGACCGCCTCGACCCCGACGAGGTAGCGCTGCCGATCGCGAGCGTACATCGTCGGGATGCCGCCGCCCCCGGCGCAGATGACGACGGCGCCGTGTTCGAGCAGCCAGCGCATCGGCCGGATCTCGAAGATCCGCTTTGGCCGGGGAGACGGGACGACCCGCCGCCAGTACTCGCCGTCCGGTTTGACGGACCAACCCTTGTCGGCGGCCAGCGCCGTCGCCTGGGCCTCGTCGTAGATCGGCCCGACGAACTTCGTCGGGTCGGTGAAGGCCGGGTCGTCGGGGTCGACCTCCACCATCGTGAGGATCGTGGCGAGCGGCCGCTCCTCGGGCAGCAGGTTGCCGACTTCCTGCTCGACGAGGTAGCCGATCATGCCCTGGGTCTCCGCACCGAGGACGTCGAGCGGATAGCTCTCGACCTCCTTGTAGGCCTCGCCCTGAAGGGCGAGCAGGCCGACCTGCGGACCGTTGCCATGGGAGATGACGAGCTCGTGCTCCCGCGCGACCCGGGCGAGGGCCTCGGCCCCGACCCGGACGTTGGCCCGCTGATGCCCGGCGGTCATCGGCTCGCCCCGCTTCAGCAGGGCGTTGCCGCCCAGGGCGATGACGATACGCATCGATCCGACCTCGCTGCCGCCGCTACAGGCCGATCGTGGCGACCATCACGGCCTTGATCGTGTGCATCCGGTTCTCGGCCTGGTCGAACACAATCGATCGCTCGGATTCGAAGACCTCGTTGGTGACCTCCATCCCGTCGAGGCCGAAGCGCTCGAACATCTCCTCGCCGACCTTGGTGTGGCGGTCGTGGAAGGCCGGCAGACAGTGCATGAACTTCACCTGGGGATTGCCCGTCTTCTCAATGAGCTCGGCGTTGATCTGGTATGGCAGGAGCAGCTTCACCCGCTCGTCCCAGACGGACTTGTCCTCGCCCATCGACACCCAGACATCGGTATAGAGGTAGTCGGCGCCCTTGACGCCTTCCTCCGTGTCCTCTGTCAACGTGATCCGCGCCCCAGTCTCCTCGGCGATCGAGCGGCAGGTGGCCAGCAGGTCGTCGGCCGGCCAGAGCGCCTTGGGGGCGCACAATCGGACGTCCATGCCGAGCTTGGCGCCGCCGACCAGCAGGGAGTCGCCCATGTTGTTGCGAGCGTCGCCGAGGTAGCAGTACGCGATCTGCGTCATCGGCTTGTTCGAGAACTCGGTCATGGTCAGGACGTCGGCAAGGATCTGCGTCGGGTGGAACTCATCGGTCAGGCCGTTCCACACCGGCACCCCCGCGTAGTCGGCCAGCTCCTCGACGATCCCTTGCCCGAAGCCCCGGTACTCGATCCCGTCGAAGATGCGACCCAAAACGCGGGCCGTGTCCTTCATCGACTCCTTGTGGCCGATCTGCGACCCCTCGGGGCCGAGGTAGGTGACGTGCGCGCCCTGGTCGTATGCGGCGACCTCGAACGACACGCGCGTCCGGGTCGAGGTCTTCTCGAAGATGATCGCGATGTTCTTGCCGCGCAGGTGCTGCTGCTCGTACCCGCCGTACTTGGCCCGCTTCAGGTCACGCGAGAGGTCCAGCAAGTAGTGGATCTCGCGCGGGCTGAAGTCGAGCAGCTTCGTGAAGTTGCGATTTCGGAGGTTGTACCCCATGGATCCTCCCAGCTGCCAACGTTCGCGATCCCCTCGTGAATGCCACGCACGACGGCAGGCAAATTTGGAGGTCACGAGACGCCCCGAAGCAACCCCCCAAACGCTACGTCCATCAGAATACACACTTGGGAAGTCGGGCAACATCATCGGAGAGTTAATCATCCCGACGCATCCGCGAAGACGACGCCGGAGTAGGTCGTCGGCGCAGAGCGCTGCGCGGCCGCGCGCGGCCGGTCGGGCTCCGCGGCATGCACCTCTGACTGCGAATAGCAGCTCCATGATGTCGGCGCCCGGGAGGTGACCAGCGCCTGAGTCGTGCCCAAAGTCGTCGACGGGCCTAGCCTACTGGCATGACGCCGTCGGGACGTCGGAGCGCCGGTGCGGTGGTCACCCTCGCTGTCGCCGTCGTTGTGGCGGCCGTCGGCGCGTGCGCGCCCAAGGGTCCGCCGTCGGGGGCCGCCGACTGGGGCAGCTCTGCGAACGACCGCTGATCCGGTCGACAGATCATGGCTTGCTCTCGGTCGGTGGATCCAGCCACCCGACATCGGGCGCGTAGTCCGTGGCCACGACCCGACCATTCTCGATCACCGCTGCCCACGCGTAGAAGGCGTCGGGCAAACCACCCTTCGTGCCTCCACCCGTCACGTCGCTGCCAAAGCTGAGTGTCGGCCCGCCCCAATAGCCACCGTAGAAGTAAGTGTCGAAATAGGTGTCGCCAACGTACTCGTAGGGCCCTCCGGGCGCCGACTCCGTTCGACCGGTGTGGAGGTTGGTACGCCACGGCCGATGGGGCCGCTCATCACCCGGCGCGTCGACGGGCATGTTGTCCATCCCGTATCGCCAGTCGGGCACGCCGTCGCGATCGTCATCGACGACCACGCCGTACGCGATCCATTGCTCGGTGGGATCCACGCTTGGCGGCATGCCCGAGACGAGGTCGAAGACCACCTTGGTCAGCCCGACCTTCACGTCCCGGATGTCGACCCACGGCACGACAGAGGATCCGGTGTCGCCTGAGGGATCTGGATAAATCGTCCAACCGTCGATGGGGTCCTCGAGCGGCACCACGATCGCGCCGCCGGCGGGCTCGGGACGGACTGGCGCCGGCCAATCCTCCTCCAGGCTCGCCGGGGTCCACGCCAGTGGACCGGCAGGACCGCTCGGCCTGGGACCCAGGCTTGGGGGCCGGGCGTGCTGGCGGCGGCGTCGCCTCCGCTTCCGGTGGTGCACAGTCCCGGTCCCGAACCCGACTTCAACATCGGTCTGGACGTCGCGCGTGCAGAGGTACGCGCTGTACGCCTCGCTCGTCATGTGGGCGACGCCCTCCGGCGCTTCGAACAGCGCAGCCGGCTGCTCGCCGAACGTGATCTCCGTGACCTCCCTCCCTCCGAACTGGCCCGGGATGGGCTGACCCGCGTCATCAGTCACCGGGCCCGGACGCGCAGGATCAGCCGGGTCTCGATGTCGAGCCAGATCTCGCCGACACACGCGAAGTGGTGCGTGGGGCGGCCCGCGACGTATTCGGCGCCGACGTACCTCCAGCCCGTTGCCGCAGTCTCCATTACCGACCTCGCTCGGATCCCGCTCCATCTCGCAGCCCGGCCCTTCCTCGGAGTTGAACACGGTCCAGATCCACGTCCGCGGGTCGTCTCCGAAGGCCTCGTGGCCGGGTTCGACCCAGACCGCCTCGGACTCGACGGGCGCCATCCCGCTGATGCGGTTGCCGCTGAGGATCGTGTAGCTGGAGGGCTCGGTCGCCTCGGCCGACGCGAACCGATCGAATCGGACCGCCCCCGACCGATCGACGTAGATGCGGCCCTTGTCCGAGCCGTCGCCGTCGCGCCACGTCAGGGCGAGGGGCGGCAGCTCCGGCAGCCGCTCGTAGCTCGAGAGGACGAACGCCGGGACGTCGGCCGGCGGCTCGAGGCTGAGGTCCTGGAAGGGGTCACGCTCGAGGAGGCGCAACGCCCCGACGGCGGCGGTCGCCGCGAGGGCAAGTGCCACCAGCAGCGCGGCGGCGATGAGCAGGCTCCGTCGGCGGGTGACCGGGTCTGCTTCGCTGAGAGCACCGAGGAACGAGGGCAGCGCCCGCTGCTGGCCTGTCGTCTCGGCTGCTTCGAGGATCCGCTCGCGCAGACCGGCCTGGGCGCGGTCCGGGAGGTGGGCCCGAAGCGCCTGGGAGACCTGCGCGTCGGTCAGGCGTGGGGCGTTCATAGCTCGGCCTCCATCGCCTTCTCGAGCGCGCTGCGGGCGGCATGCAGCCGCGACTTGACGGTTCCGACCGGGATCCCGAGCGACCGCGCGATTTCGGCGACCGGTCGCTCCTCCACGTGGTGGAGGACGAGGATCATCCGGTCCTGCGGCCGCATGCGATCGAAGCCGCGCCCGATCGCGTCGTTGTCGACGACGTCGTCGAATGCCGTCCGCGCGCGAAGGTCCGGCGGCGGTTCGGGCTCGTGCGGCATATCGCCAGACTGGATCGGCGCGACCGACACCTCGCGCAGGCGGAGCCGGTGCCTGCGGGCCATCAACGCCGCGTTGGCGACGATCCGGTTGAGCCAGCCGTCGAACGCCGCCGCATCGCGCAGGCGCGGGAGCTGTCGCCACGCTGCCAGGAGCGCATCCTGGGTTGCGTCGGCCGCGTCGGCGTCGTTGGACAGGATCGACCAGGCGAGGCGGTAGCAGCGATCGATCCGGGTGTCGACGAGGACCCCGAACGCCGCCGCATCGCCGGTGCGGGCGCGACGAACGAGCACGTCGTCGGCCGACGTCGTCGCGGTCGCCGCTCTCGTCAGGGCACTCATCTCACCCTCGGGCCAACGATCCTAGCGCTCGCCAATCGCGATGTCGCCGTCGATCGCTGCTGTCGGGTGTCCAGATGCCGCTCGAGACAGGGTGGTTCAGTGCATCCGTATGACGCCTGTCCCCGAACCTCGCAGCCCCGGCCGGCATCTATCAACTGCACACCGTTGCCCGCTTGCCCGGAGGCGCCAGATGAAGCGCATGTTCGCAACCGTCGTCATCGTGTTCGCCATCGCCGGTTGTGCGACCGGGCAAGGCGTCGCCACCGGGGCCGCTACCTCGGCGAGTCAGGCTTCGACACCGACATCAAGCCCGCCAGGGCCGACCCCGTCGCCAGCGAAATCGCCATCGCCCAGTCCCTCACCCCTGCCGCTGCCCACCGGGAGTCTCGTCCCGGGGACGACCTATTGGATCGGTGATCGGTGCTGCGTGGGTCCTGCAGGGATCTTCCTCAGCGCGCCCGCGGGATGGTGGACCTTCGACCCCATCTTCATCGGCAAGAACGTCCTCGGCGACCCGGCCCTGTATGACATCTTGCTGGGCGCGAGTCTGGCCGGGAATGTCTACACCGGTGGCTGCCAGTGGCACGGGACCGCTCTCGATCCACCGGTGGGACCGACCGTCGACGACCTCGCGACCGCGCTGGCGACGCATGGAGGACCGGGCACAGCCGCGCCCGCGGACGTGACGATCGGAGGCCATCCCGGCAAGAAGGTCGAATTGTCGATCCCCGCCAGCGTCGACGTCGCCACCTGCGACCAACAGGATGGGTTTCCGGTCTTCGCGAGATGGTCGGGACCGGGTGCTCCGTCCGGGGCCGCCCCCGTGACGTACGGGAACAGTCAGCGCAACACGGTGTACATCGTCGATGTCGATGGCACCCGGCAGGTGATCTACACCATGCACCTGCCGGGCACGTCTGCAGAGAACCTTGCGGAACTCGAGCAGATCGTCGAGTCGATCCGGTTCGAACCCTAAGGTCAGTGGTCTCGCCGACCAGGCCGTAGTCGACCCGGAGTCGTGGATTGTGTGGACATCGGACATCCCTCGGCCTGCCGATGAACACCAGCTGTCTCGACCGACAGCGGGTCGTGTGCCTCCGGCGACGCGAACTTGGGCGGACTCGGCACGTAAGCCAGATCGAACAATCGTTCGGCAGCGAGACCTGGTACTCGCCTCATTGGGATGGTCCACCCAACAGTTGTCAGCTATTCGGGCGCTGTCCTAACGGTCTGAGCGTGATCCAAGCCGATCGAGCAACTGGGCGACGAGGTGCTGCCTACAAAGCAGGACCTATAATCGTGCGGCGCCGACATAGCTCAGCGGTAGAGCAGCTGTTTCGTAAACAGCAGGTCCTCGGTTCAAATCCGAGTGTCGGCTCCAATCCCCCGTTTCCGTGCTCGGGAAGAGCAGCTATCCGAGCGATAGCACGGTCCTCGCGGCCGTCCCATCCACGCGAAGACCTGCTAACTCGTGAGGACCTGCTAACTGGACGAGATCGGGCCTTCGCGCCGGTCGGAACCGTTCAGCCCAGTCGCTGCGGCTCGTCTCGACGCCGGAAACGGGGTCGAAGAACAGCTGTCTTCCACGCAGCAAGTCCTCCGGACTTCCTCAAGCATCCCTCGGCTAGCGCAGCTCGTTGAGCAGTCGGGGCGAACCAACGCTCTCGCCGGCATTCGCGGCCGACGCCTTCTTCACCCAGCCCTGCGCGAGGAGACGATGGCGTGGTTGGGTTTGATCGTCAGGGCTTCGACCACGTTGAAGCCTCGGAGACGGTCCCGATGCCATCGCGCGGGTGCTGGGTAGCTTGGTCGAGGCCCGGCACGTTGGTCTTGATCAGTTTGGCAAGGACGCGCTTCAAGACGGTCACGTCGTGGTCGGTGAGGGGCCCTG
Organism: uncultured Chloroflexia bacterium; assembly: GCA_963775855.1. Lineage (GTDB taxonomy): Bacteria > Chloroflexota > Limnocylindria > Limnocylindrales > CSP1-4 > CF-46. Next base: position 395,789 of record CAVZKO010000007.1, on the reverse strand, counting down.
AGAAATAGCGCTGGATGCCCTCGCTGTGACCGGGCCACACCAGGTCGAAGACCTCACGGCCCTTGTGGCTCAGGGCGACGTCGAACTGGCGCCGATCCTCGCGACTTAGGGTTCGTTCGACTAGGCCGTCTCGTTCCATCCTGTCCAAGAGGCGCGTGAGCCCGCTGCGACTCAGCCGGTAGCCCGAGACCATGGAGACGACCAGCTGGCGCAATGGCAACGCGCCGTCGCGAGTCCATGCCAGATGCACGAGGACGTCGAACTCCTCGAGGGTTAAGTCCTGTTCGGCTAAGTCCTGCGCGAAGCGGCTCATGATGAGACTCGTCGCCCATTGCAGATCTCGCCAGGCCGAGAGGCGGTCGTCGGTACCGACCGTGCGCGAAGTCAGAGGTCGCCTCCTCTCGGCGATCGGGCTCGGATCAGTCTCGACTGCGAGGTTGGGCGTCGTAGAACGACCTTCCTGTGACCTTAGCCAGCTTGGTCGCGGATCTGAACGTGTCGGACTGGAACCACTCCATCGCCCGGTCGACGTCCTCGGTCCTGATATGGAACAGGGCCGCATTGGGGTTCTCCAGGTCCCGATAGGCGGGCCCGTCCTCGATGCCGTAGGTCGCCCGATTGCCCGCGTGGAGATTGTGCTGTTCCTCCCAAGCGGCGAAGTCGTCGGTCTCGATCCGGATGAGGATGTCCTGCATGTCCGTGCCTCCGTGTCCTATGAGCTCTGTGGCCGCCAACGATGACACGGTGGTATGTGATTTGTCAATATGTGTAGATTCACATACCCGCAGCGATCGGGTGCGGCCTACGCTCGCGATTCGGGCCCGTGGACCAACCCGACACGGCCGCCGAGGTCAACGGGTTCCGCGAACGGCAAATCGGACGTTCAACGGGTTCATTCCGTACGGGAGCGGCCGGTCCGGGGCCAGCTTCGGCCTCAGGAGCTCGAACTCCCCCTGGCGGAGGAGCTCCGCGAGGCTGGCGGTGCCGAGCAGGAGGGCGAGATTCCGGCCGGCACACTGCGCGCCGCCGCGCGAGAACACGTTCATCTGCCAGTCGGCGTCTGCCGTGCCGTCGAGCCAAAGGTCCGGTGCGAACCGGTTCGCATGCGGCAGCCGACGCGCGCGGTGGTGGGCGGAGACGGGGATGAGGACCTTCGCACCGATCGGCAGCGTCTCGCCGTACCACTCCGTCTCGGCCGCCGTGACTCGCACGAGCATTGCTGCCGCGGGCCAGAGCCGAACGGTCTCGAGCATGCAGGCGCGCACGAAGGCAAGCTCGGCGAGGGCGGCGACCGTGCCCGGCCCGTGGGCCTTGTCCGCCATGCGGACTTCGGCGAGGGCGCGCTCGTGTGCTGCGGGATCGGTCGTGAGCAGCGCCAGCGCGTTGAAGACCGCGATGCGAACCGCGTCAAGCGCCATCAGCCAGAACGGCACCTGGCCATTCGGCCGGGTTTCCGCCTCCGTGGGCGCGGACGAGAAGAGACTTACGAGCGTGCCGGGCTCAGCGGCGGCTACGTACCGCTGGATCCGTGCGTCCATCGACGCACGGAGCCGTGCGTTCCTGCGTCGATTCCAGAACTTGAGCCCCAGCCAGTCGCCATCCAGGCGCAATCGGCTGTGCTCCTCGCTTAGCTCCGTGTCATCCGCGGCAGCATCGCCGAGGGCGCAGCGCCGCGCGATCCTTCGAAAGGCTGCGAGCGACCGGTCGTAGTCGAGGACCCCGGCGTCCGCCAGCATTGCCGCGACCTCCTCGTGGACGACCCTCAGGAATCGCTCCGCGAGGCGATGCGGTTCGTGTCCGTAGTCAAGCACGGCCTCGTTGAACGGCCGGCGCTGGGCATGGAGATTCGGCGGTGAGCCGTTGAGCACGTCGGGTGCGAACTCAGAGAACAGCCGCCGCTTCTCGTTAGCGTTCATTGCGTAGACGGACACGGGTGACTCGAGAACCTGGCGGACGTCGCCGGCCGCGAGGACGAGCAGCGTCTGCCCCCCGACGCTTCGCAGCATCACCGGCCGGCCGGCGTAACGCTCGGTCAGACGCTCCACCGTCGCCACGCCGCGCCCTGTGTCAAACCGGGTCGCCACCTCCGCCCAGAACGGCAGCGGGATCAGGAGCCCCCGGAGCACGCTCGGCAGCTGGTACGTCAGCGTGAAGCGGACACTCTCGGGGAGCGAGGCCCGCGGGAGCTCTGAGGTCATCCTTCCCCTTGTGGAGCGGCGACCCATTATCGCAGGCCCGACGATCTGCTCTCGTCTGCACAGCCTGTCGTCCGCTGACGTCGGCAGCGGCGCGTGTCGTGAGATTGACACTGGCCAGCGGGGCAAGTCCCGGCGACAATGGCGCATCGCCTCTCGCGGGGGCTTGCGCGAGCGCCACCAGTGGTCTGCCATCGCCCCTCAGAACGACGTGGCGGGTGGAGGGACATATGCGCGCGTTCGCGATCGATGCATTCGGCGAGGAAGGAAGCGTCCACGAGCTTCCCGACCCGGTGCCCGGCGACGGAGAGGTGCTCGTCCGGGTCAATGTGGCGGGCATGAACGCCACCGACATTTTCGTCATGTCCGGCTTCATGAAGGACTACGTCGAGCACCGTTTTCCGCTGGTGATCGGGATCGATGCATCCGGCATCGTTGAGCGGGTCGGGGCCGGAGTCGAAGCCTATCGCGAGGGCGATGAGGTCTACGGCTTCGTCCGCAAGCAACTGATGGGCGAGGGGACGATGGCCGACCTCGTCAGCCTCGGGATCGGCGGCCTCACCCACAAGCCGCGGACGATCACCTGGGAAGAGGCGGCTGTCGTCGGGCACTCGGCGCTCACTGCCGCCGCGGCGGTCGAGGACGTCGCGCTCCGCCGGGGCGATCGGCTCGTGCTTCTCGGCGGGACAGGCGGCGTCGGCAGCTACGCCACTCAGTTTGCCGCCGAGCGCGGCGTCGAGGTCATCGCAGTGACCCGACCCGAGTTCACGGTCTATGCGCAGTCGATGGGGGCCGCAGCGGTCGTGGACTATACGGTCGAGGACCCCGTGGAAGAGCTACGGACGCGGTTTCCGGACGGCGTCGACGCGGTCATCGATCTCGTCGGTATCCCGGACCTGCTCGCCGGGGTGGCATCTGTCCTCAAGCCCGGTGGCCGCGTGACATCAACGGTGCTACCGCCAGAGATGCAGGGCGTCGGCGGGCAGGGGATCGAGGGCAAGATGACGGTCCGCTACGCCGCCGACCATCGGTTCCCAGAGATCGCGGTTCGGATTGCGGACGGTAGCCTCCGCGTTCCCGCGATCCAGGCGTTCACCTTCGATCGCATCCAGGACGCGGTCGCACTCCAAGCGACCCGCCACGTTCGCGGCAAGATCGCCGTCCAGATCGGACTTGCGACCCACGCCGAGGCGGAGCTCGACACAGCCGTTCCTGCGTAGCGCCGCCGGACTCGAGACCGACAGGACCACCGAATTCCTCGGGCGGCACTCGCAGTCGTCGCGGCCGTCGCGGCCGTCGTGCTCGCCTTCCCCGACGTATCGGGCGCAGGAGGAGCGACGGCGACCAGTAGCCTCGCCGCAAGCGATCACACATGCGCGATCACGGCCGAAGGCCGGGTGAAGTGCTGGGGCGACAACAGCGCCGGCGGGCTCGGGGACGGAACGAGGATCGCCAGCACTACCCCGGTCGAGGTCGCGCCGTCGTGATCGCCACCGCGGGTTTGTACGCGGCGGCGCGCCGACGTCGATGACCGAGAACGCGCTATTCCTCCTGCCCGCCCTCCGACGAGCGCGCGACCTCATTGATCGCGACTACGCGGAGGCGCTCGACCTCGACGCGATGGCCAGCGAAGCGGGCTACTCCCGATTTCACTTCGCCCGGGCGTTCACGGCGGCCTACGGCGAAACGCCCCGCACCTACCTCACGAGACGCCGGATCGAGCGGGCGAAGACCCTCCTGCGAACCGCGAACCTGTCCGTCACGGAGATCTGCTTCCTCGTCGGCTTCGCCAGCCTCGGTTCGTTCAGCGCCCGCTTCCGCGAGCTCGTCGGACAATCGCCGAGCGAGTATCGCGACGACGCGGTCACCCGGACGGGCATCCCGCCGATCCCCGGCTGCATGGTGCTGATGTGGACACGGCCGCACCCGGAAGCACAGCAATCGGGAAGAAGCACGGATCAACCCGTCCCGGCTACGGTGCTCCCAGAACCACACGAGAAGGAGAACCGATGATCAGCCGCCTCGCCCACACGAACGTGTTCGTGCTCGACCAGGACCGCGCCAAGGCGTTCTACACTGAGACCCTCGGGTTCGAGCTTCGAAACGACGCCGTCCTCGACGGCTTCCGCTGGCTCACCGTCGCCCCGAAGGACCAGAAGGACCTGAACATCCTCCTCGCCTACCCCGCCCCGCCGATGTTCAGTCCAGAGGACGCGGAGGCGGTCCGCGCGCTCGTTGCGAAGGGCTCGCTCGGCGGCGGCGTGTTCGAGACGGCCGACTGCCAGAAAACGTTCGAGGAGCTGTCGGCGAAGGGCGTCACGTTCCTCCAGGAACCGGCCGAACGGCCGTACGGGATCGAAGCGCTCTTCCGAGACGACTCCGGGAACTGGTTCAGCCTGACTCAGCCCAAGTGGCTCGGGTAGTCAGCCTCGACCCAGGTTCCGCGGCGCGCACCAGCAGGGTCTGGCCGATCCAGAGCACGAGGTTCGGGTCCACCCGTCGTCGACCCTAGATCCCGACGACGGCGAGGATGACAGCCAGGGCGCCGACGATGACGCCGATCGCGAGGCTCGCGAGGCCGATCTGGCGGGCGCGTGCCCGGTCGAGTGCCCTCGCCGTGTCGTCCGCGACCTGCTCGGTCGTACCGACGTCGCCGAAGTTGAAGATCCCGCGGGAGCCGAAGCCGGCGCAGAATTTGAACCAGGCCTGGAGGTAGCCCGAGGCGGCGGCCGCCGCAGGCAGGATCAGCAGGAGCCGCGCGAGCGGCGGCGCGCCGGTGATCAGCAGGACGGCGAACAAGATGGCCGTCGCGATCAGCCCGATGTGGCCGGCCTGCCGCCGGCGGGCGATCTCCGCGGGGCCGATGTTGCAGACACCCGGCTGGTATTCGGTGGTCGGGAGCTGGCTCGACGGGCCGGCGGTCGCGAACGCGGAACGCGTCATCTCACACTCTCCTTGGCGTAGTGGAATTGGCAAGGCGTCGCATTGCCCGGAACATCTGGCCGGGAGTCGGAGGCGCAGGGAGAGGACCTACCGAGCTACCTGACCTCTTGACGAGCCGCCGGGACGCCCTCGTCGACGGGCTGAAACGACGGATCGCGTACCGGCTGCGGCCGACGAGCGCAGGTGTCGCGACGCCAGTCATGAGGGGGGCGGCGCGGCTGACTGACTGGGCGGATGGAGTGCCGGTAACGGCGCAGGACCGGCAAGGTTGTCGAAAACGATCGGCTCGACCTTGTCATTAGTCGACACGAGGAAGCCCCCACAGCATGAGGTAGAGAACGCGGGGCCGGCCGATTGCGTCGAAATCCTCAAATGTCACCGTCGGGTTGTCCGGATCCGAACGATCGACCACGAACGTCCGCCCGTTGAGTGGGAGCGCTTCCCTTGTCAGCACGTCCTGCTTGATGACCAGACCGTTCGTGGTGGTTTCGACCTCGACCTTCCGGTCGGGCCACGCGTAGACCCCGGCGAAGGGCGAGAGGTCGACCGTGCCACTGATTGCCGGGTCGAGCCGGAGGGGCGGAAGACTGATCGCGAACAACGATGGCATCAACTCCGCAATGAGCGAGCGATACATGGCACGGCCCGTGCTGCCGTTGGTCATTAGGACGATGGCGGCGTGATGCTCCGGCAGGATCCGCAAGAATGAACGCTCGCCGTCGATGAGGCCATCCCAGCCCCAGACCTGCCCACCCTCCCAGTCGAATCGGGCCCAACCAAGACACCAGGCATCGAGCCAGCCATAAATCGCCACCTCCCCGTGGACGTCTCGCAGATGGCGGAGCGTCGGGTCCTGGAGGTGCATCGCGGCGAACCGCAGCAGGTCGGTAACAGTCGTGACGACAGTGGTGCCGGCGGGCGCATATGCTCGCGCAGCCGACTGTTCAACCGGGACGGGGCCGTTGGGTGTCACCTCGTGGCCTGCGGCACGACGCACGGATACTGCCTCGTTTGCGAATGTCGTCGTGCCCATGTCCGTCGTCTCAAAGAGGTAACGCCGCATTGCAGCTTCCCATGAAGCGCCCGTCGTGGTCTCGATCACACGACCGAGCACGCACCAGCCCACGTTCGTGTACGACCAGAAGTTGGTGTGGGGACCGTCCCCGCTCACTTCCGAAGCGAGCCGTGCCAGCGCTCCGTCGTCCGCGTCCGCGTGGGAGTCGAAGCCGAACTCCAACGCGTTGCGCATGGGAAGCCCAGAACGATTGGCGAGTAGGTCTCGGACCGCCGCGCGTTGCGCCCAGCTGCTTCCGCGCAACTCTGGCACGTGGTCAGCGACCGGATCCTCGAGCGACAACCGCCCCTCTTGGGCGAGACGGGCAACGACCGTCGCAACCATCGACTTTGTCAGCGACCCAGCGCTGAAACGCGTCTCGGCCGTGACCGCCTCGCCTGTCGTTACGTCGGCAACTCCGTAGTACGCAGTCGTGGCCGAGTCGTTGTGCAGGACCCCCAGTCCAGCCCCGGGCACGGAATGCCTCGAAGCGTGCTCACGAAGCAGAGCCGCCAGATCACTCTCGCTCACAGCCCAGCCCACGAAGCGGATGGGCCCGGACCTGTGAACTCGTCGGCATCGGCCACGCTCGCGCCATCGTACGTCCTCCCAGCTACTCCAAGCCGCTGGCCCACCTTGGGAGGGGAACCAGCGGCATGTCGGAAGGCGCGGAACGGGCTGAGCCGATTGGCTACTGCCAGCGATCGAGCTTCGTGATCTGGATCAGATTGCCGGTCGTGTCCTTCAGCATGGCGATCGTCGAACCGGTCACTTTGGTCGGCGGCATCGTGAAGTCGGCGCCGAGGGCCGTCATGCGGTCGTACTCCTGCTGCACGTCGTCCACATAGAACATGGCGGCCGGTTGGCTCTGCTCGAACATCGCCTGCTGGTAGGCCGCAGCCGCCGGATTGTCGTTGGGAGCGAGCTGCAGCTCGACGCCGTCCGGCTCCTCGGCTGAGGCGACGGTCAGCCACCGGTACGGGCCCTGCGTCACGTCCGTCTTTTTCACGAACCCGAGGACGTCGGTGTAGAAGCGCAGCGCCTTCTCCTGGTCGTCGACGTAGATGCTGGTCACCTTGAGCTTCATGGTGTTTTCCTCCTGGACATCGGTTGGTTTGGTTGATCGACTCGAACCTACCCGCTGTCGGCGATGGCCGCTTCTCGATTCCTGACCGGTCCCTTCTCAATTCCTGACCGGTCACAGCGCCGCCTGGACCAGCGGGAGCGTAGCCAGGCCGGAGACCGCGAGGCGCCAGCCCAGGCCGGAGGGCATCGACCAGCGACGTGGTTAGACGGAGCCGGAGTCAGCCGCGCGTCTGGAGGATCCGGATCATGTTTCCGGCCGGATCGCGGAACGCGCAGTCGCGGCCGTAGGACTGGTCCATCGGCTCCTGGACCACCTCGGCCCCGGTCGCCTGCACCCGGTCGAAGGTCGCTTCGAGGTCGGGGGTCGAGAAGTTCAGCCCCCGCAGCAGGCCCTTGGCGAGCAGGTCGCCGATCGCCTCGCGGTCCGACGGCGAGATACCGGGATCGGCTGCGGGAGGCTCGAGCACGATGTTGATGTCGGGCTGCGAGGGCGGTCCCACGGTGGTCCAACGCATGCCGTAGGCGCGGACGTCGTTGCGGACCTCGAAGCCCAGGGCATCGCGATAGAACGCGATCGCCTTGTCGTGATCGTCGACCGACAGGAAGCAGGCATCAAGTTTCACGTCCATACCCCGAGCCTACCCGCTCTCTTGGATGGCCGCTTCTCGAATCCTGACCGGTCGAAGCGCCGCCCGCACCAAGCAGGCGGGAAGGTCTTTCATCCACGAGTGGTCCCGAGCGCGATAGGCGCTCGGGCTCTCTCCAACGAGCTCGGTGAAGCGGGTGCTGAAAGTCCCCAGCGACGAGCATCCGACTTCGAAGCAGACGTCGGTCACTGAGAGGTCGCCGCGTCGCAGCAAGGTCATGGCCCGCTCGATGCGCCGTGTCATCAGGTAGCTGTAGGGAGTCTCGCCGTACGCCGCGCGGAAGCTCCGCGAGAAGTGGCCGGAAGACATCACGGCGGTGCGAGCCAGAGCCTCCACGTCGAGCGGCTGCGCGTACTCACGATCCATCTGATCTCGCGCGCGCCGCAGACGAACCAAATCGTCGCGATCCACGGCACGCACCTTACCACCCGCTACCGATACACCTTGCGCTCTTGATGGATATACGTATACTCCTACGTATGGCCACCTCGCCCAGAAGGGAGTTACGATGTTCAGGTGCCGAATAAGACAATCTATGTCTCCGACGGAGACCTCCCCCTCTATCGACGTGCACAGGAGCTCGCGGGCGACAACCTCTCGGCCGCGATCGCTGCCGCGCTCCGCCGCTACGTCGACGTCGAGGAGGGCCGGCGAAAGGGCTTTGACGAGATCATCGTTCGCGTCGGTCCCGGCAAAGGCCGAAAGGTCCGCTTCGTCGGCGTGCTTCTCGGCGAGTGGGTCAACAGCTCATTCAGCCGCGTCGAGACGTTCCGGGTTTACCGGGGCAGGACAGGCAAGTTCGTCGTCCACATCGAGCGGGGCCCCGACTACACGATGGTCGACGACGAGGGCAAGCCGGCCGGTTGGCGCGGCTACCTCGGCATCGGCAACGTCAGTTACGGGACGACGCCCGGCGAGTCGACCCTCGAGGTCGTCGAGTCGCTCGATGAGCTTCGCGCGAAGATCCCGTCGCAGCTCTACGACATGGTCGCCGGCTCCGCCCAGCGGCCGCCAGTCGAGGATCTCGACATCTGATCGTCGCCTTCGCGACGCGGTCGTTCGGGGAGGTGCGGCATGACGGCCGGCGGGGCACGGGCCGCGATCAGGGCCACCGGGCTGCGCAAATCGTACGGCAAGCAGGTCGTCCTCGACGGCATCGATCTCGAGGTCGCCGAGGGGACGGTCTATGCACTCCTCGGGCCGAACGGCGCAGGCAAGACGACGACGGTCCTCATCCTGTCGACCCTTATCGTCGCCGATGGCGGCGAGGTTGAGATCGCCGGCCACGACGTCGCCCGCGAGCCGGACGCAGTCCGCGGCATGATCGGCGTCACCGGGCAGTTCTCGGCGGTCGATGGGCTGTTCAGCGGCGAGGAGAACCTGCAGCTCATCGCGGATCTGCGGCATTTCGGCAAGGCCGATGGCCGGAGGCGAGTCGCGGAGCTGCTCGAGCGGTTCGATCTGGTCGATGCCGCGAAGAAACCTGTGGCGACCTACTCCGGGGGGATGCGACGACGTCTGGACCTCGCGATGACGCTGGTCGGGGACCCGCAAATCATCTTCCTCGACGAGCCGACGGCGGGACTCGATCCCCGCAGCCGCCGAGTCATGTGGGACACGATCCGGGATCTCGTTGCGGACGGCGTCACGATCCTGTTGACGACGCAGTACCTCGAGGAGGCGGATCGACTGGCCCACCAGATCGGCGTCCTCGATCACGGATCGTTCGTCGCAGAAGGATCCCCTGCCGAGCTCAAGCGTCTGGTCACTGGCGGGCACATCCGGCTGGCATTCGCAGACGCCGCCGAGCTCGAGCGGGCTGCCCGCATTCTCGACGGCGGAACCCGCGACGACGAGGCGCTTAGCCTCCAGATCCCGAGCGATGGCGGGGTCCGATCGCTTCGGGCCCTCCTCGACCGACTCGACGCGTCCTCAATTGACGTGAGTGCGCTGTCGGTCGAAACACCCGATCTCGACGACGTCTTCCTGTCGCTCACCGGCGACCCCGACAAAGAGAAAGTGACCGCCCGATGACCACGTATCCGTATGTTCTGGCCGACTCCGCGACGATGCTGCGGCGCAATCTGCGGCGTATGCGCCGCTACCCCTCTCTGACCTTCTTCATCGCCGGCATCCCTGTCGTGTTCCTGTTGCTGTTCGTGTATGTCTTCGGCGGTACGCTCGGGGCCGGTCTCGGCGAGGTGTCCGGCGGTCGCGCCGAGTACATCGCGTACGTCGTTCCCGGGATTCTGCTGATCACCGTGGCCGGCGCCGCCCAGGGGACCGCGATCTCGATCGCAATGGACATGACCGGGGGCATCATCGCCCGATTCCGGACTATGGCCATCGCCCGCTCGTCGGTTCTAACTGGCCACGTCATCGGCAGCGTGATCCAGACGATGTTGGCCCTCGCCATCGTCACGATCGTGGCGCTCCTGATCGGATTCCGGCCGACGACGAGTCCGGCCGAATGGATCGCCGCGGCCGGCCTCCTTGGGCTGGCTGCGATGGCAGTCTCCTGGCTTTCGGTGGCCCTGGGCATGGTGCCGAAGGACGTCGAGACCGCGAGCAACCTCCCGATGTTCCTCGTGTTGCTGCCCTTCCTCAGCAGCGGTTTCGTGCCCACCGACTCGATGCCGGACGGCCTGAGCTGGTTCGCCGAGAACCAGCCCTTTACGCCGATCATCGAGACGGTGCGTGGACTCCTCCTTGGTACACCGATCGGCAGCAGTGGCGTTGTCGCCATCGGCTGGTGTCTCGGGATCTCGCTCGTCGGCTATCTCTGGGCGAAGAGGCTCTACGAGCGTCCGCCCGCGCCCGCGGCGTAGAGGCTGGCGGTCCAATTCCGTTTGCACGCTCCAGGGAGGTAGAGCAATACCTCTCGCGCGCGACAGGGGCATACTGGTTAGCGGCCGGGTGATCTAACCCCGCCAGCCCTGCGATGGATTGGACGTCGCCGACAGGAGGGTGCACCAGTGGATCTGCAACGCGATGCCGCTCGGCTCGCAACCATCGCGACGGTCTTCGTCTGGATCGGCTGGTTGGCGATCATCTACGCGCTGATCGCGGGAGCGCTGTGGTGGTTCGACCTGGCCGGGCGCGAGGCGTTTAATTTCCTCGAGGCGTTCGCGATCTCCGCGGCCGCCATCGGGGGCCCCATCTTCCTCGCGATGATCGTCGCGGGCCTGGGTCACGCGATGCGGCTGTTTGCCCTGTACGTCGCCAGCAAGTCGCAGTAAGCAGGGCGGGAGCGCTCTCATGACCAGCCGACGTCTCGCCAGGTTCGCGGCGCTCGTCGCCGTGGCGCTGCTCGTCGCCGCCTGCTCGTCTACGGCCGGGACCGCGGACGAGACCGCCGACGGGTCCGGCGGCGAGCTGCAGGCAACGCAGTGGGTGCTTCGCTCCTACGCGTCCGCTGGGGCGCTCACCATTGTTCCCGACGACCAGTACGCTGACGCCGACTTCAGGTCCCAGCGGGTCAAGGGCTTCGCCGGTTGCAACACGTACGATGCCGTCTACCGGAACGCTGCGCGGCTACTGCTCATCACCATGCCCGCGACGACGTTGATGTCATGCGGGGAGGCGAACGACGCATTCGAGGCCTCGTTCCTCGCGCTCCTCTACCAAAGCCGGTTCTACAACGTCCGGGGTAATACCCTCACGATTCGCGGCCCGGACCGTACGGTATTGCTCGAGTTCGACGCCGCCCGCCGGAACCCGTTGCTCGGGTCGTGGCTCGTGGATTCCTACTCGACCGGTCCGGGCGCAATGGCTGCGCCGCTCGAGGGAACGGAGCTGACGGCCGTGTTCCGGATCGCCAAGGTCAGCGGAACGTCCGGCTGCAACTCCTTCGAGGGCCTGTACACGACGAACGGCGCCATCGCGGCGATCGGTCCGCTGGCCACCACGCGCCTCGCCTGCCCCGACGAGGTCATGGCCCAGGAGGCAGCGTTCCTGACGGCCCTCCAGGGCGTCGGTCGGGTCGAGCCCCGCGGGCAGACGCTCTTCCTCCAGGATCTTCGAGGCAGCAACCTCGTAACGCTCGTGAGGCCATCGGCGGTTCAACCGTCACCGGAACCGAGCGTCGCGCCCTCCCCGAGCGCAAGTCTCCCGCCGCCGAGTGCCTCGCCAAGCGCCGCGCCGACCCCGAGCCCGACGCCCGCCCCGTCTCCCTCCCCGACAGCTGCTGCCAGCAGTCCGCCGGCGCCAACCGTTGAACCGCCGGCGTCCGTGCCTCCGACGGCGTCGTGCGAGTTGATCGTCCCGACGGCCGTGACCCTCGCCACGATCGTCTATCCCGCCGACTGGAGCACGGTGGCCTCGCCGGAGACACTCGCCTGCCGCTACTTCGACCCGGCGCCGATCACCGTCCCGGCGGACCCCGCGACGCTGACGACCGCGGTCATGATCAAGGCGGACCAACCCGAGACGTACGAGGATCTGCTCACCGCAGCCACCGATCCTCTTGCTTGGAACGTGCTGAGGAATGAACCTGTAACGATCTCCGGACTACCGGCCACGCGCATCGAGGCGACGTCGATCGCCGACAGTTCAGGCTACGCGGTTGGCGTAACCCGCTTCGGCTATCTGATCGATCTGGGCGAGCGCGCGGCCTGGATCGAGACGAGCGGGACGCTCGGCGAAACGACCTACGTTGCGAATGCGTTGGTCGCGAGCCTGATGGCTTCGCAGTCAACGTTCACGCCACCGCCCACAAACTAGCCGAAGGAACGCGGTCAACCCGCGGCAGGCGCCTCTGCCTCAGCCGAGGCGGCCACGTCCTTGATGTCCTCGGCGGTCTTCTCGTCGACCGGCACGGTCTTGACCTCGTCGGCAGTCGACATCTTCTGCTCGACCGCGGGGGCATCGGCGGCCGTAACCAGCGCCAGGATCCCGGATGTCCCGGGCGTGATCACCGGCTTGAGCTGGTACTCGACGTCGAGTCGGTGGGCGAGGTTGCGAGCCTTGCCCGCGGCCATTCCGGCAACACCCAGGGCCGCTGCACCGGCGACGATCGTCGCCGGCAGGAAGATCCCGGCCATGACGCCGCCAACGATTCCCCACTTGAGCCCTGTCCGGGTGCTGTGGTCGGTCATCTTCTGGACATGAAGTCTGCCGTCGGGATCGGCGTTGACAACGAGCACGCCGTCGATGTGGAGCGAGCCGTCGATCTCCGCTTCCAGCAAGCCGTTGTAGATCAGGGCCGCGGCGTCCGGATGGGCGAACCGGCCCACGACGAGGGCGTGCGGGCCCTGGACGGCGACGGCGGCTTCCGCCAGCACGCCGCGGTCATCGGCGATTGAGCCAGCCACGACCCGGGTCTCGTCGCCGGTAGGCGTGGTGCGATTCTCGTCGGCCATCTCGGTGCCTCCCTCCAATTCCGTCGACCAGGTGGTCGGTCCGACAGGCCCGTCCTGCGTCGCGCGACGCGTTCGACGGGGTGTCAATGCTACAAGCTCGATCCGAGACATGCCGATTGGCGCTTCGGCGAAACCACGGCGTCTGTCGACCGAGCGGTCGCGGCTCCTAGCCCGCCGCTCGATGTCGTACGATGGCCGTCCCGGATGATGACGAGTGCAGGCAATAGCCGGTGGGCGAGGGGCTTCCATGTATGCGCGTGATGTAGTTCGTGATGTAGGAATGCGAGGCTCCCGAATGACCGAGGGAGCGAGCGTCGCCGTGCCCGCGGAGGCACCCACCAATCGATTGCTCCCCATCCTGCTGGCGATGGCGATGTTCGTGCTGGTCGTCGACACATCGATCATGAACGTCTCGATCTCGGCGGTCGTCGACGACATCGGCACGGACGTGAGCGCCATCCAGGCCGCGATCGCTCTCGAAGCCCTGGTCTCGGCCGCCTTCATCCTGATCGGAAGCAAGATCGGCGACCTCTTCGGACGCAAGCGTGCCTACATCCTGGGCCTGCTCGCTTACGCGGTCGGAGCCCTTGCCATGGCACTGGCCCAGAGCGTGGTGCCCATCTTCATCTTCTGGGCCGTGATCGGCGGTCTCGGCGCTTCCCTCCTGCTGCCCGCGATGCAATCGCTCATCCACGGCAACTTCGAAGGAGCGGCGCAGAAGGCGACGTACGCTCTGGTCGGGGCTGCAGCGGCGATCGCAGCGGCCGTCGGACCGCTGATCGGAGGCTTCATCACCACTTTCCTGTCATACCGTGTCGCGTTCTTGCTCGAGGTCGTCGTCATCGCGATCGTGCTGTTCGGCAGCCGGCTCGTACGCGAGGTGCCGTACACCGGCCCACGCCAGATCGACCTCGTCGGCGCAGTGCTCTCGGTCCTCGGCATGGGCGGCCTGGTGCTGGGCATCCTTGCCTGGCAGGAGGGTGGCGAAGCCGTCGGCCTACTCCTGGCGATCGGCGTCATCTCGCTCGGCGCGTTCGCCTATTGGCTGGTGCGACGGAAGCGCCAGGGGAAGCCGACGCTGATCGATCCCGATCTGTTCATATCCAAGCTGTTCAGGTTCGGGATCTCCGGGCAGATGCTCCAGAACATCGCGCTCGGTGGCCTAATGATCACCATCCCGATCTACCTGCAGATGGTCCTGGAGTACAACGCCCTGCAGGCTGGCCTGTCGCTGGCCCCACTCTCGCTGAGCATGTTCGGAACCGCGATCCTGGCTGGTCGAAGGGCGGGAACGCGCCGCCCGAGCAGCATCATCCGGATGGGATTCCTGCTCCTGCTGATTGGGATGGTCATGTTGATCCCGATCGTCCCCCGCGCCGACGCCGGCTGGTACCTCGCGGTCCCCTTGGCGATCGCCGGGATCGGGTTGGGTCTCCTCGTGTCGCAACTCAACAACTACACCCTGTCCCCGATCGACGAGGAGCGGGTGAGCGAAGCCGCCGGCGTGAACTCGGCGGCGGGCTCGTTCGGGCTGTCGTTCGGGCTGGCATTCGCGGGCGCGATCTTGCTGGCGACACTCGCGGGCAGCTTCACTCGACTGTCCGAGGCCAGCACTGTGCTCGACCCCGCCCAGAAAGTGGTCGTAGCGGACGCGCTGGAGCACGACGCCGAGGTCATGACCAATACCGACCTCGAGGCGCTGCTCGCGGGCCAGTCGCCGGCGGTCCAGGACGAGATCATCCGCATCAACACAGAGGCACGACCGCTTGCTCTGCAAGTGGCGTTGCTCATCCCGATCCTTGCGAGCCTTCTGGGTCTGTTCGTTTCGTTCCGGATGATGCGCCAGCCGGATCCTGTGTCATCGGGTGCCGCCGAAGGGCTGGCCCTGGGCTAGCGAGTCAGTCGGGAACGATCCTGTTGACGATGGCCAGCACGATCGACATGGCCACCGCGCCGACGAGTGCCGCGACGAGCGTGTCGAGCGAGAAATCGGGGGGGAAGTTTCCAAGCTGGAATGGGATATCTAGTGCGCCGGCTACAACGGCCGTGAGAAGCAGCATCCCGGCATTGATCACGATCCCGAACAAGCCGAGAGTCATCACCGTAAGGGGCAGTGTGAGCAGTTTCACGATCGGCCGGATGAGGCCGTTCACCACACCGAAGACGATCGCAAGCACGAGGAGCTGACCGATCGACCCGCTGTACCCGATTTGCGGGAGCAGATACGCGACAAGGGCAAACGCCGCCGCCGTCGCGACCGTCGAGACGACAAAACCCTTCATCGATCAGCCGCGTCCGGTCCCGTCACCGGCCCCGCGGCACCGGTCGGCTCTCCGGACGGCTCTCCCGAGGGCTCTCCGGACGGCTCTCCTGTCGGCTCTCCGGACGGCGACAACGGTTCGGGCCCGTCACTCGCTGACGGTGGGCCGTCATCAGGCGGGGGGGACTGGTGGGTCTGTCGCCACCAGTAGGCCAGGAGGGCGGCACCGATCGCGAGCAGGATGATGATCAACAGGGGCGATCCTGGGGCCGACGTGCCGTCGGTCGGGGCGCTCGGGCTCGGGGTTGGACTCGCAATCGCGCTCGGGCTTGGACTCGCAATCGCGCTCGGGCTCGGGATCGGGCTCGGGCTGGGCGAGGGCTCTTCGGTGGGCGTAGGAGTCGCGCTCGGCTCGGGCGTCGGCTCGGGTGTCGCCTCGGGTGTCGCCTCGGGTGTCGCCTCCGGCGTGGGCTCGGGCGTCGGAGCAATCGATGCCGCCACAGATGCCGGGGCCTCCGCACTGGCCGCTGTTTCAACTGTCGGCTCGGGCGTCGGCTCGGGCGTCGGCTCGGCTGTCGCCTCGGAGGGAGCCAGCGAAGGTTCAGCGCTGGGCCGCGGCGGGAGCGACTCGGGGAGCTGAAACGACTCGGGGAGCTGAAACGACCCGGAACCCAGCGGGACTTGACCGCACCCGAGAAGGACGGCCGCCATCACCAGGCCGGTCATGCCAAGCTTGAAGCGCCCGGCGCCACGGTTCATCGTTGGGATGAGACGCATCTGGTCAAACCTCAGTCGTTCGCGTTGGTCGGATGCCGGCGGACATGTTGGCTGCCCTATGACGCATGCCAATTCCCTGTCCGATGGCGACGCGACTACCGCGCCTTCGATCGCACCTGCGCAAGGATAGCGTCAACGGCAAGCTGACCGCGACCGTGCGAGACGCCGACGGCAACATCCTCGGCCTCTTCCTGGAGTCGTGAACCGGCCGATCCCCTCGGCGCGGCGCTCGGCACGTTAACGTTTCGATTCGCGAGAACGACACCTGGAGCCGGCGCCGTCATCGCGGGTATGATTCCCCGGCGCTGGCTCGGCAACCCGAGGCTCGCGACGTGAAGACCCATGGCCGCTGGGCCCGTAGGGGAGCCGTGCCGATGACCCCCGCATCGCCGCCCCAGGACGCTCGCACCGGCGAGATCGGGCGCGAATGGCGCACCTGGGGACCGTACCTTGCCGAGCGCCAGTGGGGCACGGTCCGAGAGGACTATTCGGCATCGGGAGACGCGTGGGACGCGCTCCCCCACGATCACGCACGTTCGCGGGCGTACCGCTGGGGCGAGGACGGCCTGCTGGGGATCTCCGACGACCATCAGCTGCTGTGCTTCGCGGTCGCGCTCTGGAACGGATCCGACCCGATCCTGAAGGAGCGACTGTTCGGACTCACCGGGCCCCAGGGGAACCACGGTGAGGACGTCAAGGAGTACTACTACTTCCTCGACGCGACGCCGGATCATGCCTATCTCAAGGCTCTCTACAAGTATCCGCAGCGCAAGTACCCGTATTCGGAGCTGGTGGCAGAGAATGGACGCCGCGGCCGAGACCAGCCGGAGTACGAGCTTCTCGACACGGGCATCTTCGCGGACGACCGCTACTTCGATGTCGTCGTCGAGTACGCGAAGGCAACGCCGACCGATGTGCTGATCCGGATCTCGGCCACCAATAGGGGCCCGGAAACGGCGCCACTGGACGTGCTCCCGACGCTCTGGTTTCGGAATACCTGGAGCTGGGGCCGGGACGACGAGCGGCCCAGCATGCGTGTCGAGGGCGCAACCGAGCCGAGAACCGCAGCCGCCCGGATCGTTCGCAGCTCCCATCCACGACTTGGCGATTACTGGCTCGCGTGTCAAGGGAGCCCGGACCTCCTGTTCACCGAGAACGAAACCAATTCGGAGCGCCTGTGGGGCACGCCGAATGCCGGTCGCTATGTCAAGGACGGCGTCAACGACGCTGTCGTGGATGGTGAGACCGACCGGGTCAACCCGAAGCTTGAGGGCACGAAAGTCGCGGCCCGCTACCACCTTGCGATCGAACCTGGGCAGACCGCCACGGTCGTCCTCAGACTCAGCAGCGAGGAGAACCAGCAACCGTTCGACGGCGTGGACGAACTGTTCGAGTCACGAATTGCCGATGCCGACGCGTTCTACCGAGACCTTGGGGGCGGGCGTCTCAGCGCCGACGAGGCCAGCGTTCAGCGCCAGGCGCTGGCCGGCCTGATCTGGTCCAAGCAGTACTACAACTACGACGTCGGGCAATGGCTCGATGGCGACCCGATCGGCCCAAGGCCGCCTGAGCAGCGACGGCACGGACGCAACAGCCAATGGCGACATCACAACAGCGGTGATGTGATCTCGATGCCCGACACGTGGGAGTACCCCTGGTACGCGGCCTGGGACCTGGCGTTCCACTGCATCGCCTTCGGACTGGTCGACCCGCGGTTCGCCAAGGACCAGCTCCTGCTCCTCGAACGCGAGTGGTATATGCACCCCAACGGGCAGCTTCCTGCCTATGAATGGGCGTTCGGTGATGTCAATCCTCCGGTTCACATCGCAGCCGCTCGCGCCCTGTACCTCGCCGAGCAACGACGGACCGGCCAGGGGGATCACGACTTTCTCGCCCGCATCTTCCACAAGCTCCTGCTCAACTTCACCTGGTGGGTGAACCGGAAGGATCTGGCGGGCCGAAACATCTTCCAGGGCGGTTTCCTGGGCCTCGACAACATCAGCGTCATTGACCGCAGCATGGAGCTGCCGCCGGGGATCAGCCTCGAGCAGGCGGATGGGACGGCCTGGATGGCGACGTACAGCCTCAACATGGCCTGGGCCGCGACCGAGCTCGCAACGCGTGATTCCACGTATGAGGACCTCGGGGTCAAGTTCCTGCAGCACTACTTCGCGATCGGCGGAGCCATGAACGGGCTGGCGGGCGACGCAACCAGCCTCTGGGACGACGAGGACGGTTTCTACTACGACTTCGTCGCGCTCGCCGACGGGCGGCGGATCCCGCTCAAGGTCCGTTCGCTGGTCGGGTTGCTGCCGATCTTCCCGGCGACCGTCATCGACCCAGCCACGGGCACCCGACTCCGTGAGATGGCACCGGAATTCGCTCGCAGCATGGCATGGTTTGAAAAGCGTCATCCAGAGATTGCGCAGCTCGCGCCGACGCGGCCGTCGCCCGACGGCGGCCGCTTCCGGCTCCTGACCCTGGTCCCGGAGGACCGCCTGCGCAGGATCCTGAGGCGGATGTTCGACCCCGAGGAGTTCCTCGGCGATCACGGCATCCGCGGGATCAGCAAGTCCTACGAGACCCAGCCGTACGAACTGCGGATCGGTGAGCGCGTCCTGACCATCGGATATGAGCCCGGCGAGTCGGGCTCGGGCCTGTTCGGGGGCAACTCCAACTGGCGCGGCCCGGTCTGGTTCCCGATGAACCTGCTGCTGATCGTCGGCCTGCGAAGCCTGCATCGCTTCTATGGCGACGAGTTTGTCGTCGAGTACCCGACGGGCTCCGGCCAGCAGCTCACGCTCGACCGGATCGCCGATGACCTCTCGCAGCGCCTCATCTCGATCTTCTTGCGAGGCCCCGATGGGCGCCGGCCCGTCTTCGGCAGCAGCGAGGTAATGCAATCCGACCCGAACTGGCGGGACAACATCCTCTTCTACGAATATTTCCACGGTGACAGCGGCGCTGGCATCGGGGCCAGCCATCAGACGGGCTGGACGGCCCTGGTGGCAAATCTCCTGGACTGGAGCCCGGATCGGCTTCAGCCCAACCTCGAACTGACGGGACGCGAGCCCGAGCTTACGCGCGCCGGCGTTCCGGCCGAAGACCGATAGCCGGCCGACCTCCGATACCGAAGGGGATGATCACGATCGCCCTCGACCGACAGGCAGAGTCCTGGCAGCCGCTCCCGGACCAGGAGTGGCAACCGACGATCCGATCGCTCCACCGCTGGAGCCAGGTCGTCGGAAAGGTTCGCCTCGCCCTGGCTGCGCCGATAAATCACTGGTGGCACGTAGCGCTGTACGTCAGCGCCCGCGGCCTGACGACGTCCCCGATCCCGTATCGCGGGGGAGTGGTCGAGCTCGAGTTCGACCTTTTCGATCATGCCCTGATCCTGCGATCGAGCGACGGCTCGTCGGACAGGGTGACGCTGCACCCGATGTCGGTTGCGGACTTCTATGGCGAGGCACGCGAGCTTCTGCGACGGGCCGGCATCGAGGTCCGAATCCGCCCTGTCCCCAGCGAGGTGGTCGACGCCATTCCCTTCACTGACGACATAGCGCCAGGCGGCTATGAGCCAGGGCACGCACGCGCTCTTCATGGCGCGCTGCTCAACGCCCATCGGGTCCTGACTCGCTTCCGTGGCACGTTCATCGGCAAGAGCAGCCCGGTGCACTTCTTCTGGGGCGGCTTCGATCTCGCAGCCACGCGCTTTTCCGGACGCCCGGCTCCACGCCACCCCGGCGGCGTGCCGAACTGTCCCGACTACGTCCAGGAGGAGGCCTACTCCCACGAGGTCAGCAGCGCCGGTTGGTGGCCCGGTGGTGACGGGATCCCGCCAGCGTTCTACGCCTACATGTATCCGGAGCCAGCCGGCTTCTCGGCGGCGACGATCGAGCCCGCCGGCAGCCTCTACGAGCAGGTACTTGGCGAGTTCATCCTGCCGTATCGCAGTGCGATGGAGACCGAGGACCCCGACGCGACCGTCCTCGCGTTCCTCGAATCCACGTACATCGCTGGAGCGACGCTCGCGGGCTGGAACAGGCAGGCAGTCGAGCGGCGCTAGTCGGAATCGCGACGGGAGCCGACGGTACTCCGACTACACAGAGCTCAGGAGGACCGCCTTCGACGCAGGAAGCTCGGTACTTCGAGGTCGACCTCATCGCCGATCTCGTCGTCGTCCTGCTCGACAGTCGAGCGTCGTTCGGTCAACGTCGGCCATTCCCTTACCTGGGACGATTCCCGGACCGGTGCGTCGGTGCGTGACTTTGGGTCGACCTTCGGCTCGACCCGCTCGACCGCCTCAGTCCGCTCGACCTTCGGCTCGCGCTTGCGCCCGCCGTTCACCGGCGTCGCGGCTTCGACCGGTGTCGCGGTAGGTTCGGCCGGCGTCGCGGCAGGTTCGGCCGGCGTCGCGGCAGGTTCGGCCGGCGTCGCGGCAGGTTCGGCCGGCGTCGCGGCAGGTTCGGCCGGTGCCGCGGCAGGTTCGGCCGGTGCCGTGACGGGCTCGGCGCGCTCCGCGATCCGCGGCTCGACGGTCTTTCGCGCCGCCCGGGGCGCCGTTCGGACCGCCTGCTCCTGGTCGAGTCCCGTTGCGATCAGGGTGATCAGGACCTCCTCGCCGGCCCGCCGATTCAGGCTCGCTCCGAAGATGACATTCGCGTCTGGGTCGGCATTTGCCCGGATCTCGTCGGCAGCGGCGCGCACCTCGCCCAGGCGCAGGTCCGGCGGACCGGAGATGTTGAATAGGATCCGGCGTGCACCCTGGATGCTTGCCTCGAGCAGCGGGCTCGCGATTGCCTGACGAGCGGCGTCTATCGCCCGGCTATCACCACTGCCCCGACCCAGACCGATGAGGGCTGGCCCGGCTCCCGTCATGATCGTGCGCACGTCGGCAAAGTCGAGGTTGATGAGACCCGGCCCGCTCAGGAGGTCGATGATTCCTCGTACCGCCTGCAGAAGGACGTCGTCGACGGTCCTGAACGCGTCGAGCATCGACGTGTCGTCGGCGACCACGTCCGCGACGCGGTCGTTGGGAATCGTGATGATCGCGTCGACGCTGGCTGCCAGCTCAGCCGCGGCTGCGTCCGCGATCCGTCGACGCTGAGCGCCTTCGAAGGCAAATGGCTTGGTAACTACGGCGATCGTCAGCGCGCCCTGGACGCGGGCGTCGGCTGCGACGATCGGCGCCGCACCCGAACCCGTGCCGCCACCCAGTCCGGCAGTGATGAAGACGAGATCCGCACCCGCGACGGTCTCGGCGATCCTTGCCTCGTCCTCCTCGGCGGACCGCCTGCCCGCCTCCGGATCGCCGCCCGAGCCAAGACCGCCGGTGATCGATTCGCCGATCCTGACCCGTGTCGCTGCGCGTGATCGGCGGAGGGCCTGGGCGTCGGTGTTGATGGCGACAAAGCTCACTCCCGGGATCCCTGCCGCGACCATCCAGTCGACCGCATTGCCGCCGCCGCCGCCCACGCCGATGACGCGGATTGCCCGTGTCTCCGGTCTGCGCCGTCGGCTGATCCACGCTGGGACCCGCACGAGCAGACGGAGCGCGAGGAGGGCGCCCACCACAACCGCGGCGAGCAGGACGACAGTCTGGGGAACGTCGTTCACCGTCCGAGTCTAGCAACGAACACCAGCCCCCCAACACGAAATGGGTACTGTCGGGCGTGCTCCTTGGTCATGGGGCGGTCGCAGACAAGCGACGGCGCGAGAGGGCTAAGGAGCTACCAGGATCTTCCCGGACTCGCGCCGAGGCGTGCCGTCGAGCAGTTGGGCCGCGCCTTCGAGGTCTACGGTCGCGCTGACCAGGCGGCTCATGTCGAGCCGTCCGGCAGCCATGAGGTCGATCACCCGTCCGAACGCTCCCGAGCCCGAGTGGCCGATCGAACCGTGGATCGCGGCGCCTCGAACGATGAGGAATTCCGGGTCCAGGTCGATCATGTGCGGGCCCCGTCCGATCAGGACCATGCGCCCGGCCGGCGCGAGCGTCGCCGCCATCGTCTCGGCGACTCCCGCGGCGCCGCTGCACTCGACCCACAGGTCGATCCCGCGACCGCGAGAGGCGTCTCGGGCGCCGGCGGTGATGCCGTCGGGCCCCAGCGGCAGCGGGTCCAGCACCAGGTCGGCGCCCATCGCGCTCGCCAGCTCTCGGCGCCCTTCCGCGACCTCGAAGGCGACGATCCTGCCCGCGCCCGCCGCTCGGGCAAGAGCGATGGCCGCGAGACCGATCGGTCCTGCTCCGACCACGCCGACCGAGGCACCGGGCATGAAGCCGCCGGCACTCACGAAGATGGCGATGTAGGCGACGCCCGTCGGCTCCACCAGCGCGCCCAGCTGGAACGCCCGATCCGCCGGGATTCCCGCCTCGAGGAGCGGCGCGAGCGACCAGCAGTAGCGAGCGCGCGTGACGACCCATTCGGCGTGGGCGCCATCGAAGCTGAATCCGAGCTCCTCGATGCGCGTGCAGTTGTTGGGTCGGCCGGCCCGACAGGCGAGGCAGTCGCCGCACCATGCGATTTCTTCGGCGCAGACGAGGTCGCCGGGAGTGAAGTCCTTGACTGCCGGCCCGACGGCCTCGACCACCCCGGCGAATTCGTGGCCGGTGACGACGGGCGTGCGAACGAGACCTGGATAGAGCATGTAGCCATCGGCATCGGACTCGACGAAATGGAAGTCAGAGCCACAGATGCCGCAGGCCCGGACCCGGATGACAACGTCGTCTGCGCCGGGTGACGGGTCCGGCAGGGTGGCGACCGAGATCCGCGGGTTGCGCCAGACCTGGTTTCCCCGGCGGGCCAGGCGGGCCGACACATCGACGGGGTCGAGGGTGGCGGAGGCCTCGGGTCGTGGATCCCAGTCGGCCTCCAGCCTCAGAGCCTTCACCTACCAGTGGTCGGCTTCGAAATGGACGAACTCCAGGGTGTTGCCGAACGGGTCGACGGCAAAGAATCGCGGCCGGCCGGGGATCTCCCCATCGTGGTCGCGGGTCGTGACGCCCGCGGCGTCGAGGTGTGCTCGGAGCCCCTCGACATCGTCGACCTCGAAGCAGGGATGGCGGCGCGATTCGGGGTTCGCGGCCACGCCGCTCGGCTCGCTGAAGAGATGCAGTTCCTGGTCGCCGACCGCGTACCAGATGCCGACGCCCGGGAACACAGGCGGGCGGGAGCGTTCGGCTAGCCCCAGGATCTCGCCGTAGAAGCGACGCGCCACCTCGAGCGACTCCGGTGACCCGGGGATGGGCAGACTGACGTGCTGCAGCCGGACGACGGGTGGACGTTCCGCGGTCATGACGACAACTCCAGTGCGTCGAGAATTCGTACGAGTTCGGCGTGGTCGCCGGGCTCCAACGCGGAAAGCGGCGGACGCAAGCCTCCGCCGGCGAGTCCGACGAGGTCGAGCGCTGCCTTGATGACCGCGACGTTGTTGGCGTCGCCCCGGCCCGCTCGAAGGGCCTCGATCGGCCGCAGGCGATCGACCAGCGACTCCGCGTGGATGAGGTCGCCCGCCTTCAACGCCGCCAGGACCGCCAGTGATCGCTCCGGGGCTACGTTGGCGATGCCGGAGGTGAACCCGATCGCCCCGACGTTCCAGAACGGGACGGCCCAAGCCTCGGCCACGCCGCAGACCCAGGCCAGCTCCGGCGCGGCGCCGACGAAACCCGCGAACCGCTCCGGATCGGGTTGACCCATCTTCACGCCGACGATCGACTCGATGCCGGCGAGCCGGCGCACCCCGTCCACCGTGAGCTGTGGGCCTCGGACGTAGAGGATCAAGGGGACGCCGGGAAGCGCGTCGGCGAGCGCGGCGTAGTAATCCACGAGGCCGGCCTCGCTCGCATACGGGTGGATCGGGTGGTGGACCATCAGGCCATCGGCACCGGCCTCGATCGACGCGCGACCCAGCTCGACGGCGCGTTCCAATTGATAGCCCACGCCGGCGATCACCCGCGCTCGTCCTCGGGCCTGGCGCACGTGCGTCCGAACCGATCGCCGCGATCTCTTCGTCGGAGAGCGCGGCGAACTCGCCGGTGTTCCCGCCGGCGACCAGCAGCCGCACGCCGCCCTGGAGCAATCGCTCCAGGTTTCCCTCCAGGCCGACGTGGTTGACCGCCCGGAGCTCGTCACTGAACGGGGTTACGGTCACCACCGCGACGTCGGCGAGAACCCCGGCCCATGCCGCGCGGTCCGTCGCAATCGGCGCTAGCCCGCCCGATGGCGCGCTTCCGATGCTCGAGCCAGACGTGATCGTCATGGCCGATGCTAGCGCACGGCTGCCCGCTCCCGTCGATGAGGCGCGCTCGCGCTGAGACGAGTGACGCCGGCGACCCTTGCGGGCCGCCGGCGTCGCGAGCGGCGTGGCTCCTCGAGGTCCTAGTCGGGGAACTCGAACTTCTCGGTCACGGTGGCGTGGGCGTCCACGATGCCGTGGCCGTAGAAGCCGTTGAACTCGGTCGTGCCCTCACACAGGGCATTGAACTCCTCGGAACGACCGACATTCACGTAGCTGGCCAACGGTGGAACCGGGCAAGCGTGCTCGGCGGCACCCTCGGTCAACACGAACTCGGTCTTCCAGGGAGCGAGTCGCAGGCTGCCCTTGTGGCGCGGATCCTTCGTCCCGAACCTGCTCACCGCAAGCGCCGAGACGCCGGTCGCGTGCGGGGAGGCCATCGAGGTGCCCTGCAGATAAGCGTAGTAGCCGCAGGTGCTCCCGCTCCCATCGCAGGCCTTCATGATGCCCAGGCCGATGCCGTCAGGCGTGATGGTTCCGTTCTCATCCACAAGGCCATCGGCCTGAAGGATGTGGAGCGGATACGTCGAGAGGATCTGGTTGCCGTTCGTCCGGTAGGTCGGCGTGCCCAAGCCGTCACGGAACCAGCCACCCGGGGCGGACACCGAGATCTGCTCGAGTCCGTAGTTCGAGTAGTCGGCCTTGAAGGTGCTCGGGCCGAGGGCCGAGACGCCGATCACGTGGTTGCCCTCGACCGGCAGGTCCCAACAAGTCGCGTTGTCGATCGGACGGGGGTACGCCACACCCGGACCCGGCGGGAAGTCGGGGCTCGAGATGTCGGTCCGCGGGTGGCCGAGATCCTCGTGGTTATTTCCCAGCGACCCGACGAGGGTCACGTACTTCGAGTGGGCGTAGTCGAGTGCCCGGTTCATCCCCGCGATGATGGTCCGCTGTTCGATCTGGTCCTCCGGCGAATCGGCCGGATTTGCATTGCAGTTATAGAGCCACGGATCGACGTAGAACGACATGTTGATGACGTCGACGCCGATGTCCGCGCCGTAGGTCAGCGCATTCGTGACCGGGCCCAGGAACAACCAGCCGCCGTCCTGGCCGCCGCGGATGCTGACCAACCTGACGCCGGGGGCCACCCCGGAGACGCCGATGTCGTTCGCCGCAGCCGCGACCGTCCCGGCGACGTGGGTACCGTGCCCGCTGTCGTCCACGGTCGGCGGATCGATGCACGACGGGACCTCGCACGGTCCGTCGATCAACGGAATGTCGGTCACGAAGTTTCGGGACAGGCCAGGCGCGAGCTGGCCGGCGAGGTCCGGGTGGGAGGCGTCGATGCCGGAATCGAGGATCCCGACAAGCACCCGGCTGTCACCGGCATTGACCTCACGGGCGAGATCGGACTTGACCATTGCCAGGCCCCAGGCGAGTGAGTCCAGCGGATCCATGTCGGCGGTCGATCCGCCGTGACGCGGGCCCCCTGGATTGCCCGCATGGATCGCTTCGACCTCGGGATCCGCGCCCTTGACAGGGGCGGCATCCGGAAGCCGGCCGATCGGACGCTGGCCGGTCGCGCCGAAGACGGCCTTCGACGCCGAGACGGCTACGACGAAGCCATCGGCGGGTGCCAGCACGGTGAATGTCCCGATCGCATCATTGCGACTGGTGACGGTGCCGCCGGCTGTGTTGATCGCCCGCAGCACGTCTGCGGTGGCTGCTCCCAATTCGGCGAGCACGACGTATGTTGTCTGGGCCTCTGAACCGAGCGCGGCGGGTGCTGCGAGCAGCAATCCGGCGACCAGCGCGGCGGTCGTGATCGAGGCCTGGGCGCGTTTCATCGACCTTGTCACAGGCGATTCCTCCTCCTTCAGTCCCCGGCGTTCTTGGCGCCATTCTGAACCGCGCGGGCACCGTTCGCATTACATCCGCATATCGTTTCGGCGGAACCCGCGCGTTACCCCGAGGCATCACGGCTGCCGTTTCCGGGTGAATGCGGTCCTCGACTCTGCCCCTCAACTGGACCTGTCTGCCGAACCAGAATTCGGAGGATGCTGCTCCCATCGACCCGAAGGGAGCTACGACATGCACGAGATGTACCGGACAGTCGCAACCGACGTTCAGCGGGATCGGATGCGCGAAGCGGCCGATTGGCGCCTGGCCGACCTGGCCCGGCGCGGCAGCGTCGCAGCCGGCCGCACTGGCAGACTCCGCCGCCTCCTGGCGGCCGTGATCCGTCAGGCGACGCCGGCGCCGACCCGCTCGTCAGAACGCGCTGCCTCCGGCTCGTAATCGGGCGAGCGAATCGCCGCCAACGCACCCGCGACGAGGCGGATCCCCTCCTCGATCTCCGCCTCCGACAGCGTTCCGTACCCAAACAGCAGCCCGCCGGGTGCGTCCCGGCGGGCGCTGTGGTACCCGCTGAGGCCGTACGCCCCAACCCCGACGGCCGCGGCCTCCGCGACGAGAGCCGCCTCGTCGACACCGTCGGGCAGCCAGGCGATGACATGCAGTCCGGCCGACGCGCCGACCGGTCTGAGCTCCGGGAGGTGGCGTCGCAGGGCATCGAGGATGGCATCGCGCCGGGCGCGATAGATCGGTCGCATCCGGCGCAGATGGTGGTCGAATTCGCCCCGCGACAGGAAGTCGGCAAAGGCCAGTTGCTCGAGGCTGGCCGATCCGCGGTCGTTCGCGTCCTTGATCTCCGCCATCGCGTCGACAAGGTGCGTCGGCGCGATCAACCAGCCGAGGCGCAGCCCGGGGGCGAGGGTCTTGCTCGCGGATCCGGCGTAGATGACGTGCTCGGCGGCGAGCCCGTGCACCGCCCCGATCGGCTCCCGGTCATAGCGGTACTCGGCGTCGTAGTCGTCCTCGATGACCAGCCCCGGGCGCTCCGTCGCCCAGGCGACGAGCGCGGCCCGCCGCTCCGGCGACAGGACCGCGCCGGTCGGAAAATGGTGGGCCGGCGTGATCGAGACCGCATCGGCGTCCGTCCGGGCGAGTGCCTCGACCACGATCCCTGCGTCGTCGACCGGGACCGCCACCGTGTCAAGGCCATGCCGTCGGGCAGCCACAGACGTGTCGTGGTGGCCCGGATCCTCGATCGCGATCAGCCGCCCTCCGGTGGCCTTGATGACCTGGGCCGCGAGGTCCATCCCCTGAGCGAAGCCGTTGCAGACAACAATCCGCTCAGGGTCTGCGGCGGTCCCGCGGACCCGATTGAGGTACGCGGCGAGGGCATTGCGCAGCTCCGGCGCGCCGCGCTTGTCGAGATAGCTGAGCCGTTCGCTGGGTGCCTCGTTGAGGACCCGACGGAGCGATCGCAACCAGCTGTGCCGGGGAAATTGGGTGACGTCGGGGCGGCCGTATCCGAAGTCGATCCGGTGGTCAGCCCTCGGTGTTTCTGCTGGAAGGGTCGCAGCCGCCTCGGTCACCCTCGCGCAGACGCGGGTGGCCCCACCCGGCTGACTGGTCAGGTAGCCCTCGGCCACGAGCTGCTCGTAGGCCTCCACGACCACGCCGCGCGACAGGCCGAGCTGCTCGGCCAGGGCCCGAGTCGAGGGCAGCACCGACTCGGGCTGGAGTCGCCCGGTCCGGATGGCGCCGCGGAGCTCCTGCTCGAGCTGGCAGTGGAGGGGGAGCGAATCGTCGCGGCGCAGCGTGACGAGGAGCTCGGCTGCCGAACTGGTCCTCGATCTTGGCATTGGAGTGGACCTTATCAGATGACCAGTCGAACGTCACCATCGACTCGATTGGACCACGAAAGGAGTTTCAGGGATGGAACTGTTGATCCTCGTCACGGTGCTTGCTGCGATGGTTCTTCTTGACGTTCTGGCCATCTCGTTCGGCGTCGACTCGCGCGAATCGATCGGCGACGACTGGGGCCGCCCGATCCGGCTCTGACCCGCGGGGTAGACAGCTTCCGAGTTGCCTTCGGCGCGGGTGGTTGACCGCGCTCTCCCGCCTTCGTCTGCGTTCGCGACCGATGGCACAATGGGGTCCGTGATACGGACTGCGACGGCAGGACGCCGGGGGTACCAGTACCAACAGGACGAAATTGCCCGTCGTTTTCGGGCCGATCGGGTCATGCGCCGTGCCGCGTGCGCGGGTAGGCTCAGACGGGGCGACCGCCCGCTTGCCCCGGAGGTGCCCGAGTGCCACGACGCCGGCTGACCACCGATCGCTTTGAAGAGGAGGACCCGTCGGCAGACGAGCCGATCCGCCTCGTCATTGTCGAATCGCGTGAGCTTCTTGGGATCGGGATCCGCGAGGTACTGGATCGCGCGCCCGGCATCGAGATCGTGGGCCAGGTCCACTCCCCCGACGAGGCTAGGTCGGTCATCGATGCGGCCGCCCCGGATGTCGTCCTCGTGGACGTACCCCAGGAGGCTGACGCCGCCGACGCCGTTCGTCGGATGCACCAGGGTGCCCCGGACTCGCCGCTCGTCGTCCTCGGTGGCGAGGACGACGACGCCAGCATCATCGAGGCGATGGAGGTCGGTGCCACCGCACACGTCGCGGAGGTCGCGGAGCCGGCGGAGCTCGTTGCGACGATTCGCAGAGTCGCCGAGGGCGAGGATCCGCTGAAGGACGAGTTGATCGCCCGGCCGGACCTGGTGGAGCGGATCCTCGATAACGTCCGCGACACGATCATGGCCGACCGCGAGTCGACCAATCCGCTGACGACTCGCGAGCTGGAGATCCTCGCCCTCGTGGCCGGTGGTCTCCGTAACCGCGAGGTCGCCCAGACGCTCGGTGTGAGCGAGCAGACCGTCAAGAACCACCTCTCGACCGTCCTCCACAAGTTCGGCGTGCCGAACCGGACGCAGGCCGTGGCCTACGCCGTGCGCCACGGCTGGCTCGTTCTGCGCGAGAGCGAGGATGGCCAGGCGATCGAGGTCGGCTACCGGTAGGTCGGGATCTCGTACGAGGGTCGTCAGGCGCGGGCCATCGCCTCGTCCAGCGCCTCAGGCACGATCGAACCCCGCTCGTGTCGGAAACCGCCGAGATGGAGGTGGTTCGGGTCCAGCGCCTCCCACTCGTCCGCCAGCCACGACGCGAACTCGCGGTCGACGTCAGGCGGCAGCGCGATGAGGATGTCGCGCATCGGCACGAGCAGCAGGTGGGGACCCGGCCCGAGCAGCCGCTCCAGGCTCTCCGGGATCGAGGATGAGCGATGCTGCGATCCCGAGGCGCGACTGGAGCAGGGTGACCGGCACGTCCCCGATGCGATCGCGGATCACAGCGTCGGGATGGCACTGGGCGGCTAGCTGCCGCAGGTTCGCCAGGGCCGTCGCGGCCAGGGTTGGAACGTCGACCCGCCAGCGATCGAGCAACGATGCACCGACGAACGTGATCGCCGGACCGAGGTCGATCCCGAAGCTGACGAGGACGCCCGGCGGCAGCATCGCCCGCGCGAGCTCCAGCTCCGGCCCCGGGAACGGACGGACCCGCGGCATCATCGGCAGGATGCGGCCGCGCGCCTTCTTCCAGGGCATCTCGGGATCGAACCGCTCCATCGCGGCGAGGACCGTCTCGTAGTCGGCGGTGACGACGCCCGGGCCTAGGCGCGGCCCCGGGAAGACCTCGAGCTCCAGCCCGTTCCGGGCGCGCTTGCGATTGCCGCGCCCCAGCGGGCGGAGCCTGCTGGGGCTTCCATTTCGACATGCGCCGGACCGTACGCCGGGGCGCTCACCGGCCAGTCGACCGCCGATGCATCGCCGCTTAGCTGCGCGCGCCGACCTCGGTCAGGCGCCGCTCCAGGAACGCCCGCTCCGCCTCGTTTGCGGTCAGCTCGCGGGCCCGCGTGTAGGCGTCGGCAGCCTCGGGCAGCCGCCCGAGACGACGGAGTAGATCGGCACGTGAGGCGTGGAGATACGGGTACTCCTCGAGCTGGCCCGAGGCAGCGACCGCATCGACGAGGCGAAGGCCGACCTCCGGCCCCGATGCCATCGCGACCGCGACCGCCCGGTTCAGCTCGATGACCGGCGACGGCGCTACCCGACCGAGCACCGCGTAGAGCCCCGCGATCTGGGCCCAGTCCGTCTCGCCGGCCGTGGCCGCGTCGTCGTGGAGGGCGGCGATCGCCGCCTGGAGCTGGTTCGGCCCGACGCGGCGCATCCGGAGCGCCCGGTCGAGCAGCTCGCGCCCTTCATCGACCTTTGCCCGGTCCCACCGATCGCGATCCTGGTCCTCGAGCAGGATCATCTCGCCGCCGGGACCGGTCCGCGCCTCCCGCCGCGCATCGTGGAGGAGCATCAGCGCGAGCAGGCCGAGCGCCTCGGGCTCGTCCGGCATGAGGGAGACGAGGACGCGAGCGAGCCGAATCGCCTCCGCGCACAGTTCGCGACGGACGAGCCGATCGCCCGATGTCGCGCCGTAGCCCTCGTTGAAGATCAGGTAGAGGACCCGCAGGACGCCATCGAGGCGCTCCGGGAGGGCGTGGTCCGGCGGCACGCGGTACGGAATCCCCGCGTCGCGGATCTTTCGCTTCGCCCGGACGAGGCGCTGGGCCAGCGTCGGCTCCGGGACGAGGAAGGCGCGGGCGATCTCCGGCGTCGACAGGCCGCCGAGCGTCCGCAGCGTCAGGGCGACCCGGGCATCCATCGCCAGCGCCGGGTGGCAGCAGGTAAAGATCAGTCGCAGCCGATCGTCTGAGATCGGACTCATACCGGACTCCCCATCGATGGCCGCGTCCGGGTCGATCGCGGCGAGCTCCTCCGCGATCGCCGCCTCGTGCTTGAGGAGCTCCTGCTTCTCCGCCAGCCGCTTCCGGCGGCGGAGCCGATCGATCGCCCGGTTCCGTGCCGTCGTCGTGATCCAGGCGCCCGGATTGTCCGGGACGCCGCGAACCGGCCACGTTTCGAGCGCGGTGACGAACGCTTCCTGGACCGCCTCCTCGGCGAGGTCGAAGTCGCCGAGGACGCGGATGAGCGTGGCGACGGCCCGCCCCTGTTCCTCGCGGAAGAGGCGGTCGACGACGGCATGCGGGTCGGTCGGCGGAGCCAACGTCCGCGAGCCGTCGGGTCAGCCGGTGGCGCCGACGGCCTCGGGGTTCGATCCCTCGGCCGCCCCGAAGTCGAAGATCGGCCGGACCTCGATCGAGCCGTGCTTCGCGCCCGGGATCTTCGCCGCGACCTCGATCGCCTCGTCCAGATCCTTGGCGTTGATCAGGTAGAAGCCGCCCAGGGCCTCCTTCGTCTCGGCGAACGGGCCGTCGGTCGTGACGGTCTGGCCGTCGCGGACGCGGACGGTCGTCGCGGCGGCGGTCGGGTGGAGCGCCTCGCCGGCTTCGAAGAGGCCGCGGTCCCGGATCTCGTCGCTGAAGGCGTTGTAGCCCTCCATCTCGGCGGCCATATCGTCCTCGGGCGTCGTCTTCCGTCCGTTCCTCGGTGTAGATCAGGAGCAGGTAGCGCATGCGAGTTGTCTCCTCACGCCTGTCGGATCGCCCGGTGCGATCCCTTGTCCGAACGACGAACGGACGCCCGACGAATTGACAGCCACCATCATCCCGTTCGGTACGAAGCCTGTCGAGGCGCAAGTTCGCGGGCGAGCGCGGTTGCCTTCCTCGACAGCGTCCGGTATCGGTGAAGGGACCAGCCTGGCACGGACCCGCGCCAGTCCTGCGCATCACCCCCGGAACCCGGGAAGAGCCATGGACCACGAGCCCGTTCTCATCTCGACCATCGCGATCGGCCTGACGGCCGCGTTCGTGGGCGGCCTGTTAGCGCGCCGGCTGCGTCTTCCCTCGATCCTCGGCTACATCCTGGCCGGCGTCGTGATCGGGCCGTTCACGCCGGGGTTGATCGCGGACAGCTCGATCGCCACGGAGCTGGCCGAGATCGGCGTGATCCTGCTGATGTTCGGCGTCGGGATCCATTTCTCGATCGACGACC
This sequence comes from uncultured Chloroflexia bacterium, assembly GCA_963775855.1. Classification (GTDB taxonomy): domain Bacteria; phylum Chloroflexota; class Limnocylindria; order Limnocylindrales; family CSP1-4; genus CF-46. The sequence goes on along the minus strand of CAVZKO010000007.1, from coordinate 363,334 downwards.
TGATGGCCGTCCGGGCGTTGGCCGTGCCCGGGGCGATCATCCGGATCGCTGTTGCCACGCTTCTTGGCGTGGCGTTCGGCGCGGCGATCGGCTGGGGCGTCGGCGGCGGACTCGTGCTCGGGCTGGCCATCTCGATGGCGAGCACGGTGGTCCTGCTGCGCGCGCTCGAAGAGCGGAACGAGCTCGACACGGTCCAGGGCCGGACGGCGGTCGGCTGGGTCATCGTCGAGGACCTGGTGACGGTCGCCGTGCTGGTCGTGCTCCCGACGATCGCGACACTTCTCGGCGGCACGGACGCCGGGACGACGAGCGTTACGGGCAGTCCGCTGGGCGACCTCGTGGTGGCCCTCGGCAAGGCTGCGATCTTCGCCGCCGTGATGATCGTCGCCGGCAAGCGGCTCATCCCGCCACTCCTGATCCTGGTCGCCCGGGAGAACTCGCGGGAGCTGTTCAGTCTCGCCGTCCTGGCGATCGCGCTCGGGATCGCCTTCGCCGCTTCGTCGATCTTCGGCATCTCGCTGGCCCTCGGGGCGTTCCTCGCCGGGGCGATCGTCAGCGAATCCGACATGAGCCACCAGGCCGCGGCCGACGCGCTGCCGCTTCGTGACGCGTTCGCCGTGCTGTTCTTCGTCTCGGTCGGGATGCTCCTCGATCCGAGCTTCCTCGTCGAGCACCCGATCGAGGTCGTCGCCGTCGTCGGCCTGATCGTCGTGGCCAAGTCGCTGGTGGCGATCGCCATCGTCGCGGCGTTCGGCTACCCGATCCGAACCGGCCTGACCGTCGCCGCCGGCCTGGCCCAGATCGGCGAGTTCTCGTTCATCCTCGGCACCGTCGGCCTGTCCCTCGCGCTCCTGCCGCCCGACGGCTTCCAGCTCATCGTCGCCGGCGCCCTCGTATCGATCGCGCGTGAACCCGCTCCTGTTCCGGATGATCGAGCCGCTCGAGGCGTACATCCGGCGGCACGAACGCCTCCACGCGCTGTTCGAGCGGCGGTCCGGCGACCTGGCGCGGCTGCCATCGGCCGACGCGGGCGAGCCGCTCCGGCGCCACGCGATCCTTGCCGGCTACGGCCGGGTCGGCCGGACGATCGCCACGGTCTTCGACCGGCGCGGCTACCACTACGTCGTGATCAGCCTGGATCGACGGCACGTCGAGGAGCTGCGCGCCCGGGGCGTGCCCGCGATCTACGGCGACGCCTCGAGACCGGAGCTGCTCGAGCATGCCGGCGTCGGGCTGGCGCGGATGTTCATCGTCGCGATCGGCGATGGCCATGCGACGCGTCTCGCCGTCGAGCGGGCGCGGGCCGCCAACCCCGCATCGATCTGATCGTCCGGACCCACAGCGACGCCGAGGCGGCCCGCCTTCGCGGAATCGGTGGAAGCGTCCAGGCGATCCATGCCGAGCGCGAGCTCTCGGTCCAGATGGCGCGCTACTCGCTCCGGCGATTCGGCGTCAGCGGACCCGAGGCGGAGGCGATCGCCCAGGGCCTCCGCGGACGGGGCGCGATCGCGCCGGAACCGCCCCGGCCCGCCGTCGCCGCTTCGCCAGCTCCAGGCCCGGTTGTCGCGGCAGGCCTCGTCCCGCCGCAGAGACTGCCGTAGACCCAGTGGTCGGCCAGGAGATTGTCGGACCCGGCGAGATCGACCGGGTGCCATAGCCGCGGCCAACGGCGGTATCGTTGCCCGATGGCGACCCGCAAGGAGATCCTCGAGATCGCCGGTCGAGAGATCGCGGTCTCGAACCCGGACAAGATCTACTTCCCGAAGGCCGGCTACACGAAGCTCGACCTCGTCACGTACTACCTCGCAGTCGCCGACGGTGCCCTGCGCGGCGCCGGCGGCCGGCCGATGGCCCTCAAGCGGTTCGTCGACGGGGCCGAGGGCGAGGCGTTCTTCCAGAAGCGAGCGCCCGACAACCGGCCCGATTGGCTGCGAGTCGCAACGCTGACGTTCCCGTCCGGCCGAACCGCCGACGAGATCGTCATCGACGACGCCGCCGGGCTGGCCTGGGTCAACAACCTCGGCTGCATCGACTCTGAATCCGCACCCGGTCAGGGCCGACGACCTCGACCATCCCGACGAGTTGCGGGTCGACCTCGACCCGGTGCCGGGCATCGAGTGGCCGCAGATTCGCGACGTAGCGCTCGTCGCAAAGGAGGCCCTCGAGGCTGTCGGGCTCGTCGGCTGGCCGAAGACGTCCGGTTCGCGCGGAATCCACATCAACGTCCGGATCGAGCCGCGCTGGACCTACCCCGAGGTGCGGCGGGCGGCCCTCGCCCTTGCTCGGGATGTCGAACGGCGGGCACCGACCATCGCCACCTCCAAGTGGTGGAAGGAGGAGCGCCACGGCGTCTTCCTCGACTACAACCAGAACGCGAAGGACCGAACAGTCGCCTCGGCGTACTCCGTCCGGCCGCTGCCCGACGCTCGCGTCTCGATGCCGCTCCGCTGGGACGAGGTCGCCGACGTCGTCGCCGAGGACTTCACCCTCGCGACGGTCCCGGCGATCTATGCCGAGCGGGGCGACGCCGGGGCCGGGATCGACGAGGCCGTCGGGTCGCTCGAGGGACTGCTCGAGCTGAGCGCCCGCCACGAGGCGGAGGGGCTGGGCGACGCGCCGTGGCCGCCGAACTACGCGAAGCAGGCCGGCGAGCCGCCACGCGTCCAGCCTTCCCGCAAGCGCCGGCCGGAGAGCGAGTACGAGCCCGGGCGGGGCGAGGCCGGCGGCCCGCCGCCGGAGGTCGCCGCGGAACGAGCGGCCGCGGTCGCGGCCGGAGATCGCAACGCGGGCCTGCCGACCGAGTGGGAGGGCACGCGCCCGACCCCGACCGGCCGCCGACGCTCGACGATTCCGGTCATCGAGATCTCGCGGGCCGCGAAGAAGGACGAGGCCCTCGCTGGCTTCGAGCGCTGGAAGGAGCGCCACCCGGAAGGCCGCCGCCGCGCTTGAACCGGCGGACGTCCTCGTCGACGGCATGCGCGGCCGCTCGTCACTCTGGTACCGCGTCCGGGTCAACCTCATCCACGTCCCGGAGGCCGATCGGCCCGCGCAAGAACCGCTCGACCCCGACTACGACCCGTGGGAAGGCTACGAGTGGCCCGACCGCGCCGGGCAACTGGAGCGGGCGCCCCGGAAGAAGCGGGACCCATCCACGCCGACGTGACCTCCGTCCGATACCCATTCGAGCCGAAGTCGACCGCCTTTCTCGAGCCGGGCCAGTTCTGGGCCGTTCCCCTTTCGGATCGCCGGTTCGCCTGCGGTCGGGTGCTCGCAGTCCCACGCGAGCCCGATCCGTTCATCCCGGTCAGTTCCCGGATCTTTCTTGCCGGGCTACATCGCTGGGTCGGCGACGCGCCGCCGACCGCCGACGGCATCGCCGGCGTGGAGCTCCTGGCCCAGGGCTTCGTTCACATCCTTGCCATTCGCAACCATGGCGGCAGCGTGCTTGGCATTCGGTCCCTGGAGGCGGATGGCATCGTTCCGGACCGGTGGCTCTCACATGGCGGAGGCGGGACGGTCTGGGTCTACGAGGGCGCGACCAGGCTTCACCCAGGGACTGCCGCTGACGCGGACCTGCCAATCGTGTCCGTGTGGGGATATAGCGTTATCTCGGTCATCGCCGAACACGTCTTCGTCGCGGGTAAGGAGTTGCCATCGCAAGGGTCGGGCGTCTCGTGAGGGCGATCACCCTCGAGGAGCTGGCCGACGAATTGCGGGCTAAAGCCGGCGAGATAGCGGTAGCACGCGCATTGCGTCCGCGACGGCTGGCTGTCCGGAGACAGTGAGTCCCTCGATGACCCCATCGATGTCGGCATCCGAGCGATTCTGGCTGAGCTTGAACTTGCCCTCGATCCGGCTGATCGGCACCTCGAGGCCGACGATGGCCCGCAGCTGGCCGCGGAAGTAGGGCTCCGGCGCGTCGTCCGGGCTCCAGGGGTGCGGCTGTGACGATTCGTGGCGGGCGGTCAGCCGCCGAACGAGTGCTTCGACCCACGCCACGTCGTCGTGAACCACGAGCGGCCCGTAGACATGGGCCGTGACGTAGTTCCACGTCGGCACGACGCGACCGTGCTCCCGCTTGGTCTCGTACCACGACGGCGAGATGTAGGCGTCCGGACCGCGGACGATGACGAGCGCGTCGCCCTCGGCGGGTTCACGCCATTGGTCGTTGTTGCGTGCCACGTGGCCCAGCAGTCGGCCGTGCTCGCCGGCCTCCGGCGAGCTGCCAGGTTCCTCGTAGATGAATGGCAACATCGTCGCGAGCAGGCCGCCTGCGGTCGAGGTGATCAGGTCGGCTGCGCCGTGGTTGGTGAGCAGTTCCCGGACGGCCGCGTCATCGGCCCTGAAGTGCGCCGGGATGTACACGCGACCCTCCTCGCCTCAGGCGCCGAAGATCTTGGCGATCTCGTAGGCAGGGGTTTCCTCGAGCTGGTCGTAGCGGCACTCCGCCGGCGGCTTGTCCGGGCGCCAGCGCTTGAACGTCGTCCCGTGCCGGAAGCGATCGCCCTGGAGGTGGTCGTAGGCGACCTCGACGACGCGCTCCGGACGAAGCGGCTCCCAGGACAAGTCCTTGCCGCGGTTCCAGCGTGACGTCGCACCGGGCAACCGCTGGCCCGAGGCGTCGGCGGCGCCCTGCGTCGCCCACTCCGCCCACTCGCCCCATGGGTGGCCTTGGAGCGCGTCCTTGCGCAGCGGCTCCAGCTCCGGGACGAGCGCGGCGCGCTTGTCCCATGTGAAGGACGACGTGACTCCGACGTGGTGGAGGGATCCCTCGTCGTCGTAGAGCCCGAGCAGCAGCGACCCGACATGTGTCCCGGGTCCGTTCTTGTGCCAGCGGAAGCCGGCCACGACGCAATCCGCCGTGCGCTGGTGCTTGATCTTGAGCATCGCCCGCTTTGCCGGCTGGTACTTGTCGGCCAGTCGTTTCGCGATCACGCCATCGAGGCCGGCCCCCTCGAACCGATGGAACCAGTCCTGGGCGAGCGCCCGGTCGGTCGTCGCAGGGGTGAGGTGGACGGGCGGTGGCGCGGATCCGAGCGCTTTCTCGAGCAGTGCCCGCCGTTCGCCCTGGGGAGTGTCGCGCAGGTCGTCGTCGCCGAGAGCGAGCAGGTCCCAGGCGACGAATGACGCCGGCGACTCCGCGGCAAGCATCTTCACTCGCGACGCTGCCGGATGGATCCGCAGCAGCAGCGCCTCGAAGTCGAGCTCGCCGTTCTTTGAGATCACCACCTCGCCGTCAAGGATGCAGCGGTCCGGAAGCGCGGCGCGGAGGGGTTCGACGAGCTCCGGGAAGTAGCGGTCGAGGGGCTTGAGGTCGCGCGACTGCGTGTAGACCTCGTCGCCGTCGCGAAACACGATCGCCCGGAAGCCGTCCCATTTCGGCTCGAACAGCCAGCCGTCGTCGGACGGCAGCTTGTCGGCGGGTTTGGCCAGCATCGGCTCAAGGGGTGGTTCGAACGGCAGCTTCACACCCCGAGTGTAGCGGCCAACCGGCCGCCACCGGCTATGAGCCGAACAGCGTCGCCAGGGCCGCTCGGGCCCGCTCGCGAGCCAGGTTCCACGCCTGCGGTGCAGTCGCCTCCGGCCGGCGGAGCTCCTGCCAGCGATCCTCGAGATCGCTCATCACCCACGCCCGATCCTCCGCCGACAGCGCGGGAAGGGCCGCGACGAGCGCCGGGACGGCATCGTCGCCGAGCGTCAGTGCGTACGAGACGTCGAGCCCCTGGCGGCCGTCCGGCGGAACCAGCGACGGGTCGAGCAGGCGGGCAACGTTCGCCTCGGCGACGTGACGCTGAGCCCCGACCACGTTGACCACCAGGAGGATCGCGATCGCGGAAACGGTCATCGCGTGCACCAGCCAGCGCATCCGGTCGCGGACGAGGAGGACGATCGCGGCGACGATCCCCAGCCCGAGCCACGCGATCGTGGCATCGATGTAGAAGCGGAGCTCGGTCCAACCATAGGCGTCCTGGTAGAGGCTGAGACGGAGCGCGGCGGAGGCGAGGATCACGAAGGTCAGCAGGGCCAGCCCGACGGCGGCGCCAACGAACGCTCGGGTGCGCTCGGCAACGATCGCGTGGAGGCCGACGACCAGCCCACCGGCGAGGCATGTCACGGCGACCAGCTCGAAGAAGCCGCGCCGCGCGTAATTGGCGTAGGTGATCCCGCCGGCAGCGAGCGTGTCGAGTCCACCGAACAGGTAGGCGACCTGAAGGCTGACGAAGACACCGAACAGGAGGTCGACGGCGACGAGGATCGTGAGGGCTTCGGTCGCCCCGAGGCGCGGGGCGAGGGGCAACGGTTCGACCGCGGCGGCCCCCAGCGACTGCATCGGGAGGGGCCGCTGGGGCCAGTCGAGCTCGGCCGCGCCGGCCGCGACGCCCAGCAATCCAGCGACGACCCAGGCCACGAGGAAGGCCACGCCAACCCGGATCGGCAGCTCGCCGAGGTCGAACTCCCAGCCGAAGACATCGGCTGCGATTGACGCGAAGATCGCGTCCGCCGATGAGAACAGGGCGACGAATAGGAGGAGGACCGGGAGCGCGAGGAGCAGGCCGCGGGCGACGGGACCGGCCCACGCCGGCAGGCGAGCGCGCCAGCCGGGGCCCGTCGCCGCGGGCCGGCGGGCGGCAACCGACATGCGGAGGATCCCGCCACCGACCCAGGCGAGCACGACCGTCCCGGTGGCGACGATCGCGAGCGCAGTCCGGCGCGTCACCGCGGCCCCAGCGAAGGCGGCCATGGACGCCCCGATGAGTGATGCCGCGGTCACCACGTCGAGGAACAGCAGTGTCGAGTCGGAGCGGATCGCGACCATTGCCGAAACCGCCAGGGCGGCGAGCGGCAGCCACAGGTCCAGGCGATCGATCCGCCGGCCGCCGTTCGAGAGGACGAGGGCCGCCGCCATCGTCGCGGCGACCAGCAGCGGAATGTTGATCCCGAGCTCGGCTCCGACGAGGAGTGCCTGGGCGATGGCGCCGACGACGAAGGCCGCCGCGAGCGAGCGCGTGGCGATGGAGCGGTCCATCCGATGCCTCCGAAAGCGTGAGCTGTGCGGCCGCGGCCGCAGGCCGGTCTGTGCTGCGAGGGAGACGGACGGGTGATCGAGCCTGTGGCGCCAAGGGAACCGGCCTCGATGGATGGGCGTCTCGGGCGGTGCCGCGATGGGCGTCGCCCACCATGTGCCACTCGGAGGAAACCTGCGATGAGAATCGCGACCACCGGTGCCGTGCGCACCTTCTTCGCCCTTGTGGCGGTCATTCTCCTCGGTGCCGTTGTCGCGGCCTGTGGCATGGCGGCGAGCGCGCCTCAAGCCGGGGCCGCCGGCGCCGCTCCCGCTGCATCGTCTGCGCCGGCCGCCGGATCCCGCGACGAGGCGGCCCAGCCCTTTGCCCCGGACGGTGAGGCTGCCGCGATCCGGGACGGTACCAAGATCATCCGGACCGGGTCCGTCCAGCTCGAAGTCGCCGACGTCACCGCGGCGGTCGGCGCCGCTCGCTCCGCAATCCAGGGGATGGGCGGCTACATCGGGGCGTCACAGCAATACAGCGATGGCGAGAACGTCGTCGCGACGATCAGCTATCGGGTACCGGCCGACCGATGGGAGGACGCCCTCGACGCCCTCCGCGCCCTGGGGACGGAGGTCGGCGAGCAGACCGACACCGCCGACGTCACGGGCCAGATCGTCGATCTCGAGGCGCGGATCCGCAATCTCCGGGCGAGCGAGACGGCTCTCGTCAAGCACCTTTCCGATGCCGCCAAGGTCGCCGACATCCTGGAGATCGAGTCGCGTCTATCCGACGTCCGAGGCCAGATCGAGCAGCTCAGCGCGCAGAAGGCAAATCTCGACGACCAGGTCGCGTACGCGACCCTGACGGTGACGTTCGGGGTCGAGGTCCAGGCGATCACCGAGGCCGCGGCGCGATGGGACCCGGGAGCCGAAGTCGAACAAGCCGGCGCCAGCCTCGTCGGGTTCCTCCAGATCCTGGCGAGCGCGGCCATCTGGCTCGCGATCGTCGGGCTGCCGATCATCCTCATGGTGACGCTCATCGCCGCGATCGGCGTCTTCGTGGCCCGTCGGCTCGGCTTTCTCCGGCGGCCGTCCGCGCCGCCGCCGCCGGCCGCCGCCGAGGGCTGATCCGGACGCGGCCCGTCGTGGCACGATGAGGCGGTGACCGAACAGGCCGAACGCTACGACCGCATCGCCGCCGGCTACGCGAAATGGTGGGCCCCCGTGCTGGCCCCGCAGGCGACCGCGCTCCTCGATCGACTCGATGGGGCGGTTGCCGGCGGAGCACGACGCCTGATCGACATCGGCACGGGGACGGCGACGCTGGCAATTGCGGCGATCAAGCGGTGGCCGTCGGTCGAGGTGGTCGGGATCGATGCGTCTCGCGGGATGACGGCCGCGGCAACCGCCGAGGCCGATCGTCTCCTCTCCCCCGAGGACCGCTCCAGATTCGACGTCAAAACAGCCTTCGCCGACAAGCTGCCCTTTGCCGACGGCGCGTTCGATGCGGCCATGTCGTCGTTCGTGTTCCAACTTGTCCCGAACAGGGCCCGAGCCATTCGCGAGGCGCATCGAGTGCTGCGACCGGGGGGCACGCTGGCCTATGTCAGCTGGCTGGCCGAGGACCGCGAATTTCGCCCGGATATCGAGTTCGACGACGTGCTGGACGAGGTCGGTGTCGGAGCCCGATTGCCCGATGACCGGCCCGGCGACATTCCGGATGTCGATGGCGCCGCCGCTCAACTCCGCCGGGCCGGCTTTCGCGACGTGGACGCGGGACGCGGCGAGCTCGAGCACCAGTTCGACGTCGAGGGCTACGTCCGGTTCATGACCGAATTCGACGAGGAGGATCTGGTTCGCAGCCTCGAGCCGGGCGTGCGCGAGCGGCTGATCGATCGCCTCCGCGAACGCCTCGAGGCTCGGCCCGCGACCGACCTCGTGCTTCGCCTCCCGGTCGTTGCCGTGAGCGGGACTCGCGGCTGAGGGTCAGCTCCCGGAGTCGCCCTCGTCGGAGCCACCACCGGAAGGCGCGTCTCCGGCCTCGCCGGTCTCGCCTTCGGCGGCTTCCTCGCCCTCGGCCAGCTCCTCGCCCTCGGCGACGACCGGCTCCTCCTCGACCTCGATGCGCGGCGCCTGGACCTTGGCCACGACCTCGTCGGGATCGGTCAGGAGCGTCACGTCGGACGGGATCGTCAGGTCACGGACGTGGATCGACGTGTCGAAGTCGACGAGGCTCTCGATCGAGTACTCGATCGACTGCGGGAGGTGATCGGGCAGCGCCTTGATCCTGACCGACTCGATGCCGTGGAGGAGCGTCCCGCCGTCGGTGGCGACGGCTTCGGACACGCCGATCGGGACGAGCGGCACGTCGACGGTGAGCTCCTCGGTCATCCGGACGAGGAAGAGGTCCACGTGAAGCGGCCGGCGGGTGACGGGGTGGACCTGGACACCATGGATGAGGACCGGCTGGGCCTGCTTGCTGTCGACCGACAGGTCGACGAGGGCGTTCTGGCCGACGCGGCGGCGCAGCATCTCGAAATCGTGGGCGTCGACGGTCACGGCTGTCGAATCGAGCGAGTGGCCGAAGACGACGCCGGGCAGCCGTCCCTCGCGACGGAGGCGGGCAACCTTCTTCCCGAGGACGTCGCGGGGGACCGCGGCGAGCGTCGGGCGGGTGGTCGTGGCGCTGGGCATCGGGTCGGACCTCGGTTGAAGCTCATCTGAGCGGGCGCGACTCACCAGCGTATGATCGCGGGGGCGCCCGGAACGGCGCACACCTTATCACGGCCGCGCCGATCGGCCGGTTCGCGCCCTCCAGATCGACCCGGTGTAGCATCGCGGGCGTGGCTGCAACGATCCTGATCGTCGAAGACGAATTCGCCGTTGCCCGCGGCATCCAGTACGCACTCCAGCAGGAGGGCTACCAGGTCGCCGTCGCGCGCTCCGGCGAGGAAGGGCTCGACTTCGCCACGAACCAGGCCCCGGACCTCGTCGTGCTGGACGTCCGCCTGCCCGGGATCGACGGCTTCGAGGTCCTCCGCCGGCTCAGGGCCGCCGGATCAAAGGCGCCCGTCCTCGTCCTTACCGCCCGCGATGACGAGGTCGACAAGGTGATCGGCCTGGAGCTCGGCGCAGACGACTACCTCACGAAGCCGTTCGGCCTGCGAGAGCTCATGAGCCGGATCAAGGCCCTCCTGCGTCGCGCCTACGGCGACCTCGCCGATGCGGCCGGGGGGCGGGTCATCCGCCACGGCGACCTCGTCATCGACCTGGAACGGCGTCGCGTCCAGCGCGGCCAGCGCCGGATCAGCCTCACGCCGACCGAGTTCGAGATCCTCCGCCACCTCGCCAGCCGGCCCGGCCGGGTCTACACCAGGTCCGAGCTCCTCGAGCTGCTCCGCGACTACGAGGCGCTCGACCAGGACGAGAAGACCATCAACGTCCACGTCAGCCACCTGCGCGACAAGATCGAGGACGACCCGGCCGTGCCGGCCTTCGTCATGACGGTCCGAGGGGTCGGCTACGCATTCGCCGAGCGCTGACGCCCCTCGACGGCGACGGCTGCCGCGAGTTCCTGCGGCGGCTCGCTCCCCGGACGTTCCAGGCGCGCCTGACGCTCGCTTTCGTCGGGGTCGTCGCGCTCACGCTCGTCCTCGTCACGGTCTTCGTCGTCAACCGGCTCGACGACTACTTCACGGGCCAGCAGCAGGCGGAGCTGCGGACGCGCGCCGGCATCGTCGCAGCCTACGTCGACGGGCTCGCCAGCAGCGCGGCCGCGAGCAGGTCGGTGCACCCGTCGTCGACTTCGAGACCAACCGGGTCAATAAGGCTGTCATCGCCGCGTTCGAGGATCAAGCGGGGCTTCCTCACGGACTTCCTGGCCCGCGCCGACGTCGACATCGTCCTGGGTCTGCCGGCGGGCGAGGGAGCCGGCTTCGTACCGGCCGGGAACGGGGCATTCCACGCCGAACACAGCGGCCAACTCGGCGAGGGCCAGACCCGCGAGCCGCTCATCGCCGAACCCTTCTGGCGAGTCGCCACCAAGAGCGCGTACCCGTACGTCATCGAGGTTCAGCTGTCGAACCCGCACACGTTCCGACAGACGACGATCGCCAACGTGACGAGCCTGCTGGCCGCCGTCGGGATCGTCGCGCTGGGCCTGTCGGTCATCGTCGCCGCCGCGATGGCCCACCGCTTCACGACCCCACTCCGGCGGCTGACTGAGGCGTCGCGAGCGCTGGCGGAGGGCGACCTCACCAAGCGCGTCGAACGGCCGACATCCGGGCCGGCTCGTCGGAGCTGACCGAGCTTGCCATCCAGTTCAACGCGATGGCCGACCGGCTGGAGGAGAGCGTCGCGATCATTCGGCGCGATCGCGACCGGAGCCGCGATTTCCTCGCCGACGTCTCCCACGAGCTGCGGACGCCGATCGCCGCGCTTCTGACGTTCAACGAGCTGCTGAGCGACCAGGCCGGCAAGGACCCGGCCGCCCGGGCGGAGTTCCTCGAGTCGAGCCGCGTCCAGCTCGAACGGCTCGACTGGCTCGCCCAGAACCTGCTGGAGCTCTCGAAGCTCGATTCCGGGCTTGTCCTGCTCGATCTGCGGCCGGACGACCTGCGGGCGGCCGTCCAGTCGGCCGTCGAGCAGGCGATGCCCGCCGCCCAACGTCGAGGCGTCGATCTCAAGGTGACCCTGCCGGACGCGCCGCTCCGGATCCGCCACGATCCGCAGCGGGTCGGGCAGGTCGTGACGAACCTCGTCGGCAACGCCATCAAGTTCACGCCGAAGGGCGGTTCGGTGGACGTCGTCGTCTCGCCGTACCAGGACGGTGCGCGCATCGACGTGAACGACACCGGGGACCGGCATCGACGCGAGCGAGCTGCCCCGGATCTTCGACCGGTTCTTCCGCGGGTCGCTCGCGAACGAGGCACGCGGCAGCGGCAGCGGGCTGGGGCTGGCGATCGTTCGCTCGATCGTCGACATGCACGGCGGCTCGGTGACCGTCGACAGCAGGCTCGGAACCGGCAGTCGCTTCTCGGTCTTCCTGCCGCGCGACCCGCGCGTCGAAGAACCCCAGCCGCCGCCCCGGCCGATCGGGCAGGATGAGGAGGCAGGATCCGACGAGCCGCCGCCGAAGGTGGCGGATTCTTCACCGACCCCGGCCCCCCGCCTGAACCGAGAGTCGTCAGGCTGACGAAGTCACGAGACGCTCACCGCCCCGTGCCGGTCGCACGACGCACGAAGTCACGCCACCCATGACCGATCGACGAGACACCGACCCCGACGACGAGACCCAGCCGCACGACAGCGCGTTCTTCTCGCCGCCCACCGGAGCCGCGCTCCGATTGGGCCGCGCCGCGCTGGACGGAGCCGGAGCCCCGCCCCCCGACCCCCGAACACTGGTTCGAGCCGGCTCCGCGAGCGCGCGTCGAGCCGGTCGCCGTGCGGCGAACGCTCGGCCGGTATCGGAACGGTGGTGACGACCGCGCTCTTGGCGGCGGTGCTCGCCTCGGGCGGAACGTTCGTCGCCCTGAGCGCGACCGGCGCGCTCGATCGGACCACGCCGGCGACGACCGTGGATCCCGAATTCGACCACGGTCAACCAGCCGATCACGATCAACGAGTCATCGGCGATCGTCGATGTCGCCGCGAAGGCCGGACCCGCCGTCGTCCAGATCAGGACCGGCGAGGAGGTCGATCCGAACGCGACGGCGATCCCCGCGCAGGGCGTCGGGCTCCGGCGTGATCTTCAATTCGAACGGCTGGATCCTCACCAACCGCCATGTCGTCGCGGGCAGCACGACCGTGACGGTCGAGCTGAAGGACGGCACGGAATACACCGGCACGATCTACGGCATCGACACCCTGACCGACCTCGCGATCGTCAAGGTCGAGGCGACGGGCCTGACGGCCGCCGCGATCGGCGATTCGGACGGCCTCCGGGTCGGCCAGCTCGTCGTCGCGATCGGCAGCCCGCTCGGGACGTTCTCGAACACCGTCACGAGCGGGATCGTGTCGGCCAAGGGTCGGACGATCCAGACCGAGGGCAGCCAGCTCAACAACCTGATCCAGACTGACGCCGCGATCAATCCCGGGAACAGCGGCGGCCCGCTCCTGGACGCGACGGCGGCGGTCGTCGGCATCAATACGGCCATCGCCCGCGACTCGACCGGGATCGGCTTCTCGATCCCGATCAACCTCGCCAAGCCGCTCATGGAGCAGGCGATCGCCGGCCAGCCGCTTGCCCGGCCGTACATCGGCATTCGTTTCGTCCGGATCGACGGTCAGCGGGCGAAGGACCTGAACCTCCCGGTGAACGACGGGGCCTACGTCCGGATCCTCGACGCGAACGAGCAGCCGACCGATCAGAACGCGGTCGAATCCGGCAGCCCGGCGGCCAGCGCCGGGATCCAGACCGGCGACATCGTCGTTTCGATCAACGGCAAGGCGATCGACCAGGAGCATCCGCTCGACACGCTCCTGACCCAGTTCTCGCCGGGCGAGACCGTCACCCTCGAGATCGTCCGGAACGGCGAGCACTCGACGGCGAATGTGACGCTCGGTACGCGGCCGCCAGGACTCGGCTGAGAGAGGCCGTTCGCCTGGGAGCCGGCTGGGGTTCCTGGCGCTATCCGCGCCGCTCGTTGCTCGGGCGGCGCCGCCAGATCTCGACGGCAACGGCGTCAAGCGGGCCGCCCAGCTCGACCTTCGGCTTGCGGATCCGGACTCCGACCTCGTTGACCGCGAAGTCCGCCAGGACCTCGTGGCTGATCGCCTCGGCGAGGGCCTCGAGGAGCCGGAACGAGGTCGACTCGACGATCTGGCGGGTGGCGTCGTAGACCTTGCGCGTAGTCGACGGTCTTCTCGAGGTCGTCGTCGATCCCGGCCGGCTGGAGGTTCAGGACGAGCTCGATGTCGACCTCGAAGGGCTGCGGCGTGGTCAGCTCGTGCTCGTAGTAGCCGTGCTTGCCCATGGAACTGCATGTTGTGGAGCACGATCCGGTCGCTCAGCGGGAGTCTCCTTCGCTCGGGACGGGCGGGTGCCACGTCTGCCTGATGATCGCATCCGCCATGCGCGCCGCGCGAACATTCGCAAGAACGTCGTGGACCCGCACGATGTCGGCGCCGGCCGCGATTCCCAGGGCCGTCGTCGCGAGCGTCCCCTCGAGCCGCTCGTCAGCCGGTAGGTCAAGGACCTTGCCGATCGTCGACTTGCGGGACGTCCCCAGCAGCATCGGCCGACCGAGGACGCTCAGCGCATTGAGGTCGTGGAGCAGGGCGAGGTTGTGCTCCGCCGTCTTCCCGAACCCGATCCCGGGATCGACGAGGATCCGCTCCCAGGCGACGCCAGCGCGCAGCGCTCGTTCGATCGCGGCCTCGAGATCCGCGACGACCTCGGCGACGAGGTTCGTGTACTGCGCCTCGGCTCGATTGTGCATGAGGACGATCGGCGCGTCGTGAGCGGCGGCCACCCGAAGCAGCGCATCGTCCGCGGCCACGCCCCAGATGTCGTTGACCAGGTGGGCGCCCGCGGCGAGAGCTGCCTCGGCGACGGCCGGCTTCGTCGTGTCGATGCTGATGGGCATGTCCGGCAGCGCGTCCCGGAGGGCGGCGACGACGGGCACGACGCGGCGCGACTCCTCGCTCGCGTCCACCGGGGCGTGGCCCGGCCGCGTCGACTCGCCGCCGACATCGAGGATGTCCGCCCCGGCCGCCGCCATCGCCCGTGCGCGCTCGACGGCGCCAGGCGACAGGGTCCCATGGCCATCGCCTGGTCGCCCGTCCGCGAGCAGCCCGTCGCCGGAGAACGAATCCGGCGTCACGTTGAGGATCCCCATCACGTACGTCCGCTCGCCCCAGACGAACCGCCGCGGCCCGATCTCGAGCGGCTCCGGCCGGCCCGCGGCGCTCACCTCGGTCCGCTCATCTGGCGCTCACCGGCTGGGTCGCGGAGGAGGGGATCGTCGACGAGTAACCCGCGAACGAGCCCGACGAGGTACAGCGACCCGGCGACGACCACCGGCCCGTCCGCGCCCACGCAGGGCCGAGGCGAGGGCTGCGTCCGGCTCCGCCGCGACCTCCACGGACCTGCCTGGCGCAACCGCGCGCCAGCGCTCCGCGAGTGCCTCAGCGGCGAGGGCCCGCGGCATGTCGAGCTGAGTCGTGATGATCCGCGCCTCCCGTAGCGCGCCCGAGAGAGCGAGCGCCCCGACCACCCCGTCGACGTCCTTGTCGGCCATCGACGCGGTGACGAGCGTCGGCCGACCGGGCGTGAGGAACGGCCGCAGATCGTCGAGTGCAGTCGCGAGTGCCGCAGCCCCGGCCGGGTTGTGGGCCCCGTCGAGGAGGACGTCCCGACCTTCGATCGAGAGCAGCTCGAGCCGGCCGGGCCAGCGAGCCGTCGCGTAGCCGTCGCGGCGGGCAGCGACCGGGACGTCGGCGATGCCTGCTACCTCGAGGGCGTCGAGCAGCGCGTCGGCGACCGCGACGTTGGCCGCCTGGTGCCGCCCGCGAAGGCCGACCTGGGTCCGGCCAAGCCGCGGCAGCTCCACCTCGATGCCGTCACGCGACAGAGCCGACGATCGGGGGCGGCGCGACGACGGTCAGCGGCACCTTGAGCCGCGCCGCCCGCCGCCGGACGATCGCGAGGGCCTCGCCGGTCGCGCCGGTCACGGCGACGTCGCCGCGCTCGATGATCGCCGCCTTTTCGCGGGCGATGTGGCCGATCGTCGGCCCGAGCCGATCCGTGTGGTCGAGATCGACGTTCGTGATCGCGGCCACGCCGCCGTCCCAGGCGTGGGTCGCGTCGAGTCTGCCGCCGAGCCCGACCTCGACGAGAGCGAGATCGACGCCTTCCTCGGCGAACCAGCGGAAGACCATCGCGGTGAGGAGCTCGAACTCGGTCGGCGGACCGAGCCGGCGAGGAACTCGATCGGCCGCGGCGAGCGCCTCGCCGACCAGCCGGGCGAACGTGGCCGCGTCCACCGGACGCCCGCCGATCTGCAGGCGCTCGCGATAGGTGACGAGGTGGGGCTTCGGCGTCTCGCCGACGCGGTAGCCGGCCGCTCGGAGCGCGGACGCGGCCAGGGCAAGGACGCTGCCCTTGCCGTTCGTGCCCGCGACGAGGGCCCCGCGAATGGAGCGATGCGGATCGCCGAGCTCACGCAGGAGCGCACGTGTCCGGCCAAGCCCGAGCCGGATGCCGAAGCGGCCGCGATCGGCGAGCGCCTGGAGCGCGGCCGCGTACTCGGCCTCGGTGGTCACTCGCCCGTCAGGTCTTCCTCGTAGAAGACGCACTGGTTGAACCGCGGCGTCAGGCAGACGTCGTTGACGTAGCCCTGCTCCATGTGGACGCCGCCGCGCAGCTGGCAGCGCGAGACGTTCGAGTCCTGGCGGATGAGCCCCTTCAGGAGATGCGGCGCCTGGATCGGGATCGCGCCACGGTTGCCGGTCATGTAGAAGTGGGGGCAGACGTTGCGGCGGAGGTTCGGCAGCCCGAAGCCGAAGCGGGTTGGCGGCATCGCCGGCATCGCGGGCATCGCCGACGGATCCGCTCGCTGGGGCGCCGGGGCGACGCGGGCGATCGGACCGACGCCGAATGCCGGTCGCCCGGTCGGCCCCGACGGTCGCTCGTTCTTGCGGTCTCGTGCCTGCACTCCCACCTCAGAAAGCGGCGCGCGGCAGGGGGTCACCACGCGCGCCGACCGCGCAAGACTACAACGCTCCGCAATCCTTGGGCTGGGTCGCAGCTCGCCTGTCATTCGGGTCATCGGTGCCGCTCCCGGAGCCGCGCGTGCGACAATCCCGACGATGACGACTCGGCGCGACGGACGACCGTCCCAGGTGCGGCCGCGGCCGCCCTCGAGCGGGCGACCCGCTCCCGCCAAGGTCCGGCCCCGAGCGCCGGCTTCCGGCCGGGTGACCGAGTCATCGCCGCGTCGAACGGACTCGCCGCCTCGCGCTCCCGTTCAGGCTCCTATTCGTCGTCGCGGTGCTGTCCCTCGGTGGCGGCGTGCTGTTCGCGGCGACCGGCGGGCTGGGCAAGGCCGCGGAGGCAATCGGCTCGACGTTCTCCGGCTTCGTCGCCGATCTCACGGCGACGCCCCGTCCCTCGACCCCGTCCTTGTCGGAGTCGACCACCCCGCTGCTCGACGAGCCGGCAGAGCCCTACACGAACCAGCCGACGATCGACCTGGTCGGCTCGATCCCCGATGACCTGGTCGGCGCCGAGAATGGGCGCATCCGGGTCTACGTCGCGCTCGGCGACCAGGACCCGGGCGTGGTGACCCAGATCCCGGTCGGCCGGACGTCGCGCTTCATCGTCCCTGGGGTCACGCTCATCGAGGGGACGAACGCCTTCACCGCGACGATCGTCGGACCGGGCGGCGAGTCCGATCCGTCGCCGGTCGTGACGTACGTCTTCGACGCCTCGAAACCGCGGATCACCCTCGCTTCGCCCAAGGACGGGGCCGTCGTCAACGCCAAGACCGTGCAGCTCGTCGGCCAGACGCAGCCGCGGAGTCAGCTCCGGGTCCGCAATGCGACGACGAGCGCATCCGTCACCGGGCAGGCGGACGCGAGCGGCAACTTCTCGCTCGATCCTGGCGATCGGCGCCGGAACGAATGACATCGGCATCACGGCGATCGACCCGGCCGGCAATGAGAACCATCTCGTCCTCGCCGTCCGGTATGGGACGGGAGCGCTCGCCGCCTCGCTGTCTGGCTCGGCCTCCCAGGTCAAGCTGTCGTCCCTGCCCGCGCGCACCCAGCTGACGGTCGTGGTGAGCGATCCGGACGGCCGCCCGCTCGAGGGAGCCCGCGTCACGTTCACGCTCGCGGCGCCAAATGTGAGCGCCATCGCCTCGCCCACGATCGAGACCGGCGGCGACGGTACGGCCACCTGGTCGACGTGGATCCCCAAGGGCGCAAAGACAGGACAGGTCTCCACGACCGTCATCGTCCAGACGACGCAGTACGGCGAGACGACGGACCGAATGGTCATGACGATCGTCAAGTAACAGCTGCAGTCGACACCGGCGCCCGTCGCAGCTACCATCGCGTCATGCCATTGTGGCGCTGCCCGCATTGCGGCACCCCGCAGGCCGAGACGGCCCGCTGCTGGGTCTGCCGCCGCTCCTCGACGAGCTGCGGCACCTGCCGCAACTTCCGGACCTCCGTCGCAGCGAACGTCGGCTATTGCGGCCTCGACCGCGGACGCCTGCCGCTGCGGGGCGACGAGATCCGGGCCTGCTGGGAGGAAGCTCCCCGCCGCCGCCGCCATCGCCTCGACGGACGGCGACCCGGCGGCTGCCCTCTGGCTCGATAGCGAGGCCTGATCCCCGCGGAGAACGCCCGACGGGCGACGCCTAGGACGGGACGGGTGTGTCGGTCGGCGTCGGGGTCGGCGTGGGGGTCGGCGTCGGCGTGGGCGTCGGCGTCGGCGTGGGGGTCGGCGTCGGCGTCGGGGTCGGGGTCGGCGTGGGCGTCGGGGTCGGTGAGGGGCTCGGCGTTGGTTCCGGGCCCTTCGAGATGTCGTAGTTCACCGAGGTGCCCTTGTTCACGAGGACCCCGGGCAGCGGCTCCTGGCGGACGATCTGCCCTGCAGGCACGATCGGGTCGAAGACTTCGGTCACCAGTCCCGGCGTGAGACCCGCGGCGAACAGCAGCTGGAACGCCTCCTGTGTCGTCTTCCGAAGCAGCTCCGGGACCGCCACGGTCTCGGGCCCGACGGCGACCGTGAGGTTGACGACGTCACCCTCTGTGACGTCGACGCCCGCCGGTGGGTCCTGGGCGAGGACGGTGCCGGGCGGCTTCGTCGGATCGACGGTCGTTCCCGCCTGGACGACGTCGATCCCACGCTGGGTGGCCAGCTCCTGAGCCTGGGTGAACGTCGATCCCGACGAAGTTCGGGACGACGACCGTCTGAGCTCCGGGGGTCTCGCCACCGGAGAGCAGGCGGAAGACCAGGAACCCGGCCAGCGCGAGGATGGCGATCGCGATCACGCCGGCGATCCAGATCATGGCACTCGTGCCCTTCTCCTCGGCATCGATCTCGCGAGCGCTACGGCCGGCGTAGGGATCCGGCCGGGCCTGAGGCGGGCGTCCGGCATAGGCGTCGGGTGGCATACGGGACCGCGGCGGGGTTCGGACGAGCCGTCGCCGCTACCGCCGCGGCGCCACCGACCACCGTCGCGCCGCCAATCGCCCCGAGTCCCTCGATCGGGGCTCCCGACAGGAACGCCTCGAGGGCGGCGGCGAAGCTCGCGGCGGTCGGCCAGCGGTCGTCGGGCTCGATCGCGAGCGCCCTGCGGGTGATCGCCGCCAGCTCCGGCGGGATGCCGGCACGCTTCGTGGCCGGGTCGGGCACCGGCCCCGCGAGCCGGGCCATCGCCACCGCGGCCGCGCTGTCGCCCTCCCAGGGCCGATGACCCGTGAGCAACTCGTAGAGCACGATCCCGAGCGAGAAGATGTCCGACGCCGCGGTCGCCTGCTCGCCTCGGGCCTGTTCCGGGCTGAAGTAGTGGACGGAGCCGAGCGTCACACCCGGCAGCGTCATCTGCGCCTCGGCGACGGCCCGGGCGATGCCGAAGTCCGTGACCTTCACCCGCCCATCGCGGCCGATCAGGACGTTCCCGGGCTTCACGTCGCGGTGGATGATGCCCCGGGCGTGGGCCGCCTGGAGGGCTCGCGCGGTCTCGGCCACGATCCGGGCGACCTGCCGCGGCGGGAGCGCTCCGGAGCGTCGGATGATCGTAGCGAGGTCCTCGCCCTCGACCACCTCCATGACGATGAACGGGCCCGCCTCGTCCTGGCCGTAGTCGTAGACCGAGACGATGTTCGGGTGGTTGAGCGAGGCCGCGTTCTTCGCCTCCTGGCGGAAGCGCGAGCCGAAGTCTGGGTCCCGGCCGTACTCCGGGCGAAGCAGCTTGACGGCGACGTCGCGATCGAGCTGGCTGTCGTGCGCCCGGTAGATGGTCGCCATGCCGCCCTGTCCGAGCAGCTCGACCAGCCGATACCGGCCGCCGAGAACCGTCCCGAGTTCCGCCACGCTTGCCCTCCACTGTGCCGCCCTGCCGGCGCCCTCACCCGCTGGGCGGTGACGCGCCCGCGGCGATCGTAGCGTACGACGCCCGGCGGAGCGTCTGAGCGACGGCCTCAGCGTCCCCCGGTCAGCCAGCGCCGCACCATCTCGAGGAAATCGAGCGAGCTGATGCTGTCGAACAGGCGCGCCCCGTGAAGCGCCCACTCCTGGAGCTCCTTCACCGCCGCGAGGACCGCGAGAACCATCGCGGTCGCAGCCGGGCGCCACTGGAAGCCCGGGCGAAATCGATGGACAGCCGCGACGCACAGAAACCAGAGCTCGAACACGTTCGGGAACAGCAGGAGCAGCGCCCGCTCACCGGTGAGCTCGAACGCCACGAAGCCGACGAGTCGGAACAGGTAGAGGCCGACCGCGATGGCGCGCTCCGGATCGGCCCAGCGGAGAGCCACAACGAGAAAGGCGGCCGAGGTAGACCTGGTCGATCCACTTGTCGAACGCCTGGTAATCGGGGATCCCGCCGAGGTCGAGGACGTCCCGCAGGAGCAGGTCCGACGAGATCGACGACGATCGCGAGCAGGCCGCCCGCAAGCGGCCAGCGGAGAACGGGGAGAGATCCGGCGATCCGGATCAGCCCGATGACGAGGACTTCCAGCGTCACCGCCGCGTGGCCATGGCGTGAGGGAGTTGCTAGAGCTCGAGCTGCTGGAGGTACGTCCGGAATTCGCGGGCCAGCTCCGGTCGCTGCAGGGCCAGCTCGACGGACGCCTTCAGCCAGCCCATCGTCGTGCCGGCGTCGTATCGGATGCCCTCGAACTCGTAGCCGTAGACGGCCTGTTCCTGCATGAGAGCCTCGATCGCATCGGTCAGCTGGATCTCGCCGCCGGCGCCCTTCGCGGTCTGCTCGAGCTTGTCGAAGATCTTCGGCGTCAGGACGTAGCGGCCGACGATCGCCAGGTTCGACGGCGCCTCTGCGGGGCTGGGCTTCTCGACGAGCCTCGAGACCTTGTGCAGGCGGCCGTGGTTCAGGGCCCCCTCGACCGGCTCGCTCGCGATGACGCCGTAGCGATTCGTGTCCTCGTGGGGGACCTCCATGACGGCGACGACCGACGAGTGCGTCTGGTTGTAGACGTGGACGAGCTGACCGATGCACGGCCGATCGCCGACGATGACGTCGTCCGAGAGGATCACCGCGAACGGCTCGTGCCCGACCAGCTCCTTGGCCATGAGCACCGCGTGGCCGAGCCCGAGCTGCTCCTTCTGGCGGACGTATGCCACCTGGGCCAGGTCCGTGATGTGCCGGATCTGGCGGAGCATCTCGATGTCGCCCTTCTCCTCGAGCAGGTGCTCGAGCTCGTACGACAGGTCGAAGTGGTCCTCGATCGCCCGCTTCTGGCTGGAGGTGACGATGATGACCTGCTCGATGCCCGCGGCGACCGCCTCCTCGACGGCGTACTGGATCACGGGCTTGTCGACGAGGGGCAGCATCTCCTTCGGCTGGGCCTTCGTTGCCGGCAGGAATCGCGTGCCCCAGCCGGCGGCGGGAAAGACGGCTTTACGGACGCGCATCGAACCTCGGACGGCGGGTGGAATTGGCTGGTCGAGTATACGCCGCGACCCCGACGGGGCCGTCTTGGCGGGCGCCGCGAGGTCATTCCACGGGCGCGACAAGTCGCCCGGACGAACCGGCGCAGGGCCGCGCGTGAAGACCTCCGGTCGGTCGATGTTCGTCAGGTGCGTCGCCCGCGGGATGACCGCTGCCCGGGCGTCGTCGGCGGCATCGACGAACGACCGCTGCGAGAGCCGGAACAGGAGGTCGTACTCGCCGTTGAGGATGAGGATCGGGCCGCGGTAGCGCGCCAGCCGGGGACGGAATCGCTCACCGACGAGCGATCGGACCGCCACGGCGCCGCCGCGGAAATAGAAGCCGCCGGCGACGATCGGCTCGGCGATCGCGGGCCGGTAGCGCCAGCGGAAGAACCAGACGTTGATGCGACGCAGCCACGTCTCGTCGAGAGTCTCGAAGATCCAGGCGAGGGCGCGGAAGGCCAGGCCGCGAAGGCCGACCGGCTCGGTCGTCGCTCCGGCCAGGACGAGACCGGCCACCCGCTCCGGCCAGCGGGCCGCCACCTCCATCGCGACGTAGCCCCCGAGCGACAGGCCGACGAGGACCGCGCGGCCGCCCGCCTCGGCGTCGATCGTGTGGGCGACGGCCTCGGCTGCCGCGGCGAGCGTGAACGGATCGGTCCGCGGCCAGGCCGTGGCCAGGCAGGTCCGGCGTGAGGCAGCGGTACTCGCTTCTCGAGCGCATCGACCTGGATCGCCCACTGCGCGCCGGTCAGGCGAGTTCCGTGGAGGAAGACGATCGTCGGCGATCGATCGGCCGAGACCGCGTCCGTGCCGGCCTCACCGGGCCGACGGCGATCGTTCGCCGACGGGACGAGGCTGCCGTGGCACGTTCAGTCGGGCCCGCTGACGAGCCGGCGTTCCACGGCGTAAAGCGCGGCCTGCGTCCGGCTCGCGAGTCCGAGCTTCCCGAGGATGTTGCTGACGTGCGTTCGGGCCGTCCGTTCGGTGATGCCGAGGTCCGTCGCGATCTCCTTGTTGCTCAGGCCGCGCCCGACGAGCGCCAGCACCTCGAGCTCCCGCTCGGTCAGGGGATCGACGGCCGGGGCCGCCGACCGGGTTTGCATGCCCTTGGCGAGGATTCGGGCGGCGGCCGGATCGAGATGGACCTCGTCGTTGTGAGCCGCCCGGATCGCGGCAGCGACGTCGTCCGCCTCGGCGTCCTTGAGGATGAAGCCGCTCGCGCCGGCCTCGAGCGCGGCGATGACCTTCTCCTCCTCGATGAAGCTCGTCAGCGCGACGACCTGTACCTCCGGCTGGGCCGCCTTGATCCGGCCGATAGCGGCGATGCCGTCGAGCTGCGGCATGACCAGGTCCATCAGGACCACGTCCGGGCGTCAGCGTCGCGGACAGCTCAACGCCGGTCAGCCCGTTGTCGGCCTCGCCGACGACCTCGATGTCGTCGAGCAACTCGAGGTAGCCGCGGAGGCCGCGCCGCACGACCCCGTGATCGTCGACGAGGAGGACCCGGATCACGTTCGCTCCCTCCAGCTCAGGTTGCCGCCCATCATGATCGCTTCGCGTCGGGCGTGATCGCTCCGCGCCACGAGCGATGGCCCGTTGCTTACGTCAGGCGCGCTCGAGGGAACCCTCGGGCCCCTCGGCTGCCGTCGTCGGCACGAGCTCGCGCTCGCGCCGGAGAGGGCGCAGGCGGATGCCGGTGAACGGGATCCGGATCTCGCGGAACGTCTCGACCGAGACGAGGAAGCCGGCGAACAGGAACACGACGCCGAGGAACTTGCCGAGCTGGAAGAACTCCGTGGAGCCGAGGCGGTTCAGCGAGTCCGTGACCAGCGGGATGAACGCCCCGATCGCGATGAGCATCGTCGCCGGGACGCGACTGTGGAGCCGGCCGGACACGAGCGCCCGGGCCGTGGCCGGCAGCGAGGCAACAAAGTTCACGGCGATGGCGACCGGGGCGATCAGCAGGTTGAAGAGGAACTGATCGCCGGGCTGGTTCGGGTCGAGCGAATAGGGAAGGACTCGCCGCTTGGGCATGAACACGTACGTCGAGAAGACCGCGCCGAGGACGAGGGCGATCGATCCGGTGATGTTCAGGAACGGCGTCAGCAGCCGGATCGTGCCCGGGAACAGCTCGCCGGTCGGGACGCCTGTCCGCGGATCCAGCGCGTAGCCCGGCGCGGCCAGGGGCGTGAGGACCATCAGGACGAGCGACACGAGCGTGGCGCCGACGACCGCACCGGCGGCGAGCGTCGGCCAGCGCTCGTTCTGGAAGTACGTTTCGACGGCGACGGCGATCGCCAGCACGATCGCGCCGATGAGGTAGAGGATCGGGGCCGACCCGGCGCCCGGGTAGTCGAACCGGCGCTGGGTGAGCAGGGTCAGGACGCCGGCGACGAGCAGGGCGAACGCGAACGTGTAGCCGAACCGGGTCCGGCCGAGGAGGTACGCCGTCCCCAGGCCGAGCCAGCCTGCCGTCCACACCGCCCCGGTCAGGTACCAGGTCCGGTAGAGCGTCTCGTTCCAGCCGCCCGCCGCCGCGATCGCCTCGCAGCCCGCGGCGATCGCGAAGAACAGCATCCCGATCGCCCAGATGAGCTGGAATCCGTAGCGGCGCTCGCGCCACTGGTCGAGCAGCGCGATCGCGAAGACGAGCGCGAACAGCGACGTGGCGGCGGGCAGGAAGGCCGACGGCATCACGTCGCCTCCTGGTGGACCGCGATCAACCGGACGAGCAGCCGATCGAGCAGAGCGGACGC
Organism: uncultured Chloroflexia bacterium; assembly: GCA_963775855.1. GTDB lineage: Bacteria > Chloroflexota > Limnocylindria > Limnocylindrales > CSP1-4 > CF-46. The sequence goes on along the minus strand of CAVZKO010000007.1, from coordinate 338,940 downwards.
CTCTTCGAACATCGCGCTGATCCGCTCCGCATCGAGAGCTCGACGACGGGCGATGACGCCGAGCTCGGAGAGGAAGGGCCGCCTCGCGGCGACGAACAGGCCGACGGATTCGGTCAGGCTGATGCCACCGGCTGCGAGGCGCCGCGCCAGGTCGTCGGTGAGGGCGGCGGCAGTCGATTCGGCGGCGTTGCGGTCGCCCGGTTCGGAAGCGTCCAGGTACGCGACGAGCGACGCGACGAGGCCGCGGCCGTCGGTCCGGAACGCCTCGTGGTCGCCGGCCGGGACCGCGCTCCGGGCGCTCCGAGCTGCCGGCTCGGCGATGTAGCTCCGGCGGTAGGCGCGCGAGAGGCGGTCCGGCGTCGCACCGAGGCTCGACAGGGGCTGGACCGATCCCGGCTGGCGCGAGCTGCGCACCCGCTCGAGTTCGCGGCGATCGAATCGCCGATGGCCGCCGAGGCTCAGGAACGTCTCGATCCGGCCCTCGTCCGCCCAGCGCCGCAGCGTGTCGGGGTGGACGCCGAGCATCTCGCTGGCGGGCCCGAGCGACAGCCGTCCGGGAGGCGCAGGATCGGCGGGCCGGGGCACGGTGATGACGGACCTCACGGGCTGAAATCTAGGCGAATCTGGGTACGACTGGCCGGGGTTCGGTCAGCGCAGAATAGGGAGGCCGGGCCGCGGCGTCAAACGCGCGTCCCGCGGGCGGGCGCGAGGCGCCGTCAGGCGGGGATCAACTCGTGTTCATCGCGATGGATTCCGTCGCACAGGCCCCACCTGACCGACCCGCCATCGGCCGCCGGCACGGGGATCGGGCGCATGATCTCGCGGACGACTCCGCGGCGGCAGAACAGATAGTCCCGCTCCGACATCCAGCGTCGGACGTGCGCCTCGTCCGGGTGGAACTGGAACGGCCCCGGGTTGATCGCCGGCTGGTCGGTCCAGTCGGCTGGCTTCTCCGGCGCGACGATGTCGAGAATGTTGACCCGCCACGGCGTCCCCGAGATCACCTGCGAGGCAGCCGTCGCAGCGCTTCGCGACGTTGTCCTCAACGATCGTCGTGATCCGGACGCCCACGATCTCCATCGGCCGGATGGTAGCAGGGGCGGGTCGCCGCGACGGAGCCCGCGGCTCCGTCACCCGATCCAGTGCGGCCAATGCCCTGGCAGTTCCTTTCCCATCGCTCGCAGATACACGCTGACTTTCCCGTAGAAGATCAGCAGAGCCTCCCGATAGATGTCGAGCTGGATGCTCGGAAGCGGCGAGAAATCGCTGACGTCGAAGTCGTCGCGCACGATCCGTCGGTTCGCGATGTCGTCCTCGGAGAGGGCCTCAATCGCGTCCGTCAGCTCGCGGTCGAGCTCCTCGTACCACGAGACGAGAGCCTCGACGCTCGTCTCGAGGAGCGGATCCGAGTTGCGGTAGCCGAAGTCCTGCCGAAACGTCCTGAACGACTCGACGTAGGTGTGTTCGATCTCGCCGATCTCGCGACACAACGCGCCAAGACTGGCGCTTGCGCCGCCGATCCGCATGCCAAGATCGTCGTCGGTGAGGATCGCCATGAGCTCGTTGCGCAGCGCCTGATAGTCGCTGAAGTACGTGGCCGGCATGTGGACCCGGACGAGGGAGTTCATGGGGATTAGCAACCGAGCGGGGTGGTGCCCCCAAGGGGATTCGAACCCCTGATCTCCACCTTGAAAGGGTGGCGTCCTAGGCCTCTAGACGATGGGGGCGAAGGGCGTCGGCGAGTGTATCAGAGGGGTTCGGCGGAGCCTCTCAGCTTCTCCTAGCCGCTGACGAGCCCCAAGATGATCGCGACCGCGAAACAGCCGGCTGCGGCAAGGCAGGCAACGCCGCCGATCACGGCGTGGGCCAGGGCTCGCCCGTCCCGGCCACCAATGCTTGACCGCCAGGTGGCGATGAGACCAGTCACGGCGACAGCGACGAAGACGATCCCGAGAACCGCGGCGCCAGACGCGAGCAGCGGGATCTGGCTCGCGTCTCGGACGGTGATCGCGTAAAGGAGATACAGCACCGAGCCGATCAAGGCGATGACAAGCAGAATCCCCGTTGGGGTGATCGCAATCGGCCCAATGCGCCTGGCCTCGGCCTCGGGCGGCTGCACGCGGTAGGCCTGCCGGGTGGTCCCGGAGCGTCGTCGGTCGGTCATGGCGGGCGGAGCGTAGCAGGGCGGCTAACATTCGGCGACACGAAGAGGACCTGCATGCGCATCGCCCAACTGGCACCAACCTACGAACGCGTTCCACCGGCGGCGTACGGCGGCACGGAGCACATCGTCCACCTCCTGACCGAGGAGCTGGTCCGGCGCGGCCACGACGTGACGCTCTACGCGACGGGCGATTTGCTGACGGCCGCCCGGCTCCGGAGCGTCACGCCCCAGCCGGTCCGCTACGGCGATTGGAGCGATGGTCTCCGGCACGCCGAGTACCACCATCTCGCGAACGTCCAGGCCTGCTTCATCGACGCGGCGGCGGGCGCCTTCGACATCGTCCACAACCACGCCGGGCTCGAGGGGCTCGCCTTCGCCGCAACCTCGCGGACGCCGGTCCTGACGACGAACCACAATCCATTCATCCCGGAGGTCAAGTCGATCTGGGACGCCTACCCCTGGGCCCACAACGCCGTCTCGCAGGCGAGCGCCGCCACCTTTCCGAGTCGTGGCGCCATGCCGCCGATCCACCACGGGATCGACGTCGAGAGCTTTTCATTCGGGGAGCGGCCGGATGGCTACCTCCTCTTCCTCGGCCGATTCTCACCAGAGAAGGGCGCCGCGCGGGCCATCGCCGCGGCCCGAGCCACCGGACGGAGGCTCATCCTGGCGGGCAAGGTCGACACGGCCGACGCCGCTCATTTCCTCAACGATGTCGAACCGGGAATCGACGGCGAGCAGATCCGCTACGTCGGCGAGGCGGACGCGTCGGCCAAGCGGGAGCTCCTGTCGAAGGCCGACGCGCTCCTCTTTCCGATCGACTGGAACGAGCCGTTCGGCCTCGTCATGATCGAGGCGCTGTCCTCCGGGACGCCGGTCATCGGCCTGCGGCGGGCCAGCGTGCCGGAGGTGATCGAGGATGGCGTGACCGGCTTCGTCGTCGACGACGTCGACTCGATGGCCGCGGCAATCGGTCGCCTGGGCGAGATCGATCGCCGGGTCTGCCGGCAACAGGCGGAGCTCCAGATTCGACGTCGGGCGGATGGTGGACGACTACGAGCGCCACTACGAAACCGTGCTGGAGGGTGCGACGGCCACCCGCTGACGGGCCGGACCACGTCCAACGGCTCAGACGGCCGCGCGGCCCCGGTTCCGGTGGTAGAGGGCCACGTTCCACGACAGGCGCGGCCGCTTGAGCTCGCCGCCGACCGCCGCGCCCAGCTCGCCGAATGCCGCCTGCAGGAAGTCCCTCGCCACCTCGAGCGAGTCGAACGTCCAGAAGCAGTGGAGTACCCGGATCCGGAAGCCGGCCCGCAGGAACGGGCCGTCGCGGCGGCTCCAATCGAGGATCTCGGGAGGTTCGGCGCGGAGGCGCGCGACGTCGTCCCGTCCGTAGTCGTGGAGGACGAGGAGCCGGCCGTTCGCCCGGAGGACCCGGTCCGCCTCGGTCAGCTCCGCCGGTTCGACGCCACGGAACGCCGACCAGGACGCGACCACGGCGTCGGCGGATTCGTCCGCAAGCGGCCAGCCGGCCGCCGCCCCGCCGGCTAACGGATCGACCTCGGTCAGGCGACCGCCTAACCCCGCGAGCCGTTCCGCCTCCGCCTCGCCGCCGCCGACGAGCACCACGTCCCGGCCGCCGATCGGGCCGAGCGAATCGAGGGCTCGCGGGATCTTGCCCTCGACGTCGAGGGCGCGCCCGAGCGTCGATGCGAGCGGTGGATCGATTGGGAACGGCAGGTCAGCCACGGCGGGTGAGTATAGGACTGGCGTGTGCGAGCGGGACCACGCGCACCGGAGCGCGCGACCCGTGAGCTGTCCCGAGCCGTTCGCATGACACGCGGCGACAGGCATGGCACGATCCAGCGGCATGATGATTCGCCTTCGGGAGATGCCGTCGGGCATCCGGCTCTTCCTGGTCTACGCGGTGCTGATCCTCGCCGGCATCGGCGTGTCGCTCCGGTTCGTCATCGACCTGGCGATCGGGGCGCCGGTCAGCGGTCCCGGGGTCGTCGTGATGGTCCTCCTCGCCTACACGATCTTCACGACGACCCTCGTCCTCCAGCGCAAGGAGGCGAGCCGCGGGCTCGCGCTGGGGCTCGCCAGCCTGACCTTGCCACTCATTCCGTTCCTCGTCGCCACCGGCCTCCTCGTCCAGGCGATCTTCGTGACCGCCCTCGCGGCGCTCCTGTTCCGCGGCCTGCTTCGCCCGGAGGTGCGCGCCTACCTGAGCGAGCCGTGAGGCTGCCCGGCACGCTCCGCCCGCGGACGGTACCCTCTGCGCAGCGCTGTCCTGCCGCGAGCCGGCACGACGCAGCCGCGAACGCGCGGCGCGCGGACGCGCGAGACCCCTGATCGAATCCCAGGACGATCACAGACGAGGCATGACCGAACCGTGAGCAAGGAGTCACGCCGGGCTGCGAGGAACGCGGCTCGTGCAGGCCGGGCAGGCACCGCCAGCACCGGCCCATCAGGAAGCCCCCGGGCCGGCCGTCGCGAACGCGTTCGCCGCATCGAGCAGAAGTCCTTCTTCGAGCGGTACCGCAGCCTTCTCGTCGGAGCCGTCGTCGTTGCCGTCGCGGCCGTCGTCATCGGCCTCGTGGTCACCCAGACGACCTCGGCGGCGTACACGTGCTCGATCATCTGGGAGCCAGCGCCAACCGCCTCGCCCGCCGCAGGAGCAACCCCACGGCTGGGTTATGCGCAGGACGTGATGGTCTCGACCCACGACGTCGCACGCCCCCAGAACTACACGTTCTGCCCGCCGGCGTCCGGCAAGCACCTCAACGTGACGGGGCAAGGTCCGATCGTCCCACGCCTCTTCCGGCCGGATGACTCAGTCAGCCCGATCAACTGGGTCCACAACCTCGAGCACGGTGGGCTCGTCGTCCTCTATCGCGGGGACAGTCCGGGCGCGACGGCCGATGGCCAGCAGGCATTCCGGACCTTCTTCGACACGTTCCCGCCCAGCCCGATCTGCAAGGTGCCGGCGGGCCGGCTCTCGCCGGTCATCGCCCGGTTCGACCAGATGAAGTGGCCGTTTGCCGCCCTCGTCTGGGGTCGTGTCCTGCCGCATGGAGACCTGGGACCCTGCCCTGGCGCTGCAGTTCTACGCGACCGAGTCCGAGCGCCTCGACGCGAACGGCGCGTTCGTCACTCCGCCGGAGCCGCAGTGCGTGCTCCCGTCCCCGAGCGCGGCTCCGAGCCAGCGGGCCCAGCCCGAGCGCGTCCGCGCACCGGCAGCCTCGGCTCGCCAGCGCGTCCGGCTCGACAGCCCCGAGCGCGAGCCCGGAGCCGTCGCCGGCGGCGAGCTGAGCGGCGGCGCAGGATGCGCCTCCTCGCCTACTGGGATCCAGAGCACGGACCGGGACTGGGGCTCCTCGACTCGGACGAGCGGGTCGTCCACCTGTCGACCGATGGACTGAATTGGCACCTGCTCAAGGAGAACGGCCTCGCTGACTTGCGTCGCGCGGCGGAGCCTCTGGCCGGAGCCGGCGGACTCCCTCGATCCGAGGTCGATCCGTTGCCCGCCGTCGCCCCCGGCAAGATCGTCTGCATCGGCCTGAACTATCGCGACCATCTCGAGGAGCAGCATCTCCCGATGCCGGACCGGCCGATGCTGTTCGGAAAGTGGTCCAACGCCCTGATCGCCGACGGCCAGCCGATCGTCCGGCCGGAGGGCTGCGAGGCTCTCGACGCGGAGGTCGAGCTCGGCGTGGTCATCGGCCGGCAGGCGCGACGGGTTTCGGCCGGGGAGGCGATGGACCACGTCGCGGGATACGTCGTCGTCAACGACGTCACCGCCCGAGACTGGCAGGGCAACAAGGGGGCGCTCCATCCCGGCGCGCGGGGCGACGGCCAGTGGCTGCGGGCGAAGGGCAGCGACACGTTCCTGCCGATGGGCCCGGTCTTCGTGACGACTGACGAAATCCCCGATCCCGGGCACCTCCGACTCCGCAGCTGGTGGGTCCGCGGCTCTGGTCCCGACGCCGGACGGAGGTTCTGATGCAGGACGGAACGACGGCGGACATGCTGTTCGACATCCCGGCCGCGATTGAGTTCGTCAGCCGTGCGATCACGCTCGAGCCGGGCGACGTACTTTCGACCGGCACGCCGAGCGGCGTCGGCGTCTTCCGCGACCCGCCGATCTTCCTCGAGCCAGGCGATCGAGTCCGTTGCGAGATCGACGGGATCGGCTCGGTCGAGAATCCGATCGTCGACTGGTCTGCGGCGGCACACTAGCGACATGCTCGCCCTCGTGAAGACGACCGCCGGCCCAGGCCTGGAGCTGCGCGACGTCCCCGAACCCGAGATGGGCATCAACGACGTCCGGATCCGCGTTCACAAGACGGGAATCTGCGGCACCGACCTTCACATCGAATCGTGGGACCCGTGGGCGGCAGCGGACGATCAAGCCGCCGCTCATCGTCGGCCATGAGTTCGTCGGCGAGATCGTCGAGGTCGGCAGCAACGTCACCGACTTCCACCCTGGCGACATCGTGAGCGGCGAAGGCCACGTCGTCTGCGGCCGCTGCCGCCATTGCCTCGCCGGCCGCCGGAACCTCTGCGCCAACTCGATCGGGCTGGGCGTTGGACGCGACGGCGCGTTCGCCGAGGAGGTCGTGCTGCCGATGACGAACGTCTGGCACCACTGGCCGGGGATCGACGAGGAGGTCGCCGCGATCTTCGACCCGTTCGGCAACGCCGTCCACACGGCCCTCGCCTTCCCGGTCCTGGGCGAGGACGTGCTCGTCGTCGGCGCCGGACCGATCGGGCTGATGGCGACGGCTGTCGTCCGCCACGCCGGCGCCCGACACGTCGTCGTCAGCGAGCCGAACGCCTTCCGGCGGGACCTCGCGAAAGAGATGGGTGCATCGGTCGTCGTCGACCCGCGCGAGCGGTCGCTGGCCGACGTCCAGGCCGACCTCGGGATGGTCGAGGGCTTCGATGTCGCCCTCGAGATGTCCGGCAACCCGGCCGCGCTGCGCGATGCGATCGCGAACATGGCCCACGGCGGCGGCCGTGGCGATCCTCGGCATCCCGTCGGAGGAGGTCGCCCTCGACTTCAACCCGATCATCTTCAAGATGCTCACGCTCCGCGGCATCTACGGCCGGGAGATGTACGAGACTTGGTACAAGATGACGGTCATGCTCCAGTCGGGACTCGACATCCGTCCGGCGATCACCCATCGATTCTCGTTCCGGGATCACGAGGCCGCGTTCGCCGCGACCCGATCGGGCGACTCCGGGCAAGGTGATCATGGATTGGCTGGTATGACGCCAGAACCCGCGCCCCGATCCGCTCGCCTTCCTCGGCGAGGAGCTCGACGACCTGCGTTCCCGCCACCTCTACCGGCCGCTGCGGGTCATGTCGTCGGCCCAGGGCCCGATCGTCTCGATCGGCGACAAGCGGCTGATCAGCCTGTCGTCGAATGACTACCTGGGACTGACCCACCATCCGCGGCTGCGCGAGGCGGCGCTGGCCGCGGTCCGGGACTTCGGGGCCGGCTCGGGCGCAGTCCGGACGATCGCCGGGACGATGACGCTCCACGAGGAGCTCGAGCGCGATCTCGCGGCCTTCAAGGAAACCGAGGCGGTCCTGACGTTCCAGAGCGGATTCACGGCCAACACCGGCGTCATCCCGACGATCACCGGCGAGCAGGACCTCATCGTCTCGGACGCCCTCAACCACGCCTCGATCATCGACGGGATGCGCCTGTCGAAGGCGCCCCGCAAGATCTATCCGCACGGTGACACCGCGGCGCTTCGCGAGATCCTCCGGGAGGCGCGCGACAAGGGCCGGGATGGAACGGGTCTGCCCTACCGGCTGATCCTGATCGTGACCGACGGCGTGTTCAGCATGGACGGCGACATCGCCCCGTTGCCGGCGATCGTCGAGGCGGCCGAGGAGTACGGGGCGGCGGTCTTCGTCGACGACGCGCATGCATCGGGCGTCCTCGGCCGGAACGGTCGCGGCTCGGTCGACCACTTCGGCCTGCACGGCCGCGTCGCGATCCAGGTCGGGACCCTCTCGAAGGCCGTCGGCGTCCTGGGCGGCTACGTCGCGGGATCCCAGGACCTCCGCGACATCCTCATCCAGCGCGCCCGGCCGTTCCTCTTCTCGACGTCGCATCCGCCGGCGGTCGCCGCCGCCTGCAGCGCGGCGATCGCGGTCATGCTCGACGAGCCGGAGCTGCTGGAGCGGCTGTGGACGAACACGCGGCGGTTCAAGGGCGAGCTGGCTCGTCTCGGCTTCGACACCGGCGTTCGGAGACGCCGATCACGCCGGTGATGATGGGCGACCCGGACACGGCCTCTCGCTTCAGCCAGCGACTCTTCGAGGAGGACGTCTTCGCCCAGCCCGTGGTCTTCCCGACGGTCGCCCTCGACAAGTCGCGGATCCGGACGATCGTCACGGCGGCGCACGGCGATGACCAGCTCGACAAGGCGCTGGAGGCATTCGCGAGGGTCGGCCGCGAACTGGGCCTGATCTCGGGGTGACGGCGGCCGATCTTACCGACCGAGCGACGAACCTGCCGCTCGACAGCCACCTCCATACGAACCTCTCGCCCGACAGCAGCGTCCCGATCGACGCCTACGCGGCGCAGGCCGTCGAGCAGGGCATCGCCGAGATCGCGATCACCGATCACGTCGACTTCGAACCGGGCGCACCGGCCTACGAATTCGTCCCGTTCGCGACCCGCGAGCGGGTCGTCCGGGAGGCCGCCGAGCGCTGGGGCCCACGCGGCGTCGCCATCCGTTTCGGCGTCGAGATCACGTACGACAGCCGCTACGAGTCCGCGATCCGCGATCATCTCGATCGGCACCGCTATGACTACGTCATCGGGAGCGTCCATGTCTACGCGGACTCGCCGTACCACGCGTCCCGCGTCAATGCCTGGATCGCGGGCCGCTCGCTCGCGGAGATCGTCGCGCCGTACTTCGACGAAGTCGAACGTGCGATCCGCTCCGAGCTCTTCGACACGATCGGCCACCTCGACTTCGTCAAGCGCTACCTCCATCCCCACGTGACCGCGGCGGACCTCGCCGCGGCCCCTGAGCTGTACGAGCCGCTGCTCGTCGCCCTCGTCGAGACGGGCACCGGCGCTCGAGGTGAACACGAGCGGCCTTCGCCAGGCCGCGCGGGAGACGTACCCGTCCGCCGCCGTCGTCGCCAGGTACCAGTTGCTCGGTGGCACCGCCGTTTCGGCGGGATCGGATGCCCATACGAAAGAGTCCTTCTCATCGGGCTTGGAGGAGGGGTATCGTGTTGCGGCCGCCGCGGGATTCCGGGATCTCGCGTTCCGCCGGGGCGGCGACAGGGTCGCCGTGACCCTGCCGGACCGGTACGGCACGCCGGCTCACACCTAACGAGGCTGCTAGTTCCGTCGTTATGACGATCGACGACGCCGCGATCGAGCGACTCGTGGCCGAAGCCCGTGCGGGTGACCAATGGGCATTCGGAATGATCTTCGATCATTACCACGAGTCGATCTACCGCTTCATCGCCAGCCGCGTCCAGCGCCCGTCGGACGCGGAGGACCTGACGCAGCTTGTCTTCGTCAAGGTCCTGGAGGCGCTACCGCGGTACGAATCGCGGGGCGTGCCCTTTGGGGGCTGGCTCTTCCGGCTGGCCAGGAATGCCGTCATTGATTTCGTCAGGACTCGACACGAGCACTCCGACCTGGAGGCCGTGGCGGAACGGTCACACGGGGATGCCGGTCCGGACGAAATCGCGATCGTTCGCCAGGAGCTCGATGCCGTGGGGGCGGCGCTTGCCACGCTGACGGACGAGCAGCGCGAGACGATCGCGCTGCGCTTCTTCGCGGGACTGTCCGCCCGCGAAGCGGCCGAGGCGATGGGCAAGCAGGAAGGAACCGTTCGAGGACTCCAGTTCAGGGCAATCGCGGCGCTCCGGCGCCAGCTCGGAATCACCGACGAAGCGATTGCCAGGAGCGGAGTTCCGCACACCCCGACAAGTCGGGGTCACGAACGATGGATGATCCGATGCAGGCTTCAATCGGCGGGGATCTAGAGATCGAGCAGCGGCTCGACGCCTACGCCCGGGTTCGCCTGAGCCCGACGGAGCGGGCGAGTGCGCGGATGCGCGCGCGCATCATGCGCGAGGCTCGCCTGACGATGGCCGGCAGGCTCGACGGCGTCACTGCCTGACTCGATCGACACGGCCCGCGCTCGACGCCGTGGCGGACTGTGGCGCCGCGGTGCCGGCCTGCTGCTTGCCGCAGGCCTGTCGCTCGGCCGTCGCCGGTGGCGCGATGGCGGCGGCCCAGGCCGGCGGACCGCTCTATCCGACCCGGATGTGGCTCGAGACTGTCACGCTGCCGGCCGACGGCGCCGCCCGCGCCGACGCGGAACTCGTGCGACTGGAATCACGCATGCGCGAGGTGATCGGCGGCGGCCCGCAAGGGCGATCGCGCCGCCGTCGCCGCTGCACTGCTTGCCTACCAGCAGATTGCCGACGAGGCTCTTCTCGCGGCTGCCGGAGACGCAGCGGCCACCGATCGAGTCCGAATCGCCCTGGATCGCCACCTGGCCGTCCTCGCGGCAGTCGCCGCGAAGGTCCCGCCGCAGGCAAGTGAAGCGATCGGGCGCAACATCGATCGCGCCATCGAGCGGAATGGCGCCACCCTCGATCGCATCGAGTCGAAGAACAAGGGCGGACCGGCGACGCAGCCGGGGCCTGCCGCCAAGCCCGACAAGACGCCGAAGCCGAACGCCAAGCCGACGCCCGCGCCGGTCCCCGCGCGATCGCAACGCTCCGCAACCGACCCCAGTGGTCGTCGAGCCGCCGAAGGGTCCGCCTGACCCGAAGCCGGACAAGACGCCGCCGGGTCACGGCCGCTCGCAGGCGCCCTAGAGCGAGCCTGCTGCGCGGCTCCACGCGACCGCCCGCCGACGAGCGCCGGGCTAGGCTAGGCTTCGCGGCCATGACGATCGGGACATTCGTGGAGCTGACCGTCCTGGGGGCGGGTCCCGCCTACACGAATCGACCCGGAGCGACTGGCGCCGCCTACCTGGTCCGCACCGGCCCGACCGCGATCCTGCTCGATCTGGGCCAGGGCTCGTTCCCGCGCCTCATGGCTGAGCTCGAGCCGAGCGACCTCGCGGCAATCTTCATCAGCCATCTCCATCCGGACCACTTCATCGATCTCATCCCGTTGCGGCACTACCTCCGCTACGAGTTCGAGCCCGCGCGGCGGGTCCGGGTGTTCGGGCCGAGCGGGCTCGACGACCGGCTCGACTGCCTCCATGCGCAGCCCGGCTTCACGGCCGACGCACTGGATGTCAACGCGCTGACGGCCGGTTCCATTGCGATCGAAGCGGTTAGCGTCGATGCCCGGCTCGTCACCCACACCAATGAGAGCTATGGGTTCCGGGTTGCCCCGCGTCGCGGCGGAGCAGGGCCTGGTCTACTCCGGCGACTGCGGTCGGGCCGACGATCTCGCGCCGCTCATCAAGCCGGGCGACACCCTTCTCTCGGAGGTCTCGTTCGGGCCCGGGCCCGTGCCGCCCGGCGCAGCCCATCTCAACTCTGACGCCGTCGGGGAGCTCGCCGCGTCGACGGGTGTCGGCCGGGTCCTGCTGACCCATCTCCAGATGGGCAACGACGAGCGGGCGACGATCGATGCCGTCCGCGCCCGGTTCGACGGTCCGGTCGAGCTCGTCGAGCCGGGATCTCGCCTCGAGATCTGACCCCACTCGGACGCAAAACGGCCGGGATGCGGATGTCCGCACCCCGGCCGAGGCTAGCCTCGGGAACAGCGAGGGTCAGCGTTCGCGGCGAGCCCGCGACGGCTGGGTGAAGACGAGGGCCAGGACGATGAGGCCTGCGAGGCTGGCGAGGACGATCCGCCAGCTGCCGCTCGTCAGGGAGGTTGCGTCACTGAGCGCGTCGGTCGTAGGAGGCGTCACGTTCGGCGTACCGACGACTCCCCCGACGCCGCCCGTCGGCGTGGGCCGTTCGGACTCGGCCGGCAGCTCTGATCCGGTCGGTGTCGGCGCGCCCTCCGGGGTGTTGTCGACGAAGACGACATCGGAGGGGCCCTCACCGGCATCGCATCCGAGGGAGCCGGTGCTATCCCAGAGGCAGACGAGCGAGGCATCGAGGTTGAGGTCGATGAGGATCGGGTCGCTGCCCACGAAGCCCGTCGGAACGACGGTCTCGACGATCCAGTAGGAACCGCCCGCCAGGTTATCGAACGTCAGGAGCCCGTCGATCGCCTCGGCCGGTCCTCCGGCCAGGGTGTCCTGGGCAGGCTCGAAGACGGAGTCGCCGTCATCGAGGTAGATCTCGAACGACGCGCCACCGAGGAACTCGTCGTCCTCGAATGTCGCGGTGCCCTTGTTATCGATCTTGAAGATCTCGATCGCACCGACCGGCGTCGGGGCGTGACGACCGGCGTCGGGGTCGGGCGATCGGCGCGGCAGGGTCGGCGTCGGGCGTCGGGGTGACGACCGGCGTCGGGGTCGGGGCAGGGTCGGCGTTGGCGTCGGCGTGCGGGGTTGGCGTGGGCGTCGGCGTGGGGCGTTGGGCGTAGGCGTAGGCGTGGGTGTCGGCGTTGACGGGCAGTCGATGATGTTCGACTTCTTCGTCTGGACGACGGGGCTGTCCGCGCTGCCGCCGATCGACAGCGTGCTGTCGGGGCACGGATGTCGCGCTCGTAGCCAAACAGCGACCACGCGAAGAGCGTGCTCGCCGTCGTTCTCGAGTGTCCTGGTCGATACCGCCCTGGTCGGTGCCGTCAGCTCGAAGACGCATCGCAGCGGACGGTGACCGTCGGATAGTTCTCGGCATCGAAGTGGTCCGCGTCCGTTGCCCAGTTGACCGTCTAGGCTCGGCATCGCCCAGGGTCACCGCCAGACATAGTCGGGACTACGGCCGCCGCTTGTCGATGTTGTTGCAGGCGTTGTCCTGCGGCTGGGCGATCGCGCGGCCGAAACCGCGGTCGGCGCAAAGGCCGACACGGCAAGCATCGCGATGGCAGACAGCCAGGCGAGCTTTCTGAGAGCGCCGCCGCGGCGACGAGGGAGAGAGTCGACTGTTCATTCTTGGGTCCCCGAATACATGAGGTTGGATGAGTCCATCCCGGATAACCCGGGAGCCGTTGCCTACGCGGCTGCGCAATACTGGATGACGCAGTACTGGTACTCGTCTAGGACTAATTCCGCAATTTATCGGACACCGGACCCTACCAGACCGCAACTTGACCACCGTTTGCCGTTGCTGGCGTCAACAAGGAGCCCATGACCTTCCCCACCCAAGTCCTGGTCGTGTGGGACGAGACTGACGGGGCGCCCCTAGGCAGGGACGCCCCGTCCGGGTCTCGGGGACCCCAAAGGAGGTTCCGACGGTGCCCGTGCGCCGGACGGTCGAGCGATCGCTCGTCCCGGCCGACCGGCGTTCGGCGCATGTCGACTGGGCCACTCAGCCCAGGCGATCCCGTCGACGGACTCGCTCGGGCACCGGGGTAACGAACCCGACGCCGAGGGCGAGGCCGGCGAGTCCGAGGAGGACGAGCATCAGGCTGAAGCCCGGATTGCTCGTGCCCGTCTCGGGGGTAAGCGTGCTGGTAGGTGGCGGGGTAAGCGCCAGGACCGAAGGCAGTGCGGCCACGGACCTATCGTCGGAGTCAGGCTCGGTCTCGTCGCTGTCGATCGTAGCGACGTTGACGAGCGGCTGGACTTCCTCCGCTGCGGCTTCGAGGACGACGACGTCGTAGGTCACCGAGCCGCTGGCCGGGTCAGGCAGCGTGGCCGCCGTCCAGGTCAGGGTCCGGGTCGCGTCGTCGTAGTCGACGAAGGTGAAGTTGGCGTCGCCCTCGGCCGAGCTCTTCGACGTAGTCGAGGCCGACCGGGAGGACGTCGGTGATGATCGCGTTCGTGATCGGGCCGGAACCCGTGTAGTCGAGGGTGTAGGTCAGGTGTCGCCGATCATGGCGAGTGGCACATCGAGGATCGGATCATGCCCACCGGTGTTGCCGGTGAAGGACTTCGCGATGGTCAGCGCGGAGGCGACGGGGCACTCAACGACGATGGCTGCATCGTCGGTGTTGTTCTCGAGGAGATCCTCGCTCTCGTTGATCGCGCTCGCGACCGCCGTGTTGTCGATCGTGCCGCAGTCCTCCGAGCCGGGACCGTCGTCGACGGTCGGGGCCGTGAGCGTCACCGTGACGCTGGCACCTGGCTCCATGTCGCCGAGGTCGCAGGTGAGCGTCCCGCCGACGATGTCGCAGGCCGTCGTTGTCGACGCTCCAGGCGAAGCCCGCCGGGAGCTCGTCGGTGAGCACGACATCGAACGCGACGCCCTCACCGATGTTGGTCACGGTGATGTCGAAGACGAGATCCTCGCCGACCGGGATCGGCGTGTTCGTTGCCGTCTTCTCGACCGCGATGTCGGGGCAGTTCAGGGTCACTGAGTCCGACGCTTCGCCGGTCCCGTCGTTGACGGTGGTGAATCGTGGCCGTGTTGTCGTAGATGCCGCACGAGGCCGCGGTCGTGTCGCTCACGACGTGAACCGACGTGCTCGACTCGCCGGCGAGGCTCGTCGGCTCGTAGACCAGGGTCTGGTTCGGAGCGGAGCCCGTGATCGACCAGCCATCCGAGGCCGGATCGATGCTCCAGTTGATGCCCGGACCGCCGGGAAGGGCGTCCGTGAAGGCGAGGCCGTTGGCCGCGCCGGCACCATCGTTGGTCAAGCGTGACCGTGAAGCCGATCTGGTCGCCGGCGCTGACGGTATCCGCGTCGGAGATCTTCGAGATGCCGATCTCGGCGCAGAGGACCTCGACTGTCGAGGCGTCAGAGCCGCTGCCGCCGTCGAAGACGACGGACGCGACGTTCGGGACGTCGCCGCAGGTCGCGGATGTCGTGCTGCTGATGATGTGGACGGTGGCGCTCGCGCCGGAGGCCAGCGTGGCCGGGCCGAACGTGAGCGTGCCGGCGACGATCGACCACGTGCCGACCGGCGACTGGCTCTCGATCGACCAGCTGAGGCCGGCGATCACGGGCAGGACGTCGGTGACGGTGACGTTGAAGGCTGATCCGTCGCCGGTGTTGGTCACCGTGACGACGAAGCCGATCTGATCACCGGCGTCGACGATCGGATCGTCGGCGGTCTTGGTGATGACGATCAGCGGGCAGTCGACCGTGATCGTGTCGCTGGATTCGTTGTTGGCGGTGTCCTCTTCGGCCTCGTTGGTCGCGAAGACGGTCGCGGTGTTCGGAAGCTCGCCGCAGTCCTCGGCGGTCGTCTCACGGCTGAGCGAGATCGTCCGGGAGGTGCCGTTGGCGAGATCGCCGAAGTCGCATGTCAGGAGGTTGCTGCCATCGATCGAGCAGTCGGCCGGCATCGGGGCCACCGAGCGTCCAGGTGCCAGCCGGCAGCTGGTCGCTGAGGGTCACGCCGAATGCGGTGCCCGGCCCGAGGTTGGTGACCGCGATGTCGAAGGTCGCGAGCTGACCGGCGCTGATCGTGCCGTTGCCGGTCTTGATGACGGTCACATCGGGGCAGTTGACGACGATGTCGGCGCCGTCGCTGTTCGGGAACTGGTCGGTCGCCGTGTCCTCGTTGGACGCCGCGACGGTGACGTCGTTGTGGATCGTGCCGCAGTCGTCGGCGACGGTCGTCTTGCTGACGGTGAAGGTCGCGGAGGCTTCGTCGGCGAGATCGCCGAAGTCGCAGGTGAGGAGGTTGCTGCCGTTGATCGCGCAGTCGGCCGCGTTCGCGCCGCCCAGCGTCCAGGTGCCCGAGGGCAGCTGGTCGGTGAGCGTCACGTCATAGGCCGTGCCCGGGCCGTGGTTGGTGACGGTGATCGTGAACGTCGCGACCTGGCCCGCGCTCAGCGGACCGTTGCCGGTCTTGACGACCTCCAGGTCGGGGCAGTTGACGACGATGTCGGCGTCGTCGCGTGTTCGGGAACTGGTCGTTGTCGGGCTCGTTCGAGGCGCTGACGGTGACCTCGTTGTGGATCGTGCCGCAGTCATCGGGCGAGGTGGTCTTGCTCACCGTGATCGTCCGGACTCCGCCGTTCTCGACGTCGCCGAAGTCGCAGGTGAGCAGGTTGCTGACGCTGATCGCGCAGTCGGCCGCGTTCGCGCCGCCCAGGGTCCAGGTGCCGGAGGGCAGCTGGTCGGTCAGCGTCACGTCGTGCGCGGCCCCCGGGCCGTGGTTGGTCAGGGTGATGGTGAAGGTCGCGATGTCGCCGGCATTGAGCGGCCCGTTGCCGCTCTTGACGACCTCGAGATCCGGGCACTGGACGATGACCGACGCGCTGTCGGAGCTCTCGCCGTCGTTGCCCGTCGTGACCGTCGCGGTGTTGTTGATCGTGCCGCAGTCAGTCGGTTCGGTCGCGCCCGAGACGTGGACCGTGAAGCTGTCGGTTGGGGCCATGCTGGCGTCGTCGCAGACGAGCGATTCGCTGCCGACGGCGCCGGTGATCGAGCAGGACACGCCGATCGTGTCACCGCTGATCGCACCAAGGACCCAGTCGACGCCCGCCGGAAGCAGGTCCGTCGACATGGACGTCGATGGCGGTGCCGTCGCCGACGTTCGAGACCGTGATGTCCCAGCCGATCGGGTCGCCGGCGCTGACCGGCCCGACAGGATTGGCATCCTTGACGAGCCGGATGTCGGCGCAGAGGACGTCGATCGAGCCGGTGTCGGAGTTGTTGCCCGCCTGGGCGGCCCGCTCGTTCGCGGCGCCGACGGTAGCTGTGTTCGGGATGTTGCCGCAGTCCTGGGCATCCGTGAGCCCGGAGACGTGGACGGTGGCGGTCGCGCCCGAGGCCATGTCACCGAAGTTGCAGGAGAGGACCTCGGTGTCGACAGGGCCCGTGATCGAGCAGGATGCGCTGTCCTCGGACCAGTCGATTCCGGCCGGCAGCTTGTCGGTCAGGGTGACGTTCCGGGCAATGCCCGGGCCGAGGTTGCTGACGACGATGGTGAACGTGGCGAGGCTGCCGGCGTTGACGTCGCCGCCGTCGGGCGTCTTGACGACCGTGACGTCGGGGCACTGGACGACGACCGAGGCCGTCGCCGTGTCGCTGCCGTCGTTCGAGGTGGTGACGCTGGCCGTGTTGCTGACGGTGCCGCAGTCGGCCGCGTCAGTCGTGCCGGAGATGTGGGCGCTGAAGGTGCCGGCGGCGACAAGGCTGGCCTTGGTGCAGGCCAGGACCTGCGTCCCGACCGGGCCCGTGATTGCGCACGTGGCGCCGCCGGTGACGGTGCCGAGGCTCCAGTTGACGCCGGGCGGGAGCGGGTCGTTGACGGCGACGTTGAGCGCCGTGCCCGTGCCCGTGTTGGTGACGATGATGTCGAAGCCGATCGAGTCGCCGGCGCTGACGGGGCCGGCCGGGATTGGCGACCTTGGTGATGTCAATGGTCGCCGGAGCGACGGTGAAGCATTCCAGGTGTCGCGTTCGGTGTGGCTGCCGGCGAGGTACTGCGATGCCGCGTCGGGCGCGTACACAGCGCGGAAGCAGTACTTGCCGACCGCCGCCGCGGTCAAGCCGACCGTGTAGGCCGACGACGTGGCCGTGCCACCGTTGGCCGAGGTCGTGACAGGGACGGCAGCGCCGACCTGCGAGCCGACGCCGGCCGGGCAGCCGGCCGCGGTGACCTGGGTGGGCGTGCAGATGAAGAACGTGACGGAGCCGGAGGCCGGGCCGTCGTTGCCGGACAGCGTCGCCGTGTCGGTCACAGTTCCGCCGAAGTCGACGGTCGCGCTGCTGCGCTGGGTCGTGATCGTCGGCGGCTTGCAGGTGTTGAAGTTGGCCGAGGACGAAGTTCTTGAGCTCGGCCGTGGTGGAGGTCGAGCTGCGCGTCTCGGCAAGGAATGTCGAGAAGCACGGAAGAGCGGTGCCGAAGATGGCGCCCATGTCCGCGCCGCCCTCGAAGAAGCTGGCGATCGGGAACGTCCCGGCCGGACCCTGCCTTGGGCGTGTACGGCCAGGGGGAGGTCGCGGTCGTCGGCGTTGGCGATGGCGCAGATCTCGTCGCTGCCGGCGCCGCCGCACTCGATGCCCGGACACGACCTGCGAGAGTCCGCCGTTGAGCCATTTGTAGAGGACGATCGTGGAGACGTCGCCGCCGGAGTCGAACTCGCTGACGATGAAGACGTCGCCGTTCTTGTGTGACCCGGAGAACGTTCCATTGGCGTTCATGCCGATCGCGTTCTGGAAGAACCAGAAGCCGACATTCGCGTCGCCGTTGTTGGCGAAGCGGTCGAGCCCGAAGACCGTGATCTCGTCGCCGCCGTTCTCGTACAGGCCGGCGTAGGCGTGGAGGATGTCGTCCTTGTCCGGGCTGCTCTGGCTATCCCAGGCCCAGCTGGTGACGTCGAGGGTGTCCTTCGAGCCGCCGGTGAAGCGCCGGTTCGCGGTATCCGTCTGGAACACGCTGGCCGCGGCGCCCGAGGTGCCGTTGAAGATCTTGTCCCAGTCGTCGCCGTCGAGAGCAGGCCGAGCTCGTCGCATTGCCCTCGAGCTCGAAGACGCCCTCGTTGTGGACGGCCAGCACAGGCGGTGCGGCCGCGAAGCTCATGTACTGCAACAGCAGCGAAAACACAAAGAGCGCCGTCCAGGTGAGCGTCAAGCTCCGCCTGGTCCGGACGCTCATGAAGCGCCAAATACCCCGAGACGCCATGTTCAGTTCCTCCGATCCCCGAGATCGATGCCACGATTGAAACGAACCCCTCTAATGAGTCCCTCGGCCTGTCAGAGGTCAGCAAGTCCGGCGCCCGATCCGGGCTGGTACTTCCTGGTCCCCTGCAAGTGCCCTGGTTTCGATAGTCGGCGCATCGTACGGCGACAGGGGTCGCAAAAGGTACTAGTCACAACCGCGTGGTTCTGGTCCCAACATCACCAATGTCCACTGATGGACACCACGAGGATTTGCGGTTTCCGGTGCGGACCGGCACCGAAGTACTGGTACTTCCGTTGCTCGAGCTCCGTCGCGTCGGCGGCCGACCCGTCGCGAGCTCTCCAGCGGCTACCATGGGCGCCCGTGACGAACGCTCCCGCTGAGACACAGCCGCCGCCGATCCGCACCCGGGCCAGGGCCGCGGTCGAGCGCGCATGGGAGCGGGCGATTGCCGCGGGCACGCTCCCACCGCTGCCGCCCGTTGAGCGGCCCGCAGTCGACATCGAGCGGCCGGCGAAACCCGAGCACGGTGACTTCGCCTCGAATCTCGCGATGCGGCTCGCCCGGCCGTACCGTCGGGCACCGCTGGAGATCGCCCAGGTGCTCGCCGCGGAGATCGGTCGCGAGGCGGAGGGCGGCGCCGGCGACAGCCCGATCGCCGCGGCGGAGGCGGCCCCGCCAGGCTTCGTCAACCTCCGCGTCACCGACCGCGCCCTCGAGGAGACGATCGCCGGCGTCCTCGCAGCGCCCGGGGACTGGGGCCGGGTGCAGCCGATCCGGCCGCGCCGGGTGAACGTCGAATTCGTGTCGGCCAATCCGACTGGGCCCCTCACGATCGGCAACGCGCGCGGCGCATTCATCGGCGACCTGCTCTGCCGGATCCTCGTGGCCGGCGGGCAGCAGGTCACGCGCGAGTACTACTTCAACGACTCCGGGATGCAGGTGACGAACCTCGGGGCGTCGATCCTCGCCATCCGGGATGGTCGAGCCCGTGCCGGAGGACGGCTACCACGGGGCGTACGTCGAGGAGCTCGCGGCTAACGTCCCCGACGACGTGGGCGCGGCCGCAGCGGCGCCCGGCGCCGATCCGGCCGACGTCGTCGGACGCTGGGCCGGAGCCCGGGTCCGGGAAGGCATCGAGTCGAGCCTCGAGCGGCTCGGCGTCCACTTCGACGTCTGGACGAGCGAAGGGTCGCTCCACTCCGAAGGCTGGGTCGAGCGGGCGATCGAGCGGCTGCGGACCGGCGAACACGTCTACGAGCAGGACGGCGCCCTGTGGTTCCGTTCGACGGCGTTCGGCGACGACAAGGACCGGGTGATCATCCGATCCGACGGGCGCCCGACCTATTTCGCGGCCGACATCGGCTACGTCACCGAGAAGTTCAGCCGCGGCTTCGAGCACCTCATCTACATCTGGGGCGCCGACCACCACGGGACGGTCGCTCGCCTCAGGAACGCGGCGGCGGCGATGGGCTACGACCCGGACGCGGTCCAGGTGCTGCTCTATTCGTGGGTCAGGTTCATCCGTGACGGCGTCGAGGTCTCGATGTCGAAGCGCGCCGGGGAGTTCGTGACCCTTGACGAGCTGCTCGAGGAGGTCGGGGTCGATGCCGCCCGCTGGACGTTCGCCTCGCGGGCCGCGACCAGCGCGATCGACTTCGACATCGAGCTCGCCAAGAAGCAGTCAGCCGAGAACCCCGTCTACTACGTCCAGTACGCGCATGCCCGGGTCGCCTCGATCCTGCGCAAGGCGACTGACGCCGGTCTCGCCCCGGCAACCGACGTGAGCGGCGCGCTGGGCGGCGCACCGGAGGGGGCCCTCGCCCGGGTCATCGCCCGCTTGCCCGAGGTGGTCGAGGACGCGGTCTGGGCCGAGGAGACCCATGGCCTCACCGCCTATGCCACGGAGCTGGCGACGCAGTTCCATGCCTTCTATCGCGATGCCAAGGTCGTCGACCCGGATGAGCCGGAACGGTCGGCGAAGCGGCTGGCGCTCGCGGCCGCGGCGAAGACGACCCTCGCCAATGCCCTTGGGCTGCTCGGGATCTCCGCCCCCGAATCGATGTAGCCGGCGCTCGGAGGCTCAGCCGGTCAGGCCGAGAACGATTCGAGAGGCGAGTGACCACGTCGTCGCTCGAGCGCGAGGATCGACCGTAACCCTGGTTCCGCCGGGCGCGACGCACCTCGCCGGCTCCGGCAAGCGACGCGACGACGAGCTCCGCCTGGGTCGCGAACTCCGCGGCATCGGCGGCGGCTGTCCCACTCGCTCGTGATCACGACCGCGGTCGCCCCGCCGGGCCCGTCGAGGACGCGCCACGCGGTCGCCACCCCAACCAGCTGCGGCCTTCGTGGCGTCAGCTTGATCCGTGGCGACTCCGCCGGCAGCGTTCGCCAGCCAGAGCTTCAGCTGAAACTCCCCCAAGGTGTCCTCGAGGCCGACGGACCAACCGGCGCCCATCCGGGCGGCGAGGTCGTCGGGGAGGTCGACGACCGTCGGTGCCTCGCCGCTGTCGTACTTCTCGGGATGCAGGATCTGCTCGGTGGAGGCGGGTGGCTTGGCGAATGCGGCGTCGACCGCGGCCCAGCCACCGCTGGCTCTGGAGCCGCTGGGTGAAGGTCAGGCCGCCCGTGTACGGAGAACAGCAGCGATTCGCGGAGGACGGCCGGCATCTTCTCGAGGGGCCCCGGTGACCGCGGGATCGAGCGACTCGCCCAACAGCCGGATGAGCTCCGCCTGGGTCAGGTTGTCGATCTGCCAGAGCGTCATGAGCAGGCGTCGCGTCGCCCTCGACGAGCGCCAGGCGGGCGATCGCCCTGTCGCCCTTGCCCGGACGCGTCGAGTTCGAGGCCTGCCAGGCCGAAGTTCTGGTCCTGGAGGGCGTGGGTGTACTCGTGGGCGAACGTCGTCTTCTCGGTCGGGCCGAGGCCGCCTGACCTCGATACGACGTAGAGCGTCTTGTCCCTCGGGGTTGTAGAGGCCCGCGACCTGGCCGCCCAGAAGGCTCGATGTAGAGATCCTCGAGCGATGCGTCCGCCGGCAGGAGGCCGAGGACCTTGAGCATGCGCTCGTTGGCCTTGACGAGCTCCTCGGGATTGTCCTTCCGAAACTGCTCCTTGACGTAGTCGGTCAGGGCGGCCTCATCGAGGATCTTGGGCTCGACCGGCACCTTCTCCTCGAGGCCGCGGATCGCGCGGACCTGTTCCTCGATCGTCGCGTAGACGGTCGCCGGATCGGGCGGGGTCGTCGGGCTGGCTGTCGGGGCGGGCCGAGGGCGCAGGGCCGAAGACGCCGCACCCGGCCACGACGATTGCAAGGACGGCCGCGAGAGCCGATCGGGCCGCCGGAAGCCGGCGGACATTGCGACGCGCAGGGGCCGAGGTCGAGCCGACGAGCGGCAGGCGGGGGGAATTCATCGGCGGGATTGTCGCATGGGGTTCCCGGGCGGGACGAGGGCCCGGAGGTACCAGTTTCGTCAGTGTCGCTTTCTTAATCGGATGGCTCGCCGTCCGTGAATGCGGCACGTCTAGGGTTCGTTTTGGACCGAACCCCCTTGGGTTCCATCCTCCCTCCCTCCGAGCGGGGCGCCGATTGGGCAGGCGCCCCGCTCTTTACTTTGTGCCGGGACTCCCGGCTGTCGCGCCTGGGCGGCCTTTCGCCGCGTTGACCCCTGCGCTCCTCGCTCACGGACGTTTGAAGTCCGCTCGCTCCGGTGCTCGGGGTCGCCTTGCGCCAGGCCACCCATGCGCGACGAACGCAGTCGGGGCTGCGCGACGCGGTCCGGGCCCACGGGTGATCCGGCGTGCAGCCGGCTGTGTCAGAATCTGAGCGCATGGAATTGATTTGGTACGGGCGGACTTGTGTTCGGCTTCGGGGCAAGGACGCGGTCGTCGTGGCGGATCCCTATCAGGCGGTGGTGGGGCCGACCGGTCGGGGGATCACCGGCGAGATCGTCACGTACTCCCACCCCGACGACAAGCCGCTGCCCAAGGCGAAGGGCGTTCGTTCGCGCGACGGGTCGACGCTCCTGCCGAGCTCGCTGGAGGATGCGTTCGTCCTCGATGGACCCGGTGAGTACGAGGTTCGGGACGTGCTCCTGACCGGGGTCCGGACCTACCGCGACGACGCCAAGGGAGCCGATCGAGGCAAGCAGGTCGCGTTCCTCGTCGAGCTCGACGGGCTGCACACGATCCACCTCGGCGAGATCGGCCACCTCCTGACGGAGGAGAAGCTCGCCGACATCGGTCCGGTCGACATCGCCTGCGTCCCGATCGGCGGCTCGCTCTCCCCGACGAAGGCCGCGGAGCTCGTTGCCCAGCTCGATCCCCGGATCGTCGTGGCGATGCCGCTCGACGACGACTCGTCGGAGACACGCGAGGCTGTCGCGAAGTTCTTCCACGAGATGGGCGGCGATCCCACGCCGCAGCCGAAGCTGTCGATCACGAGCTCGGGCCTGCCCGTCGAAACGACGGCGGTGCTCCTCGAGTCCCGCGGCAAGACCTAGGGATCGCCACTGGGCTGCCCATCCGGGCGGGAGTCAGCCGTTGTCGACGACGATCCGGCCGCGCTTGATCGACCGTCCGAACCAGGTCGGCGGCCGGCCAGTAGGGGATCTGGCGGCTCGTCGGGACGTTCCAGATGACGAGGTCGGCGGCCTTGCCGCTCTCGAGCGACCCGACCTCCTCGCCCATGCCGATCGCAGTAGGCCGCATTGATCGTCACCGCGGCCAGCGCCTCGTCCGGCGTCAGTCCCAGGTTGAGGCAGGCCAGCGTCATCGCCAATGGCAGTGAGGGCGTCGGCGACGTGCCGGGATTGAAGTCGGTCCCGACCGCGACCGGCACCCCCCGATCGATGAACGTCCGGGCAGGCGCGTGGCGGTCCTTCATCAGGAACCACGTCGTCGCCGGCAGCAGCGTCGCGACGACCGGTCGGCCGTCGGCGGAGGCGTCGGCGAGGGCGTCGATGCCGGCCGCGGATGGCGCCGCCAGGTGGTCGGCGGATACCGCACCGAGCTCCGCGGCGAGCTCGGCGCCACCGGAGGGGACGATCTCGTCGGCGTGGAGTCGCAGGCCCATCCCGAACACGGCCGCCGCGCGCAGGATCCGCTCCGACTGATCGGCCGTGAACGCGCCCTCCTCGCAGAAGACGTCGCAGAACCGCGCCCTGCCCTGCGCCGCCACGCCGGGCAGCTGCTCTTCGAGAATGTGGCGGACGTAGGCCTCGACGCCGTCGGGTCGGGCCCGGAACTCCGGCGGCACCGCATGCGCCCCGAGATACGTCGGGACGATCTCGATCGGGCCCTCGCGGCCGAGCCCGTAGGCGACCTCGAGCAGCCGCAGTTCCGTCGCCAGGTCGAGCCCGTAGCCCGACTTGGCCTCGATCGTCGTCGTGCCGTGGCCGAGCATCTCGTCGAGCCAGCGCCGGCCATGTGCGGCAAGCTCGTCCTCGCTCGCCGCCCGCGTCGCGGCGACCGTCGAGAGGATCCCGCCGCCGGCCGCGAGGATCTCCATGTAGCTTGCGCCGCGCTGCCGCAGCTCGAGCTCGTCCTCGCGACTGCCGGCGAAGAGGAGGTGGGTGTGGGGATCGACCAGGCCCGGCGTCACGGCGCCGCCGCGCGCGTCGAGACGGGCGAACCGCCCGAGTGAAAAGCCCTCCGCTTCGAGGAGTCGCTCGAGGTCGGCGCGAGGCCCGACGCCGAGGATGCGATCCTCCCACGTGGCGACGACCGGAGCGGACGACACGTCGGCGCCGTCGTCGGCGGTGAAACGTGCGACCTCGGCCTGCATCGAGCCTGCCCGCAGGCCGCCCGCCATCGTCACGACCTCGGAGGCGCCGACGACGAGGAACCCCGGGGCCGACGCATCCCCGCGGCCGCCCGGAATGACCCGGAGGCTCACGCCGCCGCCGCCGCGATCACTCCGCCGCGCCGGCCCGCGCGGCGTCCAGCCGAAGCTCGAGCGCCTGGAGCGGCGAGAAGTCGCGCAGCCGCAGGAACCGCGCCGCGGCAGCGAGGCGATCGTCCGATCGTCGCGTCCGGCGGGGCGTCGGCGTGATCGGCGACGTCGAGGAAGGCGGCGAGCGGGGCAAGCCCGATCAGCTCCGACTCGGCGAGCTCGATGGCATCCTCCGCCGCCTCCGCCCGGACCGTCTCCCAGACCCGCCACAGCGGCGTGGTTCGGAAGTCGAGAACGTTCATCGAGACCTGGGCCCGCCCCAGCTCCTCGATGAAGAAGCCGTTGGCCTGGACGCGCGGCAGGCCACCGCCCGACTCCCGGATCCGGCGAGCGATCCGGATCGCCAGTTCCTTGTCGGGCGACTCCAGGTTGATGTTGTAGGCGATGAGGAAGGGCCGAGCACCGACCGCGACCGCACCGGCCGTCGGATGCATCCGGGGCGGTCCGAAGTCCGGCTCGCGGCCGCGCTGCGAGATCTCCGACTTGAGTCCCTCGTACTGGCCCCGCCGGACGTCGGCGAGCTTCACGCGCTCGCCGCGCTTGGCGGCCTCGGCGTAGAGGTAGACCGGCAGGTCGAACCGTTCCGCGATCCGTTGCCCGAATGTCGTTGCGATCTCGACCGTCTCGTCCATCGACGTGTCGCCGAGGGGGACGAACGGAATGACGTCGACCGCGCCGATCCGCGGATGCTCGCCCGAGTGCTCGTTCATGTCGATCTCGTCGATCGCGGCACCGACGAGCCGCTCGAGAGCATTCGAGACCGCGCCGGCCGGTCCGGCCAGGGTGAAGACCGAGCGGTTGTGACTGGAGTCACTCGTCTGATCGAGGAGGTGGACCTCCGGCACCGCCGAGATCGCATCCGCGAGGCGCTCGACGGCGTCGAGGCGGCGACCCTCGGAGACGTTCGGGACCGATTCGACCAGCCGGTCGGCGAGCTCGGGCATGGTCCTATCGTGACATGTCGATGTGCGCGCGGAGGGGTGCCCCGCAGGTCACAGACTTGCATCTGCTAACGAGTGTTAGACGATAAACTAACGCCATTCCCGGCGACGGCCCTGCCCAGAGAGGTCCCTGTGTCCGACGCGAATCGCAGCCTCTTCCGCCATCGCGACTTCCTGAAGCTCTGGTCGGCCGAGACGATCAGCCAGTTCGGGACGCAGGTGACGCTGCTCGCCCTGCCGATCATCGCGGCCACGACGCTGAACGTCACACCGTTCGAGTTCGGGATGCTCGCCACGGTCGAGTTCCTGCCGTTCATCCTCCTCAGCCTGCCGGCGGGCGTCTGGGTCGATCGCCTGCGTCGTCGCCCGATCCTCATCGCCGGCGACCTGGTCAGAGCGGCCGCACTGGTCTCCATCCCGGTTGCGTTCGCCCTGGACGCCCTGACGATCTGGCAGCTGTACATCGTCGGCTTCATCAACGGCTGCGCGACCGTCTTCTTCGACGTCGCCTACCAGTCATACCTCCCATCGCTCGTCGAGCGCGACCAGATCGTCGATGGCAACGCCAAGCTACAGACGAGCTACTCCGCGGCCCAGATCGTCGGGCCCGGCGTCGCGGGGCTCATCATCGGGGCGTTCACGGCCCCGTTCGCGATCCTTCTCGACGCGGTGAGCTTCGTCGTGTCCGCGCTGTTCATGTTCGCGATCCGGCGCCACGAGACGGCGCCGGAGCCCGTGTTGAACGAACGCGGCGAGCGGCCGTCGATGCGATCCGAGATCGTCGAAGGCCTCCGGTACGTCGGGCGGCAACCGTTGCTGCGGAGCATCGCGGCGACGACTGGCCTGTCGAACTTCTTCTCCAACGTCGTCTACTCGATCCTGATCCTCTACCTCGTCCGCGAGCTCGTGTTCACCCCCGAGGTGCTCGGCCTGGCCTTCTCGGTCGGGGCCGTGGGATTCCTCCTTGGCGCGCTCGTTGCTAATCGCGTGGCGTCACGATTCGGGGTCGGACCGACGATCGTTGGGTCGGCGGTGATGTTCGGCCCGTCCGCACTCCTCGTCGCCATCGCACCGCCGGACGTCGCCGTGCCGTTTGTTGCAGGCAGCGTCTTCGTCGGTGGCTTCGGAGGCGCGCTCTACAACATCAACCAGGTGAGCCTGCGCCAGGCCATCACCCCTGAGCGAATGCAGGGGCGGATGAACGCGACCATGCGGTTCATCGTCTGGGGGACGATCCCCATCGGTGCAACCATCGGCGGATTCCTCGGCGGGGTCATCGGTCTTCACGAGACGATCTGGATCGGCGCGATCGGCGGGACCTTCGTGTTCCTGCCCGTGCTGTTCTCGCCCGTTCGTTCCCTCCAGCGGATCCCGGATCCCGAACCGGACGACGCGGAGCCGCTGGCCGGCGCGGCGAGCTGAATTCGTCGAAGCCGGCCCCCGGAGGGACCGGCTTCGGCTTCGGACGCCGCGCGTCTCAGGGCTGCTTGGGTGATCCCTTGGGCTTGTTCTTGACCGCGAACGTGTCCGTGTCACCGACATTGGGCGCACGGCCCAAGTTCACGGTGACCGCGATCGGCGCCACCGGAGCGTTCCCTTTTGGAACGGTCTCAACGAGCCAGTACCTTCCGAGCGGCACGTTGATTATCGAGCACGTCGCTGGCCCGTCGTGGTCCTCAACCAGGTCGTCATCAACGGGTGCGGTGACGCAGCTTCCAGCGCTCGCCGAGTCCTCGCGACCGCGGCTGCCACCGACGGGCGCGGCGTCGACATAGAGGGTGAACACGATCCCCACGGTCTTCGCCCGGCCCTGGCCGGTCTTGTTGATGACGACCGTGCCGGGGACCGGCTGGTTGGCGAGGTTGATCGTGTCGGTGTCGCCGACGCCCGGCGCGGGGCCGGCGCCGACCGTCACCGCCGTCGGAGCGACCGTGGCGTAGCCGTTCGGGGTGGTCGTCTCGACCAGCCAGTACGTCCCGAGGGCGACGCTCGTGATCGAGCACGTACCGGCTGCGTTCGTGGTGCAGGTGCCGGCGGCCGTCGTGTCCTCGGCGCCGCGGCTGCCGCCGATCGGGGCCGCGTCGACGTACAGGGTGAAGCCGGCGCCGGCGAGGGCCGTCCCGCCCTGGCCGGTCTTGTTGACGACGACCGTGCCGGGTGTGGCCTCGTTGGTCACATTCACGGTGTCGGTGTCGCCAACGTTGGCGGACGGACCGAGATCGACCGTAACCGCCGTCGGGCTGACGGTGGTGTAGCCGGGCGGGGTCGTGGTTTCGACGAGCCAGTAGCGGCCGAGGGCGACGCCCGTGATCGAGCACGTACCGGACGAGGTCGTGGAGCAGCCGCCGGCGGCGGTCATGTCCTCGGCCCCGCGCGACCCGCCGAGCGGTGCCGCGTCGACGTAGAGGGTGAACCCGGCGCCGGCGAGCGGGGCCCCAGCGTGGCCGGTCTTGTTGACGACGACCGTGCCGGGGACCGGCTGGTTGGCGAGGTTGATCGTGTCGGTGTCGCCGACGCCCGGCGCGGGGCCGGCGCCGACCGTCACCGCCGTCGGAGCGACCGTGGCGTAGCCGTTCGGGGTGGTCGTCTCGACCAGCCAGTACGTCCCGAGGGCGACGCTCGTGATCGAGCACGTACCGGCTGCGTTCGTGGTGCAGGTGCCGGCGGCCGTCGTGTCCTCGGCGCCGCGGCTGCCGCCGGTCGGGGCCGCGTCGACGTACAGGGTGAAGCCGGCGCCGGCGAGGGCCGTCCCGCCCTGGCCGGTCTTGTTGACGACGACCGTGCCGGGTGTGGCTACGAGGAACCGGGCGACGGACGGGTCATGATCCGAAATCTGGTCCCAGAACTCGGCGTTGGCGTGGACCGGATCGAACTCCAGCGGGACGTTGTCGAGGAGATTTTGGCTGACCACGATGTGGTCGAGGACCTGGGAGTTGCCCTCGAAGACGTAGCTGTAACGCTCGTCCTGCGGCAGGGTTTCCATGAGGTCGGTCAGGACGCCGCCCTCGAGGATGTCCATCGTCGTGGAGAACTCGAAGTCGTTGATGTCGCCGAGCACGATGACGTTTGCATTCGGGTCGACGGTAAGGATGCTGTCGACGAAGGTATTCACGAGCTGCGCCTGCTGATGGCGCTGGACTTCGGACGAGCGGACTGGCGGCTGGAAGTGGCCGAAGAGCGGCTGGTCGCCGCCCTTGGAGTTGAAATGGTTGGCGATGAGGAAGAACGTCTTGCCGGCGTACGTGAACTCGCCGGCCAGCGGCTTGCGGCTCGCGCTCCAGGCGGCGTTCGCCGGTTCTACGCGGCCCGGGCTGAATGAGAGCTGTGGCCCGTCCGGGCCGCTGACGATCGTGGTCGCTGTCGTCGAGTCGCCGCCGGGACGATCCACGAAGGCGAGCCCACGGTCGGTCCGGAACATGAAGCCGACCCGGATGTTGCCGCCGGGCTCGCCACCGTCCTGGTCGTCGACCGGGTTGATCTGGCGCCAGTCGTAGGTAGGTCCGCCGGCGGCCGCGATGGCGGCCGTGAGCCTGTTGAGGGTCAGGTTCGCGTCGGTGATCGCGTCATTCGTGGCGCCGTTGTTGTCCTGGATCTCCTCCAGAGCGATGACGTCTGGCGATGCGAGGTTGCCGACAATCATCGCCGCAAGCGCATCGAACTTCGACTGGGGTTCGTTCGCGTCGAGGTTCTCGACGTTGAACGTCGCAACCGACAGCTCCGACGGCCCCGCCGGATCCGTCGACTCACGGGTGAGTCCGCCGGGCACGACGGTGAGGGCCGCTGTGAGCTCGATCTCGAAGTTGCCGAAGTCGTAGTCCAGTACGCCGACGGCCGCCGTCGTGAAGTGATCGCCCACGTTTGCGTTCGGCGTGGATGAGGCGAGGACAGCGTCGTCGAGCTGGATCCGCTCGGGATTGAAGTCATTCGCCCGGATGACGATTCCGTCTCGCGCCGTCCGCACGGATGCGTTGGCGCCGTCGTCTGCGAGCACGAAGATCTCACCGAACGACGTTCGGGGGCCGACGGCGACCGGGTTGTTGACCTGGACGCGCATCGCCTCGAGGCTCTCGTAGAAGTCGATGCCGTCGACGGCGGGGTCGAAGACGCCGCTCGTCTCGACGTCACCTGTGGCGTCGTCCTCGATGACGGTGTTTGGCGGGATGCGGCCGCCCGTCCCCAGGACGATGGTCGGCGGTAGCGGATTGCCGGTTGACGTCACCGAGATGGCCGGGGCGGTGAGCTCAGTCGTGCTGAGGTTCACGGCGGCGCCTCCGGGGCGGAACTCGGTCACGAGACCGGCCACGCTGACGTCATCGCCCACGTTCACCGTCGGCGCCGTCTGGGTGAAGACGAGGATCGCTTCGGATGTGGCGTCGTCGCTGTCGGGACTCGGGTCTTGCATGTAGAACCCGTTCGCCCGCTTCGCGGTCACGATGCCCGTGACGACCACGCTCCGGCCGTTGAACGGCGAGACGTGCGTGGCGCCCTGGACCTCACGGATGTGGACGCTGGGCCCGACCGTTCGGAATGACACGACGGCATTCGCCGTCATGTTGTCGGGTGGGTCGTTCGCATCGACGTCGGTGACGTTCGCGGCAATGACCGTGAGCGTGCACAGCTCGTCGGTGGTGAAGTTCAGATCCGGATTGATCGTGTACGTGGTGGGTCCGTCGGCCACGACGGCCGTGTGGCCGCCGGACGTCGCGCAGGTGAGCTCGAACGACGCAGTCGTGGCCGTGACGGGTTCGCTGAAGGTGACCGTCGGGGACGCGTCGAGAGCTACGTTCGACTGCCCATTCGCCGGATTCGTCGACATCACCATCGGCGCCAGGTCGCCGGTGAGGGTCGCGATGGAGATGTCGTCGATGCCAACCCACTCGTCGCTACCGACGGCGTTTGTCGTCATGACTCGGACCTGGACGACCGCCTGGTTGTTGGCCGCGGCGGGCAGGATCGCACTGACGGCGGTGACCTGTGTCGCGAGGCTGGGTCCTGTCGTCGCGTCCGCGACGAAGCCGGCCGGGATGTTCGTGAAGTTGCCGGTCGAGCCGACCCGGTACTGCAGGGCGACCGGCTGGACGGCGTTGTCCACCGAGCCGTCGATGTCGCGCAGGTTGTAGGCGACCCTGATGTCGGAGAGTCCGCTCGTCGCGAAGTTGAACAGGACATACGGCGCGTCAGCCGTGCCGGAACCCTGCAGGGCGACGACCGGGTCCGTGATGTGGAACTCCGCGACGCCGCCGCTGGCCAGCGTGTTCGGGTCGGTCTGATTGGCAATGACGTCCACGTCGCCGGCGAGGGTGGACGTGGTGAGCACTGTCTGCGGATCCACGGCTGGTGCTGTGGTGATGTCCTGGCCCAGGAAGCCGGCCACGCCGGGCACGCCCGACCAGTCGTCATTCACCGTGATCGCGGCTGTATTCGTCCAGGCCTGCGCATAAGGCAGCGTCAACACGGCGAGATCCGCGACGGTGAAGCTGAAGACGTAGTCGGCCGCCATTTGATCCGGCGGGTCGTCGGCATCCTGGTCCGTCACTTGGGCTGCCGTGACCGTCGTGGTGCACAACTCGCCGAAGGAGAAGTTGACACCTGGATCGAGCGAGAAGGTCGTCGGGCCTCCTGTGGCCGCGGCCGCGTGAAGACCGGACGATGCGCACGAGATCGCGAACCACGAGCCGGTGACGTTGACGGGCTCGCTGAACGTGATCGATACGTTTGCATTGGTGGCGACGCCGGTAGCGCCGTTTGCCGGCGTCGTGCTCGAAACGGCCGGCGCGTCATCGACCGTCGGTGGCGCTGCGGTCGTGAATGTCGCCGAGAAGTCGGCAAGCATCGTGTCCGGCGGATCGATCGCGTCCTGGTCGGCAACGTTCGCGGCGACGACCGTCACGGTGCAGTTCTCATTGGCCACGAAATCGGTGTCGGGGTTGAGATCGAACGCCGTAGGCCCGCCCGTCGCGGCGGCCGTGTGGATACCCGAGATTCCGCAGATGATCGTGAACCACGAGCCAGTTACGTTCACGGGCTCCGAGAATGTGATCGCGATGTTCGCCGCGCGAGAGACGCCCGTAGCGCCGTCAGTGGGATCAGTGCTCGCGACGGTCGGTGGCTGCTCGCTGGAGGGCGTCGGCGTTGGAGTTCCGACCCTGAAGTCGTTGGCGTTGCTCTCGGTGTCGGTCGCACCGTCGCCGGCGCGCTGGATCGACAGTGTGTTGCTCGGTGACGGAGCGGGGGCGACGCCCTCGAAACAACTCGCTGGCGCTCCGTAACCGACGAAGTCAACGATCGGCGGGCCGCTAGGACAGGCACCCGCAAGGGCCGTAGTCGTCGAGACCAGGGCGACCTTGCCGGCGGTCGCGTTAATGTCGATGGAGCCGCTGGCGTCGGCCGCCGGCAGTGGCACTCCGAAAAGCCCGCCCGAGGCCTCCTGGATGAGGTAGTGGCCGCCGGCCGGAATCGTGCCGGTCAGGTTTGTGACAGCCCAGGTAGCGCCGGTGGCTGACGCGTACTGGACGGACCAGCCCGCGAGGGGGACAGCGCTGGTCGTCGTGTTGTAGAGCTCGATGAAGTCGTTCCGGAGGATTGCGCCGGAATTGCCACCGCCACCGTAGACCTCGCTGATGTTGATGTCGGGCGGGGCTGCCGTGGACGCCGTCTCAAAACTGGCGACGAAATCGGCCACCATGGTGTCGGGTGGATCGTCTGAGTCCTGGTCGGACACGGCCTGGTCGTCGACCGTGACCGTGCAGGTCTCGCTGTTGGCGAAGTCCGCGTCGGGGTTCAGGGTGAAGGTCGTCGGGCCGCCGGTTACGAGGGCCGTATGCCCGCCGCTGGTGCCGCAAGTGATCGTGAACCAGGGGTTCGTCACGTTGACTGGCTCGGAGAACGTGATCGTCACGTCGGCCGAGGTGCCGACGTTGGTGGCGCCATCAGCTGGACTGATCGCCGATACGGACGGCGGGAGCTCGACGCTGTTGTCGGGGTCGGGGGCGGCCACCCTGAAGTCGGTGTTGTTGTTGTCGGTGTCGGTCGCCCCGCCTGCGCCGCGAATGGCGGCCGTCGTGTTGCTCGTGTTCGCCGTAGGCCCGGCGCCTTCGAAGAAGGTGGCGCTAGTGCCGTAGCCGACGAGGTCGACGATGCGAGCAAGCTGGTCGGCGTTGCAGGGCGTCGTGCTGCCATTGCAGCCCAGGGGAGCCGTTCCGGTCACATACACGACCTTGCCTGCGCCCAGGGCCATCGGGATCGCTGTAGGGTCGACCCAGTCTGGGGTCGGCAGTGGTTCGCCCGTCGAGCTCTCAGAAACCTCCTGGATAAGGAAATGCTGGCCTGGATTTAGTGTGAAGGCCGGCAGCTCGGTGCGCAGGTTCGCGGAACTCCCGAAGTTGGTTGTCGATGTGGCGCCCGTGTACTGGACCGAGTTGCCGCCGAGCGCGACGGGGCTCGTACCCCGGTTGTACAGCTCGATGTAGTCGTGGTCGTACGGAGCTCCGGTGTTGCCACCGCCGCCGTAGATCTCGCTGATCACTACGTTAGGAGAGATCGCAAGGACCGGCGCGGCAGCCGCGACGGGCAACAGACCACCGACGAGGAGAAGCGTTCCAAGCAGCGACAGGAGGCGGCGGACACGGGGACGGCGGGCAGTCGAAAGCACCTTGAACCCTCCTCACGCGCCAGGAAATGCCCTCGGGTTTGCCGGTCATGGTACGGGAGAGACCGCCCTAGAGCCTTACAAACCGCCCCGGACCCTCGTTGAGCGGTGCCCATGCGCACCGCTCAAACGCCCTGTCAACGATCCGTTGCTTGCTCCTGCTCGAGCATCGTGATGCGGACGCCGCGCTCACGGGCGACTTCGATCGCCCGCTCATACCCGCGTCGACGTGCCGCGCGCGGCGGCCCGCGCGGCGAGCTGATACGCGGAAGCCGGCCCCCGGAGGGACCGGCTTCGCGTGCACCTGGGGGCGAGTCGTAGAGTTTTCGACCGCCTACTTGGTTGGCTTGGTTTTGCCTCCGCCGCGGCCGAAGTTGCAGATGTCCTTCTCGTTAGCGAAGAGCGTGTTGGACTGCTGCTTCACGCCGTCCGCCTCGAAGAAGAGGATCCCGCAGGCGAGATCGGGGCCCGTGTAGCTGTTTCCGGAGATCGTGTTTCCGCGGATGAGCCCGGAGCCACCGAACCCGACTTGGACGCCGTTCTGGGCGATGTAGTCGACCGGGCCAGCACCGGTGACGGTGTTGTTCAGGATCGTCGCCACAACGGAGCCGTTGGCGAGGATCCCGGTCTTCTGGTAACCGGTCACGACGTTGCCTGAGACCGTGACCGACACATCAGGCCCGGTCGTATCGAAGGGCGCATTTCGCACCTCGATCCCGTTGCCTTCCTGGCAGCCACTCGTGCCCTGGTTGATGTCGATCGCCCGGCTGTTCGTGATCGAGCCGGCGGCCCCATCGAAGAGGATGCCGCGGAGCCGATTGGCGCCGTCGTCGCAGACGTCGGCGAGGCCATTGACGGTGACGGTGAGATTCGTCACGTGGGCGACGGCGCCGCCGTTGGCGACGACCGCCCCAAGGAAGTGGCCGTCGTCCGGGTCGACACCCGTGATGGTGTGGCCGGCCCCGTTGAGCGTGAACCCGTTCGGGATGTGGATGGTGTCGTCGGTGATGCAGTCCGTCAGCAGGGTCATCGTCGTGCCCGACGTCGAGAACTGACACCCGAGCTGAAGAGCGACGACCTGCGGGTCGTGGTCGCTCGCCTGGATCGGCGAACTCGGCATTGACGTGAACGACGTCGAAGACGAACGGCAGTGCGTGCAGCGAGTTGCTGAAGACGATGTGGTCGAGGCTCTGAGAGTTGCCCTCGAACACGTAGCTGTACCGCTCGTTCTGCGGGAGCGTGTTCATCAGCGGCACAAAGATCGGCGGGCTCCCGACGAGCGTCTGAACCGGCGCCGAGAACTCGAAGTCGTTGAGGTCGCCCAGAACGACGATCTCGGCATTCGGATCGACGGCGAGGATCGCGTCGGCGAAGTTGTTGACGATCTGGGCCTGCTGGAGGCGCTGGGTCTCGCTGGTCAGCGTCGGCGGCTGGAAGCGGCCGAAGAGGGGCTGGTCGCCGCCCTTGGAGTTGAAGTGGTTGGTCACCGCGAAGAAGTGGTGGCCGTTGAAGGTGAACTCGCCAACGAGCGGCTTGCGGCTCGCGTTGAAGGCGGTGTTGGTCGGATCGATCCGGCCCGGGCTGAAGGACAGCTCCGGCTCGCCGCCGTTGTTGACGATGGTCGTCGCCGCGGTCGAGGTTCCGCCGGGACGGTCGACGAATGCCAGGCCGCGGTCCGTTCGGAACAGGAATCCGACGCGGATGTTGCCGCCGGGCTCGCCGCCGTCAGCGTTGTTGACCGGGTTGATCTGGCGGAACTGGTAGGCCGGGCCGCCTTCCGACTGGATCGCGGCGATGAGCTCGTTCAGCGTCTCGGACGCATCCACGACCCCATTGTTCGTCGCCCCGTTGTTGTCCTGGATCTCCTCGAGCGAGAGCAGGTCCGGCGAGCGCATGTTGTTGACGATGAGGGACGCGAGCTCCTGGAACTTCGCATCGGGATCGCCCGGATCGAGGTTCTCGACGTTGAACGTGCCGATCGAGATCACGTCCGGGTGCGGGTTGATCGGGGTGACTTCGCGGGTGAGGCCGTTGCTGGCGCTGGCGGGCGTCGACGTCTGCAGGAGCTCGAAGTTGCCGAAGTTGTAGTCGAGGACGCCGACGATCGGCGCGGTGTATTCGTCGCCGACGTTCAGGACCGCCACCGGGGCGATCGTGTCATCGATCTGGATCCGCTCCGGGTTGAAGTCGCCGGATCGGATGACGATGCCGCCGCGGTTGGTGCGAACGCTCGCGTTCGCCCCGTCGTCAGGAAGAACCCAGCTCTCGCCATTCCCATTCGTGGGGCCGACGACGACTGCGTTGTTGACCTGGAGCCGCATCCCTTCGAGCGACTCGTAGAAGTCGATGCCGTCCTGCGCAGGGTCGAAGACCCCGCTCGTCTCGACGGACCCGGACGCGTCGTCCTCGATGACTGCCGTCGGCGGGGTCCTCCCGCCGATGCCGACGACGGTCGGCGGGGGCAGGACGTTGCCCGATGGACTGGACGGTGATGGACGGGCCGACGATCTCCGTGGTCGTGAGGTTCGTGCTGCCCGAGCCGCCCGGCCGGAACTCGGAGACGGTTCCGCTCACGCGGACCGCGTCACCGACGGCCACGAGCGGTGCGGAATTGGTGAAGACGAAGATGCCTTCGGAGGTCGCGCTGTCGGCGTCAGGCGCCGGGTCCTGGATCCAGAACCCGTTGCCCGACTTCGCGGTCACGATGCCGGTGGTGACGATCGTCTGCGTGTTGAAGGGCGACGTGTGGGTCGCGGCCTGGATGTCGTGGATGGGCGTCGTCGGGAGCGCCGCCTCCGTCGTGAAGCTGAAGACATGGTCGCCCGCCATGTTGTCGGGCGGGTCGACCGCATCCTGGTCCGCCACCTGGGCCGCGACGATCGTGACCGTGCACGACTCGCTGTTCACGAAATCGGCGTCCGGGTTCAGGGTGAACGTGGTCGGGCCGCCGCTGGCGACCGCGGTGTGGCCGAGACTCGTGGCGCAATTGATCGTGAACCAGGTCCCCGTGACGTTGACCGCCTCGGAGAAGGTGATCGAGATATTGGCGCCGAGGGCGACGTTCGTGGCGCCGTTCGCCGGCGTCGTGGATGAGACGGACGGGGCGGTGTCGCCGCCTCCGCCGCTGTTGTCGGGGTCCGGCGCGGCCGGCGGTGAAGTCGGCGCTGTTGTTGTCGGTGTCAGTCGCGCCTTCAGCGCCGCGAATCGCCGCTGTGGTGTTGCTCAGCGTCGGGGCAGCGGCCGGCTCCCTCGAAGAAGTTCGCGTTGCCATAGCCGACGAGGTCGACGATGCGCGCCAGCTGGCCGCTGATCGCAAGGGTCGACGCCGCCGTTGCAGCCCAGACTCGCCGTTCCGGTCACGTAGCGACCTTCCCGGCTGTCGCCGCCCATGTCGATCGGCGTTGGGATCGACGAAGTCGGGCGTCGGCAGCGGGGCACCGACGGCTGCCTGGCTCGCCTCCTGGATCGAGGAAGTGCTGTCCCGGATTGAGGGTGACGTCGGCAGCTCGGTAAGCAGCGTCGTATTGCCGCCGAAGAGACCCGTCCCGGTCGCGCTCGTGTATTGCACCGAGTTTCCGCCCAGGGAGACCGGCGCGGCGCCGCGGTTGTACAGCTCGATGTAGTCGTGGGTGTAGGTGGCGCCGGCGTTGCCGCCGCCGCCATAGACCTCGCTGATCACGATGTCAGGCGAGATGGCAAGGACCGGCGCGGCCGCTGCGATCGGCAGCAAGCCGCCGAGGATCAGGAGCGCCCCCAGCAGCGAAAGGAGCCGGCGGGGACGGGAACGGCGGGCAGGCGAAAGCAACTTGAAACCCTCCTCACGCGCAAGGAAATGCCCTTGGGTTGCCGGACATGGTAGCGGCGACGACCTCCCCGGACCCTTACAAACCACCCCCCACGGCACCATCAGCGGTGCCCATGCGCACCGCTTCAACGCGGCGTCAACGATCCGTTTGCGGCGTCCCCTCGAGCATCGGGATGCGGACGCCGCGCTCGCGGGCGACCTCGATCGCCCGCGTCGTAGCCCGCGTCGACGTGCCGGGCGACGCCCATGCCCGGATCGGTCGTCAGGACGCGCTCCAGCTTCTGCGCCGCGAGCTCCGTCCCGTCGGCGACGACGACCATCCCCGCGTGCTGCGAGTAGCCGATCCCGACCCCGCCGCCGTGATGGATCGAGACCCACGTCGCGCCGGCGGCGGTGTTGACGAGGGCGTTGAGGAGCGGCCAGTCGGCGATGGCATCGGACCCGTCGGCCATCGCCTCCGTCTCGCGGTTCGGCGACGCGACGGAGCCCGCGTCGAGGTGGTCCCGGCCGATGACGATCGGGGCGCTGACCTCGCCTGCGCGCGACGAGCCGGTTGAACTCCAGCCCGGCCCGCGCCCGCTCCCCGTAGCCGAGCCAGCAGATCCGCGCCGGGAGGCCCTGGAACGGCACCTTCGCCTGGGCCATCGTGATCCAGCGCCGGAGGCCGGCGTCGTCCGGGAACAGCTCGAGGATCGCCGCGTCGGTCCGGGCGATGTCGGCCGGGTCGCCGGACAGCGCCGCCCAGCGGAACGGCCCGCGTCCCTCGCAGAAGAGTGGCCGGACGAACGCCGGGACGAACCCGGGATAGTCGAAGGCGTTCGCCACGCCCGCCTCGAGGGCCTGCGACCGGAGGTTGTTGCCGTAGTCGAAGACGACGGCGCCGGCGTCGCGGAACGCGAGCATCGCCCGGACGTGGTCGGCCATCGAGCGCATCGACCGGCGGACGTACTCGTCGGGCATCGCCCGCCGCAGCTCCGCCGGCGTCCGAGAGGCCGATCTCCGCCGGCACGTAGCCGACGAGGGCGTCGTGGGCGGACGTCTGGTCGGTCACGACGTCGAACCGCTCGCCCGCCCGGACCCAGGCCGGCTCGATCTCCGCGGCGTTGCCGACGAGCGCGATCGACACCGCCTCGCCGGCCGCCGCCGCGGCCCGCGCCCAGCCCAGCGCCTCGTCGGGCGAGGACGTCAGCCGGTCGACGTAGCCGATGTCGAGGCGCCGTCGGGCCCGCGCCTCGTCGACCTCGATCGCGAGGCAGACGCCGTCGTTCATCGTCACCGCGAGCGGCTGGGCGCCGCCCATCCCGCCCGAGCCCGGCCGTCAGGACGACGCGGCCCGCGGAGCGTCCCGCCGAAGTGCTGCCGAGCCAGCTCGGCGAACGTCTCGAACGTCCCCTGGAGGATCCCCTGGGTCCCGATGTAGATCCAGCTGACCCGGCGGTCATCTGGCCGTACATCGTCAGCCCGCGCCGCTCGAGGTCCCGGAAGACGTCCCAGGTCGCCCACTTCCCGACGAGGTTCGAGTTCGCGATGAGGACCCGCGGGCGCCCACTCGTGGGTCCGGAAGACGGCGACGGGCTTGCCGGACTGGACGAGCAGCGTCTCGTCGTCGGCGAGCCGCCGCAGCTCGCGGACGATCGCGTCGAACGCGTCCCAGCTGCGGGCCGCCCGACCGGTCCCGCCGTAGACGACGAGCGCGTCGGGGTTCTCGGCGACCTCCGGGTCGAGGTTGTTCATGAGCATCCGGAGCGCGGCCTCCTGGCCCCAGCCGCGGCACGACAGCTCCGGGCCGCGGGGCGAACGAACCGGTCGCGCGCCGGCTGTCTCAGTCACGCCGTCCTCCTCTTCGCCCCGTCACGCCCGTCATTCGCCGAGATTCTGGACCACCTGCTCACCGAACCGCCCCTCGCCGAGGGAGGTGAGCGACACGATGACGTCCTCGCCGTAGCGGAGGTGGTAGGTGAACCCACCGTTCGCGCACGAGCCGATGAAGACCTGGCGGCCGTCGATCTCGGCTTCGGCATTGCCGCGAGACGCCGCCCGCCGGTTCGCACGCCGCCGCGTCGTACGTGTCGCGCCAGCCCCGAAAGAATGTCTCGTCGAAGACGTCCGGGCGAAGCCGCACGACGCTGGCGATGACGAGGTCCTCGTCGGCGGACGACCCGGCGGCGACTGCCAGCGCGACCGCGATGGCCTCGACGTCCGCCGCGAGCGACGGATCGACCGCGATCTCGGCCGCGGCCTCCGGGGCCGGTTGCATCGGGGCGCCGGCCACGTCCGACGGGAGGATCGAGAGCAGCGTCGGGTCGACGATGACGCTTTCGGCCGATGTCGGCGGGCTCGCTGAGCGGAGGGTTCGCGGCAGGACCGGGTCGGCGGTCGCCGCCGGCTGAAGGCTGAAGGCGAGGGACCCGGCTGGCAAGCGACGACGAGACCGACGCCGAGGATCGCCAAGGCCGCGGCGGCGGCGGCGCAGCCTGGACCTCAACCCGGCACGCGCTCCGGATCGGCGTCCGGGCGGATGAAGGCGGACTCGTAGAACTGGAGCGGATTGCCCTTCGGGATCCCAGAGGAAGCAGAACTGCCCCCAGTCCGTCCGGACGACCTCCTCGTGCCGGACTCCGGCGCGCGTCGAGGCGCTGCATCGCGAGCCGGAGGTTGTCGACGATGACCTCGGGCACGACGCCGCCGTGCCGGAAGTCCTTCGGCTCCGACGATGCGTGGCCGCCGGCGATGAGCGACAGGCTCGTGCCCTGGGTCGCGTCGAACCGCACGAACTTCGGCGTCCGGTAGAGCAGGCGCAGGCCGATGACGTCGCGGTAGAACGCCATCTCGGCCTCGATGTCCTCGACGAAGATGAGCGCGCCCCGGACCTTGGTGACGTTGCCGAGCGCCTGGATCATCGCCATCGCGGACTCCCATTCACGGCGAGCGGCCCGTCTCGCGTTCGCCCGGACGGTACCACTCCCCCGCGCCGGTCAGCCGAGCTCCCGGCGCACCACGGGGAAGCGCTCGTCGTCGACGGCAACCCCGAACCCGACCGTGAGCCAGAACTCCGGCGTCGCCGCGCTCGTCGCGTCGGGCGGGGCGCCGCGTTCGGGATACGCCTCGACGGCAGCGAACCCGCGGCCCGCGAGGTCGTCGCAGACCGCTCCGACGAGCCGCTGGGCGTGGCCGCGGTGGCGCGCCTCGGCCGTCGTCGCGATGCAGGTGATGACCGCGGGCAGCGGCGCGGCCGGCAGCTGCGGGTAGAGGTCGCGCAGCCGCTGGGCGCGCGGGTACGCCGAGAGCGGGCCGAACTGGGCGTAGGCGGCCGCGACCTCGTCGACGAGGAGCACCTTCGCGTAGCTGCCGAAGATCGCCAGACCCCGCCCGAGGAGACCGAGCTTGCGCGGCGCGTCGCGCCCGATCGTCGGCCGGGCCGGACGTGATGGTGCGAACGGGTTGTCGTCCGGCGAGATCGTCGTCCGAGGCGAACGGGTTGAACGCGGGCCCGGTTCGCGACGGCGGGGCGAACGGGTTGTCGATGGGCTCGTCGTCGGCGTCGATCGCGAACGGATTGGCGGCCCGAGGTTTCGGCGGCGGCGGGCTCGCCGCGGGTTCGAGCCACGCCAGCCGGGCCGCCTTCGAGCCGCGATCCGCGTCCTCCCAGTAGTCGCACGAGCGGTGGTCGAAGCCCGGATCGGCGCACGGCGGGACGAACGCGAACGTCGCCTCGTCCGTGACGTCGACGATCCGGATCGCCGCCATCTACCCGCCGCCGACGCGTTGGCCCGCCAGCTCCGCGAGCGCGCCGCTCCGGACGAGGTCGGTCGCGGCCGCCAGGTCCGGCCCGGGCTCGCGATCCCGGTCGAGGTGGCTGATGCGATCGCGGATCAGCCGATGCGCCTCGGCGACGCCCGTCCCCGGCTCGGCCCCCGCCGCGTCGTCCCGGGCCAGGCGGAGATCGAGGGCCTGGGCCCCGACCAGCAGTTCGATCGCGACGATCCGCTCGACGTGCTCGAGCACCGACCGGGCGTGCCGGGCGGCGATCGGACCCATCGACACGTGGTCCTCCTGGTTCGCGCTCGTCGGCACCGAATCGACCGACGCCGGATGGGCGAGGACCTTGTTCTCGGACGCGAGGGCGGCGGCCGTGTACTGGATGATCATCATCCCGGAATCGAGGCCGCTCGCCGGCGCGAGGAAGGCCGGCAGGCCGCCGTTGAGGCGCTCGTCGAGGAGGAGCGCGGTCCGCCGCTCGCTGATCGACCCGAGCTCGGCGAGGGCGATCTTGGCGAAGTCGAGCGCGAGGGCGATCGGCTCGCCGTGGAAGTTCCCGCCGCTGATGACGAGCCCGCCGCCGGTGGCCATCGCCGCCTCGTCGACGACGCCGCCCTCCGGAAAGACGAGCGGATTGTCGGTCGCGCTGTTCATCTCGATGTCGAGGACGCGTCGGAGGTAGTCGAGCGCATCCCGGACCGCGCCGTGGACCTGCGGCACGCAGCGGAGCGAATACGGGTCCTGGACCTTGTGGGCGTCGCCCTTGTGGCGGTCCTGGAGGGTCGAGTCCCGAAGCAGGTGACGCAGCTCCGCCGCGACCGCGATCTGGCCGGGGTGCGGGCGGGCGAGCTGGTACGGCGGCGGCGAAGGCGACGTCCGTGCCCAGGAGCGCCTCGACGCTGATCGCGGCCGCCACGCTGGCTGTCCGTGTCAGCCGATCGGCGTCGGCGAGCAGGAGCGCGCCGATCCCGCTCATGAGCTGGGTGCCGTTCAGGAGCGCGAGGCCCTCCTTCGCTTCGAGCACGAGCGGTTCCAGCCCCACCTCGCGCAGGGCGACGAGCGCGGGCAGCGGATGGCCCGCGAGCTCGACCCGCCCGCGGCCGATGAGCGGCAGGGCGAGGTGGGCAAGCGGCGCGAGGTCCCCGGACGCGCCGACTGAGCCCTGCTCCGGCACGATGGGGTGGACGCCCAGTCTCAGGAAATCGAGCAGTCGATCGACGAGGAGCGGCCGGCAGCCGCTGTGCCCGAGCGCCAGCGTATTGGCCCGCAGCAGGAGCATCGCCCGGACCACCTCGCGCGGCAATGCCGCCCCGACGCCGGCGGCGTGGCTCATCAGGAGGTTCTCCTGGAGCCGTCTGGCGTCGGCCGGGCGCCACGGACCGGGTCGCAAGCGCACCGAATCCGGTCGTCACGCCGTAGACGACCTCGCCGGCGGCGACGAGTCGCTCGATGACGTCGCGGGATTCCTGCATCCGGGCGCGGGCGTGCGTCGTCGAGCGCGACGGGAGCTCCGCGGCGGGCGACCGCCTCGACGCCGCCGAGCGTCAGGTCCGCGCCGGTCAGGACGATGGTCTCGGTTCCGCGGGAGCCGATCGGGTCGGTCACGATCGGAGGATAGTCGGCTAGACTCCCCTCGTCCCTGCCACTAGCACCGAGCGATGACGCTCGCCCACGACGAGGTCGCCTTGCTCGCATTCATCGATGAGATCGTCATCCCATTCCTCAACTCCCTCTACGGGAGCGTCGGCTATGTCGGCGTCATGCTCGCGATGGCGATCGAATCGGCGATGGTCCCGCTGCCCTCGGAGCTCATCCTGCCGTACGCCGGCTTCCTCGTGTCAGACCTCAGCCAGATCGAGCCGATCACCGGCGGGGCCTGGAACTACTGGATCGTCGTCGTGGTGGCGACGCTCGGGAACACGCTGGGCTCGCTCGTCGCCTACGCGATCGGGGCCTGGGGCGGCCGGCCGTTCCTCGAGCGCTACGGCAAGTACCTCCTGATCAGGCCGCACGAGATCGAGCTGGCCGACCACTTCTTCCAGCGCTACGGCGCGGCGACCGCGTTCTTCAGCCGCCTTCTGCCGATCGTCCGGACATTCATCAGTTTCCCGGCCGGCGTGGCCCGAATGCCGATCTGGACGTTCATCATCTATTCGACGGCCGGCGCGTTCCTATGGTCGATGCTCCTCGTGTTCGCCGGGATGCAGCTCGGTGCGAACTGGGTCGCGATCCGGCATGCCCTCCAGCCGTTCGACCTGCTGATCGCGGTCACCGTCGTGGCGGGCGCGCTGCTGTTCATCTGGTGGCGGCTTGGCATGCCGGGCCGTCGCCGAGGGGAGTCCTAGGCGCGCTCGTCCAGCTCGGGCGGCGCAGGCGGCGCTGACCGGAACCCACGGTAGAGCAGCAGGTCGTAGACGATCTTCAGGCCGCCGGCGAGGAAGAACGGCAACGCGGCGAGCCCGGCGCTGGCGACCAGCGGCGCCGAGAGGGCCGGCGAGATGGCCGCCCCCGTCGTCCGGGCGATTCCCGGTCACGCCCGCCGCCGCGGATCGCTCGCCCGGCTCGACGACGGCCATCACGTACGACTGCCGGGTCGGCACGTCCATCTGGCTGAGCGTGTAGCGCAGCAGGAGACACGCCACCGCCAGCGGCAGCGTCGGCATGAGCGGCACGAGGATCAGCAGGACGTTCGACGGCAGGTGGGTGAAGACCATCGTGTTGATCAGGCCGATCCGGGCGGCGATCCGGGCGGCCGACAGCGACGAGACCGCGGCCAGCAGGTTCGCGCCGAAGAACACGGCCCCGAGGACCGCCGGCTCGACCCCGAACCGCAAGTGGAACCAGTAGGCCATCAGGCTCTGCGGGACGAAGCCGCCGCCGAAGGCATCGAGGGCGAACAGGGCCGACAGCCTGGTCACGATCCCGCGAGAGCGTCCGAGTCCCAGCCGCAGGCGGATCCCGTCTGGCGTGACCGTCGCCGGCGACGCCTCGATGGCCGGACTGACCCGGGCGAAGATCGCGGCCATCGCCAACCCCAGCGCGGCGTACGCGATCAGGATCGCCCGGTAGGCGTCGGTGGCGGTGAAGCCGGCTGCCAGCAACGCCTGGGTCGCGAGCCCCGCCGCGAGGGCCCCGACCGCTGTCGCGACGTAGCCCGCGAGGTTGTACCAGGCGAAGACCGATGTGCGTCGGGCGTCCGGCGTCGCTCTGGCTGAGCGCGGCCTGCTCGACCGCGAGGAACGGCCCGACCTCGTTCCCGGTCGGGCTGATGACCCCGACGGTGGCGGCGAGGATGAGGAGCGGCACCCAGCTCGTCGCAACGAACGCGACGCCGGCGACCACCATCAGGAGGGAGCCCGCGACCAGGACCCGCCGTCGCCCGATCCGGTCGGCGTTCGTCGTCAGCCAGAGCGAGATGATCGTGTCGCCGACGAGGGTGAGCGTCAGGATCGCGCCGATCGTGATGGCGTCGAGCCCGAGCGACGCGAGGTAGA
The DNA here is from genome assembly GCA_963775855.1 of uncultured Chloroflexia bacterium. Lineage (GTDB taxonomy): Bacteria > Chloroflexota > Limnocylindria > Limnocylindrales > CSP1-4 > CF-46. Next base: position 294,517 of record CAVZKO010000007.1, on the reverse strand, counting down.
GGACGAGCACGACGGCCAGCGACCCGTACGCGAACATCCGGAGGACGCGGCTCGCAAAGAGACGACGTCCGTCGGAGTCGAGGCCGCGAAGGCTCGCGATCAGGCCCGATTCGAGGGAGGCGGCCGGCGTAGGTGAGGCGTCGGTGAGATGGCTCACTTCGCTCACGTCGCTCGAGTCGAAGACGAGCCGGAAGGCGGAAGGCGCATCGCCGCCGAGTCTACGTGGGAGAATGCCCGCCGGAGGTGACGCCCGAACATGACTGAGCACACGACGCCCGACCACCCCGCCGATGCCGGCTCGGAGCCTCACGGGAGCGGCGACCACGGAGCAGACCACGGTCACGACGACCACGCCCACGAGCCGGAGGCGCTCGGGCCGGTCGACGTCATGGCCTGGGGCGCGTTCGTCCTCGGTGCCGGCCTGGGCCTGGCGGTCGCCTTCTGCATCGCCCTCGCCACGGCCGACCTCCCCACCTGAGCCGCTCGGAACATCATCGACCGGGCTCGCGTCAGCGGGGCAACAGCCCTCGCTCGAGGTGACCCGGATGGTTTCCGCCCCGATTCACGGTTACGCGCGACGACTCACGCCCCTGCTCTTGTTTGCGTTCCTCTCGACGGCGCTCTGGCTCACTTCCGCTGGACCGATGTTTGCTTGTTCATGCGCGCAGCCTGAACCGATGGCGGCATATGCGACTGCCGACTACGCGATCTTCGCCGGCACGGCCGGCCCGAAGCGACGCTCGCGGCGTGCCGGTCCGCGTCGCCCAGTGGTTCACCGGCAAGGGTGCCGCCCCGCTCGTCTACCTCTCGGCGTCAGAGCTTCCGGCGAGGCGAGCTGCGGCACGAGCCTTCCGCCGGCAGGCACGAACTGGATCTGGGTGACGTTCCTCCCCGACGGCGGCAGCGATCCGGTGACTGGATTGTGCAACCCGCACGGTCAGTTCGGCACGCCGGAGGGCGACGCGCTACTGGCGGAAGCGAGCGCGACCTACGGCGGCATCGCCCCGCCAGGAGCGGCTGCTACTGACCCCCCGGAAGCAGCGCCCGGATCTCCCGCCGTCCCCGCGGAGGCCGGTGGCCCGATCGTCCTGGGCACCGTGGGGTTTGCGCTCGCGCTTCTCCTGGGGGTTGTCCTGTTCGCCCGGCGGCGAGTCCGCCCGGAGGCGTGACCGCAGCTGGCCATCGAGATTTCATCCTCGGCGATCGTCGCCAGCCCTAGAACAGCCCGACGATGTTGCCGTCGGCGTCGATGTCGATCTTCTCCCCGCCAGGACGTGACGGCAGTCCCGGCATCGTCCGCATCTCGCCGAGGAGCGGCGTGATGAACCCCGCCCCGGCCGATAGGCGGATGTCCCGGATCGTGATCGTGAAGCCGCTGGGGCGGCCCTTGAGATTGGCGTCGTCGCTGAGCGAGTACTGGGTCTTCGCCATGCAGACCGGCAGATGCCCGAACCCGAGGTCCTCGTACAGCTTGAGGGCCTTCTTGGCCGCCGGCAGCAGCTCGATCCCGTCGGCCCCGTAGACCTTCGTCGCGATCGTGAGGATCTTCTCGCCGAGGGGCGCCTCGTCCGGGTAGAGGAGTCTGGAACTGCGAGCCGCTCGAGGCGGCGGCCCAGACCGCCTCGGCCAGGTCGGCCGCCCCGCGCCCGCCATCGGTGAAGTGGGTGGCCACCACTGCCGCCGACGCGCCGGCTGCCATCGCAACTTCCTTGATCGCCTCAACCTCGCCAGGCGTGTCGGTCGGGAACGAGTTGATCGCGACGACGGCCGGGACGCCGAAGAGGCGGACGTTCTCGATCTGCTTGGCGAGGTTGCCGGCGCCGGCCCGGACCGCCTCGACGTTCTCCTCGAGGAGCACCGGGTCGAGCGGCTTGCCGGCGACGATCCGCCCGATGCCGCCGTGCATCTTCAGGGCCCGAACGGTGGCCACGACGACAGCCGCGTCCGGCGCCAGGCCCGGACGCGCGGCACTTGATGTCGAAGAACTTCTCGGCGCCCATGTCCGCGCCGAAGCCCGCCTCGGTGCAGACGATCTCGTTGGTGGCCAGCGCGAGCCGGTCGGCGATGATCGAGTTGTTGCCGTGGGCGATGTTGGCGAATGGCCCGCAGTGGACGAACGCCGGCCCGCCCTCGAGTGTCTGGAGCAGGTTCGGCTTGATCGCGTCGACGAGGAGGACCGTCATCGAGCCGGCGACGCCGAGGTCCTCGCACGTCACCGGCTTGCCGTCCGTGGTGGTGGCGAGGACGATCCGCCCGAGACGCGCCCGAAGGTCGTGGAGGTCGGTCGCGAGAGCGAGGACGGCCATCACCTCTGAGCCGACGGTGATGATCCATTCGGTCTCGCGCGGGACGCCATTCTCCTTGCCGCCGAGGCCGATGACCGCCCGTCGAACCGCACGGTCGCTGATGTCGACGACCCGCGGCCAGAGGATCGAGAACGGGTCGATCCCGAGCGGATTCTTGTGATGGAGGCTGTTGTCGAGGAACGCGGCCGCAAGGTTGTGGGCCGCGCCGATCGCGTGGACGTCGCCGGTGAGGTGGAGGTTGAAGTCCTCCATCGGGATGACCTGGCTGTAGCCGCCGCCCGCGGCGCCGCCCTTGATGCCGAAGACGGGGCCGAGGGATGGCTGGCGGATGCAGACGGCCGCCCTGTGCCCGATCAGGTTCAGGCCCTGGGCGAGGCCGACCGTCGTCGTCGACTTGCCCTCGCCGAGCGGCGTCGGCGTGATGGCCGTCACGACGACGTACTTGCCGCGCGGGCGCTCGGCCTCGAGTCGCCGGATCGCGTCGAGCGTGACCTTGGCCTTCGTCCGCCCGTACGGCTCGATCTCTTCGTCTCGGAGCCCGAGGTCGCTGGGCGACGTCGACGATCGGGCGCGGTGTGACGGACCGGGCGATCTCGAGATCCGAGGGAAAGCTCATCGAACGCCCCGGCCGGCCGTGGGGCTACGCTCGCCTGCCCGACCGCTGGACTCGTCGCGGGACGTGAGGTCCCCGGCCGATCGCTGAGACGCCTGCGCCTGGGCCGCCCGGACGAGGTGGGCCAGCAGCAAGGCATTGGTGAGCGGCCCCACGCCGCCCGGGACCGGCGTGATGGCCGAGGCAACCTTGCTGGCCGATTCGAAGTCGACGTCGCCGACGATCGTGCCATCGACGACGTTGATGCCGACGTCCACGACGACCGCACCGCGACGGAGCATCGGCCCGGTCACGAGGCCCGGGTGGCCGGCCGCGACGACGAGGATCTCGGCGTCCTTGACGTGGTGACGAAGGTCGCGGGTCCGCGTGTGGCAGACCGTGACGGTCGCGTTCTCCCGGACCAGCAGGAAGGCGGCGGGCATGCCCACGACGGCCGATCGGCCGATCACTGTCGCCCGGCGCCCCTCGATCTCGATCCCCGACCGGCGGAGGATCTCGACAGCGGCGTGGGCCGTCGCCGGCAGGAATCCGTCGTAGCCGAGTCGGAGGAGCCCCGCGTTCAGCGGGTGGATCCCGTCGATGTCCTTCGCCGGGTCGATGGCTTCGACCACCGCACGGAGCCGGATCGAGGGCGGGAGCGGCATCTGGATGATGATTCCGTCGACGCTCGGATCTGCGTTGAGGGCGGCGATGGCCCTGGTCACGCGCTTCTCCGTCGCTTCGCCGTCGATCTCGACGAGACGGCCGTCGATGCCCGCCTTCTCGCAGCCGCGGAGAATCTGCTCGAGATAGACCATCGACGGTGCATCGCGGCCGACGATGACCACGGCAAGGCCCGGCGGTCTGCCCTGGGCGGCACGGAACGTCGCGACGTCCTCGGCGACCGCCTGGCGAATCTCGGCGGCGATGGGCCGTCCGAGGAGCAACCGCGCTCCCCCTTGCTCCACCGGTCAGGCCCTCACGCGGGCACGGGATCGCGTGGGGAGCCGCTCCGGACCGCCTGATGCGTCTCGGCGGCCAGGGTCGCGATCGTGTCCAGCCAGTCCATGACCTGGGCGGTCGCCTCGCCGCTGAACTCCTCGTCGCCGACCGCGGGCAGGTTCACCAGGACGTTCTCCGCCGCTCCGCGAGCGGCCGCTTCACCGAGCTGAGCCGCAACGTTCAGGTCGCTCGAGGCGTTGACGTTGCTCCGGCCGGCCAGGACCTCTGCCGTGACGACCAGCTCCAGGCAGGCCTCGACCGTCGCGAGTGGGACCTCGGATGCGGTTCGCGCGGCCGCAGCCAGCCGCGATCGAGCGGGCCGATCGTTCCTGGTCGGTGTCCTTTGGAAGCTTGGCCGCGGCGGAGAACCGGGCATAGGCCGCGGCATCCTCGTCGGCCAGCTCCAGGAACCGCCGCGAAAGCCGCTGGCCGACGTCGATCGCCCGCTGGTGCAATGCCGCGTGCTCCGCGTATTTCGGCCGTCCCTGGGAGAGCGAGGCGACCATTGCGACGAGCGCAGCGCCGAGCGAAGCCGCGACCGCCGAGGCGCTGCCTCCTCCCGGCACCGGCTCCGCGGAGGCGAGACGATCGACAAACGCGCCGAGCGTCAGGTCGGCAAACGATGTTTGGGTCGCGCGCGTCATCGGGCATGGACCGATTGTAGGTTGCGACCGCGTACGGGGAGGCCTCGTTTCCACGACCGGTCGGGAACGGGGCGGATGCGGTACCGGCGCACCCGCCCCGTGTTCCGAACAACCTGGCAAGCGGGAGAGGCGCCCGCCAGGCCCCCAGATCAGGCCGCTGGTCGACGCTCCTCGTCGAGAGCCGTGATCGTCCAGCGGCGCGACCGATGCAGGTAGGTCAGCGCCAGACGAGCACGGGGTGTCTCGACCTCGAACATCGTCCGCGGCCCCGTGATCACCGGGAACGCGGCGGCCTCCTCGCGGACGGCCGTCAGCCGCGTCACGGGCAGTCGCTCCTCGCCCCAGGTGATCTCTCGTGGGCTTCCATCCAGCCAGCCCGTCCGCACGCGGACCTGGACCGGCTCGACTCGAATCATCGCCATGAACATGGCTCCTTCCGGCGGCTCTCTCTTGCTCTGTCCGTCGGCGGGGCACTGCGGCGACAGAACGTCTGTTCGGTTCTGACGACACCCTAGACCGAACAGGCGTTCGATGTCAAGAGGTCGACGGGCGGAGTATTTCGAGCCGCCGTGTCACCTTGGCTGTCACGACGCGTCGTCCGACCCACGGCTCCGCGTCGCCGCTCGGCGTCTCGTCGTCGGCCTGCGGGCGTTGCCCGGGGCGAGCGGGCCTCCGCGGCCGTCATCGGATCGTGTTCGAATGGCGCCGGCAGCCGCGACCCGACGAGGCGCGCTCGGGTGATCGCCCGCTCGCCGAAGCGGTGGCGGACGGCATCGGCCGCCTCCACGACGCGCCGGCGGCGAGGGTCATCGTCGGCGAACAGCGCCAGCTGATCCCGTTCACCCAATCCCGACGCGCCGACGCCGAGCAGTCGAATTCGGAGGCCGCGAACCTCCGGCCGGGCGAGCTCCATGGCCGTTCGGAAGATCGGCTCGGTCAGATCGGTCGGCTCCGGCAGCGTCCGCTGCCGGGTGATCGTCCGGAACGACGAGTCGCGAATCTTGACGGTCACCGTCGCTGCCTTGACGCCGGAGTCGCGCAGCCGCCCGGCGACGCCCTCGGCCATCCCGAGGATCGTCCGCTCGATCACCTCCCGGTCGGACGTGTCGACGTCGAACGTGTGCTCGTGACTGATCGACTTCGCGGCGTCTCGATCGCCGACCGGATCCGCGTCGAGGCCCCGCGCCCGATCCCCGAGCGACGCTCCGTGCTTGCCGAATCGGCGGACGAGGAGGTCCTCCGGCAGCGCCGCGAGGTCGCCGATCGTCCGGACGCCGTACTCGCGAAGCGCCGCGGCGGACTTCGCTCCGACGCCCCACAGTCGAGTGATCGCCAGCGGCGCGAGGAACGCCGCCTCCTCACCCGGCGGAACGACGACCAGGCCGTCCGGCTTGCGGAGGTCCGAGGCGATCTTGGCGACGAGCTTCGTCCGTGCGACGCCGACCGATGCCGTCAGCCCGACCTCGTCGCGGACCGCGGCCTTGATCAGCCGCCCGATCGTCTCCCCATCGCCGAACAGGACTCGCGATCCGGTGACGTCGAGGAATGCCTCGTCGATCGAGATCGGCTCGACGAGCGGCGTGAACCGACGGAGAATCGCCATGACCTCGACGCTGACGGCCTGGTACTTCGCGCCGTCGACCGGCAGGAAGACGCCGTGCGGGCAGAGCCGGCCGGCCTGGCGGAGGGGCATCGCCGAGTGGACCCCGAACGCGCGCGCCTCGTAGCTCGCGGCGCTGACGACGCCGCGATCGCTCGGCCCGCCGCCCCCGACGATGACCGGCTTGCCGATCAGCTCCGGGCGGTCGCGCTGCTCGACGGCCGCGAAGAACGCGTCGAGATCGACGTGGAGGATCGTCCGCGGCTCCATCGCGCCATCATCGCGCGTCGCGCCAGCCCGCTCCCGCGAGTGTCGCGCGCCGTTCAATCCCTGCCGCGCCCAGCTCCCTGCCAAATGATCACGTGGTGACCACAAGGCAGCTCGGTTGGTCCGGACCAGGCGCGAATCGGCGTCCTGTCAGCGGCTAACGGCGACTGATGGGCCGAACGGCCCGATCAAGGCGCCTAATCGGGCATCCAAGACTGGCTAACGCTCACCGGGCGAACATTTGGCAGGAAAGGCCGAGGAAGGACGACTGCTGGCCGCAAGAAGGTCCGACATCTTGGAGCGGACTACCCCTTCGGTTCGACGACGACCGTCACTTCCGGGGCGAGTCCGCTCGAGCACCTTGATCGCGACCTTGTAGGTCCCGAGCGACTTGAGCGGCTCCTCGAGATCGATCTTGTGGCGGTCGACGGTGATCCCGCGACGGCCGAGGGCGTCGGCGATGTCCTTGGCCGTGATCGACCCGAAGAGCTTGCCGCCTTCGCCGACCTTGACCCCCATCGTCAGCGTCGTCGAGGCGATCCGTGTCGCCGCGATGTCGGCTTCCTCGCGCTCACGCTTGCGCTTGTCCTCGCGGCTGGCGATGTCGTGCTGCCACGCGCGGTAGGCGCCTCCGGCCGCGGGCACGGCCAGGTTCTGGCGGATCAGGAAGTTCGTCGCGTAGCCGTCGGCCACCGACTTCATCTCGCCACTCTTGCCGAGCTTCGGCACGTCCTGCGTCAGGATCACCTTCACGCGATCGAATCCTCCTTGGAGATCCAGGCCCGGACCCTGGGTCCGATGCCGCTGTTGTCGACGGCCTCACCGGCCTGGGCGATGAGCCCGGGAATGCGGCGGATGGTCTTGCGGACCGGTCCCGGCGTGAGTCGACGGATCCGGGCCATGTCGTCGTCGAAGGCGGACCGGTCGATGCCGAGCTCGACGAGCTTCTCGGAGAGCAGCGCGTCCGGGACGCCGTCCATGAAGAGGTCGACGGCGAGAACGACCACGACCAGGTCGTCGAGTCCGCCGAGGACCGGCACCTGGTCCGGCACCAGGTCGCGCCCGACGAGCAGGTACCCTGCGGCCCCCGCCAGGAGCGCCTTCCGCGCCACCGGCATCCGTTCGTCCGCGACGAGGGCGAGCATCAATCGGGCGTAGATGGGGGCTCGGCTGGCAAGCGGCAGGAACGCCATCATGCCGAGCGCCCGCCCGAGCGCGCCCGCGCCTCGCCGGCGCGACTTGCCGTCGCCCTTGTTCGATCCGTCGCGCGCCATCGTCGTTGAACGACCTCTGTCCCAGCCCGCACGGGTCGGCCATCCGAACCGATCCCGGGGTCGCCGAGTCTACCAGTGTTCGATGCCGCACCCTGGCCCTCGCCTTGACATCGAACGTCCGTTCTGTATCATGCACAAACAAGGAGGCGTGAGTGACCAAACACGACGCGGATCGAAAGGTCAAGATCCTCGACTTCATCGCCGCGACGCTGCGGGCCCGCGGCTTCCCGCCGTCGGTCCGTGAGATCGCGAAGGCTGTTGGCTTGGCCTCGACGTCGGCCGTTCACCACCACCTCCAGATCCTCGAGCGCGAGGGCTATCTCGAGCGGGGTGCCGCGCAGTCGCGGGCAATCCGCCTGACGCCGTACGCCGCCCTTCGCCTGGGTCTCGCCGGGGAGCTCGTCCCGCAGGCGGCCACGATGGAAGCCCACATGCTTCCGGTCGTCGGGGAGATCGCCGCCGGTGGTCCGATCGAGGCCTACCAGGACGCGTCCGAGACGATCGGCGTCCCGGACATGCTGGCGCCGTCGGGGGATGCCTATGTCCTCAAGGTCCGTGGCGATTCGATGATCGAGGCCCACATCGCCGACGGCGACTTCGTCCTCATCCGACCGCAGTCAACGGCCCGCAACGGCGACATCGTCGTGGCCCAGGTCGAGGAGAACGCGGTCACCCTCAAGCGCTTCTTCAAGGAGAAGGACCGGATCCGACTCCAGCCCGCCAATGCCAAGTATCCCGCCGCAGTTCTACGACGACGTTCGGATTCAGGGGAAACTGATCGGGGTCATTCGACGGCTCGACTGACGGCTGGCCGGCCATGCGGCCCATGGCCGGCGTTGGCCGACTCCGCCGCTCGCTCACGCACATCAGTGCGCTCGCTCGCGTGCTCGCCGCCGCCTTGCCCTGAACCACCTGACCGGCCGATCGCAGACGGGCTGATCGCGCGGACGGGTCTCCATCGAGCATCCACAGGGTTTCCACAGGTTTCGCCGGGCTGGTGAAAGTCGTGGATGGAGTTCGTGGAGAAGCCGCTATCGGGCGGCGGCGCTGTCGATGACACTCGACCTGACACAGACCGCCGTCAGATTCGGGAGCGCATGATCGATCGCCTGCCGCCGCAGAGTCTCGAGGCCGAGCAGTCCGTGCTCGGCGCAATTCTCATCGACCGCGACGCGGTGGTCGAGGTGGCGGAGTTCCTGCGCGCCGCGGACTTCTACCGCCAGGCGAACGGGACGATCTACGGGGCGGTCCTCGAGCTCTTCGAGCGACGCGAACCGATCGACATCGTCACGGTTTCAGAAACGCTCGAGCGGAGCGACCAGCTTGAAGCCGTCGGCGGACGGGCCTACCTGTCGAGCCTGTCGAATTCGACCCCGACAGCGGTCCATGCCGTCCAGTACGCCCGGATCGTCGAGCGCAAGGCCGTCCTGCGCAACCTCATCGGCGCGGCCGGCCGGATTGCCGGCATCGGCTACGAGGACCCGGCGGAGGTCCAGGAGGCGATCGATCGAGCCGAGGCGGAACTCTTCGCCGTCAGCCAGAAGCGCGTCGAGGCCGGCTTCACGAAGCTCGATTCGCTGCTGCACCAGGCGTACGACCGGCTGGACTACCTCCACGCCCACCGCGGCGAGATCAACGGCGTCCGATCGGGCTTCACGGACCTCGACGCGCTCACGACCGGGCTCCAGAAGAGCGATCTCATCATCGTCGCCGCCCGGCCGTCCGTCGGAAAGACGAGCTTCGCGCTCAACATCGCGGAGTACGCCGCCGTTCGCGAGAAGAAGAGCGTCGGCGTCTTCAGCCTGGAGATGAGCAAGGAGCAGCTCGTCCTTCGGCTCCTGTCGAGCGTCGCGAATATCGACAGCCAGCGGCTCCGGACCGGCTTCCTCGAGGAGCTCGACTTCGCCCGGATCGCGCCGGCGATGAATGCCCTCTCGGAAGCGCCGATGTTCATCGACGACACGCCGACCATCAGCACGATGGAGCTTCGGACGAAGGCCCGCCGGCTCCAGGCGGAGTCCGGACTCGATCTCGTCATCGTCGACTACCTCCAGCTCATGCAGGCGACGACGACGAGTCGGGACGCGAACCGTGTCCAGGAGGTCTCCGAGATCTCGCGCGGACTCAAGGCGCTGGCCCGCGAGTTGAGCGTGCCCGTGATCGCGCTGTCGCAGCTATCCCGCCAGCCGGAGATGCGCGAATCGAAGGAGCCCCGCCTGTCGGACCTGCGCGAGTCGGGCGCGATCGAGCAGGACGCGGATCTCGTGCTGTTCCTGTGGCGCGACAAGGAGCGGGCGAACGAGGATCAGGACACCGACGGCGAGGTCATCAACCTGAAGCTCGCCAAGCACCGCAACGGCCCCACCGGGGAGATCCAGCTCTACTTCAAGAAGCGCCAGACGCGGTTCGTGTCCTACGCCGGCGAGCGCTTCGCGGAGGCTGGCTGAGGCTGGGGCGTAGTCCCCGTCAACGTCGCCCAGCTATTCGGTCTCGTGGAGCAGCAGGGGCCGAAGGATGAGCGTGTAGAGCTTGCCGTCGGGTCCGGTGAGGGTGACGCCCTGGACGCCGCCGGGGATGTCGCCGAGCCCGAGGTCCTGGACTTCCACCGCGGTGATCGTCCGGTGCGGGAACTGCGTGGCGCCGGCGCCGTTCACATTGGCCTTGAAGTCGGACATCTTGAGGTCTGGCCACGGCCAGGGCATCGGCTTGGCCCCTGGATCGCCCTCGCGCTCGACGAGGACCGCCCGGAAGTTGTCGGGGAGGTAGACGTCGGTCGCGATCGTGCCGCCCCGGTCGAAGTCGCGCAGCCGGTCGGCCAGCGCCTTGAAGGCCCGGCGTGGGATCAGGTCGGTCGCGTTCTGGTCGTCCTCGAGGCCGAGGGCGTAGACCGAGACGGTCTTGTTCAGGCCGCCGGCGTTGACCGTGAAGATCGAGGTCGAAGCGTCGGCGACCATGTCGTTGCCGTAGTTGTCGCGTGCGGCGCCGAGGCCGCCCTGGCCGAGCGCGAACGTGAGGAGCTCATCGATCTGGGCCGCGTCGAGCTGGGCTGTCCGCCAGGAAGTGTTGCGGATCACCCCGTCGGGACCGGGCTCAGGGAACGTAGTGACGGCGGGCTGGAACACGACGCGTCCGTCGCCGTAGAGCGTGAACTGCGGCGCCTGGCCGGCGAGGAACTCGATCGGGACGAAACCGCCGCCCTCTTCGAGCTGGAGCACGACATCGGTCGCGCCCGTCGGATGGTCGACACCGCCGGTCGTCGGCGGAGGGCTCGGCGGGCTCGACCGCGGGCGGGGACGCGGAACCGGCGGAGCCGCAGGCGGCGGCGATGACGGCGACTGACAGGACGGTGAGGGGCAGGCGGAAGTTCGGCATGCCGCCCCCGACGCCGGCCGCGGCGACCGTCGGTTCCGTTCGGCTGACCCCGTGGCGTTGGGCGTCTCCCGGTCGGAGGAGCCATTCGCGGTGCGCGCACCGCACCGCTCTGCGCGGCCGCGGGATCGGGCCGGAGCACAAACACGCGAGATTCGACCGGAAATCGCCGAGGCGGTGCGAATCTCCGGCCAACATTGGCTTGACGGCACAAGTATTCTGCCCGCAATAGTCTCGGGCCGGGCCCCGACAAGGTCGATCGTGCGCACTGCCCTCCTGTTGCGGCATCGACCTCGGGAGTTCGCTCGGGGGCCGGGACTCCAGCCGCCACAGCGCACGAACAGGAGGTTCGGGAGAGGGTGTACGAGGATCGATCGCTGACCTGTCGCGATTGCTCGGAGGAATTCGTCTTCTCCAGCGGCGAGCAGGCCTTTTTCAGTAGCAAGGGTCTGTTGAACGACCCACAACGTTGTCCAGCCTGCCGGGCGGTCGCAAAGCGCGCCCGAACTGCCGGCGGACCCAGGGAGTTCCACGCCGCGATCTGTGGCAGTTGCGGGGGCCAGGCCATGGTGCCGTTCGCGCCACGGAACGATCGCCCCGTCTATTGCAGCTCCTGCTTCGACAAGGTGAGGGCCGGAACGGTCAGCGAGACTGCCAACGCCTGATCGTCAGGACTGAACGCGTATTTGGAGGCCGGTCCGACGCTGGGCCGGCCTCATCGATTCATGGCGCCGCGGGTTATCAATGGCACGAATAGGATCCGAATACCCGAGCGTCGCCACAGTCGAGTTGACGCGGATCCCGTCGCTCCTGCGCAGCGGCCGTGCTCACCTGTCCTGGATTCATCAATGGAATGAATAGAGACACTTGCGCGCCCTAGACTCTTGCCCCAGTGACGAGGCACAGGAGGTGGAACGGTGGGCGTCATCATCATTCGGGAGATGGTCGGCAAGAGCCCGAAGTCGTGGAGTGACGCGGCCCGGGTGGCGGTCGCCACCGCGTCGAAGACTGTCCGCAACATCCAAACGGTCGATGTCGTGAAGTCGAGCGCTGTCGTCGAGGACGGCGAGATCGTCGAGTACCACGTCGAGGTCAAGATCGGGTTCGAGTACGAGGGCTGACCAGGCAGCGACTGGCCCCGACCCTGATGGCGCGCAGCTAATCGGCAGGTGAGCCCTTCCGGGCAGTATTGGGACCATGGCCCGGCACGACCAGTTCGCCATGATTGACACGCCGAGCGAGCGGTCCGTATCGTTCGCGCGGCCCGATCAGACTGCCGCGGACCACTCCGTCAATGCAGAGCCGTACGCGTCGCGCGCCGTCGGTCCGGGCCGAACGGCGATCGCTACGCCGGCACTCGTCGGAGGGGCTTCGCGCGACGGTGTGAGCGGTTATCCGATCCAGCTTGGCAAAGTCCGACGTCCGCCGCTTCACGACGAGACGCTGGCGCGCCACCGCCTGCTCGACTGGCTGGACGTCAAGATCCACAGCCGTGTCGTGTTTGTTATCGCAGACGCCGGATATGGCAAGACAACACTCTTGGCCGACTTCTCACGTCGCACACGACTCCGGACGCTGTGGTATCGAATGGACGAAGGGGATCGCGACTGGACCTCCTTCATGTCGCATCTGGTGGCCTCGGGTCGCGAACAGGATCCGACCTTCGCGCCGCGAACGAGCGCCCTGCTCGAAGGCGGCGCGGGCACGACACGTGATGAGGTGGTCGAGGCATTCCTTCATGAGCTGCCTGGGATCGCGCCTTCGTCGGCGATTCTGATTCTCGACGACTTTCACGCTGCCGATGACGTTCCCGATATCAAGCTCATTGCTCGCGAACTCGTCGTCCGAGGGCCCGAACGCCTGACCGTGATCTTTTCCAGTAGACGACAGCCCGCGGTCCCCGTAGCGCGACTCAGAGCCCGAGGCGAGCTTGCTGAACTCAGTACGGCCGATTTGCGCTTCTCTGAAACCGAGACTGAGACGCTCTTCAAGGAAACGTACGGACGCCCGCTTGATCGAGATGTCGTGGCTGATTTATCGGCTCGAACCGAAGGGTGGGCGGCGTCCTTGTACTTGGTTCAGGCGGCCTTACGCGACCGCACGCTTCGTGAAGCAAGAGCATTCGTCAAAGGTCTGTCGGGGGCTCATGCGGAGCTGTATGACTACCTCGCCGAGGAAGTCATTGGCGAGCTGCCAGCTGAGCATCAAGAGTTCTTGATGCGCACGGCCATCCTGCAGGCGGTCGAGCCTGAGCAGGCCGCGATGGTCACTGGCCTTGATACTCGGGTGGTATCCGATTTTATCGCCGAGTCCGAGCGCGTTGGACTGCTCTCCGGTAGGCCCGAACGGAAGCGGCGCGGCCACAGCTACCACCCTCTTGTTCGCGAATTCCTCGAGGCTCGGCTTCGGCGAGAGGTCGGCGACGACGCACTAGCGACATATCACAGGAGCGTTGCCAACTGGGCCGAGTCGCGCGACTGGCGGATCGCGTGCTACCACTACGGAGCATCGGGCGATCTCGTCGACCTGCGCCGAGTTCTCGAGGCGTCAATTGAGAACATCGTCGCGACGGGGGACACTGCCCTGGCAGCTGAGTACGTCGCTCGATTTCCATCGAGCGCAGAGAGCGCAGCATTTGAGATTGTGCGCTCGCGCTTGGCGGCTAGCATTGCCGACGTGCGAGCAGCCGTCGATCACGCGAAACGCGCGGTTGCGATCGACGAGCACTCAGACGCGGCCAACGGAAACCTATTGGGCACCTACTTCGCGGCGGGCGAGCTAGAACCAGCGAGCGCACTGGCTGCGAGACTGGCGAGCTCAGCGCAATCGTCTGTGCTTCGGGATGTCGGCGCGGCGACTTGGCAGATCCTCGATGTGACCCTGGAAGGCGATATCGACGAAGGCATTGCGACGCTCACAGGACTGACAGAACGCAATCGCCAACGAGGTCATAGTCACTATGAGGGCGTGAGCCTCCTCAACACGGCGCTGATGCGTCGGGCGCAAGGGGCTGCGAATGACGTCCTCCGCGAAGCGGGAGAGGCGCTCACAGCCTTCGCTCGCGGATCGGCAGGCTGGGAGACCCTAGCGGCTGAACTCGCACAAGCCTGGGCAACTGCGCATCTGGGGCGCCTCGACGAGGCTCGTGAAATGGTGTTGTCCGCAGCGGAGCGATCCACAAGTGCATCACGCTTCGAGTGGTTGATCGAGGCGGCTGAGATCGAATTGGCTTATGGCGACGAGTCAGCAGCGAGATCCCTTATCGATGAGGGCGCGTCAGCCAATCTCAATCCGTCGCTAATGGCGCAGTCCCTACTTTCACGCGTGCAGCTCGCCTTGAGGACCGGCGATTTAGTCCGGGCTCAACAGCTCCTGCCAGCCAGTCGTCCATCGATACCGACTCAAGAGCCGGGGCACGTCAGTCGCTATCTCGCGCTGCGAGCCCACATCGCGGTGGTGGGCAATTCAATGGATGCGCGTGATCACGTTCTTGCCGCGATCTCGTTCGCGGATCGCCAGAGGGCAAGACTATGGAGCGAGTACTGCCAAGTCCTGCTAGCAGCGGTGTCCGAGGACATCAACTCGGGACTTCGACGCGTTGCGCGACAGGGCTCGGTTTACCTAAGTCTTGTCGCAGAGGTTCTGATTGCGAGATTGCGGGATCTCGATGGTCCATCTCTCGAAATCATCTCCAGCGAGGCCGAGGTCCGACCTGATCGTTGGCGCGACAGCGTCCGGCGGGCGGTGGCAAATGAACACAGTCTCAATCGGGTGCCGGCCGCGAGGATCTTGGATTGCATCGGGGAGCCGCGTGATATTCCTTTGCTCCGGTCGGTGGCACGCAGTTCGAAGAAGTTGCGCACCGATTCGTCGCTTGGTCGCGGGTTGGCCCGACGCCTTGCGGCGAAGGTGAACATCGAAGACCAAGGACGAATCGAGATCCATGTTGGTCCTTCGGTAATTCCAGGCACGGACCTTCGGCGGAAGGTTCTTGGCGATGCTGTGCTTACCTCTTGACCCGTTCAAAGTTCTCGGCGACCAGGGACGAGATCATCGACGCAATCTGGCCCGAGATGGCTCCCGATGTTGCGGTCAACTCCCTCAATCAGACCGTCTATTTCCTTCGTCGCGTTTTCGAGCAGGGATACAAGGAGGACGTGTCGGCAGGTTATGTTCATCATGATTCGGACGTGCTCTGGCTGGATCCGGAACTGATCCACTCACGGAGTCAAGCCTGTCGCCAACTGATCGATACGATCGGTCCGAACCCTTCGCCGGAGGACGTCGATGCCCTGAGCGAGCTCTACGTCGGAAAATTCGCGCTCGACTTCTCGTACGAGGATTGGGCCGTTCCATACAGAGATGCTCTGCATGTGGCGTATCTCCAAGTGATCGAAGCCGCTGTGAATCGCGATATCGAAACGGGACATCATGATCGGGGAATTCGATTAGCCAGAAAGGCATTGAGCATTGACCCGGATCTTGAGAGTCTCGAGCTATCACTGTTGCGGCTCTATCGCGTGACAGGCGCCCACGCCGCCGCTGCTGAGCAATACGCTCACTACGCCGCATATCTTCGCGACGAGCTCGGAGTAGAACCGCCGCCGCTCGCGTCGCTGTGAAGATAAGTAGATTGACGTATTGACCGGTTAACTACGGGCTCCCTATAGTCCGGTCAACTTCCCAGTACTCAGGTACTAGGAAGCAAAGTTAAGACGCTCGGACGTGCAGACGCTTCACCTGAAATGGGCACTTAGGGTGAGGCTGAGCGAGTAGTGCAACCGACCGACCAATGTGTCAGGTCGGTTTTTGTGTCTACGGACACAAAGGCCGCAGAAGGAGGAACGAGCGTGGGACCCCTCTACGGAAACAAGGGCTTCTAGGAAGTCTGGAAGGATAGACCGATGAAAGATCGGGTCATCCGTATCTTCGGCATCTTTGGCGCAATCGCCGCCATTGCAGTTGCCGGAGGAGCATCGCTTCAGGGCTTTTAGTAGTACGTTTGCGCCTGTACCGCTCGACACTCGGAGGGATTAGAGTCTCGGCGGAGGCAATTCGTACGGGGCACCCATGTCCAGGTCCCTAAAGCTCTATATGACAGGGCTCGTGAGCCTCAGCGCGACGGCGCTGCTGCTCACGAGTTTTCTGTATGTGCCGCGATGACCCGCTTTGTGCTCGGCATCCGACCCGAAATCGCGATCGACCTTGGGCAGCCAGCCGTCGTTTCCGTCGATGAGGTACTCGCCGGTCTCGCCTTCTGGATCCTGATCACTTTGTTTGCGGGGGCTCTGCCAGTGCGCATGCCCCGCGGTACGCTCGTTAGCGTCTCGATCGCTCCGATCGTTGCGACCATGGTCCTCGGCGGGCCCGTCGCTGCGGGATGGGTGGCATTGATCGGCACTTTTGAGGTCCGCGAGATACGGGGTCGGGTTCCGTGGTACGGGACCGCGGTTAACCATGCGGGCATGGTTCTTCCAGCGATCGCTGGCGCCCTGGTGTGCGAGGCGATACGCAGCACTGGCGATGGCAGCTTCGTGAGCTTCGTGGCCTCGATGGGCGGCGCCTGGGTCATGTTCGCCTTGAACGTTCTCATCGTCGCAATGGTCGTGGCACTCCGCACTAATCAGTCCGTGCGGGTCGTGGCTGTCGGGGATGCGAAGGGGTTTGCGACGAGTCAGCTGGCTCTCTCTCCTTTGTCATGGCTCATGGCTCAGGTTTTCCTGATCGATGGAGCTTGGTGGGCGACATTGCTTTTCGGCCTGCCGCTATACACCACGCGGGTCGCGCACAACCGATTTGTTGAGATGCGCGAGATGTTCACGCAGACCATCGGGGCGTTGGCTGGGGCCGTGGACAAACGGGATCCGTACACGAGCAAGCACAGCCAGCGGGTCAAGATGATCGCGGTCGATATCGGGCGCGAGATGCACGTGAACGAGCCGGAGCTGGAGGCGCTGGAGTGGGGCGGGCTGCTTCATGACGTCGGGAAGATCGGCGTGCCGGACCGGGTCCTGCTGAAAGAAGAACGGTTGACGCGCGAGGAGCGGATGCTCATGAACGCCCATCCGGTGCTCGGGGCGCAGATCATCGCGCCGGTCACGAAGCTGGCGCCGGAGCTGCCGATCATTCGGCATCATCACGAGTGGTACAACGGCTCGGGCTATCCGGATCGGCTGATCGGCGATGAGATCCCGAAGCTTGCCCGGATCCTTCACGTCGCCGACGCGTTCGAGGCGATGACGGCCCAGCGGCCGTATCGGATGACGCCGCTGACCCCGGAGCAGGCGCTCGGCGAGCTCCGCAAGTTCGCCGGCATCCAGTTCGATCCGGCGGTCGTCGACGCGTTCGTCAAGACGCCCTGGGTGGATGGCGTGCCGGATGCGGGCCGCCAGCCGGAGCCTCGCCAGATCCCGCTCATTGCCCAGGCGGCGGACCGTTTGACCCAGGCGACGGGGCGTCAGGAGCCGGCGCCCGTCGAACGGGCCTGACCCGGGCCAGTCGGCGCCGCCCGACATCGGTCGCCCGACGGCGGCAAGATGAACGAGTGACCGCATCTTCGGCCGAGGGCTGAGCCCGGCATGCTGAGCCCCGCATGCTGATCGGGGGAATCCTCCTCGGCCTGATCGCCGGCCTCCTCGCCGGCGGCAGCATCGCGAACCTCGCCTCCGTCCGGCTGCGCTGGGTCGCGCTGCTCCTTGTCGCGGTCATCGTCCGGTTCCTCACCGAGCTGGGCCTCGAGGCCCGCATCGAGACCGTCCAGGCGCTCCGGCTGCCGCTGTTCGGCCTCGCCTTCGGTGTCCTCCTCGTCGGACTCTGGGTCAACCGATCTCATGCGGGCCTGACCCTCGCCTTCGTCGGCATCCTGCTGAACACGATCGCGATCCTGGCGAACGCCGGCTACATGCCGATCTGGAGGCTGAGCTTCGAGGCAGCCGGCTTCGATTCCGACACGGTCTTCTCCATCTATTCGTTCCACCGGATGCTCGACGACCCCACGCTGAACGCGAACTTCCTGCTCCGCGCCGGGCCGCTGGGCGACATCCTGCCGATTCCGATCCCGGTCGTCCGCAATGTCGCCTCGATCGGGGACGTCTTCCTGAGCGCTGGGCTCGGGTTCTTCCTGTTCGCGTCCGTCCTCCGCTCGCGGGCCCAGGCAGTCGAGGAGGACGCGCAGGTCGCGGGAGCCGCCCTCAGCGGGTCGGCGGGCACAGCGGTCCTGGGCCGCCCCGTCCGGGCGACCGATCTCGGAAAGCGAGTGCGGCCGGCGACCGGGCTCGCACCGGGATTCGCCGAGGCGTCGGTCCTGAGATCGGCCGGCCCTCCTCGGCGGGTCCGGGGCCGGCCTCTCACCAGGATCGGCCCGTGCCCCGGCCCTGCCAATCCCGATCGACGAGGTCGCGGTCCGGATCCGGCGCCACCCATTCGTCCGGCTGGCCCTCAACAGCTCGTTCTCGGCATTGTGGGTCGGCCAGCTCATCAGCCTGTTCGGCGACCGGATCCACCAGATCGCCCTGGCCTTCCTCGTCTTCGCCCTGACGAACTCGCCGGTCGCGGTCGCGTTCGTATTCGTCTTCGCGAGCCTGCCGAACCTGTTCCTCTCGCCGATCGCGGGAACGTTTGTCGATCGCTGGGATCAGAAGGACGTCATGGTCGCCAGCGACCTGATCCGCGCGGCGATCATCCTGGTCATCCCGATCGCGGCAGTGACGAACATCTTCCTCGTCTATCCGCTGATCTTCGCGGTCACGTCGGTCTCGATCTTCTTCCGCCCAGCCCGGATCGCGGCGCTGCCGCGGATCGTCCGGGAGGATGAGCTGCTCACGGCGAACTCGGCGATGTGGGTCGGCGAAACGATCGCCGACGTGCTCGGGTATCCGCTGGCCGCGGTGTTCGTCAGCTTCCTCGGCCCGTCGCTGCCGCTCGCCTTCTGGGTCGACGCGGCGACCTACGGCGCGTCGGCGGCGCTCATTGCGTCGATCTACGTCCCGCCCCTGCGCAAATGCGGCATTGCCGTCCGAGGAGCGCCCGACCGTGCTGGCCGACATGAAGGCGGGTTATCGGTTCCTGCGGGGCGAGACCGTGCTGCTGGCCAACACCCTCCAGGCGGCCGTCGCCCAGCTGACGATCGGCGTCCTGATTGCGCTGACACCGACCTATGCGCGGGGCATCGTGGCGGGAACGTCGGTGGATGAGAAGGCCGCCTACGGGTTCCTGGAGGCCGGCATCGGCGTGGGCAACCTCATCGGCGGGTTCGTCATCGGCGTCATTGGGACCAATCTCGCCCGGGGCAAGACCGTGATCGTCGGATACGTGATGTGGGGGGCTTGCGTGGCGCTGCTGGCGCTGACGGACAACCTGGCGATCGCCATCGGGCTGATGTTCGGATCCGGGATCGCGAACATGGTCTTCGTCATCCCGAGCCAGACGATGATCCAGGAACGGACGCCGCCCGAGATGCTGGGTCGGGTCCTCGGCTTCCGCTTCGCGCTCGTCTTCGGCTCGATGACGATCGCGATGGCTCTCGGCGGGCTCCTCGCGCAGGTCGCAGGAGCGGCGGTGGTCATCGGCTTGTTCGGCGTGATGACGATGTTCGCGGGTCTGGCCGGGCTGCTCGTTCCAGCCGTGCGCGACGCGTGACCTTGGGTACACTGGCGGCCCGTGCAATGCGCCCGATCAGGGGCGTCCTTGGAGACACACGACCCGCATGACCGAACCGAACGACAGGGCGCCCGAAGGCGCTGCGGCGCCGGAACCGGATCCGCCCGAGCCCGAGGTCGCGGCGACCGAGCCAGAGGCGCTCGAGCCCGAGGCGGCCGAAGCGGCGGAGGCCGAGGCAGCCACAGGAGGCGGTGTTCGCGCCCGAAGCGGTCGTCGAGCCGGAGCCGGACGTGGTCGAGCCCGAGCCGGTCGTGGTCGAGCCCGAGCCGGAGCCGGAGGAGGCAACTGAGCTTGCGGCCGATGTCGATGACGCCACGGACGAGGAGATCGCCGCGGAGGCAGCGGAGGACGAAACCGTCGTCTCGGCGATACCGCCCGTTGTCGCGCCTGCGTCGGCCAAGGGCCGCGCAACGCTGCTGCGGCAGCCCCGGCCGCTCCAGTCCCCGAGCGGGCGATCCGGGTCGACGATCGGGTCTCGAAGATCTTCGTCCTCGTGACCGTTGCCGCGTTCCTGATCATCCTGGGCAACGGCCTGTTCTTCGGCACCGGCGGCGTCTTCACGCCGATCGCCTCCCCGTCGCCTTCGCCGTCGGCGGCGCCATCCGGGTCGCCTTCCGCTGCGCCGTCCGCCAGTCCCGCTCCGTCCGGCTCGCCCTCGCCGTCGGGATCGGCCGCGCCTTCCGGCTCGGCCGCGCCTTCGGGTTCGGTGGCTCCGTCCGGGTCCGCCGCGCCGTCGGGATCGGCCGCGCCATCGAGTTCGGTCGCCCCGTCTCCGGCGTAGTGGTGGCGGCCGCAGCCGCCGCCGCGAGGCGTATTCTCGGGTCCATGAACGGCCGGGACGAGGCGTCGGAGGCGGCCCGCGCCGCGATGGTCGCCAGGCAATTGCGGTCCCGCGGCATCGCCGACGAGCGCGTCCTGCGGGCGATGAGCACCGTCCCGCGAGAGCTGTTCGTCTCGGATGCGCAGCGATCACGCCGCGTACGCCGACGAGGCGCTGCCGATCCCCGCCGGCCAGACGATCAGCCAGCCGTACATGGTCGCCCGGATGACGGAGCTGGTCGCGCCGCGGGCCGGCAGCCGCATTCTCGAGATCGGGACCGGCTCCGGCTACCAGGCGGCGATCCTCGCGATCCTCGGCGCTGCGGTCGTCTCCATCGAGCGCCAGCCTGAGCTCGCCGTGACCGCCCGGGAGCGACTCGCCAGGCTCGAGCTGGGCGGCGCGGTGGACATCCGGGTCGGTGACGGCAGCGTCGGCGACCCGGCCGGCGCGCCGTGGGACGGGATCGTCGTAACGGCCGCGGCGCCGTCGATACCCGCCGCCCTGCGCGACCAGCTCTCGCCCGATGGCGGTCGCCTCGTGATCCCCGTCGGCGACAGGTCGCGGCAGGAGCTGATGCTCGTCGTCCGGCACGGCGACGAGTGGCGGGATCGGAACGAGGGGCCGTGCGTCTTCGTCCCGCTCGTCGGCGAGGGCGGCTTCCCCGGCTGAGCCCCGGAGCGACCGCCCCGCTCGGTATACTCGGCCGGCCATGACCCACGTCTTCGTCGCCCCCCATCCGGACGATGTCGCCCTGTCGTGCGGCGGCCTCATCGCCAGCCTCCGAGAGCTCGGCCAGACCGTGACGATCCTGACGGTGTTCTCCGGCGAGGGCGGGCCGGGCGAGGGTCTCGGGAACGGCCTGACCGATTACCAGCGCGAGGCGCTCGGCTTCGGGTCCAAGACGATGTGGCCCGTGACCGAGGCCTTCAACCGCGTCCACATCGCGCCCGACGCCGACGTCTACGGCGCGCCCGGCGCCCTCCCGGCATGGGCCGCGACTCGACGACCAGCTCGAGGCGACCCAGGCCGACGCCGACGCGGCGGCGAAGCGGTTCTGGCAGCGCTCCTCGTGGTATCGGCGGGCGAGCATCCGCCGCGAGCCGCTCGCGGGCCAGCCGGTCATCGACGACCTGCCGACACAGGGCGCCGTCGTGACCGACGAAGTGGTCGACGTCGCCCAGGCCGGCGACATCACGGCGAAGCGCCGGCTCGAGGACGAGGAGTTCGCCCTGTTCGCCGAGGCGTCGATCGTGTTCCTCGACCTGCCCGACGCCGTGTTCCGCGGCTACGAGGGCGACAGCGAGCTTCTCGCCGCGCCGCGCGACGACGACTTGGCGCCCTACGAGATCCTCCGCCGCGAGATCGTCCGGCTCGAGCCGCAGAAGGTGTACCTGCCGCTCGGCGTCGGGAACCACGTCGACCACCAGCTGTGCCGCGACGTCGGCGTCGCGGCTCCTCGCCGAGGGTCGCCGCTGGGTGATGCCCGGTCCCGACTACTCCGGCATCGTCACGTTCTACGAGGACTTCCCCTACGCCTGGTGGAACGACTTCGGGCGGATCGACGACCTGCCGCCGGGCGTCTTCGACGACTGTGCCGGCAGACGTCGCGATCACGCCGGAATACGCCGACATCACCGACCAGCTCGAGCGCAAGGTCACCGGCATTGGGATCTACGGCAGCCAGATGGGGCGGCTGTTCGGCGGCACCGACGACATGGCTCGCCAGGTCCGCGCCTACGGCCGCAAGGTCGCGCTCCTCGGCGGTGGCGGCGGCGCGGCCGAACGCTACTGGGCGACGCGGCCGGCCTGAACTCGATGCCCGCGGCCGCTGATCGGGGGATCGCGGCCGAGGATGGTCGCGGCCGATATGCCCTGATCTTCGCGGTCGGACTGCTGCTGGCCTGCGCGATCCGGGCGGTGCTTCTCCCGACCGATGGCCTGCGCGGCGACCTCGACCAGTTCGTCCTCTGGGTCCACGGCCTCGCGACGCGGCCGTTCGGGAACGCCTACGACCAGAACCTCTCGTTCCCGCCGGTCATGGTCTACCTCTGGGGGCTCCTCGCGGCCGTCGAGCCTGCCTTTCGGACGGTGACGGACGCGGCCGATCCCGCGATCAGGGCGATCATGAAGCTGCCGGCGAGCCTCGCCGACATCATCCTGGGCGGGCTCGTGGCGTGGGAGCTGCGGAGCCGGCCGCGGTGGGCGATCGTGGCGGGTCTCGGGATCCTCCTCCACCCGGCGGTGATCGACGTGAGCGCCTGGTGGGGCCAGTACGAGTCGATCTACGTCGTGTTCGGGCTCGTCGCGTACCTCCTCGCCGTGCGCGGCCACTCGCTGCCGGCCGCGGCGGTGCTCGCGGTCGCGCTCATGACGAAGCCGCAGGCGCTGCCGTTCGTCGTGCCGTTCGCGGCGTGGTTCCTCGCCCGCGACGGGCTCCGCGGAGCTGTGACGGCTGCGGTGGTCGGGGTCGGCGTCATCGTCCTGCTCTG
The DNA here is from genome assembly GCA_963775855.1 of uncultured Chloroflexia bacterium. GTDB lineage: Bacteria > Chloroflexota > Limnocylindria > Limnocylindrales > CSP1-4 > CF-46. The sequence goes on along the minus strand of CAVZKO010000007.1, from coordinate 271,496 downwards.
GGCTCCGTTCCTCGCGGCCGGAGGTCCGGCGGGCTATGTCCGGAACCTCGCCGAGTACCAGGGCGACATCTTCGCGATCCTCTCGCTCCGGGCGTGGAACGTCTGGTGGCTCGTCCAGGAGTTCCTGGCCGGCGGGTCGTTCGTGTCCGACCAGGGCGCGATGCTTGGGCCGATCACGCTGCGGCATGTCGGCTACCTGCTTCGCGGGGATCCTCGAGGTCGTCGTGTTCCTCGCCGTCCTGCGGTCGCCGACCCGACGGACGCTGGCGCTCGGGCTGGCGGCGGCGGTCCTCGTCGCCTTCATGTTCCTGACGACGATGCACGAGCGCTACGCCTACGGGGCCCTGGTCTTCCTCGCGCTCCTCATCCCGGAGCGGCGGTTCCTCGTCATGTGGCTCGTCTTCGGCGTCGCGTTCACGCTGAACCTCCTGGCGGCCGTGCCGCCGTCGGCGGAGATCGGCAGGTTGCTGCCGGTCCAGGGCCCGCTCGGGATCGCCGGCTCGCTCGTGATGCTGGGCGTGACGATCGCCGTGCTCCACGCACTGCTGACGGCGCCGCCGAGCCGACATCGAGGCTAGCCCTGCGCCTGACGCCTCCCCGCCAGACGCCGGAGCCGGCCCATGAACGCGACGCGGTACCAGTGGAGGTAGTGGGGCAGCCACTTGCGGAGCTTGAAGTTGCTCTGGCCGGCGGTCCGGTCGCGCCACGTCGTCGGCACCTCGGCGACGCTGCGGCCCATGAGCGTCGCCTTGACGGTCAGCTCGAGGGCGAGCTCGAACCCGGCGGTGCTCTCGATCGTCACCGAGTCGAGGTAGCGGCGCGAGTAGAGCTTGAAGTTGTTCGTCGGGTCGTGGGTCGGGACGCCGGCGAACCAGTGGAGCGTCAGGCCTGCCGCCCGGCTCATCAGCCGCTTCGCCAGCGGCCCACCGATCTGCCCGCCACCGCGCATGTAGCGGCTGGCTGAGACGACGTCCGCGCCGGATCGGGCGAGGGCGACCATCGGGTCGACGACGTGGGGCTCGTCGGAGCCGTCGGCCATCGAGATGAGGACGTACGGCGCGCTCGTCCCGGCGATCCCCGACTTCATCGCGTTGAGGACTCCCCGACCGATGTCATTCCGAAGCCCGCGCAGGCCGGGGATCTCTGCCGGCCAGGCGGGCGACCACCGGGACCGTCGTGTCCTCGTCGAAGTCGTAGACGACGACGAGCTCGTGGGGCGTCGTGACGCCGGCCGATAGGCCGCGGAGCACCGGTTCGACCGCCTCGCCCTCGTTGTAGACGGGCAGGACGATCGCGAGCTCAGGTCTGGGCATTCCCTCCGGCATCAGGCGGAGGATACCGTCCGATCAGCCCTTCGGCTTCGTGCCCGGCTTCGCGCCCTCGATGGCGGGCGTTCGATCGGCCGTCTCGGTGGCGCCGCCCGTTCCCGGCCCGGTCTTGTGCGTTACGTCCTGGTCAGGCCCGCCCGTGTGAGCCGCCTGTCGCCCGTGGCGTTCCTCAGCGCGGGGTTCGCCTCGATCTCCGGCCAGGGACCGACAGGGTTGTGCTGATGAACCTTGCCGGCCTTGCCGAACTTCGCGCGGCGCCGCTCCTCGCGATTGAGCTTGGGCTCGTCGGGCTTGACCTTCGGCTCTGACTTCTTCTTCGTTGCCATGTCACGAAGGATGCCGTGTCATAGGGGATCGTGCCAGCGGCGACAACGAATTGGACGATCGAGGGCGATGCCGAAATCCTACTGAGGCACGAGCCTCGAGGTGACCAACAGGATGGCGACGCCGAGGGCGAACGCCAACGCAAGGAGCGGCACAAAGAATAGAACCAGCGCCAGCGAGTCCGGCGCTTGTGGCCACCGGGGATGGATCGCGTCCCAGAGCCTCGACTCCAGCCGCTGCGCGAGCCCCCCGAGCAACGGGCTGACCCACCATCCGACGAAGAGGACAACGGCGGTCACAAGGGAGAACTCGCCGAGCCCGAAGAGGCTGGCGGCGATGGCACCCGCTGGTGCTGCAACAATCCACACTAGAAGGCCGCTGAATCCCGCAACCTGGGACTCTCGATAGCTCCGCGCGCGGTTCAACGCGGCACGCGCCTCGCCGATGGCTGTCCAGCGGCCACCCTGCGCCACCTTCTCGCCGAGAACGCTCGGGTCCTCCCGGATGAAGGCGATCGCGGCAGCCTGCCGCCAGCGGACCAGCTCAAGGATCGGCGAGGGCGCCTGTCCTGGCCCGGGAGGCAGCGGGGCGGCCTGGCCGAGCAGATCTACAAATGCTTGGAGGTCGACGAGGTCCTCGGCGAGGCGTTGCGTTTCCGTGGGGTCGGTTGTCATCTGGGACGCCTTGACAATCGCCGTGGCGATCCGCTCGCCGGGCGCTGAGAGCTCGTCCACCGCCGCGGTGTAGCGACCCCTTACGAAGTCGCGACTGCGCCGGAAGTCGGCCACAAGCGTCGTGATCTCGTCCGGCTTGAGGCTGAGCCGTGGGTTCGCGAGCGTCGCGAGCGCCATCCGCTCGGCGTTGTCGCGCAGTCTGGCTGCCCTGATCATGCCGGGCGCCTCCTCATCGTCGCGTCTCGACCCCGGCGGATTGTGGTCGTGTAGGTTCCCGTTCGCGCATCATCACCCGCCCTAAGAAGCAGATGCCGAGGGCTCAGCCGTGTCCGCGTCCCCGACCGATTCGCTTAGTGCAGCTAGACCCATCGAGACTCTTCAGTGGCGACATATCTCGGACGCTCGGAGCGCCGCTTCGTGACACCTGGTGCTCCGCCTCTCACCAAGTTGGGCGCGCTTCGATCTACAGCCGCCCGACCGCGACCTCTTCGCGGATCCACGGGATCACCTCGTCGAGCATCGTCTCGAGCGGGGTCGTGGCCTCGAAGCCGAGGACGTCCTTGGACTTGCGGACGTCGGGAACGCGGAGCTGGACGTCGTGCTCGAAGGGTGGGTCGGACACGTAGTTGAAGGGCGGCCGTCGCGCGTGGACCTTCGACCAGATGCATTCCGCGAGGTCGAGGACCGTCGTCGACGTGGCGGTCGAGAGGTTGAAGTCGTCGTTGATGGCCTTGGGGCTCTCGAGCGCGAGACGGATGCCGCGGGCGAGATCACCGCCGTACGTGTAGTGACGGACCTGCGACCCGTCGCCGAGGATGTGGAGCGGGTCCTGGCCCTTGAGCACCTTCAGGACGAGGTCCGGGACGACGTGCGACAGGGCGAGTTTCACGTTGCCCGACATGATGTCCGTGTCGCGGAGGGCGCGGCGCTCGCCGATCCCAACGCAGTTGAACGGCCGCACGATCGTATAGGGCAAGCCGTATTGCTCGAGGGCGCCCTTCGCGAAATACTCCGAGGCCAGCTTCTGGAAGCCGTACGTCGAGATCGGTGGCGGCGAGGTCAGCTCGGCGCCTTCCGGTGTCGGGAAGACGGTCGCCGACTCGTAGACCATCGACGAGCTGACGACGACGATCCGCTCCAGGTGGCCGTCGCGATGGGCGGCGATCGCGGCATCGAACGTCGCCGCGAGGATCCGCTCGTTCTCGGCGAGCAGGTCGTAGGCGAACTCGTGGAAGTAGCTGATCCCGCCGATCATCGCGGCCGCGGCGACGACCTGGTCGCAATCGGCGGCGAGCTCCGTCATCAGCGCGGCGTCCTTCGCGTCGCCTTCGACGAATCGATAGCGCGGATGGTCGTCGTACGACTTCGCCAGTCGGCCGTACTTGCTGAAGTCGTCGAGGCCGATTACCTCGTGGCCGGCCTCGAGCAGGTCGGGGACGAGGTAGCCGTTGATGAACCCAGCGGCGCCGGTGACAAGGATCTTCATGGCTCGGACTGTAGCGTCATCCGGCGCCACCCTGCAGCGGGACGCTCAGGAACTCGAACGTCAGCAGCGCGTCGCTCGCGTCGCCGTAGCGTCCGGCCGAGACCGTCAGCGAGGTGATCGCAGGACCGAATGCGAACCGGGGGTGGGAGCTCACCCCGTCCGGGACGGCGAGCAGGAGCCCATCGTCGGCGGTGCCGGGGACGAGCCGGAAGCGGCCGCGATCCGGCAGCTCGACGTACCACTCGTCGGCCCGGAAGGCGAGTGTCCGGAGCTTGTCGAGGATCCCGTCGGGGAAGCCCGTGATCCTGACGATGACGAATCGCCCCGGCCGCGACTCGGGCGGGACGGTGACGGATTCGCCCGCGCGCGAAGACGCTGCGGCGATTACCTCCGGGCCGCCGCACGACCGCGTTGTCCGCCCAAGCACCTGCCACCGATCGTTCGCCGCCAGCTCGTCGTACCGGCAGAACGTCTCCAGCATCGCCGCCGGCGATTCGAACCAGACGAACCGCCGGTCGACCGCGTACGGCGTCCCGTCGACATCGTCGACCCGCTCGCGAAGAATCCGCGTCGGGCCCGCGGCGGACCGCAGTCGCTCGGCGTTGAGCTCGTCGAGCGCGGTCGTGTACGCCGAGTAGGACTGGAAGACAGGCAGCGGCGACCAGCGCATCTCCGGGTAGGCGAATGCAGCAACGGTCTGCCACTGGTCGATGTGGACCGTCTGGCCGGTGACGGCCGCGAGGACGTCGTCCGGCAGCGTCGAGGCCCGCCCGCAGTTCGGTCCTCGTCGTCGCGACCGCGTCGGCCTGGCGCCACGGCAGGATCGCGGCGGCTGTCGTGGCTGTGCCGCGGACGGACGGGCGGACGTCGACGAGATCGATCGGTTCGATCCGGGCTGTCGCGAGCAGCGCCACGAACAGCGTTCCATACGCCATGGCCGCCATCGGCCGAATGTTCGGGATCGATGTCGCGCGGAGCCGGCTCGCGAGCGGGAAGAGCGCGACGAGCGCCGTCGCCATCGCGTAGAACGTGTAGTTCCGGGTGAAGGCCGTCTTCCACTCGGCGAACGCCAGGATCGCGCCGAGGGCGAGCAGCGCCACCGCGCACGGCGCGCGGCCGGTCGCGCGTCACCTGCCAGCCGAGCCAGGCGAGGATCGCGACCGCGATGGCAAACGCCGCATAGACCCAGCGGAGCGTCGGGTGCGTGTCGACGACCATCGCCTCGGAGTAGCCGCGGACAATCTCGATCGAATCCCGATGAACGGCAGCAGCGCCCCGAGCGGCTGCCCGGTCACGAGCCAGATGACGAGGCAGCCAGCCGTGGCGACGCCCGCAAAGATCGCCGCGCCGCGCCACCGCGGCCGCCCCAGCGCCATCGCCGCGACGAGCAGCATCCCGAACCCGAACACGCCGACGTTGGTCTTGCCCATCAGCCCGATCGCGGCCACGATCCCCGCCCCGGCGATGAGCCACTCAGCGCGGACCCGGATCCGCTCCGCCAGGACCGCCTCGGCGCACCAGACGAAGACGAGCGCCTGGAGCATCTCGAACGGCGGCAAGAATGGGAACACGGCCCGCGCGGTCACGAGAACGACCGCGACAGCGGCCCAACCGGGCAGGAGCCGCGAGGCCAGCACCAGCATCGTCGCCGCGGCCGCGAGATAGACGCCGGCCGTCGCGACGATCGCCACGACCGACGAGGCGCCGAAGAACGGCGACGGCACCGAAAGGAACCCGAGCGGCCCATACGTGAACACGATGTCCTCGCCGAAGTGGAGCCCGCTCGGCCCGGTGAGGTGGAGCGCGGCCCGCCACGACTCGTCGATCCCGATCGGAGCCGCGAGGGTGTAGGGCCACGAGAGGCCGACGATCCCCGCCGCGATCAGCAGCGCCGGCAGCCAGCCGCCCCGGAGCGACGCGCCGCTCCATCGGCGGCCGGCCGCGATCAGAGCCGGATCCCCTCGCCGAGCGCGCCCCAGATGTCGACGACGTCCTTGCCGCCGAGCTTGAGGCCGCGGTACGCCTTGTGCGGCGCCCCGAGGATGAGGATGTCACTGCCGGCCACGACGTCGTCGAGGCTCATGAGGCGGTCGTCGCGGACGTACGGGTCAGTGCAGAGGACGGTTGCGCCGGCCCAGGCGAGGAGCTTGCGGAGCTTGTAGCTGAGCGATGCGCGCGGGTCGTCGGACTCAGCCTTGAACGCCATGCCGAGGATGCCAACGGTCTTGCCCGGCAGCCCGTCGTAGCGCCGCTCGAGGGCCGACACGATGTAGGCCGGCAGGCCCTCGTTCACCTGCATCGCCGACTGGCCCAGCGGGAAGTGGTCCGACGTGAACGCGGCGAGCTGCATCGTGTCCTTGAAGAGGCACGGGCCGGCCGCGAAGCCGGGGCCCGGCAGGTCCGCCGCGCGGGGGTAGTCGAGCCGGATCGCCTCGAGGATGTTGCCGTAATCGACGCCCGCCTGGTCGGCGATCATGAAGAACTGGTTGGCGACCGCGAACTTCATGTAGCGCCACGTGTTCGTGAACAGCTTCGCGAGCTCGGCTTCCTGGGTCGTCGTCCGGATCGTCCGCGACGCAAGGATCCCGAACAGCTGCTCAGCGCGCTTCGCTGCGGCGTCCGTGTCCGCGCCGACGATCTGCGGCAACGTGTGGAGCTCCTCGAGAGCGTGGCCCTCGGCGATCCGCTCCGGACAGAACGCCAGGTCCACCCGCCGGCCGCGCGCTTCGAGATGCCTGGCGACGAATTCGGTCGTTCCCGGGTAGACCGTGCTCCGGAGGATGACGAGAGCGCCGTCACGAAGCTGCGGGGCGATCTGCTCCACGGCCTTTTCGAACACTGTCATCGACGGGCCGAGGAACTCGTCGACGGGGGTGCCGATCACGACGATGACCTGCTCCGTCCTGCAGAGGATCTCCGCGTCCGCCGAGAGCACGAGCCGGCCGGTCGGGACGAGCTCCGCCAGCAGCGCATCCGCGCCGTTCTCCATGAACGGCATTTCGCCAGACGCGATGCGATCGAGGGTCGGCTGGCTCGTGTCGTAGATGCCGACCCGCAGCCCGGCCTCCGCGAAGGCAAGGCTGAGGGGCAGGCCGACGTGGCCGCCGCCGCCGAGGACGACGAGGTCGAGGTCGGGAGTAGGCAAGGTCGGTGGTCATGCGCTCAGGATAGCCGCGGCCCGCTCGGCGGCTGTCGCTCGCCGCACGATCAGCGCCCATCGGCGGTGAGAATGACGGCATCCTCGTCGGCATAGGCCGCGTTCCAGCCGGCCGCCCGGAGGCGCTCGACGAAGCTCTCGTCGTCCGCGGGAACCACGACGATCGTGACGCCCCAGCGATCGAGGATCGCCTCCCAGCCGACAACGCCGTCGGTGACCGCCGCGTAGTCGTCCCAGACCTGCGGCGGGAAGACCTCGATCCGGGAGTCGAGAGCGACCGGCAGGTCCGGCAGGGCGAACTCGAACCACGAGCCCCAGGGCTGCGGGTTGAAGAGCCGATCGCCGGGCCGCGCGATCTCGCGGAGGGCGGCGGTGACGCCCGGCGGAGCATGGCCGACGACGCCGACGGGTGCGCGAAGGCCCGGGATCGGTCGGACGCCAGACGGGCAGGAGGACGATTCCGACGACGATGAGGGCGGCGACGATGAGGGCGTTGATCCGCGACCTGCCACGGGACGTCCGAGGGGTCGTGTTCCGCCTTCGACGGGTCGCCGGCGACGAGCCCGGCGACCGCATAGGCCGCCCCGAGCGGCCACCACGCCACGCCCCGTATCGCGTAGGCGCCGATGACGAAGAACACGCCGAGCCAGGCGAGCGTCGGCCAGGTCACCACGCCGGGGCGACGGGCGAGTAGCGTCGCGACCAGCGAGCGCCGAGCCGAAGAACAGCATCCCTGGAACGGTCCGGAGCGACGTCGGCTGCCACTCGGTGATCCGGGCCGTCACCTCGCTGTTCGTCGACAGGCCGACGGCATAGCCCCAGACCTCGACGCCGAACGGGTTGACGAAGGCGGCAAGGGCCGCGACGACGGCGACGGCCAGCGTCCGCCACGCAGCCGGCCGCCTGTCGTGGAGATCCTCGAGCCAGGCCAGACCGACGACGACCGGGCCGAGGAAGAAGCTGCCGTGGAGGTTCGCCCACGCCACGACGATGATCGGCACGAGCCACAGGAGCCGCGGCCAGCGGTGGCGGCCGGCAATGAGCACGAGCGTCGCCGCGAGCAGGACCATGCCGAAGAGTTGCGGCCGTAGGGCCAGGGCGACGGCGGAGATGAGGAACGCGGCGAGCGTGAGCCAGGCGGCCCGGCGGATGTCGGCCCCGCGCAGGCGGCAGGCGAGGAACAGGAGCCCGAAGAGCAGCCCGACGAGCGCGGCGCGGAGGATGACGAGCCCGGTCCAGCCGGCCACTCGGTAGACCGCGGCGAGGATCGCCTGGGCGCCCCATTGCTGGTCGAGCCACGGAGCTCCGGCGGCCGTGTAGGTCCAGGTGTCGGTTCGCGGGATGCCGCCGCCCCCGAGAATCTGGTCGCCCGCCCGGAGGTGGTACGCGACGTCGACGCTCGAGAGGTTGGCGATCAGCGTCCCGAGGACCGGCAGGAGGATGGCGAGGACGGCCCACAGCCGCGCGAACGTCACGGCTCCGATACCTGGGCGACAGGCGCCTGGACCCGGTGCTCAACAGCCTTCGACCGCGCCAGCCACAGTGGAACGACGGCCGCGAGGACCGCAAGCCCGTTCAACCAGATGACGGGCAGCGCGATGACGACCGCAACCGGCAGGAGCCACCGCCGGTCCGTCAAGGCGGCGGCGACGGTGATGAGCGCGGCGACCGCCAGCCGAGGCAGCAGCGGCACGGCGAGATACCAGCCGGGGGTCTCGAATGGAACCCTGGCCGGCGCCGGCCAGATCGCCGCGCAGGATCGCAATCCATTCCTCCCACGCCGACGGATCAAGCACGAACGAGACGGCGACGATCGCAGCTGTGACGCCGAGTGCGATCGCGAGGGCCCGCCACTCCCGTCGGGCGAGGAACCAGAGCAGACCGACGCCCGGCGTGACCTTCGTCAGGAGCATGAGCGCCCAGGTCGCCGGGTAGCGGAAGCCGGCGACGATCGCGACGGCGTAGAGCAGGTGGACGTTGCCCGAGATGATCTCGAACGGGATCGGCAGGAAGAGCAGGCTCGGCAGCGCCCAGCGGCGGAGCAGCCACCAGAGCGCAGCGAAGTTGATCGCCGTCCACAGGGCAGTGAAAACCGCGAGGGGCAGGACGACGAGCGGCGTGAGTGCCTGGGCGAACGCCGGCGAGTAGAGGTACGCACCGATCCGGCCGGTCTCAGCGGTCGCATAGAAGTCGCCGGTTCGGGTCGTCCAGTAGGCGTAGGCGTCGACGCTGTCGGCCCACGGCTCGATCGAGAACAGCCGCAGCCCGACGAACACGACCGCCAGGATGATGTAGCCGTCGCGGAGCAGCCGATCACGCACTCGATGCCTCTGCGATCCGGCGCCGCGGCAGCCAGATGAGCGGCCTGTCGAGCCCGCGCCGCTCCGCCAGGGTCACCGCGCCGATCATGATCACGAACACGTTCCACCACAGCGCCGGCGCGGCGATGGTCGCTGCCACCGGTACAAGCCAGGCGCGATCGGTCCGAGCGCCGTAGACGATGAGCAAGGCGGCAGCCACGAGCCGGATCGGGAGCGAGATCTGGATCGCCAGGGGAGGCACGTCGAGGGCGGCGCTCGCCTGGACAGTCATCGCGTCGCGGAACTCGAGCCACCAGCCCGGCGCGAGGACGAACGACACGACGGCGACCACTGCCGTGGCCCCGATCGCGATGCCGAGTGAGCGCCACTCGCGGCGGACGGCGAACCAGAGCAGACCGATCCCCGGCGTGATCTTCGTCAGCAGCACGAACGCCCAAGCAGCCGGCCAGCGCATGCCGACGACGATCGCCAGCGCGATGAGCAGGTTGACGTTGCCGAGATAGAGCTCGGCCAGGGTCGGTGGCAGGAGCAGCAGCAACGGCGCCCAGCGGCCGGCCAGCACGAGGAAGACGACGAACAGCATCCCGATCCAGAGACCGGCGACGATCGGCCACGGGATGAGATGGAGCACGACGAAGACCTGGGCGAGCGGCGGCGGGTAGCGGTATTTGTAGATGTTCGTCGAGTCGTCGAAGCCGCTCGCGATCGTTGCTGCGTAGGGATGGTCCGATCCGCCCGCGAGCCAGTAGGCGTGGGCGTCGTAGACCGCGAACGGTTGGCCGCTGTTCGCTGCGATCACCTGGGCCGCGACGAAGATCGCCCCGGCGACGCACCAGGCCCGGCAGGATCGCGGGGTGCTCGAGCAGCCGTTCGAGGCGCGCGACCAGCTCGCGGGCCAGCGGCTCAAGCGGGCTGCCGCGGCGGCGAGGACAGCCGGACCAGCGGCGTGATCGCAACGAGCACCGCGAGGCCTGGATCCACAGGAGCGGCAGCGAGAGGAGGACCGCCGGGGCGAGATCCAGGAGCGGTCCGTGCGGGCGGCGACGAGGACCAGGACCGCGGCGATCGGCAGGCGAACGAGCGAGCGGGATCGCGATGAGGATTGCTGGGCCTGGGTTCGACGTAGCTCGAGAGGTGCGCTGAGCCACGTCGAGCCACAGGTCCGGCGGCGAGCACGAAGGCGATGGCCGCCGACGATCGCCGCGCCGCCGACGGCGATCGCCGAAGTTGCGCCACTCGCGCCGGGCGAGGTACCAGATCGCGGTGACGCCCGGCGACACCTTCGACAGGGCGAGGAACGCAGTAGGCGACCGGGTATCGCAGCGACAGCACGAGCGCCGCGGCGATCAGGAGGTGGATGTTGCCGTGGTAGAGCTCCGACGCGACCGGCGGGAACGCCAGCCAGGCCAGTGCCCAGTCGCGCGCCAGCCAGACGAGGACCGCGATCAGGATCCCGAACTAGATCCAGTACGCGAGTGGCCTACGGCAGAGCTTCAGCGGCCGACGAGCCAGCACCAGCGGCGGCGGTAGTGGAAGGCGCCGAAGCCTCGATCCGCGTTGGTTCCGACGGATCCACCGACCATAGGCGTAGAAGTCGTAGCCGGGCACCGCCGTGAACGATGATGCGGAGAGGAGCCGCGATCGAAGGGCGTCGCGGGTCGCACGAGCACGGTGGCGCTCGAGCGGCCGGCCGCGAGCACGTGGGCCCGGGATGCTCAGGATGCCCACTACGCGGCGCGACTGGCTCAGTCGCCCTACGCTCGCGATCAGGCGCGACCGAGTCTCGTCGTGCCGCCAGATCCCATGGCCGCCAGGCGACGGCATCCGCGAGCTCACGCCGCAGGGCGGGAAGGCGATCCCCCGGCGATGGCGCCACCCACGGGCGATTGGTTCGGGCGCCCCAGGCGACGATCGCGACGGCGGCGATGACGCGCAGCGGGAATCCGCCGATCACTGGCACGCGCGGCGGCCCGCCGTAGTTCGCAATGTGAAGTCGATCCACTCGATCCAGGCTGCAGGCGACACGACGAACGAAAGCAGGGCAACCGCCGCCGTGACGCCCACGCCGATCGCGAACGGTCGCCACTCGCGGCGGAACAGGAACCAGAGCAGCCCGACGCCAGCCGTCAGCTTCGTCAGGATCGGGATCGCATACCAACCGGTGACCAGGCAGGTCGACGATCGCATCCCCAGGACGATCGCGGCCGCCATCGGCATGGTGACGTTTCCGAGCAGAACGGCGGCCAGACCCGCGCCGAGGATATTCAGTGCGGGAATCGCGATCGCGACGAAACCGAGGGCGATGGCGGGAAGCGTCCAGTCGCGCAGGCAGACCCACAGCGACGCGAAGCACAGGAGGATCCAGCCAGTCGTTACGACCGCGTACGGCAGCACGTGGAACGGGTAGAGCAACTGGGCCATCACCGGCGGGTAGACATAGCAGTAGACCGGATCCAGCCAGTCCTCGGTGTAGAGGTTCGCGAAGTCCGTCGCCAGCCAATAGCAGTCCAGGTCATACGGGCGGATCACCTGGCCGGTTGCATAGGCGACCGAGAAGATCAGGCCGATCACGAGGGCCCCAACGAGGCCGAGCCGGTCCCAGTCGATCGCCATGGCACGCTTCCCAAGTCACGATGCTCGCATCGCTCATTGGGGCACCTATGGTGCGTGGGCACGCACCACCTCGATGGTCCTACCCGGCGACGATCCTCGGAATCCGCACCCGGTCGGCGCCCTCGTCGTAGATCTCTTCGATCGCCTTGACCATCAGCTGGATGCAGAAGCGGTCGTGGACGAGGTCGTGGGCGGCGCGGGCGATCGTGTCGGCGAGGGCGTGGTCCGTGAGGAGCCGGACGATCGCGGCCGCCAGGGCTTCCGGCTGGTCGTGCGGGACGAGCAACCCCGTGACGCCGTCCTCGATCATCTCCGGGATCCCGCCGACATCGGACGCGACGACGGGCCGCGACAACGCCATCGCCTCCAGGATCGAGAGTCCCTGGGCCTCGCGATGAGACGGCAGCACGGCGACGTCGAGGGCCGCGGTGACCGCCGGCACGTCGTCGCGGCGGCCGGTGAAGACGACCCGATGGGCGACCCGGTTGGCCGCCGCGCGCTGTTCCAGCGCGTCGCGCCGGCTCCCCTCTCCGACGATCAGGAGATACGCGTCGGGAACCTCGCGCAGCACGTGCGGCCAGGCATCGAGCAGCGTCTGGTGGCCCTTCTCCGGTTCCAGCCGCGCGACGACGCCGACGATCTGTGACCCCGGCTCCATGCCGTACTCGTCGCGCAGCGTGCAGCACGGTTCCTGGTGGTCGTAGCGGTCGAGGTCGACGCCGTTGTAGATGAGCCGGACGGGTGCGAGCCCGGGCCGCTCGTCGGCGATCTTGCGCTCGATCGCCTTTGAGACAGCGATCAGCTGGTCCATCTCCGGCGTCAGCGCGCGAATGGCGTCGCGATCCTCCGAAGCCCGAACGCGAGACGAGTGGACGGTCGAGACGATGTACGGCCGGCGATGCCCCGCGTTCGACAGCGCGATCGCGGCCTTCGTCCCGACGATGTCCGCCCGGTACATGTGGGTGTGGACGACCTCGGGCCTTATGTCGGCGAGGAGAGCGGTCAGCTCACCGACCGCGATCGCATCGTCGGGCTCGTCGATGACATGGACGTTGAAGCCCGCCCGCTGGAGCTTTCGAACGGCGCTCCCGGCCGACAGCGACACGACGCTTGCGTCGAAGCGCGACCGATCGAGCCGGCTCATCAGCGAGAAGACATGCTCCTGGGCGCCGCCGTTCGTTCCGGTCGCGAGGATCTCGACGACGCGGATCCGGTCGCGGCCCGGCACCGGCACACGATCGACCGGCGAGAAGCAGGGATCCAACGGCATTGGCGCGGTCATCGGGCGACCCTTCGACGCCGACCGAGCGCCGGACGAGCAGCCGCTGGATCGGCTCGTCGGTGGCGCCCCACTCGTACTTGTAGGGCTCGTCGCCGCGGAGGAAGTCGAGCCGACGGCAACCCTCGGCGACCGCCCGCTGGACGTACGCCGCGATCATCACCACGCCCGGCGACAGCTCGCGCGCGTCGGGGTCGACGCCGGCGTTGTAGTAGAGGTACCCGTCGGCCGTCCGGAAATGGATCCCGGCCGCGATCCGGCGATCGCCGACGGTCAGGAACGCGAGTCGGAGATCGCCGTCCGGGCCGTGCTCCTCGAACAGGCGGCGGAAGAACACTCGCGAGGCATCGCCGCCGGGCGTCGGCGGGAAGAGCCCGTCGTCGCCCCATCGGCGCTGGTGGAGGTCGATGAAGGCCTCGAGGTCCGTGAGCGGGTCGGTCGAGTCGGTCAGCCGGATCTCGCCGACGGCCTCCGCCCGCCGGATCTTGCGCCGGATCTCGTGGCGATCCTTCTTGCCGAGGGTCGCGAGGTAGCCGTCGAAGTCGATGCCGGCCGGCAGGTGGACGACCGGGCAGACGTCCTCGCGCTCGACGTTGAGCGTCCAGCCCTCGACGACCTCGCGGCGGCCGAACGCGACGGCGAGCGCGTCGGCGGCCGGGTCGCCGCACCGCAGCCGGCGGAGGTCCACGACGTCCCACGGATCGGGATGCGGGTCGTCCGGCGCGGCCTTCGTCGGCGAGGTACTCGACGACGGCCTCCGAGACGGCCGGGAGGACGTCGGGCGCCGCGAGGACCGTCGCGTAGTCGGCGTGGTAGGAGGCGCCGAAGAAGATCGCCTTGGCGCCGGGGGCGACCGAGGTCAGTCTGCCCGGCGTTGCCGTGGCGCATCGTCGTGTGGGTCTCGGCGTCGGTCGGCTCGACCTCGTGGCGATGCATGAGCGGCACGATCGCGACGAGCCTGCCCGATGCCGGGTCGGTGACGGTGAGGTGTCTGCTGGTGGGCGGTCGAACCGTACGCGTCCCACCAGGCGCGGTGGAAGGCCCAGCCCGAGAACGGCGTGGCCCACGGCGTCGCGGCGGCGAGTCGGTCCCATGCGTCCCGCGAGATCGCGGCGAACGGCGTTCGGTCGACGGTCAGCGGCGCGTCAACCGAGGTGGGCTTGTGAGGGTGGGAGAGCCTCGCTCGTGATGGGGCCTGGACAGGCAGGCTCGACTGCGAGGGCGGAACTGGTCATTCAGGCGAGGATAGCACCGCATCCGGATTTGGTTGCTCCTGCAACCGGTCGTCAGCACTCCCGCTGTCTGATGCGGCGCTTACCAATAGACTCCCCGACTGCGATGACCAGCGCGACGGTAGTCGCCCCGGCACGGGGATCGAAAGAGCGACGAGCGGCGAGTGCGGCGCTCAACCTTACGAAGGCAGGCGTGACTCTTGACGAGCTACGTAGCGTTCACTGCTGTGTAACGGCCAGAATGACCGGGGATCTGGCCCACCATGGCGAGCCGCTCGCGGCCGATGGACGATCCGCGCATCGCGGACGACCGCCATCGGCGGAGAACACCTTGAGAGTGGGGTCACCGCAAACCGAAAGGCCGCCACCGGCGGACTCGATTGTTCAACGGCGCCGGCTCAGCTGATCGGGACCTAGCGGCTCGATGAACGAAGACCCCACGGCAGGACGACGGCAGCATCGGTGATGAGCAGTTCAACACAGCCGTTGCCGAGCCAGGGCTTTCCAATCCAGCCGAATGGCGGTCACCGGCACCCGCGTCAGAAGGGCGTGACCTTGGCCGGTGTCGAGCGGTGGCGAGGCCTGGCGCAACAACAGCGGCGAGCGATCGAACGACGTGAAGGTTGGCATCGCGACGAACGTCACACGAGCAGCGGGAATGCCAGCTCACCAGAGCGGCAGCCGGAGCCGTCGAATCGTCCAGAGTCGAGGCCGCCGCGGCGAGCATCCGCCAGGAAGGCGGTCGGGCCAAGCACCTCTGGGACAACCGCGAATGGGAGCATCGCCAGCGAGGGTCGGCATGGAGACGCCGACGTAGTACCGTCCCCGACTCCGGGATCCGCCAAGGATCGCCTCCGATCCAGCCAGACGCATGGTCGGCGCCCGCTAGAGCATCTCCGTCGTAACGCCGGTTCACCGAGCTGCGCAGACTGCCGGACGAGGCGACATCAGCGAGATCGATGACGGACCGACGATGGGACGAGGACTTCGTGATCTCCAGTAGGACCGGCGAGGCGCTGCAGCATCAGCGGTCGCGACAGAAGCCATTCGCGCGATCGTGCACCAGCGCCTACCGGCCGGTCAGCCGGAAGAGCTCGCTGGGCGTCACCTGCGGCGACGGCGTCCCGAACAGGCGCCGGAGGAGGAAATACTCCGGCAACGGCCGATCGTCGGTGATGAGCGGCCCGTTTCCTGTGAATTGGCTCACCTCGTCGTCCGTGAGCCAGACCAGGGAATGGATGCGCTCGGTCCACCCCTCGACCGTCCGTTCCGGCGAGTCGTAGGCAGACGAGATCTCTTCGAGGATCCCAGGCCGGCCGAGGACCTCGGCGATCGCGGCGTCGGTGAACTCCATCGGCTCATCGGACCCGAACATGAAGAACCCGTAGCCGCCGGGACCGAAGCCGATGATGACGTGGGGATAGACGGCGTGGAACGTCCGGAGGTGAGCTCGGAACTCGTCGACCGTCCCGCCGTATGGCGTCCATTGCATCATGACGCCGCCCGGGTTGAGGCGGGCGTGACCGGCCCGGTAGTACTCGAGCGACGAGATGACCGAGGCGCCCGAGCTCTCGATCGGTGGCGGCGGGTCGGTCACGATGATGTCGTAGCGCCGATCCGTGAGCTCCACGTGGTTGCGGCCGTCGGCGACGATCACCTGGCCGTTCGGGTTGGCGAGGACCTGGGCGGCGTCGTCGTAGAACCAGCCGAACATCAGCGGGACCGACGGGACGAGCTCGACTGCGTCGGTCCGAAGGCCGGCGACGAGGGCCGAGCGGAAGGCCGATCCCATCCCGAACGCGACCGTCAGCGCGGATGTCGACTCGGGCCGGAGGACGAGCGGCAGGACCGGCATGAGCTTGGCGTCGACGGTCAGCAGCGTCATCGACGTGCCGGTCACCCACAGCTCGCGGGCGACGACCTGGCCCGCCTGGACGGACGCGATCTCGTCCTCCGCCGATGCGAAGATCGTCCCGCCCTTCTCGAGCACCCGCGCCGCGCCCGGGTCGACGACCGTGCCCGGGTTGGCGATGCCCAGAAGGACCGCCAGACCGACCGCAGCCGCGACTCCGGCGGTCGCGAGGCGACGGAGCGGGTCAGTACCCGTCGCCACCGCAAGAAGCACGAGTGCGGTGACGACGTTGACGAGCGTCAGGAGCGCCACGGCGACCGGCGAGCCAACGGTCGGGATGACCAGGAACGGGATCGCGAACGTCGCGACGATTGCGCCGAACGTGTTCGAGGCCAGGAGGCTGCCGGCACTCGAGGCGACGCGCTCGTGGGTCGTCGCCGAGTAGCGCTGACGAGGCGGGAAACGTGAATCCCATGACGACCGTGGTCGGCAGGACTACGAGGAGCATCGGCCCGAGGATCGCCCAGGCGCTCTCGAGCGGACGGCTCGGATCGAGCGGGCCTGGATGGCCGATGACGAGGACGAGCCCGGCGAAGGCGAGGACCGCGACGGCGACCTGGGCGACGGCAATCGCAGCGACGGGCCGACCGATATACGGACGGAGGCGGGTGAACGCCGCGGCTCCGAGCGCGATTCCGATGAGGAACGTGCCGAGGATGAGCGTGAAGACGTAGGTCGAGTTGCCGGTCCCCGACGACAGCAGCCGCGTCCAGAGCACCTGGTAGCCGAGGGACGTCAGGCCCGAGACGAAGGCCAGGCCGAGGGCGAGCCTCGGCCGGGCGGCCGATCGTGCGTCTGCGTCGGCGTGGGCGGGAGCGGGCGGGCCCGTCACCCCGCCGTCATGGGCGACGGGGGCGACCGGATCGGCGCCCTGGGCGAGCCGCAGTGCGACAAGCCCCGCGATCCCGGAGCAGGTGGCGCCTACGACGAGCGTCCCGGTCAGCCCGAGCAGTTCGATGAGGACGAGCCCGGCGGCGAACGTCCCGAGGATCGCTCCGAGCGTGTTCGCGGCGTACAGCCGGCCGAAGGCGCTCGAGAGGTGTGCGTCGCCGGTGAGCTGGCGGGTCAGGGCGGGCAGCGTCGCCCCCATGAGGATCGTGGCAGGCGCGAGCGCCAGGATCGCCAGCGCGAAGCGGAGGAGCGCGATCGCCTCGAACGATCCTTCGAGCGCCCCGTACGCCCCCCGGTAAACCTCGTGGAGCAGCCGGAACGTGATCGGTGTCGCCAGGACGACGACGACGAGGACGAGCTCGATGACGCCGTACATCCGCAGCGGCGACCGGACGCGATCCGCCAGCCGGCCGCCCAGAAAGCTCCCGATCGCCATGCCGCCGAAGAAGCCGGTGAGGATCGTCGAGACGGCCTGGGTCGTATTGCCGAAGACGAGGACGAGCTGTCGTGACCAGACGACCTCATACATGAGTCCGGCGGCGCCGGACAGGATGAAGATCGCAAGGACGAGCCGGGGATGTCGCATCGCGGGAGTTTCGCATGCTCGACGGGACGACGCGGCCCGTCAACGAAGCGATCAGGCTGCCTCGAGGGCCTCGCCTTGCTGTGATCGTATGGCGTGGACGGCGATGAGCTGGACGGCGGCTCCGTGCGGCTCCCTGCTCCACCGGCAGTCACGACACCGACCGCCTCGGCGGCCCACTGGCGAAGATGGGCGCGGGACAGGCCGCGCGGAATCGGCACACCGTTCTTGAATGCCAGCGCCGGCGCTTCGACAAGCATCCAGCTGGCCAGGGCGACCGGAATGGTCAAAGCGAGGGTCGCCAGGATGAACGGCAGGATGCCGGCTTTCGCTCCGCCGGCTGCGGCCACGGCGACGCCGATCGGGAACGCGTAGATGTACGTGCCGTACGAGAGGTCCCGGTTCCAATGGAGCGGCAACCGCAAACCGGCCCAGATCGCGAGGTAGGCAACGACGAACGGCATCGCCACCATCCAGCGATCGAGCGCGGTGGCCGCGACGAGGACCAGGAGCAGGGCGATCGCACGCAGGCTCGACGGCCGAAGACCCATCAGCGCCACGATCGAACCGGTCCCGAACGCGAGAAACATGCCGACGAGCTCGCCGGCGAACCCCATCGGCAGGATCTTCATGCTCACGAGTGCCAGCCCGGCAACGAGGCCTGGCACCACCACGCCGAGCGCCCGCGTCGGGACAAGCGCGAGAACCGCGTAGCAGATCATCTCGGGGAACAGCGTCCACAGGGACGCGTTCACGGACGCCCCGACACCGGGCCCGGGGAACCAGGCAAACGCGAGATACCACGGCCCGACGATGAAGGCCGTTGCGATGATCGAGATCCAGTAGCCCGGAAAGATCCGCAACGCACGACGCCAGGCGAAGGCCACCGGGCTCGATCGCTGGCGGCTCTGCAGCAACAGATACCCGGAGAGCCCGAAGAACGCCATGATCGCGATGGATCCGCCGTTGCGGGCCTGCCCGCCGGTCAGAACCTGCACGGGATCCGGGCCGAACCCGCCGATTGGCCAGGCGTGAAAGACGACCACGGCCGCGGCAAGGAAGAACCGCAACGCGGTGATGCCGTTCGGACGGTCGCGATCCATTCGCCCCCGCCCTCGCTGGCCCCACCTGCCCCAGTGCGGTGGAGGAGGTGGACGCTACCAGAAGTACCAATCGAGAATTCAGTACCAAAGTCTGGGCCGCGCCGCGATTCTGTTGTCGAACGTCACCGAGCGGAGACCACGCCCGCTAGCAGGTGGTAGGCCCAGTAGACCCCGGCAAGCCCGACGAGCATGCCGAAGACGATGAGCAGCCGCCAGCCCGGCCCGATCCCAGGTCCCGCCGAGTCCCACGGCCTCACGCAGGCGCTCGTCGCGGGCGGCGGCGAGGCCGCACAACGCGAAGACGAACGGGATCGAGTCGAGGGCGTAGCGGTAGCCGTACTGGAGCCAGCCGCCGCCGTAGTAGAGGAGTGTCGGGACGAGGACCGCGATCGCCGCCCCGAGCAGCCACCACGCGCGGCTCTCCCGCCACGGCGCGCGGACCGCGTAGAGGAGCCCCGGGCTCGTGATGAGGATCGACATCCCGAGTCCGTCCGGCTTGAACCACGGGAACTCGGGGATCGGCGTCGGCGGGTGGACGAAGAGGTAGTCGAGATTCATCGGGATGTGGACGATCGAGAACAGGCCCTTCTGGCGCTGCTCTTCGAGCCATGGCGGGAGCGTCGCAAGGGCATAGCCCGACTCGAACGGTGATCCGAACCGCGCGTCGTTGTACCAGAAGAAGAAGGCGATCGACGGAAGGACGCCGGCGGCCAGCGCAACCCACGCCCGCCATGGCCAGCGCTTCGGCTCCCACACCGAGTCGCCGGCGAGGAGCAGGGCGTAGAACGGGACCGCGAACGCGACCGGTGCCCGGCTCAGGAATGCGGCGCCCGCCATCAGGCCGATGAGCCACGCCCGCCTGCTGCCCCACAGCTCGATGAGGCAGGCGAGCGTCAGCATCGTCGCGATGAGGTGTCCGGTGTGCCAGACGCCGCCGCGCGTCGTCACCCACCAGATCTGGGTCGAGAAGCCCAGTAGCGCGACGAGCCAGGAGCGGTCCACGAGCGATTGGACACCGAGGCGCCCGAGGAGCCACCAGCCAAGGCCGACGTCGATCGCCGCGAGTGCGGCGTTGATGCCCGTCTCCCACTGGTCGGCAGTAATCGGTCCGGTGATCGCCACGAGCGGGATGAAGAAGATCGCCGGGAACGGAGCGAATGGCACATACCAGCGACCGTCGATCGGGATGACGTCGTTTGGCCCGATCGCATCGACAGGCAAGCTGGCCGGGTCGTACCACGTCCGACCGTGGAGGAAGGCGTCGGCAAGGTAGAAGAAGTCGCCGTGCTGGGCGTCGAAGAAGCGGTTCGACAGCCAGTAGATCGCCATCGCAACGAAGGCGACGAGAAGCCCGACGACCGTCGCGCGGTCGAGGCGCAGCGTCACGCGGGCGTCGGCCCGTCAGCCGCCGACTCCGACCGCCGCTGCGGCGGACCCTCCCGCAGCCCGATCACGACGAGCGCGACGAGCGTCACCCAGAAGGCGATCGGGTAGGCGGGCGCCGGCGTGACGCCGATGAGGAAGACCGCCGTCGCGAGCGGCACGAGGACCGCCCACCACTGGCGTCGGTCCAACAGGTAGGCGACGGGGAGCAACAGGAGCATCGCGTAATGGTCCCAGAGCACCGGCGACAGCAGCTGGCTGGCCGTCACGGCGACGAGATACGAGGCTGCACTCGACCCGCGCAGGGCCACGAGGATGAGGAGCCCCACGGCCGCGATCGAGCTGAGCAGCTGGATTGTCGTGGCAAGGCCGCTGGGCAGCCCGAGCTGATAGGCGACCGCGCCTGGGGTGAAATTGTGGGGCGTGGAGATCGGGTCGCTGACGTTCCGCAGGAGCGCGAGGTAGTCCGTCCAGACCGACAAGCCGCCTGTGACGAGCGTCGCAACGACCGCCGTCGACCAGCAGCACGGCGGCGCCGATGGCCACCGCCTGCCAGCGCCGCGTGAGCAGCGCCCAGCCGAGGACGAGCCCGGGCTGGATCTTGACGATCGCGCCGGCCGCCGCGGACCCGCCGAGCGCCGCCGGTCGGTCGAGCCATCGCCAGCCGATCGCGAACAGCAGGAAGAGCAGCGGCCCCACCTGTCCCAGCTTGAAGGCGTAGGCGAACGGCCACGACAGCCCCGCGAGGAGGACCGTCAGCCAGCGGACCGTCGGGCGCCACGGGCATGACCGCGACGCCCACGAGGAACGCCGCGAGCGACAGGCCGACCCAGGCCCAGGTCGCGATCGTCGGATCGAGCGGGGCGAGCGGCAGGATCGCGAGGACGAACGGCGGCGGGTAGTAGAAGAGGCCGAAGCCGCCGGTCTGCTGGACCGCCGGGTCGTACAGCCGCTCGCCGGCCAGGACCCGGTTCGCCGCCTGGTGGTAGGCGAGGAAGTCGAAACCGAGCGTGCCCGCGCCCGAGGCGGCCCACAACGTCCCCCCGAGCACCACGCCGAGGACGAGGAGCGCAACGATCGGGAGGGCCGCTCGGGCCAGGCGCGCCGGTGCCGCCGCGACTCGCGAATCCGGCTGGCTAGCCGTCGGCCGGATCCTCGCCGGCGACCGCCCTGCCCGACGGCGCTACTGCCCGTCCGATCCCGCGATGGATCAGCGGGATCCGGAAGAGATCCCACCCGACGCGAAGGGCGAGGCCAGGGGTGGCCCGCATCCTCGAGCCCCGGCGGTCCGCCCAGCGAATGGGTACGACGCCGATCCTGTAGCCGCGCTTGCGCGCGAGGAAGATCAGCTCCACGTCGAAGACGATGCTGCTGATTTTCTGACGCGCGAACAGGTCCTGGGCCGCGGCCCGGCTGAAGCCCTTGAACCCGCACTGGGTGTCCTTGACGGGACCGACGACCCAGACCGAGGCGAGCAGGTGGAAGGCCTTGCCGAGCATCCGGCGATACCAGGGCTGGCTCTTGCGCATGTCCGACCCGTCGGGCTGGATCCGGCTGCCGAGCGCCACATCGTAGCGTCTCGAGTGCATCGACGAGGAGCGGGATCATGTCGGGCGGCGTCGCCATGTCGGCGTCCGTGAAGATGATGAGATCGGTTGTTGCCGCGAGCATCCCGGCCCGAACGGCGGCCCCCTTTCCGCCGTGGGGCACTGACAGCACGCGGAGGTCGGGCTCCAGTCCGCCCGATCCTGTTGCCTCCGGGCGAGCTCGGACGAGCTCGGCCGTGCCGTCGGTGCTGCCGTCGTCGACGACGAGGACCTCGATTCGCTCCGGAAGGGAAGCTGCGCCGGGTGCCCCGTCCCGGGCCGTCTCGC
Source organism: uncultured Chloroflexia bacterium (assembly GCA_963775855.1). Lineage (GTDB taxonomy): Bacteria > Chloroflexota > Limnocylindria > Limnocylindrales > CSP1-4 > CF-46. The sequence continues at coordinate 249,336 of CAVZKO010000007.1, read as the reverse complement.
CGCGGCGCCGGAGATAGCCGAACAGCTCGTCGAGGGCCGACCCGATCCGCTCCGCCTCGTCGATAGGCGGGCAGGACGAGCGTCAGCGACTTGGGCGGCATGGCCCGAAGTCTAGTTGCTCGTCGGCCGCCCGCCGGACCGCCCATCGCGCTACTTGGCCTTCCAGGTCTCGGGGATCGAGCTCGACCAAGTCGAGAATCGAGGAGCCGGTCCGCCACGCCCAGAACTTGTTCGGCTGGATTGCCAATTCCATGCCGAGATACGCGTTGAGGACGAAGGGGAGCAGGTTGACGACCGTCGCGTCGTCGGGCAGAACGTCTCGCGTGGCCGGGCACCAGAACGGCCATGAAGGTGCTCGTCCGTAGGTCCAGGTCGGAAGAGAGTGGGTCCTCGATGTTGAAGTCGAAGTCCGGTCCATGGTCAGAAAAAACGGCAATAACAGGCGGTGATGGCGAGGCGGCGGTTATGCGATCAATCGTCGCGATGGTCAGGCCGCTTACCCACGTCGCGTAGTCGTAGAAACGACGCTCCCGCTCGTCGCGGTCGTTCACGGTCTCGTCGGCGGTTTGGAGGGTCGCCGACCGGCCAACGACGAGGACCCCGCGCGTCGGCCACCCAAGGCGCATGAGGCGCCGGAACGTGGATGAACACGAATTGTGGGCGCGAGCGGGATTCTGCCGCGACTGCTGCCGCCGCCTCGAATGAGTCGAGGATCCGTGATCTAACTTCGTTTGCGAGATAGTCCGGCGAGACGGTGTCGATCACGCTTCCGGCGCCCGTCGACCGCAGGATCGCGGCCTCCATCTCGTTCACTTGCGGCGGAACGAGCATCCGATCTACGCGAATTGGGCCGAGCTCGCTGAACCCGGAGTTCAGAACGATCCGTTCGTAGCCCCTCGCCCCCAGCTCGCTGAGGACGCGGCCCCGATCCGTTGCCAGCCGAAGGTTCCTCGCATCGTCCTCGCGCCTACCGAACTCGGTCAGCCCGTCGATGTCGGCTACATGCCGCGCGTCGAAGAGGGAAGGCAGCGTGAGGCGCGTGACCAGGTAGTTGGCTCGCGCGTCGGGAGCCAGCTCAAATCCGCGGGCCGCGAGTGCTGCGGGCAACGCAGTTCCATCGAAGGTCCGAGCGGATCGCACGGATGACGCCCCAGGATAAGCGTCGAGAAGCAGGACGTAGATGTCCGGAGCGGACGTCGAGAAGACTGGCGCGGGCGGTGGATTCCGGAGGTCGAAAAGGATCTCATCGACATCGGCCTGCAGCCCACCCACCTGAAGGCCACGGAACAGACCTGCCACGAGGAGGGCCGCAGCGAACACTGTCATGGCCGATGAGACGCGCGGCCCCCGTGGCCACGGCTGCAGTCTGGCGAAGATCCCGGTTATCAGCAGCACGCCGCCAATCCCCCAGAGAAGTATCGAGGCGCGTGGGTCGTCAACGATGAAGCCGACGATCAATGCCCATGAGGTGATGCCCGCGCGATGCTTGTCGCGGACGAGAGCAGTCACGACGGCGGTGACCAACACGCCGAACACGATGGCGACCGCGATCGGGCGGATCAGCCAAACAGGATGGGACGCGACCGACGCTCCAAGGAACAAGATCGTGGCGACCGGGGTCGCGATGGGATAGATGGCGATCGGCGATGCCGGCATCGCGCGCCGTGTGACCATTGGGGTCACGGGCCGATCGCCACCGGGTCGAAGAGCCCGCGCGGGCCCTGCGTGTACAGCGTCTCGGGAGCCGTGGGAAGGTCTACCCGGAAGTACGAGTTGAGCAGCGTCGGGAAGACGTTCACGAGCGTGACGTCGTCCGGGAACACCGAATCGCGACCGGGTGTGTACGCGGCGAACAGGTTTCGCAGTCGTGTCTCGGCGTTCTCGACCGTGACGTCCAAGGATGAGCCGTGGTCCGACAGGACGAGAATGATCGGCGGCCGGGCAGATGCCGCCAAGACGGCATCGATTGACGCCAGAGTTCGCCGGCCGAGATAGACGGCCTGGCCCGAGTACGCGTCGACGATCTCCGCGCGCGTCAGACCCGTCGTCTCCGGGGTATCCCAGTAGTAGGCCTCGAGATTCGTGGCGATGCGCGGCGACCCATCGGCCCGATCGACCCACGGCGCGTGGGGGCTCGGGACGTGGGCGAACACGAAGCGCGGTCGCGAAGATGGAGCGGCAGCCAATCCTTCGACCGTGGTGAAGATCGACTCGATCCGGTCGCGCTGCTGGCCGGAAAAGACGTCCGGCGCGATCAGCGTCGCGATGGGGGCGATGAGGCTCGGGCGGAGGAGCTGGATCTCGAACTCGTTGATCTGGCCCGGATCAAGGAAGTGATCGGCCCCGCGCACCGCAACCTGCTCGAAGCCGCTCGACACCGTAATCGTCTCGTAGCCGATCGATCGGAAGTCCTCGAGGATCGCCGGGCTCGAAATCGCCCGGTAGACAGCCGGTCCGTCCGCGGCCGAGGGGTTCGCGATCAGCGGCTTGATGTCGGGCACGTCCTGGAGCTGGCGGTAGTTGAGAAACGAGCTGAGGCTGAGGTTCGTGATCAGGTAGTTGGAGTGGCTCTCGGTCGCGACGTCGAAGCCGCGCTGCGCAAGACCGTCGCGGAACGGCGAATCATCGAGGCCATACCGGGCGCTCATGATGTCGCCGCGGGCGTAACCGTCGAGCAGGAGCACGTAGACATCCGGGGCGTCCGTCGGCGCCGGCGCCGTTGACGCCGACCGGAACGGCCCTTCCTGCTGCAACGCCGTCACCAGATCGCCGAACCGTCCAAGCTGGATGGCCTCCAGCAGGACCGCCAAGGCGAAAATCGCCGTCCCGCGGGCGATCAGCCGGCCGATCCATGCCCAATTGAGAGCGACGTGCCAGGGCCCGTACCGCTCCACGACGAGGAGCACCGCGGGCAGCAGGAGCACCAGAGCGACGCCCTGCCGCCCGCCGGCCACGATGGCAAGGACGATGAGCAACCCGAGCAGACCGCCGCGGTGGCGGTCGCGCAGGAGCGCCGTGCCACCAGCCGATGCCGCGATGCCGATCGCGGTCGCGATAACCAGCCCCCGGACGGCGGCATACGGACTGACCCCGGAGGCGGCCCACAGGTGGAGACCAACGAGCAGAGCGACCGCGATCGGGTAGATGGCGAACGGCAGCCGGGCGATCAAGGGCCCACTTCATCGGGATTCCCGATGTCCACGAGAGCCTGGCGGGGCGGGTAGCCGCGAAACGCGTCGTCAGAGTGCATCGGCAACTCGGTGCCGGCGTAGGCGTTGAGGAGCGTGGGGATCAGGTTGACCGGCGTGGGTTCGTCTCCAAAGAGGTGGTCGAAGCCCGGCGTCCGAGCCGCGAACAGCGTCGCAAAGCGCTCCAGTGTCGGCGTTGTCTCGAGGTGGTCCCAGTCGATGTAGGCGTCCGGGCCGTGGTCGCCCATCACGACGATGACAGCATCAGGTGGCACGCCGGCGATCACTTCGTCGAGTGCGTCGATCGCCAGCCCATCCACGTATGCCAGCTGCGCGGCGTATTTGTCGGCACTGGCGTCCAACTCGGCCGGGCTGCGTACGGCTGGCGTCCCGCGGCCAGTGACCACGATCGGCCGATCGTTGACCGGACCGCCCGTCCGGTCGAACAGGAACGGAAAGTGCGGACTAGGGACGTGGACGAACAGGAAGTACGGCCGCGCCAAGGTGGCGGCCTGCGCAACCCCGGGCAGCCAGTGGTCGGGCTCGAGGTTCCAGAGGACGCGCTCGCGGGCCTGGTTGGCGAGGGCATCGGGGGCGAGAGCCGTGACGACGTGACGAAGGCCGCTGTTGGCGATGAGCACGGATTCGAGCTCGCTCGCCTGGCCTCCGTCGAGGAACACGTCGGCAGAACGCAGGGCAACACCCTCGTAGCCGGGTGAGACCGCTCCGACCTCGTAACCTGTCGCACGCAGAGCCGCGAACGCTCTGTTGCGATCGAGGCTTGCCCGCAGCGCGACGTTGTATGAAGGGTCCGTCTGGGGCGGCAGGGTCATCTCAGAGACGTGGGTCATGTTGAACATTGATGCCAGCGTCAGCTGTGTGTTCATGTAGTTCGATCGGCTGCGCGGGCTGACGTAAAAGTCACGGTCGCGAAGGGCGCCGAGGAAGCCCGAGACGTCCTCGCCGTACTGGTCGGCCAGGATGTCCTCGCGACCGTGGGCGTCAAGGAGGAGGACGACGACGTCCGGGAGCTGGGCAGCCTGCGTCGGTGGACGGCTCTCCGCTGAAGCGGCCTGGGCGGGCACGCTGAGGATGGACCCGGCGGCCCGAACCGCGAGGATCCCCACCAGAAGGATCGTGACCAGGTTCAGCAGTCGGGTGAGGCCGGACCACGGAAGCTCCCGCTTGAAGTAGCGCTCGCGGGACATCAGCAGCAGAAGTCCGGCAACGCCGACGGCACTCAGCCCGAGCAGGCGGGCATCGTCTCCGCCCAGGACTCCGAGCAGCGCGATCCCGGCAACCGCCCCGCCACGATGCGTGTCGCGCATCAGCAGGACCGGAATCGCCGTGATTGCCGCCGCGCCTCCGATCGCAATCGCGAGCGGGCGGAGAAGCGGGACGACGTCCAGGCTGGACTGGAACCAGATGCCGAGGACGAAGGCGGCGGCGAGCGCGATCGGATAGAGGGGTAGGGCGAAGAAGCGCCGGGCGAGGCTCATCGGGCCAGTGCGTCGGCGAGGACGAGACCCAGGGACGACTTGCGGATCGAGCCCTCCGGCAGGGAGATCGGGACCTCGTCCGCCAGCGAGCCATTCCACCGATATGCCGTATTCGGCTGGGGGTCGTACTCCCGCGCGAAGTAGGACTCGGACACGAGACCGAAGACATTCACCAGGGTGACATCGGGCGGAAAGACCCCGGAGCGGCCCGGAGTGAGGGCGGCGAAGAGGTTGGCCGTTCGCTCGTCGAGGTCTGACGCTTCCAGGTTGTCCCAGTCGACACCGGCGGCCGATCCATGGTCGGATAGGACGAGGACGACCGGCGGTGTTGACTCCGCATCGAGCACCCGGTCGATCGTGGCAAGCGCAAGCTCGTCGACGTGGGCGAGTTGGCCGGCGTATTCAGCCAACGCCCGCTCCCACGGGCCGGTTCGGTGGACGAACGTGTCATCGAAGAAGTTGGCGAGGTCGGACATCGGGACAGCAGAGCCGTCGGCAGCAAAGACGATCGGCGCGTGAGGGCTCGGGACGTGGGCGATGACGAGCCGCGGCCCAGCGTGCGGCTCCCGCGAGACCTCGGCGGTGGCGTCGAACACTGCGGCGACGCGGGCGCGCTGCTGCGCCGCGAACCACTCAGGATCGACCAGCTGGATGGCCGGTGCGACGACGGTGTTGCCCAGCACACGTGTTTCCAGCTCATTGATCTGGCCCGTGTCTATGAACCGGTCCGCCCCGCGCAGCGCCACCTCTTCGAACCCCGACGCGATGGCGATGACCTCATAGCCGAGCGAGCGGTAGATCCGAAACACGCGGGAGTCGCTGGCGAGGGGTCGGACCTGGATCGTGTAGGCCATCGCCGAGACGGCCGCAGTCTCTGCATCAATGAGATCGGCGACGCGGGCCATGTTCAGTAGCGAGGGCAGACTCTGTGCCGTAAGCAGGTAGTTGGATCTGCTGGCCTCGGCGACCTCGAACCCCCGCTCGCGAAGCTCCTCGAGGAACGGTGCAGCGTCGTAGCCGAAGATGGCGTCGAGCTTGTCGGCCCGGGCGTGACCGTCGAGGATGAGGAGGTAGACGTCGGGCGCGCCGACCTGGGCGTCGCCGACGGCCAGCCGCTCGCGCAGCACATCGGGGCCTTCGCTCCGGATCGCGCCGATGTACGCACCTAGCGACCCGTCCCCTGCCGATCGGAGCAGGACGGCGACGAGCAGGACCATCGAAGCCGTGTTTGCGACCCGGCCCACGAGCGCCCACGGGACGTGAAGCGGTCTTCGCCTGGCCGCTAGGCGCTCGGCGACGACCAGCCCGATCGCGACGAGGATCAGGATCGCAATTCGCGAATCGGCGCCCTTGAAGACGAAGACAACAATCAGGGCCGCGACGATCCCCGCCCGATCCCTATCGCCGAGCAGCACTCTGGCCGTCGCGGACACGAACAGGGCACCGATCGCAAACCCAATGAGCAGGCGGATGCCGGCGTACGGGCTTCCGATGGTCGGCAGCACCATTGATAGGACGAAGGCGATCGCGAGCAGCGCGGGATAGATCGGCACGCCTCTCGGATCCGCAGCTCGGCCAGCCCCGTCCGGAGACGCAGGCGTGTCGCGCGCTGCGCTCTGGAGCGTCGTGCTCTGGCTCATCACTCGGCGGAGTCCACGGGCACGAGGCCGAGGCCCGGCATGCCGAAGTAGACGGTGTCCGGCTGTTTCGGAAGGTCGACGTCCAGATATGCGCCGAAGAGGAGCGGCAGCACGTTGACGAGGGTGATGTCGTCCGGGAAAAGGTCCGGATGACCCGGGGTCCTCGCCGCGAATAGGTTCGCGATGCGATCGTGGACCGCGTCCGGCTGGGGGTCGGATCGTTCCAAGCGGGTCTCCGGGCCATGGTCGGACATCACGATCACGACAGTGTCCGAGCCGGCTCCTGCCAGGATGCCGTCGACCATTTCGGTCGCGAGCTTCTCCACGCAGCCGACCTGCCCTGCCGTCAGTTGGATCTCCTCGGCCATCCGTGCGGCCGACTTACGCGGAATGCCATCGGAGCCGAGGACGAAGAGGGATTCACCGCCGCGAACGGCCCGGCAGTCCGAATCGAACACGAACGGTGGGTGCGGCAGGGGGAAGTGGACGAAGACGAAGCGAGGGCGACTGGACGCTTCGGCCGCAAGGTTTCGGACCGCCGGAACCATGGCCATCGCACGGGCCCGGATCTGGCTGCTCTTGAGATCGCCGGTCAGGGCGTCCATGAAGGGCTCCAGGATCGTCGATTCCGCGAGCCCGACCTCCAGCTCGTTTAGCTGGCCCGTATCGACAAACCGGTTCGCGGATCGTAGCGCCACCAACTCGTAGCCTGACGAGAAGGCGGTAGTCTCGTAGCCGCCGTCGGCCAGGATCTGGAATGCGCGATTTGCCTCGAGCCAGGGGTGAATCTGTCGTGGCTCGAGCTGGGTTGGATCCACGAGCCCCAATGCCGAAAGCGGCACGGCGTTGAGCATGCTCGTCAGCGCGAGCCCGGTCGTGGGGTAGTTCGACCGACTGTGAGCCGCGACGGCGAAGCCCCTTGCCTCCAGATCGGCAACGAACGGGCGTGCGTCGTGGCCGTACGTCGCAAGAACGTCGGGGCGGCCGAAGCCGTCGAGCAGGACTACGAAGATATCGGGCTTGGCGGCGGTCTCCGCGTCGGGGGCGGCTGGTTGCGGTCCGCTCGGCCAGGCCGTGGGACTGCCGATGACCCGAACCGTGACGAGGACGAGAAGGATGACGCCCACCGCACTCAACGCGCTGCGGATCGCCGACCACGGAACCGCCCGGCCGCCGGTCCTGGTCGCGCGCAGGTCGATCAGCAGCACGAACGCAATCGCACCCGAGAACAGAAGCCACACCGGCTCGTCGCCGGCGAGGAGAACGAAGAATGCGGCCAGACCCACGAACGTCCCTCGGTCGGCGTGGCCCGTCAGCCGTCGGCCTGCCGCGCAAAGCGCGACGGTGACAAGGACAGCGACGATTAACGGGCGGATCCCGGCCGGCATGGCGATCCCATCGTCCGCGATCTGGTTGAGGACCAGGGCCAGGCCGAAGCAAACGGGGTACCAATTCCGGAGAATCCCCGCCAACCGGGTGTCGAGTCCGCGGACGCTTGCTCCGTTCACCGCCGCAACGCCTCGAGGTCGATCGGAACGGCATCGAGGAGGGAGCCATCTCGTGGCCAGCCCCAGAGCGTGTCGGATCGAAGCGGCAGTGCCGTTCCGAGGTACGCGTTGAGGATCCGCGGCAGCACGCCGATCGGCGTCGTACCCGGGGGCAGCAGCGGGGCGTGCCGCGGCGATCGGACTGCGAGAACAACGCTCGATCGTTCGTTGAGGTCGGAGTCGAGCGGGTCCGCGGCATCGAACCCGATATCCGTCCCGTGATCGGAGAAGATGACGACGACCGCTTCGCGGGTGCTCGTCGCGATGATCCGGTCGACCAGCCCGATAGTCCGATCGGCAACGAACTCCGCGTAGCGGAACGTCAGGTCGATTCGGTCGGCCGTGTTCGAGGAGCCGGTCGGATCCTTGAAGGCCGTGTTGAAGACCTCCGCGCCGAGCACCGGCGATCCGTCGGCGCGAAGGACCAGCGGCTCGTGCGGCGCGAGGACGTGGACCCAGACGAACCGCGGCCGCGAATGCTCCTCGGCAGCGATCGCCTCAGCCGACGAATAGCTCGCCAGGACCTGGGCTCTGGCACCGGACGCGAAGAAGTCCGGGGCGAACCGATCGAGCGCCCCGCCAAGCCACGTGGTACGGAGCAGGACCAGCTCGAACTCCGATGCCCCCGGCGGATCGACCACCCGGTCGACGCGGCGCAGGCCGAGGTGGGCGGCGGGCGAGGCCACTGTGATGGTTTCGTAGCCGGCGTCGCGAAGCGGTTCGGAGGACGACCCCGTCGTCGCCGAACTCGCGCAGCCGGCGGGCGTCGGCGGCCTGGTTGCCGAGTGGCGGATCGAGCTCCGGCGCGGCCTCGACATGCTGGTTGGCAAGCATCGTCGCGACTGACAGGCGCGTCGTCAGGTAGTTCGAGCGGGCATGGCGCTCGACCTCGAAGCCCCGTGCCGCCAGGGCGGTGGGGAAGGCGTCCCGATCGAACGTCGGGTCGAGGCTGGCCGCGTCATCGCCGGGGTAGCCGTCGAGAAGGATTACGTAGATGTCCGGGGCCGCCGCGTCGAAGGCGTCGGCGTGTCGGGCGCTCAGGTCCGCCTGGATGTCGGCAACGGCATCCTGGAAGGAGCCCGCCTGGACGGTGCCCAGGACGACGACGAGGACCAGGATCGCCCCAAGGACCGACATGAACCGGGTCACGCGCCGTCCCGTCGGCCAACGCCTACCACGATGGAGCAGGGCGTCGCCGATGATGAGGACCGTCAGCACGAGGAGGCCTGCCCGAGCCCGCTCGTCGCTGAGCAGCAAGGCGAGCGTCACGGTCGACGCAGCGAGTCCACCTCGATGGCGATCGCGGAGGGCAGCCGACAGGAGCAGCGTCAGCAGCAGAACAGCGACGACGCTGACGACCAGCGGTCGGACCAGCCAGCTCGGATGAATCGCCGAGGCCGACCAGAGGGCAATGATGTAGGCGACCGGAATGGCAATCGGATACCAGGCGATCGGCCACCAGCGATCAGGCTGTGGGTGTTGGCGCGCCGGCGGGTGCGGGTTGACATCCGGGGCCAAATCGGGCGGTAGCCCTTCCTCGGCCTCTGCTGCGGCCGTCACCGCGCGAGTTCCAGATTCGTGGGATCGACCGCGAGCGTGTCGAGCCGCGAATCGCGCCACGCGAATGTCGTGTCGGCTTGCTCGGGAATGGTCATGCCCAGGTAGGCGTTGAAGACCCGCGGAAGGATGTTGACGGGCGTCGTGGCTGACGCGAAGAGGCCGGCGTGGCCGGGACTGTAGACGGCCAGGATGTTGCTCGATCGCTCGACGAGGTCCGATTCGAGCGGCTTCGTTCGGGTCGAATCCGGTGCCCGGACCGTGGTCGCTGAAGATGATGATGACAGGCGGCGAATCGGCGGTGGCGAGGATCTGATCGACCGCCGCGACGGCCAGGCTGGCCACGTACGTCGCCTGATCGAGATGGCGACGAATGGCCTCCGCCCGGTCGATCCCGCGGTCCCGCGCCCGGTCCTGGTAGTAGAACTGCAGCTGATCCGGACGGTCGTTGCCAGCCGCGTCGAAGACCCACGGCGGATGCGGGGCGGCAATGTGCGCAAAGACGAACTTGGGACGGTCTGACTTGCGCGCGGCCTCCGCAGCCAGTGATTCGAAGCTGCCCACGATCCGGCCGCGCTGTAGCGCCGAGGGAAAGTCCGGCATGAGGAACAGGAGCACGTCCCTCGCTCCAGTTCCGTTCAGTAGCCCAACCTCGAACTCGTTCAGGCCGATCGGTTCGACATACCGATCTACCCGGCGGAGCTCCGCCTCCGCCCAGCCCGATGCGATGGCAGTCAGTTCATATCCGAGCTTGTGGAGCGTTGACAACGCCGTTGCCTCGTTGAGCGCGCGCCGCAGTCGGAAACCGTCGAGCGAGGCCGGTCCCCACGGTGGATCGAGGGCCGGGATATCGGCGAGATGGCGCATGTCTAGCACCGACGTGACCGTCTGCGGCGTCTGGAGGTAGTTCGAGTGGGTCCCCGCCGCGACGTCGAAGCCTCGCTTCGTGAGCGCCTCGCCGAACGCGGAGGCGTCCCATGCCGGGTCGAGGGCGGCCGCAGCCGTGCCCGGGTAAGCATCGAGGAGCACGAGGTAGATGTCCGGGTCCTCCGGGCGAGGCGCCGCCGATGGCCCGAGACCCGCCAGGTCGAGCTGGACGTCGGAGACGGCCTGAGCCAGCGAGCCCGCCTGGACGGCCTGCAACCCAACCGCGATCGCTGCGATCGTCGCGACGAGCGTCATCCCGCGAGTGATCCGCTCGCCGATCGGCCAGGGCGCACCTCGCCGCGCCAGTCCGATAGCCATGAGGAGGACGATCGCGGGAGCCAGGACGAGTCCGATCGACGGGTATGAGACCGCCGCGATGACCCAGAGCGCAACCGCGGTCGTCGCGAGGGCGCCGAGATCCCGGCTCCGGGAGAGAACGGTCAGGATCGCCGCCACGACCATCGTCGTGAAAAGCACGAACAGAATTGGGCGAATCATCGAGGCCGGATGGATCCCCGTTCCCACCCAGATGTGGACGACCATCGCGGCGGGGAAGACGAGCGCGTAACCGGCGATGGGCAACCGTCGTCGAGCTGCGCGGGCGCCCCCGTCGCTCATGGGATGGGTCAGCCGCGCCGCGACATCCGGAGGAGAACCCGGGCCGTTCCGGTGACCGGCGCCTCCTCCTCGATGTCGAAGAGCGTCCCAAATGCGGTGCGAAAGCCATCAAGGGTGTAGTCCGCGAACACGTCCTCGCGCGTGGCGAGGAGCTTGCGGACCATCGGGTCTTCCTTGGGCACGAACTCGATCACGAGGCCGGGCGCGAGCCGTGCGAAGTAGCCCGCGACCCGCTCGAGCGGCACGTTCCTGCCGATGGCGAGGTGGTGGACGAGGGCGAGGGCGAGCACGACGTCGGCGTTCGATCGCTCCTCGAGGGTCCGCCGCTCCTCACCGCCCCAACCCAGGCCCGGGCTCGGATTGGCGAGATCCAGCACGAGCGGCACGATCGATTCCGTGCCGTCACGTCGGATGAGCCGGTAGTGGCGTTCCGTGGCCGCGGGATCCACGTCCCAGGCTACGACGCGGCGCCCGAGAGCCGCGGCGATGCGGCTGAAGCGCCCCGTGTTCGCCCCGAGGTCCCAGACGACGTCGCCACCGGCCGCGTCGAGGAACCGGCGGACCAGATCGTCCTTCACGGCCGTCGCGTCGTCACCGTACGAGGTGTTTTCCGCGTAGTCGGCCCACTCCGTCCCTTCGGGCGTCCAGTCGAGCTTGCTGATCGTTCGCTGGAGGCTGTCGATGAGCGCCCGCTGCTTCAGCGGGCTGACGGATGTTCGCTTGGTGGCCGCGGCCGCCTCGTCCCCCCGATCGGCGAAGCGAGCCTGGGCCCGGGCGTGGGCGTGGATGTGCGGCCCGAGGCCGAGGTTCCAGCGGGTCCGCCCCGGGAGCAGCCGCGCGGCTAGGTCGAGCGGAATGCCGTCGATGAAGTCGCGGAGCATCAGCCCCAACCGGACGTCGCGGTTCGCCATCAGCGCGAGCGGGGCGAGGAAGTGCTCGCAGAACTGGCGATACGCGATCCAGGGCGCCCCCTCTTCTGCCCGTTCGAACGAGAGGGTGTCGATGAGGACCGGCCGGCCGCGCCGGAACTGGACGTTGTAGGCAGTTGCGTCGCGGAGCGTGAATCCCTGCTCGAACGCGAGCGCTTGTGCGTCGAGCGTCAGGAGGGCCGCATCCCGGAGCATGCCGAACGACCACTCATAGGGGTACGAGATGAAGTCGATCACTTCCGGCCGAATGACCGCATGGGCCGTGTCAGGCGCGGCTGCAGCATCGATCGGCGCCGGCTCATGAGCGACGAGGAGACCGCGTTCCTGGAGGGTTGTCAGCAGCCCGCTCGCGACGAGGTCGTCCCAGTCGGCGGCGAAGGAAGCGTTGATCTGTCGGAGGAGAACACCGTCACGCGAGTACACGAACCCGGACGGGTCGCGGAATGAGCCCGGGTCCCGTCGGGCGCGGTCGCTCTCGGCCGTTACCGGCACCGGTTACGAGGTGGGAGGAAAGATTCAGGAAGGCCGGTCGGTCGGCGGCGTAGCCGAAGTCGTGTCGCTCTCGCCGCGGCGGACCGTGCGGAGCAATCCGCCCGATCTGCTGGCGGAAGAAGAACGGGATCGCGACGACGCTCGCGATGACCGCCTGGATGATGAGGCTGCCGGAGCCCGGATCGATGTAGGCGAGGAAGTCCATGAGTGCACGTACCCCAGATGATTGATTTGACCTCGAGCCATCCCTCCGGGAACCCGAGGTGCGAGCGTAGCCTGACGCCGACCGCGCATCTGCGCAAGACGTCCACTAACCCTACGGAAACGCAGCGCCCCGCCGAATGGCCCGGAAGTACCAAGTTGGTGGTGGTCCGTATCGAGGGTTACCAACTCCTGATCGAGGGACTACAGTTGCCGCGGCCCGCTCCGTCAGCGGGCTGATCCGTTTTTTTCGCGGCCGTTGTCGACGCGGTCCGCAACATGGGGAGGAACCCGCATCGTGTCCAGCGCTCAATCCGTTTCGCCTCGCGCCCGATTCCTGGTGGCGGCGACCGCGCTCCTGATGCTCGCCGGGCTCTTCCCCGCAGCAGTCGGAGCTGTCCCGCCGTCCGGCGCGCCGACCCTCCTGAACCCGACTGAGGGGGCGACGGTCTCATCCAACCCGATCTTCTCGTGGTCCGCCGTTACGGGCGCCGCCAAATACCGCGTTCAGATTTCAACGGAACTCGACTTCACCCCGCTCGTGTACAACGTGGACACGGTAAACCGGAAGGCCACCCCGCCTGCGGACCTGCCGCTGGGCCTCCTCTACTGGCGCGTCGCCGGGACGGACGGCGGCTCGGGAGTCGGGCCGTTCTCGGACGGCTCGTTCACCAAGGAGTGGGGCAATGCGCCCGTCATCGATGCTCCGACTGACGGCGACACGTTCAACTTCCCGACGGAGCCGGTCCTGTTCGACTGGCAGCCGCTCGCCGGCGCCAAGAGCTACACCCTCGAGATCGATGACGACGACCAGTTCATCCTCCCATCGAGCTTCACGACGAACAACACGAACTTCACCCTGACCGAGCCGCCCACGATCAACCAGTCGTTCTGGTGGCGCCTCCGGGCCACCTCGAGCACGGGTGGCGTCGTCAGCGAGTGGACGATCCCCCGCCAGTACACCTACGCCTGGCCAACCGTGCCCACGCTCCTGACACCGCCGGACGACGTCGGCACGCCGATCCGCGACATCACGTTCAGCTGGTCGCCCGTGGTTGGCGCCAAGACGTACCAGATCCAGGTCAGCCCCAACGGCGACTGGGACAACAACGTCGTGGTCAACCAGGACGTCAGGAGCACCAAGTTCAACAAGCTTGTGAACCTCGACAACGGTTCGTACTTCTGGCGCGTCCGGGCGAAGGATGCGAAGAGCCCCGCAAACAACGGCGGTTGGTCGACCGAGTGGCAGTTCACCAGGAATTGGCCGCAGCATCCGAACGAGATCGCCCCGTTCTATGACGGCGTGACCACGCCAGTCGTCGGCGTCCCGACGCTCAAGTGGACTCCGGTCCCGCTCGCCTCCCACTATGAGGTCCTGATCGGGGTTGACCAGAACTTCCCCGCCAACTCCTATGACACGTGCTTCACGAACCGCACGCAACTGACTCCGTACGTTCGTACGCAGGGAGGCGGCGGCGAGCCGGGTGGCTGCAACTGGGGTCCGCCGAGCCTCGGAACCACGTACTACTGGAAGGTCCGCGCGATCGACGACACCGGGGACATCCTGGGAATTTTCTCGGAGCTCAACGCACCGGACACCTGGCGGTTCATCTACACCGGCGACATCCCGACACTCCTGAGCCCGGCCGACGGTGCCACGGTCCAGACGCCGACGCTCACCTGGAGCGCGGTCGACAACATCGAGAAGTACCGCGTGACGATCAAGGATTCCGGCGGAGCGACGGTTGACACCGTCGTCACCTACGCCACGTCCTACACGCCCACGGACCTCCTCGACGAGGCCGACGAGCCGTTCTCGTGGTACGTCACGACGATCGACGGGGTAGGGAACGTGGGGATCATCCCCGGGTCGGGCAGCTGGTTCCAGTTCTCGCTCGATCCGGTCACGACCGACACGAGCTTCGACATCACGAGCCCGGCCGACGATGCGGCGAGCGCCCGCATGCCGAAGATGACATGGGATCCCTACACGGGCGCCGACTACTACAAAGTCCAGTACGGCGTCGCTGGGTCGCCCTTCTACTTCGGGACGCCACTGAGCGGCAACACCGAGCTCAAGTACGCCGGGTTCACGTACGCTGCGCTGCCCCTGACGGCCGGCTCGTACGACTACGTGATCGAGGCCTACAGTGCGGCCGACGCCCTCCTCGACACGACAGTCGAGCAGACGTTCACCGTTACGGCTCCGCTTGCCCTCGGATCGCTCGACTACTCGTCTCCACCCAGGTGCACGCTGATCGCGACGTGCACGACGCTCGCCGACACGCCCACAATCGAGTGGGAGCCCGTGGCGGGCGCCGGCGCGTACGAGGTGACGCTGGCCAACGACGCCGAGTTCACCAACGAGATCAAGCGCTACAAGACGATCTTCACGAGGATCTCGCCCCGCGAGTCCTTGCTCGACCAGCAGGCGGGCCAGGCGATCTACTGGTTCGTCAAACCGTGCGTCGACTACTCCCTGACGCGCTGCGGCCCGAATGCCCAGACGAACGCCAACGACAACGCCTCGGCGTTCCGCAAGAATTCCGCGGCCATCGAGATCCTGACTCCAACCGCCGGCCAGACGATCGCGAATCAGATCACGTTCACCTGGAAGGCCTACCTGACGACGAACCAGGCCCTGAATCCGGCCGTCGACCAGGAGGCCCGCTCCTACAAGATCGAGGTCTCGACGGTCGCCGACTTCGCGACGATCTTCGACACAGCGACCGTCGATCAGACGACGTACACCCCGTTTGGCAAGACGTACCCGGAAGGCCCGCTCTACTGGCGGGTTCAGGCCATCGACGGCAGCGGCAACACGCTGACGAAGAGCCCCTCACGTCTCGTGAACAAGGCGTCACCGGCGCTCTCGCTGACGTTCCCGGGCAACGGCAGCACCCAGTCCGGCGTGCCGTACTTCCAGTGGAATCCGCAGGCCTTCGCTGCGACGTACCTCATCGAGGTCTACAAGAACGGCGACTTGCTGTTCTCGCCGGCCAACAAGGTCCTGAGCACGACGACCAAGTTCTCCGCGTGGGCACCGACGACCTCCCTGGCGTCGGGCGACTACGCCTGGCGCGTCCGGCGTAACGACGCCGACAACCGGCCAGGTCCGTGGTCGGCCGGGCGGACATTCACCCTCCAGTCAGCCAAGCCGACGCTGACGGCGCCCGCCAACGGCGCCACGGTCGCGGCCAACACGCTGCTCTTCACCTGGAGCGGCGTCGCGGGCGCGGTCCAGTACAAGATCGAGGTCGCGGCGACTTGCGCGTTCTCCGCGATCCTCTTCAATCAGACGACTGTCATGACGTCGTGGGCACCGATCACGGCCTATGCCGACGGCAGCTACTGCTGGCGGATCAAGGCCCTCGACGCGGCCGGCAACGTCCTCAATACGTCCAACACTCGCACGTTCAACATCGGCACGGGTCCGCCGCCGCCGCCGACCTCGACTACCTTTGTCCCGATCGACCCGGTCCGGCTCCTCGACACCCGTTTCGATATCGGGCTGAACAACCGGTTCACCGCGAACATCGCCCGCTCGGTCGACATCGCGGGCCGCCTCACCATCCCGAACGACGCCGTGGCGATCACCGCCAACTTGACCGTCGTCGGCCAGCAGCAGGCCGGCTACCTGTCGGTTACACCCGATCCCGACAACAGCCCGTCCACCTCGGCCCTCAACTTCCCCCTCGGGGACGTCCGGGCGAACAACATCACGAGCCCACTCGCCGATGACGGCAAGCTGAGCATCGTGTACAAGGCCGGCGCCGGGAAGACGACACACGTCCTCCTCGACGTCACCGGTTACTTCCTAGAAAACAACACCGGCGCGACGTTCGAGGCCATCACCCCCGTCCGCCTCCTCGACACCCGGTTCGCCAACGGGCTCAGCGGCAAGTTCACCTCGCACGTCGTGCGCGACTTCGACGTCGCCGGCCGCGACGGCGTCCCCGCCAATGCCACGGCGGTGACCGGCAACCTGACGGTCGTCGGCCAGAACGACGACGGCTACGTCACGCTCGGGCCAGACCTCGCCGACAACCCCGAGACATCCACGATCAACTTCCCGCTCGCAGACACCCGGGCAAACGGGATCACAGTTCGCCTCGACACCGACCACACGGTCACCTCGATGCGATCTACATCGCCGCACCGGGCAAGACCACGCACCTGCTCTTCGACGTGACGGGCTACTACGTCCAGGACCTGACGGGCTCCAAGTTCTACCCGCTCGATCCGGGCCGCGTCCTCGACTCGCGCTTCGGCACGGGGCTGAGCGGCACGTTCAAGACGGACATCGCGCGGGCCCTCCAGATCGAAGGCCACGTCGGCGTTCCCGGCGGCCGCGGTCGGGATCACCGGCAATCTCACGGTCGTCGGCCAGACGGACGATGGCTACGTCTCGATGACGCAGGCCCTGGACAACACGCCGGACACGTCGACCCTGAACTTCCCGATCGGGGATGTCCGGGCGAACGGCGTCACCGGGCCGTTGACCGCAGGCGGGGCCGTCGGTCTCGTCTACAAGGCCTCGTCCGGGCAAGACGACCCACCTCATCCTGGACATCACCGGCTACTTCGCACCCTGACGCTTCGCGACCAGGAACTGAGCGCCGGTGGCCATCGCGGCCACCGGCGCTCTTCGATTCCGGGCGCTATTCGACCGGCTGCTCGCTGGTCCCGGCGCTCGCGATCACGCCCGCCAATCCCAGCCCGATGGCAAGCCACAAGCCGGGGATCCAGGCAATCGAGAGTGTCGCGACAAGGGCCGCGGCGCCGATCAACGCCGTCGGTCCGCTGCGCGGCCGCGGTCCCGCGCGCCCGCACGACTGCGGCGATCGCGAACGGGATGAGCGCCGTCGGGTAGTGGTACCAGGTCACCGGCAGGAGCACGAGGGACGCAACACCGGCGATGGCGATCCCCGACAGCCGGTCCCGAACCGCCCAGCCAGCCCAGAGCGACGCCACGACCGCCGCGAGGGCGACCGGCAGGTGCAGGGTCCGCACGAGCGCCTCGTCGCCGCCGAGGAGCAGGGCGACCTGCGCGGCGGGACCCGCGTTGCGCGGATCGAGGAGGCGGGCGTTGCTGGCTGCACCGGCGACAGGCACGTAGTCGCGCCACAAGTCCGCTCCGCCGGCGAGCAAGCTGAGGACGAGGACCGCACCAACCGTCGCGGCGGCCGCCAGGATGACCAGCAACGCGGCCGCTGGCTGCCCTGACTGACGCTCGCGGATGGCGCGGCCCACGAACCATGGCCCGAGAGCGGCCGGATGGACCTTTGCGACCGTTGCCAGGGCCAGCGCGATACCGCCGGCGATGCTCGACCGCTGCGTCGGGGCCACTGCCGCCACCAGGACGAGCGCGTACGCCAGCGGAAACAGGGCGTCGAGGTTGCCGAACAGCAGGGCGATCCCGAACGGCAGGAAGAGCGGCGCGACGGCCAGCGTCGGGAGGACAGTCGCCGCGACTGCTTCCGCCGGAGCGAGGCGGCTGCTCACGAGGGCGGCACGCGTACGCCAGGCCCGCGATGGCGAGGACCCAGAGCGCGGCGAACATCGCGGCCGACGGCACCGCCGCGAAGAGGCTCATCGCCTGCGCGACGGGCGGCGGGTAGGAGTAGAAGAGATCGGCCGCGCCGGGGACGCCGCCGGCGACCATCGCCGGGTCGTACGGCGACCGCCCCGCGGCGACGTCGCGCCCGGCCTGGAGGAGCAACTCGAGGTCGAACGCCGCGGTCCGCGGCGTCGCCGAATACATCTGGACCGCCAGCCAGGCGAGGCCCGCCCAGCCGACGATCCCCAGGCCAAGCCAGACGGGGTTCGGTCGCCGCCGCGCAGGTCCCCCGCTCATCGTTCGCCGTCCGCTTCCCCGGACCGCGAGCTCGAGCTCGGCTCGCGAAGCGCCGCGACCAGGGTCGAGAGCTGATAGATGAGGAGCCGTGGCGTCGCCAGGACCGAGAGCGCGACCGCGGCCGCCCAGCCGTAGCGCGTCGGCGCGAGGCGCCACGCCACGACCGTCCCGACCACGACCGCGACCGCCCACGCGATCGGCGAATACGCGTAGAGCGACCGGTTCTCGACGTTGCCGACCTGCTCCAGCCCGAGCGACGCCGGAAACGCCAGCGTCCCGGCCGGTTCCAGGACGAGCTGCAAGAGGCCGAGCCCGGCCAGCCAGCGCCACGAACCAGGCGAACGAGCGGACGTCGCGCCGGCCGAGCCACCAGATCGCGGCCAGCGCCGGGAAGATCTTGAGATGCGCGGCGAGGGCGATGGCCCATGGCGCCCCGAGGGCCATGAGCAGCGTGACGACGACCTGCGCCTGGCCGATCGCGAGACTCCACAGGATCGGCAGGGCGAGCATCCCGAGGACGATCAATGTTCGGCGGTTCAGACCCAGCCGGACGATCGTGAGGGCGAGGCAGACCACGAGGAACGCCTCCCAGATGGCGGCCGCGACCTCGAACGGCAGCAACGCGAGCGGGCGGAACACGATCGCCAGCAGCGGCGGATAGCGATAGAACTCGTTGTCGTTGGTCGTCGCCGGCTGGTCGTACAGCGGCAAGCCCGCGTTGAGGCGCGCACCCGCGTCGTAGTAGGCGTGGACGTCGGCGAGGGGGTCCGTCGACAGGTGGAGGACGAGCGTCTGGATGCCCAGCGCCAGCCCGAGGACGGCCGCGCCGGCGAGGACGCGGCGGACGTTCGGAGTGTCGAACGCGGCAAGCCTGCCGGCAGAGGCCATGGCGACCATCCTAGCGACCGGACGGGCGGCTCACGCCCTCCCGCCGGGTGTCGTCGCATAGCCAATTCGTACCGGTCGGAATGGGCGGGGGGCGGTGCTACGCTGCACCGACCGTGCGAACCCCGATCGCCCTGTACGTGCTCGCCCTCGCGGTCCGGCTGGTACTGATTGCCCTCTTCCCGGACCCCGCCTATCCGGACTCGTACTACTACGTCGACGTCGCCCGGGCGGTGGCCGCGGGGCAGGGCCTCCAGGTCGATTTCATCTGGATCTTCGCCGAGGTCGGCGGGACGATCCCGGCCGACCCGACGCTCCCGATTCCGAGCAACGCCCACTGGATGCCGCTCGCCTCGCTCGTCCAGGTCCCGTTCATCTGGCTGCTCGGGTCGACGCCCGTCGCGTCGGCGCTGCCGTTTGCCCTCATCGGGTCGCTCGCGGCACCGCTGGCGTGGGCCATCGGGCGGGACGCCGGGTTGCGACCGCTCGTGGCGGTCGGTGCCGGCGTCCTGACGGCCATCCCGGCGCTGTCGCTCGTCTACATGACCCAGCCCGACAACTTCTCGCTCTATCAGCCTCTGGTCGCCGGGGCGCTCTGGATGGCGGCCCGCGGCCTGCGCGGCCACGCCCGGTCGTTCGCGATCGGCGGGCTGCTTGGTGGGCCTGGCAACCCTGTCGCGGAACGACGGGCTCTTGGTCGGGGGCGACGCTCGGCCTCGCCTTCCTCTACGACCGCTGGCGGGCGTGGCGGTCGGGCGGCGCCCGGCGACCGGCGATTCCGGTCTGGGCGGCGGTCGCGTGCTTCGGGCTGTTCCTCGCGGTCATGGCGCCGTGGTGGATCCGCCAGCTCGAGGTCTTCGGCCAGCTGTCCCCCTCGACCGCCTCGGGCAAGGTCCTCTACATCCGCTCGATCGAGGAGTGGAATTCGATCACGACGCCGGCGACCCTCAGCCACCTGCTGAGCCAGGGCGCCGTTCCGCTGCTCCTCAGCCGCGTCGGGGGCTTCGTGGCGGCCGTCGGCATCTTCACGACGCTGGTGGCCGGCGGGATCCTTCTGCCGTTCATGCTGATCGGGGGCTGGGCCAAGCGGCGGTCGGTGGACTTCGGGCCGTTCCTGACGTACGCCGCGATCCTCTTTGCGTTCTCGGCGCTGGTGTCAGCGGTCCACGTCCCGGGCGGGACCTTCATCCATTCGGCCGTCGCCCTGGCGCCACACGCATACCTGCTCGCACTCGAGGGCATCGTCGTCGCGGTGGCCTGGATCGCGGCGCGGCGGCGGGCCTGGGATCGCGAGACCGCGACGAGGCTCTTCGTGGGAGCCGCGGTCGGATTCGCGGTCGTTGCGGCCATCCCGGCCGCCCTCCTGGTCCAGGGGCGGTGGGAGCGCGAACGGACAGAGCGCCGGGCGGTCGCCGCGGCGCTCGACCTTGCCGGCGCCGCACCGGACGCCCGGCTCATGACGATCGACGCCGCGGGCTACCGCTACCACACGGGCCACGGCGGTGTCGTCACGCCGAACGACCCGCTCGACACGATCGAGGAAGTCGCGGAGGCCTACCGCATCGAGTGGCTGGTCATCGAGCGCGACGACGCGGTCGCGGCGCTGGGACCGGTCTTCTCCGGCGAGGCGCGGCCGCGCTGGATCGGCCCGCGGCTCATCGGGATCCCGGGGCCCGGCGGCGAGACGAGTGCGGCCATCTACCCGGTCTGCGTCAGCCCCGCTGACCAACGCTGCGCGGTGACGCGGAGCGGCGAGGAGCGACGCCGTGAACCGCCGCGAGGTCTTCCTGTCGGCGGGGCTCGTCTTCCTGATCGCCCTCGTCGTGCGGATCGCTGCCGCATCGCTCGTGGTATTCCCCCAGCCCGAAGACACCGCCTACTACGTCGGCGTGGCCCGCAACCTCCTCGAAGGCCACGGGCTGACGAGCGACGCCCTGTGGAGCTACGGAACCCCGCCGCTGTCGCTTCCCCCGACCCGCCTTCGAGGTCTGGCTGCCCCTGCCGACCTTCCTGGCCGCGATCCCGATGGCGCAGTTCGGCGCCGACGTTCGCGTCGGCCCAGCTGAGCTCGGTGGTGGTCGGCGCGATCGTGCCGGTCCTCGCCTGGCGCCTCGGCGCCGACGCTGCCACGGAGCGCCGGCTCTCGCTCAGCCGCACTCGGGTCCTGGCGCTCGGGGCCGGGCTGACGAGCGCGGTCTACCTGCCGCTCGTCCTCCACTCCGCCCTGCCCGACTCGACGATGCCGTTCGCGGCGCTCGCCCTCGCCGCGTGCCTGCTGATGCCGCGCATCCTTCGCGATGCCGGACGGGTGCGCCTCACGAGCCCGAAGGTCATCGCCCTCGGCGTCCTGATCGGACTCGCGGCCCTGACCCGCAACGAGGCCGTGTTCCTCGGCTTGGCCTGGCTCGTCGCCGTCTGGCGCACGCCGGTCCTCGAGCGCAGCCGCAAGCTGGCACTCGTCGCGATGCCGGCGGCCGTCGCCCTCGCGATCTTCATTCCCGTGGATGGTCCGCGACTGGCTCGTGTTCGGAAACCCGCTGCCGGGCCAGGCCCTGTCCAATGCGCTGTCGGTCACCGGCTTCGACATCTTCGCCTGGAACGACCCGCCGACGCTGGCGCGCTATCTCGCCGAAGGCCCCCAGCGCCTGCTGCTGATGCGCGCCGAGGGCCTCTACCACAACCTCTTCACGGTCCTGCTGCTGCCGGGTATCCCGGCCGCGTTCCTCGGGCTCATCGCGCTGCCGTGGTTCATCCGCCTCCGGGCGATCGTGCCGCTGGCGGTCCTGTCGATCACGACGTTCCTCGTCACGAGCCTGCTCTTCCCCGTATCGACGACCTGGGGGACGTACCTCCATGCCGCCGGGCCGGCCCACGTGCTCCTGATCGTCTGCGCCCTGCTAGCCCTCGACGCCGCCATCGAGCGCGTCGGGCAGATCCGGGGCTGGACGCGGCCGGTGGCCTGGCTGGGCGGGGCGCTGACGATCTTCGGCTCCCTGCTCTTCATGGTCGCGCTGATGCCATCGTTCGGTGGGCTGTCGGTCGGGCTGGCGCAATCGCTACGAGGCGCTCGCAGCGCAGATGGATGCGGCCGGCCTGCCGCTCGAGGAGCAGGGCCCGATCATCACGAACTTCCCGATCTGGCTCTCCGAGTCGACGGGCGCCAGGGCCCTGGCACTGCCCGCCGAGAGCCCCGCCGACGTCCTCGACCTCGCGAACACCTTCAGCGGGACGCATCTGCTCATCCTCCACGGCGACGAACACGGCGACTGGCCCGCGGTTCTCGACACCAATGCCCCGGGCGCCGACTGCTTCGACGAGATCGACATCGGGACCCCGGCCGATCCGAAGCTCGCTCGCGCACTCGAGAACACCCGTGTGTTCAGGCTGGTCTGTCCATGAGTGGCGACCCCTATACTCGGAAGCCGATGGACGCAGCACGCACGGATGCCCAGACCCGCAGCGAGGACGCGCACGAAGCGCCCGATCCGCGCGCGACTCGAGAGCCGCGCGACCTGCGCGAGGTCAGCGAGTCGATCGACGCGCTCCACGCAGATGCGCTTACCGCCGTCAATTCGAGCGCCGACGCTCTCCGGAGCGTCCGTGAGCGGTACCGCGCCGCGTACAACAACGAGCTGACGCGCTGGCAGGCACTCACCGATGAGCTCGATTCGCTCGAGCGACGGGCCACGGACGCACGGCCGCGGCTTGTCAGCGCCTGGGACGACGAGGCAGGCGGTCCCGCCGGCACAGACACGGCGGACACAGACGCAGGGCGATCCGGCGCGGAGGACGATCGCATCCGAGCGCTGAGGTCAGAGGTAGCCAGCATCGGCCACGAGCTCGGCAGCCACCAGACGGAGCTCGCCAAGCTCGAGGTCGCGCTTCGCAACCTCGAGAGCACCGGGACCTTCCTGAAGCGCGGCGACCCAAGCCGCCTGACGGGCGGCGAGAATCTGCCGACCGAGATCCAGATGCGCATCGTCGAGGCCCAGGAGTCGGAGCGCTCCCGGCTGGCACAGGAGATCCACGATGGGCCGGCCCAGGTCCTGTCGAACGCGATCTTCCAGGTCGAGTACATCGAGCGGGTGATCGACCATGACGATCGGCTTGCCCGGACGGAGCTGCGGTTCCTGCGCGAGCTGCTCCGGCGCGAGCTCGGCTCCGTCAGGACGTTCATCAGCCAGCTCCGCCCGCCCGTCCTCGATGAGCTGGGGCTGGACGGTGCCGTGGCCGATGCGGTCGCCCGGACGACCGCCCTGACCGGCCTGGCGATCACGACCGAGCTGACAGCTCCGTCGGACCGCCTGACGGAGGCCCAGCAGACGGTCGTCCTGCGGGTCGTACAGGAAGCCCTTCAGAATGTGCGCAAGCACGGAGGGGCGTCATCTGTCATCGTCGCGAGCGTCATTGACGGTGAGGAATGGGTCCTCACGGTTCGCGACGACGGCCGAGGGTTCGATGTCGGAGCGGTGGCGGCTCGTGGCCGCCGCAACTTCGGGCTTCAATTCATGCAAGAGCGCGCAGAGCTGATCGGGGCCCATTTCGAGGTGCACTCGCAACCGGACAGTGGAACGACCGTCCGGCTGGCGATCCCGATGGGAACATAGGAGACCGCCTGATGAACTATTCGGGACCTGAACGCCGCCGTGGCGGACCGGACCGTCGCGCGGAGGGCGAGCAGACAAAGATCCTCATCGTCGACGGCCACGCCCTGTTTCGCGTGGGGATCGCCAACATCCTCGGCCACGAACCCGACTTCCTCGTGGTGGCGGAGGCCGACGACAGCCGATCGGCGGTCGATCGGGCGATCGAGACGTCGCCGGACATCATCCTCATGGACCTCTCGCTGAGCTCGCCGGGCGGCATCGAGACCACCCAGCGGATCAAGCGCGAGCTGCCCTCGACCGGGATCATCGTCCTGGCCGCCAACGAGGACGAGGACGCCCTGTTCGACGCGATCAAGGCCGGCGCGGCCGCCTTCATCCTCAAGGATGTCGGCCCGGACGACCTCGTCACGATCATCCGGCGCGTCGTGAACGGCGAGTACCTCATCAACGACAAGGTGTTCGCCAAGCCGGCGGTCGCGTCCCGCGTCCTCAAGGAGTTCCGGGAGCTCGCCGTCTACGGCCAGGAGGCGGCACCGATCTTCGCGCCGCTGTCGCCGCGCGAGGTCGAGATCCTCGACAACATCGCCCAGGGCATGACGAACAAGCAGGTCGCCTACGCCCTCTCGATCAGCGAGCAGACCGTCAAGAACCACATGAGCTCGATCCTCCGCAAGCTGTCCGTCAACGACCGGACGCAGGCCGTCGTGTACGCGATGCGCCAGGGCTGGATCCGGATGCCGGAGGATTGATCGGGCGGCCGTGTCCTCCGTAGAACCCCGCGCGACGCCCGATTCCCTCGGCGAGCTGACGGCGCGCGTCACCCGCGACATCGCGACCCTCGACGGCGAGCTCGCAGAGATCGACATGCTCGTCACCCAGGCGCGGACGGAGGCCGAGCGGCACGAGCTCAAGCGAACGCAGGCGACGGAGAAGCTGGCCGGCCTGCCCGAAGCGACCCCTTCCGAGGACGTCATCGCGCTCAACGCCCAGCTCGTCAACCTGACTCGCCGGGCGGCCGTCATGGAGGCCCAGGTCGAGGTCCTCGACGGCAAGCGCAAGATCCTCGCGCGGTTCCGGGAAGCGCTCGGCGAGATGGCTGCCAGCCTGGGGGTCGCCGTCGAGGAGGGCGCCGAGCTCCCCGACGGTGCAGCCGACACGGCCGCCAAGCGAGCCGGCGACGACGGCGCACCCGGGATGTCGCGAATCGTGCTGACGGCCCAGGAGGACCTCCGTCGCGAGATCGCCCGGGCGATGCACGACGGACCGGCCCAGAGCCTGACGAACATCGTCCTCCAGGCCCAGATCGTGGAGCGGCTCGTGGAGCGCGATCCGGCAGATGGCCCGCGGCGAGGTCCGCCAGCTCGTCTCGATGGTCCAGCAGACGCTCGACGCGACGAAGTCCTTCATCTTCGACGTCAGGCCGATGGTCCTCGACGATCTCGGTCTCGTGCCGACGCTCCGCCGATCCGTTCGGGAACGGGGCCAGCGAGCCGGCGTTACCGTCGAGTTCGAGTCGATGGGCACGGACCGGCGCCTGCCGATGGAGCTCGAGAGCGGCCTGTTCCGGATCCTGGACGAGGCGCTGGATGGCTACCTGGCCGCGGCGCCCGATAACGTGTCGCTCCGTCTCGACTGGACCGACGAGCGAATCGAGGGTCGCGTCTCGGCCAGCCGCAACCGGACGAGCGCCGTGGAAGCGGCCGAGCGCGAGGCGGCCGCCCAGGCAGCCGCGCCGCCGGGCGGCAAGGACCTGCCGCCGGCCCTCGCCGCGATGATCGAGGATCGCCGCGAACAAGCCGAGGCCGCGGCAGAGAGCGCCCGCAACGCGGCGATCGTCGCGCTCCCCGCGACTGCCTGGCGGGAGATCCAGCAGCGCGCGGCCTCGGTCGGGATCTCGGCGGAGCTGCTGGCCGGCGGCGGGGAGCTGCGGATCGGCGTCGACCTGCCATCCGACGAGCCCGCCTGACCAGGCCGGTGGGCCATGAGCGACGAGCGTGGCCAGGGCCTCGTCGAGTACGGCCTGATTCTCGTCCTTTCGGCCGCAGTCGCCACCGTCGTGCTGGTGTTCTTCGGCGGGACGCTGTCGGCCGTGCTCGAGGCGATCGGCCAGGCGATCGAGGCGGCATCGTGAGCCCGAGGCCCAGCCGAGGGGCCTATGAGTTCGGTACGAATTGCCTAGTGGTCTTCCCGGAGAGGCCGCTGCATAGTGGCGAAGCCCTCATCTGGGGGTGAGTACTCATCCAGGAGAAACATCACATGGCACTCGTTCAGAAGTTCCTCGCCACCATTCGTCGGGACGAGGAAGGCCAGGGCCTCGCGGAGTACGCGCTGATCCTCGCCCTCATCGCGATCATCGCGATCGTCGCCCTCATCTTCCTTGGCGGCCAGGTCTCGAGCATCCTCAGCAACGTCGGTAACTCGATCTAACCGAGTCGCTTGACAAAGAACCGCCGGAGCCTTCGGGCGCCGGCGGTTCTTCGATTCTCAGGGTTCAAACCTGGGCATTGCCGCGGACGCACCGCATAGGTAAGTCGTCACCTTGACACCCCCACACGCCGCCCGTACTGTGGCGCACCCCCGGCACTTCCGGGGAGACTTCCGGAAAGGAGGTGATACAAGACATGTCAGTTCTTCACGCTCTTATCTCGTCCTTCCGCCGCGAGGAGAAGGGTCAGGGTCTCGCCGAGTACGCGCTGATCCTCGCCCTGATCGCGATCATCGCGATCGTTGCCCTCATCTTCCTGGGCGGCCAGGTCTCGAGCATCCTCAGCAACGTCGGCAACTCGATCTAGAGTTTCCGCCCACAGAACGTACAGGGGGCCGCACCGCCGAGTGGCGGCTGCGGCCCTTCTCATATCCACCGGTGCGCTCGTGCGACGCCCCCACCGTTCGGGCTATTGACAGCCCAACAGGGGGTCCTACCTTGGACGCACCGGCCTTTTTGCCCGGCGAATCGCACAGAGTCCATCCTCGGGGGCCGGGGATCCTCTCGGAAAGGAGGTGAAGCGGATGTCGTTGCTACGGCAGCTCTCCGCTCTCGTGAATCGCGTCCGCCGCGCGGACGACGGCCAGGGACTGGCTGAATATGCACTCATTCTTGCGCTCATCGCCATCGTTGCCATCGTCGGCCTCATCTTCCTGGGCAGCCAGGTAAGCGACAAGCTCAGCGTCATCGGAAGCCAGCTCCAGTCCGTCCAGAACTGATCGTTCGCACCGCGCTAAACGGCCCGTCCGACAAGGACGGGCCGTTCCTTTTGTCAACACTCCGGGGGCCGTCGGGCAACCTTGCGAATCACCTTTCGACACGCTCGGTTTCCTGCCTAATCCTCCTAATGGTCCTAGCCCTTTGGTATAGTCGCGCCGCTCTTGGCCGGTGCTACAGTGGTGCCACCTGTCACACAGTCTCGGGAGATCCAACTTGAAGCGTTCCAATCGGCTCGTGCTGCTCATCGGCGTGTTCCTGGCGATCGTCGCGTTCGTCGGAATCGTCATCGTTCTTAGCGGCAACGGCGGCCGCGACCCCGGCCAGCCCGCGGCATCCGCCGCGCCCGTCAAGACCGTCATCGCGGCCCAGGACATCCCGTTGGGGGCGACGCTCACGGCAGGCGATGCTGACGACCAAGGACGTTCATGCCGGCACAGCGCACGGCACGGCGCCTTCGGCGACCCGAGCCAGATCATCGGCCAGACCGTTCGACGCCCGATCACTCAAGGACGCCCAGCTGAGCACCGCAGACTTCCTGGACGGACCACGAGCACGCTCGTGGTCCCGGAGGGCAAGCGGGCGATCTCCATCCAGGTCAACCAGGTCAATGGCGTCGGCACGCTCATCAAGACGGGCGACTACGTCGACCTCGTCCTCGGTGTCACCGGCGACAAGTTCCCGGTCGTGACCCTCAACCCCGAGGACGAATTCGATCACGGTCGTCCAGGGGCTGAACAGCACGAGCGTCAAGCTTCTCATCGAAGGCATGCAGGTGATCGGCACGATCCGGCCGCCGACCACCGCGACCAGAACGACCAACGCAGCGCCGTCCGGCAGCGCCGCCCAGGCGCCGACCACGACGCTCAGTGATGAAGGCCAGGAGCTCGTCATCCTTGCCGTCACCGCCCAGCAGGCCGAGCTCATCAAGTACGCCCAGATCGACGGCGACATCTCCCTCCTCCTCCGCAACTCGCTCGACTTCGTCGACGCGCAGGGGAACCCCGTCGTCAGCCTGCCGGCCGGAACGACCGGTGTGATCCTCAAGACCCTCGTCGACGGTGGCTATGGCGTCCTCCGACCGGAGCTCGTCGAGGCCATCATCCCGGCTCAGTGACGCGCACATCGAGATAACCCGGTCGCACCCGCGACCGCGATCCCGGCGGTGCGACGGGCGCGAAGGACCCGACCGGTCCCGCGCCCGTTCGCCTCTCCGGGCCTCATGACCAACGCAGCACAGAAAGCAGAAAACGAAGCACCAGATGGCCGATCAGATCCGAGTCCTCATCGTGGACGACATCCCGGAGACCCGCGATCACCTGACGAAGCTCCTCAGCTTTGAGAGCGACATCGAGGTGGTCGGGGCCGCCGCGTCCGGCGCACAGGCGCTGGAGCTGGCAGCCCAGCTCCTGCCCGGGGTCGTGCTGATGGACATCAACATGCCGGACATGGACGGCATCGCGGCTACCGAGCGGATGAGCTCCGAAGTCCCGGACGCCGCCGTCGTGATGATGTCGGTGCAGGGCGAGGCGGACTACCTTCGGCGCTCGATGCTCGCCGGGGCGCGCGAATTCCTCGTCAAGCCGTTCAGCAGCGACGAGCTGACGGCATCGATCCGGCAGGTCTACGCCAGGGAGGTGGAGAAGGCCAACCGCCGGGCGGCGGCCCCCGTCATGGCCCCCGGCGGACCGACCGGCGCGGCGCGGCGGCGGCGGCGACCGCGACGGCCAGATCGTCGCGATCTTCAGCCCGAAGGGCGGCGTCGGCCGGACCACGATCGCAGTCAACATGGCGATCGCCGCCGCGACGGAGCTCGGCCAGACCGTCGTGCTCGTCGACGCCTCGTTCCAGTTCGGCGACGTCGGCGTCCTCCTCAACCTGAACCCGAAGAACAAGTCGATCGCGGACCTCGTGCCGGAGCTCGAAGCCGGTGAGCCAGAGTCGCTCGACACGTTCGTCATCAACCACTCGGCCGGCGTGAGGGTCCTCCTCGCCCCGCCGTCGCCGGAGATGGCCGAGCTCATCACGCCGACGGTCGTGAAGCGCGTGCTCGAGGCCCTCCGCCGCGAGCACGACCTCGTGATCGTCGACTGCACGTCGTGGTTCAACGAGACGACCCTGGCGATCCTCGACGTCGCCGACACCGTCCTCACGGTTCTCAGCCTCGAGATCACGAGCATCAAGAACATGCGCCTCTTCCTCGAGGTGGCCGAGCAGCTCGGCTACGAGCAGAACAAGGTCAAGCTCGTCCTCAACCGCGCGGACTCGAGCCTCGGCATCAAGGTCACCGACGTCGAGAACTCGATCGGCCGGAAGGTCGACCATACGATCGTCAGTGACGGTCGAAGCGTCGTCTACGCCCTCAATAGAGGGGTACCCTTCTTTCTTTCAAACCGGGAGGCTCAGGTCTCCCAGGACATCCTCCGGCTCGCCACCGCGGTGACGGGCGAGCGGGCTTCCGTTTCGGCGGACGAGCCGCGCAAAGTAGTCCAGAAGAAGTCGTTGTTCTCATTCCGATGATCATGTCGGTGGTAGCGTGCCCTTCGGGGCGATAAGGGGTCTGATGCGATGTCACTCCTGAAGAGGATCGAGAGCGCTCGACCGGGGGCCGGTCCTGCTCCGGCGCCCGGTGTTCCCGCGGTTCCAGGCGGAGGGCCCGGCGGCCCGAGTGGCATGCCGCCGACGCCGTCCCAGCGCCTGATGACGCAGGCTCCCGTCCGGGAGTCGTTCCGCGACGTCAAGTTCAGGATCCAGAGCCGCGTCATCCAGGATCTCGACCCGAAGCTCGACCTGTCCAACCAGGTCGAGGTCCGGCGCCAGATCGAGGAGATCTTCGGCAAGGTCATCGACGAGGAAGGCCTCGCCCTGACCCGTGCCGAGCGCGTCCGGATGCTCGAGCAGATCACCGACGAGATCATCGGTCTCGGACCGCTCGAGCCGCTCCTCCGCGACGAGTCGATCTCGGAAGTCATGGTCAACGGCCCCCGCCAGGTCTACATCGAGCGGTCGGGCAAGCTCGAGCTGACGAACGTCGTCTTCCAGAACGACGACCACGTGATGCGGATCATCGATCGGATCATCGCCCCGATCGGTCGCCGCGTCGACGAGTCGAGCCCCATGGTCGACGCTCGCCTGACCGACGGCTCCCGCGTCAACGCCATCATCCCGCCCCTGTCGCTCGTCGGTCCCGTGATCACGATCCGGAAGTTCTCCGCCTCGCCGTTCACGACCGAGGACCTGATCCGGTTCGGGACGGCGACGTCCGACATGTTCGACTTCCTCCGCGCCTGCGTCGAGGCTCGCCTGAACCTCTTCGTCTCGGGCGGCACGGGCTCCGGCAAGACGACTACTCTCAACGTCCTTTCGTCATTCATCCCGAACGACGAGCGGATCGTAACCATTGAAGATGCAGCCGAGCTTCAGCTTCGCCAGGAGCACGTCGTGACCCTCGAGTCGCGCCCGCCGAACATCGAAGGCAAGGGCGCGATCCCGATCCGCGAGCTCGTCCGCAACTCCCTCCGGATGCGGCCCGATCGCATCATCGTCGGGGAGTGCCGTTCAGGCGAAGCGCTCGACATGCTCCAGGCCATGAACACCGGCCATGACGGCTCGATGTCCACTGGCCACGCCAACAGCCCTCGCGACATGCTGTCGCGCCTCGAGACGATGGTCCTCATGGCCGGCGTGGACCTGCCGGTCCGGGCCATCCGCGAGCAGGTCGCCTCCGCGGTCGATTTGATCGTTCAGCAGAGCCGCCTCAAGGACGGCTCGCGCCGGATCGTCAACATCACCGAGGTCCAGGGGATGGAAGGCGACGTCATCGTGATGCAGGATGTGTTCGTCTTCGAGCAGACCGGCATCGTCGAAGGCAAGATCCAGGGTCGGCTGAAGCCGACCGGCATCCGTCCAAAATTCGTCGAGAAGTTCGAGGTGATGGGAATCAACCTGCCACCCGGCGTCTTCGGCTTCACGCTACTAAGCGGGGAGGAGGCGGACCTGTGCCTATTACGCTGATTGTCGCAGGCATTGCGGCCGCGGCGATCTTCCTGATCGCTATCGGCATTGCGACGTCCGGCAGCGGGTCCGCGGTCAGCAACCGCCTCGAGCGTTACGCATCCGGCAAGGATCCGACGGCGAACGTCGCCGGCGGCGGCATCGCCGAGATGATCTCGCAGAGCGTGGCACTCGCCTCCCTCAACCGGGTCGTCGAGCAGCGCGACTTCGGGGCGAACCTCGCCCGCGACATCGCCCGTGCGGACCTCAAACTCAAGCCAAGTGAGTTCCTCGCGATCTGGGCGGCCTCGATCGTCGGGGTCCCGCTCCTCATGGTCGTCTTCTCGCTGGGCCTCCCGGCGCTGCGGACGCCGCTCGCCCTTCTCATCGGGGTCATGCTCGGCTTCTTCCTGCCGCGGATGTGGCTCGGACGCCGCAAGAGCGGCCGGCTCAACGTCGTTCAACAAGCAGCTTCCCGACACGATCACCCTGCTCGCCAACGCGCTCCGCGCCGGCTCGTCGTTCCTCCAGGCGATCGAGCTCGTCGTGCGCGAGTCGCGACCGCCCGATCTCGCTCGAGTTCGGGCGGGTCATCCGCGAGGTCAACCTCGGACTGCCGTTCGAGCAGGCTCTCGAGAACATGGTCCGCCGTGTTCGGTCCGACGACCTCGAGCTGATGGCGACCGCCATCTCGATCCAGCACACGGTCGGCGGCAACCTCGCCGAGATCCTCGACTCGATCGCCTACACGATCCGCGAGCGAGTCCGGATCAAGGGCGAGATCCAGACGCTCACCGCCCAGCAGCGCCTGTCGGGCTACGTCGTCGGCTTCCTGCCGATCGGCCTGGCCGGCTTCCTGTTCATCGCCGCCCCCAACTTCATGGACGCCATGTTCCTCAACCCGCCCGCGGATCCTCGGCCTGCCGGCCGGCGTCGTCCTCCTCATCTTCGGCGGTTTCATGATGTTCATCGGCTTCATGCTCATCCGAAAAATCGTCGACATCGAGGTCTGAGCCGATGCCCCCCGCCCTCCTCCCGATCATCGTCGCCGCTGTCGCGGCGGGAGCCATCCTGCTGATCTTCCTGGGTCTGTCCGGCAAGTCGCCCGTCGATCCGGTCCAGGCTCGGCTCACTCAGCTCGGCGCGATGCAGGCGAAGAACCTCGAAGAGCTCGAGCTTCAGCAGCCGTTCATCGAGCGCACCCTGCGGCCGCTCGCCGCCGCGATGTCCGGCCGCGTCTCGCGCATGGCCAGCAGCTCGTTCCAGGAGAAGGCCGAGAAACGCCTCGCGCTGGCCGGCAACCCGGGCAACCTGCGGGTGGCCGACTGGCTGGGCGTGAAGGCCGTCGGGGCCGTCATCGGCGCGATCATCTTCATCCTGCTGTTCGTCATCGTCGGCGTCATGAAGCTCCCGATCCCGATCAACTTCGGGATGGGCGTCGTCGGCCTCCTGCTCGGCTACACGGTCCCCGAGTTCTGGCTCGGCGGGCGGGTTCGCAAGCGCCAGCACGCGATCCTGCTGCAGATCCCGGACGCCCTCGACCTGCTGACGATCTCCGTCCGGGCCGGTCTCGGCTTCGATGCCGCGCTCGGCAAGGTCGTGGAGAAGCTCCAAGGGCCGCTGACCGAAGAGTTCCGCCGGGCGCTGGCAGAAGTCCGCGTCGGCAAGGCGCGCCGCGAGGCGCTCCGCGACATCGTCCCCCGGACCGAAGTCGGCGCCGCTGACGAACTTCATCGGCGCGATCATCCAGGCCGAGCAGCTCGGTGTGTCGATCTCGAAGGTCCTCCAGGTCCAGTCCGAACAGCTCCGCATCGAGCGCCGCCAGCGCGCCGAGGAGCAGGCCGCGAAGGCGCCGATCAAGATGCTCTTCCCGCTCGTCGGGTGCATCTTCCCGTCGCTCTTCATCGTCATCCTCGGGCCGGCCATCATCCTCATCATCCTGAACCTGACCCCGAGCGGGGGCTAGGTCCCGGCATCCCGTCCGTTCGGCGACGCGGAGCATGGCTGCGCGCAACCTGACGAGGTCGTCGGTGCTCGCCTCCGACGTCGAGGTGGCGAGCGGCCTGTGGGGGAAATTCAAGGGCCTGATGGGCCGGCCGACGCTGCCCGATGGCTCCGGGCTCTGGCTGCCTGACAGCAATGGAATCCACATGATGTTCATGCGGTTCGCAATCGATGCGGTGTTCCTCGGCCGTGCCGAGGGGGACGGAGCTCGACCCGTCGTGTCCGTTCACGAGCGACTTCCAGCCTGGCGCGGGCTCGTGCCGCTTGTGCGGGGCGCCAAAGGGGTCCTCGAGCTGCCGGTCGGGACGATCGAGGCAAGCGGGACCGCCGTCGGAGATCGCATCGTCCTCGATTGACGGGGAGCGGCGCCGGCCCGCGATCAGCGCTCCCTCGCGACCGTCGCCGCCGACACGCCGATCGCGCCCGCCTCCAGCAGCGGCTGGGCGCAGGCCGCGAGCGTGGCGCCGGTCGTGACGACGTCGTCGATGAGGATGACCCAGCGGCCCGCGAGCGGGCGCGGATCCCAGGCCGCGTGCCGGCGCGGCCCTGGGTCGCAGCCGGAATGCGCCGTAGACGTTCGTAGCGCGGGCCGTTCGATCGAGGTCGAACTGGGCGATCGTGGCGCGCGCCCGTTCGAGAATCGGGGCGAACGGAAGCCCGAGCTCGCGAGCCGCCGAGCGCGCGATCAACTCCGCTTGGTCATAGCCGCGCGACCGCGCCCGGTCGGCATGGACGGGAACGGGGACGAGCAAGTCGCCGCCGGCACCCGCCCGACGCCAGCGCCGCGCGATCGCCGCCCCGAGCGGGACCGCCAGCCGCTTCTCACCGGCGTACTTCAGCTCGTGCAGCGCGTTCCTGATCAACCCCGTGAACGGCGCGCACCATTCGAGCTGGAGCAATGGCGGCGGAACGTCGGACGGAAGCCCGATGGCGATGCCGGCCGGCACCTCCAGCCGGGCGTCGAGCGTGGGCAGGCACGCGGCGCAGATCGGCGGGCCCTCCGTCCCGCAGCCCGGGCAGCGGGCGGGCAGCGCGAGGTCCAGCACCCGCGTCCCGAGCGTGGCAAGACCGCTCATCGGCGGATCCTCGCAGGACCCGATTAGCTGCGACCAAACGCGCACCCGCGGGTGGCGCGGGAGGTGCGACGGAAGTCAACCGCCGCCGGGGCGGGTGTAGACTCGGATGGCGGCGGGTCGTCCTGCCGATCCGCCCTCAGCCGGCCCAAACACCCGCGTCGAGCAGGGACGCGCGTCTCCGGGGAGGTGAGCGTGAGGACGATCGTCAAGGGCAAGAACATCGAGGTTTCCGATGGTGTTCGGGCCTACGCGGAGCGGAAGCTCAAGCGCCTCGAGCGGATGCTCGATGATCGTTCGGACGCCTTGGTCGAGTTGTCCGTCGAGCAGCACCGCAGTGCCTCCGATTCCCACATCGTCGAGGTGACGCTCGTCATCGACGGTCAACCGCTCCGGACGCACGCAGCAGCGGTGAGCCACCGCGCCGGCGTCGACGAGGTCGTGGACAAGCTCGAGCGACGAGCGGTCGACCACCGTGAGAAGCCGCGGGTGCGCGCCAGGCCAGAGCAGGAGAAGCAGATCCTGCGCCGGATCGCCGACGGTACGTCGACGACGGAGCGCGAGCATCAGATCGTCAAGACGAAGCGGTTCGGGATCGAGCCGATGTTCGAAGAGGACGCCGCGGCCCGGATGGACGAGCTCGGCCACCAGTTCTTCATCTTCGTCAACGCCGAGAACGAGCGGATCAACATCCTGTACCGCCGCGGCGACGGCGATCTCGGGTTGATCGAACCGATGGTCGGCGGCGAGTACACGACTTACCCGGTCGGCGGGAAGGCGAGCCGCCGGTCGAACGGCCAGCACTGAGCCGTTACCGCGGCCCGGCCGGAAGCCCGGCAGCGCCCGCTTCGCGCCCTACTCCTCGGTTCCGTCGCGCTCCTTGGCCGGCCGCGGGCGCCGAGGCGGCTGAACTGACGGCCACGGATCGGGTCCGGGCGCGTCGGAGGCCATCGGCGAGACCCGGCGGTAGACGCCCGCGTCACGGGTCATGAGCCCGCCGTCGACGAGGTAGCGGCGGAGAGCGGCGACATCCCGGTGGAGGAGAGCCAAGCGCTGGTTCACCTCCCGTTCCTCGTAGTCGCGATCCTCCGGGAACGCCAGGTCGAGGAGGTACGGCAGGAGCAGCTCACGCTTCTTCGGCTTGGCCGGGATCGACGCGAGGCGGCCGTCCCGGACGAACGCCCGAATCACCCGCTCCTGCTCCGTCAGCCGGCGCAGCTCGTTCGCCATGGACGAAACCGTAGCACCCGGATCGGATACACAGGACTCGCGCTGGGTGGCGCGCCCGGGTCCGAGCCGGGCATGGTCGGCTACGATGGCGGCCATGCTCCCCGACGGCCGTCGACTCGGCGCCCACCTGCCCCTTGGCGCCGGAATGGTCCGGGCGGTCGACCGGGCAAAGGAGATCGGCGCCAGCGCCATGCAGATCTTCGGCGACAACCCGACGGCATGGCAGCGCCGGGCCGATCCGCCCAAGGAGCAGGCCGCGTTCCGGGAGCGGCTCCGCGAGCACGGAATCGGGCCGGTGGCAATTCACGGCGCGTATCTCGTCAACCTGGCCGGGCCCGAAGAGGACTTCTTCGAACGGTCGATCGGCGTATTGACGAACGACCTCCGGAGCGCGCCAGGATTTGCCGCGAGGTTCGTCAACGTCCACACCGGGTCGCATCGCGGCGCGGGCGTCGCAGCCGGAACGGAGCGGATCGCAGACGGAGTCGCACGGGTGATCGCCGAGACGAACGGCGGCCCAGATGCCGCGGTGCTTGTGCTCGAGAATTCAGCCGGCGGCGGGTTCGGGATCGGAACGACGGTCGAGGAGCTTGCCGACATCGCAGAAGCCATCGCCGCGCGCGGCGTGCCCGACGAAAGCGTGGCGTTCTGCCTGGACACGGCGCACGCCTGGGGCGCGGGCTATCGACTCTCCGAGCCGGATGCGATCGACGAGCTCCTGACCACCTTTGATGCCCGGATCGGGATCGGCCGATTGCCGATGGTCCACCTCAACGACTCCAAGTCGGAGTTGGGCTCCCACACCGATCGCCACGAGCATGTCGGCGCGGGCCAGATCGGTGAGGCTGGTATGGCCCATCTCCTGCGCCACCCCCTGCTCGCCGGGGCCACGTATTACCTCGAGACCCCCGGGATGGACGAGGGCTACGATGCGATCAATATCGCCCGTGCCCTCGCCCTCGCCGCGGGGCGTCCCCTCGAGCCGCTGCCGCCGGGGGCGTTGACGGTCCGCGGCAGTCGAGCCAGATCGGCTCCCGCTCCGGACGCGGAGCTCGAGCTCGAACTTGACCCGGCGCGGCCCTGAGCCCGCCAGTGCTCGCTCGCCTCCGCGCGTCGACATCCCAGCCGATCCTTGACTGGCTCGTGCTCGCCGGCCTCCTGCTGCTGGCCGCGGTCCTTCGCTTCGTAGATCTCGCAACCCGCGGGACGTGGGACGCGGACCAGGGCCACGACATGCTGGTTCTGCGGGCGCTTGTCGGGGCGGGCGAACTGCCGCTGCTGGGCCCACCGACGTCCATCGGCGACTTCCATCACGGCGTCCTGTACTACTACCTGCTCGCGCCGGCTGCGGCACTGACCGGGGCGGATCCACTTGGCGTCGTCGGGGCGATCGCGCTCGCCGGTGTCGCCGCGGTCGGGGTCACGTGGTGGCTGGCCCGAGCGATCGGCGGGTCCGTCGCCGGCGCCGTCGCGGGCCTCCTCATGGCCGTGTCCGCCAGCGCGGTCGACGAGTCAACGTTCATCTGGAACCCGAATCTCATCGCGCTTTCGAGCTCGATCGCGTTCGCGGCGGCATGGCGGGCGTGGACGGGCGGCCGGGCCGCGTGGTGGATCGTGGCCGGGCTCGGGGTCATCGTCACGATGCATTGCCACGTGCTGGGGAGCGTCCTCCTTCCGCCCGTCGTTGGGCTGTGGGTCGCGGACGTCCGCAAGCGGCCACGAGGCCCTGAACGATCCGCCCGGATCCGGGCGGGGTTGCTGGCAGTTGGCGCTGCTAGCCCTCAGCTACGTTCCGCTCGCGGTCCACGAGCTGGGCAACGACTTCTCCGAGGTCACGAGCCGCGCTGGACTTCATCACCGGCGGCGGCGAGCCGTCGGCGATGGCGCTCCCGTTCCGTCTCCTGGTCGTCGCGCTCCGAGTCCTGGCGTGGCCGCTGACCGGACTCGTGACCGACGCGCCGATCGCCGCGCTCCTGGCGGCGGCCCTCGTGGTCGGCCTCCTCGCCTGGCGCGCGGTTGCCGGGATCGGCGCGGAGCGGACGGCCGCCCGGTGGTTCGCCGCGACGCTTGCCTGGTCGATCCTCGCGCTGACGGTCGCCGCGAGCGGCCTCGCCACGGTCATTCCGGGCCTGCCGAACGACCACTACCACGCGTTCGCCGACCCGATCGTCTTCGCCGCGGTGGGTCTCGGGGTGGCCGCGCTGGCCCGCTGGCGACCGACGGACGTGTCGTTTCCCGTGGGAGCTGCCGTGGCAGCCGGACTCGTGGCGGTGCTCGTCGTCTTCAATCTCTCGCGTCAGCCCCCGGCCGTCGTCGCCGACGGAGGCTGGCCGGCGGGTCGCGCCGCAGCAGCACGCGTCCTGGCGGCCGGGCCCTCCCCGATCTCGCTTGCGAGCCTGCCCGCCTTCAAGTCGGCCGATGCGATGCGATTCCCGCTCGTCGCCGCCGGCGCCGTGGTCGTCGCAGGGTAAGGAGGCGCCCGCCGTGCAGCCCGCGACCCGACGTAGTCCTCTGCGATTCCCTGTTCGAGACCGCGATCGGCGCCGCCGTGCGGCGGCCCCGCCGAGGATGCCCTGGCAGGCGATCGCGCTCTAGTGGACCGCTTCGAAGCCGCCCCAGGCCGCTGGGTGTCGGTCTACTCGCTAGACGACTGCGTTCGTCGCGGATGGGCGTCGAGGGCAAGGCGGAGCCGAGCACCGGAGCGAGCGGGCTTAAAGGCCCGTGAGCGAGGAGCGCAGGCTCCAACGCAGCCAGCGGCGTCCAGGCGCGACAGCCGTTCACCGCAGGCAAGCAAAGCGAAGGCCGGCGCCCCAGACGCCGGCCTTCGCTGTCCCCGAGACCCGGACGTGGAGGGCGATCCGGGTCGAGCCCTGAGGTGTAGTCGGTGGTGGGCCCTTACGGACGACCCTGGCGGCCCATGGGCCGTCCGACGGGTCGACTGCCGGAGATGCCGGTGGTGGTCTGTCCGACGCCGGCCACGACCGGTCCGCCGATCGACGGCTGCGATCGGGCGAGGGGTCGCTCGGGCGGCCGATTCGAGGGACCCTCGGACGGCTGGAAGGCGCGGCCGAAGCGGCGCATCCGGACGGCCAGGTAGTACTCCATGATCTGGCGCACCTGCGGCTCGCTCAGCATCTCGTCCGCTCGGAGGGCGTACTCGACGCGGGCGGTCGGGTTCATCGCGCCTGCAGTCACGAGGCCGAGGTACTGCGCCGTGTCGGCGTCCTCGCGCAGCTCGCGAAGACCACGGGCGAGCTTGGTCGCCGTGCCGAGCGAGGGCATCCGGTCGCCCCGGATCAACCGGGAGATCGTCGAGTGATCGACGCCGGACTGCTGTGCGAGTTGTCGCTGCGACATCTTCTTGGCCTTGAGCTGAGCTCGAAGCCATTCGTTGAATGCGCGGCCGTTCTGGCTGGTCATTGTCTGGTTCGGCGCTCCGTGAGTCGCGCGCGCGGGAGGTCCCGCGCTCATCGCACTATCCCGTCTGGGCATAGTCCGGCTGTATCACCCGTTCGTACTCCCAGGGTTCCGCCGGGGACCGATGGATCGGTCGACTCCGGTGCGGTCTGCCACGGTACGGGCGAGAGAGAGTTGGGAGCGGCGAACCAAGAATGCTGATCGACCACGCAGGAAGACTCGACTACTGAGGCGGCGACTCTGACCTTAGGTCGGGTCGGCCGCGGGCCCTCCTGGGTCGGCCGCGGGGCCGTCCGTCATCACCACCGACACGCTCGTCACGCCAATCCCGGGGCGGGCAGGTGGGTCAGTGCGGCTAAGACGGCAACTGTACACAACGTAGCTTGCAGCCTGAATTGCATGTCGACACTGCGGGCGCGCGAGTCTGGCTCTGCGCGGCGCGGGCACGGGCCGTCAGCCGGCGGGTTCTGGCTCCGGGCTGTGCCCTGGACCCTCCAGTCCCTCGCCGCGGCGCAGGCCGGAGACCGAGTAGGCAATCGAGCCGAAGAAGACGACCGAGAGGACGCTGATCACCCGGTCGACGAGCGTGATTGCGAGCGCCTCGGTCGGCGGGACCCCGTAGACCTGCGTCAGGACGAAGACGACGCCGGTTTCGACGACGCCGATCCCGGCCGGCGTGAACGGCACGGCGGTCAGCAGGGAGCCGGTCAGGGCGACGAAGAACGCGCCGCTGATCCCGAGGTGGACGTCCTCGAAGCCGAGTGCCTCGACGACGAGGAAGAGGCGCATCGCCTCGGTCGTCCAGATCAGAAGCGTCAACACGACGAGCTTCGGCAGCGCCCGCATCCCGACCGCCGAGAAGACGCCTTCCTCGAACCGGTCGTAGAACTCGATCACCTTGCTCGGCAGCGGCAGGGCGAGGATCACCCGCCGACCGAAGCCACGCATCGAGAGGAGGCCGGCCGCGAGGATGATCACGACCATGACGCCTATCGCGAACACGATCTGGACCTCGTCCGGCAGCCGCCCGCGGAAGCTCCAGTAGCCCGCGGCGAGTCCGAGCACGACGATTGCGAACAGGTCGAGGACGCGCTCGACGAACACGGTGCCGAACGTCCGGCTCAGCGAGACGGGGGTGTTGATCTTCAGCAGGTATGCCCGGTACAGATCGCCGAGCTTGGCGGGGACGAGGCAATTGACGAGCCACGAGATGAAGATGATCTCGGTGGCGTCCTTGACCTTGAGGGGGTAGCCCGTGCCACGGATCAGGATCGCCCAGCGTAGGCCGCGGAGCGGGAATCCCAGGTAGAAGACGAGGAACGCCGCGAGCAGCAGGACCGGATTCGCCTGGAGGATCAGGCCGGGCAGCTCGTCCAGCTTGAAGCCGGGAAGGGCACGGGCGAACAGGATGAGGAGGATGATCGGCAGGACGATCGAGACGATCGTTCTCGGCTGGCGCAGGCGCTTCCCGAGCGACAGCGAGTCGGCGCTGACCTGGTCGTCGCGCCGCCGCGGCTCGGCGACCCGGCGGTCCTCGCCCGAGCGCTGCTCCGGCTCGTGGTCCGCCTCGCCCTGGCGCCGCTGCTTCCGGCGGCGATCGAAGCCCGTGCGTCGGTCCTGTTCCGGGTAGGTCGGCCCCGTGGGCGAGTCCGGCGAGGCAGGCGACGGCGACGCGGTGCTTCCCTCGGGCAGTTCGTCGCTCACGGCGCGTTCGCCTTGCGGCCGTTGCCGCGGAGGAGCTGGATCACCTTGGCGACCGGCGTCACGGCCCGGACGAAGAACGTCGCCCGTCCGGTGACAAGCTCCACGGCGGGCAGCGCCGCAAGGAGGCCGGCCGGCGTCGACGGATCGCCGTCGAGGGCCACGATACGCGACCCCGATCTCCATCGCCGAGTGGGCGTCGGACACGGCGACGCCACGGCAACCCGTGGTCGACCGCGAACGCCGCGGCCTGCTCGTTGCCGTTGCCGACCATGATCCGGGCATTGTGCGTCTCGACCCAGTCGACGAGCGGCGCGAGGGACCCCAGCAGCTCCTCGTTGAGCAGCGAGCCGCGGAAGCGGTCGAATGGATGGGGAATCCCGACGAGGCCGCCCTGGGAGCGGATCTCGGCGATCGCCTCCGCCGGTGGGAGGTCTCTTGGAACATCCCGTTCGAGGAACACGCCGATGATGTCGCCGTCGCGGGTCTTGACTTCCTGGCCGACGATCACCGTCAACTCGGGAGCGGCCGTCCGGGCGATCTCACGAGCCGCGATGGCACCCTCGATCCGATCGTGATCGGTGATCGCGAGGTGCGTCAGCCCGCGCTTGGCCGCGGCCCGGACGATCGACTCGGGTGATGCGATCGAATTGAAGGAGGCCGACGTGTGGACGTGAAGATCGACGAACGCACGTCGGGCCGATGGCGTCGACAGAGCTCCGCCTCCGAGACCTCGGGCCGATGGCGTCACGGAGCTCCGCCTCGTACCTCGGTGGGCAAGCGGCAATTCCTCGGTTGAGGTTGCCGACTCGGCACTGAGGGTGCCAATTTCAAGTGTCTAGACCTGTGAGACCAGCGACTTTTTGAAGAAGTCGAAGTGCTCGAGAGCGAGTCCAGTACCGAGGGCAACGCAGTTGAGCGAGTTCTCGGCCACATGGCACGGGACACCCGTCACCTGGGTGAGCAGCTTGTCGATGTTCCGCAGGAGCGAGCCGCCGCCGGACATGACCATGCCCTTGTCGATGATGTCGGAGCTGAGCTCGGGCGGCGTCTGCTCGAGCACCAGTCGCACGGCAGCGACCAGCTGCTGGAGCGGAGCCTCGATGGCCTCCATCACCTCGGAGCTGGTGATCGGGATCGTGCGCGGCAGCCCGGCGATCAGGTCGCGGCCGCGAACCTCCATCGTCAGCTCCCGCTCGAGCGGCAGCGCGGTCCCGATCGCGATCTTGACCTCCTCGGCGGTCCGCTCGCCGATCATGAGGTTGTACTTCTTGCGGATGTACGTCGCGATGCTCTCGTCGAACTTGTTGCCACCCACCCGCAGCGAGGTTGAGACGACGATTCCGCCGAGCGCGATGACCGCGATCTCGCTCGTTCCGCCACCGATGTCGATGACCATGTTCCCGGACGGTCCGCTGATCGGCACGTTGGCCCCGATCGCCGCGGCGAGCGGCTCCTCGATCAGGTAGGCCTCCTTGGCGCCGGCCTTGAGCGCGGCGTCGCGGACCGCTCGTTTCTCGACGGAGGTCACGCCCGCGGGAACGCTGATCATCACCTCCGGCCGGGTGAAGCCGATCCGGCCCTTCGTCGCCTTGGCGATGAAGAAGCGGAGCATCGCCTCGGTGATGACGTAGTCGGCGATGACGCCGTCCTTCATCGGGCGGATGGCCTGGATGTTGCCGGGCGTCCGGCCGATCATCTCGCGGGCCTCTTCGCCGACGGCCACGATCCGGTTGTCGTCGGAAACCGCCACGACGGACGGTTCCGTGATGACGACGCCCTTGCCCTTCACGTAGACGAGGACGTTGGCGGTGCCGAGGTCGATGCCGATCTTCATGAGTTGGTCGAATTGTTCCCTTCTGCGAGGCGCTCGATCCTGGCCCCGAGGTCCAGGAACTTGCGCTCGATGTTCTCATACCCCCGGTGCACGTGGTGTGCGCCGTGAATTGTGGTGGCACCCTCGGCGGCGAGGGCGGCGAGTATCAGCGACGCCCCGGCTCGCAGGTCGCCGATCTCGACGTCCGCCCCGTGGAGTGGCGTGGGCCCGGTGATCGACGCGTGGTGGCCGTCGCGGATCTCGGCCTTCGCGCCCATACGGTTGAGCTCCGACAACCATTCGAGGCGGTCCTCGAAGATCGCCTCGTGGATGTTTGAAACGCCGCGGGCGTGGGTCAACAGGACCGACGTCGGCGGCTGGAGGTCGGTGGCAAGCCCCGGGTACGGGGCGGTCTCGATGTCCACGGCTCGAAAGCCGTCACCAGTTATCGCACTCCCGTCGACTTCGATCGTGTCGCGGCCGCAATTGAGCGAAACCCCCGTCCTGCCGACGGTCTCGATGAACGCACCGAGGTGGTCGCATGGGGCGCCCGTGAGCGTGATCCTGCCGCCCGTGACCGCCCCTGCGACCACGAACGTGCCCGCCTCGATCCGGTCCGGTACGACGTGGTGCTCGGCGCCGCGGAGGCGTTTCCTGCCGTGGATCTCGATCGTGTCCGGGTACGTCCGCTGGACCTCGGCACCCATCTTCTGGAGGAAGGCGATGAGGTCGTCGATCTCCGGCTCCTGTGCCGCCGGCCGGATGACTGTCTCGCCGTCGGCGAGTGTTGCGGCCAGCATCGCGTTCTCCGTGCCCATGACCGACACGAACGGAAAGCGGATCTCCGTTCCCCGGAGGCGACCCGGCGCCGTGGCAAAGTAGTAGCCATTTCGATAGTCGATCTGGGCGCCGAGCGCGCGCATGGCGTCGACGTGGAGATCGACCGGCCGCCGCCCGATCCGGTCGCCGCCGGGGTTGCTGATGATGACCCGGCCGAATCGGGCGAGGAGCGGGCCGAGCAGCATGAAGCTGGCCCGCATCTTGGCCGCCGCCTCGAGCGGCACGAACAGCCACTCGACGTCACCCGACGCAACCTCGTAGGTGTTCGCCGCCGGATGGTCGACGACGACCCCGAGATCGCGCAGCGTCTCGGCCATGACACGGACGTCCTCGATCTCCGGGACGTTCGTGAACCGGCAGCGTTCGCCCGTCAGGGTCGCGGCGGCAAGGAGCTTGAGCGCAGCGTTCTTCGAGCCGCTGATCGCGACCGTCCCACGCAGCGGCCGGCCACCCTCGATCCGGAAGACCTCGCGAGTGATCGGTTCCGGCGTGAACTCCCAGTGAAACGGTCTTGCGTCCGCCAACGGTGGCCTATCCGCGATGCCGCGGACCCTCGCGGTGACGGCGTTCGGCCACTCGGATCCGGAGGAGTGCCTGCTGGAGCGCGGCCCGCGCGGTCGCCAGGTCGGCCCCCTCGTGGTAGCCCTCCTGCAGGGCGCGTTCCGCCTCGGCCCGTGCCTGCTGAGCCTTTTCGAGATCGATCTCGGAGGCCATGTCGGCCGTCTCGGCCATCACGACGACCTTGTCC
Organism: uncultured Chloroflexia bacterium; assembly: GCA_963775855.1. Lineage (GTDB taxonomy): Bacteria > Chloroflexota > Limnocylindria > Limnocylindrales > CSP1-4 > CF-46. Next base: position 205,365 of record CAVZKO010000007.1, on the reverse strand, counting down.
GGCAGGACCTGGAGGAAGCCGCCGACGATCGCGAACGACTCCTCGACGCCGCCCTTGCGGATCCGCAGCTCGCCGATGCCAAGCGTCGAGACGAGAGGCGCGTGGTGCGGCAGGACCCCGAGCTCGCCCTCCGTTCCGGGCAGGACGACCGAATTGACCGTGTCGGCGTAGGCCTGCTTCTCCGGCGTCACGATCTCCAGCTGAATTGGCATGGTCAGCCGGCCAGCTTCTCGGCGTTGGCGCGAACGTCCTCGATCGTGCCGGCGAGGAAGAACGCCTGCTCGGGCAGCGTGTCGGTGTTGCCCTCGAGGATCTCCTTGAACGAGGCGACCGTGTCCTTGATCGAAACGTATGCGCCCGATCGGCCCGTGAAGACCTCTGCGACGAAGAACGGCTGGCTGGCGAACCGCTGAAGCCGGCGCGCTCGGGCGACGGTCGCCTTGTCCTCTTCGGAGAGCTCGTCGATCCCGAGGATCGCGATGATGTCCTGGAGGTCGCGATAGCGCTGCAGGACGCGCTGCGTCTCGCGGGCGACGTCGTAGTGCTCCTGGCCGACGACATTGGGGTCGAGGACGCGGGACGTCGAGGTCAGCGGGTCGACCGCCGGGTAGATGCCGAGCTCGGCGATCGAGCGCTCGAGGCGGATCGTCGAGTCGAGGTGGGCGAAGGTGGTCGCCGGCGCCGGGTCCGTGTAATCGTCGGCCGGTACGAAGACCGCCTGGAGCGAGGTGATCGAGCCGTTCTTCGTCGAGGTGATTCGCTCCTGGAGCGCGGCCATCTCCGTCGCGAGGTTCGGCTGGTAACCGACCGCCGACGGCATGCGGCCGAGGAGCGCCGAGACCTCGGAGCCGGCCTGGGTGAAGCGGAAGATGTTGTCGATGAACAGGAGGACGTCGCGGTTCTCCTCGTCGCGGAAGTACTCGGCCATCGTCAGGCCGCTCAGGCCAACTCGCTGGCGGGCACCGGGCGGCTCGTTCATCTGGCCGAAGACGAACGCCGTCTTCTCGATGACGCCCGATTCGGTCATCTCGCGGATGAGGTCGTTGCCCTCGCGCGAGCGCTCGCCCACGCCCGCGAACACCGACACGCCGGCGTGCTCCTGGGCGACGTTCCGGATGAGCTCCTGGATGATGACCGTCTTGCCGACGCCGGCACCACCGAAGATGCCGACCTTGCCGCCCTTCTTGAAGGGGCAGATGAGGTCGATGATCTTCAGGCCCGTCTCGAAGACTTCGACCTCGGTCGTCTGCTGGTCGAACGGCGGCGCAGCGCGGTGAATTGGGAGGGTCTTGGAGCGATCGACGTCACCCTTGCCGTCGATCGCGTTGCCCAGAACGTCGAAGACCCGGCCGAGCGTTACCTCGCCGACCGGCACGGAGATCGGCCCGCCGGTGTCGCGAACCGCGATTCCGCGGGCGAGGCCGTCGGTCGTCGTCATCGCGACGGAGCGGACCCAGTTGTTGCCGAGGTGCTGCTGGACTTCGCAGACGAGGTCCGCCTGCCCCTTGCGTTCGATCGCCACGGCGTTGTAGATCGCCGGCAGCTCGCCGGCGGGGAACTCGATGTCGACGACTGGTCCGGTGATCTGGATGACCCGCCCGGTTGCGGTCGGTGTGGCGGTCGGCATGGTGTGTCGTGTGCCTCCTGGGTTCGGCTTCGCGCCTAGCGCGCTTGCGCGCCGGACGCGATCTCGATCATCTCGCGGGTGATGTTCGCCTGGCGGACCTTGTTGTACGAGAGCGTCAGGTCCTCGACGAGCTCGTCGGCATTCTCAGTCGCGTTCTTCATCGCGACCATCCGGCTCGACTCCTCGCTCGCCTTGCTCTCGAGCACGGCCTGGAAGAGGCGCGTCGCGATGTAGCGGGGGACCAGCTGGGTGAGGACGGCGGCGGGGTCCGGCTCGAAGATGAACTGGTTGCCCGGGATCCCCTCAGTGTCCTCGGTCGGCTCGATCGGGAGAAGCGTATCGAGCGCCGGCCGCTGGGTCAGCGTCGAGACGAACTGGCTGTAGACGATGTCGACGCTGGCGAGTACTTGTCGGCGAGATAGTCGTCGGTGATCAGGCGCGCGAGCGGAATGACATCGGCGAACGTCGGCCGGTCGCCGAAGCCCTCGAAGTGGGCCTCGAGTGGCACGCGCGCCCGGCGCATCGCGTCGCGCCCCTTGCGGCCGACGGTCACGACGGCCAGATCCTCCGACTTGCCCGTGATCTCCTGGGCAGCGAACCGGATCGTGTTCGTGTTGAGCGGCCCGGCGAGGCCCCGATCGGTCGTGATCAGCACGATGAGTCGCTTGCCGCCCTCGCGCTTGGCCAGGAGCGGGTGCTCCTCGCCGCTGAGGACGACAGCGAGGTCGGCGAGGACCTCATCGATCTTCTCGCTGTACGGTCGCGAGGCGAGGGTCGCATCCTGCGCGCGCTTCAGCTTCGACGCGGCGACGAACTGCATCGCGCGAGTGATCTGCTTGATGTTCTTGACGGCGCCGATCCGCCGGCGAATGTCGCGCTGGCTCGCCATCTCAGGATCCTCGGCCGTCGCGACCGATTCGGAGTGCCATCGTGTTACGCAAGGAACGACTGGCGGAAGGCGTCGAGGGCTTCGTCGAGGGCGGCCGCCAGCTCGTCGGACAGGTTCTTGGTGCCGCCGAGCTCCTCGAGGATGTTCGGGCGCTCCGTCTCCAGGAAGCGATAGAACGTCGTCTCGAACTCCTTGACTCGCGGCGTGGGGACGTCGTCGAGCTTGCCGGTCGTCGCCGCGTAGAGGATCGCGACCTGCTTCTCGACAGGAAGCGGCTGGTACTGCGGCTGCTTGACGACCTCGCTGAGCTTCTCGCCGCGGGTCAGCTGGTCGCGGGTGGCCTTGTCGAGGTCAGATGCGAACTGGGCGAACGCCGCCAGGGAGCGGTACTGGGCCAGGTCGAGCTTGAGGGGCGCGGCGACCTTCTTCATCGCCTTCGTCTGGGCGGCCGAGCCCACCCGCGAGACCGAGATGCCGATGTTCAGGGCCGGCCGCTGGCCGGCGTTGAAGAGGTCCGTCTCGAGGAAGATCTGGCCGTCGGTGATCGAAATCACGTTCGTCGGGATATAGGCCGAGACGTCGCCCGCCTGGGTCTCGATGATCGGCAGGGCGGTCAGCGAGCCGCCGCCGTTCTCCTCGTTCAGCCGGGCGGCTCGCTCGAGCAGGCGGCTGTGGAGGTAGAAGACGTCGCCCGGATAGGCCTCGCGACCGGGCGGGCGGCGGAGCAGGAGCGCCATTTCGCGGTAGGCCCAGGCGTGCTTGCTCAGGTCGTCGTACACGCACAGGGCGTCCTTGACGAGGCCCTGGCCCGCGACCTCGACGCCGTTTTCCATGATCTCCTCGCCCATCGCGACGCCCGAGTACGGGGCGAGGTACTGGAGCGGGGCCGGATCCTCGGCACCGGCGACGACGACGATCGTGTGGTCCATCGCCCCGTTCTGCTCGAGGACCGCAACCGTGTTGGCCACGGTGGAGAGCTTCTGGCCGATCGCCACGTAGATGCAGACGAGGCCCTTGCCCTTCTGGTTGATGATCGTGTCGATCGCGATGGCGGTCTTGCCCGTCTGGCGGTCGCCGATGATCAGCTCACGCTGGCCACGACCGATCGGGATGAGCGCATCGATCGCCTTGATTCCGGTCTGGACCGGCGTGTCGACGCCTTGGCGGACGATGACGCCCGGGGCGATCCGCTCCGCCGGCCGGCTGGCCTTCGCGGCGATTGGGCCCTTGTCGTCGATCGGGCGGCCCAGCGGGTCGACGACGCGGCCGAGGAGCGCCTGACCGACGGGCACTTCGACGACGCGACCGGTCGTCTTGACCGTATCGCCCTCCTTGATCGCGCTCGCGTCGCCGAGGATGACGGCGCCGACTGTCTCTTCCTCGAGGTTGAGGGCCATGCCCATCACGCCGCCCGGAAACTCGAGCATCTCCTGGGCGAGGGCGCCGTCCAGCCCGAAGATCTGGGCAATTCCGTCGCCGACCTCGACGACCGTGCCGACGCTGCGCGTCTCGAGCCCGGCGTCGAACGATTCGATCGACGCCTTGATGATGCTGGTGATCTCGTCGGAGCGAATGGCCATTGAGTGGGTCTCCTACAGGGCGCCCGAGGCGAGTTGGTTCCGCAACCGCTCGAGGCGGCCCCGGACGCTCCCGTCAATGAGGCGGTCACCGACACGCACGACGACGCCGCCGAGCAGGTCCGGATCGACCGACGTCTCGAGGTCGACGCTGCTCCCCGTCAACTCCTCGAGGCGGGCGGCAATGGCCTTGACCTCGCCGGCTTTGAGGGGGGCGGCGCTCGTGACAGTGGCGTGGACGATGTTGTTGCGCTTGTCGTCGAGCCGGCGGAATTCGGCGGCGACGCGCGGCAGCTGCTCGATCCGGCCGCGCTTGAGCAAGAGCAGCACGAGGTTCAGCACCGGCTCGCTGAGCGAGGCGAACACCTTCCGGGCGACGCTGATCCGCTCTTCGAGCGGGATCGCCGGGTTGGCGAGGACGCGCTGAAGCTCCTCCGAGGCGGCCGTCTCGGCTGCGGCATCCAGCTCCTTCCGCCATGTCTCGACGGTGCCGTCGCGCAGCGCGATTTCGAAGGCCGCGTCGGCGAACCGCCGAGGTGCGCTGTCCCGTCGAGCCATCAGCCGCTCGCGCTGCCGGTCGGTTCGGCGTCGATCTCGGCCAGGAACTCCGATACGAGCCGCCGCTCGCGGTCCGTGTTCAGGCTCTCGCCGACGACCTTGCTGGCGGCGCGCAGGGCAAGATCGGCGACCTCGGTGCGGAGGTCGGCGATGGCGCGCTGCTTCTCCGCCTCGATCTCGGCGGTTGCCCGCTCGCGGATCCGCTCGAGATCGGCCTTGGTTGCGGCGATGTCCGCTTCGCGCGCCTCCTGGGCGACCTTCTGGGCCCTCACCAGGATCTCGTTCGCTTCTCGGCGAGCCTCCTGCAAGGCCGCGACTCGCTCCTTCTCGGCGCTCTCGCGGTCGCGACGCGCCTGCTCCGCGTCCTTGAGCCCCTGCTCGATCCGCTCCCGGCGCGATTCGAGCATCGCGTTGATCGGCCGGAAGGCGAATTGTGAGATCAGGAACAGGAACAGCAGGAAGTTCAGCGAGCTGACGATGATCCAGAACAGGTTGATCTGGAGCCCCGCGCCCCCGCCTTCCTCGGCCAGCGCTGGCACGCGCAAGGTCGGCCGCGCCGGCAGCGAGCGACAGCAGGATGTCCACGGCGATCGTTTGCCCCTGCGCCTAGGGCGCCGCGCCGACGAACGGATTGGCGAAGATGACCAGCAAGCCGACGACGACTGCAAGGACCCCGAGGCCTTCGGCGAAGGCCGCGCCCAGGATGAACTGCAGGCGCATCTGGCCGGCCGCGTCGGGATTACGACCGATGGCGGCGTTCGTCATCCCGGTAAGGATGCCGATCCCGATGCCGGGGCCGATGACGCCGAGGGCCGCCAGGCCCGCTCCGATCAGATCCATGTGAACCCTTCCTCCTTGGTCTCGATCGATCGTCGAGGTGTGTGACCGGTTCTATCGCTCAGGTCGCCGGCGAGCCATGCGGCTCAGCGGACCTGGGCGGTCCAATGTTGCCTTCGGGGATCTCCTCGAGGGGATGCTCGGTGGCGTGATCCTCCGTGTGACCCTCGATGGCGATGAGCGTGAACATGAGGGTCAGGGTTGAGAAGATGAGGGCCTGGACGAAGTTCAGCAGGAACTCCAGGCCAACGAGCGCGATCGGGATGATCGCGATCAGAAGCGCCGTCACGACGCCGAGCGCGACCTCGCCGCCATAGATGTTGCCAAAGAGTCGCATTGCCAGTGTGACGGGCTTGACGAACTCCAGCAGGAACTCGAGCGTCCCGACGAACAGGCCGAGTAACCCCGCTCCGATTCCCTTCCGGAACTCGCCGAGCGGGAAGAACTTCCCGAGGTAGCCGCCCGGCCCCAGGCTGCGAACACCCTCGACGTGGAAGGTGAAGAAGCTGACGAGCGCCAGGCCGATCGTGACGTTGAGATCGCTGGTCGGCGCGCGCAGCGCCTCGACCTTGCCGACGAGCGGAAGCAGACCGCTCCAGTTCGAGAACAGGATGAAGAGGAAGAGCGCCGCGAACAGGGGCACGTAGCGGCGGGCCTGCTCCCCTCCAATCGAGTGGGCGAAGTTCGAGAGACTCTCGAACATGAATTCGGCGAGGTTGTTGCCGCGGCGCGGGATGTCTTGCAGGCCGCGGGTGAAGACGAAAGCGAAGACGAGGATAAAGGCCATCACGATCCACGAGGTCAGGATCGTATTCGTGATCGTTGGCTCGAAGAAGACGAGGGCGCCGGACGCCGGCTCATCACCGTCGATTGGGTCGTAGATGACATGCGGCGGCACGAGCTCGAGGTTCGCGGCAATCCCGTCGGTCGGATACTTCCCGGTTCCGCTTTCGCCAGCCGGCGGCGGGACGAAGACGAAGGCCAGGACGTCGATGATGACGACGAAGGCGATGACTGCCAGGACCGGCAGCCTCGAGCTCTTGCGCGGTGCGTCGGGCGGGGCTTCCGACGGATCGCCCGTCGGCTCCGCTTCCTCACGCGTCTCGTCGATCGTCACGCTGACTCCCGTGCTCCTGCGCGCCGAACGTGACGCGCGGGGAAGACCCTTCTCGAACGGTCCTGTCGCCTGTCAGTCGTACCGGGACATGAACCGCGTCATGAGCCGGTACGAGCCGGCGAAACCGGCCGTCAGACCGAGCCCAAGGCCCACCAGGAGGAAGATCGGTCCGGTCCTCAGTTGCGAGTCTACCCAGACACCGGCGAGGACTCCCGCCAGGATCGTGATGAGGAGGACGAGGCCTACCTCGGAGAGGATCGCAACGTATGCGCCGACCGGTCCGAGCCCGTTCATAGGCCCCCTAGCGAACCGCCGGGAGTATAGCAGCTGCGCCTCGGCGGTCGCGCTCGGGATGACCCCTTAGGGCTCGGTCAGGGACGGGGCGGCGGCGGGACGGCGGGACGGGAGTCGGGGTCGGTGGGACCGGGGTGGGCGTGGGCGGGACCGGGGTGGGCGTGGGCGGCGGCGCGGTCGGCGTGGGCGTCGGTGCCGGCGTGGGTACCGGTGTCGGCGGTGGCGTGGGCGCCGGGGTCGGCGGCTTCGGGGTGGGCTTGGGCGCGCGCGCCGGCGTCGGCGTCGGTCTGCGGGTCGCGACCGGGGTCGGCGTCGGTGCGGCCAACGTCGGGGTCGGCGGGCTCGCCGACCCGACGGCGCTCGGTGAGGCAAGGGGCGACGTCGCCGATGGACTCGGAGCGCCGCTGGACTCCTCGCTCGATGGGCCGCAGATACGGCATTCAGGGCGGGGCTCGACGGCATTCCTGTCGCCGACAGTACGCCGCCCTCCGTCCCGCGCGGCACAAACACAGACCGCGAGCATGGCAATGGCGACGGCGAACGCGGCGACGACGCCCGCGATGCGACGCTGGAGGCCGAGAGAACTGGCGGGATGGGCCTGCAACCGGCGTCGCTCGGGGAGCTGGCCGCGGACGGGTGTCGTTGGAGCAGGCGGCAGCACCGGCATGGCCGGCGGATGGGCCTGCAGCGCGGTCTTCGAGACGACCAGGCGCGTGGGGATGGTCGGGGCGGGCGCTCCGGCGACGCCGATCCGGTAGGCGATCTCTTCGGCGCTGGGCTCGGCGAGCGCCGCGGGCGCAGCATCGATCGCGGCGGCCGGAGCGTGAGCAGCGCTCGTTGGCGCGGGGCGACGGAGGACGCTGCGGATCGCGGCCACGCCGATCGACTCGTCGATGACCCTCGGCAGGCGCCTGGCCCCGTGCTCGTCGCGAGGGACGAACCGGAAGGCGATCGCAACGAGGCCGATCGCGACGAACGCGATGACGACGATCTCGGTCAGCACCAAACCTCGCACGTCGGGTCGTGGCTAGGAACCCGACCTCCGCGGCGATGCTAGCACCGCCTCGTGCCCGAGCAAACCGAACCAAACCGTGACTGACCGCACCGCATGGGCCCGGTCGCGGCGGGGCCCTACCGCCTGGGCGAGGCCTCGCTCATCGGCGACTCAGGCTCGATTCCCCCGTTCCGGCTGCCAAGATCGATGCGGGCGAGGCCGAAGAGCGCGAGACCGATGAGGACGAACACGCCGAGGAACGCGTAGACCTGGCCGGCCCCGGACAGGAGCAGCGACAGCGCCCCCAGCGCGATGCAGATGCCGTAGATGAGCAGCACCGTCTGGCGGTGCGACAGGCCGACGTCGAGCAGCCGGTGGTGGAGGTGGCCGCGGTCGGGCGAGAACGGCGAACGGCGCTGGGAGATCCGGCGGACGATGATCCAGAACGCGTCGATGATCGGCACGCCCAGCACGAGGAGCGCGACTGCCACCTTCGCCGAGCCGAGGATCGACAGGACGGCGAGGGTGTACCCGATGAACATCACCCCGCTCGTCCCGACGAAGACCGTGGCCGGATGGAAGTTCCAGCGCAGGAACCCGAGCAGCGCCCCGGCGAGCGCGAAGCACAGCACCGCGATGAACGGCTGGTTGACCTGCGCGGTCAGGCTGATCATCCCGAGCGTCGCCGCCGCGATCAGGGCGACGCCGGAGGACAGCCCGTCGAGGCCGTCGATGAAGTTGATGCTGTTGATCATCCCGGCGATCCAGACGACCGTGAACCCGACTGAGAACAGGCCGTCGAGCCGGATGACGCCTGGGCTGAACGGGTTGTTGACGAGCTCGACGAGTGACTCCCATGCCGACGGCGAACAGGGCCAGTCCGAGCTGGCCGGCGAACTGCCACCGAGCCCGCAGGTCGAAGTAGTCGTCGAGCACGCCGAAGGCCGCGGCCAGGGCCCCGCCCAGAAGGAGGGCGACGACGCTCGACGGATCGACGGCGCGCGGGACGGGCAGGACGTGCGCGTCGCCGTTGGCGAGGCCGACGGCCGTGGCCACGAGGATGAACGCCACCGCCACAGCCACGCCGCCGCCGCGCGGAATGGGGATCACGTTGACGCGTCGGTGGTCGGGGTGGTCGACGGCATCGACGCGGAGGGCGATCTTCCGGACGAGCGGCGTCAGCACGAAGGCGAGGACCGCCGCCGCGGCGAAGCGCGACAAGAATGTACGGAAGCGCCTGACCGACGAAGGGGCTGAGCCTCACGCCGCGGGCAGCCCCGTCGGGATCGCCGGGCCGGCGAGGCCCGGAACCGGGAAGCGGGCGCAGATCTCGGCCACGCGATACGCGAGGCGGGCCTGCTCGGCCGCGTCGTCGCGGCGCTCGATCGCCTCGACGATCAGGCGGCCGATCTCGCGCATCTCGTCGGGGCCCATGCCCCGCGACGTGACGGCCGGCGTTCCGACGCGGATCCCCGACGACGTATTGGCCGGCTGGCCATCGAACGGGATCTGGTTCTTGTTGACGGTGATCCCGATCTCGTCGAGGAGGTGCTCGGCCTCCTTGCCGGTCACCCCCAGCGACATCACGTCGACGAGCATCAAGTGGTTGTCCGTCCCGCCCGAGACGAGCCGGGCGCCGCGGCCGCTGAGCGTCTCGGCCAGGATGGCGGCGTTCTCGACGGTCCGGCGCTGATCGCGCCGGAACTCTTCGCCGAGCGCGAGCTTGAAGGCCACTGCCTTGCCCGCGATCACGTGCATGAGCGGCCCGCCCTGGACGCCCGGGAAGACCGTCTTGTCGATGGTGGCCGCGAGGGACGCCTTGACCGTCGGGAACCGCGCGGCGTCGACCGCGGCCGGCAGCTCCTGTCGGCTGAAGATGAGCCCACCCCTTGGCCCGCGGAGGGTCTTGTGCGTGGTGGTCGTGACGATGTCGGCGTGGGGGAATGGCGACGGATGGACGCCTGCCGCGACGAGACCGGCGATGTGGGCCATGTCGACGAAGAGCAGCGCGCCGACGCCGTGGGCGATCGCAGCCATCCGCTCGAAGTCGATGATCCGCGGGTACGCCGAGGCCCCGGCGACGATCAGCTTCGGGCGGACCTCGGCCGCCTGGACTTCGAGCGCGTCGTAGTCGATCCGTTCCGTGTCCTCCCGCACGCCGTACGCATGGACCTCGTACAGCTTGCCGCTGAAGTTCAGCTTCATGCCGTGGGTCAGGTGGCCACCCTGGTCGAGCTTCATCCCGAGGATCGGGTCGCCGGGCTCCAGGACGCTGAAGTAGGCGGCCATGTTCGCCTGGGCGCCCGAGTGGGGCTGGACGTTGACGTGCTCGGCGCCGGGGAACAGGGCGAGGGCCCGCTCCTGGGCCAGCGTCTCGGCGATGTCGACGTACTCGCAGCCGCCGTAGTAGCGCTTGCCCGGCAAGCCCTCGGCGTATTTGTTCGTCAGCCAGCTGCCCTGGGCCTCCATCACGGCCGCCGGCACGTAGTTCTCGCTCGCGATCAGCTCGATCTTGTCGTGCTGGCGGCGGCGCTCGCCCAGCATCGCCTCCCAGAGCTCGGGATCGACCGCTGAGATCGGCGCGCTGCCGAGGTCCGCGCGCTCGGAGATGCTCATCGCTCGCCTCCTCGTCTGGACGCCCTCTCGTCGGCCGCTATCTTCCCACGAACCCGGGCCCCGACGGGACCGACCAGCCGCTATCGTCCTCGCCACGGCCCGTCGAGGGCCCGCGAGAACATGGACAAAGGAGTCGCCGTTGGTCGAGTTCGGGGCGTGCTTCTGGGGGCACGGGGCGACGTGGCCGGAGATGCGCGACGCGGCGCTCGCGGCTGAGGCGGCGGGCTTCGACTCGATCTGGACCGACGACCACCTCGTCAACGACATGGGCGATCCCGACATCCCGGTATTCGAGGGTTGGACGACGCTGGCCGCCTGGGCCGTCCTCACGAGCCGGCCGCGGCTCGGGCTGCTGGTCGGGGCGGCGCCGTTGCGCGATCCGGGGCTGCTCGCCAAGTCGGCGATCACCGTCGACCACATCAGCGGGGGGCGCGTGACGCTGGGTCTCGGGAGCGGCTGGTTCGCCCCGGAGTACGAGCGGTTCGGGATCGGCTTCGGGGGCGGCGAGGAGCGCGCCGATCGGCTCGACGAGCTCGTGACGGTCGTCAGGCGGCTCCTCGACGGCGAGCGGGTGACGCATCACGGTCGCCATTACGACCTCGTCGACGCGTTCATCGAGCCCCGCCCCGTCCAGGCCCACCTGCCGATCCTCATCGGCGGCTCCGGCCCGCGCCGGACGCTTCGGACCGTCGCCCGGATCGCCGACATGTGGAACATGCCGGACGGTTCGCCCGCGCAGTTCGTCGAGCGGGATGCGATCCTGCGCGAGCACGCGGCGGCGCTCGGTCGGGACGAGTCGACGATCGCCCGGACGATCCTCGTCTACGGGGCGATCCGCGGCGACGCGGCGGCTGCGGAAGCCGCGCTCCTCTCCGTTACGCGGCGCTTCACCGGCACGCTCGTCGACCCGCCGCTCGTCGGTGACGCGAGCGCACGTGGCGAAGGGCCTCACCGCCATACCTCGCGGCCGGCGTGAGCCAGGTCATGTTCGGGTGTTATGCGCCGTTCGACCTGGACACCATCGGCCGGCTCGGCGAGCTCCGAGCTGCGCTGGCCGGGGCTGGCTAAGGCTCGGGTTCCGGGAGACCGGCCTGGGCAAGGGTCCGACGGATCGCGTCGGACCCGATCGCGCCGTCGCGCAGGATCCGCGGCGTCGGCAGCGGAGCAGTCCACGACCGTCGACGGCGGTCCGCCGCGGGCGGGTCCCCCATCGAGGATCAGATCGATCGCCTCGCCGAGCTGGTCGCGGATCTCACGGGCGTCGGATGCCTCGGGCAGCCCCGACACGTTGGCGGACGTGACCGGAAGCGGGCCGAGTGAGGCCGCGAGCGCGCGCGGCGACGAGTGGTCCGGAAGGCGAAGCCCCACGGTCGACCGACCGCCGGTGAGCTCGGGCGGCAGCGCGGCATCGGACCGCTGGGTCACGACGATCGTCAGACCACCAGGCCAGAACGCCGCCGCGAGGGCCGCCGCGGACGCCGGCCAGTCGACGAGCCCGGCCGCCTGGTCGGCTTCGGCTACGAGGAGCACGACGGCGCGGTCGCCCGGGCGCCGCTTGGCGGCGAAGAGCCGATCGATGCCGCCGGGCGCGGCGAGGTCGACCGCCAGGCCATAGACCGTGTCGGTCGGCAGGGCGACGATCCCGCCCGCCTTCAAGATCCGGATCGCCTCCGCGCGACCCGTGTCGTCGTCGGGCACGATCGGCGGAAGGCGGGGCGGTCACCCTTCACGCCGTCGCGGCGAGGTCGGCCGCCGCTCGTGCCTCGGCTGCGAGCCGGGTCGAGGCGCGCGCCGCGACATCCGGCCCGGCCAGAACCAGTCGCTCGATCAGCTGAGCCACGCCCTCGTCCGCCAGAGGCGGGGCGATGTAACGGGCGGCCGCGCGAACCGGCTGGGGCGCATGGGGCATGGCCGCTCCGTGCCCCGCGGCCGCGATCATCTCGAGGTCGTTGAACTGATCGCCGATGGCAAGCACGTTCGCGAGCGGCACCCCCGCCCGACGGGCGAGCCAGCCGACCGCCGCGCCCTTCGAGACGCCCGGCCTGAGGAACTCCAGGAACCGCGGATGGCTGATCGTGACCTCCGCCCGCCCGGCGAAGTGTTCCCGGGCGACGTCGAGGACCGCGTGGTCCATCGGTTCCTCCGCGACGGCGATGACCTTCGAGACCGGCCGTTTCGACCCAGGCGATGAGATCGTCCACGACGACTGCCCGGCCGCCGAGGAACGACGAGTAGTCCTCGGCCCGCGGATCGTCGGCGCGGATGACGAACTTCTCCAGGTGGTTGACGTGCGGGTCGAGCCCGATCGAGCGGGTCCACTCGATCACCTCGCGCGTTGCGGCGGCAGCGAGCGGACGATGGAGGAGCAGCCGGCCGAGGCGGTCGTCGCCGGGCTCCGGGATCGCGCGGATCAGCGCGCCCTGGTAGGCCACGATCGGGTCGCGGATTCCGAGCTCCCGGGCGAAGGGCAGGGCGCTCGTCGCCATCCGGCCCGTGACGATCGACACGGCGACGCCGCGCTCGATCGCGGCCCGGATCGCCGCCGTGGTCCGCTCGCGAAGCAGGAGGTCGTCGCCCACCAGGGTTCCGTCGAGGTCGAGCGCGATGAGGCCGATCGGGAAGGCCGGGCCCACGTCGTCCGCGACGCCGCGGGCGGTCATCGTCCGGCCCCGCGCGTCACGCGCAGGACCCGCGGGAGCCCCGCCAGGTCGGGTTCGATCGACGCCGTCCATCCCGGCAAGATCTCCTCGACGGCCGCCGGAGCCGCCGTGCCCTGGTCCGCCCCGATCTCGAGCAACGCAACACCATCGTCGGCGAGGGCGCGCGGCAGCAGGCTGAGGAGGCGCCGAGCGACGTCGAGGCCGTCCGGGCCGCCGTCGAGGGCGATGATCGGGCTCGAACGAGGCGGCGACGGGCAGGCCGGCAATCGCGTCGCTCCTGACGTACGGCAGGTTCGCGAGGACGACGTCGATCGGGCCGCCGTGGTCGGGCGCCGGCGGCAGCAGGTCGGCCTCGACGAACGCGATGACGTCGGCGACGGCGTGACCGACGGCATTCTCGCGGGCGAGCCCGAGCGCGGCGGACGAGGCGTCCGTCGCCAGGAGCGTCACGTCCGTCGCGAGGTCGACCTTCCGCCGCCGCAACTCGACGGCGAGCGAGACGATGATCGCTCCGCCGCCGGTCCCCACGTCGGCGACGCGAACCGGAGCGGGGTCGCGGCCACGTCCGGGCGCGCCGAGCCGGGTCATGACCGCACTTCGGCCCGCCTCGACGACGCGTTCCGTCTCCGGCCGCGGAATGAGCGCGCGGCCGTCCGTCGCGAACGCCAGCCCGAAGAACTCCTTGATCCCGCGGATGTAGGCCACCGGCTCCCCCGTCGACCGCCGGGCGAGGGCTTCCTCGAACCGCCCCGCGGCCTCGTCCCCGACCGTCAGCTCCGGGTGGGCGAGCAGGATCGTCCGTTCGGCCCCGATGGCGTGAGCGAGCAGGACCTCGGCGTCGAGTCGAGCTGACTCCGAACCGGCCTCGCGCAGACGCGTGACCGCGTTCGACAGAAGCTCCCCGACGGTCGCCACGGCGAGGCTCAGAGCCTGATCGTCACGGACAGGTCGCCGACCTTGCGAAGGACCTCGGCGCTCGTCGTTCCGCGCCAGCGATGGAAGAGGAGATCGACCGACGCCTCGCCGATCCGGAGGTTCGTGACCGTCACCTTGCCGAGCCAGTCGGGCAGATTCGGTCGAAGAAGCTCGAGCTCGTTCGCCTCGGCGTGGCCGCGCAGCCCGAGCATCGTCTGGAGGAACATGAATGCGGCGCCGGCCGACCAGGCCTGCGGCGAGCAGGCGACGGGGTACGGCACGGGCATCGGGGCCTTCTCGCGATCGAACCCGCAGAAGAGCTCCGGCAGCCGGAACTCCCCGAAGTGCTGGGCCGCCTCGAAGACCTGCCCGACGAGCCGGTTCGCCTCGTCCTGGAAGCCGTATCGCTTCAGCCCGGCGGCTGCCAGCGAGGTGTCGTGGGGCCAGACCGTGCCCGTGTGGTAGCCGAACGGATTGAAGCCCGGCTGGCCCTGGGCGTAGGTCCGGATCCCCCAGCCGGAGAACATCGCCGGGCTGAGCAGCCGATCGGCGACGTCGCGGGCGCGGGCCGGCGAGACGATCCCGCTCCACAGGCACTGGCCGGCGTTCGACCCGATGGCGTCGGCCTGCTTCTTGTCGGCGTCGAGGGCCATCGCGTAGAAGCGCTGGTCCTCCACCCAGAATGCCTCTTCGAACCGCGCCCGCAGCGCCTCGGCGTCGTTGACGAGCCGATCGGCGAGTTCGACCTCGCCGCGCATCCGGGCGAGGGCCGCCATCCGCGTCTTGGCGTCGAAGACGTAGCCCTGGACCTCGGCCAGGGCGATCGGGGCCTTGGCCTCGCGGCCGGTCCGGTCCCGGATCGCGTCGCCGGAGTCCTTCCAGCCCTGGTTGAGCAGGCCCCGGGGCGACCGTCGCTCGTACTCGACGAAGCCGTCGCCGTCGCGATCGCCCCACTCGTCGATCCAGCGCAGCGCCGCCAGCGCGTTCGGCCAGAGCCGGTCGACGAGGGCCCGATCGCCGGTCCACTCGTAGGTCGCGCCGAGCAGGACGAGCCAGAGGGGCGTCGAGTCGATGCTGCCGTAGTACGGCGAGTGCGGCAGCTCGCCCGCCCGTGCCGTCTCGCCGACTCGCAGCTCGTGGAGGATCTTGCCGGGTTCGGCGTCCCGCCAGTCGTCGACCTCGGTCGCCTGGAGCGACGCGAGGACCTCGAGGGTTTCGACCGCCAGCTGCGGCCGGAAGGCGAGCGTCTGGAGCGCCGTGATGATCGAGTCCCGCCCGAAGAGTGTCGTGAACCACGGCACGCCGGCCGAAACGTAGCGCTGGCCCTCGCCCGGACCATCGTTCACGAGGAGCCGCAGATCGGCCACGCTCCGCCCGATCGTGAGGTTGAACAGCTCGTGATCGGTCGCTACCGCGGTCGTGCTCCGTGCCCAGGCGTGGTATGCCGCCGCGCCCTCGTCCGTGGCGATCCGGGGCGGTTCCGGGAAGAGTTCGCGAAGCTCCGCCGTGGAAACGGTCGGCGAGGCGGTCGCGGGAGTCGGGACCTCCGACGCCCAGACGACCCACGACAGCTCATGCTCCGCGCCTGCGGCGAGCTCCCACGACCAGCGGTACCTGACGCTGCCGCCGAGGATCGGGACGTCGCCGGGATTGACCGGCTCGACGGCGCCGGCCTCGGAGAAGGCGAGGTGCGTCCGGCGTCGGCGGCCGTCGAGCCCGTCGTAGCGGAACGCGACCTGCGACGGGCGTGGCGACAATCGGCAGGAGCGTTCCACGTTCGCGGGGAAAGCCTCGGACCTCGAAGATGTCGGCCGCGTCGTCGGCCAGCTCGATGAAGATATCCACCGTCTCGTCGTGTTCGGCGAAGTTGACGATGTGGACCCGCTCCTCGAGCGCGTCGCCGTTGATCAGGCGCTCCCGGGTGATGCCGAGCTTCCGGCCCAGCAGGCTCTTCCCCGGCCGGATCTTGTCGTTCGGGTTTCGATCGAGCGTCGGGTTCGTTAGCTGGATGACGCCGCGGTAGTTCGCCCCGGTCGAGCCCTGGAGGACCACCGGCCGCTCGCCACCGACACGCAGCACGGAACAGGACAGGAGCCGCGTGTCGTCGCGGTAGAGCCCGAGCCCGCGCGAGTCGGAGTGGATGTCGCCGAACTGATCGGTCAGCATGAACAGGTTGCCGTGCTTGAGGACCTGGACGCTGCCGAGGTCGGTCGCCTTGACGATCGGGATCAGTCGCGGCTCGATGATGATCACGCCGGCGGCGTTCGCGACGGCGCCCGTCTTCCCGGCTCCGTTCACGCCGTCGTCAATGCCGGGACGGCCGGCCTTGGTTGCGGCTCGGGCCGCCTTTGTCTCATGCGTCATCGTCGCCTCCGGTCAGCGTCGCCAGCCGCTCGGCCTGGTCGGCCATGATGAGCGCGTCGATCAGCCGATCGATCTCGCCTGTCCATGACCCGCGGCAGGGCCGACAGGTCCATCCCGATGCGGTGGTCGGTGAGCCGGTCCTGGGGGAAGTTGTAGGTCCGGATCTTGTCGGATCGGTCGCC
Organism: uncultured Chloroflexia bacterium; assembly: GCA_963775855.1. Classification (GTDB taxonomy): domain Bacteria; phylum Chloroflexota; class Limnocylindria; order Limnocylindrales; family CSP1-4; genus CF-46. The sequence continues at coordinate 188,735 of CAVZKO010000007.1, read as the reverse complement.
GGCCCCGACCATCGAGCGGCGGGCGACGGAATCGGCCTCACGCTGCTGGGCGAGCTGGCGGTCGTACAGCCGGGACCGCAGCACGGCCATTGCCTTGGCCTTGTTCTTGTGCTGGCTCTTCTCGTCCTGGATCTCGACGACCAGGCCCGTCGGCAGGTGGGTGATGCGGACGGCCGAGTCGGTCGTGTTGACGGACTGACCGCCGGGCCCCGACGACCGCTTGACATCGATCCGCAGGTCCTTGTCCTCGTCGATCTCGATCTCGACCTCGTCGACCTGGGGCATGACGACGACCGTCACGGTCGAGGTGTGGATCCGGCCGGAGGACTCGGTGGCCGGGATTCGCTGGACGCGGTGGACACCGCCCTCGAACTTGAACCGGCTGTAGGCGCCGTCACCGTGGATCTGGAGGATCGCCTCCTTGACGCCGCCGATCCCCGTCTCGTTCAGGCTGAGCAGCTCTGGCTTGAACTTGTGGCGCTCGGCGTAGCGGACATACATCCGGTAGAGCTCCGCGGCGAACAGGGCCGCCTCGTCGCCGCCTGCGCCGGCCCGGATCTCCATGATCACGTCGCGGTCGTCATTGGGATCTCGCGGCAGGAGGAGGACCTTGAGCTCGTCGATTAGCCGGGCCTCGTCGGAGCCCAGGCGGGTGATCTCGTCCTCGGCCATCGACCGGAGCTCGGCGTCGCCGTCGCTGCCGTCCCGCAGCTCACGGGCGCCGACCAGCTCGGATCGCGTCGCCTCCAGGCGGCGGAACGCCGCGACAACCGGCTCGAGGCGAGCCATCTCCTTGCCGAGCCGCTTGATCGAGTCCGGGTCCGAGCTGTTCTCGGGGAGCGCGAGCTCGGTCTGGAGGTCGTCGTACTGGCGCGCGACGTCGGCCAGCCGGGTGTCGAGGTCCGTCGCGGCCATCGCGACGCTCACACCCCCGGGAGCGGCGGGTCGATCGTGACGGGGGCGACCGTCTCCGCTTCCTGGCTGGTCAGGGTCCCTGCGCCCGCGCCCGCACCCGCGCCGGCCGTGCCGGGTGGCGGCAGCGGGTACCGCTCGAGCGTGCCGCTCCCCTCGGGGAGTGCCTCGCCGTCCGCCTCGAGCGCCTGCTCCATCGACACGATCGCCACTTCGATCATGTCGTCGGTAGGCTGGCGGGTCGTGATCATCTGGACGAGGATGCCCGGCCACATGATTGCCCGGACGATCGGGTTGCCGCGGTGGCGCGCACCCCAGCGGAGAATCTCGTAGCCAACCGCCGCGATCACCGGGATCAGGAGTATCCGGCTGAGCGATCATCACGAGCGGCTCCTGCCGGCCGACGAGGCTGAACGCGATGATCGAGAGGGCGATGACGACGACGATGAACTCCGTCCCGCAGCGGGGATGGGCCGTCGGGTACTTGCGGATGGCCGAGGGGATGAGCGGATCGCCTGCCTCAAGGGCGTGGATTGTCATGTGCTCGGCGCCGTGGTACTGGAAGACGCGCCGGATATCTGACGACTGGCCGATTAGCACGAGGTAGCCGAGGAAGATCGCCACCCGAACGAGACCCTCGACGAGGTGCTGGATGACGCCGTTCTCGACGTTGGCCGTCGTGACGCTCGCGATGAACAGCGGCAGCAGGAAGAAGATCCCGATGCCCGCGAAGAGCGTGATGAGGAGCATGAGCGCTATCGAGCCCTTGCCGAGCTCGACGCCGTCCTCCTCCGCCTGGACGCTGGCGCTGCGGACGAGCCAGCGGGTGCCGACGATCAGCGTCTCGTAGAGCACGACGAGGCCGCGGACGAACGGCAGTTTCGAGACGCGCGTCCCGTGGACGCCGGAGTCGAGGCGCTCCGTGGCGTAGAGGATGCGGCCGTCGGGGTGGCGCAGCGCAACCGCGATCGCGTCGCGGCCACGCATCAGGACGCCTTCGATCAGCGCCTGGCCGCCATAGTTGAAGCGAGGCATGGCGGGAAGTCTACCGGCTGCCGTCGATCCGCCTCGCTTCAGCCCGCCTCGGCAACCTTCGCGGTCGCCCCGTCGATCCGCCGCCGGGCGGCGTTGACGTAGCCCTCATCGATCTCGATCCCGACGAACCGCCGGCCCAACTCTACGGCTGCGACCCCCGTCGACCCAACGCCCATGAACGGGTCGAGGACCAGGTCGCCGGGCGCTGAGGCCAGCTCGATGAGGCGCCGCAGCACGCGGAGCGGCTTCTGGGTTGGGTGGACTGGGTCCTTCACCCGCTCGTTGCCGCTGCAGATCGGGCCTTCGATGAAGTTGTGCATGTCGCGCTGGCGGGTGAAGTTCCAGGTGTGGCCCTTGTCCCAGCAGCAGACGATCAGCTCGCAGCTGTTGAGGAAGCCGACGCGGCGGAGCTTCGGCGGGGGGTTCGTCTTGTGCCAGACGATGAACTGGAACGTGTCGAACGCCGGATCGAAGACCTCGTGCCAGCGCCCGAGCATGTTGTAGCTGGTGAACGCGAAGATCGTGCCGGTCGGCTTCAGTACCCGCTTGAACTCGGCGAGCCACTCGGAAGGCTCGAAGGCGACCTGGTCCCAGGCGGCGACGTCGTTGTTGAAGTCGGACCGCCAGGCCATCTTGATGTTGCCTGTCGAGTAGCCGCCGAGGTTGTACGGCGGGTCGGTGCAGATGAGGTCGACGCTGTGGTCCGGGATGCGGGAGAGCAGCTCGCGGCTATCGCCTTGCCATGTCGTCACGTCATCGAGCACGCCCGAATCGTAGGGGTTGGAAGCCTTCGCCGTGTCCTTGGAATCGAACGGCGGGCCCTTTCGGACCCGCCTTCGTGATTGGCCCAACCGAGCTAGGCCTTGGCCGTGCGCTCCAAGCGCTTCTGGAACCGCTCGACCTGGCCGGCCGTGTCGATGATGTTCTGCGTTCCGGTGAAGAAGGGGTGGCAGTTGGCGCAGACGTCGACGCGGAGCTCGGGGCGGGTCGAGCCGACCGTCCACTCGGTGCCGCACGAGCCGCAGTGGACCTTGGCTTCGTAATACTTGGGATGGATCTCGGGCTTCACGGTTGCTTCTCTCCTCCGGTGCCGTCCGTGCAGGGCCATCGCCCCGCCGGTGGTCGCCGGCTGTCGTGGTTCTAGGCTTCGGCCGCCTGGGCCGATCCCGGCTGCGGGCTTCGCGGCTGCGGGCTTCGCGGCTGCGGGCTTCGCGGCTGCGGGCTTCGCTGGTGCGGGCTTCGCGGTCGAGCGCTTCGGCGCAGATGCCGACGCCTTTGCGCGCTCGGCCTTGCCGGCCTTCTTCGCGGTCGACGCTGATTCGACGGCCGCCGCGCGGGCTGCAGCAGCCGCGATCTCGTCAGCCGAGATCACGCGGATCCGCTTCTTGTCTTTCCTGGCGTTCTCGAACCTGACGCGGCCGGTCACGGTCGCAAACACCGTGTAGTCGCGCCCGAGTCCGGTTCCCGTCCCCGACAGGAAGGTCATGCCGCGCTGGCGAACGATGATCGAGCCGGCCGGGACCAGCTGGCCGTCGCCGGCCTTCACGCCAAGCCGCTGGCCGACGCTGTCGCGGCCGTTCTTGACGCTGCCGCCTGCTTTCTTGTGGGCCATCTCGGTTACTCGTCCTTCTTGGCGCGGGAGGTCTTCTTCGGCGAGTCGACCTTCGACGTAGGCTTCTTAGCCTTGTCGTCGGCCTCGTCGGCGGCCGATGCCTTGGCAGCCGACTTCTTGGCAGCTGGCTTCGTCTCGGTCTTGGCGCTCGACTTCGCAGAGGTCCTGGCGGTCGAGGCCGTTGTCGACTTCTCGTCCGCTGCGGTGCCCTTGGCGAGTTTGGCGGCAAGCGCGGCATCCGCGGCGGCCTGTTTCGCGGCGGCCTCCTCGAGGCGCTGGCGCTCGGTCTTGGCGTCGGCCTCGGCCTTGCGTACGTCGTCGGCGGCGCTCTTCTTGCCTAGTCGCACGTCGGTGATCCGGAGGACCGTCAGCTCCTGGCGATGGCCCTTCTTAACCCGACTTCGCGCCTTCGGGCGGTACTTGAACGAGATGAGCTTTTCACCGCGAGTCTGGCGGAGGACCTCCGCGCTCACGGCCGCGTCGGCGACCAGCGGCCGGCCGATCGACGACTCGTCGCCGTCCGCGACAAGCAGCACACGGTCGAGCGTGATCGCCTGACCGGGCTCGACGTCGAGCAGCTCCACTTCGAGTTCCGTTCCGACCTCGACGCGGTACTGCTTTCCGCCGGTCTCGATGACTGCGTACATGGATCCTCAGGAGTTGAGTGGCGCTCGCGTGCGGCGACCGCGACAGCGGACAGGGAAATGCGCTCGGCAGGCCCGAAGACGCGAATGCGGAGTGTATGCGGACCCGCCCCGAGCGTCAATCGTGCACGACGGCCGGTCGTGTCTCAGTTTGAATGAAGATCGCGTTGACGTGCCTAAGCATCGGTCCATGTCCGGCGACAATGGCCGCGAAGGAGGAGCGCCAGGATGACGGCGGGCAACAGGCTCCAACCGAGGCTGGTGTTGCTGTGCGGCTTGCCTGCATCGGGCAAGACGACGCTCGCTCGCCAACTTGCGGAGTCCTACGGCGCGGTCCGGCTCGACCCGGATGAGTGGGAGTCCGCGTTGGATGTTGATCCGTTCGACGAGGGCTTCCAAGTCAGGCTCGAAGCGGAATTCTGGGAACTTACGCAGCGGCTCCTCGTGCTGGGAACCTCGGTTGTCCTCGAATGGGGTTTCTGGGCTCGTTCGGAGCGCGACGAGAAACGCGAGGCCGCACGAACGCTCGGCGTAGCGGTGGAACTCCGTTTCCTCGATGCGCCCTACGAGGAGTTGCTGAGGCGGGTCGTGGCTCGTCACGCCGCAGGCGGCATCGCCATCACCGAGAATCACATGGAGCGGTATCGAGGCATCTTCCAGCCACCGACAGACGATGAGCTGGCCCTGTATGACCTCCCTCTATCAGAATCAAACTAAGAAACAACCCGACGGCCCTCGCCGTCAGTCGGGTATCCCGCCGATGTACCCACGAACCATCGACCAGACGAAGAGCCCGAGGACGACGGCCAGGATCGCGAACAGAACGAGCGTTGCGACGGCCGCCGAACCGCGGCGATTCGGGCTCCTGAACGCGACAATCCTCAGGACGGTCGCGCCGACGGCGACCGCGATCAGGATGATCCCGAGCGTGTTCGGATCGGGCATTGCGTGCGGATGCTACACGCGCGTCAGCCCTCGAGATCGTCGACGAGGACGAGCCGTTCGCGGATCGTCTCGACCGGCTCGAGGGCCGCGCCCAGTTCGTCGGACAGCGCGGCGATCACTTCCTCCGGCCGGCCCGACCCAAGCTCCGGATGGATACGGGTCCGAAATCGGACGACGACGCGCTCCTCCCCACCGGCCTGGCTGGCATCGACGGCGGCCTGGATCGATATCACCAGCGGTCGCAGGTCGTACGTCTTCACGCCGCCGCCCTTCGCCCGCTCCCGCGGCAGCCGATCAGCGGCAAGCAGCCGGACCGCCGCCGAGGCGGTCGTATCAGCGTCGACCGAGCCGCCGAGAGTCACGCGGTACTCGGCGGCCGCCACCCGCCCTGCGAGCGCCGGGGCACCCGGCCACACATCCTCCAGCGCAACGAGCGTGTGCCCCGCCGGCAGAACGCGTTCAAGTCCTTCCCGCACCCGCCAGGCCGGTGTGCGTTCGGTCAGCCAGAGGTCTGCCAACTCCGCGCGGCCCGCCGTCTTCGCCGGCAATGGCGCGCCGAGGGCGAATCGAAATCGACCGGCGTCGGTCATCGCGACCGGAAGTCCCGATTCTGCCAGGGCGGTCTCCCACAGCGCGATATAGTCGCGGCCGGCCGGCGTCTCGCCCTCCCCCGTCGCCAGCCGGCTGAACGTCAGCCGCCAGCGCTGGCGCGCCTCGGGGGGCGGCGGTGGGGCAGCATCGGGTGCGGGGCGAAGCTCGGTCGGCGGGTCCACGTCTGGTAGTCTGCGGCAACGATGGACGAGCCCGTCGGGCCCGACCCGGCACCGTCACCAGCCGAGCCGGTTCGGCCCCCTGCCGGGGCCTCGCCTACCCCGCCGGAACCCCCGGTCGAGCGCGCCGCTCCGCCACCGGCGAAGGCGCCCACGCCGGCCTCGCCGTCCCTCGGGCGCTCCGCGGGACGGCGCATCGGTCCGCCGAGCCCGCGCGCAGGCCTTGTCATCGGCGGTGCGGTCGTTCTGTTCGCTATCCTCTATCTCGGGCGCTCGGCGCTCGGGCCCTTCGTCGTCGGCCTCGTCCTTGCCTACCTTCTCGATCTGCCCGTCGAGCGGATGGCCCGACGCGGCCTGCCCCGCTGGGTGTCGGTCCTGCTGGTCTATGCGGTTGTGTTCGTCGTAGCCGCCCAGGCCCTGTCCATCGTCCTGCGCCCTCTCGCGACGGAGCTCGCGACGTTCATCCGCGAGTTCCCGACGTTCACGGCCCAGGTCGCCGACATGTACGCCCACCTCGACCTGCCACCGGCGCTCCGCCAGGCGATCGACGGCTGGCTTCTCGATCTCGGGCAGGGCGTCGGCGGGATCGATCCGTCCGCGCTCCTGCCGGTCGTCACGGGGATTGCGGGAATCGTTGGTTCGATCGTCGGCTACATCATCATCCCGGTCTGGATCTTCTACCTGATCAAGGATCGGCCGACGCTTTCCGCGGCCGCCGAGCGATCGATGCCGGCCGAGTGGTGGCCGGACGCGCGGGCGGTCAGCGGCCTCGTCCTGCGGGTGTTCGGACAGTGGCTTCGCGGCCAGCTGTTCCTGGGCATCACGGTGGGCGTCGCGACGTTCTTCGGATTGCTACTCCTGAGCGGAACGATCGATCCGGTCTTCGGGCGGTTCGCGCTGCTCCTGTCGATCATCGCCGGGGTCTTCGAGCTCCTGCCGATCATCGGGCCGATCATCGCCGCGATTCCAGCCGTGCTTCTCGCCCTGACTGGCGGAATCGATGCGGCGATCGCCGCCGTCATCCTCTACACCGTCATCCAGCAGCTCGAGAACAACCTCCTCGTGCCGAAGATCCAGGGTGACGCCGTGCAGCTCCATCCGAGCGCCGTGATGCTCGCGCTGGTCGTGGGCGGTGCCATCGCGGGGCTGCTCGGGGCGATCCTCGCGCTGCCGGTCGCGGCGGCGGGACGCGACGTCTTCCGGTATCTCTTCCACCGGCTCGACGAGCCGCCAGCGACTCCCGACGAGGCGATCGCGATCATCCGGGCTCGGCCGATGGTCGTCTCGACGGGGCCCGCCGAACCCGCGGACGTCGCAGCCGCGGGGGCGTGAGGCAGTGACCGACGCACCGGATCCATACAAGATCCTGCAGGTCGATCCTGAAGCCGAGGACGAGGTGATCCAGGCGGCCTATCGGCGACTCGCCCAGAAATACCATCCGGACCGATCCAGCGGGCAGGCCGCGATCGAGCGGATGGTGGCCATCAACGCCGCATGGGAGACGATCGGGGACCCGAAACGGCGGGCGAGCTTCGATCGGGTTCGCAATGCGGCGACCGCGCAAACCACCCCGACCGGGCAGCCCGAACCGCCCGGCGCAAATGGGGGTGGGCCCTCGTCGCCGGCCGGTCGGCCGTTCGACCCGGCCCCGCCAGGTGCTCCGCCGCCGGCCGGGCCGCGACGCGCCGAGCCAAGACCGCCCGAGTCAGTGTCGAGGGACTGGACGCCCGGTCGCTCGACCATCGGCGGCGGCTACGACGCGAAGACCATGCGCGCGCCGGAGGGATTCGGGGCGGCCGGCCCACCGCCTGGCAATCCGTCGGGCAGCGTCCTGAACTTCGGTCGATACGCCGGCTGGTCGCTGGGCGAGGTAGGACGGGCAGATCTCGAGTACATCGAGTGGCTGGATCGTATGCCGATTGGACGGCCCTATCGCGATGAGATCGACGGCATCCTGCGCAGCTCCGGTCGCCGCAAGTCAGCGTCGGCGGATGCGACCCAGCGGCGCGGTCTGTTCAGGCGCCGCTGACGGGTTGCCTCCCGGGCCACGGACTCGGTGAAACCGCCCATTATGTGGGCGAGGTCACCACTCCGCGCGGGTTTGCCTTATGTTCACGCTCTGGAGAATGCCGAGTCCCACGGCAAGGCTGATCAGCGAGGCGCCGCCGTGCGAGATGAACGGCAGCGGGATGCCGGTGATGGGCATGATCCCGATGACCATCCCCAGGTTCACGACGAGCTGGAAGAGGATCATCGACGCGAGTCCGCTGGCGAACATCATTCCGAACGGATCGCGCGACCGCCACCCGGCCACGAGGATCCGCCAGAGCAGCGCTCCGAACAGGAGGATCAGCAGCATCGCCCCGAGGAACCCGAGCTCCTCCAAGTAGATCGCGGCGACGAAGTCGCTCTCCTGCACCGGCAGGAAGTTGAGTTGGTTCTGCGTCCCGTTCGTCAGCCCCTTGCCGAGCCATCCGCCCGAGCCGACCGCGATTTGGGACTGGAAGAGCTGATAGCCCGCACCCTGGATGTCCGACGCGGGGTCGAGGAAGCCGACGATCCGTTGCTTCTGGTAGTCACGCAGGACGTACGTCCACACCAACGGGAACGACGCAAGCGCAGTGCCAACGAGCACTGCGAGCCAGCGCAGGCTGGCCCCCGACATGAAGAGCATCCCGCCGAGGACGGCCAGGAGCACGAGCGACGTTCCAAGGTCTGGCTGGAGCATCACGAGGATCCACGGTGGGACGACCAGAACGCAGGCCCCGAGGATCGAGGCGAGGGAGCTCAGCCGGCCCTGGCGGGCTGACAGGTAGTTCGCTAGGACGACGATCATCAGGATCTTCGCCAGCTCGCTGAACTGGAAGTCGAACGGGCCGATCGATACCCAGCGGGCAGACCCGCCGACGCCGTGCCCGATGGCCAGCGTCGTGACCAGGAGGCCGAGCTGGAGTGCATAGAGCGGCCAGGCGAACGTCTTGAGCCACTTGTAGTCGAAGGCGGTCGCGAGGATGTAAACGATGAGTGCGATGCCGGTCCACATCAACCCACGCACAAAGGTGGTTCCACCCTCGAGGACCGAACGGCCCTGCTCCGCGCTGTTGCTGTAGGCCATCACGAGGCCAATCGCGACGAGCAACGCGGCGTACGCGGCCATCTGCAGGTCGAAGGCGCGCCAAGCGGCGCCGATCGAGCGGGCCGCCCAATCGGTCACGCGCGCGGGCTCGGCCCGGATCACGCCCAATTCATTACCTGCTTTGCCGTCATGTCCACGCTCAATTCGACTGGTAGAAGTTGCCGCGCTCCAGGAGATCGAAGTTCCTGTAGTCCTTCTTGATCCCGTAGTGGAGCTGCATGTAGTACTTGACGATCTCGGTTGCCATGTTGCCCTTCGTCCGCGAGTCGTAGGCGAAGGCGAGCACGACAAGCTCCGAGTCGCCCTTCGCAAGGGCCTTCAGCCCGTTGGGATCGCTCGGCTTCTTCGTCGGGTCTTTCGGCGTGAAGCCAACGAACCAGGAGTGGAACGGCAGCCGGCCCTTGCTATCGCGCGTGCCGAACTCCGCGGTTCCGGATTTGCCCGCGATGACGATCGGCAGATCCACGAGGTTATAAGTGTGACGGATCGTGACGGTCGAGCGGGCGGCCTCGCGCATCTCTTTCAGGACGCTGGGCTTGACGTCGAGCTCGCGAATGAGCGTGGGCTCGAATGCCTTGACGACCTGGCCGTCCGGGCCGAGGACGTCGTGGACCAGGCGCGGTTCGTAGAGCTTGCCGCCATTGGCCATGGCCGCGTACGCGTTGATCAGCTGGAGCGGGGTTACCACGTCGTAGCCCTGACCGATCCCGGCCTGGTAGACCTCGCCCGGGAAGATCTCGTCGCCGAGCGCCTGGAGCTTCCACTCGTTTGTCGGGACGATGCCGGATACTTCGCCGGGGAGATCGATCCCTGTTGGCGCGCCGAATCCGTATTCCTTGGCCCAGTAGCCAAGCCGATCGATTCCGAGCATGCCCGAAAGCTGGAAGAAGTACGTGTCACTCGAGTGCCCGAACCCGCAGTCGAGGTCGCAACCGCCCCAGCCCCGATGATTCCACTCCCAGAACTTCGTCGTGCCGAGCGTCAGATACGGCTTCGTCTGGACCCTTGTCCAGGGCGTAATCTTCCTGTCGGCTAGCGCGCCGGTCCCTGCCACGAGCTTGTACGTGGAGCCCGGCGGGTAGTGCGCGGCGACTGCGTGGTTGAGGAGCGGCTTGTCGGGGTTCGCCAGGAGGGCGGCGAAGTCCTTGGCGCTGATGCCACGGGCAAACGAGTTATTGTCGTACGTCGGCAGGCTGACCATCGCCAGGACCTCACCTGTCTGCGGGTTCATCACGATGACGACGCCCCGCTTCAGGCCAACCGTCTTCATGCCCCACTCGAGCGCCTGCTGGGCGAGCTTCTGCTCCTTGGTGTCGATCGTCAGCCGGAGCGAGTTGCCGGCCTTCGCCTCGGCGACGGTGTCCAGGACCTGGAGCTTGCGGCCCGCGGCGTCTCGTTCGACGGTCTCCTCGCCGTATGTCCCGCGCAGCTCATCCTCGTAATAGGCCTCCAGGCCCGTCTTGCCGATGAGATCGTCGGGCAGGTAGCCCGTGCTCTTCATCTCTTCGAGTTGCTCGGCCGTGACCGGCCCCGTATAGCCGAGGATCTGCGACAAGAGCGGACCTTCGGCGTACTGACGTCGGGCCTCGATGACGACCTCCACGCCCGGCAGGTCAAATCCAGCTTCGGCGATGAGGTTGGCTGTCCCCTTCGGGACATCCTGAGCCACGCGCACGAGATCGAAGCGGGAGCCTGGATTGCCGTCGATCGCCGCGTTGATGTCAGGAATCGGGGTTCCGATGAGGGCCGACAGGCGCCTCACGACTTCGTCCCTGCGCTCCTCGGGCAGATCGGCGGGCCGAATCTTCACCGCGAAGGTAGGTACGTTGATGACGAGGGCCGCCCCGGATCGGTCGTAGATGAGGCCACGGGAGGATGGAATGGCCTGTACCACGGTCCGGTTGCCGTTCGCGAGCGTTGAGAACTGGGCGCCGTTCATCACCTGGAGGTAGAACAGGCGAGCGGTGAGTGCGCTCAGGCCGATGATCACGGCCAACCCGAAGATCAAGAAGCGCGACAGCGGACGCGAGTATTCGTGGCGGCGGTCGAGATAGGGGGTGCTCACCAGTCCGCGCGCTCCTCGTCCGCGTACCGGTCATGGATGGCGACCGCCAGGGGACCGACGATGACAGCGACCACGGCGTCATAGACCACACCCGGCGCCAACGCGGCGATCGGATCCTTGACGGCGACTGATGAGCCCAGGGCTCCGAGGAGAACAAACAAGATCATTGAGTACACGAGGCTGAGAAGTGCGACGGCCGGAACGACCATGAGCGGTCGGATGCGGACGAATGGACGAGCGAACGAAGCGGCGAGGCCAACCACGACGATGAGTGCGAACGAGGACACGCCGAGCGGCCGTTGGGCCAAAACGTCGAGGGCAATTCCGCCGACGAAGGCCCAGACGAGCCCGGTCTCGAGCCCGACAGCGACGGTGCAGACGATCGCAAGGACGAAAACAAGATGCGGCTGGGCATTACCCACCGCCAGATATGGACTGATTGTGAGTTCGAAGATCGCGGTCACCGTCGCTCCGATCGCGGCGACGAACAGGGACATGGCGGTCGAACCTCGGCGTCTGGCCAGGGTCGCGCCCGCCGTATCTGTTCGCGTGCGTGACGCTCGTTGCGGCGGCGACGTCGCGGGCAGTATCCCACGGCCCTTGCTATGGGGCAACGCCCCGTCGCGCACGACCCGGCATGCGACCGCGAGCTGTTTCACGTGAAACGCTCCCGCACAACTTGGCCCGCGGTTGCGAATCTCATTCGTCGAACAGCGGCCGTCCGCACGGAAAGCCGCAGCTAAGAGGCACGTGAAATCCTGCTGCCCACCGTTCGCGGTGCGTGTGGTCAGACACTCCGACGCATGAGTGGAAGCCCCTCAGATGGTAGAATTCATGATCGTGAGCCCAATGCGACAGGTGTCCTGAGTGGGTCAGACGATCGCCTGCGCAAACCAAAAGGGCGGCGTCGGGAAGACCACGACCGTGGTCAATGTGGGGACCTATCTGGCGCTCGCGGGCCATCGCGTTCTAATTGTCGATGTCGATCCCCAGGGCAATGCCACGAGCGGCCTCGGGGTCGATCGGTCGGGTCTCGATGTGACCCTATACGAGGCCCTGACGGGCTCCGCGGTGCTTCGCGACGTGATCGTCGCCACGAGGATTACCAATCTATCAATCGTCCCCTCCTCCGTGGGCCTGGCCGGCGCGGAGATGGAGCTTGCACCGACTGACCAGCGTGAACGCCGCCTCGCACGCCTACTCGCAGGGGTCGCCCCGGACTACGACTACCTCCTCCTCGACTGCCCGCCGTCGGTCGGTCTCCTGACCGTGAATGCACTCACCGCCGCCGACTCCGTCCTTATCCCCATCCAATGCGAGTACTACGCGCTTGAAGGATTAACCCAGCTGATTGCCACCGTGAATCTCGTTCGTGACAACCTCAACCCGGATCTCGAGATCAAGGGCGTCGTACTCACGATGTTCGACGCGCGAACGAACCTTTCGGCCGACGTCGTGGCGGAAGTCCGCCGCCATCTCGGCGCCGCCGTGTTCGACACGATCGTCCCCCGGAGCGTCCGCTTGTCGGAGGCCCCGAGCTTTGGGCTTCCGATCGCCCTTCACCGCCCGGATTCGAGAGGCGCGGACGCATATGCCGCACTCGCGCGCGAGCTTGTCGGCCGGAACGGGACGCGCACCGGCCAGGAGTCGCCCGCGGCCCGTGCAATCGCGCCTGAGGCACAAGCGTCGTCCGAGCCGATTCCCGTCGGGAGCACCCGCGCATGACGGTGCGACCCGATCGCCAGCAGGGTCTCGGTCGTGGCCTGGCCGCGCTCATCCCGCAGCGGACCGCCCACGCGACGGGTAGCACCGAGATTCCGATCTCGCGGGTTCGTCCGAATCCTCGCCAGCCCCGTCAACGAATGGACCAGACAGAACTGGAAGCGCTCGTCGCGAGCATCCGCGAACACGGCGTGCTCCAGCCAATCCTCGTGACCGAGACCCTCGACGGCTACCAGCTCGTGGCCGGCGAGCGGCGGTTCCGGGCCAGCCAGATGGCCGGCCTCGAACGAATACCTGCGCTCATCCGCCAACTCGCCGATCGCGAGCAGCTCGAGCTCGCCCTTGTCGAGAACCTCCAGCGCGAGGATCTCGGGCCAATGGAGGAGGCGCATGCCTTCCGATCCCTGGTCGATGAGTTCGGCATGTCCCACGACGACATCGCAAACCGCGTCGGTCGGGCTCGATCGACGGTCGCGAATACGCTTCGTCTGCTGGACCTCGATCCCGCGGTCCAAGCGGCCGTGGCCGGGGGGAAGATCAGCGAGGGGCACGCGAGGGCGATAGGTGGGCTGCCGATCGAGCAGCAGGCTCGCGTTCTCGGCACCATCGCGGAGCAGCAGTTCTCGGTTCGTCAGACCGAGGAGCTCGTTCGCCGGCTTCGAACGCCGCGGCCCGTGCCCGCTGTCGCGGAGCCCGCGCGCCTGGATCCTGATATCGAGCGCGTCGAGGAGGAGCTGCGTCGTTCGCTCGGAACGAAAGTGACAGTCGCTCGGTCGAGGCGCGGCGGTCGAATCATCATTGAGTACTACAGCGACGAGGAGTTGGGACAGCTCTACGACCGCTTGATCGGAGGACCCGCGTGACCGAGGAAGCGACCCGGACGCGAGCCGCCGGAGGCAACGGCTCGCGTGTCCGGAAGTCGAAATCGAGCGGGAACGAATACACGGCGGCCAGCATCCAGGTCCTGGAGGGTCTCGAGGCGGTACGCCGACGCCCGGGCATGTACATCGGCTCGACCGACGAGCGCGGCCTCCATCACCTCGTGTGGGAAGTCGTCGACAACTCGATCGACGAAGCGATGGCGGGCCACGCAAAGAAGATCTTCGTAACGATCCAGGCGGACGGGACCGTCATCGTCCAGGACGACGGCCGAGGTGTGCCCGTCGGCAAGCACTCGACAGGCAAGGATGCCCTCGAGGTCGTCCATACCGTGCTCCATGCGGGCGGAAAGTTCGGTGGCGACGCCGCCGGCTACAAGGTGTCCGGCGGACTCCACGGGGTCGGCGTAAGCGTCGTCAATGCGCTGTCTGAATGGATGCGTGTGGAGTCGTCGCGGGACGGGTCGATCTACGCCCAGGAGTACGCCCTCGGCAAGCCAACCACGCCGGTCAAGAAGATCGGGCCCGCCGGCGATCGGCGCGGAACGACGACACGGTTCCGAGCGGATCGGGACATGTTCGAGTCGACCGAGTTCTCGTTCGACCTGATCTCGCAGCGGTTGCGCGAGTCGGCCTACCTGACGAAGGGCGTCTGGATCACCCTTCGGGACGAGCGGGTCGACCGCGAGCGCTCGTTCTACTTCGAAGGTGGCGTCGTCTCGTTCGTCCGGCATCTGAACCGGAACAAGGAAGCTCTCCACCACCGGCCGATCTACTGCGAGAAGCGAGATGGGACGACGGTCGTCGAGGTCGCCCTCCAATACAACGACACCTACACCGAGAACGTCCTCGCCTTCGCCAACAACATCAATACGGTCGATGGCGGCAGCCATGTGACCGGGTTCCGAGCCGCCCTGACGAGCTCATTGAACGATTGGGCGCGGCGGTCGGCCATCCTCAAGGACTCGGATCCAAACCTGAGCGGCGACGATGTTCGCGAGGGGCTAACGGCCGTCATCAGCGTCAAGCTGACTGAGCCGCAGTTCGAAGGCCAGACAAAGGCCAAGCTCGGGAACGCGGAGGTCAAGGGCCAGGTTCAGACGGCGGTCGTCGAAAGCCTGTCCCAGTACCTCGACGAGAACCCCAGCGACGGGCGCCGCATCATCGAGAAGTGCTTGACTTCGGCACGTGCTCGCGAGGCCGCTCGCAAGGCTCGCGACCTGGTCATCCGCAAGGGCGCCCTCGACGGCCTGTCGCTCCCCGGCAAGCTCGCCGACTGCCAGGAGCGCGATCCGGCCCGCAGCGAGCTCTACATCGTCGAGGGCGATTCGGCGGGTGGCTCCGCCAAGCAGGGTCGCGACCGCCGCTTCCAGGCAATCCTGCCGCTGCGCGGCAAGCTGCTGAATGTTGAGAAGGCGCGCCTCGACAAGATCGTCGCGAGCGAGAACGTCCGGCCCCTGATCATCGCCCTCGGAGCCGGGATCGAGGGGATCGGTGACAGCTTCGACATCACGAAGCTGCGGTACCACCGGATCATCATCATGACCGACGCCGACGTGGACGGCGCCCACATCCGAACCCTGCTCCTGACGTTCTTCTATCGGCACATGCCCCAGGTCATCGACATGGGCTACCTCTACATCGCGCAGCCGCCGCTCTATCGCGTCAGCACCGGAAAGGTCACGAAGTACGCCCAGAGCGAGAAGGAGCGCGATCGGATCGTCAAGGACTTCAATGTCAAGAACCTGTCGGTCCAGCGGTTCAAGGGCCTCGGCGAGATGAACGCCGATCAGCTCTGGGACACGACGATGAATCCAGAGACCAGGACGCTCCTCCGGGTCAACGGCGAAAACGCGGCCCTGGCCGACGAGATGTTCACGACGTTGATGGGCGAGAAGGTCGCGCCGCGGAAGGAATTCATCAAGACGGAAGCGCGGAAGGTCCAGAACCTTGACGTCTGAGGCGGCCGCTTCGGCGCTCCCGAACTCGCATACACCCCAGCGCGTGGACGAACGGTTCGCATTCGAACCTCACAACTGCTTCGCGTGTGGCGCCCTGAATGCCAACGGCCTCCACCTCGAGCTCCACGTCGACGGCGAGAGGTGCTGGACCGACGTCTCGATCCCCGACCAATTCCAGGGCTGGGACGAGATCGCCCACGGTGGGATCGTCGCCACGATCCTCGATGAGGTGATGGCCTGGTCGCTCTATGACCGCGACAACTGGGGCCTCACCGCCCGGATGAGCGTCGACTTCAAGCGGCCCGTGCCGCTCGGCAGGAGCATCCACGCAGAAGGATGGGTAACGGAGGTCCGGCGGCGCCTTATCACGACCGAGGGCCGGATCGTCGACCTTGACACCGGACAGGTCCTAGCGACGGCGGAGGCGACGTATGTTGCCGCGCCCGAGGAACGCAAGCAGGAGCTGAAGGAGCGCTACGGCTTCCGCTCGCGCGACGGGGAGGATCGGGTTTGAGCCCTGCCTCGACGGCGGCGCGGCCCGTCAGCCCGATCACGGAGCGTGCGGTCGCGTTCGTAGCCGAGCACAAGCCCGACGCCGAGGCGCTCGGACGCCGTCTGGCGGAGGAGCTCGACGACCCGGACGCCTTCGCCGCAGTGCTGACGAAAGGGTTCGCGGCGCTCGCCGACCCCGTCTATCACGAGGGCCAGCGAACGGTCGTGCCGGGCCTCGGGCGGACGCACGGCGTGCGCTGGCCCCTGATCATGGCCGTAAATCGCGGGTTCCGCGAGGCGACACGGCGCGAGCGCACCTCGCAATGGCTCTTCATCGCCGATCGGCTGTTCCGTGAGCCGGAGCTCGAAGCGCGCTGGTTCGCGTTCGGCCTCCTTGACCGTCTCGTGCTCGACGAGCCCGAGCGGAGCTGGCAGCTTCTCCGGCGAGCCGCCCGTGAGGCCGCCGACTGGGCAACGGTGGACGCCCTGGCCCACCCGGTCGGCCGGGGCGTCCTGTTCGAGCCGTATCGCTGGGCGGAGCTCGAGCAGCTCGTGTTCTCGCCGTCACGCTGGGAGCGCCGGCTCGTCGGCAGCACCGTCGCCACTATCCCGTTCGTCGACCATCAGCGCGGCCGGCAGCCCGAGGTCGCGACGCATGGCCTCGACCTGATCGGCCAGCTGATCGGCGACGACGAGCCGGACGTCCAGAAGGCCCTCTCGTGGGCCCTTCGCAGCCTCGTCATGGTCGACGCAGCCGCCGTAGCGGCGTTCTGCGAGACCGAAGCCCTCCGTGCGGCCGGCTCGAACGACGGCCACCGTGCCTGGGTGATCCGCGACGCCCTCCCGAAGCTCGACGCGGATCGGGCGAAGGCGATCAGGGTCCAGCTCGACGGGATCCGCCGCCGCGCCGGCCACCCGTCGACCTCCGAAGCCTCAACGGCGGCCGAACGCTTCGGCGGCGGTCTCCTCGGAGCACCCCAGCCCGAACCTCCGCTGACCTGACCAAACGAACGTTCGTTAGGAGAGCCTGACCCGTGACCGACGACCTGGGCGACATCAGATCCATCCGCATCGAGGACGAGATGCGGGTGAGCTACCTCGATTACGCGATGAGCGTGATCGTGGCCCGCGCCCTACCGGATGTCCGTGACGGCCTGAAGCCCGTCCACCGCCGGATCCTCTACACGATGGGCGAGATGGGCCTGTCGTCGACGAGCTCGTTCCGGAAGTGCGCCGCGATCGTCGGCGAGGTGATGGGCAAGTACCACCCCCACGGAGACGTCGCCCTGTATGACGCTCTCGTCCGACTCGCCCAGGACTTCTCGATGCGCTACCCGCTCGTCGACGGCCAGGGCAACTTCGGCAGCGTCGATGGCGACAGCGCGGCGGCCATGCGCTACACGGAGGCCCGCCTGACCGCGATCGCGGCGGAGATGCTGGCCGACATCGATAAGGAAACCGTCGACTTCGTCGATAACTACGACGGCACCCAGAAGGAGCCGTCGGTCCTGCCGGCCAAGCTGCCGAACCTCCTGATCAACGGCAGCTCCGGGATCGCGGTCGGGATGGCGACGAACATCCCGCCGCACCATCTGGGTGAGATCTGCGACGCGACGATCGCGCTGATCGACGACCCGGACATCACCTCCGATGGGCTGTGCGAGCACGTCAAAGGTCCGGACTTTCCGACCGGCGGGACGATCTACCGCTTCGAGCAGCAGCGCAACGTCATCTCGGGCGAGTGGGAGACCGTCGACGCGATCCGCCAGATGTACGCCCACGGCCGCGGCCGGGTCGTGATGCGCGCCCAGGTCGCGTTCGAGGAAGTCCGCGGCGAGAAGATGGCGATCATCGTCAGCGAGCTGCCGTACCAGGTGAACAAGGCGTCGCTGCTCGAGAAGATCGCCGAACTCGTCAAGGACAAGCGGATCGACGGCATCAGCGACCTGCGGGACGAGTCTGACCGCGACGGGATGCGGATCTACATCGAGATCAAGCGCGACGCGAATCCCCACAAGGTGCTGAACAACCTGTTCAAGCACACGCCGATGCAGCTCGCGTTCAACATGAACATGCTGGCGCTCGTCGACGGACAGCCGCAGACCCTGCCGCTCAAGTCCGTCCTCGTCCACTACGTCGACCACCGCCGCGACATCGTCCGGCGACGGACCGAATACGACCTGGGCAAGGCGCGCGCTCGGGCCCACATCCTCGAGGGCCTCAAGATCGCCCTCGACAACCTCGACAAGGTCATCAAGACGATCCGCGAATCGCTCGACGTCGAGAAGGCCAAAGCGAACCTGATGTCCGGCTTCAACCTGTCCGAGCTCCAGGCGCAGGCAATCCTCGACATGCGGCTCGCGCGACTCGCGGCCCTCGAGCGCAAGAAGATCGAGGATGAGTACCTCAGCGTTATCCAGCTGATCGCCGAGCTCGAGGACATCCTCGCCAACCCGCAGCGGGTCCTGTCGATCATCAAGGAAGAGCTCCTCGAGCTGAAGAAGAAGTACGCGGGCGAGCGCCGCACCCGGGTCGCCGACGACTCGAGCCGCGAGATGACCGACGAGGACCTCATCGCCGACGAGGACGTCGTCGTGACGATCTCGGGCCGCGGCTATATCAAGCGCCAGCCGGTTGCCACGTACCGCCGCCAGCACCGCGGCGGGAAGGGGATCATCGGCCACGTCACCCGCGAGGAGGACGCGGTCGAGCACCTTATCGTCGCGAACACTCACGACTGGGCGCTGTTCTTCACGAATCGCGGCCGCGTCTTCAGCGCCAAGGTCCACTCGATCGTGGATGCGAGTCGCCAGGCGAAGGGCACCCCGATCATCAACCTGCCGGGCGTCCAGGTCGAGGCCGGCGAGGTCCCCGTCGCGACGATCGTGTTGCCGAACTTCGAGCCCGGCCACTTCCTCGTGATGGCCACGCGGCGGGGCCACATCAAGAAGACGCCCCTCGAGCAGTTCGAGCGCGTCCGCTCGACGGGGATCCGGGCGATCACGATCAACGACAACGATGAGCTCGCCTGGGTCGACGTCTCAAGCGGCGAGGACGACATCATCATCGCCACCGCCCAAGGAATGCTCGCTCGGTTCGCCGAGGGCGAGGTCCGGCCGATGGGCCGTGACGCAGCGGGCGTCATCGGTATCCGGCTCCTCAAGCGCGAGGGCGACAACGTCGTCGCCATGAGGGTCGTCGAGCCTGAGGCGGATCTCCTCGTCCTGAGCGAGACCGGCTACGGCAAGCGGGTCGCCCTGGCGGAGTTCCGACGCAAGCACCGCGGCGGTCAGGGCGTCCGGCTGATGGCGCTCGAGGGCGCCAAGACCGGTCTCGTCGCCGCGGTCCAGCAGGTCACTGAGGATGACGACGAGCTGTTCCTGATATCGGCCGGCGGCCAGGTCATCAGGACCGAGACGAACTCGATCAATCGGTATTCGTCGGGTGCCCGTGGCGTGATCGTCATGCGCCTGGCCGAGGGCGACAGGGTCGTTGCGATCGCCGCATTCCGGGCGGGGCTGGCGGAGCAGGGTGGCATCGGTGACAATGACGGCCCCGAACCGGATGGGGTCGGCCCAGGCGAGGGGAGTGGCGCGTGACGGCGTCGTGGTGAGCCTCGGTCGGGAGGGCGGAGTGTACGCAGACCAGTTCGAGATCTACCACGGGAACTCGAACCCGGACCTCGCTCGCAAGATCTGCCGCTACCTCGGCGTCGAGCCGGGCAAGGCCGAGGTGTTCCAGTTCGCCAACGAGAACATCTTCGTCAAGATCCTCGACAACGTCCGCGAGAAGGACGTCTTCCTCGTCCAGCCGACGTGCCACCCGGTCAACCAGTCGATCATGGAGCTCCTGATCATGATCGACGCCTTCAAGCGGGCGAGCGCCGGGCGGATCACGGCCGTCGTGCCGTTCTACGCTTATGGCCGATCCGACAAGAAGGACCAGCCGCGAGTTCCGATCACTGCCCGCCTCATCGCCGACATGATCACGGTCGCCGGCGCCGACCGGGTCCTTGCGATGGATCTCCACCAGGGCCAGATCCAGGGCTTCTTCAACATCCCGGTCGATGAGCTGACCGCCGTCCATATGCTCTCGAACTACTTCGTCCACAAGCACCTCGAGGACATCGTCGTCGTCACCGACCTCGGCTTCGCCAAGCGGGCGCGCGCCTTCGCCGAGTTGCTCGACGCACCCCTCGCCGTCATCGAGAAGCGGCGGATCGGAAACCTCGATCGGGCCGAGCTGATGAACGTCATCGGCGACGTCCGGGGCAAGCGGGCGATCATCGTCGACGACGAGATCGACACAGCGGGCACCCTGACCGAGATCGTTCGGGCACTCGAGCGCGAGAACGTCTCGGAGATCTACGCCTGTGCCACCCACGGCGTGCTGAGTGGCCCGGCCGTCGAGAAGCTCCGCGACTCGAGCCTCATGGAGGTCGTCCTGACCGACTCGGTGCCGTTGCCGGCGATCAAGCGCCTGCCGAAGATCACGACGCTGTCGGTTGCGCCCCTCATTGGCGAGGCGATCAAGCAAATCCACCGAGGCGAGTCCGTTGGCGCCCTGTTCAGCAGCGAGGTCTCGTTCACCCAGGAGATGCTGCTCTGGGAGGACGGCCAGCCGCGTCGCTTCGACACGCGCAACGAGCCCGGGCACGAGTCCGGCGGCGAGTCTGACGGCGATGGCGACGACGCGGAGCCTCCAGCACCGACCGAGCTCGCCTCGGCAGTCCGGCCGACCGACCGATGAGCCTCCAGCTTCACCAGCCCGACGGCAAGGGCGGCATCGAACGGCGGTCGGTTCGTCCACCCGACTGGCGCCGTCAGTTGCTCTCGCGGCGCTGGGGATCGGCCCGCAGGGGCGACCAGCTGCCGGAGCTCTCGAACCGGGAGATGAACCCGACCTCGACCGTGATGGCGGTCGCGTTCTGGGTCGGCCTGGGCGTTCTGACGTTCGTGATCCTCGTCGCCGGCTACGGAACCGGTTTCTGGACCGTGCCGCCGCCGACGCCCTAGTCGGCCGCGGCCGCGCAACTGGCCATATATTCGCCCACCGACTATTAGCCCAAGTCTCCGGCGCCTGAACTGTCCAAATCGGCAGGAATTAGCCGCCCGCGGCTGACAGCAAGCGCCAGAGCCGCCAATTCGAGCCCCACTTCCCGCCTAACAGTCTCCCCACGAATATTTGGCCAGGGTGGAGGCGTGGAGGCGGGCGAGGAGGCAGGACTGAGCCTGGGGTTCGCCGGCCTTCGGGGGCTGCCCGCCTATACTTCACCGGCTATGCGAATTTTTTCCCGTTTCGTCGACTCCAACGACCGTGAGATCCGACGCCTCCAGCCAATCATCGACGAGGCGAACGGCCTCGAAGCCGAGATCGAGGGACTGTCCGACGAGGAGATCCGCGAGCAATTCGCCGAGATCCGCGAGGAGATCCGCGAGATCGCCGAGCCGGATGAGCCCGCCGAGGACGAACTCCATCACCCCGACCTCGAGCGCCGGCGCGAGCTGACCAAGGAGCGTCGCAAGAAGGAGAACGCCCGGATCCAGGCGGCGCTCGACGACGTTGCGGCGGACGTCTTCGCGATGACCCGCGAGGCGATGAAGCGGACGCTCGGGATGCGCCACTTCGACGTCCAGCTCATGGGCGCCGCGGTCCTCCACCAGGGCCGGATCTCGGAAATGAAGACCGGCGAGGGCAAGACCCTCGTCGCGCCGATGGCCGCGATCCTCAACGCGCTGACCGGTCGAGGCGTCCACATCGTCACTCCCAACGACTACCTCGCCCGTCGCGACCCCCAGTGGATGGGTCCCGTCTTCCACTTTCTCGGGGTGAGCCTCGGGATGGTGACCCACGACGAGTCGTTCGTGTTCGAGCCGGGCTTCCCAACCAGCGACGAGCGCCTCATCAATCTCCGCCCGGTCAGCCGCCGCGAGGCCTACGCCGCCGACGTGACCTACGGGACGAACAACGAGTTCGGCTTCGACTATCTCCGCGACAACATGGTCATCGAGCTGGATCAGCGGGTCCAGAGGGAGCGCAGCTTTGCCATCGTCGACGAGGTCGACAACATCCTCATCGACGAGGCTCGGACGCCGCTCATCATCAGCGGCCAGGCGGAGGAGTCGGGCGATCTCTACTACCAGTTTGCCCGGTTGGTCCCCAAGCTCAGTGGACGCCCCGAAGGCGCGGAGGAGGGCGGTGACTTCTTCGTTGACCTGAAGGATCGGGCCGTCTCACCGACGGAAGAGGGCGTCGACAAGATGGAGGGGCTGCTCGGGGTACCCAACCTCTACGACGCCGACCCGCGCCTCGCCCGCCACTTCGAGCAGGCGCTTCGGGCCCACGCGCTGTACAAGCGCGACAAGGACTACATCGTCAAGGACGGCGAGATCGTCATCGTCGACGAGTTCACCGGCCGCCAGATGCCCGGGCGGCGCTGGTCCGAAGGACTTCACCAGGCGATCGAGGCGAAGGAGGGCCTGCGCGTCCAGCGCGAGAGCGTGACCTATGCGACGGTCACGTTCCAGAACTACTTCCGGCTTTACGACAAGCTGGCCGGCATGACCGGCACGGCGATGACCGAGGCTGAGGAGTTCCACAAGATCTACCAGCTCGAGGTGGTGTCGGTCCCGACCCACCGCGAGATGATTCGGGAAGACGACGCGGACCTCGTCTACCGGAACGAGATGTCGAAGTTCAACGCCCTCATCGACGAGATCGTCGAGATGCAGGAGCAGGGCCGGCCGGTCCTCGTCGGCACGGTGACCGTCGAGAAGTCCGAGGTCCTCTCGACGATGCTGAAGCGGCGAGGGATCAAGCACGAGACGCTCAACGCCAAGTTCCACGAGAAGGAGTCGGGGATCATCGCCCAGGCGGGGCGAACCGGGGCCGTCACGATCGCCACGAACATGGCCGGCCGCGGCACCGACATCCTGCTCGGCGGCAACCCGGCCGGGCTGGCGTCGGAGATCCTTCACAAGCGCGGCCTGAACCCGGCGGAGGTCGACAAAGCGACCTATGACGCGGCCCTTGCCGAGGCGAAGCAGGTCACCGACGAGGACCACGAAAAGGTCGTCGCGGTCGGCGGCCTCCACATCATCGGCACCGAGCGGCACGACAGCCGCCGCATTGACAACCAGCTCCGTGGCCGCGCCGGACGCCAGGGCGACCCGGGCTCGTCGCGTTTCTACCTGTCGCTCGAAGACGACCTCATGAAGCGCTTCGCATCGGACCGCGTCGCAGGGCTCATGGAACGGCTCGGCCTCGAGGACGACGTCGCGATCGAGTCGCGCATCGTCAGCAAGACGATCGAGAGCGCCCAGAGCCGGGTCGAGGGCTTCAACTTCGACATGCGCAAGCGCGTCGTCGAGTTCGACGACGTGATCAACCGCCAGCGCGAGACGATCTATGCGGAACGGGACAAGGTCCTTCGCAACGAGGACCTCGGCGAGACCGTTCGGGGGTTCGTCGAGGACGAGATCCACGCGATCGTCGACAGCCATCTGACCGGCGAGAACGTCGACGACTGGGGGATGGAGGGGCTCGCGGCGGCGCTCCAGGCGATGGGCCTGGCCGGCCCCGGCACGACCGAGGACGAGCTCTGGGAAATGGGCAGCCGCGACGTCATTCTCGACCACCTCCTGGAGCTGGCCGATGCGCGACTCGAGGCGCGCGCCAACGAGGTCGGCGAGGCCGACTGGGCGACCGTCGAGCGGCTGGTCCTGGTGCGGACGATCGACTCGCTCTGGGTCGAGCACCTCACCGAGATCGAGGACATGCGGCGCGGTATCGGCCTTCGCGGCTACGCCCAGCAGGACCCGCTCAACGAGTTCCGTCGCGAGGCGTTCCAGCTCTACCAGGAGCTCCGGGCGCTGATCCGGCACCAGCTCGCGACGACGATCTTCCGGGTCAGCCTGACTCGCCACGACCACGCGAACCAGCCGGTCGGCGTGGGCGCCGGATCGGGCGCGGCAAGTGGCGCCGCCTCCGTCTCATCGGGTTCATCGACTGCGACCGCGACCCGCCCCTCGGCAGCCGCGGCGGATGGCCGTGGGCCAGGGTCCGGGACAGGTTCCGCGGGCTCGCTGGGATCGCCGATCGCCGGCGGCCTCCCGCCGGACCCGATGGCTCGCGCGCTCCGTGCCGCGGGCGCCGGGACGCCGGGTTCCGGCGAAGCGAAGCCAGGATTCACTCCGACCGGGGCGCGGATCGGTCGGAACGATGCCTGCTGGTGCGGATCCGGCAAGAAGTACAAGAAGTGCCACGGCGCCTGACTGAGGGCGCCCGGGGGCGGCGGTGACCCGCAACGTGGCGAAGCTCCTGCTGGCCGGGGTCGCCGGGACGATCCTCGTCGGCCTCTATATGTCCTACCGGATCTGGGACCAGGGCAGCCGTGACGAGGCGCGTCCGGCAGATGCGATCGTCGTCCTCGGGGCCGCCCAGTACAACGGCGCGCCATCGCCGTTGTTTCGGGCCCGGCTGGACCATGCCATCGCCCTATACCACGAGGGGATCGCCCCCATCCTCGTCGTCACCGGTGGCAAGGGCCGGGAGGGCGACATCACGACCGAGGCCGAGGCCGCGATGGCGTATGCCGTCGCCCACGACGTGCCCGCGTCGGCAATCCTCGTGGAGGATCGCGGCCGGAACACACTTGAGTCCATCCGGACTGTCGGCTCGATGCTTCGCGACCGGCAGCTCGATGCGGCCGTGTTCGTCTCCGACCGAAGCCACATGCTCAGGGTCCTGCGCATGGCTCGGGACCAGGGCATGACCGCGTACGGCTCGCCGACCACGACGAGCCCGTCCGAATCGAGCCTCTCGGGACAAGCGCAGGACACGATCCACGAAATCGGCGGGCTCGCGCTCTATTTCCTCACCGGGACCGGCCTCTGACGCTCGCGCGGCATCGACCCTGACCACACGGCGGAACGATTTTTCACCCTCTTGGCGCTGGGTCTTTTGCAACGTATACTGCCGAAAACTCGCCGCAGCCGAGATCGGTCAGGATCCATCGGCAGGCCACTCCGCACACGCCCCAGCCCAGCCAGACCTTGCCCGGAACGGAAATGAGGGACTTGTGAAGCAGGCCGAGGAAGAGTCGTTCGTCGATCTGATTGCCTGTGAGCGCGATTGCCGCTCCTGCAGCTACGCCGCGGCGCTCGACTGTGACGGCAATTGCGGCGTTTGCCCGCACAACGGCTACTGTCCCTGCGTGAACCCCGTCGTCGCCCGGAGCAAGTCGGCCCTCCGACTCATCGAGCTCCGTCCGATCCTCCTCCAGGATCTCCAGGCCCGGAACTGAGTGGACGCATCCATCATTCGAGACCTGGCGGAGCGGATCCGGTCGACCTCGGGGCATCTTTGACCTCGGGACGAAGGAATCGCGCGCCTCGCAGCTCGAGGCGCTGACGACCGAGCCCGGGTTCTGGGACGACCAGCGGGCCGCCCAGAAGGTCCTCCGCGAAGCTAGCGGGCTCCGGGCGGAGATCGAGCTGTGGCGAGGCCTCGAGACCCGCGCTGACGACCTCCTCGCCATTCTCGAGCTCGTCGAGGAGTCCGGCGACGCCGAACTGACCGCCGAGCTGAACGAGAAGGCGTCTTCCCTCGAGGCAGACTTCCGTCGCGAGCGAACGGCGCTCCTGTTCTCGGGCGAGTACGACGAGCGGAGCGCACTCCTCTCGATCAGCGCCGGCGCCGGCGGAACCGAGGCAACCGACTGGGCGGAAATGCTGCTGCGGATGTACCTCCGCTGGGCGGAGAGTCATAACTTCCACACAGAGGTCGTCGACCAGCAGGAAGGCGAGCAGGCTGGCCTCAAGAGCGTGACCGTGGAGGTCAACGGCCGGGCCGCCTACGGCTGGCTGCGCGTCGAACGTGGCGTCCATCGCCTCGTTCGTATCAGCCCGTTCGACTCCCAGAAGCGGCGCCAGACGACGTTTGCCCTTGTCGAGGTCCTGCCGGAGGCCGAGGACGACATCGAGATCGAGCTCGACTGGGACGAGATCCGGGTCGATACGTTCCGGGCTCAGGGCGCCGGCGGGCAGCACGTCAACAAGACCGACTCGGCCGTCCGCCTCACCCACATCCCGACCGGGATCGTCGCCCAGAGCCAGAACGAGCGGTCCCAGACGCAGAACAAGGAAACCGCGATCAAGGTCCTCAAGTCGCGCATGCTCGAGCGTGCGCTCGAGGAGAAAGAGGCGGAGCTGCGCAAGCTCCGTGGCGAGCACGTCGAGGCGGGCTGGGGCAACCAGATCAGGAGTTACGTCCTGCACCCTTACCAGATGGTCAAGGACCTGCGAACGAACCACGAAACCGGCAACACCGCGGCTGTCCTCGATGGCGATCTCGATGCCTTCATGCAGGCCGAGCTCGAACGACTGGCGACGGGCGGCCAGAGCGCGCGGGGCGACGATTCGGGCGGCACCGAAGCCGGGGCGGCCGACACCGGCGACGACGAGGTCGCCTGAGGTGGCCGTCGGCCAACCGTCCGGTGCCGCGGTTGCCGCCCCAACGCTGCGACTCGCAACCGACGAGGACCTCGGCGCCTGCGCCGCGATCTGGCGAACCTCGATCAACGACTACACGAACCGCCTCAACCTGCCTGAGATCCCGGACGATCTCGCGGCGGTTCTTCGCCTTTACGGTCATCTCCGCTCGACGGACCCCGAGGGCTTCGTCGTCGCCGAGCAGGTCGATGGGACCGGCGAACCGCGGATCGTCGGGTTCGTCTCCGCGCTGCGTCGGGACTCGCTCTGGTTTCTGTCCATGCTGTTCGTGCTGCCGGAGTTCCAAGGGAGTGGCCTGGGGCGGACGCTGATCGACCGGGTGATGCCGGAGGCCGGGTCGGCATCGCTTGCGACCTGCACGGACAGCGTCCAGCCGATCTCGAACGCGCTCTACGCGTCCCTCGGGATGGCGCCGCGAATGCCGCTCCTGCGACTCGTCGGGCGGCCCGATCGACCGGGCGAGCTACCCCGGCTCCCCGACGGCATCCGGGTCATCCCATTCGACGAGATCCGGGACGGCGCGGCGGACGGGCTTAGCGCGGGGGCCCTCGACGACGAGCTGGACGCGCTCGATCGCGAGGTCGTGGGCTTCGCCCATCGCCAGGATCACGACCTGGTCCGGCGCGACCGGCGGATCGGGTTCCTCTATGTCGGGGCGGGCGGCAGCACGCTCGGCTACGGCTATGCGTCGGAGGCCGGGCGTGTCGGCCCGGTCGCCGTTCGCGACGCCGACCACCTCGATCCACTGATCGGGCACCTCGTGGCGACGGTCGCGCCGCGGGGCGCGTTCGGCATCTGGCTGCCCGGCGCCGCCACGACGGCCGCGACGTCGCTGCTGCGGGCCGGATTCCGGCTCGATGGCTTCCCTGTCCTTCTCTGCTGGGATCATCCGCTGGTAGATTTCTCGCGCTATGTTCCGATATCACCTGGGCTACTTTGAACCGACAACCTCCCTCACCGACCCGACACTCGCCCGCCATCAGGCCCGAGGACTCCCTCGTGATAGCCTCATTGCCGACGTGGCTCCCTCTGCCGTGCCCTCGGACGAAGCCTTAGCGATGCGAGCTGGCGGCCCAAGCCGCCGTCGACGGAGTCCTCGGAGCCAAACGTGACCCTCAGCCCCCCGCCGGCCGCCCCCGCCCGCTCGTTCCGACGACGCTTGCTCGGGCGTGGTCGCGACCAGGCGGCGGTCGACCGCGCGGTGCTCGTGCTGCACGACGTGACGAAGATCTACCCGAACGGGAAGACCGCCCTCGAGGACGTCGACCTGGTCATCCCGGAGGGCGACTTCGTCTTTCTCGTCGGCCCATCAGGCGCGGGCAAGTCGACCCTGATCAAGCTCCTCATCCGCGATGAGGTGGCCACTCACGGGGCTGTCATCCTCGACGGTCAGGACCTCGCCCGACTGCCTCGCCGGCACGTCTCGAAAGTCCGCCGCAAGATCGGGATCGTGTTCCAGGACTTCAAGCTCCTGCCGACGAAGTCGGTCTGGGAGAACGTGGCGTTCGCCCTCGAGGTCACCGGCACGCCGCGGAGGCGCATCGGGCCTGCCGTCGACCGCGTGCTCGCGCTCGTCGGGCTGACCGCCCAGCAGGCCCAGCTGCCCGCCCAGCTGTCGGGCGGCGAGCAGCAGCGGACGGCAATCGCCCGGGCGCTCGTCCACGACCCGCGCCTCGTCATCGCCGACGAGCCCACCGGCAACCTCGATCCGCTCATCAGCTGGGAAATCATCCAGCTGCTCCTCCGGATCAACGATCTCGGCGTGACGGTCATGATGGCGACCCACAACGCCGACGTCGTGACCGCCCTCCGCAAGCGCGTCGTTGCGCTCGAGGAGGGGCGGATCATCCGCGACGAGGTCGGCGGCATCTACCACCGCGCGGACTGAGAGACACGTGAGCCGATGCTGACGTTCATCGTGTTCAGCCTCAAGCGCGCCTGGCAGGGATTCTGGCGGAACGCCCTGATGAGCATCGCGGCCACCGCCACGATGGTTCTGATGCTGATGCTCCTCGCCGGCTTCTGGATCCTTCGGACCGGCCTCCAGGCAGGGCTCGACTACACCGAATCGAAGGTCGAGGTCGTGGCCGACCTCAAGGACAAGACGAAGCTTGCCGAGGTTGAGGCGATAACGGACCGCCTGCTCGAGTTGCCGGAAGTCGACTCCGTCCTATACGTGAGCACGGAGGATGCCCTCGCCAACTATCGCGCGTCGCTCGAGGAGCAGGGCGAGGAGGACTATACGAAGTATCTCGACGACAACCCGCTGCCCGCAAGCCTCGAGGTCAAGCTCGTCGATGCGAGCGTGTTCAGTAGCGTCGTCGAGCTCCTCCGGGCGGAGGAAGCCGTAGACAAGGTCAAGGAGCAGCAGACGACCGTCGACAGCCTCCTGACGATCACGAACGTGCTCAGCACCGCCGGCACCGTCGTCCTCTTCATCATCGCGTTCATCGTCCTGTTCATCATCGTCAATACGATTCGGCTGGCCGTCGTCGCCCGGGCGGAAGAGATTGAGATCATGCGGCTCGTGGGGGCGTCGGATGCGTTCATTCGGTGGCCGTTCGTGTTCGAAGGCGCGATGGTCGGCCTTCTCGGGGCGGCGCTGACTCTCGGGCTGCTCTACATGGCCGCGGAGCCGATCGGCCGGTTCATGATGGGGTTCTTCACCGTCCTCCCGCTGACGTTCGGGTCCCTCACCCGCGACCTCGTCGTCCTCGTCGCTGGGGCGGGCCTTGGGCTCGGCGTCCTCGGGTCGTGGTTGTCGGTCCGGACCTACCTGATCAAGTGACCCCGTCGTCCGCTCCTCGGGCGTCCCGCGTAGCATCGGGGGAGGCGGTGTACCCTTACCGACCCGTCGCCCGCCGAACCGGAGACTCCACGCCCCGATGCTCCCCACGGACCCCGCGCCGACCGAGCAAGCGCCCGGCCTGACCTACGAGCAGCCGCCCGTTCCCCCGGTCACGAGGGTCGAGGGCGCCCGTCGCGGCGCGCCCATCCTCGCACTCGCTGTCGGACTCGTGGCGATCCTCGCCGGCGGGGCCCTCTTCATGTCGGGCTTCCTCGTCGGTCAGCGGTTCTCCGACCAACCGGGCACGCCTGGCGCACGGGCCGACATCTTCCAGCCGTTCTGGGACACGTTCACGACGATCGAGAGCCGGTACGCGGGAGGCGAGATCGACGATCAGCTCCTCGTGCGAGGTGCGATCCGCGGCATGGTCGACGCGTTGGGCGACCCGTACTCGGCGTACCTGACCCCGGAGGAGTACCAGACCGGGCTGCAGGACCTGTCGGGGCAGTTCGAGGGCATCGGGGCGGAGATCGGCACCAAGAGCGCGACCGGCGAGACGAGCGACTGCTCGACGCTCGGTCCCGAGTGCATCCTCATCGTCGTCGCCCCGATCGACGGCTCGCCGGCACAGAAGGCGGGTCTCCTGGCGGGAGACGCGATTCTCGCCGTCGACGGCGCCGGGCTCGACGGCCTGACGGTAGACGGCGCGCGGGACAAGGTCCGCGGCAAGAAGGGCACCGAGGTCGTGCTCACGATCAAGCGCGGCGAGGATGCGGCGTTCGACGTGGCGATCGTCCGCGACACCATCGTCCAGCGTGAGGTGGTCGACGAGGATCTCGCCGGCGGCACGATCGGCCATATCTGGGTCACCGGATTCTCCGATAACGCGGCGACCCAGTTTCATAACTCCCTCGAGGCGGACATCAAGGCCGGTCGGACGAAGATCATCCTCGATCTCCGCGGCAATCCCGGCGGCTACGTTACGGCGGCTCGACGTATCGCCTCGGAGTTCATCGACTCCGGGCCGATCTTCTGGGAGGAGACCGCCGACGGGAAGCAAGAGGCTACTGACGCCTCATCGGGCGGCCTGGCGACCGGCGACGGCATCCAGCTGATCGTCCTCGTCGACCGCGGCAGCGCATCGGCGAGCGAGATCGTCGCGGGGGCGCTCCAGGATCGCAAACGGGCGATGATCGTCGGCGAGACGACGTTTGGCAAGGGCACCGTCCAGCAGTGGATCGAGCTGCCGAACACCGGCGCCCTGAAGCTCACGATCGCCCGCTGGCTGACGCCCGACAAACGCTGGATTCACCAGAAGGGGATCGTCCCCGACGTCCCAGTCACGCCACCCACCGAGCCGGTGCCCGATGAGGACCCCGCGCTCGACAAGGCCGTCGAGATTCTGAGCGGCAGCGGTGCCGTTCGACGCGCGGCCTGACAAGGGCTTCTCTGCTGGCTGCTCTCTTGCACGCGACGCAGGCATCGGGTACGGTTGCGGAGAACGAAAGGAGGTGATGTGCAGTGATCGACAGTACGCGTAGCTGCACCACCTCGCAGGAGATGGCCGTCTAAGCGGACACCCTGTGGGTGGGTAGCTTTGGAACGCCGGTCCGATATGGACCGGCGTTTCTGCTTTTGGGCTGTCGCGGCTTGGACGGCCATCCGTGCGTTGAAGCCTGCGCTCCTCGCTCACGCACCTCTGGGTGCGCTCGCTCCGGTGCTCGGATTCGCCTTCGCCTGGCCGCCCATCCGCGACGATCGCAGACGGCGTCGCTCTAGGTAGGATGACCTTTGTGGAAGAGCACACCATTGCGCTCAATCGGCGGGCGCGGCATGAGTTCAGCATCGAGGACACGTTCGAGGCCGGGATCGTCCTGACCGGAACGGAGATCAAGTCGATCCGGGCGGGCAAGGTCAACCTCGCCGATGCGTATGCGCGCATCGAGCGGGACGAGGCGTGGCTCATCGGCGCGCACATCGCGCCGTTCGAGCAGGCCAACCGCTACAACCACGAACCGAAGCGGACCCGCAAGCTCCTGCTTCATCGCGGCGAGATCGACGAGCTCCTCGGCAAGACGAAGTCGAAGGGCCTGACGATCGTGCCGCTTCGTCTCTACCTGACCGGCAAGGGCCGGGCCAAGCTCGAGCTGGGCCTCGCCCGCGGCAAGCAACTCCACGACCGCCGCCGCGACATCGCCGACCGGGAATCTCGCCGCGACATCGCCCGCGAGATGGCCGACGCCCAGCGCGGCCGATAGCGGGAGCAGTCAACAGTGCAGCCGATGACCACGCCGCCCCGCCTCGGCCGGGCTATCCGCGCTGTCGACCTCCACGCGGCGGGCGAGCCCGGGCGGGTGATCCTCGGCGGGATCGAAGGCATCCCCGTGGGCACGATGTTCGACGCGATGACGTGGCTCCAGGCGAACCGCGACGACATCCGGCTGCGGATGCTGCGTGAACCGAGGGGCTACCCCGCCGCGAACTGCAATCTCGTGCTGCCCTCCTCGAATCCTGAGGCCGACGCCGGCTACGTGATCATGGAGCAGGTCGAGTACCCGGGAATGTCAGGCACGAACACGATGTGCGTCGTGACCGCGCTGCTGGAGACGAATGTCCTTCCGATGACGGAGCCGATCACGGAGCTCACGCTCGAGGCGCCGGCCGGGATCATTCGCGTCCAGGCGACCTGCGCCGGCGGCAAGGTCACCGGCGTTACGTTCCGAAATGTCCCGGCCTTCGCGACGCATCTCGATACGCCGGTTGAGGTGCCGCAGCTTGGCACTGTCATCGTCGACGTCGCGTACGGTGGGATGTTCTACGTCATCGCATCGGCCGAGGCGTTCGGGTTGCGGCTCACGCCCGACGAGGGCGGCGACATCGTTCGGATCACTGAGATGATCAAAGCCGCCGCGAACGAGCAGCTCCCCGTCGTCCATCCGGAGCAGCCCGGGTTCGCAGGGATCACGATCGGCCAGCTGAGCGGCCCGGCCCTCGACGCGGCGAATTCGATGCGGAATGCGGTCACGGTGTCCACCGGGACGCTCGACTGGGACGACCCGTCAACGTGGACGGGCGCGATCGACCGATCGCCATGCGGCACCGGAACGTCGGCGCGGATGGCGGTTCTCCACGCGACGGGACGGCTCGGGATCGGCGAGGACTTCCGGCACGAGGGGATTCTCGGGACCGTGTTCACCGGCCGGCTGCTCGAAGAGACGACCATCGGCGATAAGCCGGCCGTCGTGCCCCAGATCACCGGCAGCGCGTGGATCACCGGCATCGCCGATTACGTCGTCGACCCGACCGACCCGTTCCCGGAGGGCTTCACGGTCGGGGATATCTGGTGAAATTCGGGATCATCATCACGTTGGGCGATCCCCGGACCGTGGCGGACTTGGCGGCCGAGGCGGAGGCCGCGGGTTGGGAC
The DNA here is from genome assembly GCA_963775855.1 of uncultured Chloroflexia bacterium. GTDB lineage: Bacteria > Chloroflexota > Limnocylindria > Limnocylindrales > CSP1-4 > CF-46. The sequence continues at coordinate 155,837 of CAVZKO010000007.1, read as the reverse complement.
GGCGTCTTTTACTGGGATGGCGTCGCAATCGGCGAAACCGACATGTACGACCCGTGGGTCGTCATGGCCGCGATGGCGATGCGGACCGAGCGGGTGATCCTGGGAGCGATCGTGACTCCGCCGTCTCGACGACGGCCGTGGAAGCTGGCCCGCGAGACGATAACGCTGGACCAACTCTCGAACGGACGGTTGGTGCTCCCCGTCGGGCTTGGGGCGCTCGATGATGCCGCGTTCGGCAACGTCGGCGAACCGACCGAAGCGAAGGTCCGGGCCGAGCTCCTCGACGAGACCCTCGAGATTCTCGAAGGCCTATGGAGCGGCGACGCCTTTGCCTACGCCGGCAAGCACTACCGGTTCGGCCCGATGACGTTTCGGCCGACACCGGTCCAGCGGCCGCGGATCCCGATCTGGGTCGTGGGGGCGTGGCCGAGCGACAAGTCGATGCGCCGGACCCTCCGCTATGATGGGGTTCTCGCTCAGGTCGGGGATTCAGAGGGGATCGCCGCGATCGCGGACTATGTCAGCCGGGAACGGCCGACCAACAACAGCGGCCCCCCATTCGAAATCGTCGCCCAGGGCTCGACCCCGCCCGACCTTGGTCGGGCCGCCAACATCGTTCGGCCGTTCGCCGCGGCAGGCGCGACGTGGTGGATCGACGGAGATTGGGATGCGGCGACGATCGAGTCGCTCCGCGCCCGGATCCAGCCCGGCCCGCCGCCGATCTGACCCTTGGCCGATGTCGGGCTTTCAGCTAGAATTATTCGGAACGTCGAACGGACGTTCGGTCCTGTGGGGATGTGTGGATTCGACAGGGCCCGGCTATCGGAGAACGCGAGCCGAGGATGCTGCTCAGGCCTCGTTAATCAGGCAGCAAAACGAAGTACCTGGCAACCGCCAGTCGACTCTCGCCGTCGCTGCGTAAGCAGCTAGTGTGAGCGTGGAAGCCACCTCGGTCCCGCGGGTGGTGGAAGCGTCATTCAGCGGGGCTGCAAACCGGATGAGTGTTGCGTAGTCCGGTGCCAAGCCCGATCTAGGGACACGTGACTGGACCGTCCGGCAGGGTGCCGATGTTCGTCCGGGCGGTCGACGACAAACCATCGGACACGCTCGTAGTGGGTTCCGGTTATGGGTTCTGGACGGGGAGTTCGACTCTCCCCCATCTCCACCACTTCCATTGAAGAGATCAGCCCCCGGCCAAACCCGTTAACGTCGGTGGTCATCCCCGCGATAATGGCCGGCGTGGAGGAGGTCGAGGTCGTCGTCGCCCATCGCGAGCGCGCGACGCTGCGCGTCGGCGACGTGTTCCTGAAGATCGACGCTGATCAGACGCGCACCGACGTCGAGGTCGAGGCGATGGCGATGGCGCCGGTCCCGACCCCGGAGATCCTGTGGCGGAAGCCGCCCGTGCTCGCCCTCGCCGCCCTCCCAGGGACGGCACTCGGCCGCCTCCAGGAGCCGTCCACCGCGTCGTCGGCGGCGTGGGCCGCGGCGGGTGCCGCCGCACGGATGCTGCACGACGCGCCGCTGCCGCCATGGCCCGGTCGGAGCGTCGACGAGTTTGCATCGCACCTCGACGGCGAGTGCGAGTGGCTCGTCGCCAACGACGTCCTTCCCACCGACGTGGTCATCCGCAACCGCCGGGTCGCCGAGACTGCGCTCCGGCCGTGGACACCGGTGTTCACCCACGGCGACCTGCAGATCACGCACGTCTTCGTCGACGATGACGAGGTCACCGGCGTCATCGACTGGTCCGAGGCGTGCCAAGGCGACGCGCTGTTCGACCTCGCCACGCTCACGCTCGCACACGAGGAGCACCTTGCCGACGTCGTCGCCGGCTACGGCACCGACGTCGACCTTGATGTGATCCGCGCGTGGTGGTCGTTGCGAAGCCTGCTGGCGGTCCGCTGGCTGGTCGAGCACGGCTTCGACCCGTGGCCCGAGGTCGCCGTGCTGAGATCCCGGCTGTGAGGATACGCAAGAGTCCTTGGGCGGCGGCAAGAGCCCGACGATCTACCGCACCGGCCTCATCTGCCGATGGCCTGAGCGGTCATGTCGAGCGCGTCGACCTCAGCCTGGTAGATCGCGCCGAGCCGGTCGCCGAGATCCTCGAGGATCGCCGCGACGCGGTCCGGTGGCAGGGGGAAGGCGTCGGCGTTTCGATCCCGGATCGCCCACGCGGTCTCCGCGGCGGCGCTCACACGCAACCGACCCTGTTCGCCGGCCATTACCGCCTCGTGAAGTGTCTCGAACGCCTCGACCGCGTCGGCGGCACCGTCGAGATCGGGCGGTACGGCCGCGTCGGCCAGCTCCTCCCATCGGTCGGCGACGCCCCGCCATGCCCGCGCCGCGTCGCCGAGCGCAGGGTTGTCGAGCGCGACGGCCGCTTCATCGAGTGATGCGGCATACAGCTCTCGCAAGTGCCCGCCGTGTGGCCCGACCTGGCCGTCGACGCTTTCGTGGAGGGCCGACAGCGAGCCGAACAGGCCGTGGCCGTCGGCGAAGACCCGCGGCCACGCCTTCGCATTCCGCTCGTCGGTCATCAGACGGCCCCACTTGCGCCAGGCCGGGAGCGAGAAGGAGTCGGATGGGGATCGCAGGTGATCCACCTGGTCCTCGAGGCCCGCGCGCATAGCCGCCCGAAGCCGTTCGGCCGGGATCGGTCCGGGCGTCGTTCGCAGCCCGACGATCCGGTGCTTGAACGAGCCGATTCGACCGCGTGCGGCGGCCATCACGGCGGGTGATACCCGGAATGGGTTCCGGCCACGGTCGTCAACGAGGTACGAGCCATCGGCGTCACGTCCGAAGACGACGACGATCAGGCCGTCGTGCCCAGACAGCGCCTCGGGTTGGCCCCAGGTCCCGACCGACTGCAGATCGATCAAGGCGATGACAGGCACGCCGGCGTCCAGGCGTGCATCGAGCGCCTCGCGAGCACCTTTCACGCCGCCGGTCTCGTGCAGGTCTGGCTCGATGCCGAGCCGATCGAGCGTCTTGGCCGTCCAGGCCGATGGGTATTGCCACTGATTCCGGAATCCGAGGGTGAGGACCGGCCCGCCGTGGCTCTTGAATTCCCAGAGGATGTAGCCGGCGCCCAGGCCGCCGCCGATGCCGAGGATCGCGGCCTCGGTCAACGGCTCGCCCGTCAGGCCCGAGACGACGTCCTGATTCGCCAGGACGTTGGCCAGCGTGGCCGTCTCCGAGTGCAGGCCGCCGCGCATCCGATAGCCCGGCGGGGTGGCGGCGTCGGCCGTCGGCTCCGCGTGATGTCCGTTCGTGGCGCCCTCGATCAGGGTCCGTCGGGCGGCGGCGTATCGCTCGCCAGTCTTGGCCATGCGCGCACGCACGACCCGCTTGAAGGCCTTGTCGGTGGTCATCGGTCAGTTCTCCGTGACGGCCGTCGACGCACGCGCCCACACCGCCACGTCGTCGGCCGGTCGGATGGTCGACCGGATCGTCCCGAGGATCCGGATCCCCTTTACCGCCGCATCGCCGCGCCGCGTGGGGGCTCGGTCTGGCAGTCGGGCGCGGGTCGCGCCGTCGCCAGTGTACGACGCCGAGGAACCGCCTTGCGAGCCAGCGGAGTCGATCAGCCCTCGGTCACGGGCAGGACGAGCAGATATCCGGGCGGCACGCCCAGGTTCACCCGCGTGCTGTCGCGCAGGACGAACTGCTTGGCGAGCGTGGCCGGGCTGACGAGGCTGTTCGGCTTAGCGCTCGAGCCCCAGACGGAGCTCCCATGGGGGAACAGCGGATCGAGGACGCGGATGCCCGTGACCTCGAAGTCGTCGAAGCGGCGCGGATCGGCGCTCGCTTCGAAGCCGCTCATGACCCAGGCGTGCCGCCCGCGCCACATGACGAGCCCCACGGGGCGTCGCGTCGCTCGAAGTGCCTTGGCTGCCACGTTCAGCGCCTCGTCGAAGCTCGGCAACGAAACGAGGACGTAAGGCCCTATACCGAGATCGTTGAGAGATGCCGTCCACCCGCGCGGGTTCGCCCCGCCGAACGGGCTGAAGCTGCGGTCACGGGCCATCTCCCAGAGGAGCTGCTGGTCCGCTCGGCTCGTCCGCGAATCGTCGGTGGCCATGTTGAGCGCCATCTGGAGGCTCGCGCCGACGCACCACTCGAACGTGTACTGGCCCACGAAGTCGCCCGTGCGGTAGAGATTCATCGCGAAGGGTTCGGGGTCGACCGCGGGGACTTCCGGTGTCGGCGTCGGGCTCGCGACGGACGACCTGGTCGGGGCGGGTTCGATCGACGGGCTGGGCTCCGGTTCCCCGGCCGTCAGGCCATCGTCGGACGGCGCCGGCTCGGCGGTCTGTGCGGCCCCCGTCGGTGCGCGCGGTGAGGGCGAGGCTGGCGCCGCGCCGGAGCTCGGCAGGCAGCCAGTGGAGACGACGGCCGCGAGGACGAACAACAGGAACGTGCGCAGGCGGGGGAACTGACTGTGCGGCATGGCAGTCGCCCCAGTATGCCGCCAATCCGGGAATCACCCGGCCCGGCGGGTTCGCGTCGTGGGCCCTACGGACTCGGCGTGAGGCTCGTGCCGGCGACCACGACGCCCGCTCGGGCGATGAGCCACAGCCGGCCCGGGTCGCACAGCAGGCCCGGCTCCTCGAGCGGATCGCCATCCACCGCGAGCAGGTCGGCGACCTTGCCGACCTCGAGAATCCCTCGGTCGGCCAGGCCAAGCGCGCGAGCCGAGCCTGCTGTCGCCGCGACGACCGCCTCGGCCGGTGTCAGCCCGCCATCGATCATCCGCATGAGCTCGAGCACATTGGTGCCGGGTGGCCCGCTGTCGAAGCCCATCGCGAGAATGACGCCGGCGTCGTGCGCCGCCGTCAGCGTCTCGTATGCCTCGTCGCGTTGTCGCTCCGCCTGGACCACGAGGGCAGGCGCGAACTCCGCGGCGAACCGCTCGGCCAGGTCGTGGAACGTCGTGAGCGTCGGGACGAGGACGATCCCATCCGCAGCCATCCGATCGAGCAGTTCGGGCGCACGGTGCAGGCTGAGCCCGTGCTCGATCGTGTCGACCCCGGCGTCGATCGCCATCCGGGCGCCGTCCAGCCCTTCCGCGTGGGCCGCGACGCGCAGCCCCATCCGATGGGCCTCGTCGACGACCGCGTCGAGCTCCTCGCGAGTCATCTGCGCGGGCTCCGGGTCCTCGCGCTCGACCGAGCGCGCCCCCGTGGCCATGACCTTGATGTAGTCGGCGCCGCGTCGGATCTGTTCGCGAACGGCGCGCCGCATCTCCCAGGGACCGTCGGCCTCCTGGTACATCGTCCCGAACAGCCGGGCGCCGGGGGCGCTGGCCGAGAGGATCCGCCCGCACGACAGGATGCGCGGGCCGTCGAGCAATCCGAGCCTGACCGCCTCTCGCAGGACGATCGCCTCGTCGTCATGGCTCCCGACATCCCTGATCGTCGTCAGTCCCGCACGCAGGAACTCGCGCGCCGACTTGGCGAGGACGAACCAGCGCAGCTCGGTCGGGCGCGGCTCTTCACCGTGGAGCGGCGGCCGTGGACCGAACCCTGGGCTACGCTCGAGGTCGCTCATGACATGGACGTGGGCGTCGATGAGGCCAGGCATGACCGTGCGGCCGGCGACATCGAGGGCCTCGTCGGGTGGAATTCCGCCGGCACTGTCCGTGATCGCCGCGATCAGGCCGCCGCGGACCTCGATCGTGACGCGCTCGCGCGGAGGCCCGCCGGTTCCGTCAAGGAGTCGAGCGTTCCAGAGCAGCAGATCCCCGCTGATCGTCACGCCCCGATCGTATCGGGTCGCCGAGGCCCGGTCCGCGTTCGCGCGACAGGGCTCCCCCTAGGCGACTTCGCCGCGTCCCTTCAGCTGGCCGACCGGCGCCGCCAGCATCTCGCGGATCCGGGCGAGGAGATCGTCCGGCACGAACGGCTTCGTCAGCAGCTCAACGTCCGGCGAGATGATCCCGCGCTCCCCGAGGACGTCGTTGGTGAACCCGCTCATGAACAGGACCCGCTGATCGGGCCGCTGATCGCGCAGTGCCTCTGCCAGATCCGGTCCGTTGAGACGGGGCATCATCACGTCGGTCAGAAGCAGGTCGATCGTAGGCAGGGCTCGGGCAAAGTCGAGCGCTTCGCGACCGTCGACTGCAGCAACGACCGTGAATCCGGCCGTCCGAAGGACATGCTCGACCAGGGCTCGAACCGCAGGCTCATCCTCCGCGACGAGGATCGTCGGCGCGGCCGAGTCGCCCGCTGTGACGAGTTCGGGTCGGAGAGACTTCCGAGCGGCCGTCTCGGCCAACGGCTCGGCCGGCTCGCGTTGAGCTGCCGTATCGGCTGCGAGGGTGATCGTGAACGTCGCGCCGGCACCGAGCTCGCTGACGACCCGAATCGAACCGCCCGATTGGCTGACGATCCCGTATGCGGTCGATAGGCCGAGACCGGTCCCCTTGCCTTGCGCCTTTGTGGTGAAGAACGGCTCGAAGATCCGGGCACGCGTCGCCTCGTCCATCCCCACGCCGGTATCACTGACAACGATGGCGACGCGACTCGGCGGAGCTCCCGGTCGGTCTCGGTCCGTCCGGACGCCCCTGGTCGCGATCACCAGCCGGCCCCCATCGGGCATCGCGTCGCGGGCATTGACGGCCAGGTTCAGGATCACCTGCTCGAGCTGGCCGGGGTCGGCGAGGACGAACGGAATCGCGGGGTCGAGTTCGAACTGCACCGCAACTTCGTCACCGATCACGCGGTGAAGCATGTTCCGCATCTCCTCGATGACCACGTTCGGCGAGACGAGCTCCGGCTTCAGGACGGATCGGTGCCCGACCGCGAGAAGCTGGCCGGTCAAGTCCGTTGCGCGTTTGGCCGCCCGTCGGATCTCCTCGGCGTCACGGCGCTGGTCCCCTTCGGGCAGGCCCGACACCAGGAGGTCGGAATAGCCGGTGATCGCCGTCAGGAGATTGTTGAAGTCGTGGGCGACGCCGCCTGCCAGGCGGCCGATGCTCTCCATCCGGGTCGAGCGCTCGAGACGCGCCTCGAGCTCCAGGCGGTCGGTCAGGTCGATCCCGACACCGATCGCGCCGACGACGCGTTCATCGACCGTCAGGGGCTCGACATGGACCTGGAATGTCCTGACCCCGACGGTGGCCCGATAGGAGCCTCCGCCGGTACCGTCGAGCGCGCTCCGGTTGGCGGCCGCGTATTCGTCCGCCTCGACGTCGTCCTCGAACAGGTCGTCGAGGGGTCGTCCCACCAGCGCTGCCACGTCGATGCCCAGGCGGGTCAGCCCGTCGCCGGTGAGCGAGGTGAGGGTGAGCCCCTCGTCGGTCGTCCACACGATCGCCGGGAGGTGCTCGAAAAGGAGCCGAAGGCGGGCCTCGTTCGCCCGCACGGCCTCCGCGGCGGCGAGGTCCGTCGCCCTCAGCCGGCCAACCATGAAACGGCCGATTGCCGCAGAGACGATCACCAGCAGCGCGACGATGATGGCCTTGAGGGCGAGCATGAGCCCCTGGACCCATCGGGCAGCCTCGCCGAGCGTCTGCGAGAACTCAACCTCGAGTGCGGTCAACCGGGTGTTAGCCGCTTCCAGCTCAGCTGAAAGCGCCCCCTTCGTCGTGATGTCGCCCGACAGCACCGCGGTCCGAATCCGGTCGGCGATCTGCCGGAGCCCGTTGATCTCCGCGTCGGCGGCGGTCCAGACCTTGATCGCGCGGTCGATGTAGCTGATGTGGCGGGACGTCCGGAAGACGAGCGCCATAGCTGCTACATCCTCGGGTGCATTTCGACCGGCGATGAGGCCCTCGGCAACGATTGCCATGTCGGCTTCAGGTCGTTCAAGCTCGGCCCGTGCCCGCGAGTCGCCAAGAATGACGTCGATCTCGCGGAGATAGCCGCCCCAGTTCGCCTCGGAACCCGTCTCCATGTACCGAGCGAGGTGGAGGATCGCGTCCTTCTGGGCCTTTGACCAGAGGCCCTCGCCACCGACGTATGCCCGCACGCCCTGCTGGACCGTCGAGCCGACGACGGAGAGGACAAGGACGCTCGCCATAAGGATCAGCAGAAGGAAGGCGAGCCCGAACGAGCCAGCGCCGGCCGGCATTCGGCGGTCGTTGAGAGCGGGCAAAGGGGCTGCTGGACGGCACGAGTCACCTGACCGAAAGGGGAAGGTCACGAGTGTGGTCGATTCGGTGTCCTCGAAACCATCGGCCCGATGGGTGACGGCGGCCTAGTTCAAATGAGCTACGTCTACTCGTGCGCGCGGCGGCTGTCAGGACCTCAGCGATCGAGCTCAACCGGAACTACGTCGACCTGGACCATCGCCCCGTTGCGCTCCAGACCGACCGGCACCCGGCGACCGACCATCTCGCCGACCATGACCCGCTGCAGATCGCCGACGCCCTCGATCGGGCGACCGTCGAGCTCGACGATGACGTCGCCGGCGCGGACGCCCGCGGCTGATGCCGGACTGCCCTCGAGCAGCTGGACGACTTCGAGGCCGCGCCGACGCCCGAGCCGTTCCGCTAGCACCGGCCGCAACGGCCGCGTCCCGCCGACGACCCCGAGGAACGCCCGACGGACCCGACCGTCGTGCATGAGGGCGCCCACGATCGCTCGGGTCGCGGCGTTGATCGGCACGGCCAGTCCGAGCCCGATCCCGGCGACGGCGGTGTTGATCCCAACCACCCGGCCACGCCCATCGGCGAGGGCGCCGCCCGAATTGCCGGGGTTGAGCGATGCGTCCGTCTGGATGACGTTCTCGACAAGGCGGCTCGCTCGACCGTCGCGTGCGGCGAGGGACCGCCCGAGCGCGCTCACGACGCCGGCCGTCACGCTGCCGGCGAACCCGAGCGGGTTGCCGATCGCCACGACGAGCTGTCCGACGCGGAGACGATCCGCATCGCCGAGCGGGGCTGCCGCGAGGCCGCCGCCGGTCGCCCGGACAACGGCGAGGTCCGAGAGCGGATCGCGGCCGACCACCTCGAAGCCGAGCTCCGTCCCGTCGACGAAGGTCGCCGTCCCGGCCGGGGCCGCCGCTACGACGTGGGCCGAGGTCAGGAGGTAGCCGTCCGGCGTGAAGACAACCGCCGATCCGGCCCCGCCGCCCCAGCCGCCGTTCGATTGCACCCGGAGGCTCGCCACCGACGGGATGAGTCGTTCGGCGGCAGTGCTGACGGCGAGCGAGTACGCATCGAGGGCGGCGTCATCCTCGGCGTCGGCGTTGACAGCCGCGGCTCCGATGGCCTCTGGTTCGGCGACCATTGCGGCTACCTACGCCTCTCCCGCTGCGTCGGCCTCGCCACCGACCGAGACGGTCCGCTCGTCCGTCCCCCGCACGACCTTGACCTCGAACGGCATGGGGCTCGAGGCGAGGATCTCCTGGAGCTGGTCCGCCTCCGTCACGGCCTGACCTGCGATCTCGACGATGAGGTCGCCGTCGCGGATGCCGGCGCGCGCTGCGGGGCTGTCGTCCTCGACGCCGCGGACCAGCACCCCGTCGCGCTGCGGCAGCCCTACCGACTCGCGCAGGCGGCGCGAGACTCGGGCCGGCGCTACGGCGATGCCGAGACGCGGCCGAGCGACGGACTCGCCGCGGCCGAGTGCCTCGACCCGGGTGCGCAGGGCAGCGTCGGCCGGCAGGGCCAGGTAGAAACCCTCACCCAGCCGGTTGGTGTTGAGCCCGAGCAGCCGCCCGTCGGCGTCGAGCAATGGGCCGCCGGACGAACCCGGTGCGAGGGGCGCCGTATGCTCGAGGCTGCCACCGATCGTGCGGCCTCCCGGGCCGCGGAAGGATCGCTCCACCGCGCTGATAGAGCCGAACGTGACCCGTGCGCGACCGCCCGGCGCGGCGGCCCCGGCGAAGACGATCGCTCCGGCCGAGGGTCCATCCCCGTCGCCCCAGGCGATCGGCTGCGCATCAGCGGTGTCGACGGCGATGACGGCGAGGTCACCGTCGACGTCGATCCCGGCAAGGCGGCCCGTCGTCGAGCGGCCATTGGCGAACGTCACGGTGACCTCGTCGCCGCGAACGTTGTGGGCGTTCGTGAGGACCTGGCCGTCGGCGACGACGACACCGGAACCGCGCAGGCGGGACCCGATGCCGACGATCGAGGGCGTAACGGATGTTGCGAGGCTGGTCAGGGACTGGGAAAGCTCATCGAGTGCGGACATTGTTCGTGGGGCTCCTCGCGACCGATTCGATCGCCGATGTGGTGAGTTGTAAGTTGCGACTTGCAACATACTACGGTCATGCATGCGTTGCAAGTCCCGCGTTCGCCTACCATTCATGCCGTGAGCGAGACCAGCCCCGCCTATCCGCCGCAAGCCGCCCGGAGCCCGCTCGAGGCGGCCCTGGAACGCGTCGGCGACCGCTGGAGCCTGCTCCTCGTCGATGCCCTGCTGACCGGAGGGCGCCGCTTCGGAGAGCTCCGTGAGGGCCTGCCCGGTCTTGCTCCGAACATCCTGACGGAGCGTCTCCGGCGGCTCGAGCGAGAGGGGATCGTCGTCGCGACGCCCTACTCGACGAGGCCGCCGCGAATGGAGTATTCGCTCACCGGCGACGGCCGTGATCTGGCCTCGGCTCTCAGGCTGCTGGCCGATTGGGGCTCGCGTCGGGACGAGGGGGGCGAACCCCTACGTCACGACCGGTGCGGAACCGCGCTCGAAGCGCGCTGGTATTGCCCGACCTGCGCGTCAGCGGTGAGCGATCGCGAGACCGACGGCCGGGAGACTCGTCAGCTCTGATCGGTTGGGTTAGCGCCCGACGAGGGTGATGCCGGTGATCCGCGAGTAGTGCGAGTAGTACGTCTTCTGGTGGATGATCGTGCCGCCCTGGTAGACGGTAACGGTCCGCCAGACGTCCTTGCCGTCCACCGGGTACTCGATGCGCTTGCGGGCGCCGGGCGCGAGCGATGACGTGTACTGGACGGTGTCCGTGGCCTGCCGGATGTTCTTGATCGTCGGGTTCGAGATGACGACCTTCCGGCCGGTCGGGACGCTGTAGATGTCGTACCGGACGTAGCCCTTGCTGCCGCTCTTGATCTTGTAGCCCCGGATAAGCACCGGGTAGGCGGTGTCGTTCGTCCAGGACATCGTCTGGACCGATCCGGACCCGCTCTTGAAGACCGTCGCGTCGAGGCCGGCCGGGTAGCGGTCGATGAAGTAGTAGTGGTTTCGCCGGGCGCCCATGTCGTAGCCAGCGCGGAGGACCGCGTTGAACAGGGTCGTCGAGTTCGAGCAAATGCCACCCGCGAGGGCACCCTGCGGCTCGGTCTTGCCGTTGATGATCGCCCCGCCGTCGCCGTAGCCACGGGCTCGGCTGATCGGTCCGACGGCACTCCAGAAATCGAACTTCTCGCCCGGCGCGACGACCGTGCCGTCGATGTCCATCGCGGGGATCCAGATGTTCGCTCCGAAGTGGTTGCGCTCGCTGATCGGGAAGTACGTCGTCCAGCTCGAGATCTTCGTCATTTTCGGGATGATCGCCTGGGCCTCTTCCGTCGTGAGCGACGGCGGCGTAACGCTGAGCTTGGGCGCGACCTGGGCGACGACTGTTCCGGCGGCACGGGCGGTCAGGAGTTCCGTGACGCGGGCCGCGGTCAGGGGGACGTCAAGCGAGCGGCCGTTGCGCGACGCGTTGACGCCGGTGATCTTCGCGCCGGAGAGCTTGAACGACGCGTTCTGCGCCTTGTGGTCAATCTCCTTGGCCAATGCGCCAAGGTGCGCCTCGAGCTTGGCCGGGTCGACGGTCGGTTCGTATGTCCCGTCGCGGTTCGCGGTGAAGGTAACCCACGACCGGACCGTGGCCGCCGGAATGGTCCATGTCTCCTTGCCTTCGACGACGGCGACATCGAGTGCGACCAGATCCGCCGCCGTACGAGCTGCGGTGGCCTCGGCGGTCGTGATCGCCGGCTCGATCGCCGTCAGCTCGAGTGCCACCCGGACCTCGGCGGGCGCATCGGCGCGGGCGAGCGCGGTCGCTAGCGCTTCGGTCGCGGCAACGTGGTCGGCGGTCTTGCCGGCAACCCCCTCGGCGACGACGAATCCCTCTTTTGTCAGGCTGACCGACGCGGACTGCGGGCTGACGTTGAACCGCGCAGCGAGCGCATGGACGTGGCGGGCCAGGCGTGCCTTGTCGAAGAGGACGCGGGGCACGATGTTCACGCCTCGTACGGCGGTCCGGGCGTCGAGGATGATTCGCTCGACCGCGCTGCCTGACCGACCAACTGCCATCGCCTCGGTCACGAGGCCCTCGATGTCCGCGCGGCGATTGACGTCGGAGTAGTCGATCACCATGTCGCTGTCGCCGCTCGTCAGGACCGCGCGACCCTCTCGGAACGAGGCGAAGGACGACTCCAGACGCGCAGTCGCCTCGTCGGGCGAGAGACCGGCCAGATCGATGCCGCCGACGCTGACGCCCGGCAAGATCCGGCCCGTGTAGTTGCGATCGAATGCGTAAAGCGCAGATACGCCGACGATCAGGCCCACGAACACGCTGAGCAGGAAGGCGACGAAGAAGCGCGTCCGGGCACTGTACGTGGGCAGCGTCGTCGGCGCCAAGGCGACGTCGTGGGCGGCAGGCATCGTCGTATCAGTCATGAGGGATCGACATCCTAGCAGTTCGATTGCTTGCGACCGTGCCGATCAGGCGACGATCGACGAAGCGGCGGCGTGACGAAAAGGCGCCGGCGGGCCGGCGCCGTGCCTCAGCCGCCTCGCAGGATGATGACGATCCGCCGGTTCGGCTCTTCGCCGATCGACTGCGTTGCGACATCGGGATGATCGCGCAGCGCCAGGTGGATCCAACGTCGCTCCAGGGCAGGCATCGGCTCGAGTTGCAGCATCTTGCCGGTTTCCTGGACGCGAGCGGCCGCGCGATTTGCGATGTCACGCAGCTGGCGCTCGCGCCGCCCGCGGTAGTCCTCGACGTCCACGAGGACGCGTGTCCACTCGCCCATCCGCCGGGACAGCATCAGGTTGACAAGATGCTGCAATGCCGAGAGGCGTTCACCCTTTCGGCCGATCAAGGCGCCGAGGGCCTCGTGCGAGTCGGCATTGCCGACCACGTTCAGGCGGCTCGTATCACCCGAGTCCACCTCGATCCGCACATCGAACCCGAGGTGGCGCATCAGCTCCTCGAGGATCTCGCGGCCGGCCGCGAGCGCCTCCGGCGATGCCTCGGATGCTTCGAGGTCGGCTCGCTCCGCGGCGACCGATCCGCGCGCCGCCGCGACCTCGGCGGCCTCATCGGCATTGAGATCTGACGGAGCCTGGGCTCGATCGTCGCGGCGCGGACCTCGATCCGGGCGCGGCGGCCTGCCTCGGTTGGGCCGGTCATCGCGGCGCGGCCCGCGATCGGCGGAGCCGGTGCTTTGGGGTCCCGCTTCAGCCACGGCCGCCTGATCGGGGGCTGGTTGGCCGCCGGCCGGCCCGCTCTCGCGCGGGCGGTCGTCCGGGCGAGGCCCGCGGTCGTCACGTGGTCGATCGTCGCGCCGAGGGGGCTGCGAGGCGCTGTCGTCCCGGGGACCCCGGTCCTCGCGTGGCGGGGCGGGCGGAAGCGGGCTCGCTGCAGCGGCCTCGCGCTTGGGTGCGGCTCCGCCGAGGGCCGACAGGGGGGCGGCGACGATTCGGGCGGGTTCGGCGCCCATGCCGAGAACGCCGCGGCTCCCGGGCGTGAGGATCTCGAAGTCGAGCTCGGCGAGATCAACGCCGAACTCCTCGCGCGCGCCACGCAGCGCCTCCTCGACGGACTTTCCGGTGAACTCCTTGTAGGCACTCATCAGCGTCGTCTCCCTCGGCGGCTCGAGCGGCCGCGCTCCTTGTGGCGAATGGTCTTATCGGCGGCTGCCGCCCGCTTTTCCGCTGCCCCGCCAAGGGCCGACTTGGCCGGTCGCGTAGCGGGATCGACCGGCGGCGGCAGGACCACCGGGAACCGTGGTGCGTGGTCCTGGGCGAATCCAGGAGTCCATCCGAACAATGGGAACATGCCTCCCCAACCGATGATTAGGTACTGCTGGACGATCGAGAACAGGGTCGACACGATCCAGTACAGGAACAGGCCGGCCGGCAGGATGCTGCCGTACGTCAGTGAGATGAACGGGAACAGGAACGCCATCTGGCGCTGGATCCGGACGTTCGGGTCGTCGGCCATCGCCTGCGTCGCCACCGGGAGGGCCATCCGCGACGTGATCAACTGGAGGAACGCCGAGATGATGGCGAGCAGGCTGAGGCCGGAGAAGAGCGAGCCAGCCGTGCCGATGAAGACCTCCGGCACGCCCCAGTTGACGCCGAATGCGATCGGATAGAGGCACGGATTGATGACCTGGCCCGCGGCGTTGAAGATCGGCGCGGGGTCGCAGTTCATGTCATAGAGCGTGAACCCGAAGACATTCATCATTGCCTGCGGGTCGTAGTTCGTGAGGCCCTGGCTGAACACGGAGTACATCGGGATCAGCAGGAAGATCTGGAGAAGAGCCGGCAGGCATCCGGCAAGCGGGTTGATTCCGCGCTCAGCGTAAAGCTGCTTCTGGGCCTCCTGGGCCTTGACCCGGTCGCCCTTGTACCGCTTCTGGATCTCCTTGAGCTCGGGGGCGAGCAACTGGGTCCGCTTCGTGGACACCGTCTGTCGGCGGAAGATCGGGATCAGAACGATCCGCAGGAGCAAGGTCATGAGGATGATGGCGATCGCGATGTTGCCAGTCGCCTTGTCCAGGAATACGAGTGCGATGAAGAAGGTCTGGAAGAGCGGCGTGAACAGCCACGAGATGAGCCCGAGCGGGTCCGTCGGCGAAGCCGGTACCAGCGGAATCGCGGCCGGCGGCAGGGTGGAGGCTGCTGGGCTTCCGCTGGCGCCCGGCGAACCGGTTGGGGCCCCGACGCAGGCCACAGCGATGAACAGCGCGACGGCGATGAGGATGAGCGGGCCGATCCAGGCTCGCCCGGGGCGCGGGAGTGTCACTCGTTCCTCAGTTAGCGAACCGGGTCGTAACCGCCGGGATGACCCGGGTGGCATCGGCCGATGCGGCGGATGCCCATCCAGCTCCCCTTGAGCAGCCCGTACCGATCAATCGCCTCTTCCGTATAGCGCGAGCACGTGGGCTCGTACCGGCAGCTCGCCGGCATCCACGCAAAGAGAATCCGGTAGAGCCGGATGAACCCGATCCCGATGCGTTTCACGTGGCCGTTGGCCCTCCGAGCACTCCCCCTCGGTGGAGGAGCCGGCGCAGCGCCCCGACCAACGTTTCGTGGTCGGTGTCGAGGATCGCTGGCCGAGCGATGATGAGGACGTCCCAGCCCGGCTGGAACGAGGGCGCCATCGCCCTGAGCACCTCGCGGAGGCGGCGCCGGACACGGTTCCGGACGACTGCGCCGCCGAGCTTTCGCCCGGTCGACAACCCGAACCGGGTCGTCTCGAGGTCTGTCCGCAGGAACCTGGCGGAGAAGAGCGGGTGGGACCGAATGGTCCCGGCGCCCTGGAGCGCCGCGAAATCCTGCGGTCGGGAGAGCATCACGAGTCGCGGCGGATTCTTGCCGCGGCCGTTCGTCAGGCCGTCAGCCGCTTCCGACCGCGAGCCCGCCGGGCTGCGATCACGCGACGGCCGCCGGCGGTTCGCATCCGGGCGCGAAATCCGTGCTCCTTCGCGCGATGGCGCTTTTTGGGCTGGTAGGTCTGCTTCGTCATCGGGGCTGTGCGAGATCCTCTCCGTTCCGCCTCGGGTCAACAGTCCGACCCCTAGAGGAACCACAAACGCGCCTGGCGCCCGTGAGCGCGTCGGCGCGTTCGTCGTCCGGCGGATGATATGACGCACGGATCGTGAGTGTCAAACTATCCGACACCCCCGGCGCTCGTCCGCGCGGCCCACCCGGACCCCCGTCGCCCGGTTGGATCCGCCTCGCGCGGCGGTTACCTGCGATACCCTGGGGGAGTATCGCAGAATTGCCTTGCGGCGGCCATTCGGGCGGTGCTATCCTCTCCGAGCCCTCGGCGCCGGGACGCTCGCGGGTAAGCCCCTCGGAACCTCGTCCCCGGGGGATCGGGAGCGACGTCCCACGATGCCGAGCGGCGTCCGAGATATTCGCGCCCGGGTCCCCATCGCCGGCTCACAGTTCGCCGCTTCCCGTCAAACTCATCCGCCAAGGGATCCACCTCAGCCATATGGATGCCAAGCAGGTCTGGCGCGCCGCCCTCGGAGAGTTGCAGGTCTCGCTGTCGCCAGCGAATTTCGAGACGTGGCTGCGGGACACGCAGCTGGTCGACGTCGACGACCAGCGCTTCCGGATCGCCGTCCCGAATGGCTTCGCCAAGGACTGGCTGGAAACGCGCTATCGATCGTTGATCAGCCAGACCCTGGCCCGTATCGTCGGCTACAGCGTCCAGGTGGAGTTCGCTGTCCAGGGCACCGACGGCGTCCCGGCCGCGCCACCCGAGACGAACGGGGCGGCCGCCGGCCCGCAGCCCGCCTCAGCAGCCGTCCGGCTGGAGCCGACCCGCGTCGGGGGCGAGGGCGGGACGACCAACATCAACCCGCGCTACACGTTCACGAACTTCATCGTTGGGTCGGCCAACCGCCTTGCCCACGCCGCCAGCCTGTCGGTCGCCGAACGTCCGGGCCACGCCTACAATCCGCTGTTCCTGTACGGCGGCGTCGGTCTCGGCAAGACCCACCTGATGCACGCGATCGGCAACCAGGTGATCGCAAAGTTCCCGCGCAAGCGGGTCGTGTACGCCACCAGCGAGAAGTTCACGAATGAGTTCATCACCTCGATCCAGCAGGGCAAGATCGACGACTTCCGCGCCCGCTACCGGCGAATCGACCTCCTCCTCATCGACGACATCCAGTTCATCGCGGACAAGGAGCGGACACAGGAGGAGTTCTTCCACACGTTCAATGCGATCCACGAGGACGGCAAGCAGATCGTCCTGTCGTCCGACCGACCGCCGAAGGCGATCCTGACCCTCGAGGAGCGCCTTCGCAGCCGATTCGAATGGGGGCTCATCGCCGACCTAACGGCGCCGGACCTCGAGACGAGGATCGCAATCCTTCGGGCGAAGTCCGAAGAGGGCGCCGTCCCGATCACCTCCGATGTCATCGAGTTCATCGCCCGGAAGGTGGTGAGCAACATCCGGGAGCTCGAGGGCGCGCTCAATCGGATCGTCGCCTATGCCTCGATGGGGGCGATGCCGATCAGCATCGAGCTCGCTCAGGCGGTCCTCTCGAATGTCCTCTACAACCCCAAGAAGCGGCAGGTGACGCCGGAGCGCATCGCAATGGCGGTAGCGGACTACTACGGCGTACAACTGGAGGCGCTCAAGGGGCAGAAGCGCGACAAGGCGATTGTCACTCCGCGCCAGGTGGCGATGTTCCTCATGCGCCAGGAGACGGACGTCTCGCTGCTGCGAATTGGCGCGGAGCTGGGTGGCCGCGACCACTCCACCGTCCTTCACGCATGCGACAAGATCACCCGCGAGGCAGCCGTAAACGATGAGCTGCGGCGAGAGATCGCCGCGGTCCGCGAGCTGATCTACGCCGACTAGAAGTCCTCGGGCCAATGGCGCACGACTGCGCGCTGACGCGCTCCGTGAGCTCCGCCTTGGACCTCGGAGGGCGAGCAATGCTTGGACGCCGAGGGTGTCAGTTCTCGGCCGCGTGTGGATAAACAGGCCGATTCGGTGGACAACCGAGGGCCGATGTGGACATCTCCGACCTGCGAAGGGGGAGTTCCGGCTATCCGACGGTGGACGAGCCTCATCGACCGCGGCCGCTCCGTCGCAGCCTATCGAAAGCATCCACCTTCGATCCACGCCGCCGCGCCGACAGGGCGCGTCGCCGTCCACCGCCAGGAGTCTGTCATCCACCGGCCCGTTGGGCACGGCCACGAGGCGCCATCAACGCCGTCCACACCATGATGATGGTGATGACGGAGTGAGAAGATAGAGTGAGTTACACACGAATAGCGGCTCAACGCGCCGAGGGTGCCGCCACCTAACCTGGAGTAAGCCCAACGTGAAGCTATCTGTCATGCAGGAGAACCTCGCTCGCGGCCTGTCGGTCGTCAGCAGGGCCGTTTCGAACCGTTCGCTACCCGTTCTGACGAACGTCCTGCTCAAGACCGAGGACGCAGGGCTGAAGCTGACCGCGACGAATCTCGAGATCGGCATCACCTACTGGGTGCCCGGCAAGATCGAGACGGACGGTGCGACGTCGGTCCCCGCCAGGCTCCTGACCGATCTCGTGAACTCCCTCCCGGGCGGCGAGCCCATCATCCTCGAGCTCGGCGAGGGCGAGACGCTCCATATCCGGAGCGGACGGTTCGAATCGAACATCAAGGGCATCTCGGCGGACGACTTCCCGACAGTCCAGACCGCCGGCGAGCGGCCGATCACGCGAATCCCCCAGAAGGTCCTCCGCCAGGCGCTCGAGGAGACGGCCTTCGCCGCGGCCAGCGACGAGGCCCGGCCTATCCTGACCGGTGTCCTGGCTCGCTTCGAGGGAGACCAGCTCACGCTCGCGGCCGCCGACAACTACCGGATCGCGGTCAAGACGATTTCGATCCTCGACCCCGTCGACGAAACGAGCGTCGTGATCCCGGCGCGAGCGCTTCACGAGCTGAGCCGCGTTCTGGCCGATGTCGACGATCCCGTGTCGATCGTGCTCGCCCACGCCCGCAACCAGGTCCTGTTCCACCTCGAAGGGGTCGACCTCGTCAGCCGGCTCATCGACGGTCAGTACCCGAACTACCAGTCAGTGCTGCCGGCGAGCCATACGACCAGGGCGGTCCTCGATCGCGAGGAGCTCCTCCGCGCCGTCCGCCCGGCAGCACTGATCGCCCACGAGTCGGCGAACATCGTCAAGCTCGGGGTCGGTCTCGAAGGTGACGCCGGCATCACCGTCAGCGCGAATGCCGAGGTCGGCGATCACATCGGGCGGATCGAGGCGGCGGTCGAAGGCGACGGGACGACGATCGCGTTCAACGCCCGCTTCCTGGCCGACGTCCTGACGAATGTCGATGCGGAGCAGTTCGCGCTGGAGCTCAACGGGCCGCTCTCGCCCGGCGTCTTCAAGCCGGTCGGCGACGATCGCTACGTCCACGTCGTCATGCCGCTCCGCACGACGTCCTGAGGAAATTGCTGGAATCCTCGGGCCAATGGCTTCGCGGAGCTCAGCCTTGAACCTCGGAGGGCGAGCGGCGGCTCGATATTGAGGGTGCCGATTCCCTGTGCTTGATTCGATCTCAATTCGGGACCTCCGGGGGTACGCGGCGCTTGACGCGACATTCGGGCCGGGGCCACATCTAATTGCGGGACCGAACGCCGCCGGCAAGACGAGCCTGATCGAGGCGATCGTGCTGCTGGCGTGGGGCCGCTCGCACAGGACGAGCACCGACGGCGAGATCGTCCGATGGGGCGCCGACCTGGCGAGGATCGAGGGTCGCGCGGGCGACGAGACGATCGAGGTCGCCCTCGTCCGGTCCGGCTCGGAGCAAGCGGCGGAGACCGGATCGTCGAACGGCTCGGGCAGCGCATCCGCGTCGAGGGCCGGGAACGGGGCACGCAAGCGGATCCGCGTCAATGGCGTGCCCCGGCGCGCGGCCGGTCTCATCGGCCTTCTCCGAGCGGTCGTCTTTGCACCCGAGGAGATGCTCCTCGTCGTCGGGTCGCCGGGGCTGCGACGCGCGGCCATCGACCAGCTGGCGGCGCAACGCGGGTCCGCCTACCTCCGCGACCTCGCCACGTACAGCAGGACGCTCCAGCAGCGGAACAGCCTGCTCCGGGCGATTCGCGAGGAGCAGGCGGATCGGAGCGAGCTGCGGTTCTGGGACGGCACGTTCCTCGACGCCGGCAGCGCGATCGTCGAGGCCCGCTTGCGCCTCCTCGAGGATCTGGCTTCCCCGCTCGCCCGGGCCCACGCCGAGATCGCCCCGGACGAAGCGGCCGCCAGCCGGCTCGCGATCCGGTACGCGACGAACGCCCCATCGCTCCCCGGCGAG
Source organism: uncultured Chloroflexia bacterium (assembly GCA_963775855.1). Taxonomy (GTDB): domain Bacteria; phylum Chloroflexota; class Limnocylindria; order Limnocylindrales; family CSP1-4; genus CF-46. The sequence goes on along the minus strand of CAVZKO010000007.1, from coordinate 135,876 downwards.
TCGCCGCGGGACGCCCTGGCCAGGCGCCTCCAGGAGACCGCCGAGAAGGAGGCCTGGAACGGCTCGACGCTGGTCGGGCCGCATCGCGACGACCTGGTCTTCGAGCTCAACGGCCGAGACCTGTCCGGGTTCGCATCGCGCGGCCAGCAGCGGACCGCCATCCTCGCGTTCAAGCTCGCCGAGCTCGATCTCCTCACCGAGCAGGACGGGCGTCCGCCGCTCCTCCTCCTCGACGACGTCTTCTCGGAGCTCGACCCGGCTCGGCGGGCACACCTCGTCCGGCGAATCGCGGAGCTGCCGCAGGCATTCGTGACCACGACCACCCTGGCCGACCTGGACCAGGCCCTCGTCGCCGCGGCCACGACCTGGGATGTGACACCGGACGAGGGCGAAGGCGCCCGCCTCGCACCAGCCCGGACCACCGTCGGATGACCGGACGCCGCCGGCCGATGACCCGGATCGGCGATCTGCTGCCGGACGCTGCACGCGGGCTCGGGCTGGAGGACGAGTTGCGCCTGTCCAGGGCGATGGCGACGTTCGAGGCCATCGTTGCCGAGCGCGTCCCGGCGGCGGCCGGCGGATGTCGGGTCCTGCGGCTCGATGGATTCGACCTCGTCGTCGAGGCCGACGCGCCGATCGTCGCCCAGGAACTGCGCCTCCGGACATCCGAGCTCTTAGCTGCGTTCGCCGCCTCGCCGGCGGGCACCGGCGCCCGCGAACTCCGCATCCACGTCCGGCGCGGAGGCGCCCGCGTATAATCCCGCACACCTGCCAGCCACACGGCTGCGCGGGCGGAGATCTCGACTTGACCGGGATCCACCACCCGCCGTCCCGCGCCGCCTATCGAACACCGGCGTCTGCCGATCACGAGAGAGCTGCATGGCCGTCCGTCTCCAAATGAAGCTTGGCGTCATTGCCGAGCCAGATCGCGTAACCGACTCGCCCGACACGGTCGTCGTCGTCGAGCCGAGCGTCGGATCCGTGGCGCGGTCGAAGGGAAACCTCTACCTCATCGTCACGTCGACCGTCGCGAGCCAGCGGGCCCAGGAGGCGACGCAGCTCGCCGCCGAGACGATCCGGAGCGAGTACTACTACGACGAGTCGGCGGGGATCCGGGTCTGCCTGGAGAAGGCGATCGCGTCCGCCAACAAGCGCCTGGCCCACCAGCGTGACCGGCTCAACCTCCAAGGCGACGGGGTGAACGGGCCGATCGGGATCGGCGTGGCCGTCGTCCGCGGCAATGAGCTGTACGTCGCGACGATCGGGCCGGCCGAGGCCTACCTGATCCGGCAGGCGCGCCTCTCGACGCTGCCCGACCCGCATCGCGAGCGGGGCCTGCCGACCAACGACCTCGAGCCCGACGTGTGGCGGGGCGAGATCTCCGTCGGCGATTTGCTTGTCCTCATCTCGCCGAACGTCATGAGCCGTCTCGGCCCGGACGAGCTGAAGGACGCGATGGTGACTCTCCATCCGCAGCCCGCGATGGAGCACCTCCACCACCGCTTTGTCGCCTCTGACGGGGCGGCGAGCGATGGGATGATCGCCATCGAAGCAACGGAGGTGGCGTCAACCCACAAGTCGCGAGCACTCGTCCCGGTCCGTCCCGCAGAGCCACTCGCAGGAGCCCCGGACCGCTCACCGATCCCGCTCGCCGACAACGTGACCGACGGCGTCGCCGCCGTCCAGGCATCGGCCTTCCGCGCCCGGGTCGCGGCCGGCGGGGCGCTCGAGCGGCTCGTCGTGCGGCTCCAGGAGCTCCTCCCACGGCGCCGGACGGCGTATCGACGGGTGACGCCCGCGGCCGCCAAGCGGGAGATGCAGCGACGAGCGGCAGTCGCGATCCTGGCCCTCGTCGTGGTCTCCGGTGGGTTGTTCACGGTCGTCTGGGCAGTCGGTGGCCAGAACCCGGGGCAGGATCTCGCCTCACTGACCGTTGGCGAGGCGGCGCTTCGGACGGCGCGCGACAACATCGCCAAGGTGTTCGGGCCAGGTGTCGATCTCGTCGACGGCGATCCGTCTCGGGCCCTCGAGCTCCTCACGGGTGCCTACTCGGCGCTCGACACGGCCGCCAAGAACGAGGTGCCCGCATCGACGATCAACCCGCTCCGAAAGCAGGCCCAGGCGGGGCTGGACCGCCTCTACGGCATGGTTCCGGTCGCGCCGGCAACGGTCATCTCGTTCACCGACAGCGAGGTCCCATTTGACATCGGCGACATGATCCTGGGGCCCGGCGGGGTCCCGTATGTCCTCGATCGGGCCACGCAGTCGATCTACCGGGTCGACCTCGGGACCAGGACCGCCTCGCTCATCTACCGCGAGGGCACGAAGGCGTCGGGGACAACCGAAGGGGCACCGAAGCTCATGGCGCTCGGCGCCACACGGGATCTGCTCATCGTCGACTCCAAGAACGTGCTCTGGCGCTGGCGACCGGCCGACGAGGCTGGTAAGGGGACGATCATCAAGGTCACGGTCTCGAACGGGGCGAGCTGGGGCGACGATATCCGGGAGATCGGGACGTTCCTCCGCATCGCGAGCACCGGGCTCTACAACCTGTACGTCGTCGATCCGTCGGAGGAGCAGCTCGTCTACTACTTCCCGGCGTCCGATGGCAGCGGCTTCCCGGCGGCGCCGGTCGACCGGCTGGCGGTCGCCCGGAACATGGACAAGGTCGACTGACCTGTACATCGACGGCGACATCTTCCTCGTCGACGGCGGCAAGATCGTCCGGTTTGTCGACGGCCGGGCCGAGGGTTGGGAGGCAGATCCGCTGCCCGACACGCTGCTGCGGAAGGCGCCCGAGTACCGCCTGATCGATTCGGCGACCGAGAAGCGGAAGGGCGTCCTGTACGCCTACGATCCGACGAGTGCCCGGGTCGTCGCGATCGACAAGGCCAAGGGGTCGTACCTCGGCCAGTTCCGGCTGGCCGGCGGCGCTCGGGGCTGGGAGGATATCCGCGGGATGTACGTCGTCCTGGCAGCGGACGAGGCCCCGCCGACGCTCATCTGGGCGACGAAGGACGGCGTCTACTCGTCGGTCCTCGACGAGGTCCCGGACGTCCCAGCCGCCTCGCCGTCGGGCTCGGGCGGTCCGTCGGCGTCGGCCGCGCCGTCCGGCAGCCCTGGAGGTAGCGCGCCGGCGTCGGCCGCGCCGTGATCCCGCTTCGGGACGCGAATCCCGTCAAGCGGACGCCGATCGGAACGATCGCCCTCATCGTCGCCTGCGTTGTGGGTTTTGCCTACCGCCTCGGCGCCGAAGCGAATGCGGGCGAGACTGGCGTCGAGGAGCTGTTCTCCAGGTTCGGGCTCGTTCCCGTCGAGTTGCTGGCGGACCTGGAGCAGGGCCAGTTCTTCGGGGAGGAGACGCTCGCCGTCTTTACGAGCATGTTCCTCCACGTGAACCTGATCCATCTCGTCGGCAATCTCATCTACCTGTGGATCTTCGGCAACAACATCGAGGATCGCCTCGGCCGGCTCGCGTTCATCCTCTTCTACCTCGGTGGCGGTGTCGCCGCGGCGATTGCCCAGATCGCCATCGACCCGACCTCGACGATCCCGATGGTGGGCGCTTCCGGCGCGATCTCGGCCGTCCTCGGGGCGTACTTCGTGCTGTTTCCGGGCGCCCGGATCCTGTCGCTCGTCTTTCTCGGCTTCTTCTACCAGCTGATCGAGGTGCCCGCCCTCGTCGTCCTCGGCTTCTGGTTCGTCCTCCAGTTGATCGACGGCATCGGCTCGCTGGGGCTGGCCGGGGCCGAGGGTGGCGTCGCCTTCTTTGCCCACATCGGCGGCTTCGTCTTCGGCCTTCTCATCGGTGTCCTCGTGCGTGCCGCCGGTGGGGCCCGGAGGCGGCGGGCGGAGGGGCCGCTGCCCGGGGCCGGCGTGGGATAATCAGGCCATGGCCAGCGAGGAGCCGCTCCCGGGGACGAAGCTCGTCGAGATGGTGGTCGAGAGCGTCCGGGTCCACATGCTGTCCAGCCGCCACGTCGTGATCCTCAAGGAGACCGAGCGAGATCGCTACCTGCCGATCTGGATCGGGCCGTGGGAGGCGAGCGCCATCGCGATGAAGCTGCAGGGCCTCGCCCCCGACCGGCCGCTCACCCACGACCTGTTCGCGGCGGCGCTCGAAGGGCTCGGCGCGCGCGTCGATCGGGTGATCATCTCGTCCCTGGCCGAGGAAACCTTCCACGCTCGGCTGCTGCTCGAACACGATGGCCGGACGGTCGAGGTCGACGCCCGGCCATCCGATTCGCTAGCCCTCGCGGTCCGGGCCGGCGGCCGGATCTTCGTCGTCGAATCCGTGCTGGACCAGGCCGCCCTCGGTGCCGACGGCGGCGTCGGAGACGAAGAGGGCGAGGGGACGGCCGGGATCGCCCTCGAATCGACGGGCGAGCAGATCGTCGACCCGCGCCTCGACGTGTTCCGGGACTTCGTGAACTCGCTCGACATCGACCCGGGTACCGGCGAGCCGCGAGCCTCCGGCAGCTAGCCGGCCGCCTGGTCGGTCAGGACCGGCGTTCCCCGCCGGAGTGTCCGGGCCCGGTTCGCCCACATCCTCAGCCGGAGCCGCCAGAAGTCGCGAACGGCGCGAAACACGACGCTCGGTTTCGCTCCTGTCGCGGAGCCTGCCGTCCGAGGATGATGCGGGACGCCGACCTCGACGATCGTCCGGCCCGCGGCTCGGAGCTTGATGAGGAGTTCCGCCGAGAAGAACGCGCCGCCCGACTCGATCGCGACGTTCTCGAGGGCCGCCCGCCGGAACAGCTTGCATGCACAGTCGACGTCGCGGACCCGAAGGCCGAACCAGACGAGGTTCGCGAACCGATAGAGCCTCGCGTAGAGGGTCCTGACCAGTGGGTCTGCCCGCTTGATCCGGTAGCCGACGACAACGTCCGGCCGATCGGCGGCCGCCAGGCGCTCTGTCAGCCGGGCGAGGTCCGCGACCCGGAACTGCCGGTCGCCGTCGGTGAAGGCCACGAGATCGTGCCGGGCGGCCCGGAACCCCGACAGCAGGGCGGCGCCGTAGCCGAGATTCGTCGGATGGTGAAGGGCCTGCACAACTCCCGGATGCTGCGCGGTTAGCTCGTCTGCGATTGCCCCCGTCGCGTCGCGGGAGCCATCGTCGACGACGATGATCTCGAAGGTCTCGGCCAGCCCCGGCAGCGTCTCGAGGGCCTCCTCGACCAGGCCGCGCAGGTTGGCCTCTTCGTTGTGGGCCGGGAAGAAGTACGACAACCGGGCGACCCGCTCCGTCACGGGCGAGCGTCCACGATGCTCCGCGAGGTCACCCGGAAAACATTCGGGGCGAACGGCGACGCCAGCGGTGTGAGCCTGTACAAGGCCTGCAACTGCCCGAGCTCCCGGCTGTCGATCCGGATCGCATAGACCGGTCGTCCGATCGCGAGGTTGCCATTGATCACGTCGGTGAGTTCTCCAAGGTTCATGTCGATGCGGGTCCGATCGTCGGCGACGAAGACGTCCGGGCGCCTGCCTTCGATCACCTGTGCGTACCATAGCGGCGTCGAGTAACTCCACCAGCTCACGATGATGGAGCCCGGCTCCACCTCATCCAGGACGGCCGCGAGCCACAGTTGCGCGCTCCGATCGGCCGTTCGGTCCACCATCGCCGCACGGCCGGGGAATGCCGCAATCGTCGGCGCAAGGAGCACGAGGCCCGCGAGGGCGGCCGCTGCGACTCCGAGCGCGTCGATCGGCGCCCGCGCCCTTCGGCCGGGCGTGGCGGGCCCCAGCGCTTGTTGCGGGACAGTAGAGCGGTCAGGTGACGCCTCGCCCCGACCCCTCGGGAGCAAGGCGCCGCGGAGCCCGTCGGCGACAGTCGCCGCGAGGATCGCCAGCCAGACCCAGGCGATCAACGCCGGGCCGAGGTAGTAGCGCTGGATCTCGGCATTGACGTAGGCCGCGTTGAAGAAACAGGTGATCGCAAGCGCGCTGCCGGTCAGCAGGGCGAAGGTGCGGTGGCGGATCGCCGTCACCACCAGCCCGGCGAGAACGAGCGCGGCAAGCGGCCCGAGCTCGCGAACGGTGAGCGCGGCCAGGTCAAAGAGCTTGCCCGGCCAGTCGCCGAACGGATCGTTGAGCCCGCCGCGGAACTGCTCTCCGGTGACGATGTAGGCGAATCCGCTCAGGGTGTCGGGCCGCCCGTAGACGAGGGGCGCCTCGAGGATATTGATCAGACCGCCGCGGATCGGCAACTCGAGATACACGATGATGGTCGTGATCGCGAACGCCGCGGCGCACCGTGCGATGAGCCGGCCGCGCGACAGGATTGCCGGATCGACGGCGAGGACGAAGAGTCCGATCGGGACCGCCAGCAGAAGCGTCAGCGAGTGGTTGCCGGCCGACAGGCCGGTGACGATCGCGGCGGCGATAAGCCATCGGTCGGCGCGCGACGGGTCCTCGTTCCGGGCAATCTCCCACCGGACGAGCAGCCAGAGGAGGCTGGCGAACAACACGAGGTGGAGCGCATGGGGGTCGGCATGGGTGCCGATGAACCACACGATCGGCGTGGCCGCGAGGCCGAGCCCGGCGGCCACCCCGATGATCGTCGAGCGGGTCAGCAGCCGGACGAGATCGACCGTGATCCCGGCCGCAACGCCAACGAGGATCGCCGAGAGGAGATTCATCCGGAACGCGGGCTCGCCGAACGGAGCCAGAACAATGGACGCGAGCCAGCCGATGATGACGTAGGTCGGGTACCCGGTCGGGTGGGCGGTTCCCAGGATCGGGGGGATCGTCTGGAACTCGGCGGTGTCCCAGAAGCCGACGCCTGGCATCACGCGCCAGGCCGCGAGGGCGGTGGCGATGACCCCGACAGCGAACGGCGCCAGGCGCGTGAGCCTGGTCCCCCTCACCATCCCAGCAGGTTGCCCCAGACCACGCCCCACCAGTTGATCGCGATCGACATGGCGACGAGGACCACCGCTACGGCGACGCCGATCCCCGAGCGGACCCGGTCCATTCCGAGGGCGACGAGCACGAGAGCCCACGGCACGAAATCGAGGCTGAAGCGATAGCCGAACTGGACCCAGCCCTGGCTGAAGTGCATGAGATTCACGACCGCGATGATCAGCACTGCGAGCGCGGCGCCGGTCACCGCCCTGCTCCGGCCGTAGCGCCGAAGGGCGGGAAGGGCGAACAGGAAGGCCGGGCTCGTCAGGATGACGCTCATCCCGGTGTCGAGCGGCAAGGCCATCGGACAGTCCCGTTCGAACAGCCCCCGGATCATCGCCGGATCGGTGCACAGGGCGCGCCCGCCCCCGAGGCCCGCCGGATAGATGGTCGGCTCGATGACCGGCGTGCTGAAGAGCATGATCCCGAGATTTTGGGGGATGTAGCGGGGGTCCTCGATCGCCCACGAGAGGTTGTAACCGAGCGTCGTGTAAAAGCCCGCCTCCTGCTCGTACAGGAATTGGTAGCCCGGGTGGAGGATGTGGCCGGTCGAGACGAAGTTGTAAAGGAGCAGCGCCCCGACCGGGATCGCCGCTCCAAGCCCGGCCGAGAACCCCCGCCGCAGCCACGTCCCGCCGCCACCAACGAGCAGGAAGAACGGCGCGGCGAAGAGGATCGAGAGACGAGAGGTACAGGCCAGGCCGAACAGCAGGCCGGCGAGGAATTGGCGGCCGTCGATGCCCGACCGAAGCCCGCGAACAACGCGCGTCAGGGCACCAGGGGCCCGGCCGGTCTCCGACTCGGGCTGGGGCGCCGGCTCCGGTTCGGGGAGATCGTCCTCGTCGGCAGCGGCGTCCGGATCGGCTCGAAGGGCGATCCCCACGGCGAGGAACGCCAGGCCGACGGCCAGGATGTGGGCCTGGTACCAAGTCGTGCCGATCTGCGCGGCGTACCAGAGCACGGTCCCGAACGCGAGGAAGACAGTCGCGGCGAGACGGACCCAGCGCCGGATCGGCAGGCCCCCGAGCGCCCACCACGCAATCCCGACGTCTATCGCGGCGACGACGGCGAAGATGAACTGGCCGTCGGCGCGGTGCCCCCAGGCGGCGACGAACGGGAGCAGGAGGACAGCCGGCAGCGGTGGAAACGGGATGTCGCCGCGCGGCACGCCGTCGTTCGAGCGTACCTGCCGGACGTCGTTGAAGAAGGCATTGCCGGGCGAGTCGTCCGTGGCCTCGACCGGATACCGGATCGCGGTCTGGCCCTCGAGAAATGCCTCCGCCTGCCACTCGAAGTGGTCGTAGAAGCGGAAGGGCTTGTTGTGCGAGTAGACGACCAGGGCGATCGCGACGAGGACGAGCCCGATGGCCGCCGACGTCAGCGCGGTCCTCGAAGGGCCGGGCCGCCCAGCTCCCGTGACGCTGCCTGCCGGGTCCGATCCGGGCCCCTGCGACCGACCCTGTGCTACCCTGCGATCCACCTCAGAATGCTCGTGCAGGAGGCATCTCTCCGTTGACAGCCCGCGCACCTGGCGGGTCGAGCCGGGGCGCGGACGCACCGACGCGGATGATCTGGACGCGGGATGGCGTCGGCGCGATCCTCATCGTGCTCGCGGCCGCGCTCGCCTTCCGGCTCATCATCGCATACACCTACCCCGGGACCGGGCTGGACTTCGATCTCGCATCATTCCGCGGATGGGCCAGCGACCTCGCCACGAACGGCCTCCACGGCTTCTACGAGCGGCCCGGCTTCCACGACTACACGCCCGGCTACCTGTTCGTGCTCTACATCGTCGGCCTCCTTGGCCAGGCGACGGGCGGCATCGGTGACCTGATCAAGCTCCCTGCCATCTTCGCCGACGTGGCGATTGGCTGGCTCGTCTGGTCGATGGCCAAGGAGCTCGGAGCAAGCCGTCGGACGGCGATCCTGGCGGCCGTGATCGCCGTCGCCAACCCGGTGAGCTGGTTCGATTCCGTGGTCTGGGGCCAGGTCGACTCGTTCGGCGTCGTGTTCCTCCTGCTGGGCGTCCGCGAACTCTGGCATGACCACCCGGAGCGAGCGTCGGTTTGGACGGTGATCGCTGCGCTCATCAAGCCCCAGCTCGGGATTCTGATTCCGGTGGTCGCCGTCGTAACGATCCGTCGCGCACTCTGGCCCGCCGGCGAGACAGGCGTGGAGGCAGGCGGAACCGGCTTGGTCGACCGTCTCCGAGCATGGGAGCGCCGAACGGACCGGCCCATCCGGATCGTCACGACCGGCCTGGTCGGGCTATTTACCGCGTTCGTGCTGTGCGCCCCATTTGGCTTGTCCGTCGTCGAGCTGCGGGACGGCGGTTTGCGGTCTGGTTTGGTCGAGCAGATCTTCAAGACCGCCGGCGGGTATCCCTACGTCAGCGTCAACGCCTACAACCCGTGGGCCCTGGTCGAGCTCGACGGAACCGGCCTCGCGGCGAACGGCGGATGGATCTGCGACGCGGTCATCCAGAACCCGGTCCCGGGCGGGCCCGTGTGCGAGTCGGCCTTCCAGGTCGGTCCGATTCCGGCGGTCCTCATCGGGACGGGGCTCCTTATCGCCGCATTCGTCGTCGCGTGCGCGATGATCGCCCGGCGCCCAGATCGGCTCACCATCCTCGTCGGTGTGACCCTTCTTGCGATCGCCTTCTTCATCCTGCCGACCCGTGTCCACGAGCGCTATCTGTTCCCGTTCTTCGCGCTCGGGGCGATCCTCGCGGCGGTCTCAGCACGGTGGTTGCTCGCCTATGTCGTGCTTTCGGCGGCGACCTTCCTCAACATGTACGTCGTTCTGACGACCATCTACCCCGGCAACCCGGCGATCTCCGACTGGCTGGGCATCGGGTCGTGGATCCGGAGCACGACCGGCGTCGTCATTGTGTCGCTGGCCAATCTCGGGGCCGCAATCTGGGCATTCCTTCAACTCCGCCCTGCCGCGATGGCGGCGCTTGAGGCCGAGATCGCGGATCAAGACGAGTACGACGAGTACGAGGAGGACACGGAGGACGTGGTGCAGGAGAGGAGGGTCGCGGCGTCTGCATCCGTATCGGCCGCAACCGCTGCTGCTTTCGCACCCGTCGATCCTGGACCCACCTCACTCACCGCAACCGAGCCCTCGCTGCCCACCTGGTCCGAGAGCCCTAGCTTCGCCGAGGTCGGAGCCGTCGGCTGGCTGAAGTCGCGACTCAACGAGCGGCCGCTCCGGGCGGATCGCTCGCGGGCGCTCCACGACGAGCCCCCTGGGCGCCTCGATCGGCTCGACCTGTGGTTCCTCGTCGTCATCATCGTCGCGACGCTCGGCCTGCGCGTTTTCCGGCTCGCCGAGCCGTACCAGATGCACTTCGACGAGGTCTACCACGCCCGGACGGCAACGGAGTTCCTCCAGGCCTGGCGCTACGGAATGTCGCACGACATCTACGAGTGGACGCATCCCCACCTGGCGAAGTACGCGATGGCCGGCGGTCTCGTCGCGTGGGGTGACGACCGGGTCAGCGCCACGAGCGACCTGGGCGTGCCCGTGCGGGATGCCCTCATCGAAGGCCGGCGGGACGATCCGAACCTGCCCGATGGGCGTGCCGGCGATCGGGTTCACGTCGTCACCGGCACGGAGCTCCGCTCCTATGATCTCGTGACCCGCGAGCCGGTCTTCGCCGCACCCGTGCCCGGCGCGGTCGCCCTGACGATCGACCCGGTCCTCCAACGGCTCTTCATTGGGACGACCGACGGCCAGATTCTCACCTTCGATCTGTACTCGCTCGATGGCGTCACCAGTCTCGAGACGGCCGGGCTGGTCGGGGGCCCGCAGGCTTTTGGCCAGGTGGACGGGTCGATCCGTCAGATGTACGCGACGGACGACGGCCAGTCGCTGCTCGTCGCCACCGACGACGACCGGCTCACGACGCTCGATACGGCCTCGGCGGAGACGATCGACACGATCGACCTCGCCGGGATCGCCGGGTTTGCGCCCGGTGGGAGCGGGCCCGCGGTGTCGACTCTCGCGGGCGCCGTTGAAGACCCCGCGGCCGCGGCTCGTGTCCTGGCCGACCTGCTCGGCGGGGACGCTGCCACGTACGAGACCCGCCTCCGCTCAACCGCCGAGTCGACGACTGTGGCCGGGATCGGCGGCGTCGACCAGAAAGCCAACGTCGACAAGGCTATCGCCGATGGCCGGCTCGCCGGTCTGACCGTCGAGACGTTGCCGCGCGTGGCGATCGCGACCGCCGACGGCGTGACGTTCGTCGCCGCGGCAACAGGCGATGTGGTGACCTCGACTGAGATCGACGGCGGCGCCCACGGCCTCGCCCACGTCGGCATCGACGACGCGAAGCTCTATGTAACGACGGACGGGATCGCCGAGGGCGATCCCGGAGGGGTCGCGATCATCGCCGTCGGAGGCGATCCGGCGAAGAACGGGCCCGCCCTCCAGCGGACGCTTCCGTTCCCGGTCACGGGCAGCCGCGTAGCCTGGGATGAGGCGTCCCAGATGGTCCACGTCCTCGGTCCGACCACCGACGGCAGCGGCTGGACGATCTACGTGATCGAGCCGCATGCCAATGCCGTCTTCGCCGATGCCCGCCTGCCGTTCGAGCCGTCGGCCTGGGCCGTCGACGTCGCCCAGGCATACCCCAGCACCGACCGCCAGCAGATCCTCGCATTCGCCGACGACGGACAGGTCGCAAGCGTCGAGATCGGCAAGCATGCGTTCGCCTGGCGCCTGCCTGGCGTCATCGCCGGGGCCCTGATGGCGGGCCTCGTCTATCTCCTGGCGCGGATCCTCTTCCGGCGCCGAGAGGTCGGCGTGTTCGTCGGCATCTTCGCCATCGCCGACGGGATGTTCTTCGTCCAGTCACGGATCGGGATGAACGACGCGTACGTGGGGCTGGGGATCATGGCCGCGTATGCCGTGTTCGCGGCGATCTGGACCGGGGCGTGGCGCTGGCGAGGCGCGTTCTGGATCGCCATGCCGGCCATCGGTGCCTTCCTGGGGCTGGCCCTGGCTTCGAAATGGGTTGCCCTGTACGCGATCGGCGGACTGGGGATCCTCGTCCTGGTACGGAGCGCCCTCGGCCGGCTGGTCCTCATCGTGGCGCTGATCGCGATGACCGCCGTTCTCGGCCACCTCGCCCTCGCCGTCCCAGCGAACTCGGGGCTCGGCAACCTCCCGTTCGTCGCGATCATGGTCGGCCTGACGGCGATCGCCGTGGTGGTCAACATCCTTCATCCGATCGCCTGGTCCGACGATGAGACGCGCTTCGCTGTCGGTGCGCCGGCGGCCCTCGGCGGAATCATCGCCCTCGCCGCCATCGGCCTGGGCCGGGCCGGAACCCAGCTCGCCGGCGTCCCGCTGCCCCAGATCGCGAGCGAAGCGTCGCTGGTCCTCACTCCGCTCCATGTGGCGGCCGCCCTCGTGACCCTCTCCCTCGTGGTCTACGGTGCGTTCGTGCTGGCCGGTCGGGCCGGCTTCGGCCCGTTCGCCCCGCCCCGTGACCCGACAGACCCGGCGGCCCTCCTGCCGCCCCCCGCTCCGCCACCACGCGCGGACTGGCTGCGCCCAGGGGCACTGCTCGGGCTGCCGATCGCCTGGATGGCGGTCTGCCTGCTTCTGATCCCGCTCGGGCTGTACGTCGCGTCGTACATCCCGTGGGCGTTCGTCGAGGGCCACCGGATCACCGCAACCTGGCCGCCGGGCCACGAGGGCCAGACGCTGATCGACCTGACGCGGCAGATGTACGACTACCACAACAACCTGACCGATGGCCATGCGGCGTCGTCGCCGTGGTGGGCCTGGCCGTTCGATCTGAAGCCGGTCTGGTTCTACCAGGAGGGATTCGCCGGCTCCACGACCGCCGCGATCTACGACTCGGGCAATCTCGTCATCTGGTGGCTGGGCGTTCCGGCGCTCGCCTTCGTGGCGTGGCAGGCCTACGCCCGGCGGAGCCTCGCGCTGGCCCTCATTGTCATCGCCTTTGCCTGCCAGTGGGTCTCGTGGGTTCGCATCGACCGGCCCGCATTCCAGTACCACTACTACACGAGCCTGCCATTCGTGATCCTCGCGCTGGCCTATTTCGCCGCGGAGCTCTGGCATGGCACTTCGAGGCGGATCTGGCTCCTGGCGCGGGTCTCGGCAGGAGCGGCCGTGATGGGCCCGGCCCTGCTCTGGCTCTTCGACCGGCCCCTGTGCGCCTTCGTCGGCGTCGAACGAGCCGTCCCGAACTCGCAGGTCTGCCCGCCGCTCATCCCGGAGTTCGTCCTGACGGCCCAGACGCTCGTCCTGGGAGTCGTCGTCTGCGTCGCGATTCTCGTGTTCCTGCGCCAGCTGTCATCTCTCGACATCGGGCGCGGCGGTGACGGCTCCGTTGGCCAGCTCGTCCCGCTTGGCGTCACCGCCGGAGCGGCACTCCTCGGTCTGCTGCTCGTCCGGCTCGTGCCGGTGACGCCGCTCGTGACGTTGACGTCGATCCCGGTCGAGCCGGTGGCCATCATCTTCGGGCTGCCGCTTCTCTTGCTTGCCTTGTTCGTGGCGACCGCGCGAGACGCGCGGCGGTTCGTGATCGGTCTCGTGACCGCGGTCGTCAGCTGGTTCCTTGTCTTCTACCCGAACATCTCGGCGCTGCCGCTTCCCGGCGTGGTGGCCAACGCCTACCAGGGAATCCTGCCGACCTGGGTCTACGCCTTCCAGTTTCCGAAACTCCGAGAGACGGTGGCGACAGGGGTCAAGCTCATCGATACGATCCCGGCGATCCTCGCCGTGGCGCTGACCCTGTTGTGCATCGTCCTGGCCTATTCGGCCTGGGTCTGGCGAATCGCGCTTGCCGAGCGGGAGGCCGACGAGCTCGACGCGGCCGGACTCACGCCCGAGGCTCCCGGCGGCTAGCCTGCAAATTCGACCGGGCGGCTAGCGGACTGACTCGATCGGGCCCTCGACCCGTTCGACAGGCATGCCGAGGACGGGGCTTGTCGAACCCGACGGCCGCGGCGACGGCGGGATCGGGGCGGAGAAGCCGGCCGGCAGGTCACCGCGCGCCGCGAGCCGTCGGATAACGACCCCGTAGTATTCGTCGACCTTGCGGGTCACCCGCTGCCAGCTGAATTCCTGGGCCCTCGCGACGCCGGCCTGACCCATCTCGGCCCGAAGCTGGTCGTCACGGAGGAGGCGTCCAACGGCGGCGGCGATCTCCTTCGGCTCCCGGGGCGGGACGAGGAGCGCTTCCCGCCCACGCCGGACGACGCCCTTGTAGCCGTGGATGTCGGAGGCAACGATCGGCGTGCCGGCTGCCATTGCCTCGAGCAGGACGATCCCGAACGATTCGCCACCGGTCGCCGGCGAGACGTAGACGTCGGCGGTCCGGAACAGCTGGGCCTTCTCCTTGTCGCTCACCCGGCCCAGGAACTCGACGCCCTGGAGGCGCCGCGTCGCGACGTATCGCCGGGCCTCGCGCCCGAGCGGGCCGGTCCCGACGATGAGGAGCCGGCAGTCGCAGCCCGTCTTGCGAAGGATACGGTGGGCCTTGAGGAGCTCGAGGAGGCCCTTTCGCGGCTCGTGCCGTCCGACGAACAGGATATTCCGCTTGCCGTCCTGCCAGCGCGCGATCGGGACCGCCCGCTGGAAGCGGTCGACATCGACGCCGTTCGGAATCACCTTGTACTCGCCGGGAAAGTAGCGATCGATGAAGTGCTTCGCCGCGCCGCTCACCGCGATCCGGCCGTGTAGCCGGGCGGCCTCGCCCTTCATCACCTTGCTGCCGAACTCGTACGACGGTGAGAACCCGCCGTACGCATGGAAGGTCGCGATGTTTACGCTCGTCGAGAGTCGCAGCAGGATCGTCGACAGGAATGGCACGAACGGCTCGTGGAAGTGGAGGAGGTCGAACTGCTCGCGCTCCAGCGTCGCCCGGATCTGGGACACGAACCGCGGCGACAACGTGATCGTGCCGACGGAGCCATTGACCGGCAGCGAGAAGCCCTTGCCGATCCGGATGATGTCGCCTTCGGACGCGCGCTGGAGGCCGTGGCTGCTCGTCAGGATCCTGACGTCGTGGCCGCGGAGCCGGAGGTTCTCGTACAGGTAGCGGACGTGCTGGGTCACCCCGCCGGGCAGTGGATAGACATACGGCGAGACCAGCCCGATCTTCACGGTCGCCGCTCCTCGCGGGCCTGCTGGGCCGCCCACTCCTCCTCGAACCGCGGCGGTCGATGGCGGCCGCCGGGATAGCCGAGGTCCCGCCCGGAACCGTCGCGGCGGACCTGGGCCCGGACCACCGCCTCCACGTCCCGGCCGTACTTCCGAAGCTGGCGGCCGAACGTCCGGACCTGGCCCGTTCCAAGGAAGCTGCCATGGTGGCGCGACGCGCCGGTGACGATCGCCGCC
Organism: uncultured Chloroflexia bacterium; assembly: GCA_963775855.1. Classification (GTDB taxonomy): domain Bacteria; phylum Chloroflexota; class Limnocylindria; order Limnocylindrales; family CSP1-4; genus CF-46. The sequence goes on along the minus strand of CAVZKO010000007.1, from coordinate 120,594 downwards.
CGCAGGTCCTCGGCGGTTCGGCCTGGAAACGTCGTCCAGCCGACGCCGATCGCTGCGGCCTCGTGGGCATCGCTGTTGCCGACCGTCGCGAGTCCGTGCGCCGCGGCGAAGTTGACGACCCGGGCGTGCCACGGCCGACCGAGAGTCGTCGGGTTGAACGCCTCGATCGCGTCCGGACGGACCCGCGGGTCGCGGTCACTGATCAGCCGCCGCAGCAGCCAGCCCTGGGCGCAGAGCGGATACGGAACCAGGGGGTGGGCGGGGATCGCGAGCCCGCCCTGCTCGTGGATCTCCGCAATCGTCGTTCGCATCGAGCGGAGCGGTCTCACCCGCTCCTCGAGGAACAACCCGAGAAGGTGGCCGCCAAGCGTGGATACCTCCTCGCCGACGATGACCTCAGCGCGTAGCCCGCGGTCGCGGGCCATGACCCGAGCCGCGAACGCGGCGTCGATGCGCTCATGGTCCGTGATGGCGACAACGTCGAGGTCGGTCGAGCGCTCGACGTGATCGAGGATCTCGACGATCCCCGACGTCCCGTCCGAAGCCAGGGTGTGGATGTGGAGGTCGGCCCGGCCGAGCCGTGTTGTCATCGGCCGTCACCTCGCGCCGCATCTTCGGCAGCGAGCTCCGCCTCGAGGTCGGGCCAGATCGGGAAGAAGATGGCCATCCACTGCTCGGGGGCGTTCGCGATCACCCGTTCGAACGCGCGCGCCTCCGCCTCGAGCGTTCCCGCGATTCGGTCGCGTCGGGCGCCGTCGCGGGTCACCGGGATCTCGTCGAGGCGGCCGCGGTAACCGCGGGCCCCGACACGCCAGACCGACGCCAGGTAGAGCGGAACGCCCGTCTCGGTCGCGAGGAAGGCCGGCCCTACGGGAAGCGGCGCCGGGGCTCCGAAAAACGGCACTTCCATGCCACCACCCGTGATGTCACGGTCCGCGACCAGACCGACCGACTCGCCGCTCCTCAGCTCCCTGAGCAATTCACGGCGGGCCTCGCGGAGGCCGACGATCCGGACCCCGAACGTCGCCCGCGTCCGTTCGAACCAGCGCTGGAGGGCCGGATCCCCCAGTGTCTCCATCGGTGCTGTTATTCGGCGGCCCGAATGCTGGGCCAGGTAGAGCCCAGGCAATTCGATCTGACCGAGGTGGCCGGAAATGAAGATCACGGTCCGGTCGCCGGCCAGTGCCGCCTCGATGACATCCGGGTTCTCCAATTCGAGGCGCTCTTCAAAGACCCGGGCGTCCAATCCCGGGGCGCGCAGGATCTCGAGGTAGTAGCGGGCACGGTGGCGGAAGGCTGCCCGAACGAGCCGCTCGAGCGCCCGGGGATCGGCCGCTGCCGCACGGACTCGATCATTGGCCATGTCCGTCGTCGCGAAATACTCGACGACTCGACCGAGGTTGCGGCGGACGCGTGCCGCCCGGGCGGGCGATACACGGTATGCGCTGCGCCCCACGATTTCGGCGATGGCGATCTGCGGGCCTTCGGGAAGTCGACAGGCCGCCCACGAGATCGCCGACAGGGCGGCGGCCCGGACGCGCTGGACGATGGTCCCGCGGTCCGCCGCGCGGTTCTCGATCGCCGCCCGCGCCGTTCGGCGTACGGTGTCGAGGCTAGGCCGCGACGGGACCGGTTCGTTGGCTCGCTCACGCCCTGACCGGGAGGTGCCGACGTCCGTGTCCGTCACGCCCCGGAGGCCTCCGGCCATGGTGCGCCGGCGTCGGACACAGCATCCTCGACGCTGCGCTCGGGAGCCCGCGACCGCCCGTCGCGCGAACCTTCGTTCGCAAGCATCGCGGCTGCGCGCCGCTCGAGCTCTGCTGACTCCTGCTCGGTCTGCGGCCACATCGGCTTGAAGCTGTACCACTGCTGGGGTGCTGCGGCGACGGTCTCCGCCAGGGAATCGGCGACTACCTGGGTGGCCCGTTGGAGATCCGCCGGCGAGCTGGAGGCGACCTCGATGATCGGCGCATACGAGACGTGGAACAGCCCTTCCGGCGTCCGGCGGATCGCAACCGGGAGGATCCGAGAGCCGGTCTTTGCCGCGAGCGTCGCCGGCCCTGCCGGCAGCGTGGTCCACGCCCCGAAGAGCTTGACCGGGATTCCGTCGGAGCGGTAGCCCCAGTCGACCAGTAGGCCGAGCATCTCCCGGCGCCGCAGCACCGCGTAGATCTCGCGGAGATTCCGCCACGGAATGACGTGGGCGCCCCACGCCTCGCGCACGCGGCGTAGTCGCTCGAACATCTCGGGAAAGGTGGAATCGTCGGCCACGACGTTGATCGGCCAGCCTCGACGCGCGACAGCCGCCGCAACCGCGTCGTTGTTGCCGACGTGCCCGAGGGCGAAGATGAGCCCGCCCCGCGAACCACGCCAGGCCTCTTCGATGTGATCGAGATCGGCCTGGATCACCTTTGCCCCTGCCTCTTCGGCCGACTGGGTCTCCAGGTGCATGACCTCGACGAGGTAGCGGGCGTATTCGCGGTAGGCGCCAAGGGCGAGGCGGCGGACCCGCGGATGATCCGGCGGAAGCCCGACAACGTGACCGAAGTTTGCGTTCGACCAATGTCGCTTCGTTGGCAGGAACAGGTAGCCGGCCTGCGAGCCCGTCCCGATCACCCATCGCGACAGGCGCTCCGGTACGTGGGCCACGACCCACGTCGCCGCGGCGTAGGCCCTGACCGCGATCTTCTCGAGAATGCGAGGCCCGCGCTCGACGCTCCGTTCCGCGCGCCGGTGGGGAGCGTCCAGGCTACGTTGCGCCAAACCGCCACCCTCCCCGCAAAGCCAATGCTGGCCCTCCGAGGTCTGAGGCTGAGGGCACGAGGAGCGTGGCGACGAGTCGCAGAGCCATCAGCCCGAGGATGCGGCAGCCGCCGCCTTCACCTTGGCGGGAGCGGTATTCGCCAGCTTCCTGAGTTGCTGCTTGGTCAGGTTCTCCGTGCCCACGAGGGTCTCGTTGTCCTCGCCCCGGATGAATGCCTCGACGCGTTGGTGGGCGATGTCGTCGTGGATCTGGACCGGGGGCGACTTCATGAAGTAGCTCGACGGGCCGACGAGGGTACCTTTGAGCCCGCGATCCAGGCCCAGCTTCAGGCAGCGGATCGCGTCGGTGATGACGCCGGCGCTGTTCGGGCTGTCCCAGACCTCGAGCTTGAGCTCGGCGTTGAGCGGGACGTCGCCGAAGGTCGTGCCCTCCATCCGGATGTAACACCACTTGCGGTCCTGGAGCCAGGGCACGTGGTCACTCGGCCCGACGTGGACGTTATCCGGATCCATCTCGTAGTCGAGCATCGAGGTGACGGCGTTGGTCTTGCTGATCTTCTTGCTCTCGAGCCGCTCCCGCTCGAGCATGTTGAGGAAGTCGGTGTTGCCGCCGAAGTTCAGCTGGTACGTCCGATCGAGGCGGACGCCACGATCCATGAAGAGGCGGGTCAGGACGCGGTGACTGATCGTCGCGCCGACCTGGCTCTTGATGTCGTCGCCGATGACCGGCAGGCCCTCCTCGGCGAAGCGGCGCTGCCAGTACGGCTCACGGCCGATGAAGACCGGGATCGCGTTGATGAACCCGACGCCGGCCTTGAGGGCCTGCTCGACGTACCACTTGGTCGCTTCTTCGCTCCCGACGGGGAGGTACGAGACCATGACGTCGACTTTGCGCTCCCTGAGGATGCCGACGACGTCGGCCGTCGGGCCGGGCGCCTTCTCGATGATCTGGCTGAGGTACTTGCCGAGCCCGTCGTGGGTCATCCCCCGATCGACCGGTACGTCGAGCTTCTGAACCTGCTGGAAGACGAACGTGTTGTTCGGCTTCGTGTAGATCGCCTCGGACAGGTCCTTGCCGACCTTGTTCTTGTCGATGTCGAAGGCGGCGACGAACTCGATGTCGCTGACGTGATAGCCGCCGAGATCGACATGCATGAGGCCGGGGACGAAGTCCGTCGGCTTGGCGTTCTCGTAGTAGTAGCGGCCCTGGACGAGGCTGCTCGCGCAGTTGCCGACGCCGACGATTGCGACGCGGATCTTCTTGCCGGGCTTGTGCCCGTTCTTGCCGTTCGTTGTGGTCACCTGGTGCTCCATCTGCTGGTTGCCTACTCCTGGGGGGATTGGCGAATGACGTGGACGATGCGCTGGATCGCGGTGATGGTGGCGAGGATCGTGATGAGGCCGAGGGCGATGGCCAGAACCGGTTGGCCCTCGCCGCCGAGCGGATCGTCGCAGAGAATGATTCCGCAGCCGAAGTTTTGGACTCCGCCCAGGGCGCCGGCGCCGAGCAGGCCGATCGTCAGGATGACGATCCGGACCTCGCGCGGAGCGAGCCCGATCGCGGCCATCCCCGAGCCTGGCGTGAAGCCGAGGCTCTCGGACTTGGCTCGGACGTAGCTGACCATGAATGCCGCGGCCATGGCGGCCGCCGCGAGGATCGCCCCCGCGTCGAAGCCGGCCGCCACGCAGCCGGCCGCGATGCCGACATAGACGACACCCTCGCCGGCTCGATCGAAGACGGAGTCCATGAACGCCCCGAGCTTCGAGGCCTTGCCGGTGGCCCTTGCGAGGGCGCCGTCGAACAGGTCGAAGACGCCGCCGACGATCAGGAGGACGCCACCTGCAAGCCAGGCTTGCATGCCCGCCGCAACGGCGGTCACGATCGCGATCCCGAAGCCGATCAGCGTCAGGTGGTTCGGCGTGAGCCCGAGACGCCCGAAGCCGACGGCGATCGGCGTGGCCAGGCCGCGGATGCGCTGGCGGAGCTCCGGGCTGACGATCGACCCGCTCAAGACGCGGCGCTCCGGGGCGTACCTGCTGCCGGGGCGGCAGCCAGGCCGAGGATCGCCCGCTCGCGAGCCACGAAGGCCTCGAACGCCTCGGGACGGAGGCTGCACGTCGTCTCGCGGCCGTTCCGGCGGGTCGCGACGAGGCCCGCGGCCCGCAGCCGGCCAACATGCCAGCTGACGAGCGGCTGGGACAGCCCGACCTCCTCGATCAGGTCCGTCACCGAGGCGTCACCGTACGCGAGGCGCTTGACGATGCGGAGCCGATTGACGTCGGCGAGTGCCTTGTGGACGATCCGCAGCTCGCGGAGCTCGTCAGGCTGGTCGACAACCGAGGCAATGGTCGAACGGATACGGGCGGGAGAGGGGGACAGGGGGCAGATCTCCGTGTCGGCGAACGCGTCGCATCAACGACGGTTTATATCAATGGAAGTTGATGCTATTCCTTTTTGCCGCGGCGTGTCAACAGCGGTCAACGTGGTGAACCGTCTCTGACATGCGGGGGCCGCACGAACTGCTGACGCCTTGCTCAGGCGTCGGCGATGCCACACCATCGAGGAATGAGCACACATCCGGAGGCCCCGAGAACGCGCCGGTTTCGCCGCGTCCATTTCCTCATCGCCCTCGTGGTCGGGCTGGTGGTGGTGGTCGGTGCCCTCGCGATCGAGAGAACCATCGCCCAACCGCAACGGGCAACGCCCGTCTACGACCCGCCGGTCCTCGCCGGCCAGCAGCTCTGGGGTGCTTGCGCCGGCGGGTTCTATGCGCGCCTCGGCGAAACGATCGTCCTGACGTCCACGGGCCACTGCACGAACGAGGGCACAACGGCCTATGACAACGATGGCGTCACAGTTCGCGGCGTTTTCGGACCGGCCGCCCGGGATGCGACCTGCCCCCACGAGGGCCACACCTGCGCCTCGTCGGACATCAACTACCTCGTGGTTGCCGAGGACCGCATTCCGTGGGGGCACCTCAACGTCGTGGACTTCGGCACGGCCGGCTACCGGGTCATCGCGCCCGACACGCAGCCGCTCGCCTGCGATGACATCGCGATCGGTGACCTTGCCGAGATCGATGGGCGCAATACCTACCGGAGCGGGAACGTGACCGAGAAGGGCAGGTATCTCCACGCGGAGGACGGTGCCTTCTTCCCGTGCATGGTCGGCGCGCGAATCAAGGTCGGCGTCGGAGATTCGGGCGGTGCCGTTCTTGTCCGCGGAGTCCCGGCCGGGGTTTCGAGCCGGAGCTTCGGCGGATGGCTCGGGTTCACGCCGCTGGCCGAAGGGCTGGCTCAGCTGGGACTGGAACTCTGTACCACGCCGGACTGCGAGCTCACGCCGCCCGGGTCATAGCCGGAGGACGCTCTCCTCCTTGATGTGACCGAGGCGATCGATCTCGCCGATGAATCGGTCCGTCATGCGCTGCAGGAGGGCCGTCTCGCGATGGACGTCGTCCGAGGCGACGGGCCGCTTCGGATCCCGTGTGCGCACGGCCGCGAGCGCCTCGTGCCGCAGTGCCCGTATCTCGACGCGAGCCTGGTCCATGCGCTTATGGACGAGGCCTACGAGCTCCCGACGGCGCTCCTCGGATAGCGCCGGAACATAGAGCCGAATCGTGGATCCGTCGATCGTCGGCGTGAGCCCGATCCTGCTCTGACTGATCGCCGTGCCGATCGATCGGAGGCTTTTCGGGTCCCACGGCCGGATCACGATCTGGCGCGGGTCGGGGATCGTGATCGTCGCCAGCTCGACGAGTCGTACGCGCTGGCCCTGATGGTCGACGTGGATGGCGTCGATCAGCGACGCCGATGCGCCGCCGGTGCGGACGCGCTGGAAATCCCGCTCCATCGCGCCGAGCGTTCGTTTCATCTTCTGTTCGGTCGACGCCAGGACTTCGGCGCTCATGCCCGTAATCATGGACCTCGGCCACGGCGCGGCCACCGAGCGGGAGCCCGTGTACGCTTCGCCGATGTCCCGGGGCTCTGCATACGCGCTCTTGGCCGTTCTCAGCGCCGGTGTCTTCCTGGCCGGCCTCGAGCTGATGATCACGGCCGTCGCCCTGCCGACGATCATCAACGATCTCGTCGTCGCGAACCCCGATCGTCCCGGTCAGACCGCCTTTTCCGAGCTCCGCCGCGCCTCGTGGATCGTCAACGGGTATCTGCTCGCCTACGTGGTCACGATGCCGCTTGCGGGCCGCCTCGCGGACGTCTGGGGCGCTCGACGCCTCTTTCTCGCGGGTCTCGTGATCTTCATCGCCGGGTCGCTCGTCGCCGGTCGCGGGCAGAACCTGGACGAGCTGATCATCGGGCGCGTCATCCAGGGCATCGGCGGCGGAATCCTCGTACCGGTCGGGACGGCCGCGGCGTCGCACCTGTTCTCGGGGCACGCGCGGCCTCGGGCGCTCGGTGTCATCGGCGCTCTGACCTTTCTCGGCATGGCGGCCGGGCCGTTCGCCGGCGCCGCCATCCTCGGCGGCCTCGACATCGACGGGGCCCTGACGGCCGCCCGCGTCGCCTCCGACGACCCCATCCGCGATGTACTGGCGCCCGCCTGGCGCTGGGTCTTCTATCTCAACGTCCCGATCGGCCTGGCCGCGCTCCTCGTCGCCTGGGCGGCGTCGTCCGGCTGGGAGACCCCTCGGCGGAAGGGCGGGATCGATGTCCTCGGGGCGGCCATCTGGAGCGTGGCACTGGGCAGCGGGCTGGGTGCCATCACCCTGATCGGCAGCCGTGACGTCGGTGGGCCGAACCCGGCGCTGGTCGCCGCCCTGCTCGGGTTCGTGGCCGTCGTCGGGACGCTCGTGACCATCGTCCGGGGCTTCCGGCTCGAGGATCCCTTCCTGGATCCCCGGCTGTTCCGCAGCCTCACGTTCTCGTCGGCTGCGCTGGTCTCCCTGCTGACCGGCTACGCGTTTGCCACGGCGATCATCGGCGGAGCGGTCTTCGTCGACCGGGTCCTGTACGGCGGCCCCGACCAACAGCGTTTCGCCCTCGGGGCGCTGGCCGCCGCGACGGCGCTCGGGGCGCTGGTATCCGGCTTCGCGGTCCGGTTCCTTTCGCTCCGCCTCGTCACCCTCATCGGACTCGTATTGAGCGCCGGCTCGCTGGTCTGGATGGCGCGCTGGACGCCCCAGGTCGACCTCGCCGAGGTTGCCCTCGCCCTGGGGATCTTCGGGCTGGGCTTCGGCCTGACCGTCACGCCCCGTTCCACCGCGGCCGTCGAAGTCGCCGGCCGAGCATCGTTCGGGATGGCGTCGGCGACCGTCACCGTCGCCCGGATGATCGGCATGGCGATCGGCGTGGCGGTGCTGACCGCCTATGGGTCGACGACGATCGACCGCCTGTACGACGAGCTGTTTGCGGTACCCGACGGCTGGAAGGCGGTCATCCCGGCGGAGCTTCGCGACCGGCCGCTCCGGGACGGGCTCGTGGTCGAGGCGCTCGAGCGCTGGGCCGCGAATGAGGCGTCATCGATCCTCATCGGGCTCTTCGTGGCCGCAGGTGTCGTCACGCTCGTCGCGATCCCGCCGGGCCTCGCCCTCGGCAATCGTGCGGGTATGCTGGCGACCGACCGCGCCGCCCGTGGCTCGGCGATCGCGGGAGGGCCTGATCCGGATGGCAGCGACGAGCGGCGACCCACGACCGCCCTCTGACGCCGTCGACGTCAGGATCATCGCCTGGCGCCCGTCCGGCACGACCGAGACCGTCGACGTCGCGTCGCTGGCCGCGATCCTCGCCGAACCCGACACGAGGATCTGGGTCGACGCCATCGATCCGTCCGCCGAGCGCGTCCGGCCGATCGCCGAGGCTCTCGGTCTCCACCCGCTGATCGCCGAGGACATCGTCGAGCGCAACCAGCGGGCGAAGGTCGAGACCTTCGACGACATCGTGCACATCGTGCTGTTCGATGCTCAACTATCGGCGGCGAGGTCCAGACCGCCGAGATCGACTTCGTCCTCGGCCCCCGGTTCCTCCTGAGCGTCCACGGCCCGGAGTGCGATCTGCGATCGATCGGGCCGATGCGGGCCGGCGCCGAGCCGATTCTGAAGAAGGGAACCGACTTCCTCCTCTACGTCCTGGCCGATCACATCGTCGACGGCTACTTCCCGGTGCTCGACCGCCTGGCCGAGGAGATCGACGAGCTCCAGGACCGGGTCCTCGAATCGCCGTCCGACTGGACGCTCCAGCGCCTCTTCGTCCTGAAGCGCGAGCTCCTGGAGATCCGCCGCGCCACGTCGCCGGCGCGGGAGATCTTCAACCAGCTGACGAACCGCGAGGTCGCCGCGGTCGCGGAGTCGCACGTCGTCTATTTCCGCGACGTCTACGACCATCTGATCCGGGTCACCGATGAGCTGGATAACTACCGGGAGCTCGTCGGCGGCACGCTCGACATCTACCTCTCGACGATCAACAACAACCTGTCGCGGATCATGAAGCGGCTGACCGGTGTCACGGTCATCCTGGCCGGAATCGGGGCCATCGGCGGCATCTTCGGAATGAGCGAGGCGACGCCCGCCTTCGCCGGCCAGGAGGGCTTCGGCTTCTGGTTCGTCGCGCTGGCATCGGTCGTGGGGGCCGGCGTCGCCGTCGTCGTCCTCCGCCGGATCGACTGGATCTGATGCCGGCCGCGACGCGGCGCGGTCCCCGTCTAGCCGCAGTTCACGGGCTTCGCGACCGGATGAGCGGCGGCGTGGTCGGCCGGCAATGGCAGGCCGATCGGGATCGCCTTTAGCTGGGTCTTGCCGGGCGTCCCCTTCGGCCCCTCCGAGGTCTGGAGCCACATCTCCTCGCTCGTCGCATTGACCGCGTCGGTCAGGTTCAGCTGGTGGAGCCGAACCTCGGTGACCTGGTACGAGAAGAGCAGGTCGTCGCTCGTGTAGACCTCGACCAGCATCCCCTTCATCGTGTTTGGGCGCTTCTTCACGATCGCCAGTTCGTAGATCGGCCCGAACATCCCGTCACGCGCGTGGGCGTAGAGATACGTCGCCCCGCCCTGGCCGGGCTGGCGGAGCGGGGCCTGGATGTACATCGCGACATCGCACTGGGGATAGGCGTCCGAGCCGCCGGCGGGCTTGATCACCGGCAGGTCGATTCGCAGCGCCGGCACGACGACCCGCGTGGCGACGCGATCGACAACGGCGGTCGGCGACGCGCTGGGTGGTGGTGGTGAGGCCGACTCGGGAGGTAAGGTCGGGAGGGTGAAGCTGGGCGTCGGGGCGATCGCTATGATCGTCGGTGAGGCCGACGGCGCGGGGAGCCCGGCGGCGCCCGTGTACGACAGCAGACCGCCGGCGATGAGCGACACACCTGCCGCGGCAAGAATCGCCGGCAGGAGGCGGCTGCGACGCGCGCTGGAGAGCCTTCCCACGGGATCGGCATCCTAGCAGCGCGTCCGCCGATGCGCCCGTGGCCCGCTTGTACTGGTACCCTGCCCGGGAATGGGATCCCGGCTGTCGATCGCCGCAGGCCTCCTAGCCGGCGTCGTCGTCGCGTTCGTGCTACTGGTCGCCTTCATCTTCGTCGGACCCGATCCCGGCCGGCCCGGCCCATCCGCTGGGGCGTCGGCCTCCTCCGCGGCGGCCGCCAGCACCACGCCCGTCGCGACCGCCATCCCATCGGGCGGCTCGTCGTCGCCGGGAGGGAGCGGCGGGTCCGGCGAGATCGCCAACTTCCATATCGGCCAGCCGGCCCCGGCGCTCGTCGTTCCCCAGGTCGGCGGCGGAACGATCGATCTCACGGTCCTCAAGGGCAAGCCCGTATGGATCAACTTCATGCAGACGACCTGCGTCCCGTGCCTGGATGAGTTCCCGCTGATGAACGGGTTCGCGGCTCGCTACTCGGAACAGGGCCTCGTCGTCCTCGCCATCGACATCCGCGAGGAGGAAGGGGCGGTCGCGGCGTTCGCCCAGAGCCTGAACGCGACGTTCCCGCTGGGCCTGGACACCGACGGCGACGCTCAGCGCGCCTGGGGGGCGTTCGGCCTTCCCGTGCACTACTGGGTCGACAAGGACGGCGTCGTGCAGGACGGTGCCCTCGGCGGGATCGGCCCCGACATCATGGCCCGCGGGCTCGGCAAGATCATGCCCGGCGTTGAGGTCACGCCCTAGGTTCTGGCCGCGCTCCCTCCGCGTTGCCGCGCCGCTACCCGCCGACGGCTGCCGCAGCCTGCCCGACGATGCCGAGGATCAACCCCGGGAAGAACCCGAACAGGATCGTCAACGAAGTCGTCACCGCCAGGCCACCCCACAGGAGCCGGCCGTGTCGAAGAGGCGACGCCTGGCTCGTCGGGTCGCGCATGAACATGTACACCACGATGCGGAGGTAGTAGAACGCGGCCACCGCGGCGTTCAGCATCATGATGACCGCGAGGAACGCGACCCAGCCGCCGGCCTGGACCGCGGCGAGGATCACGATCGCTTTGGCGAAGAAGCCCGCCGTCGGCGGAATGCCGGTCAGCGACAGCAGGAAGAGCGTCATGAGGATGCCGAGGATCGGCTCGCGTCGCCCGAGCCCCGCGAACGTGTCGAGGCTGGACGTCACCCCCGCCCGCTTCTGGAGGGCGGCGACGACGGCAAACGCCCCGAGATTCATGAACGTATAGGCCGCGCCGTAAAAGAGCAGACCCTCGAGGCCCAGCTGCTGACCCCCGGCGAATGCCGCCAGGCCCACCAGCATGTAGCCGGTGTGCGCGATCGAGCTGTAGGCGAGCATCCGCTTGACATTGTCCTGGGTCAGGGCGACGAGGTTGCCGAGTGTCATCGTCAGCGTCGCCAGGATGATGACGACCGGCAGCCAGTCGGCCTTGAGCGGGCCGAGCGCCTCGACGAACAGGCGGATGATCAGCGCGAAGGCGCCGATCTTGGGGCCGACCGAGAGGTAGCCGGTGACGGGCGTCGGCGAGCCCTGGTACGCGTCGGGCGTCCAGTAGTGGAATGGCACGGCGGCGATCTTGAAGGCAACGCCGGTCGTCATGAACGCGAGGCCCATCGCCAGGCCGGGCGAGAAGGCCAGGGTTCCTGCCGCCACCCCAAGCAGCGCATCCGCCACGCCGTCCACCCGTGTCGTCCCGGTCAGGCCCCAGACGAAGGCGAGCCCGAACAGGAGGATCGCCGAGCTGAACGATCCCAGCAAGAAGTATTTGATCGCGCCCTCGGTCGAGTAGCCGTCGGTCTTGTGATAGCCGGCCAGCATGTAGCCCGGCAGGACCATGAGCTCGAGCCCCAGGAAGAGCAGCAGCAGGTCTGTCGAGGCGGCGAGGAGCATCGCCCCAGTCATGGCGAACATGAGCACAACGGCGAACTCGGCGACCGGCAGGCCGCGTGGCTCGAGATAGTCCGGCGCGAAGACGATCGTCAGGCCGACGATCGAGACGAAGAGCAGGTCGAGGAACGTCGTCAGCGGGTCGACCCGGTAGGCCCCATCGAACGCGTCACCCGGGTTGCCATTCGCGACGATCGTCGCCGCGGCGACGATCACGAGGCCACCCAGGGCGACCGCGACCGCCGCGTCCGGGCGGCCGGGCAGAATGAGGTCGACGAGCAGGACCGCGATCGCGACGGCGATCGCGGCGACGAGCGGGGCGATGATCGCGAGATCGTGCTCGGTCATCGGGCGGCTCCGCCGGCTTCGAGTGGCTCCCGCGTTTCGGCGTAGCCGAGGTAGATCATCCGGATCACGACATAGGCGATCGGGATGGCGATCGCGACGAGGGCCACCTCCGGGGCAATCGGGATCGGGGCGGCGGTGGCCACGTCATTGAGGACGTTGACCACGGAGCCCTGGACGAGATCGAGGAGAAGGCCCGGCGCGATACCGAACACGACGACGAGGGCGCCGAGCGGTGCGAGGGTGAGGATCTCCGTGGGCGTCATGTCGGTCAGATGGTGGCCGAGACCGCGGAGGAAGTCGGACAGCTCGCCGAACGCGACCCGCTGGTACATCCACAGCAGGTAGGCGGCGGCGAGGATCATGCAGAACGTGGCAACCGCCGCCACCGCGGGGCTGAATGCGAACGCCCCGACCAGGGTCAGGAACTCGCCGACGAAGCCCGACAGGCCGGGCAGGCCGGCCGAGGCGAAGACGAAGAATCCGAGCGCCGCGGCGTAGACGGGCATCACCCCGGCGACTCCGCCCATCTTCGCGATCGTCCGGTCATGGGTCCGCTCGTAGATGACGCCGACCAGCAGGAAGAGCGCCCCGGTGATGAGGCCGTGGTTGACCATCTGGAGGATCGCGCCCTGCATCCCCTGCTCGTTGAAGACAAAGATTCCGAGCGTCACAAAGCCCATGTGGCTGACCGAGCTGTAGGCAACGAGCTTCTTCAGGTCAGGCTGAACGAGGGCCACGATCGCGCCGTAGATGATCGCGATGAGGCTCAGGACGATGATCGCCGGCGCGAACGTATGGGCAGCGTCCGGGAACAGCGGTAGGGCGAACCGGATGAAGCCGTAGGCGCCCAGCTTGAGCAGGATCGCGGCGAGGATGACAGAGCCCGCCGTCGGCGCCTCGACGTGGGCGTCCGGCAGCCAGGTGTGGAATGGGAACATCGGGACCTTGATCGCGAACGCGAGGAAGAACGCGAGGAAGGCGGCCAGCTGGAGGCCGCTCGCGAAACCCGTGGTCGCCGCGAACTGACGGAGCTGCTCGAAGTCAAAGGCCCCCGCCCACGAGCCCGCGTTGGCGGCCTGGTAGGCGAACGCGGTCGCGAGGATCGCCACGAGCATCAGCAGCGATCCGACGAGGGTGTAAAGGACGAACTTGATCGTCGCGTAGATGCGGTTCGCGCCGCCCCAGATCCCGATGATCAGGTACATCGGGACGAGCACGATCTCCCAGAAAATGTAGAACAGGAACATGTCGAGCGCGACGAAGACCCCGATCATCCCGACCTCGAGGACGAGGAACGAGACCATGTACTCCTTGATCCGCTCCTTGATCGGGCCGAACGAGGCGAGGATCGAGATCCACGAAAGGGTGGTCGTCAGGACGACGAGGATTAGGGACAGGCCATCCACGCCGAGCTTGAACTGGATGCCGAACAGCGGGATCCAGTCGGCCTCGACGACGAACTGGAAGAGCCCGCTGCGGAAGGGCGTCCCAGAGAAGCCGACCACGAGCAGTAGCGAGAACACCCACGTGAGCAGGGCGGCACCGAGCGCGAGCGATCGGGCGTAGCGGACCGGCGACGCCGCGACCACGATCGCGCCCACGAGCGGCAGGAACGTCACGATCGTAAGGATCGGGAACGTGTCGATGGTCATTGCCGTCCCGCCAGGAGCAGGAAGGAACCCGCCATGACGATGAGCCCGAGGGCGATTCCGAGCGCGTAGTTCTGGACTCGCCCGGTCTGGACACGCTGCAGCCGCCGGCCGGCGCCGACCGTCGTCCGCGCCAGATCATTGACGGAGCCGTCGACGACGTTCCGGTCGAACCACCATAGGAAGCTCGCGATGCGCCCCCCGATCACGATGAACAGCAGGTGGTACAGCTCGTCGAACCACCACTTGTTGAGCGACGCCCGGTACAGGAACGGCGTCCGAGCGGAGAGGGCTTGGACCCGTTCCGGTTGTGGCGTTCTCCTGATCGAGCCGATCTCGACACCGAACAGGCGCCACGCGAGGGCGATCCCGATCGCGGCCACGGCCACGCTCGCGCCGATGAGCGCGCCGTCGATGCCGAACAGCTGGTACTCGGCCTCGGCGTGGTGGAGGACCTCGACCGACTCGTGGAAGATCGGTTCGAGCCAGTCGTGGATCAGGCTCGCCCCGAGCGGCAGACCCAGGATCAACCCCAGCAATGCCGACGGGATTGCCAGCAGGATGAGCGGCGTCGTCATCACGCTCGGCGACTCGTGAATGCGATCCCAGATTTCGCGCGGCCCGCGGAACTCGCCCCAGAACGTCAGGCCCATGAGCCGGAACATGTAGAACGCCGTCAGGAGGGCCACAAAGAGGCCGATCGCCCAGACCCACGGGAAGCCGAGCTTGAACGCCTCGCCGAGGATCTCGTCCTTCGAGAAGAAGCCGGCCAATGGTGGAATCCCAGATATCGCGAGCGAGCCGACGAGCATCGTCGCGTAGGTAATGGGAATCTTCTTCGAGAGACCTCCCATCCGCCGCATGTCCTGCTCCTCGTGGACGGCGTGGATGACGGACCCGGAGCCGAGGAACAGCAGGCCCTTGAAGAAGCCGTGGGTCATGAGATGGAAGATCGCGGCGGTGAAGGCGCCGACGCCGAGCGCCGCGAACATGTACCCGAGCTGGCTGAGCGTGGAGTAGGCGAGGACGCGTTTGATGTCGGTCTGGGTCATCGCGATCGAGGCCGCCAGGATCGCGGTGAAGATGCCGATCGCCGCAACGACGACGAGCGCCTCCTGGGCGTGGGCGAAGATCGGGCTTGTCCGGGCGACGAGATAGACGCCGGCGTTGACCATCGTCGCGGCGTGGATAAGGGCCGACACGGGCGTCGGGCCCTCCATCGCGTCGGGCAGCCAGACGTGGAGCGGGAACTGGGCGCTCTTGCCCATCGCCCCGGCGAAGATCAGCAGCGAGATCGCCAGGATGAGCCCGTGGTCCAGCTCGCCGATGCGCTCGATGACCTCGCGGATGTTGAGCGTGCCGAGGCTGACGAACATCAGCATGATTCCGAGCGCGAACCCGACGTCGCCGACGCGGTTGACGATGAACGCCTTCTTCGCCGCAAGCGCCGCCGAACGTTTCGTCTTCCAGAACCCGATGAGCAGATAGCTCGATAGGCCAACCAGCTCCCAGGCGACGAAGACGACGAGGAAGTTGTCGGCGAGGACGAGCAGCAGCATCGAGAACATGAACAGGTTGAGATAGGCGAAGAACCGCCAGTAGCCCGGATCGTGGCTCATGTAGCCGATCGAGTAGATGTGGACCAGCAGCCCGATCGTCGTCACGACGATGAGCAGGCAGGCGGTCAGGGCATCGACGAAAAATGCCGCCTCGACGACGAAGCCGCCTGCGGGGATCCAGGTGTAGAGGTGGACTTCGTGGCCGAACCCGGCGGCCTCGTCGTTGAACGGCGCGCCGTGGGTCAGGGCGAGGAACGCAACGACCATGCTCATCGCCCAGGCGACGAGGACGGCCCCGACCGGGACCAGGTGGGCCCGCTTGCCGAGCCGGCGGCCGACGACCGCGGTGATGACGAAGCCGGCGAGCGGCAGGATCGCGATCAGTGGGATGAACAGGTCGATCATCGGCCCGCGGTCACCGGCTCATCGCGTCGTATTCGTCGACGAGCGGTGTCTTCTTGTTGCGGAAGATCGCGATGATGATCGCGAGGCCAACGGTCGCCTCCGCGGCCGCGACCGCCATGACCATGAGCGCAATGACCGAGCCGGAGGTCCCGAGGCCGGGCACGAACGCGCCGAACGCCACGATCGAGAGGTTGACGGCGTTGAGCATCAGCTCGATAGCCATCAGCATGCTGATCGCGTTGCGCCGGGCCAGGAAGCCGAACATCCCGATGGCAAACAGGATCGACGCCAGGACGAGGTAAGCATCGAGCGAGTCGGCGCCTCCGGCCGCCAACGCGATCATTCCGAGCGTGATCACGAACACGGAGGCGAGGAACGTCCCCAGGAAGACCCGGATCATCGCTGCTCCTCGCCGCTCCGCTCACGCTTGGCGAGGAAGACGCCACCGATGACGGCCGCCAGCAGTAGGACCCCGACGATTTCGAACGGCAGCACCCAGCTGGCGAACAGGACCATCGCCAGCTCGTCGGTCGCGACGTGGATTCGCTCGCCGACCTCGCGCCAATCGGTTGCGATGATCGCGAGGGCGGTCACCCCGACCAGCAACACTGCGGCGACCGCCGCGGGCACGGCCTGGGTCTGGAAGACGAGTCGCGACGGCGCGGATTTCGTCTCTGTCAGCATGATCGCGAAGAGGATCAGGACGCTGATCGCGCCGATGTAGACGAGGACCTGCGCGGCCGCGACGAGCGGTGCCCCGACGATGACGTAGATCCCCGCCAGCGCCAGGAAGCAGATGATCATCGCGAGGCCGCAGCGGATGATGTCGCGCATCGTCACGACAAGGAGCGCGGCGAGGAGCATCGTCCCGGCGAAGATGACGAACAGGGCATCGCCCCAGGGGATCGCGGTGAAGGGGATCGTCTCGCCGATCGCCACGAGCGCTGCTCAGCCGTGGCCGGCGTGGCCGCCGGTCGATGCAGCGTGTCCGCCGTGGCCGTCGCCGTCGCCGTGATCGTGGCCTTGCCCGTTGCCGTGGCCGTTTCCGCCGTTCGACGAGCCTCCGGCGATCGACGCCGGCAGCATCGGCAAGAGCCGCCCCGGGTCGACGATCCGGCCCTCGGCGGCGGCCCGCGCGGCCCAGTCGCGCTCCTTGCGGATGTACGTGACCTCGGTCTCACGGTCGACAGCCGCGATCGCCATGAGGTCGATCATCGGATCCGCCCGCGACAGGTGGGAGAGCTCGAAGTCGGCGCCGTCACGGAGCGCATCGTATGGGCACGCGTCGACGCAGATCCCGCAGAGGATGCACCGGCTCTCGTCAACCTCGTACTTCTCGAGGACGCGCGGCTTCGGCATCAGGGCGCCCGTCGGGCAGGTCTCCGCGCAACGGCCGCACGAGACGCACGGCGTGTCGTTGAGGCTCATGTCGAGTGGCGTCGTGACGAGCGTGTCGAATCCGATCCGCATGAAGTCGTAGCAGGCCGCGCCGACGACCTCGGCACATACATTGGCGCAGCGCCCGCAGTCGATGCAGCGCGACGGCTCGCGGAGGATGAAGGCGTGCGAGTCGTCCCGGATGTAGTCGTGGTTGACGCCCGTGAATCGGTTCTCGGTCACGCTTCGGTAGCCGGCGCCCTGGTGATGCTGCGGCTCGAGTGTCGGGAGCGTCGTCCCGTACTCGATCCCGAGGCGTCGCAGGTCGCAGAAACCGATCGCCTCGCAGGTGCACTGCAGGCAGCGGGTCGACTCGGCGACGGCTTCCTCGCGGGTGTAAGGGAGCTCGTACTCGATGTAGCTCTTGTTGCGGATCTCGGCGCCCATCGCCTTCATGCGATAGCGCGGCTCCTTGGCCTCGCTCGTGAACGGAACGATCGAGAGGAACTCCGGCTGCGGCTCGGCGAGCTGCTGGCGGGCCTTGATTCCCGACAGGTCGAGGCCCTTCAGGAAGGCGTCGACCGCGTACGCCGCGCGGCGACCCTCGGCCACGGCCTGGACGACCGTCGCGGCACCGACCCGTACGTCGCCGGTTCCGAACACGCCAGGCCGGCCGGTCTCGAACGTCACCGCATCGGCCTTGAGACGGTGCTGTTTGGTCGGCTCAGGTCCCTGCGAGCCCGGTCCGATCCACGTCAGATCCGGCCCCTGGCCGATGGCGAGCAGCACCCGATCGCACGGAATCGTGAACTCCGTCCCGGGCGCGGGCTCCGGGCGGCGCCGGCCGGACGCGTCTGGCGCGCCGGGCCTCATCCGGATGAATTCGACGCCGGTGACGCGGCCCTTCTTGTCGGTGATGACCCGTGTCGGGCCGGCCTGGAAGATCGCGCTGACGCCCTCCTCGATGGCCTCGTGGACCTCGTTCGCGGCGGGCATGTCCTTCATATCGCGGCGGTAGACGAGCGTCACCTCGGCCGCACCCTGGCGGATCGACGTACGCGAGCAGTCCATCGAGGTGAAGCCACCGCCGATGACGACCACGCGCTTGCCGGCATGGCCCGGATACGGCAGGCCCAGCGTCGCCGTCCGGAGATACTCGAGGCCGTCGAGCACCTCGGCCGCGTCCTCGCCGGGCACGCCGAGCTTGTTCGTGTCGTAGCAGCCGATCGCGACAACGACCGCGTCGTAGCCCTGGTTCTGCAGGTCGTCGAGCGTGAAGTCGCGCCCGAGGCCCTGGTCGCAGACGATCTGGCCGCCCAGCCGGGTAACCGACTCGTACTCGGCCTCGAGCACCTCGATCTTCGGCAGGCGGTATTGCGGGATCCCGTAGCGGAGCATTCCGCCGGGCGCCGGGTCGCGCTCGAAGACGGTCACGTCGTGGCCGCTGATCAAGAGGTAGTAGGCGGCCGCCATCCCGGCCGGCCCGGACCCGATGACGGCGGCCCGGCGGCCGGTCTTCGGCTGGACCTCGAACGGCACAGGCGGATCGATCCCCTCGTCGAGCATCGACTTCAGGACCTGGTCGCCGGCGTAGCGGTGGCTGTCGCGGATCGCGATCGCCTCGTCGACCTCGTCGCGCCGGCAGTGCTCCTCGCACGGCGCCGGGCAGACCCGCCCGAGGACGGACGGGAACGGGATCGTCCGCTTGAAGATCCGGGTCGACTCCCGCCAGTTGGTCTCGGCATTGGCTTTGAGGAAGCCCGGGATGTCGATGTGGCTCGGGCACTTGTTCTGGCAGGGCGGCAGGCAGTACGCGTTGTGGTCCGAGAAGATCAGCTCGAGGTTCGTCGCCCGCAACCGGCGGACCTCCTCGGTCTGGGTCTGGACGACCATCTCGGGTTCGGCGCGCTGCGAGCAGCTGATCGGCGGGTACTCGGAGCCCTCGACCTCGACGACGCACATCCGGCACGCCCCGAAGCCGGGCAGCTTCGGCTCGTAGCACAGCGTCGGGATCTCGATGCCGTTGTCGCGGCAGACCTCGAGGATCGTCTGGCCCTCGAAACCCTCGACGACGCGCCCATCGACCTCGATCCGGATCCGCGGCGTCGACTGCGGCCGCTGCGGCGACTGGGTCGTGAGGAGGCGCTCGGCGACCGTGTCGGCGATCGGCTCGAGCTCAGCGCGGGAGTCCGGGCGGGTGATCAGGTCAGCCATCTCATCTCAGTGGGCGGCACCTGCCGCCACGGCGATCGGGCGACAGACACCGGCAGGGCAGTTGCTACGGAGGATGTGCTCGTCGAGCTCGGACCGGAAGTATCGCATCCCGCTGGCATAGGGAAGCGTCGCCAGCCGCTCGTGGTCGCAGAGCGCGGAGGCGACGATGTCTGCCGACAGGTCGGCGAGGAGCTGGAGGTCCGTCGGGCGCGGCAGGCCGGTCGCGATCCGATCGCCGATCTCGCTGATCCGGCGCGTCCCGATCCGGCACGGAATCGTCTTGCCGCAGGCCTCGTCGGCGCAGAACCGGGTCAGCAGTCGGGCCAGATCGACGATACAGGCGCGCTTGTCCGCCACCACGACGGAGCCCGAGCCGATGTGAGCGCCGACGGCTCGGAGGGCATCGAACTCATATGGCGTGTCGAGCAAGTTCGCCGGCAACATGCCCCCCGACGGGCCACCGACGAGGACGGCCTTGACGCCCTTGGCCTCGCCGGCGAGGCCGACGATCTCACTGATCGGCGTCCCAAGTGGGACCTCCGCGACGCCGCTGCCGGCGGGTCCCCGCAGGCCGACGAGAATCGTGCCCGGACTCGCCTTCGAGCCGGTCGCGGCGAACTTCTCGCGGCCATTGGCGAGGATCCAGGCGACGGCGACGAGGGTCTGGACGTTCTGAACGACGGTCGGCATGTCGAAGAGGCCGCGTTCCGCGGGATGGGGTGGCCGCTGCTCCGGCTGGCCGCGCTTTCCCTCGAGCGCCTTGAGGAGCACGGTCTCCTCGCCGAGCATGTAGGCACCCTGGACGGTCCGGACCCGGATGGTGGGGCCGCCTCCCGTGCCGAGCATGGCGGGGCCGACGAGCCCCGCGTCCTCGGCCGCCCCGATCGCGGCCTCGAGCCGGCGGATCGACTCGGTGGCCTCGGCCCGGACCGCGATGAGTGCCTCGTCCGCTCCGACCGCGAATGCGGCGATCGCGACGCCCTCGATGACGCCGAACGGATCCGCCTCGATCAGCGTCTGGTCCGTCTGTGCCGACGGATCGGCGCCGTAGCCGTTGGCGACGACGTAGCGCCGCGGAGCATCGGTCTCGGCGCACAGCCGCCACTTATCGCCGGTCGGGTAGCCGGCGCCGCCGCGCCCGCGAAGGCCCGACGCCGCGACTTCGGCGATCGTGCCGGTCGGCCCGAGGTCGTGGACCGCGCGCCTGAGGCCGGTGAACGCGCCGGCCGCGACCGCCCTGTCGAGCGCCGCGGAGGGATCGCTCGCAACGGTCGTTCGGCGCCCGGCGGCGTCCGCCCTCGCGAGCAGGATCGACGGCCAGCGCTTGGGCGTCCGGAGCAGGATCGTCATCCGCTCAGGCCTGCGCCCGGTCGCCGTTGGTGCGACCGCCACGGCGGGCGGATCGGCCCTTGCCTGACCCGCCGCCGAGAGAGGCGTCCAGGCTGGCGAGATACGTTCCCTCGGTCGGTCGCCGGTCGGCGATCTCCGAGGCCTGGGTCACGTCATCGGGCGCCTCGAACCGAAGATGCCGGTAGTACGAAGCCGTCCCGTAGATCATCGCGTACCAGGCGCCGGTCTTCTGACTGATCCGCTTGAGGGCCGCGACGGGCAGGTGGCCGTAGGCTGCCTGGGTCGCCTCGAGGATCTGCAGCATCTCCTTCGGATCGTGGTCGAACTCCTCGAGGATCTCGTCGACCGCGGTCGGGTCGATGCCCTCGAAATGCTCGTAGGCAGTGTCGGGAACCGTCCTGCCCGATCGCCGCAAGGCGGACTCGTCCCGCCGCTCGCCGTACGTCTCGGGCGGACCCCAGTGGACGTGGTAGCGGCCCTTCGTGTCGATACCACCCATGTCGATGCATTCGATCGGGCAGGCCTGGGCGCATTGGAAGCAGGTCTCGCATTTCAGCGTTCCCCACTCGTCGTAGAGGAGCTGGAGCCGGCCGCGGAACTTGTGCGGGACGTCGGCCTTGACCTCGGGATACCTGATCGTCGCCTTCGGCTCAAAGAACCGGCGCAGGGTCAGCGCCATGCCCTTGGCGAGCCCCAGGCCCGGAAGGTTGATCACGTCGCGGCGCTCACAGTCCGTCTACGACGAGGATCGCCACAGCGGTGACGAACAGGTTGAGGAGGGACGCCGGCAGAAGCCATTTCCAGGCGAAGCCCATGAGCTGGTCGACCCGGACCCGCGGCAGCGTCGCGCGCATCCACACGAACAGGAACACGAAGGCGTACGTCTTGCCGAGGTACCAGAGCAACCCAGCCACCCAGTCGAACCCGACGTAGGCCACGCCGACGATCGCCGTGACTGCGAGGAGGTTGAACAGGATGAAGCCGATGACGAGCGCCTGCCAGGCCGGCATCGAGCTGCGCGCGACGAAGAAGGGCGCAGCCAGCAAGAGCGTGCCGATGACGGGGACAATGGCAATGAGGATCAGCAACCCGATCCCGAGCGACCCCGGATCGAGGCTGAGCTCGACCGGCCAGGGCCACGGGAACGGGGCGTTCCAGGCGCCGAAAAAGAGCGTGACAATCAGCGCCGAGACGACGAACACATTGACGAACTCGGCGAAGTAGAAGAACCCGAAGCGCATCCCCGAGTACTCCGTCGCGTAGCCGGCGACGATCTCCGAGTCCGCCTCCGTCAGGTCAAACGGCGTGCGGTTCGCCTCGGCGGTTGCCGCGATGAAGAAAATCAGCGCGCCGAGTGGCTGCTGGAAGACGTACCAATTCGTGAACCAGCCGGCCTGATTGAGCGACAGCTGGTTGAGGCTCATCGTCCCGGCCAGGAGCAGCAGGCCCACCACGGACAGCGTGAGCGGAATCTCGTAGCTGATGATCTGGGCGGCCGAGCGAAGCCCGCCGAGCAGCGAGTATTTGTTGAAGCTCGACCATCCGGCCATCATCAACCCGACGACCGTCAGCCCGCCGACCGCGAAGAAGTAGAGCATGGCAATGTTCATGTCCTGTCCGAACAGGCCGGGCGCGAACGGGATGACCAGCAGGCTCATTACGGTCGCCATGAAGACCACGATCGGGGCCAGGGTGAAGACGAGCCGATCGGCGCCGGTCGGGCTGTAGTCCTCCTTCGCCAGCATCTTCAGCCCGTGGGCCACTGAGATAAGCGTTCCGAAGGGTCCCACCCGGTCCGGCCCGATCCGGAGGTTCATGAACGCGATTCCCTTGAGCTCCATGTACCCGACGACGAACGCAGTCGGGATCGTCAACAGGAGTACGGCCGTCGCCGCCACGACGAAGCGGACGAGCGGGAGGTTCGCCGCGAGGAAGTCGACGATCCCCTCCCCGAAGAGCAGCACGACGAGGAGGAGCCCGAGCCCCAACAGGAGAAGAATCGGGACGACTGTGAAAATGATCTTGCCCGCGAGGGTCAGTCGGCCCCACGTTCGCGCGGCGGCAGTCACTTATCCACTCCGCCCATGATCGGGTCGAGGCTCGCCATGACGGCCATCGTGTCCGCGATCAAGTTGCCGGGCGTGAGGAGGCCGACCGACTGGAGGTGGATGAACGATGGATCGTGGATTCGCATCCGGAACGGCTGGTCGGTGCCGTCGCTGACCACGTACGCGGCGTACTGGCCGCGCGGTCCCTCAACGGCCGCGTACGCCCGCCCGGGCCGGGGGCGGAGGAGCCGCGGCAGCTTCGCCATGACAGGACCGTCGGGCATCTGGTGGAGGCACTGGTCGATGATGCGGATGCTCTGGCGGATCTCGTCGATCCGGATGAGATAGCGGGCCAGGCAGTCGCCCTCGACGCGGGTCGGGATGTCGAAGTCAAGCTCCGGGAAGACCGAGTACGGATGGGCGCGGCGAACATCGAATGGCACGCCGGTGGCTCGGAGGTTCGGGCCGGTCATGCACATCCGGAGGGCCGTGGCCGTGTCGACCGTGCCAAGGCCGCGCATCCGGCGGACGAAGATCTCGTTCTCGTTCATGAGCCCGGCGTTCGCCTCGATCTGCGTCGTGGCCCGGCTCATCCAGTCGCCGAGGCGGCTCATGAACTCGTGGTTCAGGTCGCCGTTCACGCCGCCGATCCGGAAGTAATTGAAGAGCATCCGCTGGCCGGTCAGGCTGGCGAGCATCTCGACGATCTCGTCGCGCTCGATGAAGCTCCACAGGATCGGGGTCAGGCCGCCGAGGTCGAGCGCCATCCAGCCCATGAAGAGGGCGTGGCTCGCGATCCGGTTCAGCTCTGTCGACAGCACGCGGATGTACTCCGCCCGGCGCGGCACCTCGACGTCGAGGAGCTTCTCGAAGGCCATGACCGGCGGCCACTCGCAGAACAGAGACGCGACGTACTCGAGCGGGTCGACCTGGCTGATGACCTGGTGGTAGTCGGCGTTCTCGCACAGCTTCTCGACGCCCCGATGGAGGTAGCCGAGGACGGGATCGAGGTCGACGACCTTCTCGCCGTCGAGCTTGAGGACGACCCGCAGGACGCCATGGGTCGACGGGTGCTGCGGTCCCATGTTGATGAACATCTCGCCATCGCGAAGCGTGTAGAACTCGGCTTCGCGCTCCGTCCGGGGCGGGTACGGCGGCACCGGCTCGAAGACGCCGGCCTGCTCGTCGAGCATCACCCGCGGGTCGTCGGCGGAGGCGTGGCGGGGCGTTGCCGTCATGACGAATCCCGCCGGATCGTGGCCGCCGGCTTCGCGTTGCGAGGCGAATGTGTCTGCTCCATGTGCCGGACACCGGCGCCCGGCGATCGGGCGGCGTCGTCTGCCAAATAGAAGTCCTTGCGGAGCGGGAAGCTCTGGTAATCGGGCGGCATGTAGATCCGCCGAAGGTCCCGATTGCCCTCGAACGTGATCCCGAACATGTCGTACGCCTCGCGCTCCATCCACTCGGCGCCCTTCCACATGAACGTGACCGACGGGGCGCGCGGGTCCTCCCTGGACAGCCCGCCGGCGATCACCCGAAGCCAATCCGGCGTCGTGTCGCTCCAGAGGTGGTAGACGACCTGCATCTCGGACCCAGTGTCGACCCCGGCCAGGTCGGCCAGGAAATGGAAGCCGAATTCCGGCTTGTCGTGGAGCACCCGCATCGTGTCCGCGACGTCGCCCGGCCCGATCCGGATCTCCGTCTCATCGTGGCGCTGCCGGACGGGTCCGGTCAGGCGCCCGCCGAAGCGCGCCTCGAGGCGCCGCCGGAGGACAGGATCCACGGTCAGACGCCGTCCGGAACCGTCGGTCCGATCGCCCGCTCGGGCCAGTGCCCGCGTCGATCCTTGATGATCTGCTGGAGCTTCATCATCCCGTAGATGAGGCCCTCCGGCCGCGGCGGGCAACCTGGCACGTAGACGTCCACCGGCATGACGCGATCGATCCCCTCGACCGTCGAGTAGCTCCGCTTGTAGCGACCGCCGGAGCAGGTACAGTCGCCCATCGCGACGCACCACTTGGGCTCGGGCATCTGCTCCCAGAGGCGCACGAGGGGCCCGGCCATCTTCGTCGTCAGGGTGCCGGCGACGATCAGGACGTCGGCCTGCCGAGGGCTTGCCCGGAACGGAAACATGCCCCAGCGGTCCATGTCGTTCTTCGAGGTCGCGGCCGACATCATCTCGATCGCACAGCAGGCCAGGCCCGACAGCAGCGGCCACAGGCTGTTCGCCCGGATGAGATCGAGGACGTAGTCGGCCTTCGTCGGGATGACCTCGAGCGGTCCGCTCCAGCGCGCGTCGTCGCGCCGGAATGTCGGGTCCAGCTCATGGGACGCCAGATGCGTGATGTCGGATTCGATGCCACCGCTGTAGGCCGTCGGGTCGACTGACTGCCAGAGCGTGTTGGGGACGACGATCGGCTCGATCAGCGCCGATTTGGCGCGTACGGCGAGCGCGGCTGGAGCGTTGCCCGCCTGGTCCGACGGCATGGCGGTCGTGTCGTCCGGTCCGGTCCCGAGCCGGCGCGTCTTCTTGCTCATTTCCAGTTCAGGACGCCCTTGCGCCAGGCATACGCGAGGCCGAGAAGAAGGATGCCGACGAAGACGAGCATCGTCACGAATCCGCCGATCAGGAGATCACGGAAGACGATCGCCCAGAGGTAGATGAAGATCACCTCGATATCGAAGGCGACGAACAGCAAGGCGTACACGTAGAACGACAGACCGAGCCGGCCGTGGGTGTCGCCGTACGTGTCGATGCCGCTCTCGTAAGGCAGGCCCTTGTGGGCGTCCCCCCGGTTTCGATGGGTGAGCAGCCACGCGGCGCCGATCGTCAGGAAGACGAACGACAGGCCGGCGAAGACGAATCCGACGATGTACCAGATCCCGGTCAACCGACGTTCACTCCGAGCAAGCCGCGGGCAGATCCGATGTGGAGCGCCCGACGCGCCGTTGGAACGGCTCCCCTGGGGGCGGAGCACGGGGCGGACACACGGTCGCCACGCTCATCCATTCTAGCAGGGGAGGTGGTCCGGGCAGTGCTCGCGCGCAGGGTTCCGCACGGTCGCCGAACGGTGGGATGGAGTGCTCGGGTGGGTCGGGGAGCGGATCGCGCCGAGCGCGCGTGCCAGTTCGCAGATCCGCTCCCCGGCGGTGCAGCGGCCGCGGCGGTATCGCCGCTGACCTGCGGCCAGTCTGCCCGCTCCGCGACAAGCGAGTCGATAGGTAGTTAGCCGTAGTCCGGTGGGGGTCTGAGGAGAGCCCTGGCCGCGCTGGCGGTCAGTCGAACCCTCGCAGTGTCGCCCCGGCGGGCAGGCCACGCCCGAACGCCATGACCCGGAACCCGCCCATCGCCCCCGGATCGATCATCCGGACGAGCGCCGAGCGGGCCTCGAGATAGGCCTGGAGGCTTGCCTCGGGCCCGGTCTGGAGCGCCACGAGGAGCTCGCCGGCGCCGAGCGCCGCAAGGAACCGGCCCTGCGTCGTCGCGCCGACGTGGACCAGCCCGGCGCCGATCGCGGCCCGCCCGATGGCCGTGACGTCGACGTGGGCCGTCAGATCCTGGCGGCCGACGGCGCCGTACGGATCGCCGTGGACGCGCTGGGCGTAATACGCGGCCAGCGTTCCTGCCGGCCGGCGGGTCGAATCGTAGAGCTCCGCGGCCGGGTGGCCGTAGTCGATGAGCAGCACCAGCCCGCGTTCGAGGCCCGCCGCCACGCCCGCAACCCAGCCGTCGACCACGAGGCAGATCTCCGCGAGCTGGCCGTCGGCGAGCTGGATTCCCTCCGCGGCGAGGCGTTGAGCGAGGAGGGGTGTCGAGGGCTCGTCCTCCACGTCGACGAACCCGCCGTCGGTCCACCCGACGAGGATCTCCCGGACGCGGCCACCACGCCCGACCACACGGTGCGCTGGCAATGCATCGAGGACCTCGTTGGCGACGACGATCCCGACGATCGGGGCGCCGTCGTCGGCCTCGAGCCGGTCGGCGAGACCCTCCGCAGCGAGCCGATCGCGGAGCTCGTCGAGTCGTCTCGGCTCGACCTCGACCGGCCGATAGCGGACAACGGCGGCGAGGTCGGACGCATCGGCCGCAAGGCCCAAGAGGATCCCGGCTGCCAGCGCGCCGCTGCCGGCCCCCAGCTCTCGGATCGTGAAGCCATCCGGCTTTCCGAGCGCTCGCCACGCATCGTCGACGTGGCGTGCGATCGCTCGACCGAAGATCGGGTGGGCCTCCGGCGCGGTCAGGAAGTCGCCGCGGCGTCCCGGGCGGGCGGCCGCCGACCGATAGTAGCCGTGGATGGGGTGATAGAGCGCGAGGTCCATGAACTGCGCGAACGAGATCGGGCCCGTTCGCTCGATCTCGCTGCGGATAACCGCGACGAGCGCCGGGTCGCTCTCGGCGCCGTCTAGGTCGGCGAGCGGGAGGCGCTGCAGTTGCGGGCCGACGTCCACGACTCCGATCCTAGCGTGGCCGTCGAAGGGCGAGCCGGAGCCCGGGGCCGACGAGGGTGTGGCCGCCAAGGACGATCGGGATCGGCGCCGACGCGACTGCCCGGGTCAGTTCTCTGAGCCACGGGTCTGCGACGCGCTCGTGAAGCAGAAGATCCGACGCGAAGCGATCCTCGGGGACGGGCCACGTGGCCTGGTCCGCGCCGAGCCGATGGGCGAGCAGGACGCGGCTGTCGACGAGGGCCCCGTCACCCAGTTCGGCGAGCAACCTGCCGAGCGATGCGGGTCCGTCGCGATCGAGGAGCGCGCCGAGAACGGAGCGCGGCGGCCGCTGGCCGGCGATCGCCGTGCGCAGCCCTCGCTCCTCAATGATCGCCCGCGTCCGTGCGGCGATCCGCCGCTCGAGCCAGCCCAGCCCCGCGGCGGATGTCCGACCGACCACGACCAGCTCGGCGTGTGGATCGGCCGCGACCGCTCGCACGGCGACGAGGCGCTCCTTGACCCGGTCGAGACTGTCCGCCGACGCCGAACCCGCCGCGCTGCCCAGCAGGACGAGTTCGAGCGGGCCGTCGATGTCCACGCCAAGCCGCCAGCGCCGGCGCATGTCCGTCACCTCGTAGCCGGCGACCTCGTTCAGCCAGCGCGGCAGGGCGTTGTCGGTCGCGAGGTCCGGGACGCTCCGCAGAACCTCCGCACGGGACACGGCCACGATGTCAGCCGAGAAGCGGTTGTTCGTCAGTGCCCGCGAGTCGTCGGCCGCCGCCGCCTCGACGAATGCCCGGAGATCGGCGGGACGGGCGAGCGGAATTGCCCCCGAGCCGAGTACGACGATGCCGTTTGCGGGGTGACTCGCCACGAAGGCCCGCAGGCGCGCCCCGAATGGGATGCCGTCGGGGGGTCCGCTCATCAAGGTGACGTCCGTGGCACCGGCGGCCAGGAAGCCGCGGCGATGTCCATCGGCTGTCGTCGCGCGGGCGCTTGCGACCCAGCGCTCGAGCTCGCCCGCGCGCGGCCCCGGCTCCGGGTGCAGGATGAGCACGGCGACGTTGGACATCCAACCGAGTCTACCGATCAGGAGGCAGGCACTGACCAGGCGAGTTCGGGCGTACGTCGGGCTCGGGGCGAACGTCGGCGACCCAGCCGAGACGATCGGCGCGGGGATCCGGGCCCTCGCCGCCCTGCCCGGGGGCACGCTCCGCGGCGTTTCACGGCTCTACGCGACCGCGCCGGTCGGTATCGTCGACCAACCGGAGTTCCGCAACGCGGCCGTCGCGATCGACATCCCGCGTGGGCCCGATCCGGCGACAGGGGCGCTGGCCCTGCTCCTCGCGCTCAAGCGGCTCGAGGCCGCGTTCGGGCGGCGCGAGCGCGAGCGCTGGGGCCCGCGCGAGCTGGACCTCGACCTGCTCGTGTTCGGCCGCCACCGGATCGCCGTCGAGCGACCGCCGGAAGCCCGCTCGGCAAATTCATCGCGACCGACGGACCTCGTCGTTCCGCATCGCCTCGCCGGGGAGCGGCTGTTCGTCCTCGCCCCGCTTGCCGATCTCGCGCCCCGCCTCGTCCCGCCCGGCTGGAGCGAGACAGTCGAGACCGCCCGCCGCCGCCAAGAGGCAGTCGAAGGTGCAGGAGCGGTTCGGCCGATCGCCCACTGGGCCGATGGAGCCTGGGCACCCCTGCCGGCCGCTGGTCAGGCGCGGAGCTGACGCACCGGCAACCGGGTCTCATGCGCCTCGCCATCGATGGCTTCGACCCTGTAAGCAGCTGCCCCAGGACGGGAGCTGACCACCTCTCGAAGCTCAGTCCCATCGAAGACGAGAGCGGCCCCGTCGTCGACGCCGTAGCCAGCCGAAAGACGCCCCTCGGCGACGAGCTTCCGGAAGAGCGGACGTCGCTGGGCCTCCCCGTCGTAGTGCGGACAAAGGCTGCCCTCGAGGAACGCCAGACCACCGTCGAGCGGCCGGAGCTCGGGCCCGAACGAGTCGGTCGTGCAGCTCTCGAACCAGCAGATCGCACCGGCCGACATCCCGGCGACCACGAGGCCGGCCTCCCATGCCGTTCGCATCGCCCGATCAACGCCGTGGAGCCTCCAGATCGCGAGCATATTGGCGGTGTTTCCGCCGCCGACGTAAATCGCGTCCTGATCGAGCAGGAAGGCCTCGACGTCGGTGACCGTCCGGTTGAACAGCCCGAGGTGCCGCGGCTCCGCGCGACTGGCGAACGCGAGGTGAAAGGCCAGGAGATCGCGATCGGAGTCGGCGCCCGCGGTTCCGACCCAGCAGATCCGGGGCCTCTCTCGGCCGGACCGGGCCCGCGCGAGATCGATGATCAACTCGTCGAGGAGCCCGTTGTCGGGTCCCATCGAGAAGCCGCCGCCGCCCAGCGCGACGATCGTCCGCGACGGAGCCATCGCGAAATCCGCCTACAGCCGAACGGACGGGGGCCGGTCCCGATCGAACATATGGACGGTGTCGATGAACCGGATCTGCTTCGACTGGTAGGCCATGATCAGCGAGTGGGTCCGGGCGCCGCCGCCGAAGTAGCGGACGCCCTGGAGCAGGTCGCCGGTCGTGACGCCCGTCGCCGCGAAGACGAGGTTCTCGCCGGACGCGAGGTCTTCTGTACCGTAGACGCGATCCTCGTCGCCGTGGCCCATCGCCGCGCCACGGGCCCGCTCGGCGTCGCTCCGGTACCGGAAGCGGGCCTGGATCTCGCCACCGAGACAGCGCAGCGCAGCGGCTGTGAGGACGCCCTCGGGCGCACCGCCGATACCCATGACGGCGTGGACGCCCGTGCCCTGGACGGCGCAGCTGATGGCGGCCGACAGGTCGCCGTCGGTGATGAGCTTGATTCGCGCCCCCGCTCGGCGGACCTCCTCGATCAGTGCGTCGTGGCGCGGTCGCTCGAGGATGACGACCGTGATGTCGTTCACGCCGCGACCGAGTGCCGACGCGATTCGCTGGAGGTTTTCGGTCGGCGACAGCCGGATGTCGACCTTGCCCGCGACGCCCGGCCCGACGCACAGCTTGTCGAGGTAGGTGTCGGGGGCGTGGACCAGGCCGCCCTCCTCCGACGCCGCGAGCACGGTGATCGCCCCGGCCTGGCCGTGGGCCACGAGGTTCGTGCCCTCGAGTGGGTCGACCGCGATGTCGATCCGGGTGGCAGGGATGGGATCGTCGGGTTCGTGCCGGCCGACCTCCTCGCCGATGTAGAGCATCGGCGCTTGGTCGCGCTCACCCTCGCCGATCACGATCCGCCCCGCGAACTCGATCTCGTCCATCGTCCGGCGCATCGCCTCGACGGCCGACCGGTCAGCTTCGTCCTTCTCGCCGCGCCCCATGAACCGCGCGGAGGCAAGCGCAGCCGCCTCGGTAACCCGAACCATCTCGAGCGCGAGAAGCTGTTCCACTCGCTACCCCGTGTCGTCGACTGAGCTGTCAGCGGGCGCGCTCAATGTCTGAAGTGCCTCTTCCCGGTGAACACCATCGCCATGTGATGCCGATCCGCGACTTCAATGGCCATCTCGTCGCGAATCGACCCTCCAGGCTGGACGATCGCGGTCACGCCCGCCTGAGCAGCCATCTGGATCCCGTCCGGGAACGGGAAGTAGGCGTCGCTCGCCATGACCGCTGTCTTGGCTCGGTCGCCGGCTCGCCGGAGCGCGATCTCGACCGAGACCTGACGGCTGGCCTGGGCTGCGCCGATTCCGACCGTCGCGCCGTTCCTCGCGAGAACGATGGCATTCGAGCGGACGTGGCGAACGGCGCGCCAGGCGAACAGGAGGTCGTTCAGTTCGTCGAGCGTCGGACGCCGAGTCGTGACGACCTGGAGCCTGCCCCGATCGAGTCCGAGCTCGTCGAGGCTCTCGACCAGGAGTCCGCCGGCGACCCGCTTGAAGTCGAGGTTGGCGATCCCGTAATCGCGCATCCCCTCGGTTGGGTCCGGCGGGACGGCGAGGATCTCCAGCCCCGCCTTGGCCTTCAGGATTCCGATCGCCGCCTGGCTGTAACCCGGCGCGACGACTGCCTCGTAGCTGTTCGCGGCGATCTCTCTCGCGGTCGGCCCGTCGAGCTCCCGGTTGACCCCCACGATCCCGCCAAAGGCCGCGACCGAATCGGTCTCAAGGGCGTGCCGGTAGGCCTCGACCAGCTCGTCGGCCGACGCCAGCCCGACGGGGTCGGTGTGCTTGACGATCGCGACGGTCGGGGCAGTGTAATCGGACGCGATCCGGTAGGCGGCGTCGAGGTCCATGAGGTTGTTGAACGACGGCCGCTCGCCGCGGAGCTGGGTCGCGTCCGCCAGCGTTCCGCTCCTGTGGGTCGTCTCCCGATAGAACGCAGCGGGCTGATGGGGGTTCTCGCCGTAGCGCAGGTCAGCAACCTTTTCGAGGACGAGGGCCAGCCGGGCTGGAAACATGTTCCCGGAGATCTGGTTGAGGTAGGCGGCAATCTCCGCGTAATAGGCGGCGATCGTGCCGAACGCCTCGGCCGCGAGGAGGGCTCGGAGCTCCGCCGAGACCAGTCCGTGCTCGCGCAGCTCGACGACGAGACGGGGATAGTGGTCGGGGCTCGCGACCGCTGCCACGCCGGCGGCGTTCCGTGCGGCGGCGCCGAGGAGGGCGGCTCCGCCCACGTCGATCATCTCGATGGCCTCGTCGATGCCGACCAGCCGCGCGCCGACCGCCGGGGCGAACGGAGTGACGTTGACGACGACGATATCGATCAGGCCGATCGCGTTCGCCTCGAGCTCGCTCAGCTGTTCCGGTACGTCGCGCCGGGCGAGGATTCCCGCGTAGATCGCCGGATGGAACGTCTTGACCTGGCCGCCGACGAGCGGCGCGAGGCTCGTCAGCTCCGAAACGGAGCGGACTTCGATGCCGTCGCCGGCGAGATGCTCGCGGGTGCCGTCGGTGGCGAAGATTTCCACGCCGAGCCCGAGCAGGTCACGGGCCAGTCCCGAGATTCCGTCGCGGTTCGCGACCGACAGCAGGGCTCGCACCCGGGCCTTGACCTCCCATCCCCACGCAGCCACGCACTCGACGTTTGCGGCCGAGTATACCCGGCGGCGTGGCATACTCCGACCGGATCGGCGGCCGCCCGGAACGAATGGCGACCCGAGCTCCCGGCCGGGCGAGAACGCCCCGCCGACACCCATCTGGTCATGCAGTGAGGTCGATCGTGCGGCTCCCACCCTGGGAATACCTCTTCACGCCGTTCAACCCGCACACATTTCCGGACCTCTTCACGCCGACGTGGGTCGTATCGCTCGTCCTGCTTATCGGGCTCGGCATCATGTACAGCATCAGGACCAAGCGGCTCCATCGCCATGCTCCCTACCTGGACCTGTACGAGTGGCTGCTGTGGACGGGGCTGAGCGCGTTCGGGCTGCTCCTCACGGCGGCCGTGTTCTCGTTCGACCTGATCCTCGTCCTCGTCATCGAGACTGTCGGCATCGGGGCGCTGGTCTGGGTCCGCTTCATCCGGTTCCCGCCGATCCTCGATGCCTATGAGCACAAGCTCGCCAAACAGCGCTACTACACGAAGACGAAATTTGCCCGGCCCGAGGCGACGATCCGCCCGAAGACCGCTCGCCGGGCGCGCCGGCGGCGCTGACCCCGCGATGCCGATCGAGGTTCGCCGAATTCGGGGTCGGGCACCGGCGGCCGGACGGGCCGCCCGGCAGCGAGGGGCTAACCGGCCAGGTGATCCACGGCGACGGCCGGGGGAGCGTCGCGGAGCTGGCGTTCAGCCGCGGCGGCCGAATCGAGCCGCACTCCAATCCGAACACGACCTACTTCATCGTCATCGAGGGCGGCGGCTGGACGCTGGTTGGCGACGAGCGCATCCGGGTCGCCGCGGGCGAGGCGGTCGTCTGGCCGGCCAACGTGGTGCACGGTGCGTGGACCGACTACTCCAACATGCGGGCGATCGTCGTGGAGTTCGCCGGCACCGACGATTCCGACGTCGTCGGGGTCCTCGAGGGAGCCGGACTGGAGCTCCCGCCGGGGACGCTCGTGTCGCCGGGCGAAGGTCGGCTCGTCCCGCAGGACCGGCCCGTGCCCCACGATCGCTCCGAGGGTGAGCCCGTCTAGAGATGGGGTCGCCGGCCGGCGCCGCTCCTCCACGGCCGCCGGCCGACGACACGGGAAAGTCAGCGTTCGAGGTCGGCGGCCGCCCCGAGGAGCTCGAGGAAGTCGTGGACCTCCTGGTTTTGCGGTAGCTCTTCGGACATCTGGTCCGCGAGTCGGGCGACCTGGTCGAGGTCGTAGGTCTCGCCCCAGCGGCTGCCGCGGAACCGTTCGGCGGTGGCCGCGACGATCGCGTCGAGCTTGAATGTCGAGTCAGTCGATCGGAAGCTGCCCGCCAGGTCCAAGAGCCGGATGTCGCGCCCGATCTCGTCAGGGCCGTTCGCGGCCGGATCGGTCCAGCGGAGGCTCACGGTCCCGATCCGATCGTCCTCGCGGCCCTCGCCGGACAAGCGCAGCGCGTACAGCGCCGTGACCTCGTGGCCCGCTCCGATCGCCCCGGCGTCGACGCGGTCATCGCGGAAATCGTTGTCGTCGATCGCCCGGTTCTCGAACCCGACCAACCGATAGGCCTCGACGACGTCGGGTGCGAACTCGACCTGGACGCGGGCATCGAGGGCGACCGATTGGAGAGTCCCGGTCAGGTCCTCGACGAAGAGGCGGCGCGCCTCGTCCAGGTCGTCGACATACGCGTAGAAGCCGTCGCCGTCATCGGCGAGCCGCTCGAGGAGTGCGTCGTTGAAGTTGCCCATCCCAAACCCGACCGAGACGAGCTGGATGCCGGCCTCGGCGTCGTCGCGAATCCGGCGGAGGATCGTCTCGGCGTCCGTCGCGCCGACGTTGGCGACGCCGTCGGAGGCGAGGACGACCCGGTTGATGCCCTCGTCCCGGAGCTGCTGACGGGCCATCTCGTAGCCGAGGCGCAGGCCGGCCTCGGCGTTCGTCGAGCCTTCCGGCTGGAGGGAGTCGATCGCGTCGAGGATCGTTCCGGCATCGCGGGCAGAGGTCGGCCGGAGGAGGACACGCGCTTCCGTCCCGTAGACGACGATCCCGATCGTGTCCTCGCGCCGCAGTCCCTCGACGAGGAGGTGGAGCGACTGCTTGACGAGCCCGAGGCGATCCTCGCGGGCCATCGAGCCCGATACGTCGATCACGAACGTCAGGGACGCATCCGGGCGGGACCGGTCGGAGACCTCACGAGCCTTGAGCCCGATCCGCAGGAGGAGCTCATCCTGGGCAAGGAACGGACTCGGACCGCCGTCGACGTGGATCGCGAATGCGTCGTCCTCGGGGGCGGCGTAGCCCTGGTCGAAATAGTTGACGAATTCCTCGACCCGGATGCTCGCCGGATCGGGCAGGTTGCCATCGCCGATGTAGCGCCGGGCGACGGTGTAGGACGCCGTGTCGACGTCCAGGGCGAACGTCGATTCGCGGTCCTGGTCGGGGTCGACGAATGGGTTGACCCCCGGATCCTCGTAGGTGACGCCGTCGTACGGCGTTGCCGGCGGTTGGTCCGCCGGTCGGGGCGTCGGTTGGTGGTGCTGCGGCGGTGGCACCACGTTCGGGTCGTAGGTCGGCGCGTTGGCTGACCCGCAGGCGCCCGCGAACAGGGCGACCAGACCGAGGGACAGGAGTGGCTTGCGCATGGCGCAACCTCCCTGGGGAGCCGAGGTGAGCCTGGCTCCCGGCCACATGGCGGAACCGGCGGTCCCGCAGGTCCCGGGGAGACGCCACGAAGTGCGTCGCCGGGCCGCCGCGCAGACGCCGTCAGCCGGGCGGGGGTTGCGTGAAGATTCCTACACCCGAGCCGCGCCGAGAATCGCCCCGAGCTGGCCGAGGATGCGGGCCGTGGCGCCCCACACGTGGAGGCCGTCGATCCGGTAGCCGCCGTAGCGCAGCGGCCAGTCGCGGATGACGCGCTCGACGATCTCGACCGGCGCGTCCGGCAGGAAGGCCGACACCAGCGGTTCGAGGATGCGAGCAACCTCGGCGGGGTTGGGCGTCAGGTGGGGCGGCCGGGCGGCCACGGCAACCACGGGCGTGATTCGGAAATCGCTGACGGGGATGAAGACCTCGTCCAGCGTGCCGACGATCCTCACACCTGCGGCGGAGGCGTCCAGCCCGATCTCCTCCGCGGCCTCTCGGAGTGCGGTGTCGGCGGGTCCCGCATCATCCGGCTCGGCCTTGCCGCCCGGCAGGCTGACCTCGCCGCTGTGATGGCCGTCGTACGACACGCGCTCGGTCAGCACGATCCGGGCGAGCCCCGCCTCATCGGCGAAGAGCAGCGCGAGGACCGCCGCCGAGCGAGCGGTCTCGCTGGGCGGCGGAAAGCGCGGCCGGAGGCGTTCGTCGGTGAAGACCGGCATCAGCGCCGGCGGTGCCTCGGGCAGGCGGCTGGGCCAGGAAACCAGCCGATTCGCCGCCTCCTCGAACCGCATCGGTCAGTTGACGAGCTCGCCCGAATCCCGCTTCGATTCGTCGACATCGGGCAGGTCCAGAACGCTCTTCGCAGTTCGCGGCCGCCCGTCACCAGCCCTCGCGTCCCGTCGCCGACCGGCCTCCGCCACGACGGTCGACCGCTCCGTCGAGAAGACGAGTGTCCCGCCGACGGGGTCGGCGTCGCCGACGATGCGGTCGCCGGGCTGGAAGTCGCCCTTCAGCAAGCTCCGCGCGAGCGGGTTCTCGACGAGCCGCTGGATCGTCCGCTTGAGCGGTCGCGCGCCGTACGCGGGATCGGTCCCCTCGCGGACGATCAGCGTCTTGGCGGCCGGGGTCAGCTCGAGGACGAGATCCTGCTCGTCGAGCCGCTTCTGGACGCCGTCGAGCAGCAGGTCGACGATCCGCGTCAGGTGCTCGTCGGTCAGGGCGTGGAAGACGATGACCTCGTCGATCCGATTGAGGAACTCGGGCCGGAACTGGCCGCGGAGCGCCTCCATCACCGACAGCTTCATCGCCTCGTAGGCGACCTTGTCCTCCTGCCCGCCGGAGACCGCGACGATCAGGTGGCTGCCGACGTTGCTGGTCATGATGATGACCGTGTTCTTGAAGTCGACGGTCCGTCCCTGGCCGTCGGTCAGGCGCCCGTCGTCGAGCACCTGCAACAGGAGGTTGAAGACGTCCGGGTGGGCCTTCTCGATCTCGTCGAGCAGGATCACCTGGTACGGCCGCCGGCGAACCGCCTCCGTCAGCTGGCCGCCCTCCTCGTAGCCGACATAGCCGGGTGGGGCTCCGATCAGGCGTGACACGGAGAACTTCTCCATGTACTCGGTCATGTCGATCCTGGTCAGGGCGTGTTCATCGTCGAAGAGAAACTCCGCGAGCGCCCGGGCGAGCTCGGTCTTGCCGACGCCGGTCGGGCCGAGGAAGAGGAACGAGCCGAGCGGGCGACGCGGGTCGCCGAGGCCGGCGCGGGCGCGACGGACCGCGTCGGAGACGGCTTCGATCGCCTCGTCCTGGCCCACGACGCGCTGATGCAGCCGCTCCTCCATCTTGACGAGCTTCTCGAGTTCGCCCTCCATGAGCTTGGTCACGGGGATGCCGGTCCAGGCGGCCACGATCTCGGCGATGTTGTCGGCCGTGACCTCCTCGCGCAGCAGCGATCCGGGGCCCTGGAGCTTGGCGAGGGTTTCCTCCTGCTCCTTGAGCTGCCCCTGGAGTTGCGGCAGCGTCTCGTACTGGAGCTTGGCTGCGGTCTCGTAGTCCGTTTCGCGCTGCGCCTGCTCGATCCGGACCTGGAGCTGTTCGAGCTCGGTCTTCGACTGGCGGATCGCGGCGATCGCCGACTTCTCCGCCTCCCAGCGCTGCTTCAGCGCGCCGGTCTGCTCCTCCAGGTCGGCGAGCTCCTTCTCGAGCGCAGCCAGCCGGGCCTTCGACGCGTCGTCGGTCTCCTTGCGGAGCGCCTCCCGCTCGATTTCGAGCTGCATCCGGCGGCGCTCCGCCTCGTCGAGCTCGACGGGCATCGAGTCGATCTCCATCCGGAGCCGCGACGCCGCCTC
This sequence comes from uncultured Chloroflexia bacterium, assembly GCA_963775855.1. GTDB lineage: Bacteria > Chloroflexota > Limnocylindria > Limnocylindrales > CSP1-4 > CF-46. The sequence goes on along the minus strand of CAVZKO010000007.1, from coordinate 83,151 downwards.
GTCGACGAGGTCGATCGCCTTGTCGGGCAGGAACCGGTCGCTGATGTAGCGATGGCTGAGTGTCGCCGCCGCCACGAGCGCGGAGTCGGTGATCCGGACGCCGTGGTGGACCTCATACCGTTCGCGCAGGCCGCGCAGGATCGAGATGGTGTCCTCGACCGACGGCTCGTCGACCAGGACCGGCTGGAAGCGCCGCTCGAGTGCAGCGTCCTTCTCGATGTGCTTGCGATACTCGTCGAGCGTCGTCGCGCCGATCGTGTGCAGCTCGCCTCGGGCGAGCATCGGCTTGAGCAGGTTCGAAGCGTCCATGGCGCCCTCGGCCGCCCCGGCGCCGACGACCGTGTGCAGCTCGTCGATGAACAGGATGACCTGGCCCTCGGCGTCCTTGACCTCCTTTAGGACGGCCTTCAGGCGCTCCTCGAACTCGCCCCGGAACTTCGCGCCGGCAATCAGCGCGCCGAGATCGAGCGAGACGACCCGCTTGTCCTTGAGCGTTTCGGGGACGTCGCCGCGGACGATCCGCTGGGCAAGGCCCTCGGCGATGGCGGTCTTGCCGACGCCCGGCTCACCGATCAGGACCGGGTTGTTCTTCGTCCGCCGGCTGAGGACCTGGATCACGCGCCGAATCTCGTCGTCACGGCCGATGACGGGATCGAGCCTGCCCGCCCGGGCTTCGGTCGTCAGGTCGCGGCCATACTTTTCCAGGGCCGCGTACGTCCCCTCGGGATTCGGGGAGGTGACTCGCTGGCCGCCGCGAACGCTTTGGAGCGCGTTGAGGATCGCCTCGCGCGTCGCCCCGTGGCGATCGAGCAGCTGGCGCGCATCGCCACCCACCTCCGCGATGGCCAGGAGGAGGTGCTCGGTGGAGACGAATTCATCGCCGAGTCGTTTCGCCTCCTCCTCCGCGAGCTCCGTGGCTCGCTTGGCACGCGGATCGAGTGAGAGCGAGCCGCCCTGGATCTTTGCTCGCCGGCTGAGGATCCCGGCGAGCTCCTCGCGGAACGCCTTGAGATCGACTCCGATTCGACGGAGCGTCTCGGCGGGCACGCCGTCGTCGGGCTCGACGAGGGCAGCGAGGAGGTGTTCAGCGTCGAGGACGGGACTTTGCAGCTCCTCGGCGAGGCGCTGGGCGGCGATGATGGCCTCTTGGGCCTTTTCGGTATAGCGGTCGAGTTTCATCGGGATCTCCGGGGAATTCAGTCGTCAGTTCGGGGGTCTGGCTGGTCGACGAGCTCGAGGAAGGTTCGGGCCGCCTGCTCCGCGTCAGCGTTGAGCTTGGACGGGAGCACCACTCGCACCTTCACCTTGGCGTCGCCCACGCCCGCGCCGCGAAGATGGGGCATGCCCTGGCCGGTCAGCTTGAAGACTCGGCCGTTCTGCGTGCCCGGCGGAATCTTCAGCAAGACACGGCCTTTGAGCGTCTTTACGGGGACTTCGCCGCCGAGCAGCGCTTCTTGCAGGGTGATCGGGAGCTCGCGTTCGAGGTCGGCGCCGCGCCGCGTGAAGACGGCGTGGGGCCGGACGCGGACGACCACGACGACGTCGCCACCACCGCGGCCCTGGCCGGTCAGCTTGATCCGGGTTCCGTTGTCGGCACCGGGCGGGATCGTCATCTCCAGGCGCTTGCCGTCGATTTCGATCCGACGGGTCGTGCCGCGGAAGGCCTCCTCGAGGCTGATCTCGGCGGTCGCTTCGGCGACCGACCGGGGCAGCGGCCTGTCGCCGCCCGGCGGCACCGTTGCTCTGGGCCGCCTCGTTCAGGCCCATCTGGCCGAGGATCTCCTCGAACGTCGGGCCGGCCGGGCGGCTCCGGCCGGCGTTCGCGGCGCCGGGTTCGTCAGCGGCAAAGAACGTCCGGAAAAAGTCCGAGAAGTCGCCGCCCGCGGCACCGCCGGACGTCCTGAACTCGTAGCGAACATTGCCCGCCTGGCCGGCCCCGCGCCGGAAGCCGGCGAACGGATTGCCCCCGGCCGACGAGCCGCCGGCACCGGCCTGGCTATACGACTCCCAGTTCGCGCCCAGGAGGTCGTACTTGCGACGCTTGTCGGGATCGGAGAGGACCGCGTTGGCCTCGTTGATTTCCTTGAAGCGGCGCTCGGCCGCCGCGTCTCCAGGCCGCCTGTCCGGGTGATGCTCTCGGGCGAGCTTTCGGAAGGCCTTCTTGATGTCCGGCTGGCTCGCGTTCCGAGTCAGCCCGAGGGTCTGGTAGTAGTCCTGGTAATCCATCAGACCCAGCCACTCCGAGTCCGGTCTCGCCGATCAGGCGAGCCGAGCCCAAGGCGCGGACGAGCACGGTTGCGAGCGCACCCCAAGGTGCGTGAGTAACCGCGCGCAGGCCGCAACGCCGGGATCGACCGCATGGTCGGCGACCGTCGAATCAGCCTCGTTCCACGACGACCGGCGGCTGCTCGGCCGGCGGGAACGTCGTCCGACGGACTCGATCCTCGCGCTCCGGCTCCGGATCGAGCTGCTTGTCGCCGGTGACGACCTTGGGCGGCTCGGCGACGAGCGCCTTCGGCTTGCGCCGAAGGGCCGCCTCCAGGACCTGGTCCATCGTGTCGACGAGGATGAGCTTGATCTGCTTCCGGATTTCGTCCGGGATGTCGACCAAGTCCTTCTCGTTCTTGCGCGGCAGGATGACGATCCGTGCGCCGGCGAGGTGGGCGGCAAGGATCTTGCTCTTCAGGCCTCCGATCGGCAGAACCCGACCGCGGAGCGTGATCTCACCGGTCATCGCGACGTCCTTCCGGACGGGGATACCGGCAAGGGCGCTGACGATGGCGGTCGCCATCGTGATCCCGGCGGACGGGCCGTCCTTGGGAATGCCACCGGCAGGAACGTGGATGTGGAGCGTGTTCTTCTCGAAGATCTCACGGGAGATCCCAAGCTCGGAAGCATGGGCCCGCGTCCAGGACAGGCCGGCCCGGGCCGACTCCCGCATCACCTCGCCGAGTTGGCCGGTGAGGATGAAGTCCTCTTTGCCTTCCATCTTCGTGACTTCGATCGCGATGACATCACCGCCGACCTCGGTCACGACGAGCCCTGTGGCGGAGCCGGTCTGGTCTTCGGCCTCGAGCTCGCCGTACTCGTAGCGCTGCGGCCCGAGGAACGAGACGAGGCGCTTGACGTCGACGACGGTCTTGCGCTTGCGGCCTTCGGCCACCGAGCGGGCGACCTTCCGCATGATGTTGGCGATCTCACGCTCGAGGTTCCGGACGCCGGCTTCCTTGGTGTAGGACCGGACGAGCTCCGTCATCGCCTCGGCGGTGATCTCGATTCGCTTCTCGGTGAGGCCGTGATTCTTCATCTGCTTCGGGATCAGGAAGCGCTTGCCGATCTCGATCTTCTCCTGCTCCGTATAGCCGGGCAGATGGATGATCTCCATCCGGTCGCGCAGGGCGGCCGGGATCGGATCGAGCAGGTTCGCCGTGGCGACGAAGAGGACCTTGCTCAGGTCGAACGGCACCTCGAGGTAGTTGTCCTGGAAGGTGTTGTTCTGCTCCGGGTCGAGGACCTCCAGCAGGGCCGACGACGGGTCGCCCCGGAAGTCCATCCCGATCTTGTCGACCTCGTCGAGCATGAAGACCGGGTTGTTCGAACCCGCGGTCTTGATGCTCTGGATGATTCGGCCGGGCAGGGCGCCGATGTAGGTCCGGCGGTGGCCCCGGATCTCGGCCTCGTCGTGGATGCCGCCGAGGCTCATCCGGACGAACTTGCGGCCCATCGCTCGGGCGATGCTCTTGCCGAGCGATGTCTTGCCGACGCCGGGCGGGCCGACGAAGGCGAGGATGGGGCTGCGGATCTCGTCGGCGAGGGTTCGCACGGCGAGGTATTCGAGGATGCGCTCCTTGACCTTCTCGAGGCCGTAGTGGTCCTCGTCGAGGATCTTGGCCGCTTCCTTGATGTCGAGGAGGTCGCTCGTTGCGACGTTCCACGGCAGACCGATCAACCAGTCGACGTAGGTCCGAATGACGCCAACCTCGGGCGAGGCCGACGGGATCCGCGCCATGCGGTCGATTTCCTTGATCGCCCGGGTCTTGATCTCCTCGGGCATGCCCGCCTGCTCGACCTTGTCGCGCAGTTCGTTGATCTCGGCCTGCTGCGGGTCGTCCTCGCCGAGCTCACGCTGGATGGCCTTGAGCTGCTCGCGGAGGATGTACTCGCGCTGGGTCTTGTCCATCTCGGACTTGACCTCGGACTGGATCCGGCCCTTCAGCTCGAGAATCTCGATCTGGCGAGCGAGGAAGTTGGAAACGAGCTTGAGCCGCTCGACCACGTCGATCGTCTCGAGCATCTCCTGGCGCTGCTCGGTGGTCATGTCCGGGCTGTAGGCGACCATGTCGGCGAGGAGGCCCGGCTCGGTGATGTTCCGCGCGGCGACCGCCGCCTCCGGCGGGACCGGAGCGCCGTTTGCGACGTACTGCTCGATCTGGGCCTGGACCGTGCGCATCAGCGCCTGGACCTCGAGTCCGGCCGGCGTGTCGTCCGAGACCTCCTCGACGACGCCGCGGAGATACGGCTCGGTCGCCGAGAACCGATGCAGCTTGAGCCGCGACTGGCCCTGGACGATCGCCCGGACGGTGCCGTCCTGGAGCTGCACGACCTGGGCGATCTTGGCGAGCGTGCCGACCTCGTAGAGCTCGGAGGTGTCGTTGATGTCCTCCTGCTCCGCGTGGCGCTGGGTGACGAGGGCAATCGGCCCGCCGTCGGCAACCGCGGCGTTGAGTGCGTTGACGCTCTTCTCGCGGCCGACCTGGAGGGGCACGATCATCTCGGGGAAAATGACGGTTTCGCGGAGCGCGACGAGCGGCAGCTCGATCGTCTTCGGCCCCTTGGCTGTGGGGATTTCGTCCGAGGTGGGCGGACGCTTCGGCATCAGGTGTCTCCTGTCGAGGTGAAGGTGAATGATGGCTGGCGGACAGCCCGCCGTGAAGTAGGTGATTCCATTAGGTGTTGCTCACGCGGTGCCTGTTTCCGGTTCGGCTGCGGCGGCGGCCGACGCATCGGCGGCCCGCCGATTCCGCATCCCTTCGTCATAGAGCGCCTCGAGGATCCGTTTGCCGAGGCGCTCCTCGAGCTCGAACAGGATCTTGATACCGGCCAGGTTGACCCCACGATCCCGGGTCAGATGCCTGATCCACTCGATTCGCCGAATGTCCTCGTCGCTGTAGAGGCGGATATTCGTCGGAGTGCGAGCGGGGCACAGCAAACCCTCATCCTCGTAGATCCGCAGTGTCCGCGGATGCACAGAGACAATTCCGGCGGCGACGCTGATGACGTATACCGGTCGCCGCGGATCACGCTCGCCCTGCCCAAACCCCATCTGTCAAACCCTGTTTTCCGATGACCGCTTGCCCATCATTCCGGGCATGAGCGGATCATAGAACCTTGACAATGGCGTTGTCAAGACAGTTGCGGCGGCAGGTCCGGTCAGCCGGCGGCAGCGCCCTCCACGTCGCCGATCAGCTGCTCGTGTAGGAGGGCCTCGCACTCCGTCCGCCCGATCGCGATGACCTTGTCGCCCTCCTTGAGAATCGTGTCCGGGCGAAGCGGGTTGGCGATTCCGTCGCGGATCACCGCGAACAGGGAGCAGCCATCAGGGATGTGTAGGTCCTGGGGAGCCCGACCGATCGCCGGCGAACCGACCTGCAGGTGGGCCTCGATCAGCTCGAGCTCGCCCTCACCGAGCGCCGCCAGGTGGAGGAGCTCGTGGACCGGGATGTCCTGCTCGATCGAGCCGAGGATCATCCTGGTCGGGCTGATGATCTCGTCGACGCCGAGATGTTTGAAGAGCTGCTCGTTCTTGGGGTTGTTGACGCGGGCGATCGTCCGCGGCACGTCGAAATGGTGCTTGGCCATCTGGCAGATGACGAGGTTGTCCTCATCGTCGCCGGTGACGGCCGCGACGATGTCGGCCCGGTTGCAGCCGGCCTCGCCGAGGTATTTGCCCTCGCAGCCGTCATGAGGGATCACGACCGAGCCGATCTCGTCGGCGATCTGGTCGGATCTGGCCCGGTCCTTCTCCATGAGGACCACCTCGTGGCCGGACTCGATGAGCTCCTTGGTCAGGTAGTAGCCGACCTTGCCGCCGCCGACGACGAGAACGAACATCGTCAGGCCTCCTGCGCCGATCCGATGGCCGAGCCCGTCGAGGGGGCCTCGTCCTGGATCGGTTCGTGATGATCCTCCCCGCCGGGATGGCTGCCCGTCGGTGGGAGGATCCCGGTTCTGCCACTGACGGGCATGTCGAGGTACGCCGCAACCGCATCCGCCATCATCGTCGTCCGGCAGAGCGTCGCGATGCCGAGGTCGGCGTACGCCTCCGCCCGAACCGGGTCGTTGATCTTGGCAATCACGCGCTTGGCCCCGAGAGCCTCGAGGGCGACCTGCGCGGCCATCACGTTGCGGTTGTCGCCTTCCGTCATCGAGATGAAGATGTCGGCGTCCTCGGCGCCGGCGCGGCGGAGGGTGTCCTCATCAGTGCCGTCGCCGCGGAGTGCGTTGCCACCGAATGTCGACGGCAGCCGATCGAAGGCTCGCGTCGACGGATCGATCACGATGACCTCGTGGCCCGCCCGGTCGAACGAGTCGGCGAGGACCGCGCCGACGCGGCCACAACCGACGATCACTGTCTTCACGTGTTCTCCTCGGGTATCGGCTCGCGCACGACCCAGACTGCACAGGGGGCGTTTTTCAGGACGTATGGAATGGTTCGCCCGATGGCGAAGTCGCCCCCGAACCGCTTGCGATATGGAAGGCCGGCAACAAGGAGGTCCGCTCCCCGTTCGCTCGCCTCGTCGACGAGCGCCGCGCCGACGTCCCTCGCCTGGAGGAGCACCGGCTCCAAGCGTCCCTTCGCTGCCTCGGCGACGGATTCCGCTGCGTCGAGGACCCGCTGCGCCTCCTCCGATTGGCCGGCTACGTCGGCGTCGAGCGGTAGTGTCCAGTCGATCTCGACGACATGGACCGCAATCAGCTCGACGTTGCCGCCCTTTGCGCTGGCGAGGGCGGTCGCGAGCCGCACGATTCTGGCGTCGCTCGAACCGCCGCTCAAGGCGATCACCACGCGGGTGAACGGGGGAGTCTGGGCCTCGGGCACGGCCGGAACGATACCACCGCGAGGTCATTTCCTCGTCGGCATCGTTCCCGGATCGGGCCGATCGTCGGCCGACAGGTCCTCCCGGCGGTAGGGCACGTTGACGACGACCGTGTGGGGCCGCCCCAGCAGCGAGCTCCGGAGGCGCTTGACGGACTGGTTGTAGAGGATCCGCTCCCACCATCGGCGGGCGACGTATTCCGGCAGCACCACGAACGTGACCGGAGCCTCCTTGTCGGGCGGCCACGCTGCATCGAGGACGTCGAGGTACGCCTCGAGGGGCCCCACAAGCGCCCGATACGGCGACTCGACGACGACGAGGGGCACGCCGGGCATCTGGCGCTCCCATTGCTTGCGGAGCGCCTCCGCGTCCTCCGGCTCGTCGGTGATGAAGACGGCCCGGACGTCGTCGGCGATCGAGCGCGCGACATTGACCGCCTGGACCACCGCCCGGTTCATGCCGGGGATCGGCACGACGACTCGCTCCTCGCGGTGGGGAGCCTGGAAGACGATGTCGTCGCGGACCCGCAGCTCGCGCCGCGAGGCGCTGTACTGGCGGTTGATGAAGTACATGATCGAGACGAGGACAGGAATGAGGATGATCACGAGGTATGCGCCGTCGACGAACTTCACCGACGTCACGACGATCGCGACGATGCCGGTCAGGATGGCGCCTACGGCGTTGATCATGATCCGGTAGCGCCAACCCCGAACCTTGTGGCGGAGCCAGTGGCGGACCATGCCGGACTGGCTGATCGTGAAGTCGATGAACACGCCGACGGCATAGAGCGGGATCAAGGCGTGCGTGTGGCCGCCGAAGATGACGATCAGGCCCATCGCGATGAGAGCGAGGATGATGATGCCGGCCGAGAACGCGAGCCGATCGCCGCGGTACGAGAACTGGCGCGGCATGAAGCCGTCCGTGGCAAGGACCGCGGCGAGCCGCGGGAAGGCCGCGAAGCTGGTGTTCGCCGCGAGGAACAGCAGCAACGCCGTGAACGCCTGGAACAGGTAGAAGCCGATCGAATCGCCGCCGTAGACGATTCCGGCTACCTGGGCCACGACGGTCTTCTTCACCGGCTCATCGATGGGGAAGACCGCGAAGTTCGTCGCGAGGAACGTGATCCCGATGAACAGGACCGCGAGGATCCCGGCCATCGCCATCAACGTCGTCGCCGCGTTCTTCGATTCGGGCGGCTTGAATGCGGGTACGCCGGTTGCGATCGCTTCGGTGCCGGTCAGGGCGACAGCGCCCGAGGCGAAGGCCCGCAGGAGGATGAGGATCCCGACAGCCTGGGTGGTCGTGTCCAGGGCCGCGACTTCCTCCGGCGTCGGCACACGCGATTCGCCGAGGACGACGATCCTGAACGTGCCGATGCCGATCATCAGCAGGGCGCTGCCCAGGAACAGGTAGGTCGGGATCGCGAAGATGTTGCCCGACTCCCGGAGGCCGCGCAGGTTCCCGATCATGATCAGGAAGATCGCCCCGACCCCGACGTAGACGGAAATCGGCCCGATGGCCGGCACGGCGGACGAGATCTGCTCGACCGCGGAGGAGGTCGACACAGCGACGGTCAGGCTGTAGTCGATCATCAGGGCCGACGCCGCGACGAGCGAGGCGATCTTGCCGAAGTTCGCCTTCGCCACCGAGTACGAGCCCCCGCCCGAGGGATAGGCGATGCAGATCTGGCGGTAGCTGAAGGCAACTATGGCGAGGAGCCCGGCGATGGCGACGCTGATCGGCAGCGAGTAGGTGAGGGCGGCCGTGCCGATCCCGACGAGCATGAACGCCCGGATGATCTCCTCGGTCGCATAGGCCGACGAGCTGATGGCATCCGAGCTGAAGATCGCGAGGGCCTGCTTCTTGGACAGCCGCTCGCCGATCTCCTCTTCCGACGCCAGCGGCCGGCCGAGGGCAAGGGACTTGACCGAGGCAAGCGCACGGCCCAGGCGCGTCTTCGGCTGACTTGCCGCCGGCTTGGCGACGAGCTGGTTCGGTCCGGTATAGCGGAAGTACGGCGAGTGCGGGCGCTCGACCCGGACGCGTCGATCGGCCAGCTTCCGGCCTTGTAGCGGGCGGCGGCCGCCGATCATCCGAACGCGCTCACAGGCCGTACGCGAGGCGATCCACGAGGCGCACCGGCAGGCCGTCCGCTCGCATCGCCGCCTGCACGGCCTCGATGTCGTAGGGCGTCCTTCGCCACGTGCAGTGACCGGCGTCCGTGTCCAGGACGAGATAGCTCGCGGTCACGATGCCATCCCGTGGCTGACCGACGCTGCCCGGGTTGATCAGCGCCCCGCCGCCAGCAAGGGTGAACCTCGAACCGTCGGCCGGCTCGATCTGCTCTACCCCGCCATCGCGCTCGGCGTAGACCATCGGCAGATGGGTATGGCCATACAGCCCGAACTCGGTCGTCAGGGCAGCCAGGTTGGCCCTGGCCACGGGCACCGAGACGATGTACTCCCAGAGCGGCTCGCGGGGGCTGCCATGGACCAGGCCGAACTGACCGTCGGCGTGGCGCGTCGGGAGTGCGGTCAGCCAGGCCCGCGTCGTGTCGGCGATCCGGCGGCGGGTCCACTCCATGGCCGCCCGAGCGTCGGGGTTGAACCATTCGATCTCATCGCCGCCGACTGCCGCCGCGTCATGGTTACCACGCACGCCGACCGCTCCGATGCCGGCCAGGCGCTCGACGACGCCGTCCGGTTCGGGGCCATAGCCGACGACGTCACCGAGGTGCCAGACGGCGTCCACCGAACCGAAGGATGCGATCACCGCGTCGAGGGCCGCCAGGTTGGCATGAATGTCCGAAAGGACGGCGACGCGCACGGGATCAGCCTAGCAGGGGCGATGGACCGATGAGCCTCACCACGGCCGGCGCCGCCGCGCCGCCGGATCTCGCGGGTAGCCGTCGGCGGTCCGGCCGCGCTTCGTGACGACGACGAGGCGATGCCCTTCCAGGCCGCTGGCCCGGACAGGGATCGCCTCGATTCGTCCGCCGCCCAACTCGGGAACCGCGCGGAGAGCGGCCGCTGTTTCGTCGACGATGTCGCCGCCCTTCCAGGCGACGAGCATGCCGCCCGGGACGAGCAGCGGAAAGGCGAGCTCGACGAGCTCGTCGAGGCCGCCGACGGCCCGGACGGTCACGAGGGGCCACCGCTCTCGATGCTCAGGGTCCCGCGCCAGGTCCTCCGATCTCGTGCCGGAGACGGTGACCCGCGGGGCCAGTCCCGTAGCCTCGACGACTGTTGCCAGGAATGTGGCCTTCTTGCCGACTGACTCGACGAGGGCCGCGCGCGTTCCAGGGATGACCGCCGCCAGCGGGACTCCCGGAAATCCACCACCACTGCCGAGGTCGACGAAGGCGTCGATCTTCGACCCGCCGACCCGCCGCCCCAGGAGAAGCGGGACGGCCGCCAGGCTGTCGACCACGTGGCGAATCGCGATCGACCCTGGGTCGCGAATCGACGTCAGGTTGATCGCCGCGTTCCAGGCGAGCAGCAGCCGGACGTGGTCGCCGATGATCCGGCGGGCCTCGGGGGTCAGGTCCAGCCCGAGGTCGCGCAGCCCCGGCTCGAGGGCGTCGTTGAATTCGCCCGGAAGCGGTGGAAGGGTCTCAACGCGCGTCGGGAGCGGTTCCCGCGGACGGTCCAGGCACCCCTCCTGTTGGCTGTGCCTCTCGGGGCCGTCCGGGAGCCGCTCCCGGCGTCGTCGTTTGTCGCACCGCCGGTCGGGCCTCGGTCTTCCGTGACTTGTCCGGTTCGCGGCCGGGTCTCCCCGTGCCCCTCGCAGGTCTCAGTACCCGAGTGACCGTAGTGCGGATGCCGGAGACTACCGGGCGTCGGAGGCCCCAGTCAACGGGGTTATCCACCAAAACGGGGGACAACGCGAGGTTGTGGATAACGTCGACTCGGTGTCGGCGGCCGGGAGCCGCTAGACCTGGCGGAGCCCGGCCGGCCTGGTCCCGGTCCTCTCGCCGGGGACGGCCCGAGCCGGGTCAAACCGGCCCACCGACGTTCCATCTGCAGCGGGGGCGGCGCGACCCCCGACGGCCATTGCCCGCAGCACGGCCCGCTCCTCGAGACCGATCTCCTCGGAAGCTATAGCGCGGTCGAGGGCCGCCGTCACGAGCGTCGAATTGATCGCCGCGGGACCCGGCAGGGAGAGGATGAAGGCAGATCCCGATCCCGGGACGGAGGCGACGTCCAGGTCGCCGCCCATCCGGCGGGCCAGGTCGCGAGCGATCGGAAGGCCGAGGCCCGTGCCGGTGATCCGCTCGTGGGCTTCCAGGCGGTGGAATCGCTCGAAAATGCGAGCCCGATCCTCGGCGATGATGCCCGTGCCGTCGTCGAGGACGGCGATGATCGCGACGGGGCCGTCGAAACGCGCGGTGAGCTCGATGCTGCCGCCAGGGGCGGTGAACTTCAGTGCATTCGCGACGAGGTTCGTCAGGATCTGTTCGACGCGGCGCCGATCACCCGTGGCTGACTGAAGGCGCGGCGGCAGGGTCGTCCGGAGGCGGATGTCGCACTCGAGCGCGATCGGCAGCAGTCCGCCGACGACCCTCGCCGCGGCCTCGGCGACGGAGAAGGGCTCGATGTCGAGCTCGAGGTTGCCCGACTCGAGGCGCGCCAGCTCGAGGAGGTCGTCGACCAGGTCCGCCATCGAGCCGACGATGCCCAGGCTTCGCTCGAGGAAGTCTCGTTCGACCTCCGGCTCGGCGACCTTGCCGCCGAGGATCAGCTCGAGGTACCCGCGCAGACCCGTCAACGGAGTGCGCAGCTCGTGGGCAACGGTCGACACGAAACGTGTCCGCTCGGCCTCGGCGGCGCGGAGGGAGGCCAGCTCGCGATCGGTCGCGAGCTGCTCCGTCACGAGGGCCAGGGCCACCGCCGCGTGGCGGGCGAGCTGAGGGGGGAGGCGCTCGGACAGGCGATCGGCGCGGCCGGGTCCCGCGAATTCGAACCCGAGGACGACCTGCCCGGCGCTCGGGATCGGCAGCATCGCGTACCACGGGCCGCTGGCTGCATTGGGTTCGGGCGAGGGTCGCCCGGGCGAGACGGTGGGCCGATCCTCGGGCTGCGGCTCGTCGCCCTCTGCCTGTCGGGCGCGAGTCGGGCGCGGGATTGCTCGTCGTTCCTCGGCGCCGACGATGAGAGAGATCGGCGCGACGCCGGAGGCCGCCCGTTCTGCCCTGGAGCGTGTGGCTCGCGCGTCGAGCCAGCTCGCGAGCGCCTCGGCCGCGGCGGGATTCTCGCCCGGCACGACCGAAACGGCGCAGCGTCGCTCGATCCCATCGGCGAGCACGGCCGCTCGGTGCGCGCCGGCCGTTCGGGCAAGCAGGCGGAGGAGCCCGGCGAGACGAGCCTCAGCGCTCGTGTCGGCCGCGAGCACGTCAAGCGCGCGCGCGAGGAGGACCTTCTCCTGGTGCGCCTCGCGGTCTTCGGCGCGTCGAAACGACGCACGCCGCTCGGTCAGCGGCGGCGGGGGCGGGACAGCAGGCGGCTGGGCCGGTATTCGCGGCAGGCGCGGATCGAGCATCTGACCCCTGAGGTCGCTCCGTCGGGTCGGAGCGGTGGCGACCGATCGGTCAACCCAATCGTCCGCGTCGTGGTGCGCGCAGGACATCCCCCGTCGGGTCCCCGACGCTATACGGAAGTACCGGTCAGGCGGAGCGACCGCTCCCGCGGACGGGCCGGCCGAGGGTCCGCCGAACGACGTCGATCACCTCGTCCACGTACTGATCCGCCTCGCCTCGCTCCGCTGCCGTGCGGATGCAACCCTGGACGTGGTCCTCCAGGACCAGCACCGAGACGGCATCGACGGCGGCTCGCAGCGCGGCAGTCTGCTGGAGGATGTCGACGCAGTACTCCTCGCGTTCGATCATCCGGGCGATCCCGCGGACCTGGCCCTCCATCCTCGACAGGCGACGCACGAGGCCGGCCTTGTCCTTCGAGTAGGAGTGGCGGAAGTGCTCGGGCGTTGGTTCGGCCCCCGTGCGGCCGTTGGGCTGTGGCACGTGTGGCCTCCCTGCTCTGGCGCGGCGCCCGGCGCGGGCGTCGTTCGATGATACCCCCTGGGGGTATCCGGCCGCAATCCGGACGGTTCGAGGCGCTTCAAAGCATGAGGCAGTAGACTGACCGCCGATGGACCCGCGCGACCGCCTCCCTCCGTTCGCGAACGGCGTCGACTGCGGCGTCTGCGGCCAGCTCGTCCCCTTCGAACGCATCCGCGTTCTCGCCAGCCGCGACGATTTGATGTTCGTCGAGCTCGACTGTACGCAATGCAAAAGCGAGTCGCTCGGAATCATCGTCGAATTCGGGCGGCGGCGAGGCCGGCTCGGACGCCCGTTACGGGGAGTTCCTGCCCGCCGACGACGCGCGGTTCCGCGAGGCGCTGCCGATTGGCGCGGACGACATCCGAACGGTCCGCGAGCTCCTCGAACGGGGTGACCTGGCCGCGTTCGTCGGCCCATCGCGGGACGCACGGGGCGGCGGGTCGCGGGCGTGACGGCGACCTCCGCGGCCGGATCGGGGTCCAGCCGCCGGGCTCGTCGGGCAGCGGCGCTCCCGTCCCGGCTGGCACCCGAGCTGGACCCGAAGGGCCCGCGCCCGACCGACGACGCGCCACCCACCGAGCCGCTCCACAAATCGAACGCCGGCGAAGAGCTTCCGCCGCCCCCGACTCCCGCATTCGCCCACGCGAGCGAAGCGGAGATGGCGCGGATCCTCGACTTCTACCAGGTTCGCTGGGAGTACGAACCGCACACGTTCCCGATCCTCTGGAACCTCGACGGGACCGTCGTCGAGAGCTTCTCGCCCGATTTCTGGCTGCCCGATCTGGACCTGTACCTCGAGATGACGACCCTGCGACAGAAGCTCGTCCGGAAGAAGAACCGGAAGCTCCGCCGCGTCCTCGAGCTCTACCCGGACCTGCGAGTGAAGCTGTTCTACGCTCGCGACTTCCGGGCGCTCATGCTCAAGTTCGGCAAGCACGCGCTCATCGACGAGATGTCCGGCACCCCCGGCCAGGTCATTCCGGAGCGGACCCCAGCCGCAGTCACGGCCGACGTCGAGGACCCGAGCGGGCCGGGTGATCCGGTCGTCGAGCCGACCGTCGAGCCATGACCAGGCCGATCGACCTGGTCGCCGATGTCGGCGACGTGCTAGTCACGGAAGAGGCGATCCAGGCAAAGATCGCCGAGCTCGGCCGCCGGATCGGGGCGGACTATACCGACCGGCCGCTGACGCTCGTGTCGGTGCTCAAGGGTTCACTCCCGTTCATGGCCGACCTCATGCGCGCTATCCCGGTCCCCGTTCGCATCGATCTCATGGAGGTCTCGTCCTACGGCGGGACGGGGACCGAGTCCTCCGGCCTCGTCCGGATCCTCAAGGACCTCTCGGCCAGCATCGAGGGTGAGGATGTCCTGATCGTCGAGGACATCATCGATACCGGGCTGACGCTCAACTATCTCCTGCGCTACCTGCGCGGCAAGAACCCTCGCTCGCTCCGGATCTGCACCCTTCTCGACAAGCCGGCCCGACGGCTCGTCGACATCCCGGTCGACTACATCGGGTTCACGATCCCGGATCAGTTCGTCGTCGGCTACGGCCTCGACTACGGCGAGTTCTACCGCAACCTCCGTTTCGTGGGCGTCCTCCGCCCCGAGGTCTACACGGGCGACTGAGATGCACCGACGCCCCCTCGGTCGCGGCCGGAGGCTCGCCGCCCTCGCCGCAGCCATCATCCTCGTCGGCTGCGTTCTGCCCTGGTGGCAGGTCGGCGGTGGCAGCGGGTTGCCGGCGACCTCGCAGAACGCGTTCTCGGGGAGTGGAATCCTCGTGATCTTTTCGGCCCTCGGGACGATCGCTCTCGTCACGTTGCCGTATGCCAGCGATCGTCCGCTGGCGATCGATCGGACTCTCTCTTACATTGCCCTCCTCATCGTGGGCTGGATGGGGCTTGTCCTCCGGCTCGTCAGCCTCGCGGCGGTCAACGTGCAGGCCGTCTTCCCCGATCGCGGTCCGGGACTGTGGATCGCCGCCCTGGGCCTCGTCATCTTCAGCCGGGCGGCCTACGAGATCGCCAGGGAGCCGGCCTACCGCTGAGGCGGCCCGCAACCGCGGGCTCGCGCGGGCGTGCTGGCGTTCCTACGGCGTCGTCGAGGGCGGCCCGTTCTCCTTCGTCCCGCTGACCTCGATCCCGAACCATCGTGATTGGCCGGCTCCGCGCTCCTCGTAGCGGAAGACGACCAGTCCGTTCGGCCAGCTGGTCGTCGCACCGAGTTCGGCAGGCGGCCCGAACAGCGCCCCGAACGGCGAGACGCCCGAGATCGGGGTGATCTGTCTCAGTTCGAGGCGTTCGACGGCGTCGCCATCGACCCACCAGGCGCGGATCGTGGCCGGTCCCTGGGGCTGCTCCGGACCAGTCGTCGGCGCGCAGTAGCCGAGCGCCGGAATTGACGAGCCGACCGCCGGTACGATGGTGATCGACGGGTCGAGCGGCCGGGTGGCGGGGCCCGGGTCGATGGCCCGCCAGACGCGCACGGTCTGGTCGCGCCA
Organism: uncultured Chloroflexia bacterium; assembly: GCA_963775855.1. GTDB lineage: Bacteria > Chloroflexota > Limnocylindria > Limnocylindrales > CSP1-4 > CF-46. The sequence continues at coordinate 67,496 of CAVZKO010000007.1, read as the reverse complement.
GGTTTCGATCGTCGCCGTCCGCCACGACCCCGGTTCGAGGCACATCTCCGAGATCGCGTCATCGGTCGGCGTACGGACCGCGAGTCCGCTGGAGTGTGGTTCACCCGGCGCACCCTGCGCCGCCGGGTTCGTGCCGTCGCCGACGCCGGCGGGCGTGCCAGGCGACCCGGCCTCGGCCCATGGCTTCAGGATCGCGAGCGCGACGAACGCTGCCACGAGGGCCGCGACCATGAACGGGGACCGGTCGTCGCCGGCGAGGCGCGCCTCGAACCTACGGGCCTCGGCAGCCCGAATCGGTTCGATGTTGTCGATCATCGCCTTCCTCGCCGGGCGTCGTCCGGTCGTCAGTTGGGCGACGCCTCAGGTCCTAATGTTCGCCCAGATACGCCTTGCGGACCATCTCGTTGCGGATGAGGTCGCTGGCCGGCCCCGTCAGGACGACCTCGCCGGTCTGCAGGACGTAGCCTCGGTGCCCAATGGACAACGCCTGAAGCGCGTTCTGCTCGACCAGCAGGATTGTCGTGCCCTGCTTGTTGATCTCGCGGATCTTCTCGAACACCTGCTGCACGAGAATCGGAGCGAGCCCGAGCGACGGTTCATCGAGAAGCAGCAGCCGCGGCTCGGACATGAGCGCGCGGCCGATCGCGAGCATTTGCTGCTCGCCGCCGGACAGCGTCCCGCCCTGTTGATGCGTGCGCTCGCGGAGGCGCGGGAAGAGCTCGAAGACGCGGTCGATGTCGGGACCGATCTCCTTCATGTTGCGGGTGAAGGCGCCCATCTGGAGGTTCTCGATGACCGTGAGGCGCGAGAAGATCCGGCGACCCTCCGGCGACTGGCCGATGCCCACCCTGACAAGCTCGTGGGCCGAGGTCCTCGAGATGTCCTTGCCCTCGAACGACACGCTGCCCTGGCGTGGATGGAGCAAGCCGCTGATCGTCTTGAGGGTGGTGGTCTTGCCCGCCCCGTTCGCTCCGATCAGCGTCACGATCTCGCCCTGGTTGACGCTCAGCGAGATGCCCCGGAGGGCGTGGATGTGGCCGTAGTAGGTGTTGACGTCGTCGAGCGCGAGCATCGGCGCGCCGCCGTTCACGGCGGTCACGGTTCAGATCCCTCGGGCGCGGCCGGTGCGGTCGGAGGAGCTGGTGCGGCGTCCTCCGTGGCCGCTGGCGAGGTTTCGGCGTCGACCGGTGGCGTCCCCAGGTAGGCCTCGATGACCTTCGGGTTGCGACGGACTTCGTCCGGGGTCCCCTCGGCGATCCGCTCGCCGTGATCGAGGACTGTTACCCGGTCGCTGATCTCCATGACGACGCGCATATCGTGCTCGATGAGAAGGATGGTCAGCCCCAGGTCAGAGCGCAGCCGGCTGATGAGGCCGGTCAGCTGGAGCGTCTCGCGCGGGTTCATCCCGGCGGTCGGCTCGTCGAGGAGCAGGAGCCTCGGATTGGAGCCCAGCGCCCTGGCGATCTCGAGCCGGCGCTGATCTCCGTAGGGCAGGTTCTTGGCTAGCTGTTCGTCGCGCCCCTTGAGGCCGACCAGCGCGAGCAGCTCGCGTCCCCGGACGCGAGCGGTCCGCTCCTCGCGGCGGTCCCTGGGGGTCGACAGCAGCGCGTCGATCCACGTCGTGCTCAGCTTCGTGTGCAGGCCGACCAGCACGTTCTCCATCGCGCTCATGTTCGCGAACAGGCGGATGTTCTGGAACGTCCGGCCGAGGCCCTCGACGACCATGTCGTTCGGCCGAGCGCTCTTGAAGATGCCGAACTTTCCGAGGAATCGCTGGTAGATCGGCGGTCGCGCGACCCCGATCAGCATCGCCGCCATCAACGCGATGATCGTCAGGGCAAGCCCGCTGATGATCGACTGCTCACTACGCGACTCGGAACCGAGGATCAGCGTGATGACGGCGACGACCGTCGCCGGGAGGACCCAGAGGACCGGTTCGAGCCACGCCCGCCGAGATCGAGCGATGACCTTGCGCCCGTGGAACTCGATCTCGCCGGCGGTCGGATCGTAGATGCCGGCGATGATGTTGAAGAACGTCGTCTTGCCGGCACCGTTCGGGCCGATGAGGCTCACGATCGACTTCTCCGGGATCGAGAAGTCGATGTTGTTGACGGCGACGAGCCCGCCGAAGCGCTTGGTGACTCGGTTGGCGCGAAGGATGTCGCTCACGTCCTGCCCCGGAAGTCTTCATCGGCCCCGGGCGTCGCCCCGAGCGAGCCGGTGATCTCGCCGTCCTCACCGTCGATGTCCTCATCGACGTGCAGCTCGAGCCGCCGGCGTTGGTTCGGGAAGAGGCCCTCGGGTCTCAGCAGCATCATCAACACGAGTGCCACGCCGTACAAGAGGAACTGGTATTCGACAAACGGCACCTCCGCGAGGTTCACGTGGATCGGACCCAGATCGAACGCCGGAATCCCGATCGTCTCGATGACGCCGTTGATCCGCTTCAGCACGACGGCCTGGATGTTGTAGACGATGAAAGCGCCGACCGCCACGCCCCAGATGTTGCCCATTCCGCCGAGGATCACCATGGCCAGGACGGTGAACGAAACAGTGAACAGGAACTGATCCGGTGACACGATCGTGAGCTTCGAGGCGTTGAAGACACCCGCAAAGCCGGACGTGGTAGCCCCGAGAGAGAACGCCAGGAGCTTCGTCGTAACGGTGTTGATGCCGTTTGCGGCGGCCGCCAGCTCGTCCTCCCGGATCGCGTTCCACGCCCGCCCGATCCGCGAATCCTGCAACCGATACATGAGGATCATCGTGATCGTGACGACGACCGCCATGACGAGGAAGTAGTTGAACGGGGAAATGGCGCTGAACGGCCCAAAGTATGGCAGTGCCTCAGGGCGATAGATGCCGCCGATCCCATTCGTCCCGCGGGTGAATCTGTCGAGATTCAGAAAGACGATCGGCACGATCTCGCCGAAGCCCAGCGTCATGATCGCGAGATAGTCGCCGCGAAGCCGAAGCGTCGGGGCGCCGAGGAGGATGCCGAAGATCGCGGCGACGGCCGCCCCGACGAACAGCATCGGGAAGAACGGGAGGTCTACTCCCGAAAACGGCGAGTTGCTGTACGCGTAGGTGTACGCACCGATCGCAAAGAAGGCGGCGTACCCGAGGTCCAGGAGGCCAGCCATCCCGACCACGATGTTCAGTCCCATCGCCAGGAGCACGAACACGCCGGCATTGGCGAACGAGTCGTACCAGGGTCCCGGAGGCTGGACCACCGACAGCGGTGGGACGAGCGGCAGGAAGTACATGAGGACGGTGGTCAATGCCATCGCCACGATGATCGTGATCGAGCGATGGGCATCGGATGCGTTCCGCAGGCGAGTCAGACCGGGACGGGACCCGGTCGGGCGGTCGGGTGTGGCGTTTCTCGACGTCGCCGTCATGCGCGGTCCGCCGTCCTCTGGCCAAACAGGCCGGAGGGCTTGAAGATCAGGACGAAGGTCAGGACCATGAACACCAGGAACTGAGACCAGCGCGAGTAGCCCAGCGCGGAGGCGAAGTTCTCGATGAACCCGATGATGAAGCCCCCGACCGCCGCTCCCGTGATGTTGCCGATCCCTCCCAGGACTGCGGAGGTGAACGCCTTAAGGCCGGCATTAAAGCCCAGGTCCTGGCGTACATACCCGAAGTTCAGGCCCCAGACCACGCCCGCCGCCCCTGCGAGCGCGCCGCCAAGCAGGAAGGTCAGGGCGATGGTCTGGTTGAGGTCGACGCCCATGAGGGCGGCGGCCTCCTGATCCTGGGCGGTGGCCCGCATCGCCCGCCCGAGGCGTGTCCTCGTGATGAACGTCTGGAGCGCGATCATCAGGGTCAGGGCCAGGACGAAGATGAAGATCGACAGCAGGGCGACCGAGGCGCCCCCGACCTCGACCTGCCAGTAGAGCGGGAACACCTGTGGGGCTGCCCGGTCGCCGGATCCCGCGATGACGAGCGCCGCGTTCTGGAGGATGAACGAGACGCCGATCGCCGTGATCAGGGGCGCGAGCCTGGGAGCGTGGCGAAGGGGCCGGTAGAAGAGTCGCTCGATCGAGACATTCAACCCTCCGATCAGCGGCATCGTGAAGACGAGCGCGCCAAGGATCAGGAAGATCAGGAACGGGACGTCTTCCACGGCGCCCGTCTGACCCATGATCCCGCCCAGGAAGATGACCGATGTGAACGCCCCGACCATGAAGACGTCGCCGTGGGCGAAGTTGATCAGCTCGATGATCCCGTACACCATCGTGTAGCCGAGGGCGATGAGTGCGTAGATCGACCCGATCGACAGGGCGTTGAATGTCTGCTGGATCGCGACGGACTGGGCGGGGCCCGCTGGCAATCCCGTCGACAGCTGGAGGAAGACCCACAGGACCACGGTATAGCCGACGATCGCCACGGCGGCGATGCCCACAAACAGCAGGCCGCGACGGATCGGTCGCGAGGCAGACGCGGGGCTGGCGAGCGAGGTCACGATGCGAGCCCTCGAAAGCGGTGGTCGAGGCCCCGTCCGGGCCGGATGCTCAGGAGCCGGGGATCAGCTCGATCCCCGGCTCCTGGTCAGCGTGCTACTACTTGCGTATTCGACCTGGGTCTCGAACTTCCAGTCGCCCTTGCCGTTTGCACCGGCAGTGTCGACCGAGTAGATCGAGACGATTCTCTGGCTCGTATCGCCGTCCGCGTTGAACGTGATATCGCCAAGGACCGTCTTGTACGTGACGTCGGTAACGGTACCGGCGACTCGCACGGCTTCGCGAAGCGCGGTCATGTCGGCCGGGCTTGTCTCGCCCGCGCGCTTGAGGGCGTCGATGGTGACCTGGGCGCAGGCATAACCCATGCCGGCGTAGCCGGTTGCGTCGATGCCGTACTCGGCCTTGTAGTCCGTGTCGAACTGGGCCTTGCCCGGGAAGTCGCCGATGCCGGCGAGCGTGCTGAAGGAGTTCTTCGCAGCAGCGGCGGCGAGGTTGAGGAACGAGTCCTTCGTCTCGCCGGAGCCGTCGTTGATCCCGTCGGGACCGACGTAGGGGACGTCGGCGAGGCCGGCCTGCTGGGCCGCGAGAAGGATGCGGGCTCCGCCCGTCGCCGTCACGCCGCCGAAGTAGATCGACTCCGGGCTGAGGGCCTTGGCGGCCGTCATGATCGAGACGTAGTCCTGGGTGGTCTTCGGTGCCGCGTCGTGCTTGACGACCGTGCCACCGCGCTTGGTGAACTCGGCGTCGAAGGCGTCCGCGACGCCCTTGCCGAACGTCTCGGTGTCGTCGATGACGTAGACCGGTCTTCTTCTTGAGCACATCGATGATGTACTGCGCGGCGGCGGGGCCCTGGACGTCGTCCGTCGTGACGACGCGGATGTAGTTGTTCGGCTTGGTCCGGAGCTGCGCCGCTGGCGCGCCCTTCGTCAGGTCCGGGTTGGTATTGGCCGGCGAGCAATGGAACAGGCCGCCCTCGTTCGAGATCGGGATCTGGGCCACGGCGACGCTCGAGTTGAGCGGGCCGATGACAGCAACGGTGTCAGCGTCGGCGACGATCTGGCTCATGTTGTTCGCGCCGGTCTGCGGATCGTGCGCGCCGTTGAGCGCATCGTCGTAGATCGAACCCTGCGGGATGTCGATCTTGTAGCCGCCGGCGCCGCCGCCGGCCTGCTTCACGGCAAGCTTGATGCCGTTGATGATCGGGTCCGAAGCCGCCTTCTCACTGCCCTGCTGCGGCAGTTCGATGGCGAACTTGACGGTGCCCTTTGAGGTGTCTGCGCTCGGGGCGGCGCTACTTGGTGCGCCGCCACTCGCTGCGGCCGAGCCGCCCGGTGAAGCGGCCGGCGGCGTGCTGCACGCAGCAAACACCAGCATCGAGGCGCCCGCGAGCGCGCTCAGCTTCCGAAACTTCATTCAATCTCCTCCTCATGCTGATCGGCCGGGCTACTCCCGATCGATCTCGGTCGGTGCATCCTCCCGCCCCGTCCCGTTCCCCGGCCCAAGCCTGTCGTCCGCTGCCCGATGCCGTTCCGAGGGGTCAGCCACCTCGGGTTTCAAGGCGGTTGATGGAGTCCCTGGCTCGGGCGGCGGTGCATGACGGACGACGGCGCAGGATCCCGGCTCGGGCGGCGCGCAGGATGCCGCCGAAGCGATGCCGTATCATATGCATTGGCGGACCGATTGCAACACCGACCAGCGCGACCCGAGGCGTGGCTGCCGAGCTTACCGCTCGCCACCCCTTGAGGGCCCCATTGGAACCGGTGTGAAATCCGATCGGACCGCGATGTGACAGATCGCGACCGCCGGCCCTACGAGGTGGCATTTAGCCCGCGTGGAATATCTGGTTCGAACCGCTCGCATCACCGACATCGATCGACTGGTCGCACTGAGCGACGCCGTCATCCGGTCGTCGGACACTGCGGGCGCGCTCGCTCCGGCGGACCTGCTCCGACAGCTGGTCTACCTCCCGCAGGCGAGCATCTTCATCGCCGAGATTCGACGCGACGTCGTCGGTGGGGCGGTCCTCGCCCTCCGGCCTTCGGTTCGCGCCGGTGGATTCGTGGGGACGGTGGACCTTCTCGTGGTGGATCCCGACCACGATGTCGAGCGCGTGACCGATGCCCTCATCGAGGAAGTCATACGTTCGGCACAGAACAAGGGCTGCAGCGTCGTGGAAGCGGCGCTGTCGCAGGACCCGGTGGAGCGGACCCGCTGGGAGCGTCACGGTTTCGTCGAAGCTGGTCCGCGCACGGAACGGCAGGTGGCCGCGGTCGGGGCCTCCACACGCCGGGCCACATGATCCCGCCCGCCGAGCTGCGTCACCGCGCCGGCGCCGCGGGTAAGGAATAACCAAGGAGTCATTTGTGGGAAAGAACGTCGCCGTCTTCGTGGACGTGGCGAACATCTTCTACGCGGCCAAGGCGGCCGGCGTGGACATCGATTACGTCACGCTGCTGAAGTCGGCCACGGCAGGCCGGGACTTCGTCCGCGCCTATGCCTATACCGGGCTCGACCCGGACAACGAGAACCAGCGCAATTTTCATTCCTTCCTTGCCCGAAACCAATACAAGGTGGTCAGCAAGGACATTCGCAAGTACGGCGACGGCAAGGTCAAGGCCAACCTCGACATCGAGCTCGTCGTCGACCTGATGAAGACGGCTCGCAACCTCGACGTGGCGATCGTCGTGTCGGGCGACGGAGACTTCGCTCCGGCGATCCGGGCGGTCCAGGAGATGGGCGTCCGGGTCGAGGTCATCAGCTTCCGCGGCAACACGTCATCGGACCTGATCGAAGTTGCCGACATCTTCACCGACATCACCCAGCTCGCGCGCGTCGAGAAAGGCTCGTCCCGCTCAGGCCGACGGGTCGCCGGTGACGACGAGGACCTCTCGATGACCGAGGTGCCGGACAAGCAGACCGAGGGCACGGGAGCCGGCCGCGGTCGCGGCGGGCGTGGCCGCGGACGCGGACGGCCCGGCGAGGCCGAGCCGGTCGCCGCGCGCGGCCGTGCCGCAACGAACGGGACGCACGACGTCGCGGCCGGGCCGGGCCTGACCGCGCTGCCCGGGGAGAAGCTGTCGAAGGTCGCCCCGATCGCAGGCCCGGTTGACGTGCCGATACAAGAAGGCGCCGCAGGACCCGTCGATCCAGAGGACGATTCGAGCCTGGACGCCGACGGCCGTCGCCGTCGCCGGCGGCGAGGCGGCCGGGGTCGCGGCCGGGGTCGCGGCCGTGAGCTGGAGCCGGGCTCCGAGCCGGCGGCCGGCGCCGTCGGACCGGAGGCGCCGCCCGATGCTGTCGAGGGTGAGGCGGACGAGGACGAAGACGAGGTTGAGATTGCGGCAGCGCCTCGCGCTCCGCGGACGACGCCCTTCGGGTCCGTCTGGGACTCCCAGCTCGGTGTGCCGAGCACCAAGCCGACGCCGCTCCGGCCCGCAGCGGACGACGAAGACTTCGACGAGCCGGAGATCCCGGAATACCTGATCGCCGAGCAGCGCCGCGGCCAGGGCGGTCGTGGCGGCGGCCAGGGGGGTCGCGGCGGGCCACGCGGCGGCCGAGCCGGATACAACGCCGCGGTCGACCGGGAGCGATACGGCCGAGGCGGCGGAGGCGGCATCAACCGCTATCCCGACGTCAGCGCCCGGGAGTCCGCCGGCCCGGCTCCGCGCGGCCGACCGAGCGGGCCCGGACCCGGCCGACAGGATCGACCGCCCCGGCAGGACCGGTTCGCCCGGCCGGACCGAGGCGACCGACCGGCTGGTCCGCGTTCGAGCGAGCCGTGGAGTGAGGTTCCTGAGGAGCTCGAGGCGATCCTCAGGGCTCAACTCGCCCAGTCGCCCAAGGCTTCGCCGCCTGCGGCCAGCCGGCCCGAGACCTCGCCCAGCGACGCGGCAACGTCGACCTCGTCGACTGATTCGGCAACTGGGGCAGCGCCCGCGACGAAGCGCCGCACCACGAGGCGAAAGACGGAGTCGACGGAGTCCACGTCAGTCGCGGCAGCCGACGGTGCCGGGTCACCCGAGCCCACGGCCGACGCCCCGAAACCGCGGGCGCCTCGCGGCAAGGCAGCTTCCTCTGCAGGTGCCGGCGATGCCGCCGGGGCGAGCGCCGCGCCGAAGCGGAGGACGACGCGGGCAAAGGCGCCTGCCGTCGGTGCTGCGGAGGCCAGCGGTGACCCGGCCGCAAGCGACGCTGCCGCCGCCGGTACCGATGCCCCCAAAGCCGGCGCCGCGCCGAAGCGCCGCACGACCCGCAAGAAGGCCGAGACCGCCTGATCGTTCGATGTCGCGTCTCCTGACCCGCGGTCACGGCGCGGCCGCGACGGCGATCCGGTCGATGATCGCCGGCACGCCGCCGCACGCGATCGTCATCACCGGCCCCGCCGGGGTCGGCAAGACGACGCTGGCACTCGACCTCGCGGCCGGGCTGCTGTGCGATGCCGAGGACCCCGCCGATCGGCCGTGCCGGGAGTGCCGGGGGTGTCGCCTCGTCGAGCGGGGCAGTCACGCCGATCTCCACCGGCTCGCTCCGGCGGGCGCCGGCAATCAGATCCGGATCGGGGCGCGCGACGAGCCCGAGCCCGGGACTGTCCGCCGGCTGATCTCGGACCTCGCCCTCCTGCCCGTCGAGGGTGGGGCACGGGTTGCGCTCGTCGAGAAGGCCGACCGCCTCAACGAGGACGCCCAATCGGCCCTTCTCAAGACCCTCGAGGAGCCGCCGACCGGGGTGACGATCATCCTGTGCGCCGACCAGGAGGAGCAGCTCCTGCCGACCGTCCGATCCCGGTGCGTCCGGCTGCGGCTCGGACCCGTGGCGATCCGCGAAATCGAGACGATCCTCGCCGACGCAGGAGTGGCCGACCCACCGACGGCCGCCCGACTCGCGCGCCTGTCCGGCGGGAGGCCCGGGATCGCGCGCGTCTGGGCGCTCGCTCCCGAAGCCGTCACAATACGAGCCGAGATCGCACGCTCGCTGCTCGACCTCGCGGGGGCGGGAGTGGCACGTCGCCTGGCGATGGGTCGCGAGCTGCTCGCTCGAGCCGGAGAGCTGGTACGGATCCTCGAGCGGGCGGCGGCTCCTCCGACGGAGGCGGCGCCCGGAAAGCGATCCGGGAAGGCCCTCCGCCCGCGCCATCGCGTCGGTCTCCGACCCTTCGGATGCGAAGCCAGCCGACGCGGCCACCGACGGCAATGACGACGCAGACGCCGAGGCCGACGAGGCCGCGGTTCGCGAGACCCGGGCGCCGGCGGCCGAACGCCGCCGTGCGGCGGCCCTCACGGTCGAAATCTGGCGCGATCTCACCCGCGACCTCGTCCTCGTCGGGCTCGGCGAGGAGCGACGCCTTCGCGATCCCGCGCTGCTCGACGACCTGCGGGGTTCGACCGACCTGACAGCCGCCCGGCTCGGACCATTCCTCGCGCGACTCGACCGCAGCGCGGAGCTGATCGACGCCAACGTCAGCCCGGAGCTCGTGCTCGACGTCCTCCTGCTCGTCTGGCCGCGGCGCGACGCTGCCGCCTGATGGACGACCTGCTCCGCCTCGAGGCCGTGGTCCGCGGCCGCGTTCAGGGCGTCGGCTTCCGCTATTACGTCGTGCGGGAGGCGCGCCGGCTCGGTCTTGCTGGGTGGGTCGCGAACGACCGGGATGGCTCGGTTCGAGCCGTTGCCGAAGGCTCCGGTCCCGAACTGGACCAGATCGAGCACCTGCTGCGGACCGGGCCGCCGGGCGCCATTGTGGACGGAGTGTCCACCGTTCGGATGCCGGGTACCGGCGCCTTCGAGGGCTTCGTCGTGCGCTCGGGTGACCACCGGGGCGACTAGCGGGCCATCCACGTGGGTGGACCATCGGACGCGGACCTCCGAACGAGTGCACTATTCCAAACGGTCAATTCCGCGTGCACCGTGCATCGTGATGGAAACTAGGGGTTCCCCAGCCCAAGGAGCGATCGCGGTCGAGGCCGCCTCGACGCCGGCCGACGATCTCCCCGGTCTCTATCGCGTAATCCTCGATCGCGTCGCCGCCCTGGAGCAGATTGGCGAGCGTTCGCAGGCGGGCAGGATTCGGATGGAAGCGACCCAGGCGTATTCGGAGGCCTGGGACGAGGCCGGCCGGGGCCGGCTCCTCGGGCTGATCGGCCGCGCGGACCGAATCATCGCCGGCCACGATCGGCCTCGTGGCTGGACGCTCCGACGGAAGTCGGTGCCCGCGCGCTAGTCTTCGGGCGTGCCGCCCGTCGAGTCCAGCCCCGTCATCCCGGAGACCATCGGTGCCGCGATCGAGGGCGCCCTCGAGACGCTCGATGCCCTCGCGACGCTCGGTGAAGAGGTCGATGACGAGTGGCAGTACGTCCAGGACCTCGCGGACGCGTGGCGAGACCGGCTCGAGGCGGCCGCCGCCGGGCGGGGCGAGGAGTCACTGACCCCGGAACGCGGTGCGGCAGTCATCCGCGTGTCCGTCGAGGCGGGGCTGATCGAGGATCCGCACCGGGCGATCGACTGGCTGTCGACCTTCCCGCAGGTCGCCCTCGCGGCCATTGGCGAGCGACCGTGAGCCCCGAAGGCGGCCAGCCGTGAGATTCCAGGACGCCGCGCCCGACGCCCGGGCGGTGGTCTACGCCGGCATCCAGGCGGATCCACTCGTTGCCAGGGCCGCCGAGGCCCTGGCAGACGCGACGTACGAGGAGCGGCTCCTCGCTCGGGCCGTCATGAACGGCGAGACGACAGACGCAGCTGCATGGCGGGTCATGTTTCCCTCGGTGTTCGCCACCGCTCAGTCGCACGACAGGGCCGAGGCGATCCTCGCCGCATCCCTCGCCGTCGCAGAGCGGGGCGAACAGGTCCGCAGCCAGTACCGCGGCGCGATCGTCGAGGCGCTCACCGAGCTGCTGCTGCGCCGCGGCCACCCGACCGCACCGCCGACGGCGATTCGACGCGAGCGGCGGATCCTCTTCGACGGCGTCCGGGCGGAGATCCACCCGTACGACGTCACGGTCGAGATTGACGGCGGCGCGGCCGCGGTCGACTGCAAGTGGGGCGCGCGCGGCATCTCGGCGGACGTGCTCCATCAACTCGACGACGCGCGGACGCACGCGGCGGACGACGATGAACGGCTCCGTGCGGTCCTCGTCATCTTCGACTCGTTGCGCTCTTGCACGGCGCGCCTGGAGCGGGGGACCGCGCCACGTGGCCGGGACCGAGATTGTCGGGCTCGAGACGCTCGACCGGCTGGCTGGAACCGCGTCGTGACCGGGCAGCCGCTGACCGAGACCGCCTCCGAGATCCTCCTCCACGAGGCGACCTACCGCGTCCGGTTCGACGAGGCCGGGCCCGACGGTCTGCTCCGAACGTCCGGCCTGCTCCGCTACGCGCAGGACGTCGCCTGGCTCCACTCGACGGCGCGCGGCTTCGATCGCGACTGGTACACCCAGCGCGAGTTGACGTGGCTCGTCCGGGCCGCCGAGCTGGAGGTCCTCGCCCCGGTCCCGTTGGGTACGACCCTGCTGTCGCGAACAGCCGTCGTCGGCCAACGCCGCGTCTGGGCTCGTCGTCGAGGCGAATTCATCCTGCCCGACGGCAGCCTCGCGGGTTGGGTCCACACGGACTGGGTCATGATCGACGGCCGGGGCGGGCTCACCCGGATCCCGGCGATCTTCGCGGAGGAGTTCAAGATCCCGGAGTCGACCGCCCTGATGGCGCGGGTCCCTCTCCCGCCGACTCCCGAGGGCACGCCGACGCGACGGTTCGCGGTCCGGCCGCACGAGCTCGACCCGATGGATCACGCCAACAACGCCGTCTACCTCGACTGGCTCGAGGAGGCCGTCCTCGCGGCCGGGGGCACGCCCACCGAGCTTGCGGCGCTGCCCCGCCGCTATCGCCTCGAATACGCCGCGGCGGCCGACGCGGGCGCGGTCCTCGACGCCGCCGCCTGGCCGGACGACGACGGCCGGACGTGGTCGTACCGGCTGTCCGCAAGCGGGGGAACGGACCTGTTCCGGGCGACGTTGACAACCGGAGGAGACCAATGACCCGAACCGTGTTCAAGGGCGGGCGGCTGTTCGACGGTACGGGCGCCGAACCGGCCGATGGCGACGTCGCCGTCGAGGACGGCCGGATCGTGGGAGTCGGCTCTGGTCTGGATGGGGACGAGGCGGTGGACGTCGAGGGCCGGACGATCCTGCCGGGACTGTTCGATTGCCACGTCCACGTCACGGTCAGCGATGTCGACCTGTGGGCGGCCGTCCAGCAGCCGTTCTCGCGGCAGTTCTACGAGGCCGGCCGGAACCTCGGGGCCACGCTCCGGGCCGGGATCACGAGTGTCCGGGACGCCGGCGGCGCCGACCTCGGGATCAAGGAGGCGGTGGACGACGGGCTGCTCCTGGGCCCGCGCATGCAGATCTCGCTGATCATGCTGACCCAGACCGGCGGCCACGGCGACGATTGGTATCCGTCCGGGGCGGAGGTCCCGCTCATGATCAGTCACCCCGGCCGGCCGTCCGGGCTCATCGACGGGCCGGACGAGGCCCGCCGCAAGGTCCGTGAGCTCGTCCGGATGGGGGCCGACGTCATCAAGGTGGCGACGAGCGGTGGAGTCCTCTCGCCGCGCGACGATCCGCGCCACGCCCACTTCCGTCCGATCGAGCTCGAGACGATCGTCGAGGAGGCGACCGCTGCGGGGATCTTCGTCATGGCCCACGCCCAGGGCGCGGACGGCATCAAGAACGCCGTCCGGGCAGGCATCCGCTCGATCGACCACGGCATCTACCTCGACGACGAGGCGATCGAGCTGATGAAGCAGCGCGGGACATGGTTCGTGCCCACGCTCGTCGCACCCCAGGGCGTCATCGACGCCGCCGATTCCGGCGTGCCTCTGCCGGCATTCGTGGTCGAGAAGGCGCGAGCGGTCATCGAGATCCACCGGGCCGCCTTCCGGCACGCGGTCGAGGCTGGGGTCCGGATCGCCATGGGCACGGACTCCGGCGTGACGCCGCATGGCCGCAATCTCCGCGAGTTGAGCCTCATGGTCGAGGGTGGAATGACGCCCGCCGCCGCGCTCGAGGCGACGACCCGGAGCGCCGCCCAGCTGCTCGGCGTGGACGCCGACCTCGGGACGATCGAGGAGGGCAAGCTCGCCGACCTCGTTGTCGTGACCGGCGATCCCTACGACGTGAAAACGCTGCCCGACCGAATCGAGAGCGTCTGGAAAGCCGGCGTCAGGGCGGCCTGAGCGCGCGTGCCTAAGGCACGGTGAGTGAGAAGAGGTAGGGCGCCTGCATCGAGACGCTGTCGCCGCCCAGGTCGCTCTTCACGTGGAAGACCGTCACGTCGTACGTACCGGCTACGAGGGCCGAGGACGGCGTCCAGGTCAGCACGCCATCGCTCGACTCGGCCACGCTCCCAGCGATCGTCGTCGCCCCGAGCTTGACCACCACGGACGTCGAGTAGTCCGCGGCCTCGGGCTGGATGTTCCTCTCGAACGTGACGACGGCGCCCGACGCACCACCCGTCGCCGTGACGACCAGCGGATCGCGCCAGTACTGAACAGCCTTGTGGTCGTCGGGCCCGGAGCCCCAGTCGGTCGACGTGTCGTCAACGAGCTGGGTCCCGCCGCTGCCGTACGAGATCGTCACGTGGCGGTTGGCCGTGCTGATGATCGACCCCCACCACTCGACCCGCTCCCATGCTCCGCGGGTGTACTTGTACTCGACGGCGGTTCCGTCGAGGATCGCGAGCGTCACCTCCCAGATCCCGCCGCCCTTGTTGACGAGCGGCTGCTTGGCCGGATCCCACGGCCCGAGCAAATCGATGCTGCCGGGGATGAAGACGGTGTCGGCGGGTGGCGTCGAGGCCGGGACGCGGACACGGAACGTGACGTCGACGAGCTTCGGCTCGGCCTTCTGCGAGACCTCGTTCGATGGGCCCGACTCGTTGAGCGAGCCATCGATCGCCGTCACGCGGTAGCCGTACGTCGTGCCACTGGCGACGCTCTCGTCGCGGTACGTCGTTGACGACGCCGCGATCGTCTCGAGGAGCTCGAACGGGCCGCCGGCCTCGCTCCGATAGATGCCGTATTCCGCCACGTCCGGATCGGCCGGGGCCGTCCAGGCAAGCGCGATGAACGAGGTTGCCCAGTCGGTCACGTGGAGGTCCGTTGGCGCCGCTGGTGGCGTCGTGTCGTCGCTCGGATAGACGGACAGGACGCCGGGCCAGTCGGTGCCCGACTCGCCTTCGAAGAAGCCGTCCTGGTCGCCGTACGTCCAGGTGAGCCCGCCGTCCGTCGAGAAGCGAACGAGGAGATCGAAGACGCCGACGAGCGCCGGGCGCAGCGTGCCCTGGTATTCGTAGTTGTTGCCACACACGCAGCCGGCATTGATCGTCATCGCTCGCCATGTCGTCCAGCCGGCTGGATCCGAGCCCTGGGCACCGAAGCCGACGCGGGCGAGGATCGCCGAGGCCGGGGCGCCGGTATCAGTCAATCCCGCGACGTACACCTGGCCGTAGATCGTCTCGGTCGTCTCGCCGCGAGTGACCGACGTCTCCTTGGGCCACTGCAACACCGCATAGCCGACCGGGAAGGACGGCGTCGCGGCCGCCTCGTTGGATGACGCCCCTTCGTTGCCCGCGGGGTCGAGTCCACGAACGACGTAGAAGTAGCGCGTTCCGTTGCGAACGGTCGTGTCGCTGTACGCCGGCGTGGAGGTGGTCCCGATGAGTTCGTAACCGCCGCCCGTGACCGGGCTGCGATAGACGTGATAGCTCGGGGCGCCCGCGGCCGCGGACCAGGCCAAGTCGACCACGCCATCCCCCGCGGTTGCGACGAGTGCGGTCGGTGCGGCTGGGCCGACGAGGTCCTGGAAGGCATTGGCGACGAAGACGACGCCGCCGAGCGCGGGTACGGTCACGACGAGCTCGCCGCCGGCCGACGTCGCGGACGCACCACCGGCGGGGATGCGCTGGCTGAACAAGACGCCGTCGCGGAGGTAGCCAGCGGTCGGGACGTGGACCGCCTGGGGCGAGGCGGATCGGTTGAGGACGACGATCGCGGCGCTCGAGCCGGTCTTCCGACCATAGGCCGCGACATCCGCGGCGTCGTCGGCGAGAAGGACCCGGAAATCGCCGGCGGTCAGAGCCGGAACGCTCCTCCGCAATGCGGCGAGGGACTGGTAGTGGCTGAAGAGCGCGGTGTCGGGCGTGCCCCCGAGGTCGGCCCACGGATAGGTCCGCCGGTCGTCGGGGTCGTCGTCGCCGGTCATCCCGACCTCGTCCCCGTAGTAGATCGTGGGGGCTCCCGGGACAGTGAACTGGATCAGCGAGGCGAGCCGGAGGCGGGCTTTGCCGGCGGCGACGCTGGCGGCGTTGGCTTCCTTGTTCGCCGGCGTATCGGGCCCGGGGGTCAGCGTCCAGAGCAGCCGCTCCGTGTCGTGGCTGTCGAGGAGGTTCATCAGCGAGTAATACGTCGCGTCGGAGTAGTCCTCGCGGGCCGATGCGAGCCGGCTCAGGAACGTCGATGGCTCGATCGCGTGACCGCTGTCGGCGAAGCCCTTGGGGTCGAAATCCTGGGGCGCAAGGAAGCCGAGGACCGCGTCGCGGAAGCGATAGTTCATCGTCGTGTCGAGCCGATCGCCGCGGACCATCCGCAGCAGCGTCGAGTCCTTCTGCCACGTCTCGGAGATCGTCAGGGCCTGGGGATTGGCGGCCTTGACGACCGTCCGGAAGGATTCCCAGTAGCCGTTCGGGAATGACGGGTCACCGGAGACGTCGAGGCGCCAGCCCGACGCGCCGGCCAGGATCCAGTGCTTCGCGACGCTGTCCGGCGCGGTCAGGAAGTAGGCCTGGACGGCGGCCTGGGTCTTGAGCAGGACGGGGATCGAGTCGAAGCCGAACCAGCCCTCGTAGTCGGCCGACGAAGGCCCGTTCGCCCCCGCACACTTGCCGTTGCCGGCGCCAACTTCCGTGAACACGAACCACGTCCGATACGGCGAGCTGGTCGACTCGCACGCGCCGACCGTGGCGTAGTGGTGATACCGGTCGAACAGCGGGCTGTCCGACGACATGTGGTTGAAGACCCCGTCGAGGATCACCCGGATGCCCGCGGACTTCGCATGCTTGATGAGGTTTTCGAAGTCCTTTTGGGTTCCGAAATAGGGGTCGACGTGCTTGTAGTCCTGGGTGTCGTACGAGTGGTTCGAAGCCGCGTCGAAGATCGGGTTGAAGTAGATCGCGTTGACGCCGAGGGAGGCGAGGTAGTCGATCTGCTGGTCGACGCCCTTCAGGTCTCCGCCCATGTAGTCTCGGCCCCGCGGCCCCTCGCGCCCAGCTGCCGCGGGGTCGAAGCGGTTCGGGCACGCGGCGTCCGGGACGGCGTAGCCCCGGCAATAGCCCTCCGGCAGGGTCCCCCAACCAAGCTTGATGACAGGCTCGTCGTACCTGACGTCGCCGGTCTTCGGGTCGTTGTCCTTGCGGCCGTTGCGGAACCGATCCGGGAAGATCTGATAGATGACGGCATCCTTGGCCCACGAAGGCGCGGTGAAGCCCGGCACGTACTGCATGAGCGCCCAGCTCTGGTCGACCGCGTCGTCGGTGGCCAATCCCAGGCCGCCGTCAAGCGCCGGCGTGTTGTCGCCGTAGTAGTCGGTGTCCGTGCCATCGGTCACGACGAAGCGGTACCAGAGGTTGTCGGGCTGGCCGGCGAGCGGTCCCGGCACCGACGCCTGCCAGTAGTCGCAGTCGTCGCCTGCGAGCGCTGCCTGGGCGCAGCCGACGTCTGAGGCAACCAGCTTCATCGCAATGACCTGCGCACCTCCGGTCCGGAGGCTGAAGATCCTGGCGCCGACGCCAGTAACGTCGTCGTGGAAGGTTCGGAACCTCAGGATGACTCCGGTTCCGGCCGGAACCGCCCCACCGGGCGTCCGGTAGAGCGTGTCGCGCGAATCGTGGCGGAGGCCGTCCCACTCGACGTTGTTGTCGTGGGCGTGGCCGCCCGGCCCGACGCTGCTCACGGTCAGGACATGGCTGGCGCTGTCGTAGCTGAACGTCGTCGTCGAACCCGCCGCAGGGACGGTGAACGGGATGTTCGGGCCGCCCTGGACGCCGCCCGCCCCGTAGTTCACGTCCCAGCTCTCGTTGAGGGCGACTTTCGTTTCGTAGTCCCCGGCGGGAATGGCAGTCGTCTCGAAGTTGTACGTGCCGTCGCCGTCGACGTCCTCGAGCCATGACCGCAGGCAGTCGGGTTGCCAGTCGCCGGGGCAACCGAGCTCGCTCTGGAAGCTGCCGGGCGCCACAGCGATGACGGAGCCGACGTTGTCGGTGACCCAGTGGGTCTCGTGGTCGTAGTAAAACTTCACGCTGGTCTGGGCGCCGAGCGTGAGCGGGATGTTCGGACCGTTGGCGACGCCGTGAAGGCCGTAGTTCTCGTCCCACGCATTGTTGAGGGGCGCCTTGTATTCCCAGCTCCCCGCGGGAACACTGAACGTGCCCTGCCAGACCTCGTCCGACGCGTCGTACGTCAGGTGGGTCGTGACGCAGGCCGGTTGCCAGTCGTCGCTGCAGCCCAGCTCAGACTGGAGGCTGCCCGCGATCGTCACGGCAGACGGGGCAGGCGTGTGGCTCGCGAGGGCCGGCAGCGGGCCGCTCGCCGGGATGAGCGCGCCGAGCAGGAGGACGGATCCGGCGACCACTCGAAGGCGCGAACGGAATCGTTGGGCGGTGGCCTGGCGAGGCAAAGCGGGCATCGACCGAACCTCCAGGACCGATGCGCCCCGACGGTCGAATCCTCGACAGGGACTGGGCGACGGCCCCGCAGGCAATTTGCGGATCCGCGTCGTCGCCCCGTCCCCGGGGCGCACCCAAACCGGTTCAGCTCCGAGCTACAGAGGATGCGACGGTCCCAATCCGGTGTCAACGGATCTGCCGTGTTTAGTCGGTGTTTAGCAGCGTTCGCTTGGAAATAGGCTATTGACAATAGCCATGAAGGCTATGTATGGTAGCCATACCAACCAGCCGCCCAGGAGTACCCGACATGACCGCCGCCGTCTCCACGTCCACCATCGACACCCAGGCTCGTCGCTGGCTCCGCCTCGAGGGCCTCGCCGTGCTCGTCGCCGGAGCCGTCGCCTTCGGGCAGCTTGGTGGCGAATTTCTGTGGTTCCTCCCGGCGCTGCTCGTCCCGGACCTCGCGATCGCCGGGTATCTCGGCGGCCCGCGCATCGGCGCATTCGTCTACAACCTCGTCCACAACTGGGCGTTCGGACTCGCCATCGCGGCTGCTGGGCTGGCGCTCGGCATCATCCCGCTGGCGCTCGCCGGGACGATCCTCATCGCCCATACGGGGATGGACCGCGCCGCGGGCTACGGCGTGAAGCTTGCATCGGGATTCGGCGACACCCACCTGGGCAGGATCGGCAAGTCGGCAAGGGCCGGCGGCGGGGTCGCTGTCCAGGGCCGCGAGCCGGCCGGACAAGCGGTGGCCGGGTGAGTCCCGCCCGCGCCCGAACCTCTGCCGACGCCATCGTCGGTGCCGGTCGAGCCCTCCTCGAACGAGGAGGGCTCGAGGCCGTCACCATGCAGGCGGTCGCCGACGCGGTCGGCGTGCGCGCTCCGTCGCTCTACAAGCGCTTCGCCGGACGGCCGGCGTTGATCCGGGCGATCGCGGACGATGTTGCAGCGGAGCTCGGTGCGGTTATCGCCCCGGCCCTCGAAGTCGAGGATACGGCCGAGGCTGTGCGGGTCCTGGCGGATCGCTACCGGGCCTTCGCCCATCGGTCGCCCGGCGCGTATCAGCTCCTGTTCACGAACCTCCTGCCAGAGGCGAACCCGACGCCCGAAGCCAATGCCGCTGCCGCGGCCGGGCTCCTGCTGTTGACCGAGCGCCTCGTCGGCCGGAAGCGTGCCCTGGAGGCGGCGCGACTCCTGACGGCGTTCGCCCACGGCTTTGTCAGCATGGAGCTGGCCGGAGCGTTCCGGCTCGGCGGTGATGTCGACGAGGCGTACCGGTTCGCGATCGACTCGATCATCGAGGGCCTCGCCGTGACGTCGGCGCGGGGCCCAGAGCGGCCGTCGCCACTCGCCGCTCGTTGAGCTCGTCGCGCCACGCAAGCCATGCCCGCCCGCCGTCGACGTTCCAGGACGGACCTCCGAAGCCGAGGGTGAACTGGGTGAACCCCATCTCGACGTAGGTCGGCCCGTCTTCGACTCTGAAGCGATCGAGATCATCCGGTTCGACGCCGACACCCCACTCGATCTCCGCCGGGTCGCGCCCGAGCTCGGCGCACCAGCGGCGGAGAGCCGCCACCTTGGACTCGAGCTCAGCCGGTGCGTCCGGAAAGCCGGCGTGCCAGCCGTCGGCGTACTCGGCGACGACCCTGAGGGTCCGCCGCTCGCCCTGGCCGGCGATGAGGATCGGTGGGCGGCGAACGGGCGGCGGATTCAGCAGTTCCAGCCGGCGTTCGATCACCGGCACGGCCGCGGCGAGCGCGGCGATCCGGCTTCCGGCGGTCCCGAATGCATAGCCGTACTCGTCGTAGTCGCGCTGGAACCAGCCCGCGCCGAGGCCCAGGATGAACCGGCCGTCGCTGATTCGATCGACTGTTCGGGCCATGTCGGCGATGAGATTCGGATTGCGATACGAGATGCAGCTGACGAGCGGCCCCAGCTCGATCCGCTCGGTGGCCTCCGCCCAGGCCGCGAGGACCGACCAGCACTCCAGGTGCGGGCCGTCGCGGTTGCCATAGAGCGGGAAGAAATGGTCCCAGTTGTAGACGATGTCGTAGCCGAGTTCCTCGGCCCGAACGGCTGCATCCCGAAGGGCGCCGTAGTCGCCCTGCTGGGGATGGAGCTGGGCGGCGATCCGGATCGGGCGCATCGGTTCCTCCAGGGGTGGTGGGCCAATCCTCAACCTTGACCTTGGGGGAAGGTCAAGGGGTACTCTGCGAGCATGTTCACGATCGGACCGTTCGCCCGCCTGGCCGGTGTCTCCCCGAAGGTCCTCCGCGCGTACGACGCGCTCGGCCTGTTCCGACCCGTCTGGGTGGAACCAACGACCGCCTACCGCTACTACTCGCCCGCCCAGCTGCCGGAGCTCCGCCGGATCGTGTCGCTCCGTGACATGGGCATCGGCCTCGCCGAGATCGGCCGGCTCGTCTCCGGTGGGGCGGACCTCCGATCGGCCCTCGACCGACGGCGGCTGGAGCTCGAGCGCGAGCGCCGTGAGATAGACCGCCGCCTGGCGACCCTCGACATCAGGGTCGAGATGAGCTCCGCCGGTTCGGAGCAGCCGGACATCGTCGTCCGGCCGCTCGCGGCTGACACCGTGGCGACGCTGGCGATGGCCGACCGAGGCGATGACGACATCGGGTCGGCGTTCTACGAGCTGGAGGCGTTCATCCGCGACCTTCGCCTGCGCGCCCACCGGCCGCCTGGTTCGTTCATCGCGGCGGATGGCGCTGTCGAGATCTTCGTGCCGGTCAGCGGACCGCTGAACCCGATCGGCCGCATTGGCTTCAGGCGGCTGCCGGCGTGTCGAGCGGCGACGGTCATCATTCGTGGGTCTTACCATCTCGTCCGCGAGGGTCGAGACGCGCTCGGGCGATGGGTCGAAGCGGCCGGCCTCCGCCCGACCGGACCCCTGCGGATCATCTACCTCCAGTTCGGGGCCGAGCCGGAGCTGCGCCTGCCACGCGGCTATCTGGTCGAACACGACGCGGATCTCATCACCGAGGTCCAGCTCCCGGTGGCCTGACAAGCCACCTAATGGACAACCGCGGATGCAACGGAGGTCGCAGCATGGCGAAGGGATCGATGGTGACCTGGGCCGAGTTCAGTGACGCCGCCCCGGACATGGCGGCCGAGGGCCGGCGGCTCATCTACCGCGGCGAAGGCGGCACAGCACTCCTCGCGACGGTTCGGGATGGTGCTCCCCCGCGGATCCATCCAATCTCGGTCGGGATCGTCGACGATCGCCTGTACGCATTCATCAACCCATCGCCGAAGCGGCGGGACCTCGCGACGGACGGACGATACGCCTTGCATACCCACCAGGATCCGGCGGTCCCCAGGGAGTTCTCCGTCCGCGGGCGGGCGGCACTGATCGATGCCCCTGAGGTTCGGTCCGCCGTCGGGGCCGAGTGGTCGTTCGAGCCGGATGAGACGTACGACCTGTTCGAATTCTCGATCGAGTCGGCGCTGCTCGGGATCAGGGACGGGCCGGACGAGTGGCCGCCGCGTTATACGTCCTGGGCGGCAGCCTCAGACCGGTTCTTGCGAGAGGAGCCGCGAACCGACTCGTAGCCCTCGATGTACCTGTCGACCGGCGTTCGGGCAATCGTCTCGGCGATCACATCGAGCGGCAGATCGTCGAGCTTCCGGAAGCGCACGCACGACTTGCCCATGTCGAGCTTCTTGCCCGAGGCGGCGAACCGCTCGCGGAACCAGCGGTCAGTCTCCGGGTCGCCATACACATTGTTGAGATAGAGGGCCATGTAGTTCTTCTGGTTGGCGAGCGCCGCGAGTCCCAGCGGCTGCTTGTTGTAGGTATCGGGGAAGCGCTCGAGCGGCACGTACCAGCCGATCATCCCGAACAGCATCCCCTCCTCGTAGCCGGCCGGCAAATTCGCCTGGATCACCTCGCGGACTTTCGCGATGGCCTCGCGCCTGTCCGGCGGGAGGGCCGCGATCATCTCTTCTGGGCTGGTCGCATTGCTCGTCACCACGTGATGTTTTCCTCCCTCTCGCCGGTCCAACGTGCCCATGATCCCACCGATGAGTTTCCGGCCGGTCCGCGGTCTAAGTAAGTGGCGCCAGGCGAGTTCGCTCGCCGGCGCCTCCGCGCTTGATCGTCATCGCGGACCAGGAAAGGAGCCCCGCCGTTGGCCGCGCCGGACGAGCCGCCGCCGACATCCTTGCCCGCGGATCCGACATTCCCGAAGATCGAACTCGGCAGGAGCGGTCGGATCGACCGCGCCGACATCCCCCTGCTCTGTGAACGCGCGCGGGTCCTGCTCGCGGACGATGCCGCCGACCAGCTCGTCTGCGACGTCGGGGCGATCGTCGCACCGGACGCCGTCACGGTCGATGCCCTCGCACGACTCCACCTGACTACCCGCCGGTTGGGGCGCGAGATGCGGATCAGCCGCGCCTCACCCGCGCTCAACGACCTGCTGGTCTTCGTGGGTCTGAGCGGCGTCATGTCGGTCAGCGGCCGATCAGGCCTCAAGGTGCGGCGGCAGACCAAAGAGCGGGAACAGCGCGGCCGTGTCGAGAAAGAACGTGATCCCGCTGATCCGGCCATCTGACAGTTCGAGTACCTGGAGAGACCAGGGCTCCAGGCCCCCGTCAGGGCTTGGCTTGTACTGGCCGAAGGCCGGCGAACCGTTCGCCACGGTTGGGATGAGACGGGAGCCGCGACACCCGATGCCAGGCCCGAGGCACCACTTCCTGATGTCGACGTGCGTCTGCAGCCAGAGCTCGTACGGCGGCATGTTCCACGTCGCGTCCTCTTGGAGCAACGAGGTCAGCGAGTCCATGTCGTAGCGCTCGAATGCATCGACGTAGCGGCTCAGGAGAGCGCGCTGCTCGTCGGCCATCGATTCGGCTGCGTCGGTGGCCTCAGCCTCGCGGGACCCCAGGGTCGAGCGGGCCCGCTGGAGCGCACTGTTGACTGACGCGACGGTCGTGTCGAGGAGCTCCGCGACCTCGGCGGCCTGCCACTGCAGGACCTCGCGCAGGATCAGGACGGCGCGCTGGCGCGGGGGGAGGTGCTGGAGCGTCGCGACGAACGCGAGGCGGACCGACTCACGCAGCTCGGCGACGGCCGCGGGATCGCCGCCCACCGGCAGCACGCGGCCGTCGGGGATCGGCTCGATCCACGTGACCTCCGGGAGCGCCGCACCGAGCGGCGTGTCGGCCGTCAGCGCCGGGCCCAGATCCATGGGCCGAGCCCGCCGCTCACGGCCACTGAGCATGTCGAAGCAGACGTTCGTCGCGATGCGATAGAGCCATGAGCGCAGCGCCGCCCGGCCCTCGAATCGATCGTAGGCCCGCCACGCGCGCACAAACGTGTCCTGGACGGCGTCCTCGGCCTCGAACGCGGATCCGAGCATCCGGTAGCAATACGCGGTCAGCTCGACCCGATGTTGCTCGAGCTTTGCGCCCAGCGCGTCGGTCCCGTCAGTCGTGGTCTCGGCGGCGCGGTCCACGGCCGCAACGTCAGTCATCCCGGGTCGCTCCTCTCCGCCGCTGCCGTCGGCGCGACAATTCCCTGCGCGGAGAGCGATCTTACCCCGGTCGGCCGGACAGCCCTGGAGGGGGGCAATCAGAAGCGCCAGCGGGTCTGGCTGTACGGGCCTTTCGCAAAGCCGAAGCCCTTGGTTGGGCGCAGTTCGTAGGCAAGGCCAGGATCTTCGCTGCCCTCGATCCATAACGCGTCATCGCGGACCTGGAATACGAAGAGATCGTCGTATTTCGCGATGTAGGCATCGGCCAGCCGCTGGAGCCTGGCTTCGTTAGTCACGAGGACCGCCTCGCCTTCCACCACGACATCGAGGCCCTGCAAGGCATTGGACCCCGTCGTGACAACGACCTGTGAATTGCCCTTGAGGTTCTTCGCCTTCCGTTCGGCCTGGCCGGTCGTGAAGTACAGCGCATCGTCCAGCCAGAGAGCTGCGATCGGGGTGACGTGCGGTCTTCCGTCCGGGCGCACGGTCGAGAGCCAGTAGACCTTCGCGTGCTCCAAGACCGCTCGCGCTTCCGGCCAGGGCGTCGGGGCCACGCCCGGGTCGCTGAATCGCGCGTCCAGTTCGGCCGCCGGCTCCTTTTGCTTCATCACGAGGCCCGCGGTGGAATGTTCTGGTTGAGCCGGAACAGATTGGTCGGGTCGTAGCGAGCTTTGACCTCTGCGAGCCGGTCCCAGGTCGAACCGGGGTACGCGGCGCGGATCCGTTCCTCGCCCTCGTCGACGAGGAAGTTGACGTAGGCGCCGCGGTCATCCTGCTGGAGCGCCGCCGCGAACCCTTCGACCCAGGCCGCCCGCAGGTCCTTGTCCTCGGGCCCCTCGTAGAACGAGGCGACATTGACCATGATTCGCGAGTCACGATGGGCGAAGGCCGTGGCGTCTGCGGGCACGCGGGCCATCGCCCCGCCCAGCACCCGAAGCTGTGCGACGCGCATCGCCGCGTCGGACGCCTCGAGATGCTTCACGATCGTTTCTGCAACCGGCAGATCGATCCTGTCGACGAACATCGTCCTGGCGATGGCCAATGGATGGTACGAGTCGTCGTCCGGCGGATAGATCTCCGGGTAGGGCATCGGCTTGAGCATGTCGGCAATCGGCGGCGCCAGGTCTCTGAAGGGCGCCAGGGCGCGCTCCCCGGCCGCGGTGTCGCCGGCATAGGCCATCAGCGCGAGGATCACTAGCTTGCCGTGCAGCTCCTCGGGAACGAAGGGCATCGGCGGGCAGGGCATGACGTTGGCAATCGTCGACAGCGCTTCGGGCGCGGCGTCGGCCGCCGCGATGAACCCTGCGATGACGTCGGCGGTCGCCGGCAGGATGAGCATCCCACCGACGAACTCCGGCACCTCGTTGAGCCGGTACTGGAACCGGGTCACAACGCCGAAGTTGCCGCCGCCGCCGCGGATCGCCCAGAAGAGGTCGGGGTGATTCGCCGCGTCGACGCGGAGCAGCTCTCCATCGGCGGTGACGATGTCGGCGGCGATGAGGGCGTCGATTGTCAGCCCGAACTTCCGGACGAGGTAGCCGACACCGCCGCCAAGCGTGATCCCGCCGATTCCGACGGAACCCGTATCGCCGAACCCGGTGGCCAGGTCATGAGCAGCGGCAGCCTTGGAGTACTCGGCCGCCGTCAGGCCGGTTTCGGCCCATGCCGTCCGCCCGGCGACGTCGATATCGAGCGCCTTCATGTCGGACAGGTCGAGAACGATCCCGCCCTCGGTGACGCAGTGGCCCGCGCCGCTGTGGCCGCCGCTGCGGATCGCGAGCTCGAGACCGCTCTCGCGCGCGAGCGCAATAACGGTCGCAACATCGGCGGCGTCTGCGACCTTGACGATCACGGCCGGCCGGCGGTCGATCCCGCCTGCGACCACGGTCCGCGCCTTGTCGTACTCGGGATCGTCAGGTCCGATCACCTGGCCGTTGATCGAGGCGCGGATGTCGGGGATCGAAATCGTCGAGGTTTGCACGAGGGCCTCCTGCATCTGCGTGGAAGGGGTTGTGGGTCAGCAGGCTTCAGTCACCGGGGCTGCCGTTGGTCGCCCCTCGCGAGGTGCATGCTCGTGCTCGCGCGCGTGGCTATTCTCTCGCGACGCATCGGCCTCCGCTTCCGAGGCTGCCTCGCGGTCGGCCCCTGAGCCAACGTTTCGCAGCATCACGACGGCGAAGATGGCCACGCCCACCGCGACGATGGCACTGATCGTGGTGACGATCTGCATCCCCTGGACGAACGCGTCGCGAGCCGCAACCAGGACGTCCGAGCCGAGCTGGCCGGGCAGCTGGCCGGCCACCGCAACCGCACCGCCCAGCGTGTCGCGGGCTACAACTACTGCATCCGCCGGGACGCCCGCAGGCAGGGCTTCACCGAGACGAGTGCGGTACAGGGCGACACCAATGCTGCCGAGCACGGAGATCCCGAGCGCGCCGCCAAGCTCCGAAGCGGTCTCCGAGATTCCCGACGCAGCGCCGGCTCGCTCGGGCGGAGCGGAGCCGACGATCAGGTCGGTCGTCAACGAGAAGACCGGCGCGAGGCCGAGCGAAATGATGATCGAACCGACGACCACGGCCGCCAGGCCGCTCGGCCCGCCCACCTGGGTCAGCACGCCGAGCCCGAGAGCGGACAGGGCGAGTCCCGCGCCGATGACGTAGGCCGCCGGGAAGCGGCGGACGATCCGCGGGGCAGCATTGGACGCGACGACGAACGCGATGGCCGACGGCAGCGACCAGAGCCCGGCCTCGAGCGGCGACAGGCCGACGACGAGCTGCAGGAACTGGGCCACGAAGAGGAAGTAGCCGACCATCACGAAGATGCTCAGGAAGTTGATCGCCAGCGACGAGCTGAACGCCGGGATCCGGAAGAGGTGCAGGTCGATCATCGGGTCGGCGAGGCTGAGCTGACGACGGACGAAGAGGCCCGCTACGACGACGCCTGCGACGATCGACGCCATGGCCACCCCACCGATGCCGTCCTGGGCGATCTGCTTGAGCCCGAAGATCACCGCCAGCACGGCCACGAGGGACATCGCCGCGCTGGCGAGGTCGAGCCGGCCGGCGTCGGGATCCCGGTATTCAGGGAGGACGATCGGGCCGAGGACGAGGAGCAGGCCCATCACCGGCAGGGCGAGCAGGAACACCGACCCCCACCAGAAGTTCTCGAGCAGGATCCCCCCGAGCACCGGCCCGATGGCACTACCGGCGGAGAACGCGGAGATCCACACGCCGATGGCCACGGCCCGCTGGCGCGGATCCTGGAACATGCTGAAGATCAGCGACAACGTCGACGGGGCCAGGGTCGCCCCGGCGATCCCCAGCAGCGCACGGCTGAGAATCAGCATCTCCGGGGTGGTCGAGAACGCGGCCAGGATCGAGACGATACCGAACGCGGCTGCCCCGATGAGCAGTAGCTTGCGGCGGCCGATGCGGTCCCCGAGCGTGCCCATCGTGATGAGGAATCCCGCGACCATGAAGCCGTAGATGTCGATGATCCAGAGCAGCTGGGCGCTGCTCGGCTTGAGGTCCTCGCTGATCGCCGGCACCGCCAGATGCAGGACCGTCAGGTCCATCACGTAGAGCAGGCACGCGAGCGATAGGACAGCAAGCCCGATCCACTCGCGCCGGCCGGCCCGGGGGGTGCCACTGGTGGTCATTGCAGTCGCTCCTGGTGTCGTTTGTGGGGTCGTCTGGTTAGACCCGGCGCCGCCGCGAAACTCATCGGTCCGGCGGCACATTCCCCACGTTCGAATCAGATCGCGCGGACCTCGAGGGATCGGGCGATCGCGTCCAGGAGCGCCTCCGAGTCTGGTTCGGGCTCGCTCGAGACGTCGAAGGCGCGACCCGCTCGAAGCGTCGCGAAGCCGTGGACAGCCGACCAGGCGATGATCTCGGCAGCGGCACGTCGCTCGGGCGGCATCGCCCCCGTCACGACGAGCTCGTCCAGCGCCGCGGCAAGCACGTGCCACGGATTCGGGTCCTCGGGACCGGCCTCTTGCGGCTGGATCGGCAGGAATGCCGTGACGAGGAGATGTGGCTCCTCTTCGGCGAACCGGATGTAGCCTCGCCCGATCGCCTGGAATCGTCGGATTGCCCGGATACGCACGTCGCGCTCATCCACGCGCTCGACCTCGACGAGCATGCGCCGGGCGAGGGCCAGGCGGGCACTCGCGGCAACTTCGCCGAGAAGGGCGTCACGGTCAGGAAAGTGGCGATAGATTGCCGCCGGCGACACGTCGAGGCGGCGGGCGACCTCGCGCAGGGTGACGGCGTCTGGCCCCTCGGAGCGGGCGAGCTCGCGGGCTTCGGTCAGGAGCGCCCGCCGGAGATCGCCGTGGTGGTAGGTCGAACGAGCCATGGCGGCCATTGTAGCCGAGTATGTTGACATCGTTCACTTCGTCTGCCATGCTCTCGATGTAAACGCTGTTGACATACCTCGGAGGACCTTGGCCATGACCCAGATGAAGGAAATCACGCCGGAGCAGGAGCGCTACGAGCGGGCGAAGCAACGAGTAGAGCTCGTGCGCGGCTTCTACGGCCACGCGCTCGTGTTCGTCCTGGTCAACATCGGCCTCGCGGCATACAACATTGCGTTGAGTCCGGACCGCCTCTGGTTCATCTATACGGTCTTCGGCTGGGGCATCGGCCTCGTTGCGCATGGCGTGTATGTGATGGGTTCCGGCCGATTCCTGGGAGTGGAGTGGCAGGAGCGGAAGATTCGGGACGAGATGTCGCGCGAGCAGCGCCGATCCCGCTGAAGACGTCCCCGATCGGGCAGGCGGCTGACTGCACGCGTAGTAGCCGTCGCCGAATCGGGTCTAGACTTTCGAGTGCGGGACGCGCGACGGCCCGCGGTGAAGGGTCGCGGCGTCTCCGCATCGCGATGCGGGTGGACGGCCATGACGCGACTACGGCACGACCTCAACTTCGTCTCGAGCGCCGGCCTGATCCTGACCGGGCTGACCACCGGCATCACCGGGATCGTGGCCGACCTGTGGGACCTCAACGACTTCTGGTATCACACGGTGTCGGGTTACGTGATGGGCGGGTTCGCCATCCTCCACGTGACGCTCAACTGGGGCCGAATGGTCGGCTACGCGAAGTTCAGGCTGCGCGGCGTGGCCGCTCGCTTCGCGTCGAGCGGGCCGGCGAGCCCCGCGAGGCCAGCGACTGCTGCCATCGCACCGGGGCCCCAACGCCCCGCCGATGACCCTGAGCCGGGTGCGCCTGTCGGGCTGCTGACGCGCGCGACCCTCTCGCGACGCGGCCTCCTCGGGCTTGCCGTCGGCGGCGTCGGCGGTTGGCTCCTCGGCCGCGGCCTGAGACAGCCGCCGCCGATCGCGGCCGGCTCCGATGTCGGCGTGATCTACCACCAATGGAGCAAGCCCGGCGTCATCGACGCCCTCGGCAGCGTTGCCAGCTGGGGCCAGCCGGTCGAGCTGTACAAGGCTTACCCCGACACCAGCAGCATCGCCCTTCCGGAGCCGGGTCTCGAAGGTGGCTTACCAGCCGCCTGGGCCATCGCGACCCGCCGTTCGACACGGTCGTACTCGACCCAGCCGATGAGCCTCGACGAACTGTCTCGCTTCATGTTCCTGACCAGCGGGGTCAGCTCCGACGCGTTCGGCAACGCCCGCCGGACGGCGCCGTCCTCCGGCGCCCTCTATCCGATCGAGGTCTATCCGATCGTCCACAACGTCGACGGTATCGAACCGGGCGTCTACCACTACGCCTACCGCGAACACGCCCTCGAGCTCGTTCGGGCAGAGGACATGCGGAATCGTGTCGTCGAGCAGGGATTGGGCCAGGAGTTCCTCGGCCAGTGCGGAGCGGTCCTCTTCGTCACGATGATCCTCCAGCGGATGCGCCCGAAATACCAGGACCGGAGCTATCGCTACGGCCTGCTCGAGGCTGGGCATGTCGGCGAGAACGCCTACCTTGCGGCGACGGAGATGGGCCTCGGTGCGTGTGGCATCGGCGCCTTCATGGACGACGCCATGAACGAGATGATCGGTGTCGACGGGGTCGAGGAGGCGGTGGTCTACATGCTCGCCGTCGGCCACCCGGAGGCGGCGTAACCGTCGCCCGATCGCTGGGTAGCCGCTCAACGCCGGAGCGCGTCCGCCAGGTAGCGCACGATGCTCTGGGCACGCGTTCCGTCCGGATCGAGGTCCGGGTTGAAGATCGTGACGTCCCATCCCGTCGCGCCCGGAACCGCGAGCGCCGTTCTCGTGAGCCGGGTCAGTACATCCCAGTCGATGCCGCCCGGCTGGCGGTAGTCGACCGCGTCGAGGCTGTCCGTGGAGAGCACATCGAGATCGACATGAAGCCACCAGCCTCGCCGGGCCGAGCAATGCGACAGCGGCCGACGCGACGTCCTCGGGATACGCCGCGAGCTGGTCCGGGCGCACGATCCTGACGACTTCAGCGATCGATGGGACACCCGCTTCGGCGAGTTCGCGCTCGTCGCGCGGACCGAGAACCACGACGGCGTCAGCGCTGACGTGAGGGATCTCCGCCAACAGGTCGTCCGGCAGACCTGGCTACGGTTACGCCTAGGGCGAACCCGAGCTCCATGTCGGCCGCCTCGCCCGTCGTCGACAGCTCGGGCGGCCATGCGTCCTCGTGACCGTCGATGAACAGGACGCCCATGGCGACGTCGCCTGCCGGCCGCCGAGGCAGCCCAGCAGCACGGGACAGTCGCCGCCGATCACCAGCGGAAATGCGCCGGCTCGAATGCTCGCCGAGACCCGGGCGCGAACCGCGCGGATCATCGCCGCGAGCGCCGTCGGGGCGATCAGGTGAGTCGTGGGATCGCGTCGGGGGCTGGTCGGCCCGAGCTGGATGTCGCCCGAGTCGACGGCGTCGACGCCCGCGTCGCGGAGTCCCTCAACGAGACCTGCGCGACGAAGCGCGGCCGGGGCCCGCGCGACGCCGTCAGTCGTCCCAGAGGAGTTGAACGGGACGCCGATGACGTCGACGCGACGTGGCTGGGCGGTCATGACGGGGACTGTCTCACGACTGACGAGGTCCATCTCGCGACCCGGAGGTGCGATGAGTTTTGCCGCCGCAGGCAGTCTAGGTTGATGGACGTAGAGGCGAATGAGCCGCGGCCTGCGGCCCGCTCATGGAGGAAATCAAGTGTTCAAGGACAGCCACGCGTTCTCTGGGTTCTCGTCGAACGACATCGCCAAGTCCAAGGAGTTCTTCGGTCAGACGCTCGGCGTCGAGGTGACCGAAGAGAACGGGATGCTGACGCTCCACCTCGCCGGCGGCGGCAACGTCCTGATCTACCCGAAGGACAACCACGAGCCCGCCACGTTCACCGTGCTGAACTTCCCGGTCAACGACATCGACCAGGCCGTCGACCGGCTGACCAAGGCCGGCATTGCGTTCGAGCGGTACGACGGAATGGGTCAGGATGAGCGCGGGATCATGCGGGGGGAGGGCCCGGCCATCGCCTGGTTCAAGGATCCGGCCGGCAACATCCTGTCGGTGCTGGAGGGCTAGGCCCGAGCCTACGCGGGAGGGTCGACGGCTCTCCCGTACGAATCGGTCATGGCGTCGGCCTGCCGGTCCTTTGTACGGTGCACGTCACCGTATGTCACCTCACCTCCCTCTCCCGGCCTTTCTTCGATCCGCCGCGGGCTTCCCACGACGACCGGGTCTCCGCACGATCGTCGTCGCCCCCGCCGTCGCCGTGATTGTCGGGATGGCCATCGTCGTCTCGAACAGCGTCGCGGATGAGCTCCGGCGAAGCGCGACAGAATCGGCAGTCCATAGCGTCGAGGCCATCGTCCGCGGCTATGTCGATCCCGGGCTGCACGAAACGAGCCTGGACCTGGGAGCGGCCCGCGACCCGGCGATCGACGCCCAGCTCGAGCGTTTGGTCCTTTCGGGCGAGATCCGCCGGATCAACATCTGGTCACGTGACGGCCAGATCGCCTACTCGAGCCTGGCCGAGCTCCGCGGCCGGCGGCTCTCGATCGGCCCTCTCCTCGCCAGCGCCTACAGCGGCGAGAGCGTCACTCGGTATGCGGGGGGAGATGCGAGCGGCGGCAACGTCCCGGTCGACGGCCTCCCGCCGATGTCCGGCCGCTTTCTCGAGCTGTTCGTCCCGATCCGGGGCGCCGTCGACGGAAATCCGATCGGTGTCTACGACGTCTATCAGGACGCCCGCCTGATCGAGCAACGCATCGACGCCACGAGATCGGGTGTGTTCATCGTCGCGGTCGTCGCGTCAAGCCTGCTGGTCGCCCTGATCTGGCTCGCGTTCGGTGGCGCCTCGCGCGTCCTCGCAGGCCAGAACCGCCGCCTGCAGGAGCAGGCGGCGACCGAACGGCTGCTGTTGGTCGACATGCAGCGCAACGAGGAGCGCTTCCGGTCGCTTGTCCAGAACGCATCCGACGGTGTCGTCGTGCTTGGCGAGGATGGCCTGATCCGCTACGAGAGTCCGGCGGTCGAGCGCATCCTGGGCCGCCGTGCGGACGAACGGGTCGGCCAGCAGATCGGCACCGATATCCATCCCGACGATCGTTCGACCGTCGAACGCGGGTTGGCCGACGTGGCTGCCGTGAGCGGCTCGGAAGCCAGGGTCGAATTCCGTGCCCGCCACGCCGACGACTCGTGGCGGACGCTCGAATTGATCGCCAAGAACCTGCTCGACGATCCGGCCGTTGGCGGTGTGGTCGTCAACTACCGAGACATCACCGAGCGCAAAACCCTCGAAGAACAGCTCCGTCACCAGGCCTTCCATGACGTGTTGACCGGATTGGAGAACCGCTTCCTCTTCCTCGATCGGCTCGGTCACGCGCTGGCTCGGGCAGGCCGCGGAGGCCGACCTACGGCGGTCATCTTCCTCGACCTCGACGACTTCAAGGCGGTCAACGATCGCCTTGGCCACGCGGCCGGCGACCGATTGCTCGTGGCCGTCGGCGGGCGGCTCAAGGCTGTCACCCGAGCCGGGGACACGGTCGCTCGGCTGGGCGGTGACGAATTCGCGATCATCATCGAGGAAACCGATTCGGCTGAGGCGGACCAGGCCGCGGCGAGGATCCTCGACACCCTGACCCCCGCGTTCTTGCTGGGTGACCGGCAGATCGTCGTCCGGGCGAGCGTTGGGATCGCGGTTCAGTCGTCGGACGGCGCCGATGCCGACGAGCTGCTGCGCCGCGCCGACATCGCGATGTATGCAGCCAAGTCGGCTGGCGGCAATCGCCACGTTACGTATGAGCCGCAGCTCTACGACGCGACCGTCGCCCGGATGGAGCTCAAGGCCGACCTGCAGGGCGCGCTCGAGCGGGGCGAACTCCGCGTCGCCTACCAGCCGATCGTCGATCTCGCGTCCGCTGCGATCACCGGAGCGGAGGCGCTCATGCGCTGGAACCATCCCAAGCACGGGGCGGTCGCGCCGACGGACTTCATCCCGCTGGCCGAGGAGAACGGGCTCATCCTCGAGCTCGGTCGCTGGATCCTCGAGTCGGCATGCCGGCAGGCACGCGCGTGGCAGGAGGCGACCGGGCGCGAGACGTTGTCGATCAGCGTCAACCTGTCCGGGCGCCAGATCGTAGACCCGGATCTTGCCGCGGACGTTGGCCGAATCCTGGCCGAGTCCGGGCTCGCCCCGCCCACCCTGACCCTTGAGATGACCGAGAGCGTGCTGGTCCAGGACGTCGAAGCGACCGTGGGTACCCTGCAGGCCCTCAAGGCACTCGGCGTTCGACTCGCGATCGACGACTTCGGCACCGGTTACTCGTCACTGAGCTATCTGCGCCAGTTCCCGATCGACATCCTCAAGATCGACCGGTCCTTCATCTCAAGCCTCGATGGCAGCACGGACTCGATGGCGCTCGTCCGCTCCATCCTCAACCTCAGCTCGACCCTGAGGCTCGAGACGGTGGCGGAGGGCATCGAAGAATCGGAACAACGCGACGTGCTCCGCGAGCTCGGCGCCCAGCAGGGCCAGGGCTACCTGTTCGCCCGCCCGATGGCTCCCGACGACCTGGGCGAGCTGCTTGCCGGCAGCGCGATGACGGGTCCGTCGCTGAACCCCTCGCCTCGACCATCGGCCCCGAAACGACCGGCGCCTCCGCGGGCCGGCCGGAACGGCCAACCAAATGCTATCCACTGACCACCCAGCCCACGACCAACGAGGTTCACACATGCCCACCATGATCCGAAGCGCCACGAACCGGCGGCGCGGGTTCTTCCTCCTCCTGGCCAGCGCCGTGATCGCCCTGACGGCATGCCAGGCCGCCGCTGACCCTCCGCGAACGATCACGTTGCAGACGCTGAATGCGTCCGGCGTTACGGGAACCGTTACGTTCGCCGCGCTCCGCGACAAGACAGCGGTCGAGATCGCCGTTGATCCACACGGCAACCTGGACATGCCGGCCCATATCCATCCCGGGTCGTGCTCGAGCCTGACACCGCAGCCGAAGTTCCCGCTGGAGAACGTCCAGAACGGCAGCTCGAAGACCGTGGTTCCGGCATCCATCGACGAGCTGTTCGCCGGGGGCCTGGCCGTCAATATTCACCACTCGAACGACGATCTGAAGACATACACGGCGTGCGTGGACATCCGCTAGCCGGCTACGTGGCGTGGCTCCTCGTCGGCGGCCTACTGACGCCGCTCGTCGCCGGCTGCATCGCTACCGCTCCGGGCGTGACCGCCAGCCCCGCGAGGTCCGTTGATGTGACGATCACCACCGCCGCCGGTAATGCCACGGCCTTCGACCCGGCCGAGACCGTCGTCCACGCCGCCCGTCCGATCGCGATCACCTTCCGAAACGCGTCGAACCTGCCGCATAACCTGGTCTTCACCGCGGGGGTGACTGCCGCTACGCGAACGATCGTCGAACCCGGGACCTCGGATGAGCTCCTGTTCTCCCCGCTCGCCCCTGGCACGTATCCGTTCGTCTGCACGATCCACGATGGGATGTCCGGGACGCTGATCGTCCGGGCTACAAGCTCCGTCGCCGATCCCGCGGCGCTTCCGTAGTTCCGGCTACAAGGCGATCAGCCACGAGTGCGTCGTACTAGGTCTTGGTCAACCTGAACAATTGGCGCTGACCGGACAATCCTTTCAGGGAATGGAGTCCGGCGTCCTCGAACGAGAGTCCAGACCCTTCGAGGAGGCCATTCGTCGTATCCGAGACCACGACCTCGCTCGGGCCTGCGACTGACAGGACCCGCGCGGCGGCATGAACGGCTACGCCTCGGACATTGTCGGCGATGAACTCGACCTCGCCCGTGTGGATGCCTACTCGGATCTGGATCCCGAGCGCTTCAGCCGCCCGAACCATTGCGGCGCCGCAGCGGACGGCGTTCGTCGCTCCGTCGAAGACCACGAGAAAGCCATCGCCGGTGGTCGAAATCTCGCGGCCACGAAAGGCATTGATGACCTCCCGGATCCTGGCGTTATGGCTTAGCAATAACTCGCGCCACGCGACATCACCGAGCCGTTCGAGGGTTGCGGTCGAGTTGACGATGTCGGAAAAGAGCACCGTTGCAAGTACGCGTGAGCCCGGACCCTCGCTTGCTACACCGACGACTCGGGAACTCGTCCACTCGACGGTCACGAAGGGCTCATCGCCAACCACCCACGCGTCGTGGCGCGGCGGGATTTCGTAGACGGACCGGCCGTGGATCTGGAGCCGATCACCATTCTCAGTCAGCACGTCCAGCGTGCCGGATAGTGCATACCCGAGGTGATGGTTCTCACACCAGTCCGTGCCCGCAATCGGGCCAAGATCGGAGGACCAACGCCAACCTGGCTGCCAGACTGCGTACCCGACAGCGACTTCGCCGACGTTGACTACGTCCGCCGTCGCCTTAGGCAGGCTCCGAGTTTCGTCAGGGGTATCGAAGCTCTTGGCTTGCAGGCGTGGCACGGGCGACCTCCCATCGAGCGCATGCGAGGAATTGAACATGTGGATGTCGTGCATGGGGCCCGCTCCACCCGGACCCGGTCGCGTGATGGAGAATACGCGGCGTGCTGTCTCACCCGGAAGACCCGATGGAGCGCGCTGCTTGGATAAGCGAGCTCGTCTACGGGACGCTTGCGGTGCTGATCGCGATCGCGGGCATAGAGGTAGCCGGTGGCGCGAGCCCTACGGGTGCCGGGGCGATCATCCTCGCGGGGGCTCTGGCTACATGGGTTGCGCACGCGTACGCAACGTTCCTCGGTCACCGTGCGGCTCTGGGTCGGCAGGCATCCGCCGGTCAGATCGACCTTGCCCTGCGACACCATTGGACGATCGTGCTCGCCGCGATCCCCTCGGTAATCCTGTTCGGTGGCGCGTCGCTTGGGTTTTGGTCGTCCGGAGCGGCGATGGTGATCTCGAACGGCGCCGGAATTGCCGTCCTCGCCGGAGCCGGATGGATGGCGGCGCGGGTGGCCGGTGTGAACCTGAGGGGCCAAGTCAGCTCGACGATCCTGACCGCTTCGATCGGATTGGGCATCGTCGCCGTCGAGTTCCTGCTTCACCTTTGAACCGCGGGTCAGCCGCAGCGTCGCCGACCGCGGCCTCGTGAGCGCAATGTTGGGCGTGCTCGGATTCAGCTCGTCCGGATCTCCCGAACGTTGTCGATGAGGGTCAGAACTGCGACCACGAGGATCCCCAGGAAGACGAGCTCGATCGCATAACCCACGACCAGGGTGATGGCCCCGATGATGGCCATGACCAGACTCAGGCGAAGGAACAGTTCGATCAAGCTTCGCCGGAAGGCCGCCTCGAGGAACAGGTAGCCGAGCAGGGCGATCGCGATGCTCAGCCAAGCGGGTACGGCCGTGAACGCGATCAGGGCCACGAGTGCGATCAGGCCGACGCCGACGCTGATCGCCGACCAGAACTCGACGAGCCGTCCGTAGTGCGTGGTCCCCGGTTGTCTCGGGGTGGTGATCGTGGTGGAGATGCGCGCGTGGGTCCGTCGGCACATCGGCCTCGACATCCGCGCGGCGTTTTGTGAGGGCCTGCGTCTCAGCATCGATCTCAGGTCGGCGGGCGCGCAGGCGAGAAAGGTCGGCCTCCCGTTGGACCAGCTCCGCATCCCGGCTTTCATGGGCCTTCTTTAGTGAGCCGTCAAGGGCAAGCGCCACGACCTCCTGTTGCAGGCCGGTCAGCCCTTCGGCCGCGGAGGCGATGTCGGCGTCGAGCTTGACGCCTTCGGCCTTGAGTTCGAGGAGCCGAGCATCGATCGCCTCGACTTCCCGATGCGGTGGCGCTACCTTGTCGAGCCCGAGGAACCCGATCGGGTCGTTCCAGGATGGGCGAACCGAGCCGGTCCGGGTGTACTTGAGTCCGGCTGGGGCGCGCTCGCCGGCAAATCGGTCGCGCGTGTCGAGGCCCCATAGGCCGCGATAACCGTCGACCCAGGGGACCGAGTCATCGACCTGCACAACCGACCACTCGGCCGCCTGTCCAGGTCCGATGGCCAGACCATCGCCGCGGGCGTAGTCGATGAATGGGATGCTCAGCGCGGCGGCGACACGACCGCCCAGATCGCCGGGGTCGCCCTGACGCAGCATGTCACGCCAGATGTGTCGGACGACATCGAAGAAGCTCGAGATGCCGCGGAACGCCGGGACCGGCACTGTCGTGATGTACTCACCGGCCTCGAAGTAGGCGGCATGTGATCCAGCACCCGCGTGGATCACCGGATGGTCCCCGACAAGGCTGATGTACGGATCGTCCCAACGCCTGCGGAGCTCGTCGCCGCTGTAGTCATGAGCAGCGCAGCCGAACCAAACCGGTCGCGGTCCATCCGGGGCGTCAGCGAGGACGACAAAGGCCTGCTCAAGGTCCGCCTCGTGGTCATTCGCTCCGGCGAACGTCGAGCGCCAGTCATTCATGAAGTAGAAGTAGAGGTAGTGCAGAACGATCCAGCCACCTCGTCGGACGACCCGGCCGTGGTAGACGTATCGCGAATCCTGAGCTCGAGCCGCTTCGTACTTCACGGAGGCCGCCGCGGCGGTTCCGCCGGGGACAGTGCCTCGGAGTAACAACGAGGCGTTGAACCCGGCGTCGAGAAGCCGGGCGAACAGACCCACCCGAGCCAGTCGCCCGGGCGCCCGGAAGACCGGACGATCGGGCCGCCGCTGCCATTGTGCGAGCGCCAACCCGCCAAGCGGGTGCTGGACGAGTCGCAAGTAGAGCGTCTCGCCGTGCGGCGCCGATTGGGAGGCCAGGGTCGCCGCATCGAGCTCACCGTGCGTTACGAGGAGGCGTGCGCTTCCTTCCTGCGATCCGACCAGGAGATCGCATGCCGCGAGATATGGCTCCACGGCAGACGGAAAGAACAACTCGCCGTCCGTATACCGGATGATCGGCTCGTACGTTCGCAGCAGCTCGAGATCGGTCGTCACTCGCCCTCCGCTCCGCGGGGGACCGTGCGATCCGGGTCGTCTGCCCGGCCGAAGACCGCACGTACCGCCGGTTGGTTCAGGTACAGGACGGCGAGAACGACGATTACCAGCCGGAGGTCATCGCCCTTGCCGACGAGCCCCGACGCGAGCGTGTTGAGCAGGCCGATACCGGCAAGCACGACCGTGATCACGAATCCGATCGGCTTCAGCCGGATCAGGGCGACGGCGCCGACGATCCCGACGATTGCGATCCCGCCGGCGATCCAGTTGAGCGCCGGGCTCGTTCCGACGGCGTCGGCAAGGATCGTGTTGCTGTTGGATGGCCGGATCCCGGTGGCATCGAGTAGGACGATGATCCAGAGAAGGGTCACGAGAATTGCGACCGCCCAGATGCCGAACGGGACGGGCCGCCGCTCGAGTTCCTCGCCGTCAGTCACTCGGTGCCTCCGTCGCGCTCGAGTAGCCGGGCAGGACGGACATCGCCGCCGCGAGGAGACGCGGGAGCCGCCGATCGGTGGCTGCCGCCTCGGTCATGCGGGGACTGTCTGCTGCAGCTTCGAGAAGTGATTGAGGGCCGCGCGTGTCTTGGTCTGTTGCTGCCCGGAGAGGTCCATTCCTCGTTCCGTGAGGCAGGCCTTCGTCTCGGCGGCGACCAGGAAGCCCTCCGTGGGTAGCCACTTGGTGGAGAACTCAAGGATATTCGCGACCCACTCGGGTGAACCAGAGTTCGGCGACGATACGGCGCCACCCGAAGGGTCTCCCGGTCCGACTTAGCCCATCGCCTTCTGCTTGAGGTCTTCGAACTCGGCGTCGGTGATCGCGCCTGCCGCCTTGAGCTCCTGGAGCTTGGCGATCTGATCCGCGACCGACACGGAGGCAGCCGCCTTCTGGCCGGCCTCGGCGCGGGTCATGAGCTCGACATCCTGGGCGGTGACCTTGGGACGCATCGCGATGTAGATCAGCGATCCGAGGAATGGCAGCACGACGAGCACGAGCAGCCAGCCGGCCTTCGCGACGCCGGAGAGGTCATTGCGCCGGAAGATGTCGGCGAACAGGCCGATGAAGATCCAGATGAACGCGAACCAGAAGAAGAACGCGACCATCGACCAGATCGCATCCCAGAACGTGAAGGTCGCCGTGCCGACCTGGCTACACCCGGCCAGCACGACGATCAGGCCGGCGAGCAACAGCGGGATGGGCCGTCCGATGAGCCGTCTGGGCGAGGCGATGGTGGTCACTGGGGTTCCCTCCTAGTGCAGGCTGGCCATATTGGCCTGGGCGTCGTCAGTTGCGGCTTCGCGTGACGATATTGCTGTGCCCTCGACGCACCCGCGTCATGCGAAGCGGGTGAAAGTAGCAATAGCGTGGATCAGTCCTCAAGGGCTGCCGGTGGACCGCGACCGGGGCCTGGCGACGCAACCGGGATCCCCTCGACCTTGGCCGCGCTCAATCACGCCAGTAGGCGGTCGCCCTGTTGTCGGTCGCGACGGACCCGGTGTGTGCGATGTCGGCCGCGAACGCGAGACCCACCCAGAGCCAGTCCGCTCCGACGAGGCCAACGCCCGGTGTCTGGACGAGGACGTAGATGAGTGTCGTGAATGGGAGGAAGACGAAGCCGAGTATGGGCAGGATCGGCCCGCTGGGGAATGCGGCATCGAACTGGAGCGGCCGAGCCAGCCAGTACAGAAACACGACGGCGCGCGGCGAAACGAATGCCAATAGGACCAGCAGGCAGCCCATCGTTCGGATCCCTCCGTTGGTATATCTTCACCGACCTAGTCGTGAGCCGATCGGGTGACCTTCGATAGCGCGATCGCCGACTTCGGAGAGATCTACGCCGACGTGAACGACTGCGACCATGCGTCCGTCGGGCGGCGATCGAGTCCGGCCAATCTCGACGGCGACGACCTGAGGCTGGACGGCGGGCTGGCCTGATCGGGCGATCGAGCCGATCTCTCAGGCCCGAACCCGCGACATCCCCAGGTCGTCGTGCGCGGGCCGTCAGACGACGGGAGGGGCCGTGGTGTCGACCTTGCCGAACGCCGACCGCACCTCGCGCCCATTGAGGTACAGGAGGATGATCAGCGGCATGATCGAGGCGCTGAAGCCCACCCCGGTGCCCGGGTATTCGAGGAACCACAGGAATGCCTCGAACAGCGCGAAACCGGCGACGACCACCGCGAACGTCCAAGCCCAGGGCTGGAGCGACCAGAGACCGAAAGAGGCCGCGAGCCAGGCGATCCCGGCGCCGATTGCCAACCAGCCCCACAGCCCCGACTGCTCGAAGGCCGGCAGATCCCCCAGGACCCCGAACCAGTCGAAGCCGAGGAGTCGAAGGCCGAGATACAGCCAGTAGAAGCCGGCCA
This sequence comes from uncultured Chloroflexia bacterium, assembly GCA_963775855.1. Lineage (GTDB taxonomy): Bacteria > Chloroflexota > Limnocylindria > Limnocylindrales > CSP1-4 > CF-46. The sequence continues at coordinate 27,095 of CAVZKO010000007.1, read as the reverse complement.
GGGCCCCGAAGAATCCGATGACCGAAATGAGGATGGGCGGGTTTTTCATCCTGATCTCCTCCTGCCATAATCGTGATCAACGACCCGAAGATATCCTAAGCTGCGACCAGCCGTTCATCCATTTCGGGTGATAGAACGCGATCGGTGCGTGAGCGCCGACCGCCCGGGCCGACTTGTCCGGGCAATTCGGAGGACATTCACCGTCCGAATCGACCGACGAGCAGCCCGTGACGGAGTCCCGGTCACTGACGGTCAGCGACGTCTGGCCGAGCGCGTCGCCCCTGATCCCCGGTGGTAGCATCGGCGCACGAAGAAGAGGTGAGACGCGCATGACGTTCATCGGTGTCCCGTCGGACGCGCAGCTCCGTGCGCGTTGGAAGTTGTTGGTCGGGATCGGCATCGTGATCCTGATCCTCGGACTGATCGCGCTCTGGAATGTGGTCGACGCGACGCTCGTGACTGTCGTCTTCGTCGGCGTCATGGTCCTCTTCGCCGGCATCGCCCAGATCGTCGGAGCGTTCGTGATGGGCGGTTCGACCGGCCTGCGGGTCCTCCTAGGGCTGCTCGGCGTCCTCTATGTCATCGTCGGCTTCAACGTCGTGGCCGATCCGCTGCGCGGTGCCGTTGCACTGACGATCTTTATCGCGATCGCTCTGGTCGTGGACGGCATCATTCGATTGATCGGCGCATTCTCAAGTGCGACGCAGCATCGAGGCCTTGCAGCCACCGTCGCCGTGATCAATATCTTGCTGGGCATCTGGCTGTGGACGGGGATTCCCGTGAGCGGACTCGCGATCGGGCTGTTCGTCGGATTGCAGCTCGTTTTCGCAGGGATCCTCTGGATCGTCAGTGGCTTCGTGGCCCGATCCTTGCCGGAGACGCCGACCGCCGCGGGCGCGACCGGCTGACGGGAGGTTGTCAGCTCGACGTCACGGGTGCCGCGTCGCAGTAGGCTGATCCCAGTTCGACCTGGCCACCCGGCTCGAGCTCGATAATCGAGACGGACGGCGCGATGGTCCGCGCGGCCTCGACGAACTGGCGCGCCGGTTCCGCGAAGCGGTCCCGTCGAACCCGGCCCAGTCCCAGCGGCCAGTCGGCGCGAGCGCCAATATTGCCCGCGCACTCTTGTGCCAGCTTGGTAGAGTAGGGACCCTCTGCGGTGGGTGCGAGCGCCATTGGAGCCGCCGCACCAGATCGGCAAGCGAGCGCCCGCCGGTGATCCCCACTCCCGCGGGCAGCAAGGGGTATCGCGATGGCCACACCATTCAAGGGCACGATCAAGCTCGACGTCCGCGACTCCACGCCCGACTGGGACGCCGTTCATCGCCGCCAAGGCGCCCGAAGGGTGCGCCGAACGTCCTGATCGTCCTCTACGACGACACGGGGCTGGCCGCGTGGTCGCCGTTCGGCGGCCGGATCAACATGCCGACGCTGCAGAAGCTGGCCGACAACGGGTTGATGTACTCGCAGTGGCACACGACCGCGCTCTGCTCGCCCACCCGCTCGACCTTCCTGACCGGCCGCAACCACCACCAGAACGGCATGCCCTGCATCACCGAGGGCTCGATCGGCTTCCCTGGCGCGAACGCCCACATCCCGCCCGCCTGCGGCACGCTGGCCGAGGTCATGCGGCAGAACGGCTGGAACACGTTCTGGCTGGGCAAGAACCACAACGTGCCGGTCGACGAGCTGGCCGCCGGGTGGCACGAAGGACACCTGGCCGCTGCATCAGGGCTGGGACCGCTTCTACGGCTTCCTCGGCGGCGAGACCAACCACTGGTACCCGGACCTGGTCAGCGACAACCACTACATCGACCAGCCCTACTCGCCGGAAGAGGGCTACCACCTCTCCAAGGACCTGGCCGACCAGGCCATCCAGATGATCCGCGACGTCAAGGCGAGCGCCCCGTCACGCCCGTTGCTTCATGTGGTTCTGCCCGGGCGCCAACCACGCGCCGCATCACGCGCCGCAGGAGTACATCGACAAGTACAAGGGCAAGTTCGACGACGGCTACGAGGCCTACCGCGAGTGGGTCCTGCCGCGCATGATCGAGAAGGGCATCCTCCCCGAGGGCACCCAGCTCACGCCGATCAACCCGATGCCCGAAGGGACACACTCCCCGGCGACGACGTGCGGCCCTGGGCTCGCTCTCCGCGACGAGAAGAAGCTCTTCTCGCGCATGGCCGAGGTCTACGCCGGCTTCTCCGAGTACACCGACGCCCAGGTCGGCCGGATCATCGACTACCTGGAGGAGACCGGGCAGCTCGAGAACACCCTGATCTTCTACTGCGCCGACAACGGCGCCTCGGGCGAGGGGAGCCCCAACGGCTCGGTCAACGAGAACAAGTTCTTCAACGGCTGGCCGGACGAGATGTCGGAGAACATCAAGCACCTCGACGATCTGGGCAGCCCGAACACCTACAAGCACTACCCGACCGGCTGGGCGATGGCCTTCTCCACCCCGTTCCGGATGTTCAAGCGCTACAGCTACCCGGGCGGCATCTGCGATCCGCTGGTCATCTACTGGCCGAAGGGCATCAAGGCCAAGGGCGAGGTACGCCACCAGTACCACCACTCGACCGACATCGTGCCGACGATCCTCGACTGCTGTCGGGCTGGAGTTCCCGGAGACGCTCAACGGCCACGAGCAGGTGCCGCTGCCGGGCATCTCGATGCGCTACAGCTTCGACGACGCCGATGCCCCGACGCCGAAGAAGCGCCAGTACTACGCGATGCTCGGCACGCGCGGCATCTGGGAGGATGGCTGGAAGGCCGTCACCGTGCACGGCCCCACCTCCGGCCTCGGCCACTTCGATGACGACGTCTGGGAGCTCTTCCACGCCGACGTCGATCGCTCGAGGCGCACGAACTCGCCCAGGAGCCCGAGAAGCTAAGCAGCTGATCGAGCCTGGTTCGAGGAGGCCGACAAGTACAACGTGCTGCCGCTCGACGACCGCATTCCCGACGAGATCATCAACGATCCGCGGCCGCAGCCGGAGCCGCCGCGCGACACCTACATCTACTTCCCGGGCACCGCCGACGTGCCAGAAGTCGGTCGCCGCCAATATCCGCGGCCGCTCCTTCCGGATCCTGGCCGACGTGACGATCGACACGCCCGAAGCGGCGGGGTTCTCTTCGCCCACGGCTCGCGCTTCGGCGGGCACGCGCTGTTCCTCAAGGACCAGAAGCTCTGGTACGTCTACAACTTCCTGGGCATCCCGCCGGAGCAGCAGTTCGTCTCCGACAAGCTCAAACCCGGCAAATACATGCTCGGCATGGAGTTCACCAAGGAGTCGATGGGCCAGTACGACGAGTCGCACGGCACCACGAAGCTCTACGTGAACGAGGACGTCGTGGCGAGCGGGCCGATGCGCACCCAGCTCGGGACGTTCACCCTGTGCGGCGACGGCCTCTGCATCGGTCGCGACTCCGCCGACCCGGTGAGCGCGGAATACAAGTCGCCGTACGCTTCACCGGCGGCACGATCCACCAGGTCGAGGTCAACGTCGGCGACGACCTGTACGTCGATCTCGAGAAGGAGGCCGCCGCGATGCTGGCCCGCGAGTAACGACCGACTCCACCTCGGCGCCGGACAATCCGGCCCAGCCGAAGGTCGTGGCGTCCACGCCTCCCGCGGGCGGAGTTGGCGGCCTGCGCAGGGCAGGCTTGATCCTCGCCTCGCTGATCATCGTCGCGGCCGTCGCGAACCTGAACCTGTCGGTCGCGAACGTCGCCCTGCCGTCGATCGGCCTGGCGTTCGACGGCGTCCCAGACGCGCTGGACCTGGTCGCCGTCGGCTACTCGCTCGGCCTCGCGGCATCGGTCCTCTGGCTGGGCGCCCTCGGCGACCGCTACGGCCGGAAGATGCTGCTCCTGCTCGGCATCGGGCTGTCGATTCCGGCCTGCCTCGTGGCCGCGTTCGCGCCGACGCATCGAGATCCTCATCGCGCGCCCGCATCGTCGGCGGCGTCTCCGCAGGCATGGCCTACCCGACGACGCTGGCCCTGATCACCGCGCTCTGGGCGCCGGGCCCGGCCGGACGCACTCGATCGCCCTCTGGTCGGCCCTCGGCGGCGCGATCGCGGCGCTCGGGCCGCTCGTCGCCGGGTTTCCTCCTCGAGCGGTTCGATGTGGGGCTCGGTCTTCCTGGTGACGCTGCCGCTCGCGGCCGTCGCGCTGTTCATGGCCTGGCGGTTCGTGCCGGCCCACGTCAACGAGACCGACCGACCCCGTCGACAACCTTGGCGGCATCCTGTCGGCGCTGCTCGTCGGGACGCTGATCCTGGCGATCAACTTCGCGCCCGTCCCGAACATGGGGACGCTGGTCATCGGCCTGGCGCTCATCGCGATCGCGGCCGCGGTCGCCTTCGTCATCCGTCAACGACGGACCAAGGACCCGCTGTACGACCTCGACATCGCCGCCCGGCCGACGTTCTGGGTTGCGGCCCTGGCCGGCATCATCGTCTTCGGGTCGCTGATGGGCGCGATGTTCATCGGCCAGCAGTACCTTCAGAACGTGCTCGGCTACTCGACGCTCGACGGCCGGCACGGCGATCATCCCGGCGGCGCTGCTGATGGTCATCGTCGCGCCGCGATCGGCGGTCATCGTCGAGGCGCGCGGCGCCCGGTTCACCCTCCTGCTCGGCTACGTGTTCGTGATGCTCGGGCTTCCTCACGATGCTCCTGCTATGGGGGGAAGGCAGCCAGCTACCTCGTCGTCGCTCTGGGCTACGGCCTCGTCGGGACCGGCGTCGGCTTTGCCGGAACTCCCGCGTCGCGCTCGCTCACCGGCTCAGTGCCGGTCACCCGCGCCGGGCATGGCGTCGGGGACGGCCGACCTCCAGCGCGACCTCGGCGGCGCGATCATGCAGTCGATCTTCGGCGCCCTGCTGACCGCCGGATACGCGGCCGCGGCCGCCGCCGCGCTTGCCGGCGCTCCGCCCAACCCGGACCTCACCACCAGCGTCCAGAACCAGCTCACGATGTCGTATCGCCGGCGCCGCCGACATCGCCGCGCAGTACCCGCAGTACAGCACCGCAGATCACCGCAGGCCGCCAAGGAGTCGTTCCTGGCCGGCGATCAGTGGGCCTACCTCGCGGGCATCATCGCGGTCCTTCTCGGCGCGGTGCTCGTCTTCTTCAAGTTCCCACGCAAGGACGAAGAGCATCGGCTGCTGGCGGAGTACCGCGAGCAGGACACGGCCGCCGGCTCCGGCTGCCGCCGCCGGCGACGCCCGACGCCATGCCGGCGCCACAGCCGAGCTAGGTCGACGGAGCGCCATGAACCTGGACTCGGCCGTTCGCCGTCTTCGACGCTCGGCAGCTTCACGATCATCGACCTGATCGCCGCGACGACCAACGCCTTCAACGGGGCGCTCCTGGCGCGCCAGCCGTCGCACTACCGGAAATACACGGTGGTCGGCATCCTGCTGCTCGCCATCTTCGGGGGCATCGGCGGCGGCGTGACGCGCGACGTCCTGCTGAACGACATCCCTTCGGCGTTCACCAACGCCTGGTACCTGATCCTGTGCGCCGTCGCGGGGTTCCTGGCGCTGCGGATCTCTGGCCAGCTCGATCAGGCGCGGACTGCCCGGCTGTTCGACTTCATGTCGGCGTTCTCGCTGCCGTGGTACGCCGCCGTCGGCGCCAACAAGGCGCTCGAGGCGGACCTTCCGTACCTCGCCTGCATCCTCATCGGCGTCGTCGGGCCCACCGCCGGCCGCTTCCTGATCGACATCACGTCCGGCGTGACGCCCCAGCACTTCGTTCGCGGCGAGTGGTTCGTCGGCACCGCGGTCCTGACGAGCATCGTCTACATCGTCGCGGACGCCGGCTTCGGCCTGACGATCTGGCCGGCGACGCTGATCGCCTTCGCCGTCGGCTTCACCTTCCGCGTTGCTGCGCGGCGCTTCAAGTGGGAGGAGCCGATGCCGGCCAACGAGCAGGGGGCGGAGGTCCTGAAGCTCGTAAGTGCGCGGGCCGCGGAGGCTCGCCGTTCGAGGGCGCTCGCCGTTCGTGCGGTGAGCAGGGGCAACGACGATCATGATCGGCGCCACCGTCCGATCCCGGATCCGCAGTGGGTCGGCCTGACGACCTACGACGCGACGGACCCGAACGAAGTACCCGCCGATCGAGCCGCTGCGGCCGCCGAAGGGCGCCGAACGGGTTCGTAGCTTCGGTGGACAACCAGGTCCAGTTCAGAATGGCATCGGCGAGGCCTGATCCGGGCAGTTGACTCCCGACCAGACGACGGTTTCATGACACGATTTCGCGTTGTTAGGGTCGGTTTGGGCGCTAGCGGCCCGCAATGTCGATCCTGGGCGTGTAGCCCTTGAACCGAATAGCTGCAGGTGTGCCCGGTTGTATCGGGCCTCCACTCGGGGTAGCGCTGCGCACACCGGCGGAGACTTCGAAACAGCTGCTCCACCCGCGGAGTGTTCCTCATGTCGCAGCCGCGGACGGCCCGATGACGGTGCCCAGTCGACGAGCGACCGGCATCAAGACCAGGAGCATGACGATCGCCCCGACCAGCACGAATGTCAGCGTGTCCGCTCCGAAGTTCTGGGCGGCCACGACGAGTGCCGCCGAGACATTGCGCTGCGCAGTTCCAAGGCCGAGCACACCGCGGACGCCTGGGTCGCGCCCACCGACGACGAAGCCGATCGCGAGCGAGCCGAGGACGAACAGGAGCAAGGCGATGATCCCGCCCGTTCCCAGGAGCCCGAGGATGTTGCGAGCGCTGAGCACCAGGCCGGCCACCATCAGCACCACGATCGCGAGGCTCGATGCCTTCGTGAACACAGGCTGGTATTCAGCGGCCGTCTCGGCAGCGTTCGCCCGGATCAACAGGCCGATAGCCAACGGGACCAGCATGAGCACGACCAGCGACTGTGCGATCGCCCACGGGTCCACCTCCACACCAGGCAGCAGCAGCGGCAGCACGATCGGGAGGTAAGCGATCGTAACCACCATCAGGAGCACCATGACACCAACGCCCAGGGCGATCGGCCCTCGGGCGACCTGCACCAGCTTCGGAAGGAACGGGGCTCCACCCGCGGCCGCGAGGACGATCAGACCCGTCCGGAGGGCGTCATCGATCGGGATGACAGCGGCAATGACATATGCGAGCGCCGGTACGAGCACGAAGTTCGCGACGAGCGCGAGAACGACCAGCCGAGCGTTGCGTAAGGGCTCGACGATCTGGGCGATCGTCAGGCTCATCCCCATCGCGAGCATGCTCGTGACAACGAACAACAGGCCGGCCAGCTGCGCGACGGCCTCGAATAACTGAACCGCGGTCACGGGGAGACTCCTCCTACAGGGGTAGCCGTTGTTGCAACTCTCACCCCGGGCGAGGGTCGACAGTAGGGTGCTCGGCGGAAGCCCCACACAATCAAGGCAAGCGCTCGCCTCCCAGTGCCGGCTACGTGCCCCAGTGTGCCATTTCAGGTGGCTGGCGCCTACATACCAAAATGGCCCGACGGCATGGAACCTGTACATCGGAACGGATGACATCGAGGAGTGAGCCCAGGGCGCTCAGGCGGTCGGGCCCTGTCGAGTGTCGGCGAGCATCTGGCGCAATGCAGCCAGCTCCGACTTGATGCTGGCGAGCTCGGCGGCGACGGTTTCGCTGGCGGGCTGCGGCTCGCCGGGTGCATCGGGCGCCTGCTGGGGCACGAGGATGCTGGCCAGGATGCTGGCTAGAGAACCGATGATGCCGACGCCGGCGAACATGACGAACACGGCGGCGGCCCGGCCAAGCGCCGTCACCGGGAACTGGTCGCCATAACCGACGGTGGTGATCGTCGTGAAGCCCCACCAAAGGGCGTCGCCGCCTGTCGTGATGTTGGCATCCGGAGACTGGCTCTCGAACTGGACCATCAGGAGCGTGGACACGGACAGGACGATCAATCCGGATAGCACCGTAATGAATAGCGCGTACTGGCCGCGATTGGTGACGACGTCCTGCACGAGTTGCTTCCTGTTGCTTCCGCGAAGCAGTCGGGTGATCCGCACCAGGCGGCTGAGACGTGCGATCCGTAGGAGGCCGGCTGCGGGAATGATGCCGAGGCTGGGGATCGAGCCGATCAGGTCGAGCCAACCGCGGCGCGTGATGAAGTAGTCCCGCTTTGGGCGCGACACCGCGAGGTTACCGAGGAAGTCGATCAGGAAGATGACGCAGACGGCGTTGTCGTAGACCCTCAGGAGGGTAACCGTCGCGTCGTCGAAGGGCAGGAGCAGCAACACCATGATGACAAGCGAAAAGACGGTCAGGAACACCATGAAGATGTTGTAGGCGTTGCTGTGCTCGGCCTGGCTCACGCCAGTTGGTGCGTTTGCGGTGGTCTGCATCGCCATGGCCTCCTCCTCACTGCCGGGCATGATCGCGACGCGCATCCTTCCAGCGTCACGCGTCCCCGTTCGGCGCCCTCGAATCCTCCGGTGCCGCGGGTGGAGCCGAGGCGTCCGGCGAGTCAGACGCCGCCGTAGAGCTCCTAAATCTGGACAGCGTGATCGCGCCGGTCAGTAGCCCCCCGCAGACCACGGCGATCGCCACGACGGGCGCGGTCTCTGCCTGGACCATGACCAGCGTGAACAGGACCGCGAACAAGGGTGCATGGAAGGTCGCGACGAGGGCCCCTCCTAGTGTTGCGGCCACCGCCACCGCGACCGGGATGCCGGGGAAGATGAGGTGCACCGCGAGGCCAAGGGCGACACCCACGAACATGATCGGGAAGACGTAGCCACCCTTCCAGCCAGTGGCCAGGCACAGGCAGGTCACGAGCGCTTTGACGACGGCCAGGGCGATGAGCGTGGCCACACCGATCTCCGGTGCCGTGTTGATGAGTTCGATCGTCTGTTCCTCGCCGGAGAACAGGGTCAGCGGCAGCACCGCGCCCGCGATGCCGAGCCCGATCCCACCGAGCAGCCCGCGCCAGATGACGTGCGACTTCAGGGGCTGCATGGCTCGCTGCATCCCACGGAGCACCACGAAGAAGGAGACGCCGACAACGCCACCGAGCAGGCCGAGAGGAATGGCCTCGAAGAGGTGCGATAGGGACGGCTGATACTCAGGAAACACGTAGAGCGTGCCGAAGAAGTGGCCACTCAACCCGACGAAGACGACCGTGGCCACCGACGACGAAAGGAGACTCGGAAACAGCACCCACGCCTGGAGAACCATCCCAGACAATGCGCCCTTGGCGGACTCGAGGCCAAGCACGGCCCCGTTGATTGGCGAGGTGATCAATGCGGCGAGCATGCCACTGACACCGTTGAAGCCCAGCGACCTGGTTTCTCGCGCGTCGAGCTTGAGACGGTCGCCGATGATGGTGCCGAGACCACCCGATGCGTCCGCCAGCGGCGCCTCCGGGCCGAGGCTCCCGCCGGCCACGAGGGATGGGATCGCGGTGATGAGGATCCCGGGCGAGTTTCGATAGTCGAACCGACCGGTCCGTCCGAATTCGGCCATCACGTCCGCGAAGATCCCGGAGTGGTCGCCGAAGATCGCTACGAGGACCCCAACGAGCAGGCCGCCGAGCGAGCAGACGACGAGAGCGAAGACACTGAACGGCACCCCGATCGCCTCCGCGGCCTCGACCCACAGCCCGTCTGACAGGACGCGGACCACCGACACGAACGCGAACGTCATGGTGGCCGTCACGAGGCCCAGACCGAGCGCCAGAAGGATGAGGCGTAGGTACGGCCTCCGTGAACCTGCGGGTCGATCACGGCGCGTTTCCTCCGTCCAAGATCAGGGGCCCTTCGTTTGTGTCCGCGGAAGGCGGCATGCTGTCGCGGGCACGCTCAACCCAATAGGTGGATCGTGAACGCGACCGCGAATCCGAGCGTCACCATGATCCCGACCAGCTTGCCTCCGTGCTCGAACGCCTCGGGCATCATCGTGTTTGCCAGCATCGTCAGGATCGCGCCACCGGCGAATGCGAGGACGAAGGCGAGGATGTCCGGAGAGGCGTCCTGGAAGAGTGTGTAGCCGAGCACCGAGGCCACGGCCGAGATCGCCGCGATCCCGATCCACATCCCGAGGACTCTCGATTTCTTCCAGCCGCCGGCGAGCAGGCCCGAGGACGCAGAGATCGACTCCGGCAGGTTCGAGATGAAGACCGCAGCCAGGTAGGCGATGCCGACCGCCCCGCCCTTGAAGATCGTCAGTCCGATCACCAGCGATTCGGGGATCCCGTCGAGAACGGTTCCGAGCACGATCGAGAGGGAGGATCCGCCACCTTCGACCGGTCGGATCCTCGCGCCACCCCTCGTCGGATCCTTGCGCTCGCCCCCGCCCAGGCCGTCGATCAGACGATCGCCGATGAAGAAGACCAGACATCCGAGGAAGAGTCCCGCAGCGACGAATCCCGTACCGGACGACTCCGCGGTCGCCTCCTCGATGAGATCGAACGAGACCGCGCTGATCAAGACACCCGCGCCGAACCCCATGATCAGCCCGATCACGCGCAACGGGATGTGGACGAGAAACGCGATCACCGCGCCGATCACGAGCGAGGAGCTCGCCACGAGCCCCCAAACAAACGCCCCTTCGAAGGTCAAGCTCATGACCGCGCTCTCCTGCTAGGAGAACGATCCTTCACCGTTCTCCATTATCGAATCCCGTCACTCGGCGACGTTCTGGCCAGCAGCGTCCGATCAGGTGCTGGTACTCGTGCCGCGGGCGGCGCTACGAACCCTCGGTGCCGACCGCCGCCACCGGCACCTGGATCGGCTCCACCGGAACCTGCGTCGGTCGGCCGAGCTTGATGTCGATCGACTCGAGCCAGCGCCGGATGTTGCGGTAGATGGCCGGGGCGCCGAGGGGACCGGCTCGTCCAGTTCCCAGTCGGCCGGGTGGAGGATGAACGGCTCGTTCTGCGGACCGCCGAGGCCACCGTGCGAGCCGATCAGCTCCTCGAACGCGGCGACCTCGCCGAGCTCCGGGTCGTACTGGCTCAGGAAGAGGATGTCGGGCGCGTGGGTCATGGCATCCTCGCGCTTGAGGCTCATGCACGGTGTGCTCGCCGAAGAGCGTCGTCGGGTCGATGCCTTCGACGCGGTCCTGATCGAGGTACCGGATCCCATCGCGGCCGATGGCCATCGCGCCGAATTCGGCGGAGCGGACCAGCATGAGCGCGACGCCCGGATGCTCGGCGAGCTTGGCCAGCAGCAGCGGGTGCCGCTCCCTGATCTCCTCGGCCGTTAGCCGGTGGTCGTTCCCGGTGAACCACACGAGGCCGAGGTTGCCCGAGCCGACCACCGCGATCGCGGATTCATCGGCCGGTGGCGGGATCTCCACGGGGTCGAGGTCGACGACGCCGTCGGTCGTCTTGCTGGCGAGCGCCGCCCGCGCGACGCGAGGGTCCCACGCCGCTGCTGCGGGTGATCTCGGACAGGAACGCGTTGACGAACGTCGAGCCCTCGGCGGCCGTCTCGGACTCGACGACCGTCGCGCGCCCGCCCATCAGGTCGCGCACGACCTCGCCCAGGCTCTGCCCGTAGCGCTGCTTGAACGTCGCGCCGAGGCTCTGGCCGTGGTCGGACAGGACGATGAACTTGTACGGCCGCGGCGCGTCCTCGGCCGCCTTCGTCAGCGTGCCGATCGCCTCATCCACGCCGTCGAGCGCCTGGAACGACTCGACCCGCTCGGGGCCGCAGTGGTGGGCCAGCTCGTCGTAGTCGGTGAAGTCCGCAGTAGATGACGTTCGTGCCGCGGTACATCTCCTCGATGATCAGCGACGAGTTGACATCGCGCAGCAGCACGTTGCTCGCGGCGCGCATGCCGGCGTACTTCATGCCGCGGTGCATCTGGGGCGTGATGCCCGACCGGCGGGTGCGCCGCGCCTGGATGCGTTCCTTGATGAACTCGCCCAGGAACAGCGTGAACGAGCGCAGGTAGCCGCTCGGGCTCAGGAAGAAGCCCAGGAACGCCTTGCTCTCGCCGATGCCCTGGCTCTTGTCCTTGATGGCGGCCGTCGTGAAGTAGGCCCGCGTCGCATCGCCGGTCACGAGGTTGGTGATGCTCGCCCCGTTGTTGGACAGCAGGCCCTCGCCGTTGGACACCCGCCGGACGATCTCGCCGGCATCGACCGGGTTGCTCGAGACCATCAGCTTCTGGCGGTCGCGCTCAAACCAGCGGAAGGCCGGGATGCCGTCGTTGTTGCCGTGCAGGATGCCGGCCTGGCTGGCCGAGGTCATCGAGGGCAGGATCGCCTCCCAGCGCGACAGCTTGTGCTGACCCATCGCGGACCCAGCTGGCCATGTTGTTGACGGAGCCCGCGCGCATCCGGCCGGCCAGGATCGGATGGGCCAGGCCATCGATCTGGACGATCACCAGACCCGGGCTTGTCGCTCTTGGGTGCCGATCCCTTGATGAGCATCCGCTGGATGAGCGATCCGTAGAACGAGTCGCCGCTGTCGATGCCCAGGATGCCCGTCAAGACGGTGTTGATGATCGCGTAGACGAACGATCCGAACAGGGCCGGGACGAACCCGCCGATGGTCACGCCCGGGACGACGTTGCAGGCGATGAGGAAGACGAGGATCTGCAGGAGCAGGACGCTGATGGCCGTCAGGATCAGCGACCGCGGGGCGACGAACCGCCAACACCAACGGTCGGACCAGGGCGTTGAGCAGCGCCATCACCACGACGACGGCTGACGCCCGACAGGAAGCGATCGACCGTGATGTTGGGCAGCAGCCACGCCGTCAGCCAGAAGGCGATCGCCGACACGACCAGCGTGATCACCAGGCGCTTGACGAGCGCCCACGGCCCGCCCTGCCACTCCCACAGGATGCGGAACTGGGTCTTGTAGAACTCGACGAGGTTGCTCATCACACGAATGTGGAGACGGCCATCGGCCCGGTCATCCTCCGATTCGGGGGATGCTTCCACAGCCGTCCGGCAGCGAGGCTCGTGCATGGTCGGTACGGATGCGGTGCTGCATCCCCCTCCCTCGAGGAGCGACTTCCAGGATGACGATCCCCACCGCGGAGCCTTCGCCCACGACCGAGCGTCGAGCACCCCGATCCGCCGGGCTCGCCGGCATCGCGTTCTCGGTCCTGTTCCTGAGCTTCGCCTTGCTGCTCGGCGCCCGACCGCCGGCCGGCCTGACGGAGGCGGGGCTCGTCGAGTGGTTCCAACTCACGGCGAAGACGCCGGTCACGATCGCCGTTCTCTACGTGGCGCCCTTCGCGGGAATCTTCTTCCTCTGGTTCCTCGCAGTGGTTCGAGACCGGATCGGTGTCCGTGAGGACCGTTTCCTATCGACCGTGTTCCTGGGCAGTGGCCTGCTGTTCGTGGCCATGTTCTGGGCCGCCGGTGCGGCAATCGCGAGCCTGGTCGCGGGCAATCGGTTCGAGGGAGGGCCGCCGCTCGACGCGACCACCCTCGAGACATTCCGATCCCTCGCCTTCTCCTTCCTCTTCGTGTTCGCTGCTCGAGCTGCCGCTGTGTTCATGATCGTGACGTCCACGATCGCCCTTCGGACGGCCGTCTTCCCGCGCTGGCTCGTCATCGCCGGGTACCTCATCGCCGTTGTCATGCTTCTGAGCCTGTCACTGCTGCAATGGGTGCTGCTGCTCTTCCCGGTCTGGGTATTCCTCATGAGCCTGTTCATTCTGAACAGCGAGATTCGCGCCGCCCGCGCTCAAGGCTCAGTTACGTCGAATCCAACTTTGTGATCGGACCTCCGACCGCTGGAGGTCGCATCGGCGCCCGGTGACAGCTCGTCACCGTTCATGGGCCGAAGGCATGTATCGTGGCTGGAGGAGGTGGTGATGGAGCCGAACGAGCAGGGCGCGCTGGGACCACAACGACCGATCGCCAAGCCGCTCGGCCGAGCGATGGGGCGCTTCGACGAGGACCCCACATCCGCCCGGCGGGCGATGTTCGTCCTCGTCGTGGCGGTGGCAACCACCGTCGTCCTCGGTGGCGTCGTGATGTGGCTCGTGGACCGTCGCGAATACCCGGACCTGGGGGTCGCTTTCTGGTATGTCCTCCAGACGGTGACGACCGTTGGCTATGGGGACGTCGCACCCAGTGACCCGGTTGGTCGGGCGGTGGGCGGCTTGATCATGGTCCTGGCCTTTGCGTATCTCGCCATCGTGACCGCCTCGATCACCTCGGTCTTCATCGAGTCGCGTCAGAAGGCCCGGCGCCAGCAATCACAGACAGACGAGGCCGATCATCGAGCCCACCTCGAGGCGCAGTTCGAGCATCTCCTTGCCCGACTGGACGCCATCGAGCGTCGCTTGGCCGGCGCTGCCGCGCCATCTCGCCGAGAAGTGACCCAGGACTCAGCCGAGCCCTGACGTGGCCCGAGACCTGGCCGACCAAGATCGCCCGCGGCCGGAGGTCAGGTCCCGGCTACGGGGGCCCGAGCCGCTCCGTGAGCTGGACCAACGGCAGCTGGCTCACCTGGATGAACCCATCCTGGGGCCGGTCGAGGTCGATGACGAGCGTGATGACCGCACCGAAGGCCAGGACCAGCACGAGGGCGGTGAGCACGCTGCGCTGGCCGGTCGTCCCGGCGCTGTAGCCGACCATCGCGAGCGTGAGGACGGACCCGCCGATGAGGAGCCACAAGACCGTCTCGGGCACGCGCGCGTAGACGCCCGCGATGATCCTGGTCGTGTTCAGGTCGATGGTTTCGTTGAGCGACTCGATGAACAGGGCAGTGACGTCGTTGGCCTCCGGCGCTCGAGCGACGTCCTCCGCGATGACCCACAGTTCGTCAAGCACCTTAGACGACCGCGCGATGTTTGCTGCGAGTGTCGCCCGGTCGGATGGTGCGATGCGGAGCGGCGCGTATTCACGGAGAAGGCGCCGGATCTCGCTGGAGGCAGGCTCCGGGAGGTATCCGGCCCGCAGGTACGTGGTACCGATCGTGTTCGCCTCCGTCAGGACGAGGCCGCGGCGGGTATCGAACCGGTCGGACGCCATGCCCATGGTGATCGCAAGCAGGAACGCCAGCAGCCCGAGGATCGACCCCACGAGCACGCCCGACGGACCCTCCTGCTCACCCGGCGTCCGGGCCTGCCACCATCGACCGACGCGGAAGCCGATCTCGTAGAGTGCCAGCGAGATGATCGCGAACAGCGCGAAGATCGCGGGGATCGACACGTAGTCGAGCGGCTGTTGCGGCATCAGGCGGCGTCTTCGCCCTGGTCGCTCGAAACGGCCCGCAGCACGACCTGGAATCCGACGATCAGCGCGGCCCCGAGCAACGCGATCTCGAGTCCGACGGCCAGCCAGACGAGGATGAAGATGATGACCCCAAGACCGATGCGCTCGACGGCCGTCCGGTTCTGGCGGACCGTCTGCGCGACCGTGTCGCGATCTGGCGCTCGGCCGGCGGCGCCCTCGATGCTCGAACTGGCCGCCGATCCGGCCCGCCCGGCCGCGTCGCCGACGTATAAAGCCGTCGCCGTGACCCATCGCGGCCGGCCCCACAGATAGGCCGCGATCGCCAGGATCGCCGTCGCCGCGACAATGATCAGCGTCAGGCCCCGCAGGTCTTGGAGCGTGGCGTCCACCATGGCTCGCGCCGCACTCGCGATGTCGGCGTCGGCGACGCCGGCGATGATCATGTCCTCGGCGGTGCGGACGGCGAGTCGCGCGACCAGGAACGCGATGATCGTCCCGATGCCGAGATAGATCAGCATCCGGCGTCGATCCCGCGCCAGCCACAACGTGAGCGCCACGAGAGCGATGCTCAGGATGACGAGCAGGATGACGACCAGGTCGAAGATCCGGACGACCGAGCTGGCCGCCTCCAATCGATCGGCCGGCATGAGCTGGACGGTCCCGAAGTCGGGCGGGAGCGTCACACCGAGCACGGTCTCTAGGCGTTGGGCGAGCGCCTCGGGAGCCTCGGGGGCGGTCAGGTCGGGCAGTTGCACGTCCGCTGGGATGATCCCCATCGCCTGTAGCTCGGTCAGGGCTGCGCCGACCAGCGGGAAGACGTCGAGGGTGACGTATCCATCGACCACCGCCACGACCTCGGACTCGCCACGCAGCAGCCGGACGACATGCTCATGGGTAAACGACAACGAGTTGACGATGGCGTCCTGGATCCTGGGGTCCTGGAGCGCAACGCGAAGCCGCGCCTCGATCGCATCCCGGACGGAGACGGTCAGGGCGCCTGCCAGCGGCTTGAGGGCGTCGGGGAGTCGCGACTCGAGACGAGCCTGCACCCCGAGCCTTTCGACGACCTGGTTGCTGATCCGGGCGCTGAGCGGATCGACGACGGCGGGGTCAGTCACGACGCTCTCGATGAGCGCGCTAAAGCGGTTCGTGTTGAGAGCGACCTGGTGGGTCCAGATGCCGATCGTCGTCACGACGATCGATAGACACGCAAGCACCAGCGCGATGCCGGACAGGACCCGTCGTCGCCGCGGTGTGCGCGTATCTGCGGTAACGATCGCGCCGCTTGATTCGGTCATCGCGTCTCCACCTCGATCCTCAGGCACGTCAGCCCTCGCGCCGCCGCCTGAACCGATAAAGGGACCGGCCGTGACCGGCCGGTCCGATTACGCGACGATGAGGCGGGTCGTCGGCCGGGTCAAGCCAGGAGCTTGGCCTTCGCTGCCGCGAACTCCTCGTCGGTGAGGATGCCGGCCTCCTTGAGCGAAGCGAGCTTCTGGAGCTCAGCGGTCAGGTCCACGGCAGGCGCTGCCGGTGCCGGTGCCGCCTGCTGTGCGGCGGCCACGCCCTGATCGTAGACGGCCTGTTGCTCGGCTTGCTGCTCCGCGGCCTGATTTGCGTATTTCTGCTCCTGATGGTGGCGGACAGCCCCGGCGGTCCCGGCAATGACCGCGGTGCCGGCCGCCATTCGAACGAGTCCTGGGCCCCTGCGTCGTCGCATCATGGTCGTCGAGCTCCCTTGCTTGTCAGTGCGTCGGCGCTCCCGGATCAGGCCTCGGCGCCGACCGGTGCCTTGTTGAAGTCGATCGCCGCCTGGACCAGCTCATACGGGACCCGCCGGATGTCGACGACGACGCCGCCGGCCCCTTGCACGGCCTCGGCGAACTTCGTCGCCCAGAGGTCCTCCCAGACCAGGACCGCCGCCGACGAATTCGAGTCGAGGGCCGCCCCGATCTCTTTCAAGTCGTTGTCATTGATCAGGCCGTCGCGGTCGTGGGTGAGGGCCTCGAAGGCCTTCATCACTTCGGAGCCGGCATCCTCCAGCTCGAAACCGGTCACGTTGCCGTCCTGGTCCTTGAGCACGAAGGCCAAGTCGAGGATGCGGATCGTGCCGGACTTCACGAGGTCCTCGAGTGCAGGCGCGATCTCGCCCTTGAACTTGTTGCCGGGGAATGCAAAGACCCCGTACTCGACTGGTCCGATGCCCATGTTCTGCTCCTTCCGATCATGCCGGCCTCGATGTGTCACCGGGACGACGTCACCTTGAAGTCTGGGGTCGGACCCGGGTCCCGCATCATCCGACCCGGATGATGAGCACAGGATGCCGTGGCGGCGTCACAGTGCAGTTGATCGTCTCAGTGCAGTCGATCCTCTCGGGGCGGCCGATCCTCTCGGGACAGGCGATCCTCTCGGGGCGGGACCTCGAGCGCTGCGTCGACGTCGTACCCGATCGCCAGTGCCAGCTTTGGCGCGGCTGCTACCACATGGGCCGTGCCAACGGTCGGTGCTGCGGCGATGAGGATCTCAACGAGCTCCTCCTCGGTCGCACCGGTCGCGATCGCCACGCCGGCCGCCTTCTCGAACGCGGCCGCCGGGCCATCGACGGCTATCAATACCGCCAGCTCGAGCATTGCCCGCATCTTCGCGTCGAGCGCCACGCAAGGCAGCTGCAGGACCCGTTCCGTATCGTTCATCGCCAGTCGAAGGAGCTTCTCCTCGTGGGCTCGCACCGCTTCGACCTCTCGAGCTCGCGACGAGTCCCGTCGCACGGGAACATCAGGCCACGCACCGGGCGGCCCGGCATCATTACGTGGGGATGAAGCCGTCGCCTTGAATCAGCCCAACGGTCGACCGTGATTGGCGCCCGCGTCGGCCCTTCCCTCGCGCCAGATCCCCGGGTCGCGCAAGGGATCGGTCAGGCCGACGGCCGCCGCCCGCGCGATGGCGTCCCCGCGCGACGAGACATCGAGCTTGCGATAGATCGACATCGTCTGGCTCTTGATGGTGTTCGCGGACACCCCGACCCGCTCGCCGATCTCGCGGAACGACAAATAGGTGGAGAGGTAGGGCAACAGACGCAGTTCCGCGGCCGTCAGGGCCGAAGGCCCGATGACGACCGATGCCGAGGCGTTCGCCTGCCCTCGAAGGAGCGCGACGTCGTCGGCGAGCCGGCCGAACGAGGGGAACCTACGCAGGATCTGCTCGGCCTCCTGCAGAAGCGTCCGGGCTCCGGCGGCGTCTGACTGCGCCAACGCCAGACGAGCGAGCTCGACATTCGCGCCGACCGCAAGCCACGGGACGGCCTCAGACAGGCCCGCACGCAGCCGATGGGCGTGTGCCTGGTCGGTGGCCGCTTGGATCCGGTTACCGCGCCGGGTCGCCACGCGGGCCGCGAGCGCGAAAACGGGGCTCATCAGGGCGAGCTCGTTCAGCGAGCTGCGCAGGACCACATCGCGCGCCGTCGTAACGAATGCGGCAGCGCCCGCCCAATCCCCGCGCTCGATGGCGATTGTCGCTCGATAGGCGAGCGCCAGCGCTCGACCCGACGCGGAGGCCGGTGGCATCGATGCGCGGTCCGCCTCGGCGAGGGTCGCGTCGGCGTTCCTGTCATCGCCCGCCAGGTACTGGGCGACACCCAAGATGCAGAGCGCAGTGGTGCGCCATGAGCTGAGCGGCGCGGTCTGATCGGCGGCGATCGTGCCGTCCGCAAGCATCGCCGCGGCACCGTTCTGGGCCATGATCGCGCGGCCCAATGCGAGCAAGCCGTCGATCGGATCGCCATCCTCCGAGTTCGGTTCGACGACGTTGCTCGCGGACGCCACGTGCATCCATTGCCCGGCTCGTGGAGGATCGCCGGTCAGCGCGAAGTAGATCCCGCCCGTGAGGGCGAGTTCGGGATGGCGGACCAACCAGGTGCGGACTCGACCTCGTCGAACCATCGCCTGACCGTCGTGACGTTGCCGGTGTTGAAAGCGGCCCGCGTGTGCCTCATGAGCAGACGCGCCAGGCGCGGCTCATCGCCGGCCAGTCGAGCGCATTGGATGGCCTCCCCGGGAGACCCGTGCTCATCGAACCAGATCGAGGCATTCGTCGCAAGGACCGCAATGTCGTCGGTATCGTCCTGCTCGAGGTCGGCCCGCAACAGTTCGCGAAGCAGGCGGTGTTCGCGATACCAGACGCCCCGATCGTCGAGTGGGACGACGAAGCGGTTGGCACGCTCGAGAGCAGTCAGGATCGCCCCAGAATCTCTCCGGCCGAGGACCGCATCGCACAACGGCCCGCTCAGCCGCTCCAGGAATGACGTCCGACGCAGGAACGCGACAAGATCTGGACCGAGCGGTGCGAGGATCTCGGACCTTAGGTAATCGGCAACGCTGCCAGAGTCGCCGGCCAGGTCAGAGGACGTCGCGTCGCTCGCGTCGGCCATCGCCAGGATCCCCAGATACAGCCCGGCCGACCAGCCCTCGGCGTGCCGGTTGAGCTATGGCCGCGGTCTCCTCATCGATCGAGCGATCCAAGGCGGCTGCGAGTTCGAACGCTTCCATATCGTCGAGCCCGAGATCCATCCGATCGAGCTCGAGCAGGGTCCCTTCGGCACGCCGGCGCGAGAGTCGGATCGGTGGCGATGCGCGGCTGGCGATCACCAGCCGTGACCCAGGAGGGAGCAGATCCGGCAGAAGGCCAAGGACGTCCGCGGCTGGTCCGGGACCGAGGGCGTCCGCGTCATCGACGAACAGGACGACGGCCGGATGTTGATCCAGCGCGCTGCTCAGGCGGGTGAGCGCAGACCACGGCGAGATCGCCGGGGCGGCGATCGCTTCGAAGACCCCGGTGTCAATAGGTCGGACGCGGTGGAGCGCCGCGGCGAGGAGGCCCACGAGGGCCGCCGGATCGTCATCATGGGCATCGAGCGAGACCCACGCGACCGCGCGACGTTCCTGGGCTGCGGCCTGGGCCAGGAACGTGGTCTTGCCGTACCCGGCTGGCGCCGACACCGTCACGAGCGTGGCGGGGGAGGCCGCTAGACGCTCGAGGAGCGCGCGACGCGCCACGCTGCCACCGGGCACCGGGTGTGGTACCGACTTGGCCTGGACCCGGATCGCCGGGATACCTGGTAGATGTGGGGCAGCCGTATTCTTCGAGCTAGTTCCAGGCGTTAGTCTGTCTCCCCTCGCAAGGCGACCGCGCGCGTCGTCGCTGCGGAGGACATTCTCGCATCCTGTGTCAATCGACCAGCCGGCTGGGTCGAGGTCCGGAGCGCTAGGCGACGCACGATGCGCCGGCGAGGCCATCAAATCACCCCCTTCGAATGACGACCCGGCCCTCGGGCCGAGGCACAGTCGGCACCAGAAGGTTGTGCGCAGGAGGGACGAGGCGTTGGTAGACGATCCCGCACGGGCCAGCGCGATGGAGGACCCCCTGGTCCCCGGCTGGCTGGTGCGCCTGGCCGCGATCGGCTGGCGGGTCCTTGTCACGCTTGCCCTGGCGGTGGTCCTGTTCGCGATCGTCAGGCAGCTGGCAGTGGTCGCCGCCTCGATCATCCTCGCCCTGATCCTGGCTGCCACCCTGGCCCCATATGTCAGCGAGCGTCGTGAGCGCGGCTGGGGCCGCAGCAAGGCGGCCGGGGTCGTCGCACTCGCGGCAGTCCTCATCCTCGGTGCGACCATCGCCATAGTCGTGCTCGCGTTGGTCCCATCCGTGAGTGCCATCGTCACCGCGTTCGACACGGCGATCGCCACCATCCGGGGGGACCTGACCGCGCTCGGGGTGCCGGCCGAGGTCGCAGCGTATGCTGCAACGCATCTCGGACGCGATCCGGGGGCTTGTGCTGAGCGGGGTCGCTGAGGTCGCCGGTGCCGCGGCGGACATCGTGACGATCGCGATCCTTGGCGGGTTCCTGACGTTCTTCCTGCTGATGGACGGAGACAAGGCCTGGGACTGGCTGCTGGCGGCGACCGACGGTTGGCGACGCCACGCACTGATGGCCGGTGGACAGCGCGCGGTCGACCAGGTCGGCGGGTACATCCGGGGAACCGCTCTGACGGCGGCCGCCTCGGCGGCGCTCGCCGGAGTCCTGATGTGGCTGCTCGGTGTGTCGTTTGCCGGCCCGCTCGCCGTGGTCGTCCTGCTGGGTGCCTTTGTCCCGTATGTGGGACGAGCGCTGACCGTATTCCTGATCGTCGCGATCGCGCTGGCGACGCGCGGGACCGTGCCGGCATTCGTCCTGCTCGTCGCCCTCGGCTTTGGCATGATCGCCCTGGATCGCGTGCTTGCACCCTTCACGTCGGGACGTCGTCTCGACCTGCACCCGATCCTCGCTGTGGTCGGCCTGCCCCTCGGTTTTGCGGCCGCTGGGTTCAGCGGCCTCGTGGTCATCCTTCCGGTGCTCGCCTTCGCCCAGACGGCGGCCGGCGTCTTTATCACGGCCCTCGGCCGCGAACCGATCGCGATGCCGGCGGCGTCGGCGACCTCGGTGAGCCCCGGGCTTGTCCCGATCTGGCTCGACCGGCTGGGTCAGTGGAGCTGGCGCTCGCTCATCGTGGCCGTGTTGTTCGTGGTCGTTGCGCAGGTCGCACTGCTATTCCCGATAGTGATCATGCCGGTCGTCATGGGCGTGCTCCTCGCAGCCACCCTGGCGCCGGCGGCGGCCGCGCTGGAGCGACGCGGTCTGGGTCGGACAGCGGCTGCGATGGTCGTGACCGTGGGGACGGGGATCGTAATCATCGCGGTCTCGATCCTCACGCTGGCCTCCCTCGTCGGCCCGATCGCCGAGCTCGTCTCCACCTCGACCGCTGGGGCGGAGAGCTCCGGGGCGCAAGCGGTGGGAATCGGCTCCTTCATCTCGGCGATCGGCGACGGATTGATGTCGACGGTCGCTGGCGCGTTCGCGGATATCCTCGGGATCGTCGTGGTCCTGTCAATTGGTGCGTTCCTGACCTTCTACTTCATCCGCGACGGTGGGCGCGTCTGGCATGGCCTCACCCGCGCGGTGCCGGCCGATCGTCGCGGACTGCTCGATGCGGCTGGTACTCGCGCCGTCGATGTGCTTGGCGGCTACATGCTCGGCACCGCGGCGATCTCGGCCTTCGGAGCCGCGAGCCAATGGGTCATCATGGTCCTGCTCGGACTTCCATTTGCACTGCCGCTGGCCGTCCTCGCGCTCTTTGCCGGATTCATCCCGTACATCGGCGGGTTCATCGCCACGGCCCTGGCCTTCTTCGTCGCGGTCGCGGTCGGCGACTCGTCCACCATCATCATCATGGGCATCTACACGCTCGTGTTCAACATCGTCCAGGGCAACTTCGTGACCCCGCTCGTCTACGGCAAGGCCGTCAGCCTGCACCCAGCGATCGTCCTCCTGGCCGTCCCGATCGGCAGCGCCCTGGCGGGCATCGTGGGCATGTTCCTCGTGGTTCCGGTGGCGGGCGTGATCGCGACGACATGGCGCGCCGTACTGCAGACCATCGATACCGGCGGCGCGGTCGTGCCGGCGCCAGTCAGTGACTCTGCGCCGGACGAGAAGATCGGCCCGGCCGTGACCGAGACCGTGACCGGCACGTAGTGGTGGACGCGAAGAGCCCGAGTCCCCGGACCCTTGCGCGCGTCATCTCGCCGCGCGAGATGCGGTTGTTGTTCTGGCTCATCGTGATCGCCCTCGTCGGGGTCATTGGCGTCCTGGGTTCCGGGATCGCCGATACGCTGTCCGGGCCGGCCGTCATCCTGTTCGTGGCCTGGCTCATGGCCTACGTCCTCGAGCCGCCGGTCGACTGGCTGTCGCGCCACCTGCCGCTT
This sequence comes from uncultured Chloroflexia bacterium, assembly GCA_963775855.1. Lineage (GTDB taxonomy): Bacteria > Chloroflexota > Limnocylindria > Limnocylindrales > CSP1-4 > CF-46. The sequence goes on along the minus strand of CAVZKO010000007.1, from coordinate 4,149 downwards.
CACTCGCGTGGCCTCGCGGTCGCGGTGACGTATCTGCTCACGGTCCTCGTGACATTCTCAGTCCTGCTCGGTGCCGGGGCCGCGCTCCTTAGCGCTGCCGTGACGTTCGTGGCGCAGCTGCCGGCAATCGTCGACCGTGTGCGCGAACTGGCCGCGCCGCTCGCGGCATCGCTTGGGCTCAGCCCCCCTGCTCCCGTCGACCTTGCTGGCGCTCTCGCCGACGAGGTGGCCGAGAACGGGGACGCCATCGCCGATGCCGTTGGTGCTCTACTCCAGAACATCGTCGCCGTCGTCGCGGGGCTGTTCACCGCCGTCGTGATCTCGGTCGGGATGGCCGCCGGCGAGGTGACATTGCTCGGGTGGCTCCGCCGATTCCTGCCCGAGCGGTCCTACGCCGACATCGCCGCGCTCGAGCGTGCCATCGCCCTGTCGTTCGGTGGCTTCATCCGCGGTCGAGGCCTGATCGGACTGATCTTCGGCGTCCTCATCTCGATCGCGGCCCTCCTCCTTGGTGTCCCGCTCGCCCCGCTCATCGCCGTCATCGCGGGTCTCATCCAGTTCATCCCCTTCATCGGGCCGTTGCTCGGCTGGGCGGTTTTGCCGGCCTTTGCCCTGGTCCTGGCACCGGCCGTCGTGCTTCCTGCGCTCGTCCTCAGCTTGCTCATCGCCGCCATCATGCAGATGATCGTGACCCGCATGGTGATGGGGCGAGCGGTCAAGATTCGCGCGGCCGCCGTGCTGGCCGTGGTCATGCTCGGAACGGCCATCGCCGGGATCATGGGCGCGATCTTCGCCATCCCGACCACTGCAGCGATCCTGGCCATCACCGACTACCTACGCAAGCGGGACGTCCTGTTGCGTCGGGGGAGCGACGAAGCCGACGACGAGGCCTCCGTCGCCGACCCAGGGCCGGCGACGAGCGCCTGACGCCGGAGCGGCCGGCAGCATGCCTGACCGGGTCTAGCTCGGAGGGACCTGCTCGATCGGCGGCGCCAAGGAGGCTGAGGCGTCCCTGGCAGGCAGTTCGAGCCGGTCGCCCGGTAACAGCAGCGGCACCGACACCGAGGGCGCGATCAATCGCGCCTCATCGACGAATTGACGCCCCGGTTCCTCGAACCGATCTCGTCGGACGCGGGCCATCCCAATCGGCCACAGGGTTCCCCAGTGAACCGCGATCGCGGCCCGCGGCCGAAGCAGGGTCAGAGCCGAGGCCGCCCGAACGGCATCCATATGTCCGCCACGCAGTGTCGGCCCCCAGCCGCCCACCGGCAGGATGGCGAGGTCCAGGTTCGGTGCGAGCTCGGCCATCTCGGGGAAGATATCGGTATCGCCGGCGAAATAGATCACGTGCTCGCCCTCGATCCGGAAGCCAAGGGCGGGTGCCGCCGGCCCGAACGGCAGCCGGCGCCCACCATGAAGCGCCGGAATGGCTTGGATCGTCGTATCGCCCAGCCTCGTGGAGTCGTGGACCGCCAGTTCCGTAACGTTTCGGAAGCCATTTGCACGCAGCAGCCGACCCGCCCCTGACGGGACGATCACCTGGACGTCGGGCCGGAGGAGTCGCATGGACGACAGGTCGAGATGATCGTGGTGGAGGTGCGAGATCAGCACCGCGTCCACGGCGGCGAGATCGGCCTCGATGAGCGCGAGTCGGCGCCGGACCGGACCGATCCGGGCGCGCAGTACGGGGTCGGTCAGCAATCGCAGCCCACCAGTTTCGATCAGGACCGTGGAATGGCCGAGCCATGTAAGCCGCGTCATAGGCTCCTCAAGATCCGGACGATCGCGGAACTTCCGCCACGCGACGACCGTCGTCGAACCTCGCGCGGACCATCACCAAATCCGGGTGATGGTCGCCGATCCGGACGCCGCTAGTGTGGCGAAGGATCCAGGACGGGTCGCACTCGCGTGGGCGGGGCAGAACGTTTGGTCTCAGCGCTCTCGCGCGCGGAACCCATGGAGGACGACGCCGTGGCAAAGGCTCCACTTCAGGCTCCCGGCCTATCGGGTGAACAGCTCGGAGAGCTGCTCGGGCTGCTCAAGGGCGCCGACACCGTCGAGCTGAAGCTCACGGTCCCCGAGTCGGACCAGCGGTCCGCGGCGGCGTCGCTGCAACTCGACGCGCTTGATGCGCAGATCCGCCAGGTCGTGTTCTTCGACACGCCGGACCTCACGCTCAACCAGAACGGCGTCGTCGTTCGGGCGCGGCGAGTCCAGGGCAAGGGCGACGACTCGGTGGTGAAACTGCGGCCGGTCGTCCCGAACGAGCTCCCGCCACGGCTTCGCAAGTCACCGAACTTCGGCGTCGAGGTCGACGCCATGCCCGGTGGCTTCGTCTGCTCCGGTTCGCTCAAGGCGCAATGGGGTCCGCAGGCCGTGCGGGGCATTCTCGCCGGTGACCGCCCGGTCCGCAAAGTGTTCACGAAGGAGCAACGAGACTTCTTCGCGACCCACGCTCCTCGCGGCATCGCCCTCGACGACCTCGTCCCGTTGGGCCCGATCAACGTCCTCAAGTTGAGGTTCGTTCCGAAGGAACTGCCGCGCCGCATGGTCGCCGAACTCTGGTTCTACCCGAACGGGTCGCGCATCCTGGAGCTCTCCACGAAGTGCGCACCCGCCGATGCGTTCCTGGTCGCCGCCGAGACGAAGGCGTTCCTCACTGAACGAGGAATCGACCTCTCCGGGCAGCAACAGACCAAGACACGCACGGCCCTCAATCACTTCGCGAAGGTGCAGACGGACGCTCCCGCATGAAGGCTCGCCCCCCGACGTCACCGCCGAATCGTACGTCGAGGTCGATCGACCGGAAATGACCCAGGAGCTGACGCGCGAGCCCAGCGGGCGGCCACCGGCCAAAGACATGGCCTGGATCCCAGGCGGTGCGTTCCTGATGGGCTCCGACGAGTTCTACCCGGAAGAGCGACCGGTCCATCCAGTCAGCGTCGATGGGTTCTGGATGGACGAGCATCCGGTCACGGTCGCCGACTTCCGCCGTTTCGTGAAGGCGACCGGGTACGTCACCGTGGCCGAACGCCCGTTGGACCCGGCGGACTTCCCGGGCGCCGACCCCGCGGTGTTGGTCCCTGGATCGCTGGTCTTCCATCGGACGCGGCGGACCCGTCGACCTGAGCGATGTTCAGAACTGGTGGGCGATATGTGCCCGGCGCCTCTGGCGCCGGCCCGAAGGACCCGACAGCTCGATCGTCGGGCGAGACCGCCATCCGGTGACCCAGGTGGCCTTCGAGGATGCGGAGGCGTACGCCGCCTGGGCCGGCAAGACCCTCCCGACCGAGGCCGAGTGGGAGTTCGCCGCCCGCGGGGGCCTCGAAGGAGCGCGCTTCGTCTGGGGCGACGAGTTCGCCCCGAAGGGCCGGATGCTGGCCAACACGTGGCAGGGCGAGTTCCCGTGGCAGAACACCCTCGCGGACGGCTTCGAGGGCACGTCGCCGGTGCGCTCGTTCCCGCCCAACGGCTACGGCCTGTACGACATGGCCGGCAATGTCTGGGAGTGGACGGACGATTTCTTCACGCCCCGCCACGCGGACCCGGTCGAGCATTCGTGCTGTACGCCGCACAACCCGCGGACGTCGTCACCCGAGAGTCATTCGGCCTGGGCCAACCCGGCGAGCACATCCCGCGGCGGGTGATCAAGGGCGGCTCCCATCTGTGTGCGCCGAACTACTGCCTGCGCTACCGTCCAGCCGCCCGGCAGGCCGAGACCGTCGACACGAGCACCGGTCACATCGGTTTTCGGTGCATAGTCAGGCCGTCGTGACATGACGTTCCACGAATGGATGGACATCGTCGTCAAGGCGTTCGAGATCGCGGGTGTCACGGTGCTCGCGATCGGTTCCGCGATCGCACTCCTGAGCGGAGCCGTGCTCGTCGCACAGGGCAAGCACGCGATCGCCTACAAGACGGTTCGCCGGAGCGTGGGGCGGTCGATCCTCCTGGGACTCGAGATCCTCATCATCGCCGACATCGTTATGACCGTCACGATCGATCCGACGTTCCAGAACGCCGCCATCCTCGGCATCATCGTGTTGGTCCGGACCTTCCTGAGTTTCTCGCTCGAGATCGAGCTTGAAGGGACGCTGCCGTGGCGGCGGGGCGCCGACCGAGCAGACGCCGAGCGCGGAACGATCATCG
>CAVZKO010000006.1:0-387210 GCA_963775855.1 uncultured Chloroflexia bacterium | reverse complement strand
CTAGCAAGCCGTTCCCAAGTAAGCCGCAGGTAATCGGCGCTCGTTTACGCTTCCTCGGGCCTCCGCTCCGCGCGTTCGCTGCGTCGTGACAGCCTGACGGACGGCGTCGGGGGCCTTCACGCTCATGCCGACAGCAGCTGGACCCGGTCACCAAGCCACCGCGCCACCTCATCGGCGACCGCGTTCGCGGCGTCGATCGGATCAACGGACGGGTCGGCCCCAGGTGACCTCGTGGACCGTCTTGGCACCGACTGCGAGCTCGGCGAGCGCTGGTACCCCTGGCTCGCGGAACCGGAGGATCAGACCCTGCGAGGCCCGGTACGCCTCGGCGAAGGCGATGACCTCATAGAGGTCCGCCCGGTCCCATTCGCCCTTGGACAGCTTGTACTTCACGTCGCCGATGGCCCGGCCGCCGTCGAACACGAGGTCGGGGTTGAACGTGAGCGTCGAACCGGCAGTTGGAGGTGCCCCTTCCAGACCCGGGCCGGCCCGAGGCGATCCGCCAGGATCCCAAGGAGCCCCGCTCGACCATCTCGGGTGTCCGGATCAGGAACGACCAGGCGACGTTCGGACCGGCCGCGAGATGGCGTCCGACGTGGCGAAGGATGTGTCGTGCCAGGCGGAGCGGTCCGTCGTAGTGGCGTGTGCGTCGGTCCACCTCGACCGTCATGTCGAGGGGTTGCAGGTCGCCGACGCCGTCCAGCCAGGCGAGAAGGCGGACCGATCGCAGCCGGAGCGAGGCCGGGAGGAGCGGGCTCTCGGCGACCTCGCGGATCGCGGCGAGGACGACTCGATTGAGCGGGGTGTCGAAGCTGAAGTCGTCGAAGACGCAGTCGAGCGCGAGCCGGGCGGCGTAGTAGTGGCGCGTCGTCCCGAGGACTTCGATCCGGCCGCTGGCGGCATCGAGCGTATCGGAACCTCGCGGTAGTCGCGGATCAGGCCGAGCCGGAGCAAGTGTTCGGTCGACTCGACGAATGCCCGGGCCACCAGCTCCCACAGCGACGGCGACACCGCGGCATGGACCGGCGCCTCATCGAGACGCGGGAGCTCGCCGGCTCTCGCGAGAAGATGAACGAGGTGGTCTGGCGGGATCTTCGGTGCGACCACGAGCTCGAGCTCGCCGACGGCGATGACCCCGACCGCGTCGCTGACACGGACGGCCCACTGGTCATGCCCTACCGGCTGGACCCGGACGATCGTCCGATCCTCAGCTGCGTCCCCATCGGCATCGGTCGCCCCCCACCACTCCTTCTGTGACGCGAGGCGGGTGCCGACGGCAGCGAGCCCGCGGGCCTCACTTGGTGTGAGGATGAGAACCTTCGGTTGAGACTCGGTGAGTGTCTCGGTGCGCATCAGGCGAGCGAGGGCCAGAAGTTCTCGGGCTTGTACTCGTCCGCGAGACTCGGTCGATCGAAGAAGTAGTCGTCGATGAGCGGACCGACTTGTGCCGCCAGATCGCGCCGGAGCTCGTCGGGCGTCATCGGGTCGGCCATGAAGAAGGTGTGGCCGATCGTGTGGTGGCGATCGAGGTGCTCGGTCAGCGCGGCGTTGAGCGCCTCGAAGCCGTCGACGAGTCGGGCACGGTGTTCGTCCGCGACGCGTAGTAGCGTCTCCAGGATCTTCCGCTCGGGCAGGCACTCGAACACGTCGAACCGGCGGCGGAGCGCGACGTCGATGCTCCGGATGCTCCGGTCCGCGGTGTTCATCGTGCCGAGGAACCGCAGGCCCGCCGGCAGCGTGAAGTCCGGCGAGTACTGCAGGTCGATCGGCCGTCGCGGTACTCGAACAGGTACATGAGCTCGCCGAAGACCTTCGGACAGGTTCGCGCGGTTCATCTCGTCGATCACGAGGATGGTGAGGTCGTCCGGGTGCGCCATCGCCTTCGACGATGTTCGAGGACGATGCCGTCGACCCGCTCGAACTGCGATCGCGCCCGTTGTCCGCGACCCGGGTCGCAAGCCCTCGATGAACTGCTCGTAGCTGTAGCTCGGGTGGAACTGGACGAGCCGGACCTGGCGCGGCTGGTCGCCCGTGACGTACCTGGCGACGAGGCTCGCGACCCAGGTCTTGCCGGTGCCTGGCGGCCCGGCGATCACCACCTGCCGACGCCCGAGGATGATCGCGTCGGCCAGCTCTCGCAGGCGGTCGGCATCCCAGCCCGTCTCCTGCTGCAGCGCTTCGAACGTCAGCGCGCTGGGTATCTGAGCCAGGCCGGCGATGACCCGCTGGAGCTCCTGATCCTGTTCCGGCGTCAGCGGGAAGTTGGTCCCCTGCGCGAAGACGAGGTTCGGTAGCTTCGCGAGCGCCGGGTTTGCCTGAGCCTCGGCCCGGGATAGGCGCGGGTCAACGACCTTGGTGATCTTGAGGAGCACTCGGCGACGCGGACCCACGAACGCCGTTGGGTCGCGCCAGAACCCTTTGTCGGCATCGGAGTCCTCGACGTCCGCAGGCTCGCTGGCCACCTCGGCAATCGCTGCCACCCCGGCGTCCGATCCGGCCTCCCAGAGATACACCCGGTCGCCTACGTGGATCTCCTTCTCGTATCGCCGAACCAGCCAGTGGAACTCGGCGAGCGACTCCAGCGCTCCGGTCAGATCGTATTGGTCAGGGCTGGACTGGAAGATCCACGCCCGACGCGACGCGGGGTTCGGCGTGACCTTGTCGATGGGTGTCGGTCGCCATCGTGGCTCGATCTCGTCCTCGTACCAGTCGATCGGGCGCCCGTACTCCGTCTCGAGCTGCGCCCGCACAGCAGCGAGCCGGCGGTCGACGTCGGGATCATCGGAAGTTGGCGGCCGCCGAACTCTCTGGCGATCGTCTCTTTGTGACCGCGTGACACGATCGACTCGAACGTGTCCGGGTGGACGAGATGGAGGAGCGCCTCGCGCTGGGTGTAGGCGCCTTTCGGCATGGGCACCGAGAAGAGCACGTCCTTGAAGGCCCAGCCATCGTCAAGTGCGGCGTCGCGACGGTCTTCGGGCAGCGCCTTCCAGGCCCTCGCGAACTCGATGACGAACCCGAGTTGGAACGGGCGGCGCGTGTGGAAAGCGGTACCTGGGGAAGCGATGCCGTCATCCAGAGCGGCATCGAGGTCGGCCGGGATGGTCACGGGCTCATGCATCCAGCCGAGGACTGGTTCGATCACTGCCCGCTTGGCCGCGGCGCTCATGGAGGCGATGAGGAAGTGGACGTAGAGGACCTCCGCCGCGAGCTGGACGGTTGGGTCCGGAGCTTCAGCAAGCTGCCGTTGGAACTTCACCAGGAACGCGTCGCTCGACTCGTCTGGCTTCGCGACGAACCGGGCGTGGAGATCATCAAGGTTCGCCTCGGCCCATATCGCGACCCCCGGCGTGAATAGGGAGTCGTCCTCGCGCAGGGCCGCGTCGACGAACCGAGCAGCTGCGGCATAGATCTCGGGTTCTTGCCTTGTCGCTTCACCCTATGCCCCCATCGATGGCAGATGACTGCGAGCGGCCGGTTCGCTGATCTGGCCGCTGGTCACTCGAAACGCACCCGCTCGGTAGTGAGATCCACCATCGCGACGCGCCGGCCGCGGCTCAACCAGGCTGCTGCTTGAACATGCCCTGACAGGTTGTTCGACCACCATTGCGGCCGTCGATAGGCGGTGGGCGGAAGCCCACCAACGAGTAGGGCGATCTGGGAAAAGGTCATCTCGACGGCGCCATCGCGGCGTCCCAGCTCGCTTCCGAGTGGTTCGTATTTGCTTGCTGGCAATTGACCACTCCTCTCGCGGCGAACTTCGCATGTCGGGAACCCGGTGGCACCTGTTTGTCGGCATTCATCCTCTCACCACCGTGCGCGTCTCCTGGAAGCTAGCTGCGGCTTCAGTGGTATGGGTATCCGTGGAGCTCCGACTGCGGCACGAAATAGGCTGCAAATGGGATCCGCGCCGACTGTGGTCGCCAGTACGCCTCACGCTGACCGTCTGCTGCTACGAGCCAGCCTCGCCAGGTGAACTTCGGGATTTCTCCGGTCACTAGGTCGAAGCGGGCCCCCCGGGTTATCCAGCCGCTTCCCAACGCCTGGTCGATGGAGGACAAGCGACCCGTTGGGCCACTTCGTTTGACGGACTTCGCCACCATCCGCGGCGTCGGCCACCTTTGTAAACGTCTGGCCCGGGACATAGAGGGGGCTCCAGTCGACGCCGCGGTACTTGCACCAAGCGTACTCGGCGGCATGGCCGCTTCTGTTCACTGACCATCGGTCCTCGCCCGAGACCGGCGTAAACATCTGTTCGCGACCCGAGCTCGCGGACGTAGGCAAGCATCTCCCTGACCGCTGCGTCGATCTGGGCGATTTCCTCTGCCGAGAGCGTGGGCAATTCGATGTCATTCCGGAACCCACCCACCCGACAGCACTCGTGCCTGCTCGTCATCCGCATACCCCTCGGGCCGACGAGGTGACCCTGAAGGGACCTCGGGCCAAGGACCCCTCCTTCCTCGTGGCAGTTCCCGTGGCGGAGGAGGGTGCCCTCCTATCCGTCGCCGATCATATTCCGCGCCGCGGGGCTAGCGATCTTCCGGGGCCGGACCGGCGCTCGGCCGCCGAGCGTGGCGCCGGTCCGAGGACCGCCGCGGTTCATCCCTCGCCGGTCTGACTTGCCCACTCGTCGGAGGCCAATGACTACCTGTTCATCCGACGACGCCGCTGCGAGAATTGCGCGACGCATCTCCTTCGTACGCCAAAGAGGATCCCGTGCCGCTGCGCTTCCCGAACCCCGGCTCCGATATCAGCAGGATGCTGAACTCGTACCGGCTCATCCATCGCGAACTGGGTGGGGCGCCCTTCGACCTTGACGCCATCTCTGAGGTCTTGACGAGGTACTTCCAGGCGTCATCAAGCGGAGCCGTGGGCGCCGACGCGCTGGCTCGATCGCAAAACGACGACAGCGCGGGACCGGCTGTACAACCAATCGAAGATGTATAGCGAGCTCTTCCGGATGCTCGGGTGGCTCCGTCCCGTTCAAAGACGACTGCAATTCGAGACGACTCTCCTGGGGGACCTTATTGCCGAGGATTGGCTGGACCGCAGCGACCTCGTTGACGGGCTCCTGCGGGAGTCGCTTCTCGGGATCACCTTCCGAACCCGGCGACAAACAACGTCGGGGTGGTCAACAGTCGCCCGTTCCGATGGTTGATCCTGCTCGCCGCCGAGCTCGGAGGGGTCATCACCAGGCACGAGATGATCCTGGGGCTACTCACGGTGACCGACGATCAACAAGGAGGGGCCTTCGAGTCGGCCGTTGACAGCGTCGTCAGGGTGCGGGGCAGCCAGGATCGGCTCGACGCCGCCCTCGCCTCCGCGGCCCGTGACGCCCAGATCCAGTTGAACACGCTGGAGAACTACACGCGCTTCCCGGTTGGGGTCCTAGCCTCGGATAAAGTCGGCTGGGGCGTGAGCGAGAGCGTCGAGGGTCTCTACGAGACTCGGACTCGCGCGGTGACTCTGACAGCCCTCGGGCGTGCGACGGCCGAGTGGCTGCTCGGCGCGATCGACATGAGGCCTCGCTGGAGAAATACTCGATCGGCGAGCGGGCGGCGTTCGCGAACTACGGGTACTTCAGCATGCTGGTGCGATCCGGGCTGGATCTGACCGAGGTGGAGCGTGATCTGTCCGAGGCTGAGGTAGGAGCGGCGACAATTCTGGCCGACCTCGGGATCATTGGTCCTGACGGGCTCCTCTATTCGCCACTTCAGCAAGCCGCTGACGACGTGATCGCTGCGGCCGCTGGAGACGAGAGGAACTCACGACCTTGAGACGTATCCGGCCCGATGGAGATGCTGGGCCGCCATTGGCCTGGGTCGGCACGCCGGTGGGTCGAAGGTCTCTCGTCACCCTGGCGGGCTCTATCGACAACGGAGCGGGCTCCATCGCCTCGAGATGCCTTCGGTGTGTAGATGAACCTTGCTTCCAATTCACCGTCGCCGAGAGTGGGCCCGCTCGCCATAAAATGCGGTTTGCCCTGTGGACGCGATCCGTAACCCGAGGGGCCCCGGAGGCCCCAACATCGCGGACTGGTGCGTTGGGTGCGGAGTCTGCGCACTGCGGTGCCCTGTCGGAGCCATTTCCGTCGCTGTATCGCCGGTCGTCGTAGAGCCGCCTGGCAACGCTGACGGTTTATACCGAGTTCAGGAGGACGCCTTCAGCCTTCCAAGAAGCCCGCGACAGGTTGCGGGCATCGCTCGAGTGGACGAACGAAGGCGGACAGGGTCAACTGGTGGATGTGCTAGGTCCAAGGTCCGCAGGACTATCGCAGAGCGCGTTCTACCCGCTGGTCGCGTCGCTGTTTCTCCAGAGTGGGTTTCCCGTCTGGCGCGGGGCCCCAGGCGACACCAGCAGTCGGTTTGACCTGCTGTTGGTTGACGAGGAGGACTCCCTGCCTGTGGAGGTCAAGTCGCGGCCAGAGTCAGCGGTCATTAACGTCAAGTCGATCCAGCAAGCACTCGAGAACAAGATCATCCTGGACAGCCGCGCGTTTCATGCATCGCGCCGGGAGTCCTCGACGCTTGTCGTCGGATATGAATACCCACCGGCCCGGAGCGACGTGTCCGAGCTGATCAGGCACATCGACAGGGCCTATGAAATCCGCGTCGGTCTGGTCTCCATCTCTCGCTTGTACGACCTTGCCGTTGAGCGGTCCGTTACTGGTCGCACGTGGCCGCGAGCAATCCTGAGTGCCCTGAAGGGACCGCTGTGAGACGGATCACGCCGGCCGGCGCGCGAACCGTTAGTCTGCCGGCGACCCCACCTCCACCTCGGTCCAGCGATCGCCGGCTCTTCGCGCCCGCTGTCGTCCTGGTTAATGGGATCACGATCGAGTCCGGTTGCCTGAGGTGCCCGGACACTCCGTGCATCAAGTTTGGCCAAGACGAACTCAATGCGCCTGTGCCCATTCCGACACCAATTGCGCCCGATCCCAGTGTGTGTCCGACCGGGGCCATCCGCGGATCCGGCTGGCACGCCGACGGTCGACCCAGAACGTTGCATCGGCTGTGGTCTCTGCGCCGCGCGGTGTCCCGTTGCGGCCATTCACCTCGATCCCCGCTCTGCAGTTGCAGTGGTGACCCCGGCCGAAGCCAATTCATACGTGCCCACGCAATACGACCCCGTCGCCTTCCCGATTGACCGAGCCACGATAGGCGCCTCCTTCGTTGAGGAAGCCCCACCGTTTGAGGATGCCGACCAGGTCGCGACTCAGCTGCTGCAACTCGACCGCGCCATGCTGTCCGCCGCTGACGCGCAGGGCGCCTTCAGGCTTCTGGCGCGCAACACGTTCTTGTCAATCGGACTGCCGGCGCGACTGAAGAACGTCGGGGATAACAACGCGTTTGGAGAACTGGCGGTGGGGGACGCGGCCTTCTTGTGGTTGTCGAGGTGGAGGCGGGGGGTGATGTTCTGGATGCTCTGCGTCGTGTCCTTCCGGCGTGGCCATCGTCCGGAGCCGGTACGGCCTCGACCCGGGCGAGGTCATCCCGTGCGTGGTGGTGAGGCGGCTGCCGAACGAGCGGGTCGACTACTACCGCGTTGTGTCGACGCGCACGCGCGCATCGGCGTTGTGGTGCGGACGCTGCCGATCGTGGCTTCTGCTCGGGATTCGCAGCCCCGACGGCCCCCTGCTGGACCTGGTCCGCTCCCAGGCGGCCCTTGACGAGAACGCCCGAGCCTGGTCGACGGGCGGCGGAGCGGTGGGGGCCGGTGCCGGACCCCCCACGGTTTGGGCTCAGCCCCGCGAAGTAGGCGTCGTCGTCGCGCCTCCGCCGATCAACTCAGGCTCGCGGCTGCCTCGTTGCCAAGCGCTCATTGGCGAGGTCGACGTACTCCGGCTTGATCTCCGCGCCCCAGAATTGTCGGCCATTCTGCGCGGCGCTACACACTCCGTTCCGCTACCGGCAAATGGCACGACCACGAGGCTCGGGCTCCGGAGAAGTGGCCGACCAGCCGTCGTGAGCGCGAGAGGCTTCTGCGTCGGATGGTCGACCTTCTCGTCGCGGAAGCGCCGACCGGCAAGGGTTGGGAAGTTCCACACGTCGCCTGCGATCCGACCGTCGGGGTGGGGCGTCCACACCTTGCCGTTCTTCGTGATTTGGTGTCGCAGGCGCTCCGTGCTCTTGTAGGGCTCGCGGATCTCCGTGAAGCAGTAGGCCTCAGTCTTCGAGAACCATAGGATCGGCTCGTAATGCGTCGCCAGCGAACGCCTGTACGCGTGAAGCCGTTCTCGTAGTGCCAGATGATCTGGCGCCGGTATTGCATGCCATCTCGTACAGGTACACCTGGAGGTAGCAGAGGTAGTGGTGGATGCCGTAGACGAAAGATTGCCGTCGGCCGAGGACGCGCTGGCACTCGCGGAGCCATTCGGCGCACCATGGCAGCCATTCTCGTCGCGAATCCACCCTTGTCAAGGCCGAAACGCGGGCCGAGGTTGTAAGGAGGGTCCGCGATGATGAGTTGTGCCGAGCCATCGGCAGCTCGCGCAGAGCTCCACGCAGTCGCCGAGATGGATCTCGTCAAGTGGTGCGCTCGGGATCGGTCATCAGTCTGCGCTCGTTCCGCAGCACGAGGATGTACTGATGATGGAGATTCGGGACATAGGCGGCGGGATAGCCGTAGGGGAATACCCGCTTGTGAGGCTGGTAGAGGATCGTGAGCCCTTCAGCGTGTATCCGAGCTCTCACATGCCGCCGCTAGGTCGGCATGGAACATTCGATACTGCCCCTTGTCGCGGAAGTCCCCGACGATGACACACAGGTGCTTCTTCGGCCGCAGGATCCGACCGCACTCGTCGAAGATGCTGGCGAGCTCCCTGACGAAGAGATCGTAGTCGGCAATGTTGCCGAGGTCCCGGTCATCGTCGTCGCTGTATCGAGTTGCCAGGCCCTGGGCCTCGCGCTCCTGGGCGACCTTGTGATCTGCCTTGTGAAGGATGTTCCAGTACGGCGGGCTGGTAACCGACCAAGTCGACTGAATATCGTCGCAAGCGTTGGAAGGATCTCGCGAGCGTCCCCGAGGATCAGACGCTGTTCTGGCACCCCAAACAGGCCGCCGGCCACCTCCTCGTCGAGTCGCCGCTGTGCGAGTCGAAGAAGGTCTGGCTCAGTTCAATTCCGATCCCGAGTCGGCCCTCGAGTGCCGCTGCCTTGAGGGTTGAGCCAATCCCGACGAACGGGTCAAGGACAGTCTGTCCCGCCTTCGTGAAGAATCTGATCAGGCGCGAGACATCCGTGAACGAGAACGGAGCGGGTGCTCTCCTCGATGCGCGCGTCGGGGTGGCCTGCCCCAAGGCCCTTCTGCCGCCAGACAGACACCGTTTCCGCGATCCACTCTGCGCGGTCAAGTCGTTGAGCTGGTTTCGCGGGTCCACGATTCCCCGTTCCTTTGGAACGGGGGCGATCGCCATGGACGTTTCCTTGTCCTCGATCAGCATCATTCACTCTCTGCGACTACGTGGGCATCAAACGGCCCGACAGGCGCCAGTCTTGAGTCATCCAGCGCCAGGTAGGCTGACGCGACCGAGGCAATCAGACGCTTCTTCTCGAAGCGAACGAAATCCAATTCATGCCCGGGCCCCGGTGGCAGGCTCACTGAGCAGCACATCGTCCGCCGGCCACGGAAGCCCGTCCAGTTCCTCGCTCCCTCCCTTGCTCGCCCCCCACTCGTCCCGGGAGCATACCCAGACAACGGGGAAGTCGCGGCCCATCTCGACGCCGGTCAGGGCCACTCGCTCAAGCAGGTCACCGAAAGCCGTCCGGACCGTCACGGCATCGCCGCGCTTGATCTCCATGCATCACCTCCTGACCACCACCCTACGCACAACACCAAACTCCCTCTGGCGTGGTGATGCTCTCCGGCTTCGCCACGAGCCGCTGCCGAGAGCACCAACGTGCGCCCGGCACGTCTCGGCACTTGTGGCTTGTGCTGTGGCATGGTCGGCGCCATAATGGGCGTCAGCCTTAGCCGTAGCCACTAGGAGCCAGCGATGACCGAAGAACCCATCAAGCGCTACGCACCGTACCTGGCGTGGCGCACCTTCTTCAACTTGATCCTGCAGCTCGACGAGAAGGGGCTCCCGACCCGGATCGACCGGAGCTTCCTCAGCCAGCGGTCAGGGGTCGATCAGGGCTATCTGATCGCCACCCTCAAGGCGTTCGACATGATCGCGGATGACGGGACGGTCCTCCAGCCCTTGAAGGACCTCGTCGCGAACCGTGACGCACGACCCGCGCTCGTAGCGAACGTCCTCCAGGCCCACTACCCGGAGGTGTTCGCGCTGCCGGCGAACGCCACCCAGGCGGAACTGGACGAGGTCTTCCGGACCGTGTTCGCTCAGAGCGGTGCGACGCTGCGGAAGGCTCGACCTTCCTCCTCCACGGTGCGGCCTTTGCGGGCATCAAGTTGAGCCCCTTCTTCAAGACCCCTCGCGGTGTCCCAGGAGCGACCGGCGCGAGGCGGACGAGAAAGCGGACGTTGTCTCGGGGGACCGCCGCCGTCCCGACGACAACCACCATCAACCCGATCCAGACCCCGCGCCCCGAGGCGCCCGCTGACGACATGAGGCTGCGGTACTTCGAGGTCTTGCTCAAGAAGGTCGACGCGGCCGACGACACGGACGCCGACCTCCTCGACCGGATCGAGCGCCTGATCAGCGTGGACCGACCTGGGGCAAAGGCAACATCGGGCCGACGACCCCAGGCGGAAGCGCCGAAGGGCAAGGCACCTGCCGGGGGCAGCACCCCGGAGGCTGGTGTTCGGCCTGATCAGGAACCGATCCCCGCCGCCGGTGACAAGGAGACCGAGCAGGCAGAGCCGTGACGATCTCGTTGCCCCTGGGGGCGCCATCTCGGCGCCCTCGAGGTATAGGCATCGTCTGACGATCCATCCCCCACCCGAGCCTCCGATGAGCCACCCCGACCCCTTGATCATGTCGGCGGATATCGCCCGGATGGCGTCCGAGCGCCCGGGGCTTGGCGAAGAGCTGACCCGGGCGCTCTACCAGCACCTCGTCCTGATCGAGGGTCGGCAGCCGACCATCGACGAGCTGCGGGACTATGTCGAACGGGTGTCCAGCCTCGACGAGTCCGCGCTCCGGCAGCGTCTCGGCCTCGTTTCCCCCGCGCAGGCGCTGGGACCTCGACCTCCAGCGAAACCAGGTGGCGGGCGTCCCGCGCAGCCTGGGACGGCGGTAATGACAAGCCGCGAAGGGATCCAGCCCACGCGCGCCGACCGCCGCACTGCCCGCCGGCCGGGTCGGCCGGGCTGGACTGATGAACTCTTCTGGATGCGATACCAGGAGGCGCTGGACCACACGACGCCGCCGTACACCTACCGCTCCATCGCGCCTCACTTCGAAACCCTCGACGGTACCCGCGGCACTGACCCGGACTACGTCCGAAAGCTCGTTGGCCGGCACGGCCTGCCACCGGATCGGGAGCCCGGATCGGCCGGGTCGTCCTCGCCGTAAGCTCGAAATTGTCGTCCCCACCTCCAAGGATCCGCAGATGTCGACGCACGGTATCGCGACCAGGTGACGAGGTTCGTGTCGGACCTCGCCGGCCTCGAGACCAAGCTCGCGAAGGCCCGCGGCGACGCTGCCCGCGAAAGATCCGCTGCGGGTCGGGCGACAACTCGATCAGCCGCACCAGCAGCGCCAGCACCATCAAGTCGCGCCTGCAAGAAGCCGAGCGCCACGAAGCCCGAGCCGTCGCTCTCGACAAGGATGCCGCCCGGATCACAGGCCTGATCGCTACGAAACAGAAGGCGCGGAGCGACGCTGAGCGTCGATTGGCGGACGCAGAAGCGGCTGATCGCCGAAAGATCGCATCCGACGCTGATCGGCGTCGTCGTGCAGACCTGCGGCACGTCGAGAGTCTTGAGAAGGCGCACCGAGCGACAGTCGGTCCGGTCCCATGGCCCTATTCGAGCCCCGCATTCATCGGGACGACGTTTCCGGTCAACCTCAGACCTGTCCGACGAGCCGGCACCCCGGCGTGGGCGTGGTCGGCCACCTGGACAGCCCAGCTCTTTTGGGCCCGCTATCGGGAGGCTGTCGCGCGGGTCAAACCGCCTCATACGTATGACGCTGTCGCCCCTCACTTCGAGAGGCTGGACGGCAGCGTGGGCACGACGCCGGACTTCCTGCGCAGCTCGTGGGCCGGTTCGGCCTGCCAGCCGACAAAACTCCCGAATAAAAGACCGGATTCCGTCCCTTTATCGGACGGGGCCATCTGCGCGACGCTGCTTGCGTCATGCGCTCGATCTACATCGCAATCCCGGACGATGCCGCCGCCAAACTCCGTGAGCTGGCGCGGCGTGAGTTCCGCGCTCCACGACAGCAGGCAGCCGTCCTCGTGCTGCGCGGGCCTGAGCGCGCCGGGCTGGACTCCGGAACTGTCGCTCGAAGAGGGCGCCGAGCGAGTCGTCGCGAAGCGAGGTCGCGCACCGCGAAGGTTGGCCACGACGAAGTCCGAGGACGGCCCGAGATGAGCCCGCTCCTCGAGGGTGCCCTGAGCATGGCGGCTGGCGGTTGGAGCGTCATCCCGCTGCACACGCCGATCGACAGCGCGTGCGATTGCCGCCGACCCGGCTGCTCTTCGCCCGGCAACATCGACGGACGAAGAACGGCCTCGGCGATGCAACTACGGACGCCGATCAGATCCGCCGGTGGTGGGGCATGTGGCCCGCCGCGAACATCGGCGCGGTGGTTCCGGACGGCTTCGTCGTGGTCGACGTGGACGTGGCCGACCTCGCCACGGTTTCGGAGCGACGAGCTGCCGGGAACGGCGACCTCGAGGACGGGGCGTGGCCGGCACCTGATCTACCGCACCTCCATCCCGATCCGGCCGAAGGTCGGCGTCAGGGAGCACGTCGACCTCCGGGGACCCGCCTCCTACATCGTCGTCCCGCCTTCGCTCCACATCAGCGGCGCTCGATACGTGTGGGTCGTCCCGATCGAAGACGGAATCGCGGACGCGCCGGCGTGGATCGCCGGTCAGCCCGAACACCTCGTGCGGCGGGCGATCGTCCCGAGGACTCGGACGCCATCCCCGACGGCCAGCGGAACGCGACGCTGGCCTCGCTGGCCGGCACGATGCGTCGACGCGGCATGACCGCGGCCGAGATCGAGGCCGCGTTGCTGGCGGTGAACGCTGGGCGCTGTCAGCCGCCGCTGCCGGATGGCGCGGTCCGGAGTATCGCCACCAGCGTCGGGCGCTACCCGCCGGGCAACGGGCGGACGACCCCGCCGCAGCCGGTCGCCGATGATCACGATGACGGCGATACTGCCGCGCCTGACGACCGCGAAGGCGCGCCGGAGTCGGACCCTGGCGATCCGGGGCCCGCCGAGCCAGCCGCAGGCGGGAAGCGGTCCCAAGCCACCATGATCCTGGACCTCGCCGAGGACGTGGAGTTCTTCCACACCGCGGACGACGTTGCCTACGCCCGCATCGAGCGTGACGGCCACCATGAGGTCTGGCCCCTCGGCTCGAAGTCCCTCCGAGCATGGCTGTCCCGCCGGTTTCACCAGGCCCACGATCGAGCTCCTGGCGGTCAGGCGCTTCGCGATGCGCTCGACGTCCTGATGGGCCGGGCGCTCTTCGAGGGTTCCGAGTGCCCGGTGTACGTCCGAGTCGCTGGCGATGGCAATGACATCTACCTCGACCTGGGCGACCCGCTGTGGCAGGCGGTCAGGATCACGGCCAGCGGCTGGGAGATCGTTGCCGATCCACCTGTGCGATTTCGCCGCCCGAAGGGCCTGCTCCGCCTTCCCGTCCCCGTCCGGGGCGGCACCGTGGATCAGCTCCGTCCGTTCGTGAACGTCCGGGATGACGACCAGGACAACCAGTGGCGCCTGTTCATCGGTTGCCTCATCGCGGCCTTTCGCCCGATCGGTCCGTACCCGATCCTCGCCCTGAACGGGGAACATGGCTCGGCCAAGTCCACCTCGGCGAAGATCCACCGTCGCCTGATCGATCCCAACAAGAGCGTCACCCGGGCCGCGCCGCGTGACGAGCGCGATCTGGCGATCGCGGCGACCAACGGTGCTGTCATCTCCCTCGACAACCTCTCGACCGTCTCGGACTGGCTCAGCGACACGCTCTGCCGGGTCTCGACCGGCCTGGGCTTCAGTACCCGCACCCTGTATGAGAACGACGAGGAGACCCTGTTCGACGCCTGCCGCCCGATCGTCATCAACGGCATCGGCGTCCTCGGCACGCGTAGCGACCTGCTCGACCGCACGATCGAGCTCGAACTGCCCCGGATCCCGGACGACCGCCGCCAGGATGAGGCCCAGTTCTGGGCGGCGTTCGATCGCGAGCAGCCGATGATCCTCGGCGCGCTCCTCGACGCCGTATCTGGTGCCATCGGTCGGCTCGATGCGGTCAAGCTCGAGCGGGCGCCCAGGATGGCCGACTTCGCCCGCTGGGTCGTTGCCGCCGAACCGGCGCTGGGCTGGCCCGCCGGCTCGTTCCTTAGGGCGTATACGGGCAACCGCGACGCCATCCACGAGATCGCCCTCGACGCAGCGGTGATCGTCCCGCCGATGCGCACCCTGCTGGAATCGGGCGAGTTCGTGGGGACCGCAACGGACCTCCTTGATCGACTCGCCGCCATCGCGGGCGAGACGGCCACGCGGCGCAAGGGCTGGCCAGGGAACGCGACGTCGCTCTCGCGAGAGCTCGCCCGGATCGCTCCCAACCTTCGCTCGACCGGCATTGAGGTGGAGAAGCGTCGCGAGTCACACGGACGCCGTCTGATCGCCATTCGATCGGTTCCGGAAACGCCGTCACCCGCGTCACCACTGTCACTGGCCCCGGACGCAGGTGACGCTACGTCTCCGGACGGTGACGCGACAGAACCTCCGCGAGGCGGGCGTCACCGACGATCGTGCTCGCGGTGACACGGGTGACGCTGGTGACGGTCTTCTGCCTCCTCCTTCATCTCCTGACCTTGACGTCGCCCGCGAGGCGTTGCGGATCTTCGCCGACGACCTGACCGACGAGTCGGCGGCACGCCTGAGCGCCGTGGTCGATGGGGCAGACGGCTTCGATTGGGGCGGTCTCGCGTGAACAGGCAGGCGCATCCGCCCGTCGAGCGCGATCCGCTCGTCGCCGCCCTTGCCCGCTACGTGCGAGGCCCTCCATCGCCGCTATCCCGACGGCCCCGACCAGCTGCGCGCAGGAACGCTTGGCTGCGGCGCCCCACAGCGCGAATGTCGTCGCCATGGACTGCGAACGCGCGAAGGCCGGGCTGCGGCGTGAAGCGGCTGCCGCGCTCGCTCGACGACGATCGGCGGCCTCCGGGCCGCCCGCTGGATCCGGGAGTCGACGGCCGGCCAGTACGACCGCTACGGCCCGGCCAGCCAGCGCGAGCAGCAGGACCGCTTCATCGAGCGCCACGGCCTCGTCGACACCGGGCTCGTCTACCAGGTCGCCCACAGCGGCCGACCGTCTGGCGCTCGGCGACGATGGCCGAGATGCTCGCCGACCGCCGATCGGGTCGCTTCGACCTGCTCCTGGCCGGCTACTCGGACCGCTGGCAGCGCAACCTGCGCCGGACCCTCGAGCTCCTGGAGGACGGCCTCCACCCTAACGGCGTCGCGCTCGTCATGTGCGACCGGAAGATCCTGAGCTCCGATCCCTCGGACTGGGACGAGCTGATCTCGGAGGCGGCCGGCGCCGAGAAGTACAGCCGCCGGCTCTCGCGAGCGCATCACCGACGGCTACGCCGCCAAGTTCGACCAGCAGCGACGACCCGGGCGGCCATGCCGGCCTCGGCTTCCGGCGCCTGCCGCGAGCCGCCGCACACGCTCGAGATCGACCCCGACACGATGCCCATCGCCGTCGGCCTGTTCGAGCGGTACGCGCTGGGCAACGTGAGCGCGACGCAGCTCGAGGCGGAGACCGGTCTCGCCGCGACGCGCATCCGGATGATCCTGATGAACCCGCTCTACAACGGCTGGATCCGCCGCCACCGCGGCGCGAGCGAGACGCGCCGGCCGGCGCCGTGGCGGGCGACCCGCCGGTCTCGGACGAGCTGTGGGCGCGGGTCGAGGACGTCCGGCGAGCCAAGACCCGCGGCGGGGGACCGAGGAACCGCGGTCGCGTCGACCTGCTCGGCGGCCTCCTCGAGTGCGTCTGCGGCCGGCGCATCCGCAACGACGGCACGTTCGCCGACTGGCCGCCACCGCAAGCTGCACGCCGAGCCGTGTGAGGCGTGGGGTCGCAAGGCCCGCCTCGGCGACGACGACGTGGGAGGCGCCGATCCTCGCCCAGCTCGGCCGGCATCGCGCTCGACGACGTGACCATGCGCGCTCGGTCGTCGCGGCCCTCGGCTCGAGCCAGCGTCCGGTCACGATCGATCGCGCCCGGATCGAACGCCAGATGCGCGAGCTCGCGCTGGAGCATGCCGGCGGCCGGCTCGACGACGACGGCTACCTGGCGCGGATGGAGCCTCCGCGGAGCAACGGGACGCCGTCGTGGAGCGCAGCCGGCCGCGGGACCTACCGGCGCATCGCGCAGTCGAGTGGCTCCGACGCCCTCGGCGAGACCTGGCAGAGCGCCGACGTAGCCGAGGAGAAGGCAGACCTGATCCACGCGATCTACGAACGGATCATCGGTCGCAGGGCCGAGATCGTCGGCGTCCGGCTCACACCGGCGGCCTACGCGCACGGATTGGCGCTGGCGCTGCCCGAAAAGGTTGTTATGGCGCGCCCGACAGGATTCGAACCTGCGACCTTCGGCTCCGGAGGCCGACGCTCTATCCACTGAGCTACAGGCGCGGACTCCGATCATACCGTTCCACGCTCAGCGGCACCCCGACGTCCGCCCCGAGTCGCGCGAGATGGTGGCTAACCCATGTTGGGCACCGCTGTCGGCGCCCTCAGCGGACGAGTTCGAGCATCCATCAATCATGTCAAGGAATCACTGCGAGATTTGACATTTGACCTATAGGTGGCGCGGATCGAGACTCGAGTTCATGCCTTCGTCGTCAAGTCTGGGAGGACTGAGCCATGAGTGAGCTTCTTGGTATCGCACGATTCAAGTTTCACGAGGGCAAGCGCGAGGAGTACCTGCGCTTGTCCGATCAGGCCACCGAGATCGTGCGGGCGAAGGAGCCCGGCACGCTGGGATACGACCTCTACCTCAATGGCGATCAGTCCGAATGCATGTTCATCGAGCGGTATCGGGACTCCGAGGCGGCGATGGAGCACGCCGCGAATCTCGGCCACTTGTTCGATGCGGTCCTGGCGACGGTCTCCGTGGTTCACGGCGAACTGCTCGGTGAACCGAGCGCAGAGCTCAGAGCGAAGTTGGCTGGCAGCGAAGTGCCGGTTCTCTTCACTCCCTACCGGTCCATGTGACGCGACCGCCAGCCACGCTACCTTTGTGCCCGAGGACGGAACGGATCGGCGCCGCCGCGTCGAAGGAGCGACCCGATGACGAGCGCCGCAGACCAGCCGAGGTGAGACTCGACCGATGAGCGTCAACATCCCGCCGCGAGGGACGCGGGGCACGCCATTTCCCCGCTTCCCCGGCTGGCTAGCGAGCATCATGAGCCGCCTGCAGCTGCGGCAGTTCCGTCGCAGTCATGGCGGGCACGCCCGGGGCGGGCTAAAGCCCGTCGTGCTCGAGACGACCGGCGCAAGGTCCGGTCAGCCTCGGACCGCGATGCTTGGCCATGTCGAGGAATCTGACGGCTCGTGGCTCGTGATCGCATCGCTCGCCGGGGCCTCTCGGCATCCCGCGTGGCTGTACAACCTCGCCAGGCATCCCGAAGCGATGATCGAGTTCGGGGACGGCCGCCGTGTGCCGGTACGGGCCGAGACGCTCGGCGGCGAGGATCTCGAGGCGGCGTGGGCGCGCATCGCCCTCGTGGCGCCGGCGTACGTCAACTATCGCTCAAAGACCGATCGCGAGATCCCTGTCGTCAGACTGCGTCGCCGCTCGGCCTAGCGGGCAACGTGGAGCCGCCGCGACCGTCCTAGCGGTTCCGCTCGGCTCGCACGAAGCGAGCTGTGCCGACGGCGACGAAGCCGACGAACGAGAGGGCAATCACGGCGATCACGACGGCCACGGGCGACAGCTCGGGTGGGACCGCGTCGGGCTGCGTCGCGTAGTAGACGTGGCGGACGAACTCGACCGCCCAGCGCATCGGCGACAAAGCCGACAGGAGCGCGAGCACCGGTGGCAGGTCCTGGATCGGGTTGAACACGCCGGCCAGGAAGAACTGGGGGAGCATGACGAACGGGAAGATCTGGTTCGCCGTGCGCTGGCTCGTGAGGTTCGCAAGGATGAGGATCCCGAAGGCCCCGCCGTAGATCGCCATCGCGAAGGCGGCCGGCAGCACGGCGAACAGCGTCAGCGGCGACATCGGGACCCCGAGCAGCAATGCCACTGGGATGATCGCCAGTGCCTGGGGCAGGGCGACGAGCGATTCGCCGAGGATCTTGCCGGCGACGATCGAGTAGCGCGAGATCGGCGAGACGAAGATCTCCTGGCTGAAGTCCTCCTCGCGATCGGCGATGAGCGAGATGACCCCCATCGACGCCGACTGCCAGACCGACTGCGCCAGCACGCCCGTGAAGACGAACGTCGTGATGTTGACGCCGCCCGGTTCGCCGAAGCCGGCCTGTAGCGTCGGGCCCAGGAGCAGGACGAGGGTGATCGGCAGGGCGAAGTCGGACAGGATCCGGAGCCGGTCGCGCAGCAGCTTGACGAAGTCGCGATGGGCGATGACCGCGACGGCGGACAGCTCACTCATCCGGCCTGCCCACGATCTCCAGGTAGGCGTCCTCGAGGCTCGGCGAAAGCGTACGGACGACCGTTAATGGGGTTTCGATCGACTTCAGCAGCGGGTGGACGGCTCGACCGTCCAGCACGATTCGAATGGGTCCGGAACCGTCGTGGGGCAGGTGCAGCCGATCCAGCTCGGCCAATAGGCCAAGTCGGTCGTCGGCGTCGACGATGAGGTACTCGCGGGTGAGCTCGGCCTTGAGCGATGCTGGCGTCCCGGTCGAGACCACGTGGCCGAAGTTCAGGATGCAGATCCTGTCGGCCTGCTCCGCCTCCTCGAGGTAGTGGCTGGTGAGCACGATCGTCGTCCCCGTCTCATGTCGCACGCGCGCGAGGTAGTCCCACAAGGTTCTCCGGCTCGGGGCGTCTAGACCTGCGGTCGGCTCGTCGAGGAACAGCACCTTTGGCCGATGGATGAGGCTCCGAACGATCTCGAGCTTGCGGAGCATGCCGCCCGAATACGTCCGGATGGGGTCGAAGATCTCCCGACTGAGACCCAACAGCTCACCAGCCGTCTCGACCTGCCGGCGGTAGCTGGCGGCCATGAGGCGATAGGTCGGCGCGTACGGGTAAAGCCCGTACAGGATGGCATGGAAGCGGATGTTTTCTTCGCCCGTGAGGTTCCGGTCGAGGCTCGGCTGCTGGAAGATGATCCCGACCTTGCGACGTACGGCCGCCGCGTCCGCCGCGACGTCGTGCCCATCGATTGTCGCGCGCCCGGCCGTCGGGGCGAGGGTCGTCGTCAGGATCGACAGGGTCGTCGTCTTGCCTGCGCCGTTCGGACCGAGGAGAGCGAAGAACTCGCCTGCCCCGACGTCGAAGCTGATGCCGTCAACGGCGTTCCGCTTCGCCTTCCGATAGCGCTTGACTAGCTGCTCGACGTGGATCACCCGATCACGATAGAGGCGTCGAACTACCTAGGATTAGGATTTGCGCCATGAACGCCATGTCAGTCGTGGAGCGATGGGACGCGTCGCTGCGGGCCGGCGATTGGGAGCTGGCCCGAAGCCTGCTGACCGAAGACGCGACGTATACCGCCCCCGAGGCCGATCCCGCGTATCGGGTCGATTGCGCGTCGCCCGACCAGATCATCGGGCTCATGAGCGAGTGGAAGGGTGTCAACCCGGACGTCGAGGT
Organism: uncultured Chloroflexia bacterium; assembly: GCA_963775855.1. Classification (GTDB taxonomy): domain Bacteria; phylum Chloroflexota; class Limnocylindria; order Limnocylindrales; family CSP1-4; genus CF-46. Next base: position 367,267 of record CAVZKO010000006.1, on the reverse strand, counting down.
CGTCGAGTGGGAGGAGCACGGGGATCAAGTCCTGGCACGCCTTCGCCAACCGGCGTGGGGTCCTGAAGCGGAGTGGTATCAGGTACTGACCGTGCGAGAGAACCGGATCGCGCGGCTCGTCGACTACGGGACCCAGGCGTCAGCCCTGGCGTCGCTTTCCACCTCCTCGAGCTGATCGCGACGTCCAACTTCGACCCGAGGCGTGGCGACCGCGGTCGTCTGTCATCTGCCTGCCACCTGGACGCGCCCACGTCCGAACGCGTCGATCCGGCCCCAGCGGCCGGGGATGTCGAGCAGCTCCAGGTGGCCGATCGTGGTCGGCAGTGCCGGATCGACGATGAGGTGCTCTCCGAGCGGCTCGAGACCCAGCATCGTCCGGAGCAGGAGGAGGGGCGCCCCCGTCGACCACGCCTGGGGACTGCACGCTGTTGGGTACTGGACCGGGTACTTCGTGACGGCTCGGTCATACCCCCCGAAAGCCTCAGGCAGGCGTCCATCGAAGAGCTCGGCGGCGTCGAGGGTACCGGCCGCGATCCGCGCGGCTTCTTCCTTGAAGCCGTAGCGCCGCAAGCCCCAGGCGATGAACGAGTTGTCGAACGGCCACACGGTGCCGACGTGGTAGCCGATCGGGTTGTAAAGCCCCTCGCCCTCGGCCATGGTCCGGACGCCCCAGCCGGAAAACAGCCGCGACCCCAGGAGATGGCGCGCGACGGCCTTGGCCTTGGACTGCTCGACGATGCCGCTCCACAGGAGGTGGCCGTTGTTCGAGGTGAGCGCGTCGACCTGGTTGCCGTCGGGATCGAGGGCGAGCGCATAGTACTCGCCGTCCGCGACCCAGAAGTCGCGGTTGAAGCGCCGCTTGAGATCGGCGGCCTCCTTCTCGAGCTTGTCGGCGAAGGCCGGATCCTTCCAAACGAGCCGAGCCAGCCGCGCGGCGCGCAGTTTCGCGTCGTAGGCGTAGCCCTGGAGCTCGCACGTCGCCCGCGGAAAGCCTGGCAGGCGGCCATCACGAAAGGAGATCGAGTTCCAGGAGTCCTTCCAGCACTGGTTCTCGAGCCCGGTCCTCTCATTGCGGCGCTGGTACCAGATGTAGCCGTTGCCCTTGAGGTCCGCGTACTGGTCGATCCAGTTGAGCGCCGCGCGCGCCTCGTATTCGAGATCGCGGACGAGCTTCCGATCGCCGGTCCAGCGCTCGTACTCGTCGAGGAGCACGACGTACAGCGGCGTGGCGTCGACGGAGCCGTAGTAGGGCGAATGGGGCCGCTCCTCGAAGGCCGCCATCTCGCCGTAGCGCATCTCGTGCAGGATCCGGCCGGGATCCTCGTCGCGGAAGTCATCGACACGGCTCCCCTGCCACGCCCCCAGCACCGTGAGGGTCGCCTCCGCCAGCTCCGGCGCGAAGGGCAGCGCCTGGAGGCTCGTGAAGATGCTGTCGCGGCCGAACATCGTCATGAACCACGGCAGGCCGGCGGCCGGCAGGCTCCGCCCTCCGGCGATGACGGGCGAGAAGCGGAGCGCGGCGAGGTCCACGAGGCTGCGCCGGTAGGTCGCCTTGAGCGGCTCCCAGTCGCACTCCAGTCGCGGCGCGTTGGCGAGCCAGGCCTCGAGGTTTCGCTCCATGCTCGGCCGAGCTTTCCTTCCGGCCCGCTCGTGCTTGGTCTGAATCCGCGTCTCGCCAGATCCGAGGATCGCCGTCACGACGTCGAGATCGGTCGTCCAGCTGCCATGCGGCTCGATGCGGATGTCGAACGTCAGGCCATGCTCGTCGATCCGCGCAGGTGCCGACGCTGAGATGATCGTCTCGCGCCGGTAGGTCTCGCGCTCGTAACCGAGCCGCAGGTGCCCGTCATCGACACGTGTGTAGTACTGCCCTTGCTTCGCGAGGGCGTCCTTCACCTCGAACAGGTCCGCGAAGTCGCATCCGGCTTCGACGCGGACCGCGAGCTCCGCGGGCTCCGACGCGTGGTTGAGGATCGAAAGCTCTTCGTGGAACCCGTCGCCGACGGCGCGCAGGCGGATGACCGATAGCTTGGCGTCGATATACGTCGTGCCCGTCCCGGGCACCAGGAAGAAGCGCGTCTCGAAGTACTGCAGATCGTCCGTGGAGAGGGCGTTGAGCCGCTCGCCGTTCACCGTCAGCACCCAGCTCGACAGGAAGCGGGTGTCGAACGAGAACAGGCCGGTCGGGTCGGTCAGCGACGCCTCGATGTCGCCTCGTGAGTCGCTGACGACGAACGTGTTGCCGTCGAGGATGCGGACGAGGGTCTCGCTCATGGCTAGCTCCTCTGCCGGCTGACGGTCCGCTCTGGTGAGCCCGCCGGTGCGGACACGGGAGCTGGGAACAGGCGCTGGAACCGGACGAGCAGTCCGGTGTCGCCCTCGATGGCCAGGACTCCTCGCAGCGTCGCCGCCATCATGTTCGCGCGGCCGCTGGCGATGTCGTCGAACAGCGCCTTTTCGGTGCGAACAACGCAATCGGCGCCGGCGTTGTTGCGGGAGACCGCCACGTTACCCTTCGTGACCGCGACGAGCCAATGCTCGGTCCGCGCGCCGTCGGCGAGGTCGAACCGGATGGTTCCGGTGGTCCTCCCGAGCAGTGGCTCCTGGCCGCGCCGACCAAGGTCCTCGAAGAACTCCGCCGTCGAATCCGTCATCCATGACCCCCTGACCGCGGCGTCGCTCACTTCGCCGTGGGCGATGCTGGGTGGACGTGTCGGCCGAGTCATCACCCGGATGGCATGATAGACGGGCCCGTCAGGCCTGCGCCTCGATACGCTCGATCTCGATGTCACCTTTGTCGCCGACGCTCAGACCTGCGGCGTCGAGCATCTTCCGGCTGACGCTCAGGGCGAGGCGACCGCCGCCAGCGGGCATCGTGCTCGATGTGTAGGCGGCTCCGCCGATGACGCCGCGGACGCGCATCTGCTTGAGACCACCGAGCGCCGTCGCGATGTCGGATGGGATGTCGACAACGGCAAGGCCGGCGGCCCGTTCAGGTCGCCAGTAACGGATCGTTCCCCGGAACCTGTGAGGGTCTGTCATCGGTCCGCGATCGAGTGTACGGCTCTGCGTCCAACGCGGACCGGCATGATTGCTCAAACCCGACGCCACCGGGCTGGCAAGCGCTTCGCGCCGCAAAGGACGCGCACGCATCAATCGCCGTTGCGGCCTGCACCTCGCCGCTCCGGGGGACCCCGCTCTTGCGCTAACCTCAGCCGATGACGTCCACGCCCGCGACCCTCACCCCGAAGCTCATTCGCCAGGACGGGCGCGACAAGGTCACCGGGAGCGGACGCTATGCCGCCGACCTGACCGTGACCGGGATGCTTCACGGCGCATTCCGAATGTCTGCCCTCTCCCACGCCCGCATCCGCCGCATCGACGCGGCGGCCGCGCGAGCCCTGCCCGGCGTCCACGCGGTCATTACCGCCGCCGACGTGCCCGAGGTTCGATATGGCGCATTCGTGAGGGACCGCACGCTCTTCGCCCGCGATGTCGTTCGCTGGGAAGGCGAGCTGATCGCAGCGGTCGCGGCGGCGACGCCGGAGATCGCCGCCCGAGCCGCCGCTCTCATCGAGGTCGATCTCGAGCCGCTCCCGGCGGTGACGGACCTCGAGGCAGCCACACGGCCGGATGCCCCGCTCCTCCACGCCGACTGGAGGACGTACGAAGTCGACGAAAATGTCGTCCGCGACGGCAATGTCGCCTCACGCTCGACGATCGTCAAAGGTGACGCGGCGGCCGCCATGGCCGAGGCGGACATCGTCGTCAAGGATCGCTACGTCGCCGATGGCTCGCACGCGGTCCCGATCGAACCGCGAGCGATCCTTGCCGAGTGGCAGGGCGACCACGTCACGATCTGGTCCTCGACGCAAGTCCCGTTCGGGGCCAGGGCCGGCGTGGCGGAGACCCTCGGCCTGCCGCAGAACCGTATCCGGGTCATCGTCCCCCATCTCGGCGGCGGCTTCGGCGCCAAATGTGAGGTCGGCTTCGAGCCGCATGTTGCGGCCCTGGCGCGGGCGGCTGGGCGGCCCGTCAAGGTCGTCTTCTCAAGGCGCGATGAGTTCCTGCTGCCCGACCATCGCCGCGAACGGATGATCGTGGAACTGGAGACAGGCGTCCGGCGGGACGGGACGATCGTGGCCCGTCGCGGGCAGCTGATCATCGACAATGGCGCCTACAGCATGGACGAGCCCTACCTCGGCCAGATGGCAGGGATGTTCGCTGTTGGGCCGTACCGGATCCCGAACGTCGACGTCTCGGTCGATGTCGTCTACACGAACACGCAGCCGTCGGGCTCCGTTCGCGCCCCAACCGGGCCGACGACCTGCTGGGCCGTCGAGCAGCATCACGACGTCGTCGCCGAGCGGCTCGGCCTAGACCCCGTCGAGTTCCGTCGCCGCAACCTCGTCCACGAGGGCGACGCCGGACCGACCGGCCAGGTCTTCGAGCGAATCGGAGCCCTTGAGACGCTGGAGAATGCCGCCGCCGCGATCGGCTGGGGCAAGCCGCTTCCGGACGGCGAGGCGATCGGCATCGCCACCGGCTGGTGGCCGTCGTTCCCCGGCCCGTCGGGCGCGCACGTGACGATCAACGCCGACGGCACCGGCACGATCGTCACCGGCGCCCAGGAGTGCGGCACGGGCGCCGTCATGGCGCTGCCGCTCCTCGCTGCCGAGGTCCTCGGCATGCGCCCGGACGAGTTCAGGATCCTGTACCAGGACACCGACGCCGGGCCGTACGACGGCGGAGCCAGCGGATCCCAGACGACATTCAACAACGGCCGGGCGGTCATCGCCGCCGCGACCGAGGTCCGCGAGCAACTCCTCGACCTCGCGGCCGACCTCCTGGAGGCCAACCGGGCCGACCTGGAGCTCGTCGACGGCGCGGCCCGGGTCAAGGGCAGCACCACGTCGTCGGTGTCGATCGCCGACCTCGCATCGCAGGCGGCCGATGCCGGCCTGCTCCTCGGCAAGGGCTCCGGCGAGCCGCCGCCGACGCCGGCAGTCGACAGTGGGAGCTGCGTCGGCCGCCTCGGCGGCGAGTCGTTCGCTGCGCCGACGTTCTTCACCCACGCGATCAGGGTCAAGGTCGACCGCGACACCGGCGTCGTCCGTGTCCTCGAGGTCGCGGCGTCGCACGAATCTGGCGTCGTCATCAACCCGGTCGGGGCGGCCGGCCAGATCCACGGCGGAGTGGCGATGGGCATCGGCCAGGCCCTGACCGAGGGTGTCCAGCTCACCGACGATGGCCGGCAGCGGAACGCCTACCTCCTCGACTACAAGCTCCAGACCGTTGCTGACGTCCCGACGATCCACGTCGACTTCGTCGATGCGCCCTCGCCCACCGGCGGTCCGAAGGGCCTGAAGGGCATCGCCGAGCCACCATGCGTCCCGACCCCCGGGGCAATCGCGAACGCCATCGCCCGCGCGGTTGGCGTCCGGGTGAACGAGCTGCCGATGACCCCCGAGCGCGTCTGGAGCTCTCTCGCGACGAAGAACGGCGATTCCTGACGTGGGCGGACGGTTCTCGGCCCCGACCGCGCTGGCAGATGCGCTGACGGCCACGGCTGCCGGACACCGACCGGTCGCCGGCGGGACCGATCTCGTGGTCGGCACGCGGCAGGGCAAGTGGTCGTTGCCCGAGGACCTGGTTGCGCTCGACCGACTCGCCGAGCTGCGCGGGATCGACGAGACACCGGCTGGATTGCGGATCGGCGCGACGACGAGCCATGCCGACCTCGCCGCTCACCCGGCTGTCCGCGACCGCTGGACGGCCATCGCTGACGCCGCGTCGATCGTCGGGTCGCCGGCGACGCGGCACCTCGGGACGCTCGGCGGGAACCTGGCGAACGCGTCGCCGGCCGCCGAGACGAGCGGGCCGTTGCTCTGCTTCGACGCCCAGGTGGAGCTTCGTTCGACGGCGGGCGAACGTCGAGTCGCGCTGGCCGACCTATTCACGGGTCCCGGTCGGACCAGCATCGCGCCGAACGAGCTCATCGTCGCGGTCGAGTTGCCGGAACTCGCGGGCGCCGGTAGCTGCTACGTGCGGCTCGAGTTCCGCCGGCAGATGGAGATCGCGGTCGTCGGCGCCACCGCTGTCGTGAGCCTGGACGGGGATCTGGTGCGTGACGCTCGCATTGCCATCACCGCCCTCGCCCCGACGGTTCGTCGGGTGGCCGACGCCGAGTCGGCCCTCGTCGGTACCGACGGCGGGCCCGAGGCGGCCGCCGAAGTCGGCCGCCTCGCCGCCGAGGCCGCGACCCCGATCTCGGACGTCCGCGCCTCGCTCGACTATCGCCGGGCGATGGCAGCCGTCGTCGTTCGCCGGGCCGTCATGGGCGCGATCGCGCGAGCCCGCGGCGAGACCGTTTCGATCCCTGCCAGCGCCAGCCTGTTCGGAGTCCTGTGACCGTGCGACATCCAGCCACGCTCCAGGTGAACGGGACGAGCTTCCCGGTGGAGACTCGAGGCCGGCCGGACCCTGCTATCGGTCCTCCGCGGGGAGCTCGGTCTGACCGGCAGCAAGGAAGGCTGCGACGACTCCGAGTGCGGTGCGTGCATGGTCCTCCTCGATGGCCAGCCGGTGAACTCGTGCTCGTTCCTGGCCCTGCAGGCGGACGGGCGCGAGGTGACGACCGTCGAGGGGCTGGCGTCTGGTTCGGAGCTTCATCCGCTCCAGCGAGCGTTCCTGGAGCAGGGCGGCGTCCAGTGCGGCTTCTGCACGCCGGGCATGTTGATCAGTGCGACAGCGCTCCTGAAAGGCAACCCCGATCCGACCGAGGACGAGATCCGAGCCGGCCTTTCGGGCAACCTCTGCCGCTGCACCGGCTATGTCGGGATCGTCGCTGCGGTCCAGTCCGCGGCCACGGAGCTGGCCAACGCCGACTGAGTCACGCGCGGATACTCCAGCGCCCTTTTCGGGAAGAAGGTCGCGCAGTACCTCGACAAGCACTTCTTCCTGCCGGTCGACTGACGTCGAACGCAGGAACAAGCGGATGCGCCGGCGGCCAATCTGGCCGCCGGCGCGTGAATGTCTGGGGCTTGCCGGGGCCCGGGGCTTAGCTCGCGAAGAACTCCTTCAGCGCCGGACCGAGGACGTTCGGATCCACGTTGTGCTCCTGTCCCGCCAGCGTGCGGCGCTCTCCCTGCGGGAGGGCCTTAGCCAGCGCATCGGCCGTCTGACCCATGAACCCGAAGCTCGCACCGCCATCGATAACGACGGTCGGCACGGTCACTCGGGCCGCCTTGTCCTCGGGCAGCGAGTAGTCGGCCATGATCTCGGCGTCGTAGGCGAGGGTGTGAGCGAGCCCCTCGGTCCACGCCCACCACGGCTGCGAACGGGCTCCGGCGACGAACTCCGGCGGCATCCCGACGACCTTCGCCATGAAGTATTCGACCGCGCCGCCGCGATCGCCCTTGGCGACGAAGTCCCGGTAGATCGATGCCGTGTCGGCCGGCGGCCGGGCGTTCTCGTCGAGGACGTAGGGCGGCTCCCACAGCGCGAGCTTCGTGATCGGCAGCCCGCTGGCAGCCGCCTCGAACGCGAGCGCCGCGCCCGACGACGAGCCGAACAGGGACGCCTTGCCGCCCGCCGCGCCGATGACGGCGTCGATGTCCTCGACTTCACGCTGGACCGCGTAGGGCTGCGTATCCCCGCTCGGGCCGCGACCACGACGGTCGTAGTTGAAGACTGTGAAGTCCTTCGCGAGAACCTCCGCCAGCCCTGCGTTCGACGATCGATCGACCGAGCCGCCGCTGACGAGGACGACCGCTGGCCCGTCACCGAGCCGATCGAAGGCGATCGTGGTGCCATCCTTGGAAGTGACCGTGTCCATCGGGATCTCCTTGTGTCGGCGCCCTCAGCGGCGCGTTTCATCATTAGGTCGGAGCAGGCGACGCGTTCTCGACATCCCTCACCGGACACGGCCCTCGCGAAGCGCATCGATCGACTTGCCGATGCGGCGCTGCCGCGTTTCATCGGTCTTGGCGCCCTCGATCTGGTAGATGTGCCAGCCCTTGTTGCTGTTCGACAAGCCGTCGAACGTACGGCGGGCGGCCGGTTCCGCATCCAGAGCCTGGGCGAAATCGGCCGGCACCGCCACCTCCCGCGGGGCCGTGTCGAGCTCGATATCGACGTCGACCTCGTCGCCGCCCGCGACGCCGGCGCCTGCCCGATTCTCGGCACTGACACCGACCATATACGCGCCGCCCATGACCGCGACGGTGCTGCGGTACGTGAAGCCGTTGATCGTCACCAGGATCGGCGGGCGCTTGCCCGCCGCGAGAGCCTCGACCACCTCGTCCGGAATACGGATGCCGGTGGCAGTCTTGTCGCCCTGCAGGATCGTCGTGTGGAAGCGCATCTCAATCCTCCATTGCTGATGCGGTGATTGATCATCGCTCAGGCGCGGCGGGCGCGGTTGACGCGCACGCGAGGCGCCTCTCTACGCATCGGCCGGTATGTACGTCAGGTAGAGCACGCCTGTCGTGAATGTCCGCGACTCAGCGAGCTTCAGCGGCACGCGGTCGCCGCCGTCTTCGAAGAGGCGCTTGCCGCTGCCAACGACGATCGGGTGGACGAGTAGACGGAGCTCGTCGAGGACTCCCTTCCGCAGCAGGGACCGCACGAGGGCGCCGCTGCCGGTGATCGAGATGTCCTTTCCGGGCTCCGTCTTGAGCCGGCGCAGATGCTCCGCGACGTCGCCCTCGATGAGGCGCGAGTTCCGCCACTCGACGGTCTTCAGGGTGGTAGAAGCCACCAGCTTCGGGGTGTTGTTGATCTCGTCCGCGAGTTCGACATCGCTCCCCTTGTCGGCCCAGTACGCCGCGAACTCCTCGTATGTCCGACGCCCGAGCAGCATCGTGTCGGCCGCGGCCATCTGGGAGGCGATGGTCTCGCCCATCTCATCGTTGAAATACGGGAAATGCCACGTTTCGGGGGCCTCGAACACGCCGTCCAGCGACACGAACAGGCCCGCGACGACCTTCCTCATCTTGGTTCTCCTCAGGCTCTCATGAGTTGGCCGGCCCGTGCGATCCCGGGCCGTTTCAACACACAGGTCGGAGCAGGACGAGAGATCTCGACATCGGACCCGGCTACGATGTCGAAGCCCGCTCCTCCGCTCCGACGTTTCAGATGAGCGGTACCCATGCGGGAACCGAGCACCTGGAGTGCCTTCATGAAGTACGTCGTGCTGATCTACAGCAACCCGTCTACCTGGGAAACGCTGCCCGCAACAGAACGCGACCGGGTGATGGGAATCCACAACAGGCTGATCAAGGAGCTCACGGAGTCCGGCGAGCTACTGCGCGTCGATGGCCTGGCCCGCCCGAGAACACGAAGACCGTTCGGCTCCACGACGGCGTCCCGGTGGTGACCGATGGCCCATTCAGCGAGGCCAAGGAGCAGTTGGCCGGTGTCTGGGCCCTCGACGTCGAGAGCATCGAACGGGCTATTGAGGTCAGTGCCCCGGTCGCCGAATACGACATCGTGGAAATCCGGCCGTTGATGGACCTGTCGGGCCTCGAGATGTGACGGTGGTGGCAGCGCCCCAGGGCGTCGACGGCCTGCTGCGGGACCTCGCGCCCCAGGTCCTCGGCGCACTTGTCAGGCGCTACGGCCAGTTCGGCGACTGCGAAGACGCGGTTCAGGAGGCGCTCCTGGCCGCCGCTCTCCAGTGGCCTGAGCAGGGCGTTCCGGACAACCCACGGGGCTGGCTGATCACCGTCGCAGCCCGTCGCCTGACCGACGAGATTCGCGGCGATTCGGCGCGGCGCCAGCGCGAGGCGAAGGCCGCGGCCCTGCTCCCGCCAGAGGCGCTGCGGGCCGTGTCGCCTGAGGAGGGTCGGTCGTCGGACGAGGACGACACGCTGACGCTCCTGTTCCTGTGCTGCCATCCGGCGCTCTCGCCGGCATCGCAGGTTGCGCTCACGCTCCGTGCGGTGGGCGGCCTGACCACGGCGCAGATCGCCCGGGCGTTCCTCGTCCCCGAGGCAACGATGGCCCAGCGCATCAGCCGTGCGAAGGGGTCGATCAAGTCCGCCGGCGCCCAATTCTCGATGCCGCCGGAGGAGGAGCGGGCCGAGCGGCTACGGGTTGTCCTGCATGTCCTGTACCTGATCTTCAACGAGGGCTACACGGCAAGCTCCGGTCCTGACCTCCAGCGCACCGACCTGACGACCGAAGCGACCCGTCTCGTCCGCGATATCCATCGACTGCTGCCGGAGGACGGCGAGGTCGCGGGGCTGCTCGCGCTCATGCTTCTGACCGACGCCCGCCGTTCGGCCCGTACCGGGCCGGACGGCGGCTTGATCCCGCTCGCTGAACAGGACCGGGAGCGGTGGAACCACGACTTGATCCGCGAGGGCGTGGGGCTCGTCACCGATTCCCTGGCGCGGGCACCGCTCGGCCCGTACCAGGTCCAAGCGGCGATTGCCGCGATCCATGACGAAGCGGCGCGGGCCGAAGATACGGACTGGCCCCAAATCGTCGTCCTGTACGAGGTGCTCGCCGATATCGCGCCGAACCCGATGGTCACGCTGAACCAGGCCGTTGCCGTAGCGATGGTTCATGGCCCGGAGGCAGGGCTCGACCTCTTGGCGACGCTCGACACCGACGAGCGGATCGCCGGCCACTACCGGCTCGAGGCGGTCCGGGCTCATCTCCTGGAGATGGCTGGTGACACCGTCGCTGCCCTGGCCGGCTACCGGACCGCGGCGCGGCTGACGACCAGCGTTCCGGAGCAACGCTACCTGGACGCGCGAGCTTCCCGGCTGGCGCGTGCCTCCGACCCGTAGCCGGGGTTCAGGCCAATCGGCCGGCAGACGAGGGCATTTCGGCCCTGTGGCTGCAGCGCCATGTGGGTTTTGATAACAACCAGTCCACCGGCGCAGAGACACTGCACCTGGTGAGTGGGCCTCAACGGAGTACGCCATGATCGAGGTCCTGGATCCGTGCGCCACTCTCGAGCGCAAGCTTCGGGAGCGGGTGCGCGACGACGAATCGCATCGCCTGATCGCACTGGCCGTCACCGAGGTGGCGGCGGCCGCGATCCATCCCGCACGGCACCTGGGTGTTGGGCGGTCGGCGTCCCACGGCATGCTCGAAGATTCGATCGAGCGTGCGACGAACGCCGCCGTCGAGACGCTCATCACACGTCTCGAAGACCTCGTGGAGTCGCTTCCTCGGGCAACTCGAGACGAACTCGCGAACCAGCAAGTCATCGCCGAGCTCGGCCTCGAATAGGGCGGTCGGCGCGACGCCCGACTGCCGATCGGTCTTGATGGCCCCTCCGACGGTGACGTTCGGCACCTTTGTCGGCCGCCGGCGAGGACCCACGCTGGCCCCATGGTCAGCCGGGCACGTTCCAACACAGACGTCAGAATCCGACCGATTCGACCGGGCGACCGGCTCGAGCTCTCGCGGTTCTACGCCGGGCTGTCTGCCGAGAGCCGGCTTGCGCGGTTCCACGCCGTGAGTCGTGGCATCGGCGACGAGGCAGCCCGTCTCCTGTGTGGGCCGGACCACGAGCATCGCGAAGGATTCGTCGCGGAGCCCGTCGACGCGCTGCCGGGCGACCCAGGAATTGTCGGCCATCTGTGCCTGGAGCCCGCCGACTCGGGCCTCGAGATGGCCGTCGCCGTTGCGGATGATTGGCAAGCCCGGGGCATCGGTCGGGCACTCCTGCTCGCGGCTGTCGACTGGGCCAGGGCCCACGGCATCGCACTCCTCAGCGCGTCGATGCTGTCGACCAACACTGCGGTCCTCGGGCTCATCGCCTCGATCAGCCGGCCGGTCCGCGAGTCGCCCGCTTCCGCCGGCGTCGTGGTCGCCACGATTGACGTTGGTCGGCCGTTGCCGAAGGCAGCCTGACCGAACGGACCGCCTCCTCAGCGGCTCGGCGGGCGGTCGGGCCCGCCGTCTTTGATTTCCCGTCATCCTTTCCGGTACACAAGTTCGCCGTGCTGGCGACGCGACCCAAGGCTTGGAGGTGGACAGATGACGGCGACACAAGCGGAAGCGATGGAGGAGGCGCGGCGCGTCGCCGAGGAGGGCTCAGCCGGGCGGTTCATGGAGTGGCTGGCAGAGCGGATCGGCGCCCGGGCCGGCGTCACGGCCGTCTTCGGTGAGCCAATCGAGCGAGGTGACGTCACCGTCATCCCGGTTGCCCGCGTGCGGTGGGGGTTCGGCGGCGGAGAAGGGCAAGGCGGAGAGGCAGCGGGCCCGACCGGGTCGGGCCTGGGCGGAGGCGGTGGCGCCGCCGGCGATCCGGTCGGCTACATCGAGATCGGCCCAGCCGGAGCGGACTTCCGACCGATCGTCCCGCCATATCCGAGCCCGCTGTTCCTGCTCGCCGCGGGGATCACGGCGGCGCTCATTCTGCGGACGGTGGGCGGCCTGATCAGGCGCTAGCCTCTCCGGTCAGCGAGCGGTCACCGTGCCGGCCATCTCGGGGTGGACGTCGCAGTGGAACCGATGCGTGCCGGCGGGGATTGCCGGGACATCGTAGGTTCGTGACCCCGGCCCGCCAAAGACCTCGCCGACGAACAGGGCCGCGTCCGCGGATTCGTCCCAGATCCTGACGTTGTGGGGCGCCGAATCGCGATTCTCGAAGAGGAGCTGGAACGGACGACCTGCCGGCACGGTGAACTCCGGACGGTCGAAGGCCATTTCCTGGGCCGTGATCACGGCCCCGCCCGATGGCGCCGGAGGCGGTGAGCCGCCGGCGCCGGTCGCGCTGGTGCACGCGGCGAGCATGAATGAAGTCAGGAGAAGGGTGACCCAGCGCGAGGTCGTCCCAGTCATCGCGGACCGCTGGCGAGATGCTCGCCCGCCACTCGTGTGACCAGGAGTCTCGCCTGGCGGACGATGCCGATCGGACCGCCGTCGAAGCGCCAGAGCTCGAGTGCGACCGCCCCGATCAGCGCGACTTCGATCGCCTTGTCGAAGTAGGCAAGGGGGAAGCGTGCCCCGAACAGGACCCAGCCGCCGATGGTCGCGGCGGTGAACCCGAGGAGCGCGAGGCGGACGAGCCAGCGGAGGCGGCCGATCGGGCCCGGCACGATCATCGCCAGGGCGAGGGTCGTATAGCCGATGGCGTTTGCCAGGAACAGCAGACCACCGAGCGACGCGTGGATCGCTGCGGTCGCGAGCGTCAGTCCAACCACAAGGACGCGAATTGCGAGGACGCCCAATCGAGGCTCGACTCGCTTCGCCATGTTCAGCGTGGTCACGTTGATCTCCTTCCGGTGCTCGATGGTTATTGGCTACCTCTGGATAGCACATAACCTACGCCGGAAAGAGGCTACCGTCAAGTAGCACGAAATAACTAAGACGGCCGTTTGCCGGAACATGGCGGACAAAGTTCGAGGCGGCTCCCGAAGGAACCGCCTCGATGCTGTCCCGGTGAAGGTATCCGCCGAAACGGACGCTTCTGCCGCGCGTCAAGGGCATCTATCACGTCGGCTGCACCGACTACCCTGACCCTACCTACCCATGACCTTGTCGCTGGGGCAGCGTGGCTGCGTTAACAGCGCATGCATCATCCTACTGGCTTCACGCCCAGAATCCAAGAGTTTTGATGCATAACGCGATGTAAATTCCTTAACGTTCATGACAGGCGCTTCGCGCCCGCCAGCACCCTCATTCGTCGTGAATCGTCACGCCCGTCATTGCCACTGGCTCGTTCGGCAGGTCCTTCGCATTACGTGGCGCTCCGACGATCTCGTCGACGACCTCCATGCCCTTCGTGACGAGTCCGAACAGCGTGTACTGCTTCGGCAGCTTGCCCGTCAGGTCCTGGTGGACGATGAAGAACTGGCTGCCGTTCGTGTTCGGCCCGGCATTCGCCATGGCCAGCGAGCCGCGAACGTAGTCGCCCTTGACCGGCTCGTCCTCGAACTTGTAGCCAGGCCCGCCGGTCCCGACGCGACTTGCCTCCAGCGACGCCTTCTTGCCGTACTGGCCGTCGCCGCCCTGGGCGACAAAGCCCGGAATGACGCGATGGAAGATGACGTCGTCGTAGTAGCCCTTCTTCGCGAGGTCGATGAAGTTCTGGGTCGCTTTGGGGGCGTCGGTCGTGAACAGGTCGACCTCGATGTCGCCCTTCTCGGTCGCGATGGTGGCGCGGGTCATGTGATCCTCCTGGCGCTGGGCCGGCTTACGGGGTGCTGACGGTCACCTTGTCCATGACGACGGGACTTGCCGGGTTCTCCTGGCCGGCCGCTGCCGCGTAGATCGCATCGACCGTCTCGATGCCTGTCGTAACCGTTCCGATGATCTGGTACGTGTTTGCCGACGCGAGAACCTCGCGATCCTTGTCGTCGAGAACGATGAAGAACTGCGAGCCGACCGAATCGGGCTCCGCTGTGCGGGCCATCGCGACAGTCCCCCTGCCATAAGGGGCCGTCACCGGCTCGTCCTTGATCGTGTAGCCCGGGCCGCCCGTTCCAGTTCCAGTCGGGTCGCCGCCCTGGATGACGAACGGGGTGCCGTCCTGGAGCGTCGCGACGCGGTGGAAGACCACGCCATCGTAGTAACCGCAGCCGGCGAGGGCCACGAAGTTGCCGGCCGCGATCGGCGAGAGGTCGGCCTCGATCGTGATCCCGATCTCACCCTTCGCCGTCGCGATCGTCACGAGGCGCTCCTCGCCGGCCGCGAGGGGCGGCGGCTGCTTGGTCGGGCAGGTGCCGGTCCCAGTCGACGAGCCCGCCGGGGACGGCGCCCCCGATGCGCTACTCGACGCCGGTGCCGGCGTGCCGCCGATGTTGCAGGCTGTGGCGAGTGTCGCGGCCACGGCGAGGAGCGCGAGCGAGCGGATGGTTCGGGTCATGCGGCGGCCTCCAGGGCTGCGGTGAAGTCGATGGCCCCGGACAGGAGCGCCTGTCCGAGAATGATGCCGGTCACGCCGATATCGCGCAGCCGCCGGATCCCGTCGAGGTCAGATACCCCTCCGGCAACGAGGAAATCGGCCTCGTGGGTCCGGGCCAGGCCGGCCAGCAGGTCGCCGTCAGGTTCCGAGCCACCGTGCGACAGGACGAAGCGTCGGACACCGCGCGACGCGAGCTCGTCCACGACCTCCGCGAACGTGGGGACCGTCGGTCGTTGCCACGGGAAGGCGGCGAATCGCTCGGGCCGCGGGTCCAGGCCGACGGCGAGCCAGTCGCCAGCGACACGGAGGCAGTCGGCAAGCAGGCCCGGGTCCTCGGCAACGTTCATGGCCAGGACGACCCGGGTCGCGCCCGCGGCGAACGCGAGGCGGATCTGGTCTGGCCCCTCGAGGCCGCCGGCGAGCTGGATCGGAACCGCAATCCGCGATGCCATCGCTCCGACGGCCTCGAGGTTGCCGGGCGCGCCGGTTCGGGCGCCATCGAAGTCGACGACGTGGACGACCCGCGCGCCGAGCTCGACGAATCGCTCGGCGATCCGGTCTGGACGGTCCGTCGGTGCGCCGACGCCGGACGATGCGCCGGGCCAGAAGACGACGCGCGAGCGGCCGCGGTCGATGTCGATCGAGGGGATTACCTGCACTCCGCGGTCAGGCCCTGGCGGCCCGCGACGCCCCGGCGCCGCTCGAGCCTTCGGCGGCCCGGATCGTTTCGCGCAGCAGACGGCGGTGGAAGCTGATCGGCAGGGAGCCGTTGTTGAACAGCGTGTCATGGAATGACCGAAGGTCGAAGCGAGACCCGAGTCGCTTCTGCTCGTCGGCGCGGAGCTGGAGCAGGAGGACCTTGCCCAGGAGGTAGGAGAGCTGGTAGGTCGGGGTGTAGGTATAGCGATTCACCTCGGCCCGGGCGTTCGCCCCCTCGAAGCTCGTCTGCGCGACGAGGAAGTCAGTGGCCTCCTCGACGCTGAGCTCGCCACGGTGCATCCGGACGTCGAGGATGATCCGGCTGGCCCGCCAGATCGCGTCCGTGTAGAGGGCCAGGCGGAAGTTCGGGGCATCGTCGAACCCCTCCTCGCGCATCATCTGCTCCGAGTACATGCCCCAGCCCTCGACGAACTCCGGCGCATCGGTGAGGAGTCGGGTCAGGCTCGGGTGATGATTGGCGACCGCGAGCTGGAGGTGGTGCCCGGGGTACGCCTCGTGGATGCTGGTGTTGCTGATCGAGCTGAAGTTGTGCTCGCGCATGGCGTTGGGGTCGTTGCCGACGGACGGTGTGACGATGTAGATGCCCTTTGGGTTCGGGTCGAACTTCGGCGGCGAGAAGTAGGCCGCAAACGGGATGACGTTGCGGAGGTACTCCGGGGTCGGGATGACGTCGATCCGCTCGTCGTCGGGGACAGTGACGATCCCCTTCTCGACGAGGTATCGGCGGCCGCGGACCATGACGTCGCGGTAGGCGTCGAGGGCCTCCTCGAAACTTGCCGGATGGTCGCTCTTGATTCGATCGATGACCGCTGCCTCGTCGGCGTCGGGGTCGATCTCGCGCGCGGCCGCGGCCCTGCCGGCGCGGTTCGATTCCAACTGCTCCTCGCCGATCGCCAGAATCGCGTCGGCGTCGAGGCCATCGAAGGCCCGGAGCTCGACGAGCTGGTCGTACCGCTCCCGACCGAGCGCCCAGTCGTCGGTTCCGCCGTCCAGCGACGCCTTCAGCCAGTCCGTGTAGCCGTCGAGGGCAGCCCGGGCGGCGGTGCTGGCGTTGCTCAGCCGTCGCCGGTCGGCGGCGGGAAGGTCGGCTCCGGCGGCGAGGATCTCGTCGAGGAACGACGGCAGGTCAGCAGCCGACTCGATCTCCAGCCGCTGCCATATCCGGACCTGCGGCACGGTCGCCCGGGTTCGCGCCTGGTCGAGGAACGCAGGCACCCCTTCGAGGCGTCCGGCGATGGAGCTCAGCCGTTCGGCCAGCGGCGCGAAGTCCTGGGCGAAGATGAGAAACAGAGCACCGCCGACCGTGTCGAGGGCGAGCGATCGGCGCTCCCAGATCCGTACGACCTCCGTGTCGAAGATCGTGCGGCGGACGTTGTGGACCTCGAGATCGCGCTCGAACTGGGCGGCCTGGGAAAGGCCGGCAGCATCGAGCGCCTCGATGGTCTCGAGATGGGCTTTGTCGGCGGCGAGCTCGGCGAGGAGCGCATCACGCGACCCGTCGCCCAGCCGGTCGTCCTCCGTGTGGATGCCGTAATACGTGCCAGCGATCGGGTTGTCGCGGATGACCCGCCGAAAGCGGGCCTCGACGAGGTCGTAGAGCCGGCCGTCGAGGCGCCCCGCGTCCGTGGCCGGCTCGGGGCGGGAGAGGACGACGTCCGCCAAGTTATCGAGCACGGGTTCCTCCTTCGTCGCGCGTCCCCCGCGCGAGATGTCCGTCAGACGCCCTGAAGGTGCCCAGCGGCGACGGGATCCGTGGCAGATCCCCGGATCGTCGACTCGAGGGCGGAGCCAACGGCCGAGATCGTGGCCTCGACGTCCGATCCGGTGATGCCGTGGTGGGTCACGGCCCGGATCTGTCCATGGGGATATTCCACCATCAGGACGTTGCCTGCACGAAGGGCCTCGAGGAAGCCGCGCCGGTCGCGCTCGACGCGGAACAGGACGAAGTTGGTCCGGACACGCTCCGGGTCCAGGGGGCCGTCGCCGGGCTGCGCAATCCCGCCCGGGCTGACGATGCCGGGCATCGCGGCGATCGCCTCTGCAAGCCGCTTCGCGTTGCGGTGATCCTCCTCCAGCCGGTCGATCATCCCGTCCGGACCGTCGGCGAGGGCGACGAGCCCGGCCGCGGCCACGACGCCCGCCTGGCGCATGCCTCCACCCACTAGCTTTCGCGCGCGCCGGGCGCGGGCAACGAACGCTCGGTCGCCGACGACGAGGGACCCGACAGGACAGGCGAGGCCCTTCGAGAGGCAGAAGGCGACGGAGTCCACTGACGCGGCCAGCTCGCGCGGCGACACGCCGAGGGCGACCGACGCGTTGAAGAACCGCGCCCCGTCGACGTGAAGCGGCACGTCGTGGCGGCGGGCAATCGCGGCCACTGCGGCGAGGTACGAGGGCGGCAGCGGCTGATTCATCGAGTGGCTGTGGGCGTTCTCGATGACGATCAGGCCCGTGGACGGCTCGTGGAGATCGGCCGGATCCCGGAATGCCTCCTCGAGCTCGTCAAGGGCAAGCGTCCCATCGGCGCGATCCCGGAGCTGACGGACCGACGCCCCGACGACGACCGCGTGGCCGGCCGCCTCGTCGATGACGAGATGCGTCTCGCCGCCGGCGATGATCTCCTGCCCGCGCGCGAGATGGGCCATCTGTGCAACGAGGTTCGCCATCGTCCCGGAGGCGACGAAGAGCCCGGCGTCCTTGCCGAGCAGCTCGGCGGCGCGTTCCTCCAGGGAGTTGACGGTCGGATCCTCGCCCCACACGTCGTCGCCGACCTCGGCTTCGGCCATCGCCCGGCGCATCGCCGCGGTCGGCAACGTGACAGTGTCGGAGCGGAGATCGATGACGGACATGCCGGCCGAGTATAGAAGCGGGACCCCAAGTCGGCCGCCGCCGCGCCGCTCCGGTGGCACGGAACCCGGCAACGCCGCACGGTGTAGGTTGTCGGCATGGCGGAGCCGGGACAGGGGAGCTTCGAAGTCGTCCCGACGCGGATCGGCGGCACCGGCGGCGCGGGCCGGCCGGGCCGCCGCCGTCGCCTGCCGATCGCCCTCGTCGTCGCCATTGCGGTCGGCATCCCGGCGATCGCGTGGATCGGGCCAAGGATGGAGTCGCGGCCGGAGGTCGACCTGTCGTTCCTCCGGCCCACCACGACGCCGGCTCCGTCGACGACGCCGCGGGCCCTGTTCCCTCCCTCGTCGCCGGTGGCGACGCCCCTTCCGGCCGTCACGATCGCCGAGGGCGAGCACCCGACGGAACCGTTTCCGGTCGACATCAACGGCCTTCACCTCGTCGACCCGACGACGGGCGAGCTCGGGCCGGAGATGGGGCTTCGCCTCGATTCTGATGCCGTCTTCAGCTCGGCCGACGGCAAAGGCTGGTGGTGTGTTTGCTTCCACCGGAACCAGACGAGCGGCGCCGAGACAGCCTCCGTGGAAATCCGCCGCGTGGACGGTAGCGGGCGAACGACTACAGAGCATGCTGATCGGCGAGTACGTCTCGAGCGCCGCTCCGCCGCAATCGGACTTCTACAACCGGTTCGATCTCGAGCTCGCGCCGGACGGGCGCACGGGCTACCTCGTGAGTGCGACGCGAGTCGCCACCGATTGGACGATTGCCGTCGAGGCGATCGATCTCGCGACTGGCGTCGTCTCCGGTCGCGTCGATCTCGGGAGCATGAGCGTTGCGCTGCCGCCCGGTCCGACGCCACCGCCAGATGCGGGCATCTACGAGAACTACCTGGCCGGCCCGCTGATGCGCCTGTCACCGGACGGCCGCCGGCTGCTCGTCTGGGCATGGGTCGACGCCTATTCCTGGACCGATCAGCCGGCCAAGTCGACATCGAAAGCGTGGACGATCGGCCTCGACGAACGAAGCGGCAAGTTGTCGGCTGGGGCAGAGGTACCGCTCGCCGCGGAGGCGGCCGACCGGCTGCGCCAGTGCGGCTCGGTCGCGTGGACGGCGACCGACGAGATCGTCGCCGTGTGCTGGCCCCAGTACCAGGCGGAGCAGTCGCTCAGTGCGGTGATCCTTCGTCCGGACGGATCAGAGGTGCGCCGATCGGCTATCCCCGGGGCGATCAATGGCTGGTTCGCCGAACCCATCGTCGATCTCGCGAACCGGGCGCTCTACGTTTGGCAGCCCAATTCCCACGTTCTCCATCGGCTCGACCTCGATACCGGCCGGACGGACCGCCTGGAGGTCGACCCGCAGTCAACCGCCGGCGTCCCGAGGACGTCCAGCTCGGGTCCGGGCGGGTTGAACTCGCGGGAGAAACCCGACTGGACGACTCTTGCTTCGGACATGCGGATCTACAGCACTCCACAACTCCTCGCTGAACCCGGTGGCAGCCGGCTGTTCGCCCTGGGCGTCATAACGGGCGATCGGGGCTACGGCGGGCCCGAGTACGCGAGCACCGGGATCTGGGTGTTCGACGCTCGGGAATTGAGCCTCGTCGACCGCTGGACCGCCGTCACGGCATACGGCAGCATCGGCCTGTCGAGCGACGGACGATGGTTGCTGGCAGCGGGCCAACCGGGCGCCGACGCCGAGGGGAACGCGGCCCAGTGGCAGTCCTCGCTCACGATTCACGACACCGCCGACGGGCGCCCGGCGCTGCTGCTAGGGAGTCTCGGTTCGGACAACCAGATCCTCCAGATACAACGCTGAGCTAGTCCGTCCGCCGGCACGACAACGCCCGGCTCAGGTGCTATCCTCCCGGTCGCTGCAACGGACCCGTGGTGTAGCGGCCCAACATGCCAGCCTGTCACGCTGGAGATCGCCGGTTCGAATCCGGTCGGGTCCGCCATCGACGAATCTCCCTACGCCCCGTCCGCCCGCCCGGACGGGGCGTTCTCGTTACGTGCCTGCGGTGGACCGCTGTCGCACGCAATTGCGGCTTGGTCGCGGGGCACTCTCTGTGAGCGGCTGTCACAATCGCCGCCGTGAAGCGACTCCCCCTCGTAACGGTGCTCGCCGTCCTTGCGGTCGCCATCGTCCTGACCATCGGCGGCGGGATAGCCGGTTCGCTGACGCCTTCGCCGAGTCCAGAAGGCCCTATCGGCCAGGGCCCGAGTGCTGCGGCCACCGCGAGTGTCGGGCCATCCGCTGCATCGCCGTCTCCGGCGGCACCCACCGAGCAGCCGACCCCAACAGCGACGCCGATCGTCGACGTCCCGGTCGTTCCTGTGACTCACTTCCGAACGCAGGTTGACCGGACCGGCCGCGAGGAAGTCGGCGCCGTCCTCGCCGGGACGAGCAAAACCTATGACGCGCTGGAGCTCGTCGAGTCCGAAGCGGACGCGATCCTGGCGGCCGTCGGGGCAGAACGGCCGGCGGACGCGAAGCGGCTCGTCCTGGCGCCGGACGCCGCGACGCTCTCGGCGGATCTTGCGGCGAATCGGAAACGCCTCGCGTTTCTTCGGGCCGACGCGGTTGGTCCATCCGTCCGCGCCATCGGCTGGGGCGACCGGCAGCTGTTCGGTGTCGGCGCCGTCGAGACCATCGAGGCTTGGGGCCTGACCGCGAAACTGCCGGGTAGCGCGGAGGCGTTCGACCCCGCGGGCACCTGGACCCTCGTCGCGGGCGGCGACATCATGCTCGACCGCGGCGTGGCCCAGACGGTCAAGATCAACAAGAAGGGCGTGGATTTCCCGTTCGACGGCGGGACTGCCGACATCACCTCGCGCTACTGCTGCTCCTCGTTTGGCTGGGAGCTGCCGAGGGTCAAGCGGACCGGTAACGGTGGCGCCATGCGCGAGCTCATCTCGGGCGCTGACCTGTCGATCGCGAACTTTGAAAACCCGGCCCCGAACAGGTTCCGTTACCACACGTCCGGGACGTCCTTCTCGGCCGACCCGGCCCTGATCGAGGGCCTCGCAAACGCCGGCATCGACTGGGTCTCGCTCGCCAACAACCACATCGGCGACGCCGGGCGGACGGGGATCCTCGAGACGATCGACAACTTGGCCGAGTTCGGCATCGCCTCCGGCGGCGCCGGTCGTAACGCGCGCGCAGCCAGGCGCCCGACGATCCTCGAGGCCGGCGGAATCAAGATCGGGATCCTCGGCTACGACACGATCGCGCCGGTCTATCGGGCGGGTGCGGAACGGCCGGGAAGCGCGTCGCTCTCAGCCGACATCGTCGCCCAGGATGTCCAGAAAGCGCGCGATGCGGGTGCGGCTGTCGTGATCGTCTTCCCGCACTGGGGCACCGAGTACGACCCGACGCCCTTCAAGGGCCAGCAGGAGCTTGCCCGGGCCTCGATCGACGGCGGCGCTGACCTCGTCATCGGGAACCATGCCCACTGGGCCGGCGCCATGGAGGTCTACGACGGCAAGCCGATCTGGTACGCGCTCGGCAACTTCGTCTTCGACCAGACGTGGTCGGAGCCGACGATGGAAGGGATCACCCTCGAGCTCACGTTCCGTGGCGCCGACCTCGTCCAGGCCCGCATGCGACCGCACATCGTCCTCGACAAGGCCCAGCCGAACTTCCTCGATCCGGCCGGCGACGGCCGGGTCGTGATGGGCCAGATCTTCAACGCCTCGAAGGGCCTGCTCGACTGGTAACTCGGGCCGCTCCGCGCTCTCCCGCGCCGGGATGGACCTGGCCGAATATTCGCCGGGAGACTGTTAGCGCATCTCGAAGCCGCTCGGGCGGCCCAGGGCGGAGCGAATTAGTCTTCGAGGGCTAACGGACCGAGTCGCCGACCTCGAATCGGTCGATCTTGTTGGTCGAACAGTCCCGGGACGAATATTTGGCCAGATTGGGCCGGGGCCGAGGGGAGGCGTGGCGGCCGGCGGCCATCAGCGGAACGGGGCCGCGGTCGATCCCCGGACGACGAGCCGCGGGCTCAGGACCACGTCCTTGACCTCAGAGCGGTCACGAGCGTTGTCGATCATGTCGAGGAGCACTTCGGTCGCGATCCGGCCCATCTCGACACCGCTCTGGCTGATCGTCGTCAACGGCGGGATCGTGTACGAAGCAAAGTCGATGTCGTCGAAGCCGATGATCGAGAGGCGGTCCGGCATCGTTATTCCAGCCTGGTACGCCGCCTGCATCAGGCCCATCGCGATCGTGTCCGAGGTCGCGAAGATCGCCGTCGGCGATGTCTCCTGGTCGAAGTCGGCGAAGATCCGTCGGCCCAGCTCGAAGCTGAGCTCGGGCGTCAGCTCTGAGACGTGGACCTGGATCCGGTCGCCGACGCCCTGCTGCCGCATGAACTGCTCGTAGAGGTCGATGCGCAGCCGGCCGTCGAATGTCAGCACGTCCGAAACGCAGACGATCGAACGGTGGCCCAGGCCCCACAGGTGCTCGAGGGCAAGCGCCGTCCCGCCGACGCTGTCGCCGTGGACGCCAGGGATCTGGCGGCGAGCCGTCCGGTCGGTGACGCCGAGGACGTAGCGATGCTGCTCGGCAAATACCTCCAGCGTCGAGTCGGCCCCGTCGATGTCGCCGATGATGATGATCCCGTCCGCGTGCGATCGCTCGAACATCGAGCCGTACGTCAGGGCGACATCGGGCCGGTAATCGACGTGGCCCAGGAACAGCCGGTAGTCGCGGGCTTGGGCCGCCGCGTTGATCCCGCGGAGGATCTGGATGTGAAACGGGTCGGAGATGTCGCGGGCGATGACCCCGAGCAGTGAGCTGCGGCTGCCGCGGAGCCCACGCGCCAGGAGGTTCGGCTTGTAGCCCATCTCCGCGGCGACGGCCAGGACCCGCTGGCGGGTCTCGTCGCGTATCGGAACCCCGGACTCGCGGCCGTTGAGGATCCGCGAGACGGTGGTGATCGAAACTCCCGAGCCGCGCGCGACATCGCGCAGGGTGACCGACCCCCCGGGTGTTCGGCTTCGATCGAGCGAGGTCAGAAGTGGGCTCCAGTTCGACGATGTCACGGCTCTCCGAGGTCGCGTTCGGACCCTTCGGAACGCTTGACTCACGTTCGCCGCCGAGTCTATTCTGCCGAGGCTTATCGTCAAGCGCAATCGTTAAGCCCCCAGCGATGAGCACGACCGCGCAGCGGCGGGTTCGGAGGAGCCAGTGACCTTCCCCAGCTTCGACCTGGCGGGCCAGACCGCGCTCGTCACCGGAGCCGCCCGCGGCCTGGGCCGGGCGATCTCTCTCGCGCTTGCCAACGCCGGAGCCGACGTGGCGCTCGGCCTCCTGGATCCAACCTCGGCCGAGGACCTCGAGGCCGAGATCCGCTCGATGGGCCGGCGCTCGCTGCGCGTCCCGATGGACGTCCGCCGGCTCGACCAGATCAAGGCCGCCGTCGATCGGGTGGCGGCCGAGTTCGGGCGACTCGATATCCTGGTCAACAACGCCGGTCTTGGCCCCGCGAACCTCGCCGAGGACGTCAACGAAGCCGACTTCGACTTGACGTTCGACGTCAACGTCAAAGGCGTCTATTTCGCCAGCCAGGCTGCTGGCAGGGTGATGATCCGTCAAGGGCACGGGCGGATCATTCACCTCAGCTCGCAGGCCGGCTTCATCGCCCTCCCGACCGAGTCGGTGTATTGCATCAGCAAGGCCGCCGTCGCCCACCTGGCGCGCTGCCTCGCCGTCGAATGGGGCCAGCACGGCATCACCGTCAACGCCGTCGCCCCTACGTTCATCCGTACCGACGGCACAGCACCGGATCTCGCCGACCCGGCCTTCGAGGCGGACGTCAAGGAACGGATCGCGGGTCTCCACCGGATCGGCGAGCCGGTCGACGTGGCCGGAGCGGTCGTCTTCCTCGCCTCACCGGCAGCGTCGCTCGTCACCGGGACGACGCTCCTCGTCGACGGCGGCTGGACGGCCCGTTGACCACGGAGCCGGACGGCCAGTTCACCACGGTCTTCGGGCGCGGCCTCGTCGAGGAGCTCCCGCTGATCCTGCCCCGGCCCTATCTAGTGGTGACGATGGCCGACCTGTGGCCGCGCTTCAAGACGCCGCTCGCCGGCAGCGCGCTGGCCGGCGTCCACCTCGTCGACACCCTCGACCTGGCAGAGCTGCAGCGCGCCGTCGAAGGGTTGCCGGCCTGCCGCTCGATCGTCGGGTTGGGCGGCGGCCAGGCCCTCGACGTCGCCAAGTTCTTCGCGTGGAGCCGCGGCCTGCCCATCTTCCAGGTCCCGACGGCGATGACGGTCAACGCCCCGTTCGGTCATCGGTCCGGCATTCGGGACAGGGGCAACGTGCGTTACGTCGGCTGGGCGGTCCCGGAGGCCGTCTACGTCGATTTCGACGTGATCCAGAGCGCACCGGCACTGCTCAACCGGAGTGGCGTCGGCGACATCCTCTGCTACCACACGGCCCACGGCGACTGGCGCCTCGCCCGGGAACTCGGCCGCGAGGAGGCGCGTTGGCCGTACGACCAGCGCCTCGTCGACGAAGCGCGCCTCCGGCTCGACGACGTGCTGGCTCACCTCGACGACATCCACGAGGTGAACGAGACGGGCATCCGGACGCTGATGCTTGCCCACCGCTGGGGCGGCGCCACGTTCCATAACTCCGGTTGGAACCCACGTCATATCGAGGGAGTCGAGCACTTCCTGTTCTACAACCTGGAGCGGCTGACCGGTCGCCATTTCATCCACGGCCAGCCCGTCGGGCTCGGCATCTACGCGGGATCGATCCTCCAGGGCAACGAGCCCGACGCGATGCTTGCCGCGCTCGTCCGGGTCGGTGTCGACATCCGGCCGGAGGCGATGGGCGTGACGTGGGACGACGTCGCCGAGGCGCTGACGACGTTGCCGGCGTTCGTTCGCCAGGCCGGTTTGTGGTTCACGGTCGCCGACGCCCGGCCGATCGGCGCGGACGTCGTAGCCGCGGTCCGCGACGGCGTGACCGCTGCGTACGGGCCATGGACAGCGGGCGGATGAAGGTCGGGATCACCCTGCCCCAGGGCTGCGACCGCGAGTATCTCGGCATGGAGCCGGCGCTGGCGTGGGAACGAACGGTCAACGCGGCGCGACGGGCGGAGGAGCTCGGCTTCGAATCGCTCTGGGTGTACGACCACATGCAGGTCGATCCGCCGCCCGAGGAGGCCCCGATTTTCGAGCCAATCGTCGAGCTCGCGGCGATCGCGGCCGCGACGTCGCGGGCGCGCCTGGGCCACCTCGTCCTCGCGGCGGCGTATCGGAACGCCGGGCTGACCGCCAAGGCGATCTCGACGATCGACGTGATCAGCGGGGGCCGGGCGGAGCTCGGGATCGGGGCGGGCTGGAAGGAGGACGAGTGGCTGGCCTACGGCTACGGTTTTCCCGAGGCCCCGGAGCGGCTGGCGATCCTCGCAGACCATCTCGAGATCATCAGCCGGATGCTCGCTCCCGGCCGGGCGACCTACGACGGTCGCCACGCCCACGTGAGCGACGCCATCCACGAGCCGAAGGGCCTCCAGCAGCCGCGGCTCCCGATCGTCGTCGGCGGGAACGGCCCGAAGGTCACCTGGCGGCTGGCCGCCCGCTTCGCCGACGAGCTCAACCTCGACGCGCTCATGCCCGATGAGGTGGAAGCGGCGCTGCCCGTGATCGCGGAACGGTGCCGCGAGGTGGGGCGGGAGCCGTCGTCGCTGCGCGTGTCCGTCCACGTCTGGGGCCGGCCCGATGCCGCCCCGGGGCCGCCAAGGCGGCAGCGGCTTCGCGACTACGAGGGGCTGGGCCTTAGCCGGACGATCCTCCAGGGATTCGGAGCGGCCGGCGACCCGCGCTTCCTCGACCCGATCGCCGAGGACGCGTCGGCCGTCGGCCTGCTCAGCTGAGCCCGTCGAAGAGATCGGACTCCGGAAGCCGGCTCTCGACCCGCGGCTCGCGGAGGATGAACGTCTCGCGAGCCCAGAATTCGCGCCAGCCGTCGAGGCCGAGCTTCATGAACGGAAACTCCATGTTGATCTGGGTCACGTGCTTCTGGATGGCCTCCCATTTGAGCTCGAGTACGTCGGCGATGTCGATCCAGGTCGTGATCGACTCGTCCGGCACCAGCATCTTGGCCATCCGTTCCTCGTACTCGGCGATCTGCTCGGGCGTGGCGTCCTTGGGTGGCAGCCAGAAGCTGTCTACGCCCAGCTCGTCGAGCCGCTCGTTCATGGCCCGACGAACGG
The DNA here is from genome assembly GCA_963775855.1 of uncultured Chloroflexia bacterium. GTDB lineage: Bacteria > Chloroflexota > Limnocylindria > Limnocylindrales > CSP1-4 > CF-46. The sequence goes on along the minus strand of CAVZKO010000006.1, from coordinate 340,598 downwards.
ATTCAGGGGTCGCCTGCTCGTAGAACTTCACCGGGGCCCAGGGCTCCAGGCCCGCCTCGATCTGCTCCGGGTACCAACTCGCGTCGCCGGCCCGCGGAACCGCGCGGATCGCGACGTCGTGGACGCGGATGTGATCGGGGTGGCCGTAGCCGCCGAATGCGTTGTAGGTCGTGATGACATCTGGCCGATAGGTCCGGATGAGCCAGGTCAACCGGCGGGCGGCCTCGTCGAGATCGGCCTGCCAGAAGCTCCGTGGATCGCGATTGCCGTCCTCGTCCATCATCCCGGAGTCGCGATAGCCGAGGTTCTCCCACTCGGTCACGCCGAGCACGCCCATCGCCGACTCGAGCTCGCCGGCCCGGATCTCGCCGAGGCGTCGGTGGTTGTCAGGCGTGTCCATGTCGGGAACGACGATCTCGCCGAGCTCCCCGCGGGTGCAGGTGACGAGCACGACGCGGTGGCCGGCCTGGACCGCCTTGGCCATCGTTCCGCCGGTCCCGATCGTCTCGTCGTCGGGGTGGGCGTGGACCGTCATCAACGTGAGGCGGCGGGAATCAGGCATGGTGGGATCGTAGCGGGGACTGGCCGAACCGGCCGCGCGAGCAATCAGCGGGGCGCAAGAACGACGACGGGGATGTCGCGGGTTGCATTCTCGCGATACGTCGCGTAGTCGGGATTCGCTTTGACCAATCGGGGCCAGAGTCGCGCGAAGTCCTCTGCCGCCGCGCGGCGGGCGCGGACCGGGATCGCCTGCGGCCCGATCATCACCTCGGCGTCTGGCGCGGCCCGGAGGTTGTGCCACCAACTCGGGTCGGCATTGTCACCGGCATTCGACGCGACGACGACGAAGTCCGGGCCGTCCTCGATGTAGAACAGGGCGATTCGTCGGGCTTTTCCGCTCCTTCGCCCCGTCGAAGTCAGAAAGAGCGTCCCCAGCCCGTCGCCGGCCCGCTCCGTCCCGATGCGCCCGCCGGTCGCACGAAACAGGGCTCTGTGGAATGCCCATCCGATGCGGAGGATCGGGCGAGGCGGGGTCATGGCCGAACGATACCCGCGCGGCAACGCCCGCTACCATCGGCGAATGTCCAGTCAGCCGAGCGGCCCGCTCGCCGGTCTCCGCGTCGTCGACTGCTCGACGGTTCTCGCGGGTCCCTATTGCACGATGCTCCTGGCCGATCTCGGGGCCGACGTCGTCAAGGTCGAGCCGCCGGAGGGCGACGCGACGCGCGGCTGGGGCCCGCCGTGGGTCGGCAGAGAATCCGACGGCACGCGGACGGCGGCGTACTACCTCGCGGTGAACCGCAACAAGCGAAGCATCCGGCTCGATCTCAAGCAGCCCGACGGCGCGGCCGTGCTTCGACGGCTCCTCGTCGGCGCCGACGTGGTCGTGGAGAACTTCCGAACCGGCGGCTTCACCCGCCTGGGATTCGGCGATGACGATCTCGCGGCGATCAATCCCGGCCTCATTCACCTCGCGATCACCGGCTACGGCTCCATCGGACCCGATTCCGATCGGCCGGGCTACGACTTCGTCATCCAGGCCGTGTCCGGTCTGATGTCGATCACGGGGGCGCCGGACGAGGATGGCGGCGGCCCGACGAAGGTCGGCGTCGCGATCGCCGACATCATTGCCGGGCTGCAGGCCGCTGTGGCGGTCCTCGCCGCGCTCGCCGCCCGCGACCGCGGATCCGCGGCCGGGCAGCGAGTCGACGTCTCACTCCTTGCCTCGACCCTCGCGATCCTCGTCAACCAGGCCCAGAACGCGTTCGTCGGCGGTGCTGCGCCGGGCCGGCTCGGGAACGCCCACCCGAACATCGTCCCGTACGAGACGTTCCACACGGCCGACGGCGAGATCGCGATCGCTGCAGGGAGCGAGCGCCAGTGGCCGCGACTCTGCCGTGCGCTCGGGCTGCCCGCTCTCGCCGACGACCCGCGGTTCTCGACGAACGGCGACCGGGTGGCCAATCGCGGGGAACTCATTTCGACCCTGCGCGAGCGGCTCGCCGAGCGCACATCGGAGGATTGGCTGGCGGCCCTCGACGCCGCCGAGGTCCCGGCCGGACCGAATCAACGACATCGGCGAGGCGTTCGGGTCAGCCGTGGGCGCAGGAGCGAGGGATGACGATCGAGGTGGATCATCCCGTTCTCGGTCCCAGCCGCCAGGTCGCGCCGCCGTTCGACCTGTCGTCCACGCCGGCGAGTATCCGGACGCCGCCGCCGCTCCTCGGCGAGCAGACCGACGAGATCCTCCGCGAGCTTGGCTACGGCGCCGCCGAAATCCGTGCGTTGCGCGAAGCCGGCGTCGTCTAGAAATGCCCGGTAGGTCGCGCTCGACGCGTGCGCAACTGCATCGAACAACCGGGTCGGGCGGTCGGCCCCTGCTAGACTCGGCCGGCCGCCCACTCCGCGGCGCCAGACCCCATTCGAACGAGCCGGAGACACCCATGACCGACGACCGCGAGCGCTGGGCGCTCATCCTTGGGGGATCGAGCGGGATGGGGGAGGCGACTGCCCTCGCGCTCGCGGCGAAGGGCTACAAGATCGTCGGGGTCCACCTCGATTTTCGAGCCGCCCTCGCCCATGTCGAGGAGGTCAAAGCGGGTATCACCGCGGCCGGCAGCGAGGCGCTCTACATCAACATGAACGCGGCCGACGACGAGAAGCGCGCGGCCGCGATCGAGACGATCCGGGCCCGCTTCGACGAGAGCCGCGCCGCTGGTGGCCATCCCTATCTCCGGGTCGTGATGCACTCGCTCGCGTTCGGATCGCTCGTCCCGTTCATCGCCGACGACCCGAAGGACGCCGTCGACCGCAAGAAGATGGAGATGACCCAGGACGTCATGGGCAACAGTCTCGTCTACTGGGTCCAGGATCTTTACCACGCCGGATTCCTCGAGCGCGGCTCCAAGATCTACGCGATGACCTCGGAGGGGACGGACCGGGTCGTGCCCTCGTACGGCGTTGTTTCCGGCGCGAAAGCCGCCCTCGAATCGCATATCCGCCAGCTGGCGATGGAGTTCGCCCGGCGCGATACGGGGATTGCCGTCAATTCGATTCGGGCCGGCGTCACGGACACGCCCGCCCTCCGCAAGATCCCGGAGGCGGCCCGCATGATCGAGGTCACGATGGCCCGCAACCCGCACGGTCGGATGACGACCCCGCAGGACGTCGCAGAGGCCATTGTCAGCCTGTCGGAGACCGACTCCGACTGGATCAGCGGCAACATCATCGGAGTTGACGGCGGCGAGTTCGTCACCGGGTAGGACGATGATGCCCCGCGTCATCGTTGTCGGCTCGGTCAATGTCGATCTCGTCGCAACCGCGGATCGACTGCCGACGCCCGGCGAGACCGTGACCGGTGCGCGGTTCTCGCGCCACCACGGCGGGAAAGGCGGTAACCAGGCCGTCGCGGCCGCGCGCCTTGGGGCTGCAACGGCGTTCGTCGCGGCCGTCGGTGACGACCCGTTCGGCCAGGAGGCGCTGGCGGCGCTGGCCGCCGAGCAGATCGACCTCGCCAGTGTCCGAACGCTGCCGGAGCCGACGGGCGTCGCCCTGATCCTCGTCGACGGTCGCGGCGAGAATCTCATCGCCGTCGCCTCGGGCGCGAACGCACACCTGACCGCCAACGATGTCCGCGACGCGTTCGCCGTCCTGGTGCCGCGGGCCGGCGACGTCGTCCTCGTTGGCCATGAGATTCCGACGGCGACCGTGAAGGTCGCCCTCCGTGTCTCGCGGGAGGCCGGAGCGACGACGATCCTCAATCCGGCGCCAGCCGACGGGCTGGATCGGTCGGTATTCGGGGACGTGGACATCCTCACACCGAATCGGGGCGAGCTGGCGAGCCTCGTCGCGGAGGACATCCGCCGGATCGGGCGGGCCGGGCGCGCCAGCGAGCGGCCGGAGATCGCGGCCGCGGTTCTCCTGGACCACAACTCCGAGGGCGAGGGCGTCCGTCGCGCGGTGATCGTCACGCTCGGGGCGGCCGGTGCCGTCGTCGTCGAACGCGACCGGGAGCCACTGGACCTGCCCGCCCCCCCGGTCACCGCGATGGACAGCGTCGGAGCGGGCGACGCGTTCAACGGAGCCCTCGCCGCCGGTCTTGCTTCCGGACTCGCCCTGGAGGAGGCCGCGGCCCGCGCGATCGCCGCCGCCGCCCTGTCGACGACCCGGCCTGGCGCGCGTGAGGGCATGCCCACGACCGATGAGCTCGAGACGCTTCCCGGGGGCTGACGGAAAGCCGCGTCTACGCTGAAAGTACCGGTCGTGGGTGACCTCCGGACGACGGCGCCCGGCCATCGCGGTGAGCAGACTCGGGCTGCGTGAATGTGGCGCATCGTGCGCCCAACGCTGAGCATGGGATAAAGGCCGCGATGACAGTCGAAGTCGCACGGCGACGAACCCGGAAGCCGAAGGTCGCCTCGGTATCCGAGTCGCTGGCGATCGGCGAGATCGACCAGACTGTCTTTGCCTGCCCGGCCTGCGCTCGACCCCTGGCCCTCGGTGCGAGGCACTGCCCGGGCTGCGGAACGCGACTCATCATGGGCGTCCAGGCGCGGCGAGCCTCCCTCTTCGTGGGCCTCGGCCTCGTCGGGGGCATCGTCGTGTCCGGCCTGCTGGGGGCGACTGCGTCCGCGCTCGATGGCGCGAGACGCGACGCCGATGCCGCAGCCGCCGCCGCGCTCGAGGCCTCGAACGCCCTGCCCTCAATCCCACCAACTGCCGCGCCCTCGGCGAGCCCGTCGCCGTCGATCGCCACGGGAACGACGTCCACCGTTCCGGCGCTCAGCCGCTCGGCGCTCGGCCAGGCCGCCGCGCTCCACGACCGGCTGGCGACCTCGTCGTCGAGCCTCGCGACCGCGCTCGATCAGGAGTCGTTCGACACGTTCGCTGTCTCGCAGATGCTCCGTGCGACATCGGCCGATGCGGTCGTCGGTCTCCAGCTCACGCCGCACATCGGCGCGTGGACGGGCGGCTCGGCGCTGAGCGCCGACCTCAGGTCCTTCTATCTCGCGATCCAGGCGACGGCGGCCGAGGGGCTATCCGCCTCGATCCGGAACGAGACTGCCTACCGCGCAGCCGCCGAAAATATGACCGACCTGCTCGCCGGTCTCGGCGCTGTCGACGCACAGCTTCGCGACGTTGCCGGCCGCGCCGGCGTCACGCTTCCCCTGACTCCCTGACGCTACGGCGCCTCCGTCCCGGCCGATGCGTAGCCGGTCAGCTCGACGTACGCCTCGCCGCCGAGCGGCTTGTCCCCGCGGCGGGCCTCGACGACCTGTGACCCTTCCCAGTAGATGGTCGTCGTGGCACGGGTGTCGAGCTCCTGGTTGGCAACGGTCGGGCGCAGCGTGATCTCGAGGTCCTCGCCCGGGATCGTGATCCGCCAGCCAGCCGGGTAGTCCGCGCCGGTCGTGGGGCTAAGCCACCGGTCGGTGACCTCCACGGCGAATGCTTCACGCGGCAGGTTTCGCGACCCTCCCGCCGCGTCGACGAGCGTCCCGTAGACGATCGGGTACGACCCGTCGATGTCCCGGTTGAGCGAGAGCATCAGGTCGGTCCCGTCGTCGAGGTTGATCGCGAACCAGTCCCAGCCACCACCGCCAACGGCGATAAAGTCGCCCCATTGATGGTCGAACCAGGCGCTGCCGGTCACGTCGAACCTACGGTCGCCCAGGGTCACGCTGCCCGAAGCGTCCATCGCGGTACGTGAGTAGTAGTACGAGGATCCGCCGGCCCCGAAGTCGACCCAGCCGTCTCCGTCATGAAGAGCCGGCGGCTTCGTCGCGTCGAGCTTGAGGTCGATCCCGAGCCCGCCCGGCGACCCGGCCGCCGCAGCCTCCAGGGCCGTCGTCGTAGCCAGCAGCCGGTCGTGGCCGTCGTTGCCGGACATCTCCCAGTTCGCACTCGGGGCCGCTATCCGGAACGAGAAACCCGGGCGTCCGAGCGCGTCGAGATCGACCTGCTCCCCGAACTCCACCCGCTGGGCGAAGTGGAAGGCGTCGCGGCCCTCGTCGGTGACCGCGAGGTGCGACGCCCAGGCAACCGGGAACCCGCCTCGTTCGACCCGGAAGACGACGAATTCGAAGCCGTATCGGGAGCCAGCATCGTCCGTGAGGTGGCCCGTGTAGTACCACCACTCCGTAAGCCGATCGTGCGGCGCGTCGTCGCGCGGCAGCTCGACGGGGATCGGATCCGACGGGCGGGCCGGGAGTGGCGTCGGGGCTGCGGTGGTCGGCCGAGGCGCCGGCGGGTTGGCGAGGATCGGGCCGGCGGCGCATGCAGCCAGTAATGGCATGGCGAGGACGAGCAATGCCGTCCCGACGACCGGCAGCCGGCGGAGGCGGCCGGGCACCCACCAGTTCCAGTCGCCCAGCAGCCGCATCGTCGCAGGCACGAGAAGTGCCCGCACGACCGTCGCGTCGAGGGCCACGGCGATGGCCATCCCGATTCCGAGCGCCTTGATGAGGACGATGTCGGCGAAGGCGAACGAGCCCGCGACGACAACGACGATCAGGGCAGCCGACGTCACGATCCGGCCGCTCCGCTCGAGGCCGCGGGCGACCGCCTCCTGGTTGTCGCCGGTCCGATCCCAGACCTCCTTCATCCGCGACAACAGGAACACCTCGTAGTCCATCGACAGCCCGAACAGGACGCAGAACAGGATGACCGGCTGCGTCGTCTCGACGAACCCGAGCGGCTGGAAGCCGAGGAGCGCCGACAGATTGCCGTCCTGGAAGATCCAGACGAGGGCCCCGAAGCTCGCGACGAGTGACAACGTGTTCATAACGAGGGCCTTGGCCGGGAGGACGACCGATCGGAGCAGCAGGAACAGGACGAGGTAGGTCGAGACGACGATGAAGATCGCGGTTCGTGGGAAGTCCGCAGCGACGCGGCTCACGACGTCGGTGACGTCGGCGGCGCCGCCGCCGACGAGGAGCTGCAGCCCGGCGGGCGGCGCGAGGGGCCCGACCGTCGATCGCAGGTCGGCAACGAGGGCCCGGCCCTCCTCGCGGTTCGGGCCGAACGGCGTGTAGACCGTGAACGCGGTGAGATCGCCCTTCGTCGTCGATGCGAGCGTCGTCGCGACGAACCGGTCGCGCGGGCCGTTCGGATCCGAGTAGATGAGCTGATACTGGTCGAGCCGGATGCGCGGGTCGACGTCGACGAGGCTCTCGACGCGCGTCACCCGCGGGTCGGCTGCCAGGCGGCGGGAGTAGTCGTACAGCGCCGCGAGGTTGTCTGCGCTCGTCGCCGGGCCGTCGGTCCGGATGGCGAGGGTCAGCGGCGCGAACTCGCCCTCGCCGAAGGCGCCCGCGAGTCGGTCGAAGGCGGCGCGTGACGGGACGCTCGGCGGGAGGATGGTCGAGTCCGGGGCATTGAAGCGGACATGGAGGAACGGCGAGCCGAGCAGCAGCAGGAGCGCCAGCGTCGGCAGGAGGACCGCTATCGGGCGGCGCATGACCCAGCGCGCCAGCCGTGCCCATGGCCCGTTCGGGTCGTCGACGGGAGTGACTCGCCGGATCGCGAGCGCGTCGATCCGGGTGCCGACAATCGCGAGGACCGCCGGCAGCAGCGTCATGGCCGAGACCACCGCGAGGAAGACGACGACCGCGCCGGCGATACCGACGGACCGCAGGATCATGAACTCGAAGAGGACGAGCCCGATCAGGCCGAGGAGCACGGTGAGGCCCGAGAAAAAGACCGCTCGCCCGGCCGTCGCGACAGTCGCGACGACGGCGTGCGCCACCCGATCCGGTTGGTCTGCGGGCCTGGCGGCGAGCTCCTCGCGGAATCGGCTCGTCATCAGCAGTGAGTAGTCGACGCCGAGGCCCAGCCCCAGGAGCGTGGCGAGGTTGAGCACGAAGATGCTCATCGGCGTCACGCTGGCGATGCCGAAGATCGCCGCGAGGGCCACGATGACTGCCGCCCCGCCGACGACGAGCGGAACGCCCGCGGCGACAACGGAACCGAACACGACGAGGAGCGCCATCGCCGCCAGGGGCAGCGAGATGATCTCGCTCCGCTGGAGGTCCGCTTCCGACACGTGCTGGACGTCGCCGTAGAAGGCCGGTCCGCCGGCAACCTCGACGGTGATCCCGGGCGGGTGGGCGAGGCGCTCGACGATTCCAGGCAGCGCGGCCGGCGAGTCGTCGGGCGCGATCGAGAGGAACACCACGTCATACGCCGTCCGGCCGTCGGCGGACACCTGGCGCGGCGCGTACGTGTGCGGGAAGATCCGGACGACGTACGGCGCCGATTGCACATCCCGGATGGCTTCGGCGGCGGCGGCCTCGAACTCCGGCGAGCCGGCTGTCAGCGTGTCGCTGTGGTAGACGACGACGATCGCGGACGGCGGCGCCTCCAGTTCCTCCTGCAGCAGCGCCTTCGCCCGGGCCGATTCGAGGTCGTCGAGGATGAAACCACCCGCCCGGAGGGCGCCGACGACGTTCGGCGCGATCGGGATGGCCACCGCGATGATCGCGAGCCACGCGGCGACAATCCACCAGCGCCGCCGGACCGCGAAGCGGCCGACGCTCGCGAAGAGACCGTCGGGCGCCGACCCGACCTGGGGCTCGGGGGAGGACATGTAGTCGTCATGCTATACAGCCGCAGCGGATCGGACGGTCTGGGCCTCTGGTAGCATCAGCGCCGACGTCGATCGACCGAATCGAGGGCCCAGGTGCAGCTCTTCACGATCTTCTTCTCGCGCCCGATCGAGTTCGGCCTCGCGACCGCCCTGACCGTGCTGATGCTCGTCATCCTGGCGAAAGCCGCGCTCTCGGCAGAGGGGCCAAGCGGTCTCGGCCGGATGATGACTCGCCCCTCGTCGAAGTGGCTATTCGGCGGGCTGTTCTTCTTGTGGGCCGTCGTCTTCGGGATCGGCCTCCAGCTCGTTCCTCACGAAGGGGCGAACTCACCGTACGGCGGCATCGGCCTGATCATGATGTTCAGCGGCGTCTTCATCATGATGGGCTTCATCTGGGCGGTCATCGGGGAGTAGCCCGGCCGGATCCTCCGACTTCGGACTCCGGGAATCAGCCCTTCGGCCAGCGCTCCTCGAAAACCGTCTCCTTGCGCGGGAGGCGGGCGCTGCCTTTCGCCGACTTCGGGCGTCGGGCGGCGTCGGTCGGGTGGCCGAGGGCGACGATCGTGCGGATGAAACGGTCGGCCGGGAGGTCGAACATCTTGCCGACGGCCTCGCGGATGTCCGCTCGGACCCAGGCGATCCCGGCACCGAGATCGATCATTCCGGCCGCAATCAGCATTCGTTCGGCGGCCCGGCCCTCGTCGAAGGCATAGCTGACCTGCTTACCCTTTTCATCCGGCAGGACGATCGCGATCGCTGCAGTGGCTGTCTGAAGCGATCGTGTCGACGGCATGCCGATCGGGGCCAGCCGCCGCAGGACCGAGCTATCCGCGATCACGATGAACCGCCACGGCTGCGTGTTCTGGCTGCTGCCCGACCAGCGGCCGACGTCGGCGATCGCGTCGATAGCTTCGCGATCCACTGGTTCGGCGGTGAACTCACGGAACTGGCGCGTTCGACGGAGAGGCCGCAGTTTGTCGGCGGGAGTGCTCACGCGCCGATCCTACGCAGCGCGAGGCCTGCAGTCCACCGATCGGTGGATGTCCTGGTCGACCGAGTTGACGGAGCGGAGCGGCCGGACGCCCGATGCGGCCGGTGCCTGCCACGGGCGACGCTTGTCCCATGAACGTCATCGAAGTCACCAACCTCGTCAAGAGCTACGGCGATCAGGTCGCCGTAGACGGCGTGTCGTTCTCGGTCGAGGAAGGCGAGATCCTCGCGATCCTCGGTCCGAACGGCGCTGGCAAGACCACCACCGTCGAGTCGATCAGCGGCCTGCGCGAGCCGGACTCGGGCACGATCAGCGTGCTCGGGCTCGACCCGCGCCGGGATCGCGATGAGCTGCGCGAGCAAGTCGGCGTCCAGCTCCAGGAGAGCGAGCTGCCGGCGAAGCTGCGCGTCGGCGAAGCCGCTCGACCTGTACGCCGCCTTCTACCGCGAACCCGGCGGACCGCGACACGCTCCTCGGGGGCCTCGGCCTCTCCGACAAGCGCAAAGCCCAATTCCGGCACCTGTCGGGCGGCCAGAAGCAGCGCCTGTCCATCGCCCTGGCCCTCGTCGGCAACCCGCGGATCGCGATCCTCGACGAGCTCACGACCGGCCTCGACCCGCAGGCTCGCCGCGACACGTGGCAGCTCATCGAGGATGTCCGGGCGAGGGGCGTCACGATCGTCCTCGTGAGCCACTTCATGGACGAGGCCGAGCGTCTCGCCGACCGGATCGCGATCATCGATCAGGGCCGCCTGATCGCGCTCGACACGCCGGCAGGGATCATCGCCCGGGTCAGCGACGAGCAACGCCTCCGGTTCCGGCCGTCCGCGCCGCTCGACGACGCGATTCTCACCGATGCTACCGGAGGTCCGTTCGGTCGATCGCAGTGGCCCGGTCGTGACTGTGACCGGGATCGGCAACCTCCTCGGCGCCGTGACGGCCGTCCTCGCGCGGCACGCAGATCGTCGCCTTTGACCTTCGCATCGAACAGGCCGGCCTCGACGAGGCGTTCGTCGCCCTCACCGGCCGGTCCCTCGACTCCGATAGCACAGGAGCAGCCGCATGAAGGCCCTGAGAGCCTCTCACCGTCGCCGAAGCCAGGCTGCTCCTGCGTGACTACGCCACCTGGGGTGCGGCGGTTGTCCTGCCGACGGTCATCCTCGTGATCCTCGGCTTGGTCTTCGGGAACACGCCCGAACGAGGTCTTCGGCGGGCACGCGGTTCCTCGACGTCTTCACGCCATCGCTCGTGGTGCTCACGGTCGCCACGCTCAGCGTCAACACGATGACGACGCGCCTCGCCACCTACCGCGAGAAGGGCATCCTCCGCCGGCTCTCGACTGCGCCGGTTCGGCCCGTCGCCCTGCTGGCCGCCGCAGGTGGCGATCAACGTCGTGGCGGCGATCATCGCGGTCGGTCTTCTGGTCGATCGTGGCGAGCCTCGGGTTCGGCGTGCCGTGGCCGCAGAACCTGCTTGGGTTCGTCGTCGCGATCGCGCTCGGGACGTCGTCGCTGTTCGCCCTCGCCCTGCTGTTCGCGGCGGTCGTGCCGTCGGCAGCCGCGGCAACCGCCCTCGGTCTGGCGGTGTTCTTCGCGGTGATGTTCCTCGGCGGCGTCTACCTGCCGCGGTATCTGCTGCCTGAGATCGTCAACCGATCGGCGCGTTCACCCCGCCCGGCGTGCGAGGGCCTGCAGGATGCCTGGCTCGGCGCGCCGCTGCGACGTCGCCCCGCTGGTGATAATGGCCGTGATCACGGTCGTCGCCGGAGCGATCGCCGCGCGATCGTTCCGCTGGGAGTGAAGTCCGTGGAGCCGAAGGTGCGCTCGGACGAGAGCCCCCGTCCGTCGAAACGACGTGGGAGCGGCGCGGCGTGGCGCTGAACGCCACGATCGCGTACATCCTGCTTGCGCTTTCGACAGTCCTCGTCGTTCTGTTTCCTGGCGTGCCGCTGGAGTGGCGGTTCACGATCGCTCGGCGATCGCTGCGCTGGCGGCGGCTCTGGGTGTACGTGATGTTCACCCGGTCGCCGCGGCCACGGCAGGACCATCCGGTCCGGATGGCCGTCTACATGGTCGGGCTGCTCGGCGTTCGCGGCGCGTCCTGATGTCGGTAAGCCCGCTCTTCTTCATCTTCGCGATCAGCGGGCTTCTTCCACGCGACGGTGCTGCGGCCGTGGCCGCTCGTGATCGCTCGGCGTCTTCGCTGACGTCGGTCGTTCATCCACACTGATCATCGACCGGGTTCCCATGGCCGACCCCCGAGCTGTGGGTCCTGTTCCCGGCGGTCATCATCATCCAGACGATCGCGATCGGCGTTCGGCGCGGCTGCTCGGCGAGCGGCTCGCCGAGTCCGAGCGAGGAGCGCCGCCAGGCCGTCGTCCGCCTCGAGGCCGCCCTGCGAGGAGAACGCCGGGCTGCACCGCGCAGCTCGTCGAGCGCAGGCCCGCGAGGCCGGCGTCCTCGACGAGCGGCAGCGGATGGCCCGCGAGATCCACGACACCATCGCCCACGGGCCTCACCGGGATCGTCACCCAGCTCGAAGCGGCCCAGCAGGCCGCCGATCGGCCCGACGAGCGCGACCCGCCACATCGACAATGCAGCGCGCCTCGCGCGCGAGAGCCTCTCCGAGGCCCGCCGGTCGCTCGAGGCCGCCCGGCCGGAGGCCCTCGAGTCGGCGAGCCTGCCCGCGGCGCTGGCGTCGGTCGCCGCCCGCTGGTCGGCGATCAACGGCGTCCCCGTCGAGGTCACGACCACCGGCGAGCCGGTCGCCGCTCCACCCCGAGATCGAGTCGGCGCTGCTGCGGACGGCGCAGGAGGCCCTCGCGAACATCGAGAAGCACGCCGCGGCGACGCGGGTCGGGCGTGACGCTTTCGTTCATGGGCGACGTCGTCGCGCTCGACGTCCGCGACGACGGCGTCGGGTTCGAGGTGTCCGAGGGGCGGGCCGCGCACGGATGCCGGGCTTCGGGCTGACCGCGATGCGGCAGCGGGTCAGCCGCGTGGCCGGCACGCTGGCGATCGAGTCCGAGCCCGGCGGCGGCACGGCCGTGTCGGCCCGCGTGCCCACGATCGGCGTCCAGGCGCCCTGACGGCGGCCCATGCCGCCCGAGCCCCGATCCGGCTGCTGATCGTCGACGACCACCCGGTCGTCCGCGACGGCCTGCGCGGGATCTTCGACGGCGACCCGGAGTTCGACGTCGTCGGCGAGGCGTCCGATGGCGCCGAGGCCCTGGACGCTGGCCGACCGGCTGCGGCCGGACGTGATCCTCATGGACCTGCGGATGCCCGGCGTGGACGGCGCGACCGCGATCCGGGAGCTGCGCCGAGCGCGAGCACCCGGCGCGCGTGCTCGTGCTCACGACCTACGACACCGACAGCGACGTCGTGCCCGGCGATCGAGGCCGGGGCGACGGGCTACCTGCTGAAGGATTCGCCGCGCGACGCGCTCGTCCGGGCCGTCCGTGCCGCCCACCGCGGCGAGTCGGTGCTCGCGCCGTCGGTCGCGAGCCGGCTGATGAACCAGCTCCGCTCGCCGGCCACGGACTCGCTCAGCGACGCGCGAGCTCGAGGTGCTCGCGCTCATCGCCCAGGGTGTGACGAATCGCGGCGCCGCAGCCCGGCTGTTCATCTCCGAGGCGACGGTCAAGACCCACCTACTCCACATCTACGAGAAGCTCGAGGTCAACGACCGCGCCGCCGCCGTCGCCGCTGCCTACGAGCGGGGCCTCCTCGCGCCACGCCAACGCTGATGCTCGGGCCCAACGCCAACGAATTCGCTCGTCGCCCACGGTGATGCCGTTCTTCGCATCGGACCGCGACGCCCGTGGATGATGCCAAGAACGGCATCGCTGGGGCACGAGGATTCTGTCGTGTGCAGCGCGAGACGAGCCCGGTACGTTCGGGCGCTGGACGCGCCTCAGGGCGCGCTATCATCGCCGGAACATTCAGTCTGCATAGACTTTATGCGCTCACCGGCTTCGGCGGGCGCGCCGGCGGAGGTCCGAACAGACGTTGGACGCCCAGGAGATCAAGCAGGCCGTGGCCCATCAGGCCGCGCAGCGTGCCGCCGCCGAGGAGCCCTTCGTCAACCTCCGCGACCCCGCCCAGACGCTCGGCTCCGACGGGCGACCGGCGGTCAGCCGGCGCGCACCGCTCTGGCAGGACGTCCCCGACGAGAAGTGGAACGACTGGCGCTGGCAGCTGAGCAACCGGGTCAACGACCTGGCCGAAATCGAACAGGTCCTCAACCTGACCGAGGACGAGCGGGCCGGCCTATCGGCGCCGGACAAGTTCCGGGTGGACATCACGCCGTACTTCATCTCGCTCATTGACCCGGACGATCCCAACGACCCGATCCGCCGCCAGGTGATCCCGACTCGGGCGGGAGGCGCAAGCCTTCACCTCGATGATGGAGGACTCGCTCGCCGAGGACCGCCACTCCCCGGTGCCCGGCCTCGTGCATCGCTACCCGGACCGCGTCCTCATGCTCGTCACGACTCAATGCGCGAGCTACTGCCGCTACTGCACGCGCTCGCGGATCGTTGGTGACCCGACCCAGAACTTCAACCGGAAGGACCACGAGGCTCAGCTCGACTACCTCCGCCGCACCCCGCAGGTCCGCGACGTCCTCATCTCGGGCGGCGACGGCCTGACCCTCGCCCCGAAGCTCTTCGAATCGATCCTTCGCGGCCTCCGCGAGATCCCCCACATCGAGATCATCCGGATCGGGTCGCGCGTGCCGGTCTTCCTGCCGCAGCGGATCGACGACGAGCTCTGCGCGATGCTCGAGAAATACCACCCGCTCTGGATCAACCTCCACTTCAACCACCCGAACGAGATCACCCCGGAGGTCAGCCGGGCGGTCGACAAGCTGACGAAGGCGGGTCTGCCGGTAGGCAACCAGAGCGTGCTGCTCGCCGGCGTCAACGACTGCGTCCACATCCAGCGGGCCCTCGTCCATCGGCTCGTCGAGAACCGGATCCGGCCCTACTACCTCTACCAGTGCGATCTCGTCGAGGGCTCCGGCCACTTCCGAACGCCTGTCGGCAAGGGCCTGGAGATCATGGAGGGGCTGCGGGGTCATACATCTGGCTACGCGGTCCCGACGTTCGTGATCGACGCGCCCGGTGGCGGCGGCAAGATACCGGTCATGCCGAACTACCTCATCAGTTACTCGGATCACAAGGTCGTGCTCCGCAACTACGAGGGCTACATCACGACGTACGAGGAGCCGCCGACCTACGAGCGCCACAACGAGGCGGCCTGCGAGTACTGCCAGCACCAGCGCTCGGAGCCCGGCCAGTCCGGCGTGAGCGGCCTGCTCTCCGGCGAGCGGATGTGGATCGAGCCGAAGGGCTTCAGCGAACTCCACACTCGCGGCAATACCGAAGCCCATCGGCTCCAGGATCCGGCGAAGTGGGTCCCGTTCGGCGTCGGCGCGATCGAGGGCCAGTCCGGCGCACCGCTGCGGGTGCTCGAGCCGGGGGTCGAGCAGACGGCCGCGGCACCTGCCGCGCCAACCGCGCCCACCGCGCCCGACTACGGCCCAGGCGAGGAGCCCCGTCCGCGCGAGGGCGAGCCGACCGCGTCGGCCCACGGGGAGCTCCTCTAGCCACTACTCGAGGACGCCGGTGTAACGGTCGGGGTCCAGGATCGTCAATCGGGGGAACGCTCTGAGGGACGACGCTCATGGACCAGGTGCTGGACCGAATTGCGGCCTGGGAGGCCGCCGGGCTCATCGACGCGGCCACCGCCGAACGACTGCGCGCAGCCGAGGCCGCCCAGTCCCGCCGCGAAGAGGCTGACGCGAAGCCCACCGACTCGGCACCTTCGGCCGGTCGCGGGCCGTCATCGGTCGCTGCGATCTTCGGCCCGGGCGTGACGATCGGCGAGATGTTCGCCTACCTCGGCGGCGCATTCCTCCTTGGCGCCTACGAGACCTTCGTAGTGCGCTCTTCGGCCGGTATCGAAGGGCAATCGTTTCTGACCCTCACGATCGGCATGGCCGTTGCGGCGATCGCGCTGACCGCGTGCGGCTTGTTCCTGCGAAGGGGCGACGCGCGCAGGCACAGAGCCGCGGGCGTCGTTTTTGCCCTCGCGGTCGTCCACGTCGCGGCCGCCGTCGCGGCTGGTGCGGAAGGTTCGGGCTTCGGATGGCCCGCGGTCGGCGCCATCGGTGCCGGCGTGGCGACGCTCGCCGCATTCGGCTACCGCCTGATCCATCCGTCGCTTTTGACGCAGGTAGCGCTCCTTGCAAGCGCCACCTCATTCGCCGGCCTGTTGCTGAGCTGGCTCGAATCTGTGGTCGTTCCGCAAGCGGTCCACGGCGATTTCGGTGACGTGGTCGCGCCGGGCGGACCCGACCCCATCGTTCTCGTGGTCGTCTCCGCAGTCTGGTGGCTTGGCCTCGCGGTCATTTTCGGCCTCGTTGGCCTCGTCGAGGCGCGAACCGCCGACGAGGATCCGGCCGCAGGCCGGCGTGCGTCTCTTACCCGGCTGTGGGCGGGACTCGTGGCGGTCATCGGCTTTGCAACCGCGGTCACGCGACAGGGTCCCATCTCAGCGCTCGAAAACGGCCGGATCATCGAGCCCTGGATCGCCGACCTGGCGATCCTCATCCTCGCTGCGATCCTCGTCGAGCGCGCATTCCGGCGCGATGCGAGCACGTTCGTCTACGCGGCTGCTCTCGGGCTGATCATCGCGCTGAGCGACTTCAACTTCACCTACCTGTCGTCTAGCACGGAGCTCGGTCTGCTGATCGAGGGCGTAATCCTGCTGGGTGCCGGCGTCGGCGCGGACCGATTGCGTCGGCGCATCGGCCGCGAGGAGCCCGAGCCGGAGATCGCTGCGCCCGTCGCCCCCGCCTGACGCCGATCGGGCTAGTCGACGGACCAGTGCCGATGAGGCACTATGCGGTGACGCGCTCGTCGCAGGACGCTCAGCGAACCGCTGGCCCGTCACGGCCAAAGCGGTTGCAGGCCCGTTGTCTCCCTTCTGGGTAGCGGCGACGCCGCGTGACACCCTGGAGGAACGATGAAACTGCTGCGCAACCTGTCGCGGCGCAAGCTACGGACCGTGCTCACGATTTCCGGCATCACGATCGGGATCTGGGCGCTCGTCGTCTTCGGCTCGATGGCCAACAAGATCAACGCGCTCGTCGACGGCGGGAGCCAGTACTTCGGCGACAAGATCGTCGTGAGCGACGCCTCGGGCGGTACGTTCGGCTCCGCGCCGATGGAGTTCACGACGGCGGCGGCCGTGGCCGCGATCGCCGGCGTGGACGTTGCCGTTCCATCGGTCACCGTGCTCTGGGACGACGAGGGCGGCGGCGGTTTCAGCGTGCCGGACCAGATCGTCGGACAGGTCGCGGGCGCCGACAAGGGCCACGAGGACTTTGTCCTCAACTACGCCCAAGGCCGCGCGATCACCGAGGCCGACGAGGGCAGCAATGTCGTGGTCCTGGGCTCCGACCTCGCCCGCAAGTTCAGTCTCAAGGCCGGCGACACCGTCAAACTCCGCGGCGTTGACTTCGAGGTCGTCGGCGTCCTCGAGCCGACGCTGACGGCGCCCGACACGACCGCGGTCGTGCCCCTGCTCGCAGCCCAGGAGCTCTACTACGAAACCCTGCCGCCGATCGTCCGCGAGCAGCTCGAGCCCGCGGATCTCATCAGCCAGGTCACCGTCTACCCGTCGGCCGGTGCTGACATCGAGGCTCTCGCCCAGACGATCGAGACGACTGTGCCGAACACCGGGACCCTGACCGGCGCCGAATTCGACGACCAGATCGGGTCGGCCACCGCGATCTTCAACGCGATCATCATCGGCGTCGGCTTGATCAGCCTCGTCGTCGGCGGCCTGTCGGTCATCAACACGATGGCGATGTCGGTTGCCGAGCGAACGCGCGAGATCGGCATCAAGCGGGCGATCGGCGGAACGCGCCGACGAATCATCCAGGAGCTGGTCCTCGAGGCCGGGCTCATCGGCTTCATCGGCGGGCTGATCGGGCTCGGGCTCGGCGCGATCGTCGTCGCTCTCGCCAACGACGCCGGCCGGGAATCCGGGACCGTGCTCTTCGACCTGACCACGGGCACGGCGGTCACCGCAGTCCTCTTCTCGACGATCCTCGGCATGATCGCGGGCATCATCCCCGCCACGCACGCGGCGCGCCTGGACCCGGTCCAGGCCCTCCGCTACGAATAGGAGCGACCGATGGCACTGCTTGAAGGCCGCAACCTTCGCAAGACCTACCGGCTGAGCCGACGGAACTCGATCGACGCCCTTCGCGGGGCGGATGTATCCATCGAGGCGGGCGAGATGGTCGCGATCATGGGGCCGTCCGGCTCCGGCAAGTCGACCCTGATGCACATCCTCGGCCTGCTCCACGCGCCGGACCGCAACGGCGGAGCGGCACCGACCCTGTCGGTCGCCGGCGTCGAAGCGACGGGCCTGTCGGATCGCGAGCGCACCCGCGTGCGGGCGACCCAGATGGGCTTCGTGTTCCAGCAGTTCAACCTCGTCCCGACGCTGACCGCCGAGGAGAACGTGGCGCTCGCTGCGGAGTACGCGGGTGTCAAGGGCGGCAAGGCGAAGGAGATGGCCCGCGAGTCGCTGGCACTCGTCGGGCTGGAGGACCGCGGCGGTCACCGACCCTCGGAGTTGTCCGGCGGCGAGCAGCAGCGCGTGGCACTCGCCCGCGCCCTGGTCAACAGGCCGACGCTCGTCCTGGCCGACGAACCGACCGGCAATCTCGACTCGGGCCGCTCGGCGGAGATCCTCGCGCTGTTCCGGCAGTTCAATCGGCAGCACGGTCAGACGTTCATCATCGTGACCCACGATGCCGAGGTCGCCGCGGCCTGCGATCGGGTGATCCACATGCGCGACGGCGTCATCGTCGGCGAGGACCCGCTCGTCTCTGAGGCGGTCGCCTAGGGCCGCGCGGCGCCGGGCCCGCGGAGCTCGCCGCGGGCCGGCTAGGACGCCTCGGCGACGAGCCCGATCGCCTTCTTCAGCTGTGGGTCGGCGATCCCCGATACGTCGGCGGCGGACATCGACTTGAGGTCGTCGGGGACGACCGGTGCCACATCGGCCGGGCGCGCGACGACCACGTCCGGCGCGATGCCTTCGTGCCAGATGACACGGCCCTTCGGCGTCAGCCATTCGACGGTTCCGATCCGGAGCGCCGAACCATCCGACAAGGCGAATTCGCCGAGGACCGTCCCGGTCCCGAACGTCGTCTCGCCGACGAGCGTCGCCCGTCCGGCGTCCTGGATCGCACCGGCGACGATTTCTGCCGCACTCGCGCTGCCCTTGTCGACGAGGACGACGAGTGGCAGGTTTGTTGCGACGCCGCCCGGCGTGACGGCCGTCGCTTTCTCCTCGCCCGCCGCGTTACGCTCGATGTAGACGTTGCCCGAGGCAAGGAACTCGCTGGCGATCGCGACCGCTTCGTTGACGTAGCCGCCGGGATCCCCGCGCAGGTCGAAGATCAGCCGATCCGCGCCGGCGGCCTTGAGCTCCTGGATCGCGGTCCGAAGCTTCGGCGACGCGCCGCTCGAGAACTGCTCGAGGCGGAGCATCGCCGTCTTCGTCCCGGGCACCATCGCCCACGACACTGGCTCGATCTGGACGTCGGCTCGGACGATCCGGACCTCGCGCTCGGGGCCGTCCGCGCCGCTCCGGACCGTGAGGACGACCGCCGTGCCGGCCTCGCCCCGAACCCTAGCGATGACGCTATCGAGATCCTCGCCCACTGTCGTCTTGCCGTCGACGCCGACGATGACGTCGCCGGCCTTGAGCCCCGCCTCGTCGGCCGGGCTGCCGCGAAAGACGCCGACGACGAGCGGCAGGCCCTCGGGCGTCGTGTCGACCTCGACGCCGATGCCTACGTACGAGCCGGACAACGCGGAGTTCCTGGCCGCACGCTCCTCGGGCGTCATGAACGTCGTGTGGCCGGTGTCGCCGACGGCATCGGTCATCCCGTCGATCGCGCCGTATGCCAGCTGGCGGTCGTCGAGGCTCGCGGCGTCGACGTAGTTCTTGTGGATCGTGTCCCAGGCCTCGCGAATGAGGGCGAGCTCGTCGCCCGGAGCGGCCGACGCGGTCGGTGCGCCGGACCCAGTCGCGTCGCCTCCGGCGGGAGCAAGATCGATCCGGCCGACGGCTATGCCGGCTCCAAACACAGCGATCAGGGCGATCGCGAGGATTGCCCCGTTCGCCGCCGTCGATCGGCGGCGGGCTGGCGCAGGCTGAGGAACGGATGGCCAAGCGGAGTAGTCGGTGGTCGGCTCGCTCGGCGGGCCGAGGTCATCCTGGTTGAAAGTGGTCATGGCTCCTGGCTCGTGGGCATGCTCGTGGGCATGGCAGACCGGGGTTCGGTGGGCGCAAGGATGCCCGACCGGCGTTGACTTCGGGTGTGGCGGCGGATAAAGGTTCGTTCGCCTGCCTGAATGGCTCAGTTGCGCCGGCCGGCGAAGATCCCCATCACTTGCCGCACGTCGCCGGCATCGTGGCCGTCCGGCCGCTCGTCGAGATAGCGCGCCAGCGCGGCGACCGCTTCGCCGAAGCGCCCCATCCGACCGAGCAGAAGGCCGCGATCGCGGCCGTGGTCGGGATCGGTCGGCTCAACGACGGCGAGCATCTCGACCGTGCCGAGCGCCGCCGGCCAGTCGCGGGCCGCAAGATTGGCCGACCGAAGGTTGCGCAGGACGCGTGTTAGCGTCTCGCGCTTGCCGGTCGGCCGGAGCATCCGCGAATGGAACAGGACGCCGTCCCCGACGGCCCGTCGGATCAACGCCTGGCAGTCGTCCGGGGTGAGCCGGCGACCGTCCCCCGCGGGGTCGACGAGGACCCCACCGGGCGCGCCGACGATGTAGTGCCCGGGCAAGCCGATGCCCGTCAGGGGCAGCCCGATACGCCACGCGACTTCGAGCTCGACGATCGCGAGGCTGATCGGCAGGCCGACGCGGCGCCAGGCCACGAGATCAAGCAGGCTGTTGCGCGGGTCGTGGAACTCCGCCGCGGTCGGCGCGCGAAAGCCGGTTTCGCGGTAGAGGACGTCGTGAAGTCGATCGAGAATGTGCGTCTGGGCGTCTCCGACGTCGAGCCGGATCCGGACGCGTTCGGCGAGGGCGTCGAGGATGGCGACGGTCGGCGCAGGGTCGACCTCCGGCCGCCCGTCGGCGGCGATGAGCAGTGCGCCCGAGGCCGAGGTCGATCTGCGCGTCCGGCTTGGCGATCAGCCGGGCGAACCGGGCGCGATTGGCGGCTCGTGACACCTCGTCGTAGGGCACCGGCAGATCGTATCGCGACGGCTGACTGACGTCGTTCAGGCACGCCTCGCGCGGCGCGAGATTCGCCACCGCCCAGCTGATGCCGTTGGTTGCATCATCTAATCGCCGGTGAGCGGCTATTCCCCCGGTGAGCGGCAAGTAGCCGGTGAGCGGCAAGTCGCCGGTGAGCGGCTAGTCGCCGGTGAGCGGCGATAGGCCCAACGACGATGCCTCGCCCGGAATATGCAACCGACGGCATCGCGGCGGCAGGTGGGAAAGCCATCGGGCGTGCCCGTGCTATCCTCCGAATTCCCAGCGAATGGCTCGGATATCTCGTCACAGGAGGGGTTCGACACGTGACGGCCACGCGCCCGGCGCCTGGGCTGCTTGAGCTCCGCGACCCGCCACCGGGGCTGCCGGATCCGAACCTCGTGCCGCCGACGATTGCCGAGTCCGGCGACCCGTTTGCGGCCGCCCGGATCGTCACCCTGCTGGCCCGGATCGAGCGCGGCAGGCCGATCCGGATCGCCGATGTCGTCGACCGGCTGAACGCGACGTACCTCGACTGGATCTTCTCGCCCGCGGTCGTCGCCGACGTCGTGCTCCAGCTCCAGGTGAACTGGATGGCCGACTATCGGAACAGCTCCGGGATCGTCATCGACGACGGCGAGTACGGACCCACCGTCGAGATCGAGGACAGCACCCGGGTCGACCCGTGGATCATTCGCCAGGCAGAGCGGGAAGTGATCGCTTGCCGGGAACGGCTCGACGCCTTCAGCCGCCTCGACCGCGCAGCAGGGGAGGGATGACCCGATGAGCCTGTGTCCCGAGCGGGCCCGATCCGGCTGATCGGTCGCCCGCGACCATCGTTGATTCAGCCACCAGCATCTCAATTCGCGAGGAGCCTCCAGATGACCGTTCCCGGCTACGCCACCGATACCCTCGTCTCCGCCGACTGGGCAAAGGAGCACCTGGACGATCCGAAGGTCCGCTTCGTCGAAGTCGACGTCGACACGACGGCCTACGACCAGAGCCACATCCCGGGCGCCGTCGGCTGGAACTGGACCAGCCAGCTCGCGGACGGAATCCGCCGCGATATCGCCAGCCGTGAGGACTTCTCGAAGCTCCTCTCGGAGTCCGGGATCGGCCCGGATACGACGATCGTCCTCTACGGCGACAACAACAACTGGTTCGCCGCGTGGGCGTACTGGCAGCTCAAGCTGTTCGGCCACGACGACGTCCGGATCCTCAACGGCGGGCGCAAGTACTGGCTCGATAACGGCCTGCCCCTGACGACCGACATCCCGTCGAACAGGTCGACCGGCTATCAACTCCCCGAGCCCGACTTCAGCCTTCGCGCGTTCCGCGACGACATCCTGCCGCGGCTCGGCGACTCGGAGCTCGTCCTCGTGGACGTGCGCAGCCCGGCCGAGTTCAACGGCGAGATCATCGCTCCGCCCGGCATGAGCGAGACCGCCCAGCGGCCCGGCCACATCCCTGGCGCGGCCTCGATCCCGTGGGCTCAGACCGTAAAGGAGGACGGGACGTTCAAGGACCGCGAGGACCTCGCAAATCTCTACGAGGCGAAGGGGATTACGCCCGACAAGGACGTCATTGCGTATTGCCGGATCGGGGAGCGCTCGTCGCATTCGTGGTTCGTCCTTCACGAGTTGCTCGGCTACAAGCGCGTCCGCAACTACGACGGCAGCTGGACCGAGTGGGGCAGCATGGTCGGCGTCCCGATCGAAAAGCCGTCCCTCGTCACCGCCTAGCGCGTACTCGACCGCCCCCAGCGGGCGTCATGGGGCGCCGGGCTTCCCCCCCAGCCTGGCGCCCCTCCCTTGTCCGGCGGCGCTACGGGGCCGACGGGTCGACAAATGTGCGGATCGGATCGACGATGTCCGGTTCGCTCGCTAGGAACGTGTCGCCGTCGACGACCCGGAATCCAGACCTGACCAGCGCACCGAGCGCGGGGTTGGGTCCCGGAACGCAGGCCCCGATCTCCTGGCCAGGCGCCGCGGCGAAGCGCAATGCCGCGAGCGCCGTCTCGAGCGGCTCGGCTGTTGGCGCGACACGCAGGCGGTCGATCCAGCGGCCTTCGCCTCGGACGCGCCGCCGCGACTGGACGATCGCGACGACAGCCCCGGCCCGACGCACGACGAACGGCCGCGCCCCGTCCCGATCGGCCCAGTTCGCATGGTCGGCCGACCGGATGACGCCGGTCCATTCGCCCTCGATCCCCGCGATCTGCTCGCCACTTGCCGGCTCGGACTCGAAGCCGGGCGCGATCTCGGGCAGGGATCGCTCGTCCGCGGTCACGTACACGTTCGGCCAGAGCGGGGTCATGCCGGCCCGGATGTAGAGCGGCACCGCCCGGGGATCGTCCGATGCGAATGTCGTCCTCGGCCATCGGTCGCGAAACAGCCGTGGCAAGAGCCGGCTCCCGATCCCCCGCCCGAGAAAGGCGCGATCGACGAACAGATCGGCGAGATTCACGGCCCGGCCCGTATCGATCGTGCCGCCGAACCCGACGATCCCCGTGTCGATCTCGGCGACGAGTACCTCCCCCCATCGGAGTTGTTGACGAAGGTGCGCGGCGCGAATGCCGGGACGAACGGGCGGCGCGTTGGAGACGGCGTCGTGCCCGTTCATCAGGGTATCGATCGCCGGGACGTCCTCATCGGTCGCTGGCCGGATGATCGGATCGAGTCGCGCCGTCGCCGGGTTGGTCACATCCCTATCGCGGACCTCGGCCGTACTGTGTCATGACCTCGAGGAGGCGATCGTGGGGCAGGGCGTGGGCGGTGATGCCGTCGCGGCCGGTCATGGTTTGGGCGGCGACGAGCGCGTTGAGGATCGCCTCCTCGGTGGCCTCGATGACGCCGTCGAACAATCCGCCGATGACGTGATCATTGACCGATCGGACGTCGACCTCTACGCGGGGATCGCTCGCAAATGTCGTGTGCGGCAGGTCGCGGTTGCCAGTTGCGAAGCAGATGAAGAGGTCGCCGCTGGAATGCGAGCCCGTGCCACCCATTCGGGCGATCCCGAGGCCCGCCCGCTGAGCAAGGCGCTCGCACTGGTGCGGAAGGAGAGGAGCGTCCGTGGCGATCACGACGATTATCGAGCCCGATCCGGCTGGCGGCGCCGGTGGCAGGTCCTCGTCCTCGGGGCGATAGGGGCTCGGGATCTCCTCGACGGTGATGGCCTCGCCGACGGGCACGCCGTCGACCCGCAGCCAGTCACGCCGGCCGTAGTTCGCCTGCACGAGAACCCCGACTGTCCAGCCGCCGGAGGCATCGTCGGTCACCCGCGAGGCCGTCCCGATCCCGCCCTTGAACTCGTGGCAGACCATTCCCGTCCCGCCGCCGACGTTGCCCTCCTCCACCGCGCCCGATTCGGCCGCCGCCAGCGCCTCGTCGACGTGATCCATCGTCACGTGGAAGCCGTCGATGTCGTTGAGGAGGCCGTCCCACGTCTCGCCCGCGACCGGAAGGGCCCAGAAGGACGTCCCGAATGGCAGCACCCTGACCGCGGTCCGGATGATCCCGTCGTGGACGACGCCGACGCTATGGGTGTTAGTGATCCCGATGATCCCGGTGAGGAGCCCCGCCTCGCGGATCCATTCGAGCCCGGTTAGCTCGCCGTTGCCGTTCAAGCGATGGCTGCCGGCATAGACTGGCTCCGTAAAGACGTTGCCCTCGTGCGGGACCACGACGGTCACGCCCGTCCGGACGGGCCCGCGGCCGACGACGAGCGGTCCGTCGCCACGGACGATCGTCGCGTGCCCGACTCGCACCCCAGGCACGTCGGTGATCGCGTTCGCAGGGCCCGGCCGGCCATGCCCGATGACTATCCCGAGATCTCGCGCTCGAACCAAGATTCCTCCTCGACATGAGAGCCGGCACCTCAGCGCTCAGCCTACCGTTCGCACCACCGGGGCCCGAGGCGGAGCTCTGTGACGCCATCGGCCCGGGGATCGGGCGTCGCGCCTATGATCGCGCGGTGATCCGCACGACGAGCGGGCGTTTCGCGCAGGGCGATGCCGGCGCCAGGCCCGCCTCCCTTACGGCCGGCGTCCGCCTGCAGCCTCTGCCCGAGGCCGCTTCCTCGCGCGCGATCGACGTCGCCGAATTGTTCCGTGACCTGCCGGGCCTGGTTCTGCTGGAGAGCGCCCGCCCGGGGCGCAACGCGCGCTGGACCTACTTGACCGCCGATCCGGTGGCCGTCCTCGATGAGCCGGCGGCGGGCGTCGATCCGTTCGCCGTCGCCCGAGAGCTTCTGGCGACGCTCGACCGCGGCTCGGGGGGCGTCGACGACGACGACGCCCCGCCGTTCATCGGAGGGCTCGCCGGGTACCTCGCCTACGACCTGGGCCACTCGCTGGAGCGACTGCCGACGATCAGCACCGAGGACCAGGGCCTGCCGTTGCTTGGCCTCGCCCTCCACGACTGGGTGATCGCCTGGGATCGGCGGACCGGCGCCGCGTGGCTGGCTGGTCGCGCGATCGATGGCGATGTCGGCCGGCTCGACCGACGCCTCGCCGAGGTTCGCGACCGAGTCCGCCGGCCGAGGGTGGCCGAAGCGGGCGCGGACGTGGGTGAGCCGGCCGGGCTGCTCTTCCACTCGAGCCTCGATCGGCAGGCGTACGAGGCGGGCGTCGAGGCGGTCCGTTCGTTCGTCGCTCGCGGGGAGATCTACCAGGCGAATCTCACCCGGCGCCTCGAGACGCCGTTCAGCGGCGATCCGTGGCACCTCTACCGGCGGCTCCGGACGGGCGATCCGTCGCTCTTCTCCGCCTATCTCGATCTCGGTCGGGCGTCCGGGGCCGGCCCGCGGGCCCTCCTGTCGGCCTCGCCGGAACCGTTCCTGTCGGTCGATCGCGCCGGCGCCGTGAAAGCGGACCCGATCAAGGGGACCAGGCCTCGCGGCCGGTCGCGCGACGAGGACGTCGCCCTCGCCTGCGAGCTCCTCGCGAGCGGCAAGGACAGGGCCGAGAACGTGATGATCGTGGACGTGCTCCGGAACGATCTCGGGCGCGTCTGCCGGCCGGGCAGCGTCCGTGTTCCGCGCCTGTGCCGGCTCGAGCGGACGGCCACGGTCCAGCATCTCGTCTCGACGGTGACCGGGCAGCTTGGCCCGGGCCGCGACGCCTTCGACCTGCTTGCTGCCTCGTTCCCGGGCGGCTCGATCACCGGCGCTCCGAAGATCCGGGCAATGGAGCTCCTCGAGGAGCTCGAGCCGGTGCGCCGCGGGCCGTACACGGGGGCCCTCGGCTGGATCGGACCAGACGGGGCGATGACCACCTCCATCATCATCAGGACCTTCGTCGCGGACGGCGCGCGGCTGAGTCTCCACGTCGGCGGCGGGATCACCTACCAGAGCGACCCGGCCGCAGAGTGGGAGGAAACCGTCGCCAAGGCGCGCGGGCCGCTCCTGGCAATCGGCGGCACCGAGGTCACGGCCGGGTGACGGCCCCACGGCCCGCTTACATCTGGCTCGATGGACGGCTGCTGCCGGCGGACGCCGCCCACCTGTCCGCGTTCGACCGGGGCTTCCAGCTCGGGGACGGCGTGTTCGAGACGCTTCGGGCTCGCGCCGGCCGACCGACGGAGCTCCCGGAGCACGTTGAGCGGCTCCAGCGATCGGCGGCCGGGCTCGCGATCCCGCTGCCTGACGACATCGAGGCGCGGCTCGCGGCGGGAATTTCGGAGCTTGTGGCCGCCGAGGGCCTCGCCGGGCCGGACGGCGACTCGAGCATCCGGATCACCGTCTCGCGCGGAGTATTCCTTGGTCGCGGCCTTCTGCCGCCGGACGAGCACCCGCAGGCGACGATCGTCATCCAGGCGTGGCCGGTGCCGCCGACGCCCACGGACCACCTCGAGCGCGGCCTTCACCTGGTCTCGAGCACCGTCCGCCGCGATCCGGAAAACCCGCTCGCCGCACTCAAGACCACGTCGCGGGCGGACTACGTCTACGCGCGAGTCGAGGCGCGGACGGCGGGCGCAGACGATGCGCTGTTCTTGACCACGGACGGTTTCCTGTCCGAAGCGACGTCGGCCAATCTGTTCGTCGTTCGGGGAGACCAGCTCGCCACGCCGTCGCTGGGCTGCGCGATCCTGCCCGGCACGACCCGCAGCTGGATCCTGCGCTGGGCGGAAGGCGTCGGTCTCCGCGCCGACGAAGCCTGGCTCACGACCCGCGACCTCCACGACGCGGACGAGGCATTCATCTCGAGCAGCGTCGCCGGGATATTGCCGGTCACCCGCTTCGACGACGCGCCGATCGCCGACGGGCGGCCCGGCCGCTGGACCCTGCGCGCCCGGGCCGAACGGGAGTCGTTCGTCCGCGGCGAATCGCGGTAGCCAGGCATGACCCGCGACGAACTCATCGCCCGCACCCGCCAACTCGTCGCCGAGGGCGATCGGCTGCAGCAGGACCCGTCGCTGCGCGGGCTCCAGACGTGGCTCCAGCTATCGGACGACCTGCTGGTGTCGGCGTGGGGATCGATGGACCGATACCACCTCGCCTGGCTCATGGTCGGCAAGCCGAAGCAAATCGTCCGGGGCCGCCCGATGACGACCGATGAGGAGTCGGCCTACGTCCGGGAGGTCGCCGAAGCGAAAACGGCGGCCCTCCGGATGAGCCTCGACGCCGTCGAGCGCCAGGGGATGCCGTTCGTCGGCGAGGAACGGGGCATGGCGCCGGGGCAGGGGATGGGGACGATGCCGGGTGACCGCGAACCGTGACGGAGCGAGCGACCCCCTGGCCGCCGAAGGCGCGCGCCACGAGCAGCTCCCGCCGACGGCAATCGCCGCCGAGCTGGCCGAGGCAGGGGCGTCAGGCAGGAACCTGAACGGAGAATGATCGAGGGCTCCGTTGCCGGAACCCCCGATCGGACTGGGGCGCGAGCGCGGGAGGCGCGATCGCGCGTCAGCGCGTGGTGAGGGCGCCGCTCGCGGGGGCGAGCTCCTCCTCGGCGCCCGTGAGCGAGCCATCGGGCTTGCGCGTGCTGCGCCCGAGCATCGTCATCGCGAAGCCGCTGATCGCCCCGGCGAGCACGGCGATGCCGACGACCGCAAACAGCGGCACGGACTCCGAGGCCGGTGCCGCGCCGGTCGGGGTCGCCTTGAGACCCGCGATCTCCTTCGTGAGCGCCTCGCGCTGGCCATAGAGGTATTCGACCTGCGAATTAAGGTGCGTGATCTGTGAACGGAGCGCATCCGTCTCGGTGAAGAGCTGCGCCTGGTACTCCGTCCGGATCTCCGTCCGAACGCGCTCGATCGCCGACAACATGGAGCCGGTGTCCATCGCCGGCAGTGTGCCGTCGGCCAAGGCCACGGCCATCGGCTGTGGCGCCGTCTCGACGATGAGATCTGTGAGCACCACCTGCCACGTCCAGAAGCCGCCCGAAGGCAGCGTCACCGTCGCCACGAAGTGGCCGTCGGCGCCCTGCGCGACCGCCTTGACCTCGACGCGCTCGCCCGTGGTGGTATTGATCCCGAGGAACGTCGGGGTCTCGACCCAGCCGGCGGGGGTGACACCGTGCTGGAGAACGGTGAAGCCGAACGTGAATTGCTCACCCGCGTTCGGTTGAGGTGGATTGCCGGAATCGGCCTGGATCGTCGCCCAGCCGCCGGCGATAACCGCTCCGGTGGACAGGGCCACAAGCAATGTCGCGGCCGACAGGCCCCTGAGAATCCGTCGCGTCATCGTCCAACTCCCGTGCGGTGGCATCGATACACCATCTACACCGGCCCCAACGATCAGGTTCCCGACGGTCGAGATCCGCCGATCAGGGCGCCTTGAGCGGTGCAGTCATCTTCGATCCGTCATTGCGATAGAGGTAGCAGATGACCTTCCGGGTGCCGTCTTTCCAGCCCTCGTCCGTCGGCACGTACCACGCCAGCCCGATCTCGGACTCCGTCGCGGGGTCGCGACCCGAGTACGCCTGGTAGACGGATACGCACTTCTCGTCGACGAAGGCCTCCATGTCGGCGTCACTCGGGTAGGCCGCGTCCTTCGCAGCAGGGTGCTCCGTGACGACCATCACCTCGTTGTCGTGGGCGTCGTTGCACGGCTGGTGCTGCACGTCCTCGACGGTCGCGGCCGAGGCAGTCGGCTCATCGAAGCAGTCGCCGACCGCGAGGTCGCCGGCATTGCTCGAGAGTCGGTCGCGCAGGACGAAGGCACCAATGGCGATCGCCGCGATGATCCCGATTCGAACTAACCAGCCTCTCACGTGGCCTCCATCGTTCCCAATCCCCAAGCCGGTCGCTGCACGGTCGGCCGGTCCCGCGGACGATGGTAGAGACTGGCGGCCCGTTGTGCGAGTCGATCGCCCGACATTAGCGTTAGGGAGCCGCGCGGAACGAGCGGCTCAATGGCGACCCGTCGAGCGAATTGATGAAGCACGTCACCCGCCGATCACCGGCGCCCCACCGATCGTCCGTGGGGACCAGGAACAGGTAGCCGATGTCGAGCCGCTCCGCGACGGGCGTGCCCGTGTAGGCCTGGAACTCCGGATCGCAGACCTCGTAGATGAGGGCCTCCCAACCGGCGTCGGTCGGGTAGGTCGCGTTGGCGCTCGACGCCTCGAAGATGTGGAAGACCTCGCCGCTGTGCGGCCCGCCGCAGGTGCGACTGCGTGAGGTCCTCGATCCGCTGGGCCGCTGCCGGGACGTCGAAGCAGTCACCGACGACGAGGCTGGCCGGGTCGCGGTCACCGGCACCGCGCCAGACGAGCAGCGCGAGGCCGGCGACGACGGCGATCGCGATGCCGATCAGCAGCCCAGCGCGCATCCGCCGCGTCACTCCTCCAGGCTCGCCGCCGACAGCGTCCGCTCGAAGACGACGCGATCGTCGCCGGGGAAGTCGTAGTCGGCATAGGCCCGCGTGCCGTACAGGTTCTGGCTGTCGGGGCCGTCGACCACCTTGAAGCCGAGGGCCTCGTGGAACCCGACCGAGATACGGTTGCCGGGCCACGTGATCGCCCGGACCCGGACGACGCCACGAGCGCCAACGTCCTCGAAGAACCGGCGGTAGAGCTCCCGTCCGAGGCCCCGCCGGCGTCGGTTCGGGTCGGTCCCGATCATGTGAGCGTAGGCAGTCGATGGATCGTCGGGGCTGATGAAGCCGACGAGGAAGCCCATCGGCCGGCCGGCCTCGGTCTCGGCGAGCCACGACGTCCCGGTGAAGTGCTGGAACCAGAGGCGCGGGAGCAGTGGATGGATCGATCGGCCGCCCCACCATTCGTCAACGATCGAGACGATCGGGCCGTGGTCGGCCTCGACGGGACGCCGGAAGCGGAGGTCGGACGTCGCGTCCGAAGCGGTCATCGGACGGTAGCCCCCGCGACGAGCGCTGCGACCGCGATCTCGATGCCGACGAGAGGCCCCTGCACCTGGGCGAGGTACTCGGGCAGGCTGAGGACGCCGCCCTCGAGTCGCGCCACGAGCCAGATGCCGACGAGACCCAGCACGATGGACCCGATCGCCAGCCCGACTGCGAGCCCGAGCGACGGACGGACGGTCGAGCCGACCGCCCAGCCGATGACAGCGGCCACGCCGATCAGCCCGAACGTGACCGACAGGGGTCCGCCGAGGACGGTGAACACGGCCGTCCCGATCAGCGCGGCGAGGATCCCTTGCGTTGCGCGGCTGCCGACCGGCGCATCCGTGGGAGACGCAGGCACCGCCGCCGCGTACCGATCGGAGGGCGGGCGGTCGAGTTGGCGGCCGCGCTCGCCCGGTTCGGGTGGCGCCGCGGGCGCGCGCGGATCGTCGGGTGGCTCCATCGCAGCCAATCGTATCGGCTCATGGCGCCGCACTCCGCCGCACGCTAGACTCGCGAACGTGAAGCATCCGTCCCTGGGCCTGCCGGAACGCGATCAGAACTACGGGTTCCCGGACGCGGCCAATCGGCTGCGAGCGGCGACGGCACGCCTCGCCGCGCGGGCACTCGAGATCGCCGTCGAGCGCGACCCGACGCTCCGTGACCGCTATGACGAGCTTGGCCTCCGCCACCTCCTGCGCGACACCGAGGCCTTCATCGATCGGATCGCTCTCTCAGTGGCGACCGACGATCCGTCGCCCATGAGCGAATTCGCCGACCAGGTCGTACCGCTCTATCGCCGCCGCCGCGTTCCGATGGACGACCTCGTGCAGCTGTCGGAAGGGCTTCGAGCGGCGATGGCGCCATTCCTCGATGGCCCCGAGGCGGACCCGATGCACGCGGCGATTGACGCGGGCATCGCCCAGATGCGCTGGAACCGGCGGATCGCGGGTGACGCCCGGAAGCGCAACAAGCTGCTCGAATTCATCTACAAGGGCGCCTGATGACGATCAAATGGGTCAAGGTGGACCCGCTCGTCATGAACGGTGAGCCGTTCTGCTACGGGACCCGGCTGACCGTCCGCCAGCTCCTCGAGCTGCGTCGCAACGGCTACGGGCTGACGGAGCTCATGAAGGACCACCCGGAACTGCGCCGTCTCGGGATCGCCGCGGCGTATGCGTACGCTGCGAGCAACCGCGACCGCTACGCGGAGTTCTTCGAGCCGGACGGATCGCTGGCCGGCCCGGGCTACTCGGAGGACGAGGCGGCCGACCTGCCCGCCCAGTACCGCGTGCCCGGAATCGTCGTGAAGGAGCAACCGGCCGCCTGATCGCGCGAGGGCCGCGACGTGTCGGCCGATTCGGGGGCAAATCGGGCTCGGTGATACGATCGAGGCACGCACCCGGAGCCCCGCATGACCGACACCACCACTGACCCGCAGACCGTTCCAGCAGCCGACGCAGCGAGCGACGCCGCAAACGCCCCCGCGTTCGACGCCGAGCGGCGCGCGACGGAGCTCGCCATCCTCGATGCCCTGCGGGCCGTGGTCGACCCGGAGATCGGGATGAATGTCGTCGAGCTCGCGCTGATCAAGCAGATCATCCTCGGCCCGGATTCGACCGAGGTGAAGATGATTCTCACGACGCCGTTCTGCCCCTATGCCGGGTCGATGATCCAGCAGGTGAAGGAGCAGGCCGAATCCGTCGTCGAGCACGACGTCAAGGTGACCCTCCTGGCCGAGCGCTGGGACCCGCGCGACGCCGGGCTCATGTGGTGACCGACCGGTTCGAATCGGCGGTTGCGACCCGCAAGGGCGACGACGGAACGACTGGCCTTCTCTTCGGCGGACAGCGCATCGCCAAGGACGATCTCCGCGCGGAAGCCTACGGCACGATTGACGAGGCAGTCGCCGCCCTCGGCCTGGCTCGGGCCCAGCTCGGGTTGAAGGACCGCCTCGGTGTCCTGTCGGTCGGGTTCGGCGACCTGCCGAGTGTCATCCTCCGCCTTCAGCGGGAGCTGTTCGTGGCGGCTGCGGAGCTTGCGACGAACCCGGACGCGTGGGACCGCCTCGAGGACGGCCGGACGCGCGTGTCGGCCGACATGGTCGACGGGATCGAGGGGCTGCTTCGTGAGGTGGAGGCGCACATCGCGATGCCCAAGGAGTTCGTCGTCCCCGGCGAGACCCCGACGAGCGCCGCCATCGAGATGGCCAGGACGATCATCCGGCGGGCCGAGCGGAGGGCGGTCGGGTTGGGTCGGGAGGGATTGATTCCGGGTCCTCATTTGCTACCGTACCTGAACCGGTTCGCCGATCTGCTCTGGGTTCTGGCGAGGGCCGCGGAGCAGGCAGAGGCTCGGACCGCCACACCGTCTCGACCCGATCGCGAGCCCCGCCAAGGCGCGGTCACTGAGAGGAGCACACGCTGATGCAATCGAACCCTCCGGGCGCGCCTCCGTCGCAGGCCCTCCCCTCGCAGCTCGGCGTCCGACCGGCGCCGGAGCTGGCCAACCGGCTTCTCGCCCAGTCGTTCGGGTGGATGTTCGCCGGCGTCGCGCTCACGGCGATCGTAGCGGTGCCGGTCCTTGCCAACGAGGCATTCCTGGCGACGGCGTACCGCTACTGGCTGATGATCACGCTGGCCACGTTCGGGCTGGGCATCGGTGTCCAGCTGGCGATCCCGCGGGTCAGCGCGCTCGTCGGGCTGTTGCTCTTCTTCGTCTACGCGGCGGCCCTTGGCGTGACGGTGGGCGTCGTGTCCTCGCTGTACACCCTCCAGTCCGTGGTCACATCGTTCGTCGGGGCGTCGGCGATGTTCGGGGCGGCCGCCATCTACGGCTACACGACCAAGCGCAACCTGAACTCGATCGGCGGCTTCCTGTTCATGGGCATGATCGGGATCCTGGTCGCCTCGGTCGTGAATATCTTCCTCGGCAGCTCGCCGATCGGCTGGCTGATCGCCCTGATCGGCGTCGTCATCTTCACGATCTACACGGCCTACGACGTCCAGAAGATCAGCTACGGCGACTACGCTGCCGCTCTCGGTTCGATGGAGAAGGCGTCGATCTTCGGCGCGGTCCACCTGTACATCGACTTCATCAACATCTTCCTGTTCCTGCTCCGGATCTTCGGCAGCCGCCGCTAGGGGTGTTGCGCGGCGCAGCCGGGCGCGTGCCGGCGGGGGCGCTGGCGGCTAACCGTTCGGGGCGATCCCGGCGACGAGCATGGGCTCGAGATCGGTAGGCGACATCGGTCGGGCGTAGAGGTAGCCCTGGCCACGATCGCAACCGAGCGACCGCAGGCGGCCGAGCTGGCCCGCAGTCTCGATGCCCTCTGCAACGACGCCCATGCCCAGGCCATGAGCGAGGGCGATGACTGCCTGGACGATCGGCAGGTTGGCGCCCTCCGACTCGAGACCCTGGACGAAGGACTGGTCGATCTTGATCGTGTCCAGCGGCAGGTGCTTGAGGTACGAGAGGGATGAGTAGCCGGTCCCGAAGTCGTCGAGGACGAGCTTGACGCCGACCTCGCGAAGGGCCCGCAACGCTCGCGTCCCGGCCTCCGACTGGTCCATCAGGACGCTCTCCGTGATCTCGAGTTCGAGAAGATTCGGGGGCAGGCCAGATTCGGCGAGGATCTCGGCTACCTGCTCGACCAGATCGGGCTGCGTGAACTGCCGCGCCGACAGGTTGACGCTGATGACGAGCTGCGACCCGGGCAGCGTGTCCATCCAGGTTCGCGCCTGCCGGCAGGCCGTCTCCAGCACCCAGCGGCCGACCGGGATGATCAGCCCTGTCTCCTCGGCGAGCGGGATGAACGACAGGGGCGGTACGAGGCCTCGCGTCGGGTGCTGCCAGCGGACGAGCGCCTCCAGTCCGACGATCCGGCTCGACGCGAGATCCACGATCGGCTGATAGTGGAGCCGCAGCTCGTTGCGCTCGAGGGCGCGGCGGAGGTCATTCTCGAGCTCGACACGCTCCATCGTCGCCGCGCTCATCGCCGGCTCGAAGAACGTGTAGCGCATGCCGGGCTCGCGCTTCGCCTGGACGAGCGCGATCTCGGCCTCGCGGAAGAGGTCGGCGGGGTCTGACCGACCGGGTCGGGCGATCGCGATGCCCAGGCTCGCATTGATGAACCACTCGCGATCGCCGAGGGTGAACGGCGCCCGCAGGACCTCGATGATCCGTTCCGCGATTGGCTGGGCGCCGTCGAGGCCGCGGAAGCCGTCGAGAATGATTCCGAACTCGTCGCCACCAAAGCGAGCAACCGTGTCGCCGGGCCGCAGGCAAGCCCCGAGCCGCTCACCGACGGCGGCCAGGAGCTGATCCCCGAACGCATGCCCGAGGCTCTCGTTGATCGTCTTGAAGCGATCGAGATCTAAGAGGATCAGCGCGATCGCCTCGTCCTCGCCGTCGCGGGCCCAGGACAGCGCGTGGGCGATCCGATCCGACAGGAGCTCGCGGTTGGGCAGTCCCGTGATCGGGTCGTAGAGCGCGCCGCGCTGAGCAGTCTCGAAGAGGTTGGCGTTGTCGAGCGCGATCGATGCGAGCTGGGCGAACCTCGTCAGAGCCGCGATCTCCAGCTCGCCGAAGCGTCGCCCGCTTATCCCGGAGGCGAGGCCGATGACCCCGATCACCCGCTGGCCGGAGGTCAGCGGCACGCCGACTACCGCCCCGAAGACCGACGTCGGAAGGGTCCGGGCCCGATCAGGCCACGTGTCGTAGTCGTCGATCGCGAACGCGCGTCGCTCTCGCACGACCAGGCCGCTGACACCGTCGGTCACAGGCATCCGGAACCCGAGGTAGTCGGAGAAAATGCCGATTCCGTGACGGCAAATGAGGCTTTCGCCGTCAGGCTCGACGAGGTAAATGAAGCCGTGCGGCGTGCCGACGAGGGCGGCCGCGCGGGTCATGATCGTCTCGAGCAGCTCCGTGGGATCACGGCGATTCATCAAGGCGATGGCGGTCTGGTCGAGAGCCGCCAGATACGGGTCGTGACGGCCTGCATCCGCGCCGCTCTCCTGTGACGACGGCTTCGCCATGTACAGCGACTGGTCCGCGACAGCGACCAGCTCGTCTTTCGTCGCGCCGTCTTCCGGGTGGCACGCCACCCCAACCGAGATCGAGACGCGTGGCCCTGTACGATCGGCGATATCCAGGACGGCCTGCCGAATCCGCTGCGCAACCTCGTACGCCTCGATCCGGCTCGCACCCGGCAGGATCACCGCGAACTCGTCGCCGCCGTAGCGATACACCCCGTCCCCATCCCGAATCTCGGTTTGGAGCGCCGCGGCCACGCTCGCGAGGAGCGCATCGCCGGCGGGATGACCGCAGGCGTCGTTGAAGGCCTTGAACGAATCGAGATCCAGCATCATCAGCGCAAATGGACCCTTGGCCGCGGCGATCGTCTCCGCGAACTCGCGCTGGAACTGGCCGTGGTTGCGGAGCCCCGTCAACGCGTCGTGCTCCGCCCGGACCTTGATCGCACCGTGAGCCTCGGCATTCTCGAGGGCAATCGACGCCTGGCCGGCGAACAGCTTCGTCAGTTCGAACTCGTTCTCGGTGAAGTGAGCATCCGACCCGCCGATCCGCCCGATGTTCAGCGTCCCGATCACCTCGGCGCCGACGCGCAGCGGCACGACAAGCATCGATTCGGGCTCGAATGGGGTGCCCGGGATCTGAACGGACCGCGGGTCGAGGTGGGCATCGTTGGTGAGTGCCGCCTCGCCGTGCTCGATGACCCAGCCGGTGATACCGACTCCGATCGGGCCGGCGTAATCGAGGATCACGTCGGCGAACCGGTCGCGAGCCACGACGGCGCGTCGCACGCCGGCTTCCTTGTCGCAGCGGTAGATCGTCAGCGCGTCGTACGGCACGATCGTCTTGAGCGAGTCGGCGATCAGCTCGAGGACGCCCTTCGGGTCCAGGGTCGACAACAGGCGCTCGTTGACTTCCAGCAGGCGGCGCTGGCTGGCGAGCTGATGCTCGAGCTCTGCTTGCTGGCGGCCGAGCTGGTCGAGGTGCTCGAAGTTGACGATGGCCTGGGCCGCATAGCCCGCGAAGATCGTCAGCGTCGCCTCGTCGTCCGGCCCGAACCGGTCCCGCCCCTCGGCCGACACGACGATGACGCCATGAGCCCGGTCCTCGAAGCTCATCGGCACGACGAGCATCGACTCGACGGTCGCCGACTCGTGGACACGTCGGCCGCGTGGGTCGCTGCCGGCGTCGCCGGTCAGGATCGTGTGGTTGTGCTGGGCGGCCCAGCCCGTTAGCCCGCTCCCGATCGGCGTGCGGAGCTCTTCGATGCTTGGGTTCGGATTGCCCCCGAATGTGCCCTTGAAGGCGATCGGTTCGCACAACTTCGTCGCGTGGTCGACCAGGTAGACCCGGATCGTGTCGTGTCCGATCAGTCGCTCGGTGCCCTCCACGATGACCGACGCGATCTCGTCGAGATCCCGAATCCGGTTCAGACGGAGGGCGAAGTCGTGGATCGCCCGGAGGCGCGCGGCGAGCGACTGCACCGAGTCGTACAGGCGGGTGTTGCCGATCGCGGCGGCCATCTGGTCGGCGAAGCTACGGGCCAGATCCTGCTGGGCCGTCGTCCAGTCGCGGATGACGTCGTGGTAGAGAACGAGCAGCCCGAGCGGTTCGCCCCGGAAGACGATCGGCACGAAGCAGACGCTGGCGATGCCGTTCCGCAGGTAGACGGGGTAGAGCGCGAGGGTCTTGTCGGCGGTCACGTCCCTCAGGACGACGACACTCTGGGACCTGATCGCCGCGAGACCTGCTGTCCGGGCGTCTGCCTGGAGCCGTTCGACCCAGTCCATCACCTCCTCCGGCACGTCGTGATGAGCCGCGAGCGTCAGCGGGAACGGCTCAGTCTCGTCGTACAGCCAGAGGCCAACCCGGCTGACGGCGAAAAGCGTCATCGAGTCGGTGATCACGTCGTCGAAAAGCGTTTGCAGATCGAGCGGACCGCTGACCTCCGCCGCGATCCTGCGGAGTGCGGCGCCGCCGGCCAGCTGCTCGCGGATCAAGCGGAGCGGCACCTGCTCGCCGTCCGTGACCTGCGGCAGGTCGATGCCCGGTGGCATCGGCGCGCCATCGCCGCGCGCGTCTGCCTCGGTGATGGCGGCGAGGGCGGCGCGGGCGGCCAGATGGCGTTCAAGGTCGGAGCTTCGGATGAGCCGCTCCGCGCGGGTTCGTCCGGCGACCGAAGGAAGCTCGCCGCGCGCGCACCAGGTCCGGATCGTCCCGCGGCCGACGCCGGCGATCGTGGCCGCTTCGGCGACGGTCAGCAGCCTCGGGGTCTCACCTCGCTCGAATGCGACGGCCATCGGTTGCGTGGGTCCTCCATCGGAGCCTGTCTGCAGCGGCGGGTCTCGGGGCGTGCGGAAGCGGTTGGCGCTGGTCCTTGGACGGTACCCGTACGGCCGGGCTGGGGCGATAGCCCAGACGTACCGGCGCCCTCGTCGACGTACGTGAGGCGGGCGATCCCGCTCTCTCCAGCCTCAGGCCTCGAGCAGCTCCCCGATCGACCCGAGGACCGCATCAGCGAGGGGCTCGAGCTCCGCTCGCCCACCGACGCCGGTCAGCACCCCGATGACCCGCCCGGCCCCGGCCGATCGGCCCATCACGAGGTCGGCCGGGGTGTCGCCCACGACGGCCGCCCGATCCGGAGCGACCCGCAGTGCTGTGCAGATCGCGAGGACCATGGCCGGGTCGGGCTTCACGCCGACCCCATCGTCACCGCAGGCGAGCGCCGACACGTGGTCCCGAATACCGAGCCCGCGTAGGGTTGCTTCCGTCGGGGCCCGGTCGTCGGTCGTGGCGACCGCGATCAGGCGATCGGAATCCCGAACCTGGCCGAACAGGGTCGCGAGATCCGCTGTCGGGATCGCCGAGGCCACGGGATCCGGCCTGAACCACGCGCTCTCGACAGCGCCCCGCGCAGCCGCCACGCTCGGACACCAGCGCCGGATGACGGCGGCGATGACCTCGGCGAGCTCGGTCATCGTCGCGACAGCGAGGGGGGCTCCTGCGCGGATGCGCCCGTTCACGGGATCGAAACCGATCGCCGCGAAGACGTCGCCCGCGACCGGCCTGCGCGTCGCGCCGTCCAATCGTCGCCCCAGCTCCATCGTCCAGCCGCCCCACATCGCCTGGAAGTCGATCAGGGTCCCGTCCTTGTCGAAGATGACGAGGTCGATCCCGTCGAGCAGCGGCGACAGCGTGGCTTCGGTCACTCTCCCGCGACGACGTCGATCTCGGGGGCCGGACCAGCGCCGATGACGAGGCTCGCTTCCGGCGGGAAGGAGAGCGTGACGACTTCGTCGATGTCGGGCGGGCTCAGGTTCGGGTCGTTGAACGTGTCGAGCGAGACGGTCGTGTCGGCGTCGCCAAGTCGGACGCGAGTCCGGACGATCGAACCGAGGAAGGTGACGTCCTCGACCGTGCCCCGGAGACGGTTGCTGCCTCCGCCCTCGCCAAGCTCGATGCTTTCAGGCCGAAGGGCAAGGGTCACGATCCCGCCGTCGCGGGCCTCGGTGATCGGCCGTGCGGCGCGGAGCTCCTGGCCCTCGGCCGACAACCGGCCCGTTCCCGCCTCGACGACCCGAGCGGCGATCAGGTTCAACGTCCCGACGAACGAGGCCACGAACGGAGTCGCCGGGAAGTTGTAGATCTCGGCCGGCGTCCCGATCTGCTCGATCCGCCCTTCGCTCATGACCACGACCCGGTCCGACAGCGAGAGGGCCTCCTCCTGGTCGTGGGTGACGTAGACCGTCGTGATCCCGAGCTGGCGCTGGATCGAGCGGATCTCCTTGCGCAGGACGATCCGGATCTTGGCGTCGAGAGCCGAAAGCGGCTCGTCGAGGAGGAGGACCTGAGGCTCGATCGCGAGCGCGCGGGCGAGGGCGACCCGCTGCTGCTGGCCACCTGAGAGCTGGTAGGGGAAGCTCGCCCCCTTGTCGGGCAGGTTGATGATCCCGAGCAGCTCGCCGACCTTCTTCCGGATCTGGTCCTTCGGCGTCTTGCGGACCTTCAGGCCGAACCCGATATTGTCCGCGACCGACATGTTCGGAAACAGCGCGTACGACTGAAAGACCATGCCGACGTTGCGGCGGTTCGGCGGGCGATGGGTGATGTCGGTGCCGTCGACTACGATCGTCCCATCGGTCGGTCGCTCGAAGCCGGCGATCATTCGGAGCGTCGTCGTCTTGCCACAGCCGGACGGCCCAAGAAACGAGACGAACTCCCCACGCTCCGCCGCCAGGTTGAAGTCCTCCACGGCTGCGACGTCGCCGAAACGCTTCTGGATGTCCGTCAACTCGAGGAAGGTCATTGGTCCCTCACGTGGATCGTGGTCGTCACCGCGCGCCCGCGACCTGGATTTGCCCGCGCGTCCCGCGTCCAAGCATCGCGATCGCGCCCATCGCCAGCCAGGTCAGCCCGAAACTGATGAGCGACACCGCGGCCGGTGTATACGGTTGGGTGCGCCCGAGCAGCGAGATGTATACGCCGAAGGCGTCGTTACGGGCGAGGAACGACGCGATCGTGTACTCGCCGACGACGATGGCAAGGGTCAGGAACGCCCCTGACAGGATGGCCGTGCGAAGATTCGGAAAGATCACCCGCCACAGGATGCGCGCCCAGCCCGAGCCCATGCTCTGGGCCGCTTCGGTGAGCGTCCGGACGTCGATCGCGGCGAGGCCCGTGTCGACTGCGCGGTACATGTACGGGAACGACAGCACCACGTACGCGGCCACGAGCAGCAGGTCGCTTCCCAAGCTCGTCGCGGTCAGCTGGATCGGCCGGGCGGAGTAGACCCGGATGAGCCCGAAGACGAGGATGACCGGCGGGATGACAAACGGCATCAGCGTCACGAACTCGACGACCGGACGAAGGCGGGGCACGCGGAGGCGGACCCAGTAGGCGGTCGGAACGATGATCAGCAGGCTCACGATGATCGTGATCACGCCAACCGTGAAGGAGTAGAGCAGGCCGATCGCGAACTTCTGGTCGGCCAGGACCTGGCGATACGCGAGGAAGATGTCCGGCCGCGTCCGGATGGAGTGGAGGAACGTTCCGATCAGCGGCAGGATGAAGTACGTGGCGCCGAGGACGAAAATGATCCAGGCCCACGGCGAGCCGAATCCGCGACGCCGCCGCCGCGTGCCCCGTGACACCGTGTCGCGGGCCCCGGGCGCGCGAGCAACGACCGTGTCGCTCATGACCGCAGCCACCGTTCGGACCGTCGCTGAAGGATGGAGTACAGCCCGATCGAAACGGCCATGATCACGACCATCCCCATCGCAGCGGCGTAGCCGAGTCCCGGGTTGTGGAGGACGTCGCCGCGAATCTGGGAGCTGATCACGAGGGTGATGATGCTGAGGGTCCCGCCGGTCAGCTGGAACGCCGTCGCCTGGGCGCCGAACGAGTTCCCGAACAGGAGGATCATCGTGCCGAGGATTGACGGGGTCAAAATCGGCAGCGCGACGTAGCGCCAGTACTGCCTCGACGTTGCGCCGGAATTCTCGGCGGCTTCGCGCCACTCACGCCTCAGGCCGTTGATGGCCGGGGCCATGATCAGGATCATCAGCGGGAACTGGAAGTACAGGTAGACGATTTCGAGCCCGATCTTCGACGTCAGCAGCGTCGGCGGAAACTCGAAGCCCAGCGAACGCAGCTGGACGGTGACAAAGCCCTGGGCGCCGAGGGTGAAGATAAAGGCAAGGGCGAGGGGCACGCCGGCGAAGTTCGAGGCGACTCCTGAGAACGTCATCAACGCCGCCCCGAGGAACCTCGGCAGTCCGCCGAGGATGACCGCGTAGGCGAGCAGGAAGCCGAAGACTCCGCCGAGGATCGCGGTCACGACGCTGATCTCGATGCTGTTCCAGAATGCCCCAGGGATCACCCCGGTCGAGAGATCGCTGTAATTGCCGAGCGTGACCGCGCCGTCAGGGCCAATGAAGCTGCCGAAGACCAGGTAGGCCACCGGCAGGAACATGAAGGCTGTGGCGAACAGGAAGAACGGGACGAGGCCCAGCCACGCCCAGCTGAAGCGGCGACGAGCGGGGCGCGCCCGTGGCGTGCCCCGCTCGCTGAGCGTCGTGGCGTCAGCCACGATCCGAGATCCCGGGGACCGGGACGTCGTTCCCTGCTACTGGACGTTTGCCCCGACGACGGCGTCCCACTGGCCGGTGATGAGCGCCTTCGCCTTGTCGAGCTGCTCGAGGGTCGGGAAGACGGCCCCCGTGACATCCGGGAGCTTGGCCAACTGCTCGGCCGGGACAGCATCTTTGGCCACGAGATCCTCGTACCGGATCGGGTGGCAGTACCCCTTCAGCCACAGGTTCTGGCCCTCGTCGGAGTACAGGAATTCCTCCCAGAGCTGAGCGGCTTTCGGATGCGGGGCATAGGCGCTGATCGCCTGGACGTAGACGCCGGCGAACCGGACTGACTTCGGGACCACGACCTCGATCTTAGGACCGCCGCTGGCGGCCGTGCTGTCACGGTTCGCGAGGGCGTTGTAAGTCCAGCGGATCGCGATCGGGGTGGACCCGTTGGCGATCGTTGCCGACGTCGCGATGATCGGCACGAAGTTGCCGGAGTCGTTCAGCTTCTTGAAGAAGTCGAGGCCTGCCTGGGCGTCGTCGAGCGAGCCGCCGTTGGCGAGTGCCGCGGCGTGGACCGCCTGGATCGCCTGGCTGGAGGTGCGCGGGTCGCCGGCGAGGGCGACCTGGCCCTTGTACTCGGGCTTGAGGAGGTCCGGCCAATCCTGGGGAACGTTGGCCACGACGGCGGTGTTGACTTCGAACGAAAGGACGCCGTAGTAGTCGCCGTACCATGCACCTTCCGCGTCCTTGGCGGACTCGGGGATCGTGTCCCAGGTCGAGACCTTGTACGGCGCGACGAGGCCTTCGGTCTTCGAGCTCGGGCCGAACGCAAGCCCGACGTCGATGACGTCCGGGGCCTGGTCGCCCGGATTGTCCTTGTTGGCCTTGATCGCCTCGATCTCGTCGCCCGATCCGGCAAGCGGGTCGAGCTCGTTGACCTCGAGGCCGTACTTGGACTTGAAGGTGTCGATCACCTCGCGGTAGTTGCACCAGTCGTCGGGCAGCGCGATTGTCGTGAGCTTGCCCTCGGCTTTGGCGTCAGCCTCGAGGGCGGCCATGTCGACGCCACTCGCGGCCGGCGATCCTGAAGCGGCCTGCGATGCCGGGGCCGAGGCCGGCGGGGCGGCTGACGTCGATGGCGCCGTACTACCGGCGGGCGTCGAGCAGGCGGTCAAGATGATGGCGAACGCGGCGAACGGTGCGAGCGTTCGAGACAGCGATCGTTTCGTGATCAATGTGGTTCTCCAGCTGCGTGGGGGTCTCACGGATGAGCACCGCGGCGGCCGCCCGGCGCGATCCGATCTCCTCCTACGGCGATCGCGCGGGTTATCTTCGGCGGCGCGGATGACCTTGCCCTGGTCCCGGACGTCCCGGTGAGGCGCATTTCAGCGCCCCGACGAGGGTGCGTCAAGAGTGTGATGGATGTGTCAACGATCCGTTTGCCTTGTGAACTCGCATCGGCCGGCGGGTGAGCCGCCGGCCGATGCTCGGTGTTCGGGGTCAGTCAGGCGGACGGAGCCCTACTCGGGCATCCACGCCTTCCACTTGGCCTCGTTGTCGGTGATCCACTTCGCGGCCGCATCCTCGGCCGACATGTTCTGGTTCGTGATGTAGTCGGAAACGAGGTTCTGGTCCTCGTTGGTCCAGGTGAAGTTCTTGACGAGCTCGTAGGCCTTGCCGCCCTCGGTCGCGAACTTCGTGCTGACGATCTTGTTGAGCGCGTACTCCGGATAGTCGCAGGCAACCTTCTCCAGGTCCGCGTCGCAGCCGTCCGTGTACGGCGGCAGGTTCACCTTGACGAGGTCGATCTGGGCGTGCAGCCACTGCGGATCCCAGAAGTAGCCGATGAGCGGCTTCTTGTCGGTGACGGACTGCTGGAAGGCCGTGATCGTCGCGGCCTCGCCGCCCGAGAAGATGACCTTGAAGTTCAGGCCGAGGTTCTTGATCAGGGCCTCGTCGTACTGGACGTACGAGGGATCGCTCCCCAGGAACTGGCCAAGGTCGCCGGACTCGGACGTCTTGAACAGGTCGGCGTACTTGTTGAGGTTCTTGTAGTCGGTGATGTCGGGATGCTCGTCGACCAGCCACTTCGGGACATACCAGGCGATGATCCCGATGTTGCCGGTATCGCCCGCGTTCTGGGCGACCTTGTCCTCGTCGATGTACTTCTTCTCGAGATCAGGATGGCCCCAGTTCTCGATGATGACGTCGACCTCACCGGTCTCGAAGCCCTGCCACGAGACATCCTCCTTGAGGTCCTTCTTGTTGACCGTGTAGCCCAGCTCCTTCTCGAGGATGTTGGCGACGACGGCCGCGTTCGCCTCATAGCCGACCCACGGGTTGATCGCGATGTTCACGGTCCCGCCGGTGGCCGGCGCGGATGCCGCGGTCCCACCCGAGGACGCCGGTGTGGCGGACGCGCCGCCTCCCGGGCTACTGCACGCTGCCAATGCCAGGCCGAGCGTCGTCACGACGACGGCGAGGCGCCGAATCGAAGCATTCATCTGCCGCACTTGTCCTCCTCCTGCCCGCCGTCGGACAACGCCCGGCCGCGGAAGTTGCCAATCATGGACCCCAATGCGGTTTGCGTCCATGTGTCAGGCCAGCCGAACTGCCGCGGCGCCGACCCGTGTCCGGGCGTCTGGCCGCGGTCGCTTCCCGGCACCCTGCGAGATCCGGTCCAGCATGATGCCGAGCAGGACGATCGCGATCCCCGCCGCAAGTCCCTCGCCGAAGAAGTCGCGCCTGGCGAATCCCGCGACCACGTCGTAGCCGAGTCCGCCTGCGCCCACC
This sequence comes from uncultured Chloroflexia bacterium, assembly GCA_963775855.1. GTDB lineage: Bacteria > Chloroflexota > Limnocylindria > Limnocylindrales > CSP1-4 > CF-46. Next base: position 296,515 of record CAVZKO010000006.1, on the reverse strand, counting down.
AGCCCGCCGACGACCACCATCGCCAGGACGAGGACGATCCCCTGGTTCGCGGCGAGGAGGAGTGCCGGGCGGGCCATCGGCAGCTGGACCTTCCAGAGCAGCTGCCGTGGCGTCGATCCCGCCGCCGTCGCCGCCTCGACGACCGTCACCGGCACGGTCCTGATCCCGGCTTCGACGAGTCGGATGACCGGCGGGACCGCGTAAATGAGCGCGGCCACGATGCCTGTGAACCGGCTGGGGCCGAACAACGCGACGGCAGGGATCAGGTAAACGAACGCAGGCATGGTCTGAGCCATGTCAAGCAATGGTCGCAGGGCCGCCGAGAACCGCCGGCTCCGCGCCGAAGCGATCCCGAGGACGAGCCCGAGGGCCAGTGTCATCGCCGTCGCAACGAGGACTGACGTCAGGGTCTCCATGCTGTGCTCCCAGAGCTGAAGCGCGATGATCGCGACGAGGCAGATCCCGGCGGCAAGGGCGGGACTCAGCCCCCCGCCGAACGCGGCAATCCCGACGATCACCGCGATGACCAGCCACCATGGCGCAGATGTCAGGACTTCCTGGATCGGGTTGATCACCCCGAACGTGATCGCGTCCTTCAGGCCGGAGGTGAGCCCCGTCGCATTCGTCCTGAGCCAGGTGACCACGGCGTTGACCGCGCCCTCGAACGAGAACGCGATCCCCTTGGGGAAGTCGGGGTTGTCCAGGACGACGCGCCCGAGGAGGATCCCCGCAGCCGCGATGCCGATCGCCAGGAGCATGACCCGCCGCGTCCGGTTCCCGCCGCTTTTCCCGGCGATCGCACGAGCTCGCGGATCGGCTCGTTCACCGGCCGCGGTCGTGAAGCGATCCAGGATGACGGCGATGATCACGATCGCCAGACCGGCGTCGAACGCCGTCCCGACGTCGACCTGCTGGAGAGCCCGGATGATGTTCTTGCCGAGTCCGGGGGCATCGACGAGGACGGTGATCACGACCATCGACAGGGCCATCATCATCGTCTGGTTGACGCCGAGGATGATGGTCTGGAGGGCCATCGGGACCTGGACCTTGCCGAGCAGTTGGAGCCTCGTCGAGCCCATGGCCGTCGCGGCTTCCACTGTCGTCGCGGAGACCCCGCGGATGCCGAGGGCAGTGATCCGGATCGCGGGCGGGATCGCGTAGATCATCGTCGCAATCGCTGCCGTCGCGGGGCCGATGAGGAACAGCAGCGCCAACGGGGCCAGGTAGGCGAACGTCGGCATGATCTGCATGACGTCCAGGACCGGCGTCACGAGCCGCAGGAACCGGTCGTTCCGGCCGGCGAGGATGCCCAGCGGCAGGCCGATCGCCAGCGACAGCACGACGGCGGCCAGGGTCAGGCCCAGGGTGTCCACGCTCGGATCCCACAGGCCCAGCACGCCGAACGAGATGAAGCCGGCCGCACCGAGTAGCGCCAGCCGCCAGCCACCGATGACGAGGCCGATCGCGGTTGCTACGGCGACCAGGCCGGGCCACGACAGCGCGTGCAGTCCGCCGATGAAGACCTCGACGAGCCCACCGACGGCCAGCCGGATCGGGGTGATGAGGGGAATGTTGTTGCGGTTGTCCTCGACCGTCTCGCGCAGCGCGTTCAACGACCGGAAGAGGTCTGCATCGTTGTTGTGGGGAAGCGTGTACTGGCCGCGGAACGCGAGGTAGAGCACGAGGGCGACGACGGCACCGATCAGCGCCCACACCGATCGAGGAATGCCGGGGACCAGGCGGCTGGCCGCGACACCGACGGCGGTCATCGCCTATTCGTCCTCTGCGCCCGCGATCGCGGTCAGGATGTTGGCGCGATCGACGACGCCAACCAGCCGACCCCCGTCGACGACCCGGATCGGCTTATCGGTCGAGGTGGCCGCATGGACGGCGGTCCGGATGACCGCGGTCGGCGGGAATTCCGGGCCGTCGAGCGGATCGTCCGGCCGCGGGTCGCGCATGACCCAGCGCAGCGTGAGGACGTGCGACTTCACGACGTCCTGGACGAAGTCGCGGACGTAGTCGTCGACCGGTGCGCCGACGACGTCCTCCGGCCGTCCCGCCTGGATGATCCGGCCGTCGCGCATGATCACCACGTGGTCGCCCAGCTTCAGCGCTTCGGCGAGATCGTGGGTGATGAAGATCATCGTCTTACCGACTTCCTGGTGGAGTCGGATCACCTCGTTCTGCATGTCGCGGCGGATGAGCGGGTCGAGAGCGCTGAACGGCTCGTCGAAGAACATGACCTCGGGGTCGACGGCCAGGGCCCGAGCAAGGCCGACGCGCTGCTGCATCCCGCCTGAGAGCTGGTCGGGGTAGCTGTTGGCGTTGCCCTCCAGGCCAACAAGCGAGAGGATCTCCTCGGCCCGGGCATGCCGCCGCGCTCGCGACTCGCCACGAATCTCCAGCCCGTATGCGACGTTGTCGAGCACCCGCCGATGAGGCAGCAGGCCAAAGTGCTGGAAGACCATCGCGAACTTGCGGCGGCGCAGTTCGCGCAGCCGCGCCGCGTCTGCTTTCCGGATGTCCTCGCCATCGAGCAGGATCTCGCCGGCGGTCGGCTCGATCAGGCGGGTCAGGCAGCGGATCAGCGTGGACTTGCCGCTTCCGGACAGGCCCATGACGACGAAGATCTCGCCCGGTCGGACGTCGAACGAAACGTCACGGACGGCGACCGTTGAGCCATGCTTCCGGCGGAGTTCGGCCGTCGAGAGGTCCGCGTCCGGCGTGCCGATGAGCTTGTCCTCGATCGGCCCGAAGACCTTCCACAGTCCCTTGACCGAGATCGTCGCGGTCCCGGCGGCCGAAGACCCGGACGGGCTGGTGGCGGGCGGCTCGGCGACGGTGGTCATTCGACGGCTCCCTGCACGGCAATGACGCGTCGCTGGAAGGTACACCACGACGGCGGGCGCGTGGCAACCCGGTGGCGGCGCGGCCGATGTGCGCCACCGACGGCGGGGAGCGATACTCTCGCCCTGCCGTCACCGACCGAACCACGCCAGACGATCGGCCCAGGGCGGGCCCGGAGGATTCTTCGCGCATGAGTGTGCTTCCCGACCAGGCCAGCGCCGTGGTCATCGGCGCCGGCATCGTCGGCAACAGCATGGCCTACCACCTCGCCCGTCTCGGGTGGCGGGACATCGTCCTCCTCGAGAAAGGCATGCTGCCGAACCCCGGCGGCTCGACCGGCCACGCGTCGAACTTCATCTTCCTGACCGACCACGGCAAGGAGATGGCCGCGTTCACGATCGAGAGCGCCCGCCAGTATCGAGAGCTCGGCGTGTACGACGAGACCGGCGGGATCGAAGTCGCCCGAACCCCCGAGCGGATGGAGGAGCTCAAGCGGCGAATGGCGTCGTCAACCTCGTGGGGCATCGAGGGCAGCCGGCTGCTGACGCCCGCCGAGGTCAAGGCGATGGTCCCGTTCATCGAGGAGTCGGTCGTCCTCGGCGGCTTCTACACGCCGGGCGTCGGGATCGTCGATTCGCTCCAGGCCGGGACGCTCATGCGCCAGAAGGCCCAGGAGATGGGCGCGCTGACGATCGGCGCCAGTGTCGAGGTCACCGGTATCGACGTCGAGGGCGGCCGCGTCCAGCGCGTCCATTCCGACGCCGGCACGATCGAAACCGACGTCGTCGTCATCGCCTGCGGGGTCTGGAGCCCGCGGATCGCCCGGATGGCCGGCGCCTCGATCCCGCTCACGCCGGCCGTCCACCAGATGATCGATATCGGCCCGGTCCCGATGTTCGCGAGCGCGACCAAAGAGGTCGGCTATCCGATCGTCCGCGACATGGACACGAACATGTACGAGCGGCAGCACGGCAACGGCTTCGAGATCGGCTCGTACGCGCATCGGGCGATCCTCATGGACGCCGACGACATCCCGTCGATCGCGGCGTCCGCCCTCTCACCGACGATGCTGCCGTTCACCCAGGAGGACTTCGACCCGCAGCTGGAGGACGCCCTCGAGCTGTTCCCCGAGATCGTCGGCGACGAATCGGTCGGGGTGAAGCTGGCGATCAACGGGCTGCTATCGCTGACGCCGGACGGCAACCCGATCATCGGCGAGACGCCGGAGGTCAAGGGCCTCTGGTCGGTGGCGGCGGTCTGGATCAAGGAGGCGCCCGGGATCGCGAAGACGGTCGCGGAGTGGATGACGAACGGTGAGCCGGAGATCGATCCCCACGGATCTGACATCGCCCGCTTCTACGACCACCAGAAGACGGACCAGCACATCGCCGCCCGGACGATCGAGGGCTACAACAAGACGTACGGCATCGTCCACCCGAACGAGCAGTGGGAGTCGAACCGGCCGATCCGCGTCTCCCCGTTCTTCGAGCGGGAGCAGGATCTGGGAGCGAAGTTCTTCGAGGCCGCGGGCTGGGAACGGCCGTATTGGTACGAGGCCAACAAGCCCCTCCTCAACGAGTACGGCGACCGGGTCATGCCCCGCGAAGCCGAATGGGAGTCGCGCTGGTGGTCGCCGATCATCAACGCCGAGCACCTCGCGATGCGGGACCGAGTCGGCATCGTTGATCTCTCGGCGTTCGTGATCTTCGACGTCACCGGGCCCGGCGCCTGCGAGTACCTCGAGCGGCTGGCCGTCAACAAGGTTGACGTCGCACCCGGCCGGACGGTCTACACGCCGCTCCTCAACGCCGCCGGCGGAATCCTCGCCGACCTGACGATCATGCGCCTCGCCAGCGACCGCTTCCGGGTCGTGACCGGCGGCGGGATGGGCATGCGCGACAAGAAGATCTTCACGAATTCTCTCCCCGCCGACGGGTCTGCCCAGCTCCACGATGCCACCAACCAGTGGACGACGATCGGGGTCTGGGGGCCGCGGGCCAGGGACGTGGTTGCGGCCACGACCTCGGCCGACATGAGCCACGCCGAGTTCCCGTTCCTGACATCGAAGCCGATCGACATCAACGGCGTCCGAACATTGGCCTCGCGGATCAGCTACGTCGGAGAGCTGGGCTGGGAGATCTACGTCCCGATCGAGCAGGGCCTCCGCGTCTGGGACGCGCTGTGGGACGCGGGCAGGCCGCACGGGATGGCTCCCGTCGGAATCGGGACGTACGCCGTGACCGCTCGGATCGAGAAAGGCTACCGCGCCCACGGTAACGAGCTCGAACTCGAGTACGACCTCGTCGAGGCCGGCATGGCCCGCCCGTCGGTCAAGGACCGCGACTTCATCGGCCGGGAGGCGTACCTCCGTCAGCGCGCGGCCGCGCCGGCCGCGATCCTCTCGACGCTCACGCTCGATGATCCGACGTCGGCGTCCGGGGTCAAGCGCTACATGCTTGGCCGCGAGCCGATCCTCACGCCCGACGGCGCGCCGCTCGTCGACGCGAAGGGCCGCCGCTCGTATGTCACGAGCGCCGGGTCCGGCCCATCGGTCGGAAAGCACCTCCTGATGTCGTACCTCCCGCCTGAGTACGCCAACGAGGGCACGACACTCGCGGTCGAGTACTTCGGCGAGCGCTACCCGGTGACCGTTGCCGTGGCCGGCAGCAGGCCGCTGTTCGACCCGGAGAACACCCGGATCCGGAGCTGACGGGATTGAACATCCTCGTCTGCATCAAGCGGGTCCCGGCGACGGGCGGCCGGATCACGTTAACGCCGGACGGCCGGGACATCGACACGCGCTACCTGGGCTTCACGGTGAGTCCGCACGAGGAATGCGCTGTCGAGGAGGCTGTCCGGATCGTGGAGGCGCAGGGCGGCAGCTCGACAGTCATGACGCTCGGTCCGGAGGTCGCCAGCGAACAGCTCCGCGACGCGATGGCGATCGGGATCGAGCGGGCGGTGCTGCTCGAGACCGACGGCAGCGACTGGGATCCCATGGCCACGGCAGGCGCGATCGTCGACGCGATCCGGGTCCTCGAGGCCGAGGGCGAGACCTTCGACCTGCTGCTGTTCGGAAACGAGGCGGCCGATACCGGCGACTTCCAGGTCGGGATCCGCGTGGCAACTGCGCTCGGCCGGCCCTGCCTGACCGGCATCAAGGCGATCGAGGTCCTCGATGGACAGGTCATCGCCCGCCGTGAGGCCGCGGGAGGCTGGGAGGTGTTCGAGCTGCCACTGCCAGCGGTGCTCGCGGTCAAGGAGGGCCTGAACCTGCCGCGTTATCCGTCGGTGCCGGGACGGCTCCGGGCGAAGAAGAAGGAGGTCGTCCGGCTGACGCCTCAGGCGCGGCCGGGCGGTCCGAAGAAGGACCGACTGCGGCTCCCGGAGGGCAACGAGAGCATGGTCGAGGTGATCGGCGAAGGAGCCGCGGCGGCGCCGGCTGTCGTCGAGTTGCTGACCCGACTGGGAGTGATCGGCCGATGATTCTGGGGCTCGTCGAGCACGCGGACGGCCGGCTGGAGCGCCTCTCGCTCGAGATGCTGAGCCTCGCCAGCCGCCTTGGCGCCGCAGCGAGCGAGCCGGTTCACGCCGTACTGTTCGGCGCCGGGGCGCGGGCAGCGGCCGTCCAGCTCGCGGGACGAGGCGTCTCCGTCGCCCACGTGGTCGAGGATGAACGCCTGGGCGCCTTCGCGCCGATCGCCTGGGCCATGTCGATCGCTCAGCTCCTCGCGGCTCACGCCCCATCGGTCGTCCTGGCTGCCGGCAGCGACCGCGGCAACGAAGTGATGGCCCACCTCGGTGCCCGGATGGAGCTGCCGCTCGCCGCGAACGTCACGGACGTCGAGCCAGGCGATCCTCTTCGGCTCACCCGCCAACGCTGGGCCGGGAGCCTGCTCGAGGATGCAATTCTCGACGCGCCGACGAAGCTCCTGACGGTCGCGCCCCATGCCTTCGCGATCGAGGAGCCTGCGCCCGGCGGCAGCGTCCCCGGCGTCGAGCCCTTCGCCCCGACCCTGACCGACGACGACCTCCTCGTCGCCGTCGCCCGCCGACTCGAACCAGATCGAGCGGGGATCTCCCTGACCGACGCGCGAGTCGTCGTCGGTGGGGGGCGCGGTGTCGGCAGCCCGGAGGCGTTCAGCGAGCTGGAGGAGCTCGCCGCGCTTCTCGGAGCGGCGGTCGGAGTGTCCCGCGTCGTGACGAGCTCCGGCTGGCGTCCGCACTCCCAGCAGATCGGCCAGACCGGGCTTCGGATCGCCCCGGACCTGTACATCGCCTGCGGGATCAGCGGCGCGATTCAGCACATCGTCGGGGCCAAGGCGGCCAAGCGGATCCTGGCGATCAACACGGACGCTGACGCGCCGATCATGTCGGTCGCCGACTACGCGGTGATTGGCGACCTCCACCAGGTCGTCCCGGCGATCAGCGCCGAGATCCGGCGAGTCACCGGCCGGTAAAGCGCGAGCCGGCCGGGAGACGATGGTCACCCGGCCGGCCACGATCCGACGATCGCCGCGCGATCAGTTACAGAAGTCGAGCTGGGCCTTAACGGTATTGGTGCCGCAGATGGCGGCCATTCGCTGGCTCAACCGCGACGCCAGGTGGTACTCCTGGTTGGCCTTCGCAGCCTCGATGCTCGACTGCAGACGAGCATGCTCCAGATAGATGGATCCGATCGTCTGGGCCGTCAGCATCGCGCTCAGCTGGTTGGCGAACCGAGACCGCATCGCGAAATCGGAGCGGCTCTCCGCGGACTTGATGTTGGCGACCAGCTGGCGGTACGCCGCCATCGGGGCCGGCGCCAGCGCCCGCGCCCGGGCAGCAGCCGCGTTGGCCCGCGCGGCGGACGTGATCGGCGGACCCGAAATCGCCGTCTGTGTGGTGGTACGCACGGCCATCGTGGTGCCGACCACCAGGCCGAACGCGAGGCCGACCGTGAGGGTCAGAGCCATCAGGGCCCCGGGCATCTTCGGCCAGGCAGTGCCTGGCCGGGCGGCAACTCGAAGTGCAGACATCGAACGCTCCTCGTCCTGGCCGGTGATTCCTCGGGAAGTCCGCCCAATCGGCGTTGTTGCCGGTTCGTCGCGGAGGGAGGTCTTCGGCTTAGACACGAGGTTGCCGAACCTCGGAGGCGCCGCCATCGGGCGAACTCTCTAAGTTAGGCGGCCGGCTGCCTCATTCCTCACGCGGCCTGCCGGCCGACGGCCTTACTGCCGGCCGCGACTGGGGTTCCAGCCTGTTGTCAGTTCGGGCGGTGTTCGAGGCGCTCGAGGATCCGCTTCTCCAGGTCGATGATCTGGTGCTCCAGACGATCCACGTGGTCGAGGATCTCGTGGGTACCGCGCAGGAGCTGCTCGTTCTGCATCTCTTCGATGTCGGCTTCCTCGGCCGCATGCTCCAGCGTCAGCCGATCCCGAATTGAGGCCCGGTTGCTGGCCAGCAGGATGAGCGGTGCCGCGTAGGCGGCCTGCGTCGAGAACGCGAGGTTGAGGAGGATGAACGGATACGGGTCGAAGTGGAACAGCAGGTAGACATTGCCGGCGATCCAGATGATGACGATGACCGTCTGGATGGCGATGAAGCGCCAGCTGCCGATGAACGCCGTGACCCGGTCCGCGATCCGCGCTCCGAACGGCGCCTCATCGTGGAGCGTCCGGTTGATGGGGTGGAGCGACGGCTTGCGTTCGTTCGGCATGGATCGTCTCCGCCTCGAGCTGCGCCGGTGTCCACACGCCGGTCGCCCGCATCCTAGCGGCCGCTTAGACTGCCGGCCCTGGGCGGCCGGCGTTCAGCCTCGAAGGTGCGCCAGGACCGCCAGCACTCGGCGGTGATCGTCGGGGGCGGGCAGCAGCTCGAGCTTCGAAAAGATGTTCGCGATATGGGCCTCGACGGTCTTTGGCGCAAGGAAGAGGCTGTCGCAGATCGCCTGGTTCGAACGGCCCTCGGCCATGAGCGCCAGGACCTCTCGCTCGCGCTCGGTCAGGTCGTCGAGCGGCACCTTCGCCCGCCGCCGGCCAACGAGCTGGGCCACGACCTCCGGATCGATCACGGAGCCGCCCCTGGCGATCCGGCGGATCGCATCGGCGAAGTCGTCGAGGTCCTCGACGCGGTCCTTGAGCAGATAGCCGACGCCACCTGCCCCGTCCGCGACGAGTCGCAGGGCGAACGTGGTCTCGACGTACTGCGACAGGACGAGGATGCCGACAGCGGTCCCGTGCTCGGCGCGGATCGCCTCGGCGGCCTTGAGGCCCTCGTCGGTGTGGGTTGGTGGCATCCGGATGTCCACGAGCGCGACATCGGGTCGATGTTCGCGAACGACGGCGAGAAGCTCATCGGCTGTTCCTGCCTGGCCCACGATCTCGAAGCCGGCTTCGGTCAGGAGCCGGGCGATCCCCTCGCGCAGGAGAAGCGAGTCGTCGGCGAGGACCAGTCGCAGCGTCACTGGACCTGGGCCAATGCCCTGATCGCGGCGCCGGACAACTCGTCCTTCGGGATGAAGCCGAGCGCGCCGCTGGTCGTCAGCCGCGGCCCGAACGCGCTGGCCTCCCGGCTCGAGGTCAGCACGACGAGGGGCGGCGGTCCGTCGATCGCGAGCTCGCGGGCGACATCGAAGCCTTCGATGTCGGGCAAGCCGACATCCAGCAGGACGAGGTCAGGCCTTAGTGCGCGCGCGGCCGTGAGACCCGACGCGCCGTCCACCGCCTCGCCGATCACGACAAAGCCATCCGCCTCGAGCAGGGCGCGAGCCTGGACCCGGAAGCCGGCGTGGTCGTCAACAATGAGAATCGTGCTCATGCCCCCGATCGTGTCACGCCTCGTGGCGCAGTTCCACAGGGTTAACCCGGAATGGCGACCGGAGTTCCGGTCGGAATGTGGGCGAGCAGCCGGGTCCCTCCACCGGTCGGGCTGATGATCTCGAGGCGGCCGTCGATCGCCGACAGCCGATCGGCAAGGCCCCGGAGGCCTCCGCCGGCACCCGGCTCGGCGCCGCCGACGCCGTCGTCGGAAATCTCGACGGTCAGCTCGTCGTCATGCCAGTCGAGCCGGATGAGCGCGCGGCTGGCCCCCGCGTACTTGGCGACGTTCGCGAGGGCCTCGGAGACGACGAAATAGGCTGCGGCTTCGACGGCTGGCGAGAACCGCCTGTCTGTGGCGAGATCGACGGCCACGTCCACTGACGACCGGTCGGCCAGCGATTCGATCGCCGATCCCAGGCCCGCCTCGGTCAGGATCTGGGGATGGATCCCGCGGGCCAGCTCGCGCAGCTCCGCGAGCGCCGAGCGCGCCTCATCCGAAGCCTGGTCGAGGCTCAGCCGAACCTCGGGGTCGCCATCGTCGCCCAGCTTGAGCTTGGCAAGGCGAAGGGCGAGTGTCAGCGAGACCAGGCGTTGCTGAGCGCCGTCGTGGAGATCCCGCTCGACGCGCTTTCGCTCGGCATCTCCGGCGGCCACGATGCGCGCCCGCGACTCGCGGACCTCGCCCAGCTGGGCTTCGACCTCAGCCTGGAGGCGTTCGTTCTCGACCGAGAGCCGCATCGCGCTGGCCACGGACGCTACGAGGCCTGGGTCCTCGAGCAGCACCGGGTCGTGCAGGATCGCCGCGATCGGCTGGCCGTCCCGCTCTAGCAAGGTCACGGCCCGATCAGACGCCTCGGTCGGCAACTCGGTCGGCGCTCCGTCTGCCGCGACGTATGCGTCGACGGCAGGTGACCAATAGGCGACCGTCAGACTCGGGTCGCCGAGGGCGTTCGCCAGCGCATCGCGAAGTCGCGCCGGGGCGGGCGTCTCGCCCAGCTCCACGACGAGATCGGCGATCGCCGAGCGGGCCATCCGCGTCCGCAGGAGCCCGACGAGAAATCCCACCGGAATGAAGGCTCGGGCAAGGGCCTGCGTGACGCCCGCGACCAGGCTGAGCTCGTCCGGAACAGGGAATGCGCTCAGGATCGTCGAGACCATGATCGCGATCGCCAGCACGGTCGCCGGGATGAGCACGGGTGAGTACGTCCGCCGGGCGGGGCCGGAGGCGCGTGCCCAGCGCGCGGCGAAGATGCCGAGGAGACCAACCAGGACGACGATGCTGGTGAGCCTCGACAGCGTCATCGCCGCCTCTGCCAGGCCCGGATCGCGGATCAGGAGAAATGGATTGTCATAGTCGCCGCCGAAGGCCCGCGGGTCATAGGCGGCGAGCGCCAAGAGGTTCGCGGAGACCAGCGCGACGGCGCTCAGTGCGAGAAAGACCCGATGGAAGTTCGATTGCAACGTGCCCCACGGGAACGCCAGGATCAGATACGCAAGAAGGATGTCGGACACGGTTGTCGCGACCAGGCCGATCGGCACCAGCGCCGGCACCGCCCCGTCCTGCAATGGATCGAGGAGCAGGAACAGCCCGGTCGCGACCATGACCCGGCCCGTCCGGTTGGCCGGCCGTCGCGCCCAGGCGAGCAGGCCCGTCGCGAGGAACGCCGCGCAGACGATGCCGTTGACCGCGATCCGAAGGGGTGACGCCCCGCTCACGACCAGGTAGGCGAGGCTCGCCAACAGCAGAAGCGGAGCGGCCACGATCGTCACCTGGCGGAGACGGCGATCGGTCGTGCTGGTCACGGTCGTGGCCACACACCTGTGACGGTCAGGCAGCGCACCCGGCCATCCTGCCACGCCCTCCGACGCCTGAGCACGAATAGCACCGAATCGGGCGCGTGGGGCCGGCCGCCGGTCCGGGCAGACCCTGATCCGACCGCGGGGCCTGCCCTCCAGCGAACGGGGGACCTCCCCGATGAATCGGGACGCACCGGGGCCCAATCTCCACCAATCAACCGACCGCCGCCAGGGGGCCGAGAAGGGAGCAGGAGCCATGAACGGACCGGAGACCACGATCACCGAAACCCTGCCGTCACGGCGAGCCTGCCTCGTCGATGGGTGCTCCTGCAAGGACGCTCGGATCATCTCCACTCGCCGCGCCGCCTACTTCGCCAGCCAGGCAATCGCGACCGGCGAGACCGCCGACAGGATTATTCGGGCCGAAGCCACCTGGCGCCTGCCGACCGACAACGACATCGACATGGAATTCTCGAAGGGAGCCTCACGATGAACCTCAACCACCTCCTCGTCGAGGGCGTCCAGGCGGACCGCGAAGTCGAGATCGCCACTCGCCGACTCGCGACCCAGCTGACTGCCGCCAAGACAGAAAGCGCACTCCGGATCGCCCGACCCGCAAACAGGCTTCACCGGCTTCTTCTGGCCATCTGAAACACCCCCGGCCGAAACGGCCAGCCGACCCCTCCTCTCCCCAGCCGAAGCGGCGCCCAGTGTGGCGTCGCTTTTGCACGTCCGGACCCACATCCGCCAGGGCCGGTTAGGGGCAGACCCTGTCGGCCGCCGCGGGGTCGCCCCGATGTGCCGGCGTCGCGCCGATCTCACTCTTGATCAATCGCAACAGCGAGCACCCCACTTCCACGCAGGAGTCATCAAATGTCCAACGCCATCTCGATGGTCGGCCTGACGAAGCATTACAAGGGCGTTCAGGCGCTGACCGATCTCACCCTCGACGTGCCCGGCGGCACGATCTTCGGCTTCCTCGGCCCGAACGGGGCCGGCAAGACGACGGCGCTCAAGATCCTTGCCGGTCTCGCCCGCCCGACCGCCGGCCACGCCAGCATCAACGGCGTCCAGGTCTCAGCGGCGGGCGATCATCGCCGCGAGCTGGGCTACCTCGCCCAGGACCCGCGTTTCTACGGCTGGATGACCGGCCGCGAGACGCTCCAGTACGTCGCCCGCCTCCACGGTTCGGATGCGAATCGGGATCGCTGGATCGGCCAGCTCCTCGAGCGCGTCGGCATCGCCGACGCCGCGGATCGTCGAACTTCCACCTACTCGGGCGGTATGCGCCAGCGCCTGGGGATCGCCCAGGCTCTCGTCGGCCGACCTGCCGTCATCCTCCTCGACGAGCCGGTATCGGCCCTCGACCCGATCGGCCGGAAGGATGTCCTCGACCTGATGCGCGAGCTCAAGGGCGAGACGACGGTCTTCTACTCCACCCACATCCTCGACGACGTCCAGCGGGTCAGCGACAACGTCGCGATCCTCGACCATGGCCGCCTCATCAAGGCAGCACCGACGCAGGTCCTGCTCGGCTCATTCACGAAGGACACCCTCAAGGTCGTCCTCGGTGGCGCCGACCATGACTCCGTGATCGGCCTTCGCCAGCTCCCGGGCGTCGCTTCAGTGACCGTCGTCTCTCGCGACGGTGCGAACACGACGTTCGACGTTTCGACACTTGCTGGCGCCTCCGCCGACGCCCAGCGCTCCATCACCGGTTTCGCCGTCGCGGCGGGTCTGACCCTCATCAGCAACTCCGAGGAGACGCTCGATCTCGAGACGGTCTTCCTGAAGCTCATCGACAAGAAGGAAGTGGCAGCATGAACGCCCAGTCCCTGGCCCTCGGGCCCGCCACCGCCCGGGCCTCCGCCCGGGGCGGGATGTTCCTCGGCTTCGGAACCGTCCTCCGCAAGGAGATCCGCGAATGGGTCCGCGGCCGCCGCGCCCTCGTCGTTGGCGGCGTTGCGCTGGCCTCGGCGATCTTCACGACCGTCATCCCTTACATCGTCGGCGCATCCGGCGAGACGGGCGGCCCGCCGCTCTCGATGGACCCGACAGTCAACGTCCTCCTGGGCTGGGGCGGCGCGACCGTCGCGGTCATGGCCCTGCTGGCTTCGATGAGCCTCCTCTCCGGAGAGCGCGATCGCGGCACGCTGGCCTGGGGCCTGACGCTGCCGGTCTCACCGACCAGTATCCTCGCTGCCAAGTGGCTGGCTGCTGTTGTCGTCTTCTCTATCGTGGCCATTTTCGTACCGCTGGCCATCTCGAGCGGCATCTCGACCGTCGTCTACGGCGGCCTTCCGGATCTCGCGAGGATCGGCACTTTCGGCGTGCTGTACGTCACGCTGCCGGCGTTCTACGTCGCCCTGACGCTGTTCCTCGGGACCTTCCTCAAGAGCACCGGCGGCATCGCCGGCATCGGCTTCGTCGTCATGTTCCTCCCATCAGTGATCGGCGCCGTCCTGCCGATCGCTGCGGAAGCCTCACCCACCGCAATCGGCGGTTGGGCGATGGCAGTCGCGACCGGCGCTCCTGCCTCAATGCTCACTCTCGTCGGCTTCCTCGCCTCGATGGTCATCCTGGCCATCGGCGCCAAGGTGATCTTCGATCGCCAAGAGGTCTAGATCGAACCCTCTTCGCCTCCCAGCCGGACGGCAGCCTTCGGGCTCCGTCCGGCTCTTTGATTCCCGTTGACTCCACGACACGGCGGCCTATTCTTGTTATCGATGACTAGCATGTTTCGGGGCCGGACGCCGTGAGAGTGGCCATCGTCGGGTGCGGGACCGCCGGGCCCGCCGCGGCGTTGCTCCTCGCCAGTGATGGCCACGCGGTGGAGATCTTCGAGCGCGTCGCGGAGCCGCGAGGCATCGGTGCCGGGATACTCCTGCAGCGACTCGGCCAGCGGGTGCTCGCGGACCTGGGCCTGGCCGACGAGCTCGAGAGGCGGTCCACTCCGGTTCGTCGCGTCGATGCGCGGACGCCGTCCGGCCGGCGTGTCCTTGACTTTTCGTACGACGAGGTTGTGCCAGGCGCCTACGGCTGGGGCGTTCATCGTGGAACGTTGTTCGAGCTGCTCTGGGGCGCCGTCGTGGCCGCCGGAATTCCGATCCGAACCGGCGTGGAAGTGACGGCCCTTGCTGCCGACGCTGAAGGCTGGCGGCTGGCCACGACACGAGGCGATGTCGGGCCGTTCGACCTCGTCGTCGGCGCCGATGGCGCGCGCTCGAGGATCCGGCGCCTCAGCGGGTTGGCGAAGAAGGACGTCGGCTATCCGTACGGCGTGATCTGGTCGGTCGTGCCCGATCCGGAGCGAATCGCCGGGGACACCCTGACCCAGCGCTACCGGGGCACCCGGGTGACGCTCGGCATCCTGCCGACCGGCGTCGCCCAGGCTTGCATCTTCTGGTTGATCAGGTCGCGCCAGATCCCGGACGCGCTGTCCGCTGGACCGGCGGCCTGGGTCGATCTGGCGCGACCCCTCGCTGGAGAATTCGGGCCGCTCCTCGAGCGAGCGGCCGGCGGCACCATCATGGGAGCACGGTATCGGGACGTCGTCGTGCGCTCGCCGGTTCTCGCAAAGGACACCGCCGGCCTCGTGCTGCTAGGCGATGCGGCCCACGCAATGAGCCCCCAGCTCGGCCTGGGAGCGAGCTTTGCGCTTGCCGACGCATGGGCGCTCGCCACGTGCCTGCGCAGCCGGCCGAAGGACTTGTCCGGCGCTCTCCAGGCATACGCCTCATCGCGGGCGGCCCACGTCCGGTACTACACGTGGTGCTCGCGCTTCATGACCCCGGTCTTCCAATCCGACCTCGTGCCGATTGGCTGGGCCCGGGATGCCCTGATGGAACCGATCGCCCGGATCCCATGGGTTCGCGGCCAGTTCGTCACGACGTTCATGGGCGGCCGAACCTCGCCCTGGACGTCGTGGCGACCGCCGCGCTGACTCATCGATGCGCCCGCCTTCGCGGTAGCATCGTCGGCCATGGCAGAGAGGCCCTGGGACTTCATCATCGTCGGCGGCGGATCGGCCGGCTGCGCGCTCGCGAATTGCCTCAGCGCCGATCCGGCGAACCGCGTCCTCGTCCTGGAGGCCGGCCGGCCCGACTACCGGTTCGACGTCTTCATCCAGATGCCGGCGGCCCTGGCCTATCCGATCGGCAGCCGGTTTTACGACTGGAAGTACGAGTCGGAGCCCGAGCCGTTCATGAACGGCCGGCGGATCTACCACGCCAGAGGCAAGGTCATCGGCGGCAGCAGCAGCATCAACGGGATGATCTTCCAACGCGGCAATCCGCTCGACTACGAGCGCTGGGGCGCTGATCCCGGGATGGGCACTTGGGACTACGCCCACTGCCTGCCCTATTTCAAGCGGATGGAGGACTGCCTAGCGGCCGAACCTGACGACCCCTTCCGCGGCCATGGAGGTCCGCTCGGCCTCGAGCGCGGGCCCGCGACGAACCCGCTGTTCAGCGCGTTCTTCGAGGCGACGAAACAGGCCGGCTATCCGCCGACGGACGACGTCAATGGCTATCGCCAGGAGGGCTTCGCGAAGTTCGATCGAAACATCCGCCGCGGCCGGCGGCTGAGCGCGGCCCGGGCCTACCTCCATCCTGTCATGCGCCGACCGAACCTCAAGGTCCGGACGAGGACGCTGGCGACCCGGATCAAGTTCGACGGCGGCCGGGCGGTGGGTGTCGAGCTGACCCGACAGGGCGGCGGGACCGAGACGATCCATGCCGGTGAAGTCGTCCTCGCCGGCGGGGCGATCAACTCACCACAACTACTCCAGCTGAGCGGGGTTGGCAACGCGCGCGAGCTGGAGGCGCTCGGCGTTCCCGTCGTCCACGACCTGCCCGGCGTGGGCGAACACCTCCAGGACCATCTCGAGGTCTACATCCAGCACAGGAGCACGAAGCCCGTCTCGATGCAGCCGGCGCTCGCCGACTGGCGCAAACCGTGGATCGGCTTCCAGTGGCTGTTCTTCCGCCGCGGGCCCGGTGCGACGAACCACTTCGAGGGCGGCGGCTTCGTCCGGAGCAACGACGAGGTCGCCTACCCCAACCTCATGTTCCACTTCCTGCCGCTTTCGATCCGCTACGACGGCACCGGGCCGAAAGGCGGCCACGGCTACCAGGTCCATGTCGGGCCGATGTACTCCGACGCCCGCGGCTCGGTGAAGATCACCTCGTCCGACCCGACCGTCCATCCAGCCCTCCGCTTCAACTACCTCTCGACCGACCAGGATCGGCGCGAATGGGTTGAGGCGGTGAGAGTCGCCCGGCGGATCCTCGGCCAGCCGGCCCTGGCCGAGTTCGACGGCGGCGAGACTTCGCCCGGCGCCGGCGTGGAAACCGACCAGGAGATCCTCGACTGGGTGGCTCGCGACGCGGAGACGGCGCTCCATCCCTCGTGCACCGCGCGGATGGGCACGGACGCGATGTCCGTGACGGACCCGCTGACGATGCGTGTCCACGGCATCGAGGGGCTCAGGGTCGTCGACGCCAGCGCCATGCCCTACGTCACGAACGGCAACATCTACGCTCCGGTGATGATGCTCGCCGAGAAGGCGGCCGACCTGATCCTCGGCAACACCCCCCTCGCACCTGAGCCGATCGAGTTCTACAGGCATCGGCCGGAGACGGTTGTCGGCGCGAGCGCCTAATCCGTCGCCGCGCTGTCGCGGCGACGGAGGCCGTTGAGGAGAACGTCGAGGAACTGCCCAGTCATGGCCTTCGAGGGCGGCAGGCCTGTGCTCAGCAGGTGGGCGAGAACCGATCCAATGATGAGGTCGGCAACCGCGAGTGAGTTGACCTCCGGCCGGAGCCCGGCCGATTCCGCCAGCTGCTGGTATTCCTCGGCGACGCGACGATGGTTCGGCGAGACGCGGTCGTACGTCGAAGATACGCCGGTGACCGCCCGGTCGCGCAGCAGGTCGCGAACGAGGACGGGTAGGAACCTTTGGAACCCGGGTTCCGCGAACACGACGCGCGCCTGCTCGACGGCCCGCGCGAGGTCCGTCTCGAGGTCTCCGCTGAGCGGGAACGGGGGACGACCCTTCACCTGCGAGAGGGCGGCCTCGATCAGCGCTTCACGCGTCGGCCACCGACGGTAGACCGTCGCCCGGGCGACTCCGGATCGGGCTACCACGGCGCTGACCGTTGTCCGCTCGATGCCAACCTCCGAGAGCAGGCCGACCGTCGCTTCCAAGATCGCCCTGTCCGCATCGTCGCTTCTTGGCCGGCCCGGGGCACGTCGGGGATCTGGCAAGAGCGGCTCGGCCGTCCGTCCGCGAGCATTCATCCAGAGCAGCCTACCACAGTTCAGATACTAGACATCTTGTATCGTAATATGCTACTGTCAGCCTTCCGCGCAACCGATTACACGCACCAGCGCGCTCAGCTCTCGAGGGTTTCCGCCACACATGCATCGCCTCGTCCGCCGCCTTACCACGGGCGGCATTTCGACTCGCCGAAAACATGGGCGCGTCTGGCCGCCTGACCTCGAAGCGGACCTCGACCGGACGACCGACATCCTCTCCGCGATGATTCAATCGTCGCCGGTTGCAACCCAGGCCTTCGCCCTCGATCGGACGGTGACGATCTGGAACCCAGCTTCCGAGCGGCTCTTCGGCTGGACGGCCGACGAGGTTATCGGCCGAACGCTGCCACCGGAGATGACGCCTGATGACGAACGGACGTCGTCCCTGGCGCGGATCCAGCGGACGATCGGCGGCGCTACCGTCCAGGGTGATCGCGTCCGGCGGTTGACGAAGTCCGGCGAAATGCGCTGGATCGACATCTACGCCGCACCGATGCGCGACCGTGCCGGTCAGCCGATCGGCGTTGTCGGTCAACTCATCGACGTGACGGATCGGGTCGAGCTCGAGGCACAGCTCGTCCGGGCCCAGAAGATGGAAGTGGTCGGCCTGCTGGCCAGCGGTCTCGCCCACGACTTCAACAACACCCTGGCTGCTGCCAGCGGCTTCGCCACGCTGATCGAGCGGACCTCGACCGACCTGGAAATCCAGGCCGACGCCCGGGCGATCCTCGACGTCGTGGAACGCGCACGCGGAGTGTTGCGCCACCTCCTGTCGTTTGCCCGCGGCTCCGATAAGCCGAGTCGCCCCGTCGACGTACGTCTCGTCGTCGAGGGTCTCCTGCCGCTCCTTCGCCAGCTGGCCGGGCCGGAGATCCGGATCAGCACGGATCTCGCGGCTGAGCCGATGATCGCCCGGCTCGACGCCGGTCAGCTCGACCAGGCGCTCATCAACTTGGCCATCAACGCGCGGGACGCCATGCCGGGCGGTGGGTCCCTGACGATCGCGGTCCGCGCCGTCGGCCGCCGAGGATCGTTGATCGAGATCACAGTCCGCGACTCAGGCTCCGGGATCGCGCCCGAGATCCAGGCGCGGATGTTCGAGCCGCTCTTCACGACCAAGGAACTGGGCAAGGGATCAGGGCTCGGCCTATCCATGGTCCGCGGGTTCGCGTCGAGGGCCGGCGGCGAGGTCACGGTCGAATCGACCCCTGGCCGCGGGTCGACGTTCTCGATCCGGCTTCCACGCGTGAGCGAGGCACGGAATTCGGCCGGGGTACGCCGACCGCGCTAGGCTGGCGCGATGACCGACGAGTCCCAGTCCGGCCCGCCGGGTCTGCACCGGCCGGCGAGATCCCGGTAGGCTGCCGTCGATCGCTGCAGCCGTCCTCGCGTTCGTCCCAGCGGCGGTCACCCTGCTCGTCGAGGTCGTGGCGATACGACTGCTGGCGCCCCGGATCGGGTCGTCGATCGAGACGTACACCGCCGCCATCGGGGTCGTCCTCGCAGGCCTTGCCGTCGGGGCCTACCTCGGCGGACGCGCGGCCGACGCGTTTGGCCCGCGCCGGCTCGTCGCACCGGTCCTGCTCGTGTCCGCGGCGCTGGTCGCCTTCGTCGCCCCGGCGATCGATGTCGCTGCCGCAGTAATGCGGCCGCCATCGGGGCCGGTCGGGGCAACGATCCTGGCGATCGCCGGCCTCCTCCTGCCTTCGATCGTCCTCGCCGCCGCAACGCCCCTCGCCGCGCGAGGGAGCATGGTCTCGACCGCCGGTTCGGGCAGCGTCGTCGGCCGGATCTCGGCGATCGCAACGGTCGGTGCGCTGATTGGCACCTTCCTGACGGGGTTCGTGTTGCTGCCCGTTGCGCCGGTCCGGCTCATCCTGCTCGGCGCGGCCGTGGTGCTCGCGCTGACCGGCCTGGCCATGCACGTGGCGCTTGGGAGGTCGTCCGGCGGCGTCGTCACCGTGCTCGGCATCGCCGTTCTCGTTGCGCTGGCGGTCGGCGCCACGGCGACTCCCACGTGCGCTCCCGAATCGGCCTACTACTGCATCCGGATCGGCCACGGCGTGAGCCAGCCGGCCGTCCGCGACCTCGTCCTCGACGACCTTATCCACGGGTCGATCGATCTCGACGAGCCGGCCCGTCTCCGGCTGCGATATCTCAGGACCATGGACGCCATCGTCGAAGGAGCGCACCCGGCGCCGCGTGCGTTGACCGCGCTCCACATCGGTGGCGGCGCCTTCGCCTTGCCGCGCCACCTCATGGCGGTCCGGCCCGGCACCACGAACCGCGTCCTCGAGCTGGACCCGGCAATCATCCGGGTCAACCGCGAGATTCTCGGGCTGACGCTGGACGAGCCCGAGCTGTCGATCCGGGTCGGTGACGCCCGGGTGAGCCTGCGCGACGAGCCAGCCGGTCGGTACGACGTGGTGCTATCGGATGTGTTCGCCGCCCGAGCGGTGCCGTGGCACCTCGTTACGCTCGAGGCGATCGGCGAGGTCCGTCGGACGATGGCGCCCGACGGCATCTACGTCGCCAACGTGATCGACGGCGGCGAGCTGCGGCTCTTGGGAGCGTACGTAGCGACGCTCCGCGAGGCCTTCGGCCAGGTCGCGATCGCGTGGATCGTGGTCGACGGCGGCGTCTCCGGCAACGTCATCGTGGCCGCCGGCGACCGGCTCCCGGTCGACGCGATCGCCGACTCCCTCGAACGCGATCTCGCCGATCCCGCTCGCCTGGCGACCGATGAAGAGATCGCGGCCATCATCGACGGGTCGCCACTCTTGACCGACGACTACGCCCCAACCGACGCGCTGATCTCGCGCTAGACGCCGGCGCGGGTGGCGACGAGCCATCCCTCCTGCGGCTCGACTTGCCCGACGAGGTAGTCACGCGACGCCTCGACCGCCTTCCGCGGGGCGGCGAGGTCGGCGACCAGCTTGCCGTTCCGCTTCAGAATCTTGCCGTCCACGATGACCGTGTCGACGTTCGAAATGTCGGCCGCCAGGACGACGGCCGCGACCGGATCGATGACGGGCGCGACGTTGACCGCCCCGCCATCGATGATCACGAGGTCGGCCTTCTTGCCGGGGGTGATTGAGCCGGTCCTGTCGGCGATCCCGGCGACCTTCGCGCCGTCGAGCGTCGCCCAACGCAGGACCTGGCGAACGTTGATGAGGTCCGGTGTCGGCGTGTTTCCATCGAGCTCCTCGTCCCAGGACGCAGAGTGGCGCAGCGCACGCTCGGAGGCGAAGATCGCATGCATCTGGGTGAACTGATCTGAGGGCGCGGTCGTCGCGACGTCGGAGCTGAGACCGACGGGAATTCCGAACTTGTCGGCTTTCTGGGCGGGGGCCCAGCCGTGGCCCATCTGGAGTTCGATCTGGGGTGCGAGCGAGACGTTTCCGCCGGAGTCGCGGACGAGGCCCCACTCCTCGTCGGTCAGGTGCGACGCGTGGATGTAGGTCGTGTTCGGGTAGAGGAGGTCCAAGTCGCGCAGGGCGGTCAGCTGGCCCTTCGTATAGCCGAAGCGATCCATCGCGACGTGGACCGTGATGTTGATGCCCAGCTCCTTGGCAAGCTCCCACTCGTAGCGGACGATCTCGGGCTTGCAGAAGTTCGTGCCGCGAGTGGCCAGGGCCATCGTGATCAGGCCCTGGTCGTCACTCAGATCCTGGCTACGGATCCGGCGCGCCAAATCCCCGTCGATCCGCTCCACGCTGCCGCCGTAATCGGGCCCGAACCACCAGGCCTGGATCGACGTATTCGGGAAGCCGAACGCGAAGACCGACCGGATCTCGGCGTCCCGCAGGCCCTCGACAGCGGCGTCCGCATGGTCGGGCGTGTTCATGATGTGCGACCAGTCGACGAGCGTCGTGATTCCCGCGTTCGCGCACTCCAGCGCGCCCCAGCGGTTGGCGGCCAGAACGTCGTCGGGCCGATAGGCCGGGGCGAACTGGTCGAGGATCGCGCCGAAGTACGCGCCGAGCGTGTAGTCCGGCGCAGACGTCCGGATCGAGGTCTCCCATGTGTGGCGGTGGGTGTCGATGAAACCCGGGATCACGATGTTGCCGGTGGCGTCGATGACCTGAGCGTCGGCCGCGTCAAGCCCCTTGCCGACCTCCGCGATCTTGTCGCCCTCGATGAGGATGTCCGCAATCGGCAGCTCCCCGAGCTGCTCGTCTTGCGTCAGGACGATGCCGCCGCGGATGAGGATCCGATCAGTCATGGAGTGGTTCCTTTCCCGCTGTTCGATCTTGTCCCGCTGTTCGATCTTGGTCCTGGTCGACTACAGCAGCCTGTGCGCAGTGGCCGGGCCAGTCGCGTGGCTTCCTTCGACGTCGTGCTGCCCTCCGCTCGTTGGGCGCTCAGGCGCGCCGTCTGCTCCGTAGATGCGATGCGACGGTCGAGAAGTCCCGGTCTCCTCCGAGGGCCGCCGCGGCCGCCCGGATTTCGCCGAGGTTCGTCTCCGCTTGCGGCATCGGGACGCCCAGGCGGCCGGCGAGCGTACTGATCAGGTGGAGGTCCTTGTCGGCGAGGTCAAGAGCGAACGCGGTCGGAGTGGTGTCCGGGTCGATGAACGAGGCTCGCTTGTACCCGACGAACGGCGCCCCGGCCGCGCTCTCCGCGATCACGCCGTACGCGACCCCGCGATCGATCCCGGCCGATCTCGGCCAGCACGAGCCCCTCCGCGAGCGCCTCGTTGAGCCCGAAGATCACGGTGTTGACGGCGAGCTTCATAGCTGCCCCCGATCCCAACGGGCCGACGTGGACGATCGCCTTGCCAGCGGCTCCAGGGCAGGTCGCCCCCGCTCCAGGTCGCCCGCCTCGCCCCCGACCATCAGCGTGAGCTGGCCAGCCTCCGCAGTTGCGACACTCCCGGACACAGGCGCATCGAGCAGGGCGACGCCCGCCTGCCCGAGCGTCGGCGTCGAATGAGCGGATCGTGTCGGGCGTTACGGTCGACAGGTCGACGAGAAGGGACCCGGGCTTGGCAGCGGCGATCAGGCCGTCGGGACCGCGATATACGGACCCCACCGCCGCGTCATCGGCCAGCATCGTCAGGCAGATGTCGGCGAGCGCGGCCGCCTGGCCCGGGGTCTCCGCCACCCGGGCACCCAGCTCGGACGCGAGCGTCGTCGCCCGGTCGCGCGTTCGGTTGTGGAGAACGAGCGTGATTCCCGCGCGGGCGAGCGCGCGGGCCATCGCCGACCCCATCCGCCCTGTCCCGATGACCGCGACGACCGGCGCGGTCGCGCTCACCTTGCCGCCTCGAGCGTCCGCCGGACGGTGTCGACAATCCGATCGACGGTCGGGATCGCGATGTCCTCGAGTGCCGAGGCGGACGGCAACGGGATGTGGGGGGTCGTGATCCGGACGATCGGCGCGTCGAGACTGTAAAAGCCTTCCTCCGCCACGATCGAGACGATCTCGGCACCCCAGCCGCAGAGCCGCGGGTTCTCCTCGACGGTGAACAGTCGGCTCGTCTTCTCGACGGATGCCAGGATCGTCACCGTATCGAGCGGGACGAGGGTCCGGAGGTCAATCACATCGGCACTGATCCCGTGCTCGGTCGCCAGCCGGCCCGCGGCCTCGACGGCCCGGGGAACCATCGCGGCGATCGCGACGATCGTGCAGTCCGTGCCTTCGCGGAGCGACAGCCGCCTGCCCGAGCGGCAGGACGTGCTCGCGGTCCGGGACGTCGCCCTTGATCGCAAAGAGGGCCTTGTGCTCGCAGAAGATCACCGGGTCGGGATCGCGAATGGCCGCCGCCATCAGTCCGACAACGTCGGCCGGCGTCGAGGGCGCGACGACCTTCAGCCCCGGAATCGCCATCGCCCAGTTCTCGATGCTCTGGCTGTGCTGGGCCCCGAACCGCAGCCCGGCCCCATTTGCCGTCCGCAGGACGAGCGGGATCGAGACCTGCCCGTCGGTCATGTACCGAGATTTCGCGATCTGGTTCGCGACCATGTCCCACGCGACGGCGAAGAAGTCCGAGAACATCAGCTCCGCGACCGGTCGCAGTCCGGTCATCGCCGCACCCATCGCCGCGCCGACGATCGCCTGCTCGCTGATTGGCGTGTCGCGGACGCGCTCCGGGCCGAACCGGTCGAACAGGCCCTCCGTCAGCTTGAAGACCCCACCCGCCGCTCCGACGTCCTCGCCGATGAGAACGACACTCGGATCGCGCTCCATTTCCTGGGTGATCCCCGCGGCAACGGCCTGCCGATACGTGAGCTCAGGCACGAGGACTGCGCCAAGTAGCGCCCCCGTCGGCCCAAACCTGCGTTTCGATGACGTCGGGAGTCGGCTCCGGGGCTTCCCGAGCCTCCTGCTCGGCGGCCGCGACCTTCCCGGCAACGTCGGCCTCGATCGCGTCGAGCTGTGCGGCGTCGACTCCCTCGGCCTGGAGGCGCGCTCGATACGTCGGGACCGGGTCGCGGGCCAGCCACGACTTGACCTCGTCGTCGGGCCGGTACTTGCCTGGATCGGCACGCGAATGGCCGCCGTGGCGGTAGGTCAGGGCCTCGACGAGCGATGGCCCGTCGCCGGCCCGGGCACGGGCGATCGTGTCGGTCGCAACGGCGAACACGGCGTCGGCATCGTTGCCGTCGACAACGATGGGCTCGAGCCCGTAAGCCGATGCCCGGTCGGCCGCCGGCCGCGCGACTGCCGTGACGGCCGCGATCGGCGTGTACTCCATGTACTGGTTGTTCTCGCAGACGAACACGACCGGGGCCCTCCAGACCGCCGCCATGTTCAGCGCCTCGTGGAACGCCCCGATGTTCGTCGCCCCGTCGCCGAAGAAGCACACGGCGACCTGGCCGGACTTGCGGTACTGGGCGGACCAAGCCGCCCCGAGCGCGATCGGCAGGTGCGCCCCGACGATGGCGTATGAACCCATCATGTGGTGCTCGACGCTCGTGATATGCATCGAGCCGCCCTTGCCGCCCATCAGCCCCGTCGCCCGCCCGAACAGCTCCGCGTAGAGCGGGCCCATCGGCGTGCCGCGGGCGAGGGCGTGGTTGTGGCCGCGGTATGTCGCGAACGTGTAGTCGTCATCGCGCATCGCCCCTGCGAAGCCGGCAGCCACGGCCTCCTGCCCGACGCCGAGATGCGTCGTCCCGCGGACGAGCCCCTCGAAGAAGAGCTCCTGCGCGCGCGTTTCGAAGCGCCGGCACTCGACCATGACCCGGTAGAGGCCGAGGCGTCGCTCGAGGTCCGGAACGACCGTCGCCGCCATCAGTACTCGTTCGCGACGAAGAGGTCCTGCGACGGGAAGCGGGTGATGATCTGCGGTCCGTCAGCCGTGATGACGACCTCCTCCTCGATGCGCGCGGCAGAAAAGCCATCGCTGGCGGGGCAGTAGGTCTCGAGGGCGATGACCATCCCTTCCTTCAACTCGACCGGATGCTCGAGCGAGTTGAGGCGGCTGATGATCGGGCGCTCGTGGAGGAAGAGCCCGACGCTGTGGCCGAACTGCAGCCCGAAGCACTCCATCTCGTTCGAGAAGCCGAACTCCTCGGCCTTCGGCCAGACCTTCGCCACCTGGTCCGTCGTGGTGCCGGGCTTCATCAATTCGATCGATGCGTCGATCCATTCGCGAGCCCGCCGGTAGGCGTCGCGCTGGGCGTCAGTTGCCTTGCCAACGACGAACGTCCGGTAGTAGCAGGTCTTGTAGCCGACGTACGTATGGATGATGTCGAAGAACGCCTGATCGCCTGGCCGGATCAGGCGGTCGCTGAACACGTGCGGATGCGGGCTGCAGCGCTCACCCGACACCGCGTTGATGTTGTCGACGTGCTCAGAGCCCTGCTCGAACAGGTATTGCGTGACGTTCGCGACCAGCTGGTTCTCGCGGATACCGGGCTTCAGCTGCTCCGAGATCAGCTGATACGCGCCGTCGACCATCGCGCATGCCGTGTTGAGCAGCGTGATCTCGTCGATCGACTTGACCTCGCGCGCATTCAGCATGACCTGCTGGCCGTCGAGGACGCGCATCCCCTCCGCCTCGAGCGCCGCGAGCATCGGCGGCTCGACGATGTCCACGCCGATCGGCATGTCGGCGGCGCCCTCCGCCCGGAGGATGTCGCGGATCTCTCGGGCGGCCGCACGAAAGAGGCCCGGCATCCGCGGCGACGGCTCCGCGCAGCCCCACCATCCCGGCGTGGATGTTCTCCTGGCGCAGCCACGGGCAGTTCAACCGATGGTGCTTCGCCGCCGACCCGAAGTCCCAGATGTGCGGCGTGCCGCCGCGTGACAGGAGGGCATAGCGGGTCATCTTGTCGCGCGCCCACTCCCCGATGTGGGTGCTGGTGACGTACCGGATGTTGTTGAAATCGAACAGCAGCAGCGCACCGAGTTCCGACGCAGCGAGGGCGGCCGTCGACCGCTCGAGCCGATAGGCCCGAAGGCGATCCGGGTTGACGCGCTCCTCCCAGTCGACGGTCTGTCCACCCGGTGAGGCGAACGGCCGGGTGGCGATCAACGGAGGCGTCGTGGCTTCAACGGCGCTCACGGAGTCCTCCTCCTCGGCACCGACCGGCGGACAGAGGCCGGGCGCACCGTTCAGTAATGCTACACACGGAAACGGCGTGCAACAGGGTTACAGTGCCATTTGACAAACGGATGCCTGGTCACGGCTGTTGGAGCTGAGGCGATCCCGGTCGACCCAACTGAACGGAGGCGGAGCGA
The DNA here is from genome assembly GCA_963775855.1 of uncultured Chloroflexia bacterium. Taxonomy (GTDB): domain Bacteria; phylum Chloroflexota; class Limnocylindria; order Limnocylindrales; family CSP1-4; genus CF-46. The sequence goes on along the minus strand of CAVZKO010000006.1, from coordinate 270,059 downwards.
GGAGGCCAGATTGGCCAACCACGTCGGTCGAGTCGATTGGTCGTTCACCGCCGCACCGATGCCGGCCTCGGAGCGGTCCGCGGGGTTGGCCCGGCAGGTGCTCGTTGGCCCGGCACAGGGCGCCGTCCACACGGAGCTCGCGGCCGGCGCGTTCGCCAAGGGCGGCTGGCTGCGCCGCCACATCCATTCGTTCGAGGAAGGCCTCTATGTCCTGTCGGGCGAGCTCGTGCTCGACATCGGTGGCGACGTCCATCGTCTGGTTGGCGGCGACTACGGGCTGATCCCGATCGGGACGTGGCACGCTCTCGCGAACGGTAGCGACAGCGAGGTCCGGTGGCTGTCGGTCAATACGCCGCAACGCCTCGCCGCCGACGCGGGCAGGCGCGACACGTTCTTCACGAAGGATCCGTTCGACGCAATCGGAGCTTGTTGGCCGGGCGATGCGACCGCGGTTCGGCGACCCGGCGGTCCGGTATGTCGGGCACTACGACGGGACGCCGCCGCAGGCCGAGGCACTGCGCGTGAGCGATCCCGCCCGTGGCCGGAAGCCGGCCGGCATGGACACAGCGCTCCTCGCCTATAGCGGGATCTCGGTGAAGATGATGATCGACCGGGCCTCCGGGGCCGACCTGCTGACGATGTTCACCGTCGACTACGAGATCGGTGGCGCCGCACAAGCCCACGACCATCCGTTCGAGGAGACGTACTTCTTCCTCGGCGGCGAGGTCGAGCTTGAGCTCGACGGCGAGCCGCACACGATCCGGCCGGGCGACGTCGTCTTCGCCGGCGTCGGCAGCGTTCACGGCTTCTATAACACGGGCTCCGAGCGGGTCCGCTGGATCGAGACGCAGGCACCCCAGCCGCCGGCCCGCCATGCCTATCGCTGGTTGCCGACCTGGACCAAGTTCGAGGAGGACAATGATGTCGGCTGACGGTTCGGTCGTCGTGGTCGGTGGCACGCGGGCGATCGGGCTGGAGCTTGTCCGCCATTACATAAACCAGGATCGCCAGGTCGTGCTGACGGGCCAGACCCCCGAGAACGTCGCCGGCGCCGTGGCCGAGGTCGGCGGCAATGTCCGCGGGATCACCTTCGACCTGGCGGCGCCCCACACGATCGCAGCCGCACTGGCGGACGTGGGCCCTGTCGACCGCCTCGCGCTGGTTGCGATCGACCGCGACCAGAACAGCATCGCCGACTACAACATCGAGCGGGCGATCCGGCTCGTCACGCTGAAGCTTGTCGGATACACGGCTGTCGTGAGCGCCCTCCGACCGCGGCTCACGGACGCGGCGTCGGTCGTGCTATTCGGCGGCATGGCGAAGGAGCGGCCGTACCCGGGCTCGACGACAGTCACGACGGTCAATGGCGGCGTCGTCGGGCCTGACCCGGACGCTCGTGGAGGAGCTCCGCCCGATCCGGGTCAACTCGATCCACCCCGGCGTTGTCGGGGACAGTCCGTACTGGGCGGAGAAGCAGGCGGCGATCGAGAAGTACACGTCGGAGACGCCGATAGGGCGGCTGGCCCGAATGGACGAGATCGTCGATGCGGTCGTATTCCTGCTCGAGAACACCGCCGTGAACGGCGTCGACCTCATCGTCGACGGAGGATGGCACTGCCGTTAGGTTCCGTGGCTGGAATCTCGGCTGTCGCGTTTGGACGACCAGGCGTGCGTTGACGGCTGCGCTCCTCGCTCACGCACCTTCAGGTGCGCTCGCTCCGGTGCTCGCCGTCGCCTTCGCCTGATCGCCCAGCCGCGACGAACGCAGTCGCAGCGGTCGCGACGAACGCAGTCACGGTTACCCGCGGACGCGCGCCGAGATCCGTGTGGCGGCGACGAGGACCGACTCGGTGACGCGCTCCTCGGTCTCGGGCCTGGGAAATCGGTACGACGGGCCGTGGACATGGACCGCGGCGACCACGTTGCCCAGCGCATCGACGATCGGGGCAGCGACTGAGCTGAGCCCTTCGGCGAATTCCTCGCGGACCCATGCGTAGCCATCGAGTTGCACCTGGCGCAGCCGGTCCCGCAGCGCGGCCGAGTCGGTCAACGTCCGGTCCGTGAACGCGACGCGTGGCTGCGCCAGATAGCGCTCGACTGCGGGTTCGGCCAGATGGGCCAGGAAGACCTGGCCCGACGACACGGCGTGCATCGGCACGCGCGTTCCCGTCCAGTCGCGGATCTGGACCTGGTGTGAGGTATTGACCTGATCGACGTAATGGACAGCGAATCCGTCAACGACCGATAGCCCCGCTGCCTCGCCGACGGCTGTTGCCAATTCGATGAGGGAGGGGCGTGCCAGGCTCACCAGGTTTCGGGTCGGGGCGACGCCGGCCGCCAGCGACACGATCCGGCCTCCGAGCCGGTATCGAGTGTCGCCCGGCACCTGCTCGACCGCTCCCTCACGGGTGAGCGAAGCGAGCATCCTGGCGGCCGTCGACTTGGGGAGATCGACGCGTTCCGCGACCTCGGTCACGCCGATCGGACCATCGGCAAGGACCGACAGCACGGCAAAGGCTCGCTCGATGGACTGGACTCTGGACACGAGGCCCCCGTTCGGCTAAATTCGCACTGCGTTCCATCATACGGCACCGTTCCGCATCGTGGAACCCCCCAACAACGCGCATGCGCCTGTCAGGAGCACACTTCGTGGCGGACGACTACGAGGAGATCGACCTCAAGTCGCTCTCGGACGACGAGCTCGTCGAGCAGATGCATAACGACCTGTACGACGGCATGAAGGATGAGATCGTCGAAGGGACGAACATCCTGCTCGAGCGCGGCTTCAGCGCGACAAAGGTCCTCGACGATGCGCTCGTCGCCGGGATGAAAATCGTCGGGATCGACTTCCGCGACGGGATTCTGTTCGTGCCCGAAGTCCTCCTCGCGGCGAACGCGATGAAGGCCGGGATGGAGATCCTCCGCCCGTTGCTCGCGGAGACCGGCGCCGAGCCCGTCGGCAAGGTCGTGATCGGGACCGTGAAGGGCGACATCCACGACATCGGCAAGAACCTCGTCGGGATGATGCTCGAGGGGGCCGGTTTCGAGGTCGTGGACCTGGGCATCAACACCGACGCCGAGAAGTTCATCGCCGCCCTCGAGCTGCACAAGCCGGACATCCTCGGGATGTCGGCGCTGCTCACGACGACGATGCCGTACATGAAGGTCGTCATCCAGACCCTCAAGGACCGCGGCATGCGCGACGACTACATCGTCCTGGTTGGTGGCGCGCCGCTCAACGAGGAGTTCGGGATGGCCGTCGGCGCAGACGCGTACTGCCGGGACGCCGGCGTCGCCGCCGAGACCGCCCGCCGCCTGATCGACGAGCGTCGTGCCGCGGCGTAGCGAGTCGCCCCGCGCCGACACTCGCGCCGTGGTCCGGCAGGCGGACCAAGGAACGAAGCAGAGGTCCTCGGTACGCTCCAGCAACGGCGTCCGCCGCCAAACGGTCCCGCGGGCGGACCAAGCGACGGAGGACCGGGCCAGGATCGGGTCGGGCGCGGTCCCCGCTCGCCCGTTGGTCCGGCAGGAGGACCAGGGAGCGCCAAACAACGGATCCGATGCGCCGCGCGTCCTGGTCGTAGGCTGCGGGGCGCTCGCCCGCGAGCTGGTCGAGCTGACCCGGCCGCTGCCGAATGTCGATGTCGCCTGCCTGCCGCCCGAGCTCCACAACCGGCCCGGAGGCATTCCGGCGCGCGTCCGGGCGCGGATCCGCCAGGGTCGGCGCGACGGCTACGCGCGAATCTTCGTCGCGTATGCCGACTGCGGCACGGGCGGACTGCTCGACCCGGTCCTCGCCGAGGAAGGTGTCGAGCGCCTGCCCGGCGCCCATTGCTACGAGTTCTTCGCCGGCCGAACGGACTTCGCCCGCCTGGCGGACGAGGAGCCGGCCACGTTCTGGCTCACGGACTTCCTCGCCCGCAACTTCGAGCGACTCGTGATCCGCGGACTTGGGATCGACCGGCACCCGGAGCTCGAGACGATGTACTTCGGGAACTACAAGCGGCTCGTCTACCTCTCTCAGACCGACGATCCGGACCTGCTCGCCATGGCCCGCCGCGCGGCCGAGCGCCTGGGACTGCAGTTCGAGCACCGCCACACCGGCTACGGCGAGTTGGCGACGTCGATCGCCGCTTTGCGGGTCGTCGCCGACGGAGCGGCCTGACGATGGCGACTCTGACCGTCATCTGGTGGCGCGACATCCCGGCCCAGGTCGTTGCCCGCGATGGCCGACGTTCCAGCAAGGAAGTGCTCCACCCGCGCTTCCAGGTTGCGATCGACAAGGCCGCCAGTCGTGCCGGCAAACGCGCCTACGGCGACTACATCGAGGAGTGGCGAAAGGCTGCCCGTGGCTGCGGTGACGACCTCGAGGCGGAGGTCAACGCCGAGGTCGAACGGCTCGAGACGACCTACGACAAGCACCACCTCGCCGAGCTGATCCAGTCCGGCGGCGTCGAGGGCGGCCCGGCGTTTCCACCGGCGCAGGACGAGACGCCCGGAAAGCAGGCCCAGGGATGACCCACACCGTCGTCTCGTCGGCCACCAGAGAAGTCGTCATTGGCGACGATCGGCCGTTTGTCATCATCGGCGAGCGCATCAACCCGACCGGCCGGAAGGCTCTCGCCGAGGAGATGAAAGCCGGCGACTTCAGCCGTGTCGAGCGCGACACCATCGCCCAGGTCGAGGCCGGCGCCCACATGCTCGACGTCAACGCCGGCATCCCGCTGGCCGATGAGCCGGCGATCCTCGCCAAGACCATCAGGCTCGTCCAGTCGTTGACCGACCTCCCCCTGTCGATCGATTCGTCGATCGTCGAGGCGCTCGAGGCCGGGCTGGCGGTGTACAAGGGCAAGCCGCTCGTCAACTCGGTAACCGGCGAGGAGGCGCAGCTCGAGCGCGTCCTGCCGCTAGTGAAGAAGTACGGCGCGGCGGTCGTCGCGATCAGCAACGACGAGACCGGTATCAGCGAGGACCCGGACGTCCGGTTCGCAGTCGCGAAGCGGATCGTCGAGCGGGCTCGCGACTTCGGCATCCCGTACGAGGACATCCTCGTCGACCCGCTACTCATGCCCATCGGGGCGATGCAGACGGCGGGCCGGCAGGTCTTCAAAATCCTCGGTCGGCTGCGAGACGAGCTCCACGTCAACTCGACCTGCGGCGCGAGCAACGTCAGCTTCGGCCTGCCGAATCGCGAGGGGATCAACGGCGCCTATCTGGCGATGGCGATGGCGAGCGGCCTGACGTCCGCGATCACGAACCCGATCGCCGACGGCGTCCGGCATGCCGTCATGGCAGGCGACGTCCTGCTCGGCAATGACGTCGATGCGAGCCGCTGGATCCGGGCATTTCGCGTCGCCCCGGCCGAAGGCGAGCGCGGCGTCCGGGTCAACCGCCGTCGCGCCGGATCGCCCGTCGCGGGCTGAGCGCGATGAGCCCGAAGCCAGCACGGTGACCTCGCCGGCCGAGCCGCTCGTCATCTTCACCCCCTCTGGTCGCCGCGGCCGGTTCGCCGAAGGGACGACGGTCCTGGACGCGGCCCGCTCGCTCGGGGTCGACATCGACTCGGTCTGCGGCGGACGCGGGATCTGCGGTCGCTGCCAGGTCGAGCAGAGCGTGGGGAGCTTCGCCAAGCACGGTATCGAGTCCCGGCCCGAGCACCTCTCGCCGTTCGACGCCGTCGAGACGCAGTATCGGCAGGAGCGCGGCCTCGCGGCGACTCGTCGCCTCTCGTGCACGGTCCGCGTCCTGGGCGACGCCGTCATCGACGTCCCGCCCGAGAGCCAGGTCTACCGCCAGGTCGTCCGCAAGGCGCTCGATGTCCGCGACTTCCACATCGATCCGGTGGTCCGCCTTCATTACGTCGAGGTCGTCCCGCCGGAGCTCGCCTCGCCGTCGGGCGACCTCGTGCGGCTCTTCGAGGCGCTCGAGCGCGAGTGGGGGTTGACCGAGCTGGAGGCCGATCTCACGGTCATCCGCGATCTCCAGCCGGCGCTCGAGAAGGGCTCGTTCGCGGTGACGGTCGCGGTCCACGACGGCAGGACGGTGACCGGGATCTGGCCGGGCCTCCATGACAAGGCGTACGGCGTGGCGATCGACGTGGGCTCGACGACGATCGCCGGCCACGTCGCCGACCTCTCGGACGGGTCGGTCCTCGCGAGTCACGGGGTGATGAACCCGCAGATCCGCTTCGGCGAGGACCTGATGAGCCGCGTTTCGTACGCGATGATGCATCCGGAGGGCGCCGGCGAGATGACGGCCGCCGTCCGCAAGGCCCTGAACGCGCTCCTTGCCCAGCTGGCGATGAGCGCGGGCATCAAGCGCGACGAGATCCTCGAGCTGGCTATCGTCGGCAATCCGATCATGCACCACCTCCTGCTCGGGATCGACCCGATCCCGCTGGGCTCCGCGCCGTTCGCGCTGGCCACGGACCGGGCCGTGCGCATCAAGGCGGCGGAACTGGAGCTCCGGACGCACACCGGTGCCCGCGTCTACGTGCTGCCGTGCATCGCCGGCCACGTCGGGGCCGATACCGCCGGGGTGATCCTCGCCGAGGCACCGCACCAGAGCGAGGTCGTCGAGCTGGTCGTGGACGTCGGGACCAACGCCGAGATCGTCCTGGGTAACCGCGACTTCCTGCTCGCCGCCTCGAGCCCGACCGGGCCGGCCTTCGAGGGTGCCCAGATCAGCGGTGGCCAGCGGGCGGCGCCCGGCGCGATCGAGCGCGTGCGGATCGACCGCCAGACCCTCGAGCCGCGCTTCAGGGTCATCGGCTCCGAGACCTGGTCGGACGAGCCGGGCTTCGAGGAGGCGACGTCAGAGACCGGCGTCACGGGGATCTGCGGCTCGGGCATCGTCGAGGTCATCGCCGAGCTCTATCTCGCAGGCGTCATCACCCCGGACGGGATTGTCGACGGCTCGATGACCGGCCGAACCCAGCGGGTCGAACCGGACGGTCGCACGTTCTCGTACGTCCTCTACGACGGCTCCGGCGCGGGCCGGCCGCGGATCGCGATCACCCAGAACGATGTCCGCGCGATCCAGCTCGCGAAGGCCGCGCTCTACGCCGGGGTTCGGCTGCTCATGGACCATGCCGAGATCGAGACGCTCGACGAGATCCGGCTGGCCGGGGCGTTCGGCAGTCAGATCGACACGTTTCACGCGATGGTCCTGGGGCTGGTCCCGGATGCCGATCTGGCCCACGTCAAATCGGCCGGAAACGCGGCGGGCACCGGAGCGCTCATCGCGCTGCTCAGCGGCGCCGCCCGCGAGGAGATCGAGCGCGTCGTGCGGACTGTCGAGAAGATCGAGACGGCCGTCGAGCCGCGCTTCCAGCAGCACTTCGTCGACGCGATGGCGTTTCCCCACCGGACGGCCGCCTATCCGCACCTCGAGAAGGTCACCGAGCTGCCGAAGCGACCAGGGGATGGCGCGCGTGGGAGTGACGGAGCAACGGAACCCCGGCGCAGGCGACGCTCACCGGTCGCCGCGACGAGGGAGGAGGAACGATGACCACCGACGAAAGCCCCCGCCAGCGGACCGGCGGACGGGCCGGCCGGACGGCCGCGCGCCTCCGGACCCACGTGGAGCGTGTCCCGTTCCTGACCCGCACCCTCAAGCCGTTCGAGGTCCTCGACGAGGAAGGCCTCGCGACGATCGAGGAGAACGCCGACACGATCCTCGAGAAGGTGGGGCTCGAATTCCGCGGCGACCCCGACGCCCTTCGCCTGTTCCGCGACGCCGGCGCCGACGTCCAGGGCGAACGGGTCCGATTCCCACGCGGCATGTGCCGCCAGATCGTCCAGGCGTCTGCCCCCCGCGAGTTCACGCAGTTCGCGCGGAACCCAGCCAACAACGTCCAGATCGGAGGGACCGCGACCGTCCTCGCCCCGAATTATGGCTCGCCGTTCGTCCGCGACCTCGACAACGGCCGTCGCTACGGCACGATCGAGGACTTCCGCAACTTCGTGAAGCTCGCCTACATGAGCCCGCACCTCCACCACAGCGGCGGGACCGTCTGCGAGCCGGTCGATGTGCCAGTCAACAAGCGTCACCTCGACATGGTCTATTCGCACATCCGCTACAGCGACAAGCCGTTCATGGGCTCGGTGACCGCGCCGGAGCGGGCCCGCGACACCGTCGAGATGGCGAGGCTCACGTTCGGGGCCGACTATCTCGAGGATCACGCGGTCATCCTGTCGCTCATCAACGCCAACTCGCCGCTCGTCTGGGACGCGACGATGCTTGGCGCCGCGCGGGCCTACGCGGAGGCGAACCAGGCGACGCTTCTGACGCCGTTCATCCTCGCCGGCGCGATGGCGCCGGTGACGGCCGCGGCGGTCTGTGCCCAGACACTCGCCGAGGCGCTCGGCGGGATGACGTTCGTACAGCTCGTCCGACCCGGCGCGCCGGTCGTTCTGGGCAGCTTCGCGAGCTCGATGTCGATGCAGTCCGGGGCGCCCACGTTCGGTACGCCGGAGCCCGCGCTCGTGCTCTACGCGATGGCGGCTCTCTCGCGCCGGCTCGGCGTTCCGTTCCGCTCCGGCGGCAACCTCTGCGCGTCGAAGGTCGCCGATGCCCAGGCGGCCTACGAGTCGTCGGCGACGTTCATCCCGACGATCCTCGCCGGGGTCAACTTCGTCCTCCATGCGGCGGGCTGGCTCGAAGGGGGCCTCGCGGTCGGCTACGAGAAGTTCATCCTCGACGCCGACCAGTGCGGGATGGCCGCGGTCTTCGTCAAGGGCATCGACATGTCGGAGAACGGCCAGGCGGTCGAGGCGATCCTCGACAACGGACCCGGCCAGCACTTCCTCGGCACGGCTCATACCCTCGCGAACTTCGAGACGGCGTTCTATCGCGCGGAGACGGCGGACAACAACAGCTTCGAACAATGGCAAGAGGATGGCGGGCTCGACGCCGCCCAGCGGGCCAACAGCATCTGGAAGCGGATGCTCCGCGAATACGAGGCGCCGCCACTGGACGAGGGTATCGACGAGGCGCTGCAGGAATTCATCGCCCGCCGCAAGGCTTCGCAGCCGGACTCGGAGGTCTGAGAGTTACCGAATGCCCAGTGCCGCAAGCCGGTCCCTGGCCACTCCTACGTGCGTGAGCGAGGGCGCGGAGGCGACAACGCTGGCATTGGCCGGCTGGCGGCGCTAGGTGCTCTTCCGGCGGCGATCGTCCCTCGCCCCGCCCGCTCGGGAGGCCCTCGCCCACCTCCTCCGCGCGCCGACATTCGAACTCGTCCCGCTGAAGAACGCGCTGGACCAGGCGGCATTCCTGCCGGCTGGCTCCACGGTCTCGGTGACTGCCTCGCCGGCGAAGGGTGTCGAGGCTACCGTCGCTCTCTGCGAACAGCTCCAGGCCCGAGGGTTTCGGGCGGTGCCGCACCTGTCGGCCAGGATGGTCCGGGACCGGAGCCATCTCAGCGACCTCATCGCCTGGCTCGAGGGCGCCGGCGTCGATCGGGCGTTCGTCGTCGGCGGCGATACGAAGGAGCCCGGCGCCTACCCTGACGGTCTCGCGCTCCTGCGGGAAATGGCGGAGATCGGCCATCCTCTCGCCGAGATCGGGATCCCCTGCTACCCGCAGGGCCACCCGTTCATCGCCGACGGGCCGCTCCTCGAGGCGCTCCGGGGCAAGGCCACGTTCGCCAGCTACATGACGACCCAGCTCTGCTTCGACCCGGGGGCGATCGCGACGTGGATCGCCGTCCGGCGAGCGGAGGGCCTCGGTCTGCCGATCCACGTCGGGGTGCCAGGCGTCGCCGAGCCGCACAAGCTGCTCGCGATCAGCGCCCGTATCGGCGTGGCCGATACGCATAGGTTCCTGACGAAGAACCTCCGGTTCGTGGCCAAGCTCGTACGGTCCGGCGGCTTCTACCGCCCCGATGCGCTCCTGGAGGGCCTCGCCCCGCACCTGGCCGATCCCGCGGCCGGCATCGTCGACCTCCACCTGTACACGTTCAACGCGGTCGACACGTTCGAGGCCTGGCGGCGAGCCTACCTGGCGAAGCTTGGGGCGGCAGTAGCCGCTGCCTGATCAGGTGGAACCGTTCGTCGCCGTAGCGAGCCTGGCCATTGACGCTGCACCGGATGGGACCTTTTCGATCGGCCGCGACTCGTTCCCGCAGTTCGCCCATATGCACGCCCTTGGCATCCACGTCCAATCCGACCAGGTCCGCATCGCCTACCCGGAGCCTGCCTACGTCGAGACGGCCCTGGCCGCCCTCCGCGAGGCATGCGTGCAGCTCGAGGTTCCGGAGGCATACATCGCGTTTGTCGACTCGGTCGTGCCGCCGCCGGCGATCGGACTTCGATACGGCTTCAAGGGCGCCTACACGACCGACATCCCAAACGTGATCTGGATCTTCGCCAACTGGACCGGGATCGACGAACTACGCGGGATCGTTCGACACGAGGCAGCACATCTTGCCTTCGCGCGGACGCACACCCCGGAGGAATCCGCGGGCCACTCCGGCCCCTCCGAGGACTTCGCCAACGCCTTCGAGTCCGCTTAGGTCGGTGCACCGCAGCTGGGGCGGTGCCGACGGTCCGTGGCACCGGGTTCATACTGGACCACACCCTCAGAAGGATCCCTTGGGAGGCCGCAGACATATGGGGTGGCTGCAAAACTTCCTGGACTGGCTTCAGAAGCTTTTGGCAGCGGCTGATCTGCCTGATCCGCCGCCTGTTGTTCGCGCAGAACGAGCGCAGTTTCTCCGTATCCGAGTGCATCTACGGCTGGACTGCGGCTTACCGGATCGTCGACGGCGATTGCGTCTTGCAGATCACCGTCCGAATCCGCCTCAACCCAGACGCGGATGTCACGGCCGCGGAAATCGCAGCGCTGCAAGCGGTCTGGGAACCCGGCATCGAGGCCCGCTGGTCGAACAGGTTCAATATCAACCGCAGCTCGGGCGACTGCGGGTGCCCGTCATATCCGGTCAGATTCGATGTCCAGTTTGTGACTTCCGGCCAGCACCACACGGTCCGCGTCCGGCGTGGGCCCGCTCGCTCGAACATGACGACGTGGGACACCGCCGATGACGCCGGTGCGGCATCGCACGAGTTCGGGCACATGCTCGGCCTGTCCGACGAGTACGCCGATGCCAACTGTCCCAATCGGGTTGTCGCAACCGACAACAGCATCATGCGGACGAACTCGGGCGACACCATGAACCGGCACTACCAATCATTCGCGGCCTGGTTGTCCAACCGGAACTGCTGCGGATTCGTGGTTGCGTAGGGAGGACGAGTTGATGAACGCGAACGTGGATCGCGCACCTGGCTCGACCGTGGACCCGGCCTCCGACAAGCCGACCGGCCAGCGCCTCATCGTGACCGTCGGGAACGTGGACTTCGACCTTGGCCGCACCCGGCTGGAGCTCGATGACACCGGCGCCGTCGTGGTTGCGAGCCAGCAGGCGGACAAGGAGAGCTCAACCGCGGGGCAAATATCGGTCGAGGAGGCGAAGGACATCCTTCGATCGGTACCGCTTGCCATCGAAAAGGAGGGGCGCGATCGTCCCGGCATCCCGGATGAGGCCCGCTACCGGTTCGAGGTGCTGGACGGAGGACGCACGCTCGTCGACGAGTCGTTGTGGGAGGGACAGATCGAGGCCTCGCCCTCGAGCCGCAAGCTCATCGAGGCCCTCCGTCGGATCGTTTCCGACGTGGCGGGCGACGAGGTGGTGCTCTAGGCGACCGCTTCCCCCGGCCAACGGCTCCGCTGACCTGGCCGCCACCACTCCACTTGATCCCCATCGCCAAGGCTGCCAGCAGAGCTCGGCATCACCAAGCAGGCCGCGGCAAACGCTAACAGGGTTTAACACTCCAATGGTCGTACGAACACATCTCACGGGCAGGCTTCCTCGTGTGCCACCCTCCGCGTCACGCCGAGACTGACGAGCCGTGAACGTCGTCGACAGCCGCGGCGAATCGCTGAACGCGATTCGCGACCGCTACGAACTGCTGCGAGCAGAGGTGCAGGCCAGGCGGCGCACGCATCCGAACCGCGGCGGTATCGCCCCATCGTGGCGGCGCCCCGGGGCGCGGGCGTCACGCATAACTCTGGGGCCACCACGCACCAGGATTTTCGTACTGGCCGTTCCAGCCATCCGCTGAACCTCACAATGCGACCACGGGCGGCGTCGCTCGGTGCCGGGGGATCACCAGGGGTCGCGCCGTTTGGGAGGGGTTCAAAATGGTTTCACGTCGTCGGCTTGGGCCGATTGTTGCCGCGCTCGTCGCGCTCATCGTCATGACAGGTCCCGTGTCGGCCGCGCCTTGGCAGGTCGTGTTCCGGGAAGCGGGTACCAGCGCGTACGCCGAGGCCGACGGGACATGTACGGACAACGGCGACGGCACCACGACCTGCGGTGGGACGGCGATCGATGTCTTCGAGGGCAGGTCGAAGGAGCGCGGCACCTCGACGGTGCACTCGGAGCGCGCCTGCTACAGCCAGCTCGTAGGAACGTTCGACACGGAAACCGGCGAGCCGATCGATCTCTCGGGCGTCGTCGGTTGCGCGTTCGATTCGGGGACGATCTCGATCAAGAACCTGCGGTCCATCACGCTGGCGGCAACCGAGATCGAGCTCGTCGAGGTCCACTGCGACGTTGACTCTTGTACCGAAGACGTCGGCGGGAGCATCGTCGTTCAAGGCAAGTTCACGGGCGAGGGGCCGATCGGCCGAGACAGGAGCAAGTTCCGGCTCGATGACGGGACGTGCATCCTGGCGGACTCCAGCCAAGGGCGATTCCGAGGCGCATCGTTCAGCGGCAGGGTGGACGGCGTTCGCCTCACGTCTGCGTTCGCCGCAATGGGCGCGGGGATGTTCAGGCTACGGATCAGCTGCCAGCTCTTCTAGAGCGACGCAGCCCTCACCGATCAGTCAGCGCAGAGACGTCCGACGCGAGTCGTGAATGGCCCAACCGACGAGTTACCGTCCGGACCGTTCATACTCGCGTCCTGATGACGACCGATCTTGCGCTCGATCACGCCACCCTTCTCGCGGACGCTCGCGCGCTCCTGCCTGACGTCGTCCAGATCCGTCGCCGGATCCATCGTCACCCGGAGATCGGGACGAATCTGCCCGTCACCCAGGCGGTCATCGTCGAGGAGCTCGGGCGACTTGGTCTGAAGCCGGTCCCCGGCCGTGGGCTCAGCTCCGTGACGGCGCTGATCGACGGCGCCAAGCCCGGCCCGACGATCCTCCTCCGCGCCGACATGGATGCCCTGCCGCTGACCGAGGACACCGGGCTCGAGTTCGCCTCTGAAACCCAAGGGGCGATGCACGCCTGCGGCCACGACGCGCACGTGGCGATGCTCCTGGGTGCGGCCCGGCTACTCTTGGAGAGGCGGGCCGAGCTGCCTGGTCGGGTGCTCCTCATGTTCCAGCCCGGCGAGGAGGGCTACGGTGGCGCGAAGGACATGCTCGACGAGGGACTCCTCACGGTCCCGACAAGCGCCGCCCACGGACCGGTCGACGCCGCGTTCGCGATCCACATCGGCTCGCGGTACGCGACAGGGGCTATCCGCCTTCGGGCCGGCGCCCAAATGGCGTCGTCGGACGTGCTCCGGATCACCGTTGAGGGCAAGGGCGGCCACGCCTCCGCGCCGCACCTCGCCGTCGACCCGATCACGGTCGCCGCGGAGATCATCCTCGCCCTCCAGGTCGCGGTTACTCGCGGCGTCGACCCGTTCGACCCGGCGGTGATCACGATCGCGAAGGTGACCGCCGGCACGACGAACAACATAATTCCCGAGACCGCCGAGCTCCTCGGGACGATCCGCACCGTGTCTGAAGACACCCGTGCCGCCGTGAAGGCACGAATTGCCGCCCTCGTCGAGGGCATCTGCAGCGCGTACGGAGCGACCGGCAATCTCGACATCGAGGCCGGCTACCCGGTCACCGCCAACGACGACGCCTTCGCCGCGTTCGTCCTCGACGTCGCCCGCGATCTTGTTGGCAGCGACGAAGTCGAGCCGCTCAAGGCGCCGATCATGGGCGCCGAGGACTTCTCATACGTCCTCCAGAAACTCCCCGGAGCGATGGCGTTTCTCGGCGCGGTGCCGAAGGAACTCGACCCGGAGAAAGTGCCGCAGAACCATTCGAACCTGGTTGTCTTCGACGAGGAGGCGATGCCGATCGGGATCGCGCTCTATGCGGCGGTCGCTCTCCGCCACCTCGGCGGCGCGTGAGCGACGACGAGACGCGCGCCGACCTTCGCCATCGGCTGGCAGACCTGCCGCAGCGACTGGCCGTCGCCACCCGAGCTGCCGCCGGCAAGCCGGTCCCCTCCGGCGAGTGGACCCCGACCGAAGTCGTCCGCCACCTGATCGCCGTCGAAGAGGAGGTCTGGCACGGCCGGCTGCGCCAGCTCGCTAGCGAAGATCGACCGCGCTGGCCATGGACCGAGCCGGATCGCTGGATCGGCGCCCCCGACGCCTCGCTCGAGGACCTCCTCCTCGTCTACGCTGATCGGCGCGGGACGACGATCATGATGCTCGACGCACTCGACGATGACGGTTGGCGCCGGACCGGGGAGCACGCGACCTACGGCGTCCTCGATGTCGCCGGGCTGATGACTCGGGCCATCGATCACGACGAGGAACACCTCGCCAGCTTCGGCGATCAGGCCGACGCGCCAGAGTAGCGCCGCAAGCCGAACCGCCAGAACCAGCGTGTGAAGACGAAGATCACGGCGGCGAAGACCGCGGCGATCATGAGGGTCTCCGGGGTCAGCCGCGACGTCAATGCCTCGGCCGGGACCGTCACCGCGAACGCGATCGGGACGAGGAACGTCAGCGAGTAGCGCAGCCAGCCCGGGTAGATCGTGACCGGCCACCGGCCGGACTGGTAGACACCCTCGAACATCTCGACGATCTGATCCATCCGGACGACCCAGAACGCCCCGATGGTCAGGATCAGCCAGAAGCAGTAGATCATCAGCCCGCCGAGGACCAGGGTCACGCCGAAGGCAATGGCCTGCGCGAGGCCGACACCGACCTGGAGCTGGGCGATCGCGACGCCCAGCACGACGATCCCCACGATCGCATCGATCGTCTGCCAGATCCGGAATTCGCGGACACTGACGAGGACCTGGCTGTCCTCGGGCTTTGTAAGCACGAAGTCGAGCGTGCCCTGGCGAACGTCCTCCATCAGCCGGATCATGTTCGGCTGGATAATCGTGCCGATGATGCCGCCCATCAGGATGTGAACACCGAAGACCGCGAGCAGCTCGGGCTGCGACCAGGTGTTGAGCTCGGTGGTCTGGCTGAAGACGAGGCCGATGACGGCCAGCCCGGTGCCCAGGGCGATCCCCGATTGGAAGATCTGGATCGCGAAGTTCGCCCGATACTGGAGCTCGTTCATCGCGCCGACTCGGAAGAACAGCCCGAACAGCCGGAGTGGTCGAAGCCGATCCCGACGTGGCGCCATCTGGGGTTGCGCCATCAGTTGCCCACCGCGGAGTAGCGCCGAATCGCGAACGGCCAGACGACGAGCACGCCGATCGAGCCGATCGCGATCCACAGCGCCTGCATCCCCAGGCCGCCGAGCAGCTCCGCCTCCGGCAATCGGGCCACGAGCGCCTCGATCGGAAACCCGAACGTCCACTTGAACGGCAAGACATTGGCGAGCTGCTGCGCCCAATCGGGCATGAGCGAAAGCGGCACGAGCCGGCCGGACAGCAACAGCTCGGCGGTGAACACCAACTCGAAAATCGGTCCGACCCGGGTCGTCCAGAACGTCACCATGCCGAGGATCCAGTAGTTCACCGAACGTATGAGGTAGGCGCCCCAGATCGCGACGGCGAACACGACCACGTCGATCGGGCGCGGGTTGAGCTCCGGTGAGAACAGCAGCGCCAGCACCGCCGCGATGGGCAGCCACATGACGATCACGACGAACTTCCAGCCGGCGAAATACGCGAGATCCGAATGAATCGGATGGATGGGTCGAAGGAGCATCCCCGACAGCTCGCCCTGCCGGATTCGCTCCTCCCAGCCGTACGGCGTGAAGATGATGTTCATGTTCCGGACCAGCGTCCAGACGATGTAGTACGCGGCGAACTGGCCGGGCGTGTAGCCGCCGACCTCGCCGCCCTGCTGCTCGGCGATCGTCGACCACACGACTAGATAGATGATCGGCTCCGCGACCATCCCGATCATGTAGAAGTAGTTCGCCACCCGGTATTGGAACTGCTCGGCGATGGCGACCCGCATCGTCGACGCATAGAGGTCGATGAGCCCGCGCAGGCGTCCGACGGCGGGGACGGGCGGCGGAGGAGGTGTCGCCGGGGCCAGGCTCGTCATCGGCGCCCGAAGGCTCATCCGACGGCCACCTCGGAGACGCCGGTTTCGGACGGGCTGTCGCCCTTGGCCGCCGGGGCGGCATCGGCGAAGACGAGCTCGATGACGTCCTCGATCGGCGGGTCCTCGATCGTCAGGTCGGCCACCGGGAGGTCCCGCAGGAGGCGGGTCGTGACCTCCGGCGCGTCCGCTCGCGCGACGCGCAGCGTGACCTTCTCATCGTCCGTCGCGATCACCTCGCCGTAGGCCGACAGGTCGGCCGTGCCCTCCTTCAGCATCACCCCGATCGTCTTCGTCGCGTTGAACCGCGTCGCGAGCTCGGCCAGGCCGCCGTCGAACAGGATCCGGCCGTGGTGGATGACGATGACCCGCCGGCAGAGGGCCTGGACGTCGGCCATGTAGTGGCTCGTCAGCAGGACCGTCGCACCGAACCGTGCGTTGTACTCGGCGATGAACGCCCGGATCCGTTTCTGCATCGTCACGTCGAGCCCGATCGTTGGCTCGTCCAGGAAGAGGACCTGCGGCCGATGAAGCAACGCGCCAGCGATCTCGACCTTCATTCGCTCGCCCAGGGACAGGTTACGAACCGGCTTGCGGACGAGGTCGCCGAGGTCGAGCAGCTCGATGAACTCGTCGCGCGTCTTCGTGAAATCGGCCTGGGGCAGCCGATAGATGGCCCTGATCAGCTCGTACGAGTCGAGGGCCGGCAGGTCCCACTGGAGCTGATTGCGATTGCCCATGACCATCGTGATCCGTCGCAGGAACGCCGCCTCGCGCTTCGACGGGACGTGCCCGAGGACCAATGCCTCGCCGGTCGTCGGGTAGAGAAGCCCGCTCAGCATCTTGAGGCTGGTCGTCTTGCCGGCGCCATTCGGCCCCAGGAAGCCCACGACCTCGCCGTGGCCGATCTCGAACCCGATGTCGTCGACCGCCCGAACCTCGTTCGTCTCGCGCCGGACGAGGCTCTTGGTCGCCGCCCTCAGGCCCGCCTCGCGGACGGGCACCTTGAACGTCTTGCGCAGGCTGGCGACGTGAATCGCCGGCGCGGGGATGTTCATCGGGGGAGTATGCGACGCGCGCTCTGGACCAGGGCCGTTAGTCCGAAAGCTCCGGCCGGCCCGAGGGCCGGCCGGAGCGTGATGGGAGCGGGTGCGCGAGGAATCAGCGCCGTCGGGACGGCCGCCTCACGACTTCCGCATGGAGTCGCATCGACCAGGCCACGAGAAGGGCGCTGAGGCCGAGCATGATGGCCACGGGCGCTGCGGCGTTGCTGGTGCTCGCGGCGGGTGCCGCGGCGACGTCGGTTGCGGGCGGGGTCACCGTCACGCCGCCGTCGCTTCCGGCCGGGAGCTCGTTGCCCGTCGGCGTGGGGTTTTCGGACTCCGCCGGCAGTTCGCTGCCAGTGGGCGTCGCGGTCGGCGTCGGGGTCGGCGCGGTTGTGGGCGTTGGCGTGGGCGTCGGCGCCGGCGGAGGTGTCTCCTGGCAAACGACGTCGATCGCCTGCAGGTCGAAGCTCTTGTCCCTTACGATCTCGTCGTCCCATGTCACGGTGTACGAGCCGGTCGCCAGGGCGAAGACGCCGGTCTCCGGCGCACGACTGTCGCCCGAGGACGTGTCGAACAGTCCACTCTCGACGATCGGTCCGGCCTTGTCTCCTTCGTGGATGTCGAATGCGCCGCTGATTGCCGTCGGAGCCTGGAAGTGCAGGTGGAACGTGCAGGCTGTCGGCGGATCGCCCGGCGCGACAGTTTCCGTGTCCCCGTCGTGGACGACGACGTCCACACCACTCTTGGGACCCGCGAGTGCGGCTGAGGCCGAGAGGCTGAGAAGGCCCAGCGCAAGGAGTGAGGCCGATGTGATTGCTGCTAGTCGTTTGAACGCTTGTCGATTGGATCTCGCCGTGTCCATCCGTAACCCTCCAGAGATAGCCGATAAGTGCACCGAGACTGGTACCAGAGTACCTTCGCCGAGGCCCGACGGGAGAGCCTTGATCTCGCGCCTGCATAACATTGTGCGGCACGTCGTCAAAGCTCGGTTTGCGTGGCGTCAATTCTTCGCCCACCCAGCTAGGTGGAAACGAGAGAGATTGGGTCAGCCAGCGACCTTCGAAAAGCCGTGGATCCGGGTCGGCCTGACACGGACGACGAGCTCGCCCTCGACGCCGTTTCGCCGCCCGAACTCCTCCGCTCGCTCGGCGCCCATGTATTTGGCCCCGAGCAGTGTCGAGATCCGGCGGCACATCCCCAGGTCGTCGACCAGCTCCGCGTCGCCCTCGACCGAGACGTAGTCGTAGGGCGGCTCCGGATCCTGGACGACCATCGACACGCGCCCATCGTGGCGAAGGTTCGCGGCCTTGACCGTCGTGTGCCACGTCGTGAAGACGATGTCGCTTCCCTCGACGGCGTACCAGGTTGGTACGGCATGCGGGCGGCCGTCCGGTCGGACGCTGGCGAACGTCGCCGGTCGAGAGCCACGTTCGAGGAAGGCCCGGGCCTGCTCGTCGGTCATTCGATCCATCGTCCGATCTCCCGTTCGCTGCGCACGTGGAAAGCCTAGCCGTGGCCCGCTCGGTACGGCATCCAACCTAGACCGGTATGGCCCAATCGCGTAGTGGCCGCTTCATGTTGCGACCCCTAAGGTCAGGGGCATGGAGAATGCCGCTCGCCCGAGCGACATGTCGGCCGGACCGGTCGGAGCGCTAATTCCGGCGGGTTCGTCCGATGATTCGCTGCGCGCGCCGCGGATGGTGGAGCCTGTGGCCCCACGCTGGTCGCTGGGAGGGCGTTGGGCCGCGATCGGGGAACGAGCGCCTGAGAGTCGTTCCGGTCAGCTGGCGACGATGATCCGCGGCGGGTTGCCCCTTCTCGTCTTGACCGTCAGTGCGAGCGTCCTCGTGGTCGGCCGAGGGAGCGCAGGCGAGCACGGCCTCATCGACCTCGCGGCGCTCGGGGTGATCCTCCTCGCGGGCGTCCGGCAGACGCTCCTCGTCCACGAGCGCGGCCGCCTGCTTCGCGATTCGGCTCGTGCCCGGGGCGAGCTCGAGGAGGCCCTCGTTCAGCGCGCCGAGGCGGACTCTCGCTACCGGGTCCTCGTCGAGCGCGTGCCCGCGGCGGTCTACATCGACGTCGCCGACCCCGGCGTCAGCGACGGCGGCCGGCTCGCTTACATGAGCCCGCAGATCGAGGCGATCGTCGGCTACGCGCCGGAGGCGTTCATTGCCGATCCTGAGCTTTGGCCGGGACTCATCCACCCCGACGACCGTGCGACCGCCCTCGCGGCTTATGCCGCGCACTGGGCCACCGATGCTCCGCTGCGGGCCGACTACCGGATGATCGCGCAGGACGGGTCGGTCGTCTGGGTCCACGACGAGGCCTACTCGATGACGGAGAGCGCAGTTGTCGGCGGCCGGCGCGTTTCTCAGGGTCTCCTGGTCGACACGACTGATCAGAAGCGGATGGAGGCGCAACTTCTACACGATGCACTCCACGACCCGCTGACCGGGCTCGCCAACCGGGTCCTGTTCGCCGACCACGTCGAACGGGCCTTGGCGAGCCGGCGACGGGGGCGGACAAAGGTCGCCCTGCTCTTCCTCGACCTGGACGACTTCAAGGTCGTCAACGACACGCTCGGCCACCGGGCCGGCGACAGGCTGCTCATCGAGGTCGCGCGGCGCCTGTCAGAGGCAACACGGGACGGCGACATCGCCGCGCGACAGGGCGGCGACGAGTTCACGGTCTTGCTCGACCGGGTCCATGGCGTCGACGATGCCGTTGCGTCCGCCGAACGCCTGGCGGCGAGCCTGGGCGGCCCCATCGAGCTCGAGGGCCTCAACATCTCGATCACGGTAAGCGTCGGGATCGCGCTGGCGAGCGACGAGAACAGCGCCGACGACCTGCTCGCGCACGCGGACGCCGCGATGTACGCGGCCAAGGCCCAGGGCAAGGCGCGGCACGCAGTGTTCGACCCGTCGATGCGAGCCCGCGCCCCTGGCCGGCTCGAGATGGAGGCGGAGCTCCGGGCGGCGACCGAGCACTGACTTCGACACCATCGCGGCAACCCGGGACGGTCTATCACGGAACCCGTCACGCAAGCCCGTCGGTGATCCAGGGGGCCCTTTACCGTGAGCGGGTAGCCGACCCGAGCTCCTCCCGGTCGAATAGCAGTGCGACGCGCTCGCCGCGCGACATCCGCGCGAGCCGTGCTGCTTCTCGAAGGAGCTCCTCGGCCGTGGGCGGGATCTCATCGATCGCCAGCAGCGTGATCCAGCGAACCCGCTTCGTTACGCCCGCGCCCTGGAGCAAGCCGTCCGGGTCCTCCATGAGCACGCCGTGCTGGAACCCGAGGTGCACGTGCTCGGGCTCTGGCCAGACGAACGCGAACAGCCGACTGCTCCTACCGACGGGCACGTCGTAGCCGATCACTCCCCAGCCACTCCGGACACGCTCGATGGCCTCCGGGACGGCGCGCTTGACGAGTCGACGGAGCGCGTTGGCAAGGTCCTGGTGACCGGGTGGGTACGGCGCGAGCAGGGCTTCGGGCGGGAACTCGTCCATCGGGCCCATGATGCCGCCTCGACGTGACGGTCAGTGTCAGGAATGTTCCTCCTCGGGACCCTGCCCTCGTTGACGCTCCTCGGCGACCCGCCGTACAATCCCGACGAAATCACTCGGGATTGAGGACCGTTCCCTGACTCACACCAACACCCGCCCGGCATTCCACGGCAGCGGCGCCGTCTCGTTCTCGACCAAGGGCGAGTACGGCGTCCGGCTGATGGTTCAGCTTGGCCGGCATTTCGGCCAGGGGCCGGCATCACTTGCGGAGATCGCGGCGGAGGAGGACCTCCCCCGCGCGTATCTCGAGCAGCTGGTGATGAGCCTCCGCGACGCCGGACTCGTGATCTCGACGCGAGGCGCGCACGGCGGCTATGAGCTCGCCCGCGACCCCGCCGAGATCCGGATGGGCGCTATCCTCCGAGCCCTCGAAGGCCCGATCGCCCCGATGATGTGCGCCTCCGACGACCCCGAGCACGCAACGTTGTGCGACCGTTCGTCCCGCTGCTCGGTCAACGTCCTATGGGTCCGCGTCCGCGACGCGGTTACGGGGGCCCTCGACGGAATGACCCTCGCCGACCTCGTTCCGTTGCCCGGCGCTCCCACCACCCTTCCGACCACCACCCTGACTGGAGCCGTAACCCCCTCGTGACCGATCAGACCGCCGACTCCGACACCCTCGTCATCCGCGGCCTCCGGGTCGCCCCCATCGCAAGCCCCGAGACCGAGATCCTCCAGGGGATCGACCTCGAGGTCGGCAAGGGCGAGGTCCACGCGATCATGGGCCCGAACGGATCGGGCAAGACGACCCTCGCCTACGCCCTGATGGGCCACCCGTCGTACCTGGTCACCGGCGGCGAGATCGTGTGGAAGGGTCGCAACATCCTCAAGCTCAGCCCGGACAAGCGCTCACGGCTGGGGATGTTCCTCGCGTTTCAGTACCCGACCGCAATCCCAGGGCTCAGTGTCGCGAGCTTCATCCGGTCCGCCCTGAACGCGAAGCTCCAGGGCATCGACAAAACCAGCGACGTCGACCCGACCGACCCGATGAAGGGCGGCATCAGCATGCGCGACTTCCGCAACAAGATGCGGGAGAAGATGTCCCTGCTCCAGGTGGACGAGGGCTTCGCCAGTCGCTATGTCAACGATGGCTTCTCGGGCGGCGAGAAGAAGCGGCTCGAGATGCTGCAGATGGCGGTCCTCGAGCCGGAGATGGCGATCCTCGACGAGACCGACTCGGGGCTCGACATCGACGCTCTTCGGATCGTGGCCGAAGGCGTCAACGCGATGCTCAACCCGAACCTCGGCGTGCTGCTCATCACCCATTACCAGCGGCTGCTGAACTACATCACGCCCGACCAGGTCCACGTCCTGGCCCAGGGTCGGATCGTCAAGAGCGGCGGCAAGGACCTCGCCCTGCGGCTCGAGGACGAGGGCTACGGCCCGATCCTTCGCGAGGCCGGCCTGGCCCCGGATGTCCCCGACGAGGCGCTCCTCGTCCCGAAGGCACCGGCCGGCGCCGAGCACGAGCCCGTGGAGGCCGCCCGCTAGTCGGGCGAGACCGACCGATGGCCATTGAGGCAGACGCACCGGCATCGGCCGCATTCGACCCCCACGTCGTCCGCCGGGACTTCCCGATCCTCGACCAGGTCATCAATGGGCACAAACTGGTCTATCTCGACTCGGCGTCCTCGTCGCAGAAGCCGCGCGCCGTCATCGAGGCAGTCGACACGTACTACCGCGAGTACAACGCCAACGTCCACCGCGGGATCTACACGATCGGCGAGAAGGCTACGGCGGCCTACGAGCGGGCCCGCGTCCAGGTGGCCACGTTCATCAACGCGCCCGACAGCCACGAAGTCGTCTTCACCCGCAACGCGACCGAGGCGATCAACCTCGTCGCCTACTCGTGGGGCCGGCGGAACATCAATCGCGGGGACGCCATCGTCCTGACCGAGATGGAGCACCACGCCAATCTCGTCCCGTGGCAGCTCCTCGTCCAGGAGCGCGACGGCGACCTCGAGTTCATCCCGATCACGGACGACGGCATCCTCCGCCTCGACGTCTTCGAGGTGCTGCTCCGCCTCAAGCCGAAGCTCGTGGCGTTCACCCACGTCTCGAACACGCTCGGAACGATCAATCCGGTCCGCGAGATGACCGAGATGGCCCATGCCGCCGGCGCGCTCGTGCTGATCGACGGCGCCCAGGCGGTGCCGCATGTGCCGGTCGATGTCCAGGAGCTCGGCGCGGACTTCTATGCATTCAGCGGCCACAAGATGCTCGCGCCGATGGGTTCCGGGGCGCTCTGGGCGCGTCGCGAGCTGCTCGAGGCGATGCCGCCGTTCCTCGCCGGCGGCGAGATGATCCGCGAGGTCCACCTCCGCCGATCGGAGTTCAACGACATTCCCTGGAAGTTCGAGGCAGGGACGCCCGCGGTCGCCGATGCGATCGGGCTGGGCGTGGCGGCCGACTATCTCCGGGACCTCGGGATGGACGCCGTTCGCGTGCACGAGCGAGAGCTCGTCGCCCATGCGCTGGATGTGCTGCCGCGATCCGTGCCGGGGATCCAGCTTTACGGGCCGATGAACCCGGACCTGCGAGGCGGCGTCATTCCGTTCAACCTGCCGGGCATCCATCCGCACGACGTCGCCCAGGTCCTCGACCGATCGGGGATCGCCGTCCGAGCCGGCCACCACTGCACGATGCCGCTCCACGAGCGGCTGGACCTGGCCGCGACCGCGCGCGCGAGCTTCAACGTCTACTCGACCCGCGAGGACATCGACGCGCTCGTGGCGGGCCTGCTCGACGTACAGCGGGTCTTCGGATCGAGCGAGTAGCGGCCGACTACGATTCGGCCGTGAAGCCCTTGCTTCCCGCCATCGATTCCGCCGGCCTGCTCCGCGAGGCGGGATTTGCGTTGCTTGTCCGTGATCGCGAGCCGATCGAGGTAGCGGATCTGGCCGCGGCTATCGGCATAGACACCGGCGCGGCTCGCGCGACGGTCATCACCTTGGCAGCGGCGGGTTGGTTGGACCTCGATGACGCCGGTCGGGTGACTGGCGCAGCCGGCCTCTCCCTGGCGACCGGGCCGCACCGCCTGACGCTTGGCGATGCGCCGTTCCGGACGTGGTGTGCCTACGACTCGCTCGCCATCGCCGCGGCATTGGCCGCCGATGCGAACGTCGAGACCGCGTGCGGCCAGTGCGGCACGCCGATCAGCCTGGCGTTCCGCGGTGGCGTCCCCGAGCGGACCGGGCCGGAGCGACTCTGGTTGGCCGAGGGCGGGGCCGACTTGCGCGGGTCGTTCTGCACTCCAACCGTCCTGCTCTGCGGCGAGGCGCACGGCGCCTCATGGGCGGAGGCGCAGGGCGGCCACGGCGCGCTACTCGATCTCGCCGAGGGCGCTCGACGAGGCGGCACCGAGTGGGCCGGCTGCGCCGAGGCCACCAAGCGGCTGTCATGAGCCACGACGTCGAGCTACAGGCTGTGGGCGCCGGAGCGACGGAAGCGGGTCGCTATTCGACTCGGTCGGTGAGGTGGATGGTGACGATGTCACCCTCGTTCTTGTCGATCAGTCTGCGAAGGTCGGCCTTGAGCGGCAGCTTGTGGGTGCCGTCGCCGAGGGCCATGAACGAACTGCGGAACGGATGCCCGTCTACGGTCCCGGCCACTTTGACGAGGCCGCGCGTACCGAAGAACGCGGCCGTCCAATCGGTCACCACGTAGGTCCAGCCGCCCTTGGCGGGGCTCTTCTGCAAGGGTGCGGTGAACGACTTGTCGAGCGGCGGGGCGCCGTCATCACGACTCCTCGACGACATAGAAGCGGTTCCCGTCGGGGTCGTCGAACGAGTACATCGGCGGCACGCCTTCCCAGCGCAGCACCTCGCCGACGTTGATGCCGCGCTCGCGCATCGTCGCGTGCTCGGCCTCCGCGTCCGGCACCGTGAACCGGATCCCGGTGTCGACCCCGACGTCCGCTGCGCCGTCGCTGGCCTGGAGCGCGATCGATGTGGTCGCTCCCGGCGGTGCGACCTCGATCCAGCGCATGGTGGGGCTGATCGGGGCATCGAGCCGCTTCTCGAAACCGAGGGTGGTGACGTAGAACGCGACGGCGTCGTCCTGGTTGGCGACGTTGATGCCGATCGTGCGGACGTCGGCGATGGTGGTCGATTGCATGGTGGCTCTCCTTCGCAGGTTCAGCGCTCGCCGTACATCAGCGAGCCTGGGGTGGTGAGGGTCTCGCCGGTCTCGAGCCAGGTCTTCAACCCGGACAGGATCATCGGCCACCCTCCGTAGATCTCCTCCGGAGCGTTCTCGCTGAGCTGGTCGTGGGTCACGGTCAGCCGACACGAGTCGCCGACTGGCTCGATCTCCCACGTCACTCGCGACGTGGCTTCAGCGGCGGCGTCCTCGCTCCACGTCGGCGTGCATCGTCTGCACCAGCCGGCGCGGGGGCTCGACGACGAGGTTCTCGCCCTCGACGAGCGGCCCGTCGGCGCCGTCGTGGTTCAGCGTGTAACGCGAGCCCGGTGTCCAGTCGGACTCGATCCTGGAACCGAAGTGGTACTTGGCTCGGATCGTCGGGGTCGGTGATCGCTTCCCACAGGCGTTCGGGGGTCGTGCGGATGTAGATCTCGAAGACCTTCTCCATCGGCGTCTCCAGTTCAGCTTTGAGGCCGGTCAGGCCGGCGGCCCACGGCTCGGTGTACTTGCTCACCCAGCGGTCATGGAGGAGGCGGATCGGGACCGCGTTGAGGTAGTGCAACTTCTCCCGTCCCCGGCGCTTGCTCACCACGAGACCGGCGTCCTCGAGCAACCGCAGGTGCTTCGCCACTGCGATCCTCGTCATGTCGTGCCGCGCCGTCAGTGCCGCGAGGGTCTGGCCGTCACGTTCGAATAGCGCGTCGAGCAGTGCTCGTCGAGTCGGATCGGCGAGAGCCCGGAACACCGTCTCCATGCCGGCTACAATAGGAAACCAAATGGTTTCCTGTCAAGTCCCGGTTCCTGCCCGCCCGCTCCTCGGTGCCTGGTCCGGCTGCCGGACCAGGCAGCGGGCGGAGAGTTCGAATCGGGCCGAATCCCGAGCTTCGTTCGCCCGATGGTTCGGCTGCCGGACCAGTAGGCGGAGGAGAGCGTCGATTCGGCACGGTTCCGGGTCACGTTCGCCCGTTGCTCCGGCTGGCGGACCGGATGTTGGTACGAAGGGGGCTGAGAAGCCCTCCCTCGATTGACGCCGAACGGTGGGCGACATAAATTCAATCCCGACGAAAAAGCTCGGGATTGACCCAGCTGCGCTCACACCCCCAGGACCGAATGGACGATCTGTACCGCGATTACATCCTCGAGCACTATCGGCGGCCCCATAACTTCGGGGTCATCGAGGATCCGACGGCGTCCATTGAGGGATCGAATCCGCTCTGCGGTGACCGGATCACGCTCCAGCTCGCCGTTCGTGACGGGGTCGTCGAGCGGGTCGGGTTCACCGGCCGTGGCTGTGCGATCAGCCAGGCCAGCGCGAGCCTCCTGACGGACGAGATCAAGGGCAAGCCGGTGGCCGATGTGACCGCCTTCCGGGCCGACGATCTCCTCGACCTCCTGGGAATCGACATCAGCCCTGCCCGGCTCAAGTGCGCGATGCTCAGCCACGAGACGCTCCAGAAGGCGCTCGCGGAGTCCGAGCAAGGCGTCCGGCCGCCCAGCCCCAGGAGTCGAACGCATGACGATCGACCGCGGGCGCTGCTGCGAGTGTTCCCGGCCGGCCTAGCCGGCTCGCACCTCACCGACACCCATCCGCCGCCCTGCCGCGGAACCCGCGGCAGCCCGTCGAACTACCGGAGCCACGACACCCATGCCACGAACCTATGCCGACCTCCTCAAAGAGGCGCGCGCGCAGATCCGGGAGGTCACTCCCCAGGATGTCGATGCGCTCGCCCCGGGCTCCGCGACGGTCATCGACGTCCGCGAGGCGTCCGAGTGGGAGCAGGGCCACCTGCCCGGCGCCGTCCACATCAGCAAGAGCTACGTCGAGCAGCAGGTCGAGGCGGCCGCGCCCGATCGCGACGCCGAGGTGATCCTCTATTGCGCCGGCGGCGTCCGCTCGCTGTTCGCCGCCCAGACGCTCGAGCAGCTCGGCTATACGAACGTCGCCTCGATGTCGGGTGGGTTCCAGGCCTGGAAGTCGGCCGGCCTGCCGTGGGAAGCGCCGGTCATCCTCAGCCCCGAGCAGAAGCAGCGCTATAGCCGCCACCTGCTTATTCCGGAGGTCGGCGCCGCAGGCCAGACCCGCCTCCTCGAATCGAAGGCGCTGCTCATCGGCGCCGGCGGTCTCGGTTCCCCGGCGGCGCTCTACCTCGCGGCCGCCGGCGTCGGCACGATCGGCATCGTCGACTTCGACGTCGTCGATCTGTCGAACCTCCAGCGCCAGATCCTCCACACGAACGAGCGGATCGGCGAACGCAAGGTCGAAATCGGCCCGCAAGACGATCGAGGCGCTTAACCCGGACGTCAAGGTCGTGACCCACGAGGAGATGCTGGTCGCCGACAACGTCGACCGGATCATCACCGGCTACGACGTGATCATTGACGGCACCGACACCTTCGAGACGCGCTACCTGCTCAACGACGCGGCGGTCGCCAAGGGCATCACCGTCATTCATGCCTCCGTCTTCCGCTTCGAGGGCCAGCTGACGACCTTCATCCCGTACGAGGGGCCGTGCTACCGCTGCCTCTACCCGACCCCGCCGCCGCCTGAGCTCGCCCCCGGCTGCTCGGTGGCCGGCGTGCTCGGCGTCGTGCCCGGGATCATGGGCATGCTCCAGGCGAACGAGGCGCTCAAGGTCCTGCTCGGGATCGGCGAAACGCTCGCTGGCCGGCTGCTCCTGTTCGACGCCCTCGACTCGACCTTCACCGAGCTCAAGCTTCGGCGCGATCCGGCCTGCCCGGTCTGCTCGACCGAGGCCACCGCTGCCCGGGCGGCCGGCCACCCCCTCCCGATCCCGTCGTTCGCGGCGGGCGATGTGGCGTCCGGCGGCGAGCCGTTCGTCCTCGGGGGCCAGGCGTGAGCATCGTCCGGATCCCGCAGGTCCTGCGGGCCGCCGCGGGCGGTAACAAGCAGCTGGAGCTGCCCGGTGCGTCGGTCGGCGACCTCGTCGAGGGTCTCGTCGCCGAGTACCCGTCCCTTCGGAGCCAGCTCCTGACCGACGATGGCGAGCTCAATCGGTTCGTCAACGTCTACGTCAACGGACAGGACGTGCGCTACCTCGACGGGCTGAAAACGCCGGTCGGGGAGCGTGACGAGGTGCGGCTGCTCCCGGCGATGGCGGGCGGCTGATCGTGGGTGCCCTCCGGGCGCGAGAGCTGCGGGGTATCGGGCCGGCCTCGTCCGAGCCGATCGACGCCGATCACGTTCACGCGCACGCCCACGAGGAGATGGCTCCGCACGGTGGCCGGTACGACGACATCCTCGGCGCGATCGGCCACACGCCGCTCGTCGAGATCCCGCGGATGTCGCCGAATCCTGCCGTCCGGATCCTCGCCAAGCTCGAGTTCATGAACCCGACGGGCTCCGTCAAGGATCGCGTCGCGAAGTACCTCGTCGAGGACCTGGAGGCACGCGGCCTGCTCGGCCCGGAGTCGATCATCCTCGAACCGACGTCGGGCAACACTGGCATCGCCCTCGCGATGATCGGCCGGCGGCGGGGGTACCGCGTCGCGCTCGTCATGCCCGACAACGTCACCAACGAACGGCGTCAGATGGCCGCGCTCTTCGGCGCTGAGGTCATCGACTCGCCCGGTGCCCTCGGGTCGAACGGGGCGATCGCCCTGGCCAAGCACCTTGTCGCGAAGGATCCGCGCTTCGTCATGCCGTACCAGTACGGCAACGAGGCGAATCCGCGAGCGCACTATGAGACGACGGGCCCCGAGGTCCTCGCCGACTGCCCGGAGATCGACGTGTTCGTCGCCGGCCTCGGGACGAGCGGGACGCTCATGGGCGTTTCCCGCTTCATGCGCGAGCAGAAGCCCGGTGTCCGGATCGTCGCCGCGGAGCCACTCCCCGGGGAGCTGGTCCAGGGACTGCGTTCCCTCGATGAGGGATTCGTCCCCGAGATCCTCGACACGTCCCTCCTCGATGCGAAGTACCTGGTCTCCAACCGCGATGCCGTCGCCGCGCTCCGGGACCTGGTCTTCCGCGAGGGGATCTTCGGGGGACCTTCCTGCGGCGCCGTGCTCGTCGCGGCCGCGCGAGAGGCCCAAGGGATGACCGCCGGGACGATCGTCGCGCTGCTCCCCGATGGCGGCTGGAAATATCTCTCGGCAGGCACCTTCGCTCGCGACCTGGACGAGATGGCGGAGGATCTCGAAGGCGGCGTCAACTGGTGGTGAGTCGGCGCCATGGAAGTTCACTGCCTCTCCATGTGATGCCGTCGGTTGCATCAACAGGGGACGAGCGACGGCCTGCGCACTCAGCGCAATCAGCGCACTCAGCGCCCGCCGCGCTCCCGCCGCCCCCAGCATTCCGCCAGTTATGCAACCAACGGCTTCGCTCAGGCAGGTCGTGAATTCCCCCGCGACAGGACCTGAGCCGACGCGCCACCCGGGTCCTGCTTCGATCGAGCTCCCGGCAACGATGGTCCAGGCCCTGGTCGACCACGCCCGTGCCGAGTATCCAAACGAGATGTGCGGCGTCATCGTCGGCGACCGGCCGGCGGCGGCAGGTGGGGTGCCGCTCCGCTGGGAGCCGACCCGCAATCGGGCCGCCAGCCCGCTTCGCTACGAGATCCACCCGGATGACCTCCTCCGGCTGACGATCGGGACCGAGGAGGCGGGCGAGGAGTTCTGGGCGATCATCCACAGCCACACCCACTCGGCGCCGCGACCCAGCCTCACGGACCTGGGGCTCGCGTTCTACCCCGATGCGATCTATCTGCTCGTCTCGCTGGCAGAGGACGAGCCGGCCCTCGCTGCCTGGCGGATCGTGGACGGCGAGATCCACGCGGTCGAACTCCTCGTCGGGCACTGAACACCGGCGCGATGGACCCGAAACGGATCGTCGCCGAGGGCTACGACACGATCTCGGAACGGTACCTGGCCTGGAGCGCCCTTCGCCCCTCCGAGACCCGCCTCCGCTACCTCGGACTCGCGCTCGAGCTGATCCCCGCTGGCAGCGACGTGCTGGAACTCGGCTGCGGCGCCGGCATCCCGATGACCGCTGCGCTCGCCGAAGGCCGGACTGTGACCGGGGTGGACATCTCCGCGACCCAGATCGAGACCGCGCGCCGGAACGTCCCAGCCGCCACGTTCATCCAGGCGGACATGACCGCGCTCGACTATGAGCCCGCGAGCTTCGATGCGGTCGTGGCGTTCTACGCCCTGACCCACGTCCCGCGCGACGAGCAGGCGGGGCTCCTCGGACGGATCCGCCACTGGCTCCGGCCCGGCGGCCTGTTCCTCGCCTCGATGGGCGCCGAGGATGAACCCGGTGACGTCGAGGCGGACTGGCTGGGCGTCGACATGTTCTTCAGCCATTTCGGCGCGAAGGCGAACCGGCGGCTCGTCGCGAAGGCGGGTTTCGTGATCGACAGCTCGGAGATTGCGGTCGAGCCGGAGGACCGCCACGATGCCCGGTTCCTGTGGGTCGTCGCGCGGGCGCCATCGGCGGGCTGACGATGCGCCTCAATCTCGCGGTCCTGGCGGCAGGGGTTGCGGCGGTCCTCGGGGCGACCGCGCTGGGCGACGCCGGACCGCTGCTCGATGCCGTGGTGTCACCACCGATCGTCGTCCGCGCCGCGCTCGTCGGCGTCTCCACGGTCGCCGCGCTGGCGCTCCTCGGCCGGGCGTTAGCGGCCCTCGGCGGCGGAGACGCGCCGGAGCGCGACATGGCGACGATGATTCGCGGCGTTCGTCTCGCCTTCCTCGCGGTCGCGGCAATCGCCGCATCGGCCGGCTGGCTCGTCGGCCAACCGGTGCTGCTCGTCGTCGCCCTCGTCATCGCCGGCGTCGACGTCGTCGAGACGACGTTTCTGCTGATCGTTGCGAGGAGCCACCGGATCGACGAGCCAGAGGGCTGATCGGCGGACACAGGGCGAGGGCCCTCAGCTACGGCGGCCGATGCGGCGTCTCGGGATCGCCCTCTTACGGCCCCGGGAGCAGGACGACGACAAGGAACGCGGCCGTCGCAATGACCGCGCAGATCGCCCATCTCCGGATGCTCGGCTCGACGACATTCTTGACGTACGCGGCGATCCGCATGCCGCCGGTTCGGTTGCGGAGCTCCGTCTCGACCGTGCGGTACTCATCGAGCGTCCGGACAACGAGCGATGGGCCCGATTCCGACTCCCATTCGGCCAGGGTCGCGCGATGCTCCCGCACGGCTTCGTCGACGCTTGTCCACACGGGGCGAACGAACAGGTCCGGGTGGTCGATCATCTCGCCGCGATGAAAGGGCGTCTCGAGGAACCGGCCGTTCCCGGCCCGCGACAGGAACACCGCGATCGGATACGGAGCCATGCCGACCTCGATCCACGTCGTAGCCGGTCCCGTGCCGTCGATGAGGACCCACGTCCGTATCGGGGCTCCGCCCTCGAGCGCCGTGTCCGTCGCTCCGACCGTGGCGAAGCCGAGGCGCCGCAACTCGCCGATTAGTTCGGCGACGTCCATTTGCGGGGCCTCGATCAGCCCTGTTACGACGACGGACTCCGCCGTGCGCATCGCGGTGATCGACCGCCGAAGACTGGCCCGGCGCCAGATCAGCACGAGGGTGTAGGCGATCGCCAATGACGCCGCCGTGACGACGATCGGGAAGATCGTTCCGATGCTGGCGGGCTCCGCGATGACAGCAGCGACGGCGATGATCGCGCCGAGCGCGTAGGCGACGACGATCACGGGCGGGTCGCCTTCCCCGCAAGCGCCGAGACGAGGGCCGCCTCTGTCGGAGTCGCGTGGCCGAGCCCGAGACGGGCACCGACCCGGGCGGAGAGCGGCGGTTCGAGGTAGGTCGAGGCCAGTGTCGGCCACGACTCCTCCCCGAACACCGTCTGCGGCGACCCGTCAAGGACGATCCGACCGGCCCGCATGACGACGACGCGATCGAATGACTCCGCGACGAAACGCATGTCGTGACTGATCCCGATGATGGTCCGGCCCGCAGCGGACAAGTCGGCAACGATCTCTTGCACCCGGCTGATTCCCCTCGCGTCCTGGCCGGTCGTCGGCTCGTCGAGAATAACGATGGGCGTTTCCATTGCGAGGATCGAGGCGAGGGCGAGGAGCTTGCGGCGGGAGAAGCCGAGGTCGTACGGGTTGGTGTCCTCGTCCTCCGTCAGGCCGACGATCGCCAGCGCCCGCTCGACGCCCGCGTCGAGCTCCGCTCCGCGCCGGCCGAGATTTCGGGGCCCGAACGCGACCTCCGCGCGGACCCTTCCGGCGAAGATCTGGCGATCCGGGTTCTGGAACGCGAGTCCGACCTCACGGGCCAGGTCCGCGACGTGGCGCAGGCCCACTGGCCGGCCGTTGATCGCGACGGAACCAGCGGTCGGCCGGATGAGCCCGTTGAAGTTGCGGACGAGCGTTGACTTGCCCGAGCCGTTCTGGCCGACGATCGCTACCCGCTCGCCCGTTTCAACACGCATGTCGATGCCATCGAGAGCACGGGGACCGCGAGGATACTCGAAGGTGACGGCCTCGAGCTGGACGGCGGGGACGCTCATCCGCCGCCCGCGAGGCCCTTGACGGCCACCGGCTCAGCCGTGATCGGTTTGGCTTCGAGGGCGGCTAGATCGATGCCCGCCAAACGATCGCCCTGGCCCGCTGCGGCGAGCGCCGTGGCGATCCTCGCGCTCGGCGGCGGGTCGACGCCGAACTGGCCAAGCCGTGGATCGGCGAGGACGATCGCTGCCGGCCCGACCGACTCGACACGCCCGCCGACGAGCAGGACGACCTCGTCGGCGACCCGTTCGACGAGCCCGGTCTTGTGCTCCACGAGGAGAACGGCCGTGCCACCGTCCGCCAGCCGGGCGAGCGCGTCACCGACGAGGCGGGTGCCGGCCGGATCGAGCTGGCTCGTCGGTTCGTCGAGGACGAGCATCGACGGCCGGATCGCGACGACTGACGCCAGGGCGACGAGCTGGGCCTGTCCGCCCGACAGCCGATGCGGGTCCCGCTCGGCGAGGTCCTGGATCTGGAGCGTTGCCATTGCCGCTTCCACCCGCTCCACGATCTCGTCGACCGACAGCCCCAGGTTGCGGGGACCGAAAGCGAGCTCCTCCCATACCGTCGCGTTCGTGCCCGAAAGCTGTGTGGCCGGATTCTGGAAGAGGATTCCGCACCGCTGGGCTGCCTCGTGCGGCTTGAGCGTCGCCGTCTCCGCTCCGTCGAGGACAACCGAGCCACCCAGGCGGCCACCGATCGCTGCCGGGGCCAGGCCAGCGGCAACAAGGCACAGCGTCGACTTGCCGGACTCGTTCGGTCCGATGACGGCGACCAGCCGGCCGGGCTCGACCTCGAGATCGATGTCCTCCAGGACGGGCTTGCTGGTCCCGGCGTAGGCATAGCTCGCAGCCCGCATCTTTAGGGACATCGGGAACTCAGGGCAGCGGCAGGTAGCCGGCCAGGGACGCCGCGACGACGGCGATCGCCCCCAGGCCCGAGGTCCAGCGAACGATCCGCTGCGTGGTCGAGTCGGGCAGCGGCCGCAGCGTCGTCCGGCGACCAGGCGCGGAAAACGCCCGGGCCTCGAGAGCCATCGTCCGTTCCTCGACCTCGGAGAGGGCGCTGATGATCAGCGGTCCGGCAAGCGGCACCACACCGCGTACCCGGCGCCACGGCGAGCCCTGCGTTTCGAGGCCGCGGGCCCGCTGCGAATCGGTGATCTCCACCGCCCGCTCGGCAATCCGGGGGATCATCCCGATCGCCGCCCCGATGACGAAGATGCCCCGCCGGCCGAGGCCACGCCGCTCCAGGTCGGCCAGGAGGTCGTCTGTCGGCGTCGTCAGGGCGAAAACGGCGACGCTCAGCGCGAACGCAGCGACCCGCAACGTCGCCTGGAGGGCGGCTTCGAGTCCGGTCCACGTTGGGCTGAGCGGACCGATCCGGACGATGACGTCCGTAGCGCCCGGGAAGAGGAACGTGTTGATCAGCAGGATCGACGCGACGAGCGGGATCACCGCGAGTGCGAACGGGACGATCGAGCGACCGATCCGGGCAATCGCGGCGGTCGCGATGACAGTGGCCAGCACGACCAGGGGACCGGTCCAGCCGCGCACGCCGAACGCGATCGCGGCCTGGGCGAATGCGATGACGAGCTTCGTGCTCGGGTTGAGGCTGTGGTAGGGACCGGTCGGCAGTCGCCGGACGAAATCCGGGACCGCCGCCGGTAGATGGAGGCTTGTCAGGACGGCCTCGCCACGATCAGGTGACCGTCTCAGGGCGTACCAGGCGTTCGCCGTTCGGGTACCTCGCCAGCAGCCGCGGCGAGAGACTGGCGATGATGATGAAAACGACGAAGCTGGTGATCGTCTTGTCGATGGGGTCGCTGATCAGGCCCTGGCCGAGCGAGGCGCTTAGCACGTCCGCACCACCCTGGCGCAAGGCGGCGACGATCACGTCAACTCCGGACCCGGTGACGCCCCCGAACACGTAGGCCGCGATGGGGGCCGAGACGAGCGCGGCAACGATGCCGGTCACGGCGCCGGCGCCGGCCACATACAACCCGGCGAGGTCGCGGCGTATGAGCACGAAAGCCGCCACGGACACGGCGGCGACCACCCCGATGACGATGATCGCGGTGAAAACCCACGACGGGTAATTGCCGATGTTCGGGTCCGTGTAGGCGGGGTTGTTCACGATCGGGAGAATGAGGAGGATGATGATCGCCGCCCCGATGAGCGCGGCAAGGATCAGCTGATTGCCGCCGGCAGGGCGCGACTTGTAGACGCCGAGCTGGCCCCACAGGCCGGCGAGCAGGCCGATGACGGCCGCGGTGATCGCGAACGGGCCGATCGTCCCGCCGCCGAATTCCGGGCGCGTACTGCCAGATGAGGTTCGTCAGGATGCCGGTCAGCGCACCGGCCAGCGGTCCGGCCAGCACCCCCACGAGGATTGTGCCGATCGAATCGAGGTAGATCGGCAGTTTGAGGACCTGCTGGACGGTGACGCCGAGCACGATATTGATCGCGATCGCGACCGGCATGAGCGTGATGACGCGCGTGCTGAACTGCCCGTTCATCAATCCCTCCACCTTGGGTGCCGCCGGCCTCCGGTCCGACGGCCCGATGACTACCCTCCGCGCAAAGTGTGCACTGCGGGAAGCTCGGCCGCCAGCCGTCCGACGCGGTCAACGAAACGGTCGAGAAACGCCTCGGCGTCCGCCTCCACGGCGACGTCGATGTTCGGCGGCCGGCCCCAGACGCGGCGCCAGTCCGTCACGGTCTCGCCGGTCGTCAGCGTCCCGCCGAGCTCGATGTCGACCGGTAGCGCTTCCGTCCGGATCAGTGCCGGGTCGAGGGCTGCCGCGACCGCCAGCGGGTCGTGAATATGCGCCCCGAAGAAGCCGTCGTGTCGCGAGTGGAACTCCATGTAGAACCGCAGCGCGTCGGCGAGGAAGCGAACGATCGGGTTGGAGGCTACGGAGCGGGTGGCCAGCATCGGGTCCTCGCCGCGCGCCAGCAGGAGCGAGTCGTCTGGTGTGCTGCCGGCGCGACGGGCGAGTGCGACGATATGGTCCGGGACCATCTTCGCGCGTTCCGTGACGTCGAGGCCAAGGGCCACCGGCCGGGGGATCGACGGATCGGCCTCGCGGGCAGCGGTCCAGGCGCTGAACACGACCTTCGCCGCGTCCGGATCGACGTTGATGTTCCATTCGGTCGTCGGGGCCGTGTTGCCGGGCGACCGATAGGCACCGCCCATCAGCACGTAGCGGCGGTACAGGCGCGGCAGATCGGGCTCGCGGAGAACCGCCACGGCGAGGTTCGTCAGCGGACCGAGCGTCACGAGTGTCAGTTCGCCCGGCCGGCGCCGCGCCTCATCGATCAGGAGGTCCACGGCGTGGCGTTCCGACAGTGCGGTCGCGGCCGGCGGCAGTTCCGCGTAGCCCAGGCCGCGAGGACCGTGCGTCTCTGGGGTCGTCGCGAGCGGTCGAACAAGCGGCACCTCACGGCCCAGCGCAACCTCGACATCGCCGCGGCCGGCCAGCTCGAGGACGGCGAGCGTGTTCAGCGCGACCTGCCTGGCGTGGACGTTGCCGGCGACACAGGTGACCGCTACCAGATCGGCGTCGGGCGACGCGGCGGCGTAGAGGAGGGCGAGTGCGTCGTCGATTCCCGTGTCGACATCGAGGATCAGAGGAATGCGGGGCGGCACGCCGAGTTCAGACGGCGAGCGACTTGAATCTGGAGACCGGAGAAACCTCGTAGGGCAGGACCAGGACGTACTTGCCGGCCAGGGCCGACATGATCTCCGAGCCCACTCCCGTGCCGCCGGGCATCGACCCCATGCGCCGTGGGACGAACTGCCGGCCGACGGCTTTCGGCGACAGCGCCTCGCGTGGCTTGGGGCTTGGGCCCCAGACCGTCGAACCGTGGGGATAGAGCGGATCCATCACGATCGCAGCGGTGACGTCAAAGGTGTCTGTTGTCAGCGGGTCCGCAGTCGACCGGAAACCGCTCATCACCCAGGCGTGACGCCCGCGCCACACGAGGAGCCCGACCGGCTTACCCGTGTGGCGAATCGCCTTGGCCGCGAGGTACAGGGCGTCCTCCAGCGTCGTCGTGCCAACGAGTTTGTACGGTCCGGCATCGAGCTGGTTGAGCCCGCCGGCCCAGCCGCGGACGCTCGCCCCGCTGCGCATTCGTCCGTCGCCTCGCCGACCACTGAGCTCGCGGGCGAGGGTCTGAAGCTCGCGTTGGGTCGCTGCGGAGCGATCGTTCCTGTCGCCCATGATGTTGAGCATCATCTGCATGCTCGCGCCGACGCACTGGACGAAGTTCTTCTGGGCGACGAAATCGTTCCTGCCGGCGAGGTCGATGGCGAAGCTGGTATCGGCGGCGGCCGCAGGGACGGGCGCAACGATGAGGCCCTGGAGGGCGATGAGAGCACCGACCAGGAGGCGCGCCGCGGACCGGGGAAGGAGCTTGACCATCGCCCGGGCATTCTACCCAGCGCACTCAAGATAGTCATTCGCCACGCCCGTCGCGACCCGCCGTAGAACGAAGCGCCACGCCGGCCTCGACCGACCCACCCCGAGCCGCTGGGCCCAGGTCGAGCCGGTAGCCGTGACCTCGGTCTCCGTGGCGGGCCAAACGGAAACGAGCTGGAGGCCGTGATTCGCCCATCGGTCAGCCAGTTGGTTCGAGGCGCCCGGTTCGCCCATCGCGCCCAGCTCCAGGCCGTCGCGCGGGGTGACCGAAACCAGGGCAGTCAGACTGGCACCCGGCTTCATGAGCGCCGCAATCCCTTGCGCAGCCGCGTCGTCGATGCCGAGCGCACCGCGGAGCAGCGAGCCCCACGGAAGGTTGATCATCAGCTCATCGGCAGTCGCGAGGAGCTCCCTTGGCGGCCGCTCCGCAGCCGCCACCACGAAGAGGGCATTGGAGATGCCGCCGCGCGCCACCGGCCGCGCAGCCCGACGTGACGCCTCGGCCATCGCTGCAGCGCTCGCGTCGATTCCGATGACGAAGGCAGCGGGCTCTGCCCGGGCCCGCGCGATGACCGCCCTGGCGTCGCCGGTGCCCAGGTCGATGACGACCCGATCCGATCGGGCGATCCGTTGAGCGAGTTAGCCGACGTCCACCTCTGAGAGGCGGCGGCCTGTCACCGTTCGCATCTGCGGAATCTACACTGCGTCGATGAAGAAGGGCGAACTGTGAGCAAATCGCTTCCGGCGCGGGTGGGCATCGTCGTAGGTAGCCGCTCCGACATCGCCGCCGCCGAGAAGGCGACCGCCATCCTCGATGAGCTCGGCGTCCCCTCAGATGTGCGGGTGATCTCCGCCCATCGGGCCCCCGACCTGCTGGCTCATTTCGTCGCGACCGCCGAGGAGCGTGGGATCCGCGTGTTCATCGCGATCGCCGGGCTCGCCGCGCATCTTCCGGGCGTCGTCGCCTCCCAGACGACCGCTCCGGTCATCGGCGTTCCGATGCCGGGTGGCGTCGCCGACGGCCTCGACGCGCTCCTCGCGGTCGTCCAGATGCCGAAGGGCGTCCCGGTCGCCACTGTCGGCGTCGGCAACGGCGAGAACGCCGCACTCCTCGCCGCCGCGATGCTCGCCCTCTCCGATCCGGCCCTGCGGACGCGCCTCGAGGATCGCCGCCGCTCGCAGGCGACGGCGATCGCCGATGATCCCGCGAACGAGGGTCTCTGAACCGGGGCTCAACGGACCGGCCGCGTAAACTCGACCCCATGGACGACGAACGCTGGGAGCCGGGGATGCGCGTGCTGGACAGGCAGCCGGTGCCGAGCCCGGCGCCCGCCCCCGCCTCCACCCTCCCGCCCAGTCTCCAGGGCCTCCCGCCCCGCTCGGTCCCGGAGACGGCGCCGACCCCCCTCCAGAAGCACTACGTCCTGCTGTCAGTGCCCGTGCTGATCCTCGGCGCGATCGCAATCACGGCCCTCGAGCTCGGCGTGCCCCTCGGCAGCCCGCTCGTCAAGCTGTGCGTGCTGATTGCCGGGCCGCTGCTCGTGATCACGACGGCCGATGCGGTGGTCCGCATCTGGCGATCGGCCTGGGCCTGGATGCCTGTCGACCGCGGCAAGGGCCTCTTCAGGCTCGCCTGGGTCGCCGTCACCCTGATCGGCCTCGCCGCGCTCGTCGCCGCGGCGACGCTCGTCATCCTCGCATGACGGACCCCTTCGACCGCGGGCCTGACGCGCGATCGACCGACATCCCGTCCGGCGGCGGCGTGCCGACGTGGCTCGCCTCGTCGCTGAACTTCTGCACTCGCTGTGGGGCAGGGCTCGAGTTCGGGGCCGTCGATGGGGAGAATCGCGACCGCCTCGCCTGCACCGCTTGCGGCTATGTCGCGTATGTCAATCCGCGACTCGTGGTCACAACAATTCCGGTCAACGGCGCGGGAGACGTGGTGCTGCTCCGTCGCGGCATCGAGCCCGGCCGCGGCTCGTGGGCCCAGCCCGGCGGGTTCCTGGAAGTCGACGAGACCGTGACCGAAGCGGCGATCCGCGAGACACTCGAGGAGACCGGCCTGATTGTGACGCCCGGCGAGATCGTCGGGCTCTACTCACGACTCGAAGCCGCGGTCGTGGTCATCGCTTTCGAGGCCCACGTCGTCGGCGGAGAGTACCGGCTCAACCCGGAAGCCCTCGACATCCAGGCGTTCAGCCCGGACGCGATCCCGTGGCACGGAATCGCCTTCAAGACGACCCACTGGGCACTCCGCGACTGGGTCCGCCGCCGCCACCCGGACATCCACGTCGCGCAGCGGAGCGGCGACTGGGATGGGTGAGCCGGAGCGCTCCGCTCCTAGCCGAGGTCGATGAAGACGTTCTTCGTCTCGGTGTAGAGATCGAGGGCAGACATGCCCAGTTCGCGCCCGATACCCGACATCTTGTAACCGCCGAACGGCGCTTCCGTGTGGACCGAGCTGTTCGAGTTCACGCTGATCACGCCGGCCTGGAGTCCCTTGGCCGCCCGCAACGCCTTGCCGATGTCGCGGCTCCAGATCGAGCCGGAGAGCCCGTAGGGCGTGGCGTTCGCGATGCGGAGCGCCTCCTCCTCCGAGTCGAACGGGATGATCGACACGACCGGCCCGAAGATCTCCTCCCGGGCGATCCGCATGTCGTTGTCGACGCCGTCGAAGACCGTCGGCAGCAGGTAGGCGCCATCGACCAGCGCCGGGTCGTCGGGGGCAGTGCCGCCTACAACGAGCGTCGCCCCCTCGCCGAGCCCGATCTCGATGTAGTCCTTGACGCGGTCGCGCTGCTTCGCGCTGACGAGCGTCCCGACCTCCGTCGCCTCGTCCATCGGGTCGCCAACCTTGACCTTGCGGGTCGCCTCGGCGAAGAGCTCCACGACCCGGTCGTGGGCGGATCGTTCGACGAGGATCCGGCTTCGGGCGCAGCAGTCCTGGCCGCAGTTGTCGAACACGCTGTAGGGCGATTCCTTGGCGAACTTCTCGAGGTCGGCGTCGGCGAAGACGATGTTCGGGCTCTTGCCACCCAGCTCGAGTGAGATCTTCTTCACGTTGGCCGACGCCAGCCGCATGATCTCCTGGCCCGTCGTCGTCTCGCCCGTGAACGCGACCTTGCCGATGCCCGGATGGGCGGCGATGGATGCGCCGGCCGTTCCGCCCGGGCCGGTCACGATATTGAGGATGCCGGCGGGGATCCCCGCCTCGAGCGCCAGCTCGCCGAGCCGGATGGCCGTCAGCGGTGAGTAGCTCGCAGGCTTCAGGATGCAGGCATTGCCGGCCGCCAGCGCGGGCCCCAGCTTCCACGAGGCCATGAGGATCGGGAAATTCCACGGCACGATCAGCCCGACGACGCCGATCGGCTCGCGCAGCGTGAGGTCGATGCCCGGCTTCGAAACTGGGATCGTCTGGCCGAAGATCTTGTTCGCCGCCCCGGCGTAGTAGTCGAAGACGAGGCTCGCGCCGACGACTTCGCCGCGCGACGACGTGATCGGCTTGCCGACGTTGGCGGTCTCCAGCTGGGCGAGCTCCTCGCTGTTCTGCTTGACGAGCGCTGCGAATTTCGAGAGCGTCCGTCCGCGCTTGCCGGCGGCCCAGGATGCCCAGCCCTTGCGATCTTCGAAGGCCTTCTGGGCGGCGGCAACGGCGCGATCGACATCCTCGCGGCCACCGAGCGGCGCGTTCGCGATGACCTTGCCGGTCGCGGGGTTGACGACGTCGAACGTCTGCCCATCGGCGGCATCGACCCCCTCGCCGCCGATCACCATCCGCACGGCGATCGGGGTCGCGGCGGTGGGAGACGCGTTTGGAGTGGACTGCTGGGTCGTCATCGGAAGGACCTCACCGGGGGCGGCTCGCGCCGCAGGGGCGATCGATGGAAGTGGCCCAGATGATACGCCCGCACACGGGGTAGGCCGATCAGCCCCTCTTGCTGCGTTCAACGGCGGCCATTGCCGCTCCGACGATCCCCGCGTCGTTGCGCAGCTTCGCCGGGACGACGCGCGGTCGGACCGTGAGTCGGGGGATGAACTTCTCGGGCTGCTTGCTGACCCCGCCGCCCAGGATGATGAGGTGCGGCGAGAACAACTTGTCGATCGCCGCGAGGTGCTCGTCGAGGTCCATCGCCCAGGCCTTCCACGAGAGCCCGCGACGCGTGCGTGCAACCGCCGCCGAGCGTCGCTCCGCGTCCCGTCCACGGATCTCCATGTGGCCGAGCTCCGTGTTCGGGACGAGAACGCCATCATTGAACAGGCCCGACCCGACGCCGGTCCCCAGGGTCAGGACGAAGACAACGCCCTCCTCATACGCCCCCGCCCCGAACCGCATCTCGGCGAGTCCCGCGGCGTCGGCGTCGTTGAGGACTGTCACTGGCCGTTTGAGGGCCGCCTCGAGCGCGCGTCCGGCATCGAAGTCGATCCATCCGGGGTCGATGTTCGCCGCCGACTTGGTCACGCCGTCGATGACGACCGACGGCACACCAACCCCGATCGGAATGCTGAGCGGGAGGCCGCCGGCCGCCTTGGCGGCCCGGGAAACCGTCCGAGCTATCGCCGTCACGATCTTGGCAGGCGTCGACGGCGTCGGCGTGGCCACGCGCAGCCGGGGTGAGATCAGTTCGCCTTTCGCGACGTCGACGACACCCACCTTGATCCCGCTGCCGCCCACGTCCACGCCGATCGCCACGGTCGGGCCGCCGTTTGCCTGCATGTCGGTCGTCATCGAGGCATCAACCCTAGAAGTAATTGACGCTGATGCCGCCGTCGACGACGAGCGTTGCCCCGTTCGTCCAGCGCGACTCGTCAGACGCGAGATAGAGCGCCATGTTGACGATCTCCTCGGGCTTACCGAACCGTCCGGTCGGGTTCCGGGCCAGCCTGATCCGCTTCGCCTCCTCGTCCTTGACCAGCCAGTCCATGAGAAGCGGCGTCTCGACGGGACCCGGGCAGATCGCATTGGTCCTTATGCCGTTCGGCCCGAACTGGACGGCGAGACTACGGGTCAGGCTCAGGAGCGCGCCCTTCGATGCCGTATACGCGTCCTGTGGCACCGAGCAGCCGAGGAGCGCGACGAATGAGGAGATGTTGATGATCGACCCGGAGCCCTGCTCGACCATTCGTGGGATCGCATACTTGCAGCCGAGGAAGACGCCCCGGACGTTGACGGCCATGACCTTGTCCCAGGTGGCGACATCCGTGTCGACCACCGAGTGGTCCGCCTCCGGCATGATCCCGGCGTTGTTGTAGAGGATATCGACGCGGCCGTAGATCTCGGTGGCGTGCTTGACCATCCGTGCGGCCGATGCCTCGTCGGACACGTCGGTCTTGACGAAGCTCGCCTTGCCGCCCGCCACACGGACGAGCCGGACGGTCTCTTCGCCGGCTTCCTCGTCGAACTCGGCGACGACGATCTTCGCGCCCTCGGCGGCGAACAGCTCCGAGGCAACTCGCCCCATGCCGCCGCCGGCCCCCGTGATGATCGCGACCTTGTCCTGGAGACGCACGCTTCCTCTCCTCCGATCGTCAGGTTCGCGAATGGTACTCGCGCCGGGACGCACCCGAGGCCCCGTTTCCTTTAGGCGCCCGGAGCGTTGCCGCTCGCCCGGAACGATACTTTCCGCAGCGCGCGCATCGACGCGAACCGAGGAGGCACCATGACTGACGTGGAGGAGCTCGGCGAAGCGATCCGGGGCGACGACTTGGGCGCAATCGACCGGCTGCTGGCCGCGGACCCGCGGCTTGCAAGTGACCACGACAGGGACGGGCTCACCCCGATGATCCTTGCCAGGTACTGGGCGAAGACGGACGCCTTCAGCCGGCTGCTCGCGGTTCGCGGCGACGATCTCGACGTCTTCGAGGCCACCCTGGCCGGTCGGGCGGACCTCGTCCGGGCCCATCTCGTTCGCGACCCGGCACTCGCGGGTGCTTGGACGCAGGATGGCTACACGGCGCTCCACTACGCGGCGTTCTTCGGCGGCGCAGACGCCGCCGCGGCGCTGATCGACGCGGGTGCGGACCTCGAGGCGGTGTCGCGGAACGGGATGGCTGTGCGGCCGCTCAACAGCGCCGCGGCGGGCGGTCACGGCGATGTGTCCCGACTGCTCGTCGAACGGGGCGCAGACGTGAACGCTCCCCAGGCGCAGCGGTTCACGCCGCTCCATGCGGCCGCCCAGAACGGCGACGCGGACCTGGTCGCGGTTCTCATCGCTGCCGGCGCGGACAAGGAGGCCCGGCTCGAGGATGGCCGGACCGCGGCCGACGTCGCGCTCGAGGCCGGCCACGAGGCCCTGGCCGAGCACCTCGGCGGGCCGTCGCTGGGCGCCTGACCGGGGCCGATTGCCTCGGAACACAGCCCGGGTGGTACTTCCGTACCGGGGAATGGTACGTCCGCCTGCGTGAACATTCGGGCGTACGGCGGGCCAGACCCGCCCGGGGACCAAAGGAAACGAATGCCAGTATCCCTCGTGGAGGCGCGTGGATCTGGGTCGGGGCGGGCGATCAAGCGTCGCGTCGCGATCGGTTTCTTCGCGCTGTACTCCTCCCTCTCGGCGGTGCTGTTTGTCCACGGTCCCGACATCCTGATTGGCTACGGCGCCGGTGTCATAGCGGCGATCGCCGGATTGTGGGCAGTCGTCGGGGTCACCCTGATGCTCGTCTACCGGGTCATCGGCCGCCACATCCGGATCCTCGAACGAGAGCGGGTCGGGCTTCAGCAGGCCTTCGACAGGGCTCGCCTCGATTCGCTCCGCGACGGCCTGACGGGCCTTGGGAACCATCGGGCGTTCCAGGAGGAGCTCGACGACCAGGTTCTCGAGGCGAAGGAGCAGAACTCGTCCCTGGCGTTGCTCATGATCGACGTCGACGACCTCAAGAAGACCAACGATCGGCGCGGCCACGCCGCGGGCGACGAGATGCTCCGCTCGATCAGCCAGATCATCCGCGCGAATCTCCGGCGCACCGACCGCGGCTATCGGATCGGTGGCGACGAGTTCGCGCTTCTCCTGCCGGGCTGCTCAGCGGCCGACGCCGAGGTCATCGGCCGGCACATCCTGGCCGGGGCGCTGAGCGGTCATCACGGACGGGGTGGTGGTTTCTCGGTCACGATCGGCATCTCCGGGCTGCCGGACCTGAGCGCCGACCGAAACCAGCTCATCCATCACGCCGACGCCGCGCTCTACTCCGGCAAGCGTCACGGTCGAACAGACGTCAAGGTCTTCGATCCGAACAGTCACGGCATGGCCGACGATGCGCGGGCGATCCCCGAGCTTGCCGCCGCCGTGGCGCGGGTCGCCGAGGGCGGGATGCTGACCGCGGTGTACCAGCCGATCTACTCCCTCAAGACCGGCACCGTGATCGGCTACGAGAGTCTCGTCCGCCTCAAGGAAGACGCGGACTTCCCCAGTACGACCAGCCTCTTCGTCGCCGCGGAAGCGACGCAGCGAACGGTCGAGATCGACGTGGCG
Source organism: uncultured Chloroflexia bacterium (assembly GCA_963775855.1). Taxonomy (GTDB): domain Bacteria; phylum Chloroflexota; class Limnocylindria; order Limnocylindrales; family CSP1-4; genus CF-46. The sequence continues at coordinate 225,601 of CAVZKO010000006.1, read as the reverse complement.
AGCGCCCGCACCTGCCTCGCCGGAGCCCGCAAGCTCGCCCCCGGGACCTACCTCTCGCTCAACCTGTCGCCGCGGACCCTCGAGTCGGACGCGTTCAGCCCGCTCGAGCTTCTCGTCCTGACGAAGCGGAGCGGGATCGATCCCTCGCAGCTCGTCGTCGAGCTGACCGAACGCGAGGCCGTCGAGGACCTGGATCGGCTCCGGGCGAGCCTCGCGATCCTCAAGCGGCATGGCGTTCGGATCGCCGCGGACGATGTCGGCGCCGGCAACGCGGGGCTGCGCCTGCTGAGTGAGGTTGACTTCGACATCATCAAGATCGACCTGTCGCTCGTCCGGGCCGGCGCCCGACACGAGCCGTCCGAAGCCGTCCTCCGAGCCCTCCAGGAGATGGCCCGCCAGCGCAACCAGACGGTCGTCGCCGAAGGCGTCGAAACGCCGGAGCTCCTCGAGTCCGTTCTCGAGCTGGGCTTCGAATACGGCCAGGGCTACCTTCTCGGGCGGCCCGCGCCGCTCCTCGAAGCGCCGAACGTCGTGCTCATCGACCTCATGACCGCAACTGTCCCGACGACCGAGTCCGCAGCCTGAGCCAACGAGCGCGACGCTGCGGTCAGCTGCGCTCCAGGTAGCGCTCCCGATCCCAGTCGTGGACGATCGAGTCGTACAGCTCCTGTTCGACCCGCGCCGCGTTGAGGTAGTGGGCGACGACATCGTCGCCGAAGATCTCGACGGCCGCCTTGGATCGCTCCAGCTCGGTGATCGCCTCGTACAGCGCCCGGGGCATCCGCGGAACGCCAGTCGCGATGTAGCCGTTGCCCTTGAACTCGTCCGGCGGCTCGAGCTTCTGCTCGATGCCCCACAGCCCGGCCCCGACGGCCGCGGCATACGTCAGGTAGGCGTTCATGTCGCCGCCCGGGAAGCGGTCCTCGACGTGCAGGTTCGAGCCGTTGCCGACGACCCGGAATCCGGTCGTCCGGTTGTCCCGCCCCCAGACGACGTTGACGGGTGCCCATGAAAGCGACGCGTATCGCTTGTAGGAGTTGATGTTCGGAGCGATGAAGATCGCCAGCTCGCGAGAGAGCGCCATCATCCCGGCCATGAACCAGGCCATCGTGTCGGACATGCCGTACGGCCGGCCCGAGGACTCGTCATGGGTCAGGCTCTTCGAGCCGTCCTTGTTCCAGACGCTCATGTGGAGGTGGCCGGACGAGCCCGTCCAGGTGTGGTCGGGCTTGGCCATGAAGGAAATACCCCAGCCGTTGAGGTAGGCGATCTCCTTGGCGCCATGCTTGAACAGCACGCTCCGGTCGGCTGATTCGAGGACGTGGTCGTACTTGATGTTGACCTCGTGCTGGCCCGGCGCCGCTTCGCCTTTGCTGAACTCGATCGGGATCCGGGCTTCTGTCATCTGGTTCCGGAGCAGCCGATGGAGGGGTTCTGCCTTCGTCGCCTGGAGGAGGTGGTAGTCCTCGTTGTAGTAGCCGAATTGCTCCGGCGGCCCCCAGCCCTTCCGGGCCGACTCCTCCCACGACTCCTTCAGGACGTAGTACTCGAATTCCGAGCCGGCCTTGACCGTCAGGCCCATCTCGGCGGCGCGTGCGACCTGGCGCTTGAGAATCGTCCGCGGCGAGACCGGGATCTCGTCTTCGTGCTGTTCGTCCGTGAAGGTGTCGCTCAGCACGATGGCGGTCTTCTCGAGCCATGGCAGGACCCGCATCGTGTCCCAGACCGGGGCGGCGATCCAGTCGCCGTAGCCGGTCTCCCAGTTCATGAGGGCGAAGCCCTCGGGCGTGTTCATCTCCATGTCGGTGCCGAGCAGGTACGTGCAGAAGTGGGCGCCATGGTCGATGACGCCGTCGATGAAGGCCTGGGCCTGGACGCGCTTGCCCATGAGCCGGCCCTGCATGTCAGTGATCGCAACGATGATCGTATCGATCCCCCCGTCGCGAACGAGGCCCTGGAGCTCCGCCAGGCGGGGATGGGTGGTGGCGTGGGAGTCGCTCATCGTGCCCCTCGCGATGGATGTTGGGGGCCGGCGTGGAAGCCGGCCCCTTCGACTAACGCAAATCGGTCAGGGCGTTCCGAGCCCCTTCGCCGCGTCCTGGAACTCGCGTTCGATCTCGGTGAGCTCGCCCTCCGCGCCCATCACCTTCGGGCCCTGGAACCGCGAGCGCGCCCAGCCGAAGTAGTAGATGACAAGCAAGAGAACGGTCACCGCCATGAATGGCCACGAGATGTTGCCAGAGGTCGGGAATGAGAAGAGGACCAGGAGGATCGCGATCCACGCCAGCGCCAGCCAGGCCACGGGCCTCGACCACCGACCAAGGCTCCAGACGCGCTCCTTGTGCCACTCGTCGGTCGTCGCCCCGAGATAGATGACGACGCCGTAGGCGGCGTAGAGGAAGATCGTGCTGATCGCTGTGATGATGATGATCGCGATGCCACCACCACCTGGCCCACCGCTCGCACCGACAGTGAACGCGGCAAGCGTGAACAGCCAGGCGACCACGACGATCGCGGCCAAGCTGTTCGCCGGCGTCCGATAGCGATGCGACACCTTCTTGAGCCAAGCGGCGCCGGGTAGCCCGTCGTCGCGGCTGAACGCATAGAGCATCCGACCGGCCGAGGCAACCGAGGAAAGGCCGCAGAACGCCATGGCGATCGCGATCCCGGCCGAGAGGACATCACCAAGTTGGCCGAGGTTGTACTTCAGGATCTCGATGACCGCCACACCGCCACCGAAGTAGTACTGGCTGTACGTGCCGGCATCGTCGAGCGCTGGCGGGAACAGGGCGGCGAGACTCGGCAGATGGGTGGTAAGAGCGAACAGGAAGATGAAGCCGACAATCGCCGACACGGCGACCGACAGGAAGATCCCCCAGGCGCTCGCGACGCGCGCGCCCAGCGTCTCCTCCGCGACGTGGGCCGACGCGTCGTAGCCGGTGTACGTCCAGTTCGCCTGGAGCAGCGAGAAGAAGAACGCGAGGATGATTGGGTAGGTAGCAGCCGCGCCATAGGTGAGGTTGGCGAAGCCGAGGTTGTTGTTCCAACTCCCCGCGGTGTCGAGTGGCTGGATCGCGAATAGCGTCAGGCCGGACTGATCCGGTTTCCCGGTCAGGAACACGAGGATGACGACCGCCGCGACGATAACGATGTGCCACCAGACGCTCACCTGGTTTAGCAGTGAGACCAGGCTGATGCCGGCGATGTTCATGCCCAGTTGGATGAGCATGAGGATGCCCATGGTCACCAGCTGCCCGTTCAGGACGTTCGGGATGATCTCCGTCGTGTTGAACGTGATGCTGAAGATCTTGTCGATGATCGTGGCGTTGATGAAGCCCGCCGCGGCGTAGTTGATGCCTGCGACGATCGCGAACTGGCCGATCAGGTTGAGCCAGGCGGTCCACCAGCCCCAGTTCTTGTTCTTCATCCGCGACGCCCAGTAGTAGAGGCCGCCGGCCGTCGGGTAGGCGGACGCGATCTCGCCCATCGAGGCGGCGATCAGCAGGACGAAGACCGTGACGAGCGGCCAGCCGATGAGCACGGCGGCCGTGCCGGCCCAGGCGAGGCCGTAGTCGTAGAGGATGACCGCGCCGGTCAGGATCGAGATGATCGAGAAGCTGATCGCGAAGTTGCTGAAGCCGCCCATCGAGCGGTACAGCTCCTGCGCGTACCCCAGCTTGTGTAGGTCCTCGCGGTCCCGTTGCAGGACCTCCTCGCGCGAACGAGCCTGAGTCATCGATACCTCCCTCAGTCGACCTGCTCGACGGAGTCCCTCCTCGCCGAGCCGCCGGGTCCTCCCTCAGGCCCGGCCGAAACGGGGATCCGGCGCGGGGCGGCGCCGGGCGGATGACGCGGGGATCGAGTTCTCGCGGCCGCGGCGCGGCCGGCGTGGCCCTCCTTCCCGAACGCCCTGGCGGGTGAGCAGCCCGCTCCAGGGGACGTTGCCGCGGACTATACGCGCCGCGTCCGCCGCGCGGAAGTGCGTGAACCTATTCGGAATTAGAAGAGCATCGTCGTATCGGACGGGAACTCGAATGTCGAACGCGGCGGGCGGGATCGGCGCGTCCGGGGAGTACTCGACGGCCACGGCCCGGCGGGTGACCTCATCGCCGATCGACTCCACGAGTCGAAGCATCGTGCCATCGGCTCGGTCGACGGCGATCTGGACGTGGAAGTCCGGACGATCGGCAACCACCTCGGTGGTGCGCGGGTGGTCGCAGTCGACCACGATCGCCGGCCGCCCGCTGACCGTCTCCGTCCCCGAGATCCAGCAGCGGCCCGTGGCGAGCACATTCTGGCAGTAGCCGGCTGGATGGACGAACGTGTCGGGAAGCGTCTCCATCGGCAGGGGCGTGAGAGGCTCGTAGACGAGCGACGTGCCGGGAAAATCTCGGGCGTTTTTCGGGTCCAACCCTCGGATCGTGTGCCGGACGGGTCGATTCGTGCCCAGCTTGTGCGGCGCCGAATAGGTCCGGACCATCTCTCCGTCCGACAGCCACAGCTCGTAGTTGCCGGCCGTTCCGCGATGCGGCTCCGTCGTCGTCACGCGCGCGTCGCCCGGGTGTCGGAGCAGGAGATCCATCTCCACGAGGTGTGGCCCGCGAGCCGTCTGGGTCCATTCCTGGATTCGAAGCCGGAGGGTCTCGAACCGCAACTCCGCGTCCCGCATGAAGGTGAACAGCTCGCTCACTTCGGGCAAGCCAGTCGGCGGCAGGGCGACCAGCTCCGGCCGACGCCGGTCGCCCGCCCGCGCCGGCACCGCGGCGGCCCGGTCCCACAGTCGCGTTTCTGTCATCGCGCCGGATTGTAGCCGAGGAGAGTGGCCCAGAAGGGCCCATCGCGGTCCGTCAGCTGAGCCAGCGCCGCCCCCGCGCGAGGTCCACTTCGTCGCCCGGTCGGTCGCCGAACCGCCACATCGTCCAGGCGGACTTGCGGAGGATGACCCCGATCGTCCCGAGCGGCCGAGGCGGCGCGCCGTCATCGACATCGGCCGTGTAGAAGATCGACAGGGCGGCATCGGTCTTTCGGGTCTGGCCGGATGTCGTCGCCTCGAGCGCTTCGCGGATCAGCGCCTGGGCGACGTCATGGGGAAAGCCATATTTGCCCTTTCCGGGAACGCTCGAGATGAGCGTCAGCTCCGGGGCCATCCGCTCGACCAACTCGAGGTTGACGCCGTGCTTGGAGCCGTGGTGCGAGACCTTGAGGACATTCGCCCGGAGGACGTCCATCCCCGAGCCGACGTCGAGCAGTTTGGCCTGCTCCGTCGTGGACGCCGCGAGGAACGGGAAGTCGGTCAGGACGTACGACCACGAGAGCGTTTGGGCGTCCGCTCCGAGGACGAGCCGGCTCGAACGTGGCCGGACCATTCGCTGACCCGATTCGTCGCGGATGACGCGAATCGCCGGGGCCTCGATCCGCAGCGAGATCGATGAATTGTTGAGCTCGGTGCCATAGGTGTCGAAGCGATTCCGCAGTTGAACGGACGGCGATAGGACCGTGATGGCAGCGCTGCCGATCCAACGCCGAAAGCCGCTGGTCGGCTGGGCGTAGACGATCTGGCTCTGGGCGGCGATCGCCGCCATCGTGTCGTGGTACGAGTCGATCGTGTGCCAGTAGCCCGGATCCCAGAACTCCGCAATCCGACCGCCGGGAAACGCCTCGATGAGCTCGGCCATTCCCTCGAGGTGGTCCTTGTGGGGGTGTGTCGCGACGACGAGTGGAATCGACCCGGCGGCCTCAGGATGGCCGTCGGGGGCTACGATTCCGGCCGCCACGAGCGCGTTGATGAGCGGTGGAAGCTTGTCCGGCTTGCCGGCGTCGACCACGACGACGCGCCGAAACCCCGACCCCGGCGATGCCGGCAGCAGTACGAGCTGCGCGTCGGCGTCGCCGACGTTGCAGAGGAAGTACACGAGGTCCGAGTCGGTTGCTGCTGCGACGAAGTCATCGACGGCGAACCGGTTGGCAGGTAGGGCGGCAGGGACGGCCACGCTGGCGCTCCGCTCGTATCACACGGCCGGGTAGGCGACCGGCCCGGGAGGAGGCGGTTCCGCCTCGTCGACCTGCCGGGCGGTCGCGGCCGCTGGCCCGCGGTCGTCTGCAAGCTTGCGATCGAGACCGTACTCCCGGAGCTCGTTCGGCCGAGGTGCGGGAGCCGTCGTGGAGTACAGGGCGGCCTTGGCCGCGAGCCGCCCGGAGCGCGTCACGTCGACGACGACGGACCATCGGGCCGGCGACTGGGCGAAGCCGCGGACCAGGAACACGTCGCCGGAGCGCACGGGACGGACGAGCTGGCCGCTCGCCGCGCGGTCGCGATCGACGCTCGCCTGGAGGGACCTCAACGACACCGTGACCGTGCGTCGAGCCGCCCGCGGCCCGAAGTCGAGCCGGCCTGTCGCCGGTTCGACGGTCGGCCACGGCGCGACGGCGAGCGTCACGACCCGGGCGTCGATCCGATCGACGGCCACGTAGCGGTCATCCGCCGAGAGCGTCTCTGCATCGCCGAGGGGTACGTCGTCAGGCTGCCAAGGCTTGCGTTCGGAGGCGGCGGTCGGATCGGCCCTCGGCTCCGGTGCCCGCTGGTCGTAGATCACGCGGCGACGTTAGCCGGCAGGCGTCGCGGCGGCGTCTCCGGCGGGCCCCCATCGATCCACCCCTTGACATTCGCGCGGCAGGGTGTATATATCGCATGACGATATATCGACCTGCGATGTATCGCATACCGAAATACGAGGCATGCGCTATGTCAGCCCGCCGACCACTCATCGCCGCTTCGGCGGTTTGCGCGCTGTTCGTCATGCTGACGGCGGGTGCCGCAGCCCGCGGCGCGTCGCAGGCCGGCGGGACATTCGTCGACGCCAGCGGGCAGCCGATCGGCTGGGTCCACCTCGTCGAGGACGGCACAGGCAAGGTCCACGTGAATGTCCACGTCGCCGGCCTGACACCCGGGCTGCATGGAATCCACATCCATGCGATCGGTGCCTGCAGCCCGACGTTCGCCGCGGCAGGCGGCCATTACAACCCGATCGGGCTCCAGCACGGACTCTTCAATCCAAACGGCGCCCACGCCGGCGACCTGCCCAACCTCAGCGTGAACGCCCAGGGCGTCGGGCATCTCGACGCGACCACGGACGGCGTCACGATTTCGTCCGGCCCGACGACGCTCTTCGACTCCACCTCCGGGGCGGTCGGGAGCGCCTTTGTCATCCACGCCAGCGAGGACGACCAGGTCAGCCAGCCGACCGGAAACAGTGGGGATCGCGTCGCCTGCGCGGTACTCGAGGCCGAGTGACGTGAGTGGTCGGCGACTCGGGCGCTTTGGGGAAACGGCGATGTGGATCCTGGTCGCGCTGCGCGACGGTCCGCGCAACATCGTCCGGCTCCTCGACGACGTTCGGGCGCTGGACGGCCGCGTCGGGCCCGGGACGCTCTACGGGGCCCTAGCCCGCCTGGAGCGACTCGCTCTGATCGAAACGACAACGAACGGCAACGGTCGACGAGCGTATCGTCTGACCGCACACGGAGCGGCGGCGGCCCATGCCACCGCGCGAGGAGGGGTCCCGTCATGAGCAGGCTCGTCCGACTCTATCCCAAGGCCTGGCGCGATCGTTACGAGGAGGAGTTCCTCACGCTGCTCGCGGAACGGCCACCCACGTTCGGCGACCTGGTTGACACGGTTCGCGGCGCGGTCGACGCGCATATGAATCCGCAGGCCCAGGCCGAACCTTTGCCGTGGACGCATCGCCTGCCCGGCGTGCTCGCCCTGATCGCTGGGGCACTGTGGTCGCTCGTCTTCGGGGCGTTCGTGGTGTGGCAGAACGGCGCCTGGGCGGTGGCAATGCTGTTCCCTATTGCCACGCTCTTCATGTTGCTCAGCCTGCCCGGCGACTACATGGCGGCGCATGGGCGACGAATCGCCGGTGGCTTGGGGCTGATCGGACTCTGCATCGTCGCCGCCAACCTTCCCTATTCGTTGCTCACAGCGGTCGCCGCCATCGGCGGCTACCTGATCGCCATGAGCGGGATGCTCATGCTGGCTGCCATCCGGGCGGAGATCGGACCATCGGGCCGTTGGATCCTGCTGGTCCTGGCCGTCGTACTGCCCGCCGCGATCGGATTTCCCATCGCGCTTGGCCTGGGCCCGATCTCGGACAACGAGACGTGGGTGCTGGGGCTGCTCTTGCCATTTGGCCTGGCTTGGGTCCTGATCGGTCTCCGAATGGCCGTCCGCGGATCGGCCACACTCATCGATCTACCTGCGAGCCCGACCGAGCCGGAGGTCCGTGGGGCATGAGCCAGCCATTCGGAGAGCTCGGTCGATTCGCCGAGCCATCGCTCTTCATCCTCGTGTCGCTGTCAGGCGGTCCCAAGCATGGCTACGCGATCATGACCGACGTCGAGGAGATCTCCGGCAGCCCGATGGGGCCCGGGACGCTCTATGGCGCGCTGGCCCGACTCGAGCGCCGGGGCCTGATCGAGGCCCTCGAACCCGAGGACCGGCGGCGGCCATACCGGCTCACCGCTCTCGGGGCGACCACGCTGCAGGCGCAGCTCGAAAGCCTGAATGGCTTCGTCCGGATGGGCATGGCCCGGCTGGAGGGCAAGGCGCGATGACCTCGTTGCGCCGATCCACGGCCCGGCCGATCGGCTGATGGCGTGGCCGACCTCATCAGGCCAAGGGCCGAGCAAGCTCGCCCCGAGGCTGCCGTTCGACGCTCCATTCAGGCGGTACGCGGCCGCGGCCTGACGCGTCGCCAGCTCCTGCGTCGCTCGATCGGCGCTGTGATCGGGGTCTGGGTTGCGGAGCTCGCAGGCGGGTCGATCGGGTTCCTTTGGAGTGCTGCATCGGCCGGCGGGTCGCGGGTCCGAGTTGGGACGCTCGACGATCTGATCGCGATGAGCGCCGGAGTGCCCGTCGTCGACGGGTTCCCGGCATACGTCGCGGATGCCCGGGCGTTCATCATGACGATCGACCCGGATCGAGGAACATGGTTTCCGGGCTCCGACCCGACCGGCGACGGCAAAGCCCTCAATGTGCGTGCCGTTTCGCAGGTGTGTCCACATCTCGGCTGCCGGCCAAACCCGTGCGTCGAGGACTTCTGGTTCCATTGCCCTTGTCATCAGTCTCGTTATGACCGGCTCGGCATCAAACCGGCGGGCGCGCAGTTCGGGCCCGCGGACCGGTCGATGGACAGGTTCGCGATCGAGGTCGACGAGGCAGGCGTGCTGACCGTCGACACATCACACGTCGTCCTCGGGCCGCTGCCCGTCGCCCTCGGTCAGCCGGGGCTGATCCCGCCCCTCGTCCCGCGGGGCTGCGGCGGGTGACTCGCCTCGGGCGACCGGCTGGCGCGGGCCTGCTCCGCCTCTACCCGAGAGCCTGGCGTGACCGCTACGAGGAGGAGGTCCTCGCGGTCCTCGAGCAGGCCCGTCTCGGGCGGCGGGCTCGGCTCGACCTCGTCCGGGGCGCATTCGATGCCCGCCTCCATGCGGCCTCGCGATTGCCCGCCGCCGCGGCGCTCCTCAGCGGCGGTCTATGGACGATCGCCGGCGTGGCAGTCGTCGGCCAGCCGGCCCCGCCTGACTGGCCCGGCTACCTCATCGACATCCTGCCTCTGACCTTTGTCGCGGTCGTGGCCGGCCTCTTCGCGACGATCGGCTGCTGGGCACGACAGAGTGACGGCGGCGGCCGGCTCGGAGCGGCGGGTGCCCTGCTCGCCCTCGCCGGCCACATCGGTTGGGCGGTGTCACTGGCCGCTGCCGTGGCCCAGGCGGGCTCCGGCCTCCTCATCATCGCCTTTCAGGCCGTCGCGTTGACTGGCTGCGTCCTTGTCGGCCTATTGCTTGTCCGTAGCGAGGATCTGCCGATCGGCGCGGCCATCCTGCTGGCGTCCGCAGTCATGTTCTTCGGCTGGCCTGCTGCCTGGCTGGGCTTTGGCCTTGCCTGGACGATCGTTGGCGTGCTGCTCCTGGCCCGACCTGAATCGAGCGCCCCGCGATCCCCGGGCTTTGCCTGACGGCCGTCAGCCGGCGGCAGGCCCGCCGCCGAGGCCGGGCACGGTCATGGCCGCCGGATCGAGCAGTTCGTCGAGTCGATCCGGGGCGATCCCGCGCTCCGTCGCAAGTTCGCGGATGGTCCGGCCCGTCTTGAATGCCTCCTTGGCCAGCTCCGCCGCCGCGTCGTAGCCGATCTCCGGGGCGAGGGCCGTGGCGAGCATCAGTCCCTGTTCGACGAGAGCCGGTCCGCGGTCCGTGGCGGTGATTCCCGCGACGCTGCGGACGGCGAAGTTGCGTGCGGAGGCCGCCAATAACGTGATCGACTCCAGGAGCGCTGCGGCGGTCACCGGCATCATCACGTTCAGCTCGAGCAACGAGCCCGTCTGACCGAAGGCGATCGTGGCGTCATTGCCGATGACCCGGGCGACGACCATCGTCAGGCTCTCGACAATCACCGGGTTCACCTTGCCGGGCATGATCGAGGAGCCGGGCTGGGTCTCCGGCAGGGCGATCTCTGCAAGGCCGGCCCGCGGGCCCATGCCCATCAGCCGGACATCCGACCCGATCTTCCAAAGGCTGAGAGCGATCGTCCGGAGACCGCCGTGGGCCGCGATCACCGCATCGAGGGTCGCCTGGGCGTGGAAGTGGTTTTTGGACTCGCGGACTTCGAGTCCGGTCAGGCCGACCAGCCGCGCGGCCACTCGGCCGGCGAACTCGGGGTGAGCGTTGATCCCGGTCCCGACCGCCGTCCCGCCGAGGGGGATCGACAGCAGCTCGGCCTGGGCGGCGCGGGCGCGGCGGATCGACTCATCCAGCTGGCCGGCATAGCCCCGGAACTCCTGGCCCAATCGGATCGGGGTGGCGTCCTGGAGGTGGGTCCGACCGGTCTTGACGACCGGCCAGAGTTCGCCCGCCTTGGCATCGAGCGCGGCCAGGAGCGCGTCGAGGGCCGGCAGCAGGTCCTCCTCGATCGCCATCGCCGCCGCGAGCTGCAGCGCGGTTGGGATAGTGTCGTTCGAGGACTGACAGCGGTTGACGTCGTCGTTCGGGTGGACCGGCCTGTCGCCGCCCAGCCGGTCAGAGGCGAGCCGAGCGATGACTTCGTTCATGTTTGTGTTCGTCGACGTGCCTGAGCCCGTCTGGTAGATATCGATCGGGAACTGGGCGTCGTGGGCCCCCTCCGCGACTTCGGCTGCAGCTGCCCCGATCGCCTCGGCGACGTCAGTGTCGAGCAGCCCGAGCTCCTGGTTCGTGTCGGCCGCCGCCTCCTTGATCAGCGCCAGCGCCCGGATGAAGCGGCGCGGAAAGCGCTGTCCCGAGATTGGGAAGTTGAGCACGGCCCGCTGGGTCGACGCCCCATACAGCGCATCGGCCGGCACCTCCACCTCGCCCATGGAGTCGCGCTCGATCCGCGTGCCGCCGCCCGCAGCCGATTGGTCAGTCATCACCCTGATTGTAGGCGGAGCTCCCGACTGTCAGGCCGGCAACGGAACGGGGCGCCGCTCGTATTCCCGATGGATCGCGACCTCCCGGAAGCCGACCGACCGGTAGAGCGCCTCCGAGGCCGCGTTCGATCGTTCAGAGAAGACCATGACGTCGCGTGCGCCGAGCTCCCTGAGCCGCCGCAGTCCGGCCGTGTTCACGGCCCGCCCGAGCCCCAGGCGCCGATGATCTGGATGCGTCCCGACCGGCTCGAACTCGCCGATCGCTGCCTCGGGATCCAGCCAGCACATCGTGAATGCTGCGAACGAACCGTCCGGCGCGACGACGACGAGGTCACGGTCGTATGCGTAGTGGTCGAGCGTGACGAGCAGCTCGTACTTCTCGACGGTCATCTTCGACGGAGCGAAGGCCGCCCGATGGACTTCGACCCGGGCCGGAATCTCCGACGGGCCGGTCAGTCCTCGGACGGCGTAGCCCGGCGGCAGAGCCGGCTCCCGGAACGGACGATCGACCGATTGGACGAACTGGGTGAGCACCGTGCCCGCGGGCACGAACCCGCGATCGCGAAGGTCGTCCGCCTCCCAGCCGTCCGCGGCCCAGGCAGTCGGCCGCGCGAGCGGGTGATCGCCGGCAGCACCGGCGTTCCCCACGGCCACCGCCTGGTCGAGCCAGCCGATGATCCCGTCCCTGATGGACCGCTGGAGGTCCGGCCCGAGATCGGCCCGCACGAACCACTCGAGGTACGAGGGCGGCTTGATCCAGCCCCAGCCGACCGGTTGATCGTCGTCGGTCCAGATCCGGACGCTTCTCGAAAGATCCGCCCCCGGACCGGCGCCGGCGACCCACCACTCGAGGTCGCCCACCGTGCACGGCACGAGCGGACGGCGGCCCGAGTTCCACGCGGCTGACACGATCGATTGCATCTGCCGGAGGTCGTCCAGCGACTCGTAGGGCCGGGACTTGATTGGCACCGGCCGAGAATACCCGCGCCCTCGTCGACATAGTCTGCTCCGGCGCCGGACCCCGCTAGACTCTCGGCCATGCCGGAACCCATCGCCGCGGAGATCACGCCGGATGACTTCCGCCTCGTGATGGGCCACTTCGTGACCGGCGTCACGGTCGTGACGACGCTGGATGGCGGCGAGCCGCAGGGGATCACGGTCAACGCCCTGTCGTCGGTCAGCCTCCAGCCGCCGCTCGTGATGGTCGCCCTCGATCGTCGCCGGTTCATCACACCCGCCGTTCGGCGAGCCGGACGGTATGCGGTCAATGTCCTCTCGGAGGACCAGCAGGCCCTGTCCGATTGCTTCGCTGGAGCCCCAGTCCAGCCGGGCCGCGACGCGTTCTGCGGCGCGACCTGGACGCCGGGTTCGACGGGGCTCCCCCTCATCGAGCGGGCGATCGCGACGCTCGAGTGCACGGTGGTCCAGACGTTTCAGGCGGGCGACCACGAGCTCTTTATCGGCCGGGTGGATGCGATGGCCAACGCCGACCCGCACCCGATGCCGCTCCTCTACTACCGCCGCCAGTACCTCCGGATCCAGCGCGCCGAGGCGTCCCCGCTCGAGGGCGTGCCCGAGCATGTGGAGCAGTAGCCGCGATGCCGACGATCCGGGCGAACGACCTGGACATCGCGTACACGGTCCACGGCGCAGGGCCGCCGCTCGTGATGCTCCACGGCGCGACGTCGATCGGGCGCGAGGACTTCGCGGCCCAGGTCCCGCTGCTGTCGAAGGCGTTCCAGCTCTACCTTCCCGACGCGCGCGGCCACGGTTTGACCGCCTGGGATGCCGCCAACGGGTTTCGCTATGACTGGCTCGTCGAGGACCTGGCCGCGTTCGTCGACGCGCTCGGGCTCGAGACGTTCCACCTGCTCGGCTTCTCAATGGGGGCGATGACTGCCCTCCAGTACGCGGCTCGCTCCAACGACCGGCTGCGGACGCTGGCAATCGTCGGGATCACGACGCAGCGCGAGCCGCGCGCGTCCGTTGCTCGCCGGCTGATGGACCCGCGGCGCGCGGACGTCGACGACCCGGCGTGGGGCCTCGTGCTGGCCCGTCGCCACGATGAAGGCCAGGGCGCCGGCGCATGGCGACGGCTCCTGCCGGCGATCGCCGCGGACGTGGCGTCGCAACCGCTGCTCAGCCCGCGCGACCTCCGCGCGATCGAAGCGCCGGCCCTGGTTGTCTGCGGCGACCGCGACCCGTTCGTGCCGGTCGATCACGCCTGGGGCATCCAGCGGCAGCTCCCCGACGGACGGCTGTTCGTGGTCCCGGACTGTGGCCACGAGGTGATGGTTCGCCGGCCCGGTTTGTTCAACGAGGCGCTGACCGGTTTCTACCGCTCGACTGAGGCCACGGCCACGACCCGTGCCAACCCGACCGATCGCGCGTCCGGGTCCGCGTCCGAGCCCGCGACGAGCCTGTGACAGAGGAGGATCAATGACGACATTGCTCGTGCTCTACCGCCGACCCGACGGCGGCCCCGAAGCGCTCGAGACGTTTGAGCGTCGCTACGCGACAGAGCACCTGCCGCTCGTTGCGCAGACGCCCGGCCTGCGGGCGACGCGCGTCCAGCGCGTGACGGAGGCGCTCGGTGGCGAGACGGACATCGTCATCGTCACCGCGATGGACTTTGACGACCGGCCCGCGCTCGACGCGGGCTTGGCGTCCGATCCGATGCGTGCCGCCGGCCGGAACCTCCGCGAGATCGCCCCGGGCCTGGCGACGTTCCTCGTAATGGAGGACGCACCGGAGCTCGCATGAGCGGCGCTCCGGAGCGGCGGTGCGTTCGTGCAACGCATTTGTTCCTCCGGCATGGATACTGTCTGCGCACACGGAGGATCGCGTGACCGAGACCGCACCGGCCGAGACGGTGTCAACAGGTGAGCGTCAGTTCGTCGGCGCTGAGTTCCCGGCGGTCGGCACCGCCGGGCCGATCGAACACGTCGCCCTGGTCACGATCGACCGTCGCGAGGCGCTCAATGCCCTCAGCTTCGACCTCCTCGACGAGCTCGCCGCGACCCTTGAGCGGCTCGACCGCGAGCCCGGCTGCCGGGCCATCGTCCTGACCGGCGCCGGGACCGGCGCGTTTGCCGCCGGCGCCGACATCCGCGAGCTGGCCACCCAGACGACGGTCAGCCTGACGGTCGATGGCCGCTTCGCGAGCTGGGGACGGATCGCCGCCATCGGGACACCGCTCATCGCCGCGGTCCGAGGCTTCGCCCTTGGCGGCGGGTGCGAGCTGGCGATGATCTGCGACATGATCGTGGCCGCCGAGGACGCTCAGTTCGGCCAGCCCGAGATCAAGCTCGGCGTGATGCCGGGAGCCGGCGGCACGCAGCGGCTGACGCGGGCGGTCGGCAAGGCGAAGGCGATGGAGCTGATCCTGACGGGTCGGACGATGAGCGCCGCCGAAGCCGACGCAAGCGGCCTGGTGACGAGCGTCGTCCCCACTGAAGCCACACTCGACGCGGCGCTCGAACTGGCCGCCCGCGTCGCCGCCCAGCCGCCACTCGCGGTTCGGGCAGCGAAGCAGGCGATCCTCCGGGCGCACGAGCTCTCCCTGTCGGCCGGGCTCGAGTTCGAGCAGCGCGCATTCTTCATGCTGTTCGCGAGCGAGGACCAGGCCGAGGGTATGGCGGCTTTCACCGACAAACGTCCGGCACACTGGACAGGGCGCTGACGCAGGTTCAAAACGGAGGCGAGGGATGGAGCGAGACCCGCAGGGCGGTACGGACTACGGGCTGGATCTACGGCGAGACATGGGCGACGAGCCGCCCGGGACGCTCCGCGACACGGCGCCGGATGTCCTCGCTCCGATCGACGCCTCCGCGCCTGTGAGCGGCCACGTGCCCGCGACCGAGACGCACAGTTCGGTCACCGAGACGCCGGAGCACGACTGGAACGCCGCGTCGGCGGTCATCTATCCGGCCCTCCGTCCCGTCGGCACCCACGGCCTGAAGGTCAGCGAGATCAACCCCGAGGCCCTCGCGGCCGAGGCGAACCGCAGTCACTCCCAGCCCCTCGTCGACGAGGGACCCTGCGACATCCCGGTCGTCTACGCCCTGAATGCAGGCTCGTTCGACGTCATCGTCAACGGCGACCACGTGCTCTCGTGGGGCGTCGGGCCCGAAGACATCCAGGA
The DNA here is from genome assembly GCA_963775855.1 of uncultured Chloroflexia bacterium. Lineage (GTDB taxonomy): Bacteria > Chloroflexota > Limnocylindria > Limnocylindrales > CSP1-4 > CF-46. The sequence goes on along the minus strand of CAVZKO010000006.1, from coordinate 210,016 downwards.
CACCGCGATGCGCAACCTCGCCACGTGGTCGGCCGGCGCCGCCTGGACCGATGAGGTCTCGGGCGAACGACGCCTCCTGTCGTCCGATACCGGCGACGGCTGGGACGCGGCGCGGATCCTGTTGCCGGAGGTGATCGAGAAGCTGACCACCGAGCTCGGGCCGGTCGGGCGGGTCCTCGTCGGCGTCCCGGAACGCCATCTCCTCGTCGCCGGTACCCTCCGCCCCGGCGACGACGAGTTCGCGGCGCTCTTCGCCGACTTCGTCATCGAGCACTCCGGTGGTGCCGACGAGCCGATCGACCGACGGGTCTTCGAGCTCGTCGACGGCCGCCTCGTCGAGTTCGCGGACGCTCCAACACCGGCCTGATGCCCGACCTTCGCGTCGATGTCAACGACGCGATCGCCACCTTCACGCTCGACCGGCCGGACGCCCTGAACTCCCTGACCATCCCGCTCAAGGAAGAGCTCATCAAGGCCTTCCGCAGCGTCGCGAAGGACCCCGCCGTCCGGGTGGTGATCCTCACCGGCGCCGGTCGCGCCTTCTGCGCCGGCCAGGACCTGCGCGAGCGCCTCGAGCCCGACGCGGCCCCACTCGCCACCGAGATCCGCGAGCGGTTCAACCCGCTCATCGTCGCAATGCGGCGGCTCGAGAAGCCGATCATCGGCGCGATCAACGGCATCGCCGCTGGCGCAGGAGCTTCGATCGCGTTCGCCTGCGACATCCGGATCGCCGCCGAGGAAGCGAGCTTCCTGCTGGCGTTTGGCCGAGTTGGGCTGATTCCGGATAGCGGCGCCACGTGGTTCCTGCCGCGGCTCGTCGGCGCGGCCAAGGCAACCGAGCTGGCGATGATCGGGGACCCGCTATCAGCGGCGGACGCCGAACGGTTCGGGCTGGTGGCGAAGGTCGTCCCGCCCGAGGCGCTGCTCGATGAGGCCCGAGATCTCGCTATTCGGCTGGCTGCCGGTGCGCCGCGGGCGCTCGGCCTTACGAAGCGCGCCCTGTCGCGAGGAGCTGCGTCGACGCTCGAGGAAGCTCTCGAATACGAGGCGTGGCTACAGGGGATCGCCGGAGCGACGGCGGATCACGCCGAGGGGGTCGCCGCCTTCGTCGAGAAGCGCCCGCCCCGGTTCACCGGGGAATAGTCGCGGCGTTCGCTCGTCGTCGGCGGCCTGGAAGACGATGCTGTCCGGGTCGTACCACCCGCGATCGCTCCGCGAATCGGCGGGCGATGGGGTCGTGTCGATCGGGTCTGCCGTGAGCATCGTCGCCTCCTGACGGGTCTCGGGCGGTTGCACAAGGCTACCCCCGGACGACGTTCCGCGCCTATGACGATGGTGTTAAGACCCGGTTGCATTTGGTACTCGGTCAGGTGGGACGCGCCGCACCCCCCGGGCGTCCGCTAGCCGACGAGCCGCTCGAACAAGTGGTCGAGCTCTGCGGCCGGGTCGTCGGTTAGGCCGGTATGGACCTCGGACGCCTGGATCACGGTGCTCGACGGCGCGACGAGCCAGTGGAATCGCTCGCCCTGGCCGAGGCGGGCCATCGGTCCCGCAGAGGCGTCCCCTGCGGCGATCCGTTCGATGGCGGCGAGGTGCGGCAGGATCGTGGCGGGATCGGCATCGGGCGAAATCGCGCGCAGCTTCGCGTCGTCGAGGCCGACCCGCGCCGCCAGGAAGCGCCGCGGGCGGCAGAGCAGGATCACGCCCGCGTTCAGGCACTCGCCGCGCTCGACGTCGGGCACGACACGGACGATCGAGTACTGGAACTGGCTAGGCTGCGGCTCGGGCACGATCCGCCTCCTCCACAAAGGCTCTACGCGCCTCGAGCCGCGTCAGCAGGTAGTCGACGTATGCTCGCCTCTGGGAGGCCGCGTCGCCGACCGCCGAGTTCGGGGCAAGCCAGTCGTCCGGGATCGCGTCGGTCAGATCCACGAGCAGATCGCGGGTGACGAGCCGGGCGAGGCGCTCATCGGCCGCCGCAATCGAGCCTGCCGAAGGCAACAGGACGTGGTCCCCGATCCGGTCGAACGGCCGTCGGCCATGCTCCGCCGGGTCGCGCCAGGTGTGGTGGATGTAGAGCGCGGCGCCGTGGTCGATGAGCCACGTCCGGCCATGCCAGACGAGCATGTTCGGGTTCCGAGGCGACCGGTCGGGATTGGTGACCAGGGCGTCGAACCAGACGACATTCGCGGCCCAATCCGCGTCGGACACCGCATCGGCGGCGGGATTGAACGTCAGCGACCCCGGCAGGAAATCAAGGCCGATGTTTCGCCCGACACTCGCGACGAGCAGATCGTGGATCTCCTCGTGCGGCTCCGAGTCGGCGATCTCGGCGGCCAGGTCGACCGCGACGAGGTCGGGCACGAGCAGCCCGAGCGCGCGGCCGATCTCGCCGGCCAGCCACTCCGCGACGAGCGCGCGCGGCCCCTGGCCGGCGCCGCGGAACTTGACGACATAGAGCCCGTCGTCGTCGGCCTCGACGAGGCCGGGCAGCGACCCGCCCTCGCGGAACGCGGTCACGTAACGCGTCGCCTGGACTGTCCGGAGGCGCGACTCGGTCGCCGTCGCGGTCATCGCCGCGATGCCGTCCCCGCCGTGCTGGCGACAGCCGCGATCGCATCGGCCGCCCGGGTGACGCCGTCGCGCGCCCGTATGCCCCGCGAGACGTCGGCGAGGCGGCCGCGGATCGGGCTCGCGAGGAGCCGCTCGATCGCGCCGGCAAGCTCGTCGTCGGCGAAGTCGTACGTCCTGAGCCTGACGCCGAATCCCGTCTCGTCGACGCGCTGCGCGTTGTCGTACTGATCCCAGAACAGTGGCAGGACGATCATCGGCACCCCGAAATGGAACGCCTCCGTCGTCGTGTTGTTGCCACCGTGGGTGATGACGAGATCGACGAGCGGGACGAGCTTCGTCTGGGGCAAGAACTCGGCGCCCCACATGTTGTCGGCGAGCTCGTACTCGGCGTGCTGCGGCCCCTTCGACACGATGTACCGGTGTGGTGTCCGGGAGAGCAGCTCGACGAGGCGCCGCATCAGGCCGACGTCCGCACTACCGAGCGATCCCAGCGATAAGTAGATGAGCGCGCTGCCCTCCGGGCGCTCGGTGATCAGTGCCGGCAGCTCAGCGTCGCCATCGGTCCCGCGCACGCTCGAATCGAGCCGCTGCCACGTGGCATCGAGCGGGCGGCGCTCGATGTAGTCGACGATCTCGGGGTAGACGTAGAGATTCAGGACGTCCGAGGTGTGGATGAATTCGAGATAGGGCAGCCCTGGCGCACCCTGCTCGCGGACCCAGGCGTCGAACGCCTCCCACGTCGGCCGGTGGGTCCGTTCGTATTCCTCGCGGAAGGCGTCCCACTCGGACCGATCGTCCGACGGCAACCCTGAGTAGGGCGGCGGGACGTCAGGCCCCCTAACTTCGAGTGGATTGCACGAGACGATGCGAACGAATGGTCTCCCGGCCGTCACGAGCGCCGGGAAGCCGACGACGTTGTCCTCGACGATGACGTCCGGCCGCTGCCGCTCGATGATCTCGCGGAGCTGGGGCTCGCAGTAGCGGGCGCCGTCGATCAGGGCCTGCCAGGTCGGCTGCATGAACGTCGCGAGCTGCTCGATCGTGGGCTTGCGGAACTCGGGCGACGTGTCCCGGATGAAGTCCTTCCAGAACTGGCCGGGGTCCTGCTCGCCGGCCCCGCCGAGATCCTCCGGAGGCGGGGCGAGGTCGACGAGATCCTCGATGAACCCGAGCGCCTCGAGCTTGCCGGCCCACGACCGTTCGGCGGCGAACACGACGCGATGGCCACGCCGCCGCAGGACGTCGCCGATTCCGATGCAGTTGTTTGTGGGCCCATACGCCGACTCGGGCATGAACAGAATCGTCTGGGGCTCGTGCGCCATCATGGTCCTCGGAGGTGGCGGACTGAACGGTTCAACCAGGGCAGCGACGAAGGATGTCGGTACGCATCGTACGCGGCGAGGCGGCCGCAGAGGGGCATGAGTCCGTCGCTCCTCGCCGAGCTGGGGCGGGACTGGCCGCCGGTCGAGACGCCCGCGGAGGCGGGCTACGTCCCGATCCCGTTTGCCGGCCTGCGGCTGCTCGACGCGTGCGAGCTGCCGGGCGGCGACATGGGCCGTCGCTTCGTGGTCGCGATCGCCGCCGATGTCGCCGATCGGCTCGTCCTCGTCCCGCTCGTCGGGACGGATCGCCGATGGCGCCGGGCGCGACCCGGCGACGGACTTTCCACGGCATTGGTCCATGCGCTCGCCGGCAAGGGCAAGCTGGGCGGTGGTTTCGGGCTGCTGCCGCTGGCCGACCCCCCGCAGCCGCGCGAAGCTGCTGAACGGGCCATCGGCGTCGACCAGACGAATGCGTCGGTCGTCGTCGGCGACGCGGTCGTCGTCAAGTGGCTGCAGCTGCCCGAACCGGGCGAACAGCGGGCCGCCACGTTGCTCGCCCACCTTGCCGCCGTCGGCTTCGACGCCGTCCCTCGCCCATTTGGCTCACTCTCGTGGACCGCGCCGGATGGCCAGGAGTCGACGATCGCCCTCACCGACGCCTATCTGCCGGACGCTCGGGATGGATGGGACTGGTGCGTCGCGCGGCTCGAGGCGCATCTTGAGCACGAGGATGGCCCCTGCCCGCCTGACTGCGATGCATGGATCGGGGGCCCGCTTGGCCGCCTCGTCGCGGGCCTCCACGTAGCCCTCGCCCTGCCGTCCGACGTCATCCCGGAGCCGATCGCCCACGCGAGCCCCGAACTGGTCGATCGCTGGCGCGCGGCGGCGCTGGCGACGTTCGACGAAGCGATCAAGGCCCAGGACCAGGAGCGCGGCGGGGAGCTCGGCGCACTCGCGAGCCCGATCAGGAACGTCCTCGCGACGCTCGCGACCGATACCGGCACGCCCGTCCAGCCGATCCATGGCGATCTCCACGTCGGCCAGGTGCTCGAGTGGCGCGAGGGCCTCGCGATCATCGATTTCGACGGCAATCCGACCCTGGGTGCCAAGGTGAATGCCGCTCTCCAGCCGGCAGCCCGCGACGTGGCTCAGATGACGACAAGCCTGGACCATGTCGGTCGGGTCGTGGCCGAACGGGTCGAGGGGGCGCTCGTCGCCCGCGTCGGAACCTGGATCGCCGAAACGACCGCCGCGTTCATCGCGGCGTACACGGCCGGTCTCGAGTCGGTCGGCCGCCGCGATCTGTTCGACGAGGCGCTCGTCGCGCCATTCGAGGTTGAGCAGGAGTGCCGGGAGCTCGTCTACGCCGCCCGCTTCCTGCCGCGCTGGCGCTATGCGCCGATGGCCGCCCTCCGAGCGAGGTTCCGCGGCCGCTGATCGGCCAACCTGCGGCTTGACTCACCTCGGCGGCCGGTCGATGATCGCCTTCCGACATGGAACGGAGTCCATTGGGGAGGGCACCATGAGCGCGCGACGCGGTCGTTCCTTTGTTGTTGCTGTCATTACGGGCGTGCTGCTGGCCGGCGTCGTCGGTTGGGCTCCTGCGGTTGCGGCCCCAAAGGACAAGGCTATATGGAGCTCGTGCTTCCGGGCCTTTGGTCCGCTTCAGTGCGCCTCCGTGAGCGTGCCACTCGACTATGACCAGCCGAACGGCGCGAAGATCTCCATCGCAATGGTTCGCCTGCCCGCCGCCAACCCGGCACTCCGGCAGGGCTCACTCTTCGTCAACCCGGGCGGCCCCGGCGGATCGGGCGTCGATTTCGTCGTCTTCGCCGGGCAGGCGCTGTTCACCCAGGATGTCCGCGATCGGTTCGACATCGTCGGCTTCGACCCTCGCGGGATCATCCGCAGCGACCCGTTGCGGTGCTTCGGCACGCCGCGTCAATGGGACCCGTACTTCACGCCGTTCGCGTTCCCGCTCACCGACGAGGAAGTCGACAGCTGGATCGCCGGCGATCGCTTCCTAGACGCTGCCTGTGCTCGGCGCGGCGGCGCGATCCTGAACCACATGGCGACGGCGAATGCCGCCCGAGACATGGATCGGCTCCGCCAGGCCGTCGGCGACGAGCAACTAACCTACTACGGCGTCTCGTACGGGACGATGCTCGGCCAGACGTACGCGAACCTCTTCCCCGACCGCTTCCGGGCTCTCGCGATCGACGGCGTGCTGGACCCGATCGCCTGGACGACCGGCGCCCCGGGTGAGCAGGACCTCCCGTTCTCGACGCGACTCCGCAGCGACATTGGCGCCCAGGACACGCTCAACGAGTTCTTCCGCCTTTGCGACGAGGGTGGCGACGCCTGCCCGCTGGCAAGTGGCGCCGGCGCCGCAGCCCGCTATGCCGCTCTGGCCGACAGGCTCCGCGCGGGACCCATCCTGATCGAGGATCCATCGACCGGGGACGTATTCCCGTACAACTACTCGTTCCTCATCGGCGACACCCTCGGGACGATGTACAACTCGTTTGGCTGGCCCGACTTCGCGCTGTTCCTCGCGTTCCTCGAGTCCCAGGCGAGTCCGGCCGTGCTCGGCCGGGCGCTGTCGGTGGTCCGCGGGACCACGGCTCTCGCCCGATCGTCCGACCGCCTGTCCCGATCGGCCGGCGGCTACATCATCAAGCGGGGCTTCCCGAAGTACCCGAACTTCATCGAGGGCTTCCCCGGCGTGGCCTGCGCCGACTCTGACAACCCGACCTCGTACGACGCCTGGGTTGAGGCCGGCGCCGACGCCGACGCGGCCCACGGCTACTTCGGCCGGATCTGGACGTGGGCGTCGAGCATCTGCGCGGAGTGGCCGGGAGCGGACAGTGACCGCTACGTCGGCCCCTTCGACACCGCGACCGAGAACCCCGTCCTCGTGGTCGGCGCGAAGTGGGACCCGGCGACCCGCTACGAGGGCGCGGTCATCGCCCACGGCCTGTTGCCCAACTCGGCGCTCCTGACGGTCGACTCGTGGGGCCACACGTCCCTGTTCACGTCGGCCTGCGCCGACGAGGCGATCGCCGCGTACCTCATCTCGGGAACGACCCCGGCCCCCGGCACGGTCTGCACGCAGGACCTCGTGCCGTGGGTCGATTTCGGGCCTAGTGGTCCGTGAGCCGGCGGGATCCAGGGAGCTAGGGCCCGGAGCTAGAGCCGGGACTAGGCGCCGGACACCCTCGGGACACCCGACCGAACGAGCTTCTCCTCGAACCGCTTGGCAGCCGCGTCGAGCTTCTCGAGATGGTCCGCGAGCCGGCGCCGCGCCTCTTCGGCGGCAGCGTCCAGGCCGGTCAGCTCGAAGATTTTCCAGTGGTTGATGATCGGCAGGAGGACCTCGTCGCGGTGAACCCGGAGATCGTAGATTCCGGCCTTCGCGATCTGGGCAGCCTTCCGCAGGAACCCGGGGATCCCCGCCCCGGGCATCTGGAACGCGAGCACCTCGTCGACGATCGCGCGGACGGCGGCCGAGGGCTGGAGCTCGAGCGCCACCGAGAGGATGTCCCGGTAGAACACCATGTGGAGGTTCTCGTCGGCGGCGATCCGGATCATGATCCTGTCCGCGACGGGGTCATTCGAGTAGCGGCCGGTATTGCGGTGCGAGATCCGCGTCGCGAGTTCCTGGAAGGCGACGTAGGCCAAGCCGTGAAGCGTGTCGGGCGCATCGTGGTCGTAGCCCTGCTGGAGCTGCGTCATCCGGCCGCGCTCGAGCGCGACGGGGTCGATGTTGCGGGTGACGGTCAGGTAGTCGCGAAGGACGATCGCGTGCCGGCCCTCCTCCGCGGTCCAGCGCCCGACCCAGTTGATCCATGCACCGTCGCCGTCCCCGAACATCCCATGGATGAGCCGGTGGTAGGAGGGCAGGTTGTCCTCGGTCAGGAGGCCGATCTCGAACGCCGTCTGGGCGACCCCGGTCAGCCGCGGCTGGTCGGGCGTCCAGGGCTCCTTATCGAAGTCGCGCCCCAGGCGGTACGGGATGTAGTCGTGGGGGAACCACTCCTGGGCGACCTTGGCGTGGCGGTCGTACAGGCGACCCGCTTCGGGCTCGAGTTCGTGGAGGAGCGCCCGCTCGTCGTAATGGGACGCCGTCGGGGCGGCCGTCGGGAGTTCGATGGACATCGGGATCCTCGGTCCTTGGCGGGCCGAGGGCTGTCCGAGATGGGCAGCCGCTCACCGACCTGTCAGGCAGCAAGCCTAGCCCGGATCGGTCGAAGGCCCTCGTGGGACGTGTGCGAAGGTGCACGGCCCGCCTGACCGGGAGGCGAGTAGCTACGCCCGGGCGACCCTCGACTCGGGAGATCGGGATCTCTTTTCCTCGAACCGCGTCGCTGCCTGGTCGAGCTTGTCGAGGTGCTCGGCGAGCCGCCGCCGCGCCTCCTCGGCACGCGCGTCCAGCCCGGTCAGCTCGAAGATCTTCCACTGCTGGATGATCGGGAGAAGAACCTCGTCGCGGTGGATGCGGAGGTCGTAGATACCGGCCTTGGCCATCGCGGCGGCTTTCCGAAGGAAGCCCGGGATGCCGGCGCCCGGCATCTGGAACGCGATGACCTCGTCGACGATGGCACAGACCGCGCGGGACGGCTGGATCTTCAGCGCGGCGCCCAGGATGTCGCGGTAGAAGACCATGTGGAGGTTCTCGTCCGCGGCAATTCGGATCATGATCTTGTCGGCGACGGGGTCGTCGGAATAACGGCCGGTATTGCGGTGCGAGATCCGCGTTGCGAGTTCCTGGAAGGCGACATAGGCGAGGCCGCGGAGCGTGTCAACCGTGTCGCGGTCGTAGCCCTGCTGGAGCTGTGTCATCCGGCCGCGCTCGAGCGCGATCGGGTCGATGTTGCGCGTGACCGTCAGGTAGTCGCGGAGCACGATCGCATGGCGGCCTTCCTCGGCGGTCCAGCGACCGATCCAGTTGATCCACGCCCCATCCCCCTGTCCGAACATGCCGTGGATGAGGCGATGGTAGGAGGGCAGGTTGTCCTCGGTCAGGAGATTCACCTCGAACGCGGTCTGGGCGACCCCGGTCAGCCGCGGCTGATCGGGCGTCCACGGCTCCTTGTCGAAATCGCGTCCCAGGCGATACGGGATGTAGTCGTGCGGAAACCACTCCTGGGCCACTTTGGCATGGCGGTCGTACAACCGCCCGGCTTCGGGCTCGAGCTCGTGGAGGAGGGCGCGGTCGTCGGAGTCGATCGCCGACTCGCGGGTCAGCGGAAGTTCGATGGACATTCGGGACCTCGGTCCTTGGCGGCCGAGGGCGCCCACAGTGGGCGGCCGCTCACCGACCTGTCAGATGTGAAGCCTAGCCTTCCTCGTCGAAGTCGTCACCCCTCATCGGTCGTTCCGACCTCGCGCTCGGCCTCGGCGGCAGGTGGAGGACTCAAGACGTCGCGTTCCTCGCGCCTGTACGGTACGTTGACGACCACCGTGTGCGGTCTGCCGAGCAAGGCTCGTCGAAGGGACTTGGCCGACTGGTTGTAGAGGAGTCGTTCCCACCAGCTGCTCGCGACGTACTCGGGAATTACGACGAACGTGATGGGTTCCGAGCTTGCCGGGCGGCCATGCCGCGTCGAGGACGTCGAGGTAGGCGAGCAGCGGACCGGCGAGGGCGCGATACGGGCGAGTCGACGACGACGAGTGGAACGCCGGGGATCTGGCGCTCGAATAGCTCGCGCACCCTCGCCGCCTCGGCGGGATCGCTGGAGATGTGGACCGCCCGAACGTCATCGTCGATCGAGCGACCGACGTTCACCGCCTGGATCGCCGCCCGGTCGACGCCGTTGATCGGGACGACGATCCGCTCCTCGCGCTTCGGGGAGGAAACGACGAGCTGCGGGTCAACCGCCAGTTGGCGAGCAGACCGGCCGTACTGGCGGTTGATGAACAGCATCATGCCGACCAGCACCGGCACAAGGATCACGACGAGGTACGCTCCAGCTTCGAACTTCTCGAACACGACGATGCCGAGGACGACCGCCGTCAGCACGCAGCCCGTGGCGTTGACTCCCAGCCGCCAACGCCAGCCGGACTCTCGACCCCGCAGCCAGTGCTTCACCATGCCGAGCTGGCTGAGCGTGAAGCACAGGAACACGCCGACCGAGTAGAGCGGGATGAGGGCGTGGGTGTCCCCGCCGAACGCGGCAAGGAGAAGGAACGCGATCCCGGCGAGGAGGACGATCCCCCAGGAGTAGGCGAGCCGGTCGCCGCGGAAGGAGAACTGGCGGGGCATGTAGCCGTCCTCGGAGAGGATCGCGGCCAGGCGCGGGAACGCGTTGAAGCTCGTGTTCGCGGCGAGGAAGAGGATCAGCGCGGTGCTCGCGGCGAACGTGTAGAAGAGCGGCGACCCCTCACCGAAGGCGGTTCTCGCGGCAAGCGCCACGATGGACGGCCCGCCCTCCTCGGTCGGGAGCAGGCCGAAGGTCACGGCGAACACGGTCAGACCGACGAAGAGGATCGCCAGCAGGACGGCCATGATCGTCATCGTGTCGGCGGCGTTCTTCGACTCCTGCGGCTTGAATGCTGGCACGCCGTTGGCGATCGCCTCGACGCCGGTCAGCGCGACGGAGCCCCCGGCGAACGCCTTGAGGAGCAACAGGACGCCGAGCGTCTCGGTGCCGAACTGCACTGCGTCCGGCTCCGGCGGTACCGGCACGGCCGTCCCGCTGACGATCCGCACGAGGCCGATCGCCACGATCGCCAGGGCAAGGCCGACGAACAGGTAGGTCGGCACGGCGAAGATGTTCCCCGACTCGCGCAGCCCGCGGAGGTTGGCGACCGTGATAAGCGCAATCGAGATGAACGCGATCTCGATCCGGATGTCGTAGGCGCTCGGGAGGACCGACTGGATCTGGGCGATGGCCGCGGCGGTCGATACCGCGACCGTCATCACGTAGTCGATCAGTAGTGCCGCGGCGGCAATGAGCCCGAAGATCGGGGCGAGATTCGTCCGGGCGACGACGTACGCACCGCCGCCGTTCGGGTACGCCCGACAGACCTGGCGATATGAGACGGAGACGACGGCCAGCAGCGCAGCGATCGCGATGGCCACCTGGACGGACACGAGCAGCGCCCCTGCCCCGGCAACGACGAGGACCCGCAGGATCTCCTCTGTCGCGTAGGCGGACGAGCTGATCGCGTCCGAGCTGAAGATCGCGAGGGCCTTCTTCTTGCTCAGCCGCTCCTCGATCTCCTCCTCGTTCGCGAGCGTCCGGCCGAACACCAGCTGGCGTAGCCGGGCGAGTGCACGGCCGCGGGCTGAGCGCGGGACGGAGGCCGCCTCGCGCGCGACTAACTGTCCAGGGCCCGCATAGCGGAAATACGGAGCGTAGGGACGCTCGACGCGGACGCGCCGGTCGCCTGCTTTTCGTCCCTGGAGCGGTCGCCGTCCGCCGATCACGGCGCCGACCGTGGGTGGCTCGCGATCGAGCACTCAGCTATCAATCGCGGGGCCGATAAGGAGACTGACCGGCAGGCCGGGCGCCGTCCCGCGCTCGAGGGCGAACTCGACGCCGGCCTCCTGGGCGCGGGCAAGCCCGATGCCCGCGGCGTGCTCCGCAGCCGCCAGCCCGACGAGTCGGACGCGACTCGCCTGGCCGCGCTGGACGAGGGCGATCGCGACCTCGATCTCTGACAGGGCGATCTCGAGCGGGTCGCGTTCGGAGGCAGCCGGAACACCGGACCAGACACGGTTCATGCCTCCAACGTAGTCGCGGCCCCCAAGATGGCGGAGCGTCTCGAGGCCGTTCGAGGCTCAATAGCCGCTCAACAGTCGCGCGATCAGGCGTCGCGGACGCGGTAGCCGACACCCGGCTCGGAGGTGATCAGGTCCCCGAATTCGCCGCCCGGGTCGGCGGCCGCGATCTTCCGCCGAAGCCGGCTGACGTAGACATGGAGGTAGTGATCCTCGCCCGCGTACTGCCGGCCCCATACGGCCCGCAGCAGTCGACCGTGGGTCACGAGCCGGCCGGACCAACTCAGCAGGATCTTGAGCAGCTCGTATTCCCGTGGTGTGAGGTCGAGGCGCGCGCCCCCGATCCGCACTTCGCGCCTCGCGACGTCGAGGGTGAGGGAACCGTGACTGAGTGATCCCGTGATGTCCGCCGCGGGCCCGGCGGCGCGCCGCAGGAGCGCGGCGACCCGCGCCTGCAACTCGGCCATGCCGAACGGCTTCGTCACGTAGTCATCGGCTCCAAGCTCGAGCGCCGCGACCTTGTCGCGCTCCTCGCCACGCGCCGACAGGATGAGGATCGGCGTCGTCCCGTCGCGCCGCAGGCGCCGGATGACCGAAGCCCCGTCGGCATCCGGCAGCCCCAGATCGAGGACGACCAGATCCGGCCGCTGCGCGTCCCACGCCCGGAGCGCCTCGCCGGCGGTGCCGGCCTCGGCCAGCCGGTATCCATGGGCGCTGAAATTCGAGGAGATCAGGGCCCTCGTCGGCTCATCGTCCTCCACGACCAGCAGGCGCGGTCCGCCATCGGTCACTGCGCGGGTTCGCCGGGTGGTTCCGGAGCGGCCCGAAGGAACACATCGACTGCCAGGCCACCGAGCTCACTTCGCCCCGCGACGGCCTCGCCGCCCATCGCCTCCGTGAGGCCCCGCACGACGCCGAGGCCGATGCCCAGGCCCCGTCGCGACCCCTCGCCGGTGCGCGGCACCCGATAGAACTTCTCGAACAGCTGGGCCTCCGCTTCCGGCGGCACGCCGTGGCCGCCGTCCTCGATCCGGATCCGCACCCGACCGTCGGGACAGGAGGAGGCCGAGACCCGGACGCGCGCGGCCGGGGCGTACTTGGCGGCGTTATCGAGGAGGTTGGTGAGCACCTCGTCGAAGTGGACTGCATCGGCTCGGACGGGTGGGAGATCCGGCTCGAAGTCGAGCTCGACGTCACGGCCATGGAACGTCGAGGCGAGCCGCGTCACGATGGGCCTGACGAGATCCTCGACGTCGAGGACCTCGAGGCTCGGCCGGAGGGCGCCGCCCTCGATCCGGCTCATGTCCAGGAGGTTGCGAACCAGCCCGTTGAGCCGGTCGGCCTCGAGGTCGATCGTCTGAGCCGCCGCCCGGCGCTGCTCGTCCGTCCAGGCGACCTCCGGGTCCATCAGGCTGCCGGCGGCGGCGCGGATCGCGGCCAGCGGTGTTCGAAGGTCGTGGGAAACGGAATCGAGGAGGGCGTCCTTGAGCGCCTCGCTCTGCCGCGCGATCTCGAGCGCGTTGGCGGTCTCGGCCAGTCTCTCGCGCTTGAAGGCCAGCCCGATCTGGTCGGCGGCGAGGCTTAGCAGGCGCGTCTCCTCGGGATCGGGCAGGCCATCCTGGCGCGACCGCGTTGCCCAGATCGAGCCCAGCGTCTCCTCGTCGGCCGCGATCTTGACGCGGAACAGCTCAGTTTCCGGATTCGCGGTTCGATCGCCTCGGCGGTCCTGGGGCTGATGCGCCCGGACCCAGCGGGGCGGCAGATCGCCCGGCGTCCTGGTGAGCAGGGCGTGGATCCGGGGCGACGGAGGAGCACCCACCCCAGTATCCGCGACGGTCACCTCACGTCCCCCGACCTGGCGGCCGAACCAGATCCGGCTCAGGCGCGTCTCCCCGGCCAATCCCCCCAGGATCGCGGGCAGCGCGTCGGCGACATTCGGGGCAGTCGCCAGCGTCCGGCTGATCCGGAACAGCGCCTGCGACTCGCGCGCCCGCCGGGCCGCATCGGCCGCCCGGTCCGACTGGAGCGCCGCCAGCCTGCCGATCACGATCGCCACGAACAGCAACAGGAGCAGGTTGAGCCACTCCTCGGGATCCTCGACGGCGAGTGTGAAGCGCGGCTCGACGAACAGCGAGTCGTAGAGGAGGAACGACACGAAGGCGGCCACGACCGCGGCCCCCGTGCCCAGGACGACCGCGACGCCGACGACGGCGACGAGGTAGATCGGGGAGGCGTCCGGGACCGCCAGCGGGGGAGCCTCGACGAGCGCGATCGCAAGGGTCGCGACAGGAAAGAGCGCGATGGCCCCCGCGACCGCCCGGGCGCTCATTGCCTGGCGGCGACGCCCGCTCAACCATGCTCGCAGTCGGGACCGGACTGAGGCCAATGGCACCGACCGATCGTACCAGCGGTTGACAGCGTCGGTCGTGACTCGCTATGGTCGCCCTAACGAACGTTAGGTAGGAGCCGAGGCATGGCGATCGAGACAGGCAGTCGACGGCGGGAGATCGACGCCGTGGCCGGCGAGCTCTTCCACGCCAACGGGTATGCCGCCACCAGCGTCCGGGACATCGCCCGGGCGCTCGACATGCAGGGCGCCAGCCTGTACGCCCACGTGACATCCAAGGAGGACCTCCTCTGGTCGATCGTCGACCGGGCGGCCTCCGCGTTCGAGACGGCGGCCGATGCGGCGCTTGCAGACAGCGCGGCCGGCGACGCTTTGGACCGTCTCGCGGCCTTCGTGGAGGCTCACGTCGAGGTGGTAACGGACGACCCTGAACGAGCCAGCGTGTTCGTCACCGAATGGCGCCACCTGTCGTCGGCCCGTCGCGAGGCGATCTCGAACCGACGCGACGCCTACGAGGCGCGCCTGCGGGAGCTCATCGTCGATGGCATCTCCCTCGGCTCGTTCGGCGCAACGGATCCCGCGCTTGCCGCGACGTTCATCCTGACCGCCCTGAACGGAATCGCCGCCTGGTACCGGCCGGACGGCCGGCTCAGCGCCGACCGCATCGCCGACCACTACGTCGATCTCGCGCTACGCTCCCTGTCGGAGGACCACCGATGACCGACCCGCTCGCCCTCGATCCGATCCTCGCTCCCGGCGACCGGGCGCGCCTGCCGTTCAACGAGGACATCCCGCACGACGAGCGATTCGGCCATTTCGAGGAGCACGTCCTTGCCGGCGGCAAGGTCGAGGCGACCGACTGGATGCCCGACGAGTACCGCCAGGGCGTCCTCCGCTTCGTCGAGATGCACGCCAACAGTGAGCTCATGGGCGTCCTCCCGGAGCGGGAGTGGATCATGCGGGCCCCGACGCTTCGCCGGAAGCTCGCCCTGACAGCCAAGGTCCAGGATGAGGTGGGCCATGCCCAGCTTCTCTACCGGGTGGCGGAGGATCTCGGTAAGCCGCGCGAGGCGATGTTCCAGGACCTGCTCGCCGGCAAGACGAAGTTCCACAACGTCTTCCACTACCCAACCGAGTCATGGGCGGACATCGGCGTCATCGCCTGGCTCGTCGACGCCGCGGCGATCGTCGCCCAGCAGGCGCTCCGCGACTCGTCCTACGCACCGTACGCCCGAACGATGCGCAAGATCTGCTGGGAGGAGTCCGTTCACATCATGCACGGGCGCGATGTCGTCGTGACGATGGTGACCGGGACGCCCGGCCAGCGGGCCGCGCTCCAGGAGGCGCTCGATCGGTGGTGGGGGCCGCTCATGCAGATGCACGGCCCGCGCAGCGAACGCGAAAAGGATCGCGACATCCACTGGCGGATCAAGGCGAAGACGTCGGAGGAGCTGCGCCAGGAGTTCCTTTCGATCTACGTCCCGCGGATCCGGGAGCTCGGCCTGACCCTGCCCGATCCGGAGCTCCGACTCGACGAGGCATCCGGGCGGTGGCTCTATACGGAGCCCGACTGGCAGGAGCTGCGCACCGTCGTCACGAATCACGGCCCGAAGTCGGAGGAGCGGCTGGCGTTCCGCCGCCTCAACCACGCCAAGACGCAATGGGTCCGCGACGCAATTCTTGCCGGGCCCTCGGCAACAGCGGTGGCAAGCCAGTGACCGACCAGCTGCCGGACGATCGCGACCGGGCATCCGACGCCGCGCCACCCCTCGAGGCCTGGGAGGTCTTTCGCCAGGAGAAGGAGGGCGACGCGATGCGCCATGGCGGCTCAGTGATGGCGCCCGATGCCGTCCTTGCGGTCCACTACGCCCGGGAGATGTACGGTCGGCGCCAGGAGAGTGTTCGGCTGTGGGTCGTCAGACGGGCCGACGTCCACGACCTGTCCGACCAGGATCTGCTCCAGCCGCCACTCGATCGGTCGTTCAAGAAGCCAGGCGGCTATGTGATGCGCGACAAGCTGGCCGCGGCGCGCGAACAGAGCGGCCAGGCGAAGCCGAAGGCCCGGGCCGGGCGGTCGAAGGCTGCCGGCGGGTCCGGTCGATGACGACGACGCGGGCCGCACTCGCGGCGTCGGTTGACCCGGCGACGCGCGCCGCGCTCGACGAGCTGCTGCTGTCGATGGCCGACGACGAGTTCGTCATCGGGTTCTCCGACTCCGAGTGGACCGGCATCGCCCCGCTGCTCGAGGAGGACGTGGCGATCAGCTCGCTCGCCCAGGATGAGCTCGGACACGCGGCCGCGCTCTACACGCTCCTCGCCGAAGTCCGGGCTGACGGTCGCGACGCCGACGCGATCGCCTACGATCGCCAGCCTGACGAGTATCGCCACGCTCGGTTGCTCGACCACGGCCGCGGCGACTGGGCGATGACGATCGCCAGACGCTACCTCTACGACACCGCCGACGGCGCCCGTTTGGACGGCCTCGTCGGCTCGGCATTCTCGCCGTTGCGGGAACTCGTCGACAAGATCAGGCGCGAGGAGCGCTACCACGTCATGCACGCGACGGCGTGGCTCGAACGGCTTGGGGCCCGAGATGGCGAGCCTCGCGAGCGGCTGCTCGCAGCGCTCGAGGAGCTTGCCCCGGATGCCTCGACCGTGTTCTCACCCCTCGCCGGCGAGACGCGTCTCGTGGAGGCCGGCGTCCTGGCCGAGCCAATGTCGGTTCTCGAGGCTCGCTGGCGGGCGACGATCACGCCGTCCTTCGTGCACCTCGGCCTGCCGATGCCCCCGGCCGCGGCTCATCCCGACCGAGGACGGACCGATCACCGTGAACCGTTCAGCTGGCTCTGGACGGAGTTCACGTCAGTCCGCCGTTCGGACCCGGTGGCGGCATGGTGACGGCGGTCGCGGCTAGCCCGCGCGTTTCGGTCGAGGCGGTGATGGCCGCCCTCGCCGACGTCGCCGACCCGGAGATCCCCGCGATCTCGATCGTCGATCTCGGGATCGTTCACCGGGCGACCGTCACTGCCGGGCGGATCGAGGTCGAGCTCCTCCCGACATTCGTCGGCTGTCCGGCGATCGAGGCGATCCGCCAGGCCGTGAGCGAGCGTCTCGCGACGTTCCGCTTGCCCGTGGACGTGAGCATCACGTTCGAGGTCCCTTGGACATCCGAGCGGATCACGGCCGCCGGCCGCGCGCGCCTCCAGGCGTCGGGCTTCGCGCCACCGGCGGAGCCTGCGGACGTCCGCTGCCCGTATTGCACCTCCGCGAACGTGGCCATGGACAGCGCGTTTGGCCCGACCCTCTGCCGGTCGCTGTTCTACTGCCGAGCCTGTCGCCAGCCGTTTGAGTCGTTCAAGGCCGTCTGAGCATTGGAGATAGTCGGGATCGTCGGGGCCGGAACGATGGGCGCGGGGATCGCCCAGGTCGCCCTGGAACATGGCCACGAGGTTGTGCTCTACGACGTCGACGAGGAGGCAATCGAGCGCGGGCGTCTCCGTGTCCGCGAGGGACTGGCACGCCGGGCGGCCAAGCTCGATCTCGACGCCGACACGATCGATGACTGGGTCGAGGGTCGACTCGCCGGCCTCCGCCAGGCCGAGGCTCTCGTCTCGCTCGCCGCTCAGACCGACTTCGTGATTGAGGCTGCGCTCGAGCACCTGCCCCTCAAGCAGGACATCCTCCGGGCCCTGGACGGCGAAGCCGATCCGGACGCGATTCTCGCGACGAACACGTCAGCCCTTCGGATCTCCGACGTTGCGGCACTGGCGACGCATCGCGAGCAAATCCTGGGTCTCCACTTCTTCAATCCGGCGCCACTGATGGCGCTCGTGGAGGTCGTCATCACCGGCGCAACCGATCCGGCCGTTGTGGAGCGGGCGGAGCGGCTCGTCCGCTCGTGGGACAAGACCCCCGTGCGCTCTGCCGATCAGCCGGGCTTCATCGTGAATCGCGTCAACCGACCGTTCACGCTCGAGGCGCTGCGCCTTGTCGAAGCCGGGGAGGCGTCGGTCGAGGCGGTCGATGCGGCGATCCGCGAGGCGGGCTTCCTGATGGGACCGTTCGAGTTGATGGACCTCGTCGGGATCGACGTGAATCTCGCAGCGGCGCGCGGAATCTGGGAAGGATTGGGGAAGCCCGACCGGCTCCGACCGTCCAGCATCCAGGAGTCGCTCGTCGAGGAGGGCCGGCTCGGGCGGAAGACCGGTGGCGGGTTCTACCGCTACGAGGATGGTCGACGCGGGCCCGTCGCCCCCGAGTTCGAGGCGGCCATCACCACCCTCGCCGCATCGGCGATCGCGGAGCGGATCCTGCTGGCCGTCGTCAACGAGGCGTGGCACGCGCACGGGGACGGTGTTGCGAGCAAGTCTGACATCGATCTCGCGCTCCGCCTCGGGGCTGCCCACCCGATCGGCCCGTTCGAGCGTACGGAGCGTCTGGGCGGCGCGACAGCGGTCATCGCTGCCCTCGACATCTCGCCGCCTCGGACGATCGCTTTGCCCCCGCCCCGTCGCTGCTCAGCGCTACCATCGACGCATGACGCGCGATCTCCAACGACCTCTCCGCGACGCCTGGATCGTCGAGGCGGTGCGGACCCCGATCGGGCGCTACGGGGGCGCCCTCGCCTCGGTTCAGGCCGGACGACCTGGCAGCGGCTGCCATTCGGGCCGTGGTCGACCGGTCGGGGATCGACGCCGCCCTGGTCGAAGACGTGATTCTCGGCTGCGCGAACCAGGCGGGCGAGGACAACCGCGACGTCGCCCGAATGGCCCTGCTCCTTGCCGGCCTGCCGGTCGAAGTCGGCGGGCTGACGGTCAACCGGCTCTGCGGCAGCGGCCTTCAGGCGATCAACTCGGCGGCGCACGCGATTGCCGTCGGCGATGGCGACGTCTTTATCGGCGGGGGCGTCGAGTCGATGACGCGGGCACCGTACGTGATGGCCAAGCCAGAGGCCGCCTGGGACCGCGGCGAGCGAGAGCTCTACGACACGACGCTCGGCTGGCGGTTCACGAACCCGAAGCTCGCGGAGATGCACTACCCGTACTCGATGGGCGAGACGGCGGAGAACGTGGCCGAGCGGTGGGAGGTCGGGCGCGACCTGCAGGATGCGTTCGCCCTGGCGTCGCAGCAGAAGGCGGTCGCGGCGATCGACGCCGGCCGGTTCGACAGCCAGATCGTCCCGATCTCGGTTCCCCAGCGGAAGGGGGACCCGATCGTCGTGTCACGCGACGAGCACCCCCGAGCGGACACATCGGGCGAGGCGTTGGCGAAACTCCGCCCGGCGTTCCGTGACGGCGGGACGGTCACGGCGGGCAACAGCTCAGGGATCAACGACGGCGCGTCGGCGGTTCTGCTGGTCGAGGCATCCCGAGCGCGTGAGCTCGGCCTCACGCCCCTGGCTCGGATCGTGTCGACCGCCGTGGCAGGCGTCGATCCCGCGGTGATGGGGATCGGTCCCGTGCCGGCCACGCGGAAAGCCCTCGCACGAGCGGGCATCGCCGTGAAGGACCTCGACCTCATCGAATTGAACGAGGCGTTCGCGTCCCAGTCGATCGTCTGCATCAACGAGCTCGGCCTAGACCCTGCCAAGGTCAACGTCAACGGCGGGGCCATCGCGCTTGGGCATCCGCTGGGAATGAGCGGCGGCCGCCTTATCACGATGCTCGTCCACGAGCTCCGCCGAACGGGTGGCCGCTACGGCCTCGCGACGATGTGCATCGGCGTCGGCCAGGGAATCGCGACCGTCGTGGAGCGGATCGAGGGGTAGCTCGCCCCGCTGAGTCATATATGCCGGCCCATTTCGGCGCAACGCTTGTCTAAATCTGTTGCGCAGCGTACGATCGGGCCATCGACCGATCCAGTCGTGTCCTAGAGACTCCCACGAACAACGCCCACCCTCCCGAGGAGGATCGCAGCCAATGTTGGAAATCCAGCCGACCGTCGTCAGCCTGACGGATGCGGCCGCGTCGAAGCTCCGTGAGCTCACCGCCGAGGAGACGAATCCGCAGATCGGTCTGCGCGTGTACGTCTACAGCGGTGGTTGCTCGGGCTTCCGCTACGGAATGATGCTCGAGGACGCCCCGACCGCCGAGGACAAGATCCTCGAAGCGAACGGCGTGAAGGTCTATGTCGACGGCAGCAGCGTCGACCTGCTCAAGGGCGCGCAGATCGACTACGTCGACACGCTCATGGGTGCGGGCTTCACCGTGAACAACCCCAACGCCGTCGCGGCCTGCGGCTGCGGCTCCAGCTTCCGCACGGCCGACGACACCGGCTCGCCGAAGGGCTGCTCCCACTAAACCGGACGTTTCGACTCACGAGGCTGACGCCGCCGGGCATCCGGCGGCGTTTTCAATTCTCCCTAGACTGACGTCAGTCCCGCCTCTCCCATATCGCTGGAAATTCCGCCATCAAGCTCCCCCTCTTCCCGCTCCACGCGGTTCTCTGCCCGGGCATCGCCCTTCCGCTCCACATCTTCGAGGAGCGCTACCGCGAGCTCGTCCGGTATTGCATCGACGCCGCCCGGCCGTTCGGCATCGTCCTCATCCGCGATGGGCGCGAGGTTGGCGAAGGAACGATCTCGTTCTCCGCGATCGGCACTCTTGCCGAGATCCGCCAGGCGGGCCGCTACCCCGACGGGCGGTACGACCTGCTCGTCGTCGGGACAGGCCGCTTCGCGATCGAAGAGGTGAGCGTCGGCGACGAGCTGTACCTCGTGGCGGAGGCGACGGTCCTCGACGACGAGGTGGGGGACGCCGACGAGGCGCGTCAGCTGGCGAATCGCGCGACCCGCCGCTTCGTCCGCTACCTCGAGCTGCTACAGCCACGCGACGGCGAGACGGCCGAGGAGCTCGACATCCGGGTCGAGGTCGAGGTCGAGACCGAGGACGCCATGCCGGCGGTGGAGCCGGGCGAGGAGGACGCCCGAGCGACCATTGGCGACCCGGCATCTGAGCGTCGAGTGATCATCCCGGACGACCCGACGGTGCTGTCATACCTGCTCGCCGGCATCATCCAGGTCGAGCTGCCACGACGTCAGGAACTGCTGGAAGCCGACACCACCGAGGACCGCCTGCGCGAGCTCCTGGCGCTGATCGACCGCGAAACCTTCCTCCTCCGCCGCCGCCTCCGCGCGTTCACGCCGCTGCCCGACGGCCTCGGTCCGCGGCGCAGCTGAGGCCAACTGGAACGAACACGGCTGCGTCGGTGTACTGGGACCGATGAGCCGCCGCGCGATCGCCCCCGGCCGATACCACGCAGGCGGGTTAGCCCTCGCCCTGACCCTCGCCGCCTCGGCGTGCATGTCGGCCGTCGCACCCTCGGGATCGGCCGCTCCGACGCCGGGCGAGCTGCCCTCGCGGTCGGCCGCGCCGACGCCACTGGAGTTGGCCTCGCCAGAGCCGCGGCCGATCGTGGGCCCGGCAATCGCCTTCCATGCGGACCCGGATGGCAACGACGACTTCTATCTCATCGGTGCGGACGGAGGCGGACTCCGGCCGCTGACGAGGATGGCGGAGACGGTCGCCTTTCCCTACTGGTCGCCAGATGGCTCGAAGATCGCCTATCTCTGTTGCACGGGCCACGACTCCAGTCTCTGGGTTATGAATGCGGACGGGTCGGGTTCACGGCGACTGACGACTGGCCTCGCGAGCTCGCCTGCCTGGTCGCCGGACGGCAGCCGCATCGCGTACGACGACCACGGCGCCGGAGCGATCTGGTCGATCGCTGCGGACGGATCGGACGCGAAGCGGCTGGCGCTTGCATC
The DNA here is from genome assembly GCA_963775855.1 of uncultured Chloroflexia bacterium. Lineage (GTDB taxonomy): Bacteria > Chloroflexota > Limnocylindria > Limnocylindrales > CSP1-4 > CF-46. The sequence continues at coordinate 188,282 of CAVZKO010000006.1, read as the reverse complement.
CGGCGGAGGGCGCTGGTCGCCTGACGGCAGGTCGATCGTCTTCTTCAGCTGGCGGGACTTCCCGGGCCAGGAGCAGCGGAACGAGCTCTACGTCATGGCGGCAGATGGCTCGAACCAGGTTCGCCTCACGGACAACGACGCGGAGGACGTCGAGCCGACGTGGTCGCCGGACGGGACGCAGATCGCCTTCACCTCCGGGCGCGGCGCAAAGCCGGACATCTACGTCGTGGCGGCCGACGGAAGCGACGAGCGCCAATTGACGACCGATCCAGCACCGGACGAGGGCCCGGCCTGGTCACCGGACGGCGACCGGATCTTGTTCACGTCATACCGCGACGGCGCCGATCCATTGATGCTGGGCTCCGGAAACGCCGAGGTCCTCACCGTTCGTCTCGATGGCTCCGCCCCGATCAACCTCACGAACGACCCTGACTGGGACGGCTACCCGGCGTGGTCGCCGGACGGTCGACAGATCGCCTTCAGCATCAACGACGGGGTCGAGTTCGACCTGTATGTGATGAATGCCGACGGAACCGCGAGACGTCGCCTGCCAGGCGTCGCGGGCGCCAACGGAATTGCCAATGACTGCTGTCCCGCCTGGCGGCCATGAGCCTTTGACGCAACGCTACGTGCTGCATAGACTATCAATGTGACATTGAGCAATGCCGGCGAGCCCTCACGCGCGGCTGATCCAGGGCGCGAGCGTGTCGCGGCGGAAGTCCTCGATGAGTTGACGTCGTGGAACCCCCGGGAACGGATGAACGAGTTCCGATCCTGGGTGGCCGGCTCGCTCAGTCTGTTCCACCTTCATGTCCTGAGTCTGTTGGAGGCCGACGGACCGCTCTCCATGACCCGCCTCGCCGAGGCACTCGACGTCTCCGTTGCGAGCGTGACGGGGATCGTCGACCGGATGGAGCAGCGCGGCCTCGTCGAGCGTCGACGGGGCCATGACGACCGGCGGGTGATCCTCGTCCACCGGACGGCCGCCGGCGAGGCTGTCTTCAGCGATCTCGCCTCGCATCGGCGCGCCAAGCTGGCCCGGCTGCTGGCTGAGTTCAGTGACGAAGAGCTCGCGGCGACGCTGGTGTTCATGCGCGCGATGCGCCGCGCCCGGGCCGTCCTCGTCCCGGAGTCCCGCCAGTCCGCCGCTGAGCCAGCCACGGAACCGGTCGCCGGCCGATGATCGGGCTTTTCAGGACGTACCTTCGACCGTATGTCGTGCCACTTGCCTTCGTCCTGGTCCTACTGCTCATTCAGGCGATCGGCAACCTGTATCTGCCCGACCTGAACGCCGACATCATCAACAACGGCATCGCGAAGGGCGACATCGACTACATCCTGCGAACCGGGGCCCTGATGCTCGGAGTCACTGCCCTGCTCGGGGTTGCCGCCGTCATCGGCGTGTATTGGGGCGCCCGGGTGGCGATGGGCTTCGGGCGCGACGTGCGGAGCGCAATCTTCTCCAAGGTCGAGACGTTCTCGCAAGTCGAAGTCAACCGCTTCGGCCCGGCGACACTCATCACCCGCAACACGAACGACGTCCAGCAGGTCCAGACAGTCGTCTTCCTGGGCCTCACGATCCTCGTGTCGGCCCCGATGCTCATCATCGGCGGGGTCATCATGGCCCTCCGCACGGACGTCCCGCTGTCGGGCCTGCTCGTGGTCGTTCTGCCGCTGATGGCGGGCGTCATCGGCCTGGTCATGTCGCGGGCGATACCCCTCTTCCGCGCCGTCCAGGAAAAGCTCGACCGGATCAACCAGGTGATGCGCGAAACGCTGGCGGGCGTCCGGGTCATCCGGGCGTTCGTCCGGACGCCCCACGAGGAGCAGCGGTTCGACGCGGCCAGCCGCGACCTGTTCGACACGTCGCTGCGGGTAACCCGCCTGTTCGCCATCACGATCCCGACGATGACCGCAATTTTCAATCTGTCGACGGTGGCCGTCATCTGGTTCGGGGCGATGCGGATCGAAGCCGGCGAGCTGTCGATCGGCAACCTGACAGCGTTCATGCAGTACCTCGCCCAGATCCTGTTCGCCGTCCTGACGGCCGTATTCATGTTCATCCTCATCCCTCGCGGCGCGGTCTCGGCCGGCCGGATCCGCGAGGTACTCGACACGGAGCCGATGATTCGCGAGCCGGAGTCGCCCGTGACCCCGAGCGACCCCGCGAGGCGTGGCGAAGTCGTCTTCGACGGGGTCGAGTTCCGCTACCCGGGCGCCGAACAGCCCGTCCTGCACGACATCGCCTTCCGGGCGGGGCCCGGCGAGACGACCGCGATCGTCGGCAGCACCGGCAGCGGCAAGTCGACCCTGATCAACCTCATCCCGAGGTTCTATGACGCGACCGAGGGCGCAGTCGCGGTCGACGGCGTCGACGTCAGGAAGCGGGCCTTCGAGGAGCTCTGGCAGGGGATTGGCATCGTCCCGCAGAAGGCGTTCCTGTTCGCCGGCACGGTCGCGAGCAACCTGCGCTTCGGCGACGAGAACGCTACGGACGACGAGCTCTGGCATGCCCTCGAGATCGCCCAGGCCAAGGAGTTCGTCGAGGAGATGGAGGGCGGCCTCGAGGCACCGATCACCCAGGGTGGCTCGAATCTATCGGGCGGGCAGCGCCAGAGGCTGGCGATCGCCCGGGCGCTCGTCAAGAAGGCCGGCATCTACGTCTTCGACGACAGCTTCTCGGCCCTCGACTTCAACACTGACGCCCGGCTGAGAGCGGCGCTCGAGCGGGAGGTCGGCTGGGCCACGCTCATCATCGTTGCCCAGCGTGTCGGAACGATCATGAAGGCCGACCGGATCATCGTCATGGACGGCGGCCGGATCGTCGGGGTCGGAACCCACCGCGAGCTCCTGGCCGACAACGAAACGTACCGCGAGATCGTCTACTCGCAGATGTCCGAGAAGGAGGCCGCGGCATGAGCGGCCGACCGGGCACGGGCGGCGGTCTCGGTCCTGCGGGGCGCTCCGGCGCGCCGGACGGCCCACGACCCGGTGGCCCCGGCGGCGGCCGACCCGGCGGCATGATGGGGATGGGGATGGGCATGCCGCCCGCCAAGGCGCGCGATTTCGGCGGCTCGTTCAGCCGGCTTATCGGCACGTTGCGCCCGGAAGCGACGCTCATCATCGGGGTGATCCTGTTGGCGATCGTCAGCGTCGCGTTCACCGTCGTCGGGCCGAAGATCCTCGGCAATGCGGTCAACACGATCTTCGAGGGCGCGATCAGCAAGAACTTGCCGGCCGGGGCGACCCAGGAACAGGTGATCGCGGCCGCTCGCGCTCAAGGCCAGGACCAGCTCGCCGACATGCTCTCGACGATGCATCTGACGCCCGGCACGGGGATCGATTTCGGGGCGCTCTGGGACACCGTCCTCGTCCTGGTCGCGCTCTACGTCCTGAGCTCGATCTTCGCCTGGTTCCAAGGCTACATCATGGCCGGCGTCACCCAGCGGACGGTCTATCGGTTAAGGGACGACGTCGACCACAAGCTCGGCCGGCTGCCGCTCCGCTACTTCGATGGTCATCCGCGCGGCGACCTGCTCAGCCGGGTCACGAATGACATCGACAACATCGGCCAGTCGCTCCAGCAGAGCTTGACCCAGCTGATCACCTCGCTCCTCACGATCGTCGGCGTGCTCATCCTGATGCTGACAATCAGTCCGTTGCTGGCGCTGATCTCGATCCTGGCCGTACCTGCCTCGCTTGTCGTGACCGTCCTTATCATCGGGCGTTCGCAGCGGCTCTTCGCCGCCCAATGGGCCTCGACGGGCACGCTCAACGGCCACGTCGAGGAGATGCACACCGGTCACGCGATCGTCAAGGCGTTCGGCCGCCAGCGGCTGGCGGTCACGACCTTCGACCAGGAGAACGAGCGCCTCTACCAGGCGAGCTACCGGGCCCAGTTCATCTCCGGGATCATCGCGCCGGCCATCACCGTCATCTCCAACCTCAATTACGTGGCGATCGCGGTCATCGGCGGCATTCGGGTCGCGACGGGTCAGATGCCACTCGGCGATGTCGTCGCCTTCATCCAGTACTCTCGCCAGTTCACGTTCCCGATCATGCAGACCGCCAGCATTGTCAACGTCCTCCAGTCGGCTGTCGCGTCGGCGGAGCGGGTCTTCGAATTGCTCGACGAAAGCGAGGAGATCCCCAACCTCGCCGAGCCGATCGCCCTCGATCGTGCCGCCGGCGCGGTCGCCTTCGAAGACGTCTCATTCCGGTACGAGCCGGATCGCCCGCTGATCGACAATCTCGATCTTGTGGTCGAGGCCGGCCGGACGGTGGCGATCGTCGGACCGACCGGTGCCGGCAAGACGACGCTCGTCAACCTGCTCATGCGCTTCTACGAAATCGACGCCGGGCGCATCTGCGTCGACGGGATCGACGTCCGCCAGCTGACGCGCGACGACCTGCGGCGCCAGTTCGGGATGGTCCTCCAGGACACGTGGCTGTTCCACGGCACGATCCGCGAGAACATCGCGTACGGCCGGCTTGATGCGAGCGAGGCGGAGATCCTCGCGGCCGCCGAGGCCGCTCACGTCGACCACTTCGTCCGGACATTGCCCGACGGCTATGACACGGTGATCGACGACGACGCCACGAACCTGTCGGCGGGCGAGAAGCAGCTGTTGACGATCGCTCGGGCATTCCTCGCGGACCCGCCGATCCTCATCCTCGACGAGGCGACCAGCTCCGTCGACACCCGGACCGAGGTCCTGATCCAGCGGGCGATGACCGGGCTCATGCGCGGTCGGACGACCTTCGTGATTGCCCATCGCCTGTCGACGATCCGGGATGCCAGCACGATCCTGGTCATGAACCGCGGCCACATCATCGAGCAGGGCGACCATGACGAGCTCATCGCGCGACGCGGCTTCTACTACGAGCTCTACAACAGCCAATTCACCGAGGCACTCGCCGAGGCGGTCTGACGAAGGCTCCTGCGTATTTGACGGGGTGATGAGAGACGTTATCCTTCGGTTCGGCGTTATATCGGCGCACGTAATAGAGGCTGACCGACGGCGTGATGCGGCAGCATCGATGGCGACTGGGTCTGACGGCGGCTCTCGTGGCGGTTGGCTGCACCACGGTGCGCCCAAGCCCCCCGACATCGGTGGACTCGCGATCGGAACTCCGCTCCCTCATCGGCGACGTAACCTCGGCCACGGCCCACCGATACCGCGTATCCGATGATCACGGACGCTGGATGGACACCCTCAAGGTCACCCCGATCGTCGAGACATCGGCCTATGCGGCCGTGTACCACTCCTGGAGCGACGAGGATCAGTCGTTCCACGTCCACCTAGCGACGTCGACGGACCTGCTGGAGTGGACCTGGCAGACGGAGCTGGGGGTGAAGGCCTCGCAGCCGACCATCGCGGCCGCCTCAGACGGAGGATATGTCGTCGCGTGGGAGCAGGAACCCGATCCCATTCACATCGTCATCGCTCTCTACCCGACGTGGAACGATCTGCTGGGTGCGGCGCCACGCCGTCGCTTCGATGTTCCCGTGACGATGCCGGCATGTGGCGAGGGCACGCCGTCGATCCAAGCCGCGAGCAGCGAACGCGTTGAGCTCGGCTTCCATTACCACGCCTCCTGCGAGCGGGACCTCCAGGCGTCAGGCTCGACCGACTGGACGACATGGCAGGCTAGGCAGGAGCGGGGACGAGATCGCGCCCTGATCGACCTCGGCGTGGCCGGCCATATCGGTGACCGCGACCGCATTCGATTCGGCGGCCGCGATCTACTGCTCATCGAGGGCCAGCGGGTTCTGGGCGATCCCGCGACATGGCGCACGTTCCTCTTCGACGAGGCAACCGGCAGCGCGGAGGAGCTGGTCTTCCGGTCTCATTCCGGGAGCGAAGCCTTCGCGAACCCAACTATCAGCGAGGTCGCGATCGAGGGCCGGGATGCGATTATCGTCACCCTTTACCTTCCCGCGGACGCGGCCCATGGAGAGGAGGACGGACCACTCCTCTTCTATCGGACCCTTACTCGCTGAAGCGCTCCTCTTTCCACGGATCCGCGTCGTTGTTGTAGCCGTAGCGCTCCCAGAAGCCGAGCTGGTCGTGATCCAGGAACTCGAGGCCGCGGATCCACTTGGCGCTCTTCCAGAAATAGCGCTTCGGGACGAGCAGGCGGAGCGGATAGCCGTGCTCGGGCTCGAGCGGCTCGCCACCGTACGTGTCGGCCAGCATCACGTCGTCGTCGTCGAGGACCGCCAACGGGAGATTCGCCGTGTAGCCCTGCTCGGAGTGGGCGACGACGTGCGTCGCGCTCGAGCGGACCTGGGCCAGCCGGAGGATCTCCTGGATCGGGACGCCCTCCCAGTCGGTGTCGAGCTTCGTCCAGCGGGTGACGCAATGGATGTCGGTGTGGACGGTCTTGCGCGGCAGCGCCTTGAATGCCGACCAGTCCAGGGTGAACGGCGCATCGACCTCGCCCCAGACGCGGAAGTCCCACGTCGCGAGGTCGGTCTTCGGGACCGATCCGTAATGCAGGACCGGGAATTTGTCCGTCTTGTACTGACCCGGCGGGATCCGTTCCGCGATCGCTGGATCGGCGGCGGTCGTTCCGAAGAGGCGTTCGAACATCAGGCTGCTCCGTGTGTCTGTGCAGGCCGATCGTGCCACATGAGTGCCGACAGACGATGTCGGCTCGATGACGAGCCCGCGTGCGCTACCCTCTGCGCGTGGTTTCGTCTGATCCAGCGCCCCGGATGGGCGTCGAGCGCTCGCGCCCCAGGGTCATCGTCGTGATGCCCGCGTACAACGCGGCAAGGACGCTGGAGCGAACGTACGCCGACATTCCCCACGACCGTGTCGACCAGATCATCCTCGTCGACGACGTCTCCAAGGACGAGACCGTCGAGATCGCGAAGAGCCTCGGCCTTGACGTCATCATTCACCGCCAGAACCTCGGCTACGGCGGCAACCAGAAGACGTGCTACGACGCGGCCCTCGCCGCGGGCGCGGACGTCGTCGTGATGCTCCACCCCGACTACCAGTACGACGCGACGAGGATCCCGGCGCTCATCGAACCCATCCTCCGAGGCGAGGCGGACCTCATGCTCGGCAGCCGCTTCCTCGGCGATCCGCTGGCCGGCGGGATGCCGCGCTGGAAGTACGTCAGCAACCGGTTCCTGACGATCCTCGAGAACGTCGCCTTCGGCCTCCGCCTGTCCGAGTACCACACGGGCCTGCGGGCGTACTCGCGACGCCTCCTCGAGGCGATCCCGTACCGGCTGAACAGCGACGACTTCGTCTTCGATCAGGAGCTCGTCGCCCAGGTCGTCGCCGCAGGCGGCATGAAGATCTCCGAGATCGCGGTCCCGACGCGCTACTTCGAGGAGGCAAGCTCCGTCAACTTCCGGCGGAGCGTCGTCTACGGCCTCTCAACGCTCAGGGTCGTGCTCCGCTACCTGCTCCACCGGGCGGGTCTGCGCCGTTCGGCCAAGCTGACCGCGCGGGCGTCCGACCACATTCCGCCCGCGACCTGACCGGGTGATTCATCGGTCCATCCTGATCCGCGCCCTCGTCGGCGCGGCGATCTCCATCGCTGCGATCTGGCTTCTTCTGCGGTCGGTCGACGTGGATGCGGCCCTCGAGGTGCTCCGGACCGCCGATCGCGGCTGGATCGGCCTGATGGCGGCCTTCATCGTGACGGACCTGGCCGTGAGGGCCCTTCGCTGGCAGCGCCTCGTCGCACCGATCGGTCATGTCCGTTACCGGTCGATGCTCGCTTATCTGCTCGTCGGGTACATGGCGAACAACGTCCTGCCGGCCCGAATCGGCGAGCTCGTCCGGAGCCATTACCTTGGCGATCGCGAGGGCCTGTCGCGGACGACGACGCTGGGTACCGTCGTCGTGGAGCGCGTCATCGACTTCGTCGTCGTCGTGGGGATTGCGTCGGCCGCCATCCTGGTCCTGAGCGTTCGCGGCATCGTGGCCAGCGCCGTCCTCGTCGGGATCGCCCTCGCCGGGCTCCTCGCGGCCGGCGTCGCGATCGGGATCGCCGCACATCGGTTGCCGGGGGCCGAGCGGATCGCCGCCGCCGCCGAGCGATGGCCACGGCTGCGCGACCTGGCGAGCAAGCTCCGCGACGGGCTGGCCGTCGCGGGGCGACCGCGGACACTGGCCGAGGCACTCGGCCTGAGCCTGATCGCGTGGAGCTTCACCGTCCTGGCCTTCGCGGCCGCCGGCCAGGCCATCGGAACTCAGTTGACGATCGGCCAGGCAGCGCTCCTCGCCTCGGGCGTCGCGCTGGCGACGGCGATCCCGGCCGGACCGGCCAATCTCGGGACGTTCGAGCTCGCCGCCGTCCAGATCGGCAAGGCCGTCGGCGTCCCCGAAACCGCGGCCTTCGCCCTGGCCTTGCTGGCCCACGCGGGGATCCTCCTAGTCACGACCACGGGCGGTCTCGTCTCGCTGGCACGGCTCGGCTGGCGGCGGACTGAGCCGGCGGCCTGAGCCGCTGGCGACGGATCGGGCCGTGGCCGGCGACCCCCAACGATCAGGAAGGCGCGGGGCTGAATCCCAGGCTGGCAGGTCGCGGGTTGGGCGCGGGGCCGGCCTCCGGCGGCGCATCGTAGGGCTCGAACTCGAGGGTCGTCGCCCCGGCCAGCTTCCGGACCCTGAGGAACTCGAGTGAGTACGCCTCGTACGTGTCAGCGATCAGCGTGACTGCCTTCTGGTGGGCCGGCCGGGCGGCGGCTTCGCGTGCTTCCGCCCGGCTGTTCCACATGCAGAAGGAGAGGCAGCTGCGGTCGGAGGCCTGCGGTCCCCTGTAGTAGTGGACGAAGCCGTCGGCGCCCGATGCCTCCTCGTGCGCCCAGTCGTCGTACTGGTGAAGACGTTCCTGGTCGGCGTCGGCCCGGACGATCGATCGGAACGCAACCATGTACCACTCACCGGGCTCGATGGCGTTCGCGACCGGCGCCCAGTTGAATGCCTCGCCGACCGGCAGGACCGCGTAGTTGTCGGCGACCGGGGCGAGCTCGGCGAAGAGGTCCATGCGGCGCTGACTCTAGATCGCACGGGCCAGATGTCAATAGGTGAGATGTATCAATGCCACTATGCGATAGGTGTACTTGGATGTGGTGCCTCATCCTCGAGGCTCGCCATGATCGTCCGAGCCGCCTCGGGCAGCAGATGCATCACTCGCGAGCGCCAGGCGAGCCCGCACCGCCCCTTCGGGCCGATGACGCCGACGGCTCCTACGATTCCGCCGTCGCGGAAAATGGGAGCGGCGATTCCCACAGCACCGGAAATCAGCTCGCCCTCGCTCCGGGCGATCCCCGCCTCCCTGATCTCGGCAAGGGTCGCGCGCAGGACGGCCTCATCGGGCGTGTTCGACGTAACCCGCTCGAGGCCGCCCGCGACCACTTCCTCGATGATCTCCGGCAGCGCATACGCGAGGAGCACCCGGCCGATCGCGCCGGCGTGGAGCGGCGACATCGAGCCCGGCTGGCGCGAGACGCGCAGCGGCTCGCTACTTTCGACCTGGTGTAGGCAGACCGCCGCCAGGCCGATGCGGCGGCTGACCACCGCCGTCTCGTCTGTCTCCGCGACGAGGTACTGCAACACCGGGTCGGCGACCCTGATCAGCTGCTCGCTCGTGACGTTCGTTCCGCTACCGATCACGAGTCGTGGGCCGAGCAGATACCGGCCGTCGCGCCGATCGACGAATCCGAACTCGGTCAGCGTTCGGAGGTAGCGATAGACGGTGGAAGTGGGCGTGTCGAGCAGGACCGCCAGCTCCTCCGCCTTCACCTCGCCGCGATCGGCGACGGTCAGCAGGATCCGGAGCCCTCGGGCGAAGGACGTATCCTCACCGGCCTCCTCGGGTGGGCGGTCCCGGGCCGTCGACGAGCGGCTCACGGGGTGGACCCGGCAGCTCGATCGGCTGCAGCCAATCCGCCCACGAAGGCACCCTCGCGGACTCGTACGACCAGTGGCTCAACGTCCGTGACCGAATTGCCGGTGTCGAGGTACGGGACGACCTCCCGCACGATCGCCACGGCCGCCTCGGTCCCGCGGCCCCGTCGCAGGCCCCGCAGGTCGGTCGCCTGGGCGCCGACGGCCAGCTCGATGGCGACGATTCGCTCACCGAGGGCGACCATCTCGGCGACCCGTCTCGCGGCGAGCGGCGCCATTGTCGTCCGATCCTCGATCCCCTCGGCATGCGACGTCGAGATCAGCTCGAACGAGACCGGCTGGGCGAGGAGACGGGCTTCCACGGCAAGACTCTGGGCGGCCAGGCTGAGATAGGTCAAGCCCGCTTCGGTCGTCCCCGGCAGTGGCGTAAGCCCCGTCGGCAGCCCGGTCCATGGCGCGCCCAGCAACTTGACCGTCCGCTCAGCCGAGCTCGTCAGGGCCGTGGCGAAGACGAGCCGGAGGTAGTCGAGGGCGGCGGCGAGGGGCAGGATCTCGAAGTTCGCGACCGAGATGACCCGCTCCTCCTCGACGACCACAATGGGGTTGCCCTGGGACGCATTGAGCTCGATCGTGAGTTGTGCCTCGACATGGTCGAGAACGTCGCGGCAGGCCCCCTGGATCTGGGGCAGGTTCCGGAAGGACAGCGGATCCTGGAGGTGCCGGGCCGACCCCGGCTCCCAGATCGCGCTCCCGCTTAGCAGCTCCTGCAACCGGTCGAGGGTCCGACGCAGCCCGGGATACGGCCGCACCTCACCGATCGCGATGTGGAGCATCGTGGGATTGGCCGACACGCCTTCGAGGCTCAGCGCCCCGGCCACGTCCATCGAGTCGAGGAGGTCGGCTGCATCGGAGACGGCCAGGGCCGCCCAGCCTGTCGAGAACGCGTTGTTATCGAGCAGCGCCGTGCCCTCGCCGGCCTCCAGGGCAACGCCGTCGAACAGCGCGGCCGCGAGGTCGGCGAGCGGCGCGAGGTCCGCCTGGCCGATCGAACCGATCGTCCGAAGCCGCGGTGTCTCCCCGCCGTTCAGGGCGGCAAGCACCCGGTCAGCCAGTTCCGGCCGAACGCCGGTTGAGCCCTCGGCGAAGTGGTTGGCCAGGCGGAGCATCGCTGCTCGGACCACATCCTCGGACGCATCGGGGCCCTGGCCGACGATGTGGTGCCGGTTCATCGAGGCGGCGTAGCCGTCCGCATCGCCAGCAGCGATCCCAACTCGTTTGAGCACCCCGACGGCGGTGTTCGATCCGTAGATCGCGTCCCCTCGATCGAGGGCCGCCTTCACGATCTGGCGCGATCGGATCATCCGCGCCCGGGCATCCGCTTCGAGCTCGACGCGTTCGTGGCCGCGGGCCACGCGGACGAGCCGCTGCCGGTCGAGATCGCGACCGGTGAGGACGACGGTCATGGTGTCATGAATGCCTGCAGACGCAACGAGGCCCGCCGGTCGTCCCAGCGGGCCTCGAAGCGAATTGGGTCGGAGGACCCTACTGGATCAGACTCTGCTGGGTCAGCCACTCCTTGGCGACATCCTCGATGTCCTTCTGGTCGACGGCGACGAGGACGCCCAGTCGGGTCAGCTCCTCGGTCGTCATCTTGGCCGATGCGGCATCGAGCAACGCGGCGAAGGCCGCCTTGTCCACCTTGGCGAGGTAGTCGTCCCGGACGATCGGGGCGATGTTCTCGGCCGGCTGCGTGTCGAGGTCATCCTCGAGCGAGATGAAGCCGAACTGCGAGATCGCCGGCTGCGTCGAGCAGAGCTCAGCGACGTCGATCGCCTTGCCCTCGAGGGCCTGGGCCATCGGCACGTCGCAGGCACCCAGTGCCGAGCGCTGCTTCGGGGGATAGGTGATCCCATATTCCTCGAGCGCACCGGCGCAGAGGGGGTTCGTGTCGCAGTCCGCCGGGAGGCCCCACTTGAGCGCATCCTGGTGGTCCTTGAGCTGGCTCATCTTCGTGAGTCCGAGCGTGTCCGACGTGTCCTTGCGGACGACGAAGGCGTTGGTGTCCTCGCCCGGGGTGATCCCGAGGACCGAGATGCCTTTCGGCGTGAGGACTTTCTGCAGCTCTTCGGCGTTGGCTTGGCCGTCGCCGGTGATCTTGGTCTTGTCGTAGAAGCCGAGACCGGAGCCGACATACTCGGCAACCATGTCGACCTGGCCCGCATCCATCGTCGGAATGCGCTCCTGGCGCGACCCGAGCTTGTACTTGCGCTCGACGGTGTAGCCGTCGTTCTCGAGGACCTGGGCGTAGATCTCGCCCATGAGCTCGGACTCGTAGAAGTTGTCCGACCCGATCCGGATCGGGGCCTTGACGGCGGCCGACGACGGCTCGCTGCTCGATGGTGCGCTGCTCCCGGGTGCGGAGGGCGCTGCTGCCGATTGGGTGGCGCCTCCTCCACTCGAACAGGCGCTCAGAAGCACCAGTATCGACGCACCAAGAGCCAGCACGCGGGATGTCCGCATGGTGGTGTTCCTCCTCATTCCTGCCGCTGGGAGCGGCATCGCCCGCGTACCTTACCAGCGGCGTCGCGCTTCGTCCGCAACGATGCTCTCAGCCGTGGCCCGCTCCCGCGGGTAATTCCGAAGCTTGGCTCCACTTCTCGGTGGACTTGCCTCGTGGTTTGCGCAGGGCCACAGGGGTGAGGCGCCGCTGGACAAGCGCAAGCGCGAGGTCGACCAGGACGGCCAGGAGCGTGACGAGGATCGCCCCGGCGTAGATCGACGCGCGACCGGCGAGGCCCTGGTTGAGGCCGTCGAAGATGAATCGGCCGAGTCCGCCGCCCGACAGGATCGCGCCGATCGTCGCGGTCGCGATCACCGACAGCGTCGCGGTCCGGAAGCCACCGATGATCACCGGCGAGGCGAGGGGTAGCTCGGTGCTGCGAAGGATCTGGCGCTCGCGCATGCCCATTCCGCGGGCCGCCTCGATCAGCTCGCGGTCGACCGAGCGAAGGCCGGCGTAGGCGTTGACGAGGATCGGTGGGATCGCGAGCAGGGTCATCGCAATGAGAATGGGCAGAGGGTTGAGCCCGAGCGCGGGTGGGTAGCCCAGGATGGGCGCGAGCGCCAGCGTCACCGGCAGGATCATGACGAGGATCGCGTACGACGGGACCGCCCGGCCGATGTTCGCGAGGTTGATTGCGAGGTTCGCCCCGCGCCCGGTGTGGCCGATGTAGAGCCCGATGGGAAGCCCGACGATCGTGGCGATGAAGACGGCGACTCCCGAGATCAGGATATGCTCGAAGAGCCGGTTCGGGATGCCAGTCTGTCCGGTCCAGTTCGCCGGGTCCAGGAAGAAATCGATGATCTCGCCCATCAGCGGGCACCGGCCCGGGCATGCGCCCAGGGCGTCACGAGGCGTTCGAACCTGACGAACAGGAAGTCAGCGCCGAAGGCAAGCATCACGGACAGGACCGCCCCGAGCAGGTACTTCGTCGGGAAGAAGGTCTGGAGGCCCTCGGTGATGAGTGCCCCGAGACCGCCGAATGAGTCGCCGAGGACCGCAACCACGGTGGCCAGCCCGATGATCGTGACGCTGGCGAGCCGGAGGCCCGCGAGCATGAGCGGGATCGCCAGCGGGAGTTCGACTCTGACGAGCCGCTGCCGGCGGGTATAGCCCATTCCCTCGGACGCCTCCATGACATCACTCGGCACGGCGTTGAAGCCGGCGACGAAGTTGCGGACGAAGATCAGCAGGGTGTACGTGGTCAGCGGGATGATCGCCGTGAGCAACGACAACCCGGTGATCGGTCGGAGGATGGCGAAGGCAGCCAGGCTCGGGATCGTGTAGAGGATTCCGGTCGTTGCCGTCACCGGCCCGTACACCCGGGGCCGGCGGACGGCCCAGATGGCCAGGACAAGGGAGATGACGAAGCCGAGCACGAGGGGAATGATCGTCAGCTGGAGATGCTGGACGATGCGCTCGCCTATGTCGTCGAGGTGCTCGACGATCCAGACCCAGTCGATGAGCGGCTTGCCCGGCTGCACGGTGTCAGGCCCTGACTTCTTCTTCGGCCTTCTCGGCCTCGATCGGTCCCGGTTCCTCCGGCTCGATCGGCTCGAGTGGTTGGGCGAACGCTGGCGCGTGATCGCCGGCTCGCATCTTCTCGGCGACTGCTTGCACGGTCAGCAGGCCCTGGACGGCGCCGTCGCGATCGACAACGATCCCCGTCTGGACGTCGGCGTCGAGCATCATCGAGAGGGCGTCCTTGAGCGTCGTCAGCTTGGTGAACGTCGGCGATACGGGATTGGCCATGGCCTCGGTCAGCTCGCCGTCTGACGGGACATCGCCGTGTGCGATCCAGCCGAGCGGTCGGTTCGCCTGATCGATCAGCAGCAGATAGCGCTGCGGGTCGTCGAGCGCCCTTCGACGCCCGTCGGCAGCGCTGTCGCCGGGCCGGGCCGTCGTGGCTCGCTGCAGCCCGATGTCCGCGACGCGGAGGAGCGACAGCCGCTTGAGCCCGCGGTCCTGGCCGACGAATCGTGCCACGAACTCCGACGCGGGCGCCGCGAGGATGTCGAGGGGACTGCCGAATTGGGCCAGGACGCCGCCGGTCTGAAAGACGGCGACGAGGTCGCCCATCTTGATCGCCTCGTCGATGTCGTGGGTCACGAACAGGATCGTCTTGGCGATCGATTCCTGGAGGCGGAGGAATTCGTTCTGGAGCCGGTCGCGGACGATCGGGTCGACGGCGCCGAACGGCTCGTCCATCAGCATGATCGGCGGGTCCGCGGCCAAGGCGCGGGCGACGCCGACTCGCTGCCGTTCACCGCCGGACAGCTGGCTCGGGAACCGGTCGCGATACTTGGCCGGCTCGAGCCCGACGAGTGCGAGCAACTCCTCCGACCGCTCGCTGAGGCGCGCCTTCGGCCACCCGAGGAGGCGCGGCACCGTCGCGACGTTCTCGCCGATCGTCTGGTGCGGGAAGAGACCGACCTGCTGGATGACGTAGCCGATCCCGCGCCGGAGCGCGGTCACCTCCTGGGTCGTCACGTCGACGCCGTCGATCGTGATCTTCCCGGACGTCGGCTCGATCAGCCGATTGACCATCTTGAGCGACGTCGTCTTGCCGCAACCCGACGGCCCGACGAGGATGCAGATCTTGCCCGCAGGGACCTTCAGGGAGAGATCGTTGACGGCGCCCGGAATCCGCCCGTCCTTCGTCGCGGCCGGGTCGTACGACTTCGACACGTGGTCGAACTCGACGACGGCACCGTGGGTTGTCTGGCCGGCCATCGGTCGCGACTCCTCAGGGTGGTTTGACGGTACGCGAAACCGTACCGCAGCCGGAACCGATCGTCACGCCCCTTTGGACGTTGGGCGATACTGGGCCCCGTGTTCCCGACACCCGGCCTGACCCTGGCGTGAAGATCACGGCGATCCGGCTCGATCGCCTCGTCGAGCCCCTCGACCCGCCGTTCGACGCCGCATGGGATCCCGTTCCCCGTCGGTCGTTCACCGCGACGGTCGTACGGGTCGAGACCGACGAGGGGGTCGTGGGCATCGGGTCGGGCGACACGATGGACGGCTTCGAGGCCTTCGAGCACCTGTTCGTCGGGCAGGACCCGCTCCCGATCGACCGCCATGTCCGGGTCCTCGAGACGATCGACTTCCATGCCGGCCGGTACTGGCCGTTGGAGGTGGCGCTCTGGGACATTGCCGGCCAGGTCGAAGGCGTGCCGGTTGCCACGCTGTTCGGCGGGGCATCGGACGGCATCCCGGCCTATGCCTCGTGCGGTTCGTTGCTGTCGCCCGCTGCTCGTGCCGAGTCCGCGCTGCGTCTTCGCGAGGATGGCTTCCGGGCGCTGAAGATCCGCGTGGATCCGCGCCGGCTGGAGGACGGTCTCGCCGCGGTGACCGCAACCCGTCACGCGGTCGAGGACACGATGACGATCATGGTTGACCTGAATCAGGGCTGGCGGATGGCCGGCGACACGACGCCCCCGATCGACTGGGAGACCGCACGGTCGATCGCTTCGCAACTGGCGGAGCTCGGCGTGCTCTGGCTCGAGGAGCCGCTCGAAGCCTCCGATCTGGTGGGCCTCGCCGCGTTGCGGAAGGCGGTCCCGGGCATCAAGATCGCCGGCGGTGAGATGACGCGGACCTTCCGCGAGATCGTGGCCGCGATCGATGCCGACGCCTTCGACGTCCACCAGCCGGACGTCGTCCTGGCCGCCGGGATGGCGAACGGCCGACGGGTCGCGGAGCTGGCCTTGGCGAAGGGCCGTTGGTACACGCCGCACACATGGACGAACGGGGTCGGGCTGCTCGCGAATCTGCACGTCGCGGCGGGCGTCGGCGGCGGGCCGTTCATCGAGTTCCCGTACGACCCGCCCGGCTGGACGCCCGATCGGCGCGACTTCATGCTCGCCGAGCCCATCCGGCCCGACGCGGACGGCGTCCTGCGCGTCCCCTCGCGGCCGGGGATTGGCGCTGCTCTCGATGAAGTCGCGATCCGGCGGTTCGCGGCGTGACCGAACCAGAAACCGGCGTCACCGACGCCGACGCAGCCGCACCGGCCGGCGAGCGACGGCGGCGCAGCGGCGGCCGCGCGACCGGCGAGCGGAGCCGGCTGCCGCAGCAACGGCCCTGGGCCCAGCCGCGGTTGCGCTACCGGCCGACCGAGGTGGTCTCGGCCGACGAGCTGGAATCGATCCACGAGGCGTCGCTGCAGGTCCTCGAGGAGATCGGGATGGACTTCCTCGACGAGGAGGCCCGCAACCTCTTGGCCGCTGCGGGTGCACGAGTCGAGCCGGGCAAGGAGCGCGTCCGGTTCGATCGCGACATGGTCACGGAGCGGATCAAGACCGCGCCGTCCTCGTTCACGCTCCACGCCCGGAACCCGGAGCATCATCTCGAGATCGGCGGGGACTGGGTGGCGTTCGGGTCAGTCGCGAGCGCGCCCAACGTATCGGACCTCGACCGCGGCCGGCGGGTCGGCAACCACGCCGACTACCAGAACCTGATTCGGCTCTGCCAGATGCTGAACGTAGTCCACTTCTTCGCGGGCTACCCCGTCGAACCGATCGACCTCCACGCATCGATCCGCCACCTGGACGCCGTCTACGACCTCCTCACCCTGGCCGACAAGGCGATCCATGCCTACAGCCTCGGTCGGGGGCGGATCACCGACGCGATGGAGATGGCACGGATCGCTCGCGGGATCGACGACGCGACCTTCGATCGAGAGCCGTCGTTGTTCACTGTCATCAACTCCTCGTCCCCGCTCAGGCTCGACACGCCCATGCTTCACGGCATCCTCGAGATGTCGGCCCGCAACCAGGTCATCGTCATGACGCCGTTCACCCTGGCCGGCGCGATGGCGCCCGTGACGCTCGCCGGCGCGCTGGCGGAGCAGAACGCTGAGGCACTCGCGGGAATGGTCCTCACCCAGGTCGTCCGGCCAGGTGCGCCGGTCGTCTACGGCGGGTTCACCTCCAACGTCGACATGCAGTCGGGAGCGCCGGCGTTCGGGACGCCCGAATACATGCGGACCGCGATGGTCGGTGGCCAGCTCGCCCGTCGCTACAACGTCCCGTATCGGTCGTCGAACGTCTCCGCCGCCAACGCCGTCGACGCCCAGGCGGCCTACGAGTCGGTCTTCTCGCTGTGGGGCGCGATCATGGGCGGGGTCAACCTGCTCATGCACGGCGCGGGCTGGATGGAGGGCGGCCTCCACGCGGGCTACGAGAAGATGATCATCGACGCGGAGCTGCTCCAGATGGTCGCGGCGTTCCTCGACCCGGTCGTCGTCGACGACGACACGCTCGCCCTCGACGCGATGCGGGAGGTCGGGCCGGGCGGGCACTTCTTCGGGGCGGAACACACGCAGTCACGGTTTCGGACCGCATTCCACAAGCCGATGATCTCGGACTGGCGGAACTACGAGACGTGGGAGGAAGCGGGTTCGCCGCAGGCGCCCGCCAAAGCCAACTCGATCTGGAAAGAGCTCCTCAACGCCTACGAGCCGCCACCCATCGACCCAGCCGTCGGCGAGGAGCTGGCCGCGTTCGTAGCCCGCCGCAAAGCCGAGGGCGGCGTCCCCACTGACTTTTGACCGACCACCGTCACAACGGAAAGGACATTCGTTGAAGTCATCTGCCCAGGTCGTCGTCATCGGTGGGGGCGTTGTCGGCGCCAGCGTGCTCTATCACCTGACGAAGGCCGGCTGGACCGACGCGCTGCTCCTCGAGCGCCGTGAGCTGACCGCCGGCTCCACGTGGCACGCGGCCGGCGGGATGCACACCCTCAACGGCGACCCGAATGTCGCCCGGCTCCAGCAGTACACGATCCAGCTGTACGAGCAGATCGAGAAGGAGTCCGGCCAGGACTGCTCGATCCACCTGCCCGGCGGGCTGATGCTCGCCAGCGACGAGACCCGGATGGACTTCCTGCGGATGGCCGTCGCCCGCGGCCGCTACCTCGGCATGCAGCTCGAGATGATCAGCGCCAAGGAGGCGCGGGACCTCTTCCCCCTGCTCGACCCGCAGTACTTCGTCGGCGCGCTCTACGACCACGTCGAAGGCCACGTCGACCCAACGGGCGTCACTCGGGCCTACGTCAAGTGCGCCCAGATGGCCGGCGCAGAGGTCCGCCAGCACACGCCGGTGACCGGCCTCAGCCAGCGAACGGACGGCACCTGGGACGTCCACATCGAGAACGGCGACCCGATCCACGCCGAGCACGTCGTCAACGCCGGCGGGCTATGGGCGCGCGAGGTCGGCCGGTTCGTCGGGATCGAGCTGCCAGTGCTCGCGATGGAGCACCACTACCTCCTGACCGAGAACATGCCGGAGGTCGCCGACTACGTCGCGAAGACGGGCCATGAGATGCCGATGGCGCTCGACTTCGCCGGCGAGATCTACATCCGCCAGGAAGGCGGGGCGATGCTCCTCGGCACGTACGAGCAGGACTGCCGGCCGTGGTCGCCGAAGGAGACGCCGTGGGACTTCGGGTCGCAGCTCCTCAAGCCGGACCTCGAGCGGATCGCACCAGAGCTCTCAGTGGCGTTCAAGCACTACCCGGCGATGGGCACGATCGGCATCAAGCGCGTCGTCAACGGGCCGTTCACGTTCGCACCCGACGGCAACCCGCTCGTTGGTCCGGTCCGCGGCCTGCGCGGCTACTGGGTCGCCTGCGGCGTCATGGCTGGCCTGTCGCAGGGCGGCGGCGTGGGTCTGGCCTTGGCCACCTGGATGACGAGCGGTGACGCCGGCGACTCCGGGATGGATATCTGGGCGATGGACGTCGCCCGATACGGCGACTACGCCAACCTCGCCTACACGAACGCGAAGGTCCAGGAGAACTACCGGCGCCGCTTCCGGATCACGTTCCCGAACGAGGAGCTCCCCGCGGCTCGACCCCTCCTGACGACGCCGATCCACGACCGGCTCACGGCGGCGAACGCGGTCTGGGGCGCGACGTTCGGGCTGGAGCATGCGCTGTGGTTCCAGGAGGCGGGCAAGGAGCCGGTCGAGGAGGTGACGTTCCACCGATCGAACGCCTGGAATTGCGTCGCCGGCGAGGTGGCAGCGGTTCGGGAGCGGGCCGGGATGACCGAGATCTCGAACTACGCAAAGTACCGCGTGACCGGCGAGGGAGCCGCGGAGTGGCTGTCGTCGCTGCTGACGGCCCGGATGCCGGCAACGGGTCGGATCACCCTCACGGCGATGCTCAATGACGCGGGCCGGATCGTCGGCGAGTTCACCGTCGCCCGACCGACCGAGGCCGAGGAGTTCTACCTGTTCGGGTCGCTGCCGGCCGAGGTCCACCATTCGCGCTGGTTCCGCCACCACCTGCCGCGCGACGGCTCCGTCCGGTTCGAGGTGCTCGGGCTGGGGCTGACCGGGCTCTCGGTCGCCGGGCCGCGCTCGCGGGATGTGCTATCGGCCATCGCGCCGGACCTCGACCTGTCGACCGAGGCGTTCCCGTTCATGACCTTCCGGCGGGTCGACCTCGGGATGACGCCGGTCCACCTAGGTCGGATCAACTACGCCGGCGACCTCGGCTACGAGCTGTGGGTGGCGCCGGAGTACCAGCGCGAGCTCTTCGACCAGATCATGGCGGCGGGAGAGCCGCACGGCCTGCGGCTGTTCGGCATGCGGGCGCTGATGTCGCTCCGACTCGAGAAGAGCTACGGGACGTGGTTCCGAGAATACCGGCCGATCTACACGCCGGCCGAAGGCGGGATCACGCGCTACATCCGGCTCGACCACGAGTTCATCGGTCGGGCGGCCCACGAGGCCGAGATGGCCGCCGGCGGACCGAGCGGCGCCTCGTCGCCATGGTCGTCGAGCCGGACCCCGACGCGCCCGCCGACGTCATCGGCGACGAGCCGATCTGGCACGACGGGGAGGTCGTCGGCTGGGTGACATCAGGCGGGTACGGCCACCACGTCAAGGAGTCGATCGCGCTCGGGTATGTCCCGGCGGAGCTGGCGACACCGGACGGTCCGGGCGGGAGCAATTTCGAGATCGAGATCATCGGCCGGCGCCGGCCCGCGCGTCTCCAAGCGGAGCCATTGTTCGACCCGCAGGGTCTCCGGATGCGCCAGTGACCGAACATTCGGTGGCGCGACACGATACCGGCCACATCGTCGTCGACGGGCACCCGATCGCGTTCAAGCCCGATGACTCGGTTGCGATCGCGATCCTGCGCGCCGGCAAATCCCCGGCCCAGGGCGGCACGCTGTGCCTCGCGGGCGATTGCGGCAACTGCCTCGTGGAAGCCGATGGCGTCGCCTACGTCCGTAGCTGCCAGGTTCGAGCGCGGCCCGGGCTGACCGTTCGGCGCCACCCGCGCGACCTGATGCCGCCGCTGCCTTCGGTAACAGATCCGGACGTGACCAGGATGCCGGCCACGCGAGATACGGCCGTCGAGCGAGCCGAGGTCGACGTGGTTGTCGTCGGTGGCGGTACAAGCGGGAAGCGCGCCCAGGCTGCGGCCAGGAAGGCGGGGCGCAGTGTCCTGCTCCTCGACGCGGCCGACGGCCAGGAGGTCGTGGCCGTCTATGCGGGGCCGACGGTGGTCGCCCGAACGACGACCGGGATGCTGCACGTCCGGTCCGCCGAGGTGGTGGTCGCGACCGGTGCGGCGGAGATCCATCCGGTCTGCGCGGGCAACCAGCTCGACGGACTCCTGACCGCGCGTGCCGCGGAGCGGCTTCACCATGCCGGGGTTGATCTAGGCGCGGCCATCGCGGTGGGGGCGCCGCCCGCCGGCGTGCCGTGCACTGCCGTCGGGGGCCGCCTCGTCCGGTTCGAGGGCGAGGGCCGGGTCAGCGCCGTCGTCACCGCTGACGATTCGGGCACGGAGGTGACGACCCCGTGCGACACCGTCGTCCTGGGCCTTGGTCTGGCGCCGCGCGACATGCTCGCACGGATGGCCGGCGATGCGCCGGTCCGGGCGGTCGGCCGCGCGGCCAAGGAGCACGACCTCCCGCCGTCACCTACCGACGGCATCGTCTGCCCCTGCTCCGGCACGACGGTAGAGGACCTCCAGGGCGCCTGGGATCGGGGGTTCGACGAGCTGGAGCTCCTCAAGCGGGCCAGCCTCGCCGGTGTCGGCACGTGCCAGGGCGGCGCCTGCCTGCCGCACCTCCGCTCGTGGATCGCCGCCCGCTCGGACGCAGTCCCGCCCCCCTTCACCGCCCGGCCGGCGTCACGCCAGATCACGCTTGCGGAGGCGTCGGCCGACACGTATATCGATGCCTTCCGGCGGACGCCCCTCCACGACGAGCATCTCGCCCTCGGCGGGCGAATGGATCGGTTTGGCGGCTGGTGGCGGCCGTGGCACTACGGCGACCACATCGCGGAGTACTGGGCTGTCCGCGAGGCGGTCTCCCTCGGTGACGTCAGCACGCTCGGCAAGCTCGTCGTGTCTGGCCCGGACGTCGTCGAGTTCCTCGAGCGGCTCTATCCGTGCAACGTCGCGGACATCAAGGTCGGCCGCTCGCGCTATGCGTTGCTGCTCAACGAGCGGGGCCACGTCATCGACGACGGGATGATCCTGCGCGACGGCGAGACGCGGTTCGTCCTGAGCTTCACGTCCGGTGGCGCGGCCAACGCCGAGATGTGGGTTCGCGACTGGATCGAGACGTGGGGCCTGCGCGTCCACGTCCTCGACCAGACGATGTCGCTCGCCGCGATCAACGTCACGGGCCCGCTCGCCCGCACGCTGCTTCAGCGGGCCGGCCTGGCCGATCCGCCGCGTTTCCTCGGTCATGTCCACGCCGACGTGGCAGGCGTCCCATGCCACGTAATGCGCCTGAGCTTCACCGGCGAGGCCGCGTTCGAGCTCCACCACCCGATCGATCGCTCCGTCGAGCTGTGGCAGGCGCTCATGGAGATGGGCGTGGACCTCGGCATCCGGCCGCACGGGCTCAAGGCACTGTTCGGACTGCGCCTCGAAAAGGGTCACGTCATCGTCGGGATGGACTCCGAGATGGACTCGACCCCGCGGCGGCTCGGGATGGACTGGGCGGTCCGGATGGAGAAGCCGTTCTTCATCGGCAAGCCGTCGCTCGCCCGGACCGCGCCGCTCCCCGACCACCGGCGCCTCACCGGCTTTACCATGCCGGGCGAGGCGCCGACTGAGGGCAGCCCGATCTGGTCGGGCGGCGAGATCGTGGGGCACGTGACCGGGAGCTGGACGTCACCGGTCCTCGGCAACGCCGTGCTCCTCGGCTGGCTGAAACGCACGCCGTTCCCCGATCGCGTCGAGATCGACGACCGCGAAGCTGTCGTGGCCACGACCCCGTTCTACGACCCGGAGGGCCTCCGTGCCCGCGCTTGAGCCGATGCCCGGCCTGCGGGTCGTCGCGGACCCGGAGGCTCTCGACCGTGCATCGTGGTGGGGCGACCGCGACGTCACCGTCCTTCGTCTCGCCCCGGATGACGCGTTCGCGGTCGGGGCGCGGCGGGTCGAGATCGACGACGAGCACGCAATCATCGAGGCGGAGGCCGGGTTCGTCGGGGCCTGGCTGACCGCAGAGGAATTCGCGGCATGGGTCCTGCCGCGGATCGAGTGGCCGCTGCCGGCGGATCGCCCAACCGTCGCCCAGGGGTCCGTCGCCGGCGTGCCGGCGAAGCTGTGGCTCAGGGTGACCGGCGGCGCCCTGCTCCTCGCCCAGGCCGCTTACGCCGACGAGCTGGCCGGGCGCCTGGGATGAACGAATGAGCGAGCTCGTCGACACGCTCCAGCCGCTGCACTGGGACGAGCCGAAGTCGGCCTACGACGTCGTCATCGTCGGTGCTGGCGGCCATGGGCTGGCGACCGCCTACTACCTCGCGACCCGCCACGGGATATCGAATGTCGCGGTGATCGAGGCCGACTACATCGCGTCGGGCAACACCGGCCGCAATACGACCATCATTCGGGCGAACTACGGCATTCCCGAGGCCATCCGCTTCTACGAGCACAGCCTCGAGATGTACGCGGCGCTCGAGGACGAGACCGGCGCCGCGATCCTGCACCAGACGAAGGGGCTTATCTGGCTCGCCCACACCGAGATGGCCCTTCGCGCCGAGCGTGCCCGCTGCCTCCTCAACACGGCCTGCGGCGCCGAGACCGTGATGGTGACGCCGGCCGAGATCAAAGAGATGGTCCCCCAGATCGATCTGACCGGCGGCGGTCGGTACCCGGTCCTGGGCGCATCGCACCATCTTCGGGCTGCGACCGCCCGCCACGACAGGGTCGCCTGGGCGTTCGCCAGCGGGGCGATGGCCCGCGGCGTCCACGTCATCCAGCACACGCCCGTGACGGGCCTGCTCCGCCGCGGCGACCGGGTCGTCGGGGTGGAGACATCCCGCGGCCCGATCGCCGCAGGCGTCGTCCTGAGCGCGACCGGCGGCCGGGTGACGGCGCTCGCCGCCAAGGCGGGCGTCCGCCTGCCGATCCGGACACACCCGCTCCACGCGTTCGTGACCAACAACTACGCCCAGGGGTTCGAGAAGATCGTCAGCGACACCGAACTCTTCTGCTACGTGTCCCAGACCGAGCGGGGTCAGATGTTGATCGGAGCGGAGTTCGACAGCCAGCCCTCGTACTCGCGCCAGTCCTCGTTCGCCGCGCTGCGCAGCTATTCCTACAAGGTCAGCCACCTCCTCCCGTTCCTGCGCAACATGCGAATCCTTCGCCAGTGGGCCGGCAGCTGCGACATCTCGGCGGACTTCTCGCCGATCATGGGCGTAACGGGCGTGGAGGGCTTCCTCGTGACCACCGGCTGGGGAACGTGGGGCTTCAAGGCGATCCCGGCCGGCGGCGAGGCGATGGCCGAGCTCATCGCGACCGGTCGGACGCCGGAGCTCATCGCGCCGTTCGCGCTGGATCGGTTCGCCCGCGACCATGTCATGGCCGACCAGGGCTCGACGGGGACCCGCTGATGCTCTGGCTGACCTGTCCACGCTGCGGCCCGCACCCCATCGACGAGTTCGCGTTCGGTGGCGAGCGCCGTCCGGTGCCGGATACGATCAAAGGCGACGACGCGCGCAACTTCGACGAGGTCTGGATGTTCGAAAATCCCGAAGGCGTAACAACGGAGCGATGGTTCCATGCGGCGGGCTGCCGGCGCTGGTTGACGGTTCGCCGGGATACGTCGTCCGATACGGTGGTGGCCTGATGGATCTTGCGGACCGCGCCCTCGACCTGGTCGTGCGCGACCGGATCCGCTTCGGTCGCGGCGCCGTGGCGCAGCTGCCCGACCTGGTCCGGGAGGCCGGTGGTCGCCGGGCGTTCATCGTGACCGACGCCGGCGTCGTCTCGGCCGGGGTCATCGACGTCGTGCGCGAGGCTCTCGAATCGCGCGGGATCGCGATCGGCGTCTTCGACGAGGTCGAGGCCAATCCTGGGACCTCGTCGGTGGAGCGGGGGAGCGCCGCGCTGGCCGCGTTCGGGACCCACGGCACGGTCGTCGTTCCGGTCGGTGGCGGGTCGTCCATGGACACAGCGAAGGCGGTATCGCTGCACGTCCGAAACGAGGGCGACGTCCTGACCCTCGGCTACCACGACCCGAGGCTCCTCCACGGGGTGCCACTCGTCGCCGTGCCGACGACCGCCGGGACCGGCGCCGAAACCAACACCTACGGCGTGATCACCGACGAGGCCGCCGGGCGGAAGGCATATATTGGCCATCCGAGCGTGCTGCCGCTCGCGTCGGTGCTTGATCCCGAGTTGACCGTCGGCGTGCCGCCCGCGCCGACCGCCGCGACCGGCGTCGACGCGATGACCCATTCGCTCGAGTCCCTCCTGTCGCGCAACCCGAACCCGTTCGCCGAAGCGATCGCGCTATTCGTCGTTCGCACGGTTACGCATTGGCTGCCTCGCGCCGTGAAGGACGGCGCGAACCTGGAGGCGCGGAGCCAGCTGTTGGTCGCGGCCCACCTCGCCGGCCTCGGCCAGGCGAGCGGCACGGGGGTCGGGGCTGTCCACGCAATCGGCCATGCCCTCGGGACGCGAGGGAAGCTGCCCCACGGCACCGCCCTGGCCACCGTCCTGCCCGAGGTCCTCGCGACGTACCGGGAGGTCCGAGAGCGCGAGCTGGCCCTCGTGGGCGTGGCGTTGTCCGTGGCGAGTCCGCACGACCCGCCGGCCGAGGCGGCCACGGCGGCGATCGACGGCCTCAAGGCGTTCCTCGAGCGCGTCAGCCAGCGGCGGACGCTCCTCCAGCTCGGAATCGGGCCGGAGCTCGAGGCGTCGATCGTCGCCGATGCGCTCGACGACGCCGCGATCAAGAACAGCCCGCGCCTCCCGTCGGCCGAGGACATTGCGGGGATCCTGGCCTCCGTTCGTGGCTGAATCTCAGCGCCGCATGAACCCCGGCAGGTCCGGCTCCTTGCCGTGCCAGCGCTCGTATTCCTCGGTCTGGAAGAGGGCGAACCGGTTGATGAAGTGGGCGCCATGCTCGCGGAAGATCTCGACGGCGCGCTTCGTCTGCGCCTCGCCTCGGGCCTGGACCGAAATGACGAACCTGCCCTCCCGAGCGGCGGCCTCGTAATACGCGAAGTCCGGCATCTGGTCCATGAGCGTGAACTGGACGGTTCGGAGCAGCCGGGCGGCCGGGCCGTTGCGCTCGCCACGGCCGTCGAACGCCGTCGCCCCGTCGTCGCCGGTGAAGATCTCGATCGCCTCCGGGGCGATCCCCGCCTCCTTCAACGCGGTAATGATCGCGTCCAGCGCCGCCTTCGTATCGACGACGGCGAGGAGGCGTCCGCGCGCGCTGCCAAGGAAGCGCGCCACGTCAACTCGATCCGGCCTCGACCAGCGGCTTGACCTGGCCGATCAGGCGCTCGAGCGTCTCGGTGTCATACGGCGCCGGCTGCTCGGAGATCGCCGTTCGGAAGCCCATCTCGAAGTACGGCCCGAGCTTCTCGGCGAGCTGCTCGGGCGTGCCGTTCCAGAACGTGACGTCATCCTCGACGCGGGACATCGGCGTCCGGTTGTGCTCCATCGCGGCCTTCCAGACCCGATCGGCCTCCTCCGCCGAGTCGCGGATCGTCGCCTTGATCCCGAGCGTGAACTCGATCTCGGCCGGGTCCCGCCCGACGTCCTCGCAGTGCTGGCGGAGGACCTCGATCTTGTGGCGCATGAGATCGACCGTTCCCATCGCATTCCACATGTCGGCGTAGCGGGCGACCGTGCGGAGCGTCTTCTTCTCGCCCGATCCACCGATCATGATCGGCAGGCGCGCCTGAATCGGGAGCGGCTGCTGGCGCAGGTGGTCGAAGGCGTAGCGGCCGCCGGGCTGCGACGTGACCTCCTCGCCGCCGAGGAGGGCCCGCATGGCCGCAACGGACTCATCGAACCAGTCGAGGCGCTGACCGAACCCCGAGCCGAACTCGATTCCGTGGGCCTGGTGCTCGAGCTCCATCCATGCGCCGCCAATGCCCAGGATCGCCCGCCCGTCGCTGACGTGATCGAGGGTCGCGGCGACCTTCGCCACCAGCCCAGGATTGCGGAATGTGTTCGCGCCGACGAGCAAGCCCAGCCTGGTTTGCTCTGTCTCGCGGGCCCACGCGTGGAGCAGGCTCCAGCCCTCGAAGATCGGCTGATACGGGTCGCCGAAGATCGCGTAGAGGTGGTCCCACGTCCAGAGATGCTCGTACCCGAGGCGGTCGACCTTCTTGGCCGCGTCGAGCATCTCCGGCCAGGTGGCCCCCTGGCTCCAGAGCAGGATCCCGAGATTGAGCGTCGACATGGGCTGGGTGGCCTCCGGGCGGTGGTCGGTCGATCCAAGTCTAGGCGAGCGCGGCGGCCCGGTCTGCGGTCGGCCGAGGCAGCGCCGGATGGGCCTGAAGCCGCGCCAAAGCCGCGGCCGTTCTCCTGGCCTCCGCTTGGCGGCCTGGATGTGACCCTGCGTCACATGTCCGACGCTACACGGATTGGGCAACGTCGATTGATCGCAACGCCCGGTTTTGTTGAGCCTGAGTCGCGCCCTCGACGCGCTCGACGATGCAGCGCGCCCGGACTCCACTATGGCAGCGTCGCGATGTCCTGCTCGAGCACCTGGCGGTCCTCTGCGTCGGCGATCTTCGCAAGCTCGCCAACTGCCCGAGCCTTCCATTCGTCGCTTGCTGCGCGGTCGCCTGCGACAGCCGTCGCCCTGGCCATCGCCTCGTACGCGGAGCCGAGGTCCCAATCCTCGCGGCCATCGGCGTTCGCCTCGTTGATCTCGACGCAGCGACGGGCGTGGTACAGCGCCGGCTCGCCGCGGCCGAGGACCGCGTAGACGCGCGACACTTGCCACTCGCCGCGGGCGAAGTTCACCTGCTCGCCGACCTCGCCCCAGTGATAGCGCGAGGCATGGGCGGCATGGAGCATCTCGTCGTCCTGCTCCTTCGACCGGTTCGGGTTCTCAAGCAGCGTCCATGTGTAGTTGAAGAGGCCGACCGCGAGTGCCCGGCGCGAGGCCTGGTCGAGGTCGGGAGCGACGGGAGGTCTGGACACGATGGGTTCTCCCTTCGAGAGCTGGGTGACGTGATGGAGGACGCGCTGCAGGCGATACGTGCGCGCCTCGATGCGGGCGCGGTGGGCGGAAAGGCGGCGAGCACGCTCCGCCGGGTCGTCGATGGCGAGCACCTCGCGGATCTCGTCGAGCGGCAGCTCGAGCTCCCGAAGTCTCGCGATGGCCCGGGCGGTCTCGAGCTGGTCGCGGCGGTAACGCCGGTAGCCCGTAAACCGATCGACCTCAGCCGGCCGAAGGAGGTCAAGCTCGTCGTAATGCCGGAGCGCCCCGACACTCAGCCCGGCAAGCCGCGCAAACCGCCCGATCGACAGCAGATCCTCATCCACGACCGCATCGTGGACCCTCGGGTAGGTCGAGAGTCAAGCCGCGCCGCGGCCGACGAGGGCTTCAGGCGTGATCGAGCTCGCGGTCGATCGCGCGGAGAATGAACCGGGCCGCCTCGGCGCTCTTGCCGCCGAGCTTCTGGCCTTCGTCCTGCTCGAGCGCCTGCTTGAGGTCGGCCAGGTAGGTCTCGAGCTCCGGCGTCAGGACGAGGTGGCCGGCCTCGATGGCCTCGCTGATCCGGGCCATGGCCGCACGGGCGTTGTCGACGCTGTGGCCCTTCGCCGCGATGAGCTCGCGGACGTCGCGACGGGCCGCGTCAGCCTCAGGGCCGGTTGAGCTCACCGCCGGCGGCCGAGGATCCCGGCGGCCGGCGTCCCGCTGCCCCAGCGCCCGCCCTGCTCCGCCGTGGCGGGAGCGTCGGTCGCGTCGGCCGCGTCGGCCGCGCCACGGTGCGCGGCCCAGTCGGAGTGGAGGACGCTCATCGAGACCTCGTCCCACCACCGCCCGTCCCGCCAGATCGCCTCGCGCGCTCGGCCCTCGACGACGAAGCCACACGACCGATACGAGCGGATCGCGCGTTCGTTGAACGAGAACACCGATAGCGCGATCCGGTGGAGGTTCAGGGTCCCGAAGGCGTGGTCGAGCATGAGCTTGGTTGCTTCGGTGCCGTAGCCCCGGCCCCACATGTCCTTCTCGCCGATCGTGATGTGGTAGAGCGCCGAGCCGTTGTCGCTGTCGAGCTGCGACAGGGCGCAGGTCCCGACGAGCCGATTCGTCTCCCGGATGTGGACGGCCAGTGACAACGACTCCGGGCCGAGTGCCCGGGCGGTGAAGAACCGCTCGATCTCCTCTGGTCGCATCGGGCCGTCCTGGTAACGCGTCAGGCGGGCGACCTCGGCGTCGGAATACCAGCGCAGGAACTGGGCGAGGTTCGCGGGCACGTGGCGTCGCAGGACGATGCTCGTCCCGACCAGTGCCTCCGGGAACCAGCTGCGGTGAGCCATTTCGAGGTGACGGTATACCATCCCGGCCATGCGTCGCTGGAGCGAGCTGGCCGAGCGCGTCGCAGCCACGACCCGCACCTCCGAGAAGACGGCCCTCCTCGCTGACTACCTCGCCGACCTGAGCCCTGACGAGCTGCCGATTGCGGCCGTCTTCCTGACCGGCCGCCCGTTCGCCGAGGCCGACCAGCGGGCCGCCGGACTTGGTTGGTCGGCGATCGTCTCGACCGTTACCGAGCTGGCCGGCGTTCCGAGGTCGGCCCTCGGAGAGGCCTACGATCGCTCGTCGGACCTCGGGATGGCGGTCGCCGACGTGCTATCGGCCGCCGGCCATGCGCCGGACCCGGACGACTCGCCGACGCTGCCCGAGGTCGCCCAGGCCTACGCCGGAATCGAGGCGGCCTCCGGGCCCGCGGCCAAGGGCGCGATCCTCCGCGACCTCTTCAGCCGCTCCGACCCGCTCACCGCCAAATACATCGTCAAGGTCCTGTCGGGCGAGCTTCGGATCGGCCTTCGTGAGGGCCTCGTCGAGGCGGCGATCGCCAAGGCATACGAGCGGCCGCTCGACGAAGTCAAGTGGGCCGGAATGCTGACCGGCGATGTCGGGCAGCTTGCGATGCTCGCCCGCGAGGATCGATTAGGAGACGCCAGCCTCGCGGTCTTCCATCCGATCAAGTTCATGCTCGCTTCGCCGGCCGAGGACGCCGCGGAAATCCTGGGGCGACTCGGGCCGGAGGTCTGGGTCGAGGACAAGTACGACGGGATTCGGGCCCAGCTCCACAAGCAGGGCCGCGACGTCCGGCTCTACAGCCGCGACCTCCACGACGTCAGCGGCCAGTTTCCGGAGGTGGTCGAGGCGGCCGTGCCGCTCAGCTGGGACGGGATCCTCGACGGCGAGCTGCTGGCCTACCGCGACGGCGCCGTCCTGCCGTTCCAGGCCCTCCAGACGCGGCTGGGACGGAAGTCGCCGTCCGCCGAGATCCGCGCCGAGGTCCCCGTGATCTTCGTGGCCTTCGATCTTCTCGGCGTCGGCGACCCGAGCAACGGCCGGATCGAAGCCCTCCTCCGGGCGCCGCTCGAGGAGCGTCGAGTGCGCCTCGACGCGATCGATCTGCCGTCGGCCGACGAAGGCGGCGGGTTCGCCCGATCCCACCTGATCCGGGTCGATTCGGTCGATGACCTGGAGACGGCGTTCACCGCGGCCCGCGCCCGGCGCAACGAAGGGCTGATGGTCAAGGACCCGGCGAGCGGCTACTCACCCGGCCGGCGCGGTCTCGGCTGGCTCAAGATGAAGAAGGCCCTCGCGACGATCGATTGTGTCGTGGTCGGCGTGGAGGTCGGACACGGCAAGCGCCACGGCGTCCTGAGCGACTACACGTTCGCCGTCCGCGACACCGAGAACGACCGGCTCGTGACGATCGGCAAGGCGTACAGCGGCCTGACCGACGCCGAGATCGCGGAGATGACCCGCTGGTTCGAGGCCCACACCATCGGCCATTTCGGTCGGTATCGCCAGGTCGAACCAACCGTCGTGGTCGAGGTTGCCTTCGACGTCATCGTCCGCTCGACCCGTCACCAATCGGGCTTCTCGCTCCGCTTCCCGCGGATCGCGTCACTCCGCCCGGACAAGCCGGCCGACGAGATCGATACGCTCGAGACCGTTCGCGCGCTCTACGAGGACCTCCAGCACGGTGGCGAGCACCTGGTGACCGCGGGCGCCAGGAAGTAGTCCCATCGGGCGACGACGCGCCACGCGCGCGTCGTATCCTTGGCACATGTTCGATCCGATGGTGGTGGGAGGCGAGCCGTCCCAGGTCGCCCTTACGCTCTACACAGACGCCTTCGTCGTGCGGGGCACGATCCGGACCCGTCAGCGCCGGCTCACGGACATCCTCAATGAGGCCGACGAACCGTTCCTGGTGGTCTCGGCAGCGACGGTCGATGAGTACGGCGCCCACAACATCGCGGTCCGGACGGACTTCGCCCAGGTCAACCTCGCATCGGTCCTTTTCGCCGTCTCCGAAACGACTGTCGAGCCTCGGCCGGACCTGCGGACGCCGAAGGTGCCCGAGATGGCATTGATCTCCATCCCGCCATTCAAGATCACTGGCCGGATCCATCTCATGCCTGAGCGCGACCTCCATGAGGCCCTGTCGGAGTTGACCGGCACGTTCATCCCTGTGACCGACGCGACGTACTGGTCCGACACGGCTGGCGAGGCGCGGCTCACCGCACCGATGGTTGCCTTCAACCACAACCGCGCCCAGATCCTCGCCCCGCACCAGGCCGTCGACCCGTGGACCGGCCTCGACCGATCCGGCGAAGCCCCGGCGGGACTGCCGGCCCAGAGGCCTAGCCCCACTGCGTTCGTCGCGGACTGCTTGCGTGCATGGTGGCCGAGCGCAAGGTGCGCCAGAGCACCGGAGCGCGCAGCTATCGATCGACTGGCAAGTCCAAGCGGTTGCCCCATTCTGACCAGCCGCCGTCATAGACGGCGACGTCGTCATGGCCGAGTAGCGTGAGGGCAAACGCGAGCTTCGCCGCCGCGACACCGGATCCGTCGTAGCACACCATGCGGCGGCCGCGGGCTACATTCGCCTTCAGGAGCATGTCGCGGAGTTCGCTGCCGCTCCTGAAGTGCTGGCTGCCGGGCCGCTTCATCGCTCCCACCGGTACGTTGGTCGCTCCGGGGATGTGCCCGAGCCGCTTGGTGTTGCCCTCGAAGCCGCGGTACTCGGCGGGCGCCCGGGCGTCGATCAGACAGACGTCGGGCGAGCCGAGGAGTGCGCGGACATCGGCCGTCGTCAGGCGCATCCGAGGCTGGGCTCGAGGGGTGAAGCGACCCGATGTCGGAGGGATCACCGCATTCGAGATGGGGCGCCCCTCCTCGACCCACGCAGGGTAGCCGCCGTCGAGGATCCGGACCGACTCGAAGCCGTAGGCCCGCAGGCTCCACCAGGTCCGGGCCGCGAACAGGCCGATCGTGTCGTCGTAGGTGATGACCGTCGTGCCATCGGTGATGCCGGCTTGGGCCAATGCATTCGCGACCTGCTCGGGACCCGCGAGAAGCAGCGCATCGCCGGTCTCGGACGGGTCGATCAGATCGGCGCGCCAGTCGAGATGGACCGCGCCCGGGATGTGGCCGGCTGCGTGCGCCGCTCGTCCGCTGCCATCGGGCCGCCAGCGAACGTCGAGGACACGAACCTCGGGCCGCCCGATCTGGTCGGCGAGCCATTCGGTGGAGGCCAGCATCTCCGGTCGGGCGAGACCGCTCATCGTGCCGGGTCGATCGGAGCGCTCGTGTGCTGACTGGGGCGGCATCGTCGGTATCATACGGCCGTGGTCGCCCCGTTCATGCCCGATGCGGAGAAGCTCGCGGCGGTGCGGGAGGCACTCCCCGCCCTTGGCGCCGGGATCTACCTGAACACCGGTTCCGCCGGTCCGATCCCGGTTGAGTCGGCGGCGGCGGCCGACGAGGTCTCGGCCTGGGAACTCCGGACCGGCCGCGCCCATCCCGACTATTTCGCGATCTTCCTCGAGCGGATGGCCGAGGCGCGCGCCGGGATCGCCGCGATCGTCGGTGCGGATGTCGATTCGATCGCCATCACCCATGCCACGACGGACGGAATGAACCTCGCGACGTGGGCCGTCGACTGGCGGTCGGGTGATCGCGCCGTCACGACCGGCCAGGAGCACGCCGGCGGCCTCGGGCCGCTGGTCGCGGTCCGCGATCGATTCGGCGTCGAGCTCGCCTTCGCCGACATCGGCGACGGGGGCGACGACGATCGAACGGTCGCGGCCTTCGACGCCGCCATCCTGCCGGGGACGAGGCTCGTATCGCTGTCGCACGTGCTTTGGACGACGGGCGCGCGCCTGCCGGTCGATCGGATCGCGGCCATCGCCCATGAGCGTGGGGCGGTCGTGGCGATCGACGGGGCGCAGGCGGTCGGGGCGATCCCGGTCGCTGTCGAGGAAACCGGCGCCGATTTCTACGCCGTCGCGGGCGAGAAGTGGCTGCTGGGTCCGGAGGGGACGGGCGCCCTGTGGGTCGCACCTGCGGCGGTCGAGCGGGCGGCCGCCAGCAACGTCGGCTATTTCAGCTTCGAATTGATCGGTCTGGACGGTGTTGCGAGGCTCCATCGGAACGCCCGACGGTTCGAAGCCTCCAACCATCACCGACCTTCGATCGTCGGGCTGGCGAGAAGCTGCGGCTGGCTGTCGATGTACGTCGGGTTGCCGTGGATCCACGCGCGGGGGACCGCCCTCGCCCTCGCCACTGCGGAGCGGCTGGCTGGGATTCCAGGCGTCGAGCTCATCACCCCTCGTGCGCGGATGGCGACCCTCGTCACCTTCCGCATCCGCGGCTGGAGCGCCGAGGCCGCGCTCGACGAGCTCGGCTCGCGCGTGTTCGCGATCGCGAGGACCGTCCCATCACTGGACGCGATCCGGATCAGCGTCGCTTTCTTCAACACCGAAACCGAGATCGACCGATTTGCCGGCGCCGTCGAGTTACTGGCGGCTCACACGCCTGAGTCATTGCCGCCGAGGTCGCGGCTGACGATCCTCGGCCAGGGCGACGGATGACCCCGCCGCGGCCGCCGGTCAGGCACCGCTCGTGGGCGGAGGTCCGCTGGCGCCAGTTCCGCCACGCTCCCCGCCCCGTCGTGCGGGCCGTGCTAAGCAGCCTCGTCGTCGCCGTCGTGCTTGGGGCGGCCTATCTCGCCTATGACGTCGCTATCAGCCGAGGTGCGAGCCTGCCCGGAGGCGACCTGCGGGTCGCGGCCGTGGCGCTCTACATCGCGGTTGTCCTGGTCAGCGGCAGTTTCCTGACCTACCTGGTGGTGCCGCAGCCGACTGGCGCCGGCGACCGGTCGGTCAGGACGCCGTGGAGCGCGGCCCTTGGTTTCTTCGCCGCGGTTCCTATCTGCTACCTTGTCCTCGTAGTGGCCGTCCAGGTGATGAAGCCGCTATTCGTTTGAGGCCATGGGCGGCGAAAACGAGCGTGGTTGTGCCGGTGGGCACCACTTCCCTGATATGCCCCCGTCAGGCGTATAGCCCGTTCGTACCATTCCACGGTACCCTCAGCCCGATATCATCACCACGGTCGGGTATCTGGCCTGGGAACTGTCTCGAGGACTTGTGTGGCAATCGACGAGCAGCACGTCGCGCTTCCAAAGCTCTACGGCGCTCCTGCCTACGCGCGCCCCGTCATCGAGGTAGAGGAGGCGCCGCGGCCGTTCGATCCAGACGACCTGCCGATCGAGGCCGTCATGACGCCAGAGGAGCGGCACCTCGCAGAGACGCTTCCCGCACGCTCATACCTCGCCGGCGGCGGACACCTGACCGGTCAGCAAGCAGCTCATCCAGCGACCCCAGCCGACAAAATGCCGACCCTCCACCCGAGGCCACTCAGCCTCCGGGCACTCGCCGGCCGCATACTCGGTGGCGGCGAGTCCTGAGGCCCCTTCCACCGGCCGCCCTCTGGAGCAGGGACGCGCGGCGGTGTAGGATCGAGCGACGGGGGAGTAGCTCAATCGGTTAGAGCGGCGGGCTTATATCCCGCTGGTTCCAGGTTCGAGTCCTGGCTCCCCTACCAACAGAGCCTCGTTCCGTATCCGCGCTCGTCTAGATCGTTCGGCGACGAAGTTGCCGCCCCGTGCGATGATCTCGCCCCAGCCGGCCAGTGCCGGAGCGTTCCCGCACGAGCTTCCATGACGACCTCGCCACGCCGGTCCACCCGCCCGCCCCACGCTGTTGCCATCGCCGGCTTGCTCGGCTTTGCCATCGTCAGCTTGTCCGCCTGCATCGGCTCGACGGAGGCGGGTGCCGTTGCCGGGGTGACTGGACGGCCCTCGATCGCCGCCGTGGCGGCGTCACCGGCCGTTCGCGCGACCGCCCCGCCTACTCCCAGCCCGACACCGACGCCATCACCGACGCCCAGCCCGACACCTACGCCTACCCCAACCCCGACCCCGACGCCGGAGCCGCTTCTCGCGATGAACCTCTACCGCAAGGGCGACTTCGTGAGCCAGGCAACGAAGGACCAGTGCGTCAGCGGAGCGATGCAGATCATGCTCAACATCACCGGCGCGATCAACGATCGCTCGGCCCGGACCCAGGCGCGCATCGACGACCTGGCGGAGTCGCTGTCGAAGGCGCGCAAAGGAGCCACGGAACCGCTCGGCTGGGCCCGCGGCCTTGAGCAGCTCGGCGGTGGCAACTACGAAGTCGTGGTCGCACCGACGCGGGGCAAGGCCGTCGAGCGTGCGGTGCGGGCGATCCGGGCCACGGGCCGGCCGGCGGGCCTCCTGGTCTGGCGCGGCGCGCATTCCTGGGTCCTGCACGGGTACGAATTGACAGCCGACCCGGCGGGGCCCGGCGAGATGACCGTCACCCACCTGTATGTCAGCGATCCGTGGTATCCCCGGATCAGCAGCATCTGGGGAGCATCGCGCGGCCCGAACGCCCGAATCACGCCGAAGCAGCTCGAGGAGGACTTCCTCCCATGGCGACGGCCGACCGGACGCTATCCGGGCATGGACGGCCAGTACGTACTGATCCTGCCGGTCGCCGGCTGAGGCAGGCTCAGGCGATCGAGCGGATCCGATCGACGATGTCGTCCTGCCGGTCCGCGTTCAGCGAGCGTTGGGGCGGTAGCGACGCCAGCCACGCTGGAATCTGATCAGCGGCCAGGGTCGCACACGCGGCGGTCCGCTCGATGGGCTGGTCCCCGACCAGAACCGCCGAGTAGACCTTGACTAGAAAGTCGCGATCCTCGGCGGCCAGCCAGTGCCGGATGCGTTCTGCGTCGCGCGTCGCGTGCTCGAGCGGGCTCTCAAGGGGTGCCCATCGGCCGTCCATCCGGCGAATCTCCCAGGAGCTGCCGTGACGCCGCAGGTTCTTGGGGCTCGGAAGCTCGCCGATGATCGCGACGCCGAACGGGCCAACGACGAGATTGCGGATGAGCCTGCCATCCGGCAGCCGAACTGACGGTGCGACGATGTACTCGTCGCCGAGCGCGTCCCCAACGCTGCCGACTGGCCCGGTCTTCGGGGGCCGGAGAGCTGTCGCCGCCACGACCGACAGGCGGATCGCCCCGACGATCGCGAGCAACGGCGGAACGACCAGCGACATGCCCCAGACCAGGCCGCCGATGAGCATCTGGTCGAGACTGGGCCTGACAACGCTCGGGGTGAGTCCCCGGATGATCGGAGTCGCAAACGCCAGCCAGGCGAGCCCGAGGCCGCCGAGCAGGAGGACGCCGCCGACGACCGTGCCCAGGAGGAGTGGCCCACGAGCTGGCCGCAACACGTGCGTCGACTCGATCAACTGCATGCGTTCATCGTGGCGGCCGCAGGGCCCTCGGCCAATGACTCCAAAGGGTCAGGCCGATCTGGCCGACTGGGCCACGAACCACCCCGCAGTGCACCGTACTATCCGCGTTCCGGTGTCGGTCGGCACCGATTGGCCGCTGGTCTTCGCGCGTTAGGGCCTTGCCAGTGGGAAACCCGTACCATAGCGACCCCCCGCTCAGCCCGGCATGTTTGGCCAGCACTGGGTGACTATGCCCGGAGCGGAGGCCTTATCTCTTGTCGTTCATTCGTGTTCAACCGGCATCGCGAGGGGCCCGGGCGATGCTTCGCGCGGTCGCAGCTCGCCGTCGTCCTGCTGCTGGCGATCGCCTTGCCCGCCGGGGCCGGCGAGGGCCCGACGAAGCTGCTTGACGCCGCCGCCGGACCGCGGGCGGGCACGTCGAAGACGACGATCTCCTTCACCGTCACGTACCGAAACCGCGAGGGCTCGGCACCCGATTACGTCCGGGTCCTGATCGACGGGTCCGCCCACCCAATGAGCGGCGACGGCGGCACGGACTGGAAGCGGGGCGTCGAACACCGCTTCACGACCAAACTCCCGGTCGGCGTCCACGAGATCGCGTTCGAGGCCGCCGATACGCGGCGCTTCATCGCCACAGCCGACGGCGGATCGGTCACGATCGAGGATCCGCCGCCTCCCACGCCGGCGCCGACTCCAGTCCCGACCCCCGCGCCCACGCCCGCTCCGACCCCCGTCGCGACGCCGGCGCCCACGCCCGATCCGACACCGAACCCGACACCCGCCACCACCCAGCCGCCGGACGCGACGTCGACCCCGGCGACCAACCCGCAACCCACTTCGACGCCGCCGGCGAACGGCCTGCCGACGCCGGCGAGCAGCGCCGCTACGGATCCAGGCGAAGGCATCATTGGTGGCGGCTCGCCGAGCGACGGCGATCCATCAGGCGGCCCCGGCACCGGCAGCGGCGGCATGGGGACTCCCGATTCGACCGACCCCGGCTCGCATCCCGCCGTCTCGTCCGGTGAAGCCAGCACAATCGCGGTCGGACCGGGCACCGGCGGCACAGGCGGTCCAGCGGGCGGCACGTCCGGTCCTGCTGGCAGTACGCCCGGTGATTCCGCGACGGATCCAGGAACTGGATCCGGGGACGCGGGCTGGGGCGCGCTCGCGGTTGCACTGCAAACACTTGGAATCGGAGCCGACTCCCCGTACCGGTCCCTCGTGCCAACCCTCGTCGGGACGACGGGCGCGGTGGCAATGGCGATGGCCTTCGCGATCTTCGGCAAGAAGCGCCGCGACGAGGAGCCACCGGCACCGGACGAGGTGCTGCAGGCGAATGCCGCCCGGGGCAGCGCCGTCGCAGCATCTGGCGCACTGATCCGAGGCGTCGTCGCGAACCCGGGCATGCCCGCCCCACTCGATGTCGAGGCCAGCATGCCCCGCTGGCGCCGGCCGTCTCTCCTCGAAGCCCGCAAGGCGGATCCCGCGCGCAACCCATTGACACCGCATCGGATGAGCTTTGAGGATGGCCGCATAGGCCCCGCCGAAGGCTACGAGCGCCGCACGATCCGCTATCGGGTCGTCCGCCTGCTGGACGCGCCGGACGAGCTGCGATCGGCCGACATCGGCCAGCTCGACCAGGGCGATGAGGTCCAGCTGATCGAGAGATCGGGTGCGTATTGGCTCGTCCTCTGCCCCGACGGCCGCCAGGGCTGGATCCATAAGATGACGCTCGGTGACGTCGTCAACGAGGTGCCCTCGCCGACAGCAGCAGAGGCCTGGGGCAGCACCGAGCCCGACGCCGACGTCCTGTCTGCCTTCCTGGCGGCGCGCGCCCGCGCCTGACGCCCCCGCCTGACGCACCACGCAGCCGGCCAGGCCAGCACAACCATCGCTCGGTAACGCGCCCCGATGCGTCCGGCTGGCCGTTCGACGCCTAGAATGCGGTCATGCCCGCCGGGTTCACGAGCGCGCGGTTCGTGGGGCGCGAGTCGGCGTTCACGAGGCTTGCCCCTGCGCTGGAGGCCGCCACGGCGGGCGTATCGACGACCGTCCTGATCGAGGGCACCGGCGGCGTCGGCGTGAGCAGGTTCCTCACTGAGGCAACCACCCGTCTGACCGCCTTGGCCGAACCGTTCACGGTGCTCCGCGGTCGGTCGGTGCCAGCCGGTACCGACGAGCCGTACGCACCGATCCTTCAGGCGCTTCGCCCGACGCTCGCCGCCTTGTCCGACGATGACCTGGTGACGCTGCTCGGGCCCGGCGTCGAGGACCACCTCCGGCTGATGCCGGAGTTGCATGTGAGGCTCTCGCGGGCCGGTGCCGTTCCTCACCAGCCCAGCGTGACGTCGGCGGAGCGGCGCCAGGCACGGCTGCTAGAAGGCGTTCTCGGGGTCCTCGGCAGGCTGGGAGAACGCCAGCCGGTCATGCTCGTCCTCGAGGATCTCCATCACGCCGACGCCGGCACGCGGGCCTTCGCCACATTCCTTGCCCAGGTCCAGCGGCCGCACCGCGTTTGTTTCGTCGCGTCCTTCCAGCCCGACGAGGTGACGCGCTCCCACCCGCTGTCGGCCGATGTCATCGCGATGACTGGTGCGCGCCGGCCCGCCGAGCGCCTCCGGATTGAGCCGCTCGTTCGCAACGAGCTCGCCGACCTCATCCACGGGATCGAGGGCGAACGACCAACCGGATCGGCACTCGTTCTTGCTGCGGAGCGGAGCGGCGGCATTCCGCTCATCGTCGAAGAGCTGGTGGCAGCCCGGCGCGAGCTGTCGGGGGCGTTGCTCACCGGCCGGTTCGAGGACCTCGTCATCGCCCGGCTCGCGCTCCGATCGCCGGAGTGCCGGCGCGTCCTCCGCCTGCTTGCACCGGCGGGCCGGCCGCTGACGATCCACGAGCTGGCCGATGCTGCGGCGGCCTACGAACTGACGGCGGACGGGCGTCTGCCGCCGCGCTCGTCGAGCCTGCCCCGCCGGGGCGAAGGACCGATCGACGCCGATCTCACGGCCGGGCTGGCTGAGGGGGTCGACCATGGGCTGATCGAGGTCGGCGAGGCGGGCGTCGACTTCCGGCACGAACTCGTCGGGCGGGCGGTCGTGGTGGATCTCCTGCCAGGTCAGCGGCATCGTCACCACCTCGCCCTGGCCGCCGGGCTGGTGGCCCATCCGACGGCGGCGGCCTGGCACTGGTACGAGGCCCAGGCGACAGCCGAGGTCCACGAGGCTGCGGTCGCGGCCGCGGGACGGGCCGAGGCGGTGCACGCGCCGGGCGACGCCCTCACCGCGCTTGAGCTTGCCCTGTCGTCGGTCGGTCCGAACGGGCGGGCATCGGCACAAGCAACCGCCGACGCGCAGCCGGGCAGCGACGCCGAATCCGACCCGGTGCCGCTCCAGATCCGGGCTGCCGAGGCGGCATTTGCGGCCGGTCGCCCGGCCCGGGCCACCGCGTACATCGAGACCGTGATGAGCACGCTCGACGAACGTCGCGACCGAACAGCTCTCGGGCTGCTCCACGAGCGGCTCGGGCGCTACCGGCGGGCCGCCGGAGATAGCGACGGCGCGGTCACGGCGCTAGAACGAGCCGTCGCCCTTGTGCCCGACGAACCAACCGTGGAGCGGGCGACGGTCCTTGCCGCGCTCGCCCAGGTCAAGATGCTGGAGGGCACGTTCTCCGACGCAGAACGGCTGGCGCGAGAGGCGATCACTGTCGCCGAGGCGTGCGGAGCGGATGGTCGAGCCCAGCTGGCTCACGCGACGACGACGCTGGGTGTGTCGCTCGGATGGGGCGACGACCCCCAGGCCGGTGTCGCGCTGCTGTTGGAGGCGCGGGCCCTGGCCGAGGAGGCCGCCGACCACGACGAGCTGTTCCGGGTGTACGCCAACCTCACGACGGTCCTCGACCTCGTCGGCCGCCGGGAGGAGGCGGTGAAAGTCGCGTACGAGGGGATCGAAGCCACCCGCCGGGCGGGGCTCGAGGCCGTCTACGGCAACTTCCTGCGGGGCAACGCCGCGGACTCGCTGTTCCTGCTGGGTCGCTGGGCGGAGTCGCGGGCCCTGAGCGCCACGGCCCTCGAGTGGAGCCCGGCCGGCGTCGCATTCGTGAACTCGGTCGACAGCCTCGCGATCGTCGAGATCGAGACGCGGGCCGGCGAGTACGCGGGCCGCCTGCTGGGGCAGCTCCTGCTCGAGCTCGAAACCGTCCGCGACTCGCAGCACGGCGTGCCGGTTTATCGGGCGGCGGCATCGTTCGCCCTGTGGCGCAATGACCACGCCGACGCACGGCGAGCGGCCGAGCGTGGCTGGCAGCTCGTGGAGGGGTCCGAAGATTGGAGCCTCGTCGCAAAAATGGCCGCGACGGTGGCGGAGGTCGACGCCGCTGCTGGCGCCGACGCCCGCGAACGGCGCGACCTTGCAGCCCTGGCGAACGCTCGATCGCGAGCTGCCCAGGTGGTAACGGAGGCGGTGGCGTCCGCCCAGGCGTCCGGTGTGTCCAGCGCCATTGGCTCGCGCCGCGAGGCCGATGCGTACCTCGCGACCGCGGCCGCCCATCGCGGCAGGCTTGAGGGCCGTGACAACGCGGCCAACTGGGCAGCGGTCGCCGAATGCTGGAACCGGCTCGGCAATCCGTACGAGGTGGCCCGGGCCCGCTGGCGCGAGGCGGAGGCGACGCTCGCCACCGGCGAGGGGCGCAAGTCGCGGGCGCGGGCGCGGGCGCCGCTCCAGGCGGCGGCCACGATCGCGCTCCGCCTGGCAGCACGACCGATGCTCCGCGAACTGCGGGAGCTCGCGGGGCGAGCCATGATCCGCCTGCCCGAAGGAATCGACGAGCTCCTCGCGGAGGACGGCCTTGCGCCCGCGGCACCGGTGATTGGCGGCGGGACACCCTCGGCCCTGGTCCGCGGCGTGGTCGGCGAGGCGCCCGCCCCTCGCGCCGATACGTTCGGCCTGTCACGCCGCGAGCACGAGGTGCTCGCCCTGATCTCCGAGGGCCGGACCAATCGCGAGATCGGCGAGCGGCTCTTCATCAGCCAGAAGACCGTCGGCGTCCACGTCGGGAACATCCTGGCCAAGCTCGGCGTGTCCGGCCGGGTGGAGGCTGCCGCTGTCGCGATTCGGCTCGGGCTCGCCGGGGACCGCTGACCGCGACAGGATCGCCTTGCGGCGGGTAGATTCGCACCGACATCCCTGCGCCGCCCGCGCACCAACAAGAGGTTGCCCGATCATGCCCCGCCTGCCGCTCGCTGCCCTCGCGCTTATCGCCGTCGCGGCCCTTGTCGCCACTGCGTGTACCAGCTCCTCGGCGCCTGGCTGGACCTATGCGCCGGCACCGTCGGTGACGCCGGCGGCCTCGGCCTCGGGCTCGGGCTCGCCCTCGGCAGCGCCGTCGGCATCGACAGCAGCCAGCGCAAAGCCGTCGGTCCCGCCCAGTGCGGCTTCCTCGACGGCACCGTCCGGCAGCGCCGGCGCCACGGTCCTCACGGTCACCGCACCGGAAGGTGCGGTGACGACAGGGTTCGATCCCAAGGAGCTCGAGGGTCCGGCGAACGCGCCGTTCACGGTCGTCTTCGACAACCAGGACGCCACGACCGGCCCGCACAACTGGGTGCTCAAGGATTCGACCGGCGCCAAGGTCGACATCGGGGACACGGCGTTCTTCAGCGGGCCGGCGAAGAAGGAGTACAAGGTTCCGGCGCTCGCTCCGGGCGACTACCCGTTCCTATGCGAGGTTCATCCCGCGGCCATGACCGGGACGCTGACCGTCAAGTAGCGCTCGGTCCATGGACGCCGCCGGTCACCTCTGCTATTCGGACGCCTACGCCCGCTCGGTCGAGGCTCGGGTCGTGGCGCTCGATGGACCGGACGACGCGCCGCTCGTCGTCCTCGACAGGACGGTGTTCTACCCGGGCGGCGGCGGGCAGCCCTCAGACCGAGGCCTGATGCTGCGGGCCGCCGACGGCCGCTCGTGGACCGTCCGCGGCGCGAAGAAGGCGGCCGGCGACATCGTCCACGAGCTCGAGACCGGCGGCGACGGCCCACCGGAGGTCGGTGACGTCGTCTCGGTCGATCTCGACTGGGCCCGACGCTTCGCGCTCATGCGGACCCACACCGCCCTTCACGCCCTCTGTGGCGTCGTCTGGCGCGACTATGGCGCGCTCGTCACCGGCGGCAACATGGAGCCTGGCGGCGGACGGATGGACTTCGAGTTCGAGCGGATGAGCGGTGAGCTAGTCGATGAGATCGAGGCGAAGGTGAACGCGGAGCTGGCAGCGGCGCGCGAGGTGCGGGTCGACGTCCTGCCGCGCGAGATGGCATTCGCGATCCCGGATCTCATCCGGACGAAGATCAATCTGCTGCCCGAGGGAATCGAGGAGATCCGGACGATCGAGATCGTCGGGCTCGACCTCCAGGCCGACGGCGGGACCCACGTCGCCAACACTCGGGAGGTGGGCGGGATCCGCGTGACGGGCTACGAATTGAAGGGCCGGATCAACAAGCGGATCCGGATCGAGCTCACCGACTGAACACGGTGGGATCGGGGATCGCAAATTCGTAACGAGTCTCCAACGTTTCGCGATGCGGCCGAAAGGTCGACGCGCGGGGGCGGTCGATAAGGTTGAGTCATCGCAACAGGAGGGCTGGACATGCCCAAGCTGATCAGGAAGTGCTCGCAGTGCGGCGCCGTCGATGCGCGTGCCACGTGGTCTTCCCCCGCAGAGGCCGCAAAGGACGATGCGTTCACCCGTCCATGGGTGTGCGGATCGTGTGCCTGGACGGAGTTCGAGCTCGTCGAGAGCGAGGCAGAGCCGGCGAACCCTGAGGCGACTGCCGGGACACGCTGACGAATTACAAGCCCGATCGACCGCAGGCGGCCGATCGGGCGAGGCTGACAGGCTGCGGGTCGCAGCCGAGTCGGTTACTTGAAGTCGAACGACTCTATGATCGGCATCACCTCGCCGACGAGCGTGTCGAACGCCGCCGGGTCTTCGGGGTCGATGGTGATCGCGACCGTCGTACCGGCTGGGAGGTCGACGAGGATGACCCGCATCCGGTCGCCTTTCCCGAGCGCCCAGTGGTAATCACCGATGAGGACCGGTGCCGCCACGAACGGCTTCGCGACGTCGCAGGTCTCCGTCCAGTCGTCGGCGACGGCCAAATCGAGCACGCTCGCCGGCAGCCCGTCGATCGCGATTGCCGGACGCTCCGTGACGGAGAGCCCGGGATGGGCGAGGATCCACGTGGCGAGCGCCGCTCGATCGGTGCCGACGCCGGGCTCCGCCTCCTCAGCGCACGCATTGAGGCTGGCGGCTGACGGTCGGGCGAGCAGGCTGATCACGTCCGGCGTTACCACGCCGTCATTGACGCCGCCGGCGGCGTACGACGACCCCCGCATGATCGCGTACATCGATGGCCAGTCGTCCGAATTGGCCCAACCGGACGGCACCGTGTAGGCGAGGGCACCGAAGTCGGCACGCGTCGCCGCCCCACGCTGCGCGGCAGGGTCGAAGTACTGCGATGAGTAGGTGCCGGCCTCGACGACGCCGAGACACCAGTTGT
Source organism: uncultured Chloroflexia bacterium (assembly GCA_963775855.1). Lineage (GTDB taxonomy): Bacteria > Chloroflexota > Limnocylindria > Limnocylindrales > CSP1-4 > CF-46. The sequence goes on along the minus strand of CAVZKO010000006.1, from coordinate 144,174 downwards.
CGACGCTGGTGCACTGCGACCGTTGCCACGTCCCCGGCACCGCCGCCATGCGCGCGGCGCAGTCGTCCGCTCCCGCCTCGATCGTGAGGATCGACCCTTCCGGGGACGTCGAGAACCGATAGCGGCCCTCGTCGCCCACCTCGCAACCAGCGCTCGCGACTTCGGAGCGGATGACGATCTCGTTCCCGTCGACGCGAGCGGCCGACCGCATGAACTCATTGGGGCCGTTGTGATAGACGAAGGAACGGGGCGTGAACGCGAACGCGGACACGTCGCCCTGTGGGATGCCGTCGACCGCTCGGAGCGGACCGATGTATGGATGACGGAGGCTTGCCGGAAGCTCCGATCCAGGCAAGGTCGATGGTCTGGGCGATTCGGAGGCCGTTGCGGAGGGCGACGGCGAGGCCCCTGGGCCAGGATCGGGTCCGCGTCCGAGGGCGAAGAACCCGATTCCGACCACGAGGACCGCGGCGGCGCCCGCCGCGAGTAGTCGCGCGGTGGTTGTCATGTCGGCGAACCTCAATTGGAGTCGTGCGAGGCGCCGCTGGGGCACGCGTTCGACCTGGTCGAAGACGGCCTCGAAGAGCCGTTCGGGCATCTCCAACGGGCCATCGAGGAACCAGGCCTCGAGGACGCCGTCGATGTCGCCGTGGCGCTTCATGCGAGCTGTCCTCCGATTGCGGTCGTACGCGCATCCGCTTCGAGGGCGGCACGCATCGCGCGATGGGCATGGTGGAGTCGGGAGCGGGCCGTGCCTGCCGGAATGCCGAGCATTTCGGCGATCTCGGCCGGCTCGAACCCGGCGAAGTGACGCAGCACGAGAATCACGCGCTGCTGTGGGTCTAATCGACGGAACCCGCGCTCAAGCTGATCGCGGTCGGCCACGGACAGGATCTCGTCCGGGCCGGCCGCGAGATCGGCGGGGAGCACGTGAAGAATTCGCGACGAGACGGCGCTGACGCATCGCCTCGTGAACACAGGAGCGGACGACGAGGCGATGGAGCCACGCGTCGAACCGATCCGGATCGCGGAGTCCGGGCAAGTCACGCCAGGCGATCACCAGCGCTTCCTGTACGGCATCCTCGGTTCGGTCGACGTCGCGGAGGACCCGCTGGGCGATCGCGAAGAGCCGATCCCCACGCGAACGGATCAGGTCGGCGTAAGCCTCCCTGTCGCCGCGTTGGGCCGCCTCGACGAGATCGCGATCCACGGTCTCCGTCCCTCGTTGACGCCCAGCGGGGGCGCCGTCCGATCAGCTATGGGACATCTCGCGTGTCGTCCGTTCAATCTAGCCCGCGTATCCGGTTACCGTGCCCTCACCGATCGGCCCCATCGCGCCATAGACTGGCGGTCTGACCCATCGACCGAGAACCGGAGGTCGCCCCAACGATGCTCTCCATCGACCTGGGTGTGCAGCTCGACATCGCCTTTCGGCTGGTCGTTGCCTCCGTGCTCGGGGCGGCGATCGGCCTCGAGCGTGAGCTCCATGCCCACCCGGCCGGGATGCGGACACACCTGCTGGTCTCGCTGGGCTCGGCTGCCTTCACGGTCCTGTCGATCTTCTTCTTTCAGGCGCCCGATGGCTCCGTTGCGACCGACCCGTCGCGGATTGCCGCCCAGATCGTGTCGGGCATCGGCTTCCTGGGCGCGGGGGCCATCATCAAGTACGGCACCTCAGTGCGTGGTCTGACGACCGCGGCCAGCCTCTGGGCGACCGCCGGCGTGGGCATGGCAGCCGGGGCCGGCGCATGGTTCGTCGCCGTGGTAACGACCGCGCTCATCGTCTTCTCGCTCGGACCGCTCAACTGGGTCATCACACGTTTCGGCGCGCGCCGAGAGCACCTGTTTCGGGTCCGCGTCGCAACCGGCCGGCTCGAGGCACTCGGGGAGATCTCGCGATCGCTGACCGGGGCGGCCATCGAGATCACCGAGGTCAACACCGAGCGTGTCGGAAAGAGCCGCTACGAGATCGAGCTCGACCTCCGCCCGCCGCCCGGCACGAAGCTGGAGACGATCATCGCCGCGGTGTCCGCCGTACATGACGTCGAGGTCCTGCAGTCAGGCGCCCCGGCGGAGTAGCCCCGGAACCGCCGGCTCAGACCGCCTTGACCGCCGCGACGAGCGCCGCGAGGCCTTCCTTCGCGTCGGCGAAGAGCATCCCGGTCTTCTCATTCGTGTACAGCTCGTTGTCGATGCCGGCGTAGCCGCGGCCCATCGAGCGCTTGATGACGACGATCGACTTCGCCTTGTCGACGTCGAGGATCGGCATGCCGGAAACCGGTGAGCCCGGCCGACGGGCCGCCGGATTCGTGACGTCGTTTGCACCCACGACGAGCGCCACGTCGGCCCGCTCGAACTCGGGGTTGATCTCCTCCATCTCCTTGAGCTGGGGGTAGGGAACATTTGCCTCCGCGAGGAGGACGTTCATGTGCCCCGGCATCCGGCCCGCGACCGGGTGGATGGCGTACTTGACGTCAACCCCCCGCTCCTCCAGCAGTTCGGCCAATTCGCGGACTGCGTGCTGGGCCTGGGCGACGGCCAGGCCATACCCGGGCACGACGATCACGTGCTGGGCATAAGCCAGCTGGATCGCCACGTCGTCGGCGCCGATCGAGCGGACCGAACCGCCGCCGGCCACAGCACCGCCCTCGCCACCTTCCCCGCCGCCGAATCCCCCGATCATGATGTTCATCACCGATCGGTTCATCGCGTCGGCCATGAGCTTCGTGAGGATCGCACCGGACGCCCCGACGAGCGCGCCGGCGATGATCAGGAGGTCATTGCCCAGCACGAACCCGGCCATCGCGACCGCGGTGCCGGTGAACGAGTTGAGGAGACTGATGACGACCGGCATGTCGGCCCCGCCGATCGGCAGAACCATCGTAATGCCGAAGGTGAGCGACGCGGCGAGGATGAGGAACATCACCGGCGCGCTGAGGTTGCCGGCCCAAAGGTAGATCGCGCCGATCACGGTGATAGCCGCGAGCGTGGCCGTGACGATCCGGCCGCCAGGAATGAGAATCGGCTTGCCGGGGATCAAACCTTGGAGCTTGCCCGACGCGATGAGCGAGCCGGTGAACGTGATGCTACCGATGACGATGTCGAGGACCGTTGCCACGCTGATCTGCGCCGCCGGCGCAGAGGTGAGCCCGAGGTAGTCGTCGATGGCGATCAGCGCGGCCGCGCCGCCGCCGACTGCGTTGAACAGCGAGACCAGCTGCGGCATCGCCGTCATCTTCACGGTCCGGGCGCTGTACAGCCCCGCGCCTCCGCCGATGACGATGCCGATGACGATGATCAGCCAGCCGATGCTGTTGAAGTCCTCGCGCCCCATCGACCGGGCGGGCGATGAGGTAGACGGCCGTCGCGACGATCGCGAGCACCATGCCGCCGGCCGAGAGCAGGTTGCCGTTGCGGGCGGTCGCCGGCGAGTTCATCCGCATCAGGCCGAGGACGAACGTCGACGCGGCGGCCAGCCACGCGAGGCGGACGAGGATCGAGACCGTTTCGAAGTCCATCGTCAGCCTTCCGCTCCCTCGGTCGGTTTCGGGGCGACGGGCTTCTTGCGGAACATCTGGAGCATCCGGTCGGTGACGACGTAGCCGCCGACGACGTTCATCGTTGCGAACGCGACCGCGATCAGCGAGAGGAGCTGGCTCACCGGGTCATGCGCCTCGACCGCGATGAACATCGAGCCGACGAGCACGATCCCGTGGATCGAGTTGGCGCCCGACATCAGCGGCGTGTGAAGTGTTGCCGGGACCTTGCTGATGACCGCGAACCCGACGAGGATCGCCAGGACGAAGACCGTCAGCGCGGAGAGGAGTTCGGGGCTCACGCAGGACCTCCGGCAGGGGCTGCGCCGGCGGGCGCGGCGGGTTCGAGGAGCTTCTTCGTCGCCTCCTGGATGACCTCGCCGCCGTGGCTGATGACCGTGGACTTCGTCACCTCGTCCTCGAAGTCGAGGTTGAGTGCGCCGTCCTTGACCATCCCGAGCAGGAGGGCCGAGATGTTCCGGGCGTAGAACGCGGACGATCCGCTCGGCATCGTCGCCGGCAGATTGTCGGGCGCGATGATCGTCACCCCATTGTCGGTCACGATCGTCTCGCCGGCTTTGCTCAGCTCGACGTTGCCGCCCAGCGCCGAGGCGGCCATGTCGACGATGACCGAGCCGGGCTTCATGCCCTTGACGGCGTCGGCCGTCACGAGGAGCGGCGGCCGGCGGCCGGGGACCTGGGCGGTCGTGATGATGACGTCCATCGTCGCGATGTGGCCATTCAGCTCGGCCTGCTGGGCCGCCTGCTCTTCAGGTGTGAGCTGGCGGGCGTAGCCGCCCTCGCCGGAAGCGTCGACGGCGGTCTTGAGGACGAGGAACTGCGCGCCGAGGCTCTGGGCCTGCTCCTTCGTCTCGGCCCGAACGTCATAGGCCCTGACGACCGCGCCGAGCCGCTTAGCCGTTCCGATCGCCTGGAGCCCGGCGACACCGATCCCGAGGATCAGGACATTGGCCGGTTTCGCGGTTCCCGCGGCGGTGGTCAACAGCGGGAAGTAGCGACCGAACGCGTTCGCGGCGATCAGGACGGCCTTGTAGCCGCCCACGTTCGCCTGGGAGCTCAGGGCGTCCATCGATTGGGCTCGGCTTAGCGTCCGCGGGATCGCGTCAAGGCTGATCGCCGTCACACCCTGCTTCGCGAGCGCCTCGGCGGCCTTCGGGTCGATGAGCGGGCTCAGGAACCCGATCACCGCCTGGCCCGAGCGCATGGCCTTGATCTCCGAATTCGTTCGGCTTCTGGACGCGGAGGATGACGTCCGACTGGGCGTTGAGATCGGTGGTCGAGACGATCGTCGCGCCGGCCTCGGCAAAGGCCTCGTCGGGGATGAGCGCGCCCGCGCCGGCACCCTTCTCGACGAGGATCTCCAGCCCGGCTGCTGTCAACTTGCCAAGCGCTTCGGGTACCAGGGCGACGCGCCGCTCACCGGGCGCGGTCTCCTTGGCGACGCCGACCTTCATGGGCACCACCTGACTTGGGATGTGGGCATCGTGTTGGATCGCCCGAAAGGATAGCGGGCGGGACGCGCCCGCGTGGCGGCGCGAAGGTTGCAGTTGGGTCGCTGGCGGGACGGGGCGCCTCAGCGGTCGCGGCGCAGGCTGACGATGAGCATCGCCCCGTCCTCGTCGCCGGTGACCTCGGCGTCGTGGGGAACCGTACCGTCCCAGCGGACGTAGTCGCCCGGCCCTGCGTCGATGACGTGGTCACCCTGCGTCATCCGGAACGAACCGCGCAGGACGATGTGGTGCTCGTCGCCGGCGTGTGCGTGCGCACCCGTCCGCGACCCGGGCGGGGCGGCGACCTCGACGATCGAGATGTCACGCGACGTGCCGCCGTCCACCCGCTCGATCCGGCCCAGGTCGATCTCGCGAACGGAGCGCTCTGCCTTGCGGACGACCTGCGGCGCGGGCGCCTCGTCGATGAAGAACCAGGCGATCGGTACGTCGAGGGCGTCGGCCAGCGTCGCAAGGCAGGTGAGTGACGGCTGCGCCTTGTCGTTCTCGATCTGCGAGAGGTAGCCGATATTCAGGCCGCTCCGCTCGGCGACGCCCGCGAGGGTGAGGCCTCGCTCGGCCCGCCAGCGACGGACCTGGGTGCCGACCGCCGGCCGGCGGCGTTCGTCGATCGTCATGGAATTTGCCTCAGGACAAAAAGTATTGACAACAGCCAACTGCGGGGTCTATGTTGTGCCTGCACCAAAGATTGCTTGATGAGAGCCAACTCGTCAAGTACCAAACGGAGGAACCAGACCATGGACATCGCGATCATCGGAGCCGGCAATGTGGGCAAGGCGCTCGGAGGCTCACTCGTGCGCGCCGGCCACAACGTGACCTTCGCCGCCACCAATCCACAGCACGCAGCCGAGGCCGCAAGCGATCTGCGGGCCCGCGCCGCGGGATCGAACAACGAAGCCGTCAACGCCGCGGACCTCGTCATCCTCGCCGTTCCGGCGAGCGCCCTTGGCGCCGTCGCCAAGGAGATCGGCGACTCGGCGGCTGGCAAGGTCGTCGTAGACGTCTCCAACCGCCCGACCCCCGACCCCGCCGGCGCCTCGACCTCGCTCGCCGAGGAGCTCCAGGCGCAGCTGCCCGGCAGCAAGGTCGTCAAGGCGTTCAACACCGCGTTCGCCTCAACGCAGGCCGATCCGTCGGTCTCGGGCATCGCGGCCGACGGCTTCGTCGCAGGCGACGACGCGACGGCCAAGCAGACCGTTCTCGACGTCGTCGAATCGATTGGATTCCGGCCGGTCGACGCCGGTTCGCTCGCCGCGGCCCGAACCCTCGAGGGCATGGCCTGGCTGAACATCAATCGGGCCCTCGCCGGCGGCTCCTGGCAGGACGCCTGGGTCCTCGTCGGTCCGGCGGCAGCCGGCGATCCAGCCCGCAATTGACCGGCGAGTGAGACTGATCGCATGAGCATCCCTGTCGCCCGCCTGAACCACGCTGTCCTCTTCGTCCGCGACGCCACGAAAGCCGCCGAGTTCTACGGCAAGGTCTTCGGCTTCGTCGTTGCTGGCAGCGAGTTCGGCGGTCAGGCGATCTTCATGCGATCACCCCTCGCCGACAACCACCATGACCTCGGGCTGTTTTCGGTCGGTCCGGACGCCCCGCGTCCGGCGCGGGGGTCCGTCGGCCTGTACCACCTCGCGTGGGAGGTCCCCACGATCGAGGACCTGGCCGATGCGTCGCGGGTCCTCCAGGAAGCCGGCGCCCTCGGCGGGGCGAGCGACCACGGCGTCTCGAAGTCGCTCTACGGCCACGATCCCGACGGCAACGAGTTCGAGATCATGTGGCGCGTCCCGCGCGACGCCTGGGGCGAGTACGAGACGAAGGGCGTCGTGATGCCGCTCGACATCGAGGCCGAGGTCGCCCGGTTCGGCTCGAAGGCCTGAGGCGGCAGGAACTCTCGCGATCCCGATCCTTTCCCTGCCATTCGGTCGTCCGGTGAAAACTGGACGTCGGCCGATGGAAGCTCAGTTGCTCTCCCACGCACGATGACCTGACCTCGCGGTCGGTCTTGGTTGCCATATCGGTGACGTCTAGGCGAATTGGCAAACGCGACGCCGTTCCATTCTCACTCGGTGATGAATTGACATAGGGCGGCCGCGGGCCAGCGATAATTCCTGCATGGCGCACCTGCTCGCGCTGTCGATGCCTCTCCTCGCGGCCGCAACGCCCGCAGACCTGGTGGCGGCGCGGAGCCAGATGGCGCTGACCCTGGGCTTCCACATCGTCCTGGCCTGCCTCGGCGTGGCGCTGCCCGCGATCATGCTGATCGCCGAGGCGCGCGGCCTCCGCCGCGGCGACGCGGATGCGCTGTTGCTCGCCCGACGCTGGTCGAGCGTTGTCGCGGTGACGTTCGCCGTCGGGGCCGTGTCAGGGACGGTGCTGTCGTTCGAGCTGGGGCTCCTGTGGCCCGGCCTGATGGGCCAGTACGGGGCCGCTTTCGGCATTCCGTTCGCCGTCGAGGGCATCTTCTTCTTCGTCGAGGCGATCTTCGTCGCGATCTACATCTACGGCTGGGACCGCCTGTCGCCGCGCGCCCACTTCCTCAGCGGCATCCCCATCGCGATCGCCGGCCTCGGCGGGACGGTCTCCGTCGTGGCCGCCAACGCGTGGATGAACCAGCCGGCCGGGTTCACGATGGGCGCCGACGGCAGGATCAGCGAGGTCCGGCCGCTCGAGGTGATCTTCAACGCGGCGACCTGGTACGAGGTGCCTCACATGTTCCTGGCCGCGTACATGGTGACCGGGTTCCTCCTGGCGTCGGTCTACGCCGTCGGGCTGCTCCGCGGCCGGCGTGACGCCTACACGCGGCTCGGGTTCACGATCCCGTTCGTCGTCGCTGCCATCGCTGCTCCGATCCAGATCGCGGTCGGCGACGTGGCGGCCCGCGAGATCGTCAAGCACCAGCCGGCCAAGTTCGCCGCGATGGAGCTCGTGACCGAGACCGGCCCGCAGCGGCCGATCGTGCTGGGCGGCGTCCTCGTCGACGGCGAGGTCCGCTACGGGCTCGAGATCCCCGGCCTCGCCTCGTTCCTCGCCGGATTCGACGTGAACACCGTCGTCATCGGCCTCGATCAGGTCCCGCTCGACGAGCAGCCGCCGGCGAATGTCGTCCACCTCGCTTGGGATGCCATGCTCGGCTCCGGGTTCGCGCTGCTCGGCCTCGCGGCGTGGTTCGGCCTGCTTCGGCTCCGGCGCCGCGACCCGACAGAAAGCACCTGGTTCCTGCGCGGAGCGTCGATCGCCGGGCTCCTCGCCATCGTCGCCATGGAAGCCGGCTGGATCGTGACCGAGGTGGGTCGCCAGCCCTGGATCGTGTGGGGTCGGCTGCGGACCGCTGATGCCGTGACGGCGGCCGGAGGCATCGGTGTTTCGCTCGCTGCCGTAGCGATCCTCTACCTCGCGCTTGGTATTGCCACGATCGTCGTCCTCCGCGCGCTGAGCCAGCGATGGAACGATGAGACGATCTCAGCCGGCGACCTGCCATACGGGCCGCCCGGGAAATGACGCCAGCCGAATTGGTCGCCGTAGTTCTCTGGCTCGGCACGATGATCTACGCGGTCTTCGGCGGTGCCGACTTCGGGGCGGGCCTGTGGGACCTCCTGGCCGGCAACGTCAGGCGGGGAGCAGCCCAGCGGGAGCTGATCGACCGGGCTGTCGGGCCGGTCTGGGAGGCCAACCACACCTGGCTGATCTTCGACCTCGTCATTCTCTGGTCCGCCTTTCCCGGCGCTTTCGCAGCGATCACCTCGACGCTCTATCTGCCGCTGGCCCTCGCGGCGGTCGGCATCGTCCTGCGTGGCTCGGGCTTCGCTTTCCGGAAGTTGAGCCTGCGGTTGACCGGTAGCCGTGCCTTCGGGCTGACCTTTGCTGTCTCATCGGTCGTCACGCCGTTCTTCCTCGGCACGGTTCTCGGCGGAATTGCTTCGGGTCGCGTGCCGCCGGGCGGCGGTGGCGACCCGATCGCCAGCTGGCTCAACCCGACCTCGATCGCGATCGGACTGCTGGCCGTGGCCGCCGGCGCCTACATCGCTGCGGCGTTCCTGACGGCCGATGCCCGGCGGAGCGCGCCGACAGTCGTAGATGCGTTCCGCCGGCGGACGTTCGGCGCCGGGGTCGTCGCGGGCGGCATCGCGATCGCCGGGTTGCTCGTCCTGCGAGTCGATGCGCCGCGTCTGTTCGAGGGCCTGACCGGACCGGGCCTGCCGTTCGTCGCCGGTTCGGTCGTCGCGGGCTCGGTGAGCCTCGTGCTCTGCGTCGTCAGCGACGCCCGCTGGACCCGCGCCTTCGCGGTGACGGCCGTGGCGATGATCGTGCTTGGCTGGGGCGTCGCCCAGTACCCGCTCCTTCTGCCGCCGGACCTGACGATCGCCGCGGCCGCGGCACCCGACGGCACGCTCCAGGCACTGACCGTCATCAGCGTCGCGGCGGTGGTCGTCATCGGCCCGTCGCTCGCCTTGCTCTTCTGGCTCCAGCAGCATCGTCGCCTCGAGAGCCATCCCGAAGGCGAGGCGCTCAGCCGGGAAGCGCGGCGGCCGCCGCCATGACGAGCGTCAGGATGTACGTGTGGGCGATCGCGCCCCAAACGATCGAACCGGTCCGCCAGGCGAGCCAGCCGTAAGCCATCCCTCCCGCGAGCGTCGAGAGCAACTCGAGCTCCGGCTTGGTCAGGTGACTTAACACGAACGGCAGCGTCGCGACAAGGACGCCGATCGGGCCGATCGCCCGGACCAGCGCGAACATCAGGAAGCCGCGAAACAGGAATTCGGCGGCCGCAAGGTCGACGGCATTCGTGACGAGCACGTCCGGCAGGTTCGACCAGCTCGGGGCGTACCACAGCCGAGCGTCCGGCTGGGTGGCGAACCAGAGGACGAGCGGGGTCATCAAGGCACAGCCGGCGACGGTCAGGACCAGGCCCAGGCGCCACTCGCCGAGGCGGACACCGTAGCGGGACGGCCTGTCGCGGAACCCGAAGACGATCACGAACAATGGGACGGCGCCGTAGAGCAGGAGGCGCTCGAAGGCCTGGATCCGTTGCATTGCCGGGTTCCTGTCGTAGGCGATCAGCTCGTCCGGGATGAACGTGCGACTGAAGTCGAAGATCACCGCGAAGACCACGACAGTGATCGCGACCGTAGCCAGGCGAGGGAGGCGGAGGCCGGCCAGGTCAAACGTCCGGACGTCGATGGGATCGGGCGGATAGGAGGGCGCAGCGGTCAGGCTCGTGAGGAACGTTCGCATCGGTCGGCAGGTCCGCGCTCGTCGGGGCTAGGTCGTGGAGAGCGCGCCGAGTCGCTCGGTGAGGCGGAGGTTCTCCCGGTAGTCGATCGGGACCTCCACCAATGCCGGGCCGTCCACGTCGAGCGCGCGGCGGAGCGTCGGCAGGAGGTCTGCAGCGCTCGCCGGCCGGAACCCGGCGATCCCGAACGATTGCGCGTAGGCGACGAAGTCGGGATTGCCGAACTCCACCCCGAACGGACGACCGAACTCGTTGCGCTGCTTCCAGTCGATGAGCCCGTAGCCGTCGTCCCGCCAGATCACGACCGTGATGTTTGCCCCGACCCGCTTGGCCGTCTCCAGCTCCTGGCTGTTCATGAGGAAGCCACCGTCGCCGCACAGCGACACGACCTTCCGCTCCGGGTGGACCAGCTTGGCGGCAATCGCCCCCGGCAGCGAGATGCCCATCGCCGCGAAACCGTTCGAGATGATGACGGTGTTTGGCTCGTACGCCTGGTAGAGACGAGCGACCCAGACCTTGTGGGCGCCGACGTCCGAGACGACGATGTCGTCGGGACCGAGCGCCTCGCGCAGATCCGCGATCGCTCGCTGCGGCGTGATCGGGAAGGCGTCGCCGGCGGCACCCGCTTCGAGGTCGGCGAGGAGCGCATTGCGCAGGTCCGCGTGGACCAACGTCTCGCGGGCTTCGTGTCGCTCCCCGGCGTCGCGGCCACTGATACCGCGGGGCAGCAGCGCGGCGAGCAGCCGGCTCAGCGATCCGTCGATGTCGCCGATCAGCTCGACCTCAGGCCGGTACTGGGCGTCGACCTCGGCGGGCTGCGTGTCGATGTGGACGATCCGCTTGCGGCCGTCGGGATTCCAGCCGGCGGGCGCATATTCGACGAGGTCGTAGCCGACGCAGATGACGAGGTCGGCCCGGTCGAAGCCAGACATGACGTGGTCGCGTGCCTGGAGCCCGACGGCCATGAGGGACAGGTGCGAGCGATCGTCGATCGCGCCCTTGCCCATGAACGTGACGGCGACCGGGACGTGGAGCCCGCGGGCGAACGCCCGCAGCTCGGCCGATGCGCGGCGACGCAGGACGCCGTTACCGGCGAGGACGAGCGGCCGCTCAGATGCGGCGATGAGGTCGGCAGCGTGGGCGATCGCCTCGTCGGTCGGTTCGGGGAAATAGGTCTGGCCGGGTGTCAACGGCGCGGCGTCCGACTCCACCGCCATCGCCGCCAGGTTTTCGGAGAGCTCGATGTGGGTCGGGCCGGGCTTCTCCAGCACCGCCATGCGGAACGCCTTCCGCACGATCTCCGGGATCGCCCCCAGCCGCTGGACGCTCGTGTTCCACTTCGTGACAGGCGCCAGCATGCCGACGATGTCGACGACCTGGTGGGCCTCCTTGTGGAGCTTGTCCGAGCTCGCCTGGCCGGTGATCGCGACCATCGGCGCCCGATCGAGGTAGGCGTCGGCGATGCCGGTGATGAGGTTCGTCGCACCGGGCCCCAGCGTCGACATCGCGACGGCCGCCCGACCGGTCAGCCGGCCGTAGACGTCGGCCATGAAGGCTGCGCCCTGCTCGTGGCGGGTCGTGATGTGGCGGACGTAACCGTGGTCGCTGAGGGCATCGAGGATGTCCATCGTCTCCTCGCCCGGCACGGAGAAGACGTATTCGCAGCCCTCGGCGGCGAGGCAGTCGACGAGGAGATGGGCGGCGGTGCGCCGCTCGGTCGTGGCCATGGCGGCCAAGCCTAGCAGGGGGTCGTCGACCTCCGGGGCCCTGCGGCGCCGGTCGTCGATGCCCTAGGCTGCTCGGGTGTCACGCTTCACCGGCCGCGTCGCCCTGGTCACCGGCGCAGGCAGCCCGAACGGGATCGGTTTTGCGGTCGCCCGGGCGCTGGGTCGCGACGGCGCAGTTGTCGGGATTGCGTCCACTACGGACCGCATCCACGAGCGAGTTGCCGAGCTCGCCGCCGAGGGCATCGAAGCGAGCGGCCACGTCGGAGACCTCATGGACCCGGACGCTCCGGCTCGGCTCGTCGGGGAGGCCCTCGCCGCGCACGGCGGACGGCTCGACATCCTCGTCAATAACGCCGGCATGGTGGCGGTCGGGGCCCCCGAGGAATCAAGTGCCGTTGCGGACATGGACCCGGCCGAGTGGGACCGCGGCATCGCCCGAAACCTGCGCACGGCGTTCGCCGTCACCCAGGCCGCGTTGCCTCCGCTCGTCGCCAGCGGCCACGGGCGGATCGTGTTCGTGTCGTCGGTGACAGGCCCGCTCGTCAGCAATCCCGGTTCGGCGGTGTACGGCGCGGCCAAGGCAGGGATCCTCGGGTTGATGCGCAGTCTGGCGATCGAGGTTGGCCGCCAGGGCGTGACGGTCAACGCCGTGATGCCTGGCTGGATCGCCACCGGCTCGCAGCTCCCGGAGGAGGCGATTGGCGGCGAAAACACTCCCCTCGGACGCTCGGGCCGGGCCGACGAAGTCGCCGAGGTCGTCGCCTTCCTCGCGTCGGACGCGGCGAGCTACGTCACGGGCCAGGGGATCATCGTCGACGGCGGCAACACGATCCAGGAGTTCAAGGGACCGCACGAGGCGTGGTACTGATGCCCGACGACAGGGTCGCGCTGATCACCGGCGGTGCCAGCGGGATCGGCGCGGCGACCGCCGAGCGGCTCGGCCGCGACGGGACACGGCTGGTCCTCGCCGACATTGACGGGACGGGGCTCGAAGCGGCCGCCGCCCAGCTCGGGGGCCCGGACCGGGCGCTGGGAGTGGTCACCGATGTCCGCTCGTTTGCGGATTGCGAGCAGGCTGTCGCCGCCGCCGTCGAGCGGTTCGGCCGGCTCGACATCCTCGTCAACTGCGCCGGCGTCTGGGTCGAGGGACCGACCGATACGATGACCGAGGCCGATTGGGATCGGGTGATCGACGTCAACCTGAAGGGCACGTTCGCGATGTGCCGCCACGCGATCCCGGCACTCGAGGCGGCGGGCGGCTGCATCGTCAACGTCTCGTCGGACGCCGGGCTGTGGGGCAACAAGGGCGCCGCGATCTACTGCGCGAGCAAGGGCGGCGTGACCGTCCTCACCAAGGCCCTGGCCGTCGAGCTGGCGGAGCGGGGGATCCGCGTCAACGCGGTCTGCCCAGGCGACGTCGACTCGCCGATGATCCGCTACCAGGCGGAGACGTTCGGTGGCGGCGATCCCGACAAGTACCTGGCCGACCTGCTGACCGCCTACCCACAGAAGGCGCCGCGCTTCATCCGGCCCGACGAGATCGCCGAGCTGATCGCCTACCTCTGCTCCGAGCGGGCCGCCCCGATCACGGGCGCGGCGATCTCGATCGACTTCGGCCTCACCGCCGGCTACTGAGATCCGATCGCCGCACGCGGTTGGCGCGCCCGGAGGGATTCGAACCCCCGACCTACTGATCCGAAGTCAGTCGCTCTATCCACTGAGCTACGGGCGCGTGGGCAGTTCCGGATGCTACATCAGCGCCCGAACCGTTGCGCCCGGAGGCGCGGTCTGGTACACATCATCGGTGCCCCGATTCCGTCACCTGCGTCTTGGCGTCTTCGCGCTCTCGATCGCCCTGGTCATGCTTCTCGGCGCCGCCCTACCCAGCCAACCGACGCAGCCGCTCGGGGAAGTTCTGGGTGTCGTCGCCGCCCGACAGGTGTCCCCACTCGCTCCGCCGTTCCACGACCCTCGCATCGGCCACGCCCGTGCCACTGGTCGCCTCTTCCCGCCTGCCAGCCTTGAGCTGGTCCCACCGCGCCCTGAGGTGCTGACAGGCTATGTCTGGCCGCTCGGGCGCGGCCGACTCACGCTGCCGTTCAAGGCGATTCCCGGCGGCAGTCGAATCAAGGACGGCAAGCTGTTTCACGACGGAATTGACCTCGCATCGTTCTGCGGCGACACCGTCCGGGCCGCCCACGACGGCGTCGTGCTGGCCGCCGGCCGCCAGTTCGACGACGTCGTCGGCTGGGTCGGCGACCTCGGTCCCTACTACCGGATCCTCGACAAGAAGAAGCTCTGGGACGACCTGCCGATCGTCGTGGTCATCAACGATGGCAACGGCTATCGCAGTGTCTACGCCCACTTCAGCAAGGTCACGGTCGCGGTCGGCGACCGCGTCAAGGCGGGCCAGAAGATCGGCCTCGAGGGCATGACCGGCCACGCGTCAGGCTGCCACGTCCATTACGGCCTCTTCAGCCCGTTCGAGACCGATACGTTCGGGGTCCGGGCGGACATCCTCAAGAAGCTCAGGCTGCCGGAGGCGGAGATCGCCCGGATAGACCCGCTCATCGTCATGCCGCACGGCGCCGAGGTCCTCAAGACGAGGCGAATCCCGGGCCCGGGCGCTCCACCGGCCCTATCGCCGGCGACCGAATCGCAGGTGCCCCGCTACTAGCTCGCCTGGCTCGACCGATCCGCCCGCCGGTAGCGGCGACCGATGAGTGCATAGGCCGGCAGACGGCCAAGCGAGCGGGCAAGCGACGGCGACGAGCCATCGCGGCCCTCCACGGCAAGCAGCGAGTCCGTCGCTGTGGCATCGGCGGGCCGCGCGTCGACGACCGCGAGATCGATCTTCACGCGTCCGGGCTCCTCGGTGCCGAGCGAAGCGATCGCGTCGGTCGGCGGATCGTTCGCCTCGTACTCGACCCGGATCTCGGTTTCGGCGCGCCACCGCGGCTGGCGCAGGAGGATCGCCCGCCACGCCTCGGCGATCGCGGGTGTCACCTGCCCGTCGCCGTCGCCCGGCGCGTCGGCCACGGACTCGCCGCGGGCCCATCGGGCGGCCTGGTGGAGGAGGGCGTATTCGTCGAGGTCGGCGTAGGCCGACAGTCGCTCGACCGGCGATCCGTCGCCGAAGATCGCTCGGATGGACGGCCCGAACACCTCGCCAAGATGGAGATCGATCGCCCGGACCGTTCGGTGGAAATAGACCTGCTGGTACATGAACAACCTGGCCGTCAGGAACATCTCGAGCGCGCCGAGGCCCGGCTCGTAAAGCGTCAGCCCGCGCGGCCCGATGAATGTGTAGCGCCGGAGCCGTTCGACGTCGACGTCGACGGCAACGCCGGTCATGTAGGCGTCGCGCCGGACGTAGTCGAGGTTGTCGACGGTGAAAACCCCCGACAGGAGCGGCTGGAGCCAGCGGAGCCAGCGCGGCATGGCGTCGTCTGCGAGGGCGGGCTTCGAGACGAGGAACGAGACCCAGCGCGGGTCGATCGCCTCTCCGTTCGCGAACGAATCCCGCTCCGGCACACCGCCCGGCGCCCGCCGCAGCGCCCCGATCAACGGCCCCAGTTCCCGCTCCACGATGACCTGCGAGAGGTCCTCGTGCGACAGCCGCTTACCGTCCGCTCGCCGAGCATCCGCCGGCGCCTCGAAGTTCGACAGCACGTGGTCGTCGAAGAAGTGGGCGAATGGGCCATGGCCGACGTCGTGGAGCAGTCCGGCGACTCGCAGCGTCTCGACGACCAGCCCCTCCGACGGGGCGTCCTCGCCCGCCGCCAGGAGCGACGAGCGAAGTGAGGGGTACAGCGATCGCCCCCAGACACCGGCCTCGTGCATGACCCCGAGCCCGTGGGTGAACCGCGAATGCTCCGCGGTCGGGAAGACCCATCGGGCACTCTGCAGCTGGCTGATCCGCCGCAGCCGCTGGACCCACGCGGTGTCGAGCAGATCCTCCTCGGCGGCGCCCTCTTCGCCGAGTCCCGCGGCTGCCGCCTGGGCCGCCCCGAGCCGCTTCGTCAGCTCGACATAGCCATGGATCGGGTCGCTGATCAGGTTGACGGCCGAGAACGGATGACGGGCCATCACGCGCCCTTCCCGACGGCGCCGGCGGGCGCGCCGTGTCGGTCGAGGGCTCGGCGATGGGTCGCCACGACATCGTCGCGGAGGGAGGCCGGTGCGATCACCTCCACGTCGTCACCCCACTGCAGCGCCCAGAGCCGGACTTCGATCGTGCCGGCAACGGTCGCTCGCCAGAGAAGCGAACCGTCGCCCTCGACGCTGACACGTTGCGACGGATGCCAGCGTGCCTCCTGGACGCGGGCGGCGACTGATGGCGAGAAGCGCAGGACGACCTCGACCGGATCCTGGTCGGCAATGATGTCCCAGGCCCGATCGAACATGCCCTCGACGAGGCCGGCTTCGGGGGGCTCGAACGTCTCGGGGGTGAGGGAGATGTCCCGGATCCGCTCGACCTTGAAGGTCCGGATGGCCTGGCGAGTCTCATCGAAGCCGATGAGGTACAGCGCATGGGTCTGGAGTGACGGCTCGATGAGGTATGGCCTGACCCGTGCCGTCCGCGGCGTCGAGTCCGGCCCGTACCGCGCCGGCTCGTAATCGAGCGACACGATCCTGCGCTCCGCCCACGCTTTCGTCAGCAGGTTGACGTGGCGGCTGAACCGCTCGTCTCGAGGATGCCGCGACAGCACGTCGAGCGTCCGGGCGACATGCTCGCCGAGCGCGGGCGGCAGCACCTCGCCGAGCTTCTCGAACGCCGACGCGAGATCCGGGTCGTACTTGTCGGCGTAACGAACCATCAACCGCGCCGACAACACCACCGCCATCGCCTCGTCCTGCGTCAGCTTGAGCGGCGGCAGGAACTCGTCCGCGGCGAGTCCCCAGCGTCCGCCCTCCGACCAGACGCCGATGCCGATCTCACCCTCGATCGCGTTGAGATCGCGATAGACCGTCCGGACCGAGACATCGATCCGCTTCGCCATGTCCTTGATTGCCATCCCGTCGGGATGGGCCCGCAGCAGCGAAACGACGCGAGTGATCCGGGCAAGCCGATCCCGCTTACCAGAGCGCGTGTCGTCGTCCACGGTCATGACTCTGATTGTGTCAGCGCGAGGGCGGGTTGATGCGGAAGGCGGCGCCACGGTCGGTCGCGGTCAGGTCCACCCCGATGGTCGCCTGCAGAGCATCCTCGCGGATCGCGCCGGCGTCACCGTTGATGCTCCCGACGACCCGCCCGAGCTCGCCGTCCATGAAGATCCAGTAGTCGAGCTCGCCGCGCCAGATCGTCATGTCGGCGTCACCGATCAGCCAGTCGACGAACGGGAAGGCTCTCCGAAACGTCGGGCCGTCGATCGCAATTCGGCAGTGGCGTGCCCGTGCGCCCTCGATGACGTCGACGCCGTGGAGCTCGGCGGCCGCGCGCGTTCCCAGCGTAAGCGCCGTCTCGAGCGCCTGGAGATCGATGGAGTCATGCGCCACGTCGGAGAGCTCAGCCCGCCGCCAGCCGCCGAATGGCTCGCGGACCCAGGCGTCCGTGCCGATCCTCGCTGCTCCGTGTAGTCCCAGCTCGCTCGAGGTCGCGGCGTACGCCAGCCAGCGGAAGTCGCCGCCCGAGCGGTCACCGGCGAGGTCGATTCCGCCGATCGAGCGACCGTCGATATCGCCCGTCAGGTGAAGCTCGATCCGCGCCGTCGTGCCCGCGGTGAGCGTCGAGTCGCACGGCGGCGGCTCCTTCTCCGTGTCCGTCGGGCCGAATCGGGACGACGTGGTCGGCCGGTCCCGGAGGGCGAGCTCGTTGGCCATCGCGATCGCGGTGAAGGTGGCTCCCGCGCCTATTGCCAGGACGGTTGCGACCCCGATGCCCCGGACGAGGCGCCGTCGCTTCATCGCCGTCGCCCCCAGCAAACGACGAGCAATCCCGAAGCCCGCGAAGAGGCTCGTCCCGAACAGCGCAAGCGCCCATGGGTAGGCCGCCTCGACGGACGGCAGGAGCGTCTGGGCGCCGCGCTGGACGAGCTGGGTGGAGACATCGGCGATTGAGGGCACCAGGAGGAGGAGCGAACCGAGGCCCAGCCAGACCATCGCGGCAAAGGCTCGTTGCCCGTGCGTGGCCGGCGGCCAGGCCAGCCCGGCAAGGGCGATTGCAATCGGCAAAGCGGCGGCAATCCCCACCACGAGGTCGACCGGGCCGCCCGGCCGGTAGCCGAGCAACACGACCCCCGCCGTAAGCGTCCAACACGCAGTCAGGGCAATCGCGATCAGGCGAAGCTCTAGAGTCCGCACTCGCACGTCGGGGAGTCTAACCGGGCAGCGTCACCTGAACGGACGACAAAGCAGCCGCAAGTACCAAGTGGCATGGGACCGATGGGTCATCGTTCCCGTGCCAGACCAGACCGAACATCCGAACACAAGCCAACTAGGCAGAAGCCATCGAAGTCAGGGCAATCGCCCGCAGTGAAAATCGGCAGATAGGACGGCACGGTGCACCATGGCAGGCCAGCCTCGTCGAGGTACTCGGGGTCAGGGACGATCGTCTCGCGACGACTCATCCTGGCCGGCGCTCGCGGTGGCCTCCGGGGTCGCGTCTGGGTCGGCCACCGACACCCTGATCTCGCCGGACACCCGGGAGACCCGGGAGGCCCTGCACACGAGGGCGACCTACCGAACACTCCTGTTGAAGGGAATGGCGCCTGATGAGGCGGCCAACCTGACGGCGTACATGGCTGGCATCCCGATCGGCGAGTCGCATTGGACGCTCCGCCAGGTCAATGAGCTTCTCTTCCTTCGCCAGATGCAGCGGACCGGTCGTTTCGACAACGGAACCGAGGCAACGACAAACTGAACCGAGGCCTCAGCGGCCTCCCACAACCGAATATCCCCCGCGGCGGCGTTCTCCCTCCTCCCGCCGACGCGGATCCACCCGAAGCGGCGTCGAGCCTCCTCCCGACGCCGCTTCGGATTCTCCGGTCGCCGCATTGACGGCCCAGGCGGGCGTTGGCTGGTCCGCTCCCTCGCTCACGCACCTTGGGGTGCGCTCGCTCACGTGCTCCCAGCCGCCTTCGCCTGAACCGCCACTGCGGCGACCTTGGCCGAGCGGCAGTTCCTCGGCGTGGACTCCGATACCATCGGCCGCATGCCTGGGCCGTTCATTTCGCTGCTTACGGACTTCGGGGCGCGCGATCCTTCGGCGGCGATCTTGCACGGCGTGATCCTGTCCATCGCGCCCGACGCGCGGATCGTGGACATCAGCCATGAGGTCAGGAAATTCGCGATCCGCGATGGGGCGCTGCTGCTGTGGTGCGCGCTGCCCTATCTGCCCGTGGGGAGTCACGTCGCGGTCGTCGACCCGGGCGTCGGCACTGATCGCCGCCCGGTCGCCGTGCGAGTCGGCCGCGGTGATGTCTTGATCGGGCCGGACAACGGGTTGCTGATGGCGGGCGCCGCGCGAATCGGCGGGGCCAGCGAGGCGCGGGTGTTGGAGGCCGAGGCCTACCGCCTGCCGACGGTCAGCACGAGCTTTCACGGCCGCGACATCTTCGCCCCGGCGGCCGCGCACCTTGCGGCCGGCGTGGCGTTCGACGCACTCGGGCCGACGGTCCCCGTCGCGGGTCTCGTCCCATCGCCGATCGCGGATCCGGTCGTCGAGCCGGGCTGCCTTCGCAGCTCTGTCGTGTACGTCGATACCTTCGGCAACGTCAAGCTGGCGGGCCTGCGCGGCGACCTGGAGGAAGCCATCGGTCCCATCCGATCCGGGGACCGCCTCGAGCTTGCGTTCGCGGCTCACGCGGACAACCGGCCGAGGGCGGAGACGTTTCGCTGGCGCGGCACCTTTGGCGACGCAAATCCGGGCGAGATATTGCTGTATGAAGACTCCTATGGGCGGATATGCCTGGCGCAGAACAAGGGTGACGCCGCGATCCATCTCGGCGTTGTCGATGACGGCAACGTCACGATCCGTCGGGCGTGATCTCCGAGCGGATCAGTCGGAAGTTTCGGGTCCACTCCGCCGGCAGCGGGTTATCGACGCCGGTCGTCTCTAGGCGAGGCGGGTCGGGCAGCCTCGACGAAGGCAGACCACAGGCGCTCGAACCCTGGCGGGCTGAACTCCGTTCGTTCGGGGTGGCACTGGACACCGACAACGAACCGATCGCCCGGCAGTTCGAGCGCCTCGACGATATCCCCGACAGGGCTGTCTGCCCAGGCGGTCGCCCGGAGGCCCGGCGCGAGATCGGCGTCCGTAACTCCCTGATGGTGGTACGAGTTCACGCTTTCGGCGCCGTTCGCCAGGGCCCGGGCGATGATGCCGCTGGGCTCGATCCGGATCGGGTGCATCCGGGCCGGCCCGGTGCTCCAGCCCGGCCCGGCGTGGCCCTGCAGGTCCTGGAGAAGGGTGCCGCCGGCGAAGACGTTGATCGCCTGGAAACCGCGGCAGATCCCGAGGACAGGCACCCCACGGGCCGCGGCAGCTGCCCACGCGTCCGCCTCCAGGGCGTCTCGATCGGGTTCGACGTCGACGCTGCCCGTGTTTGGCCGGCCATAGCGGGCTGGATCGATGTCCGTGCCACCGGTCAGCAGGAGACCGTCCATCGCCGCGAACGCGGCCGATCGCTCGGTGTCCGTCGCAGTTCCGTCGAGGAGCATTGGCCTGCCGCCCTGTCGAACGACGGCTTGCGCGTACAGGTCGTTCTTGCGCGCGGCCAGCTTGGGATCGTTGTATCGGCGGATGTCGGCAACGGTCAGGACGATGAGTGGCGCCAAATTTTCGGCCATGCAGGAAGCCTACTGGAGAAGCAGCTCCGTCAGCGTCACCGGCTCGAGGCCCTTCGCTCGGAGGCCGTCGATGATCGCGGGCAGCGCCTCCAGCGTGTTCCAGCCACCCAGATGCATCAGGACGATCGAACCGCCCTCGACTCGCGACAGAACCTTGGCCTCAATGTCGCGGGCGGTCGGTCCGCCGTCGACGGTCGGGCGCCAGTCGATCGTATCGACGTCCCACATCACGAGATACGCCCAGCCAGCCGCGCCGACGGCCTTCCGGACGTCCTCATCCCAGACACCAAACGGCGGCCGGAACCATGGCTTGGTCGTTGCGCCTGAGAGGGCGCCAATGGCGGCTTCCGTTCGGCTCAGCTGGTCGGCGATCCCCGCTGCGTCGAGCTCAGTGAAGACCGGGTGATCCCAGGAGTGGTTGGCGAATTCGAACAAGTCGCGTCGGGCGGCGGCCAGCTGGACGGCCTGACGCCCGATCAATTCCTCGGTACCGGACTTGCCGGTCGGGAAGATCGAGGCGTGGACGTCGTGTTCGGTCAGCCAGCCAATGATGTCGACGGCGGGATCCAGCCGCCCGCCCATGTCGAATGTGAGGGCGACCCGATTGCTGTCGCGCGAGCCGTGGCTGACGACGACTGCCCCGGCCCCGGGCGCTGGCGTGACCAGCGGCGCCTGGCTCGGTACTCCGGTCGGGCGTGGCGCCGATGGGGCGGGGACTGGCGTCCGATCGGGCAGGGTCTGCGGGTCGACGACGGTCCGGGGAATGAGCTTGAGCAGCCAGCCGACCTCGATCCGGTTGGGCGAATAGCCCTCCGATTCGGGATCCAGGCTGGGGTAGGTTTCGCGGTTCCAGTAGGCGATGCTGCGCGCCGTCGTCTCGAACGTGCGGGCGATCGAGGTGAGGTTGTCGCGCGGCACTACGGCGTACGTCCGGAACGTCGGCATCGGCGTGGGGGTCGGCGGAACAAAGGATGGTTCTGGCGTCGGGCGGCTGGGTGACGGGCTGCCGGGCGCCGGCGTTCGCGAGCTCGAGGAACGACCGGGCCCGACGGCGTTGGGTAGGCACGCCGACGCAACGATTGCGAGGAGCAGGAAGAGCGCGACGGGCAGGCGGCGTCGATCGGTCATCGTGCCAACTGTGACGGCGACCCGCCGGCCGCGGTTACGGCGCGGTAACGGATCGGTCTCAGTCGCCCAACACCGGTCTCAGTCGCCCAACGCAATGGTCGGCGGATCGACCGGCGTCGGCTGCTGGAGCGAGAATTCGCTGGCGAGCGCGAGACCTTCGTCGGCCGTGGCGATAAGGCCGTGGCCGCTGCGCTTGGCGACGAAGCAGGCGCGGTCGGCGGCAAGGAGGATCGACTCCGGCGAGAGACCGTCGCGCGGGAACGTCGCCAGGCCGATGGAGACGCTGATCTCGATCTCCTGCTCGGCCCACCTCGATCCTGGCCCGCCGACGGCATTGACGGCGGCCCGGACCCGCTCGGCCACAGCGACCGCCGAGCCTGCGTCGGTCCCCGCCAGGATGAGCGCGAACTCGTCACCGCCGTAGCGGAAGACGTGGTCGCTATCCCGCCCGGCGGCGACGATCGCCTTGGCGATGTCGGCCAGGAGCCGGTCCCCGGCCTGGTGGCCGAGGGCGTCGTTGACGGCCTTGAACTCATCCAGGTCGAGCATGATCAGGCTGAACGGCTCGCGGCTCTCAACACTCTTCTTCAACCAGTCCTGGAAGGTCCCGTGGTTGAGCAGCCCGGTCATGCCGTCCGTCTGGGCCCGGATCTCGACGGCTCGGTGGACCTCGGCGTTCTGGAGCGCGATCGAGACCTGCGCCGCGAACAGCTTGACGAGCTCGAATTCGTCCTCTGAGTAGAGGACTCCGTCTCCCAGACGCTCCAGAGTCAGGACGCCTGTGGCCCCGTCGCGACCGCGGAGCGGGACGCAGATCAGGCTGCCGCCCAGCGTGACATCCCGGAAGTGGTTGATCCGTTCGTCAGTTCGCTCGTCGAGCACGAGGGCGGGCTCGTTGTGGGCAACGACCCAGGTCGCGAGGCCCTCTTCGCCCGGCGCCCACGGCTCCATGTACTGGGCGGCGTGGATGCCGCGCGCGGTAAGCGGTCGGAGGAGTCTGGTGAGCGGGTCGACCGT
The DNA here is from genome assembly GCA_963775855.1 of uncultured Chloroflexia bacterium. Classification (GTDB taxonomy): domain Bacteria; phylum Chloroflexota; class Limnocylindria; order Limnocylindrales; family CSP1-4; genus CF-46. Next base: position 121,217 of record CAVZKO010000006.1, on the reverse strand, counting down.
CTCGATCGCGATGTTGTCGTAGCCGACGAGCTCAGAGAGTCGATCCGCGACCTGATTGAGGATGGCGTGGGGATTCAGCGTGGTGAGGATCGAGTCCGTGACCGCGAGGAGGCCGCGCTGGTTGACGAGCTGACGCTCGAGCGCCTCGGACTGGGCGCGGAGGCGTGCCGTGGCGTCGGCGGTGGCGAACGCCTGCGCTGCGAAGCTTGCATAGATGACGAGGAGCCGCAGGTCGTCGTCGCTGAACTGATGGAGCCCGAGCTTCGAGAGCACGAGGACGCCGAGGACCTGGTCCTCGAATGTCATGGGAGCGAGGAGCATCGACTCGTCGAGGTCCTCCTCGGTGCCGGCGATCGTGTTCGCCCGCGGATCGCTTGCCGCGTTCGGGAGGTTCTGGGCGACGCGATGCTCCGCGACCCAGCCAGTGATGCCTTCGCCGTACCTGACCATCAGCTGCTCGGGCGTCTCGTCGATGTACTCGCCGACGCGGCCCTGCATGGCGACCGGGACAAGGTCTTGGCCTTCGAGCCGGTAGACCCGGACGTTGTGATAGTCGATCAGCTGACGCAGCTCGGTCGCGATCGCCAGGCCGATCTCGCGGACGCTCGTCAGGCGCGAGAGGCGGACCCCCAGCTGCTGGATCGACTGGAGCTGGGCCGCCCAGGTCGCCATTTTCTGGAAGTTCTGGGCGTTCTTGATAGCGACAGACGCCTGGATCGCGAGAGCGGCCATCGTCTCGAGCTCATCGTCGCTCCATGCGTGGGGTGCGTCGTGGTAGACGTTCAGGAGGCCGAGCAGCTCGGGCCCGTCGAACAGGGGCGCGGTGCAGATCGTGTCGAACCCCTCCTGGACGACGGCGGCCCGAACGCCCACTCCTCGCGGGTCGTCGCGATAGCCCCCGGCGAACATGGGCCGGCGCGCAGCGACGGCCAAGGATGGGAGCGACCGAACGGGGAACTCGCGGACCGACTGGAGGTAAGCCTGGGACAGGCCGCGAGCCACTTCGGCGATCGCATTGCCGTTGGCGTGCCGGAGGAAGACCGCACCGCGGTCGCAATCGAAGAGGACCATCGCGTGGTCGACGAGCCCGGACAGGATCTGGTCGAGGTCGAGCCGGCTGCCGATGTCCCCCGCGACGCGGCGAAGCGCATCGGCCCGATGGAGCTGGTGGGCGATCTCGTCGGCGGATCGGCCGGCTCCGACGATTGACCCGACGGACCGGGCGATGGCCTTGAGGAGGTCGGGATCAAGCTGGGTGGGATCCACGCCTTCCACGTCGGCGATCAGCAGCACACCCCAAGCCGAGTCCCCCACGGGGATGGTGATCGCTACCTCCGCCAACCCTCCGCCAACGACGGCAGTCGCTTCCTCGGCGACGACGGCTGACGGATCTGCGGCTGGGCGTTGGAGCGCGGCCCCCATGACCCCGAAGTCGCTGGGCAGTTCGATCAGGTGGAGGTCAGTACCGGCCATTGCCCGCGGGACGAGTCGGTCACCACGGAGCTCGAACAGCGCGACGGCGAGGTGTTCCCCGTGCCCGAGGATGGTTCGGGCGGCATCCGTTAGCACGGCGTCCGTCCTCGTGGCCGAGGCACCGATCCGGCCGAGCTCGACCAGGACGTCCATGTCCGCCCGGTGACGGTCCCGATCGGAGTCGCCCAGCGGCTCGAGCTCGCTGGAGGCGTGCTCCGCGCTCGTAAGGAGCTCGAGCGTTGGACGCTCCGATAGCCGACGGTGCTGGAATCCAGCGTGCGCTGGCTCGGCGACACCGCTCTGGGCTGCCGCGAGGAAGCGCTGCAGATCGCCCATCCGGTAGCGGCGGTCGCCGCGCGGGTTGATCCGGTAGTAGCGAAGCCGGCCGGCGTCGCTCCACGCCCGGATCGTGTTTGGATGGACGCCCAGAAGCCGTGCAGCCTTTGTCACCGACAAAGTCGCATCGATCGGACGGGAAGGAAGGGCGGTTGGCAACGCTCACTCGTGGAAGAAATGTCAAGTCGTCGGCCGGAGCCTACCAAGCTCACAGTTCTTGCCAATAACCTGATCGTACTAGCGGTCGGATTCGTGCACGAATGCGCGTCGCCGAGTGTCGTGCCGTAGCCTCGACGTCACCGCCGAGCAGTGCGCCGCGGCTGCTGAGATCCTCTTCGAGGGCGCCGCAGCCTGACCGGCCGGCTGGCTTTCTTGAACGATCGGAAGCGGCGCGTCGTCATGTACTGTCAAGCGGGCCGCCAGGCCCGGCAGTTGGGCGGAATGAGCTTGCAGCGCGATCTCGTCGAAGCGGCACGGCGTGGTGACCACGAGGCCTTCGAGGTCCTCGCCGCGGCCGCCGCCGACCGGCTCTACGCCGTCGCGCGGATCCTGCTTCATGACACGCACCAGGCGGAGGATGCCGTGCAGGATGCCCTGGTTGACGCCTGGCGGAACCTGCCCGCGCTGCGTGACCCGGACAGTTGGGACGCCTGGCTCCACCGGCTCATCGTGAACGCCTGCGCCGATCAAGGGCGGCGCAGGCGGCGGCGGTCGGTGGAGGTCCGGATGGTGCGGATCGAGCCGGCGACAGGCGACCACGCGAGCTCGATTGATGACCACGATCAGCTGGACCGAGGCTTCCAGCGCCTGAAGCCCGACCAACGGGCCGCGGTGGTCCTCCACTTCTACCTGGGCCTGACGGTGCCCGAGGTCGCCGACGCGCTCGGCGTCCCGCTGGGGACCGCCAAGTCCAGGATCCACTACGCGATGGAAGCCTTGCGTGCCGCCCTCGAGGCGGACGAACGCGCACCCATCGCCACACCGAGCGGACTCCCACGATGATCACAAAACAACACGCCGAGGAACGAGTCCGGCACTGGCTGCAGGCAAGGGCAGCCGGGCGCCTCCCCGATCGCGTCCTGGCCGACACATTCGACCGAACGCGGCCGATGGCCCAGGTACCGGGCGGCCGCCCCAGGCGGTTCTTCACCATGCGCGTTCGTCCGATCTTGTTCGCGACCGGTGCGGTCGCAATCGTCCTCATCGCGGTGTCCGTCGGGCTTGGCAGGCCCAAGCCCGCCCAGGTGGCCGCACCGCTGACCTCGACCGTCAGTCAGGCATGGATCACCAACAGCGATGTGGCGGTCACGATCGAGCGCAACCCGACCGACGACCGCGCCTACTACTGGCGAGCCGTGGTATACGACCGGATCGATCTGCACGGCCTCGGATCGAGCGATCAGCGTACGACCGATCGGGCACCGGGCGCGCGCGTGTTCGAGGGCATGGCCGACGACGTCGAAGCGACGGGCCTCCATGACTTTACGTTCACTGTCCGGCCCGCCACGTTCGCCGGTCCGACGGTGTTGTCTCCGGCGACGCCAATCCAGGTCGATCGTCCCGTCCGGCTTGCGACGGTCGGTCAGGACGGCTATTTCGCCTCGCTCAACCGCGACGGCGGCGACTCCTACACAGTCACCGCCCTGGTCGCCGACCGGGGCAATGGGGCGGGCATGCTCAACGCCGCCGCGCTTCGCGCCGCCGGGACCGACTACCCGCGCGAGGTCGTCCTCCTGTACACCGCCGAGGTCGCCGGCATGTTCGGACCGAACCTCGCATCCCTCAGGGATGAGATCGTCAGGACTGCGAGCTCGACGGCACCGATCGACCTGGCGGAACGACTGGTCCAAGTGCTTCACACGGATTCGTTCACGTACGACGTTGACGTGCGCGACATCGACTGCGGCGTGATGTCTGCCGCCGAATGTTTCGCCACGTACCGGCGCGGTTACTGCGAGCACTACGCCATGACGATGGCCGTGATCCTGCGCAACCTCGGGATCCCGGCTCGGATCGTCGAGGGTTTCCTGCCCGGCGAGCGCAGCCAGGGCTCGGCCACGGAGGTGATCCGCAACAGTTACGCACACGCCTGGGTTGAGGTGTACTTCCCCGGTTACGGCTGGGTCGCATTCGACCCGACCGGCAAGGGGCAGCCGCAGCAACTGCCCGCCGCGCTGCCGTAGGGTCGCCCGAGAGTCGGCCTAGGACCGTTTTCGCCGCTTCGTGTCGGTTACCCGGACGTAGAGCGTGGTCAACACGACGGCGAGGACGGCTATACCCGCGACGACTACCAGAGCAAGGAGTGGTTCGCCGACGAGGCCCGGCCCCTCGCCGCTGCTGCGCGGATCGCCGCCGGTCCCGGGCGACGGGGAGGCGGCCACGGCGATCGGAACGACGGCGCTCATGACCGCGCCGAGGCCTGCCCACGCGAGACCGACGATGAGTAGCGCGGTCCCGGCGAGAAAGCAAGCAGCGACGACCCGTGGCCGGGTGCTGCCTCCGGCCAGGATCCGCATGGCCTCGTCCGGCTCGAGCGTCGACAGAACGAGCGGCTTCCCAAGCCCGGCTGTCAGCTGTGCGGTGCCGCCCTCGGCAGCGGCCGGAACCGGGACGCCCAGGACGATCGCGTGTTCAACGGATGAGATCTGCTCGATGACCGCGCGGACGGGTGTCGCTGGATCGAGTGCGGATGGGGCGCGGCCGGTGATGTCAGCCGCGACGCCGACCGAATGGCGTGGCACGACTACGAGTCCGACGTCGATCGTCGCGGCGTCGACGCGGATTCCGTCGAGGCCCTCCCTGATTTCGAACTCGACGGCTTCGCGGGAATCCTCGAACGCCGACCACCGCGCCGGTGCCCCGGAACGGGCCTCGAATCGCGTCCGGCGGAAGACGAGCGGCCGATGGTCCGCGTCCTCGAATTCCTCGTCCGCGTCGATCCGGCCGTCGACTCGGACGTAGCGAGGCGGGCCGTCGCGGGCGATGGCGATGGCGTCCGCGACGGTGACGCGGGGCGTGGTCGCGAGGAGGCGAGCGACCCGGTAGCGGGGCCCGAACGACCGCAGGGTGATCACGCCGGCGCCGAGGGCAATCAAGCTCGCGACGACGAGGAGGAGGGGAGTCACCGCGGGATGATAGCGGCCGTCTGGCCTGGCGCTTGCGAACACCCCCAAAGAAGTTGATGACCGTCGTTCGCATCTAGGTGACGACGTGCGCATCGAAGGCAGGCGGCGGGCAAGCGGGCGACCGGCTGGCGGCGCGGGATCGGCTATGCGGGGCCGCCGTGGGGCGGCGGGCACGGAAAGGCCCGAAGGAACCTACTCGCGGCGTGGGCGTTGATGCGATCGCTGCCGTTAGCCTGCGCTCGGCCCCTCCGGGCTGACCGCAACGCTACGTCCCCCGACCCGACGGGTCAAGCCGTCTTGTCCACGAGTTTCAGACAGGTCTCGCGCGGTTATCCACGCTTTCCACGAGCCATCCCCAGGGTCAGCCTGTCGGGCGGCCCGTGGCGGGATCGATCGCGGTGACGGCACCGGCGAAGCTCGTGAGGACCAGGCGGCCGCCGACGAGCTCAGCCTCGGTTACGACGTCGCTATGGGCGATCCGCCAGGCCGCCGTTCCGTCAGGCTCGAGGGCGAAAGTCTCGATCTCCGACTGAACGACGAGATGGGGGAGGCGAGGGGAGCCGAAGAGCGCCAGGAGGGGCGTCGCCGATCGGTGGGACCAGCGCAGCTCGCCCGACCGGCTGTCGAAGGCGAACGTGTGGAACCCGTACTTGACGACGAACAGGCCGTGGTCGTCCCAGACGAGCCCGGCAGGCTCGTCGTAGATCGTCGACGCGAACCTCGCCGTCCACGGCCCGCCCGGCCCGTCGATTCGGAGTTCCGCGCGGCAGAGCGCCTCGTAATCCGCCGACACGACCGGGCCATGATCGATCAGGGTCCCGCCGGCCTCCGCCAGGGCGAACACCGCAGCCCCCTGGCCACTGCCGCCCCAGCGCCACCTCGCCCGCAGCCCGCCGGGATAGGCGATCGTCGCGTCGCGCGGTTGGGCGCCCGTGGCGGACGGACTCACACCCCGGCGTTCTGCGCCCGGGCCCCACCGTCTCCGACGAAGCCACCGACACTGGCGCCGGGCTCGCGCTCCGCCTCGATGTCGGCGAGTCGCCGCTCCTCGGTGATCGGGGCGACGGTGGCATTGGAGAGCGTCCGCAGGGTTGCCGGGGGAACGGGGAATACCGCGGTCGGCGTTCCGGCTGCTGCCCAAACGATCTGGAACCGCCCGAGATCGGGATCCATGATCACCCGGATCGGCCCGAAATGACCGATCGGCGGAATGCCGCCGATCGTGAAGCCAGTGAGCTCGTTCGCCTCGCGCGCGGTTGCGCGACGAACGTCCCGTTCGCCGGTGACGGCCGCCAGTCGCGCGAGGTCGACGCGGTTGTGGCCGGCGACGAGGCAGAGGATTGGCTCTGGTCCGTCATCGCCCGGAGCGACGAACACGAGGGATTTGACGATCTGCCCGAGCTCCGCTCCAACGGCCGCGGCGGCCTCCTCGGCCGTGTGGGTCGACTGATCGAAGACGGTGATGTCGAGGCTGACGCCCTTGCGATCTGCGGCGTCGCGGACCCGTTGGATCGCAACGTGGTCGGTGGTCTCGGGCACGGTCCGAGTTTACATCGGACGAGCTCTGGGCGGCGGCGGTAGCATCGGCCGACCATGCAGGCGGTTCTCTTCGACTGGGACGGCACGCTCGTCGATTCGCTCGGTGCCTTTCATCGGGCCAACGCGACCGTGATGGCATCGTTCGGACTGCCGTTCGATGAGGTCCTGTACCGCCGCCATTACGTGCCCGACTGGCGCCTGATGTACCTCCGCCTGGGGGTGCCAGGCGATCGGCTGGACGAGGCGAGTGAGCTCTGGCACGCGACGTTCGCCACGGGCGGCGACGTGATTGCGTTCGATGGCGTGGCGGCGGCACTCAAGCGGTTGCGCGATGCCGGCAAGCAGCTGGGCATCGTGACCGCCGGCGACCGGGCGATCGTGGTCCCGCAGCTGGAGCGGACGGGCCTCGCCGAGTTGCTCAACACTCGCGTCTTCGGCGACGACCTCGCCGTCCACAAACCCGACCCGGCGCCCCTCCGGATGGCCCTCGAGCTGCTCGACCTCGCCGATCGGCCAGATGAGGTCGCCTATGTCGGTGATGCGCCAACCGACATGGCGATGGCCCGAGCCGTCGGCGTCCGTGCCATCGGCATCAGGTCGGTGCTCGGGGACCCGGACGAACTGCGGGCCGCCGGAGCCGTGGATATTGCGCCATCGGTCGTCGCCTGGGTCGACGAGTATCTGCTCGCAGCCCCGCCGGCCGGCCCGTGAGCCGCGCGGAGGATCCCGCCGAGGCGTCCGCGGGCAGTCGCCGGGCGATCGTCCTCGCCGACGGCGATGTGGCGGACCGTGAGGCGCTCGACGCCGCCTGGCCGGGCTGGTCCGACGACGTCGCGATCGTGGTCGCAGCCGACGGCGGCGCGCGGCACGCGGCGCGCCTGGGGCTGCCGATCCACCGTTGGGTGGGCGACGGCGACTCGATCGACGAGGGAGGCCTCGCCGAGCTTCGAGCCCGGGGCATCCCGGTCGACCTCGTCGGGACGGACAAGGACGAGTCGGACACGGAGCTCGCGATCACCGCGGCGATCGCCGCCGGTGCCAACGAGGTGGTGGTGCTCGGGGCGTTCGGCGGGCGGCGGCTCGATCACTCCATCGCCAACCTGACGCTCCTCGCGCATCCGGCGCTAGAGGGCCGCCCGGCCGTGCTCCTCGATGCCTCAGCCCGGGTCAGGCTGGTCGTGGCTCCGGGGAAGGAGGGCGACCCGGTCATCACGCTCGCTACCCGGGCGAGTCGGGGATCTCGTCTCACTGATCCCCTTCGGGGCGGACGCGCTCGGGATCCGGACCGACGGACTTCACTATCCGCTTCGAGATGAGACTCTGCTCATGGGCTCGGCGCGAGGCCTGTCGAATGTCCGGCGTGCCGTCGATGCCTCGTTCGTCCTCGGGCGCGGCACGGTCCTCGTCATCGAGACCCCTGCTACGCTGTCGGCATGAGCATCCCCGAGGTTGGTGACCAGGCGCCGGAGATCGCCCTCGCTGATGAGACCGGCGCGGTTCATCGGCTCTCGGACCAGGCCGGCCGCTGGACGATCCTCTACTTCTACCCGAAGGACGACACGCCCGGGTGCACCGTCGAGGCGTGCGAGTTCCGCGACGCCAACGAGACGATCGTCGAGCGGGGCGCGGATGTCTGGGGCGTCAGCCCGCAGGCCGGGGCGAGCAAGCGGGCCTTCCGCGAGAAGTTCAACCTGCCGTTCACGCTCCTTGCCGACATCGATCACGGGGCCGCCGAAGCCTATGGCTCGTGGGTCGAGAAGCAGAACTACGGCAAGACCTACTGGGGCACGGCGCGGACGACGTTCCTCGTCGACCCGGACGGGAGGATCGCCCGGACCTGGCCGAAGGTGAAGCCGGAGGGACACGCGGCAGATGTGCTCGCGGCCCTGACCGCGGAGCAGGCGGCGCGGGCCGGGTGACCTGTCCCGTCGCCCCTCGCGGACACCAAAGAGACTTCGCTCGTGGGGGGAGACGAGCGAAGCCTCGGCCCACATCATAGCCCTGATGCTTGTCGGCGCAACCGCGATTCCTGCACATTCGGGACGTTCCGGTGACTGAGACGGCCCACGACTGGCGGCCGACAAGATTCATGGTCATCGTCGCCCACCCGGACGACGCAGACTTCGGGCCCGCGGCTACGGCGTCGCGCTGGATCGACGCGGGATCCGTCGGCTGGCTCGTCTGCTGCACCTCCGGCGACGCGGGTGGCGAGGATCCGGATCTCGACCCGATGGAGCTCGCCGCCCTGCGTGAAGAGGAGCAGCGGGTCGCCGCCGACGTTGTCGGGTATGCGGGGTTGTCGTTCCTGCATCAACCGGATGGCGCCCTCGACAACGACCTCGCCCTCCGCGAGCAACTCGTTCGCGAGATCCGGACATTCCGGCCTGACGCGGTTCTCGCCACGGACCCGGAGGTCGTGTTCTACCGCGACGGCGGCGTGAACCATGCGGACCATCGGGCCGCCGGCATGGCCGCGGTCGATGCCGTCTACCCGGCGGCCCGCAATCCAATGGCGTTCCCCTGGCTCGCGAATGCGGGCCTGGCCTCGCATATCGTCCGGCGGCTCTACCTCTTCTGGCCGAACGAACCGAACGTCCGCATCGACGTCACGGCGACGCTGGATCGCAAGATCGACGCCTTGCGCGCGCACGCGAGCCAGATCAAGGACCCGGAGCGGCTCGAGAAGCGGATCCGCGAGTGGGCAGCGGAGGCCGGCGAACCGATCGGCGCGCCGGCGGGCGAGGCACTCCGGCTCGTGGTCATCGACGAAGACGAAGACGAGGGCCCGAGCGGCGACGCCGCCGAGGCGACGGAGGCCGCCCTCGCGGAGTAAGTCGCCTTGAGGGGTCGACGTTGGCTAATGCGGTGACTAGTCGGCGGCGAGAAGCAACGGCCGAACCAGGCCCCACTCGTTCCAGAGCTCGGTCAGGGCATCCGCTCGACGGCCCAGAAGCGAGACCAACTCACCGAGCGTCAGCGTGCCGGCGGCCTCCCAGATGTACTCGTCGGCGGCGACCCTGACATCGCGCAGCAGATCGCCCATTTCCGCCTCCGACGGCCAGTGCCGGATCCGCATCGGGTCGAGGCCGGCATAGCCGACCGCCAGTGACAGGTCGCGCTGGCTTGGCATTCGGTCCTCGGCCCACCCGCCGAAGCCGTCGTGCTTGTAACCGAGGGACGCCAGTGCGGCGGCGATATCGCGGCACTGCGAACGGGTGAACGGTCCCCAGAACGGATGCTCGGTCGGGAAGTCGAAGGCCGAGGCTTCGATCGACCGGGCGATGATGGCCTCCAGGAGCCCGCTGATCCCCGTCTGCCAGCGGCGTCGCTCCTCGGGATCATCGCCGCCCAGTCGGGCAACCAGGCGACCGAGGGCCTCGCGATCGCCGCGGAGCAGCTTGATGATCACTGCGTCCTCACCCGCACGCGAGCCCATCGAGCCTTCGGTTTCGTCGAGGGATCCAGCCCGCGGCTTGGCGTCGGCAGGTCCCGCCTTGGGCGGCGGCGAGTTGCGCCGTCCACCCGCCGCGACCACCGCGGCCGCTTCCTGGCACGCGGCGACGGCCTCGCGTGCCGCCACGCAGGCCTCCTCGGCCATCTCGGCCGAGATCCGGGCCCCATCGGCCTCGACCGACAGACGCTCGAGGTTCGCGGCGAGCTCGACCGCCGCCAGCCGATGGCGCTCGGCGAGGGCGCCGGCCTCGCGGGTGGCGAGGTTGATCCGGTTGATCTCGTTCAGCCAGTCCCGTGCGGCCGTCTCGATGTCGTCGCGCGTCTGCCCAGCGTTGCGCGCCTCGCGGAAGGCCTGCTGAGCCGCCTCCTTTGCCACCCGAACGGCCCGCGGATCCGCCGCCGCAGCCTGAGCCTCCGCCTTGCTGGTGTGGTCGTCGTAAGCATGTTGGCTCGAGCGCAACGTCTCGAGCGCCGCGCTGGCGCCCTCCCGAGCGCGCGTCGCGACCTGGCATCGTTCGTCGGCGATGCGGCGCGCTTCGTCGCACGCTCCAGCAATCGCATCCGGTCGATCCGTGGCGCCCGGCTCAGTCGTGCGGGTCTGGCCGCCGTCGGCGCTCGAGGCTTCCGGGCGCAACAGCGTGGCCACGCCGAGTCCGTGGGGACGCATCGCCTCGGCAGACGAGGTCTTGGCAGACGCCGTCACCGTCGATGACTCGATCCCCGACGGCATCAGCACGCCGGCGCCGGCGACTGACGTGGCCTGGAGGGCCGCCATCATCGGGTCGGGCTCGTGCGAAATGGAGATCCCGACGGAATCGCGATCTCCCGCACCCGGGCGCGCGGAACCCTCGCGAGGAACAGGCGTTCCATTGCCGGTGCCAATGCCGCTGAGCGCGGCAGTCGCTTGATCGGGGAGATCTGCGAGGTCCTCTTCGGGCATGTCGCGATCTGGCCGGCGCTGGTCGCCGGGCCCGCCGCGGGCAGGTCCGGCCGACGGGGCATAGGCATCGACGTCGGCCAGGGTGGTCGCTCGGCGGCGCGCAATCGAGTTCGGAGTCGACCGTGACACGGACCTCGCGCTTCGACGGCGGCCGTGCCCGGAGAACCTCGATGAGCGCGGCGCCGGCCGCGACGCCGAGCAACAGCCCGAACGTCAGGAAGGCGAAGTCGCTCCCGGTCACGGTCGATGACCTCCTCGGCCGGCGAAGTTCCGGCCTTCGACGGGACAGCCCTCTGGGGAGCGTAGTCTGCGAGTCCGGCGAGCGTCAAATCGGCCGCCGCACGTTCGCCGTGCTTTGCGCCGCTCAGGACGCGGATGGTAAATTCGACCAGCCGGTTCCGACCGGCCTCCTTCGTGCCCGGAAACCCCAGGGAAACCAGCGCACAGAAAGGCACGCCTCGACCTTGGCGATCGATCCCAATCAGGAATTCCTCGTTCAGCCCGTCGATGCGTCCTGGCTCCAGTGCAACATCGAGTGCCAGGAAGCCTGCCCCGTCGGGACGAACTGCCGCGGCTACCTGAACCTCGCGGCGGAGGGCCGGTTCGAGGAGGGCTACATCCTTTCGCGGGAGCCCAATCCGGTGGCCGCGATGTGCTCGTACGTCTGCTCGGCCCCGTGCGAGCGGGCCTGCCGCCGCGGCGACATCGACCGGCCCCTTGCCATTCGGGCGATGAAGCGGTTCCTCGTCGAGTGGCACGAGGCATCAGGCATCCCCGACGTCATGCCCCAGATCACCCCGCGGGACGAGCGGGTAGCGATCATCGGGGCCGGTCCGGCCGGGATCGCCGTCGCCCGCGAGCTGGCGATGAAGGGCTTCAACTGCACCGTCTTCGACTCGCTGCCGTATGGCGGCGGGACGATGCTCATCGGCGTCCCCGCCTTCCGCCTGCCGCGCGAAGCGATCGAAATGGACGTCCGACTCGTCGAGCGGCTCGGGGTGACGTTCGTCTTCAACACGACGATCGGCAAGGACATCACGTTCGACCAGCTCCAGCGTGACTTCGACGGGATCGCGATCACCGCCGGCGCCATGGACGCGGTCGCGCTCGACATTCCCGGGGCCGACCTCGAGGGCGTCGACTACGGCGTCGACTTCATGAAGAAGGCGAATCTCGGCCAGGAGCTCTATGTCGGCAAGGACGTGGTCGTCATCGGCGGCGGCTACACCGCGATGGACTGCTCCCGGACGAGCCTGCGGCACGGCGCCGAGCATGTCGCGATCGTCTACCGGCGGACCCGAAGCGAGTTGGTCGTCGACGAGGAGGAGCTCGGCGAGACGGAGCGAGAGGGAGTCCGAATGGAATTCCTCGCCAGCCCGGTCGAGGTTCTCGGCGAGGACGGCCACGTAACGGGCGTCAAGTTCATCCGCAACCGGCTCGGCGAGCCTGACGCGTCCGGTCGACGGTCGCCGATTCCGATCGAGGGCTCCGAGTTCGTCATCAAGGCCGACGTCGTCATCCCGGCCGTGTCGCAAGCGGCGGACCTGACGTTCCTCCCGGTCGAGGCAAACTTCGAGATCGGCCGGGGACGCGTCCGGGTCGACCCGGCGACGTACGCGACGAACGTCCGTGGCGTCTTCGCCTGCGGCGACTTCGTGACGGGCCCGACGACGCTCATCGAGGCGGCGGGCCACGGCAAGAAGTGCGCCTACGCGATCGACCGGTATCTGACCGGCCGGACCGACGTGACCGTCACGCCGAACGTGAAAATCACGAGCTCGTGGCGGCACGACATGCCCGAGTTCTACGACGTCCTGCCCCGCCAGCACATCCCGATGGCACCGGTGGCGATGCGGATGCCCTCGACCGATCCCGAGGTCAACTTCACCACGCCGGTCGAGCTCGGCTACGACGCCACGGCCGCCGTCGCCGAGTCGACGCGCTGCCTCATGTGCAACTTCAACATCTGGTTCGACCCGTTCCGGTGTGTCCTGTGCGGGGCCTGCGCCGACGTCTGTCCCGAGGGCGTCATCCACATGGTCGACGTCAACCAGCTCAAGACCGATGGGCTGCTACCGGAGATCGAGGAGGCCTACGGCTGGGATCAGGGCGGGGCGATGATCCTTGACGAGGAGCGCTGCATCCGCTGTGCGCTGTGCGTCAAGCGATGCCCGTTCGACGCCATTACGATGGAGCGGTTCGAGCTGCAGGAGATCTCGACCGACGGTCGGCTCTACAAGGAGTCGTACCGGGATGCGCAACTGGCCGGGACCGCCGGCGTCGCAGGAGGAGCCCGGTGAGTTTCCTCGAGCGGATGGACAACACCATCCGCCGAAGCCCCGTCTGGCGCTCGCTCTTCCGCCAGCCGTACCCCAACGACGAGCGGTCGCGGGCGTACGCGGTGATGAACAACGTCTTCCTGCACATTCACCCGGTTCGCGTCCGCCAGCACGCCGTGAAGTTCGCTTACACGTTCTGCCTCGGCGGCCTGTCGTTCTTCCTGTTCCTCGTCCTGACGATCACCGGCGTCTACCTGATGTTCTTCTACGTGCCGTCGTCGACGCTGGCGTACACGAACATCCTCGATATCCAGGCGAGGTCACGTTCGGGCTGCTGACGCGGAACATCCATCGATGGGGCGCCCATCTGATGGTCTTCTTCGTGTTCCTCCACATGATGCGGGTCTTCTACCACGGGGCCTACAAGCCACCCCGCGAGTTCAACTGGGTCGTCGGGGTCGTCCTGCTCTTCCTGACGATCATGCTGAGCTTCAGCGGCTACCTGCTGCCATGGGACCAGATCGCCTACTGGGCGATCACGATCGGCACCAACATGGGCGGCTACGCGCCGTTGATCAGCACGCCGTTCAACCGGCTCCTTCTTGGTGGCCTCGAGGTCGGCCAGAACACGCTGCTCCGGTTCTACGTGCTCCACATCATGTTCTTTCCGCTAGTGGCAGCCATCTTTCTTGCGGTCCACTTTTGGCGGATCCGCAAGGACGGCGGCATCAGCGGTCCGCTATGACGACCATCTGCGGCGTTGCCGCCTCCGCTTCCTCGCTCACGCACCCAGGTGCGCTCGCTCCGGTGCTCGGCGGCGCCTTGCATCTGGCCGCCCTAGCGGCCCGCTGGGGTCGATGGCATGACTGACGACACGAAAAAGCCGACGGACGTCAAGGAGCCGACCGAGAGTCGGGTTGTCCTGCCCGTCGACCCGACCCGGCGGACGGAGATCGACAAGCAGCGCGTGCCGATGTCGGCGCGGCCGTATCGGTTGCTGGCGCTCGTCAAGCAGGATGCGGTGGTCCGGGTCCAGAAGGAGCCCGACGACACGGTCATGACCTGGCCGCACCTGCTGTCGATCGAATTCCTGGCGGCCGGGATGATGAGCATCCTCCTGCTGCTCATGGGCCTCTTCATCAACGCTCCGCTCGAGGAGCTGGCAAACGGCAACGTCACGCCGGCCGTCGCCAAGGCGCCGTGGTACTTCCTGGGGCTGCAGGAGCTTCTCGCCTACTTCCACCCGACGGTCGCCGGCGTCCTGACGCCGCTGCTCGTGCTCGTCGGCGCGGCGCTGATCCCGTACGTTGACCGCGGGGCACTCACGGTCACGCGTCCCTCGGAGCGGAAGACCGCCGTCGTCCTGTTCACCCTGTTCTGTGCTCTCGGCCTGATCCTGACGTTCGTCGGGATCTTCTTCCGGGGCCCGGGCTACAGCTTTGTCATCCCGTACCTGCCGTTCTTCGAGAACAGCAGCAACGGGCTCCACTTCGCCCTCTGAGCACCGCGAAGGACACGACCAGCGGATGAGCAACTACCAAGTCGAACCAGCCGACAGGCCCCAGGCGCTGTCGTCCGAGGCGATCAAGTCGCTTCGGACGCACCAGGTCAAGGGCATCTCCCGGCGCCAGCTTTTGCGCTACTCCCTGGGCGGAGCAGCGGCAGTCTGGAGCATCGAGCTCCTGGCGGGAACGATAGGCTTCCTGTGGCCGAACCTGTCCGGGGGGTTCGGTGGCAAGGTCAGGATCGGCACGCTCGACGAGATCAAGCTCCAGAATTCTTCACTCCCCATTGCCGAAGGGTTTCCGGCCTATGTCCCGGAGGCGCGGGCCTTCATCGTCCTGATCGATCCCGGTCGACAGCAGTTCGTTGCCGGGGAGGACACCAGCGGCGATGGCAGGGCGCTCAATGTCCGGGGGCTCTACCAGCGCTGTCCGCACCTGGGGTGCAAGCCGAATCCATGCATCAAGAATTTCTGGCTCGAGTGCCCGTGCCATGGCTCCCGCTACGATCGTCTCGGGATCAAGGCTGCGGGGACCCAGTACGGGCCCGCGGCGCGAAGCATGGACCGCTTTTCCGCGGCGGTGGACGGCGATGGCGTCCTGACGCTCGACACCGGCAAGATCACGCTCGGACCGCTTCCCGTGGCCCTTGGCCAGCCCGGCATCATCCCGCCACGGACGCCGACCGGCTGCATCTGATGATCCCGTTCTGTCGCCAGAAGGCTAGAGGATCCCGATGACGGACGCGCCCGAGCCGCCGCCCGAGCAGCGCCTCCCGGCACCGCGCCCACCGGATCGGGTGTCGGCTGAGCGGTTCACGGCCGCGCCGTCGCTCAAGGCGATCGACGGCCTCACGCCGGAGCGCAGCGCCGGGATCGTCCGCCAGTCGTCGAGCGCTCGATGGGTCGGCTTCCTGACGTTCTGCTTCGTAACGCTGTTCATCGTCGGCTACTGGTTCTACGAGCTCGGCTTTCCGCTCGGCATTTCCGAACCGCGCCTCGCCCAGGAGATCGAGCATCAGCAGGTGACCGCGGTCGAGCGGGGCTACAACGTCTACAAGGCGAACTGCGCCCGTTGCCACGGTCCCAATGGCATGGGGCCAGACGAACCCGACGCGGCGGATGTCGGCTACATCGGGCCGACGCTGAACTCCCAGGAAAAGCTGTTCAACCACCTCAACGAGGACTACCTCCACAACGTGCTCTTGGTCGGCGGCCGGTACGTCTGCGGGAATGCCAAGTCGGCGATGCCGGTCTGGTCGGACCAGGGCAATCCACCTGGTCCGCTCAACTACCGCCAGATCGACGAGCTCATCGCGTTCCTCCGGGCGACGAACGACCACGTCTACACCGTGAAGGATCCGGACCTGAACGAGCCCGAGATCGATCCCGCGACCGGCGAGGTGAAGACGTTCACCGGCTGGCGCGACCCGAATTACAAACCGGACCCGGGCGCGACGCCATACCCCGACTGCTACCTGCAGGCGCTCGGCGGCGGCGCCGGTGCGAGCGGCGCACCGTCGGCCTCGATCGACCCGAACGCGCCCGTCGTCACCGTCACGGCGCCGACCGGCGCGGCAAGCACCGGGTTCGAACCGGACACGCTCGAGGCAACGGCGGACACGACCTTCACGCTCGAGTTCGACAATCAGGACGCGACCGCGCCGCACAACGTCGTGCTCAAGGACCCGAGCGGGGCGAACGTAAGCATCGGCGACACGGCGCCGTTCACCGGACCGGCGAAGAAGTCATTCGCGGTGCCCGCGCTCGCCGCCGGCGACTACAGCTTCGTATGCGAAGTGCACCCGAACACGATGACCGGAACCCTGACGGCCAAGTAGGAGATCGCCGGTGGCCGACGACGGCCAATCGGCGGAGTGGAGGACGATGGCGCAACAGGCGCTTCAATCGGGCAGGACGCAGACCCGCGGGCGGGCATTCTTCGGCCTGCTCGACGCCAACGGCTGGGGCTGGGCGTCGCTCAAGGCGGTGTTCTGGTTCATCGTCATGATCTTCGTCCTCGGTTACATCCCGGACCGGGCCTACTACTTCACGGTCAACAAAACGTTGGATCTCGGCATCCTCGCGTGGAGCCCGATCAACTTCTGCCCGCCCGAGAACAAGACCCTGCCGTGCCCGCCGCCGGTCGGCGCTGTCATCCCGTGGGAGGTCGCCCCGGAAGAGTTGTCGCTGCCTGCGCCGAGGGTCGATGGCACGATCGCTCAGATCGGGACGAAGATCCTCTACATCGGCGGCAGCGACGGGACCGCCGCGGTCGATACGACGTTCGTGGCGACGGCCTCCGGCGTCGGCAACTTCGATCGCTGGGCCGAGGGCCCGAAGCTACCATCCCCGCGCGCCAACGCCGCTGTCGGCTTCTCGGCGGGCCGGATCTTCGTCGTTGGTGGAACGAGGCCGGACGGCAAGCCGACGGACTCTGTCTTCGTACTGTCACCGAACTCCCAGACGGGCGAGCTCGGCGAGTGGCAGACGGCGGAGGAAGTCGAGCTCGACCTCGTCCTGCCGGAGCCGCGCTCGGGTGCCTCCCTCGTCCCGGCCGGCGACGGCCTCTTCCTCGTCGGCGGGACAGCCGATGGGACGACACCCGTGAAGACTGTCTGGAAGTCGACGTTCGACAAGGCCGGCGCGCTCCAGCCGTGGCAGCCGCAGGCGGAGCTCTACCAGGAGACGACCGACGGTACCGCTGCCATGTCGGGCGATTACATGTGGGTCTATGGCGGGACCTCCGCCGCCGGCCCGACGAAGACCGTACAGCGCGGCGAGTTCCAGCCGGACGACGAGGAGACTCGCGTCGACGAGTCGACGAACCTAAAGCAGTTCGGCGTCGCTGGCGGCCCCGTGGACCTGCCCGAGCCTCGGACGAACGCCGCGGGCTTTGCCGCCAGCGGTGCCCTTTACCTCATCGGTGGCAGCGATACGACCGGACCTCGGAGCGAGCTGTACTGGACGGTCCCGGATGCGCTCGGCAACATCACGGAGTGGAAGCACCTGACCGAGAGCGACCTGCCGACCGGGCTGTCGGGGTCGGCGTCATTCGTGCTCGGCCCCAACATCATCCTCGTCGGCGGCGAGACGCCCGACGGCCCGATCGCGGGCGCAGCCCGGGCGAACGTCGCCCCGCAGGCGCCGTTCTTCCAGCTCGGCCTCGTCGGCGCCACGGTGCCGGCCCTGAAGATCGATGGGGAGATCGGCCAGCAGCTCGGCTATCTCAATGCCAACACGATCGGCATCATCAACTTCGCCATCCTGATCGTGATCGGCTGGGCGTTCGCCCACAAGGAACAGGTCCGCGCGATGCGCGAGCGCCTCATGGCCCGCCGCCGCCGCCGTTAGCTCGCGGGGAGATCTCCTTCGCCGGGGTCGGGGTCGCCGCGGCGGACGGGGAGGCCTTGGCGCTGCCAGGCGGTGATGCCGCCGTCGACGTTCACGACGTCCGTCCAACCGCCGCGGAGCAGGAAGGCGGTGGCGGCCGCCGACCGGGTGCCGCCGGCGCACATGACGAGGAGCGGCCGATCTTTTGGCAGCTCCGTGTGGCGCTCGGCGAACGACGACATCGGGACGAGAGCGGCTCCCTCTACCCGGACGTCGCGGAATTCGTCGATCTCGCGGACGTCGACGAGTAGCGGTTTCGGCGCGCCGGCGCGGCTCAGCCGATCGGCGGCCTCAGTTGCATCGACTGCGGGGATTGCGCCCGGGGGCTGGGTCATCGGATCGTCCTCCTGAGGCTGGGCGGGTCGATCGGGGACGCGTCGGGGTCTGCGGCAAGGCGAGCGAGCCGATCGTCGATGGCAGCCAGCAGATCGGCCAGGTCGAGACCCCCGGTCATGTCGGCCTGTTGAGCCGCCGCGAGACGCTCCTTCGCGCCTTCGAGGTTCCTCGCAATTCCCCGCGGGTTGCCGCGAACGCTGTGGACGAACGCCGCCGCGAGCTTGATCAGGCCCTGGTAGAGCTCGCGCTCCGGTAGATGGTCGGTGCCCATCCAGGCTGGCTCGAGCAACTCGTGGGTGAGGAAGAAGTCGCCCCGATCGTAGGCCTCGAGCGCGGCGGCGAACGCTTCCCGCCGGTCAGTCTCGGGAAGCGGCCGGTACGCCTTCGCCCGGCCGCCCTGGATCACTGTCTGCGCCGCGGGCTTCGCCATCAGGCGAGGTCGATCAGGGCGCGCCGTCCGCCGAACCCCTCGGCCAGCTCGTGCCAGAACTCGATGTCGCCCTCGCCGAGCCGCCAGCACAGCCAGACCTGCCGCCCGCTCACGAGCGCGGGAAAGTCGATCAGGCCGGTCTCGATCTCGCGGAGGGTGACCCCGAGCTCGTCGATCCGGGCCACGCCCGCCTGCATCTGGTCGATGACGCCTTGCATCCTGAGGCGCAGGCGCCGCGGAGCCTCGGCGCCGGTGGATGCGTCTTCCGCGGGTGGGTCGACCGGCGCGGGGCCGGTGGCCGCGGTCTCGAGCGCCGCCTGCCGGGCGAACTCGTCGCGGAGCTCGATGAGCTGCGCACGCTCGTCGCGGAGCGTCTCGAGGATCGTCCGCAGTTCCGGCAGAGCCGCGTTGGCGTCGTCGAGGTCGAAGAACTTGGCCATCCGCCGGATTCTAGCCCGGACGGCGAGATATCCTCGATGGCGATGCGCACGATCCTTCTCTGGATGGCCGGCAATCGCTGGCTCCGCGATCGCGTGCCGAGGCTGTGGTTCGCCCGCCGCGCCGTCCGCCGGTTCATGCCGGGCGAGTCCGCGGAGTCCGCTCTCGCCGCCGCGGAACAGTTCCGCGACCAGGGCATAGCGACGATGTTCACGCGTCTTGGCGAGAACGTGACCCGCCCGGAAGAGGCTGATGCGGTCGCCGAGCATTACCTTGGCCTGCTCGACACGATCGCGGCGAGTGGTCTCGACGGCGAGATCTCAGTCAAGCTCACCCAGCTCGGCTTCGACCTCGACGTGGATCGGACGCTCCAGCACGTCCAGCACCTGGCGGAGCGCGCCGCCCAGACCGGCCGAACCGTCTGGGTCGACATGGAGGGCAGCGCCTACGCGGAGGGCACGATCGCGTTCTACGAGCGCCTGAAGGCGAACCACCCGAACACGGGCCTCTGCCTCCAGTCGTACCTCCGCCGGACGGCGAGCGACATCCAGCGACTCCTGCCGCTCGACCCGGCCATTCGGCTGGTCAAGGGCGCCTACGCGGAGCCAGACACCATCGCGTATCAGAGCCGGCACGACGTGGATGCGAACTACGTGGCCCTGGCCGTCTCGATGCTCGAGGCCGTCCGGGCCGGGCGGTCCCTCCGGATCGGTCTCGGGACGCACGACGTCGGGCTCATCGAGCAGATCGCCGAACATGCCGTTGCGCTCGGTCTCGACAGGACCGCGGTCGAGGTCCAGATGTTGTACGGCATCAGAGCGGCCGAACAGCGCCGGCTCGCCGGCGAGGGCTACCGCGTCCGCGACCTCATCGCGTACGGCGAGGCATGGTATCCGTGGTACATGCGCCGGCTCGCGGAGCGACCGGCAAACGTGCTGTTCGCGCTTCGTCAGCTCCTGCCCTGAGCGCCGCGATAAGCTAGCCCTTCGTCGTGCGGCCAGCTGCCGCCGGCCAGAGGAGGATCGCCGTGCGACTCGCGTCCCGGATGAGCACCATCGGCACCGAGTCCGCGTTCGAGGTCACCGCCCGGGCCCGGGCCCTCGAGGCGACTGGCCGAAGCGTCATCTACCTCCAGATCGGCGAGCCCGACTTCGACACGCCGGCGAACGTCCGCGACGCGGCGAAGCGGGCCCTCGACGACGGCGAGACCCACTACGCACCATTCGCCGGCATTCCCGCCCTGCGCGAGGCGATCGCCGAGGACGCCACCGCCCGCAAGGGCTTCGACGTGACGCCCGACCGGGTCTTCGTCACGGTCGGCGGCAAGGGCGTGATGCTCTACGCGATCATCGGCCTCGTCGATCCCGGCGACGAGGTGATCGTCCCGGACCCCGGCTATCCGATCTACGAATTGCTCGCCCGTTTCGTCGGCGGCACACCAATCCCGATCCCCCTCCGCATGGACAACGAGTTCCGGCTCGACGTCGACGAGCTCGCCTCGCTGATCACGCCGCGGACGCGGATGATCGTCATCAATTCGCCGGCCAACCCGACCGGCGGCGTCCTGACCCGCGGCGACCTGGAGGCGATCGCGGAGCTGGCGACCCGCAACGACCTCGTCGTCCTCGCCGACGAGATCTACGGCCGGATCGTGTACGACGGCACGGAGCATGTTTCGATCGCGTCGCTGCCCGGGATGGCCGAGCGGACTATCGTGCTCGACGGATTCAGCAAGACGTTCGCGATGACCGGCTGGCGGCTGGGCTACGCGATCGTGCCCCCAGCACTCGTCTCGATGTACGGCCAGCTCATCATCAACACGATCAGCTGCGCGCCAACATTCGCCCAGATCGGGGCCGTCGAGGCGCTACGTGGCCAGCAGGACGACGTCGACGCGATGGTCGTCGAGTTCCGAGCCCGGCGCGACCTCATCGTCGACGGGCTCAACGCGATCCCCGGCATCCGCTGCCTTCGACCGACCGGCGCGTTCTACGCCTTCCCCGACATTTCGGGGACGGGCCTGACCGGCGGGGAGCTGGCCGACAAGCTGCTCCAGGAGGCCGGGGTCTGTGTCCTCGCCGGGACGGGGTTCGGCAGCGTCGGGAGGAACCACATCAGGATCTCGTACGCGAACTCGCGGGAGAACCTGACGCTGGCGTTGGACCGGATACGCGGCGTGGTGGAGCCGCTCGTTGCCGCGGGCGCCGCGCGCTGATGGCGCGCCAGAAGGTATTCGTTGCGCGCCTCATTCCGGACGACGGGATCGACCCGATCGTCGCGGCCACGGACGCGGTCGTCTGGCAGGACGAGTTGCCACCGCCGCGGGACGAGCTCCTTCGCGCGGTGGCCGGCTGCGAGGGAGTCGTGACGCTGCTGACCGACCGCGTCGACGACGAGTTCCTCGACGCCGCAGGCCCGCAGCTCAAAGTCGTTTCGAACTATGCCGTCGGCTTCGACAACGTCGACGTGCCGGCCTGCACCCGGCGCGGGATCCCGGTCGGCAACACGCCGGGCGTCCTGACCGAGACGACCGCCGACCTCGCCTGGGCGCTGCTGATGGCGGCGGCGCGGCGGCTGCCGGAGGGGGACCGATATGTCAGGGCGGCGAAGTGGAAGACGTGGGGGCCGCTGCTCCTACTTGGGCCGGACGTTCACGGCTCGACGCTCGGGGTCGTCGGCTTCGGGCGGATCGGTCAAGCGGTCGCGCGGCGAGCCGCCGGGTTCGGAATGACAATCGTTTACCACGACGTTCATCGAGCCGAGCCCGACGTCGAGGCGGCCTACGGGGCGACGTTCCTGCCGCTCGAGGAGCTCCTGGCCCGGTCGGATTTTGTCTCCCTCCACGTCAACCTGACGCCCGAGACGCGTGGCCTCATCAACGCCGAGAAGCTCGGCTGGATGAAGTCGACGGCGGTCCTCGTCAACACGTCGCGCGGCCCGGTCGTCGATCCGGGCGCGCTGGCGGACGCGCTTCGCAACGGAACGATCTTCGCCGCCGCACTCGACGTCACCGATCCCGAGCCGATCCCGACCGACGACCCCCTTCTGTCACTCGACAACTGCCTCGTCGTGCCGCACATCGCCTCGGCGTCGCGGGCCACGCGCGGCAAGATGGCCGAGATGGCGGCGGCGAATCTGCTTGCCGGCCTCCGCGGCGAGCGACTTCCGACGCCGGTGAACCCGGAGGTGTACGAGGGCGGCGCCGGGAGCGGCTGACGGAACGACCGCTCACGCGCGGACGGCTCAAGTTGCAAAGCCGTTGCAGAGTCACCGAAACGGTGGCTCCGACGCCGATCGCCTGCAATAATCCCGGCTCATCGAGAGGAGATTCCCGCATGGCCTTGCAGGCCCGACGCTCACGCCGCGCGCCCGCGCTCGAGACAGTCGCCGAGTCCGACAACCAGCTGATCAGCATTTTCGACGCGGCTCGGAACATGATCGACCTGCCGCGCCGGACCGTGAGCGCGGCGCGCAATGGTTTGCGCTACCGGGAGTTCCTCGACGCCCTCGGTGTCGCGGTCTACACGACCGACGCCGACGGCCGGATCACCTTCTACAACGAGGCCGCCGCGACGTTCTGGGGACGCCGGCCGGAGCTCGGCGAGGAATGGTGCGGATCCCTCCGCCTCTTCTGGTCTGACGGTCGGACGATGCGGCACGACGAATGTCCGATGGCGATCGCGCTCCACGAGAACCGGCCCGTCCGCGGCTACGAGGCGCTTGCGGAGCGGCCGGACGGGAGTCGGATTGCCTTCGTGCCGTATCCGACCCCGTTGCGCGACGACGATGGCCAACTGATCGGAGCGGTCAACGTCCTGATCGACGTCACCGATCGCCGCAAGGCCGAGGACGCGCTCATCGCGAATGCCGAGGCCCTGCGCGGATCGAACGCCGTGAAGGACGAGTTCCTCGGTCTCGTATCGCACGAGCTGCGGACGCCGGTCACGACGATCTTCGGCAACGCCCAGGTGCTCCGCGACAAGGGGGACACCCTGGAAGACGAAGTTCGGCGGTCGATGGTCTCCGACATCGCCGAAGATTCGGAGCGGCTACTCGGGATCATCGAGAACCTGTTGCTGCTGACCCGCCTCGGCTCGGGGACGAAGCCAGACGTCGAGCCGCAAGTGCTCAACCACGTCGTCCGCCAGTCGATCGACGCGTTCACCCGTCGCCACGAGGGCCGTCGGGTGACGTTCCTGGGCGTCGCCCGGCTGCTGATCGTCGACGCCGACCGGACGAACATCGAGCTGTTGATCGGAAACCTCCTGAGCAACGCCGTCAAGTACAGCCCGCCGACGACCGATGTCGACGTCGTCCTCCAGGTGAAGGGTCGCGAGGCGCAGGTGCTCGTGCTTGATCGCGGGATCGGGCTGGCCGAGGAAGAGGCCGACGCGCTGTTCGCGCCGTTCTACCGGGCGGTCACGGCGAAGAAGCAGGCGACCGGAATTGGCGTCGGCCTGGCCGTGTGCAAGCGCGTCATCGAGAGCCACGGCGGCCGGATCTGGGCCAAGCCGCGCGATGGCGGAGGCTCCGAATTCGGGTTCGCCCTGCCGATTGGCCAGGCGCTGGCGGATCTCGACTGAGGCCGCCCCGGGCTCGTCGCAACGGCGATATTCCGCTCACTAATAGGAATCGACACAACCGAGCGTGACGCCCCGCCAATTCATGCATCCGACCGTCGTTTTGGGGCACGCGTCGAACGTGATCTGGCGAGATTCCATTACTGTGGCTGATAACCACTGCCCAGACCCGGAGGTCAGCCGCGATGTCGACCGTCGACGACGCGACCGCCACGATGATCTCGAACTTTCCGGCTCGCACCGGCCGCCCCCTCGAGGAGTGGGTTGAGCTCGTCAGGGCGAGCGGGACAGCACGGCACGGCGAGATCATGACGCTGCTCAAGACCGAACACGGGATGAGTCACGGCTTCGCGAATCTCGTCGCTCTGACGGCACTCAGGCCGGATGAGTCCGCGTCTGGCGAGGACATCGTCGACGCGATATACGCGGGACCGAAGGCGGCGCTCCGGCCGCTCCACGATGCGGCAGTAGACGCCGCGACCGGGTTCGGGCCCGATGTCGAGCTCGCGCCGAAGAAGTCCTACGTCAGCCTCCGCCGCTCGAAGCAGTTCGCCACCATTGGGCCGGGACCGGGCGGCCGGCTCGAGATCGGGCTCAACCTGCGGGACGTCGAGCCCCAGGGCCGCCTCGAGGCGACAACCGGGATGTGCAGCCATCGTGTCCGCATCGCATCCCGAGACGAGCTGGATCCCGAGGTACTCGGCTGGCTCCGTCAGGCCTACGACGGAGCCTGACGCGCGGCCGATCCTGGCTCGGGTAGGCTTCGCGCGCGGGCCGGTAGCTCAGTGGTAGAGCAGGGGACTTTTAATCCCTGTGTCGTGGGTTCGATCCCCACCCGGCTCGCCAGCACGCCCTTATGTTGCTCGCTCCGGTCGATTCGATCGTGAACATTCGGCCGTCCTGACGGGCCAGGTCCCACGCCTCGATGGCCGGCGGCTCGATGCCGAGATTCGTGAGCGCCGTGCAGACCTGGCTGCGGTGATCGGTGCCGTGGTAGAGGGCCTGGGCGAGGCGAATCCCGAGCGGCGCGTGCGTCTCATAGCCGCTGTCCTCGTATTCGACGACGACCGTCGCGGGGTCGCGATCGCCCGCGACGATGCCCTGCCAGACAGCGTCGTGAGCCTCCATCACGGCGCGCAGCGTCGGGATGTCACTCGCATCCTTGTCGAAGGGCTCCGGCTCGCCGCCGCGCAGGACGTTGAGATAGAAGACATCCCCGTCGATGAGGTGGCGGAGCGTGTCGATGATCGAGCCGTACGTGCCGGGCACGCCCGTCGCCAGCTGCCCCTCGTCGAGGGCGGCGCACGCATCCAGCAGGCGAATCGTGGCCCAGACGTGATGGCGGAACGCGTCGGCCAGGAGTGGGGCAGACATCGCTTTCACTCTAGCAGCGGTCGCCGGAGCCAGCCCGAGGATGCGTGTCTCCCGGTGGACACTTCACGGGCGTCGTCCGGTTCGCCCAGGAGGGTCCCGCCCAGATTCGAACGACGACAGTCGAGGAGATCCTCGGGGCGCCAGCCGACGGCGTTCTCGGCCTTCGCGGGCGAGCACAAGGCGGCGTTCATGCCGGTGGCGATGGCATCGACCTGAGACCGCGAATCGCGGCGCCGCGGGCGCCGTGGGCGCCGCGCCGTCTCGCGTGACGAGGCCCCCAGCCGGAGATACCGCCGGGGGGACGATGTCGCGGTCGAGGGCCTCAATATGGCCAACGAACGGAATGGCCCGGCGTTAGGCCCGCGAACGCCCTGCCGACGACCAAGTTAACCGGCGGGGACGCCCCGGCGTCCCCGTCCCGCATCCGTCCTGCCACCAATTCGCATCCCTTCCGATCCCGGCTGGCGGGCTTCCTCCGCGGCGTTCGGGCCCTAGCCTCGGGCCCAACGGCAATGCGGAGGGACCATGCGTCGAACGTTGAGCTTCGGATCCATTGCGGCGGTGATCGCGGTTGCGGCTGTGCCCGGCGTGGCGCTGGGCGCCGAGGGCGACCTCCCGATCGATAGCGGCAACACCGCGTGGCTGTTGATGGCCACTGCACTCGTCATGGTGATGCTGCCTGGCCTAGCCCTCTTCTATGGTGGGCTGGTCCGCCGCAAGAACGTCCTGTCGACGATCATGCACAGCTTCTTCGGGCTGGCCATCGTCAGTGTCGTCTGGGTCCTCGTCGGGTTCAGCCTCGCGTTCGGACCGGACGTCAACGGCATGGGCCTGATCGGCAACCTCGAGTACGTCGGGTTCATGGGCGTTGGCCTGGTCCCGAGCACCGTCTACGCCACGACGATCCCGTTCGTCCTGTTCGCGGCGTTCCAGCTCATGTTCGCGGCGATCACGCCGGCGCTCATCACGGGCGCGTTCGCCGAACGGAAGCGATTCGCATCGTTCGTCCTCTTCACCATCCTCTGGTCCGTCTTCGTCTACTCGCCCATCGCCCACTGGGTCTGGGCGACCGATGGCTGGCTGTTCAAGCTTGGCGCGCTCGACTTTGCCGGCGGCACCGTCGTTCATGCCTCGTCCGGCGTCTCGGCCCTGATCGTGGCGCTCCTCATTGGGCGGCGGGTGGTAAACGGCGACCGGATGGAGCCACATGACATCCCGATGACCGTCCTCGGCGCGGGCCTCCTGTGGTTCGGCTGGTTCGGGTTCAATGCCGGGTCGGCGGTCGCCGCCGACGGGCTCGCGGCCAATGCCCTGCTCGTCACCAACACGGCAGCCGGCGCGGCCACGATCACCTGGGTCCTTGCCAGCTATCTCCACAAGGGCAAGGTCAGCGTCGTTGGCGCGGCGTGCGGTGCCGTTGCCGGCCTCGTTGCGATCACGCCCGCGTCGGGCTTCGTCACCGCCGGCGGGGCGCTCGTGATCGGCCTCCTGGTCGGCGGTCTGTGCTACAGCGCCACCCTGCTTCGGTCACGGCTCAAGGTCGATGACGCGCTCGACGTGTTCGCCGTCCACGGCGTCGGCGGGACGTTCGGGGCTGTCGCCACCGGTGTCCTCGCGACGACCGCGATCAACAGCCTCGGCCGTGGCCTTATCGACGGCAACGCCGGTCAGGTCGTCACCCAGCTGCTCGCAGTCGGCGCGACGATCGCCTACGCCGTCGTCGCCACGTTCGTCATCGTCAAGCTCGTCGACGTCATCCTCGGCCTCCGGATCTCTGCCCGCGACGAGGAGCTCGGCATCGATCTCTCCACGCACGGCGAGGCCGCCTACCAGGCATAGCAACCCGTCCGGGACTCCCGCCCGGACCCCAGTCGATCCGACCGCCCGGGTCACCCTCCCGGGCGGTCGCTTCGCCTCACGGAGCCGAGGATGCCTCCACACCGACGCCCACCGGTCGCTCCCCTCTACGACCCGCAGTTCGAGCACGACGCGTGCGGGATCGGGTTCGTGGCAGACGCAGGCGGCCGGAATCACGCCCGGGTGCTGCCGCTCGCGCTGGGCGGCCTCTCGGCGCTCGGTCACCGCGGGGCGTTCGGGGCCGACGGCGAGTCGAGCGACGGGGCGGGGATCGCATTGCCGCTGGAGCTGGCGGTCCTCGAAGCCATCTCTCCAGGTGGGGCTCCTCGTCGCCCCGGCGTCGCCGTTTTGTTCATGCCCCGCGGCCGCGGCCGGGGGAGCCGAGCGACGGGCGATCGTCGCGGAGGCCTTCGCGGGGGAGGGGCTGAATATCGCCACGTGGCGGCGCGTGCCGATGGACCCGGGCGCGCTCGGGGCCGCCGCAGCCGCCACCCGTCCGGACGTCGTCCACGCGATCATCGAGCGGCCAGTCAACGCCGCCTCCGGGAAACCGATCTCGGACTCCGATTTCGAACGCCGTCTCGTCATCGCCCGGCGCCGCCTCGAGACCGCGGCCCGCGCGGCGCGGCTCGATGACCTGTCGGTGCCATCCGCTTCGTGTCGCACGATCGTCTACAAGGGCCTTGTCGCCGGTGGCCGCTTGGCCGAGCTGTACCCGGACCTGGCCCGGCCGACCGAGGTCTCGTATGCGCTCTTCCACCAGCGCTACGCAACTAACACCCAGCCGACGTGGCGGCTCGCCCAGCCATTCCGTTCGATCGCCCACAACGGCGAGATCGACACGGTCCGGGGCAACCGCGAGCAGGTCCGGGGCAGGGCCGACGACAGGATCGGCGGCGGCACAGCGCCGCTGATGGGCACCACCCGGGCCGCGGCCAGACGGCTCGTCGAGGCGGGCCCGCTCCTCTCGCCGGAAGGCTCCGACTCGCAGTCGCTCGATGAGATGCTGGAGCTGCTCGTCGTGACCGGCTGGGACCTGGGATCGGCGCTCCTCGCGGCGCTGCCCGAGGCCTCGTCGCTCCGCCGCGCACCGCACCCCCACGTTGCGACGCTCCGGCGCGGGACCGCCGGGCTGCTCGCCCCGTGGGACGGGCCGGCGGCGATCGTCTTCTCGGACGGCCGCCGGGTCGGGGCGATCATGGACCGCAACGGCCTGCGACCGGCGGCCTTCGCCGTGACCCGGGACCGGCTCGTCGCGGTCGCGTCGGAGGCGGGGGCGATCCCCCTCGCACCGTCCGACACAGTTCGCCGCGGCCGGCTGGGCCCGGGGGAGATGCTCCTCGTCGACCCGCGGCGGCGGGTGGTCCTCGAGGACGCCGACGCAAAGGCGCACCTCCTGCGGCGGCTGCCGATCCACGACGCGCCGCGTCCCGCCCACGTCGATACGTCACCCGCGGCCGGCGACCGAACCCCTTCGCCGCTCCGCTATCTCGCGGGCCTCGACTCGGAGAAGGCACGCCTCGACATCAAGACGATGGTCCTCGACGGCCACGAGCCGCTCTGGAGCATGGGCGACGACACGCCGACGCCGGGGCTCGCCCGGGTCGATCGGCCGGTAGCGGATCACCTCCGCCAGTCGTTCGCCCAAGTGACTAACCCGCCGATCGACCCTGAGCGCGAGCGAGCGGTCATGGACATGCGAGTAGACCTCGGGCGGCGCCCGGCGCTCCTCGGCGGTCCGCCACGGGCCACCCGCCGGGCACGGACGGTGCGCCTCGACCGGCCGGTCGTCGCCGACCTCGATGCGCTCCTCGACGCATTCCCGGGCAGGGTCGCCCGGCTCGACGCGACCTGGGATCCGGTCGTCGGGCCAGGTGGGCTGGAAGCAGCCCTCGAACGTCTCGCCGTCGTTGCCGTCCGCGCCGCCCGCGGCCGCACGGAGTTGCTCGTTCTGTCGGATCGCCCGTTCTCGGCAGCGCATCTCCCGATCCCGTCGGTCCTCGCCGTCGGTGCCGTCAACGCCGCGCTCACCGACGCGGGCCTTCGTGGCCGATCCGACGTCCTCGTCGACGCCGCGGACATCCTCGACGTCCACTCCCTGGCGATGGCCCTCGCGGCCGGCGCGACGGCCGCGGTGCCGTGGCTAGCTATTGAGCTGGCGATCGAGACGGCGGGCTCGCGCGGCGCCGAGGAGCTGACCGCCGACGATGCGGTGGCGAACCTGCTTGCGGCGTTCGAGGCGGGCCTGCGCAAGACGCTCGCCCGAATGGGCATCAGCACGATCGCTTCCTACATCGGCGGGCTCCTCTTCGAGACGCTCGAGCTCGACGCGGACCTGCTCCGGCGGTGCTTCCCAGGTGCTCCGGCGTGGCGCGGGACGGTGGGGTTGGCACAGATCGGTCAGCGGGGGATCAGGCGGGCCGCCGCCGCGGCCTCGATCGCGGAAGATGCCCCGTCGAACCGGCTGCCGGATCCCGGATTTGCCCGGTTCAAGGCCGACGGCGAGGCGCACCTCTTCTCCCCGAAGATCGCGGGCGAGATCACCATCCTGGGCACCGAACGCGATCCGGCCGACCTTGACGCTACCCTCGCGCGCTACCGCGATGCCCTCGTTCCATCGGGCCCGGGCGCCGTCGTCCGCGACGGTCTCCGAGTCCGCCGAGCCCCCGCATCGGCCGCCCCGGTCGCCCTCGCCGACGTGGAGCCTGCCCGCGACATCGTCCGCCGCTTCGTCGTGTCGGCGATGTCGGTCGGCGCCCTCTCGCCCGAGGCCCACCAGGCGTTGACGATCGGCATCCAGCGCGCCGGCGGCGCGGCGAACACCGGCGAAGGGGGCGAGGATCCGGCCTGGTACATCCCGACCGCGACAGGCGAGCGCCACGACGCGAAGATCAAGCAGGTCGCTTCCGCCCGGTTCGGCGTCACCGCGGCATACCTCGCCCGCGCCGACCAGCTCGAGATCAAGATCGCCCAGGGCTCGAAGCCGGGCGAGGGCGGCCAGCTGCCGGCCCGCAAGGCGACGGCGTACATCGCAACCCTCCGTCGCGGGCAGCCGGGGATGACGTACATCAGCCCGCCGCCGCATCACGACATCTACTCGATCGAGGATCTCGCCCAGCTCATCGCCGACCTCCGGGCGATCAACCCGGCGGCCCGCGTCGGCGTCAAGCTCGTCGCGTCGCGCGGCGTCGGGACGATCGCCGCGGGCGTCGTCAAGGCCGGCGCGAACTACATTCAGCTGTCGGGGCACGCGGGCGGGACCGGCGCGTCGCCACTGTCGTCGATCAAGCACGTCGGGGCGCCCTGGGAGCTTGGCCTTGCCGAGGTCCATCAGATCTTGCTCCGAAATGGCCTCCGCGATCGAGTCGCACTCCGCACCGACGGCGGCCTGCGGACGGGCCGCGATCTACTCGTTGCGGCGCTCCTCGGGGCCGAAGAGTTCGCGTTTGGGACGTCCATGCTCGTCGCGCTCGGTTGCGACATGGCTCGCCAATGCCACCTCGACACGTGCCCGACCGGCATCGCCACCCAGCGCGAGGATCTCCGAGCGAAGTTCACGGGCACCCCCGAGCAGGTCGAGCGGTTCGCCGATGCCCTCGCCGAGGATCTCCGGCGCGAGCTCGCGGCCGTGGGCGCGACGTCTGTCGGCGAGGTCGTCGGGGAGGGGAGCCGGCTGCTCGCGCCGGCGCGCGGGCGACGCGCCGGGATGCTCGATCTCGCGCCGGTTGTCGGCGCCACGCGCTGGGAGGCGAGTGCCGCCCGCCGCTCGAACCCGGCCGCGGCCGGCCGCGACGTCCACCGCCAGCCAGCCTCGCCGCTCGAGGCCCACCTCGTCGCCGCGCTCGGCGGCCAGGGCGGCTTCTCGGCCGGCGGGCTCAAGCTCTCGACGGCCGATCGGTCGTTCGGAGCGGCCCTGTCCGGTGCGTTGGAGCGTGGCCAGCTCCGCGGGCCGATCCGGCTCGAGCTCCGCGGCGCGGCCGGCCAGTCATTCGGTGCATTTGCCGGGCCCGGACTCGACCTGCGCCTCGTCGGCCAGGCCAATGACTACGTCGGGAAGGGCCTGTCGGGCGGGCGGCTCGTCGTCGCCCCGGAGGCCGACCTCGCGGCCGACGCGAGCCGCCAGGCGATCGCGGGCAACACCTGCCTGTACGGCGCGACCGGCGGGCGACTTCATTTGGTGGGGCGGGCCGGGATGCGGTTCGCGGTGCGGAATTCAGGCGCGCAGGCCGTGGTCGAGGGCCTCGGCCAGCACGGCTGTGAGTACATGACCGGCGGCGTCGTTGTCGTCCTGGGCCCGATCGGGGCGAATTTCGGGGCGGGGATGACGGGCGGACGGGCCTATCTGCTCGATCCGGACGGGCGCCACGTCGCGGCGCTGGACTCGCGCAGCGTCACCGCCTCGCGGCTATCGACCGCGGCGCGCGACCGGGAGGACGGCTCGGCCCTCGTCGCCGAGTTCCGTGGCCTGGTCGAAGCCCACCGCGACGCGGGCTCCGAGCTGGCCGCTCGACTCCTGGCCGAGCGCCACGAGCTCGAGTCGGACATCTGGCTCGTCGAGCCAACACCGGCGGCGGTCCCCGCGGTGGCCGAGCCCGTCACCGGGGTGCCCGCGGCCGCTGCATCGTCCCCTTCCATTCGGCGAGCAGCCGCCGTCTGACGCGACCTCAGCCAGCAATCATGTAATCGCGCAGGTTGTTGATGAGGTCGCCGAGCTGGCCGGCAGCACGCGGCGGAGGCGGCAGTTTTCTACAGGATCTGCCGAACCGCAGGCGAGGCGTGGTCAAGCTGCCAGCGGGTCTCGTCGGCGATGGCGGTCGGATCGTGAGGCGCGGCCAGACCGACGGCCTTGACGGCATAGGCGACGCCGCGTGCATGGGACGCCATGTGGGCGGTCGCTGCCGCATGGCCGGCCGCTCGGGCCGCAGCGACCGCAGCCGGGTCGCGCACATCCCGAGCCGCCGCGTGCGCCGCGATCGCAAGGGCACGAACCGGTCCGATCCGCATCTCGCCGCGGGCGAAGGTCCGGGCGCCTTCGATCGCTTCACGAGGCCGAGGGTCGCCAGGAGACTGCGCCTCGAACAGCGGTAGTGTCCGCTCGGCACAGTCGGCGGCCCACATGGCCAGGACCCGCCGATCGTCCTCGCTCAGGGTAAGGGCACCGGGCTGGCGTTCCACATGGGGGAGCGTACGAGACAGAAGCGGCCCTGGCAGTTGCCTAAGCGGCGCGTGTCCGGCTCAGTTCGGCCACCGCGGCGCGAATCTTCTCGTCGATCGCTCCGTCGAGGGCCGCGAGGGCCGATTTGAGATTCGAGACCTCGCCAGCCTGCCAGCGGATGGCGAGCTCGTCGAGCATTTCCTGGTACTCCGAACCAATCGGCGTCATCGGTGCCGTCGCCGAGCGCTCGTGGGCGAAGATGTCGAGGAACACCGCGAAGCGATCGTCCTGGACGAGCGCAGGCGACCGGAGCGAGTCGCGGGTCGACGGCACGTTTCGCAGGCCGTTCGAGAGCTTGGCCAGCGCTGCCTCGTCGGTCGCCAGGTATTTGACGAGCGTCCATGCGGCCTCGCGATGACGGGCGGTGAGCGGGATGCCGATGACGCTACCGTTGATGTAACCGGAGCCGTACAGCTCAGGCCGGTCATCGTCGACCGGCAGCGGGGCCGTCCCGTAGTCGAGCTCGTCCGCCTCGACCGCGATGAACGCGACCCGCCATTCGCCATCGAGGCACATCGCCAGCGTCCCGGCCTGGAAGGCGTTATTCGTCGAGAACTCGTCGCCGGCGTGCTCGTGGAACGCGGCCAGGTCGTCGCGGCCATACCAGTCCACGAGCTCCTTCTGCCAGCGCAGGAGCTTGGCCCAGGCCGGGTCGGTCGAGAGGCTTGAGCGACCGACGGCCTGCCAGCGAGCGCCGAATAGATGGCCGAACGTCGCCGCAGTGTTTTCGTAGAAGCCGAGCGTCGGGTCGAACCCGACCACCCGCAGCGATCCGTCAGGATTGCGGACGGTCAGCCGCTTCGCCAGCTCGGTCAGCTCGCTGATTGATCGCGGCGGCGTCGTCAGGCCGGCCGCGGCGAAGAGCCTTCGGTTGAACAGCAGGCCGAACGTATCAGCGAGGACCGGCAGCGCCCAGCGGCCTCGACCGTCGCCGGTGTACGCCAGGGTCGCCGGGATGAAATCGTCATCGGAGATACCGTCGCGGGCCATGAGCGGGCCGAGATCGACGAGCTTCGCGACGGACCGCGCGCCGCTCAAGGCATCGGACTCGAACGAGCTGACGACTGTCGGAGGATCGTCGGTCTCGAGAGCGGCCTGGATCCGCTCGTTGGTCACGCCACCGACGACGTCCACCTTGAGACCCGGATTCAGCCGCTCGAAGTCCCCGACGACCGACCGGATGATGTTGAGCTCGGGTCCGACGTGGCCGACCCACAGGCTGAGGATGGACCGGCCGACGACGTACTCCGTCGCCTCGCGGGCGCTCATCGGCTGGGCGAAGTGGAAGCCCTGGGCGCGGTCGCAGCCCATTCTGATCAGGCGCTTGACCTGGGCCTCGGTCTCGACCCCCTCGGCGACTGTCGTCGTTTTCAGGCTGTGGGCGAGCTGGATGATGCCTCGGGCAAGGGCCTGGGCCGCGACGTCATCGGAGATCTCGTCGATGAAGCTCTTGTCGATCTTGACGACCTCGATCGGGAAGCGCCGCAGGTAGCTCAGCGAGGAATAGCCGGTTCCGAAGTCGTCGATCGCCAGGGAGACGCCCGAGGCCCTTGAGCTGGCGCAGCCGGCGGGCCGTCGCCTCGGTCTCGCGGGCCACGACGCTCTCGGTGATCTCGAGAGTCAGCAGCTCCGGCGGGAGGTTGCTGTCCTCGAGCGCAAGGCTGACCGCCGCGACGAGGCCGGGGTGCTGGAGCTGGACGCCGGACAGGTTGACGTTGACGCTGATCGGCGCCTGCTCCGCTCGTGCCACCTGCCAGGCCCGCGCCTGGCGACAGGCCTCTCGAACGACGAACTCGCCGATCGGGACCATCAGGCCGGTCTTCTCGGCGATCGGGATGAAGTCACCCGGCGAGATCAAGCCGCGCTCGGGGTGGATCCAGCGGACGAGGGCCTCCATCGCGACGACGGTCCCTTCTGGCAAGGCCACGATCGGCTGGTAGTGGAGGATGAACTCGCCCCGCTCGACCGCGCCGCGCATATCGACACCGAGCGACAGCCGTTCGATCGATGCGTCCTGCATCGACGCGTCGAATAGGCGGAACTGATTCTTGCCGGACTCCTTCGCGTGGTACATCGCGACGTCGGCGGCACGGAGCATGTCGGTCGAATTCGTCAGGCCGGCCGAGCTGTGGGCGATGCCGATGCTGCCCCCGAGCCGAATTGCCCGTTCGGGCAGGACGAACGGGGCTTCGAGCGCCGAAAGGACGCGGGCAGCGACGAGCGACGCGTCCCCCTCGTCGACGTCGTCGAGCAGAATTGCGAACTCGTCGCCGCCGAGCCGGCCGGCCGTGTCCTCGGGCCGGATCGAAGCGAGCAAGCGCTCGGCGACCATCGTCAGGACCGCGTCGGCCTCGACATGGCCGAGAGCGTCGTTGACGGTCTTGAAGTCGTCGAGGTCGACGAACAGGACGGCCGTGCCCCGGGCGTGTCGGCGCCGCCGGCCAAGCGCGTGCTCGAGCCGATCGATGAACAGCGCCCGGTTCGGCAGGTGCGTCAGCGAATCGTGGAACGCGAGCTGGGTCAGGGAATCCTCGAGGGCCCGCCAGCGGGTCACGTCGTGGATCGATACGACGAGACCCAATACCGCGGGGTCAGCAGCCAGGTTCGCGATCTCCAGTTCGACCGGGAGCCAGGCGCCATCGGCCATTCGCAGCCGGCAATCGAGCTTGGCGAGTGCACCTGGCTGACCGTTGGCCAGTTCGAGGATCGCCGCCGAGTCCGCCTGCGAGACGAGTTCGCGAAGGCTGGTCGCGGCGAGCGAAGCCGCGTCGTATCCGAGGAGATCCGCCGCCGTCTTGTTCGCGAAACGCAGCCGGCCGTCCGGGGCGAGGACCAGCGTCGGCGGCGCGGTGTTGCGGGCGGCGGAAACGGCCTCGGCGTTGAGGCGACGGGTCCCGGCGCCGGACGTCATCCGCCGGCGGGTGACTAAGCCTCCAGCGAGTACCGCTAGGGCGATACCAGCTGCCACGGACGCGACCGTGTGATCGCCCCTGCTGGCCGCAGCCAGGATGATCGAGGCGAGCAGCAGGAGCAGACCGGCCGTGATCGGGAGCGCATACGCGGATCGTGCGCGACCGAAACGGAACGGTCCGAGGGTGAGGTTGGTTGGCAGCTTAGACGTGGCTGGATCCCCAGAGACGAGATGGCCCGGCCATCGTGGCCGTTGCCGAGCTCTCGGTCATCCTCCGGGAGGTACGTTCGGGGGTGGTTAATGGTACTGGGGGTCGGCCTGCGAGTACGTAGATCGGACGGATCGGTGCAACCAGATCGCAACCCGGTCGGTTCCGCGCCGCCGCCGACCCGGCAGGCCTTCGCCACCTACATTCTCGACACAACGGGGGTGAGTATCTCCTCCCCACTCGCCCCCGATCCCCCTATCTGATCCGAGAGTCGAGACCCCAGATGATCCACCCTCCTGAGCCCGAGGTCCGCCCTCTCGTCGCCGTTCGCGACGGGCGTTCCGCGCCAGTCACATGCGCCGAGTGCGGCTGCCGCCTGCAGGCGGTCGGTCACCCGGGTGCCGAGGCGTGGTTCCACTTCAATCCGCTCGCCGGCCGGGACGCACGCGGCTGCCGCGTGGGGTGCGCCGATCAGGCCCATGATGCCGCCGGTTTGGCGGCAGTCGCGATCGCCTGAACGCCGCTCAGGCTTCTTCGGCGTCGATCCGGTAGCCGACTCCACGGACGGCAATGATGCGCGGCCCGCCAGATCCCTCGACCTTCGCCCGAAGGCGGGCGAGGTGTGGCTTGAGCCACAACAGATCCGGATCCGTCTCCGCAGGCCAGCCGGCGCGCGCCAGGAGGTGGTGGGGGACGATGTCACCCGCCGCACGGACGAGCGCCTCCAGCAGCCGGAACTCGGTCGGCGTGAGGACGAGTCCGACGTCACCGACCCGCGCCTCGTGGCGCGCGGGCTCGAGGACGAGCTCGCCGGCCGAGAGTGGCCCGGACGAGGCCGCGCCACCGGCGCGATCGACCCGGCGCATGACCGCAGCGATCCGCGCCAGGAGTTCTGCTTTGCCGAACGGCTTCACGAGATAGTCGTCGGCGCCGATGCCGAGCGCCTTGACCTTGGCCGCCTCGGCGCTCTCGCCCGAGACGACGAGGATCGGCGCGGAACCCGACGCCCGGATCTGGCCCGCGACGGTGAACCCGTCCGGGCCCGGCATCGCGAGATCGAGGAGCACGAGGTCGGGCGACTCCTCGCGGAAACGCTTCACGGCCGTCAGGCCGTCGTAGGCCGTGATGACCTGGTGCCCCTCGGTGCCGACGAGCGCCGTGATCGCCCCGACCATCGCCGGGTCGTCGTCGACGACGAGGATGCGGAGGGGTCGCGTGGAGAGGGTCATCATCAGACGTTACACCGCTGCTGCTGCCGGGAGGGAGACGACGAATCGAGCACCCGTCGGATCGGCCGGTTCGCACCACAGGCGGGCGCCCATGGATTCACCCAGCCGCTTCGCGGCGTAGAGCCCAATGCCCGAACCGCGCGCCGTGTGGGTGTCGCGGCGGGCATACGGCTCGAAGATCCGTTCGCGCCACTCCGCGGGGACGCCCGGCCCCTCGTCGGTCACGCCGATCCGCACGGAGCCCTCGACGAGGGACCGATCGATCGTGATCGTCGTGTCAGGCGGCGCGTATTTCACGGCATTCTCGATGAGGTGCTCGAGGATCTGGCGAAGGCGCGGCGGATCGGCCAGGGCGTGGAGCCGGACGCCGGGCGTGACGTCGAGGCGGTGCTGGCGGAGGATCGGCTCGATGGAAACGGCGACCTCGCCGATCGTTTCCTCCACGTCGGTCGGGACGACGGCGGCGGGCGCGTCAGGGACGACACGAACGGAGGCGAGAATCGAGTCCACAAGGCGATCGAGCCGCTCCACCTGCTCCAGCGCAGCATCGTGCCAGACGGCGCGCTGGGCCCGCCGGATCGGGTCGCGCGACTCGCGGTCTTCGAGCGGCGGGTCATCGGCGAGAAGCTCCGTGTAGGCGCGGACGACGGCCAGCGGCGTCCGCAGCTCATGGGTGACGAGCGCGATGAGCTCGCTGCGGGCCTCGTCGATCTCGCGGAGCGCCTTGACGCGGGCCTCTGCCTCGATCTGCTGGCGGCCCTTTTCGACGATCCCGGCGAGGAGGTCGGCGATCGCCCCGAGCTGGGCGACGTCGTCGGGGCTGAAGACGCGATGCTGCTCCGTCTGGACGTTGAGGACGCCGACGATCTGGTCGTGCCACGACAGCGGCACGGACAGCATCGACGCGACGTAGCGGCGCTGGTCGAGGCCGCGGACCCACAGGAAACGCGGCTCGGCCCCGACGTCCGGAATGACGAGGGGCTCGCGCGTCGCGGCCACGTGGCCGGTCACTCCTTCGCCGTACGGCACCCGCGCCCGTCCGATCTGGAAGCGATCGAGGCCGGTCGTCGCGGCGAGCGTCAGGTACGCTCCGTCGCGGTCGAGGAGGTACAAGGAGGAGACGTCGGCGTGGAGCGCATCGCGGGTGCCGTCGACGACGGTCTCGAGCAGCTCGTCCCACGTCCGCGCGGTCGTCGCGAGGCGCGCGACCTCGTGCAGGAAGCGGAGCTGCGCGAGCTGATCCGCCTGCTTGAGACGCGTGCGCGGGTCGAGGTTCGGGGCCGCCATGTCGATCACCATACAAGCGTAGAGAAGGTACGGCCCATGGAAGGTTGCGGCGACGTGCTGGGCGCGGTGCGGAACGGTGCCGGGGTACGGGTGCCCGCGTGAGTCCTCGCGAGCGACCTGGCTCCGTGGGCGCCGCTCGGTCGGGCGCCAGGCCGGCTGGTCCGCCCGATGCGAACGTCGCCGTGCGGGCCGAACCGGCGACGATCGGGACCGCCCGGGCGCGCGATCAGCTCGCGCTCGAGGTCAACCTGCTCGGGTCGCTCCTCGGCCAGGTCATCGCAGAGCAGGCGGGCCGCGATCTCCTCGACCTCGTCGAGCGTGTCCGCAAGACGACGATCCGGCTCCGGCGCGAAGACGATACGGGGGAGCGCGATGCACTCGCGGTTACCCTCGCCGAGCTCGACGTCGAGCGGGCCGAGGTCGTGATTCGCGCTTTCAGCCTCTACTTCCGGCTTATCAACCTGGCCGAGGAGCGCGATCGCGTGCGGACCGCGAGGCGCCGGGAGCGATCCGGACGGGACACTGCCGCCCGGGAGACGATCGCCGGGGCCGTCGCAGCGATCCGGGCAGGACCTGAGGCCGGCCGACGAGGGAGGTCCGCGTCCGCCTCGCCAGCGGCTGTCGCCCGCACCGACGAGGTCCAGCGCCTCATCGGCGGCCTTCGCATCACCCCAGTCCTGACGGCCCACCCGACGGAAGCCCGCCGGCGGACGCTGCTCCTTGCGCTTCGCCGGGTCGACCGGCTGCTCGCCCGCCTCGACGATCGCGACCTGCCGCCCGCCGAGGACCGTGACGTCCGGCGCCGGCTGCGCGAGGAGATCACGCTGCTCTGGCGGACGGCCGACCTGCGAGCCGTCACCCCCAGCCCGCTCGACGAGGTTCGCACCGCGCTCGCGTTCTTCGACGAGACGCTGTTCGGGACGGTGCCACGGCTGTTCCGGGCGGCCGACGCCGCCCTCGACGAGCCCCTGCCCGCGACGGAGACCCGCAACGCCGGGGATGCCGGTGGCAGCGGGACCCGTCCGCCGCGCGTGCCGGCGTTCCTGCGCTGGGCTTCGTGGATCGGGGGCGACCGCGACGGCAACCCCGCGGTCACGGCCGAAGTCACCGAGCGGACGCTCCGGATCCACGCCGATCACGTCCTTCGCGGCTACGAGGCGGTGGCGACGCGCCTCGCCCAGACCGTGGCCGCGTCCACCCCGGCGCATGACGTTCCACGGTCCCTCGCGACGCGCCTCGCCCGCGACGCCGAGCTGCTGCCGGAGCTCGATCGGCAGCTCCGGCGGCGCTACCCCGACGAGCCGTACCGCCAGCGGTTCGGGTTCATCGCCGAGCGAGTTCGTCGGACGCGTGCGTACCTCACCGGCCAGCAGGCGCCGCTGACGGGTAGATACGAGGACGCGGACGAGCTCGACGCGGAGCTCGACGAGCTCCAGGAAGCGCTCGCGGCGGATGGACTCGAGCGGGTCGCCTGGGGCGAGGTCCAGGACCTGCGCTGGCAGCTCGCCACGTTCGGGTTCCACCTCGCCGCGCTCGAGCTCCGGCAGCACAGCGCCGTCCATGCCCGGGCGCTTCGGGCGCTGCGGGGCGACCCCGCCTCGACCAGCGAGGTGGCCCCCGGCGTGACGGCCGACGAGGTCGCGGAAACCATCAGGGCAGTGGCGGGCCTCCAGGCGAAATTCGGCCCGACGGCAGTCGAGCGCTACATCGTGAGCTTTACCGCTTCGCAGGGCGATGTGCAGGCCGTCTTCGAACTCGCCGCGCTTGCCGGGCTGGCCGACGGCGCCAGTCCAGTCGCTCTCGACGTCGTCCCGCTCTTCGAGGACGCCGCCACGCTCGAGGCGGCAGGGGAGGTCCTCGACGCGATCCTCGCCGACCCGGCCTACCGCGACCACCTTCGCCGGCGGGGCGACCGACAGGAGGTGATGCTCGGCTATTCCGATTCGAACAAGGAATCCGGCTATCTCGCCGCGAACTGGCTGCTCCACGGCGCCCAGTCGGCACTTGTCGCGGCCGCGAAACGGCACGACGTCGAGCTGACCCTGTTCCACGGGCGAGGCGGCGGCATCGGACGCGGCGGCGGGCCGGCGACCCGAGCAATTCTCGGTCTGGCGGCGGGAGCGCTCGACGGCCGCCTCAAGCTGACGGAGCAGGGCGAAGTGATCGCCGGCAACTACGCCGATCCATCGATCGCCCTCCGACACCTCGAGGGCCTGGCCGCCGCCGTGATCGTCGCCTCGACCGATGACCATCGGGCCGGCCTGGCGGCGTCGGAGGCGGCCGGCCGTCCGATCCTCGAGGAGCTGGCGGCGACGTCGCGCGACGCCTACCGCTCGCTCGTCGTCGACGACCCGGGCTTCGTCTCGTTCTTCCGCCTCGTCACGCCGATCGACGAGATCGCGACGCTGCGGCTCGGGTCACGGCCGGCGGCCCGGGGGACCGGTGGCGGCGGCGCCGACGCGGAACCGACGATCGCTGACCTGCGCGCGATCCCGTGGGTGTTCGCCTGGTCGCAGGCCCGGATCGACCTACCCGGCTGGTTCGGGCTCGGCTCGGCGCTCGACGCGTACGGCGCGAAGCATGGCGAGCGCGGCGCCCGGGAGCTCGAGCGCCTGTACCGCTCGTGGCCGTTCCTCGCCAGCATCCTCGACAACGCGGAGCTGTCACTCGCCCGGGCCGACATCGGGGTCGCTCGCCAATACGCCGCGCTCGCGCCGGGCGACGATCACGCCCGCCGCTGGTCGCGGATCGAGACCGAGCATCGCCTCACGGTGAGCTGGCTGGCCCGGGTCACCGGTCGCGAGCACCTACTCGCGGACGACCCGGAGCTCCGCCGTCGGATCGTCCTGCGCGATCCGTACGTTGACTCGCTCTCCGCGCTCCAGGTGATGCTGCTCGCCCGGCTGCGTGCCTGCGCGCCCGACGACCCGGAGCGCGATCGGCTGCTCCGTCTTGTTCAGCTGACGGTCAACGGAATCGCCGCCGGCCTCCAAGCCACGGGCTAACGTCGGCGACCAGCTGGCCTCGACGGGCGCACGCCCAGCGCCGGCGTCCGTCTACTATCGACGGACCAGATGATGGACGAGGCACTCACTCGGCTCGGCATGCCCGTTCCGGATTCCGCGCTCGCGCGGCGAGCCCGCGAGCTCATCGCCGACGTTGCGGCACCGTTCCTCGTGAACCACTCGGTCCGGTGCTTATGCCTGGGCCGTCGAGCTGGCACGGCACGACCGGCTCCAGTTCGATCCCGAGATCCTCTACGTGTCCGCGATGCTCCACGACATTGGCCTGGTTCCGGCGTACGACCTCGGCGGCGACTACGCGGTCGACGGCGCGATCGCGGCGGAGCGGCTCGTGCATGAGGCCGGGGAACCGGAGGCGCGCGCCCGAGCGGTCTACGACGTGATCGCGTTGCACAACGACGAGACCCTCCCGCCCGATCCCGCCGTCGAGGTGGTCCTGCTCTGGGACGCGACGGGCGTCGACGTTACCGGCCGAGCGCATCACGGACGTTCGATCGGCGATCATCCCACGGTGCTGGCTGCGTATCCGCGGCTCGATTTCAAGCGGGAGTTCTCGGCGCGCTTCGTCGACCAGGTGTCGCGCAAGCCGACCTCCCTGGCCGCGGAGATGGCCGCCAGGGGCATCCTCGAGGAGATCGCCCAGGCGCCGTTCGATAGCTAGCGTCGCAGTACAAGGGGAGCCTCATGAGCGAGTACGCCGTCGTGAACCCGGCCACGGGGGAGACCGTGGCCCGCTACGACAGCTTCAGCGATGCCCAGGTCGAGGACGCACTCCGGACGGCCCAGGCGGGGTTCGAGACCTGGCGGAAGCTCCCGGTCGCCGAGCGGGCCAGGATGGTCCGCCGGGCGGCCGAGCTGCATCGGGAACGTCGGAAGGAGCTGGCCGCGCATCATCGTCCGGGAGATGGGCAAGGTGTTCGGCGCTGCGGTCGGCGAGGTCGACTTCGCCGCCGACATCACCGAGTACTACGCGGACCAGGCGGACGCGATCACCGCCGATCAGCCGCTCACCATCCTGGCGAGGGCACCGCGCGTGATCCGGCGCAGCCCGCTGGGCGTGCTGTTCGGGATCATGCCCTGGAACTTCCCCTACTACCAGGTGGCCAGGTTCGCGGCGCCGAACCTGGTCCTCGGCAACACGATCGTCCTGAAGCACGCGTCGCAATGCCCGGAGTCGGCCGCGGCCATCGAGGCGATCTATCGCGACGCCGGGCTGCCGGAGGGCGCCTACCTCAACGTCTATGTCAGCGCCGAGCAGGCCGCGACGATCGTCGCCGATCCACGGATCCAGGGCGTCTCGGTGACCGGCTCGGAGCGGGCCGGGGCGGCGGTCGCCGAGGTGGCCGGGCGGCACCTGAAGAAGGTGGCCCTGGAGCTCGGCGGCTCGGATCCGTTCATCGTGCTGGCTACCGATGACTCTCGACGCGGTGGTGGAGGCGGCGACCGCGGCACGGCTGGACAACACCGGCCAGTCGTGCAACGGCGCCAAGCGATTCATCGTCGTGGACGCGTTGTACGACGAGTTCCTGACCAAGTTCACCGCAGCGATGGCCGCGGCGCCGGTGGGTGACCCGCTGGTCCGGGGGACGGTCCTCGGGCCGCTATCGTCGGTGGCCGCGGCGACCCGGCTGCAGGACCAGGTCGATCGGGCGGTGGCGCAGGGCGCGACCTGGTCACCGGCGGCGGCTCCCGGGACGGTGCGTACTACCCGCCGACCGTGCTGACCGGCGTGACGCCCGAGATGGATGC
Source organism: uncultured Chloroflexia bacterium (assembly GCA_963775855.1). Lineage (GTDB taxonomy): Bacteria > Chloroflexota > Limnocylindria > Limnocylindrales > CSP1-4 > CF-46. The sequence goes on along the minus strand of CAVZKO010000006.1, from coordinate 78,541 downwards.
CTATCGGGAGGAGTTCTTCGGACCGGTCGGCGTCGTCTACCGCGTGGCCGACGAGGACGCAGCGGTCAAGCTGGCCAACGACACCAGCTTTGGGCTGGGTTCGTACGTGTTCAGCAACGATCCGGAGCAGGCGGCCCGGGTCGCCGATCGGATCGAGGCGGGCATGGTCTACGTCAACATCGTGGGGGCCGACAGTCCCGAACTGCCGTTCGGCGGCGTCAAGCGCAGCGGTACGGCCCGTGAGTTGGGTCTGCTGGCGGCCGATGAGTTCGTGAACAAGAAACTCATCCGGACCGCCGGCTAGCACACCTAGCTGGGTAGGTCGATCCGCTCGGCATGGCGGGCGATGATCGGCACGGAGGATCCCGGCGAGAACCAGTAGGCGGCGCCAACGCCGGCGACCCGCCAGCCGCCGCCGTCGTCGGAGATCACGCCGGTCCGCTCGTCGAGGCCGAGGTAGCCGAAGCCCGGTGGTGCGACGCTGTCGAGCCGGCCCTGCCACTCGATCCGCCGGATGTCGTCGTAGTGGGGGACGACGATCAAGCCGGGGGCAAGGCCGAGGCCCGGAATTCCGCCTTGGGCCGTCCAGGACCAGTCGGCGAGGGCCATGGCTCCGGCGCTCGCGCCCGCGACGATCGCACCCCGCCGGTGAGCGGCCGCGAGGGCCCGGCCGGCGGCCGTCGGGCCGAGCAGACCGGGCACGATGTCCGGGTCGCCGCCGGGAAGGTAGATAAGATCGGCCGCGGCGATGACCTTCGCGAGCTTGTCGTCGTCGGCGGATGTCGGATCGACGACCCGTGCGACTCGAGGGCTGATCGCAATGCCACGCGCCAGCGCACGCGTCTCGAGGCTCCTCACCGCGAAGGCGGCGGCCTGGTCGGGCAGCCCGCGGCTCGCCGCCGTCGGCACGATCGCGACCCGGATCCCCCCAGCTCTGGCGGCATGCCCAGTGAAGGCTCGCGCCGTACGTATCGAGCAATTCGTCGAGGAACCGCTCGTCGCCGGGCAGGAACTCACCGCCCCCGTGGAGCGCGATCGGTCCCATCAACGGGGCTGGTCAATGACGTCTGGCGACGAGCGATACGGGCACCGCGCGATGATACGTCCCGCCCGTTTGGCTGCCGTCGCGCCTAGGATGAGCTGCCCCATGTCGCTGCCCAGCCGCCTGCCCGCGCCGCTCGCCGCCTGGATCGACCGCTGGTCGGACATCCTGCCCCTGCTCCTCGCCGAGTTCGTCGTCTGGCTGGGATTCGGGGCGCTGCTACCGGTCATGCCGCTCTACTTCCGCGAGCACGGGGTCGACCTGGCGACGCTCGGCGTCGTCATCGCCGCGTGGCCTGCCGCACGGCTCGTCGGCGAACCGATCTTCGGCTGGCTCGCCGACCGAGTGCCGCGGGTGCCGCTCATGGTGGCCGGCAACGTCGGAGCGGGGATCTTCCAGTTCCTGCCGCTCATCTTCGTCGGTCCCCTGCCGTTCCTGATCTGCCGCGGGCTCCAGGGGCTGTCGACCGCGGCCTATGACCCGGCAGCCCGCGGCTACATCACCGACGCGACTCCGCCCGAACGCCGCGGCGAGGCCTTCGGGCTATACGGGGCGGCGCAGATGGGCGGGCTGGTCTTCGGTCCCGCGATCGGTGGGCTGGGGTCGGCCTGGTTCGGGGGAATCGGCTTTGTCTTCGTCTTCGGGGCGATCAGTTCGTTCGTCGCCGCACTCGCGATCGGCTTGCGAGTTCGCGAGACGCCCGGCACGAGCCGGCATCACGTGGGCGCCTCGTTCGATGCGACGGAGTTCCCCGCCCGACCGACGCTCGTCCACGGGGCGGACGACTCCGGCGCTCACATCCCCGGAGCGGTTCCGTCGCGGATGGGCCTTGCGAACCGGCTGCTGCTCGCGGCGATCATCATCAATATCGGTCAGAACTTCGCCGCGGGGACCTACGACGTCGTCTGGAGCATCTTCCTCGAGGGGCTCGGCGCCGGCCTGGAGCTCATCGGCCTGACGTTCGCGATGTTCGGGCTGCCGATCCTCTTCCTATCGCCGTTCTTCGGCCGGCGCGTGGACCGCGGCGGTCTCGTCTGGTTCGTCCTGATCGGCGGCCTCGCCCCGGCGGTGACCGGCTTGATCTACCCGCAGATCGCGGACCCGACTCTGGCGGTCCCACTCATCCTCATCGAGGCGACCGGGTTCGCGATGCTCAACCCCGCGCTCTACGCGATCGTCGCCGCCGGCAGCCCGCCGGGGCGATCGTCAACGGCCCAGGGCATCTACGGTGCCGCGGGCACGATGGGCTTCGTCGTCGCGTCGCTTATCACGGGCGTCCTGGCCGACGCCGACATCCGGCTGCCGTTCTACGTCTTCGCTGGATTCATGTTCGTCAGCCTGGCCGCCGGGCTGGCGGTCGGCGGCGGCGCGCTGCGGCGTGTCGGAGGAGCGTCGCCAACCCCGCTCGACCCGCCCGCCCTCGCGGAAACCGCCTGACGCCGCCAAACCGCCAAGTGCCAGATGCGGGCGGATCGTCCGCTCAACGGAGACGCGGGTCAGGGCTGCGGCCTGATGATCCAGCCAAGGACGATTGACCCCCAAGCGTAAGCCGCCAACAGGATGATGAGGAACGCGCAGCCTCGGTAGAAGCCGAGCGCGAAAGGGGGCGGCTCTGCCGCCTCGCCACCGAGCCTCGTCCGTCGAAGTCTGACTACAAGCAAGACTCCGGCGATCACGATGAGACCAAGAACGAATGCTTCGGCTCCCGGCATCCCGCTCCTTGGAAAACGTGATAGTCGTGTGTAACACGTTATCGCAGGACCGCGCTCGCCACAAGGGTGGCGCCGAAGATCGAATTCAACGAGCTCACTATCGGCCCACCCTGTTTGACCGAATGGCCTCGCGAGGGTAACGTTGTGAGTCGCGGGGTGGAGCAGCGGCAGCTCGTCGGGCTCATAACCCGAAGGTCAGAGGTTCGAATCCTCTCCCCGCAACCAAGCCGCATATACCTGAACCCCGGCCCCGACCAGCCGGGGTTCTCCTTTTTCCCAGGGACCTATTCCCAGCGGAACGTCGCGACCGCGAGCCCCACGCCGGCCACGCCCCAGCCGGCGAGGAGCGCAAGCGAACCCGCGGCATCACCCGGTGTGCCGAGCGCAACCCCCAACGCCTCGCTGAGCGCGGCCGCCGGCAGCGCCCCGGCGACCGCCGCCACCGGCGCGGGCAGCTCCGAGATCGGAAGGACGACGCCGCCGAGGATCAGGCTCGCCACGAACAGGATGTTCGCGACCGCCAGCATCGTCTCGGCCCGGAGCGTGCCCGCGAGCAGCAGCCCGACGCCCGCGAACGCAACCGTCCCGAGCAGGACGGCGACGACTAGCAGTCCGATGGATGCCCCCGCCGGCGCGCTCCATCCGAGCAGCACGGACGCAGCTCCGACGAGCGCGGCGACCTGGACGGACTCGACGACGAGGACGGCAAGGATCTTCGCGGCGATCAGCTCGGCCCGCGACAGGGGCGACCCACCCAGCCGCTTGAGCACGCCGTAGAACCGGTCGTACGCAGTCGTGATGCCGAGACTGACCAGGCTCGTGGCAATGATCGCGAAGGCGATCGACCCGGGCAGGAGGAAGTCGACCGGCGGGGCCACGTTGAGCGGGGTAATCGACACCGAGCTGAAGAAGACGAGCACGACAACCGGCAGGACGGCGGTCGCGACGAGGGTCTCGCCCCGCCGGAGCGCGAGCCGCAGTTCCATCCCTGTCATCGCCAGGATTGCCTGCCAGGCGGGCGCGGCACCACCTATGGCCATCGTCGGGCCGGTCATGTCTCCGGCTCCGACACGTTGCCGCCGGTCAGCTCGAGATAGCGATCCTCGAGCGTTCCGCCAACGCGCAGTTCGACGATGAGCACACCGCGCGCCTCGCACCAGTCCGCCAGACCCGAAACCACGGCAGGAGTGGCGCGCCCTCCGTCGAGCCGATAACGCGCTCGATCGTCGACGACTACGGGTCCCAGTCGCTCCGACAGGTCCGCGACGTCGGAGGGCGACAACGGGGCGTCGAGCCGAAACGTGACGGAAGTTGACGACTCCGCCAGCTCCGGAAGGCGAGCCGAGCGCCACCAGCCGGCCACGATCGAGGATCGCGATCCGGTCCGCGACCTTCTCGACGTCGCCGAGATCGTGGCTCGTCAGCAGGACCGTGACGCCCTCGTCCCGGAGGCGGCCGATCAGCGCGCGGGTCGCCCCCCGAGCCTCGACGTCCATGCCAGCCGTCGGCTCGTCGAGGGCGACGAGTGCCGGCCTGCCGACGAGCGCGAGCACGAGCCCGAGCCGCTGCCGCTCGCCGCCCGACAACCGGCGGAAGCGCGTCCGGGCGGCGGCCGTCAGGCCCACCAACGCGAGCAACTCATCGGCGTCGCGCGGCGCGGCGTGGAACCGTCCGTGGAGCCGGAGAACCTCGCGGGCCGTCATTCGCGGATCGACCCCGCCTCCACCCTGGAGCATGAGCCCGACTCGCGCCCGGTGATCCCGCCCGGCTCGGGCCGGATCGACGCCGAGCACGCGTACGTCCCCACTATCCGGCCGGCGGTAGCCCTCGATGATCTCGATCGTCGTCGTCTTCCCTGCGCCGTTCGGGCCGAGCAGCGCGAACGTCTCGCCCTCTTCGACCCGGAACGACACGTCGCGGAGGACGGCTCGCCCGGCGTACGCCTTTGTCAGCCCATCGACCTCGATCGCCGCGACGCTCCGGTCGGCGGCCGCGGTCACGAGCCGCCCGAGATCAGGCCGTACTGCCGCTCGAAGTCGGCCGCGCGGAGTTCGCCGATCTGGATCGATCGAAGGACCCCTTCGCGATCGATGAAATAGGTCTGGGGACGGGCGGCGACGCGATACGCGCCCTTGATCGCCCCGTCGGGATCCTCGACCGTCTGCCAGGTAGCGCCCTCATCGGCGACGAACGTTCGGGCGAGATCGGGCGGGTCGGCCATGAGGATGCCCACCACGACGAGGCCGTCGGCCGCATGGTCGGTCAGCTTCGACTTGAACAGCGGAAACTCATCCCGACAGGGGATGCACGTCGGACCCCAGAAGTTGACGATGACCGGCCGCCCGCGAAGGTCCGCAAGGCTGAGTCGTGCGCCATCGAGGGTCACGCCGGCGAATTCCGGCGCTGGCCTGCCGATGAGCGATCCGCCCGGCCGATTGAGCGCCACGACACCGACGACGGCCAGGGTCGCAACCACGGCCACGCCGAGCGCGAGGACGATCGGCCGCCGCCGCGGCGAGGGACGGACCGAGGGAACCCCCACGTTAGCCCTCGACGGTCAGCTCGCCCGTCATCAAGGCCGGGTGGATCGAGCAGATGAACTTGTAGGCGCCGGCCGGGAGGGCCGATACGTCGTATACGCGCACCTCCGGTCCGGGAAAGTCGGCTCCATCGAAGACCTTTGCCCCCGTGCCGTCGAGGATGTCGACGTCGTGCGGCGTGCCAGCGTCCTTGTTGTCGAACGTGATCTTGAAGGGCTTGTCGGCCGGGGCGGCGATGCTGGTCTTGTCGAACTTCACCTGCTCTGCGACGAGCGAGATCTCGCCAGGGGCCGGCGGCGGTCCTGATGGCGCCGGCGACCCGCCAGGCTCGCCCTCGCCCGCCCCGCTGGCGGATTTCGGCGGGAACCAGCCGAGGTTGAGCGCGACCGACGCCACGACCAGGATCGCCATGACCGAGAGCATCACCTTGGGCCAGCCGGGCGCCGGCTCGTTGACGAGGTGGCCCGTCCGGTCGGCGTCCTCGACGTGGCGGTATTCCTTGCGGGCATCGTTCAGCCAGCCGAGCAGCGTCAGGATCGTCACCAGCACCCCGACGCCGAGGAGCCAGCCGCCGAAGACCAGGCCGGCGAAGAGGATCGCCACCGCGAGCGAGGCGAGGAGCGGACGGAACGAGGGCCCGGGAATGTGGACGCCGGGTGGCGGCTCCCCGTGGACCACCGCCGGCAGCTGCCGGTGCGTGCCGGCGACGTGGTCGAACTCGACCAATGCCTCGCGCCCCCAGTAGAGGAGCGTGAGGAGGAGGGCGATGAGCCCGAGAATCAGCGATGGCCCGCCGAACACGAGCCCGAAGAACAGCAGAAAGGTCCCGACCGCGGCGAAGAACGGAGCGAACGACGGCCCCGGCATGTGGACGCCGGCTGGGGGAACGGGATCGACCTTGGCCGGCCGGATCCGCTTCGGACCGGCGCCGGCCCAGGCGACCGCGACACGGACGAAGAAGGCCACGACGACGACCGCCATGAAGACAGGCAGGAGCGAAATGAGGGAGCCCCAGTCCGGGATGACGAACTGCGAGGTGAACTCCAGGATCGCGTTCCAGATCTGGTCCATCGGTTAGTCGTCGCTCTTGGCTCAGTCGGTGGAGCCGGCGATGAGGACGTAGAACATGATCGCCATCGCGATTCCGAGGACGCCGAGCATCGTCACGCCGGCGTAGTCGAGGTGCCAGCCGCCGAAGTAGGGGAGCGCCCAGTACACCGCTCCGATGACGACGAAGATCAGTCCGACGAAGATCGCGTTCCGCGGATGCTTGATGGGATGCATCAGGGCTCCCGGCTAGAGGATGTAGAGCGTGGAGAACAGGGCGATCCAGACGACGTCCACGAAGTGCCAGTAGAGCGACGTTCCCTCGACGGCGTCGTGGTGGCGTGACGAGAACTGCCCTGCCAGCCCGCGGTACAGGATGACCGATAGCATGATCACGCCGCCGAAGACGTGGGCGCCGTGGAAGCCGGTCAGGGTGTAGAACGTCGTCCCGAAGACGCCGTCGGAGAGCCCGAAGCCCAGCGTCGCGTAGTCGTACGCCTGGCCGAGCAGGAACACGATCCCGAGCACCAGGGTGACGGCGGTGTTGCGGATGTAGCCGGTCCGGTCGTCTCGCCGGATCGCCCAGACCGCGAACTGGCACGTGAACGACGACATGACGAGGATCACCGTCAAGATGAACGCGAACCACGGCTCGGCGTGGAGGTTGAAGTTTTCGGCCATGGCCGGGTCCTGGGTGGGCGGCGGCCACGTGACGGCGGTAGCCCGGACGCTGAAGTAGGCGGCGAACAGGCCGGAGAAGAACATGATCTCCGAACAGATGAACAGGATCATCCCGAGGATCGGGTTGCTGATCCCGCCGCGATGGTCGTGGGCGAGCCCCGCCACCGGGTTGTGCTCGTCCACGGAGTGGCCGGGGTCGCCGGTCGTCAGGACGGTCGAGGGTGAGGTCACGATCGTCGTCCTCGTCAGTGGGTTGGTTCCGGGGAGGGACCCGAATCGGGCGGGGCCGTCAGCGCCCGGGTCCTTCCGTGGCGGAGGTCGAACAACGGGCGCTCGGAGCGGATCTCGGGGAGGCGATCGAAGTTGTACGGCGGCGGTGGGGAACTCGTAGCCCACTCGAGTGTGTTCGCCTCCCACGGGTCGTCCCCGGCGATCTCACCACCTCGCAACGAGACGAGGACGTTCCACAGGAACGGGATCATGCTGGAGGCGATCATGAATCCGCCGATCGTGGCCGCGAGGTTGAGATCGTTCCAGCCGGCGTCCGACGCGTAGTCGGCGATCCGCCGGGGCATGCCGGCCAGGCCGAGTTGGTGCATCGGGAAGAACGTCAGGTTGAAGCCGATGAAGATCAGGACGAACTGGAGCTTGCCAAGGCCCTCGTTCAGCATCCGGCCGGTCATCTTCGGGAACCAGTAGTAGAACCCGGCGAAGACGCCGAAGACCGAGCCGCCGAACAGGACGTAGTGGAGGTGGGCGACCACCCAGTAGGTGTCCTGGAGGGCGAAGTCGACCGGGACCGCGGCGCTGAACGCCCCGTTGATTCCTCCGATGAGGAACATCGTGAGGAACCCGAGGGCGAACAGCAGTGGCGTTGAGAGGCTCAACTGGCCGCGCCACAGCGTGAAGACCCAGTTGAACATCTTGACCCCCGTCGGGACGGCGATCAGGAACGTCATGAAGCTGAAGAACGGCAGGAATACCTGGCCGGTCGTGAACATGTGGTGCGCCCAGACCGAGAAGCCGAGCGCTCCGATAGCGGCCGTCGCAAAGACGAATGCCTTGTAGCCGAACAGCGGCTTGCGGCTGAAGACCGGCAGGATCTCGCTGATCATGCCCATCGCGGGCAGGACCATGATGTAGACCGCGGGATGCGAATAGAACCAGAAGATGTTCTGCCACAGAATCGCGTTGCCGCCGAACTGCGGATCGAAGAAGTGGCCGCCGCCGAAGTTGCGGTCGATGAACAGCATGATCAGGGCGCTCGTGAGGACCGGCGTCGCCAGGACCTGGAGGATGCTCGTTACGAGAACCGTCCAGACGAGGATCGGCAATCGGAACATCGTCAGCCCCGGCGCGCGCATCTTGAAGATCGTTACCAGGAAGTTGATCCCACCCAGGATCGAGCTCGTGCCGATGAGCGTCAGGCCCATGATCCAGAGGTCCTGGCCGGCCCCGACCGAGGCCAGCGGCCTGTCCTCGGAGAGCGGCGCGTAGCTCGTCCAGCCGGCCGCTGCGGCGCCACCCGTCACGAACCCCAGGAACAGCAGGATGCCGCCGAGCGGCAGCATCCAGAAGGAGAGCGCGTTGATCCGCGGGAACGCCATGTCCGGTGCGCCGATCTGGAGCGGCACCACGTAGTTCCCGAAGCCGACCAGCATCGGGATGATGAAGAGGAAGATCATCACCGACCCGTGCATCGTGAAGATCTGGTTGTAGACGTGCTCGTCCGCGAGGAACTGGATGCCCGGCGCAGCCAGCTCGGTTCGGACGAACAGAGCGAGAATCCCGGCCAGGAAGAAGAAGATGAACGAGTTCACGAGGTAGAGGATCCCGATCTTCTTGTGATCGGTGGTCGTGAGCCATTCGTACAGCGCGCTCCGGTAGGCGGAGGCGGCGGGCGTCAGCGCGGTGGTCGCCATCGGAGCTCCTTACTGGACCTTCAGCGTGCCGAACATGAGCGTCGGGTGGATCGAGCACTCGAACTTGTACTCGCCGGCGGGCAGGGGCGATACGCCGTAGTCACGCACGCCCGGCCCGGGGAAGTCCTGCCCGTCGAACACCTTCTTCCCTGAGCCATCGAGGATGTCGACGTCGTGCGGGGTGCCCGCGTCCTGGTTGTCGAAGTGGATCGTGAACGGCGCGTCCGGCTTGGCGGTGATCTCGGTCTTGTCGAACTTCACCGCCTTCGCGATGACGTCGACGACGGGGCCGCCGCCGCCACTCGGGACGGGGGTCGGGGTCGCGCTTGCGGCCGCGAGCTTGCCCTCATACCAGGTCTGGAACTTCGCGGGATCCATGGCATGCACTTCGAAGACCATGATCCGGTGGCCGACCCCGCACAGCTCCGCGCATTGGCCGCGGAACGTCTGATTCGCGAACTGAGCTTCGATCGTGAGGTCGAACTCGTTGACGATCCCTGGGACGACGTCGCGCTTGAACAGGAACTGTGGGACGTAGAACGCGTGGATCACGTCGGGGCTCGATAGATAGAGATGGGTCGTCTTGCCGGCGGGCAACACCAGGCCCCCGTCCGCTCCGACCGGCGCGGTGACGGTGAAGAGCGGCTTGCTATCGGCCCCACCGTCCGCGGGCAGGTAGTCGAAGCTCCACTGAAACTGTCCGGCAACGGCTTTCACTTTGAGGTCTGGTTGGGGCACCGTTGCTTCGACGGTATTCAGTGTCTGCCACGAGACGAAGAACAGGAAGATCACGATGATCGTCGGGACGATGGTCCAGACGATTTCGGCGAGGTTGTGGCCGTGCGTCTGGGGCGGCAGCTCGGTGTCGCCCGGTCGGCGCCGGTAGCGGATCACGCTCCAGATGATCAGGGCCTCGACCAGGAAGAAGATGGCGGCCGCGATCACGAAGACGATCGTGTAGAGATCGTTGATATGCCGGCCCTGGGTTGTGACCGGATCGGGCGGGAAGAAGCTCCTGACGATCTCGGGCCCGTACTGGGCCAGCAGCACGACGAGCCCAGCGATGGCGATAACGGCGACGAGTCCGGCAAGGATCGATCCGAATGACGGCCTCGTGCCGGGGCTGCTCGACATGAACTGTCCTCGAAATCAAACGACGGCGGCTGGCATCCGTGCGGACGCTGCGGCTGGAGGTTCGTCTCGGCCAAGCGGCCACGGCCCGGACTGGGTTCCAGGACCGCGGCCCATTCTAACCGGAGCGCCGAGCGGGAGCGCAGCGCGGCCGCGACGGCGGCGAGGTCGATAGAGGCGGCCCCGATCGCGGCCCGGAACTCGCCGTCCGTGCGACGATGCGAGGCGTGATTGATCGCTCGAATCGCGTGATCGGTGGGCTCGTCGGCGCCTCGCTCTGGCTCTGGCTCGCGGCGGCGGCCAGCCCGACCCTGGCCCACGGCCCCGTCCCCGCCGAACCGCCGACCCTGGCGAACCTCGTATTCGGCTGGTCGTTCGATCCAGCGGTCATCCTGCCCCTTGCGGTCGTGGCCCTGGGCTGGATCGCCGCCGTCCGCCGGGTCGACGCCGCGCATCCCACGAACCGGGTACCGCGCATCCGGACGGTCGCCTTCCTCGGTGGCCTCGCCGCGATCGCCATGGCGCTCCAGTCGGGCATCGGGCGCTACGACACCGCGCTATTTTCGGTCCACATGGTCCAGCACATCCTCCTCATGCTGGTGGCCGCGCCGCTCATCGTCCTGGGGGCGCCCGTGACTCTGGCCCTCCGTGTCGCGTCGCCACGGGTCCGCCGTCGCTGGCTGCTCCCGATCCTCCACTCGCGGCTGCTGCGGGTGCTTTCGCACCCGGTCGTCGCGTGGCTGATCTTCGCCGGGGTCATGTGGGCGGCCCACTTCTCGCCCCTCTTCGATCTCGCCCTGGAAAACCAGCCGGTCCATTACGTGGAGCACGCCCTGTTCCTCGGCGCGGCGCTGCTTTTCTGGTGGCCGGCCGTGGGCCTCGACCCGACACCGTGGCGGCTATCCCATCCCGCGCGGCTCCTGTACGTGTTCCTGCAGATGCCCCAGAACACGTTCCTCGCGGTGATCATCCTCAACGCTTCGGCGGTGCTCTATCCGCACTACGCGACGCTCGAGAGAGCGTGGGGGCCGTCGCCACTGTTTGACCAGCAAGCAGCGGGCGGGATCATGTGGCTGGCCGGCGACTTTCTGTTCATCGCGGCCATGGCCGCGATCCTCGTCGGCTGGATGCGTCACGATGAGCGAGACACGGCGCGTTCTGAACGGCAGGCGGACGTCGAGCGGGCGGCGATCCGAACGCGCGAGTCGCGCCTAGCGGAGCGCCTCGCCGAAGAGCGCGACCAAAGCTGAGAATCAGCCCCGCAACGGGACCGGCGCGCGCAGATACTCGAGGTATCGCTCAGGGTCGACATTGCCACCCGAAACGACGGCAACGACCGGCCGGCCGCCCAGAGCGTCGACGCCGATCTCGCCGGCGTGGAACGCGAGCGCGGCGACCGACAGGGCGCCCGACGGCTCGACGACCAGCCGGCTCTCTTCGGCGGCGAGGCGGACGCCCGCCGCGATCTCCGCCTCTGAAACGGTGACGATCGAGTCGAGCAGACGCGCAAGATGGGCGAACGTCCGCCTGCCAAGCGCCCGCGTCCGCGTGCCGTCGGCGATCGTCCGCGAGACGTCGTCCGCGGACCAGGTGACGATCCGCCCGGCCGCGAGCGACTCCCGCGCGTCGGCGCCCAGCTCCGGCTCGATGCCGATCACCCGCGCGTCGGGGACCAGTGCCCGGATCGCCACGGCTACGCCACTCGCGAGCCCGCCCCCGCCGATCGGCACGAGCACCGCCGCGACGTCCGGCAGTGCTTCGGCAATTTCGAGTCCGACCGTGCCCTGGCCGGCGATCACCCGGTCGTCGTCGAACGGCGGGATGATCGCGAGGCCCCGCGCGGCGGCGATTCGCTCCGCGACGGCCTGCCGCTCATCGCTGGCTGTGCCGACGACGACGATTTCGGCGCCGTCGGCCGCAACCCGTGCCCGCTTGATCTCGGGAGCGTCCGAGGGCATGACCACGACCGCCGGTGCGCCGAGGAGGCGCGCCGCGCGCGCCACGCCCTGGGCATGGTTGCCCGACGAGTAGGTGATGACACCGCGGGCACGCTCCTCGGGCGTGAGGGATGCGACCGCGACGTAGGCGCCGCGGATCTTGAAGGCGCCGATCGGCTGGAGGCTCTCCGCCTTGAGGAAGCGGCGGTGCTCCGGCGGCCCGAACGGAATTAGCGGCGTATGGATCGCCACACCGGCGAGGCTGGCTGCCGCCGCGCGGACCCGTTCGAGCCCGACCAGCGGCGCCTCCTCGGCCGCGGCCGGCCCGTCGGTTTCGAGGGCCTTCATCCGCCGCGCCCCACGATCCGCTGGCAGTCGATGCAATGGGCGGCCCACGGGAGTGCCTCGAGCCGCTCGGCGGCGACGGGGCGCCCGCATCGGACGCAGGCTCCGAACGTCCCCTCGTCGAGCCGTCGCAGCGCCGCCTCCACCTGGTCCAGGTGCTCCTGGTTGCGGTCGCGAAGGGCGAGGTCGCGCTGCTGCTCGAAGACCTGGCTCGCCGCGGCGGCCTGCGACCCGTAGGTCATTGCGTCGGGCGCGACGATCCCGGTCGCCACTTCGGTCCTGAGGCGGTCGCGTTCGGCGAGGAGCGTTGCCCGCGGGTCGGGCGCGTCAGGCGGTGTCATCGCGAGATCGTACGCCGGAAGAGGCCGAGGGCCGGTTGACGGCGACGCAGCGGCGGCGCGGCTATCCTCCCTCGAGCATGGAAGGAGCAAATTACATGGCAATCGCGATCGATCCCGTCTGCGGGATGGAGGTCGAGACGGACACCACCGATCTCAAGCTCGAGCACGAGGGCAAGACCTACTGGTTCTGCGGCAAGGGCTGCCTGCTCGAGTTCCGGGACGACCCGGCCAGGTACCTCGACCCGAGCTACAAGCCGTCGATGTGAGTCCGCGTCGGCTGCTGGTGTCTCCCAGTGAAGCAATCGTTTAGTCGCAGCTAAGCGCCTCGGGAGAGACTGTCGCCGGCGGTCTGGATGGCCGGGCACTCCCTGATGGGGTCAGCCGCCGAATGGCGGGCAGCCGGGAGCCCGGCCGGAGGAAGCTCTATGGCGAAGTACGCACGTCTGATCCGCACGGCTCTCGCGATTGCCACGACCGCCGCAATCGCCCTTGCCATCAATTCGGGCAAGCGCTGGCTGGAGTAGGCGCTCGTCAGGCCCTGCCCGTCGGACCCGTATCACGTGTCAGGCGCGTCGCGATGTAAACCGGGATGAGGGAGAGCAGGATCGCGACCAGCCCCGCCACGTTCACCAAGGCCACCTGGTTGGCAAGGCGGAAGCTCTGGAAGATCCAGATCGGTAGGGTCTGGACCCCGCCTGCCAGGAAGATCGTGACGATCACCTCGTCGAAGGACAGGGCGAATGCGAGGAGCGCGCCCGCCAGCATCGCCGACCGGATCCCGGGTAGCGTGATGTACCTGAACGTCTGCCAGGTATCCGCGCCGAGGTCGGCGGATGCCTCCTCCAGCGACGCCGAGGTCCTGCGCAGCCTCGCGATTGCGTTGTTGTAGACGAGGACGATGCAGAACGTCGCGTGGCCGACGATGATCGCCAACATGCCGAGCGGCAGGCCGGTCGTGGCGAACGTCGTGCTGAGCGCCATACCAGTGACGATGCCCGGCAGCGCGATCGGGAAGATCACGACGAAGGAGATGACCTCGCGTCCGAAGAACCCGTGCCGCGCGACGGCGATCGCCGCCAGCGTCCCGAGGACGATCGCAATGACCGTCGCTCCGAACGCGGCCGCCAGGGAGGTGATAAACGCCTGACGCAACCCACTGTTGGCGAGCGCAACCTCGACCCAGCGAAGCGACAGCCCCGACGGCGGCCAGGCCGACGTCCCGCTCTCGTTGAACGCGTAGGCCACGACCAACGCGAGCGGGAAGTACATGAACATGAGCACCACGGCCGTCGCGAGGCGCAGCGCGACCCGGCTGAGGCGACCGCCCATTACAGGGCCTCGAATGCGCCAAGACGGCGCGCGACGAGCAAGTAGACAACCATGATCCCCAGCGGGACGAGCGAGAGCGCCGCGGCCATTGGCAGGTCTGGCACGCCAAATCGCGACAGGATCAGCGTGCCGATGAACTGGGTCGTCGTCACCAGGCCTGGCGCGATGTAGTCACCGAGCGTCAGCGAGAACGTGAAGATCGAGCCGGCGACGAGGGCCGGGACGACCAGCGGGAGGGTCACCCGCCGGAACGTCGTCAGGCCGCGCCCGCCGAGATCCGCCGATGCCTCGAGGAGGGAGTTTGGGATCCGCTCCAGGCCTGCGTAGATCGGCAGGATCATGTACGGAAGCCAGAGATACGTGAAGACCATCCAGAGGCCGATCATCCCCTCGCCCAGCCCTGGTCCACGGAGCCCCACCGGCGCGAGGAACCAGTTGAGGACCCCGTCCTCGGACAGGATCAGTCGCCACGAATAGGCCTTGACGAGGTAACTCGCCCAGAGCGGCATTACGACCGCAACGACCATCAGGCCGCGGACCCGCGGCGACGCGACGCGGGCCATGAAATAGGCGATCGGGAAGGCGAGGACCATGCAGGTCAGCGTCACGGCAATGGCCATCCCGACCGAGCGAAGGGTCACCGTTCGATAGAGCGGGTTCGTCGCGACCTCGACGAAGTTGTCGATCGTCGCCTCGCGGATGACGAGTCCGGTGAACGGGTCGCGGGTCCAGAACGCGTTGAGGAAGAGGATCGCCAGCGATCCGAGATAGGCGATGACGAGCCAGCCGACCGGCCCGGCCAGGAGCAATCCAAGCCGGACCCGCGGCCGCCGATGGAGAGCGGCCGCCAGGCGGCGAGGGGCGGACGCCGGCGGACGGTGTTCGCTCATCACGCTTGGAAACGATAGGCGGCCCGGATCCCGCCGGGGAGTCCGGGCCGCCGTCGATGGTCTGGATCGGGGCTCAGCCCTTGATCTCGGTCCAGGCTGTCACCCAGGCGTCGAAGTCCTTGCACGTCACGTCGGTGCGGCCATCGACGCACTTGGCCTCTGGCGTCTGCCAATACCAGATGTCCTGCCAGAACGCCTCGTCGTCGGCGTGGAAGGTGTCGCAGTGCGAGGGCGTGACCGCGAGGGCGCAGGCCTTCGAGTTCCCCGGAGCCTCGCCGAACCATTCGGCGATCTGGATGTTCACCTCGGGCGAGACGATGTGGTCGATGAACTTATAGGCGCAGTTCCGGTGCTTGGTCTTCGAGTTGATCATCCATGTATCCGACCAGCCGGTCGCCCCTTCCTCGGGCTTGGTGACGTCGACCTCGACGGCCGGATCCTCGCCCTGGAGCAGGTTGGTGATGACTTGCCAGGTCGTCCCGACGGTCGCGTCGCCGTTGCGGAACGCGTCCATCTGCTTCGTGTAGTCGACCCAGTACTGGGAGATCATCGGCTTCTGCTGCTTCAGCAGATCGACTGCCGCCTGGAACTGCTTGTCGTCCAGGGCGTATGGGTTCTTGATCCCGAGATCCGGCTTCGTCTTCATGAGGACGACGGCGGCATCGGCGATGTAGATCGGGGCATCGTAGACCGAGACCTTGCCGGCGAACGATGAAGTCGGATCGAACATCTGGGCCCATTTCGTCGGAGCCGGCGTGACATCGTCGGTCCGCCACATGAGCAGGTTCGACCCGCGGCCGTGGGGGATCCCGTAATGGACACCGTCAACGGTGTTGTACGGCTTGTCCTTGAGGGCCGGGAAGATGTCGGCGTAGTTCTTCACCAGGTCGGTGTTGACCGCCTCGACAAAGCCGGCTCGGACCAGCCGCAGGCTGGCGTCACCCGACGCCGACATGACATCGAACTTCTCGGGATTCGTCGTGAACAGGCTGAAGGCCTCGTCCGACGTCCCGAAGACCTGGACGGTGACTTTGCAGCCGGTTGCGTCCTCGAACGGCTTGACCCAGTTGACGGCCTCGTCCGTCGACCCATTCTCGACGTAACCCGGCCATGCGAGGACGGACAGCTCGCCTTCGCCCTCGCCAACCGCCGTCAGGAGGCTTGGTTTCGGCGACGCGCCCGGCCCGCTCGTGCAGGCGCCCAGCACGATGGCGATCACGCCGATCGCCCCTGCGATTCTTCGCTTGCTCATGCTCCTCCTCCAACCGCGCCGGGATTGACCGCGCGGCGCTATCGGTCCCCGTCGCTCCCGACGGGATAATTGTGCTGTCGCTTCCAGATCAGGCGGACAGCCTTGCCCTCCAGGGCGAGAGCCTCCATCGAGGAGGTCGCCAAATTCTGTTGGGTGACTACGAGTTCGGCCCCCGCGTCGAGAGTGACAACGAACCGTGTATCCGGCCCGAGGTAGACGACCTTCCGGATCCGCCCAAGGGCCGAGGTCTCGTCGGGGCCGACAGCGAAGTCCGGCTCCGACAGATGGATCTTCTCCGGCCGCACGGTGAACGTGCCCAATTCGCCGACGATCTGGCGGGCGACGTCGCCGGTCAGTAGGTTCGACGTCCCGACGAATCCGGCGACGAACCGGGTCGCGGGGCGCTCGTAGACCTCGGCGGGCGCACCGACCTGCTCGATCAGCCCGTTGTTGAACACCGCCAGGCGGTCGCTCATCGCGAGCGCCTCCTCCTGGTCGTGGGTCACGTAGATGAACGTGATCCCGACCTCCTGCTGGATCGCCTTGAGCTCGATCTGCATCTCTTCGCGGAGCTTCAGGTCGAGGGCCCCGAGCGGCTCGTCGAGGAGGAGGACGCGCGGCCGGTTGACGAGGGCCCGCGCGAGTGCCACTCGCTGCCGCTGGCCGCCCGACAGCTGGCCAGGCTTACGCCCGTCGAATCCCTCGAGGCGAACCATCCGGAGTGCATCTGCGACGCGGCGTGTCCGCTCCTCGCCCGGAACCTTCTTGACGACGAGCCCATACGCGACGTTCTGTGCGACGGTCATGTGCGGGAAAAGGGCGTAGTCCTGGAAGACCGTGTTGACGTCGCGCTCGAACGGGGCCTGGCGACTCACGTCCTTGCCGTGGAGCAGGATCCGGCCGGCGGTCGGCAGCTCGAAGCCCGCGATCATCCGGAGCGTCGTCGTCTTGCCGGAACCGGACGGTCCCAGCATCGAGAAGAACTCCCCGTCGGGGACATCCAGGTCGACGCCGCCAACCGCCACGACGTCGCCGAACTGCTTCCTCACCCCCTCGAGCCGTACGGCAGGGACGGCTGCCGACGCTTCGGCGACGGTCGGTGTCGACGCGCTGGCCGGGCTCCGTGAAGGATCGACGGCTTGAGTGTTGAGCGCCAAACGGAACCTCGGAGTCAGGTCGGGGCCGGAGGGCCGGATCGCGGTGACGGTCACGTGGCCGCGCCGAGCACGCGGCGCGCACGCCTCAGTTCGAGGTGGCCGCAGATTGCGGCTCGCCGCGTGCGCGTGTCAAGCGACCCGCGGGCATGTCGCGCGGGACGGAGAGATGGCGCGGAGACTGAACTCTCGTGGTTCGCTCGGCGGGCCAAGCATCGACTCGGGGGCCGTCACGACCGGCGGATACTCCCGCTCGTCGGCGGAGCGCTCCGGTTGACGCTTGGCACGTGTCCCGAACCGGTAGCGGACGAGCCGGCGATCGGCAGAGCGCCATAGACTCCCGGCGTGACCTTCGCGCGAGTCGTTCGCCCCGTCTTCGCGACGCTCGGTGCCGTTTTCCTGATCGCTGCGTGCGAGGCGGGTCCGCCGCCGGCCACGCCGCCGATCTCGCCCGGTCATTCATCGGCGCCGCGGGAGGTCAACATCATCGCCAAGGATTGGGAGTTCCTGCCCGACGCGGTCGATCTGGTTCCGGGCGAAACGGTCCTGTTCCACCTCGTCAACGGCGGCCTCGAGATCCACGATGTGGTGATCGGAAACGCGGCTGTCCAGGATGCGTGGGAGGCAGCCGAGGCCGCGACCGTCGGTCATCCGCCCGGCCCGACGCCAGTGGTCAGCGTGCCGCCCGATGTGGAAGGCCTCCGCGTCGTGATCGCCTCCGGCCAGCGGGTCGACGTCGCGTGGACGGTGCCGCGGTCTGTGGGCACCGGTGCAGCCGATGCGACGCTGTTGATCGGCTGCCACATCCCCGGCCACTGGGCGAAGGGGATGGTCGTTCCGGTCCGAATTCGTGCAGCTGTCACCGGCTCCGTGAGCGTGCCGGTGGTACGCTTCGGGTCCGCGCCGGGGTCGGGTCCGGCTTGGCCGAGGAGAAGAGTCGAATGACCTATGTGATCGCCGAGCCGTGCATCGATGTGCTCGATATCTCGTGCGTGTCGGTCTGCCCGGTGGATTGCATCCACTACGAGGAGGGCGTCGACCGGAAGCTCTTCATCGACCCGAACGAGTGCATCGACTGCGGCGCGTGCGAACCCGAGTGCCCGGTTAACGCGATCTTTCCGGAAGAGTCGGTGCCGGCCGAGTGGGCGCAGTACACCGCGATCGACGCGACCTGGTACACGGACAAGGCAGCGGCCAGGGCGGCAGTGGACGCGGAAAAGCCACCGGGCTGATGGCGTCGGGTCACCCGCGTTGAGGGTGGCCATCCCTGGACAGCTTCACCGATGAGAATCGTCTCCCTCCTCCCCTCCGCGACGGAGATCGTGGCTGCCCTTGGGTTGGCCGACGAGCTTGTTGGAATCACGCACGAGTGCGATTGGCCGCCGGAGATAGCGGGGACGCCCGTGATGACCGGCAGCGTCCATGATCTGACGGCCAGGAGCAGTTCGGAGATCCATCGGCTCGTCAGCGATGCGGTTCACGGCGGATCGTCGCTGTATGCGCTCGATGAGGAGGCGCTCGAGGCGGCTCGGCCCGACCTGATCCTGACCCAGGAGCTCTGCCAGGTCTGTGCCGTGAGCTACCGGGAGGTCAACGAGGTCGCCCGGGCGATAGATGCGGACATCACTGTCGTCTCGCTGGAGCCCACCTCGCTCGAGGGCATCTTCAACACGATCTCGACGGTCGGTGCCATGACCGACGCGGAGGACGAGGCTGTCGAGCTGGTCGAGAGCCTTCGGACGCGCCTCGGGATCGTCGAGACCCGCGTCCACGAGCGGCGCAAGGACGGCCGCGAAGGCCCACGGGTCGTCGGACTCGAGTGGCTGGAGCCGCCCTTCGCCGTGGGCCACTGGGTTCCGGAGCAGATCCGGCGGGCCGGCGGCTGGGACCTGCTCGGCCTCGACGGCGAGGCCTCCCGCCAGACCGACTGGCTCGCGGTCGTCGATGTCGATCCCGAGATGATCCTGCTGATGCCGTGCGGCTTCCACCTGGCCGAGACCGTCGCCGAATGGGAGCGAACGCCCCGTCCGATCGACTGGAAGGAGATCGCGGCCGTCCGCAGCGGCAACGTCTTCGCGCTCGACGGCTCCGCCTACTTCTCGCGTCCGGGCCCGAGGGTCCTCGACGGGATCGAGACGCTGGCCGAGATCTTCGACCCGGATGCCTTCGTCGAGACCTCGCCGCCGGGCAGCTGGACCCCGCTGGAGTGAGCCAGGTGCCAGGATCGGTCGGCGTTCCACCGGCGACGTTCGATTGCCTGTGGTGTGGAACGAAGTGGACGACGCGCTCCCCGGACGATCTGGAGGGCTGGGCACGGCTTTGCCCGGACTGTCTCGGCCGGGCGGGCGACAACCCGTTTCTCCGATTCCGGCTGCGAGATGCGCTGACGGCTCGCGCGGCCGCGGGTGGTGGCCCGGACGAGTCGGCGGTCCCGCCCAGCGAGGCCGCGCCGCCGGCCACGCCACCGACGAGGAGCGCGACCCCTGGCGGATCTTCTCCGGACCGCTGACGCCGAGTTGATCGCCTACTACGAGGCGCGGGCCGGCGAGTACGACGACTGGTATCTGCGCCGCGGCCGGTACGCCCGCGGGCCCATTCACGACGCCGCCTGGGACGCAGAGCTCGACGGCGCCGGAACCTGGCTCGACGGCCTGCCGATCCGTGGCGAGATCGTCGAGCTTGCAGGGGGCACCGGATGGTGGTCGCCGCTCCTCGCGTCCAAGGGCGAACTCTCGATCTACGACGCAGCGGAGGCCCCGCTGGAGCGCGCCCGGGAGCGGCTCGTCGCCCACCGCCTCCGTGCCCACCTCCATGTTCGCAACGCCTGGGCCGAGCCGGATCGCCAGGTCGATGCACTGTTCTTCGGCTTCTGGCTGAGCCACGTCCCGCGCGACCGAACCGACGCCTTCCTGGCCCTCGCCCGCCGCTGGCTCAAGCCCGACGGCGATCCTCGCGTTCATCGACTCGCTCCCTGACCCTCAGTCGGGCGCGGCCGACCATGATCCGCCCGACGCCGATCTTGCGGTTCGCCGCCTCGCGGACGGGCGCGAATTCACGATCGTCAAAGTCTTCCGTGAGCCGGCCGAGCTGGAGGACGCGCTCCAAAGGGCGGGCTTCCGAAGCGCGCGCGTCACGACAACAGGCCGGTTCTTCCTGCTGGGCGAAGCCCGCGCCTAGCCGTCAATCGCGCGCCGACACCTGCTGGCGGGGGCACAACTGGCCAGATATCCACGGTTGGACTGTTAGGCCGCGTCCGATAGCGGGCTCAAGCCTGGCCAGGGTACGCAGGTCCGATGGCGGCGAGCGCCGCGACGCCCCGCCAGCGCCGCGACCGCACCGTGCGATACTCCCTCGATGGCCCCCCTGGCAAACAGAACCATTGCCACCGTCGGCTCAGGCGTCATGGCCGAGGCGATGATCGCCGGCCTGCTCCGGGGCGCGCTCGTCGATCCGGCCCAGGTCGTCGCCAGTCACCCGCGCTCCGAGCGCCGCGACCACCTCGAGCGCGAGTACGGCATCAGGGTCGTCTCCGACAACGTCGCCGCGATCGACGGCGCCGACGTCGTGCTCTTCGCCATCAAGCCCCAGATGCTCGGCCGCGTCGGGCGCGAGATCGGACCGCATCTGCGCCGCGGGCAACTCGTCCTGTCGGTCATCGCCGGTGCCACGACCGCGGCGCTGACCGGGACGCTCGGTCACGACCAGGTCATCCGGGCGATGCCGAACACGCCGGCCCGGCTGGGCAAGGGCATGACCGTCTGGTATCCCACACCGGAGACGACGCCTGAGCAGCGCGAACAGGCGGCGACCCTGCTCGGAGCGCTCGGCAAGGAGCTCGAGGTCGACGACGAGAAGTTCGTCGCGATGGCGACCGCCGTCAGCGGCACGGGCCCGACGTACGTCTTCCTTGTCATGGAGGCGCTAATCGACGCGGCCGTCCATCTCGGGTTTCCACGCCACGTCGCGCACGATCTCGTGATCGAGACCCTCGAGGGGAGCACGCTGTTCGCCAAGCAGTCGGGCATGCATCCCGCCGAGTTGCGGAACATGGTCACGTCGCCGGGCGGCACGAGCGCTGCCGCGCTCCACGAGCTGGAGTCGGGTCGGCTGCGGACGGTCCTGTCAGAGGCCGTCTGGGCTGCCTTCCGGCGCACGATTGAGCTCGGCGATCAACTCGAGGCGAGCGTCGGAGAATCGACCGAGGATCGGAGCGGGGAGCGCATCGTCGCCCGATGAGCGAGGGACCACGCGAGCCGAGGGGGCAATGACGGGCAGCGCGGCGACGGCGACCGTGACCGCCGCGGCGCATCGCCTCGACCTGCGCCGTGCGCCGCTCGCGGACATCCAGGCGATCGACTTCCGGGTGGCGACGCGCGATTTCTGGGCGGACGAAGCGGCCCTCTGGGACCGGCTCAGGGCCTCGTGGGCCGGGCTCGACGACGCTGCGTGGCGCCTGCCCGGTGCCGCGCCGTCGGACGCGGGTGGCCCGGACTGGTCGCTGCTCGACCACGTCGGGCACATCCTCGACTGGTACGAGCTCGCCGCCGCCTACGTCGAGGAAGCGCTCGGGACCGGCCGATGGCCGACTGATGACGAATACGACGGCGGCGACTTCGACACGTTCAACGAGCGACGGCGGTCGCTCTTTGTGGATCTTTCCCCAGCGGACCTGAGGACACGCCTCGACGCGGCTCACGCGGCCCTCATCGCCGTCGGCGGTCCGTTGCCCCTGGCGGCGATCTACAGCGACGCGGCCTGGGGCTGGGTCTACAGCGTCCTTCACGGCCACGCGATCGACCATCTCAGGGTCCTGGAGCCGTGGGCCGCCCGCCTCCGGGCCAGGCAGGGCGAGAACGATCCCTTCGGTCCGGATCCGCAGCCCGTCGCCTCCGATCTCGCCGCCGCCAAGGAGAGGTTCTGGGCGGACGAGGCGAGCGTCCTGGCCCAGTTCGATTCGATCGTCCGGGACCTGCCGCTCGATGCCTGGACCTCCGCCGAGGTCACGCCCGGCTGGACCGTCGCCGACCACGTCGGTCACATCGCGGCCTGGTTCGACGTGGCCGCCGCGGCGCTCGAGGAGCACCGCCGATCTGGGACGTGGCGCGAGGTGCCGCATGAAGGGATCGATGCGTGGAACGACACGCAGGTCCGAGCGGCGCGCGGGGCGTCGGTGGCCGAGTTGCTCCGCCGCTACGACACGGGACACGCTCGCCTTCGGGCCGCGGTCCGGGAGATGTCAGACGCCGAATGGCTCGATCCGGACGGGTTCAGCTGGGCCTACGAAGACCTCCACGGCCACGTCCGGACGCATCTCGCGAGCATCGGTCCCTACGCCGCCACAATCGGCTGGCCGCGAGCGTGACCGGCCGACGCGCAGCTCCGGATCCGCCGCGCCGGACTGGGCGGGGACCCACCACTGGCCTGTCGATCGAGCAGATCGTCGCAATGGAATCGCCGCGTGAATTCCGGCTCCAGCCGCGGGATCGCCTCGTCGCCTACACGTCTGACGCGGCCGGCGCCCGGCAACTGTTCGTGCTGCCGTTGCGAGGCGGGTACCCCGTCCAGCTGACCGCGTCCGAGAAGAATGTCGCCGACCCCCAGTGGTCGCCCGACGGCCGTCGGCTGGCCTACGTCCGCGACAACGAGATCCGGGTCATCGAGGCGGATGGCTCGCGGGACCTCGGTGTCACCGGCCATCCAGCCGGGGTCTCGGCTCCGCGTTGGTCCCCGGATGGCCGGAGGCTCGCGTTCATCTCGCGCCGGCGCGGCTGGTCGCAGGTCTGGGTGGTCGACGCGCCCGTACCGCGGCGAGGCAGGCCGGCCCGCGATCCCCGTCCGCCGGAGCCGCGCCAGCTGTCGGCGACCGGTATAGACGTCGAGGACCTTAGCTGGTCCGCCGATGGCCGAACGATCGCCATCGGCGCCCAGCGGGGGCCCGACCACTCGGTCGGTGAGATCCATCTCGTCGACGTTGAAACGGCCGACGAACTGCGCATCGCCGGCGGCGGCGAGGAGTGGGCGAGCGGCGCCCGGCCGATGCCGGACGGCGGTTGGCTGTACGGCTCCGACACGAGCGGCTGGTTCCAGACCGTCCGGCTATCCGCCGATGGCCGGGAGCGCCGAGTCCTCACGACTGGCGACCGCGAGCATGGCGAGCCATCCGGTGGCCCAGGCTACGCCGCGCTGCCGTCGCCCGACGGCGGCCGCTTCGTCCACATCGACGTGCACGACGGCCTCATCGATCTGGTCGTAGCGTCGTCGGGCGGCGGGGCGCCGGCCAAGCGCGGGCGTGGCCGTCCGCCGAAGAACCCGCCGGCCGTCGTCGCCGCGTCCGCGGGTCGGGTCGTCAACCCCTGGCCGGGCGTGTGGCGTGCTGTCGGCTGGCTATCCGACGGCGCCTGGATCGCTGCGGTCGGCGAGAGCGAGACTGCTCCGCAGGACCTGTGGCTGCTGCCGGTGCCGGGTGTTGCTTCGGCGGCCGCGCGACCCCGCCAGGTGACGAACTCGATACCGGCGGTGGTCGCCGCGTCCGTTACCGCCGATCGCAGCCCCGCCGAGCGAGTCAAGTTCAACGCTCGCGATGGGCTCGCGGTCGAGGGCACACTCTGGCGGCCGGCCGGGGCGACCGGCCGCCGCGGCTCGAGGAAGGTGCCGGTCGTCCTGTCCCCGCATGGCGGCCCGACCTGGCAGGCGTATCGCGGCTTCGCACCGTTCAAGCTTCTGCTCGTCCGAGAGGGCTTCGCCGTCCTCGACGTCGACTACCGCGGCTCCACCGGCTACGGCCGGGCGTTCCGGCTCGCGAACCATGACGAATGGGGTCACGCCGACGCCCACGACATGATCGATGCGGCTCACTGGGCGGCGGAGCAGCCCTGGTCGGACGGGCGCCTGGCGATCTATGGTGGTTCGTACGGCGGCTATCTCGTGTTGTCGGCCTTGGTCGAAGAGCCCGGCCTGTGGCGGGCGGGGGTTGACCTGTATGGCGATTCCGAGATCGCCGAGAGCTTCCGACACGGCGACCGCCCTGGCCGCCTGGACATCCGCCGCCAGATGGGTTCGCCGGACGACCCGGGACGGGCAGAGGTCTATCGACGCGGCTCACCGGTCTATCGTGCGGAGCACATCGAGGCCCCGTTGTTGATTCTCCATGGCCGCAAGGACAAACGAGTCGTCCCGCTCATGACGGAGCGGATGGTCGAGGCCCTCGAGATCGAAGGCAAGCATCACGAGGTCCACTGGTACGACGAGGAAGGCCACGGCTGGGAGAAGCGCGAGAATCGGCGCGACGCGTTCGGCCGAATCCTCGCCTTCCTCAAGAAGCACGTGCTCGACGAGACCGAGCCGGAGAGCAGCGGCTAAAGGACCTTCGTTCGCGACGGCTGAGCGGGCGTGGACGGTGTCCCGTCGTCGGGGCGCCGCGGGACGACGCTGATCGTGCCGTCGGTCTCGAGGACTGCAAGGCGGACCTCCGATGCCTCGATGACCCCGTGAGCGCGAAGCGCGGCCGCTAGGTCCTCGTCGTCGATCCCCTCCTTCTCGAGCGCTTTCGCGTGGACGACGCCATCGCGAATCAACTCCTGGGGCTCGCCCTCGAGCACCTTCCCAATCCTCGGGACGCGGGTGGTCAAGAGGTCGAGCAGCTTGTCCATCGTGAGGAGGGTCACGACGGCGACGATCCCGCCTGCGAGCGTCGTGTTCTCGCCGACCATCGAGTTCTGGACTGCGTCGGCGACGACCAGGAGGACGATGAGATCGAAGATCGAGAGCTGCCCGATCTCCCGCTTACCGGCGAGGCGAAGGCCGCCGATGAGGACGACGTAGATGATCGCCGTTCGGATGGCGACGTCGAGCAGGCTCGATCCGAAGTCCGGTATCTCCATTCGCCGGATGCTAGCCGATAGGCCGCGGAATCGAAGAGCCGTCCGATGGGCCTCGGACGGCTCGACGATCATTTGGCGGACAATGCCGCCGGATCATTGCGGTGTTCTTAGAGCCAGCGCTTGCCGGCTTCGAGAACCAGTGCCGAGCTTGCCAGCGCAGAAAGCGCGAGCGCCGCGCGGAAGGCGTGCGACTTCAGAATCTTCATGTTGTCCCTCTCGACCGACCCCCTACTGAGAGCGATGCCTCTCAGGTGGGGGACAGTACCTCTCGGGGACACCACGCTGGAATGGCCCATCCGTACTGGTACTCCGGGGTCAGTCGTACGAGTTGTCGGCCCGCAACGGTCGGCGTGAGCAGCGCGTCGTGGGGCAAACCGCCGCGATCAACCGGTCGCGCCGGCGACGTCGGGTCCTCGCGTGAGGATCTCCTCGAGCTGACGGACATGCTCCTCGAGGTGGCCGACGATGAACCGCTCGACCATGCCTTCGATCGTCATTTCCCCGAGGCGCGGGTGAGTGCCTCGTCGACCTTTCGCGTCGGCGTCGAGGCGCCTCTGGAGGCTCGCCGCGTCGGTCACGGCCCCGTCGATCCGATCGAACAGCTCGCCCGCGGCCAGCGTCCGGTCACGCCCGATCCGGTCGATGCGATCGGGATCCGTCGCCACCCGGCCGAACGGCACCCCGTCCATCGGGGCCGTCCGAACGACCTCGATCTGGTCCAGCCAGTACGGCACCATCTCGGCGACGTGAGCGAGGACTTCCTTCGGGCCCCAATTCGACTCCGGCTCCGCGCCGTAGACCTGGCTCAGCGGCCACGGCTCGCGACGCTCGACGGCCTGCCGCAGCCCGGTCAGGGCTGCACGGCTCGCCTCGAGACGGAGTTCGAGCGCATTGTCCATGGCGGTCAGTGTCGCACGCGAGGCGTAGCATGGGACTCCACACGTCCACGCCGGTCCGCCGCGCGTGAAACCGCCTCGAACGGAGGTCGAAACTCATGACGGACACCGTCGCCCGCGGCGCGGCCAACCAGGCCGGCGCCCGGGTAAACAAGGACGCCTACGCCGAGGCGCAGGACTTCCTGCCGCTCAAGGGCATCGACTACGTGGAGTTCTGGGTCGGAAACGCCCGCCAGGCTTCGGCGTACTACCGCGCCCTGTGGGGCTTCACCCCGGTTGCGTTCGCCGGCCTGGAGACCGGAATCCGGGATCGTGCCAGCTACGTGATGCGGCGCAACGACATCACGTTCGTCTTCACGGCCCCGCTCACGCCGGATGGCGAGATCGCCGACCATGTCCGCCGCCATGGCGACGGCGTGCACGACATCGCCTTCGCGGTCGACGACGTCCGAAGCGCCTGGCAGGAGACCACCTCCCGAGGGGCCCATTCGTACCTCGAATACGCGGAAGCCGGATCCGATGAGGACGGCATGCTCCGGCGTAGCGCGGTCCACACCTACGGCGAGGTCATCCACTCGTTCGTGGATCGGAGCGACTACCACGGCGTGTTCGCGCCGGGCTACCGGAAGGTCAAGAAGCCGGCTCGGGCCGCCGAGGGCCTGAGCCTGCTCGAGGTGGACCACTGCGTCGGCAACGTCGGCCTGGGTCAGATGGACGAGTTCGTCGCCTATTACCGCGACGTGTTCGGCTTCAGCCAGCTCATCCATTACGACGACAAGGTCATCCACACCGACTACAGCGCGCTGATGTCGAAGGTGATGACGAACGGCAACGGCCGGATCAAGTTCCCGATCAACGAGCCGGCGACCGGCAAGAGGAAGAGCCAGATTCAGGAGTTCCTCGACTGGTACCTCGACCCGGGCACCCAGCACATCGCCCTGCGGACGGAGGACATCGTCGCGACGGTTCGCCAGCTTCGCGAGAACGGGGTCGAGTTCCTCGGCCTGCCGCACGAGTATTACGCGACGCTGGCCGACCGGGTGGGTGACGTCGGGGTCCCGATCGACACGCTCGAGGAGCTGGGCATCGAGGCCGATCGCGACGAGGAGGGCTACCTCCTCCAGATTTTCACCCGACCCGTCCAGGATCGCCCTACGTTCTTCTTCGAGATCATCGAGCGGCACGGCTCGCGCGGCTTCGGAGTCGGCAACTTCAAGGCGCTGTTCGAGGCGATCGAGCGGGAGCAGGAGAAGCGCGGGAACCTCTAGGAGGGCGCTCGCGGCCACCACGGCGCGGTATCCTCGCCTCGGACCTGGCGGCACGATCCGGCCGCCGCTGATCGCAAGGAGAGGGTGCGATGGAGTGGTATCCGTGGGTTGTGTTCGTCCACGTGGCGGCCGCGTTCCTGTTCGTCATGGGCCACGGCGCCTCGATGTGGACGTCCGACCAGATCCGCCGCGAACGTGACCCGGCAAGGATCCGGGCGCTGCTGGAGCTCTCGAGCAGGAGCCTGGGGCTCGTCTACGGCGCGCTTCTGGCGCTGCTCATCGCCGGGATCGTCGCGGGCATCATGGGCGGCCACTTCGGCCGGGGCTGGATCTGGGCGGCGATCGTGGTCCTGGTGACGATCACGGTGCTGATGTACATCCTTGCGTCGCGCTATTACGGCCGCGTCCGCGAGGCGGTCGGGCTGCGAGGTTACGAGACCCCGAAGGACGCCCCGGATCCAACGCCTGTTTCGGCGGAAGAGCTCGCCGCCCTGGTCGATTCGCGGCGCCCGGACGTCATCGGGCTTGTCGGGATCGGCGGGCTGCTGATTCTGTTGTGGCTGATGATGTTCAAGCCGTTTTAGAACAGCCGGGTCACTCGCCGGAGACGAGCCTTAGCTTCGTTGCCGCCCGTCGCCGGGCGGTCCGGGCCGCTTCCGAGGTGGCCGGCGCCTGGACTCGGCGCGTCGCGTCGGCCGCCAGGAACGCCTCTGTGGCGTCGACGCCCATCGGTCGTGAGAACAAGTAGCCCTGGCCCAGCGGGCAGCCGAGGCTGATCAACCATTCGGCCTGGTCCGGTTGCTCGATCCCCTCCGCGACGACCTTGAGCCCGAGCGTCCGCCCGAGATCGACGATCGCTCGCGCGATCGCGGGACGTTCACCGGCGGCGGTGATGCCGGCAATGAACGAGCGATCGATCTTCAGGATGTCGACGGGGAAGCGCTCGAGGTAGCTCAGCGAGGAGTAGCCGGTCCCGAAGTCGTCGATCGCGAGATCGATGCCGAGGGAGCGCAACTCCGCGAGCCGCCCGATCGTGCCGGCCGTCCGCTGCATGAGCCCGCTCTCGGTGATCTCGAGCGTGAGCGTCGAGGCCGGCAGGCCCGTCTCCGCGAGGATCGAGCGGACCGATTCGACGAGGTCGTGCTCCTGGAATTGTCGGGCGGACAGGTTCACGCTGACTTCGAGATCGGGCAGCTCGAGCCGGACCTGCCATTCGCGCGTCTGGCGGCACGCCTCTCGGAGGATCCAGCGACCCATCGGCACGATGTCGCCGGTCTCCTCTGCAAGATCGATGAACTGCATCGGCATGAGCAAC
Organism: uncultured Chloroflexia bacterium; assembly: GCA_963775855.1. Taxonomy (GTDB): domain Bacteria; phylum Chloroflexota; class Limnocylindria; order Limnocylindrales; family CSP1-4; genus CF-46. Next base: position 49,859 of record CAVZKO010000006.1, on the reverse strand, counting down.
GGCCGATCCGGGAGCTGCCACCGGACGAGCGCCTCGAGGCCGACGACGGACCCCGTCGCCAGCTCGACGATCGGCTGGTAATCGAGACGTAGCTCGCCGCGCTGGTCGACGCCGCGGAGGAGCGCGGCAAGGTCACTGCGCGCGGCGGCCTCGGCCCGAAGCGCGGAACGGAAGAGCTCGGCCCGGCCGCGCGACGACGATTTCGCCGCGTACATCGCGACGTCGGCGTTGCGCAGCAGGTCGTCGGCGGTCTCACCGTCGGTGCCACTGAGGGCGACCCCGATGCTCGCGGCTATCACCGGCGAGGCATCACCGAGGTCGAGTGGCTCGCGCAGCGCATCGGCCAGCCGGATGGCGATCGCCAGCGCCCGCTCCTCGTCGCCGACGTCGTCGAGGAGGACCGCGAACTCGTCGCCCCCGAGGCGTGCGGCAGTGTCGGCCGGGCGGAGCGACGCGGCGACCCGCATCGCAGCCGCGACGAGGACGTCGTCGCCTCGGGCGTGCCCGAGCGTGTCGTTCAAGACCTTGAAGTCGTCGAGGTCGATGAACAGGATCCCGAACGGGCGGCCGTCTCGCCCACGGCTCCGCTCGAGCGCCTGGATGACCCGGTCGCGGAAGAGAACCCGGTTCGCGAGTCCGGTCAGGCCGTCGTGCAGGGCCTGGTGGCGGATCTCGTCGTAGAGGCGGGCATTTTCGAGGGCCATCGCTGCCTCGCCCGCGAGCATCGTCGCGATTTCGACGTGCCGCGCGTCGAACGCGCCGCTCCGCGCGGACGTCAGCTCGAGGGTCCCGATCGCCGTGCCGGCCGCGATGAGGGGGACGATCGCCATGCTCCGCTGGTCGATCGACTTGAGGTAGGCGACCTCCTTCGGGTCCGCGTTCGGATCGACCGTGTCGATGATCACCGGGCGGGCGAGCTCGAGGACGCGCCTCGTCTCCGGGTAGTCGGCGAGCGAGTACGACGGCTGGAGCGTGCCGCGTCGCTCGGGCGGGAAGTAGCCGAGTGTGACGACGCGATCGCCGGGATGATCCCAATAGCTGAGGGCGCAGTCCGTGGTCCCGACGGCCAGCGCGATATGACGAGCGATCCGGTCGCCAACGAGCTGCGGGTCCATGGTCCGTGACACGTCGTTCGACATCGCGACAACGCTGCGGAGATCGTCGGCAGTCGTCTTCATTCGCCGGCTGACCTCCCACAGGAAGATCAGCAGGAAGCCGTACACGAGGATGAGCGTCAGGGACGCGACGGCGCCAGTGAGGGCTGCCGGCAGCCGATCCCCACGCGGCAGGAGCTCGCCGGCGACGACCGAACCGAGTCCGACGATTCCGCCAACGACGAGGACTCGGCCGATGGCCCGGCTGCCCAGGAACGGGAGAACGAGGACGATCGGGAGGAGCGAGGCGATCGCCATGGCGAATGCGATGGAGGGCTCGAGGATGGCCGCCATCGCAATCAGGACGAGCGTGACGGCGGCGATTCGTCCGATCGTCTCGGCTTGGCGCAAGTCGTCGAACCGCGCCGAAACTCTGGCCAGCCAGACGGCGTAGGTGACGGCGCCCAGCCCGAGGACCACCGCGCGCGTCTCGCCGTAGGCCAAGCCGAAGAGCGCTTCGAGACCGCCGACCATCGCACCGGCGATGGCGACGGCACGGATGAGCATGGCAAGCTGGCGCGCTCTCGCGTCGGCCTGGGGCTCGCCGAGATCGCCGTCGCCGGAGATGGTGCGGTCGGCGTCAGTTGAGGGCGGCATGTGAGGGACAGCGTGCGGTGCACGAACAGGCGAGTGCATCCCCCAATTGCGGTATTCGAGCGTGACCTTCGGCCGGTGGTGCGACCGCGAACTTCACCACAGACCCGCCGCGGGGCGCTCTCGCCGCCCGCGGTCACGGATACACTCCCGCTCGATGAAGATCGCCCACGTTCGCGAGCTCCATGCGCCGGCCGGGGCGCCGTGGCGGCTGGCCGCGGCGCTCGACTCAGGCGAGCGCCCCGCGCAGTGGCTCGACCTGGAGGTCGCCCGTCGGCGGGCAGTGCTGGCCGATGCCGGGCTCGCCCACAACTCCGTCCTCCACCGAACACCGATCACGACACTCGACGCGCACCTTGCGGCCGGCCTCCGCGTCGAGGCGCTCGCGGAGCTCGTCGGCTCGTTTGCTCCGCGAGCCGAATCGGGCGAGGACAGGGACGACGACGCCGTCCTGGACGCGTCCGGACTCCGATTTGGCCCGCCCATTCTCCAGCCGCCGTCCCTCCGCGACTTCTACGCGTTCGAGGGCCACGTGAAGACGATGTGGGAGCGCCGCGGGGGCGAGGTGCCCGAGACCTGGTACCGCCTCCCGATCTTCTACTTCAGCAACGTGTCGGAGATTCGGGGACCGGACCAACCGATCTGGTCGCCGGCGGGGTCCAGCGAGCTCGACTACGAGCTCGAGGTCGCGGCGCTCGTGGATACCCCGGCCCGGGATCTCCCGTTGCGACGGGCGGAAGAGGCGATCGGCGGATATACGATCTTCAATGACTGGTCGGCCCGTGACCTCCAGCGCGAGGAAACGACCGTTCGCCTGGGACCTGCGAAGGGCAAGGACTTCGCATCGTCATTCGGGCCATGGCTCGTGACCCCGGACGAACTGAAGGACGCGCGGAAGGCCGGCGCGACCGGTCCCGACCTGGCGATGACGGCGGAGGTGAACGGCACGGAGACATCGCGCGGCCGCTGGTCCGACGCCCAGTTCAGCTTCGGCGAGATGCTCGCGCGCGCGTCCGCTGACGTTCGCCTCCGACCCGGCGACCTGATCGGATCGGGTACGGTCGGAACCGGCTGCCTGCTCGAGGTGCGCGAGGACACGCTGGGCCGCTACCTTCAGCCGGGCGACGAGGTCACGTTGCGGGTCGACAGGCTTGGCGCGCTGCGGAGCCCGATCGTCGAGCGGCCCCCATGAGCGAGGCACCCGCGCGCGAGGCCGCCGAACTGGCCTTTCGGACGTTGCCGGCTGGCCTCGACACGCCCCAGGTCGTCGTCGATCTCGATCGGGTGGAGCGGAACATCGCGCGTCTCCAGGACGAGATGGACCGGCGCGGGATCGCGCTCCGCCCCCACGCCAAGACGCACAAGAGCGTCGGGATTGCGCGCCTGCAGCTGGATCGGGGCGCTTCCGGAATCACGGTCGGGACCATCGGTGAAGCCGAAATGTTCGTGGCGGCCGGGATTCCGGACATATTCCTCGCGTATCCGGTTTGGGCGGAAGGTCCGAAGGGTGTGCGGATTCGGGCGCTCCACAATGCGGCGCCGATGCTTCGGATTGGCGTCGATTCGGTGGCAGGCGCCCGTCATCTCGCGGCGGCGATCGACGTGGCGAAGTCGCCGCAGGTCGTCCTCATCGAGGTCGACCCGGGCCTTCATCGGACCGGGCTGGCGTCGCCAGAGGCCGTCGTCGAGGTCGCCCGAGCCACCCGCGACGCGGGCCTCGTCGTTGCGGGCGTGTTCAGCCACGGCGGGCACGGCTACGGTCCCGGTCGGGCCGAGAGCGCGGGCGCGGACGAGGTCCGGACCCTCGGCGAGGCCGCGGCCGCCCTGCGGCGCGACGGCTTCACGATCGAGACGGTCAGCGCCGGCTCCACGCCGACGATGCTCACGGCGGCCGCCGGCGGCGTCAACGAAATGCGAGCCGGCACATACGTCTACGGCGATCGCCAGCAATGGTTGATGGGCGCGATCCCCGCCGATGGCTGCGCGCTCGTCGTCGCAGCGACTGTCGTCTCGGTCCACGCCGATAGGATCGTGCTCGATGCCGGCGCCAAGGCGCTAACAAAGGATCGGGCGGAGTGGCTGACGGGCTACGGCGCGATCGTCGGCTTCCCAGACCTCGTGATCGAGCGCGTCAACGACTATCACGGCGTCGTCAGTGCGCCCGCAGGTGTCGATCGGCCCCGGCTCGGGGAAGTCGTCGCGATCGTCCCGAACCACGTCTGCCCGGTCGTGGATCTCTTCGACACGTTCGTCGCCGTCCGGGCTGGGAAGATCGAAGGAATCTGGCCGGTCGACGCCCGGGGGCGAAGCGGCTAGATGGGCGACACGGCCGCGCCCATCCGGATCGAACCGATGACCCTCGAGGACGGCCCCGCGGTCCTCGAGATCTATATCCAGGGGATCGCCACCGGTAACGCGACCCTGGAAACGTCGGCGCCCGACTGGGGCCGCTGGCACGCGAGTCACCGGCGCGACTGCCGGCTGGTCGCCCGGATCGGCGATCGTGTCGTCGGTTGGACGGCCCTGGGTCGCTACTCCACGCGGGAGGTCTACGCCGGCGTTGCGTGGGAGAGCGTGTACGTCGACGAGTGGGCGCGCGGTCGGGGCGTCGGACGCGCGCTCCTCGAGGCGCTCGTGCCCGCCTCGGAGGCGGCCGGCGTCTGGACCCTCCTGGCCGGTGTGCTGGCCGAGAATTCCGCCAGCCTCGCCCTTCATGAACGGGCCGGATTCCGCCGGATCGGCGTCCAGGAGCGAATCGGGCGCGACATCGCTGGCAATTGGCGCAACGTGGTCTTCCTCGAACGCCGCAGCGACCGGGTTGGGGTGTAGCGACACGACTCAACTGGCCAAAAGCAATTGGAGGAATCTGATGTACGTGCGATGCGCCGTGATCGCATTGACCGCCGTCCTCGTCGCGGCCTGCTCGTCCGCTCCTCCTAGCGCAACACGGAACGAGCCGACACCAACGGCGGTCGCCTCGATTTCGCCCAGCTCAACCGTTCGCCCGTCGCCAACCGCGCCGCCGGCGCTGGTGGGAACATGGCTCGGATTCCACAACTGCCAACGAATCGTCGACATCATGAACTCGGCGGGTATGCCGGAGCAGGCCCTCTTAAATGCCGCGGAGAGCGGCACGATCCCTGGGGTCAGCACGGTTGAGCAGATCGCCGACCCCGAGAATCCATGCGTCTCGACGGTCGACGTGCCGCACTCCCATTTCTTCACGGCGAGCGGTCTCTTTGGGTCGCGCGACTCGGAGGGGGAGCAGGTCGACGACGGCCGGTGGGAGATCGTCGATGCCGACACGTTCGAGATCAACGGCACGCCCTTCGACTTCCGGGTCGACGGGGACGAGCTGCGGATGGAAGCGGTTGACGTCGGTACCTGCCCGGTGAACGGTGAGTGGTGCCCGGAGGCGTGGAAGCTGATGGTCGCGATGCCCGGGATGGCCTGGACGCGAGGCTGAGCGCGGAGCAGGACCGGCAACGCCACAGCCAGAATCGGGCGCCCGACGGCGACTCGACTGAACGTTCCGGCGATCGCCTCCCGTCATAGTGGTTAGTCCGCGGCCATCAAGGCTGTGGCCCACCGGAGGTCGAGGGTTTGGATCGAGACCTCGTCGAGCAGGCCCGTCGGGGCGACCGAGAGGCGTTCACCGTCCTGGTGCACCAGGTCAGCGACGTTCTCTACGCGGTCGCCTTCCGGATCCTGCGCGACCCGGGTCTCGCCGAGGACGCGCTGCAGAACGCCCTCGTTCTCGCCTGGCGGCGTCTCCCGCATCTTCGCGACGCGGAGCGCTTCGAGGCCTGGATCCATCGCATCCTCGTCCACGCCTGTTACGACGAATCGCAGCGATCCCGCCAATGGACGGCGAACGTCCGGATCATGCCCATGAATGGGCCATCGACCCCGGACGCTGACAGACGCCGTCGCCGACCGCGACGAACTCGAGCGGGCGTTCCGCCGGCTCCCGATCGATCAGCGGGCGGTCTTCGTCCTGCACCACTACCTCGGGCTGCCGCTCGTGGAGATCGCCGACATGTTGGAGATCCCCGCGGGCACGGCCCGATCGCGCCTGCACTACGCCACACGCGAGCTCCGCGACGCCATGACGGCCGAGCGGGAATCTGCTGTCCACGGAGGACGACTCGCATGACCGACGACCGCTCGCTCGAACGCGCCGCTCGGTCGTGGCTCGAGGCTGGACCGACCGAGGCGCCCGACCGCGCCGTGGAGGCCGCCATCCTCCGGATCCAGACGACACCACAAGAACGGGATCTTCGGATTCCGTGGAGGTTGCCCAAGATGACTACTCCTGCCCGCGTCGCCACGGCCGCCGTTATCGGCGTGCTCGTGGTCGGCGGCGCTCTGTTACTGCTCGGTAGGCCGGGTCAATCAGGCATCGGCGGGCCAGGCCCGACGCGACTCGACTCCGACCACATCGCCGACTCCCGTCCCCTCGGCCGAGCGCGAGCCCGTCGCCAGGCCCGATCGGGGAAGGTCCACTAGAGGCGGGTCAACACATGGCGAAGCCGTTCGCACCCCCCTACGGGAATGGCGTCTGCCACGACCCGCCCCAGCCGGGATGCACCGATACCGCTCGGGACGACACGATTCGCTTCACGTTCACCGTTCCCGACGGGTGGGCTTCGAACGATTCGGGAGCCGCGATCAACAAACCGGCCACGGGCTATCGTGGCGCCCGCTGGGATGGGTCTCCTCTTCCACCGTGGCGGCTGGCTGTACAGCGACCCCTGCATCAAGGTCGACGACCCAGGAACTGCCGGACATCCCGGTCGGACCGAGCGTCGACGACTTCGCCAACGCGCTTGCCGACCATCCCCTCCTCGACGCTACGACTCCCACGAGCGTCTCGCTCGGTGGATACAGCGGGAAATACGTGGACCTCCAGCCCGTCGACATCCCGTTCCTCGTATCCGGCGGATATCCCGACCTGCACCTTCGGCTACTACCCCTGGGTGCCCTCGATGCCCGCTATGGGACCAAGCCACAAATGGCATCTCTGGATCCTCGATGTCGAAGGCATCCGCGTCGTCGTGCAAACCGCGGACTTCGCGGGAACCACAGCCTCAGACCTGGCCGAGCTCCAGGCGATCGTGGACTCGATCCAGATCGAACCCTGATCAGGGTCCGCGCACAGCCACTAGACTGGCCTCCTCGAGGCGAGGAGGCCAGTCCCTCCATGTACTACGTCGCGCACGGCAGCATCCCGCAGCAGCGCCACACCCAGCACCGCGCGCCGGACGGCAGCCTCTACGCCGAGGAGCTGTTCGGCGTCGAGGGCTTCACCGGCCGGTCGTCGATCCTCTACCACCTCGTCCCGCCGACCCGGACCCACAAGATCGAGCCCGTCCGTCGAGTGGAGCTCGAAGCGGCCGACGACGACCTCCACCGCCATCGGCTGACGAAGACCGGCGGCGTCGAGCCGAAGGGCGACGCGATAACCGGCCGGATCCCGCTGTACTTCAACAACGACGTGATCTTCGGCGTCGTCCGGCCGGCCGAGCCGATGCCCGAAGGTCGCTTCTATCGCAACGGCGTCGCCGACGAGATGCTCTTCGTCCACGAGGGGACCGGCGTCTGCGACACGGTGTTCGGACCGCTCCGCTACGGGCCGGGCGACTACCTCGTCCTGCCGATCGGGACGACGTGGCGGCTGGAGCCCGACGCGGGCTCCGAGCAGCGGATGCTCTACCTCGAGGCCCCGTCCGAGATCGAGCCGCCGAAGCGCTATCGGAACGACTACGGCCAGCTCCTCGAGCACTCGCCGTACTCGCAGCGCGACCTCCACGCGCCCGAGGAGGTCGGGCCGCGCGAGGAGTCGGGCGACTTCGTCATCGACGTCCGGTCGGCCGATCGGATCACGGCCTACCACTACACCCATCACCCGTTCGACGTCGTCGGCTGGGATGGTTATCTCTGGCCGTTCCGGTTCAACATCGGGGACTTCCAGCCGATCACCGGTCGCGTCCACCAGCCGCCGCCGGTCCACCAGACATTCCAGGCCCGGAACTTCGTCGTCTGCTCGTTCGTGCCGCGCAAGTTCGACTATCACCCGCTCGCGATCCCGGCGCCCTACAACCATTCGAACATCAACAGCGACGAGGTCATCTATTACGTCGCCGGCAACTTCATGAGCCGGCGCGGGGTGGAGATCGCCTCGTTCACGCTCCATCCGGCGGGCATCCCGCACGGTCCGCACCCGGGCACGGTCGAGGCGTCGATCGGCAAGGAGGCGACCGAAGAGCTGGCGGTCATGGTCGACACGTTCCATCCGCTGCGGGTCACGAAGGCGGCGATGGAGCTCGACGACGACCGCTACCCGTACTCGTGGCTGCCGTCCGAAGACCACGCAAAGGAAGCCTCCGAGCTCGCGGAGCGAGGCCCGGAGGCGTTCCCAGACTGACCTGATCGGTGGTTGTCAGGACGGCTGCGCGCTCGGTGGCCGACGCGGAGCGCCAAGCGACGCATCGTCGACAGGAACGTCCTCGAGGAGACGCCGGGCACCGCCGTACGGCATTACGAGGATCGCTCTCGTCCCGCCAAACGGCGACGACGTACATCGTTCGCCGTCAAGGACGAACGCCATGCGTGTCCTCGGACGGTCCGTAAACAAGGCGACCGGGATGTTGATCCCCGGTCTCTACGTCAACGGCACCATCGCCGTATCCCGTGCAAGGGCCCGCGTTCTGCGCGGTGCAATACGCCTCCGATCCATGATTCGACAGTCGTCCCGGGAGTCGTCGGCCACGGACCAGGCGCTGGTCTTGACCGATTCCTCGGCGGTGACGAAGGACTCGACGCCCGTGCTCAGCCATGCCTCGATGTCGTTCTCGAAGGTCCAGTCGTGGTCGGCCGGAACCTCCGTCCAGTCGTCCGGGTGGTCGATGCTGAAGCCGTATCGGCTGGACGTATATGTCGTCCATGTGCTCGGGTCGAGGAGCGCCGCCGACGGCGACGCTGACGGGCTGGGCGAAGCTGTCGGTGCTGGCGTGGCCGACGGCGTCGGTCCGCCGGGACCTCCCGGCCCGCTCGGCCCGCGGTTGACGACTAGCAGTGAGCCGATTGCCAGGGCCCCCACGGCCGCGGCCGTGAGCCCGAGTCGAAGTGGTGTGGTCATTCCTGGAACCCTCCACGGCACGCGCCAGGCGCGCCGCTGCTTGATCGATGGGAAGGCAGCGAGGACGACGTCGAGCGCCTGGTCCGGCGCCGTGTATGGGTCGTCCTCGAGCCAGTCGGCGATGCGAGGATCGAAGAGCGGCTCGTCCGATCGGGTCATGCGGGTCGCTCCTCAGGCGTGGCGGCGGACACGGCGTCCGCGCCAAGCACGGCCCGCAGCTGACGGACCGCGTAGTGAAGCCGGGACCGCGCGGTCCCGACGGGAATGCCCAGGGTGTCCGCGATCTCCGTCAACGGATACCCGAGGTGGTGATGGAGGACGACGACGGCACGGTGTTCCGGTGACAACCGGCCGAAGGCGTTCTCGAGGGCTTCGCGATCGACGACGGAGCTCGCCGGATCGGGAGTCGTGTCAGCGACGGTAAGGACTCGGAGTGCGGTGTTCCAGCGCTGCGTGCCGCGCGACTCCGCGTAACAGGCATTGACGACGAGGCGGTGCAGCCAGGCGTCGAAACGCTCGGGATCGCGGAGCGTCGGAAGGTCGCGCCACGCGCCGAGCAGTGCCTGCTGGCAGGCATCCTGGGCGCGGTGCTGGTCGCGCAGGATTCGGTAGGCGAGGGCGTAGCAGCGATCGACGTGGCTCGTGGCCAGCGCCGCGAACGCGTCGCGATCGCCATTCGCTGCCCGAACTACGAGATCCTGCTGCTGCATCCGTCCCGGCCCCTCGGGTAGCGGCCGCCTGGCCGCTTCACTGAGTATGGAGCCGGCCGTCGGCAGAACGTTCAAGGCAGCTGCAACGCCGTCCGGGCTTCGCTTCTCGCGCAAGTTTCGCCACTGGGCGGAGGCTGTCTCACTCAGGAGGTATGCCGCCATGGCTGAATTGACCGAGAAGAAGCGCGACTCCCTGAAGGAGTCCCAGTTCGGGCTGCCGGACGAGAAGAAGTACCCGATGCCGGATAAGGCCCACGCGCGCAATGCCAAGGCTCGCGCGTCGCAGCAGAAGAAAAAGGGCAATCTCACGGCGAGCGAGAAGGCCAAGATCGACCGCAAGGCCGACCGGATCCTCGACAAGTAGCGGCGCCGCCGCGCAGGCCGCTCATCGCGGAGGGATACTGGCCTCCCCGACGTTTTCATGCCCAGGGAGGCGCCAGAATGCCCGCCGAGTCAACCGATCAATTTCGCCGCCGCGTGCTCGGCGGTGAAACGCTGTTCGGGCTGTTCCTCGATCTCTCGTCACCGGCTTCGGCGGAGCTGTGCGGCCGAGCCGGCTACGACTGGCTGCTCGTCGACCTCGAGCACGGCGCAGGGACAGAGGCCGACCTCCCGTCGATGCTGATGGCCATCGAGTCGACCGGCAGCGCCGCGATGGTCCGAGTCCAGTCCGGTGAGCGGATACGAATCGGGCGGGCGCTCGACCAGGGCGCGACCGGCGTCATGATCCCGCGGATGCAGTCGGCCGCGGAGGTGGCCGAGGCCGTGACGTTCCTGCGCTACCCGCCGGCCGGTGTCCGCGGTGTCGCGCTCCGGACTCGAGGGGCAGGCCAGGGTACCGTCGCCCACGCCGATGTCGGACAGATCAACGACCGGATCGTCGGCATCGTCCAGATCGAATCGGCAGGCGCGGTCGATGAGGTCGACGCGATCGCGGCGACCGATGGTGTCGACGTGCTGTTCGTCGGGCCGGCGGACCTCTCGCACTCCCTGGGTGTACCCGGCCAGTTCGAAAGCAAGCCGTACGTCGACCGCGATCGAGCGGGTCCTCGACGCGTGCCGCGCGCACGGCAAGTCGCCCGGCATCCTCGTTTACGACACCGCAGCGGTGCCCCGCCTGCTGGAACAGGGCTTCCGGTTCGTCGGCATCGGCGCCGATGGGGCGCTCGTGTCGGCCGGCGCCCACGCGGCGCTCGCCGCCGTTCGGGCCTGAGCCGACGCCCGGGCCACAGCGCGCCAGCCTCCCGGACTTGTGCCGGCCTCCGGATCGCCCAGCGTTCCAGACTGCCGAAGGCGAGCTACGCGCGTCGATGCACACGGTCGTCGACGAGGGAGTGTTCGCGCGGTTCGATCGGCGAGGCTCTCGGCGCGAGGCGCCAGCCACGACACCTCAGTCCGGCAGGACCGCGACTGCCTCGATTTCGACCAGGAACGCTCCCGCCAGCTTGGCGCCAACAGACGATCGGGCCGGCCGCGGCTCCGGGAAGTAGGTCCGGTACACCGCGTCATAGCCCGCGAACAGCGACATGTCCGTGAGGAACGCGGTCACCTTCACGACGTCGGCCAGCGTCGCGCCCGCCGCCTCGAGCACGCCCTTCACGTTCTCGAGCACCTGCGTCGTCTGGGCTTCGATCGATTCGCCGGCCAGCTCGCCCGTGGCCGGGTCGACTCCTACCTGGCCGGCCGTGAACAGCAGATTCCCGGCCCGGATGCCCTGTGAATAGCTGCCGCCTGGCTTCGGCGCCTTGTCGGTTCGGATCTCCGTCTTCGCCATCGGTCTGGTCTCCTTCTCGCGCCTATTCGTCGGCCAGGCGAACGCCCGGCCGGATTGAGCTGAACGTCTCGGGCGGTGCTTGGGCAATCAGCACGCCGACGATGATGAACGCCCCACCGAGGAGCTGCATCGGGCCCAGCGTCTGGCCGAACAGAAGCGCGGCGAGGACGATCGTCCAGATCGGCTCGATCGTGCTGACGAGCGCCGCCTGGGCGGCACCGATCCGCCGCGCGCCGGCGTAGAACGTCTGGATCGCGATGAACGTCGCAATGACGCCGACGCCGATCAACCCGGGCCAGGCGGCCGGCGGGATCTGGTCGGGCATCACCGGCGCCCCGAACACGACCGCCCCGAGCCAGTACGTCCCGGCCGTCGCGGTCATCATCAGCGCGGTGGCAGCCGCCGCATCCGCGCCATCGCCCGCATCGCGCCCCAGGCTCTCCCGCCGCTCCCCAGCCAGTCGAGCCGACAGCACGATCCAGATCGAGTAGATGATCGGCGAGGCGACGATCAGAGCGAGCGCGGCGACAGGCGGCCGCGCGCCCTCCGGAATCCCACCGACGGCAAGGGCGACGCCGATCAGCGCGAGCGCCAGCGCGAACCACGGCCGACGGCCCTCGAGCCTGCGCCCCACCCGCAGGGCGATGACTGCGACGATCGCCGGATAGATGTAGACGATCAGCGACGCCAGCGACACAGGCACCTCCTCGAGGCCCGCGTAATAGGTCCCCGAGTTGGCCGTGTAGAGAATCCCGAGGGCTACAGCGACGAGCGTGGTCCGGCGATCGAGCAGCCGAAGGCCGCGCCGTCGGTCCGGCCAGGCGAGCACCCACAACCACGCCATCAGAGCACCGAAACCGAAGCGCCAGGCGGACAGGACATGCCACCCGACGCCCTGCTGATAAACGGGCTGGGCGAAGAGCCCGCCGGAGCCGAAGGCGCAGGCGGAGATCAGGACCAGGACGATCCCGATCGTGTGGCGGCGTTGCACCGCCGGAGGCTAGCAGGGAGGGGACCGACTACACTTGCCTCGTGAGTGAACTCACCGAACGCGCCGTGACTGCGCGTGCGCCGTCCGTTGCGGATGAGCGCCTCAAGGTCCTCAGCCGACGTGATCCCGTTACCGTCCCGCCCGGCACCAGTCTCGCGGACTGCGTAGCCGCGATCCGGCGGACGGGGACGGGCGACTCGGTGTTCGTCGCCAACCCCGACGGCACGCTCGCCGGCGTCCTGACCGAGCGCGACATCTTCGGCCGGATCGTCGGCGGCGACGTGGATCTCAGCCAGCCAGTCGAGTCGATGATGACGACCAAGCCGCGCCATCTCCACCTCGAGGAGACGGTTCGCGACGCGATCGAGCTGATGCAGACCGGTCGCTATCGGAATGTCCCGCTCCTCGACGACGATGACCACCTGATGGGCGTCGTTCGGCCGCAAGACATCCTGAAATATCTCGCCGAAGCCTTTCCGGAGGAGCTCCTGAACCTGCCGCCGCGACCTCACCAGCGCATGCGCAAGGCAGAGGGCGGATGACCCTCGAGACGAAGCCGGTCGACCCCGAGCTCCAGGAGCTCGACCGCGTCACGATCCGCTTCGCGGGCGATTCGGGCGACGGGATGCAGCTCACCGGGACCCAGTTCACGCGAACTGCTGCCGTCTACGGCAACGACATCAGCACCCTGCCGGACTTCCCCGCCGAAATCCGCGCGCCGGCCGGCAGCCTGCCCGGCGTCTCGGGCTTCCAGATCAGCTTCAGCTCGAGCGACATCCACACGCCCGGAGATCAGCCGGACGTCCTCGTCGCGATGAACCCGGCCGCGCTCAAGACGAATGTCGGCGACCTGCCGGCGGGTGGCGCGCTGATCGTCAACAGCGATGCGTTCACCCAGCAGAACCTCAACAAGGCCGGCTACGCCGCGAACCCGCTGACGGACGGGACGCTGAAGCAGTACGCCTTATTCGAGATCCCGATCTCGACGCTGAACGAGCGCTCACTCGACGGGCTCGACATGACGAGCAAGCAGAAGGACCTGACGAAGAACTTCTTCGCCCTCGGGATCATGTTCTGGCTCTACGGCCGGGACTCGGAGGGGACGATCCGCTGGATCGAGGAGAAGTTCGGAAAGCGGCCGGTGGTCGCGGAGGCGAACACCCGCGCCCTCAAGGCCGGCTACGCGTTCGGCGAGACGACCGAGATCTTCCACACCCACTACCGGGTCGCGCCGGCCAAGCTCGCCCCGGGCACCTACCGCAACATCACGGGCAACGAGGCGACCGCTCTTGGCATGCTTGCGGCGTCGAAGCTAGCCGGGCGGCCCTTGTTCTACGGCTCGTACCCGATCACGCCCGCGTCGGACATCCTCCACCAGCTGTCGGGCTACAAGAACTTCGGGGTCAAGACGTTCCAGGCGGAGGACGAGATCGCGGCGATCGGTGCGGCGATCGGAGCGAGCTACGGCGGCGCGATGGGGATGACGGCATCGTCCGGCCCAGGGATCGCCCTCAAGTCCGAGGCGCTCGGGCTCGCGATCATGGTCGAGTTGCCGCTCGTCGTCATCGACGTCCAACGGGCCGGACCGTCGACCGGCATGCCGACCAAAACGGAGCAGGCCGACCTGCTCCAGGTCATGTTCGGGCGCAACAGCGATTCGCCGCTGCCGGTCGTCGCGCCGGCCACCCCCGGCGAGTGCTTCGACCTCGCGATCGAGTCGTGGCGCCTCGCCCTGAAGTACGTCACCCCGGTCGTCTACCTGTCGGATGCGTTCCTCGCGACGGGCGCGGAGCCGTGGCAGATCCCGTCGATCGCGGACCTGCCGGACATCTCCGTCGAGAACTGGACGGAGCAGGAGACGTTCCATCCGTACGACCGCGATCCGGTCACGCTTGCCCGCAAGTGGGCGATTCCGGGCACGCCCGGCCTGGAGCACCGGATCGGCGGTCTCGAGAAGGCCGACATCACCGGCAACGTGAGCTACGACCCGGACAACCACCACCGGATGCAGCTCCTCCGCCAGGCGAAGGTCGCCCGGATCGCCGACGACATCCCGCCGCTCGACGTCTTCGGGCCTGACCGCGGCGACCTGCTCATCCTGGGCTGGGGCTCGACCTATGGCGCGATCCGGAGCGCCGTCGAGCGTCTCCACAGCCAGGGCCGGAGCGTCGCCCACGCCCACATGCGCCACCTGAACCCGTTCCCGGCGAACACCGAGAAGGTCCTCCGGAGCTACCGCAAGGTGCTCCTGCCGGAGGTCAACCTCGGCCAGTTGCTGCTCCTCATCCGGGGCCAGTTCCTCATCGACGTCGAGGGCTACAACCGGGTCCGTGGCAAGCCGTTCACGATCGCGGAGATCACCGCGCAGGCCGAAAACATGCTGGGAATTACGGAATGACGGAACAGACACCAACCCCGCCGCCGCTCTCCGCGGAGAACGCGGCCGTCATCCAGCTCACCCGCAAGGACTTCGTGTCGGACCAGGAAGTCCGCTGGTGCCCCGGCTGCGGCGACTACTCGATCCTCGCCCAGACCCAGAAGCAGATGCCCGAGTTCGGCGTGCCGAAGGAGAACATCGTCTTCATCTCCGGGATCGGCTGTTCCGGGCGGCTGCCGTACTACATGAACACGTACGGTTTCCACACGATCCACGGCCGGGCGCCGACGCTCGCGACCGGTCTCAAGGCCGCCCGCCCGGAGCTGATGGTCTGGGTGATCACCGGCGACGGCGACGCTCTGTCGATCGGCGGCAACCACGTGCTCCACTCGATGCGCCGCAACGTCGACATCACGATGGTGATGTTCAACAACCGGATCTACGGTTTGACGAAGGGCCAGGCGAGCCCGACGTCGGAGTTCGGCAAGCGGACGAAATCGACCCCGGCGGGCACTGTCGACACGCCGATCCAGCCCTTGACCGTGGCGCTGGCGGCCGAGGCGTCGTTCGTCGCCCGCTCGGTCGACACCCACACCGAGCACCTCCAGAAGACCCTCGAACGGGCGGGCCGCCACAAGGGCTCGACGTTCGTCGAGGTCCTCCAGAACTGCAACATCTTCAACGACGGCGCGTGGCGCGACTTCACCGATCGCGAGGTCCGCGAGGACCGGATGCTCGTCCTCGAGCACGGCGAGCCGATGATCTTCGGCAAGGACCGCGACAAGGGCATCCGCCTGAACGGCCTCCATCCGGAGGTCGTGACGCTCGGCGAGAACGGCGTGACGGAGGCCGATCTGCTCGTCCACGACGAGCAGGCCGAGGAGCCCTATCTCGCGCTCATGCTGTCGCGAATGTTCTGGCCGGAGTACCCGGTCCCGGTCGGCGTTCTTCGGGCGGTTCCGCGCCCGACCCACGACCAGCTCGTCGATGGCCAGATCGCGGCAGCCATCGCGGCCCAGGGCGAGGGCGACCTGGCCGACGTCCTGGCGAGCGGAGAGACCTGGACGGTCGACTGACGAGATCACATGGGGCGGAGGGATAGATGCGCTGCCCGCAATGCGGCTTCGAGAACCTGATTGGGTCGGACATCTGCGACAACTGCGGCGCCGACCTCGCCGGCCATGACACGCCGCAGGCGGCCACGACCTACCGCGGGCCTGTTCTCGGCGTCCACCTCGATGCGCTGGAGGCAGCCGAGCCGGAGATCATCGATGTGACCGCCGATGCCGACGAAGCCGTGCGGCGGATGCACGAAAACGGCACCGACTGCGTCCTCGTCGTGGACGGGGGCCGGCTGGTCGGGATCTTCACCGACCGGGATGCGGTCCTTAAGGTCGCCGGGCGGGAGCTGAAGGCGCGACCGATCGCCGATCTCATGACCCGCGACCCGGTCGTCGTGCGGCACGACGACACCGTGGCGGTGGCGATCCACAAGATGGCCGTTGGCGGCTTCCGCCACATCCCGATCGTCGAAGGCGGCCGTCCGACGGGTCTCGTCTCCGCACGCGACGTGTTCCGCCACCTCGCGAGGACGCTCGGCTGACGCCGAGCTCTCAAACGTGCGCGTCCTGGTCCTCGCCGACGACCTGATCTGGTCGACCCGCCTCATCGCCCAGGTCCAGGCCGCCGGCGCTGACGCGGCTCCGGTCCGGACGCTCGCCGCGCTGAACCAGGCCCTGCCGGCGGCCGATGCCGTGATCGTCGACCTCACGGCGCGGGCCTACGATGGAATCGTGGCCGTCCGGAAGGCCGCCGACGCCGGCCGCAGGGTCCTCGCCGTCGGCCAGCACGACGACGCGGAGCTGCGCCGCCGCGCATTGGCGGCTGGTGCGGACAAGGTCCATCCATACCGGAAGCTGTTCGAGGACGGCCCGAAGACGCTCGCCACGTGGCTCGAGGCGACACCCAAGCGCACGGAGTCCCGCCGATGACCCTCGCCACGCGACCGACGATCCCGCCGGCCCGCTATCGCGAGCGCCTCGAACGCGCGGCCCGAGCAACGACGGACGCGGGCTTCGATGCGCTCCTCGTCGGGGTGGGACCCGACCTCCGCTATCTGACCGGCTACGAAGCACTGCCCCTGGAGCGACTGACGATGCTGGTCATCGCCCCAGGCGACGACCCGATCCGGCTGGTCGTTCCGCGGCTCGAAGAACCGGCCGCGCGCGCCGGCTGCCGCACCGACGTCCCGATCGTGACATGGGAGGAAACGGCCAATCCGCATGCCCTCGTCGCCTCGATCATCCACGACCGAGCCGGCGCCGGAGCGCTCCGCCTGGGCGTCTCGGATCGGCTCTGGGCGTTCCACCTGCTCCAGCTCCAGCGGGCACTCGCGGGAGCGGGCTTCGAGTCAGCGACCCGCGCGCTCCGGTCCCTGAGGATGACGAAGGACCCCGACGAGATCGCGCTGCTCCGGCTCGCGGCGCAGGCCGCCGACCGAGTCGTGGCGCAGATCGCCGGCGGCCGGCTCGTGGGCCGAACGGAGGCCGACGTGGCGCGCGAGGTTCGAGAGCGGCTCATCGCCGAGGGCCACGAAGAGGCGCTGTTCGCGATCGTCGGCTCGGGGCCGAACTCCGCGTCGCCGCACCACGAGGCGTCGGAGCGGGTCATCCGGGCCGGCGAGCCGATCGTCCTCGACATCGGCGGCACCCTCGGCGGCTACGGCAGTGACGTCACCCGGACGCTGTGGGTCACCGGCGGCGACGAGGCAAACGGCCCCGATGACGAGTTCCGGCACCTCTTCAGCGTGCTCCACGCGGCACAGGAGAAGGCGACCCGCGCAGTGCGCCCCGGCGTCGCATGCGAGGCAATCGACGCTGCCGCCCGCGCGCTCATCGACGCCGAAGGCTACGGCGAGGCGTTCTTCCACCGGACCGGGCACGGGATCGGGCTGGAGGGGCATGAGGACCCGTACCTCGTGGCCGGCAACCAGGAGCCGCTGGCCGAAGGCATGGCATTCAGCGTCGAGCCGGGCATCTACCTGACGGGCCGCTACGGCGCTCGGATCGAGGACATCGTCGCCTGCGGGCCGGACGGCCCGATCGTCCTCAACGAGGCGTCCCGCGAGCTCCACGTCGTCGACGGCTGACCGGCTGGGGTATCATCTCCGGAACGGCGAGCCGGACCGGTTCACCGATTCGACACCGGATCACGATGCATTCGACCCTGACGCGGCGCTTTGTCGCCGCTCCGACGCAACCGGGCGCCCGACCCGGTCGGCCCGGCCGATGAGCCGGCGCCACCACGGCGGACGCCCACATCGTCCGAACGGCCACGCCCGCAATCCGCTCGCGCCGATGGCGGCCACGCCGACGGAGCCGCCGCGCCCGCGACCCGAGACGTTCGTCCCCGGCCGGGTCGAGGGACCGCCTCCAGGCGACGCCGCGATCGACCAGGCGGTGAACCCGCCAACGCCGAACCCGGCCCCCACGCCCGGACTCCCGTTGACGCATCCGACCGCCCCGATCGCCTATCCGCCGCGCCCGACCGACTCGCGCGGCCCCGGGTCGGACGGCGCGAATCTCACGCCATCGGCCGGCTGCACCGCACCCCAGCTACGCCGATTCATCAAGAGCCGACCCTACGTGCCGATGCACGAACTGCGACGCCGATTCGGGATCAACGGCCAGGAGGACGACGTCACGCCGGTCGACCTCGCGAACGGGCGAATCTTCGTCGGGCTGCCGTCCCGGGAGGGCGGGCTCCTCGGGGAGCTGCTGCGCGGCGGCGAGGTCGGCTACGAGCTGTCGCTGGACCCGCGCTCACCGATCGTCGTCGGGCTCTACCCGATGCGACCCGTTCCCCGCTCCTGACCGCGCGCGTCGCGGCGGCGGTTGAGCCGGCATGTCCACGCATCACGGCACGCCGGGTGCCACCGCCCCGACCCTCGATCGGCTGGCGTTCCAGGCCACCGTTCACTGCCTCACCGGTTGCGGGATCGGCGAGGTCCTCGGCCTTGTCATCGCGACGCTGCTCGGGTGGCATGACCTCCCGTCGATCGTGCTGGCCGTCGTGCTGGCCTTCGTCTTCGGATATGCCCTGACCCTTCGGCCGCTCCTCGCCTCCGGCATGGCGATCGGTACGGCGATGGGCCTCGCCTTCGCGGCGGACACCGTTTCGATCACGGTCATGGAGATCGTCGATAACGCCATCGTCCTGGCGATCCCGGGAGCGATGGACGCGGCGATCACGGATGTGCTGTTCTGGGCCAGCCTGGCGGTGGCACTCCTCGTCGCGGGAATCGCGGCCTATCCCGTGAATCGCTGGCTCATCGCGCGCGGCCGCGGCCACGCGGTCGTCCACGACCGCCACTGAGGTTGCGGCTTCCGGGTCAGGAGGTCAGTCGCGGGGCACCGGGATGTCGATGCCTTCCCGCGCCAGCAGCTCCGACTTCAGCTCGAGGTGCCGCTCCCGCGAGCCGAACCAGTCGCCGCCGTAGCCGCCGAGCGAGCCATCCCCGGCGATGACGCGGTGGCACGGGATGATGAGCCCGATCGGGCAGCGGCCGACCGCCCCGCCGACGGCTCGCGCCGCGCCGGCCTTGTCGATTCGTCTCGCCAGCCGCCCGTAGCTGGTCACCTCGCCCCACGGGATCTCGCGGATCGCCGCGAAGACCGTCCGGTCCCAGGCCGGCCGATCGTCGAGATCGAGGGGTAGGTCGAACACCCGGCGCCGCGCGCCCAGGAACTCCTCGACCTGGCTGACCGCCGAATCCAGGATGGGATTCCGCGCGCTCTCGACCTCGCGCCGCAACCGCCGCTCAAGCCGGCCTGTGAAGGCGTCGCGCGGGGCGAGGATTTCGAGGGCAACGACGCCGGTCGAGGTCGCGGCGATGTGGACGGGGCCCCACGGCGCGGCGACGGCAGCGATGGCGAAGGTGTCGGCCGGCATCAGAGCGACAGTGTCGCCGAGTTCGGGACGGCGGTGCTGGCCGCGGGTGGGTAGCCTGCTGCTATACTCCTAGGGAGTATGAGCACCACTGCCCCTGGCACAGCCGCGCCCGCCATCGAGGTCACCCTCCCGGTCGAGGGCATGACCTGCGCGAGCTGCGTCAACCGCATCGAACGCTTCCTGAAGAAGACGCCCGGCGTCGCCGATGCTGTCGTGAATCTCGCGACGGAGGCGGCGACGATCCGCTACCTGCCGGAGGTCGCGGGCCGGGCGGAGCTGGAAGCCGCGATCGAGGCCGCGGGGTATTCGCTCAAGCCAGTACCGGACGCCGAATCGGCGGCGACGCGGACGCTGCGCGAGGCCTCCGACGCGGACGCGGCCGAACGGGCGGCTTACGCCCGGCAGATCCTCCGCGAGGCCGTCGTCTCGATCGGTGTCGCCCTCGCGATCATGGTCGTGATGTTCTGGCCCCAGTCGGTGGTCCCGATGGAGGACATCAACCGGATCGTCCTCGTGCCGGCAACGATCATCCAGTTCTGGGCAGGCCGGCGGTTCTACGCGGCGGCCTGGCGAGCGGCTCGGCACGGCGGGACGACCATGGACACGCTCGTCGCGGTCGGGACGACGGCGGCCTGGGGCTACAGCGTCTTCGTGACGCTCTTCCCCGACGTCATCCACGAGGCCGGACTCCATCCCGAGACCTACTTCGACAGCTCGACGATCATCATCGGACTCATCCTGCTCGGCCGCTGGCTCGAGGCCCGGGCGAAGACCCAGGCGACCGGCGCCATTCGCCGGCTCATCGGCCTCCAGGCGACGTCCGCCCGCCTCGTCCGCGGTGACGAGGAATCGGTCGTGGGGCTGGAGGACGTCCAGCCCGGGGATCTGCTGCGGGTTCGGCCGGGCGACAAGGTGCCGGTCGACGGCGTCGTCGTCGAGGGGTCCTCGGCCGTCGACGAGTCGATGCTCACGGGCGAGCCGATGCCGGTCGCCAAGACGACCGGTGACGAGGTGATCGGCGCGACCCTGAATGGAACCGGGTCGTTCATCTTCCGCGCTACGCGGGTCGGTGCCGACACGGCACTCGCCCGGATCGTCGCGCTCGTCGAGCATGCCCAGGGCTCCAAGGCGCCGATCCAGCGCCTGGCCGACCGGGTCAGCGAGGTGTTCGTGCCCGCGGTCCTCGTTGTCGCGGTGCTCACGTTCGTCGGCTGGTTCGTGTTCGGGACCGAGCCGCGCCTGACCCTCGCCCTGACCGCGTTCATCGGCGTCGTCATCGTCGCCTGTCCGTGCGCGATGGGCCTGGCCACCCCGACGGCGATCATGGCCGGCACGGGTCGCGGTGCGGAGGCCGGGATCCTCTTCCGCGGCGGCGAGTCCCTCGAGATCGCCCATCGGGTGTCGACGGTCGTGTTCGACAAGACGGGCACGCTGACGGCCGGCCGGCCGGAGGTGGTCGCGATCGACACAGCGCCGGGTGTCGATGCGGCGGAAGTGCTGGACCTCGCGGCTTCGCTCGAACGCGGTAGCGAGCACCCCCTCGGCGCGGCAATCGTGACCCGTGCTCGTGTCGACGAGCTCGGCTTCCGCCCGGGCGAGGCGTTCGAGGCCGTGCCCGGACATGGCGTCGTCGGGACCTTCGACGGGCGAGAGGTGGCGGTCGGGACTGCGCGCCTCCTGACCGATCGGGGGATCTCCATCGATGCCCTGGCCGGCGCGGCGGCCGCCGCCGCGGACACGGGGCGGACGATCGCCTTGGTCGCGATCGACGGGGTAGCGGCCGGCCTGCTCGCCATCGCCGATCCCCTCAAGCCGGAGGCGGCTGCCGCGGTTCGCCGGCTCTCAGATGCCGGAATCGAGGTCTGGCTCGTGACGGGCGACGCCCAGGGGACCGCCGAGGCCGTCGCTTCCCGCGTCGGCATCCTGCCCGAGCACGTTCGCGCCGAGGTCCTGCCCGGGGACAAGGCCGCGATCATCGAGGAGCTCCAGGCCGGTGGCCTGGTGGTCGCGATGGTTGGCGATGGGATCAACGACGCCCCGGCTCTCGCCCGGGCCGATGTCGGTATCGCGCTCGGGACCGGCGCCGACGTCGCCATCGAGGCCGCCGGCGTCACTCTCGTCGGCGGCGACCCGCGCGGGGTCGCGAGCGCGATCGAGCTGTCCCGGGCGACGATGGCGATCGTCCGGGAGAACCTCTTCTGGGCCTTCGCCTACAACATCCTGCTGATCCCGGTTGCGATGGGCGCGCTGGTCCCGTTCGGGCTGACCCTCAACCCGGCGCTCGCCGCCGGGGCCATGGCCCTGTCGTCTGTCGCGGTCGTCACCAACTCACTCCGGCTGCGCCGCTTCGACGCCCGCCCGGATGCGACCCGTGCCCCTTCACGGCGCGGCCCCCTGGGCGTGATCCGCCGCGCCTGGTATCTGATCGGCGTGGCGATCGCGTCCCTCGCGATCGCCGGCGGGGTCATGGCAGCCGACCGGGCGATCGAGGCGGGCGCCACGAAGGTGGACGTCGTGGCCAGAAACGTCAGCTTCGAACCCGCCGACGTTCGCGTTCGCTCGGGTGAGTTCGTCGTCGTCAGCTTCACGAACGCCGATCTGGTCTTCCACGACTGGGAGGTCGAGAGCGTCGCGAACATCGACGCTGGCGCTCGTCCAGGCCAGACGCAGCGAATCCGGTTTCTCGCTCCTGCCCCAGGTACCTATCGGGTCGTCTGCACCGTGGCCGGCCACGCCGAAGCGGGCATGACCGGCACGCTCGTCGTGGAGTGACGTAGCCCTCTAAGTGGGTGTGCGCCGGCGCACAACACCCCTGCCGATTTGATGACTGTAGTGCGCATCTTGATGACTGTAGTGCGCATCAAGAACGGGCGGTCTGGTGTCCCGCCGATCTGACTGCGCCGCGGGAATGCGCTCGCGCAGTCCGAACACCGGATGTGCCTGATGCGCACGACACGCATCGTTGATGCGAAATACGGTCATCAGGAACGGGGACCCATTCGCGGCATGCCGTGAGACGATGCGGGCGCGACAAGGCGCCTCGGGTCAGGCCTGGACGGCCCGCAGCACCATGACCGCGTTCTGGCCGCCGAACCCGAAGCCGTGGACGGCGACGGTCTCGACCTTCGCCTTCCGGGCGGTCAGCGGCACGTAGTCCAGGTCGCATTCCGGATCCGGGGTGTGGAGGTTCGCGGTCGGCGGGATGACCTGGTCGCGAATCGCCCCGACGCCGGCGAGAACGCTGGCGATCCCGGCCGCTCCGACGAGGTGGCCGATCATCGACTTGGGTGAGCTGATCGCGACTCGCCTGGCGTGGTCACCGTAGGCCGACTTGATAGCCCGCGTCTCGGTCTGGTCGTTGAGCGGCGTCGCGGTCCCGTGGGCAACGATGTAGTCGATCTCGTCGGGGGCAACCTCGGCATTCTTGAGCGCCAGGGTCATTGCCCGGGCCTGGCCGCGCCCGGTCGGCTCCGGGGCGCTGATGTGGAACGCGTCGGCGGTCAGCGCGCCCCCGATGACCTCGGCGACCGGCGTCGCACCGCGCGCCAGCGCGTGCTCCAGCGATTCGACGATGACGACGCCGGCGCCCTCGCCCAGGACGAACCCGTCGCGAGTGCGGTCGAACGGCCGGGACGCGGTTTCGGGGGAGTCGTTCCGCCTCGACAGCGCCGTCATGTTACCCAGGGCCGCGACACCCATCGGGACGACCGGGGCCTCGGAGCCGCCGGTCAGCACGATGTCGCATTCCCCGGAGCGGATGAGTCGGAGCGCGTCGTGGAACGCGATGACCGATGTCGCGCAGGCGGCGACCTGGGTCATCACCGGGCCGGTCAACCGGTACTCCATCGACAGCATGCAGGCGCCCATCGAGCCGGACAGGGCGGGCACCGCGAATGCCGACACGAACCTCGGTCCCTTGCTGTCGTGGATGTGGGTCCCGTCGATGATCGCCTCGATGCCGCCCCCGCCGGTGTTGACGACGACGCCCACCCGGTCGCGCTGCTCCTCCGTCATCGCCGCGAAGTCAATCCCGGAGTCCGCAACCGCCTCCTTGCCCGCGGCCATCGCGAGATGGATGAACCGGCTCATCCGGCGGGCCATCTTCGGGTCCATCGCACTCGCGGGGTCGAACCCGAGGACCTCGGCGGCGATCCTGACCTCGAAGCCCGTGGTGTCGAAGCCCTGGATGATGCGCGTCCCGGTCACGCCCGCGACGAGATTCGACCAGTACGTCGGGAAGTCATTGCCAATCGGCATGACCGCTCCGAGACCGGTGATCACGGCACGACGGGCAGGATCGAGTTCAGGCAAGAATTGCTACCTCAGGGTTCGGGCTGCGCCGAATTGTACTGACCGTCCGCGATC
Organism: uncultured Chloroflexia bacterium; assembly: GCA_963775855.1. GTDB lineage: Bacteria > Chloroflexota > Limnocylindria > Limnocylindrales > CSP1-4 > CF-46. The sequence continues at coordinate 25,803 of CAVZKO010000006.1, read as the reverse complement.
GGCCGCCAAGGCGCGACAGCCGTGTCAGTCGCCGTCGTAGCGCTTGAAAATGACGGCGCCGTTGTGGCCGCCTAGACCGATGTTGTTGGAAAGGGCGTAGCGAATCTCGCGCGGAGTGGCCTCGGTGATGATCTGCAGGTCGCACTCCGGATCGGGATCGCGGTAGTTGATCGTCGGCGGGATGCATTGCTCGGCGACGGCTTTCACCGTGGCGAACGCCTCGAACGCACCGGCGGCACCCATCATGTGGCCGGTCATCGACTTCGTCGCGCTGATCGCGATCTTCGGCGTGTGGTCGCCGAAAACCGTCCAGATCGCTTCTGCCTCGCGCTTGTCGCCGAGCGGCGTCGACGTGCCGTGGGGGTTGATCAGGTCGACCTCGTCGGCGGGTACGCCGCGCCGCTCGAGCGCCTGCTTCATCGCCCGGGCGGATCCGGTGCCCCGGTCGATCGGCTGGACCATGTCCCAACCGTCATTGGTCGAGCCATAGCCGACGACTTCCGCGTAGATCCGCGCGCCGCGAGCCTTGGCCAGATCGAGATCCTCGAGGAACAGGGATCCGGCACCCTCGCCGAGGACGAACCCGTCGCGCGTCGCGTCGAATGGCCGCGACACCGTCTGGAGCGGCTCGCCCGGCCGTGGCAGGCCCATCCCACGCATGTTCGTGAAGCCGGCATGGGCCGTCTCGAGGAGCGGCGCCTCCGTCGACCCGGAGATGACCGCGATGCAGTCGCCGCGGCGGATCGCTTCGGCGCCCTCGGCGACGTTGTGGGTACCCGTGGCGCAGGCCGACACGATGCAGACGTTGTGCCCGATGGCCCCGGTCTCGATCGCGATCATGCCCGACGCCGAGTCGACGAGGGCATTGGCGATGAACGTCGGCGGGACACCCCGAGGCCCCTTCTCATGGAGATTGACCCAGGCTTCGATCATGAGCTGTTGGCCGCCCGCCCCGGAGCCGAACACCACGCCGACGTCCTCCCGATTGGCGTCGGTGATCTCGAAGCCGGAATCGATCAGCGCCTGCTTGGCGGCCGACACACCGAAGTGCATGCTCGTCTCGCTGCGGCGAACGGCTTTCGGGTCCATCCACTCCGCGGCGTTGAAGTCGTGTACCTCGCCGGCGGCCTTCGCCTCGTAGCGCGCGACATCGAACTTCGTGATCTCGACGAGGCCGGAATGGCCGCGGATCAGGTTGTCCCACGCGGTCGGGACGTCGTTGCCCACCGGGCTGACGACGCCGAGGCCGGTGACGGCAACGCGGCGGTTGTAATCGGGTTTGCGCACGCTCGGGTGTTCCTCCAGGAGTTCAGGCGGGGGTCGGTGATGCGAAGGGGACTGTGAGCCGATCGGCCGCGGCCGGGTCGTCGAGCGCGATCGCCTCGGCATCCGGGGCGATCCGCTTGATGAGGCCGGTAAGGACACGGCCGGGACCGACCTCGATGAATGTCGTGACGCCCGCGCCGGCCATCCGCTCGACGGCGGCGACCCAGTCGACGCCCGCGGTCAGGTGGTCGACGAGCTCCGACCGACCGGCCTCCGCGACCGTGATGAGCGAGGCGTCCTTGTTGGTCAAGAGCGGCGTCGTCGGGTCGGCGAAGGCGATCGTCGCGAGGACGTCGCGCATCGCTGCGGCCGCCTCGGCCATGAGCGGTGAGTGCGCGGCGACCGAGACGGGCAGCACGATGGCCTTCCGCGCTCCGAGCTCCTTCGCGATCTCCGCCGCGGCCTCGATCGCCGCGCGCTCGCCGGAAACGACGACCTGGCCAGGGGCGTTCCGATTGGCGACGCCGAACGTCCCGTGCGCGCTGGCCGCAGCGACGAGCTCCGGGAGGCGGGCGTCGTCGAGGCCGATGATCGCGGCCATTGCCCCATCCCGCCCCGAGCCCGAGGCCTGCATGAGGCGCCCCCGCTCCCGGACGAGCCGCAAGCCGTCGGCGAGCGAGATGACACCAGCCGCGACGAGCGCGGAGTACTGGCCCATCGAGTGACCGGCCGCGAACGCCGGCTGCGGAATCTCCGTGCCCAGATCGGCCCAGCGCTCGCGGACGGCCGCGAGATAGGCGATCGAAGTCGCCAGGAGTGCCGGCTGCGCGTTCTCGGTCCGGTCGAGATCGTCGGCCGGTCCTTCCCAGGCCAGCCGGCTGATCGGCTGCTGGAGGACGGAATCGGCCTCGTAGAAGACCGCCGCGGCGGCGGGCGAACGCTCGGCAAGAGCCCGACCCATGCCGACCGACTGCGACCCTTGGCCCGGGAACACGAAGGCATACCTGTGCATCGTCCCGAGCGTACCCCGCCCGCGACCCTCGCACGGAGGGGCCTGTGCGCGATTGCACGGACCTGCCGTTCGGACGTATGCTCGCGCGGCATGGCCGCCGAACCCCGCAGCGCTCCCCGCCGCCTGTCCGCACCGCCGCCGAGGCGGACGATTGCCCGCCAATTCGAGGCCGACCTCTCGGCGCCGGTCCTCGCGGCCGGCAGCCGGATCCAGAACGTCCGCCAGATCTCCGAGCGCGTCGCGATGGGCCGGGCCCTGTGGCGCGAGCTGGTCATCGGGTTCGCGTCCCAGCTCGGCGAGATGCGGCTTGGCTTCACCCAGCTTGCGGCTCTCTACGTCCTCGCCGACTCCGGGACGATGACGATCGGCGACCTCGCCGACGTGATCAACCGCTCGCCATCCGCGACGAGCCGGCTTGTCGACGGGCTCGTCCGCCGGCGGTTGGTGGAACGCCGGACCGAGCCGGAGGACCGCCGCCAGCGCTCACTCCAGCTGACCCAGCGGGGCCAGGCACTCCTCCGCGTCGTCGATCGGGCACGGGCCGACCAGTTCCTCTCCGCCGTCCGCCCCCTGCCGACCGCCGAGCGAGCGCTCATCGCGATGGGCGTCGCGGCGCTGGCGACCCACGCCATCTCGCGCCGTGGCCGGTTGATCAAATCGAGTCGCGAACCCGCTTGAGACCGTCGATCCCGTAGTGTGAGAATGGCGACCGTACCGCCGCCCAAGGAGACTCATGGACGCCCAGGCCCGGATGCTCGCAATGGCGTATCGCATTGACCACAGGCATGCCGACGGCAGCTGGGGTGAGATGGTCGAGGACAGGACCCACCACAGCCCGGCCGACATCGACCCGGAGCGCCGCTGGGCCAACCATCGGATCTTCCGATGTACCAGCTGCGATTCGTCGGTGACGCTCGTGGACGAGGAGGGCTCGCCGGCCGCCACCGAGTGAATCGGCCCGTCCGGAGGTCGTCAGTTGGCTTCCGGCTGGCCTTCGAGCATCACGATCATCGGCGACGAGGGTCGCTCGAGGAGGCGGATCGCGTGTTCGATCATCGCCTCGATCGAGATGACGCTCGTCGTGTCGTCGGTGCCCAGCGTTTCGTAGTTGTTGCGAAGGTTGCATAGGCGCTCGAAGTAAGCGCGCCTTCCCTGCCGGTCCATCGAAGTTCTCCCTTCCATTCGGCGGCTACCCAGCTGCCACCGCTGGAGCGATCCTCGGGCCGTGGACGTCGCCTGCCATCGGGCCCTAGCCGTACGTCGAATTGGGAGAGCGTCGTATTCCTGGGCGCCCGCGGCGACGGGTGCCTTATCCCTCGCTCCCGAGGACCTCAGCGACGGCCTTAGCCGCAGAAGCGGCGGACGACGTCGTAGAGAACGGGCAGGCCCCAGCGAAGCGCGTCGATGCCCACGCGCTCGTCGACGCCGTGGAAGCGTTCGAGGAACCGCTCGTCGGGGTGGAGCCGCAGCGGCGAGAAGCCGTAGGTCGGGATGCCAAGGGTCGCCGTGTGCTTTGCGTCCGTCGCAAACGGAACCATGAACGGCAGGGGGATCCCGTCAGGATCGTGGTCGCGAACGGTCCCGGCCAGAATGTCGTAGAGCGGCCCCGAGGCGGGCGCGTCGACGGGTGGCCCGAAGATCACGAGCTCGATCTCGCAGGCAGCCGCCAGCTCCGGCCCGATGCGTTCGACGACCGTGTCGTGCATGGCCTCCTCGGTCGTTCCCGGCAGCACCCGGCAGTCGATCTCGGCGACCGCCTCGCCCGGGATCACGTTGTACTTCACCCCGGCGTGGATGATGTTCGGGCTCACCGTGTCCCGCATGAGCGCACGGATTGCGCGCGCCGACATCGGTTCGCACAGGGCGTCCAGCGCGGCCTCGGCGAGGCGGGGATCCTCGCTGGCGAGCGCCCGGAGCACGCGGACCGCCTCCCCGTCGAGGTGGTCGGCTGCGCCGCGGAAGAACTCGGCCATCGTCGGCGTGAGCCGCGGCGGTCCCTGGACGTTGAGCCGCGCGACGATCCGGGCAGCGAGGACGGCGGCATTGTCGTCGCGCGGCATCGACCCGTGGCCCCACGTGCCGCGAACGGTGATCCGGTAGACCGCGTAGCCCTTCTCCGCCACGCCGATCGGATAGAAGCGGCGCCCCGCGAACGTCGTTGCTACCGCCCCGGATTCATTGATCGCTCCGGCCGCCTTGAGCAGCTCCGGCCGTTCCTCGACGAGGACGGCGATGCCGTTGAGGCCGCCTGCTTCTTCGTCGGCGGTCGATGCGAACAGGATGTCGCGGGTGAGTCCGGGAACCGGGTCAACCGCCGGGTCGCGGCCGGCCCGGCGCGCCTCGACCGCGAGACGTCGCACCACCGCGAGCTCCATCGCGACGAGGTTCTTCATGTCGACCGCGCCGCGGCCCCAGATGAAGCCGTCGGCGACGTCGCCGGCGAACGGGTCGTGGGTCCAGCGCTCCGGCGGGGCGGGCACGACGTCGAGGTGGCCGAGGAGGAGGAGCGGATCGCCGCCGGTCCCGTCGCCCCGCAGCCTGGCGGTGACCGAGCCGCGGCCCGGCACCGGCTCGAACACCTCCGGTTCGAGTCCGGCGTCGGCCAGGGACGCCGCGATCCAGTTCGCGACGCGGAGCTCGCCGTCGCCCGCGTCCGCCGGCGGCGGGTTGATCGACGGGATGCGGATGAGCTCGCGGAGCGTCTCGACGAGCTCGTCACCCGCGCGCTCCCAGTCGGCGGTATCGATCGCCGCGGACGGCAACGATCCGGAGGTCATCTCGCGCCCAGCGCGCCGATCATGTTGGCGATGATCCCGAGGACGAACCCCATGGCGACGATCACCCCGACCATGATCAGCAGCAGCCGGCCGTAGAATCGCTCCTCGCGCCTGCCGGGCTCGGGTTCCGGATCGCGGCCACCGGCGATGTACGGAGCAGCGAGCCCGCGCGCGCGGGCATGTGCGTTGCGCTCGGAATCGTAGGCCTCGGGGTCCGGCGGCAGGGCGGCCCCCGGCGAGCCCCGAGGTGTATCGGCGGGGGACCCGTCGCCAGGGGCGCCGTCCCCCGCTTCCGGCATCGCACTCACCCGATGGCCTCGCGGAGCGGCTCGGCCACCTCGTGCGCAACCGCGGTCAGGCCGTCTGGCCCGAGCCGGGCGGGCATCCCGAGGATGACGTGCGTCGCGCCGGCAGCGGCGAACGAACGGCCCGCCTCGAGGGCGGCGCGGCGGCTCTCGGACGTGGTCCCCGTCGCAACCTGGGCCGCGAACGCAAACCCGGTGGGGTCGCGTTCGGCCGCCGCCATCGCGGCCAGGATCCCGTCGCGCTTCTCGTTGAAGTAGTCGATGTCGAATACCGGCAGCGCCGGCAGCATCCAGCCGTCGCCGTGGCGGGCGACGAGCGCCAGGCCTCGCCGCTTCTGGCCGCCGAGCCAGATCGGCGGGCCGCCGCCGGTCAGCGGCGGCGGCAGGTTCGTCGCGCCGTCGAGCGGGTAGAACGGATCCGGGCGCGAGACGCCGGCTTCAGCGGTGGCGGCGTCGCTGAACAGCGCCTTGATCGTGTGGAAGGCGGACTCGAAGCGGTCGAACCGCTCACGGATCGGTGGCAGCGGAATGCCGAACGGGACGTGCTCGCCCTCGTGCCAGCCGGCCCCGAGACCGAGGACGAACCGCCCGCCGGTCGCGTGGTCGAGAGCGGTCGCCGCCTTGGCGAGGATCACCGGGTGGCGGAAGGTGTTCGAGAGGACGCCGTGACCGACGGTCAGGCCGGGCACGTGGTGGACGAGCGCCGTCAGCGCGGTCAGCGCCTCCCAGCTTGAGCCGCCCCGCTCCAGCGTCGGGTCGGTGATGTGGTCGTTCATCCAGCCCGAATCGAACACCGTGAGCTCGCCGGCGCGTGCCCACGTCGCGTCGAGCGTCGGCCAGTCGACGCCCTGCGGCGACGTCTTGAAGCCGATCGAGACTCGAGCCGCGGCGCGTGATTCCGCCATCAATGCCGGGCCAGGAGCGATGCCATTCGGGAGCCGGTCGTCACCGCCCCCTCCGACGCCGTGCTGACGAGCGCCGCGTACTTCGCCATGACGCCCCCGACGTACTGCGGCGGACGCGGCTTCCAGCGAGCCCGCCGCTCGGCCAGGATCGCGTCCGGGACGTCGAGGTCCAGCGCCTTGCGGTCGACGTCGATCACGATCTCGTCGCCATCCTCGATGAGACCGATCGGGCCGCCGAGCGCGGCCTCCGGCGCGATGTGGCCGATCATCAGGCCGTGGGTCCCGCCCGAGAACCGGCCATCGGTGATGAGCGCGACCGAGTCACCCAGGCCCTCACCGACGAGTGCGCCGGTCACCGAGAGCATCTCCTGCATCCCAGGCCCGCCGACCGGGCCCTCGTAGCGGATCACGACTACGTCGCCGGGCTTGATCTGGCGCGACCGGACGGCCTCGTAGCAGGCCGTCTCCGAATCGAAGACGCGAGCCGGGCCGCGATGCTGTCGCCGCTCGTGACCTGCGAGCTTCACGACGCAGCCATCCGGCGCCAGGGAGCCCCGAAGTATGGCCAAGCCCCCGGTCGGCTTGAGCGGCCGGTCGATCGGGACGACCACCTCCTGGCCGGGAGTCTCGACGGCCGCCGCCGCGACCTCCGCGATCGTTCGGCCGTCGACTGTCGCCTGGTCGCCGTGGAGCAGTCCCTTCTTGAGTAGCTCCCGCATGACGAGGGCTACGCCGCCTGCGTCGTAGATGTCGGAGGCGACGAATTGGCCGCCTGGCTGCATGTCGGCCACGATGGGCGTTCGGTCCGCAACGGTGCCGAAGGAATCGATGTCGAGCGGGATCCCGAATTCGTGGGCGATGCCGAGCAGATGCAGGACACCGTTCGTGCTGCCGCCGGTGGCCGCCACCGACGCGATCCCGTTCTCGAGGGACTTCCGGGTGACGATGCTCGACGGCCGCACATCGCGCCGGACGAGATCCATCACGAGCTCGCCGGACCGGTGGGCGGCCTCGTCCTTGGCTGGATCCTCCGCCGGGATGCCGTTGAGCCCGGCCGGCGAGAGGCCGATGAACTCCATGACCGTCGACATCGTGTTGGCGGTGAACTGGCCGCCGCAGGCGCCCGGCCCCGGGCAGGCGACGTTCTCGACCTCGTACAGCTCCTCGAGGCTGATCCTGCCGGCCCGGTACGCCCCGATCGCCTCGAAGGCCGTGACGACAGTCGCGTTCCGCTGGCCCTTGTAGACACCGGGATAGATCGTGCCGTTGTAGAGGACGAGGCCCGGAACGTCGAGCCGCCCGAGCGCCATCGCAGCGGCCGGAATCGTCTTGTCACAGCCGACGAGACAGACGAGGCCGTCGAGCAGGTGACCGCGCATGACCAGCTCGATGGAGTCGGCGATGACCTCGCGACTGATCAGCGACGCCTTCATCCCCTCGGTCCCCATCGAGACGCCATCGCTTACCGAGATCGTGTTGAACTCCATCGGCGTTCCGCCGGCCGCCCGGATGCCCGCCTTGACGTGCTCGGCCAGCCGCCGCTGATTGAGGTTGCACGGCATCGTCTCGATCCACGTCGTCGCCACCCCGACGAGCGGCTTCGCCAGGTCGTCGTCGGTGAACCCAACCGCCTTGAGCATCGCCCGGGCTGCGGCCCGGTCGGGCCCGTCGGTGAGGGCGGCCGAGTGGCGCTTCGCCGGATCGGATGGCGTGTCGTAGGGATGCGAGCGGTCGGGCATGGAAGCATCCTCTGAGGCGGATACGTCGCGAGCGACAAGTGTATGCGGCGGCAGCCCGGGACGCCGCGGGCGGACCGTCAGTGGATGCAGGCTCCTGTATTTACGTTGCCGGTGTTATCGAGGGCCGGCGCGATTGCATCGGCGACCGACGACGGGGTCAGGGCGTAGCCGACCTCCTCGTCGGTTCGCGCCTCGGCGAAGACGACGCCGCCGATCGTGCCGTCGGTCAGGACGAGTGGTCCGCCGCTGTCGCCCTGATCGATCTCCGCCCGGATCTCCAGGATCGACCTCGTGACCCTCGTCTTGCCGTAGATGTCCCGCCCGGTTGCTTCGTACGCCCCGGCGACCGCGGCGGGCTGGACGTCGAGGCCGCCTCCGCCGGGAAATCCGAATGTCGCGCCGATCGCTCCTCGCTCGGGGTCGGTTGGTGACAGTGGGAGAGCCGGCGCCCTGCAGCTGGGACGAATAGAGCAGGGCGACGTCGAGCTTCGAATCGAAGAAGACCGGGATCACGTCGAAGACCTGGTCCTCGACCGCGACACGGATGGTGCGCGCGCCGGCGACGACGTGGGCATTCGTCACGACATAGCCGCGGTCGACGACGAAACCAGTGCCGAGCGAAATGGCATCGCACGTGGACGCGGTCACCTTGACGACGCTCGGGATGGCGTCGCGGGCGAGTTCTTGAACCAGGGGATCGTCGGGCAGGTCGACGGGCGCTGCCGGGATCGGCTCGAGGCCGACGAAGAGATCCGGGAGGGCGGTGTCGTTGAGCAGCCGCGCGAGCTCACCGGCGATCTCCGTCGGCGCGGGCAGCACCCCCGTCAGCGCGCGGAGGACGAACGACTTCTGGGCCTGGGTGGCAAGCATGGGGCTCGGTCCGGCCGCGAGGAGTCCGCCGGTCAGCCAGATGATGAGGAGCGCCTGGGCCGCACCCACGAACGCGCCCAGGACCCGATCGAGCTTCCCGAAGGCGCCTTCTCCGAGGCGTGCCGCGAGCGTCCGCCCGATGGCCGATCCGATTGCCTCGCCTACCCCAACGCTGAAGAGGATTCCGACGAGCACGACGAAGGCCCGAACCGACGGCTCCATCAAGGCAAGGGTCTCTTCGAGGGCTGGCAGCAGGACCAGGATGAGGCCGCCGCCGACGAGTGCCCCGACGAGCCCGACCATCTGCGGCAGTGCCCCGGAGCGGAACCCGACCACCATCGCGACGATCAGGATGACGACCACGACGAGGTCGAACAGGTTCACCAATCAAGTATGGACGAGCCGGCTCCGAACGTCGGAGCCGGCTCTTGGCGGCGGGAAAATGGGGTCGCCGGCAGCGACTTCAGAGGACGGTGACGGTCACCGGAGTGGCGTCGCCGCCGGGCGAGCTGATCGTGTAGATCCCTGGCTCGAGCTCGCCGAGGTCGACGATCGTGGCCTTTTGGATCGCGATCTCGATGCAAATCGCGTTCTGGTCGCCGGTTCCCTCGATCAGGGTGATCGCGATGTCAGTGCCGGAGCGCTCGACCTTGACCGAATCGAGAACGTTGCAGGGCTCGATGCCACTCCACCACGTGGCCTTGACGAGGACCCGCCGCCCGTCGACCGTCGCCTCGAGCGTCGTCGCAGGAATCGGGCGAGGGTTCAGTTGGCCAGGTTTCGGGATGACGAGCTTCGCCTGGCCGGCCCCCGGATCGACGGGTCCCGGATCGACCGGCCCACCGATGCTCGTCCCCGGATCGCCGGATGAGCCACCGCCGCCTGGGAGATCGGTCGGAGCGGAGGGTGACTGACTGGCGGGCGGCGGTGAAGATGAGGCGCCCGGTGCAGCGGCGCCGGCGCAGGCACCGATCGTGAGGACGGCGGCGAGCGCCGCGAGTCCGAGGGGGCGATGGAGGCGTGCGGGTGTGTTCATGGCGCGGAGACGATGGGGTCCGTCGGGTGGTTCCACCGGCTCAGCGAGCCGCCGCGCCGGCGCGGGTGTCCACGCGCGCGGGATGCGCCGCATTCCAGGCGTCGATGTCGGCCGTTTTGCCGAGGAGATAGCCCAGCTCGTCGGTGCCGGCCAGCAGCATCATCCGGGCGAAGGGGTCAACGTCGAACGGCAGGTCCTCGTCGCCCGGCAGATGGACGACCTGGGCCTCGAGGTCGACGGTCAGCTCCGTGCCCGGATCGGTTGCGACCATCTCGAAGAGCTGGCGGTGCTTCTCGGCCTCGACGACGATCGGCAGGAGCCCGTTCTTCAGGCAGTTGCTGCGGAAGATGTCGGCGAACGACGTCGACAGGATCGCCCGGACGCCCCACGCGGTGAGCGCCCACGGGGCGTGCTCGCGCGACGAGCCGGCCCCGAAGTTGTCGCCGACGAGGAGGATCTTCCGGCCGAACATGTCGGGCCGATCCAGGACGAACCGCGGCACCTTGAGTGAGCCATCCTCCTCGTAACGCCAGTCGCGGAAGAGCGCCTCCGCGAGGCCGTCCTTGTCGGTCACCTTGAGGTAGCGGGCCGGGACGATCTGGTCCGTATCGACGTTCTCGGCCGGGAGTGGCACCACGCGGCTCGTGAACGTCGCGAAGGGCTCGGTCACCTCAGCGGCCACCGACTGGCGCAAGCGACTCGATCCCGGGCAGCCGGCGCGGGTCGGCGACGACGCCGGCGATCGCCGACGCAGCGGCGGTCAGGGGCGAGGCGAGGAACGTCCGGCCGCCCTTCCCCTGGCGCCCCTCGAAGTTACGGTTCGACGTGGAGATCGCGTACTGGCCCGGCGACAGCTGGTCGCCGTTCATTGCGATGCACATCGAGCAGCCCGCCTCGCGCCACTCGGCGCCGGCCGCCCGGAAGATCTCGTGAAGACCCTCGCGCTCCGCCTCGCGCTTCACCTCGTCCGAGCCCGGGACGATCATCACCCGGACGCCGTCCGCGACCTTGCGATCCTTGAGGACGGATGCGGCGAGGCGCAGGTCGCTGATCCGGCCGTTCGTGCACGATCCCACGAAGACCACGTCGACCTTCTGGCCGAGGATCTCCTGGCCGGGCGTGAGGTCCATGTACTCGAGCGCGCGCTCGAGCGCGCGACGCGCGGCCGGATCGGCCTGGGCCTCGGGGGCGGGAACGCGCGAGGTGATCGGGATCCCCATGCCGGGGTTCGTGCCGTAGGTGACCATCGGCTCGAGGGCGCCGGCGTCGATCGTGATCGATCGGTCGTATGTCGCGCCGTCGTCGGTCGGGAGACTCCGCCACTGCGCCACGGCGGCGTCCCAGTCGGCGCCCTGCGGAGCGTGGGTCCGACCCTCGACGTACTCGAAGGTCGCATCGTCCGGGGCGATCAGGCCGGCCCGCGCGCCGCCCTCGATGCTCATGTTGCAGATCGTCATCCGCTGCTCCATCGTCAGGGCCCGGATGGCGTCGCCGGTGTACTCGAACACGTGGCCGGTGCCACCCCCGATTCCGATCCTGGCGATGAGCGCGAGGATGATGTCCTTGGCCGACACGCCGGCATCGAGGCGGCCGTCGATGCGCACCTCGTACGTCTTCGGGTCGCGCTGGAGGAGCGTCTGGGTGGCGAGGACCATCTCGACCTCGCTCGTCCCGATCCCGAACGCCAGCGCCCCGAAGGCTCCGTGGGTCGCCGTGTGCGAGTCGCCGCACACGATCGTCATCCCCGGCTGGGTCAGCCCGAGCTGGGGTCCGATGACGTGGACGATGCCCTGGCTCGGCGAGCCTAGGCCGTGCAGCGGGATCCCGAACTCGGCGCAGTTGCGCGTCAGCTGATCGACCTGCGCCGCGGCCATCGGATCGGCCATCGGCAGGCTGCGCGAGTGGGTCGGCGTCGAGTGGTCCGCCGTCGCTACGGTCCGTTCGGGATGGCGGACCGTGAGGCCGCGGGCGCGGAGCCCGGAGAATGCCTGCGGCGAGGTGACCTCGTGGACGAGGTGCAAGTCAACGGCGAGGACGGCCGGAGCGCCCGGGTCCTGGCTGACGACGTGGTCGTCCCAGATTTTCTCGACGATCGTGCGGGGTCGGGTCATGGCGTGACGGCTCGTTCGTGGGGGCTGATGGAGAGGAGAGGGTAGCAGAGGCCCTTCGAACGGAGGTCCGGCCCTGAGGGCCCGGTGGTACTACGCCCATTAGTACCTTTGGCGGGCGCCGCGCGGTCGCTCCACGCTGTAGAACTACCAACAACCGCACATCTCCGCCACACGAGACGCCTGCCGGCGATGCCCACCCCTGCACCGACTCCGACTTCCAGCAGCCCCGGAACCGAGCCCCTCCCGTCACGATGGCGCCGGTTTGTCGTGGCGATCGACAGCCGGCAGGTCCGGCCGTCCGCGGCCCGGGTCTGGCTGTTCACGGCGGCCATTGCCTGCCTCGCGGTCATCATCTATGTCGACGGCGTCAGCACGCTCCGGCCGGTGGCGAGTCCGTTCACCGTTCCGTGGCCGTTGCTCGCGGCGGCATTCCTGGCCGTCGAGACCAAGGTCATCCTCGTCCACTTCCGGCGGGAGACGCACTCCTTCTCCCTGAGCGAGATCCCGGCCGTCCTCGGGCTGTTCTTCGTGACCCCGGACGAGTACCTGTTGGCCGTCCTCGTCGGGTCTGCCGTGGCTCTGCTGGTGACCGCTCGCCAGTCGGTCGTGAAGGTCGCGTTCAACCTCGCCAACTTCGCGTTCATCTCGACCGTGACCCTGATGGTGTTCCACAGCCTCGGATCGTTCGCCGGCCGGCCCGGTGCCGCGGACTGGATCGCGGCGTTCGCGGCGATGCTCGTCGCGTGTCTCCTCGGCGCGCTGACGATCGCGACGGCGATCTCGCTGTCGGGTGGCGCACCGCAGTTCCAGAAGCTGCCTGAAATGCTCAAGTTCGGGGGCATGGTCGCCCTCGCCAACACGAGCCTGGCGCTCCTTGCCATCTCCGTCATGTGGATCGACCCGCTGGCCGTCTGGCTGCTGATCGTGCCCCTCGCGACGCTGTTCCTCGCCTATCGCGCCTACATCTCCGAGCGCGAGAAGCACGACCGCCTGGAGCTGCTCTACCAATCGAGCCGGATCATGCAGCACTCGCCGGAGCTCGACTCGGCCCTCATCGCGCTGCTCGACCACGCCCGCGCGATGTTCCGGGCGGAGATCGCCGAGGTCACTCTCTACGCCCGCGGCGAGAGCGGCGAATCGCTCCGGACGACGTCGATCCAGGACGAGGTCCCGACCGCGATGGTGCCGGTCAAGATCGCCGCGGACGATCCGATCCACGCCCGCGTCGCAGCCGAGCGGAAAGGATTCTTCAGCGCCGTTGCCGCGGAGCGCACGCGAACTGGGCCACCGATCCGCCAGGCAATGGTCAGCCCGTTGATCACCGAATCCGGGCTGATCGGTTCGATGACGGTCGCCAATCGCCTGACCGAGGGCACCAGCTTCGACGACGACGATCTGCGTCTGCTCGAGACCCTCGCCAACCAGGCGGCGGTCGCCCTTGAGAACGGCCAGCTCGAGCAGTCGCTTGCGGAGCTGTCGCGGCTCAAGGAGGAGCTCCGTCACCAGGCCTACCACGACCCGTTGACGGGCCTGGCCAACCGCGCCCTCTTCGCCGAACGCGTCGAGGAGCAGCTCATCGCTCCCCGCGAAGGTCTCTGCACGGTCGTGCTCTTCCTGGACCTCGATGATTTCAAGATCGTCAACGACACGCTCGGCCACGCGGCCGGCGACCGGCTCCTGGCGGCCGTGGCGGACCGGATTCGGGGCTGTGTGCGGGCCGACGATCTGGCGGCTCGGCTGGGCGGCGACGAGTTCGCGGTCCTCCTGACGGACGAGATCGAGCTCGAACGCGCCCTTGCTGTAGCGAAGCGGATGATCGACGCGCTGCAGGTGTCGTTCCCGATCCAGGGACAGGAGATCTCGATCGGGGGAAGCATCGGGATCGCCGTTGCACGCGGGATTGGAGAACACGCGGACGAGCTGCTGCGAAACGCCGACGTCGCGATGTACACGGCCAAGGCAGCCGGCAAGCGCCGCGCGGCGGTCTTCGAACCGACGATGCACGCGGCGATCGTCGCGCGCCACGCCCTGTCGGCGGAGCTCAAGCGGAGCATGGGCCGCGGCGAGCTCGCGGTGTTCTACCAGCCGATCGTAGAGCTCGACACGGGCAGGATCGCGGGAGCGGAGGCGCTGGTCCGCTGGCGTCACCCGACGCGCGGCCTCGTGTCGCCCGATGAGTTCATCCCCCTGGCGGAGGAGAACGGGCTGATCCTGACGCTCGGCCGGTGGGTGATGGCGGAGGCGTGCGAACAGGTCGCCGCCTGGGAGCGCGGCCCGGGCCTGGCGGATGACTTCTTCCTGAGCGTCAACCTGTCGCCGGTCCAGCTGCAGCAGGCGGAGTTCCTGGCCGAGATCGAGTCGATCCTCAAGGCCACTGGGCTCGGCCCGCAGCGGCTCGTCGTCGAGCTGACGGAGACGGCCATGTTCCAGGACACCGAGACCACGATCGCGAAGCTGGCCGAGTTGAAGCGTCTCGGCGTGCGGATCGCCCTCGACGACTTCGGGACCGGCTACTCGTCCCTCGGCTACCTGCGCCGCTTCCCGGTCGACATCCTGAAGATCGCCCGGGAGTTCGTCGTCCCGTCCGATCGTGACGCCGACGAATGGGCGTTCGCCCACGCGATCGTCGCGCTCGGCCACACGCTTGGACTGCGGATCATCGCCGAAGGCATCGAGGAGGCGGCCCAGGCCGACACGCTGCGGGGGCTTGGCTGCGAGCTGGGCCAGGGCTTCTACTTCGCCCGCCCCGTCGAGGCCGTCGCCATCGAGGCCGCTATGGCCCTTGAGCGGCCGGTGGCGGCTGGCATCCGGTTCGGCATCGAGGCGGCACAACCCGCCGAGGTGGGCGCCTGATGTTCCTGTTCTACGCGTTGCCGATCGGGCTCCTCCTCGGGTTCGCCCTCGGCGGCCGAGCATCCGGTCTGGCCAACATCAAATTCCGCTGGGGGATGCTGGCCGTCGCCGGCTTCGCGGTCCAGATCGTCCTGTTCTCGGGGCCGGTGAGCGAGCGCATCGGCGACGCCGGGCCGGTGGTCTACGTCGCGTCGACCGCACTGGTGCTCGTCGCCGTGCTCGCGAACCTCCGACTCCCGGGCATGGCCCTCGTTGCGATCGGCGCGGCGTCGAACCTCGCCGCGATCATCGCGAACGGCGGGTACATGCCGGCGAGCCACTCCGCCGCGGTGGTCGGCTCGGACGGGATCGTCGTCTACTCGAACACCCGTGTCTTCGGGTCGCCCGCGCTCGAGCCCCTGACAGACGTCATCGTGCTGCCCGCCTGGCTCCCGTTCACCAACATCGCCAGCATCGGCGACCTGCTCATCGGCGCCGGGATCGCGATCGTGATCGCGTCCTCGATGCGCGCCGCCCGCCGGCCACCCGCGGGAGACGACGACGCGCCGACGAAGCCCGTGCTCGAGGGCAAGTCCTCCGTCTGAGGGGGATGGGGCAGTACCAATTTCCCATGGTCCCCGGACCGATGGCGACGTACCTTCGCAACGTGGGCCATAGGCCTACCGCTCAATGGCCGTCCAGGGCAAATCCATCGTGAGGTGGAGACGCAAAGCCAGGGATCTTGGGGTCGCAGTTCCGACCCAAGACCGCCCGGCCGCCGGACCAGGTGCGCACAACCGCACATGAAGGAGTCTTCGTGAAGGCGAACCTGGCGCGCTTCACAACGGCGCTCATGCTCCTGGCAACGATGGCCATGAGTCTTGGTGCAGGAATGCGGTGGTGGTTCGAGTGACCATCGCCACGACGACCGAACCGGCAGCCGGCCCCCTCGCAGGTCACCGCTGGTTCTGAGCTGATCCGGGCCGCTCGGCCCGACACACCACATGACGACGACCGCCGTCCTCGGCGGTCGTTGTTGATTCCCGCCCTTCACACACGGGTGCATGTGCCGTCCGGTGGGGTCCGGCGGGTTGCGCGATCCTGCGAGGGCCCGTAGACTGCGCGGACACAGCCGGTTTGAGCGGCTGTCGGGCGTTTACCACGGAGTCCCCATTGGGTCTGTTCGATCGTCAGGACCGACGCCGAGTCGCCATCGCCGTACGGGGCGATGGCCGCCGCGTCCAGATGCCCCTGAACGACCCCATGTTCGACGACGTATCGCTCCTCGGAATTCTTCGCTCGCTCCTCCTCGGGCTGGACGGCCTTCTCGGCCTTATTACCGGCTCCCGGCGGGAGAACGGAGGACCTCGGAGGGACGGGCGCTAAGCGCCGCACCACTGAAGACCAACGGGACCCTCGCCGGGAAGGCGAGGGTTTTTTATTGCACGCAGGACGGATCGGGAGACGAGCGATGACACTGACCCGAGGGGAATCGGCCAAGCCGCCGAGTCCCGATGCGCGTCGGACGCACGTGCCGGGCGACGGGACGAGCCACGCCGCGGCCGTCGAGCGGGCGCGCAAGGCGATGCTCGACGACACCCGGCCGCGGCGCAGGACGCGGATTGGTGCCGACGTCGTCTGCGAGGCGCTCATGCGCCAGGGGGTCGACGTCTTCTTCAGCTACCCGGGCGGCGTGATCCTGCCGCTGTACGACGTCCTAGGCGACTACCCGGAGATCCGCCACATCCTCGTCCGCCACGAACAGGGCGGCGCCCACGCGGCCGACGGCTACGCGCGGGTGACAGGTCAGGTCGGCGTCTGCATGGGCACATCCGGGCCTGGGGCCACGAATCTCGTCACCGGCATCGGCACCGCGCTCCTCGACTCCGTCCCGATGGTCGCGATCACCGGCAACGTGCCCGGCGTCCTCATCGGCAAGGACGCGTTCCAGGAGATCGACATCAACGGCATCACGCTGCCGATGACGAAGCACAACTACCTCGTCCGCAATGCCGACGACCTGCCGCGGGTCTTCGCCGAGGCGTTCCACATCGCTCGGACGGGCCGCCCGGGACCGGTCCACATCGACATCACCAAGGACGCCCTCCAGCAGGAGACGAGCGCCCAGCACCCGACCGACGACGAGGTAGTCGCGGGCCTTCCCGGCTTCCGCCCGAACCTCGAGGCGAACGGCCGGCAGCTCAAGCTCGCCGTCCAGGAGCTCGCCAAGGCGAAGCGTCCCGTCATCCTCGCCGGACACGGCGTCCTCCACGCCGAGGCCTGGGACGATCTCAAAGCGTTCGCCGAGAAGACCCAGATCCCGATCGCCCACACGCTCCTCGGCATCGGCGCGATCTCGGAGGATCATCCCCTCAGCTACGGCTTCATGGGCATGCACGGCTGGAAGCACGTCAACCGGGCGATCCAGTCGGCCGATCTCCTGTTCGCGATCGGCATGCGCTTCGACGACCGCGTCACGGGCAACGTCCGGACCTACGCGCCGTACGCGCGGATCATCCACGTCGACATCGACCCCGCGGAGATCGGCAAGAACGTCGCGGTCGAGGTCCCGATCGTCGGCGATGCTGGGCGCGTCCTGCGGGCCATCCTGCCGATGGTCGACGCGGTGGAGCCCGAGGCGCGGGCGGGCTACTTCGCGGAACTCGCGGAGTGGCGCCGGGAGTCCGAGGCGAGCTCGTGGCATGGATCGGGGGCCTGGCGCGACGGCCTCCTGTCGGCCGACTACGTCGTCAGCCGGATCGGTGAGCTGACCGACCACGCCGCCACCTACGTCGCCGACGTCGGCCAGAACCAGATGTGGCTCGCTCGTTACGCCGGGTTCCGTCAGCCGAACAGCCACGTCAGCTCGGGCGGGCTCGGGACGATGGGCTTCAGCGTGCCGGCGGCGATGGGCGCGGCGCTCGGCCGGCCGGACCGCGAGACCTGGGCGATCACCGGCGACGGCGGCTTCCAGATGACGTCGCAGGAATTGATGACCCTCGTCCAGGACAAGATCCCGGTGAAGATCGCGCTCTTCGACAACAAGAAGCTCGGGATGATCCGCCAGTGGCAGGAGATCATCTACGCCGGCAACTACCACTCGGCCCACCTCCAGGGCCCTGACTACGAGAAGCTTGCCGACGCCTACGGCATCCCGGCGTTCCGGGCCCAGACGCCGGACCAGGTCGACGACGCGATCCGGGCGGCCCAGGCCGTCGACGGTCCGGCGCTCATCTGGTTCGAGATGGCCGAAGAGCAGAACGTCTTCCCGATGATGCCCGCCGGCAAGGGCCTGTCCGACCTCATCGAGAAGTGGGACGGGGCGGACGAGTGACCGCTGATCCGAACGCGAATGGGAGAGTGCCGGCCGCGGACGCGGCGAGCGCGGCCCCGGCCCACTCCCACACGCCCCCGCCGGCGCGGTCCCTGCCCGGCGGCGGAGAGACGCGTCGTCACACGCTCATCGCGATCGTCCTCGACAAACCCGGTGTCCTGAACCGGGTTTCGTCATTGATGCGGGCGCGCAACTTCAACATCGACTCGTTGGCCGTCAGCCACACCGACCAGCCGGACGTCAGCCGGATGACGATCACGCTCCACGGCGACGACGTCGCGGTCGAGCAGGCGGCCAAGCAGCTCTACCGGCTGATCGACGTCCTCAAGGTCCAGGACGTCACGTCCGAGCCGACGGTCGGCCACGAGCTGGCCCTGGTGAAGATCCGGGCGACCGATTCGAACCGGGCCGAGATCCTGCAGCTCGTCGAGCTGTCGAAGGGGCGGGTCGTCGACCTGGCGCCGGAAGCCGTCATCGTCGAGGTCACCGGACCCGAGGCGGACGTCGACGCGTTCGTCGCCCTCGTCCGGACCTACGGCATCAAGGAGCTGGTCCGTACCGGCGCCGTCGTCATGTCGAAGGGCTCTGCGTCAATCGAGGAGGCAATCAAGCGATGACGGCCCAACAGCCTCGCGCGAATGCCGGCCCGGCGCCACTCTCCTGTCCGGCTGGCGGACCAACGAGGGGCGGGTGAGCAGAACGAACCGGATTCAGGGTGCTGGTCTGGCCGGCCGAGGCGGTGGAGCAGTCGATAGACCGCTCGCATGTACTACGACAACGACGCGGACCCGTCGGCGCTCAGTGGACAGACCGTTGCGATCATTGGCTATGGGTCGCAGGGCCATGCCCATGCGCTCAACCTGCATGAGTCGGGCGTCGACGTGATCGTCGGGCTGGCGCCCGGTTCGAAGAGCCGGCCGCTCGCCGAGGAGGCGGGCCTGCGGGTCGCCGACGTGGCCGACGCGGTCAAGGCCGCCGACGCTGTGATGATCCTCGTCCCCGACACCGGCCAGAAGGCCGTCTACGACTCGGAGATCGCGCCCAATCTGCGACCCGGCCAGCTCGTCATGTTCGCCCACGGCTTCAACATCCATTTCGGGCGGATCGACCCGCCCGGCGACGTCGACGTCGGGATGGTCGCGCCGAAGGGCCCCGGCCACCTGCTCCGCAGCGTCTACCAGGCCGGCGGCGGCGTGCCCGCGCTGTTCGCAGTCCATCGCGACGCGTCGGGGACCGCCCGCCAGCGCGTCCTCGCCTATGCCCGGGCGCTCGGCTGCACCCGCGCCGGCGTCCTCGAGACGACCTTCGCCGAGGAGACGGAGACCGACCTGTTCGGCGAGCAGTCCGTCCTGTGCGGCGGGACCGCGTCCCTCGTGAAGATGTCCTTCGAGACGCTCGTCGAGGCCGGCTACCAGCCCGAGCTCGCCTATTTCGAGACGATGCACGAGCTCAAGCTCATCGTCGACCTCCTCTACCGGGGCGGGCTGAACTTCATGCGGTTCAGCGTCAGCGACACCGCGGAGTACGGCGATTACGTCAGCGGCCCGCGGATCATCGACGAGCGGGTCCGCGAGACGATGCGGGCGGTGCTCCGCGAGATCCAGGACGGGTCGTTCGCCAAGCGCTGGATCGACGAGAACGAGTCCGGCCGCCACGAGTTCGAGCGGATGCGAGCCGCGGACCGCGATCATCAGATCGAGCAGGTCGGGGCGGAGCTGCGGAGCCAGATGGCGTTCCTGAATCCGGTCGTCGTTCGGGCCGGCCAGGCCCAGGCTGCGGCCGGGAACCAGGCGGCCGCCACCGGCGCCGGCGCGAAGTCATGAGTAGCCCGCGGGTCGCGCCCGGCACGGTTCGGATCTTCGACACCACGCTGCGCGACGGCGAGCAGGCGCCTGGCGCCGGACTCACCGCGGCCGAGAAGCTCGAGGTCGCCCGCCAACTGGCCCGCCTCAAGGTCGATGTCATCGAGGCCGGCTTCCCCGCGGCCTCACCCGGTGACTTCGAAGCGGTCCAGAGAATCGCCCGCGAGACGAAGGGCGGCGTGGCTGTCGCCGCCCTCGCCCGTTGCCGCGACGGCGATCCGCAGCGAGCCGTCGAGGCGATCCGCGTCGCCGAGCGGCCCCATCTCCACGTCTTCATCGCGACGAGCGACATCCACCTCAAGCACAAGCTCCGCCTGTCCCGTGACGAAGCCCTCGCCGAGGCGGTCCGCTGGGTCCGCTACGGCCGCGAGGCCCTCGGCAAGGACGCCGAGATCGAGTTCTCGGCCGAGGACGCGTCGCGGACCGACGTCGACTACCTCCTCCAGATGTACGAAGCGGTCGTCGGCGCGGGAGCGACGACGGTCAACATCCCGGACACGGTCGGCTACGCGATCCCGGCGGAGTTCGGGGTCCTCGTCAAGCGGGTCGTCGACCTCGTCGGCAGCGACGCGACGGTCAGCGTCCACTGCCACAACGATCTCGGGCTCGCCACCGCCAACACGCTGGCCGCCGTCCAGGCCGGGGCGCGCCAGGTCGAGGTCACGATCAATGGCCTCGGCGAGCGGGCCGGCAACGCGTCCCTCGAAGAGGTCGTCATGGCCCTCCGGACGCGCCCGACGCAGTTCCCGAAGCTCGGCTCCAACGTCCAGACCGAGCAGATCACCGCGGCCTCGCGCCTGGTCAGCTACCTGACCGGCTTCGCCGTCCAGCCGAACAAGGCGATCGTCGGCGGCAACGCCTTCGCCCACGAGAGCGGGATCCACCAGGACGGCGTCATCAAGAACCCGCTGACGTACGAGATCATGACGCCGCAGTCGGTCGGGCTGTCCGGCAGCCAGCTCACGATCGGCAAGCTGTCCGGCCGGCGCGGGCTCCAGGGCAAGCTGCGCGAGCTCGGCCACGACGTCGATGGCGACGCGCTCGACGTGCTCTACCGCCAGGCGATCGCGCTGGCCGACGCCAAGAAGGAAGTCACCGACGCGGATCTCCTCGCCCTCGTCGAGCAGCGCGCCTCGGAGGTCCCGGCGTCGGTCGAGATCATCGGCTGGAGCGTCACCTCGTCGCACGGCGGCAACGCGACCGGCAGCGTCTCGCTCACCGTTCGGCGGAGAGGATCGGACGGCCGATGCGACCGGCAACGGGCCGGTCGACGCGCTCTACTCGGCGCGTCGACAAGGCACTCCTGCCGGTGCTGGGCTGGCGGCCGGTCCTGACGGAGTACGAGATCAAGGCCGTCTCCAGCGACGCGGACGCCCAGGGCCAGGTCCTCGTCCGCTGCCGGCGCTCGTCGGACGAGGGTCCGGGGGCGCTCATCGTGTCGGGCCACGGCTTATCCACGAACATCATCGAGGCCTCGCTCGAGGCGTATGTCGTCGGGGTCAACAAGCTCCACGGCGCCGAGATCAACGGGGTCTCGGTCGCGTTCGTGGCGCCACGGGTCGTGGAAGAGCCCTCGTGACGTCGACATATCGCATCGCCGCCATCCCCGGCGACGGGGTGGGGCCGGAGGTGGCGGCCGCCGCTCGCGAGGTCGCTCGACGCGGCCGGGCAGGCGTTCGGCTTCGTGATTGAGTGGAGCGAGCTCCTCGCCGGCGGAGCGGCGATCGACGCGTACGGCACGGCGATCCGCGACGAGGATGTGGCTGCGGCCGGGGACGCCGATGCGATCCTGCTCGGCGCGGTCGGCGGGCCGAAATGGGACGATCCGAAGGCGACCGTCCGCCCCGAACAGTCGCTCTTCGCGCTCCGTGGTGGGCTCGGCCTGTTCGGAACCTCCGGCCGGTCACCGTCCATCCGGCCCTCGTGGCGTCGTCGCCGCTCCGCCCGGACCTCCTCGAGGGCGTCGACCTGCTGATCGTGCGCGAGCTGACCGGCGGTCTGTATTTCGGCGGCCGGACAGAGGCGGTCGGCGAGGCGGGCAAGCGGATCGCGAGCGACACGCTGCCGTACTCGGAGCCCGAAATCCGGCGCGTCGTCAAGTTGGCGTTCGAGCTCGCCCGCGGCCGGCGCCAGCGCCTGACGAGCGTCGACAAGGCCAACGTCCTCGCGACGTCGCGGCTGTGGCGCACCGTCGTCGAGGATCTCCGG
Source organism: uncultured Chloroflexia bacterium (assembly GCA_963775855.1). Lineage (GTDB taxonomy): Bacteria > Chloroflexota > Limnocylindria > Limnocylindrales > CSP1-4 > CF-46. The sequence goes on along the minus strand of CAVZKO010000006.1, from coordinate 3,546 downwards.
ACGGAATATCCGGACGTCGAGGTGAGCCACCAGCTCGTCGATTCGTGCGCGATGCAGCTCGTCAAGAAGCCCGCGTCGTTCGACGTGCTCGTCACCGAGAACCTCTTCGGCGACATCCTGTCCGACGAGGCCAGTGTCCTTGCCGGCTCGCTGGGGATGCTCCCCTCCGCGTCGCTCGGCGAACGCCGCACGGCCCACGGCACGTTCGGCCTGTACGAGCCCATCCACGGCTCCGCGCCGCACATGGCCGGACAGGACCGGGCGAACCCGATCGGGACGATCCTGTCGGCGGCGATGCTGCGCCCGCTGGTCGCTCGGCCGCGAGGACGTCGCGGCGGCGATCGAGGCCGCCGTCGGGCGAGCGCTGGACGACGGCATCAGGACCCCGGACCTCGCCGGAGCCGGGGAGGGAGGTCCCCGGTCGGAACGAAGGCAATGACCGAAGCGGTCATCGGACGGATCGCGATTACCGGGGCCGCGCGGGCGACCGCAGCGGCCCAGGCATAGCGACCGGACACCGACGACCACGACGGAGCTTCGACCACGATGACCGACAAACCAGTAGTCCTCTACGACACGACCCTCAGGGACGGCACCCAGGGCGAGAACATCACCCTCTCCCTGGCCGACAAGCTGCGCGTCGCCCGGATGCTCGACGAATACGGCATGCCCTACGTCGAGGGCGGCTGGCCGGGCTCGAACCCCAAGGACGTCGAGTTCTTCAAGGCCGCCCGGACGATGACCTGGCAGACCGCGAAGCTGGCCGCCTTCGGCTCGACCCGCCACCGCTCGAACAAGGCCGAGGACGACCCGAACCTGCGCGAGCTGGTCGCGGCCGAGACACCGGTCGTGACGATCTTCGGCAAGAGCTGGCTGCTCCACGTCACCGAGGTCCTCGGTGCGACGCCGAACGAGAACCTCGACATGATCGCGGACTCGGTCCGGTTCGTCGTCGATCGTGGCCGCGAGAGCGTCTACGACGCCGAGCACTTCTTCGACGGCTACAAGGCCGACCGCGATTACGCCCTCGCGACGCTCCGCGCGGCCAGTCAGGCCGGCAGCCGGACGCTCGTCCTGTGCGACACGAACGGCGGCACCCTGACCGACGAGCTCGCTCGCGATCGTCGGCGACGTCCGCGGCACCCTCGAGGCGGACCCGACGCCCCGGCGTCACCTGGGGCATCCACGCCACAACGACGCCGAGCTCGCCGTCGCCAACTCGCTGGCCGCCGTCGCCGCCGGGTTCCGCCACGTCCAGGCGACCATCAACGGCTACGGCGAGCGCTGCGGCAACGCCAACATGGTCTCGATCCTCGCCAACCTCGCGTTGAAGACCCCGCACGAGCTGGTGCCGGCCGGGGGCGGCTCATCGAGAACCTGACCGACCTGGCGCGGTCGGTCGCCGAGATCGCCAACCTGAAGCCCGACGACTACCAGCCGTACGTCGGCCGGTCGGCGTTCGCCCACAAGGCCGGCTTCCACGGCGGCGCGGTCGCCAAGTTCCAGGGAGCTACCAGCACTCGACCCGCGACCGTCGGCAACGTCGGCCGGCTCGTCGTCTCGGAGCTGGGCGGCAAGGCGAACACCGTGGATCCGGGCGGAGCAACTCGGTCATCAGCTCGACGGGGTGATCGATCCCAAGGTCCTCTCGAACCTCATCAAGCAGCTCGAGTCCGAGGGGCAGGCGTTCGAGGGCGCCGAGGCCACTTCGAGCTCCTCATCCGCCGCCACCAGGAGGGCTACCTCCCACCGTTCCGGATCGTCGACTACACGTGCCTCGTCGAACAGCGCTCCGGCCAGGAGCTCCTCGCCGAGGCGACCGTCAAGGTCGAGGTCGACAGCGAAATCCTCCACACGGCCGCCGACGGCAACGGCCCGGTGAACGCCCTCGATGCCGCCCTCCGCAAGGCCCTCCGCGCGTTCTACCCCCACATCGACTCGGTCCACCTCATCGACTACAAGGTGCGGATCCTCGACGGCGACGCGGCGACGGCTGCCAGGACGAGGGTCATCATCGATTCGAGCGACGGGGCCCGGGAGTGGTCGACGATGGGCAGCGACACGAACATCATCGCGGCGTCCGCGACCGCGCTCGCCGACTCCCTCGAATACGCGATCTGGAAATCCGGCGCCGAGCTCCGACGCCGCGACGAGCGGCACTTCACGACGGCTCCGGCCGGGAGGTCGACGACGATGCCAACGACCACAGGCCGACCGCGCGGCGGAGGCTACCCCGACGCTCCATCTCGCGCGCTGGACGGTGACATCGGGCTCGAACGTGAACAGCCGGGGCGCGGTCGTCATCGCGTCCGGCGATCACCGGTGGGAGGCGTCCGCGGAGGGCAACGGCGCGATCGACGCGCTGTTCCGAGCGGTCGACGGGGCGCTCGCCGGCGTCCTCACCGGCCATCCCCGTCTGCACGGCTACGCGGTCCATGCGCTCGCCGAGGCACCGGACGCCGAGGGCCGGGTGACGGTCCGCTCGCTCCGCCCTCGGCGCCGAGGGCGCCCGAGCCGAGGGCCCCTATAGGGCCCAGTCGACGTCGCCGAACATCATCGCGGCCTCGATCGAGGCCTACATCTCGGCGATCAACCTCCTCTTCGCCGAGGAGCACTGGGCCGGCGCGACCGAGTCCGCCGGCAACCGCAAGCGTGCCCGGGTCGAGCCGAGAGGAAGCCCAGGGACCGCCGTGCTCGGAGCTCGACCCGGACGAAGCCAACCACGACACCACGGCGTGGTTCGAGCGCTGACGGTCGCCTACCAGGGCGAACCCGGCGCATTCAGCGAGGAAGCGGTCCACGCGTTCTTCGGCGATTTGATTGATGCCCAGCCGGTCCCGGCCTGGCGCTCGGTGTTCGAGGCGGTCCGCGACGGGACGGCGACGGCCGGCGTCGTCGCGATCGAGAGCTCCCTCGCCGGCTCGATCCGCGAAACCTACGACCTCCTCTCGGAGTTCTACGACGACGGCATCCGAATTGTCGGCGAGACGAGCGTTCCCGTGCGACTCGCCCTCGTGGCGCTGCCGGGCCAGTCGATCGACGAGATCCAGCGGGTCTACAGCCACGCCCAGGCGCTGGCCCAGGCCGACGAGTTCCTCCGCGCCCGCGACTGGCAGGTGATGACAACCTACAACACGGCCGGCGCGCTCCGGATGATCGCGGAGAACAGCGAGCGGGGGGCCGCGGCGATCGCCTCGCCGCGTGTGGCGGCGCTGTACGGGCTGGAGGTCCTCGCCGACAACATCCAGACCGGCGATGAAAACCGGACCCGGTTCGCGATCCTCGCCCGCGAGGACACGACGCTCGACATCACTCCTCTTGGCCCCGTCGCTGACGTGCCCTCCTCGCCAGACGACGCTGGTCTTCGCGGTCCGCAACGTGCCCGGTTCGCTGCATCGGTGTCTGGGGGACGTTTGCCGCGCGTGGGGGTCAATCTGTCCGCGTGTCGAGTCCCGCCCGACGCGGAGCGCGAGATGGGAATACCTGTTCTGGGTCGACGTCGACGCTGACGCGTCAGATGCCGATTGCGCGGCGGCCATCGAGGCC
>CAVZKO010000005.1:0-1336973 GCA_963775855.1 uncultured Chloroflexia bacterium | reverse complement strand
GCTTCAAGACGACCTACGTCGTCAAGTCGGGCGACAACCTGTACGGCATCGCCGGGCATTTCGGGACGACGGTGGCCGCGATCAAGGAACTCAACGGCCTGAAAAGCAACGACCTCAAGGTCGGCCAGGAACTCAAGATCCCGTGACGCCGGCGCGAGTCAGCGCTGACAGCCGCGACAGAAGGACGTTACGAAGCCGCCGGGCTTGACCTCGCTGATCTTGGTCCCGCAGCGTGGGCAGGCGGTCCCACCCTTGTCATGAACGGCGAGGAAGTCCCGCACCTGCTTCTCGAACGTCGGCGGCACGCGACGCCTCAGGACCTCGATCGCCGTCGTCAGCGTCGACTTCGTCGCGGCGTGAAGAGCGTCAACCTCCTCCGGCGCCAGCTCTGACCGCTTCCGGAACGGCAGGAGGCGCGCGGCGTGGAGGATCTCGTCGCTGTACGCGTTGCCGACGCCGGCCATGAAGGCCTGGTTCTTCAGGAGGTTCTTGAGCTCGCCCGGGATGCCGGCGGATCCGCTGGCGCCAGACGTCCAGGGTCAACGCCGCATCGTCCGCGTCAGGGCCGAGTTCGGTGTCCGCCAACCCGGGTGCCGTGCGGTCGAGCCCGGCGGGCAACAGGTAGACCTTGCCCATCTGCGTCGGGTCGCGGTACCGAACCTCCACGGTCTCGTCGTCGGCCGGCATCCAGGTCGCGCGCTTGGTCCAGGCGGCCGGTCGTTTCGGCGACGTCTGGCGCGCGCCGAATGACAGCACGACCGCGGTCTTCGTCGGCAGCTTCTCATCGGGCCGGGCGAGCTGGAATTGGCCCGTGAGCATCGGGTTGACGACCACCTGATCCCGATCGAGGTCGACGATCAGGAACTTGCCGCGGCGGCGGATGTCGGTGACGCGCTGGCCGACGAGTGCCTCGAGCTCAGCCGGCGTCCCCCGCACGGCGAGTGGTCCAGGAGCGGCCACGGCCGCGATCGGACGGCCGACGAGGGCAGCGTGGAATGCCTCGGCGACAACGGTGAGATCGGGCAATTCGGGCACGGCCGGCCGATTGTAGCCGCGAGAAACCGTGTGCTAGACTCTCCCGGCTCCGGAAGGCAGCACAGCTGAAGATCGTCCACGCCAGCTTCGCCACGAAGGGAGAGGACCGCGGCCCAGTCACCACGGACCGTCATCTCATCGTTTCGGACCACGGCCTGGGCGCTGCCCAGGCCGCGTTGTATTTCGGGGACATCGATCGAACAGGAGAGACAAGACACTTGACCGAAGAAAAGCAGGGCGGGGGCTCGCCGGATCCGGAGGCGATTGCCCCGGACGCGGAGCAGGCCTCCCAGCGGTCCGCGGCGGCAGTCGCCGTCGCAGACGAGCCCGCAATCGCCGAGGCGACCACCGACGCAACGGAGGAGACTCCAGCCACCGCATCCACCGCCACCGAGGAGACGGCCCCCGCCGTTGAATCAACCGGTGATGTCGAGGCCACTGCGTCGACAGAGGCGCCGGTCGAGTCCGCCGCAACCGAAATCGAGTCGCCTGTCGATCCAGATGAATCCGTGAGCGCGGTCACCGAGACCGCCAGCCCGGATGACGCCGATCGCGCCGGCCGCCGCGAGCAGTGCAGCCACGGAAGCCCCGGCCGAGGCCCCAACAGACGCTCCCGCCGAGACGCCCACGGACGCGGCCGCTGCCGCGCCCGATGCCGAAGCCCAGTCGAGCGAGGCGCTCAGCGACCAGGACACCGCCGACGCGCCCGCGGCCGGTGAGGACGACGAGCCCGAGCCCGTCAAGGACCTCGGTCCTGAGCCCACGACGATGGAGGAGCTGCTCGCCGAGCAGGACTCGGACATCAAGAGCTTCAAGCACGGTGACGTCGTCGAAGGCTCCGTCGTCCGGATCGACAAGGACGAGATCCTCGTCGACATCGGCGCCAAGTCGGAAGGCGTCGTCAGCAACCGCGAGCTCTACGGCCGCCATGCCGAGAGCCAGCCGCAGCTGGCCATCGGTGACGTCGTCCTCGTCTACGTCCTCCAGCCCGAGTCGCAGGAGGGCCACGCGGTCCTGTCTCTGCGTCGCGCCGGCCTCGAGCGCAAGTGGCGCTCGATGCAGGAGCAGTTCGAGGCGGGCGTGATCATCGAGGCGCCGGTCATCGACCACAACAAGGGTGGCCTCATCGTCGACTGCGGCATCCGCGGCTTCGTCCCGATCAGCCAGATCGTCGACTTCCCGCGTCGACCGCAGAACGACCAGCCGCGCGACGCGGCCCAGGAGATCGCCGAGAAGCTGATGCCGTTCGTCGGCCGCAAGCTCCGGCTGAAGATCCTCGAGGTCAACCGCAAGGCCAACCGACTCATCCTGTCGGAGAAGGTCGCGCTGTACGAGGAGCGCCGCGAGAAGCGTGACGAGCTGTTCAGCAGCCTCCAGGTCGGCCAGAAGGTCACCGGGACCGTCCGTTCGATCGCCCCGTTCGGCGTCTTCATCGACCTCGGCGGGATCGACGGCCTCGTCCACAAGAGCGAGCTGTCGTGGAACAAGGTCAACAACCCCGAGTCCGGCTACAAGGTCGGCGAGGAGGTCGAGGCCGAGGTCATCGACATCAACCACGAGCGCGGCCGGATCAGCCTGTCGATCCGCCGGCTCCAGCCGGACCCGTGGCACTCGACCGTGGCCGACTTCAACGTCGGTGACGTGATCGACGGAACGGTGACGAAGCTCGTCAACTTCGGCGCCTTCGTCCGCGTCCGCGACGGGCTCGAGGGCCTGATCCACATCAGCGAGCTCTCCCACCAGCGCGTTGCCCACCCGGGCGACGTCGTCCACGAGGGCCAGGCGCTCAAGCTCAAGATCATCTCGCTCGACTCCGAGCGCCACCGCCTCGGGCTGAGCCTGAAGCAGGCCGAGGAACCGCCGGCTCGACCGGCACCCGAGGCCGGGCAGCCGACGCAGGCCGGACCGACCGGCGCAGCCGGCGGCCCGCGACCCGAGCGTCGGCCCCGCCCCGAGCGTGGCTACTCGTTGTCGGACGCGGTCCAGGAGCCCGAGGGCGGGATCGACAACACGCTGGCGGCCGCGTTCGCCCAGGTCCGCGATCAGCTGGCGGCGTCCGAGGAGGCCCGCTCCGGATCATCGACCGGCGACGAGACCGAGACTGCGGCAGCGGCCACGCCGACGGAGGACGCGCCGGTCGCCGAGGCCGTGGCGGAGACCGCCGACGCGTCCGAAGCGGCGTCCGAGCCGGCAGCAACTGCCGATGCAGAACCCGCCGAGGCGCCGAAGGCGCGCAAGGGCAAGGCCGCGACGGTCGACGAGCCCGACGCAACCGAAGCCGTGGCGGCCGAGGCCGAGACGGCCGACGAGCCGAAGCCTCAGCGAAGGAAACCGCCGACGCCACGGCCACGGCCGAGCCCGAGGCCGACGCCACGACTGCCGAGGCCGCGCCAGCCGTCGAAGTCGCGCCGGAGGCCGAGGCCGCCGACGTGGTCCCCCCGCCGGAGGCCGAAGAGGCTGAAGCCGTCGCTCCGACGGAGTCCGAGGCCGCCCCGGCCGAGCCCGAGGTCGCCGACGCCGGAGGCCGAGGCAGCCGCGCCGGAGGCCGACGTCGCCGACGCCGGAGGCCGAAGCGCCGCCTGCGACCGAGGAGCCCGAGGCATCGGAGTCCCCGGCAGCAGCCGCTCGAGCGGCCGAACCGGACGACGCCGAGCCCGACACGACCGCCGCGCCCGACGCGGAGCCGACGTCAGCGAAGGACGCCAAGGAGAAGCCCTCGGCCTCCTGATCGAGCGGCGGCAGAGCCGCCGATACGAGCACCAGACGACCCGCCGATTGGCGGGTCGTTTCGATTCCTTCATGCGAATCGCCCCGCAATGCTGCATCTGATTCGCAGCGCCGTGACGAATCATGCTCAGACGGCACCTTCAGCCGCGGCCATCGGTCATCCGAAATACCCCCTTTTGGGGAGGGCATTCCGGCTGGCTTGCGGAGGGTGATGAGCGTGCTAGCATGGCCCCAGCGTCACGGTTCGACGCTCGCAAAGGAACAGGCGTTCGACTCGATGGATCGCTTCGACAAGTTCACGGACCGCGCGCGCAAGGTCCTGACACTGGCTCAGGACGAAGCGCAGCGCTTCAATCACAACTACATCGGCACCGAGCACCTTCTCCTCGGCCTGGTCCGCGAGGGCGAAGGCGTCGCGGCACGCGTCCTCGAGAACATGAACGTCGAGCTTGCCAAGGTCCGGACCGCGGTCGAGTTCATCATCGGGCGAGGCGACCGGCCGGTCGTCGGCGAGGTTGGCCTGACGCCGCGAGCCAAGCGAGTGATCGAGCTGGCGATCGACGAGGCGCGACGCCTCGGCCACAACTACATCGGCACCGAGCACCTGCTCCTCGGTCTCGTCCGCGAAGGAGAGGGCATCGCGGCGGGTGTCCTCGAGTCGCTCGGCGTGAACCTGGACAAGGTCCGCCACGAGGTCATCCGGGTCCTGTCGCAGTCGTCGTCCTCGGGCCCGGCCCAGGAGACGAAGCGCGCCTCGAAGACCCCGACGGTCGACCAGCTCGGGATCAACCTGACGGAGGCCGCCCGGGCGGGCAAGCTGGACCCGGTGATCGGCCGCGAGAAGGAGATCGAGCGCGTCATCCAGATCCTGTCGCGCCGAACGAAGAACAACCCCGCCCTGATCGGCGAGCCCGGCGTCGGCAAGACGGCGATCGCCGAGGGCCTCGCCCACAGGATCGTCAACGGCGACGTTCCGGAGACGCTGCTGAACAAGCGCGTGCTGACCCTCGACATCGGGTCGCTCGTCGCCGGCACCAAGTACCGCGGCGAGTTCGAGGAGCGGCTCAAGAAGATCATCGAGGAGCTCCGCAACACGAACGACGCGGTCCTCTTCATCGATGAGCTCCACACGCTGGTCGGGGCGGGAGCCGCCGAAGGCGCGATCGACGCGGCGAACATCCTCAAGCCGCCACTCGCCCGCGGCGAGCTCCAGTGCATCGGCGCGACGACGCTCGACGAGTACCGCAAGTACATCGAGCGCGACGCGGCCCTCGAGCGCCGGTTCCAGCCGGTCATGGTCGAGGAGCCGACGATGGAGCAGTCGATCGACATCCTCATGGGCATCCGCGAGCGCTACGAGCAGCACCACAAGGTCGCGATCACGGACGAAGCGGTCAAGGCCGCGGTCGACCTGTCGATCCGCTACATCACGGACCGCCACCTGCCGGACAAGGCGATCGACCTGATCGACGAGGCCGCCAGCCGCGTCCGCCTCCGCCATGCCTCCGCCCCGCCCGCGCTCCGCGAGGCCCAGAAGGACCTCGACCGGGTCACGAAGGAGAAGGACGCGGCGATCAACAACCAGGAATACGAGGAGGCCGCCCGCCTGCGCGAGGCCGAGGCCACGTCGCGGGAGAGCGTCGAGCGCCTCCGCGGCGAGTGGCAGTCCCAGGTCAGCAGCGACCAGCCGACCGTCGACGAGGAAGAGATCGCCCAGGTCGTGGCGATGTGGACCGGCATCCCTGTCACCCGGATCGCCGCCGAGGAGTCCGAGCGCCTGCTCAAGATGGAGGAGGTCCTCCACGGCCGGGTCATCGGCCAGCAGGAGGCGATCGAGGTCGTCGCCAAGGCCGTCCGCCGCGCCCGCGCCGGGCTGAAGGACCCGAAGCGCCCGATCGGTTCGTTCATCTTCCTTGGCCCGACGGGCGTCGGGAAGACCGAGCTGGCCAAGGCACTCGCCGAGTTCATGTTCGGCAGCGAGGACGCGCTGATCAAGATCGACATGAGCGAGTTCATGGAGCGCCACAACGTCAGCCGTCTCGTCGGTGCGCCTCCTGGCTACGTCGGCTTCGACGAGGGCGGCCAGCTGACCGAGGCCGTCCGCCGCAAGAACTACTGCGTGATCCTCCTCGACGAGGTCGAGAAGGCCCATCCGGAGGTGTTCAACATCCTCCTCCAGATCCTCGAGGACGGGCACCTCTCGGATGCCAAGGGCCGGCGGGTCGACTTCCGCAACGCGATCATCATCATGACCTCGAACCTCGGCGCGAAGCAGCTCCAGTCGAACGCCAGCCTGGGGTTCCGGGCCATGGGCGACACCGACGCGGCGCGCGCCGAGACCTCCTACGAGATCATGAAGGAGAAGGTCGCGGCCGAGCTCAAGAACAACTTCCGGCCGGAGTTCCTCAACCGGATCGACGCCACCGTCGTCTTCCGCTCGCTGACGGTCGAGGAGATCCGCCCAGATCGTCGACCTGATGCTCGCAGCGAGTTCGCGACCAGCTTCGGGCCCAGCAGATGTCGCCTCGACGTCACCCAGGCGGCGAAGGAGCACATCATCAAGCTCGGCTACGACATCGCCTACGGCGCCCGCCCGCTGCGTCGCGTCATCCAGAACATGATCGAGGACGTCCTCGCCGAGCACCTCCTGCTCGGCAAGTACGAGCCGGGCACGACGATCGTCGTCGACAAGGACCCGGAAGCCGGCCTCGACATCCACGCTGCCGAGAGCCCCGAGAGACGCCCGGTCGAGGCCGGCTGATCGCCGCCGCCGTCGCACAAGCGCTGGCGTGACCCGAGCCGCAGGTAAGCCCCAGAGTCGCTACGTCTGCCAGTCGTGCGGCGAGTCCTTCCTCCGCTGGGAAGGCCAGTGCCGTGCGTGCGGGGCCTGGAACAGCCTCGTCGAAACGATGGTCCGGGAGCCTCGTCGCGCGGCGCCAGCTCGGCGCCGTCGCCCGCCGGCGGGTCCGCCCAGGCCGTTGCGCTCGGCTCCGTTGCCGAGCCGGATGTCCCGCGCCGGCCGATCGGGATCGGCGAGCTCGATCGAGTGCTGGGTGGCGGGCTGGTCGCGGGATCGGTCGTCCTGTCGGCGGCGAGCCCGGGATCGGCAAGTCGACGCTCCTCCTCCAGGCCGCGGCCGGGCATCGCCGCCTGCCGGGCGCCAGCGTTCCTCTACGCGACCGGCGAGGAGTCGGCCGCCCAGGTCCGGCTCCGGGCGGCCCGGCTGGGCCTGCTCGACGGACCCGGCGGCGAGGGGATCCGGGTCGTCGCCGAGGCGCGAGTCGGGCGGATCGCCGAGATCGCGCCGGACGAGCGGCCCCAGCTCCTCGTCGTCGACTCCATCCAGACCGCGACGGTCGACGAGCTCGAGGGCCGGCCGGGAGCGTCGGCCAGGTCCGCGAGTCCGCCCTGCGGCTGATGGAGCTCGCCAAGGGGGAGGGGATCGCGGTCGTCCTCGTCGGGCACGTCACGAAGGACGGCTCGCTCGCCGGGCCGAAGACGCTCGAGCACCTCGTCGACGCGGTGCTCGCCCTCGAGGGCGAGCGCTACGCCGCGCTCCGGCTCGCTGCGGGCGACGAAGAACCGGTTCGGCTCGACCGAGGAGGTCGGGGTCTTCGAGATGGGCGAGGCCGGCATGTCGCGAGGTCACCGACCCGGCCCGCGCGTTCCTCGCCGAGCACGATGGCCGGCGCCCGGGCAGCGTCGTCGCGCCGACGCTCGAAGGCAGCCGGCCGCTCCTCGTCGAGGTCCAGGCGCTGGTCGCGCCGGGCGCGGTCGGGTCGCCGCGGCGGACCGCGAGCGGCGTCGATCCGAACCGGGTCGCGCTGCTCATCGCGGTCCTCGGCCGGCGCGCGGGCATCGGCCTCGCCAGCCACGACGTCTACGTCAACCTCGCCGGCGGGCTGTCAGTCGGGCGAGCCCGGCGCTCGACCTGCCGCTCGCTCTCGCCCTCGCCTCGTCGCTCCGCGACCGGCCGATCAGCGACCGGCACGGTGGCGATCGGCGAGGTCGGGCTGCTCGGCGAGCTGCGGCCCGTCGACGGGCCTCGAGCGGCGCCTGCGCGAGGCCGCCCGGCTCGGCTTCGGGCGGGCGATCGTCCCGCGCGCCGGCCGCGGCGCGGCGTCGCTGCCCGAGCGTGCGCCGGCATCGAGATCGTCGCGCGTCCGCATCGCTGCGCGAGGCGATCTCGAGCGAGCCGCACGCTCGAGGGACCCGCCGAGCGTGTAGCGAGCGCCCCGGCACGATGCTAGGCTGGCGGCCGTGCCGCCTCGGGTCCCGCATCCTCATCGGGTCCCGAGAGCGGTACGATCGAGGGACTCGTGATCCGCAACATCCGCCTGCTCGGCATCGCGCTCGGCGGCCTGGTGGGGCTGGGCTCGCGAGGCCGGCCGGGCTGCTCCTGACCACGCCGGGCGGCGGCCTCGAGGTGACGCCGAGCGGCGGCATCTGGCTGATCGCGCTGGATCGCCGCCTGGCTCGTCGTCGGCTTCGCGATCCTGCCGTACCTGACCGTCGTGCCGGCCCGTGGCTGTTCCGCGGCGTCCAGCAGCTGTCGACGGCGGAGTTCGTGACGGCGGTCGTCGGGCTCCTGCTCGGCCTGCTCATGGGCCTGCTGCTCGGCCTGCCCGCTGTCGGCCGTTCGACGGGCCGCTGGGGACGTGGCTGCCGCTCGGCGTGTCGCTGTTCCTCGGTCTCGGGATGCTCGGGCTGACCGTCGCCAAGCGCGAGGACCTGCTGCTCGCCGCCGAGGCGATCGGCCTCGTCCGCCGGCCGAGGTCGCCGACGGAGACCGCGGCCGCAGCCGGCGACCCCCACATCGTCGTCGACACGAGCGCGATCATCGACGGCCGGATCGCCGAGATCGTCGAGTCCGGGTTCATCTACGGGACGCTCGTCGTGCCGAAGTTCGTCCTCGAAGAGCTCCAGCACATCGCCGACAGCTCCGACACGCTCCGCCGCAACCGCGGCCGGCGCGGCCTCGAGATCCTCGCCCGGATGCAGAAGGAATCGACCGACGCCGGTCGAGATCATCGACGAGGACGTGCCGGAGGTCAGCGAGGTCGACGCGAAGCTCGTCGCCCTGGCCCGGGCCCGGAGCAAGGCGATCCTGACGAACGACTTCAACCTCAATCGCGTCGCCGAGCTCCAGGGCATCCGCGTCCTGAACATCAACTCGCTTGCGAACGCCGTCAAGCCCGCGGTCCTGCCCGGCGAGGAGCTGCGGGTCCGCGTCATCCAGGAGGGCAAGGAGGCCGGCCAGGGCGTCGGCTTCCTCGACGACGGGACGATGATCGTGGTCGAGGGCGGCGTCGCGCTACATCGACAAGGACCTCGACGTGGCGGTGACCCGCGTCCTCCAGACGGTCGCCGGCCGGATGATCTTCGCCCAGCCGCGCCTCGATTGAGCGCCGGTGGCCGCGCGGTCGACGCGCGATCGTCGATCGTCGTCGCGGCCGGGACGTCGAGCCGGATGGGCGGCATCGACAAGCTCGCGGCGGACGTCGGCGGGCGGCCGCTCCTCGCCTGGACGATCGATGCGCCTGGCCGCGGCCGACCGCGTCGAGCGGATCGTCGTCGTCACGGCCGCCGATCGGCTCGACCAGGTCAGGAACGCGCCCTGGCTGCTCGTCGAAGGTGGCCGCCGTCGTCGCTGGCGGCGCGCGACGCCAAGAGTCGGTTGCCGCGGGCTTGGCGGCCGTCGACGAGCTCGACATGAGCCGCCCGACGAAGCCGGCGACCGCATCGTGCTCGTCCACGACGGCGCCCGTCCGCTCGTCGTCCGGCGCTCGATCGACGTCCGTCGTCGGAGCGCGTCCGAGCACGGCGCCGCTATCCCGGTCCTGCCGGTCGCCGGACACCGCTCAAACGGGTCGACGGCGGTCGGATCCTCGAAACCGTCGACCGGACCGGGCTGGTCGACCGCCCAGACGCCGCAGGGCGCTCGGCGGGCCTCCTCGATCGCGCGATGCGTTCGCCCAGCTGCCCGCGGCGGCCCGCGAGTTGCACGGACGAGGCCGCCCTGCTGGAGGCCTGTAACATCGCCGTTCATGCAATCCCCGGCGAACCGAACAATCTCAAGGTGACGCTGCCCGCCGATCTCGACCGGGCGCGACCGCGCTGCTGGCGCCACGGCGCGCGCGGCGCACCTGCCTCGGACTGGCATCGGCTTCGACAGCCACCCATTCGGACCGGGCACGCCGCTGGCGCTCGGCGGGATCGAGATTCCCGGGCGCGCTCCGGCTGCACGGCCATTCGGACGGCGACGTCGCGCTCCACGCCATCGCCGACGCCCTGCTCGGGGCGGCCGGCCTTGGCGACCTCGGGCGGCTGTTCCCGCCCGACGCGTCGACGCCAGAGGGCATCGCCAGCCGCGAGCTGCTCGAGGCGGTCGTGAGCCGGGTCGGCGCCGCCGGCTATCGACCGTCGTCGGTCGACCTGACGATCGTCGCCGCCCGGCCGCGACTGGCCGGCGTCCTCGACGAGATGCGCGACGTCATCGCGGGGCTCCTCGGCCTGCCGCCCGGGTCGGTCAACGTCAAGGCGTCGACCGGCAATCTCGAGCGGCATGGAGGGCGCGGGACGGGGCATCTCCGCGCGCGGCGATCGCGACGCTGGAGCGCGCTCCGATGACGCTTCGGCTCCACGACACGCTCTCCGGCGAGACCCGCCCGCTCGAGCCGCTCGAGCCCGGACACGTCCGGATCTACAGCTGCGGCCCGACGGTCTACGGCCCGGTCCACATCGGCAACTTCCGGAGCTTCCTCTTCGCCGACCTGCTCGTCCGGTACCTCCGCTATCGCGGGCTGCGCGGTGACGCTGGGTGATGAACATCACCGACATCGACGACAAGATCATCCGCGGCGCGGCGGCCGCCGGCATCGGCATCGACGAGCTCGCAGAACCGCTGGCTCGCCCGGTTCCTCGAGGACGCCGCGGCCCTCCGGATGACGCAGCCCGACGTCCTGCCGCGCGCGACCGAGCACATCGACGAGATGGTCGCCTCATCGCAGACCCTTCTCGAGCGCGATCACGCCTACCGGACCGACGACGGCTCGATCTTCTTCCGGATCTCGTCGTGGCCCGCCTACGGCTCGCTCGCCAGGCTCGATCCGGAGCAGATGCGGGTGGGGGAGCGGGTCGAGTCCGACGAATACGCGAAGGACGATGTTCGCGACTTCGCGCTCTGGAAGGGGCCGAAGCCGGGCGAGCCTTCGTGGGAAACCGCGATCGGCCCGGGCCGGCCCGGCTGGCACATCGAGTGCTCGGCGATGTCCATGCAGACATCTCGGCCCGTCGTTCGACATCCACACCGGCGGCATCGACCTGATCTTCCCCCACCACGAGGACGAGATCGCCCAGAGCGAGGCCGCGACCGGCAAGCCGTTCGTCCGGACCTGGCTCCACTGCGCCCACCTCCAGATGAGCGGCGCGAAGATGGCCAAGTCGACGGGCAACATCGCCCGGGTCGGGGAGTTGCTCGAGTCGGGGACTCGATCCGCGGGCCCTTCGCTACGCGCTGATCTCCGTCCACTACCGGGCGAGCCTCAACTACACGCCGGACTCGCTGGCGGCCGCGGCTGCGGCCGTTGCCCGCCTCGATGCCCTCGTCGCCGCCCTTGCTGCTTACCGCGAGGACGGCCCCGACGACGCCGAGCTGCCGGGCGTTCTTGAGGCCGCCCGGACGGCGTTCGATGCGGCGCTCGACGACGACCTCAACATCTCGGCGGCGCTCGGCGCGCTGTTCGATCTCGTCCGCGACGTGAACCGGCGGATCGATTCGCGCTCGCTCTCGACGGCCGACGCGGGCCGGGCGACCGACTGGCTGCGCCTCGTCGACACGGTCCTCGCCGTGCTTCCGGACCGAGGTGGACGACCTCGAGCCGGAGCTTGCGCAACTGCTCGACGAGCGGATCGCAGCTCGGGCGGCGCGCGATTGGGCCGCATCCGATCGCCTCCGCGACGAGCTGGCGGCGCGGGGGATCTCCGTCGAGGACACCCGCGACGGCCAGCGCTGGCGCCGACTCGTGGAGGCCGGCCATGACTGAGCCGGACGACAAGGGCGACGCGACGCCACCGAAGAAGCCGAGTGACCGAAAGCCGAAGAAGGCCCGGCCGCCGGGTGGGACCGGTCCACGGTCGGGTGCGCGGAAACGTGATGCGGAACCGCCCCCGGCGAGCCCGCCCCAGGACAACGACCGTCCGGCCCGTCGCGGCTTCGGCATCCGCTCGGAGGGCGACCCGGACGCGGGCCGATCCGATCGACCGCGACCTGGTCCCGGACGCCCCGGGTCCCGGCCCGGCGGCGGCGGTCGAAACCGTCCCGGCGGCGGCGACGGCCCGCCGTGGCGGCAGGCCGGAGGCGGCGATCATCGACGAGGCGCGCCGGACGGGCCGCGAGGTCCCCGGCCGGGCGGGTTCCGTCCCGGCGGCGGGCCGCGCCGCGATGCGGACCGACCGCCCGACCGGCGGTTACCGGATGATCGCGCCCAATCGGGCGGGCGGTTCCAGCGCGACCGGCCAGGCCCGCCCGGAAGGCCGTACGGCGATGATCGCCAGCCCTTCCAGGGCGGTCGCCCGAGCAGGCCGTCGTTCGACCGCCCGAATCGGCCGCCGTTCGATCGTCAGGACCGACCGCCGTTCAACCGAGCCAGTGGGCCTCGACACGCCGGCCCCCGACCCGCTGGCCCTCGCCCGCCGTTCGCCGCCCCTCGCCCGCCGTACCCGGGTCCGCGTCCGCCGTACGAAGCACCCCGACCCGGGCCCGGTCCGCGGCCGCCCTGGGCCGGACCGCCCGGCAGGCAGGCCGACCCGCCCCAGTTCCGCGATCGCCGCCCGCCGCCGCCGACGGACGACCTCCTCGACCAGGGCGAAGAGCTGGTCGCCGGTCGGCGACCGGTGGAGGAGGCGTTCGTCGCCCGACGGCCGGCCATCCGGCTGCTCGTCGTCCCCCAGCGCCGCCAGGCGCTCGAGCGTCTCGTCCTGCACGCCACGAGCCTGCGCATCCCGATCATCGAAGTCGAGGGCGGCACGCTCACGGCCGTGGCCGGGTTCGACGGCCACCAGGGAATCGCCCTCGTCGTCGGGCCGCGCCGGTTCGCATCCCTCGACGAAATCCTCGCCCGGAGCATCGAGCGTACCGAGCCGCCGTTCGTGCTCGCCCTCGACTCGCTCGAGGATCCCCAGAACGTCGGCACGCTGCTGAGAAGCGCGGAAGCCGCCGGCGTCCACGGCGTGATCTTTCCGACGCATCGCCAGGCGCCGCTGAGCCCGTCGGCCGTGAAGGCGTCCGCGGGAGCAGTCGAGCACCTGCTCCTCTGTCCCGGTCGACGACCTGCCGGGCGCCCTGTCGGATCTGCGGATCCGCGGCCTGCGGGTCGTCGGTGCCGAGGCCGGCGCGCCGCTGACCGCCCGCCAGTCAGATCTCCGCGGGCCGCTGGCGATCGTCGTCGGCAGCGAGGGCCAGGGCCTTTCGCCGGCGGTCCGCCGCCGCTGCGATTTCGTGGTCCGGATCCCGATGCGCGGGGCGATCGGGTCGCTCAATGCGGCGGTCGCGGGCTCGATCATGCTGTTCGAGGCGGTCGCCCAGCGGGATCCCGACGACAAGGGCTCCAAGCCGCGGCCCGCGGAGGCGGCGGAGCGCGCCGCGGAGGCCCCGAGCCGCGGAGCCCGCGGAGGCGGCGGAGACCGCCGAGCCAACGGAGCCGATCGAGCCGACGACCGATGAAGCCACCGTTTCGGACGAAAGCGGAGACGAGGCGTCGACCAGCCTCGACGCCCGATGTGTCGCCTGACGAAGCGGCCTCGCCAGACGATCTCCTGCCGCGGCGGCCCCGAACCCGACCACGCTTGACCCGGTCTGGGGTCCGACCGTATCATTCCCCGGCGCCAATGGGTCCACCTGCGGTAAGACCCTGCGCCGCGCCGACGTAGCTCAATTGGTAGAGCAGCGGTTTTGTAAACCGCAGGTTCCGGGTTCGAGTCCCGTCGTCGGCTCCAAGTGCAGATCACGGTGTCGGGTCCATCACCAGGCCGCAGCCAGCCCGACACCCGCCCAATGGGTAGGTTGAGCAGGTGGTGAGCTCAGCTGGCTGTAGACCAGCCGCCTTCGGCTATGGGGGTTCGATTCCCTCCCTGCCCACCACGAATACCCGCGACAGGACTAGGGCCCACATAGCTCAGCTGGCAGAGCACTTCCTTGGTAAGGAAGAGGTCATCGGTTCAAGTCCGATTGTGGGCTCCAAATCCCCACCTCGGTAATGCCCAGCGGCGTAGCCGCGCCTGAATGATGGAGTGAGAACGGTCACGTGGCCAAGAAGAAGTTCGAGCGAAACAAGCCGCACGTGAACATCGGCACGATCGGCCACATCGACCACGGCAAGACGAGCCTGACCGCGGCGATCACCAAGTACCTCGCGCTGAAGGGCGCGTCGGAGTACCGCGCCTTCGACTCGATCGACAACGCGCCCGAGGAGCGGGAGCGGGGGATCACGATCGCGATCGCCCACGTCGAGTACGAGACCGACGCCCGCCACTACGCCCACGTCGACTGCCCGGGCCACGCCGACTACATCAAGAACATGATCACCGGCGCCGCCCAGATGGACGGCGCGATCCTCGTCGTCGCCGCGACCGACGGGCCGATGCCCCAGACCCGGGAGCACATCCTCCTCGCCCGCCAGGTCGAGGTGCCCTACATCGTCGTCTTCCTCAACAAGGTCGACATGGTCGACGACCCCGAGCTGCTCGACCTCGTCGAGCTCGAGGTCCGGGAGCTCCTGACCAAGTACGCCTTCCCGGGCGACGACCTGCCGGTCGTCCGCGGCAGCGCCCTGAAGGCCCTCGAGGCCGGCGACGACCCGACGGCCGAGGCCTACAAGCCGATCCAGGAGCTGATGGACGCGGTCGACGCCTACATCCCGACCCCCGAGCGGGCGATCGACAAGCCGTTCCTCATGCCGGTCGAGGACGTCTTCGGGATCAAGGGCCGGGGGACCGTCGCCACCGGCCGCATCGAGCGCGGCATCGTCAAGGTCGGCGACGAGGTCGAGCTGATCGGCGTCAAGGCGACCCGGAAGGTCGTCGTGACCGGCGTCGAGATGTTCAAGAAGCTCCTCGACGAGGGCCGCGCCGGGGACAACGTCGGCTGCCTCATCCGGGGCATCGAGCGCGAGGAGATCGAGCGGGGCCAGGTCCTGGCCAAGGCGGGCTCGGTCAAGCCCCACACGAAGTTCACCGCCCAGGTCTACGTCCTGACCAAGGAGGAGGGCGGCCGGCATACCCCGTTCTACAACGGCTACCGGCCCCAGTTCTACCTCCGGACGACCGACGTGACCGGCGCGATCGGGCTGCCCGAGGGGGCCGAGATGATCATGCCCGGCGACAACGTCGAGATGAGCGTCGAGCTCATCACCCCGATCGCCCTCGAGATCGGCCAGCGCTTCGCCATCCGCGAGGGTGGCCGGACCGTCGGCGCCGGCGCCATCGTCAGCATCGTCGAGTAGGGATCTGATCGATGGCCCGAGTCGAAGCGCGACCGACGATCCAGCTCGCCTGCACCGAATGCAAGGAGCGGACGTACACGACGCGCAAGAACAAGAAGAACGATCCAAACAGGATCGAGCTGATGAAGTACTGTCCTCGCGACCGCCGGCACACGCTTCACCGAGAGGCGAAGTAACGAGCGACCGCAGGGGTGTAGCTCAATTGGCAGAGCACTGGTCTCCAAAACCAGCGGTTGTAGGTTCGAGTCCTATCGCCCCTGCCACGTATCTATCTCCGTAGCCTCGAGAGAAGAACAACCACGTGAGTCGAATTCGCCGCTTCATCGATGAAGCCTGGTCCGAGCTGAAGAAGGTCGCCTGGCCGACGCGCGAGCAGGTCCGTAACCTGACGGTCCTGGTCTTCGCCGTCAGCTTCACGGTCGGCGTCTACATCACCGTGCTCGACACCATCTTCCAGAGCGCTCATCGGCCTGCTGGTCGGCCCCACGTGATGACTGAGCAGACGACGACCGAGACGCCGAAGCTGCCGGAGAAGCGCTGGTACGTCATCCACACGTACTCGGGCTACGAGAACAAGGTCAAGGCGAACCTCGAGCACCGCATCGAATCGATGGGCATGGAGGACAAGATCTTCCAGGTCCTCGTCCCGATGGAGGACGAGATCGAGATCCGCCAGGGCCAGCGGCACACCGTCCAGAAGAAGGTCTATCCGGGCTACGTCCTCGTCGAGATGATCCTCGACCCCGACAGCTGGTTCGTCGTCCGCAACACGCCGGGCGTCACGAGCTTCGTCGGCGGCGCGAACATCCCGGGCGTCCGGAGCGAGCCGATCCCGCTCGACGAGAACGAGGTCAAGCAGATCCTGCGGCACATGGGCGTCGAGACGCCGAAGTTCCGCGTCGCGTTCACGAAGGGCCAGAGCGTCCGGGTCACCGACGGGCCGTTCGCCGAGTTCATCGGCACGGTCGACGAGGTCAATCCGGAGCGGAACAAGGTCAAGGTCCTCGTGAGCATCTTCGGCCGCGAGACACCGGTCGAGCTCGACTTCCTGCAAGTCGAGAAGCTCTAGAAAGGACTCAATCGCACCGTGGCCAAGAAGATTCGCACCGTTCTGAAGCTCGACCTGCCGGCCGGCAAGGCGACGCCGGCACCGCCCGTCGGGACCGCCCTGGGGCCGCACGGCATCAACATCGTCGAGTTCACCAAGGCCTACAACGAGCGGACGGCCGACAAGGCCGGCCAGATCATCCCGGCCCAGATCACGATCTTCGAGGACCGCTCGTTCACGTTCGTCCTCAAGACTCCGCCCGCGCCGGACCTGCTCCGCAAGGCCGCCGGGATCGAGAAGGGCGCCGCGACGCCGAAGCGCGAGTCCGTCGGGCGCGTCTCGAGGGACCAGATCCGCGAGATCGCGGCGATCAAGATGGCGGACCTGAACGCAAACGACGTCGAGGCCGCGATGAAGCAGGTCGAAGGCACGGCCCGCTCGATGGGCATCGAAGTCGTCGGCTGAGTCCGACGACGACTCGTCGCGCGGCGAGTACCCCGGCCGCGCGATCGCCATCAGCAGGGGGAGGCCGGGATCGCCGGCCGCATAGAAAGGACCCGCGACATGGCTCACGGCAAGAAATACCTCGAGGCGGCGAAGCTCGTCGACCGCGAACGGGTCTACAGCCCGGAGGAAGCGGCCCAGCTCGTGAAGGACACCTCGTTCGTGGCGTTCGACGCCACGGTCGAGGCCCATCTCCGGCTGGGCGTCGATCCCCGCCACGCCGACCAGATGGTCCGCGGCACCGTCGTCCTGCCGCACGGCACGGGCAACGTCGTCCGCGTCGCGGTCTTCGCGGTCGGTGACAAGGCCCAGGAGGCGCTCCGGGCCGGCGCCGACGAGGTCGGCGGCGAAGATCTCGTGAAGCGGGTCGAGGCGGGCTGGCTCGACTTCGACGTCGCCCTCGCGACGCCTGACGCGATGGGCATGGTCGGCAAGCTCGGCAAGATCCTCGGCCGGCGCGGCCTCATGCCGAACCCGAAGGCCGGCACGATCACCTTCGACCTCGACCGCGCGGTCCGGGAGGTCAAGGGCGGCCGGGTGGAATTCAAGGTCGACAAGAGCGCGATCATCCACACCGCGTTCGGCAAGTCGAGCTTCGAGGCCGACGCGCTCGTCGGCAACCTCGCGGCGCTCGTCGACGCGATCAACCGCGCAAAGCCGGCCGGTGCGAAGGGCCATTACCTGCGGGGCCTGACGATCGCCAGCACGATGGGCCCCGGTATCCGGGTGGACCTGCCCGCGGTGCTCGCCGCGGCCGCGGCCGCCTGACTGGCCGCAGGACAACGCGGCTCCGGCCGCCTACCATACGCGGCGACGGCTGCGGCGCCCGAGGGCGCCAGGCGCGTCGCCACAACTGAAGAAGACGGACTCGCCAGAGACAGCCTGCGCCCGCGGACCGATGCGACCTTCGGGGTCGTGCCGGTCGGGGCTTGATCCGCCGGACCGGATCGATCGCCGAGCAATTGGCGATCGGGGACGACGACGAGCACGCCGAGGCAGGGAACTTGTGCGGCCACCCTCCCGGGTGGGCAGCGCCCCTGCGTATCAGGCCAGCCAACGTGGCGCCGTCGCAGGGGCTTCGACGTTTTCGACGTCGCTGACCCACCGTCGCACGCCGGTTGCGTGCCTTACAAGGAGGGCTTGATGCCGACAGAGGCCAAGCGCGAGACGGTCGCCGAGCTGCGAGAGGCACTCTCGTCGAGCCGGACGCTCATCGTCTCCGAGTACCGCGGCCTCACCGTGAAGGAGATCGCGGAGATCCGACGCGCCCTGCGCAAGCAGGACGTCAGCTACCGCGTCGTGAAGAACCGCCTGTTGCGGATCGCCGCCCAGGACACGCTCGGGGAGGCGCTCAGCCCGCTCCTGACCGGCCCGACGGCGATCGCGTTCGGCAACGACGAGTCCACGACGGCCAAGGCCGTCATCGACGCGACCCGCGCCTACAAGATCGTCACGATCAAGGGCGCCGTGCTCGGTGACCGTGCGATCAGCGCCGACGCCGTTCCGGAGCCTGGCCAGCCTGCCGCCGCGCGAGGTCCTCCTCGCGAAGCTCGCCGGTGGCATGCAGGCCCCGATCGCAACGCTCGCCGGCCTTCTCGCCGCGAACATCCGCAACCTGGGCTATGCGCTTGCCCAGGTTCGCGACCAGAAAGCCCAGTCCGACGGCGCGTAGCGCCCCGACGAATTCAGAGGAGAACCACACCGATGGCAGTCATGACCCAGGACGACCTGCTCGAAGCGATCGACAAGATGACCGTTCTCGAGCTGTCCGAATTCATCAAGCGCTTCGAGGAGCGCTACGGCGTCACCGCCGCGGCCCCGGTCGCCGCCGCAGCCGCCCCGGCCGCCGGTGGTGGAGCCGGCGCCGAGGCACCCGCCGAGGCCGCCGAGCAGACCGAGTTCACCGCGACCCTGACCGAGATCGGCCCGAACAAGATCCCGGTCATCAAGGTCGTCCGCGAGCTCACCGGCCTCGGCCTCAAGGAGGCCAAGGACCTCGTCGACGCGACCCCGAAGGCCGTCAAGGAGGGCGTCACCCGCGACGAAGCCGACAAGATCAAGGCCGCCATCGAAGAAGTCAGGGCGGCAAGGTCGAAATCAAGTAGCTCGGGCACTCCGAACTGCCTCCTCGCCGCTCAGGCGGTCCGAGGCGAAGGCGGAGCCGAGCACGCGAGCGCGCACACCTCAAGGTGTGTAAGCGAGTGGCGGAGGCGACAACGCCCGCATCGGGCCGCATCAGCGGCGACCGTTGAAAGGGCGCTGGCCGGCTGGCCAGCGCCCGTTTGACATTGAGCCAAAATCGCGGTATCCTACTCCTTCTGTGAGCGCGGCCCCCATTTCTTTCCCCCAACTCCGTCAAGGAGCGGTCTTTCATGCTGTCTGTTGCTGAGTCGAACCGGACAGCCGGGGCCGTGGCGCGTACGCGCTATGCCCGGATTCCGGAAGTCCTTCCGATCCCGAACCTGATCGAGCTCCAGCTCGACTCGTTCAAGTGGTTCATCGAGAAGGGCCTTCGGGAGCTGTTCGACGAGATCAGCCCGATCAAGGACTTCACCGCCAAGGTGATGGAGCTCCAGTTCCTCGACTACGAGTTCGGCGACCCGAAGTACTCCGAGGAGGAGTGCCGGACGAAGGACCTGACGTTCTCGCGTCCGCTCTACGTCCAGGTCGAGCTCCTGATCAAGGAGACCGGCGAGATCCAGCGCCAGCGCGTCTACATGGGCGACTACCCCTGGATGACCGATCAGGGCACGTTCGTCATCAACGGCGCCGAGCGCGTCGTCGTCAGCCAGCTCGTCCGCTCACCCGGCGTCTACTACAGCGAGCTCGAGGATCCCGCATCGGGCCGGATGCTCTTCTCGGCCAAGGTCATCCCGAACCGCGGCGCCTGGCTCGAGTTCGAGACGAACAACAAGGACCAGCTCTGGGTCAAGGTCGACCGCAAGCGCAAGATCGCGGCGACGACGCTGCTTCGCGCCGTCGGCTACGAAGAGAACGACACGATCAGCGCGCTGTTCTCGAGCGTCGACACGGACCCTGAGCATCCCTTCATCGCGAACACCCTCGACAAGGACCTCACGCGCACCCAGCAGGAAGCGCTGATCGAGGTCTACAAGAAGCTCCGCCCGGGCGATCCGCCGACCGGCGACAACGCCCGCCAGCTCGTCGAGAGCCTGTTCTTCAACTTCCGCCGCTACGACCTCGGTCGTGTCGGGCGCTACAAGTTCAACAAGAAGCTGGACCCGGTGTCCGGCCGGATGGGCGTCGAGCTGCCCCGCGAGCAGCGGACGATCACCCGCGAGGACATCGCGGCGATCGTCGGCCAGCTCGTCGAGCTCAACCGCGGGCTCGGCCTCAAGGACGACATCGACCACCTCGGCAACCGCCGCATCCGGGCCAACGGCGAGCTGATCCAGAACGCGTTCCGGATCGGCCTCCTCCGGATGGAGCGGGTCGTCCGCGAGCGGATGACGATCCAGGAGATCGACAAGGCGACCCCGAACGCCCTCATCAACATCCGCCCGGTCGTGGCGGCGATGAAGGAGTTCTTCGGCGGCAGCCAGCTCAGCCAGTTCATGGACCAGACGAACCCGCTGGCCGAGCTCACCTCGAAGCGCCGCCTGTCCGCGCTCGGGCCCGGGTGGCCTGTCGCGCGAGCGGGCCGGCTTCGACGTCCGCGACGTCCACCACAGCCACTACGGCCGGATCTGCCCGATCGAGACCCCGGAAGGCCCGAACATCGGCCTCATCGGCTCGCTCGCGACGTACGGCCGGATCAACAGCTACGGCTTCATCGAGACGCCGTACCGCAAGGTCAAGCGGACGGTCGCCTGGGACGATCCGCGCGATCTCCGGCTACGAGACCGGCGCCGATCTCGTCACGAAGACGGGCACGGTCGTCGCCAAGGCCGGCCAGCCGTTCAACGCGGCCGGCGATCGCGGAGCTCAAGAAGCAGAAGGCCAACGCCTTCCCGATCCGCCCGATCGTGACGGCCGAGATCGAGTACCTCCCGGCCGACGAGGAGGAGGAGCACGTCGTCGCCCAGGCGAACGCGGCCCTGGACGAGGAGGGCCACTTCATCGAGGAGCGCATCCCGTCTCGCTACCGGGACACGTTCCCGGAGGCTCGCGCGAACCAGATCGAGTACATGGACGTGTCGCCGAAGCAGGTCGTCTCGGTGGCCACGGCGCTCATCCCGTTCCTCGAGCACGACGACGCCAACCGCGCCCTCATGGGCTCGAACATGCAGCGCCAGGCGGTGCCGCTCCTCGAGCCGGAATCGCCGATCGTCGGGACGGGCATGGAGGAGCGGGCCGCCCGTGACTCCGGCCAGGTCCTCGTCGCCGGCCGGGCCGGCGTCGTCACGAGCGTCACCGCCGAGCGGATCCGGATCGAGACCGATGCCGGCGAGCTCGACGAGTACAAGCTCCACAAGTTCGTCCGCAGCAACCAGGGCACCTGCATCAACCAGCGCCCGATCGTCGACGTCGGCGCGCGGGTCGCCGACGGCCAGCCGATCGCCGACTCGAGCTCGACCCAGGAGGGCGAGCTCGCCCTCGGCCGGAACGTCCTCGTGGCGTTCATGAGCTGGGAGGGCGGCAACTACGAGGACGCGATCGTCATCAGCGATCGCCTCGTCCGTGACGACCTGTTCACGAGCATCCACATCGAGAAGCACGAGATCGAGTCGCGCGACACGAAGCTCGGCCCCGAGGAGATCACCCGCGACATCCCGAACGTCGGCGAGGAGTCGCTCAAGGACCTCGACGAGGAGGGCATCGTCTACATCGGCGCCGAGGTCCGCCCCGGCGACATCCTCGTCGGCAAGATCACGCCGAAGGGCGAGACCGAGCTGACCGCAGAGGAGCGACTCCTCCGGGCGATCTTCGGCGAGAAGGCTCGCGAGGTGAAGGACAGCTCGCTGCGCCTGCCCCACGGCGAGCGCGGCAAGGTCGTCGAGATCCGCGAGTTCCGACGCGAGCTCAACGACGACCTCCAGCCGGGCGTCAACCGCCTGGTCCGGGTGTCGGTCGCCCAGAAGCGGAAGATCAGCGTCGGCGACAAGATGGCCGGCCGCCACGGCAACAAGGGCGTCATCGCCAAGATCCTGCCGGCCGAGGACATGCCGTTCCTGCCGGACGGGACCCCGGTCGACATCATCCTCAACCCGCTCGGCGTGCCGAGCCGGATGAACATCGGCCAGATCCTCGAGACGCACCTCGGCTGGGCGCTCCATGCCAAGGGTCAGAAGGCCGCGACGGCCGTCTTCGACGGCGCGACGGAGGCCCAGATCCAGGCCGAGCTCGGCGAGGCCCGCCACAAGGTGTACGGCGTCGAGAAGCCGCTGCCCCAGGACGGCAAGATCGAGCTCCGCGACGGCCGGACGGGCGAGAAGTTCGACCGACCGATCACCGTCGGCTACATCTACATGCTCAAGCTCCACCACCTCGTCGAGGACAAGATCCACGCTCGGTCGACCGGACCGTACAGCCTGATCACCCAGCAGCCGCTCGGTGGCAAGGCCCAGTTCGGTGGCCAGCGGTTCGGCGAGATGGAGGTCTGGGCGCTCGAGGCCTACGGGGCCGCGAACATCCTCCAGGAGCTGCTCACCGTCAAATCGGACGATGTGCTCGGACGAGTCCAGACGTACGAGGCCATCGTCAAGGGGGAGGAGATCCAGCCGCCGCGCGTTCCGGAATCGTTCAAGGTCCTCATCAAGGAGCTGCGCAGCCTCGGGCTGAACGCGGAGATCCTCGATCAGAACGACGAGGAGATTCCGCTTGGCGGAGGACGACGCCTCCGGCTACATGCTCCCCGACCTCGGCGGGATCAACCTCGCCGGGTTCGAGGACTAGTCATTCCGATCCACACGCACACGCACCGAACACACACGCGGGTCCGGGTTCCGGCCGGCTCGGCTCCGCTCGCTCACGGTCCGCATCGCGTCGCCGAGCCAGGCGGTGGCGCGGAGGAGAACCATGCTCGAGGTCAATAATTTCAGCGCGATCCGCATCTCGCTCGCCAGCCCGGACCAGATCCGGGAGTGGTCGAAGGGCGAGGTCACCAAGCCGGAGACGATCAACTACCGCACGCTCAAGCCGGAGAAGGACGGCCTCTTCGACGAGCGCATCTTCGGTCCGACGAAGGACTGGGAGTGCTACTGCGGGAAGTACAAGCGAATCCGGTACAAGGGCATCATCTGCGACAAGTGCGGCGTCGAAGTCACCCGCTCGAAGGTTCGCCGCGAGCGGATGGGCCACATCCAGCTGGCGAGCCCGGTCAGCCACATCTGGTACTTCAAGGGCACGCCCTCGCGCCTCGGCATTCTCCTCGACATCAGCCCGCGCAACCTCGAGCGGATCCTCTACTTCGCCCTCTACATCGTCACCCACGTCGACGAGGAGGCCCGCAAGCGCGCCCTGCTCGCCCTCGAGGACGAGGCCGAGGGTCGCGGCGGCAAGGCCGGGACCCGGCTGTCGGAGCTCGAGGATCAGCTCCGCGCCGACGTCAATCGCAACAAGGACGAGCTGAACGCCGAGCTCTGGCCACCACGAAGGCGGACCTCGAGGCCCAGCGCACCGTCCGGACCGAGGAGGTCGTCACCGCCGCCCAGGAGGTCGAGGCCCGGCTCGCCGAGCTCAAGACCGGCGTCGCCGAGGACTCGATCGTCTTCGCCCCGACGGGCGAGGTCGTCGTCGCCGCCGGCGCCAAGGGCGGCAAGGAGGCGACCGCCGCCCTCCGCAAGATCGTCTCGGCCGAGACCGAGCGCGTCACCGCCGAGCTGCAGCAGCGCGAGCGTGACGAGGAGCGGGCGGTCGAGCAGAAGGTCGCCGACCTCCAGGCCGGCGTCGCCGAGACGCTCCGCCACGAGAAGGAGGAGCTCGCCGGCCAGGCGCAGGGCCTCAAGGAGGACCTCCGCAAGCAGCGCGACGAGATCGAGGGCCTCAAGCCGATGCATGACGCTCGGCGAGACCGAGCTCCGCGGCCTCGAGGAGCGCTACGGCTCCGGGCGCCAAGGGCGGCCGGCTGTTCAGCGCCGGGCATGGGCGCCGAAGCGGTCCGCGAGATCATCAGCCGGATGGACCTCGAGGAGCTCTCCCGGAGCCTCCACGTCGAGGTCCGGACGAGCTCCGGCCAGCGCCGCAAGAAGGCGATCAAGCGGCTCCGCCTCATCGAGGCGTTCCGTCGCTCCGGCACGCGGCCCGACTGGATGATCCTGTCCGTCCTGCCGGTGATCCCGCCGGACCTCCGGCCGATGGTCCAGCTCGACGGCGGCCGCTTCGCGACCTCCGACCTCAACGACCTCTATCGCCGCGTCATCAACCGCAACAACCGGCTCAAGCGACTGCTCGAGCTCGGCGCGCCCGGAGATCATCATCCGCAACGAGAAGCGGATGCTCCAGGAAGCGTGCGACGCGCTGATCGACAACGGCCGTCGCGGCCGGGCGATCGCCGGCACCGGCAACCACCGCCTGAAGTCCCTGAGCGACATGCTCAAGGGCAAGCAGGGCCGGTTCCGCCAGAACCTGCTCGGCAAGCGCGTCGACTACTCCGGCCGCTCGGTCATCGTCGTCGGCCCGGAGCTCAAGCTCCACCAGTGCGGGCTGCCGAAGAAGATGGCGCTCGAGCTGTTCAAGCCGTTCGTCATGCGCCAGCTCGTCGAGAAGGGCTTCGCCCACAACATCAAGAGCGCCAAGCGCATCGTCGAGCGCGTCCGGCCCGAGGTCTGGGACGTCCTCGAAGAGGTCATCAAGGACCACCCGGTCCTGCTGAACCGCGCCCCGACGCTCCACCGGCTCGGCATCCAGGCGTTCATGCCGGTCCTCGTCGAGGGCTCGGCGATCCAGATCCATCCCCTCGTCTGCACCGCGTTCAACGCGGACTTCGACGGCGACCAGATGGCGGTCCACGTGCCGCTCAGCTCGGCCGCCCAGGAAGAAGCGCGGACGATGATGCTGTCGACGGCGAACCTGCTGTCGCCGGCCGACGGGAGCCCGGTCATCGCGCCGACCCAGGACATGGTCCTCGGCTGCTACTACCTGACGATGGATCCGATCGGCAAGCAGCCGAAGCGTGTCCGCCTCTTCGCGACGGAGGACGAGGCGATCCTCTCCTACCAGCTGCGGGAGAAGACGGGCGTCACCCTCCACGAGCCGATCGAGGCCGAGGTCAAGACCTGGGACGCCGAGACTGGCCAGCTCCGCCCGGAGCGGCGCCGGACGACGGTCGGCCGGATCCTCTTCAACCAGATCCTGCCCGACCAGCTCCGCTACTCGGACAAGGTCATGGTCCGGACCGAGCTCAAGGAGCTCATCGACGAGTGCTACCGGATGCTCGGCTCGGACGAGACCGCCCACCTGGCAGACGGCATCAAGAGCGTCGGCTTCGACTTCGCGACCCGCGGTGGGATGACGATCGGCGTCTTCGACATCGAGGTCCCGAAGGACAAGGCCGCGCGGCTCAAGGGCGCCGACGACAACGTCGCCCAGATCGACCGCCAGTTCCAGCGCGGCCTCATCACCGAGGACGAGCGCTACGAGCAGGTCGTCGACGTCTGGCAGAAGACGACGAGCGCGATGTCCGACGAGATGATGAAGGGCCTCAAGGTCGACGGCCCGGTGACGATGATGACGGCCTCCGGCGCCCGAGGAAACAAGGGCAACATCGGCCAGCTCGGCGCGATGCGCGGCCTGATGGCCGACCCGTCCGGCCGGATCATCGACGTCCCCGTCCGGAGCAACTTCCGCGAGGGCATGACGGTCCTCGAGTACTTCATCTCGACCCACGGCGCCCGCAAGGGCCTCGCCGACACCGCGCTGCGGACGGCCGACTCCGGCTATCTGACGCGGCGCCTCGTCGACGTCGCCCAGGACGTCATCACCCGTGACGACGACTGCGGCACCGAGGAAGGCAGCTGGATCACCCGCGAGGACTCCAGCGACGAGAAGGAATTCCGTCGCCGCCTCATCGGCCGGCTCGCGTCCGCCCCGTTGCCCGACCCGCGGGTCAAGGTCAAGAAGGGCGAGACCGCGCCGATCATCGTCGACCGCAACCAGGAGATCAGCAAGGAGATCGCGGCCAGCATCGATGCGGCCGGGATCGACGAAGTGCTGGTCCGCTCACCGCTCGCCTGCGAAGCGCGCTACGGCGTCTGCCGGGCGTGCTACGGCCGCAACCTCGCCACCGGCGAGATGGTCGCCGCCGGCGAGGCGGTCGGGATCATCGCCGCCCAGTCGATCGGCGAGCCCGGCACCCAGCTGACGATGCGGACGTTCCACACCGGCGGCGTCGCCGGCCTCGACATCACCGCGGGCCTGCCGCGCGTCGAGGAGCTGTTCGAGGCCCGCGTCCCGAAGGGCAAGGCCGAGATCAGCCACATCGACGGCATCGTCGAGATCATCCGGAGCGATACCGGAACGAAGGTCAAGGTGATCAGCACCGAGGTCTACGACATCTCGCTGGCCCTGCCGAAGGGCGCCGAGATGCTCGCCGCGGCAGGCGATCTCGTCGAGGCCAACCAGGTCGTCGCCCGCATCGGGCGGCAAGGCAAGGACAAGGACGCGCGCGACCGACGTCGTCGCGCCGGTCCAGGGCTTCCTCGTGAAGGGCGACGACGGTCTCGTCGATCCGGGCCCAGGACGTCGTCGAGCGGGAGTACACGATCCCGCACAACGCGAAGATCCTCGTCGAGAACGGCCAGGAGATCCGCGCCGGTGACGCGATCACGGACGGCCCGATCAACCCGCAGGAATACCTCGACACGCGCGGCAAGGACGCCGTCCAGCGCTACCTGGTCAAGGAAGTCCAGAAGGTCTACCGCAGCCAGGGCGTGACGATCAACGACAAGCACATCGAGATCATCGTCCGGCAGATGCTCCGGAAGGTCCGGATCGACCAGCCGGGCGACGTCGACCTGCTGCCCGACCGAGCTGATCGATCGGCTCGACTTCGAGGAGGCCAACAACCGGGTCCTCTCCGAGGGCGGCGAGCCGGCGACGGCCCAGACGGTCCTCCTCGGCGTGACGAAGGCGTCGCTCAACACGTCGTCCTTCCTCGCCGCGGCGTCGTTCCAGGAGACGACCCGGGTGCTGACCGAGGCCGCCATCAACGGCGCCAAGGACCACCTGATCGGGCTCAAGGAGAACGTCATCATCGGCAAGCTCATCCCGGCCGGGACGGGTGCGCCGGCGAACGTCGCGGCCCGCAAGGAGCGCGAGCGGCGAGCGGCCATCGAGGCCCTTGCCGGCGAGGCGATCGAGGACACCGGCGCCGAGTACAACCCGTTCCTCGAGGAGGGCGGGATCCGGCCGACCGACGAGGCCGCCGGGCTTGCCCTCGCGGCCACGATCGCCGGCGGCGACGGCGACGAGTCGGAGTTCAATCCCTTCCTCGCGGACGAGGAGGCGGGCGAAGGCGACGGCGATGCCGAAGCCCTCGTCGCAGAGCCCGAAGAGGAGGGCGCCGAGGCCAAGGATTCGGGCACCCTCGCACGCTCGAATTGGCACGCGCTGCTCCGGGGTCCAAGGCGGAGCTCCCGCGACGCCAATGGCCCGAGGCCAATTCGTTTGACACGATTTTCGGGCCGCTGATACACTCCGCGTTCGTGGCCTCGGCAGGGGCAGCGGTCGGCGTGCGCGCCGAGTCCCACTCGAGCCAACCACCATCCCATCCAGGGTCCCGTCACGAGCCTGACCGCTCGACGACCGCAGCGGCCCTCCGTGCCAGCAATAGACCGAAAGGAGCAGCGTCTTCGTGCCGACGATCAGCCAGCTTGTACGCCACGGCCGCACGCCGAAGATCTCGAAGATCAAGGCGCCCGCCATGCGCAAGAGCTGGAACGGGATGCACCGTCGCCAGGTGTCGATTCCGGGCGCGCCGCAGAAGCGGGGCGTCTGTCTCCAGGTGCGCACGATGACGCCGAAGAAGCCGAACTCGGCCCTCCGCAAGATCGCCCGCGTCAAGCTCAGCAATCAGATGGAGGTCACGGCCTACATCCC
The DNA here is from genome assembly GCA_963775855.1 of uncultured Chloroflexia bacterium. GTDB lineage: Bacteria > Chloroflexota > Limnocylindria > Limnocylindrales > CSP1-4 > CF-46. Next base: position 1,309,160 of record CAVZKO010000005.1, on the reverse strand, counting down.
GGGTATCGGCCACAACCTCCAGGAGCACTCCGTGGTCCTCGTCCGCGGCGGCCGGGTCAAGGACCTCCCGTCGGTCAAGTACCACATCATCCGCGGAACCCTCGACGCGGCCGGCGTCCGTGATCGCAAGCAGGGTCGCAGCAAGTACGGCGCGAAGTCGGCGACGTCCGGAGGCAGGAAGTAATGCCTCGTCGTCAGAGCATCCCGCGCATGACCAAGTACCAGACGGTCCCGGCCAACCGGACGACCGCCCGGTTCACCGCCAAGCTCATGTCGGACGGCAAGCGCAACCTGTCCGATCGCATCCTCCGCGAGGCCCTCGCCCGTGCGGAGGCCCAGTCGCACCGGCCCGGACTCGAGGTCCTCGAGGCGGCCCTCCGCAACGCGACGCCGATCATCGAAGTCAAACCGCGCCGCGTCGGCGGCGCCACCTACCAGGTCCCGGTCGAGATCCGGGGCGAGCGCCGCATGTCGCTCGGGGTCCGCTGGCTCGTCCAGGCGGCCCGCAAGCGCAACGGCAAGAGCATGAGCGAGAAGCTCGCCGCCGAGCTCGTCGATGCCATGAACGGCCTCGGCGCGGCGGTCAAGCGACGCGAAGACACGCACAAGATGGCAGAGGCCAACAAGGCCTTCAGCCATTTCAAGTGGTAACCCCGGGAGCCTAGAGAACACCGTGGCACGACAGGTTCCGCTGGTACGCACGCGGAACATCGGAATCATCGCCCATATCGACGCGGGCAAGACGACCGTGACCGAGCGGATCCTCTTCTACACGAAGAAGATCTACAAGATCGGCGAGGTCCATGAAGGCGCGGCGACGATGGACTGGATGCCCCAGGAGCAGGAGCGCGGGATCACGATCACCGCGGCTGCAACGACGGCGTTCTGGGGCGATCATCGCATCAACATCATCGATACGCCCGGGCACGTGGACTTCACGGTCGAGGTCGAGCGGAGCCTCCGGGTGCTCGACGGCGCCGTCGTCGTCTTCGACGGCGTGGCCGGCGTCGAGCCGCAGTCCGAGACGGTCTGGCGCCAGGCCGATCGCTACGGCGTGCCGCGGTTCTGCTTCATCAACAAGCTCGATCGGACGGGCGCCGACTTCTGGCGCGGCGTCGATTCGATCAAGGAGCGCCTCGGCGCCAACGCCGTGCCGATCCAGATCCCGATCGGCCGCGAGGACAAGTTCGAGGGCATCATCGACCTGGTCGAGATGAAGGCCTACTACTACCGCGACGACCAGGGCACGACCTTCGACATCGTCGACATCCCGGACGAGCTCAAGGCCGAGGCCGAGACGCACCGCCACACGATGATCGAGGCCGTCGCCGAGATGGACGACGAGCTGACCCACAAGTACCTCGAGGGCGAGGAGCTGACGATCCCCGAGATCAAGCGGGGTCTCCGCCTCGGCACGCTGACGACGAGGATCATCCCGGTCCTGACCGGCTCGGCGCTCCGCAACAAGGGCGTCCAGAAGATGCTCGACGCCGTCGTCGACTACCTGCCCTCGCCGCTCGACGTCCCGCCGATGATCGCGATCGATCCGCGAACCGGCGAGGACGTCGTCCGGACGCCGGACGACAACGAGCCGTTCAGCGCCCTTGCCTTCAAGATCGCCGCCGACCCGTTCGTCGGCAAGCTGGCGTTCTTCCGGGTCTACTCCGGCACGCTCAAGGCGGGCTCGTACATCCTGAACCCGACGAAGGGCAAGAAGGAGCGGATCGGGCGCATCCTCCAGATGCACGCCAACCACCGCGAGGAGATCGACGAGGTCTACGCCGGCGACATCGCCGCGGCCGTCGGCCTCAAGGACACGTTCACCGGCGACACCCTGACCGACCCGGACCACCCGGTCGTCCTCGAATCGATGACGTTCCCGGAGCCGGTCATCGAGGTCAAGATCGAGCCGAAGACGAAGGCCGACCAGGACAAGCTCGGCGTCGCCCTCCAGCGCCTGTCCGAGGAGGACCCCACGTTCCGGGTCAAGACGGACCCGGAGACGGGCGAGACGCTGATCGCCGGCATGGGCGAGCTCCACCTCGACGTCCTCGTCGACCGGATGGTCCGCGAGTTCAAGGTCGCCGCGAACATCGGCAAGCCCCAGGTCTCCTACCGCGAGACGATCCGCCGGGCGGCCGAGGGCAACGGCCGCTTCGTCCGCCAGACCGGCGGCAAGGGCCAGTACGGCCACGCGATCATCAAGCTGGAGCCACAGGAGAAGGGCGCCGGCTACGAGTTCGTCGACAAGATCGTCGGCGGAACGATCCCGCGCGAGTACATCAAGTCGGTCGATGCCGGCATCCGCGAGGCGCTCGAGACGGGCATCTACGCAGGGTTCCCGGTCGTCGACGTCAAGGTGACGCTGCACGACGGGTCGTACCACGAGGTCGACTCGTCGGAGATGGCGTTCAAGATCGCCGGTTCGATGGCCGTCAAGGACGCCTTCTCAAAGGCGGATCCGGCGATCCTCGAGCCGATCATGCGCAACGAGGTCACGATGCCCGAGGAGTTCATGGGCGACGTGATCGGCGATCTGAACAGCCGTCGCGGCCAGATCGAGGGGATGGAGTCGCGCGGGAGTGGCAAGAGCGCGACCCAGGTCGTGCGGGCGTTCGTCCCGCTCGCCCAGATGTTCGGCTACGTCACGGACCTGCGGTCGATGACCCAGGGCCGGGCGACGTCGTCGATGGAATTCAGTCACTACGCCGAGGTTCCGACGAGTCTGGCCTCGGAACTCGTTCAGAAGTCAAAGGGCTAGGTCCGGAACCCCCGGATCAGGGCAGAGGAGCAGGAGCAGCCACACGATGGCCAAGAAGAAGTTCGAGCGAAACAAGCCGCACGTGAACATCGGCACGATCGGCCACATCGACCACGGCAAGACGAGCCTGACCGCGGCGATCACCAAGTACCTCGCGCTGAAGGGCGCGTCGGAGTACCGCGCCTTCGACTCGATCGACAACGCGCCCGAGGAGCGGGAGCGGGGGATCACGATCGCGATCGCCCACGTCGAGTACGAGACCGACGCCCGCCACTACGCCCACGTCGACTGCCCGGGCCACGCCGACTACATCAAGAACATGATCACCGGCGCCGCCCAGATGGACGGCGCGATCCTCGTCGTCGCCGCGACCGACGGGCCGATGCCCCAGACCCGGGAGCACATCCTCCTCGCCCGCCAGGTCGAGGTGCCCTACATCGTCGTCTTCCTCAACAAGGTCGACATGGTCGACGACCCCGAGCTGCTCGACCTCGTCGAGCTCGAGGTCCGGGAGCTCCTGACCAAGTACGCCTTCCCGGGCGACGACCTGCCGGTCGTCCGCGGCAGCGCCCTGAAGGCGCTCGAGGCCGGCGACGACCCGACGGCCGATCCGGCCTACGCCCCGATCCAGGAGCTGATGGACGCGGTCGACGCCTACATCCCGACCCCCGAGCGGGCGATCGACAAGCCCTTCCTCATGCCGGTCGAGGACGTCTTCGGGATCAAGGGCCGGGGGACCGTCGCCACCGGCCGCATCGAGCGCGGCATCGTCAAGGTCGGCGACGAGGTCGAGCTGATCGGCGTCAAGGCCACCCGGAAGGTCGTCGTGACCGGCGTCGAGATGTTCAAGAAGCTCCTCGACGAGGGCCGCGCCGGGGACAACGTCGGCTGCCTCATCCGGGGCATCGAGCGCGAGGAGATCGAGCGGGGCCAGGTCCTGGCCAAGGCGGGCTCGGTCAAGCCCCACACGAAGTTCACCGCCCAGGTCTACGTCCTGACCAAGGAGGAGGGCGGCCGGCATACCCCGTTCTACAACGGCTACCGGCCCCAGTTCTACCTCCGGACGACCGACGTGACCGGCGCGATCGGGCTGCCCGAGGGCGCCGAGATGATCATGCCCGGCGACAACGTCGAGATGAGCGTCGAGCTCATCACCCCGATCGCCCTCGAGATCGGCCAGCGCTTCGCCATCCGCGAGGGTGGCCGGACCGTCGGCGCCGGCGCCATCGTCAGCATCGTCGAGTAGGGATCTGATCGATGGCGAAGCAGCGGATCCGGATCCGCCTCAAGGCATACGACCACCGACTGCTCGATCAGTCGGCGGCCCAGATCGTGGAGACCGCTCAGCGGACCGGCGCGGACGTCGTCGGTCCGGTGCCGCTGCCGACGCGCATCGAAAAGTTCACCGTCCTCCGCTCGCCGTTCATCGACAAGGACAGCCGGGAGCAGTTCGAGATCCGCACCCACAAGCGGCTCGTCGACATCCTGGATCCGAGCTCGAAGACCGTCGACGCCCTGATGCGACTCTCGCTTGCCGCGGGCGTCGACATCGAAATCAAGATGTAGCGGAAGAGACATGAGTATCGGATTGATCGGCCGCAAGGTCGGTGTCACACAGGTGTTCCAGGGCGACGGCACGATGGTTGCCGTCAGCGTCCTGGCCATCGAACCGAATACCGTGACCCGCCTCCGGACCGACGCCCGCGACGGCTACACGGCCGTGCAGCTCGGGACCGAGGAGAGCAAGCGGCTGAACAAGCCCGATGCCGGTCAGCTCAAGGACCTGCCCAAGGTCGCGAAGATCCGCGAGTTCCGGGTCGACTCGGTCGACGACTACGAGGTCGGCCAGAAGATCGCGATCGCCGACGTGTTCGCCGACGGCGACCTCGTCGACGTGACGGGCGTCTCCAAGGGCAAGGGCTTCGCCGGCCACATCAAGCGCCATCACTTCCATCGCGGACCCAAGAGCCACGGTTCGGATCATCACCGCGAGCCAGGCTCGATCGGCCCCGGGACCACGCCGGGACGCGTCTACAAGGGCGTGAAGATGGCCGGCCACATGGGCGACGAGACCGCCACCATCAAGAAGCTGCGCGTCGTGCGCGCCGACAGCGAACGGAACCTCTTGCTCGTCAAGGGATCGCTGCCCGGACCGCGCGGGTCGCTCATTCTCGTGAAGAAGGCCTGACGATGCCGCAGACCACGCTCTACGACCGCGCCGGCAAGTCGATCGGGAAGGTCGAGCTCGCCGACGTGCTGTTCGCCGCGCCGATCAACGCCGCCGTCCTCCACCAGGTCGTGACGGCCCAGCTTGCCGGTCGCCGGACGGGTACCCACGACACGAAGACCCGCGGCGAGGTCCGCGGCGGCGGCGCCAAGCCGTACCGCCAGAAGGGCACCGGCCGCGCCCGCCAGGGCTCCAAGAGCGCGCCCCACTACCGTGGCGGCGGCGCCGTGTTCGGCCCGCACCCGCGCTCCTACGAGCAGCGCCTGCCGCGCAAGATGAAGCGGCTTGCCCTGCGCGGAGCGCTGACCGCGAAGTTCGGCGACGAGGCCATCAAGGTCATCGACGCGTTCGGGCTCGACGCGGTGAAGACGCGCGAGCTGGTCACCGTCCTCGGCGCCCTCGAGGCGAAGGGACGCGTGCTGGTCGTCGCCCCGAGCCGCGACCAGAAGCTCGAGCTGTCGGCCCGCAACCTGCCGACGGTCGAGGTCATCCTGGCCGATTCGCTCAACGTGGTCGACCTGCTCAAGGCCGACCTCGTCCTCATCGAGCAGCCGGCCCTCGCCCGGATGGAGGAGGTGTACGCGTGAGCGCACTGACCGCCCCCGAGATCATCCTCCGGCCCGTCGTCAGCGAGAAATCGATCGACGAGTCCGGCCGCGGCAAGTACACGTTCGCGGTCCACGATGACGCCAACAAGATCCAGATCAAGGCGGCCATCGAGGAGCTCTACGCAAAGGAGAAGGTGACCGTCGTCAGCGTCAACGTCCTGACGACGAAGGCCAAGGAGAAGCGGCGCGGGACGCGGCGTGGCCGGATCAGCGGCTACACGACGCCGTGGCGCAAGGCCATCGTGACCCTGGCCCCCGGCCAGAAGATCGAATTCTTCGAGGGGGTCTGACCGATGCCGTTGCGTTCCTACAAGGCCACCTCGCCGGGTCTCCGGCAGATGACCCGCTCCACCTTCGAGGAGATCACGACCGACCAGCCGCACAAGCCGCTGCTCGAGCCCCAGATCCGCGGCTCCGGCCGCAACAACCAGGGCCGGCTCACGGTCCGCCATCGCGGCGGCGGCGAGAAGCAGCACTACCGGCGGATCGACTTCAAGCGCGACAAGATCGGCGTGCCGGCCCGGCTGGCGACGATCGAGTACGACCCGAACCGGTCGGCCAGGATCGGCCTGCTCTTCTACCGCGACGGCGAGAAGCGCTACATGCTCCTGCCCCACGGCCTGAAGGTCGGTGACGTCGTCGTCTCCGGCCCCGATGCCGAGGCCCGCGTCGGAAACGCGCTGCCGATCGCCAGGATCCCGCTCGGCACGACGATCCACAACATCGAGCTCGTTCCCGGCAAGGGCGGCCAGATCGTCCGGTCCGCCGGCGTCGCGGCCCAGCTCCTCGCCAAGGAAGGCGACCAGGCCCAGGTCCGGCTGCCGTCGGGCGAGGTCCGGCGGGTCAGCATCAAGTGCATGGCCACGATCGGCCAGGTCAGCAACCTCGACCACGAGAACCAGAACCTCGGCAAGGCCGGGCGGGCCCGTCACCTGGGCCAGCGTCCGGAAGTCCGCGGCGTCGTCATGAACCCACGAGACCATCCGCACGGTGGTGGCGAGGGCAAGTCCCCGACGGGGATGCCGCCCAAGACACCCTGGGGCAAGCCCGCGATGGGCTACCGCACCCGGCGGTCCAAGACGACCGGACGCCTCATCGTCCGTTCGCGCCACCGCAAGTAGCGGGAGGGTAGGAGAGCATGTCCCGTTCGATCAAGAAGGGCCCGTTCATCGAGCTCCGCCTCCAGGGGCGGGTCGAGGAGATGAACCGGCGCAACGAGAAGAAGGTCGTCAAGACCTGGTCTCGCGCGTCGGTGATCTTCCCCTCGTTCATCGGGCACACCATCGCCGTGTACAACGGCAAGAAGCACGTCCCGGTCTACGTGACCGAGAACATGGTCGGCCATCGCCTCGGCGAGTTCGCCCACACCCGCACCTACCGCGGGCACGGCAAGCACACCGAGCGCTCGACCGCGTTGAAGTAGGAGCTGCGGTCCCGTGCGCGTATCCGCCACTGCCAAGTACCTCCGCGGGTCGACCCGCAAGGCCAATCTCGTCGCCGCGACCATTCGCGGCCGGCGGGTGGAAGAGGCCGCCTCGCTCCTCCGGTTCATGCCCCAGCATGCCGCCCGGGACATCGAGGCCGTCCTCCGGAGCGCCACGGCCAACGCCGAGAACAACCACAACCTGTCGGCCGAGGATCTCATCGTCCTCGAGGCTCATTGCAACGAGGGCCCGGCGATGAAGCGCTGGCGGCCGCGAGCCCAGGGTCGGGCGTTCCCGATCCACAAGCCAATGACTCACATCACCATCGTCGTCGCGGATCAGGAGGCCTGACATGGGACGCAAGGTCCACCCGTACGGCTTCCGACTGGGTGTCTCACGCACCTGGACCGCGAAGTGGTACGCCGACAAGGAATACACCGACCTCATCAAGGAAGACATCACGATCCGCAAGCTCGTCGGGGCGCGGCTCGCCAACGCGAGCGTGTCCGGCGTCGAGATCGAGCGCGGCATCAACCACGTGACGGTCACGATCCACACGGCCAAGCCCGGGATCGTCATCGGCAAGGGCGGCGCAAACGTCGAGATCCTTCGCCAGCAGATCGGCGGACTCACGAAGCGACGGGTCAAGCTGGAGATCAAGGAGATCCGCCAGCCTGAGCTCGACGCCCACCTCGTGGCGATGAACATCGCCCAGCAGCTGACCCGCCGAATCGCGTTCAAGAAGGCGATGAAGCAGGCGATCCAGCGCTCGATGAAGGCCGGCGCGAAGGGCGTCCGGATCGCCGTCGCGGGTCGCCTCGGCGGCTCCGAGATGGGCCGGCGCGAGTGGGATCGCGAGGGGCGGATCCCGCTTGGGACGCTGCGGGCGGACATCAGCTACGGCCAGGTCCATGCCCACACGACGTACGGCCGGATCGGCGTCAAGGTCTGGATCTACCGCGGCGACATCGCTCCCGAGCGGACGCTGCCGCACGAGGCCCAGATGGCCCAGCAGCGCCGCCGTCGGCGGGGGAGTCTGACGATGTTGATGCCCAAGCGCGTCAAGCATCGCAAGGTCATGCGCGGCCGGATGTCCGGCCTCGCCAAGGGCGGCCATACCGTCGCCTTCGGCGAGTACGGGCTCTCGACGCTTGAGCCGGCCTGGATCACGAGCCGCCAGATCGAGGCCGCCCGGCGGGCGATGACCCGATCCGTCAAGCGCGGCGGCAAGATCTGGATCCGGATCTTCCCCGACAAGCCGGCCACGAAGAAGCCGGCTGAGACGCGGATGGGCTCCGGCAAGGGCGCTCCGGATCACTGGGTGGCCGTCGTCAAGCCGGGCCGGATCCTGTTCGAGATGGCCGGCGTCGACCACGAGTCGGCGATCGAGGCGATGCGCCTCGCCAGCCACAAGCTGCCCGTTCAGACACGGGTGGTGGTCCGCGACAACGTCACGGAGGCGACCGATGGACATCGATAAGGTTCGGGCGCTTTCCGACACGGAGCTCGAAACGGCACTCAAGGAAGCGAAGCAGGACCTCTGGCAGGCCCGTTTCGCGCTGTCGACCCGACAGCTCAAGGACTACAGCACGATCCCGCAGACGCGGCGAGCAATCGCGCGGATCCTCACCGTCCAGCGCGAGCGCAAGCTCGGCCAGACGGCGTGACGGAGATCACGCGATGACAGGAGCAGACACCCAGGTGCAGCAGACTCAGCGAAAGACGAAGGTCGGCCGCGTCGTGAGCGACAAGATGGACAAGACGATCGTCGTGTCCGTCGAGCGCCTCGCGCGCCACCCTCTGTACAAGCGCGTCATCCGCTTGACGACCAAGTTCAAGGCCCACGACGAGGAGAACGACGCCCATACCGGCGACACCGTCCTCATCGAGGAGTCACGGCCCCTTTCGGCGACGAAGCGCTGGCGCCTCATCGAGGTCGTCGCCCGCGCGAGCGAGCACGGCAGCTCGAGCGACGTCGTGTTCGAGGAGGCCGAGACGACCGAGGCGATCCACGCCGCGGCGCACCCCGGCCGGACCCGCAGCGACGACGATGCCGACGACTGTCGCGTCGGGCGAGGCTGCGCCTGCGCCTGCGCCGGACGACTCCGCCGATGACGCCAACCGTTCCGAAGGTGGCCCTGCGTGATCCAGCCGCAATCCCGGCTGCGCGTGGCCGACAACACGGGCGCGCGGTCGATCCAGTGCATCCGGGTCATGGGCCGCTCGCTCAAGACGTCTGCCGGCGTCGGTGACGTGATCATCGCCAGCGTCAAGCAGGCGATCCCGAACGCCGCCGTCAAGAAGGGCGACGTCGTTCGCGCCGTCATCGTCCGGACCGCCAAGGAATACGGCCGCCCGGACGGCAGCTACATCCGATTCGACGAGAACGCCGCCGTGCTGATCAACAACCAGGGCAATCCGCGCGGGACCCGCATCTTCGGGCCCGTCGCCCGCGAGCTCCGCGATCGCAACTACATGAAGATCGTCTCGCTCGCGCCGGAGGTGCTGTGATGACCGTTCACAGGGCGCCCGTGCGCGCCACGAAGGTGCCGGAGATCCGGACCGGCGACACCGTCGTCGTGCTCGGCGGCAAGGATGCCGGCAAGCGCGGCGTCGTCGAGCGCGTCGTCCGCAATCCGCAGGGCTTCAAGAAGAGCCAGGCGAAGTACGGCGCGGGCTTCGAGCGGACGTCGCCGCTGGCGACGGCTTCGGTCGTCGTCGAGGGCCTCAACGTCGCCAAGCGCCACACCAAGCCGCGCCAGAGCGCGGGTGCGACCGACCGGATGCCGAAGGTCCAGCAGGGCGGGATCCTCGACCTCGCCCAGCCGCTGCCGATCGGCAAGGTGATGCTCGTCTGCAGCCACTGCGACCGCCCGACGCGGATCGCCCACAAGGTCCTCGACAACGGCCGCCGCGTCCGGGTCTGCCGCCACTGCGGCGAGCAGCTGGAGGTGAAGTCGTGACCAGTCGCCTCCGCGAGCGCTACTCGGCCGAGATCGTGCCGGCGCTCCAGAAGCAGTTCGAATACGGCAACCCGATGCAGGTGCCGCGGCTCAGCAAGATCGTGGTCAACATCGGCCTGGGCGAGGCGCTGTCGAACGCGAAGGCGCTCGACGCGGCGCTCGGCGACCTGACCCTGATCACGGGCCAGAAGCCGATCGTGACGAAGGCGAAGCGCTCGATCGCCCAGTTCCGGCTGCGGACGGGCAACACGATCGGGGCCAAGGTCACGCTCCGCGGCGAGCGGATGTGGGACTTCCTCGACCGCCTGACGACGCTGGCCCTGCCCCGGATCCGCGACTTCCGGGGCATCCCGAGCCGGTCGTTCGACGGCCGCGGCAACTACTCACTCGGGCTCCGCGAGCAGCTCGCGTTCCCCGAGATCGAATACGACAAGGTGGACCGTCTCCGCGGGCTGGAGATCAGCATCGTGACGACGGCGAAGACCGACGAGGAATCGAAGCGCCTGCTCGAGCTCCTCGGCATGCCCTTCGCCTCGTAGGCGCGGGGAGGGAGAACCATGGCAAAGAAGTCGATGATCGCCAAGGCAGGACGCAAGCCGAAGTTCGAGGTGCGCGGCTACCACCGCTGCTTCGTCTGCGGCCGGGCGCGGGCCTACATCCGGCGATTCGCGCTCTGTCGCATCTGCTTCCGGGAGCGAGCGCTCCTGGGCGAGCTGCCGGGCGTCACGAAGTCGAGCTGGTAGGGAACCGATGAACATCTCCGATCCGATTGCGGACATGCTGACGCGCGTTCGGAACGCGTCGCGCGCGCGCCACACGGAAGTGATCGTGCCCGCGTCGCGGACGAAGCGCGAGATCGCCCGCATCCTCGTCAACGAGGGCTTCATCGCCGACGTCCGCGAGGAGCAGGAGGGCCCGGCGCTCATGCTCCGCCTCACCCTCAAATACGTCGACGGCAAGGTGCCGGTCGTCTCCGGGCTGAAGCGGATCAGCAAGCCCGGCCTCCGCGTCTACGCGCGGAAGACCGACATCCCGCGGGTCCTCGGTGGCCTCGGCATCGTCATCGTCAGCACCAGCCAGGGGATCATGACCGGCGCGCAGGCCCGCAAGGCCGAGCTCGGCGGCGAAGTCCTCGCGTACGTCTGGTAGGCGGGACGCATGTCACGTATCGGTCGCCTCCCCATCGCCGTCCCGTCGGGTGTCGACGTGACGATCGAGGGACGAAGAGTGACGGTCAAGGGGCCCAAGGGCTCGCTGAGCCGCGAGCTTCATCCCGACATGAAGATCAGCCGTGAGGACGACCAGCTCGTCGTCACCCGGCCGACGGAGCAGAAGACCCACAAGCAGCTCCACGGCCTGACCCGGACGCTCGTCAACAACATGGTCGTCGGGGTGACCGACGGCTATCGCAAGGGCCTCGAGATCACCGGCGTCGGCTATCGCGCGGTCAAGGTCGGCGAGAAGCTCCAGCTGAGCCTCGGCTACAGCCACCAGATCGAGATCGAACCGCCCAAGGGCATCACGTTCGAGCTCGAGAATCCCGACCCGCCTCTCGGTCGTCGGGATCGACAAGGAGCTCGTCGGCGAGATCGCCGCGAAGGTCCGCTCGACCCGCAAGCCCGAGCCGTACAAGGGCAAGGGCGTTCGCTACGCCGGCGAGCAGATCCGTCGAAAGGCCGGCAAGGCCGGCAAGATCGGCGGCAAGAAGTAATGCACCACGAAGGAAGAAGCACGATGACGCAGGTCGCCAGCCGCGGCGCCGCACGACGCAAGCGCCACGACCGGATCCGCCTCCACCTGGAGGGGACCGAGTCGCGGCCGCGCCTTGCGGTCTTCCGGAGCAACAACCACATCTACGCGCAGGTCATCGACGACGCCTCCGGGCGGACGTTGGCGACCGCCTCGACGGTCGAGAAGGAGCTTCGCAGCTCTTCAAAGACCAAGACCGAGGAGGCCGCGTCCGTCGGCAAGCTCGTTGCCGAGCGGGCGAAGTCCGCGGGCGTCGAGCGCGTCGTTTTCGATCGAGCCGGGTTCCGGTACCACGGGCGGATCAAGTCGCTCGCCGATGCCGCCCGTGAAGCCGGTCTCGACTTCTGATCGGAAGGAGCACCAGTGGCCAGGATTGACCCGAACAAGCTCGCGCTCGAGGAGCGCGTCGTCCAGATCAACCGCGTCGCCAAGGTCGTCAAGGGCGGCCGGCGCTTCAGCTTCAGCGCGATCGTCGTCGTCGGCGATGGCGCCGGCCACGTCGGTGCCGGACTCGGCAAGGCCGGCGAGGTTCCCGAGGCTATCCGCAAGGGCGTCGAGGACGCCAAGAAGAACCTCATCCGCATCCCGATGGTCGGGACGACGATCCCCCACGAGGTCAACGTCCAGTACTCGGCCAGCAAGGTCATGCTGAAGCCCGCCTCGCAGGGAACCGGTGTCATCGCCGGCGGCTCGGTCCGGGCGGTCGTCGAGGCCGCCGGGATCCGCGACATCCTCGCCAAGATCTACGGCTCGACGAACCCGGTCAACGTGACCCGGGCGACGATCGAGGCCCTCCGCAGCCTGCACTCCGCCGAGGAGCTGGGTGCGCGCCGCGGCGTCAAGCTCGTCAGCCGGATCTCCGGCCAGCCGGGCGGTGGCGGGGAGTTGGTCGATGCCCGGTAAGCTTCGCGTCACCCAGATCAAGAGCACGATCAGTCACATCGCCCGGAATCGGGCCACGGTCCGGGCGCTCGGCCTGAAGCGGATCGGCCATACCGTGGAGGTCGCCGACAACCCCGCGACCCGCGGCATGGTCCGCCAGGTCCGATTCCTCGTGACCGTCGAGGAGGTTCCCGGAACGGGCAAGGGATCTGCCGCGGCGCCCTCTGACGCCCGAGGCGACCAGGAGAAGGCATGAAGCTCCACGATCTCCGGCCCCCGGCCGGATCGCACACGGCCCGGACACGGGTCGGCCGCGGCATCGCCGCGGGCAAGGGCAAGACGGCCGGCCGCGGCACGAAGGGCCAGAAGGCTCGTGCCGGCGGCTCCATTCCGCCGTGGTTCGAAGGCGGCCAGACGCCGCTCCACATGCGGATCCCGAAGCTCCGTGGCTTCAAGAATCCGTTCAAGACCGACTACGAGGTCGTGAACGTCGGCGATATCGGCGTCCTGGCCGAGCGCGGCGCCTTCGAGGGCGGCGAGCCGGAAGGCCTCAAGGCGAAGTCCGGCAAGGCGGCCCCACCGACTGTCAACCAGGACATCCTCCGCGCCGTCGGGCTCGTTCGGACGCTCAAGAAGCCGCTCAAGATCCTCGGCGCCGGCGACCTGTCCTCGCCTCTCTTCGTCGTCGCCGACGCCTTCACGAAGTCGGCGATCGCCAAGATCGAGGCGTGCCGGCGGGACGGTTTCCGTCCTCGAGGTTCCGGCCGAGACGAAATCCGCGATCGGAGTCGGCGAGGAGGGCGGCAGGCCTGCCCGCGAGCCGCGAACGGCGGCCGGCCGAGCCGCCGCCGACCGGAAGGTCGATGCCCGAGCCGCTCGGGATGTGGTCGCGGCCGAGAGCGCAGCGGAGGCCGCCGCGGCCAGCACGGCGAAGGCCGCCAAGGCGCCCAAGGCTCCCAAGGCAAAGGCAGTCGCCGCGGAGTCCGAGACGGCCGACGACGGGATCTCTACCGCCGACGCTCCGGACGTTGCCGACGCCCCCGACGCGGTCGAAGCCCCTGAGGCGGCTGACGCGGCTGCGGCGGCGGAATCCGATACGTCCGCGAGTCCGCTCGAGGCCGCCGACGCAACGGCCGATACCGCCGCTCCGGCGGGCGACATCGCCACCGAGACCGACCCGGCCGAAGACGGCGAGAACGCATAACCCGTGTTCGAATCGCTGCTGAACGCCTTCCGCGCGCCCGACATCCGGCGCCGGATCCTCTACGTCCTCGCGATCCTCATCGTCTTCCGGTTCCTGGCCCACGTGCCGGTGCCCGGCGTCGATCGCGCGCAGCTGGAGTCAGTTCTTCGCCGGCACCGCCCTGCTCGGCGTGCTCGACCTGATCTCCGGCGGCGGCCTGTCGAGCTTCTCGATCGTGGCCCTGGGCGTGAACCCGTACATCAACGCCTCGATCATCATGCAGCTGATGACCGGCGTCATCCCCTCGCTCCAGGCGCTCAGCCGCGAGGGTGAGTACGGCCGCAACAAGATCAACCAGTACACCCGCTACCTGTCGGTGCCGATGGCGATCCTGCAGGCGTACGGCTTCCTGGCACTGCTGAACTCGCAGGGGATTCTCTCGTCGGGTTTCGACCTGGGGAACGGCGCCACGTTGACCCAGATCGCCACGCTGACCGCCGGCTCGATCGCCCTGATGTGGCTCGGCGAGCTCATCACGGAGCGCGGGATCGGCAACGGCATCAGCTTCATCATCTTCGCCGGCATCGTGAGCCGGGCGCCGGGCGCCATCGCCGGCTTCGTCCAGACGCCGAACCCGGCCCTCGTCATCGGCTTCGCGATCCTCGCGATCGTATCGGTGGCCGTGATCATCTACATCCAGGAGGGCCAGCGGCGGATCCCGATCCAGTACGCCAGCCGCGTTCGCGGCCGGCGGATGTACCAGGGCGGCCAGACGTTCCTGCCGCTCCGCGTCAACCAGGCCGGCGTCATCCCGATCATCTTCGCCATCAGCATCCTGCTCTTCCCCCAGCAGATCGCCTCCTACTTCACGAACGCCGAGGTCGACATCGTGGCGAGCATCGCCCAGGCCATCGTCACGTTCTTCAACCCCCAGTCGATCATCTATGTCGTGCTCTACTTCCTTCTGGTCGTCGGGTTCACCTACTTCTACACGGCGTTCACGTTCAAACCGGACGAGACCGCCGAACAGCTCCGCAAGAACGGCGGCTTCATCCCGGGCATCCGGCCGGGCCGGCCGACGGCCGACTACCTCGCCCGGGTCGTCACCCGGATCACCCTCGCCGGCGCCCTGTTCCTGGGAATCATCGCGACGGCGCCCTCCGTGGTAGGTCTTATTGTTCCGTCGCTGTCCTCGATCGCCCTCGGTGGCACGGGCCTCCTCATCGTGGTCAGCGTGGTCGTCGAGACCATGAAACAGATCGAAGCCCAGCTCCTGATGCGCAACTACGAAGGCTTTATCCGATGAAACCTCGGGCCGATGGCGTCGCGGAGCTCCGCCTCGGACCTCGGTGGGCGATGCGCAGCTCGGTGCTGAGGGTGCCAGTTCTCCGATGACGGTGGCAGTGCTCCTGGGCGCTCCGGGTGCTGGCAAGGGGACGCAGGCACCAATCCTCGCCCAGACGCTAGGGGTGCCGATTCTGGCGTCCGGCGATCTGCTCAGGGCGGCCGTCGCGGCCAACACGCCGCTTGGCCGCGAGGCCGGCCGATTCATGGGCCGTGGCCAACTCGTTCCGGACGACACCATCGTCCGCGTCTTCCTGGATCGGCTCGACGAGCCCGACGCCCGCGTCGGCGCGGTCCTTGACGGTTTCCCTCGGACGGTCGTTCAGGCGGAGGCCCTCGATCGCGCGCTCAAGGAGGCCGGCCGTCGGGTCAACCGGGCGGTCTTCATCGATGTCGAGCCCGAGGACCTCGTCCGTCGAATGTCCAATCGCCGGATCTGCACCGCCAATGGCCATGTCTACAACCTCGCATCGAACCCGCCTCGCGTTCCGGGCCGGTGCGACCTCGACGGCTCGGAGCTGGTTCAGCGGCCCGATGACGATGAGGAGACCGTTCGGGCGCGGATGAAGGAGCAGATCCCGCCGCTGCTCGAGGTTGTCGATCACTACCGGAAGGCCGGCGTCCTGCAGGCAGTTGACGGGCGGGAGCCGATCTCCGCAGTCAGCGACCGCCTCCTGCGTGCCCTCGAGACCAAGCCGGGCCAAGAGGTGTCGGCGTAGCCATGGTGACCCGCAAGTCGCGCCGCGAGATTGAGATAATGCGGCAGGCCGGGCGGATCGTGGCTGAAGTCCTCGCCCTCGTCGAGGGGGAGCTCAAGCCCGGGGTCACGACTGGTCATCTCGATCGACTGGCCGAGCGGCACATTCGGGCCGCAGGCGCCGTGCCGTCGTTCAAGGGGTATGGCCACAAGAGCAACCCGTTCCCAGCGAGCCTGTGCATCTCGATCGACAACGAGGTCGTCCACGGAATTCCGGGCGACCGCGCCATCCGCGACGGCCAGATCGTCTCGGTCGACGCCGGGGCGATCTTCGAGGGCTGGCACGGCGACGGGGCACGGACGTTCGTCGTCGGCAAGCCGTCCACCGATGTCGAGTCGCTCGTCGAGGCGACGCGCCTCGCGATGATGGCCGGCATCGCCGCCGCCGTGCCGGGTGGCCATCTCGGCGACATCTCGGCCGCGATCGAGGACGTCGCTGCCCCGCACGGCTACGGGATCGTCCGCCAGTTCGTCGGTCACGGGATCGGGACCGAGATGCACCAGGAGCCGCAGGTGCCGAACTACCGCACCGGCGTCCGGGGAATGAAGCTGGCCCCCGGGATCTGCCTGGCCATCGAGCCGATGCTCACGCTCGGCAGCCACGAGGTCGAGGTCAAGCCCGACGGTTGGACCGTAGTTACGAGCGACGGCTCCCTGGCCGCCCATTTCGAGCACACGATCGCCGTAACGGACAACGGCCCGGAGATTCTGACGAGTGTCTAAGGCCGTGGGTGAACGTCCCCTCGCTTGCCCTGTTCCGTTCGATTTGATACTCTACGCGTTCGTGTGTCGGTCCCCGTGGGCCGACACTCATCGTGAGAAAGGGAACACCAAGGCCTGTGGCTAAGAAGGACGCGATCGAAGTGGAAGGGACGGTCATCGAACCACTCCCGAACACGATGTTCGCCGTCGAACTGGAGAATGGCCACAAGGTTCTTGCCCACATCAGCGGCAAACTCCGGATGAACTTCATCCGTATCCTGCCGGGTGATCGTGTCCGGGTCGAACTGTCCCCGTACGACCTGACCCGGGGCCGCATCACTTACCGCCTCAAATAGCACCCCCGGACACCGTCCGCCACATTTCACCAGTCGAGGATCGCGTTGAAAGTCAGAGCCTCCGTCAAGGCGCGCTGCGACAACTGCAAAGTCATCCGCCGTCACGGCACCGTGATGGTCATCTGCACCAACCCTAAGCACAAGCAGCGGCAGGGGTAATCGATGGCACGCATCGCCGGCGTAGACATCCCTCGCGAGAAGCGGGTCGAGATCGCTCTGACCTACATCTTCGGGATCGGCCTGCCGACCGCGCAGAAGATCCTCAGCCAGACGAATGTCAATCCGGACACGCGTGTACGCGACCTGACCGAAGAGCAGGTCAACCGCCTCCGTGAGCTCATCGATCGTCGCTACAAGGTCGAGGGCGATCTCCGCCGTGAGGTTGCGCTCAACATCAAGCGCCTGATCGAGATCGGCTCGTACCGCGGGATGCGCCACCGGCGCAACCTGCCGTCGCGAGGCCAGCGGACGAAGACCAACGCACGCCAGCGGCGCGGACCGAAGAAGACGGTCGGCGTGCGGCGCAAGAAGTAGACGAGGCGACAACACGTATGGCCGAGCGCAAGCGGGCGGTTAAGCAACGCCGCCGCGAACGGAAGAACGTTCCGCAGGGGCACGTTCACATCCAGGCGACGTTCAACAACACGATCATCACGATCACCGACCTGACGGGCGCGGTCATCAGCTGGGGCTCAGCCGGCGTGGCCGGGTTCAAGGGTTCCCGCAAGAGCACGCCCTACGCCGCCGCCCTGTCCGCCGAAGGCGCCGCCAAGCGAGCGATGGAGCACGGCATGCGCCAGGTCGAGGTCCTCGTCAAGGGCCCCGGCGCAGGCCGCGAGCAGGCGATCCGCTCGCTCCAGGCCGCCGGGCTCGAGGTGACCGCGATCACCGACATCACGCCCATCCCACACAACGGCTGCCGCGCCCCCAAGCGGCGCCGGGTCTGAGCAGAGACACCATGGCCCGATACACCGAATCCGTTTGCCGTCTCTGCCGCCGGGAGGGTGCCAAGCTCTTCCTGAAGGGGACTCGCTGTTACACGAAGAAGTGCGCTTTCGAGCGACGCCCGTCGCCGCCCGGCCAGCACGGCGTCCGTCGCCGCAAGGTTGGCGAGTACGGGCTCCAGCTCCGCGAGAAGCAGAAGGTGCGCCGCGTGTACGGCGTTCTCGAGCGGCAGTTCCGGAACTACTTCATCGACGCCGAGAATCGCCCGGGCGTCACCGGCGAGAGCCTTCTCCGGCACCTCGAGCTCCGTCTCGACAACGTCGTCTACCGGATGGGCTTCGCAACGTCGCGGGCGCAGGCGCGCCAGCTCGTGAACCACGGTCACTTCGCGGTGAACGGCCGCCCGACCGACATCGCGTCGTACCAGCTTCGCCAGGGCGACAAGGTCGAGGTCCGCGAGTCACATCGCAGCCGTGAGCCGTTCAAGATCGCCAAGGAGACGCTCCGCTCGCACCAGGCGCCGGAGTGGTTGTCCATCGATGCCGCCAACCTGGCCGGGACGGTCGTTGACCTTCCCCGCCGCGACCAGATGCCGCTCGACCTCAACGAGCAGCTCGTGGTCGAGTACTACTCGAGGTAAGCCCCGCTCATGATCGAACTCGAGAACCCGCAGATCGAGCCCGTCGAAGAAGTCGGGACGTACGCCAAGTACGAGGCCGGACCGCTCCAGGCCGGTTATGGCGTCACGCTCGGCAACGCTCTTCGTCGCGTGATGCTGTCGTCGCTCGACGGCGCCGCGGTCACGAGCATCCAGATCCGCGACATCTACCAGGAATTCTCGACGATCCCGGGCGTCAAGGAAGACGTCACGCAGATCGTCCTGAACGTGAAGAAGCTACGGCTCAAGAGCTTCGCAACCCACCCCGTCCAGCTGCGCCTCATCAAGAGCGGTGCCGGCGCGGTGACCGCGGCCGACATCGCCGAGTCGGCCGACGTCGAGATCGTCAACCCGGACCTCGTCCTGATGACCCTCGATACGGACGACGTCACGATCGAGATGGACCTGACCGTCGAGCGAGGCGTCGGCTACCTCGGTGCGGAGCGTGCGGAGGCATTGCCGATCGGCGTCATCGCGATCGACGCGATCTTCACGCCGGTCCGCAAGGTCAATTACTGGGTCGAGAGCATGCGCGTCGGTCAAATGACCAACTACGACAAGCTCACGATCGAGATCGAGACCGACGGCACGATCTCGCCCGAGGAGGCCCTCAGCCACTCGGCGGAGATCCTCGTCAACCAGTTCCGTCCGTTCGTCTCGATCGGCATGGCTGCCGTCCCGAGCGACCAGGCGGTCAGCGGCGTCGCCCAGCTCCCTCCGAACATGCTCGACATGCCGATCGAGGAGCTCGACCTGCCGATGCGGGCCTACAACTCGCTCAAGCGCAA
Source organism: uncultured Chloroflexia bacterium (assembly GCA_963775855.1). Taxonomy (GTDB): domain Bacteria; phylum Chloroflexota; class Limnocylindria; order Limnocylindrales; family CSP1-4; genus CF-46. The sequence goes on along the minus strand of CAVZKO010000005.1, from coordinate 1,289,813 downwards.
CAACATCGTCAAGGTCGGCCAGTTGCTGCAGCTCAAGGACGACGATCTCCTCCGGATGCGCAACTTCGGCAAGAAGTCGCTGGACGAGATGAAGGAGCGCCTCCGGATGCGCGGCTTCATCGTCCCGGAGACGGAGTCCGACGGCCTCGAGGACGGCATCGACGACGAAGTGTTCGACGACGAGGCGGAGTCCTGACGTGGCCCATCGGATCGGCGGCCGGAAGCTCAGTCGCAAGCAGGGGCCGCGGCTCGCCCTCTACAAGAACCTGACGGTCTCGGTCCTCCGCTACGAGCGGGTCCAGACGACGGAGGCGAAGGCGAAGGAGATCCGCAGCCGCGTCGAGCAGATGATCACGCTCGCCAAGCAGGGCGATCTGGCGGCGCGGCGCTCGGTCGTCGCCGCCTTTCCGAACGAACCGCTCGTCGTGAACAAGCTGTTCGACGAGATCGCACCAAAGTACGCCGATCGGAATTCGGGCTTCACCCGGATCGTCAAGATCGGACTCCGCCGCGGCGACGCCGCGCCGATTGTCCAGATCGAACTCGTCTAGATCAACATCATGGCGCCCGAGAGGACGCCCCCGACCACGCCGGCTCGCCGGTTCCGGGCTCGGGTTGAATACGACGGCACGGACTTCTTCGGGTTCCAGGCGCAGCCTGGTGTCCGGACGGTCCAGGGGGAACTCGAGGCCGCGCTGGCTCGCCTCAGCAATGGGGAGCGCCGAGCGGTCGACGGGGCCGGACGCACCGACGCAGGGGTGCACGCGCTGGGGCAGGTGATCGGTTTCACCTACACCGGCCGGCTCGCTGCCGAGGAGCTGGGACGGGCGCTCGATGCGCTCCTCCCGGCGGACGTCGCCATCCGCGATCTGCGGCAGGCGCCGGGAGCGTTCCACCCCCGCTACGCGGCGCGGTACAGGGAGTACCGCTACACCGTCTGGAACGGGCCGCGGAGCCCGCTTCACGAGCGCACCGCGCTCTGGGTGCGGGACCCACTGGATACCGCCGCGATGGCACGGGCCGGGTCGGTCCTCGAGGGCCGGCACGACTTCAGCGCTTTCGGGGCAACCGACCGGGGCCCGGTCCGGACCGTTCACGCGGTCCGGGTCAGGCGGGAAGGCTCGCTCGTGACGATCGACGTCAGGGCCGATGCGTTCCTGCGTGGCATGGTCCGCCGGATCGTGGCCGTCCTCCTGGAGGTCGGTCGCGGCAAGATGAGTGAGACAGCGGTCCGAGCGGCACTAGCTGAGCGGACTCCGGCTCTCGGTGGAGCGTCAGCTCCGGCCAAGGGCCTCTGTCTCCGGCGAGTCGTCCTCGGACGGCGACCCGGCGACGCATATGGAGACGACTGAACAACGATGAGCGCGAAGACCTACGCGGTCCGTGAGAGCGAGATCGAGCGACGCTGGTACGTCGTGGACGCCGCCGATGAGACACTCGGTCGCCTCGCGTCGCGGATCGCGCGCGTCCTCGAGGGCAAGCACAAGCCGACCTATGCCCCGAACCTCGACTCGGGCGACCACGTGATCGTCCTCAACGCGTCGCGCATCGCCGTCAGCCGCGACAAGCGCGAATCGAAGCTCTACATCCGCCACAGCGGCTACCCCGGGGGCCTCAAGGAGGAGACGCTCGGTCATCTCCTCGAGCGGCGACCGGAAGAGGTCATCCGCCGGGCCGTCAAGGGAATGCTTCCCCGCACGAAGCTCGGTGCACAGCAACTCCGCAAGCTCAAGATCTACGCGGGTACGGACCATCCGCATCAGGCCCAGCGGCCTGAGCCGTTCGCCTGACGAGGAGCCAACGAATGATCAGCCCAGCTTTCTTCTCCGGGACCGGCCGCCGCAAGACGGCGATCGCCCGCGTCCGGCTTTTGCCCGGCGAGGGTGAGATCGTCGTCAACGGTCGAAGCCTGGAGGAGCACTTCGGCAACGCCATCAACGAGTCCGACGTGCGAATGCCCTTCCGCGTCACCGGAACCGAAGGCACCTTCAACGCAATGGTCAAGGTCGAGGGCGGCGGCGTGACCGGCCAGGCCGGCGCCATTCGCCACGGCATTGCCCGGGCGTTGCTCGAGGTCGACGAGCAGGCCAATCGGCTGCCGCTCCGCCAGGCCGGGCTGCTCACCCGCGACCCGCGGATGAAGGAGCGCAAGAAGTACGGGCTGAAGCGCGCCCGCAAGGCGCCGCAGTACACCAAGCGCTAGCGCCGCGCCTGGCGGCCGATGGCGGCGTTGGGCCCTGCGCTCCTCGCTCACGGGCGTCTGAGCCCGCTCGCTCCGGTGCTCAGGCCCGCCTTGCCCTCGGCGCGCCATCCGCGGCGCTAGGCGCCGTCGCCCACGGACGAGATCCAGCCAAATGTCGGTTAGGGCGACCTTAGGCGGGAATTCTGGGACCTCGCGGCGGTCAAAGCGACCCGAGGGCCACGGTTCGGCGGCCTGGCTGGGACTGGCGCTCGGACCGATCGTCCGGCTCGGACGGTCGAGGCTCGCCCGCTAGGGCAAGGAGACGCTGGAGATCACCCCCGCTTAGCCGCGGCTGCGCCGCGGCGCATCGCCCTACGGAACAATGTCGATCGAGTCGAGGATCGAGCTGAGCTCGGCGATGTCGGCGTCGGATGATCCGGGCGACCTGCCAGCATCGATCATCAGGCGTTGGCCGTCGACGTCGAGCAGCCAGATTTCCTCGACCTGGCCGGGGTAGCTGTAGCCGTGGTAGGCGAACGACAAGGGCGGCCCGATCCAGCTCCACAGCTCGCCGTTCGCGCAGTCGCTGAAGACGTTGCCGTCGTCTCGCACCTCGAAGGCAAGGTCGGGTACGGCCAGCTCCAGGTACTTGCCGCTGAAGCCCCAGGCCGTGACGGCGGTCGGCGGCATGATGAGCTCGAATGGCTTCAGGGTGGCCAGCGCCGCGGCCATGTCGTCGACCGTGGGCCCGACCGGCGGGTAGGCCGCCGCGTGGTCGGTGCAGCCATCCGCCACCACGTTCCTGACGTTGATGATGGAGAGGCCGAGGCCGGCGTCGGCCGGGTTCGTGCCCTGTCCCATCTTTCCCGCTCCGAACCAGCTGATCCAACCCTCGGCGGGGATCGAGTAGAAGACCTGGATGTCCGTCGCATCCGGTTCGACGAAGTAGGTCTCGGTCTCGAGGGGCGAGAAGTGGGGCAGGTGCATGACGTTCGCGGGGTACGTCAGGGCCGAGGGGCTCGGCCCGGGCGTGGCCCTGGTGCCCGCCGTTACGCGGGGAGTCGGCGACGGCGGTACGGACGGGGAGGACGGGGACGACGACGCGCCCGATGTCAGCGCTCCGCCCGTGCCGCACGCCGTGAGCGTCAGGCCGAGGGCGAGCAGGAGGAGCGTGCGAGTGCGCGACGCCATGATGCCTCCGGTGCGTGTGGGGCAGGTGAGAGCCTTGTCCTCGAGCGAGGCGCGATCACGGCTCGACCGAGCCGACCCAGAGGTGCGGGATGTATCCCTCGCCCTCTCCCCAATACCCGGACCACGTGAGGTAGAGGACGGACCGATCGCCAACGGCGACGCTCGGCCCCAGGTTGTAGTCGCTATCCGGCTCCATCGCGGCCGGCATCGGCCCGATCTTCCAATCGACGCCGTCCCGGGTGACGAGGACCTCCAGGCTGTCCCGCCGGATCGACACCAGGCCGAGCGGCCCCGTGGCGAGCACCACGTCTGCTGACATTTCCCTTGCTGGCGCCGGGAAGTCCGCGGCCATCGGCAGCTCGCTGTAGCCCTGCGAGGTCCAGAGGCTGAAGAGCCCGACCCCGTTTGTCATGAGCGCGCCGCCCTGCCAGGGCAGGAGGCGTCCGGCGTGTGACTCCGGTTCAGCGTCCGGGTGGCCGAGGTTGCGCCAGGTCAGACCGTCGGGTGAGTGCCACATCGAGCTGCAACCGTCCGGCAGGGTGCACGTGCCCTCGTCGGCGCTGGCGATGAAGCCATCCGACACGCCGACCACCTCGCCAAAGGCGATCGGGGTCTCGGTCCACTCGATGCCATCCGCGCTGAACCACGCAATGTTCTCAGTGGACTCCTCATCACCGACGTGGGTCTGGGCCACGAAGCCGGCGGGCCCAAGGCCCATCCACCAGATGCGCCCCTTGAAGGGTGTCGTCACGATGGGCTGGGCGGGTGGTTGGACGATCCGCAGAACGTCGCGCGCTGTGATCGGGGGTTTGTTCGTGTAATCGCGCCCGTCCTGAGGGTTCGACCACCCGACGATCTGGTCCTCCCATGTCACGAGCGACGCCCTTTCCTTGAGGAGTTCGGCGTAGCCCGGGTCGGGATCGCCGGGCTGGAGGACCTCCCAGCTCGTGCCGTCGGTGGACGTGCGGACCGCACCCGAGCTGTCGACCAGGACGAAACGATCGTCCAGCCAGGCGACCTGCCCGAGGCCGGCCTCGATGTCGACCTCCGTCCACTTCAGGTCGAGGCTCAGCACCTCGGCCGTTGGCGTCGGAGTGACGGTCACGACGGCGGGATGGGTGGGGCGGGCACTTGCGTTCGGCGTGGCGCTCGGGGCGGCGACGTTGTCCCGGTCACGCTGCGTGAGGAGCGCGCCGCCGACGACGAGGACGGCGACCACGGCCATCGCAGCCAACGTGGTTCTGAACGTCGATCGGGTCCTCCACGGGCCGAGTCCGGCCCGCTGACGGGTTCGATGGACCTCGTCCAGGACGGCATCGACGACCCGATCCGGGAGGACCTCCATCCCGCCCGCGAGGTAGGCGGAGAGGAGCGCTTCGGGATCTCGATGTTTGTTCATGCCAGTTGCTCCCGGTCGAGGACGGCAGTCCGGGCGTCAGCTTCGAGAGCCGCCCGGATCGCCGCGGTTGCGTACGAAAGTCGGGACTTCGCCGTCCCGAGGGGAATACCCAGGTGTTCGGCGACCTCGGGCACGGTCAGCCCGAGGGCATAACGGAAGACGAGGACCGCCCGCTGCTCCGGCGGAAGTCTGCGGAAGCCGCGATCAAGCTGGTCGCGATCGAGGACCGTCAGGAACTCATCGGTGGCGGTCGGTGCGTCCGTCTCGAGCAGGACGACATCGGCCGCGAAGTGCCGGCCCCGTCGCGCCTCCGCGTAGCAGGCGTTGACGAGAATGCGATGGAGCCACGCCTCGAACCGATCGAGGTCGCGCAGCGCGGGAAGCTCCCGCCACACCTGGACGAGGGCCACCTGGACCGCGTCCTCGGCGAGGTTGGCGTCGCGCAGGATCCGATGCGCGATGAAGATGCAGCGGTCGCCGACCTCGCGAACCAGGGCGCCGAAGGCCTCCTCGTCGCCCTGTCTCGCCCGGTCCACGATCGCTCGCAGCATCCGCTGCCCCCTGGTTGTCGATGCCGGATTGGCGCCGTCACCGAGCATGAGTGTGGAGGTCGTGGCAATCGTTCGATATCCGCGGGACCGACGGCGGGTCTCGTGCGTGGGCTTCGGCCGTTAGAGTGAGCGGGTGAACGTGGCCACGGATCCGGCGTCGCTGCGAGGTCGCGACCTTCTCTCGGTTGCCGACCTGAGTCGCGACGAGGTCCTGCGGATATTCGACCGGGCGGCGGAGCTCAAGGCTGAGTTCCTCGCGACGCGGCGCCACGCCGCGCCGGCGCTGGTCGGGCGGACGCTCGCGATGCTCTTCCAGCGCCCCAGCCTCCGGACGCGGGTGACGTTCGAAGCGGGCATGAATCAGCTCGGCGGGCACGCGATCTACCTGACCGAGGACGTCGTGATGGGCGCCCGCGAGAGCGTCCGCGACGTCGCCCGGAACCTGGAGCGGTTCGTCGACGCGATCGTCGCAAGGACCGGCCCACACGCGGTCGTGGTGGAGCTCGCGGCCCAGGCATCGATCCCGGTCATCAACGGGCTCACGCTGCGCGAGCATCCGTGCCAGGCCCTGGCGGACATCTTCACGCTGCGCGAACGGTTCGGCCGTCTGGAGGGCCTGGTCCTCGCCTTTGTCGGCGATGGCAACAACGTCTACCACTCCCTGGCTCTTCTGGGAGCCGCGCTCGGGATGGAGATCCGCCTCGCCCATCCGCCGGGCTACGAGCCGAACCCGGCGATCGTCGAACGCGCGAGGGAGCGCGCGGCAAAAGGCGGCGGCCGGCTCGTCTTCGGCCATGACCCTGCGGAGGCAGTTCGCGGCGCGGCGATCGTCTACACCGACGCCTGGACGTCCATGGGCCAGGAGGCAGAGGCGGAAGAGCGGCGCGATGCATTCGCGCGGTACCGTGTGGACACCACGCTGCTCGAGGCCGCGGGTCCGGACACCGTGGTGATGCACTGTCTGCCGGCGCATCGCGGCGAGGAAATCACGTCCGACGTCATGGATGGCCCGCAGAGCATCATCTGGGAGCAATCGGAGAACAGGCTCCACCTGCAGAAGGCGCTGCTTGTCGAGGTGCTCGGGTGAGTGAGCGCAAGCGGCGGCAGGGCCACCAGCGCCAATCCGTCGTCATCGCTGTACGAGCGCTACAAGGACGCGTTGCGCCGGGGTCACGTCGCAGCGCTCCGTGGCCGGCTCGAGCCAGCGATCGACGCCTACAGCGAGGCCGCCTCGATCGCAACCGACCGCGCCCTTCCGCACGCCGCAATCGGCGGAATCCTCGTCCGGATGGGTCGCATCCCGGAGGCGCTCGAGGCCTACGACCGGGCCCTGGCCCTGGCCCCCCGGGACGAAACAGCGCTGCGCGGCCGCGCCGAGGCGCTCCGCAGTCTCGGTCGCCGGGTGGAGGCGGCCGACACTCTGGACCGCCTGGCCGAACTGCTCGACGGTCTCGGCAAGCTGCCGGACGCCACCGACGCCGCTCGCCGGGCGCTCGAGCTCGCCGAGTCGAAGGAGCGGCGGCGGTACGTCGAGTCCCTCGCGGTTCGGCTTCGAGCAATGGACGGGGATGAAGCGGCCAAACGGGCCCTTGCCCAGGTCCTCCGATTTCTGGAGCCACCCGTTGCGCCGCCGGCGGAGGACGTCGTCGAGACGGCCCAGGTTGAGCAGCCAGAGCCGGAACCGGAGCCGGAGCCCGAACCGCGCCGGAGCCCGAACCGGAGCCGGAGCCCGAACCGCTGCCGGAGCCCGAACCGCTGCCGGATGGCGCCATCCTGGCCGCCGCGGCCGAGGCTGCCCTCGATGAAGGGGACGTGGCCGCCGCGCGGGAGGGGTTGCTCGCCGCGGCCGCCGCCTATCGCCGAACGGGCCGACCCTACGCCGCGATCGACGCCTGTTATCTCGCCCTCGCCGTGGCGCCCGCCGACGTCGACTTGCACCTGATGCTGGCCGAGCTCTACCTCGAGTCCGGCTGGCGCGCGCCGGCCGTCGACAAGCTGCTGCTTCTGGGGCGCCTCGCCGAGCTCGACGAGGACCCCGGCACCCGCGATCGCCTGTGCCTGATCGTCAGGGACCGGTTGTCCGATGAACCGCGCCTAGCAGAGCTTTGCGCCTGAGCTGATCGGTGCGCCTGAGGCGATCTGAGCACCGGGTCTGAACCGGCCCCGATGCTACACTCACGAGAAGATGCCGCAGCTCCTCGAATCGATCATCGAGCAGATCCGATGGAACTCGCTGGTCGACATCGCGATCGTCGCGGTTCTCATCTACTGGCTCTTCAGCCTGATCCGCGGCACCCGTGCCGTCAGCCTGGTCATCGGCGTTACCGTGCTGTTCGCCGTCTATGCCGCTGCGCGCTTCTTCGAGCTCCAGCTGCTCACCCAGATCCTGCAAGCCGGGGCGGTAGTCGGGCTGTTCGCGCTGGTCGTCGTCTTCCAGCCGGAGCTCCGTCGCGCGCTCGAGCGCATCGGGCGGGTGGGGTCGTTCAACTGGCTCTTCTCGCCGGCCGAGCGGCGCGCCGTCGAACACGTCGCGGACGAGGTCGCCCACGCCGCCGCACTGATGTCGGCCGATGGTCACGGCGCCCTCATCGTCCTCGAGCGGGAGACGGGACTCGAGGAGGTGGCCGAGACCGGCGTGATGATCCACGCGGACGTCTCCGCGGACCTCATCCGGACGATCTTCGCGCCCAAGGCGCCGCTCCATGACGGCGCCGTCATCATCCGCGAAGAGATGCTCCTCGCCGCCGGGGCGCTCCTGCCGCTCGCGGAGATGACCGTCCATACGGAGCGGTTCGGGACGCGCCATCGCGCCGCCCTCGGGATCACCGAGCAGACCGACGCGGTCGTCGTCGTCGTGTCGGAGGAGAACGGCCAGGTAAGCATCGTGGAGCGGGCGAGAATCGTTCGCAACCTGAACGAGCAGCAGCTCGCCCGGGCGATCCGGTCATTGCTCGCCCCGACCGATGGCCGGGGGCCGTTCGGCCGCCATCTCCCGACCGGTGAGTCGGCCCCGGGTGGCCGGGCGCCCCGCCTGTCCGACCTGTCCCGGCTCGTCGGCCGCCGGGGCCGCCCCGGGCCGGCTCCGGTCCGTCCGGACGACGAGGGTGCGCCGCCAGCTCCCGCACGGGTCCAGCGGTGAAGCGAGTCACCCGCCTTCTCTTCCACAACTGGCCCCTCAAGCTCGCCGCGGTGCTCCTCGCGACGATGCTGTACGCGGGCTTCGTCGTGTCGCAGTCCGTCCAGGAGTTCACCAGCGGCGTCCAGATCACGCCACTGAACGTGCCGACGACCGCCCGCCTCAGCGACAACCTGCCGGACGTAACCCGGGTCCGCTACGTCTCCATCGGTGACGCCAGTTCCCGCGCCTCCGCGGAAAGCTTCCAGGCAACGATCGATCTTGCCAACGTCGACCCGGAAGGCGGTCCGACGCCCGTTCCGATCCGCGTCCAGTCGGTCGACGCGCGTTTCACCGTGGTCGACTTCGAGCCGCGGGTGATCACCGTCACGCTCGATCCCCTCAAGATTCGCGACGGGATTCCCGTGCACGTCATCCAGGGAACAACCCCGGAAGGCCTCGATGTCCGGCCGGCGGTCGTGACACCCGCGACCGTGTCGATCACCGGGCCCGCCTCGGTGGTGGACCGCGTCACCGAGGTGCAGGCGACCGTCGTCATCGAGCCGAGCGGCCTGGACGTCGATCGGGACGTCGATCTCATCCCCGTCGACGCCCTCGGCGATCGGGTGACGCCCGTCGACGTCGAGCCCGCCACGGCGCACGTCCGGATCGCCGTGTTCAGCAACCTGAGAAGCCGCCCGCTCCCGGTCACACCGGTGCTCAGCGGCGCGCCGGCCGGCGGATACCGGGTCGAGGCGATCACGGTTGATCCGCTGCTGGTTTCCGTCGAGGGCGAGGCCGACCAGATCCTCAGCCTGAGCGAGGCAGCCACCGAACCCGTCCAGATCAGCGGGGCGACACAGGATGTCGTGAAGGACGTCGCCCTGAGCCTGCCCGAGGGCGTCCTGCCGGTCGGTGGTGACACGACAGTCCGGGTGACGGTCACGATTCGGCCGATCGCCGCGACCCGCACGTTCGACGCCGCCATCGTCCTCGTCGGACAAGCGGCCGGCCTGGACTACGGGTTGTCGATCACCCATGCTCTCGTGACGATTGGCGGGCCGCTGGCGGACATCGATCGTATTGATGCCGCGACGTTCACGGTTCAGGCCGAGGTCGGTGGTCTCGGCCCGGGAACGCACATCGTGCCACTCGAGGCCAATCTCCCGGTCGGCCTGTCGCTCGTGACATCGGACCCGACGTCGGTGACGGTCACGATCACCGTCCCGACGTCGCCATCACCATCACCCTCGCCGTAGCGTGCCGAGACTCTTCGGCACCGACGGAATCCGTGGTGTCGCCAACGTCGACCTGAAGCCGACCCTCGCGTACGCGCTCGGGCGGGCGACGGCGCATGAGCTGGCAGGCCCGGGTGCGACGATCGTTGTCGGACAGGACACGCGGCGGTCCGGCGACATGTTCGTTGCGGCGATCATCGCCGGCGCGACGAGCCTCGGCGTCGACGTCCAGTCAGCGGGCTGCGTCCCGACGCCCGCCCTCGCGTTCCTGGCGGGGAGCGGTGACTTCGCCGCCGGCATCATGGTCTCGGCGTCCCACAACCCGGCCGACGACAACGGGCTCAAGGTTCTCGATCGGTCCGGCCTGAAGCTCGACGACGCGATCGAGGACAGGCTCGAGCAGCTCATCTGGCGGACCGAGGAGCTCCGCAGCGTCGGCAACGCCGAGATCGGCCGCGGCGTGGTCGCGCCGCACCTCCTCGATCGATACCGCGATCACCGCCTCGACCTTGCCCGCACGATTCCGGCGACGGGCCTGCGGGTCGTCCTCGACTGCGCGAACGGCTCAGGCGGGATGGTCGGCCCGGAGATCCTCGCGGCGACAGGCGCGACCGTCGAGGTGATCCACAACGAGCCCGACGGCGTGAACATCAACGTCAACTCCGGCGCTACCGCGCCGGCGTCGCTCGCCGCCGAGGTCAAGGCCCGCGGCGCGGACGTCGGGTTCGCGCTCGACGGCGACGCGGACCGGCTGATCGCGGTAGACGGGGCCGGCCGGGTCGTGGACGGGGATCAGGCGCTCGGGGTGCTTGCCCTGGACCGCCTCGAGCGTGGGGTGCTCGCCGAGGGGGCCCTCGTCGTCTCGGTCCTGTCGAACGGCGGTCTGCAGGCGGTCGTCGAAGCGGCCGGTGGCCAGGTCATCCGGACGCCCGTCGGCGACAAGTACATCCTCGAGGGGATGCAGGTCAGCCGAGCCGGACTCGGTGGCGAGAAGAGCGGCCACGTCATCATCCTCGAGCACACGACATCGGGTGACGGGATTGTCACCGGCATGGAGCTGCTCCGGGTGATGACGCGGACGGGGACATCCCTCGCCGATCTCGCCGCGAGGATTCCGCTGCTGCCCCAGCAACAGCGCGCGGTGAAGGCCCGTCACAAGGACCAGTGGGAGGGCGATCCAGCCCTTCAGCGGGCGATCCGGGACGCCGAGCGGCGGCTCGGAGACGGCGGGCGAATCCTCGTCCGGCCGTCCGGCACGGAGCCTGCGCTGCGGGTCATGGTCGAGGGACCGGACGCGGATCTCGTGACCGAGCTGGCCGACGCGATCGCGACTCTGGCGGGAGAGCGACTAAACTGACGGCTCGGCGCACAGCGCCGGCTGAGCCCGACGGTCGCTTGCCGCGGGACGCGGAGGAGGACTGGCGGACAAGATGTGCGGCATCGTCGGCTACACGGGCCCACGCGAGGCGGGCCCGATTCTCATCGAAGGGCTGAGGCGGCTCGAGTACCGCGGGTACGACTCGGCCGGGATCGCGCTCGTCGATGAGGCCGGCGACCTGTTCGTCGAGAAGCGGGCCGGCAAGCTGGCAAATCTCACAACGGCCATCGCGGACCGGACACCCCACGCCGCGATCGGCCTCGCTCACACACGCTGGGCGACCCACGGCCGGCCGAACGACCTGAATGCCCACCCCCACCAGGACTGCACCGGCGACATCACGGTCATCCACAACGGGATCATCGAGAACTTTCGGGAGTTGCGCGATGGCCTCGAAGCGCGCGGCCACACGCTGACGTCGGAGACCGACACCGAGGCGATCGCCCATCTCGTCGAGGAGGCATACAAGGGCGACCTGGCCGACGCGGTGCGAGCGGCGCTGCGACAGCTCGAGGGGGCGTACGCGATCGTCGTCATGCACAAGGGCGAGATCAGCCGGCTCGTCGGGGCACGCCAGGACGTCCCGCTGATCGTGGGGCGGAACGGGGAAGAGAGTTTCATCGCCAGCGACGTCGCGGCGATCCTCGCCCACACCAACCGGATCGTGTTCCTCGAGGAGGGCGATGTCGCCGACGTGCTGCCGAGCGGCGTCGAAGTGACCGACATCCACGGCGCGCGGCGCGAGCGGGCCGAGACCATCATCACCTGGACGCCCGAGGCCGCCGAGAAGGGTGGCTATGACCACTTCATGCTGAAGGAGATCCACGAGCAGCCGGAGGCACTGCGCCAATCGATCGCCGGGCGAGTCCACCGCGATGGCCGGATCCAGGTAGAGGAGCTCGAAGCGCTGACCGACACGATCCGGAGCGTGGAGCGCGTGGAGCTGATCGCCTGCGGCAGCGCGTACTACGCGTCGCTGGTTGGCGCTGCCGCGATCCAGGACTGGACGGGCCTGCCCGCGCGGGCCACGGTTGGCTCGGAGTTCCGGTACAGCCCGCCTCCGCTCGACGGCAAGACGCTCGTCATCGCCGTCACCCAGTCGGGCGAGACGGCCGACACCATCGCGCCGACGCGTCACGCCCGCGAGCAGGGCTGCCCGATCGTGGCCGTGACCAATACCGTCGGCTCGGCGATCACCCGCGAAGCCGATGCGGTCGTCTTCCTACAGGCGGGACCCGAGATCGCGGTCGCGGCCTCCAAGACGTTCGTCACCCAGGTCACGACGCTCGTCATCCTGGCCGCGGCCATCGCCAAGATCCGGGGCAAGCTCGGTGCGGAGCAGGAGGAGGAGCTGGCCGCCGCGCTCCACGCCCTTCCGGGCGCAGCCCAGCGGGCGATCGACGCTGCGACCGACGGCGCGGATGCGCTCGCCCGGCGCTACGTCAACTCGCGCGGCTTCATGTTCGTCGGTCGGGGCTATACCTACCCGGCGGCACTCGAGGGAGCCCTCAAGCTGAAGGAGATCAGCTACGTCCACGCCGAGGGCTACGCGGCCGGCGAGCTGAAGCACGGCCCGATCTCGCTGCTCGACGCCGAGTGCCCCCTCGTCGCCGTCGCGACCCGCTCGTCGGTGTACGACAAGCTCATCAGCAACGTCATGGAGGGCCGGGCCCGCGACGCGAAGGTCATCGCCGTCGCGACCGAGGGCGATCCGCAGATCGAGCGATTTGCCGACGATGTCCGCTTCGTCCCCGACACGCACGAGGCGCTCAGCCCGATCCTCGCAGTGATTCCGCTCCAGCTCTTCGCGTATCACATGGCTGTTGCCCGGGGCACGGATGTCGATCAGCCCCGCAACCTGGCGAAGTCGGTAACGGTCGAGTAACTCATGGCTCCGAGCGGAGAACCAGGAAGTGCTCCCCCCGGAGCGGCCACCCGGCCCTCCGAAAGCCAAGGCGACACTCCTGCGAGCCATTGGCTTGAGGAACTAGGCATCGACATCATCAAGGTCGACCGCATCCGGGCGGCGATCGCGAAGTTCGGCGAGCGTTTCTCGAAGCGGGTCCTTACGACATCCGAAAGCCGCTATGTTCGCGGTCGGCCGGAGACGTTCGCCGGCCGCTGGGCGGCGAAGGAGGCCGTGAGCAAGGTGCTCGGGCTTGGCGTCCGCGGAATCGGCTGGCGCGACATCGAGATTGAGCGGTTGCCGACCGGCCAACCGGCCGTCCGCCTGCACGGGCGGGCTGCTTCGCGGGCCCAGCAGCTCGGCATGGTCCGGATCGCGGTGTCCATCACGCATGAGGCGGACTATGCCGTTGCCGTGGCCTTCGGTGTCCGGACCGCTGGCGGCCGCTACGTGTTTCCGGCGGACATCGAAGATCGGCTCGACGACCGGGAACGACGGCTCCTCGCGCGGATGGAACGGCTGCGAGCACTCCACAACGAATCGGCCCGCCTGGCCGAGGGCGACGGCGATGGCTGATCGACCGGTCGGGTTCGGGCGCCGCGAAGCCGGTGCGACGGGCGCAACGATGGACCCCCCGGTCCCTGGCGCCGTCACGCTCGACGACGCCGCGGCATCGGCGCTGCTTCCGGAACGGCCGAAGCGCGGTCACAAGGGCGCCTTCGGCAAGGTCCTCGTCGTCGCCGGATCCCTCGACTATGCCGGGGCGGCGCTGCTCGCATGTCGTTCCGCCGGACGGGCGGGCGCGGGGCTCGTGACGCTGGCCGTCCCCGAGTCGCTCCAGCCGCTCTTCGCCGCGAAGGTGATCGAGGCGACCACAATGGCGCTCCCCGAGGACGACGTCGAGGAGGTCGACCCGGAGCCGGCGCTATCGCGGATCCTCGACCACGAGCACGACGCGCTCGTCGTCGGTCCCGGCCTGCGACCGGGCCTCGCCACGACCGAGCTGGTCCGCCAGCTCCTCGCCGCGCCGGACGACGAGAAGCCGCCGCCGATCGTCCTCGATGCGGAGGCGCTTCGCTCACTTGCGACCATGGCGCGCTGGTGGGATGGCGACCGGCGCCCGGCGGTCCTCACCCCTCACGTCGGTGAATTCGAACGGCTCAGGGCGGGGAGTGGCCGCGCGCCGGGCGACGACGGCGATCTCATCAGCGACGACGCGGCGCGCGCGGCGGCCGCCCGCGATGCCGCATCGATGTGGGGCCACGTCGTCGTGCTGAAGGGCGCCAAGACCGTCATCGCAGCACCGGACGGATCGGTGGCGGTCGCGCCATTCGAGAATCCGGCCCTCGCGACGGGCGGGACAGGTGACGTCCTGAGCGGGGCAATCGGCTCGCTTCTCGCCCAGGGGTTGGCGCCGTTCGCGGCGGCCCGGCTGGGCGTCTACCTCCACGGTCTGGCCGGCGACATGGTCAGCGAGCGGCTCGGCGACGCCGGCCTTCTCGCCTCCGACCTGCCAGATCCGATTGCGATCGCACGAAAACGACTGGCCGCCGTCGCCGAGCGGAGGGCAGCGGGGGCCCGGCTGGGATTCGGGACGCGCGGGGTGCCCGGCGGCGCCGTCAACACGCCTGGGGGGCCCGGCGCGCCGGATGCCCCGGCCAGCGATCCGAGTGTCGGACCCGAGATCGGCTCGGACGCCGGGCAGCGCCGCGGGACGTCGACCTGACCTCCGACGCCACCGGTCCGTTTCCGACGCGGGAGCGACGCCCGATCGAGGATCAGCTCGCGGCAGCGGGTCTCGCCCCATTGCCGCGGATGGCCTGGGTCGAGATCGATCTCGACGCTCTTGCCGAGAACCTCGCCGTGACCCGGGACCTCGCTGGACCGGGCGTCCTTGTCGAGCCGGTGGTCAAGGCCGATGCGTATGGCCACGGGATGGTGCCGGTCGCCCGAGCGCTCGTCGAGGCGGGCGCCGACGGCCTCTGCGTGGCGACATTCGACGAGGCTGTCGCGCTCAGATCGGCCGGGCTCAAGGGACGGCTCACCGTGCTCTTTCCGATCCCGCCGGAACTCGCCCCCGAGGCGGCTGCTCGCCGGATCGCCGTCGCCGCCGGGGACGGGGACGTCCTTGCTGCGCTCCTCGCGGAGGTGGGTCGCGCGGATTCGCCGCCGGGGGCGCCCGAGCTGCAGATCGAGCTCGAGATCGAGACGGGGCTCGGACGCGGCGGTGTCGCGGTAGC
The DNA here is from genome assembly GCA_963775855.1 of uncultured Chloroflexia bacterium. Classification (GTDB taxonomy): domain Bacteria; phylum Chloroflexota; class Limnocylindria; order Limnocylindrales; family CSP1-4; genus CF-46. The sequence goes on along the minus strand of CAVZKO010000005.1, from coordinate 1,274,613 downwards.
GGACGTCGTCGCGGCCGCCGCGTCGATCGCGGCCACGAATGGGGCTCGCCTGGCCGGAGCCTGGACGCATCTCCAGGAGGCCGAGGATCAACCTAGGACGGCCGCCCAGCTCGGGCGCTTCGAGGCGGCCCTCGCCTCGCTCGCCGCGGCCCGGATCGTCGTGCCCAGGAGACACCTCGCCGCGAGCGCCGGACTCCTCCTGGACTGGATTCCGTCGTACGACGCAGTGCGGCCCGGACTGATGACCTACGGGATCGCCCCCGAAGAGCTCGACCCGGGATCGTTGCCGCCGGCGGCCGCGCGGCTACGCCCGGTGATGTCGCTCAAGGCCCGACCGGTGCGAGTGGCGGAGCTGCCGGCCGGGCACGGGGTTTCGTACGGCCCCACGTTCGAGACCGGCCGGCCGAGCCGGATCGCGACGTTGCCGCTGGGCTACGGCGACGGCTGGCCGCGATCGCTCTCGAACCGCGCCGCAGGCGCATCGTTCGGGGCGGCCGCGTGCCACTGGTCGGCAACGTGGCGATGGACGCGATCATGTTCGACGTCACCGACGTTCCTGGGCCGCCGGTCGGTGTCGCGGACGAGTTCGTCCTCCTGGGCGAGCAGGGATCGGAGCGGATCACGGCACTGGACCTGGCGCAGGCCCGCACCACCAACTCGTGGGAGGTCGTGACGACGACTTCCAGGCGCCTTCCTCGGGTGTACCATGCCTCGGCCGGTCCGGTTGGCGTCCGGACGTTGGCGTCCGTGGAGGGTGCTTGGCTCGAATTGAACTCTGGAACGGAGACATCTGCGAGCTCGAAGTCGACGCGATCGTGAACGCGGCGAATGTCTCGCTCTGGATGTCGACCGGCGTCGGCGGGGCGATCAAGCGCGCCGGCGGCGACTCGATCGAGTTCGCCGCGGTGCGGCAAGCACCCGTGCCCATGGGCGAATTGATCGTCACGCCCGCGGGGAAGCTCGCCGCCAAGGCGGTCATCCATGCTGTGTCGCTCGATCGGGATCGGAGGACGAACGCGACAGTCATCGACGGGGCCGTTCGCACCGCCCTTGCGCGCGCCCGCGAGATCGGCGCGTCGAGCATCGCCTTCCCGGCGATGGGCACGGGCGTTGGCGGCTTTCCCCTCGACGAGGCGGCTCTCGTCGCAGTAAAAGCCGTCCGTGACGAACTGCATCGCTCGCCCGGCCTCGAGCACGTCATCTTCGCGATGCGCGGCGCAACCGCCTACCAGGCCTTCGAGATCGCCCTCGCCGCGACGGCGGAGCGTGGCTCAGCGGCTTCTGAGACCGCGTCCCCGGCCCAGGTCAACGGCGGCATCGGGTGAGCCTGCCGTACGAGCCAACCGAGGACCAGCGCGACGAGCTCGTCGAGCAGGTCGCCCGCGAGATCCAGTTGCGCGGCCTGACCGGCCCTGCTGTCCACTTCCTCCAGGCTAGCCGGCCCTATCGGCCGCTCGGCGCGAATGCAATGCTGTTCTTCGATCCCGTCCTGGGTGGCCTGTTCGGCGGGGGCTTCGCGGGCGCCTCCGAGATCCTCGCCGACGACGCGGGCATCGAGCAGCTGATCGCCCGGCTCGAGGAGTTGGACGAAGAAATCACCTGGGACGCCTAGCGGCCGCGGCGCCGCTTGCGAACACCCCCCGCGCTGTCGATGACAATCGTGCGCATCTAGATGACGATCATGCGCATCAGGATCGCGAGGGCATGGGCGCATGCTGGGGGCCTTGCTGGCGCGGCGTCGTGAAGTCGTCATGCGAACAACGCGCATCTAGATGCGAGCTACGGTCATCTGAAACGGGCACCGGTGTGAAACGGGCACCGGGTGTGAAACGGGCACCGGCGTGTGAAACGGGCACCGGCGTGTGAAACGGGCACCGGCGTGTGAAGCGGGCACCGGCGTGCCGGCCCGGGCTCGGACCGGCCTCGGCCCGAGGTAGCATGACGGCGTGACGAGCGACCCGCGAGCCTTCCTCGCCCTCGATCTGGGTGCCGCCACCTCGTCTGTCGCGCTCGTTGCCCGGGTTCGCCACCGGTGGCGCCTGATCGGGGCGCTCGCCATGCCCGCCGGCATCGACGTCGACGCACTCGTTCGGCTGCTTTTGAGCCGGACGGGGGAGGGCGACTCCCAGTTGGCTCGCACGCTCGGGATCGATCGGGCCGGGGCGGCCAGCGATCTGCCGCGCCTCGTTGCTCAGAGTGCGCGGCCACAGCAGCTGGCGGCGATCGCGGCGTCGGACCGGGCGGTCGCGCCGCTCGAAGCAGCCGCTCGTCGGAGTGGCTGGCGAGTCGTCGGAGCGAGTCCCCAGACGGCCGACCCGCTGGCGATGACGACGACGCTCCTCGACCCGACCGTCGAGGCCGTCCTCCTCGGTGCCGGCGAACCGCCCGGGCCCGACGAGCGGCGAGCGCTCGACGACGTGGCCAGCCTGGTCGGGGCGGTCGCGGCTCGCCGCCCGGAGCTGAGCGTGATCCTGGCCGGTTCGATGGCAGAGGAACTCAGCAGGTTCGAGGCGACTGCCGGCGATCGCCAGGGCGAGGTCATGCTGGCGCCAGCGGCGACATCAGGCGACCCGCCGGGAGCGGCACTCCGCGAGCTGCTCGAGGATCTCCGCGCGCCACGCGACGACGCGCGGCGAGCTATCGCGCGCGCAGCCGCGGGCCTGGCCGACGCCATCGACCGCCGGGTCGAGATCGTCGACATTGGCCTGGATGGCGGTCTCCGAGCCACGGCTGTCCCGAGCGTCGCGGGCTCGCCGGGTCGCGTCACGGCGTCGTTCATCGCCGAGGCCGGTCTGGTTCCGCCGGACCCCGACGACGCCGCGGTCGATCGCGTCCTCGCCTGGTCCACGGTCCCCATCGACAGGCATCGGCTGCGCGATCGGCTCCGCGAGCTCCGCTTCGCGCCGTGGTCGGACGCAGCCGGCGAGGGCGCCCGACTGCGCTTGGCTGCCGCTCGAGCCGCGCTGGCCGTCCTGATGGAGGCGACGCCCGATCAGACGACCGAACCCGCGCCCGACCTCATCGTCGCCACGGGCGGCGCGTGGGCAGTCGCCCCGGGACCAGCCATCGCCCTGGCGATCGCAGACGTGGTCCGCCGCCCGGCAGCCGTCAGCATCGCCTACGACCATGCCCGCCTCCTCGCCCCGCTGGGTGCGATCCCGGACGCGTCGGAGCGTCGCCAGCTCATCGCCGACATCGCCGACGACCTTCTCGCGCCGCTCGCGAGCGTGGTCATCCCGGGCGGGATCCGTCCCGGCAGGAGCGCCGGCCACGTCACCGTGCGCGGCGCCGGGGGGTCCAGCGAGCTCGAGCTGATCCCGGGTGGACTCGAGCTCGTCGACCTGCCACCCGGCGAGCGAGGAACGGCCGACCTCCAATTCAGAGACACCGTCCGGCTGGGCGGTCGAGGGCGGAGGTTCGCGGTCGAAGTGGCCGGCGGTCTCGGCGGCCTGCTGCTCGATCTCCGTGACGTGCCGCTACGGCTGCCGGACCGGCCCGAGCGGCGCCGCGAGCTGCTGGAGGCCTGGCAGGACTCGCTGTGGGTCACGCGCGACCGATGACTGACCCCGGCATCGAGTACGTCGTCCGCCGTCCCGTCGTCGAAGGGCCGATCGAGGTCCGCTTCCCGCTGCGACCCGGCGACCGGGCCTTCGTCGCGGCTGGCGATGTTCTCGTGCCCGGGTCCCGGATCGCGGACCGGCTGCGCGACACCCGGCTTGTCGAGGTTCGTGCCGGGCCCGCGGCGGGCGAGGCCCGTCCCGGCGATCGCTGGACGCAACCGTCTCACGCGACTGGGGTCCAGCTTCGTCGGGGCCGCGGAGAATTGTCGGGGGAGCTCCTGTTCGAGCTCGGCGGGCAGTGGCGGATGGCCGCCAGCGAACATCCCGAGCAGATCGATACGCCGATCGCCGGCGTCGTCCACCAGGTCCGGCCCGGAATCGGGATCGGTGTCAGAGCGGAGGGCCGCATCCTCCGCGGTGTCGAGGCGATCGGGGAACCGACCCGAGGGCTTCTCGCGATCAACCCGGAGCCGGGCGAGGGCAGCAAGTCCGGAGCCAGGCTCCGGCCCGGAAGCCTCGATGTCGGCCTCGCCGGCGCGATCCTCGTCGTCGGCTCGCGCGTTGACGCTGAGACGCTCACCCGCGCCCGGGCGATGGGGCTGCGCGGCATCATCGTCGCCGGCCTGGCGGGCAAGGATCGACGTGATTTCCTCGCCTCGGAGGCCCGCCAACGCGCCTCGCTGCATCGACTGCCGACCTTCGCGGTGTTCGTCCTCGACGGGGCCATCCGTCGAAGGATCGCCAGTCCAATTGCCGCCGTCTTCACGGCGCTGGCCGGACGCGAAGTCGCGATCGTTCTGGATCCGCCCGCCCTGGTCTTCAACGAGCCGGAGATCGACCTCCCGCCTCCGCCTCGCGACCTCGTCCGGGTCCGGGCGGGCGAGCGCGTCGGCCGCGAGGGCCGCTGGGCGGGACTGGCGGGACTGCGCCGCTTCGCCGACGGAACGTTCCTCGAGGCCGGTTGGGTGGCGTTCGAAGGCTGGCCTCCGGTGCCGGTCCCTCTGGCCGACCTCGAGCGGTTCGGCTGAGTCGCCGGCGCCTCGCAGCATTCGAGCGCGCAAAACGCCAGAGTTCCACCCGGCAGGCGCTCGGTCCTTGGGCTACCCTCGGTCCGATGTCCGTCCCGACCGCGCTCGAGCGGCGATTCATCAGTCAGGACCCGGCGACTACGCGCGAGCTGGCCGCCAGGCTGGCGGCTGCCGCCCGCCCCGGGGATCTCATCTGCCTGCGAGGCGAGTTAGGCGCCGGCAAGACGCAGTTCGCGAAGGGATTCGGTGCGGGCCTCGGGGTGACCGAGACGATCAACTCGCCGAGCTACATCCTCATGGCCGAATACACCGGCCGACTGCCGCTGTTCCACGTCGACCTGTACCGGCTCGCCGACGCGTCGGAGGCGCTCGCGGGCGGACTGCTCGACGAGCGTCAGGCGAGTGGGGTCACGCTCGTGGAGTGGCCGGAGCGGATGAGCGAGCTGCTACCCGTCGGCCCGCCTTGATGTTGCAATCGAGAGCGGCCTCAGCGGAGCGGCAGACGATTCCCGGACGATCACAATCCGGGCCCTCGACCCGACCCTGGCCCGCTACCTCGAGGCGGCCGCGTGAGCTCGGCGGCAGCCGCTACGAACGGGCGCCGGCCGTGGATTCTCGGGATCGACAGCGCGACCAGCCGCGTCGTGGTGGCCGCCGCGACTCCGGACGGTGAATTCCTCGGGGCGACGACCTGGGAGGCCGGCTACCGCCACGGGGAGCAACTCCTGCCGGCGATCGGCAGACTCCACGGGGAGCTGAATCTGCGTCGCTCACGGATCGCTGCGATCGTCGTCGGGACGGGCCCGGGCGCGTTCACCGGCCTGCGTGTCGGCATCGCGACCGCCAAGGCCCTCGCGCACTCCCTGGGCCGGCCAATCATCGGCGTCTCGAGCGCGGAGGCCCTGATCGCCGCGTCGGCCGACGGTGCAACGCCACCGGGCCAGGTTGTGCTGCTGCTCCCGGCCGGGGCGTCGGACCGGATCGTCGTCCGCCACGGCGAGCCACCCGAGCTGATGCCCGGCGGCAGCGATCCTGAGCTTGCCGATAGCGAGGTGCTCGTCGCCGTCGACCTCGAGGGCCGCGCGCCGACCGAGGCATCGCTCCGCGGCGACGCTGCCCAATTCCACCTTGGCGGTGCCCTAATGCGCATGGGAACGGACCGGTTCGAAGCTGGGGATGTTGACGATCTCGCCCGGCTCGTTCCGGACTACGTGACACTGCCGCGCGGCGTCCGCGCACCGAGCGGGGAGGTGGCATGGTCGCGCGACCACCGGTGAAGGTGACGATCGACGCGATGCGGCTCGAGGACCTTGACGCGGTCCACCTGATCGAGCTCGCCAGTTTCAGCGCGCCATGGCCCCCGAATGCGTACCGCAGCGAGCTCGAGACGAACCGTCTTGCAAACTACCTCGTCGCCCGGATCGACGAGCGGATTGTTGGGTACGGCGGGATGTGGCTCATGGTCGACGAGGCCCACATCACGACCTTCGCGGTTCATCCCGCCTGGCGCCGCCAGCGCATCGGTGAGCGGCTCCTCGTCGCGTTCCTCGACCTCGCGATCGGGCGGCACGCCCGCGAGGCGACCCTCGAAGTGCGGCTGTCGAACATCGCCGCCCGGCGCCTCTACGAAAAATACGGCTTCCGGCCCGTCGGCCTGCGGCCGCGCTACTACAGCGACGACGGCGAGGACGCCCTGATCATGACGACCGAGCCGCTCTCCGAATCCCGCTTCCGTGAGCGCCTCACCCGCCTTCGGGGGGAGCTGGACGCAGCCCCCGCCCCGACCCGGCCCGACGAGCCGCCGACCGGCGACTACGAGCCCCTCGAGGAGCCGCGGTGAGCGGCCAGCTGATCCTCGCCGTCGAATCCTCTTGCGACGAAACGGGGATCGCCGTCGTCGAGGGCGGCCGCCGAATCCACGCCAATGTCGTCGCGAGCCAAACCGCGCTCCACGCCGCGACGGGCGGGATCGTCCCCGAGGTCGCCGCACGCGCTCACCTCCGCTGGATCGTCCCGGTCCTCGACGAGGCCCTCGCCGGGGCCGGGGTCTCCATACCGGATGTCGACGCGGTCGCCGTCACCTACGGACCGGGACTCGCGGGCTCGCTGCTCGTCGGGATCAACTTCGCCAAGACGCTCGCGTTCGTCCACGACAAGCCGCTCGTCGGCGTCAACCACCTCGAGGGACACCTGTACGCGGCCTGGCTGCTCGATCCCGGCGAGGCGGAGCGCGAGGCGCCGATCTTCCCACTCGTCGCCCTGATCGTGTCGGGCGGCCACACATTCCTCGTCGAGATGCGCGAACACCTGACCTACCGGCTCCTTGGCCAGACCGTCGACGACGCGGCGGGCGAGGCGTTCGACAAGGTCGGTCGCCTTCTTGGCCTGCCGTATCCCGGCGGCCCCGCTATCCAGTTGGCGGCGGAGGTCGCGATCCGCCACGACGCCGGCTTCCCACGGGCGTGGCTGGGTGACTCGTACGACTTCAGCTTCTCCGGGCTCAAGACGGCCGCCCGCCGAACGGTCGACGAGGCGCGCGTCGCCGCGGGGCTGCCGGTTGACCGCGGCCTCCGGGCCGGCGAGGACGCGCAGCTGCCGGCGGCGGTCACCGCGGAGCTCGCGTGGGGCTTCCAGGATTTGGTCGTCGACGTGCTCGCGACGAAGACGATCCGGGCGGCCGAGGAGGTCGACGCCCGGACGATCGTCCTCGGCGGCGGCGTGGCGGCAAATGCGGCGCTGCGGGCGCGGATCGCCGCCGACGCGGAGGCGCGGAACATCCGCCTCAATGTGCCGCGCCCGGGGCTATGCACGGACAACGGGGCGATGATCGGGGCGGCCGCGGCATGGCGCCTTGAAGCGGGCGACCTGGCCGGCCTCGACCTCGACGCCCGACCGTCCCTCCCTCTCGCCCGGCGAGAGCCCGTGGCTCGGTGACGACGGCGCCGCGGATCGATCCGGCGGCCGTGCGGAAGACCCTGCGCGAGGCCGGGCTGCGGGCGCGCCATTCGATGTCGCAGAACTTCCTCGCCGACGTCGACATCCTCGAGGCGATCATCGTCGAAGCGGGAGCGGCGCCGGGCGACCGAGTGATCGAGATCGGGCCGGGCCTGGGCTTCCTGACCTCCGGCCTGCTCGAGGCCGGGGCTTCGGTCACGGCGGTCGAGCTGGATCGGGGCCTCGCCGGCTTCCTCCGTGAGCGATTCGCCGCGGAGCTGGCGGAGGGACGGCTCCGGTTGATCGAGGGTGACGCACTGGACCAGCCGCTCAATCGCCTCGAGGCGGAGCCGTTCGAGGTCGTCGCCAACCTGCCGTATCACATCACCAGCCCGATCCTTCACCGCCTGCTCGGCGAATCGCCCCGACCGGAGCGGCTCGTGCTCATGGTCCAGCGGGAGGTCGCCGAGCGGATAGCGGCGCCGCCGGGTCGGATGAGCTACCTCTCGGTGTTCGTCCAGTACCACGCCCGGGTCCGGGTCGCGTTCAACGTGCCGGCCGCTGCCTTCGAACCGGAGCCTGCCGTCGAGAGCGCGGTCATCGTCGTCGAGCCCTTTCCCGGCGACGACAGGCTGCAGGACGCGGCGGCCGAGGACGCACTCTGGCGCCTCGTCCAGGCCGGCTTCCGGGAGCGCCGGAAGATGCTCCACAACGTCCTGTCCCGTCAGCTCCCGGTCGAGCCGGTGCGCGTCACGGCCGCGCTCGAGGCCGCCGGGATCGCGCCCGACCGAAGGCCGCAGACCCTCGCCGTTGGCGAATGGATCGCCCTGCTCGACGCCTTCGGCGAGATCGCGCCGGATACGCGCGGGCGGCGCCGCGAATGACCGATCCCGCGCGGCGCCGGGAATGACCGATCCCGCGCGGCGTCTCACGCCCGTCGTCCGCCTCGCTCCGGCCAAGCTCAACCTGACCCTCGCGGTCGTGGGCCGGCGGCCCGACGGCTATCACGCCCTGCATTCGGTCATGGTCCCGCTGGGCCTGGCAGATCGGATCAGCTTCGCCATCCAGTCCGAGGGCGAGGACAGCCTCTACACGACGGGCTTTGATCCGGGGCCGGCCGAGCACAATCTCGTCCTCAAGGCGGTGACGGCTGCCCGGCGGGCCGTCGGCGGGCCGGTCGGCAGCGCCGCGCCGCCACTGGCCATCCGACTCGACAAGCGGATTCCCGTGGCCGCGGGGCTCGCCGGCGGGTCGAGCGATGCCGCCGCGGCGCTCGGTGGAGCGCTCGAGACATGGGGTGCCGAGCTCGACCCGCAGCACCGCCTTGCGCTCGCCGCCGGCCTCGGGAGCGACGTTCCGTTCTTCCTCGGCAGCGGCGCCGCCCTCGTCGAAGGGCGAGGCGAGCGGGTCACGCCGCTCCGCGGCGTCAAGGCCGCCGCCGGCGAGGCCACCGAGCTTCCAGGGGTCCTGCTCGTGACGCCTGCCGTACCCGCCCACACGGCCGCCGTGTTTGCGGCCTGGTCGGGCGGGGCGATGGCTGATCCCGGCGTCGCCCGGCGGACCTCCGAGCACTTCGCCAGCGAATTCGGCTCGGGGCTGAGCGTGCGCGCGTTCCTCGAGCGTGCCGCGGTCCTCGCCTCGGCCAATGACCTCCTGCCGGCGGCCGCAGTGGTCGTGCCCGGCCTCGTTCCTCTCCGTCGGGCGCTCACGCGCCTGCTTGGCCGGCCGATCGGGCTGGCGGGCTCCGGTGCGACACTCTGGGCGCTCTATCCTTTACTCGACGACGCCGAGACTGCGGCCTCGACCGTCCGCACGGCGGTTGCCGACGGGTCACTGGCGTTCCCCGGTGCCGAACCCCCGTTCGTCGCCGCCACGACGATCGAATCAGGGAGGAGAAGCGATCAATGAGTCGACAGGCGATCTCGAGCGGCGGCGCGCCTGCCGCGATCGGCCCCTACAGCCAGGCGGTCCGCAGCGGCGACATGGTGTTCTGCTCCGGCCAGCTGGGGCTCGAGCCGGTGAGCGGGGAGCTGGTCGACGGGGTGGAGGCGCAGGCCGACCGCGCCCTTCGGAACCTCCAGTCCGTCCTCGATGCCGCGGGTCTCGGGTTCGATGACGTCGTGAAGACATCGATCTTCCTTGTCGACATCGGCGACTTCGCGGCCGTGAACGCGGTCTACGCCCGGTTCATGCCGGATCCGCCCCCGGCCCGATCGACCGTCCAGGTCTCTGCTCTCCCTAAGGGTGGCCTGGTCGAGATCGAGGCGATCGCGAGACGCCCGCTCACCGAGCCCTCAGGCAGGCAGTCGGCGTAATGGACGCTGCGAAGCGGGCGGCACTGGTCGCGGAGTATGTCGCCGGTCCCGAGGTCATCCGCGCGTCGCTCGCCGGCATCACCGAGGCGGAGCTCGATGCGCGCCCGGCCGACGGCGGCTGGACGCCTCGCGAGGTCGTACACCACACTGCGGACAGCGAAATGACCTCGGCGATACGGCTCCGCCGGCTCGTCGCCGAGGACGCCCCCCTGATCGTGGGCTATGACGGCGATGAGTTCGCCCGGCGGCTCCACTATGGCGACCGGCCGATCGAACCGGCCCTGGCCGCGATCGATGGCGCGCGCCAGACGACGGCTCAGATCCTCGACGCCCTGACGGAGGCGGAATGGGGGAGGACTGGCACTCACTCCGAGATGGGCCCGTACGGCGTCGAGCGCTGGCTCGAGATCTACTCGGCCCACTGCCACGAACACGCCGACCAGATTCGCCGCGCCCGCGAGGAAGCAAGGAGCCTACTGCGTTCGTCGCGGTAGGGCGCTGGCGTGCCAAACCGCGACTGCCTTGCTTTGTTTGACACTCCCCAAGGGCGACCCTACGATGCTGCGACCCTGAAGATGCACCTACAACCCGACACGCCGGCACCGCACCGGGCCCGAGCCACATGCCCGCCCGCTGCACCCGCCCCTCGGCGTCGCCCCTCGTGACACCCCCAAGTACCGGCCAGCGCCCGGGAGTTGCCGCCGTCGTCCTGGCCGCGGGCCTCGGCACGCGCATGAAGTCGCAGACGCCGAAGCTCCTCCACGAGCTCTGCGGCCGGCCGATGGTCGCCTACGTCGTGGACGCTGCCCGCGAGGCGACCGGCGGCCGCCCGATCGTGGTGACATCCCCCGCAACCGCCGCGATCCGCGACGCGCTCGGTGGTGATGTCGACTACGCCCTCCAGGCTGAGCCGCGTGGGACCGGAGACGCCGTCAGGGCGGCGATCGAGGCACTCCCCGAAGGCGTCGAGGAGGTCCTCGTCCTCATCGGCGATCTGCCTCTGCTCGAGGCGGGCCTGCTGATCGAGCTGCTCGAGGAGCGTCGCCTCGACGAGGCCGCCATCGCCCTGGTCGCGGTCGACGCGATCGAGCCGGGCAATCTCGGCCGGGTCATCCGCGACGAAGCGGGCACGGTCGATCGAATCGTCGAGCGCAAGGACGCGACCGACGAGGAGGTGGCGGTCAACGAGATCAACTCCGGGCTTTACGCCTTCGACGCCGCCTGGCTGCAGGGTCGAATTCGGCTCGCTCAAGCCCTCGCCCAAGACGGGCGAGCTCTACCTGACCGAGCTCGTCGAGCTCGCACGCGAGGATGGCCGCCTGGTCGCGGGCCTGACCGTCGAGGATGACGGCCGGCTGCTCGGGATCAACGACCGCGCCGAGTTGGCACAGGCGGAATGGGACCTCCGGACGCGGATCAACGCGGCTCATATGCAGGCCGGCGTGACGATGCGCGACCCCTCGACGGTCTACCTCGACGCTTCCGTCAGCCTGACGGAGGACGTGACGCTCGAGCCGAACGTCATCCTCCGCGGCCGCACGTCCGTCGGCCGGGGGAGCACGATCGGGGCCGGCAGCCAGATCATCGACAGCACGGTCGGTGAGGGTTGCCTCGTCTGGGCGAGCGTCATCGAGAAGTCGATCATCGAGGATCGGGCGACCGTCGGTCCGTTCGCCCACCTGCGGCCCGGATCGATCGTCGGGCAGGGCGCCGAGGTTGGCAACTTTGCCGAGCTGAAGAACACCCGCCTCGGGCCGGGCGTGAAGCAGCACCACGTCAGCTACCTCGGCGACGCTGATCTCGGGGCCGGGACGAACGTCGGCGCCGGCACGATCACCGCGAACTACGACGGGACCTCGAAGCACCGGACGACGATCGGCGAACGCGTCTTCCTCGGCGTGGACACGATGCTCCGGGCCCCCGTGACCCTGGGCGACGACAGCCGCACCGGTGCCGGCGCGGTCGTCACGCGGGACGTCCCGGCAGGCAAGCTGGCCGTCGGGATACCCGCCCGGATCCGCGAGCCGCGCGGAAAACCGGGTGACGAGACCGACGACACCGGCCACACCGAGGACGGGCAGCCGGGCGCCGCCGGCTCATGAACATACCCGTCGGTGAGCTTCTGTTCATTGTCTTCCTGACGATCCTCGAAGGGTTCTTCGTCGCCGGCGAGATCGCCCTCGTCTCGCTCCGACGGAGCCGCGTCGAGCAGCTCGTCGACGAGGGGCGACCCGGAGCGCGGCGAGTTCGCCGCCTCCTCGACGACCCGGGCCGCTTCCTGGCGGTCTCACAGCTGGGTCTCACGGTCATCGGCTTCTTTGCCTCGGCGTATGCCGCAGTGAGCCTCGTCGAGAGCCTGTCCGACGTGCTGGTGAGTTTCGGGATGGACAAAGGCGGCGCCGATGGTCTCGCCCTCATCGTCGTGACGGTCGTGCTGGCCCTCTTCACGATCGTCTTCGCGGAACTCGTCCCCAAGACGCTCGCCCTGGCCAACGCCGAGCGGGTCGCAATCGCCCTATCCCTCCCGATTGATTTCCTCGCTCGAGCACTGGGACCGGTCATCAAGCTCTTGACCGGCCTGACCAGCGCGATCACGCGCATGTTCGGCGCGACCATCTCCAACGAGGCGTCGATCACCGCGGAGGAGCTCCGGCTCATCGTCGAACGCGGCGGCGAGCAGGGGATCCTCGAGGCCGAGGAAGAGCAGATGATCAACGCGGTCATCGAGCTCGGCAGCCGGCGCGTCCACGAGGTGATGGTGCCGCGCATCGCGATCGCCGCGATCCCCGCCTCGACGACGTTCGATGAGGCGATCGACACGATCATCGAGCACGGCCACAGCCGGATTCCTGTTTTCGAAGAGTCGGTCGACGAGATCCTCGGGATTCTCTACGCCAAGGATCTCCTGCCGATCCTGCGCGAATCGGCCGGGCCGCGGCCAGACCTCCGCGCGCTCCTGCGAACCCCGGTGTACATCCCCGAATTGATGACGGTCGACGATCTGCTCCACGAGTTCCAGCGGCGGAAGGTCCATATCGCGATCGTGCTCGACGAGTACGGCGGGACCGCCGGCCTGGTCACGATCGAGGATCTCCTCGAGGAGATCGTCGGCGAGATCCAGGACGAGTACGACGAGGAGGAGCCAATGGTCGTCCGGCTCTCCGAGGACGAGGCGAGGGTCGACGGCCGGGCGTCGGTGGACGATCTCGCCGACCTGTTCGATACGAACCTCGGGCTCGAGGACGAGGACGAATACGACACGGTCGGTGGGTTGATCTACCACCGCATCGGCGGCGTGCCGTCGCCCGGCGACCGGATCGACGTCGACGGCCTCATCCTGACCGTCGAGACGACCGACGGCCGGCGGGTCGGCAAGGTTCTCGTCGTGCGGCGACGAGACGAGAACGGCGAGCTCGTCGCCGAGGACGGCGACCGCTAGGTCGCCGGTCTTTAGGCCGTGATCACCGAAACGATGATCTGCTCGAGCTTCTGGCGGGCGCGCGCATCGGCGACGCCCGCGGCATCAAGCTCCGCAAGGGCCTCGTCGCGGTAGCGGCGAGCCTCGTCGCGGGTGAAGTCGTGGGCTCCGCTCCGCTCGAGGATCGCGATGATCTCGCTGACGTCATCGTGCGTCTGATCGGCCCTCGCGTAGAGCTCGTCGAGGCGGTCACGATCCTCCGGCCCGGCGTTCTCGAAGGCGTAGATCACCGGCAGGGTCTTCTTGTGGCGGGCGATGTCGGTCGGCTCCTTGCCGGTTGCCCGCTCGGCGCCCCAGATGCCGAGCAAGTCGTCGTTCAGCTGGAAGGCCAGCCCCAGCGCCCAGCCAAAGGCCCGGTATCGGGCGATCACCTCGTCGTCGTCCGTCGCCAGGAGCGCTCCGGCCTCCACGGAGGCCGCGATGAGCGCCGCCGTCTTGCGGCCGATCATGTCGAAGTAGAGCTCGACAGACATCAACGCGTTCGACTCGCTCATGGCAATGTCGATGTACTGGCCCTCGCACAAGGCGACGCAGGTCTCGTCGTAGAGGCGCATCAGGCGGAGGACCTTCGCGTCGCTGAAGCCGAGGTCTGAGAGGCGGTGAAGGGCCACCCGACTCAGGCTGAACAGCATGTCCCCGGTGTTGATCGCCTGGGCGACCCCGTGAAGCGCCCACAACGTCGGGCGGTGGCGACGCTCGCGATCGCCGTCCTCGATGTCGTCGTGGACGAGGCTGAAGTTGTGACCGAGCTCGACGGCTGCGGCCCCTGGGCAGGGCGGCCGCGTGATCGCCCGCGATCGAGGCGTAGGCAAGGAGCCCGAGGAGGGGTCGCATCCGTTTGCCGGCCGGCGCGCCATCGTGGTCCAGCCCGAGGTGGTAGCGAATCATCTCGTAGGCGCCGGCGGTCGAGGCGTCGTGATCGCCGACGAGCCGGAGGATCTCCGCCTCGGTATCCGCGATCATGGTGTCGAGGTCGAACTCGCGCGACACGGTAGCCATCGCGGGCAGTGTAGCCGGATTTGGACAAACATGCGAGCCGCCGGTAGCCTGTTCGGTGGGCTTCAGGAGCTTGCCTGCGGCCGCGACACAAGCGCGCCGTGGCGACTTGACGTTCCTGCCATGCCTTACGAGAGAATCGCCGGATGACCCAGGACTGGAAAGAGGTCTTCGAAGCGACCTACTCGACACCGGCCTCAGCCGTGCAGGAGCGCGTCTGGCGCGGAGTGTTCGGCGAGGACTACCCGGAGGGTATCGATCCATACAGCCTCCTCTCGCGGCGCGAGTTGACGCGGTTCACCTCCGAGGTGGGCGTTGGTCCTGGGCAGACGCTCGTCGACGTGGGGTGCGGCCGAGGTGGCGCCGGAATTTGGGTGGCCCGATCGACCGGTGCGGAGCTAGTCGGACTCGATATCGCCGAGAACGCGCTCGCCGAGGCGCGGAAACGGGCGAAGGCGATGGATATGGCCGCCACCTTCCGGGTCGGGGAGTTCGAGAGGACCGGGCTGGACGACGCGACCGCGGACGCGATCATGTCTGTCGACGCCCTGCTCTTCACGCCGGACAAGCCGTCTGCCCTTCGCGAGCTCCGCCGGATCCTGCGGCCCGGCGGTCGGCTGGTTGTGACGTCGTGGGATTACCACCGACAGCCGGCTGGGCGTCCACCCCAGGTCGCGGACCATCGACCACTTGCCGAGGCAGCGGGCTTCGACGTCGTCGCGTACGACACGACCGATGATTGGCGCGAGAGGAACACGAGAGTGGGGCAGGGTCTGCTGGAGGCGGTCGAGGAGCTGGCCGCCGAAGAGGGCTCGGACGTTGAGGAGACCCGAGCGGCGATCCTCGAGATGAATGCGTCACTGGACGCCATGATTTGCCGGTTCTTGATGATCGCCGAGGCCCGCTGACCTCTTGGGGAAGGCGCGAAACGGCGCCGGTTCGGGGGACGCGACCGCACCGGCGCCTATCCGGCTATTCGCGCGAATTGGCCGATTGGATCACTTGATGCTTTGCGATTTTTGCTGTCGGCGGGCGGCGGCCTCGGATGCTACCGTGCGATCGTGCCGATCCCGCGCCGCTACACGACCGAGGCCATCGTCCTCTCCCGGTTCGACTTCGGTGAGGCCGATCGGATCCTGACGCTGATCACGCCGGCCTGGGGAAAGATCAAGGTCATTGCCAAGGGGATTCGCCGGCCGACGTCGCGGATCGGTGGCAGCCTCGAGCCGTTTGCCGAGCTCCAGGTGGCATTGGCCCGCGGCCGAACATTCGAGGTCGTGACACAGGTCGTCGTCGACCATGCCTGGCTCAACCTGCGCGATTCGCTCGAGAGCGCGGCGACAGCCTGGTATCTCGCCGAGCTCGCCGATCGGTCGCTCGAGGAGCGCCACGCCGCGGAGCCGCTGTACACCCTGCTCAAACGGGCCTACGGACTCCTGGATGCGGGTATGGCGCCTGGGCGGGTCGCCCGCTGGTACGAGATGCACCTTGCCGACGAGCTCGGCGTCCGGCCCGAGGTCGATCGATGCGCCGAGTGTGACCGGGTCCTCGAGTCCGGGGGCCGCCACCGCTGGGTGCCGAATCTCGGGGGCGTCGTGTGCGAGCGTTGCCCAGGTCCGTCGTACGAGCGAACCGAGCTCTCACTCGACGGTCTGAAGCTCCTCAAGGCCTATCAGCGACTCGATATCGCCGCGATCGCCGCTCTCCGCCTCGCCGAGACGTCTGAACGTGAGGTCGAGGCCGCGATGCGCGAATTCATCGGCAACGCGCTCGAGCGCCAGGCGCGCTCTCTCGCGTTCCTGGATGAGGTCAGGGCGGGGGTCTGATCGGGCGGGGCACATCGTCGTTGCCCGGCTCCAGGCTCGCATCCGCGATCGCGATGCGCTCCTGAACGGACATGGGAACGATCGTATTGGACGGGATTGCCGGTGGCAGAGCCTCGTCACCGCGGTCGGGCCCATCGATCGCGAGCTTCTTGAGCCGGATGATGATCGGTATGGCCCGCCACATCCGAACCGTGATGACAACGGACAGGGTGACGAGGGCCCCCAACCAGCCATAGGCCAGCGCCGCCCCGAGGAAGCCCGAGGGCGCCCCAAACGCCCAGTTCAGGAGGGCGTAGGCGATGGTTACGGCGATGAACACCGCGATCAACACAGGAAACGCAACGAACAGCAGAACGAATACGGCGAAGTTCTGGAGCGCCAGGAAGACCTCGTCCTGGATGGCCGGCGGTAGACGCCGCAGCAACTCGAATGCTCGACGTGCTACCGGACCCGCGGCCGCTGCGTTCTTGTCCATCGTCTTGATGACCCCCGAGCGGCCGAACTGTTGCGAGATCGTCCTCGATGGCGGCTGAATAGTCCACCCGGGTCGTCTGCTAGCATCTCGACTCCACCGATCTCTGCGACCGTCCCTGCCACGGCCGGTCGCCCCACTGGAGCTCCTCGTGACCGACACCCCCACCGCGACCGATCCGGATGCCGTCGCGCCCGCCGTCGACAACCTCGAAACGATCGTCTCGCTCTCAAAGCGCCGAGGCTTCGTCTTCCCGTCCTCCGAGATCTATGGCGGCATCAACGCCGTCTGGGATTACGGCCCGCTTGGGGTCGAGCTGAAGAACAACGTCAAGCGGGCCTGGTGGCGATCGATGGTCCAGGAGCGCGAGGACATCGTCGGCCTGGATGCGGGGATCCTCATGCACCCGCAGGTCTGGGTCACTTCCGGACACGTCGGCTCGTTCAGTGACCCCCTCGTCGAATGCGCGACCTGTCACCGCCGCTACCGGCTCGACGAGCTGCCCGGCGCCGAATTGCTCACGGCGTCTGACCTGACCGATCCGACCGTCATCGAACGGTTCAAGCTCGTCTGCCCGAATGACGCGGGGCCGCTCTCCCCGCCGCGCCGCTTCAACCTGATGTTCGAGACCCACATGGGGCCGGTCCAGGACGAGTCGTCGATCATCTATCTTCGGCCGGAGACGGCCCAGGGCTCGTACGTCAACTTCAAGAACGTCCAGCAGAGCTCCCGCAAGAAGATCCCGTTCGGAATCGCCCAGGTCGGCAAGTCGTTCCGGAACGAGATCAGCCCCGGCAACTTCGTGTTCCGGATGCGCGAGTTCGAGCAGATGGAGATGCAGTACTTCGTCCGCCCGGACGAAGCCGCGCAGATCTTCGAGGAGTGGCTCCCGCGCCGCTGGGACTGGTATGTCAGGTACGGCGTCACGCCCGAGCGACTCAGGTTCCGCGAGCACGCGCCCGACGAGCTGGCCCACTACGCGAAGAAGGCAGTCGACGTCGAGTACCGTTTCCCGTTCGGCTGGAAGGAGCTGGAGGGGATCCACAACCGGGGCGACTTCGACCTCTCGCGCCACGCGGAGGCGTCGGGCGAGAACCTGGAGTACTTCGACCCGGCGACCGAGGAGCACTTCATCCCGTATATCGTGGAAACCGCCGGGGGACCGGATCGGGCGGCGTTCACGTTCCTCATCGACGCATACCGCGAGGAAGAGGTCCGGGGCGAGAAGCGCGTCGTCCTCGGGTTCAATCGCGGATCTCGCGCCGTACAAGGTCGCGGTGCTGCCGCTGCTCAAGAAGCGGCCAGAGATCGTCGATATCTGCCGGCGGCTCCGGGCGGACCTCGCCAAGGACGTGATGGCGGTCTACGATGACACCGCGGCGATCGGGAAGCTGTACCGGCGCCAGGACGAGATCGGGACGCCGTGGTGCGTGACCGTGGATGTGGAGTCGCTGGAGGATGGCGCGGTGACGATCCGCGACCGCGACTCGATGACGCAGGAGCGAGTGCCCCTAGAAGGCGTCAAGCAGCTGATCCTCGACCGACTGGCAGCCTCGCGGGCCTGACCGAGGCGGTCGACAATGGAACGCCACGACGCGATCGTCATCGGGCTCGGCGCCCACGGCAGTGCTGCGGCCCTCGCGCTCGCTCGTCGTGGGCTCACCGTGCTCGGGCTCGAGGCGGGGGAGCGCGGCCACGGGCTCGGGTCATCCGGCGGACGGTCCCGGATGATTTGCCGGGCGTACTTTGAGGATCCGGCCTATCTGCCGTTGCTCGCCGCTGCGTGGACTGCGTGGCAGGCGCTGGGAGACGCGGCCGGCGAACCGCTCGTCGAGGCGACGGGCGGGCTCTACGCGGGGCCGGCCGAGAGTGTGGTGTTCCGGGGCTCCGTCGCGAGCGCGCGGGAGCAGGGCCTGCCCCACGACGTCCTCGACGGCGCGGAGATCAACCGGCGCTGGCCGATCTTCGCGGTGGGCGACGAGATTGGCGGCCTGTACGACCCGGGCGCCGGGATGATCCGGCCGGAACGGGCGATCGAGGCCCAGCTCCGGCTCGCCGAAGAAGCCGGCGCCGTTCTGAGCTTTCACGAGCGCGCGATCGACTGGCGGCCGGCTTCAGGTGGAGGCCTCGAAGTCGAAACGGACAAGGGCGTCCATGGCGCCGATCATCTCGTCATCGCCGCCGGGGCCTGGACCGGCTATTTCGTGCCCGATCTCCGCCTGCCGCTCGAGGTCGAGCGGATGCCCGTCTTCTGGTTCGAGCCCGACGTTCCGGCGGAGGACGTCGCGGTCGGTCGGCTGCCGATGTGGATCATGGACACGGGAGCCGAGGGGATCTTCTACGGGTTTCCGTACGACCCGGCCGCCGGTCTCAAGGTGTCACGACATCACTCGGACGAGGTGGTCGACCCCGATCGGGTCGACCGGGCGGAGCACCCCGCCGACGTCGAACGCGTTCGGGCGTTCATGCGGCGCTCCATGCCTGCAGCGAACGGGCCGCTGCGCGAGGCAACGGTCTGCCTCTACACGAACACGCCGGACTTCAACTTCGTCATCGACGCCCACCCCGCGGTCCCGGGCGTTGCTTTCGCGTCGGCCTGCTCCGGGCACGGCTTCAAGTTCGCCCCCGTGATCGGCGAGATCCTGGCGGACCTCGCCATGGGCGTTGGCACGGCGATTCCGATCGAAGGTTTCAGGGCGGATCGGTTCGCCCTCCGCTAACCATTTCGGGATCCTGGGAACGTTTCGCGGGACCACGGCGACATACCATCCGAGCGCGACACACACGCCGCGCCGTCACAGAGGGTGGCCGTGGACCAGCGAGAGCTCGTCGAGCGAGCGGGGCGAGGCGATCATGACGCCTTTGCCATGCTTGCAGGCGCGTTCGTCGCGCGGCTGGACGCGGCAGCCCGACTCATTCTCCGGGACCACGAGCTTGCGCGAGACGCGGTCCAGGAGGGTTTCATCCGGGCTTGGCGGAACCTTCCGACGCTGCGCGATCCGGATCGCTTCGAGGCCTGGCTCCACCGCCTGATCTTTCGCTCCTGCATCGACGCGATTCGACGCCGCGGCCGGCGCCCGATCGAGGTCGAGCTGACGTCGTTCGATGGACCGCCGACCGCCGACATCGCGTCGGTGATTGCCGATCGCGATCTCCTTGACACGGCGCTCCGGGGTCTCGATCCGGAGTGGCGGGCTGTCGTCGTCCTCCACTACTACCTCGGGATGCCCCTGCCGCAAGTCGCGGCGACCCTGGGCATTCCGATTGGAACCGCAAAATCCCGCCTCCATCGTTCGCTCGCGGCAATGCGAGTGACGATCGGCTCAGACCTGGACTCCGATGTCCCGACAGTCACGCGAGGGCAGTACGCATGACCGCCTTCGACCGATTCGAACAGCGACTCCCGGAGCTCATGGACGAGCTGGCGTCTGCGCAGGTGCCCGACTACTTCGACGAAATGCTCACGCGGACCGCCCTAACTCGACAGCGACGTGCGTGGGCTTCCCTTGAAAGGTGGCTTCCCATGGGCGTGATCGCCCGGTCTTCTCTCGTACCGCCGCTGCCGTGGCGCTCGATCGGGATCCTCGTGATCCTCGGGCTCCTCGTGGTTGCCGGCGCGCTGATCTACGTCGGCTCCCGACAACGTCTCCCGGAGCCGTTTGGCCCGGCCCGGAATGGCGCGATCCTGTACAGCACCCCAGATGGAGACATCGCTTCAGTCGACCCCGTCACCGGCGCCTCGAGTGACCTCGTCACAGGGCCCGACAGCGACATCGCCCCGGCGCTATCGCGTGACGGAACGCATTTCTTGTTCCTTAGGGCAGGATCCGGGTCCGGGGACGCGCTTTACGTGGCGAACGTCGACGGATCCGACTCTCGACAGATCGCCGAGGGCAGATTTGTTCGCGTCGAAACAGACCTGTCCCCATTCGACTGGTCGCCGAGCGGCGACCGAATTGCTGTCATTTCCCAAGTCGGCTCAGCCCGCAAGCTCACGATCCTCGCGATGGACGGCAGCGCCCCCAGGACGTTCGATCTCGGCTTGAGTGTCTCGGACGTGAGTTGGCGGCCGAATGGACGAGAGCTCGTCTTCAGGGGCGTGACCAGCGAGAGCTCGGGCACGACCTACGGTCTCTACAAGGTCAGTTCAGACGGAAGCGGGTTGAGGCCGATTGTGCCGGTGACGGACCTCGAATTCGGCTGGCGGGAACCGGTCCTGTCGCCCGACGGCACCCACGTTGCGTTCGCGCGATGGGGGAGTGCGACCGGCAACGGGCTCCACCTTGTCGGGGTCGATTCGGGCGACGACCGCGTGGTCGAGTTCGATGGCCACCTCGACAGCGACCAATACGATCCGCAGTTCTCGCCAGACGGCACTCAGCTCGTGTTCGCCCGCTTCCAGAACGGGGAGTATCAGCTGAGCATCGCGCCGGTCAATGGTGGGGGCCAGGCCATTGCCATTGGTCCCCGCCACTCCCAGGAAACTGCCGATCCCTTCCTTGGCTTCTCCCCCGATGGGACCGCGGTCCTTGCAAGGTATCCGGCAGACGGCAAGACATGGCTGCTCGGATCGAAGGGCGGCCAGGACCAGCAGGTCTCGTGGCCCGCGGGTAGGACTTACAGCTGGCAGCGACTGGCTCCCTGACAGCTCTGGCATCACGCATTGCGCCGCGCTCGGCTGAGCCGGGTGCGGCGCTCGAACGACTATTGGTCTGCGTTCGCCTCGGCGGCGTCAATCGCGGCGGCCAGGTCGCCGGCGGCGATGCCACGGGGCTCCTTGCCCTTCGGCCAGTAGAGCTCCTTGTGGACCTGCTCCTCGGGGTAGCCGCGGGCTAGAAGCGTCTCCTCCGCGCTGAGGATCATGTCCGGGTTGCCGCAGATGTAGGCGATGGAGTTCGTCGGCCCAAGCGCGAGCTCGTCAAGAACTGGCTCCAGGATCGACTCGACCCGTCCAGTCCGGCCCATCCACGCCGAGTTGATCGGATCGTTCGGGCGAGAGACGGTGGGAATGTACGTGACCGGGTACTCGCCGGACTGCTCCCAGCCCTCCACGATGTCGCGGTAGCCGAGCTCGTGGGCGTGCGACACGCCGTTGAGGAACACGGCCCGGCGCGTCGCTCCATCGGCCAGCATCTGGCGCATCATCGAAACAAACGGGGCATTGCCCGTGCCCGACGAGATGAAGATATGCGTCCGCTCGTCCTCGGGCTGGAGGATGAACTTGCCCTTCGGGCCGATCATCCGCATTCCCTGGCCGATCGGCATCCGCCACAGCAGCGGGGTGAACGTCCCGCCCTGGACGAGGCGGACGTAGAACTCGTAGCCGTCTGTTCCGGCGGCGATGGGCGGCGAGGCCACCGAATAGGGGCGCTGGACGATCTTGCCGTCGACCATGACCCCGATCGTCATGTACTGACCGGGCTCGAACGGCGTCGGCTCGCCGTCGAAGCGGACCCAGAAGTAGCCAAGCGACTCGGTTTCGTCCTCCCGCCGCACGAGTCGGGCATTGTAGACGGGCGCCTCCGCGTCGATGACGCGCGGATCGGCGGCGAGTTCGGTCATCCGGCGGATGGTAACCCGGGCACTCAGCCCGAGGTTTACAATCGGCCGCGACCGAACCGATCAACACCCACGCGCCGCCCACGGGCCGCGCCGCGCCCAAGGAGCACGCCGAATGGCCACGACGTCCCCCGCGACCGACCGCGCCCACAAGGCCGGCAAGCGCTACATCTACGCGTGGGGCGGCGGCACGGCCGAGGGCGACGGGGGAATGAAGGACCTGCTCGGCGGCAAGGGCGCTGGGCTCGCCGAGATGACGAAGGCCGGCCTGCCCACCCCGCCCGGCTTCACAATCACGACAGAAGCCTGCAACGACTACTTCGCCGCCGGTGAGAAGCTCCCCGACGGTCTCTGGGATGACGTCCTCGAGGCGATGCGGGAGGTCGAGGAGCGTTCCGACAAGGGCTTCGGCGACCCGAAGAACCCGCTCCTCGTGAGCGTCCGCTCCGGTGCCAAGTTCTCGATGCCCGGGATGATGGATACCGTCCTGAACCTCGGCCTCAACGAGGAGACGCTCGGCGGCCTCATCGGGCTGACCGGCAACGAGCGCTTCGGCTGGGACGCGTACCGCCGGTTCATCGCGATGTTCGGGCGGATCGTGATGGACGTTCCCGCCAGCCGTTTTGACGAGCCGCTCGAGGCCCGCAAGGAGGCCCACGGTCACGGCGCGAAGGACACCGACCTCGACGTGGCGGACCTGAAGGCCCTCGTCGGTGAGTACAAGCAGATCGTCCGCGAGGACACTGGGCGCGACTTTCCGTCCGACCCGAACGAGCAGCTCGACCTTGCGATCAAGGCGGTCTTCGCGAGTTGGTTCGGCAAACGGGCGAAGGACTATCGCGACAGCCAGAAGATCGCCCACGACCTCGGGACCGCGGTCAACGTCGTGACGATGGTCTTCGGCAACATGGGCGACGACTCCGGGACGGGCGTCGCGTTCACCCGCGACCCGAACACTGGCGAGCGTGTCCTCTTCGGCGAGTACCTCACCAACGCCCAGGGCGAGGACGTCGTGGCCGGCGTCCGGACGGCTCCCAAGATCTCCCAGATGGCCGAGGACATGCCGGCGGTCTACGACGAGTTCCAGAAGATCGGGCAGCAGCTCGAGAGCCACTACCGCGACGTCCAGGACCTCGAGTTCACGATCGAGCGCGGCAAGCTCTACATGCTCCAGACGCGCTCCGCCAAGCGGACCGCGGCAGCCGCGGTGAGGATCGCGGTCGACATGGTCGAGGACGGCACGATCACAAAGGAGGAGGCGGTCGGCCGGATCGAGACGGCCCAGGTCGATCAGCTCTTGCGGGCCCAGTTCGACCCCGGCGCGCGCCAGAAGGCTGAGCGGATCGCCAAGGGCCTCAACGCGTCGCCCGGCGCGGCCGTAGGCAAGGCGGTCTTCGACGCCGACGTGGCGGTCGAGTGGGTTGGCCGCGGCGAAAAGGTCGTCCTCGTCCGGGTCGAGACCTCGCCCGACGACTTTCACGGGATGGCCGTCGCCCAGGGCATCCTGACCGCCCGCGGTGGCGCGACGTCCCACGCCGCGGTGGTCGCCCGCCAGATCGGCAAGCCGTGCGTCGCCGGCTGCGCCGAGCTCGTCGTCGACTACGGCTCGAAGAGCGCCCGCTCGACCGACAGCGGCCTCGCCTTCAAGGAAGGCGACTGGATCAGCGTCGACGGCTCGACCGGCGAGGTCTTCGTCGGCGCGATCCCGACCGTCGAGGCTCGCTTCGAGGACCAGCCCGAGCTCCAGACGATCCTCGGCTGGGCCGACGAATTCGCCCGGATGGCCGTCTGGACCAACGCCGACAAGCCCGAGGAGGCCGAGCAGGCCCGGAGCTACGGCGCCCGCGGCATCGGCCTGTGCCGGACCGAGCACATGTTCCGCGAGGGCGAGCGGCTCGACATCGTCCGTGGCGCGATCCTCGTCGCAAGCGTCGCGACCCGGGCCAAGGCGAAGCGCGACGCGAACGTCGACCGCGCCCGCGGGGTCGACGGATCCGGCGACGCCGATTTGAAGGCGCTCGAGGTCGAGCTGACCGCCGACGAGCAGGATGCCGTCGCGACCTTCGACACCGCGATGGCCAAGCTCGAGGTCCTCCAGCAGGGAGACTTCGAGGGCATCTTCCGGGCGATGGACGGCCTCCCCGTCGTCATCCGCCTCATCGACCCGCCGCTTCATGAGTTCCTGCCGAACCTCGAGGAGCAGCTCGTCAAGGTCACTCGGGCCGAACTGCAGGGTGGCGCCTCCGAGGAGGACAAGGAGCTCCTGGCGACGATCCGGAGTCTCCACGAGCAGAACCCGATGCTCGGGCTGCGCGGCTGCCGTCTCGGGCTGATGATCCCCGACTTCGTGAAGATCCAGACCCGGGCGATCCTCAACGCCCAGATCGCGGTCAAGAAGGCGGGTGGCAACCCGATCGCCAAGATCATGATCCCGCTCGTCGGCCACGTGAACGAGCTTGCCTTTACCCGGGCCCTGCTCGAAAAGGAGGCCACGGCCGTCCGCGAGGCCGCCGGTGGCGTCGAGGTCGACTACAAGTTCGGGACGATGATCGAGGTCCCGCGCGGCGCCCTGACGGCCGATGAGATCGCCCACGAAGCCGACTTCTTCAGCTTCGGCACGAACGACCTGACCCAGATGACGTTCGGCTACAGCCGCGACGACGCCGAAGGCGGGTTCCTCTTGAAGTACGTCGAGGACGGAGTCCTGCCGGTCAATCCCTTCCAGACCCTTGACGACGCCGTCGCGGGCCTGATGAAGACGGCGGTCGACAAGGGCCGCTCGACGAAGCCGGGGCTCGAGCTCGGGATTTGTGGCGAACACGGCGGCGACCCGGACTCGATCGCGAAATGCGAGCGCATCGGGCTCGACTACGTGTCCTGCTCGCCGTTCCGCGTCCCGGTCGCCCGACTCGCCGCGGCACAGGCGACGCTCGCGTCGAACGACCGCGACAAATAGTCGCCGCGCACGCTCCATCAGGGATCGTGCAGTACTATGCCGGCATAGGACTACGGCGACGGGGACCCGACGTCCTGAGAGGCCACGCGATGCCCATAGATTTGGCTGGACTCTACGAGGCCTTCAAGACCGGTCTCGCGACGGTCCCGTCAGCCATCATTGCCGCCGCACTCCTCGCCGGGCCGACGGCAGTCTGGCTTATCGCTCGATTCGTCAACCCGCCCGATCACGGCATGACCGAGGAGCTCGGCCCGGAGGAGCTCCATTGGGTCTGCCCGCACTGCCGATCGATCAACGAGGATCGGATCGCCAGCTGCTACCGCTGCCATAGACTCCGAGCCGACGAGAGTGTCCCGCTTGTCATCGAGACGGCACCCACAAGGTCCGGACCGGGAGTCGGCATTGCCGTGGGCCCGGGTGCGCCCGTCCTGGCACCCGACAGGTCCTGGATCGAACTGGAGGTGGCTCGCGCATCCGACGCGGTCGGCGACGCCCACCCGCCAGGGGAGCACCGGCTGGCGGCCGCGTCGACGTCGCTCGGCTTCGAGCCCATCATCCTGGAGCCGCGGGTCAACGGCTCGGGCCATTCTGCCGCGGCGGAGCCGCCACGACGTCGTGCCCGGCGCAAGCCACAGAGCAGCGACGATTCGCATCCGAAGCGGGCGAGGAAAACCGGGTCGGGATGACCCAGCCAATCAACGTTCCCCACCGCGTCGTGATCGTCGGCGGTGGCTTCGGCGGGCTGTACGCGGCGCGCGTGCTAGGCAGCGACCGACGCGTCGAGGTCACCCTCGTCGATCGCCGCAACTTCCACCTGTTCCAGCCGCTCCTCTACCAGGTCGCGACCGGGGCCCTCAGTCCGGGCGACATTGCCCAGCCACTCCGCTCGATCCTCCGGAAGCGTAGGAACACGACGGTACTGCTCGGCGAAGCGGTGGGCCTCGATCCGGCCGAGCGCGTCGTGGGCCTGTCCGACGGCGGCCCGATCGGCTATGACTCGCTCATCGTCGCCACCGGCGCCCGGTTCTCGTACTTCGGCAACGACGCCTGGGCGGAACACGCACCCGGCCTCAAGTCGATCGAAGACGCCACGGAGATCCGGCGCCGGATCCTCATCGCGTTCGAGGCCGCCGAGCGCGAGGCGGATCCGGTCCGCCGTGCCGAGTGGATGACGTTCGTCGTCGTCGGCGCCGGCCCGACTGGTGCAGAGCTGGCGGGCGCCCTCGGCGAGATCGCCCGCGACACGTTGCGGCGCGACTTCCGCTCGATCGACCCCACGCACGCGAGAATCATCCTCATCGAGGCGCTCGATCGAGTCCTTCCGCCGTATCCGCCGGACCGCTCGAAATCCGCCCAGCGTCAGCTCGAACGGCTGGGCGTCGACGTCCGAACGGGAACGAAGGTCGTCGGCATCGATGACCGGTCGGTCCGACTCATGGTCGGTGACAAGGAAGAGCGACTTCCTGCCCGAACCGTGCTCTGGGCCGCCGGTGTACAGGTATCGAGCTTTGCTCGAACCGTTGCCGAAGCGACGGGCGCCGAAGTGGATCGCGCCGGGCGGATCGTCGTCGGGCCCGACCTGAGCCTGCCCAGCCACCCCGAGATCTTCGTCGTTGGCGATGCGGCCGTCATGCCGTGGCAGGAGGGCCGGCCGGTCCCGGGGGTCGCCCAGGGCGGGATCCAGGGTGGCACGTACGCGGCCCGGACGATCCAGCGCCGCATTGCCGCCGAGTCGACGCCGCCGTTCCGCTATCGGAACAAGGGCGAGGTCGCGATCATCGGCCGCCTCGCCGGGGTCACCGACATCCCATGGCTCGGGCCATTCGGCCGGCAGGGCGGTTTTCCCGCTTGGCTCCTCTGGCTCGGGATCCACATCGCGTATCTGATCGGCTTCGCCAACCGGTTCGTCGTGATCGTTCGCTGGGCGTGGTCGTTCGTGACCCACGGTCGCGGTTCGCGCTTGATTACCGGCGAACGTTTGCTGCCCCCCATCGAGGAGCCCGAGCCGCCCGCCTGAGGCCCGGCCAGCGGTATCCTCGTCGCGATGCCAGACGACGGCCGCCACGCCGGGCGCGAGTACCTCGACTACGCCACGTACCTCGGGCTCGAGGACCTCCTGGCGACGCAGCGTCCGCTCAGTGATCCGCCGCACCACGACGAGATGCTGTTCATCGTCCAGCATCAGACCACCGAGCTCTGGTTCAAGCTCATGCTCCACGAGCTGCGCGCGGCGATCGAGTTCGTCCGTCGGGACGACCTCGAGAGCTCCTTCAAGATCCTCGCCCGGGTCAAACACATCCAGACACAGCTCCTCAACCAGTGGAGCGTGCTGGAGACGCTCACTCCGACCGAATACGCCCAATTCCGCTATGTGCTCGGGCCGGCCAGTGGGTTCCAGTCCCACCAGAATCGACTGATCGAGATGGCGCTCGGCAAGCGCGACGCAAGCGTGGTGGATGTCTTTCGGCACGTGCCGGCGATCCGCGAGGAGCTGGAGGCAGCACTTCGCCGCCCGAGCCTTTACGACGAGTTCCTGCGCTGGCTTGCCCGGCGGGGAATGGCGGTCCCGCGGGAGGTGCTGGAGCGAGATGTCTCGATGCCCTACGAGCCCCATCCCGACGTCACGGAGGTCATCGTGGGCATTTACGAGCGGCCGGCCGAGGCGTGGGACGCCTACGAAATGGCCGAGAAGCTCGTCGATGTCGACGAGACGTACTCGCTCTGGCGCTACCGCCACCTCAAGGTCGTCCTCCGGGTCATCGGCATGAAGCGGGGGACCGGCGGCACCGCGGGGGCCGGCTATCTCCGCCAGATGGTGGACGAAGTCTTCTTTCCCGAACTGTGGGAGGCGCGCACGACGCTCCGCGAGCAGGTCAGGGACGGCTGAAGCCGATCACCGAACGAACCCCCTCGCCGCGCCGCATCCGCTCGAACGCCGCCTCGACGTCAACGAGCCCGATCCGCTCCGTGACGAGGCGATCGACTGGCAGGCGTCCGTCGAGGTGGAGCTGCGCATACCGCGGGAAGTCGACAGCGGGGATCGCCGAACCGTAGTTCGAGCCGACGATGCGCCGCCCGCCGTCGACGAACGGAAAGACCTCGAGCGACGCTCGGGCACCGAAGGGCGTCATGCCGACGAGGAGCGCAGTCCCGCCGTTCGGCAGGCAGCTGATCGCGATCTCGATCGTCGACTGCAGTCCGATCGCTTCGACGCAGACGTCAGGGCCACCATCGGTGGCGCGGCGGATCGCCGCGACCGTAGTCGAGGAGTCGTCATCCGCCAGGACCACGTCCGTCGCCCCGACCTCGCGGGCAAGGTCGAGCTTCGCCGGGACGCGATCGACCGCGACGATCCGGCCTGCTCCGGCGAGGACGGCGCCCATGACGGCCGAGAGCCCGACGCCGCCCAGGCCGATGACCGCCACGCTCGAGCCCGGCGCGGCGGCCACGGTCTTCGTGACCGCGCCGACGCCGGTCGTCACGCAGCAGCCGATCAGTGCCGCGACCTCCGGCGGCGTGCCGTCCGGCATCGGGACGACGGCCGCGACCGGAACCACCTGGGCCTCCGCCATGGTCCCGATCGCGCAATAGCTGAAGACATCCCCGCCACCGTCAACGCGCCCAAGTCGCGACGTGCCGTCGGACATCAGGTGGGTGTAGGACGGAGAGTCCGGGCACTCCCAGGTCCGGCCTGCCAGGCAAGATCGACATCGGCCGCACGGCGTCGTCCACGAAAGCGCGATGAGCCGCCCGACCTCGAGGCCGCCCACGCCAGTTTCGACCCCCGGCCCCAGCGCCTCGATGACGCCGGCGCCCTCATGGCCCATCACGATCGGGCCCGGACGGTCCCAGTCGCCGTCCCGGACGTGCAGGTCGGAGTGGCACACGCCCGACGCCAGCATTCGGACCCGAACCTCGCCGAAGCGCGGCTCGGCGAGCTCCAGCTCCTCGACCCGCGAGGGGACGCCCGGACGATCCAGGACCGCGGCACGAACCCTGATTGCTGACATCGTCCGCGAGCATAGCGACCCGGCGAACGTCACGATCCGGCCCGGTGCGCACACGCACCGCTACCACCCGACGGAGGATTGCAGGACGGAGATAAAACGCCGACGCTCCCGCAGTAGCATTCGTGGCCGGTGTAAGTTCGCCCGCGTAAGGCGTCGCCTGGCAGCCCCAAGTGGGGGGTAGGCCAGTCTGGTCTGAGGGAGGTCCTGGCGATGGCTCGTCGTCTCGTCGCGGTGACGGCCGCGTTCATTCTCGTGCTCGGACAGGCTGGAGCGGCGCTCGCTGCGGCATCCGCCACGAACGGCGGCCAACGATCGGCCACCTCCGCGCCGATCGACAAGTCGCTCCTCGCCGCCCTCGACTCCGGCGCCATCGATCGTTTCATCGTCGAATTCACGGCGAAGCCGGACCTCCGCGGCGCTACCAAGATCAAGAACCATGCGCAGCGCGGTGCCTTTGTTCTGGGGACCATGACGGCCAATGCCCAGAGATCCCAGGCCGCCGGTATCGCCCTCGCGAAGAACTCCGGCGCCAAGTCGAAGAGCTACTGGCTCACGAACTCGCTCGTCGTGCGCGGCAATTCGAAACTTGCCCAAGCATTCGCCAAGCTGCCCGGCGTCAAGACCGTCCGGGCCCTCAAGGTGTATCCCCTCGTCAAGCCGGTCGAAACCAAGGTCGCAATCCTCGCGGCTGCCGGCGATCCGGAGTGGGGCGTCGACAAGATCCGTGCGCCCGAGGCGTGGGCTGACGGCGTCATCGGCCAGGGAGTCGTCGTAGCGAACGTCGACACCGGCGTCGACTTTACCCATCCCGCGATCGTCAACCAGTATCGCGGCAACCTCGGCGGCGGCGAGTTCGACCACAACTACAACTGGTGGGACCCGACCGGGATCTGCGACGGCGAGCCCTGTGACAACGCCGGCCACGGCACCCATACGATGGGCACGATGGTCGGCGGCGACGGCCCCGGCCCGTTCACGCCCGACATCGGCGTCGCCCCCGGCGCCCGCTGGATTGCAGCGAAGGGCTGCGAGGACTTCGGCTGTTCCGAGGAGGCCCTGATCTCCTCAGGCGAGTTCATGATCGCCCCGTGGGACAGCGCAGGCGAGAATCCTGACCCGTCGAAGCGCCCGGACATCGTCAACAACTCGTGGGGCTCCGGACCGGGCGACCCGTTCTATCTCACCGTCGTCCAGGCGTGGCGGGCGGCCGGGATCATCCCGGTCTTCTCGTCCGGCAACCCCGGCCCGTTCTGCGGCGAGGGTGGCTCGCCCGGCGACTTCCTCGAGGTCTTCAGTGCCGGCGCGACCGACAGTGACGACAACATCGCCGACTTCTCCGGTCGCGGACCGTCGGTCTACGGCAAGGTAAATCCGGACATCAGCGCCCCGGGCGTCGACGTTGTCTCCAGCGTTCCTGGCGGCGGCTATGAGTCCTTCTCGGGGACCTCGATGGCGGCACCGCACACGTCCGGGGCTCTCGCCCTGGTTCTGTCGGCCAAGCCGGTCCTCATCGGCGATCCGGATAACTATGTCCCGGCGACCGATGGCGTTCGGGCGACGGCGGTCAATCGAATCGACATGGACTGTGGTGGCGACACCGACGGCGACCCGAACAACGTCTATGGCGACGGCCGTATCGACGCCAAGGCGGCGGTCGACCTGGTCGCGACTGGCGGGACCCTCGCCGGAACGGTGACCAGGCTCAGCGGCGTGCCGATCCCCGGCGCCCAGGTGACCGCGACGGGCGGATTCCGCGACTTCACGGTCACGACCGACGCCGCCGGCCACTACGAGATGTTCCTCGCGGCCGGGACGTACGACATCACTGCCGTGGCCTTCGGCTTCGCCCAGAAGATCGCCCCGGGCGTCGAAATCGTCAAGGATGAGACGACGACGCAGAACTTCGCCCTCCGGGCACTGCCGCGATACCGCATCACCGGCCATGTCCGCGCGGCCGAAGACGGCACGCCCCTCAATCGCGCCCACGTCCAGGCGCTCGGGACCCCGGTCCCGGCGGCCAGCACGGACGCTACTGGCGCGTACCGCCTGACCCTGCCCATCGGGACGTACACGATCCGGGCATCGGCCGGCGGCTGCACCGAGGCGGCGATCGTCGAGGGCGTGGAGCTTGTCGACCAGGACATCACCCTCAACTTCAGCCTCGGCCGCAAGCTCGACAATTTCGGGCACGGGTGCCGTGCGATCGGCTTCGTCTGGGTCGACGCGACGACCGAGACGGCCTTGTACGGTGACGACTTCGCCGGGCGGCTCCATCTGCCCTTCTCGTATGACTTCTACGGCGAGGCCTACGAGCAGGTCTTCCTGTCCGACAACGGTTACCTGAACTTCCTCGGCGGAGACGTGTTCAATCCGTTCCCGCTGTCGATCCCATCCGAGGGACCGCCGAACGCGGCGATCTTCGCGTTCTGGCGCGACCTGTTCCTCGCCGACGAGAGCAAGATCGAGTACGCGACACTCGGCTTGCCGGGCAGCCGCACCTTCGTCCTGGAATACACCGACATCGGTGTGCTCGGCTCGACATCGACGATCGACTTCGAGATCAAGTTGTACGAGCGGGGCGAAACAGTCGACATCCTGTATGGCGCCAATCCCGCCAACCCGGGCGACGGCCGCGGGGCCGGGATTGGGATCGAGGATGCGTCCGGCACAGACGGCCTTGAATTCTCGTTCGGCCAGGCGCTCATTTCCCCGAACACCGCCTACCGCTATGAGCCCATGCCGTCGGGCATCGTCCACGGCACAGTTACCGACAGGAACGACGGCGAACCGATTGCCGGAGCGACGATCACGACCTCACCCGGCCTCGGCTCGACGAAGACCGGTCCGGACGGCACCTACAGCCTGCGGCTCTATCCGGGTCGCTACACGCAGACGGTCGCGGCCGCGAACTACGTTTCGAAGTCAGCCTTCCTGGTGATCACCGATGGTGGCGACGTCACCCGGAACATCCGGCTCAACGCGCCGGTCCCGACGGTCGACCCGACCGAGATCGCCGTCGAACTCGACTTCGGTGCGGATCCGACAACCAGGACCGTGACCCTGGGCAACGTTGGCTCGGCGCCGCTTGCCTGGGAGACCAAGGAACGCAGCCGGGGCTCCAGCCCGCCGGTCATCGGCGGAGCGGCAGCCGGCACCGGCGCCTGGCGGCAGGATGTGAAGCCTGCGATCCGCATGCCGGTCAACGGCGGCGGCACCGCGGTTGCCCATCCCAAGGCGTTCAAATGGACGGCGGCCAAGCCAACCGCTGACACCTCGATCCTCATCTACGCCGACGATCCTGTGCATCCGGCGCCGGAAACCTACGTCGACCAGGCACTGCAGCGGCTTGGCCTGTCGTACACCGCCCACTACGAGGCGGACTTCGACGGCTTCGTGGCCGATCTGGAGTCGGGCGACTGGGATCTCGTGATCTTCGCTGACGACAACTGGGGACCGGACTTCTCGGTCTTCGACAGTCTCAACTCCTATGTCGAGAATGGCGGGCGGCTCATCTTCCACACGTGGGTGATCGAGTTCGATCCCAGCCATCCGCTCTTCGAGCGGCTCGGCTTCTCGTTCGCCGAGAGCAACTTCGATCCTCCGAACCCTGTCCACTGGTGGCAGCCGGAGCATCCGGTCTTCACCTTCCCGGAGGAAGCCCCCGAGTTCACCGAGCTCGACGGCGAGATCTACGGGATCTACGGTCAGCGCGGTGACCCGCTCGAAGGGGCGGAAGCCCTCGCCGGCTACACGACACCCGGTCCGGACGATGGCCAGGCGGCGCTCATCGTCGCCAACGAAGAACGCACCGCCTTCAAGGGCTTCCTTGACGGCCAGAACAGTGCGGATCTCGACGCTGACGGCGTGCCCGACGGTGTCGAGTTGTGGGAGAACCTTGCCTTCGGCATCAGCTCGGGCTTCTTCACCGACCTCCCGTGGCTGTCCGAAAGCCCTGCCTCCGGCTCGATCGAAGTGGGCGCCAATCAGGAAGTGACCGTGACCATCGGCGACCCGACTCTCACCCCCGGTGAGTACCGCGGATCCGTCGTGTTCCTTACGAACGCGCCAAAGCCGCGCCAGGTCACGGTCGACGTGACCCTGACCGTTACCCTGCCAGAATCGTGGGGCGGTATCTCGGGCACGGTTACCGACGCGCACAGCGAGGAGCCCCTCGGAGGCGTCAACGTGACCCTCCATTCGCAGTGGAACGGGAGCCCGCTCGACGCGAGCGCAATCACGGCCGGCGACGGCACGTACACCCTCATCGGGCCCAGCGGCACCTGGCCGCTGGAGTTCGCCAAGGACGGCTACGTCGGCCTCACGCGTGACGAGCTCGTCACGGCCGGTACGACTCGTACCGGGGTCGACGCAGCTCTGCATCGGAACCAGCCCCACGGGACCGTCGAGGGCGGCCCATTCACGTTCATCCTCACTCCGGGCCATCAGGCCACCGGGACCCTCACGATCGCTAACCCGGACGGCCACGCCGATCTCACGTTCGATATCGGCGAGGTCAACCTCGGCGGCCCGACCGTGGCCGGCGTGACTGGGAAGCGGACCTTGGCCAAGGTCGCGCCGAACGCGACGTCGACCAAGGGAGCGAACCGTCCGGCGACGGTCGTCCCGCGCAGCATCCTGGCCACGGGCGACGTCCTCGCCAGCTGGCCGACCGAGGGGGTCGCTCTGCCGTGGGGCGTCGGCTACACCGGCAACGTGTGGATCGGCGACGCCTTCGACAACGGCGACCTCTGCGGCTTCGCGGGCGTCTGCAGGTCGACCGAGTTCACCACCGACGGAACCCTGACCGGCAACTCATTCGAGTCGCCGTGGATCGAGGCGTTCGGTGGCGACATGGCCTTCGACGCCGGCCGCAACCTGCTCTGGCAGGTCAACATCGGTGGTGACAACGGCATCTACGGTCTCGACCCGGCCGACGGCTCGGTCGAGCAGGTAATCACGGGCTCGCCCTGGGATTCCGTGGACCAGCGCGGCCTTGCCTACGACCCGGCGGCCGACGTGTTCTACATCGGCGGCTGGAACGAGGGCATCGTCTATCGCGTCGCCGGCCCGTCGCACCCAACGCCGGGCGAGACGCTCAACCAATGCCAGCCATCCGATCCGACTATTTCCGGCCTAGCCTGGAATAGCTCGTTCGGGATGCTCTGGGAAGCGACCAACAGCGATACCGACACCATCTATCTCATCGACCCGGTCAATTGCGAGGCCTCGATGGCCCTGCCGCACCCGTCCGGTGGCGGCTTCAACGGCGCCGGCATCGAGCTCGACAACGTCGGCAACATCTGGACGGTCAGCCAGAACGACGGTCAGGCGTTCCTCATCGAATCCGGACTGCCGGTCTTCAGCGACGTTCCGTGGCTTACGGTCGACCCGGAGACGGGCACCGTGGCGCCCGATGGGTCCGCCACCGTCGATATCAACGTCGACAGCACGGGCCTCGCGCCGGGGGCCCATCGGGCAATCCTCGTCGTCCAGACGAATGATCCCGACCTCGGCAACGTCCAGGTGCCGGTCACGCTCCTCGTGCCGGCATACCAGCAGGGCATCAATGCGGGTGGCTTCTCGTACGTCGACCCGGATACGGGCATCAACTACGTGACGGATCGCGCGTTCCTGTCCGGCTCGTTCGGATATACGGGCGGCAGCGCGGCCTCGACGGGCAGCGACATCGCCGACACCACCCGCGATCCGCTGTATCAGAACCAGCGCGCCGGAATGAGCGATTACCGGTTCTCAGTTCCGGACGGCACGTATCGCGTCGATCTGTCGTTCGCCGAGTTGCAGGCGCTGGCCCCCGGCGATCGCATCTTCAGCGTCGCGTTCGAGAATGCGCCGCTGATCTGGCAGCTCGATGTGGCCTCGGCCGCCGGCGGTGTGCTCACAGCCTATGACCGAAGTGTCATGGTCGAAGTCACCGACGGCGTCCTCGACATCTCGTTCGTCGGCAACGTCGGCGACACCCCGATCGTCAACGGGATCCTCGTAACGGAGATCCCGCAGGGCAGCCCGTAGTCCCAGGTCAACTCGGACATGAGAAGGCCCCGCCTCCGGCGGGGCCTTCGTGATTCCGCGATTACGTCAGCCGCCCGTGACCGTGAGCTTCCCCGTCATGCCGTAGGCCTCGTGGCCGGGCAGATGGCAGATGAACGTCAACTGGCCCGGCCGGGCGAACGTCACGGTCGTCGAGCGTTCGGTCAA
The DNA here is from genome assembly GCA_963775855.1 of uncultured Chloroflexia bacterium. Classification (GTDB taxonomy): domain Bacteria; phylum Chloroflexota; class Limnocylindria; order Limnocylindrales; family CSP1-4; genus CF-46. The sequence goes on along the minus strand of CAVZKO010000005.1, from coordinate 1,239,263 downwards.
GGCGTCGATCGAGACCTCCGTTGGGCGAGCGTCGTGGACCGGTTCCGTTCCCGTGCGATGGCGTTCGTGGAGGCCCTCGTCGCCGACGATCCACTCGTGGTCGATCGGGTCCGTGTTGTGAATGACGAATGTGACCGGCCGTCCGGCCGGGACGCTGATCGCCGCCGGCTCGAACTTGGAGTAATGGATCGTCACGTCGACGACGATCGGGTCGTTTGAGCGAGAGACGGCTCCGGCGATGGCCGCCGCCCCGAGTGCCGTCGCGATCCCGAGCCCGAGCGCCGCGACGGCGCGATCGATGGACATGCCGCGCTCCGATCAGGCGAGCGCGTCGTTTGGCCGGTAGCGGGTCATCAGGTGGATCCCCGCCACTCCCATGAGGGAGAAGAGCACGGCGAGCAGCAGGCGCGCGACGTCGGCTCCGCCACCGATCGATGGTCCGCCGGGCGTCGCGAGCCCGGCGTCCACACGGGACGGCGCCCCGGCGCCGCTCGCGTCGACCGCCAGGTCGTACGAGAGACCGCTGGCGTCAGAGTCGATCGCCACTTTCGTCAGCCAGGCGGTTGTCGGGACCCAGTCCATGCCCCGGTCCGAGCGGAGGTCGTCGAGGAGGCTGTTCGTCGCGAGCGAATTGTGGTCGAGGCGCATCCCGTTGCTTCCGGTCGGCGCCGGGAGCAGGACGGGCGGCTTGTCAGTCAGGAGGAACACGTCGGCGTCGATCCGCTCCGTGTCGGTCTTGCCGAGAGCCAGGATCCGGAGCGGAACCCACGGATTATCGGTCGGGATCGTGATGTGGACGGAGACTCCGTCACCGACCTGCTGACCGCGCTCTGCCGCCGCATCGGCGTCGAAGGCCGCGGCGAGGAAGATCTGGCTGCGCGCGGCGTAGAACTCGAGGACCTCGGGCGCGTCGGGCGGAAGGCGGAAGCCGTGGTCGCTCGCCCACGTCCCGATGTCGGCCGCGCCGCCGCGCAGGACGGTGATGTCCAGGGCGTCGATCCGGACCTTCATGAGCTCTTCCGCGCCGACCGATGCAGCCGGGCTGCCAGCCGTATCCGAGAGGAATGTCAATCGCTGGGCCTCGGTCTCGCGAATCAGTCGCTGGAGGGTCCAGTCGCCGCCTTTCTCGACGCTTGTCGGAACGGCCGGCAGGGGCGTAATCGAGCCGAATGCTCCACCGCCACCGGCGAACTGGAACGCCGTGATGTAGTGCTCGACGCCGTCGTGGTAGCCGGCGAACGTCGTCGTCCGGAGGAGGTTGACCGCGCCGTTGGGTCCGATGAGCCCGCCACAGGCGAGAGTCGGACCGGCGGTCAGGAGGAGTCCCAGCAGCGTGGCCGGGAGGATGATGCCGAGTCGTCGCATCGGTCGTTCTCCTGGGAGTCGGACCTGGTGGGTCCGCGTGGCGCCATTGACGCCTCCCAGGGACGACCGGTTCCTCGCCATGCACTTGCAAGGGCCCGACGTGCGTTCAGGGCATCTCGATCCTGACGTCGTCCACGCCGGCTTCGACGAGGCTGTCCGGGCCGCCATCGGTCGCCGTAAACACGATCCGGATCGTCTGACCGGCCCATTTCGTCAGTGGCACGCCGGCCTTCGTCCACTTGCCCCGCTGGATGACCCCGGCGCCGAGGTCCCGGAAGACTCGAATCCGCGTCCCGCCGCCGACTTCGACCCATGCCATGAAGGAGTCTTTCGTCGAGCTGTTCGACCCGTGGGCGAGGTAATAGCGGAACGTCAGCGACCCGACCTGCGAGGGCAGCTTGATCGGGGCCGAGCGGATCGTCGTCGTCCCGCCGTCGAGGTCGTACTGGTTGGCGCCGGTCCCGGCCGGTCCGCCGGTCACCATCGCCTGCGCACCGGAGGACGCCGTCCCGAGCTGGATCGGATAGCCGCCGGATGATGTCGGGCCCGGATCGCGTCGGGCCCACGTCCCACCCGTGGCCGTATCGGTGCCATATGGGTCCGAGGACCAGAAGCGGTAGATCTCGAAGTCGTCGTTGAAGACGCCGCAGTGCGTCTTGTCCTTCGCGATCGCGCGGTACGGGCAGCCGCCGATATCGATGAGGTAGAGGAGCGCGCCACGGTTGCGAGCCGTCTGGGGGGCTATCGCCTCATCCGGCGAGTAATGGTCGGTCCAGACGCTCGACGTCTCAGGCGGATAGAGCTCCCAGGTGAACGAGAAAATCCGATGGACGCCGTACATCCAATCGATCTGGTCACCGTCGGTGATGTAGAGGTCGCTGGACTGCTCGGCCTTGTAGCCGTTGAGGCTCGCCATCGCCTTGCCCATCGCGACGAACGTGCTGTGGTCCTCGATCGACATGTCCGACGGGATGTCGCTTCGGGTGTAGCCGTATGGCCAGAGAATCAGCTGGCCGTTGGTGTGGAAGGTCACGTGGGCGCGGATCTGCTGAATGCCGTTCTTCACGCGGCTGTTGACGAAGTCGCGCATGACCCGCGCCTCCGTGGCGGAGAACGGGCTCGATCCCCGGTAAGTGATCGACGATGGATTGCCTGAAGAGCCGCCGCAGCAGGCCCAGCGATAGTCGTAGTTCCGGTTGAGGTCGGTGCCGACGGCGCTCGTGCCTGCGTTCGGCTGGCGGTTCTTGCGCCACGCCCGGTACGGGGCGTGCGGACCGCTGGTCGCCGTCAGGTCGTACTCCCCGCCGTCCGGGTTCAGCGCGAAGACGATCCAGATCTCCCGGCCGTTCGACGAGGCTCGTGACGGTCGCGTCCGAGCCGTAGTTATCCGCCAGCAGGTGCAGGGTGTAGAGCGCCTGTTCGACGGTCATGTGCTCGCGGGCATGGTGGAGGGCGTCGAACAGGATCTCGGGCTCAGCCTCGTCCACCGCGACGTTGTCGCTGACCTTCGCCGCCCAGATGGTCCTGCCCAGGTGGCTGGTCCCGAACCTGAAGACATCGACGATCGCCGGTTTGGCCGCCTCGACGGCCTTGATGTCGGCCTCCGTCTCGGCGTAGTCGTGATAGGCGCCGTCCCGCGGCGGGAAGCCGGCTGCGGCGGCCGGGCCGGCAGTCGATGCGAGGATGACCGACGCGAGGAGCGCGGCGGCGGCGACGATTCGGGAGAGGGGACGTGACGATGGGCGGCGGTGTCGTCCAACCATGAGGCTAGGGTGACCTCTGGTGGTGGTACGGCGCAACCCCCACTCCGGGCAGGCGCCCGGTACGAACCTCTCATCGGGCGGCCGGCTGGGCGAAGATGGGCCGGTGCTCGTCCGCCTCGCCGTCGCCCTGTTCGCCCTGCAGGCCGGCTTTCATGGCTTCACCGCCTCGCTGCCCGTCAGCCTCGCCCGGGCGGGCGTGGCCGACGAGGAAATCGGCGTGATCGTGGGACTGGCGGCGGTCGTCCAGGTCCCAGCGGCGTTCGCCGGCGGAGCGCTGGTCGACCGCTTCGGTGGGCTCCGCCTTCTCGCCGTCGGTGCTGTTGCGTACCTCATCGGCGCCGGCGTGCTCCTCCTGCCGGGAGTCGATCCGGCCGGCGACCTGCTGCCGTTCGCCGTTGCCCGGGTCAGCCAGGGGATCGGGATCGCCCTGACGTTGCCGGCGGCCCTGTCGCTCGTTGCCCGACTCGTTGCCCCGGAGCGCCGGGGGTTCGGGCTCGCGTTCATCGGCAGTGCCCATAACCTCACGCTCGTGGCGATGCCACCGCTCTCACTCGCGGTCCTTGGCAGCGGCTCATCCCTCGATCCGGTCGCGCTCGTCGTCATCGGCATCGTCACCCTCGGGGTTCTGCTGCTCGTCGCAGCCCCGATCAGGCTGCGTCCGGCGACGAAGCACGAGCACCCGGAAGCTCCCGCGAGCATTCGCCACGCGCCGGGATCGAAGCCTCCCGAGCTTGCCTCGAGGTGGCTCGGTTTCGCCTTCCGCCGGGAGTGGATCCCGCTGCTCGTCATCACGCTGCTCTACGTGTCGCACTGGGGCGTCGTGACGGCCTACCTACCGCAGCGTGCGGAACTGGCGGGTGCCGACGTCGGGCTGTTCTTCGTCGCGGACGGCATCGCCGTGCTCGCGCTCCGCATCCCATCCGGTTGGCTGGCCGATCGGATCCAGCCGCGCTGGCTGGTGCTGACGGGGTTGCTGCTGACGGCCGTCGCCATCGGCCTCCTCGTCCTGCCGCCCACGACGCCGATGCTCGTACTGGCCGGCGCGCTGACGGGCGGCGGTGCCGGGCTCGTCCTGACCCCCCTGCTCGTCGAGATCTCGCGGCGGAGCACCGATGCCGACCGCGGCAGCGCCTTCGCGATGCTGTCCGCGGCACTGGCCGGGGCGCTCGTGCTCGGCAGCATCGGCGCCGCGCCGATCATCGCGTCGGCCGGATTCGAGGCGACCATTCTGGCGACGATCGCCGGCCTCGCTTGCGCCGCGGTCGTCGCGCTTGCCGATCCGCGGCTCGCCGCCTCAGCAGGGTCACGGAGCCGGCCGGTCCCCGATTCCTGACGCTACGGGCGGCGACGAGAGGCTCTAGCTGGCTTCGTCCGCGTCAATGGGGAGCCGGAAGCGGAATGTCGAGCCCCGCCCGGGCGTGCTCTCGACGTCGATCGAGCCCCCGTGTGCCTCGACGAGGCCGCGGGCGATCGCGAGTCCAAGCCCGGAGCCCCGTGAGCCCGGCGCCTTGGCGAACCGGTCGAACACGTGCGGCAACAGGTCGGGCTCGATTCCCGAACCGGTGTCGCGTACGGTCACGACGACCGCACGCGGGCCGGCGGCACGGCTCGGGCCGCCGTCGCCCACCCGGGCGTCGAGGGTGATCGACCCACCGGCGGGCGTGTGGCGCAGGGCGTTAGCGACGAGGTTCGAGATGACTTCGCGAATCCGCACGGGATCGACCTCGATCAGCGGGATGTCGGCCGCGATCTCGACCCCGAGCTCGACGCCGGCGGTTTGGGCGGTGGACCGGAACGCCCCGACGGCATCGGTCGCCACGACGGCGAGGTCTGTGGGCTCCCGGTGGAGCGGCAGGCTGCCACTCTCCGACAGGGCGACTGTCCGGAGGTCATCGACGAGCCGCGCGAGGACTCGCGTCTCCTCGAGGATCGCCCCGAGATGTGCCTCGTCGACCTCGTGGACGCCGTCGAGCATCGCCTCGATGTTCCCCTGGACCACCGCCAACGGCGTTCGGAGCTCGTGGCTCACGTCGGCGAGGAGCCTCCGCCGCTGCGCCTCATCGGCCTCAAGCCGGGTGACCATCTCGTTGAAGCCGCGGGCGAGATCGCGCATCGGCCGGGGCCCGGTCCGTGGGACCGTGACGCGGGTCGTGTAGTCGCCGTGCTCGACGCGATCGGCGGCCTCGACGAGCTCGTCGAGCGAGAAGGCCACGCGGCGGAACGTCCGGCCCCATCCGGCGATCGCGACGACACCAAGGACGACGATTCCGATCCCCAGCAGCCGGGCGACATCGCCGAATGGCCCGCTCGCCAGCACGACGCTCCCGACGAGCCCCATGAGCCCAACGAGCCCGATCAGGAAGACAATCCCGAACAGGCAGCCGAATCCGCGCGCCCATGGTCCTCGGCGCCGCCCCCACGGTCCGCGTCCGCGACGTGGCGGCCATGGCTCCTCGGCCGGCCACCAGCCCGGGCGCTCGCCGCGGCCCGCCCATGATCCTTGGCCGCGCCCGCGACGCGAGCCACTCACGGGCGATCGTCCGCGAACCGGTAGCCGACGCCGTAGACGGTCAGGACGTAGCGCGGCTCGCGCGGATCGGGCTCGAGCTTGCGGCGGATGTTCTTTACGTGGGTGTCGATCGCCCGCTCGTACGACTCGAATGCGACGCCATGGACGGCATCGAGGAGCTGTGAGCGGGTGAAGATCCGGCCGGGCTGGGCGGCCATCGTCGCGAGAAGCTGGAACTCGGTGGGCGTCAGTTCGATCGGCCGGCCCGCGATATCCGTCCGCATCCGCGGAACGTCGAGGGTCAGGTCGCCGGCCCGGACGACATCCCGGCTGCCCGGTTCGGGCTGGCGGCCGGCGTCGACCCGGCGGAGGACGGCCTTGACCCGGGCGACGAGCTCGCGTGGACTGAATGGCTTGGTCAGATAGTCGTCCGCGCCCAGCTCCAGCCCGAGCAGCTTGTCGATCTCGTCGTCGCGGGCGGTCAGCATCACGATCGGCAGCGACGAATCACGCCGAATCGCACGCGTCACGTCGAGGCCGTCGACCTCTGGCAGCCCGAGATCCAAGACGACGAGATCGGGCCTCGTCCGGCCGACGGCTTCCAGCGCCGATCGACCGTCCGCCGCGATCACGACGGCGAAGCCCGCATGCTCGAGGTAGTCACGGGCGAGGGCGGCGATCTTCGGTTCGTCATCGACGACGAGGATGGTCTTCATCAGATGCCAATCGTAGGCTGTACGTCGGAGGCGCCGGCCCCCTACTGGAGGCCGGCGCCGCTGAGGTCAGCTCCTTGTCAGCTCCGCGGCTGGTCGGTCGGGTCCTTGCCTGCCTGCCCGCTTTCGCGGTGTAGCTCGTCGTGGATCTCCCGGGCCCGGTCGGTCCACGGTCCGCGACCGTACGGGCCACCCCGTCCGCTCCAGCCCGGCCCGCCCCAACCGCCTCGACGGCCACCGCCCAGGACGGCCCGGAGCAGCGCGAAGACGAGGAAGATGAAGAAGAGCGTCCCGAGGAAGCCGAAGAACCCGAAGCCGCCGTGCCAGCCGTAGCCGTAGCCGCCGACATACGGCCCCACAGCCTGGCCCGGCGCGACGACAACCTGGCCGCTCTCGACGAGGCCCGCCGTCACGCCCGCGTTGTACGCGGTGATTCCGATGACCGTTGCCCCGGCCACGAGGATGAGTGCCAGCACCACGCCGGCGATCGTCCGTCCATTCATGTCGATCCGTTTCTCCACTGTTCGGCGATCAGTCTCGATCGCCTGGTGAAGCCATCGTCGGGCTCGAATGTGAGCAGGCTGTGGAGGCGCGGCGGAGGTCCCACGGAGACCGGTTGAGCGGCCGGTGAGTGCCGGCTGCTAGCCTTGGTCGGTGCCCATCCTCGCGCCGCCGGACCGCCTCCTTGAAGATCTGAACGAGGCCCAGCTCGAGGCGGTCCGCGCCGTCGACGGGCCGGTCGCGATCATTGCCGGGGCCGGAACGGGCAAGACGCGGGTGATCAGCCGTCGGACGGCGTTTGCCGTCGCCTCTGGCGTCGTACCGGCGGACCACGTCCTGGTCGTCACATTTACGGACAAGGCCGCCGGCGAGATGATGGAGAGGCTCCGGTCGCTCGGACTGCCCGGCGTTTCGGCTCGGACATTCCATGCCCACGCCCTCAGCCAGCTCCGCCACTTCTGGCCCCTCAAGCATGACGGCGCGCCGTTTCCGGAGATCCTCAGCACGAAGCTGCCGATCCTCTCGCGGCTCGCCCGCGGCTTGCCCGGCCACTACCGCTTCACCCCGGCGAAGGACCTCGCCGACGAGATCGAGTGGGCGAAGAGCCGGCGCGTCGACCCAAGGGGATATGAAGCCGCAGCAGGGGCCGCCGGGCGCGTACCGCCGCTGCCCGTCGACCTCTTCGTTCGAGCGTTCGCTGACTACGAACGAGCGAAGGCCCGCGCCGGCCGGCTCGACTTCGACGACATGCTGATCGGTGCGGTCGACCTTCTCGAAGACGACCTCGAGGCGGCCGAGATCGTCCGAGCCCGAAAGCGCTGGTTCAGCGTCGACGAGTACCAGGACACGAATCCGCTCCAGCAGCGTCTCCTCGAACTGTGGGCGGGCGGCCGGCCTGACGTCTGCGTCGTCGGCGACGAGGATCAGACGATCTACACGTTCACCGGGGCGACATCCGACTACCTGACCTCGTTCGCCGAGCGCCACGCCGGGACGAGGGTGATCGCCCTGACCGAGAACTACCGCTCGAGCCCGGAGGTCCTGGACCTGGCGAATCGGCTCATCGCCTCAGCGGGCCGCTCGAAGCTGCTGACGGCGACGCGCTCGTCCGGCCCGCGCCCGACGATCACCCGTCACGCGACCGCGGAGGCGGAGCTTTCGGCACTCGCCGCGGGGATCCAGACGCTGCTCGCCGGGGAGACCGCACCGGCCGAGGTCGCCGTGCTCGTCCGGACGAATGCCCAGCTCGCACCGATCGAGGCGGCTCTGACGCGTGCCGGGATCGGCTACCGGGTCCGGGGCCTCGGGTTCTGGCGACGGCCGGAGGTCAGGGCCGCGATCGAGCTGGTCGGACGCGCGGGGGCGGCGATCGGGGAGAGCCTCGCCAGCGCGGTCCGGATGCTCTGGGCCAAGGAGCTCGGGTACGAAGAGGGCGCGGCTTCCGAACGTGGCGAAGCCGGCGAACGCGCCGCCGCGCTCGAGACGCTCGCCTCGATCGTCGCCGATCTCGTGGCGGCGGATCCGGAAGCGGACAGTGACTTGCTGCTGGCGGAGCTCCGGCGACGAGCGGCAGCGGAGGAAACGTCGACGACCGCCGGTGTCGAGCTGGCGACGTACCACCGGGCGAAGGGCCTCGAGTGGGACGCCGTCTTCCTACCGATGCTCGAGGAAGGCTTCCTGCCGATCCGCCAATCCTTCGACGATGACGCCGCCCTCGAGGAGGAGCGACGTCTGCTCTACGTCGGGATCACCCGGGCCCGGATCCACCTCGCACTCTCGTGGGCGGCCCAGCGGGAGACCCGAGGCCGCGAGTCACGCCGGCGTCCGAGTCGGTTCCTCGACGGCCTCGTACCGCGCTCGGCCGGGGCGCGGGCGCAATCTGCCCACGACGCGCGGCCGCGCGTCGTGCATTCGGCGGACGGGTTCGCATCGCCGGCCGTGAGGGATGGCGAATTGCCACTTCTCGGGGCGTTGCGGGCGTGGCGAACGGAACGGGCACGGACGGACGCGGTACCCGCCTTTGTCGTCGCCCACGATTCGACGCTCGCCGCAATCGCCGAGGCCCGACCGGCGTCAGTGGCCGGGCTGCGACGTATCAAGGGCATGGGCCCGCTGAAACTCGAGCGCTATGGTGCCGAGATCCTGGCCGTCATCGCCGCCGCTTCCTGACGGCAACGGGCGGGGTTTGGACGTTGCTCAGCTGTCTCGCTCCGGAGCGTGGCCGAGTCAAGCCGCAGCAGACCGAACGGTGCCCCTCGGCACCAGCCGTTCGGCTACCCGCACAAGGAGTCCGGTCTTGGGCCCATGCCCTTCGGACCAATGCATCTGGGCCAAACGGGGGATGCGCGGCTTGCATCGAGGGGGCATACTTCCTCTTATCCGGGGTTTCCGCCCACCCAGAAGGCTGAAAACCACACACGTCGCACCGGCAGTACAGGACCCGCTCACCGGGTCTCCCTCTGGCGCTCACCAGCCCGAGTTGCCCACGCAGTGGAAAGCCCCGTCTCGTTTCCTCGCGCCTGCCGGCACGACTCATCCACCGTCGCTCGTGGTCATGCACGGCGTTCCGGGAGAGAGGAGGCACGAGTCTTGCGTGTTCCAACCATCGGCGCCCAGAGGGCGTCTCGCCGCGAAACTTCATCTCACCATCAACATGCGTCTCGCTTGCGGACGCTCCTTGGGTCCCTCGTAGCGGCCTCGCTGCTGGCCTCGCTCATCGCCGTACCGGCCGCAGCCTCCTCCCGGACAACCGTTCGGATCCCGGCCACAGGGACCATCACCACCTCGGCGGTCGCTCGGTACTGGTTCCCCGAGGAGCTCTACTACCTCGGACTCGTGAACTGCACCCGGACCGGCGGTTGGGTCCTCAACGACGGTACGTGCCGCGGCTATGGCAGCGGTCGCTACAGCGCCTACGTGTCGCCCCTCCGCTACAGCGCCGGCATGTCGGACCTCGTCGCCCGACCGTACGCGCGCTACCTCGCGGTCACCAACCAGTGCAGCCACTTCCTCAACGGGAACCCCGGCGACCGACTTCGCCGCGCGGGCTACAACGGCTACAGCTGGGCCGAGAACATCGGGTGCCGCAGCGGCTACACGTACGCCAAGACCGCGATCCTCGCCTCCCACCTGTACTTCCAGGCGGAGAAGTCCTCGAACGGCGGCCACTGGCGGAACATGAAGAACGGGAAGCTCAAGTGGATCGGCATCGGCGTGTGGAAATACGGCTCGCGCGTCCGCCTCGTAACTGACTTCTACTCAGGCTAGCCCCAGCTGGCCCTCCTGGCGGAGACCGCCAGGCGATCCGACGATGAGCCCGGTGTGCATCGCGCACGCCGGGCTCTTCGCGTCGCTACGGTGTGACGATCACCCAATATCCGGGCGCCCCGCCAAACGGCGATGCGCCCGGTGAGTCCCGTCAGATCGAGTGGCCGACGTCGCTCAGAATCTTCGAGACCTGCCCGCCCAGGAAGATGAGGGCCACGATCGCGATGATCGCGATGAGGGCGAGGATGAGGGCGTACTCGGCGAGGCCCTGGCCCCGATCGGGGCCTGCCATGTGGCCCCACAAGGCACGAAGTCGATGAAGTCGCAGCATCTGGTTCTCCAGTCGGTCGTTGCCCGCCGCTGGTCGGCGGACCTCGCTCGGATCGTGGAGCGAGGACACGTCGCCGCCAATCGGTGGAACCATCGAGCGGCCGTTCGATGACGACCCTCGTGCTGGGATTCGGGCGATGCCGCGGAGGGTGGACGGGCGGCTGCCGACGGGCGGCTACCGACGGTCGGCTACGGTACCGCCGGCCAGTCGAACCGGACGACCGTCCCCGCGGGGCTGCCGTGTTCGATCGAGATGCTTCCGCCGACCGCCATTGCTCGCCGCGACAGGTCCGCGAGCCCTCGGGCCCCGGCGCGTAGTGCGTCCGCGGCGGCGGACTCGTCGATTCCTCGACCGTCATCGCGGATCTCGAGGCTGACCCGCTCAACCGATGTCGACACGAAGATGGTGATCTCCGCCGCGGAGGCATGGCGCACTGCATTGTCGAGGGCTACCTGCGCGATTCGCCAGGCTGTTCGCTCAATGTCCGGGCGCGGTCGACCCGCCGCGGCCCCGACGTCGAGTGTGATCCGGACGCCGGCATCCCCTTCGGTGCGCTCGGCAAGGTCCTCGAGGGCCTCGACGAGCCCGAACGTCTCGAGGACAACCGGCCACCGGTCGGCCATCAGCCGCTCCAGCTCCAGATCGACGGCCCGGAGGCGATCGGCGAGGGCCTCGACCGGTCCACCCCCTTCGACGTCGGCGATTGCCCGGCGCAGCGACGGCAGCACGACCGCATGCAGATCGCCGGCGAGGCGGACGCGCTCCGCGTCGATCGCGGCCGCGCCGGCATCTGCTTCGCCGGGCACGAGCTCCCGGAGCGTTGCCCTGACGCGTTCCGTCAATGGTGTGGTAGGGCGGCCGTTCGCTGCGGCGCGGGCCGAAGCCGCACGGACGTCGCCGGCGACCCCGAACGCCGCAAGCAGGAGCACGACATCGACGAACAGCGCGGTTGGCCGGGTCGCGATGTCGACCCACGTCAGCTCAGGGTCAGCCGGCGTCCCGGCGATTACGAGGAGGACGATGACGAGGCAGCCGGCCGTTAGCCAAGCGACCAGCAGCGTGGCGATCGTCGTGACCTGCCGCCCGGCAGGACGCTCAGGACGCGTCGCGTACAGCGCGGCGATCCCCATGGTCACGATCGCAGCGGCGATCGATCTGCCGGCCATGACGAGCCAGGCGTTCAGACCGACCGCGCCCGGATCGACGCCACGGGACAGGGCGATCGGAATGCCTGCCGCAACGAGCGACGCGAAGACAAGGGAGGCCCAAGCGAGGCCTGGGACACGGTGCCGGACGAGTAGCCCGAGACACAGTGCTCCAGTTGCGACGAGCGGCGGTACGAGGTCCAATGGCCGGCTGGGCGGGCGGAGCACCACGAGTGCAATCGCCAGCGCGACGACGGCCCCGGCCCCGATCGCGGCGGCGACGAATCGAATCGGCAGCCGTCGTCGGGCGGTCGCGGAGCTGTCCACGGTCCGTTCCTCGGGGACGACCGTCACGGCGGCGGCCGAAGGCCCCTGATTCACGGCTCGCGACCCAGCCAGCCTTCGCGCATGGCGAGCATCGCCAGTTCGGTTCGGCTCAGGACACCGTACCGCCCGAACAACCGCCGGAGATGGCTCTCGACCGTTTTGATGCTGATGCCCAGCCCGACCGCGATCTCGTCGTTCGTCGCACCGCGGGCGAGGAGCCGGAGCGCCTCGAGCTCGCGGACGCTTGGCTGGCGCGGCGCGTCCCGCAGCGCGTTCAGCGTGACGGCTGGGAACCTCGTGTCGCCCCGCGCGACGGCCTCGACGGCGTCGAGGATGTCGCCCACATCGCTCGTCTTCGCGAGGTAGCCGGCGGCGCCAGCCTCGAATGCCGCACGCAGGAAGCTTGGCTGCTCGAATCCGCTCAACATCAGCACGCGGGGTCCCCGGCCGCCACCGAACTGCTTCACGACGTCCAGGCCGCCCGCCCGGCCGCCGATCCAGACGTCGCACACGACGACATCCGGCGAGGTCCGCCGGACCATGTCGATCGCTGCCTCGACGTCTGTCGCGCTACCGGCGATCTCGATCCCGGGCCGCGAGGTGGCGGCCTCGACGAGCGCGGCAAGGATCGCTGGGTGATCGTCGACGAGCGCGAGGCGAATCATCTGGCCGAGCGTAGCGGGTGGACCCGCCCGATCCAAGCCGATTGATACCCTCAATCGGGGCGGCCGATAGTCAGGCCTCGGCGGCGACTCGCTCCAGATCGACCGTCCGCACGCGCCGGGTTCGGCCGGCCTCGGTCCGCACGAGCGCCGAGGGGATGACCCCGCCCGGGAGCGACTCGACGACAGCGGTTTCGCCGTTGTATAGGCCTGAACCGATGATCCGGACGCGATCGCCGATCGCGAGATCTCGGCCGGCGGCGGCCCTCATGTCGATCGCTACGACTGTCGGTCGTACGTAGATGGGCTCCGGGGTGTCAGTGGGCGGTGGCGCCTTCTTGTTGCGCGGCGTGGGATAGGTGACCTTGCGCTTTCGCACGGTATCGGTGGTTCCTCGCTTCAGCAGTGGATGGCCGGGTGACGGTCGCTAGCGGCCCCGCTCGGGACGTCCTGTGTCCTTCGGTGGTCGCGGCTCGTGGCCCGGGCGCGGCGGACGTGGCAGCGTGCCCTTCGCCATATCGGCCGGTCGTTCGCGCGGCGGGCGCTCCCGGGCGGCCTTGACCGATCTCGCGAACGCCTCGGCGGTCGCTGCCGGCAGGCTCTTCATCCACGCGTCTTCGATTTCCTTGACTCGTTCGGACTCCCGAGCGCGCCGTTCGCGCTCCAGCTTTGAGTGCTTTGTCATCGATCCTCGCTTCGGTCGGCGGCCGGGCGGTGTGCTCAGCCAACTGCAGTGTAGTCCCTCCTGCGGCGATTCCCGTGGTTTCGTGGGCGATTCGAGGGTGAGCGCGAGCTCCCGACCTGCCCGCTTGACCGCGTGGCGATCGCGACCCACGCTTGTTGCATGACCCGACGGCCGCTCGTCGCGGCGCTTCTAGCCGCGCTCGCCGTCACCTCGGCATTCATCTTCGTGGTGTCGCGTCCGGCCGCCGACGGATCCGATCTGAGCGGCGTTGCGCCAGGCATCGGCACGGCAACCCCGCCCGAGCGGACCGCGATCCCGATCCCGATCCCGGGTCACGAGGTGTACGGGTTCGTGCCGTACTGGGAGATGGACACCGGGATTGCCGATCATCTGGAACGGACGGACCTCACGACCCTTGCACTGTTCTCGGTCACCCACAGGAAGAATGGGACGCTCGCGGCGGCGGAGCGCGGATTTAAGAAGATCGACGGCCCGATCGGCCGCGACCTTATCGCCGGTGCGCACGAACGGGGCGTCCGCGTCGAGCTCGTCTACACGTCGTTCGGCCAAGGCAAGAACGCCGCCTTCTTCACCGCGCCCGAGGCCCAGGATCGGACGATCGCAGAGCTGGTCGCCCTCGCCGCCGATCTGGGCGTCGACGGGATCAACGTCGACGTCGAGCTGCTGGCCGCGGAGCATGTCCAGGCGTACGGCGAGTTCGTCGGACGCCTGAGGTCCGCGATTCGTGCCGTCGACGGCGACGCCCAGGTCTCGGTGGCAACGCAGGCCAACGTTACCGGAATGTCGATGGCGGTCGCCGCTGCGACGGCCGGCGCCGATCGGATCTTCATGATGGGCTACGACTACCACTGGTCCGGCTCCGAGCCAGGTGCCTCGGCCCCCCTCGATCGGCGTGACGGCAGCGAGAAAGACCTCGCGTGGTCGCTCGATCTCTACCGGGATGCCGGGGTCCCGGCTGAACGGACGATCCTCGGCCTCCCGCTCTATGGAATGAGCTGGCCGGTCGTTGGACCGGAACTGGGAGCCGCGAGCAGCGGTCGCGGGTCTGTGTGGGTTCCCGCTGACAACCTCGGGACCCTGCGCGATCGGACCCTCGTGTCCGTCCTCGACCCGCTGGAGATGGTCGAGCACCTGGCCGTGCCCGATGGGGACGGCTGGCGTGCGATCTATTTCGACTCGCCCGTGAGCCTGACCCCGAAGCTTGCCCTGGCGGACGCACGCGGGCTGGCGGGTGCGGGCCTGTGGGCCGTCGGCTACGAGCGAGGGCTGGTCGACTACACGCGGCTCATCGCCACGTTCCGGGCCGGTGAGCTGTCGACCTCCGCGGGTCCGACGAGCCCGTAGAGGTGCACGAGCTGCGCGTGTATCGCCGCTACCGGACGACGCGCGCCCGCGCGTCGGTCCCGGCGATCCCACGCCGGGCCAGTTCGGCGGCCAGACCCTCGAGGTCGTCGACGCCGACGTAGATGGCCGGGACGCGCAGGAATCCCCACGGCACGCGGTCCTTGAAGTCGAGCCGCACGCCGCCGTGGGGGCTGCCCGCGAAACTCACGTCGGCGTGTCGAACGCTCCGCCGCACGCCGATCGCGGTGATCCAGCGGAACGGCCCTTCGATCCGCCACGAGGCGATGTTGGCGATTGGCGTTCGCAGCCGGAACCGGCCGAAGTGGACATCGAACTCGTCGTTGAGCTCGACGTACGCCGACTCGGGCCGGGCCGTCCAGAGTCGGATGAAGCCGCGCGATCGGGTACCGATCCGGATGGGAAAGCGGAGCCGTGCCACACCGACGAACCTAGCCGCCCGCGGCTAGCGGTCCTCCTCGATCCAGCCCTGGCGGGCCGCCAGCCGGACGAGGGCGGTGCGGCTCGCGACGTCATATCGATCGAACAGCCGCCGCAACTGGCTCTCGACGGTCTTGACCCGGAGGGCGAGCCGGTCCGCGATGTCGGCGTTCGCGAGGCCTTCCGCGACCAGGGCCAGGATTTCCAGCTCGCGTGGTGTCGGGACACGGAGGGCATCGCTGGCAGCCTGCCGGGCAGCGACCGGGAACGCGCTGCCGCCGGCGGCCACCGTCTCGACCGCGCGCACGATCTGGTCGACCGTGGCCATCTTGCTCAGGTAGCCCTTCGCGCCGAGCTCGACGGCCCTGACGTGATAGCTGGGATACCAGTAGGAGCTCAGGATGATGAAGGCGGGCCCGGGCGTGTGACGCCGGACGACCTCGAACCCGTCGCCGGCATCCGACAGCTTGACATCGCACAGGACGACGTCCGGTGCCGCGCGCTGGATCAGCGAAGTCGCGGTCGCGACGTCCCGCGCGGTGCCCACGACAGTCACGCCGGCCGACTTCTGGATCAGCGCAGCGAGCCCGTCGGCGATGGCCGGGTGATCCTCGACAATGGCCAGTCTGATCATCCTCGCCCCCGCAGGTCAGCCCAGTCTAACCCGACGCTCGGCCGGCGAGCGGGAGCTGGACCGTCAGCACCGTGCCGGTTCCGACGACTGAGGTTGCTTCGATATCCCCACCGTGGGCAGTCACGATCTCGCGCGCAACGTACAGACCGAGTCCCAGGCCGGACCCACGATGCGGCTTCCCGAGCCGCGTGTAGGCCTCGAACATCGTCCGCAGATCCTCGCTCGCGATGCCGGGCCCGTGGTCGCGAATCTCGATCTCGGCACGTCGGCCTGAGCGCCTGACCTCGACCTCGATGGTCTTCGAGGCGGGCGCATGCTCGATCGCGTTCGCGAGGAGATTCAGGAACACCTGCTCGAGCCGACCGGGGTCCGCCCGAACGAAGACGCCCCTGGGCGGCGCCTTGAGCTGGATGGTCGGGGCCTTGGGCAGCACCTGGACGACCTCGACCGCGGTCCGGACGACCGCTGACACGTCGATCCGGTCAAGCCGAAGCTCGAGCTGGCCGGTCTGGATTCGGCTGACGTCGAGGAGCCGCTCGATGAGCGTCGCCAACCGCCTCGTCTGAACAAGGGCGCGCGCCGCATACGTCGCGGCCTCCTCCTCATCGCCGTCGGTGAGGTTCCGATCGACGAGCTGGAGATAGTTATGGATGGCGGCCGTCGGTGTCTTGAGCTCGTGGCCGGCGGCGGCCATCAACCGCTCGAGGCTCACGCGCATCGTGCGCTCGGAGACATCCCGGATCGCCACGACGCCACCCCACGTCCGGTCCTCGACCGTGAGCGGCTCGGTCACGGCCTCGAACCACCGTCGTGCGCCATCCGGTTCGCTCACGGCGAACTCCATCCGGAACCGCTCTCCTCGGGCCGCCCGTTGCTGGGGCCAGTCGGCGCGGGGCAACGGCAGCCCGGCCAGGTCCTCCGGTCGAATCTCCGCGTCCGGGCCACCGAACAGCCGGTCGTACGCCGGATTGGTGGCGACAGTTAGCCCAGCATGGTCGACGGCGACAACCGCGTCACCAAGGCTCGCGAGCACCGATTGGAGCCGGTCGTGATCCTCCTCGCTGTGGCGCTTCTGGTCCTCGAGCGCCACCGTCTTGAGCCGCAGCTCTTCGGTTCGAGCGGCGAGGTCCTCATTGGCAATGCGAAGCTCCTCGACGCTGGCCGTCAGCTCCTCGTTCAGCGTCTCGAGCTCCTCGTTGGTTGCCTGGAACTCCTCGTTGAGTGTCTCGACCTCTTCGCGTCCGGACTGAGCCTCTTCACTCGCCTGGAGCATGACCTGGTTGGCCGTCGCGAGCTGGGCGACATGATTGGTGAGCTCCTCGTTCGCTCGGAGGAGGCGCCGATTGACCGAGGCGGCTCGTTCGAGACGATGCTGTGCCCGGGTGTAGGTCAGGCGGTCGCGTTGAGCCTCGCTAACGTCGGTCAGTTCGATGACCGCCCCCTCGATAGCGCCGGCCTGGCTGAGGTTCGGTCGAACGACAGCCTCTATGTGACGAGCCGCGTCTGGTGTGATGTCGG
Organism: uncultured Chloroflexia bacterium; assembly: GCA_963775855.1. Classification (GTDB taxonomy): domain Bacteria; phylum Chloroflexota; class Limnocylindria; order Limnocylindrales; family CSP1-4; genus CF-46. Next base: position 1,222,040 of record CAVZKO010000005.1, on the reverse strand, counting down.
CCGCCTCGACCTGGTAAACCGCGCTGGTGATCTTGCCGTTCAGCGCGGCATCGATGGCTGCCCGGACATCCGTGGATGGAAGGGATTCCGCGAGGTGAATGAAGTCTTGGCCAAACGCAGTGCCATGAATACCCAGCATCCGCCTGGCCGTCGGCGTTGATCCTGGCGATGTAGTAGCGCCTATCCACGACCACGAGCCCCATGCCGAGGGTGAGAAGCAGGGCCTCGGCGGCCTCGGTCGAGTCCACGGCCATCCGGACATCCCGGCGCGTCGATCGGATCGCAGTGTCGAGTGAGAGGTCAGGATCGCGTGGGATCCGGAGCGACTTCGGTGGCGAGAGCGGGGCCACCGCCCGGCCGGGGACGCGGCGATAGACGCGGAGGCGAGGCTGTTCCTCGGTGAAGGGCGCGGGTAGAGCGGCCACCGTCTCCGATGGGCCGAGGACCAGGCGCCCCTCGGCACGGAGGGAAAACCCGAAGGTCTCCAGCGCGGCCTGTTGCATCGGCGGCGTGAAGTAGATGAGCACGTTGCGGCAGAGGACGAGATCGATCCGGGGGAACGGGGCGCGGGCGCCCAGGTCGTGCTCGCCGAAGATCATCAGCGACCGCAGGGTCTTGGCGATCTCGTAGCCTCCATCGGACTTCTGGAAGAAGCGCTTCCGTATTGGAGGCGGCACCTTCTGCAATGCTGCCGGCGGGTACAGGCCTCGGCGGGCGAAGGCGATGGCCGCGCTGTCGATGTCGGTCGCGAACACCCGCACCTCCAGCGGATTCGGATCGTCACCCATCGCCTCCGCGATGGTCATGGCCAGCGAATAGGCCTCCTCGCCGGTCGAGCAACCGGCCGACCAGACGCGGAGCTCACGTCCGTGCCGCCGCGCCTCGCTGATCAGCTCGGGCAGGATCTTGTCGCGGAGGTACTGGAAGACCTTCGGATCCCGAAAGAACTCGGTCACCTTGATGAGCAGGCTACTGATGAGCCGTGCGTATTCCTCAGGGTCGTGATCGAGGTGCTCAGCGTACGCGGCGAGCGTCGGCTGGCGGGTTGCGACCATTCGGCCCCGGAGGCGGCGGTTGATCGTGGCGTTCCGGTAGGTGCTGAAGTCAATTCCGCTGCGCTCGCGGACGCGCGCGAGCAATGCCGAGAAGTCCTTGCCATCGCGACCGTTGACCGGCACGCCGTCCGTCGCGAGTAGATCTCGCAGGACCGACCCGATCGAGTCGAGATCGGCGGTCGCGTCCACGAGCGACGGGGAGATCGAGCGTGGCATCGATGGGAACATGGCGGTCGCCGGATTCTCGATGACAACGGACCCGCCGGCCTGCTTGACATGCCAGGCGCCAGCGGAGCCGTCGCTGCCGCTACCGGTCAGGATCACCGCCGTCAAGCCGGGACCGAACGCTGACGCCGCCGTCTCCAGGAGCAAGTCGACCGAGGGGGCGATCCGTCCGGGCCTCGCCGGGCGCAGCTTCAGCTTCCCCCGGACGATCTCGACGAGCCGATTGGACGGGACGACAAAGATCACGCCTGTCCTCGAGCGACGCCGTGTCCTCGACGACCGTGATCGGCAGGGTGGCGTGACGGGAGAGGATTTCGCCCAGATGACTGGGACGGCGGGGATCGAGGTGCTGGGCGATGACGATCGGCGCCGGGAAGTCCGCCGGCAGGCTGGCGACGACGCGGGACAGGGCCTCGATGCCTCCCGCCGAGGACCCGATCACAACTAGTTGTGCGTCCGCCGCCTTCGTGGGCACGGCGCTCATTCTAGAACCACGGCGTCTGCTGCTGTGTTGGGCACTGTCACAGGGACGTGCGTGTTTCCATCCTCGCACACGCCTGCACGGTGACGTACTTTCGCCCGGACGAGGGCTGGGGCCACGAGAACTCCTTCTCGCGTGGCCGCCCGCCGGGCGACTCTGGGACCGCCCTGGCCGGTCGCACCGACCCTCGCCACTGACCGTTGACGAACGATCCGGCCTCCCCCGGGTCGTTCGTCACTTTACTTGTCGGGAATGTGTGGCAACCAGGAAGTGACCCCTTCTTGGCGTGCCTGGGTCAATTGCGCAATTTCATCCTCACGGCTCCACGGCGCACGGCGTGATCATCCGCCCTGCAGGGCTCAGTGGGTCGACCCAGTGCCCCTTCCCTCTCGGGGAGTTGGTGTCTCCATCGGTTCTGCAAGCCCCTCGCCCCGGAACATGACCAACCGGAAGGCGAGGGGCTTCATTACGCCCCGAATTGCGCCCAAGGGCGACCGCATCCCACACTTCCATAGAGTCCCGCGGTAATGGACCGTCCGAAGTGTGCTGGAGGCGTGGCGCGATGAAGTTCTGGAGCGAGGTCCCCTCCGCTCGCGCGCGCGAGGTGCTGGCCGATGTGGCGACCTGGATCTGGGTCAGCTTCTGGGCGGTCTTCGCCTACCGGCTCTACTCGACGCTTTCGGGATTCGCCGAGGTCGGTCGGGCGATCGGGCAAGGCGGTTCGAACATCCAGGCGGCCGGATTCTCGGTGGGAGACGCGCTGCGAGGACTGCCGCTCGTCGGCGAGACGGTCCAAGACCTCACCCGCTCAGCGTTCGGGGTGGCGGGCGAGCCGTTCGTGTTCGTCGGTCGCGAACTGGAGCAGCTGTTGCTCATCATTGCGGCGCTACTCGGCCTGCTCGTCCTCGGCGTGACCCTCGTTCCCTGGCTGACCCGCTATCTGCCCTGGCGGGCTCGTCGCCTCTTCGAGCTGCGGAGGGCGCACCGCGCGATCAGGGTCGCTCGCCAGGACGTGCCCGACGCAGCGGTCGAACGCCTCCTCGCGTCGCGAGCCCTCCATCGACTCACGTATGGCGAGCTCCTGGAGCACACGCCGGATCCGATGGGCGACTTCATTCGAGGTCGATACAAGCGTCTCGCGCAGGCAGAGCTCGAGAGCGTCGGGCTTCGGCTGTGAGCATCGGCCTCCAGCCGTGAGCGTTGGCCGCGGGATCCTCGCGATGGGGCGACCATCAAGGCCCGGAAGCTGCCGATCCGTCGCGAGCGCGGTTGAGCCGGCTGGGCGAGGTTAGGGCCAAGCTCATTCGAGCCTCCGGGATGCGCGATCCGGCAAATCCGGGCAGGATGACCGCATGGCCCGCCCGCATCGGCTTCCGGGGCCGCTCCTCGCGTTCATCGTCGCGCTCAGCCTGGGGACAGGCTGGATGGCCGGTCCGGGCACCTCGCAGGCCGCCGCCGCCGATCCGAAGCTGCCGGCCTGGGACGGTGGCGTCAGCCTCTATCGCGAGGGGACGTTCACCACGCAGAAGTCGTGGCTCTGGTGCACGGCGGCCGACGTCCAGATCATCCGCAACATCGTCGAGGGTGCCCGCGACCACACGACAAGCGGCCAGCGGCGCTACTTCGGCTGGATGCGCGACCACAACAAGTACGCGCTGCCGGAGTCGGCCGGCGTCGATCCTCAGGGTTGGACTGCGGGCCTCCGACACTTCGTCGATGACCGCTACCGGCTCGTGGCCAGCAAGTCGTTCGACCTGGCGCTCACCTCGGCCGTCACCAACCTGCGCCGGACGAACCTGCCGGTTGCGGTCGCGGTTGCGCACGGCGGACACGGCTGGGTGCTGACCGGGTTCACCGCCACCGCCGACCCGCTCCGGACGAGCTCGTTCAAGGTGACGAGCGTCCGCGTGGTCGGGCCGCTCTACGGCCTCCAGAGCAAGAACGGCTACGACATGCGACCGAACACGAAGCTGACGACGGCCCAGTTCCGGAGTTTCTTCACGGCCTGGCACTACGATCCGAAGCCGATGATCTGGGACGGGCTCTACGTCTCGATCCAGCCGATCCCGGCGAAGGCCGTTTCCGCCCCGTCCCCGACGCCTCGCGCTGCGCTCGCGACACCAGTCCCGACGCAGTCGCCGACGCTCGCCCCGAGCCCCAGCGCGACTCCGACCCCGTCTCCCAGCCCGAGCCCGGCCCTCACGTCGATGCCGAGCCCGTCACCGGCGCCCATGGCCGTGGCGGCGGTCAGCCAGGGACCGGCCCGGCCAACCGCTCCGGACAACCCCGCCACGGCGGCAGAACCCGGGACGCAGATCCTTGTGGCCACCCTGGCGGCCCTTGCCGTGATTGCGGTCCTGGCCTTGCGCAGCGCGGGCTGGCTCTCAGGAGCGGCCCGCGGAGGCCGGATCGATGACCACGACTGACGCTCTCAAGGGGCTGCTCGAGCCGATTCCGCCGATCGGCCTCCCGCGCGACAGCGTGGCGACGGCGGCTGCGACCCTCAACCTGAGCACATCGCCCGGTTTCCTCGCCAACCACTCGTTCCGCGCCTTCGCCTGGGGCGCGTGGTTCGGCCGGCGCGATTCGATCGCGTTCGACGCCGGAACGCTGTGGGTCGCGAGCGTGCTTCATGACATCGGCCTGACCGAGGCCGCCCGCGCCTCGGCCTGCTTCGAGGTGGACGGCGCGGAGGCCGCCGCAGCGTTCCTCCGGCGGCACGACGCACCCGACCTAACGATCAAGACCGTCAAGCGAGCGATCGTCCTCCACATGCAACCCGCCGTCTCGCCCGATGAGGGGCCCGTCGCCTTCCTTCTCGACGCCGGCGTGTCGTGCGACGTCTCAGGGCGGCGATACGAGGAGCTCGAGGCCGGGTTCCGGGTTGCTGTCCTCGAGCGATTTCCCCGGCTCGACTTCAAGCGCAAGTTCACCTCGCTGATCGCCGCAGAGGCTGCCCGCAAGCCCGACTGCATGGCCGCGACGTACATGACCGAGTACGGGCTGCCCCAGCGGGTCGCGGCGGCCCCGTTTGCCGAGTAGGCGCCGCTTGATTCGCGGGGGTGGGTCCAAGACAGCAATGAGACGAGCGTCACGGACGATCGGCCGGATGGCATCCCTCCTTGCCCGCGGATCACACTCGGCGGCGCGATGAAACATTCGGGTTCGTCGAACGTTTCCTCCGACGTGGAGCCTCCTCCGACTGCGATCCACGATGTCGATGCGTCCCCTGTCCGCGCGCGCGGCGGCGCTGGCGCGGAGGCCTTTGTGGTGTCCGCCTACGAGGCGCATCACGCGGAGGTGTTTGCCTTCCTCGCGCGCGCGACTCGCGACACGTCCGTCGCGGAGGACCTGCTCCAGGACACGTACCTGCGGCTGACGAGAGAGGCCCGTGAGGGTCGCGCCCCACTCCAGGTTCGCGCCTGGCTCTATCGCGTGGCATCGAACCTCGTCATCAGCCGCGGCCGACGGCAGACCACGGCCCTCCGCTGGTTCGGCCGCTACGGGCGCAGCGAACGCGACGCAATGACCGCGCCATCACCCGAAGCGGGCGTGGTTAGCCGGGAGGGCGCGGCCGAGATGGAGCGGGTCCTCGCCGGACTCAGCGCCGACGCGCGGCTCGCGCTGCTGCTGTCAGGCGAGGGGTTTGCAGGCGAGGAGATCGCGGAGACGATCGGTCGATCCGCCGCAGCGACGCGAACGCTCCTGTGTCGCGCGCGAGCTCGAGTGCGCGTGAGGCGCGAACTCTTCGCGGAGGAGGCTCGATGACCACTCACGAGGACTTCCTCGAGCTTGCGGCTGCCGCGATCGATTTCGAGCTCGAGCCGGAGGAGCGGGCGGAGCTCGATCGCCATCTCGCCGGGTGTGACTCCTGCCGGCGAACCATCGCGGCGTACCGCGACGACGCGGCCACCATCGCCTACGGGCCGGGGCCGCGGCTGGAGTCCGGGCGATCGGTGGCGATCCTCGCCGCCGCCCTCCGGCCTCGGAAGAGCGGACCGCCGGTTCGCCTGCTTGCCATCGCCGCGTTGCTCGCGGTCCTGGGCACCGGTCTCCTCGTCGCCGGCATGGAGATCCTCCGCCGGTTGGACAACCCGATCGTCGCTGTCGTCTCGCCGAGCCCAAGCAATCCGTCCAGCCCGTTGCCCTCGGCCGAGGCGAGCCCCCAGCCGTCGGTGGCTGGTGGGGCGACGTCGCAAGCGCCCGCCGCTACCCGGCGCCCGGCCGGATCGCCGACTGTCGGTTCCATCCAGGTGCGCGGCAACGGGCAAGACCTCGGGACGTTGATCCGGATGGTCCCCGGCGCTGCCGGAGATCTCTACGTCTCGATCCCGGCCACCGATGGCACGGTGTTGGGGCGCCTCGACGCGACGGGTGCGCCGGCGTCCGGGCTGGCCGGTCTTCCTGCCCGGTTCGGAGTCGTGCGACCAGCTCCTCCCCGTCGCGAGCGGTTCGGTGCGCCTCATCTGTCACCGACCCGCGTCCGAGGAGGGCTTGGGCGGCATGACCACGCGGGTGCACGCGTTCGATTCGAACGGCCAATCTCTGCCTGGCTGGCCGATCGAGATCGACGACGTCGTGATCGGGCGGATGGTCCAGGATGACCTCACGCTCCTCGTGAAGCCGTACGTCGGCGACGTCTCCGAGACCGACACGCCCGAGAGCGTGCTACTTGCGATCGTAGATGCGAAGGGCTTGGCTGTGATCGGGCCAGAAGTGCCGTTCGAATGCTGCGAGCACTCGTGGGCCATCGGGCCCGACGGGATCGGCTACGGGACGACCCACCGCGACTGGGACACGTCGGTCAAGACCGATATCGAGGCCTTTGGCCCCGACGGCCTGCGGGCCGGCTGGCCGATCACTATCGACGGCAACGTGTCCGAGCTCGCGTTCGATGGCAACGGACGGGTGTATGCGGTCGTCGGCTCCCCGAGTGCGGAGCCGGCGCGGACGATCGTCCTGGACCGCGACGGGCGGACGCTACCTTCGGGATCGAACGACCAGGCCATCGTCTCGTCGAGTCTCTGGACGGGCGCGGGACCCGGCTACCCGGGGGCGCCGATCGTCGCCCAGGACGGAACGGCATTCATTGTGAGCTCGGCCGACGAGATGACCGACGTCCTTGCGCTCGACCCGAGCGGCCAACGTGTTGCCGGTTGGCCGTACCACTCCAACCGCGGGCTCCAGGAGACGGGTTTCTGCCCGCCCGGCGACACGGGTTGCGGAGGGTTCCAGGTGGCCCCCGCGATCGGCCCCGGCAACATCCTGCACGTCGTCACTGCGCCGCCGAGCGCCGCTGGCGGCGGAAGCGTCGTCGCGATCGGGCGGGATGGCCGCGTGATTGACGGTTGGCCAGTAACCCTCACGCGCCCGGGATCGGAGTTCTGGTCGGTCGTGGTTGGGGCCAATGGCATCGCGTACGCCATGGCGGTCGAGCCCGAGCCGAACAGCAGCTATTCGGCGACGATCCTTGCCATCGCCCCGGACAGCGACATCCTCTACAACGTCACCATCGTCGAACCGTAGGTCGGTCAGGCCAGTCCCAACACCGCGAGCAATAGGAATCCGATGAGGACCATCGCCCCCTCCGCGTAGGCGACGACCGCGAGGTGCCAGCGGTCCGCGAGGATCGGGGCGAGGCGCGGCCGCGTGGCGGCGATCGGGAGGAGGGTCATGGTCGCGTACGCAGGCACCCCGGCCGCGAAGGCGACGATTGTCAGGTAGAGCGTCGCCTCCGTCGATCGGGCCGATGGGGCGAGTGTGGCAACCAGAATCCCATAGGCCAGGGTCGCAGCAACCGCGAACGCCGGCAGGAGCACAGTCAACCGGCCCGTGACGTAGCCGCTCCGATGGAGTGCGCTGGCCAGGAGGCCGTAGCCGACGACGAGTGCGCCGATCAGCAGCCAGCCAACGAGCTCCGCGATCCTCGTCAGGCCGAAGGTCTCGAACAGCGGTCGGAGAGCGAACCACCCGAGGAATACCGAGAAGAGGCTGATCGACGCGCCCGCGTACTGGGCCGCGGCCAGGTCGAAGACCGAGTCCTCGGCGCGATGAGAGACGTTGGCAAAGAGGAGGCTCGACGAGAAGTAGCCCATGTAGGCAACGACGATCATCGCCAGGACCGTCGTGAACGAGGTACTCGCGGGATCAGGCACGTTGCGCGATTGGGTCACCAGGAAGACGAGCGCGGTTACGGCAAAGCCCGCAAGGGCGCTCATGATGCCCACCTGGCGTGTGGCGACATCGCCGATCTCGAACGTTGGATCGCGCTTGACGACGTGGTGGGGACCGGCGACGAGGAGGGCGGCCGCGACCGCGATCGTCGCCGCGACGATATACCCGACAACCGCTGCCATGCCGCTCACTCTACACAGGCGCGGTGGCCGCCCGGGCCGCCCGTCCGCGGGCGATGATTGGCCCATGCAGAGACCTCCGGCCGCAGGAGTTGTCGGCGCGATCGCCTTCCTGCTCATCGGCTGGAGCGGACTGCTCGTGCCGTCGCTCATCCGGTCGGTCAAAGAGGCGTTCGACCAGTCCGACGCGGGGATCGGCTTGTTCTACTTTCTCTTTTCGGGCGCCTGGGCAGCCGGAGCGTTCGGCGGCGGCCTCGTCACGGAACGGCTCGGCCGTCGCTCGGTCCTGACGCTCGCGGCCGCCCTCATTGCTGTTGGGCTGATCGGCCTCGGATTGGCGCCAAGTTGGGCGATCTTCCTTGTCGCCGCGCTGCCGGGCGGGCTCGGAGCGGGCATGATCGACGGCGGCGGCAATGGGCTCTTTCTCGACCTCTTCCCGTCCAGTCGGGGTCGGGCGCTGAATCTCCTCCACCTGTTTTTCAGCCTAGGCGCCCTGACCGCGCCGTTAACATCGGGGCTGCTCGTCGAGAACGGAGTCGAATGGCGGTCGATCCTCATCGCGACGGGGCTCGCAGCCGTGCCCGTGTCGGTCCTGTTCGCGATCGTGAGGATGCCGGGCGGTCGGCGCGAGCGACCGCATCCCCGGCGGCCCGATGCGATGGCATCGACTGGCGGCGCGCCTCGCTTGGCGGCGCCCCTGTTGCTGATGGCGTTTGCAATCGCGTGCTACGTCGCCTCCGAGGTGGGCGTCTCGAACTGGCTGGTCCGCTACCTGCCTGTGCCGCTGAGTGTCGCGACCCTCGCCCTGACCCTCTACTGGGTTGGCATTGCCGTCGGACGCCTCGTCTCGTCGCTGCTCGCCGACCGCTTTGACCATCGTCGTTTCACGCTCGCCTGCGCGCTTGGCCTCGCCGTGACCCTATTCGGCGCGATCCTCGTCCCCTCGTTGCCCGTCTCCATCGGCCTGTTCGCCGCCGCCGGCGTCGCCTCCGGACCGATCTTCCCGATGATCATTGCGCTCGGCGGCGAGCGCTACCGCGACCGCTCGACGGCTGTCAGCGGGTTCCTCGGCGGGACCGGCGTCATCGGCTCGATCGTCTATCCATCGATCATGGGCTTCATGTCGGTCACGGTCGGGCTGACAGTGGCGATGCTCGGCAATGTCGTCCTCGCCCTCGCGTGCGCATTCGCCCTCGTGCTCGTCGGGCGCTCCACGGCGAGCGCGGATAGGCTTGTCAATACCCCCCTGGAGTCTTGACACAGGGGTGGTAAGCTAGGCACGAACGGCTTGTCAAGACTTGACAAGCCCCTGTCCATGTCCGGGTGGTCGAGGCGGGACCCACGGGCCAGGAGGTCGGTTTGGCGGTCGGCGTTGCAGCCGAAGTCAAGAACAAGCTCAGCGTCGTCGACGTCGTTGGTGAGTCGGTCCCGCTGAAGAAGGCCGGCACCACCTACAAGGGTCTCTGCCCCTTCCACGGCGAGAAGACACCGTCGTTCACGGTCACGCCTGCCCGCGACTCCTGGAAGTGTTTCGGCTGCGGCGAGGGCGGCGACATCTTCAGCTTCGTCATGAAGCGAGACGGCCTGACGTTCCCCGAAGCGCTCAAGGTTCTCGCGGCCAAGGCTGGCGTCGAGCTCGACGAGCGGACCTCCCGAGAGGACGCCCACAAAAAGCGCCTCCGCGACGTCCTCGAGAGTGCGATCGCCTTCTACCACGCGGTCCTGACCGGCTCGAAGACCGGCGACCCGGCGCTCGAGTACCTCCGCGGCCGCGGCTTCACCGACGAGACGATCGCGAAATACCAGCTCGGCTTCGCGCCGGGCGGCTGGGACACGCTGACGCGCCAGCTCGCTGCGAAGCGCAACGTCCGCGCGGACGAGCTCGTCGAGGTGGGGCTCGCCCAGCCGCGGCAGTCGGGCAGGGGAGGGGTCTACGACCGCTTCCGCGAGCGAGTCATCTTTCCGATCCGCGACGCGAACGGCTCGCCGGTCGGGCTGGGTGGCCGAATCCTCGCCTCGGCCGCGGAGGATGGCAGCGATCATGGGCCGAAGTACCTCAACTCCCCGGCGACGCCGCTGTTCGACAAGAGCCGGACGCTCTACCTGATCGACAAGGCGAAGGGCCCGATCCGCAAATCGAGCCAAGCGGTCATCGTTGAGGGCTATACGGACGCGCTCATGGCCCATCAGGCGGGCTTCGACAATGTCGTCGCCTCGCTCGGGACGGCACTCACCCCGGGCCAGATCGGCCTCCTCACTCGCTACGCCAAGAAGATCGCCCTGGCCTACGACGTCGACGCTGCCGGCGAGAAGGCCGGGACGTTCGGCGTTAATTCCCTCGAGAGGATCATCCCGGAACTGGCTGCATCGGGTGAAGGTGTCGAGCTCGACGAGGTTCGCGTCGTCCGCCTGCCCGACGGCAAGGACCCCGACGAGGTCGTCCGCGAGGCGCCCGACCGCTGGCGCGAGGAAGTCCGGACCGCCCAGCCAATCGTCGACTACCTGATTGACTTCCACGCCCGTCAGGTTGACCTCAAGACGCCGGGCGGCAAGGCCCGCTTCGTCGACGCGATCGCCCCGACGCTCCGGGCAATCCCCAACCCGGTGATGCGCGACGCATATCTCCAGAAGATTCACAACGTGTCGGGCGTCGAGGAGCGGTCGGTCCTGGAGATCCTTCACCGTCGGCCCGCGCTCGGCTCGACCGCCGAAGGCCGGATCACCGCCGACGCGGTTCTCGCGTCAGCCGACGCTCTGCCGATCGACCGGATCCTGGCCGCGATCACGCCGGTCGAAGAGGAGCTGCTCCGTCTCCTGCTGCTCGCCCCGGAGCAGCAGGCTCGCGCGGCCGACGAGATCGGCCCCGACCAGTTGCCTTCGACGCCGGCCCGCGAGCTGTTCCGGGCGATCGTCCTGCAGCGCGCCCCGGATGATCACGGGGTTCGGCCGCCGTTCTCGATGTCCGCGCTGATCGCCGGGCTTGACGATGAGACCCGGGCGACCGCCCAGGCGATCCTCGCGAAACCGTCGCCTGATCTCGCGCTCGTGACGTCCGAGCGGATCGTGTACGCCGTTGATCGGTGTCTGCTCCAGCTCGAGCGGACGAAGCTCGACGAGCGCGCCGACTGGGTCGGTGGCGAGCTCCTCGCCGCGGAATCGCGCGGCGATCGGGAGCTGGTCGGCCGGCTCGTCACCCTTCAACAGCAGAACAACGAAGCCCGGAGGTCGGTCGACAGACAGATCGAACAGGCCACCGTGTTGGTCCGCGCATGAATCCGAGATATCGAGTCGAAGCCCGTACTGCGTTCGTCGCACGGGGGCGAGGCTGGGAAGGCGCCGTCGAGGACCGAAAGCGAGCGCACGTGAACGTGCGTGAGCGCGGACCGCAGACGGCAACGCGCCCAGCGTCGTTCCTGCGCGACAGCCCTTAACCGGAGGTTCCCGTGCCTGATCCCTTGGACAAGCAACTTGTAGAAGCCGTCCTGACGCGTCCCCGCCGGGCCCGCGCTGATGTCGAGGAGGCGAAGCTCGCGACTCGCGGCTTGAGGGCGGCGAAGGTCGTCCTGCCGAAGATCGAGGACGACGACGACGACGAGGACCTCGTCCTCGGCGGAAGCGACGATTCGGAAGGCGGCGACGTCGCGGTCGAGGTCGTTGGCGAGAACGGCGAGGCCGTCGACAACAAGCTGCCGACCGATGCGCCGGCAAAGCTGGACCCGGCCGAGGTCGAAGAGCCGACGGCGGAGGAGCTCGACGCGATCTCCGCCGACATGATCGGGATCGACGACCCGGTCCGGATGTACCTCAAGGAGATCGGCAAGGTCGCCCTGCTGACGGCCGAGGAAGAGGTCGTCCTGGCCAAGGCGATCGAGCTCGGCGAGCAGCTCGTCGAGGCACCGTGGAAGGGGATGGTCTCGCTCCACGAGTGGACGCTGCACGACACCGAGCGCAAGACCCGGACGCTCAAGCAGCAGCATCGCCTGCCGTTCGGCGATGAGGCTCACAAGCTCATGACTGACGCGGTCTCGGACAAGGCGGCCAAGGATCTCCTCGTCCAGACGCCCGACTTCCACCTCATTCGGGCCGGCAGGGACGCTCAGTCGGAGGGGACGAAGGACCTTCTCCGAGAGGCGAAAAAGCTGGTCCACACCTACAACGACAAGCGCGATCCGGCTACATTCCTGGCGCTCCTCGACTGGGCCTACTTCGCCGTCCACAACGGCGATCTCGATTCACGCGATAACGTGGGCCTCCAGGCGATCCATACCTGGTCGCGCGACGAGGTTGCCTACCCCGCGCTCGAGCGCTGGATCACGTCCGGCAAGGACGCCGAGTTCATGAAGCAGCTCGGGTTCGACCCAGAGGTGCCTCTCAACACCAAGCTGGCCCACCGCAAGGGCGAGTTGGTCCGGATCGGGCGCGATGCGCGGGAGCAGCTGACGTCGGCGAACCTGCGGCTCGTCGTGTCGATCGCGAAGAAGTACATCGGCCGGGGGATGTCGTTCCTCGATCTCATTCAGGAAGGGAACATCGGCCTCATCCGCGCGGTCGAGAAGTTCGACTACGAGAAGGGCTTCAAGTTCTCGACGTACGCGACGTGGTGGATCCGCCAGGCGATCACCCGGGCGATCGCCGACCAGGCCAGGACGATCCGGATTCCGGTCCATATGGTCGAGACGATCAACCGCCTGATCCGCGTCTCGCGACAGCTGCTCCAAGAGCTGGGCCGCGAGCCGACGGTCGAGGAGATCGCCGAAGCAATGTCGAAGGGCCAGGAGGTCCAGGTCACGCCGGAGAAGGTCCGCGAGATCATCAAGGTCTCGCAGGAGCCGGTCTCCCTCGAGACGCCGATCGGCGAGGAGGAGGATTCGCATCTCGGCGACTTTATCGAGGACCGCGGGGCCCTCGCCCCGGCCGAGGCCGCGTCCCATCAACTCTTGAAGGAGCAGGTGGAGGCGGTCCTGGATTCGCTAACCGGCCGCGAGCGTCGCGTCCTGCAGCTCCGGTTTGGCCTGGAGGACGGTCGCGCTCGAACGCTGGAGGAGGTCGGCAAGGAGTTCAACGTGACCCGCGAGCGCATCCGTCAGATCGAGGCGAAGGCGCTCCGCAAGCTCCGCCACCCGTCCCGCTCGCGCAAGCTCAAGGACTACCTGGAGTAGGGGGCCGCCGCCTGGGCGGCCCGGCCCCGTCTCGCTCGCCCCGTCTCGCTGCCCCGACTCGCGCCACGGATTCCGGCGCCGCCAGAGTCGTTTTCGGGATGCGTCCAACCAAGCGAAACGATCGACGTTAGCGCTCTCGGTCGTCGATTGGACGGCCGATCTCCGTGCCGGCGAGCCATGCCGTAATCGGGCCGCGGCTGCTCGGATCGATTCCGTAGAGGACGGCCCGCCGGTCCAGGTACGACGGCAGAGTTCGAACCAGGCCGGCGTCGCGAAGCAGCAGCAGGTGGCGTGTCGTCGCCGGTCGACTGAGGCCGATCTGCCTCGCCAATGACGACGGCCGACGCGGGCCGAGTGCGAGCGCAGCGATGATCTGCCGGCGGACCGGGTCTGCGAGGAGCTCGATGCCAGGTCCGTTTCGTTTGGGCATGTCGATCACGACCACGGTGACAGGTCCCGCTTATCTGGCGATCAACGGCAGACTTGGCTCAGGATCACAGCGCCTTTAGCGCGTGCAGGTCGTTTCGTTTGATTGGACGTTTCCGAGAATTGCCCAGGCGGGCGACGGAAATGCGTGACCGTGCGCTATGGCACCCTACGACTCATGGACCTTGGCCTGACCGATCGGCGCATCCTCGTCACGGGCGCGAGCCGAGGGCTTGGGGCGGCGGTCGCGCGAGCCCTTGCGGCGGAGGGGGCCCGGCTGGCGCTCGGGGCGCGGCCCTCGGATGCGTTGAGCGCGAGCGCCAAACAGCTGGACGCCCACGCCGTCCCCGTCGACTTGTCGGACGCCGAGGGGCCCAACTCCGTCGTCCGTACCGCCGTTGACACGCTCGGCGGCCTCGACGGTCTCCTCGTCAATAGCGGCGGCCCGTCACCCGGGACGTTCGATGAGCTGGACGAGGCGGCATGGGAGAAGGCGATATCGGGGACGCTGCTGAGTTCGATCAGGCTGATCCGAGAGGCGCTGCCGCACCTCCGCGAAGGTCGCGACCCGGCGATTCTCGTGATCCTCTCGTCGTCAGCGCGCGAGCCGGTCCCGGGGCTCGTCACCTCGAATGTCCTTCGCCCCGGCCTTGCCGGCCTCGTCAAGAGCCTTGCCTCGGAAATTGCCCCGATCCGGATCAACGGCCTGGCTCCGGGCCGCCTGGACACGGATCGGGTTCGAAGCCTCGACGCCGCTCGAGCCGCCAGGGACGGGATCAGCGTCGACGACGCCAAGAACTCGAACATTGCCCGGATCCCGCTCGGGCGCTACGGCGATCCGGACGAGCTGGGCCGCGTGGCGGCATTCCTGCTCTCGCCGGCCGCGTCCTACCTGACGGGAGTCATCCTCCCGGTCGACGGAGGAATGATCAAGGGTCTGCCGTGAGCTCCCCTGGCTCGGGTCCGACGGCGACCGGCTGGTCGGATCGGCTCCAGTCGCTGAACGAGCCCGGGTAGAGAAGAGGATCGGGCAGCCCAGCGACACGCATGGCCAGCGCTGTGTGGCAGGCCGTGACGCCGCTCCCGCACGAGGCGACGACCGGCCGATCCGGCGGCGCGATTGACCGCAGCCGCCCGGCAAGTTCCGCCGGCGGCAGGAACCGGCCGTCCGGTCCGAGCGCGATCTTCGCCGGCGCGTTGACAGCCGACGGGATGTGCCCGGCTTTTGGATCGACCGGCTCGATCTCGCCGCGATAGCGCTCCGGCGCCCGCGCATCGATCAGCGTCACCTCGTCGAGGCGGCCGATGAGCTCGGCACGATCCACGGTGTTCGACCAGTGATCGGCCAGCCGAAGCTCGCCCGGCGCGACCGCTGGGTTGTCGGTCGACACCGGAAGCCCGGCCGCCTGCCACGCTCGCAGCCCTCCGTCGAGCAGGGCGACGCGCTCGTGGCCGAGGTTGTCGAGCATCCACCAGAGTCGTGCCGCGACCGATCCGAGGACGTCGTCGTAGGCGACGATGAAGTCGCCCGACCCGAATCCGAGCCAGCCCAGCCGATCCGCGAACTCGGCCGGCGCAGGCAGCGGATGCCGGCCGGGTCCCGTCGGTGCGGCCAGGTCGGTGTCGAGGTCCACGAAGACGGCGCCCGGGATGTGGCCGCGTGCGTATTCCTGCTGGCCGCGATCGGGCTCCCCGAGATACCAGCGGACGTCGGCGATCCGAAGATCGGGCTCCCCAAGGAGCGCGGCGAGGGCTTCCGGCGAGATCAGCGGCGAGGTCCCAGTCATGAGGCGAGTATGCCAGCCAACCCGAGGGCGTCGGAGAACGGCCTCTGCTATCCTCGGCGCGGCGCGGCGCCCCTCGGCGCACGCCCGGACCGGACCCCGGTCCCTCGCTCCGGCGTAGCTCAGTGGTAGAGCGGGCGGCTGTTAACCGCTTGGTCGTAGGTTCGAGTCCTACCGCCGGAGCCACTCATGTTCTGAGTCGACCTCTCTCTCTCCCTCCTCCCTCCCAATCACTAATTTCCCTTCTACTAATTCTTTTTTCACCTCCTACCACATTTCTTCCTAACCCATACACTTCTTCTCCCAAAACCTACAATCCATCTCTTCTACATCTAAAATTTCAACCCCTCCTATCTTACTCACCTTATCTTATATAAGCCCGGCCGGAGCCCTATTCAGGCGGCCAGATGTCGTAGGCGGTGAAGTCGACCCAGACCAGGTCGTGGGTATTCGGGATCGCAGAAAGGAGAGCGTTGCCGATGTCCTTGGGGGCATTCGGGAGGGTGCTCCACCACGACTGGTCGGACTGGTAGCCGTACTGGAAGCCGACCGGTGCCGGGGCGAATGTCTGACCCCAGGCGCTGAACTCGTTGACCATCGCACTCAGCGAGCCATGGCCCTGGCTGTCATCGACGAACACCAGCCCGGTCCGATACGTCGGCGGCATCTTCTCAGTCAGCCAGTGCTTGACCAGGACGAGGTCCCCGCTCCGTCGTAGGTCCTCGTTCGTGCGACCCACTCCTGAGCTTCCGCATCGGTGACCGGTTTGCCCGTCCGGGACAAGTCCTTGCGGTACCACTCCACGTCGACGCCGAAGCCGATGACGCTCGAGTGGTGGCCGTACTGCTGGTACATGAGGTTGATGAGCATAGGCACGTCGCACCTCGCCGGCTCGACCTGGAGCCAAACCTTGACGCCGCTCGTGTCGAAGGCGTCGAACGTCGATTCGAAGAGGTCGACGTCATCCCAATTCACGTTTGGCCACGTCCCCGTGGCGGGCTGCGGGAAATGCGCCCAGCAGTTGCCACGACCGCCACCGCCGGAGACCTCGACGACGACCGCGACCTGCTCGCCGATCGATCCCGGGAATCGCGACGCCATCGACCCGATCGAATCGACCCACCACGTCGGCGACGGGAAGGGAGTGATCCCATAGTTGGATGCGCGGAGGCCCGCCCGGAGGCCGGCCGGGATCGGCGGCGGTGTCGGCGTCGGGCCGGTTGCGGTCGGCGTGGGCTTGGGCGGCTTGGCCGCGCTGGCCGCTGGAGCTCGTCTGACGCGAGGCTCAGGCCGATGGCAGGGCGACGAGCGTCATAGGCCAGCCATGGCGCGCATGGATCTCGACATGCGGGTCCTCCCGTCGGCGCGTCTTTTTCTCACCGCGCGCCGTCGCTCCATCGTAAGGCTCGACGGAAGACCTACCGAGCTAGCCCGCCAGCGTCATCACCCGATCCGGGCGCAGCAGGAACGGCGGCAGGTAGGCGGGGATGTTCGAGAACGGCAGGACGTCCGGGTGGAGCGCGATGCCGAGCGCGTCGTCCATGAACCCGCGCCGCGCCTGGATTCGCGCCCACGCATCCGGATAGCGCGCGGCGAACGCGCTCGCGGAGCGTCGCGTCGGCGAGGGCGATGCCGTCCTCGATGTTCGTCGTGAAGTACTCGGTCCCGGTCGCCGGGATGATGTCGACCTGGAAGGCCATCCCGGAGCGGAGCTCGATCGTGGAGCCCGGGCCGAGATCGGGGAGTTGACCCACTCGTCGAGATGGATCTGGTGACCCGGATTGAGGAAGATGCCGAAGAACGGGTCGCCGAGGTGGCGCTCGATGATGTCGTGGAGCGCGCCGCCGGTCTGCCCGATGCGGAGCGCCCCGTACCACTCCGCGACCGCCTCGAAGTACGGCCCGACCAGCCGCTCGACGTAGTCGCTGGATCGCCGTCCGGCAGCTCGGCGGCGTCCTCGACCACGAAGCCGGCCCGGCAGTTGAGCGCGCCCCAGATGCCGAACGCGACGGTGAAGCGGTCGCCGCGCTCGATGGCGCGGTCGCCCGGGCTCAGCAGGCCGAGCGCGGCGCGCGGCCCGGCGGTCAGCATCAGGTGGCAGGAGAGCGGCGTGCCGTCCCAGCCGAGCAAGCGCGACCGCCTCCCGCTCGCGTCATCCCGGGCCGCGAGCCCGACAGCAGCCGCGCGCACGCCGCTCGACGTCCGGCAGGCGGCCTACTCCAGGACGGCGAGCTGATCGACCTCGTTGATGACCCGCAGGCCGTCGGCGGCGTCGATCAGCAGGTCGGTCGCATTCTCGACGGCGCCGTGCGCCGACCAGCCGCCGCAGCTCGTCGACGAGGAACGCAGGCGCCTCGATCGTCTGCGGGTCGCCGTACGTCTTCCAGCCGACCACGCCGACCCGGCTGCCCGGCCGCGATCCCCTCGTCGCGCGAGGATCTCGGCCGAGCGGCCGCGACCGATCGCGCGGCTGGCTCGGCAGGCTGAGGTCCTGGAACAGGTGGCGGCGCATCGGCAGCGGCGCGGCGCCGGCCATCCCGTAGCACTCGTTGCCGACGAGGATCGCCGGCTCGCCGTCCGGCCCGACGACGAGGACCGCCTCCTCGAAGCGCGGATCGAAGCCCGTCAGGAACGCGAGGTTGGCGCTGTGCTCGCGGTCGGCGTAGACGACGAGGCGGTCGTAGCCACGTTCGCGCGCGCGGGCCCGCAGCCGCTCGAGCCGCGCGGCGTAGAGCGCGGGCGGGATCTCGGGAGCGGACTCGGGCGGCCCGAAGTCGGGCAGGGGCGACGTCGGCCAGTGCGGGCGCTGGTCATCGCTGTCGGCTTCTCGCGTCGGCCTCATTGCGACGGGGTCCACGGCTCGGCCGCGGTCGCACCACGCTCGATGATCGACGAACTCGGTCGGCGGTGACGTCGAGCCATGGCCCGACCTCGCCATCCGGCCACGTGACCCGGACCTGGGCCCGCTCCACCCCGCCGAGCCCGAAGTGGATCCAGCCCAGCTGCCCGCTGGCGTGGCCGCCACCGACCGTCACCTCGCGCTCGACCGTCCGCTCGCCGATCCGGACGGCGACCCACGCGCCGATCGCGTCGTGGTTCGGGCGCTTCCTGGTCGAGCGAACGCCGACCCAGTGCCCATGGCCGCGGGCGTCGGCCGTGCCCGACCCCAGGTTCCGCCACAGCCTGACGTTCTCGCGCCGCACCACCTCACGATGTCGAGCAGGCCGTCGGCGTTGAGGTCGACGACCGCGGCCCCGCGCGCACGGCCGAAGTCGACGATGCCAGCCTCCATCGCCGCCCTCGACGAACGTGCCGTCGGGCTGGCCGATCAGGAGGTTGCTCGGGTCCTTCATCGCGTAGTCGGTCTGCGCCTCGACGTTGCCCTTGCGTCACGTAGAGGTCGGTGAAGCCATCGTTGTTGACGTCGTCGAACGCGGGGTGCCACGCGGTCGACGGCATGCTCTCGCCGCCGGTGAACGGCCGGTGGGCGGTCGCCCCGCGGCGCAGCGCGATGTCCTCGAAGACGGCCGAGCGGGACCGTCGGCGAGGGTCTGCAGCTTGTTGTCGCCCTGGCTCGTCAGGTAGACCTCGGGATAGCCGTCGCCGGTCAGGTCCTGGCTGGCGATGCCCATGCCCCAGAGCTGCAGCGGGCCCAGCCGTCGTCGCGCGTGTAGAGCCGCGGCGGCTCGCCGGACCCGATCCGCCATAGCTGCTCCTCGCCGTCGCGTGTAGTAGTGGCGGTCGTTCGATGACACGCAGGTCGCGCCGGCCGGACCGATCCCAGTCGCTGAAGAGCATCGACAGCGCGCACCAGACCGGGTCGCAGGGCGAGTGGCTCGCCGTATGTCGAGCCGCCCGGTGCGGGTCGGACCAGCTGGCCGTCGGCGCAGGTCGTCGTGCCCTCCGGGTCTCGTCGAGCGTGACCAGGTAATCGCCGAACGCGAGCGTCGGCAGCGTGGCGTCGGCGCCCTCCCAGCGTGGCGCTGAAGCCGACGGTCCAGCCGTCACCGCCGTCGAGCCCCAGCGCCTCGTTCGCCCGCTCGAAGCGGCAGTCGCCGAGACCGCGCAGGATCACGTTCTCGCCCAGGCGCAGGACCGACCAGGTCGATGAGTCGGTCGCCGTCGATGTCGATGGGGTAGGCGCCCGTCACCGACGTCGAGGTCCGTCGACGGGTCCGGCAGGCGACTCGAAGCGCAGGGCGCCGCCCGGCGCGCTCCGGTTCCGGAACAGCGCAGCCGGCTTCGACCCGCCGGCGAAGTACAGGTCGGGCATGCCGTCGGCGTCGCAATCGAACGCGGCCACCCCGCCGCCGACGAAGAACGTGAACTCGCCGTCGTAGGCGTGGCGGACACCGGCGGCGACCGCCTCGTCGATGAAGCGCGGGGCGGGCAGCGCGGTCGGTGGGCCGGTCGGGTGCGTTGAGTGCGCTACTCGCCGCGACAACCCCGATCGCCACGACGACAAGCACGGCCGCGACGCCCGCGAGGCCGATGGTCCGCCAGTTCCTCCGCCGGCCCGCGACCGTTGCAGCAGGATCCGGGACCTCACGGCCCGGCGGAGCACGGCTGACGGGTCGGTCACGAGGTTGATGTTCTCCGATTCGGCGGGCCGGTCCTGGGGCAACCGCGGTATTGAAGCACGCTCCGGACCCCGATCGCGACACCGGGTTGACCGCGGGCGATGCGACCGGCATTCTCCGCTGCGTTGCTCCGCGGTCGGAGCGACCGCGGAACCACCGCGTGGAGGAGTCACGTTGAGGGGTATGAGGGTTGACGATAGCGGCTGGGCGACGGCGCGTTGATGGCCGGGAGGTCGATGTCCGGCAGGAGAGGCGGAAGGCGCGCAAGGAAACCGCTGGTCGCCGCGCTGGCCTCGCTGGCGATCGTCGCCATACTCCTGGCTGGCTGCGGCTGCGACGCCGCCGGAGGTCGTAGAGAACTGCACCCGGACCGATCTGCGGCGGCCAATCGGTCGCTCGCGTCTGGGACGAGCAGACGCTGGCGCTGATCCGCCAGGTCGTTCCGGCCCCGACCGTCCACGCCCGCAACCTGTTCCACGTATCGGCCGCGATGTGGGACGCCTGGGCGGCCTACGATCCGACCGCGGACGGGTTCTTCGTGAACGAGAAGCGCCCCGCCGTCAGATGCCAAGGCTGCTCGCGAGACGGCGATGAGCTACGCCGCTTACCGGATCCTGCTGTGGCGCTACGGCACGGTCGCAGACCTGGCGACGGCGTCAGAGCGAGCTCGAGGCGACGATGAAGTCGCTGTGCCTCCGGACGGACTTCACCTCGACCGACGGCGACTCGCCGGCGGCGCTCGGCAACCGGATCGCGGCCGCCGCCCTCGAGTTCGGGCGGTCCGATGGCGCCCTCGAAGACGAGCGCTACAAGGACCCGGCCTACGCGCCCGGTCAACGAGCCGCTCGAGGTCGCGAAGCCCGGGACCGTCATGGCCGATCCGAACCATTGGCAGCCGCTCTCCCTCGACAGAGCAGATCTCGCAGAACGGCATGCCCGATCCCGGGCTCGATCCAGGCCTTCATCGGTCCCCACTGGGGCCACGTGGCGTCGTTCGCGCTGCCCAAGTCCGACCAGGGCCTGCCGATCGATCCGGGCCCGCCGCCGCTCCTCGGCCAGGCGACCGACGCCGAATTCAAGGCCGAGGCGGTCGAGATCATCCGGCGCAGCAGTCGAGCTCGACCCCGGCGACGGCGCGACGCTCGACATCGGGCCGGGCGCGCTGGGCGGCAACACGCCTCGGCGCCAACGACGGGCACGGGCCACGATCGTCAACCCGGCGACGGGCCAGCCGTACGCAGCCGGACATCGTCCTGCGGGCCGACTACGCCCGGGCCCTGGCCGAGTACTGGGCCGACGGCCCGAAGTCGGAGACGCCGCCCGGCCACTGGAACGTGATCGCCAACCAGGTCGCCGACAGCCCCGGCTTCGTCGCTCGGATCGGCGGCGCGGGGCCGACGGTCGATCGGCTCGAGTGGGACGTGAAGATGTACCTCGCGCTGAACGGCGCGGTCCACGATGCGGCGATCGCGACCTGGGGCGTCAAGGGCTTCTACGATTCCGCGCGGCCGATCTCGATGATCCGCTACATGGGCGGCAAGGGCCAGTCGAGCGACCGGTCAGGACCGGCCTACGACGCCGAGGGCCTGCCGCTTGTGCCCGACCTGGTCGAGGTGATCACCGCCGAGTCGAGCGCGCCGGGCCAGCGCCACGCCGAACTGGCCGGCCACGTAGGCGAGATCGCGATCCGGTCGTGGCGCGGCTTCCCCAAGGACCCAAAGGCCGAGACGAGCGGCGTCGGCTGGATCCGGGCCGTCGACTGGGTGCCCTACCAGCGCTCGACATTCGTCACGCCGGCCTTCGCCGGCTACCCGTCCGGACACAGCACCTTCAGCCGAGCGGCGGCCGAGGTGCATGACCGCGTTCACCGGTAGCGAGTTCTTCCCGGGCGGCCTCTACGCGTGGTCGGTCGCGCCGGGCGGCTTGATCCACGAGAAGGGTCCGGCAACGGACGTCACGATCGAGTGGGCGACGTACTTCGACGCCGCGGACCAGGCCGGGATTTCGCGGCTCTTCATGGGGATCCACGTCCCGACGGACGACCTCGAGGGTCGCAAGATCGGGGCGACGTGCGGCAAGGACGCGATGGCCCTCGCCCTCCGCCACTTCGATGGCACGGCACGCCCCTGAACCGGCACCCTGAGTCGTGAGCCGGTATTTACCCACCGAGCTCTGAGGCGAAGCTCCGCTCGGCGCTCAGCCCGTCGCCGCGGCGAAGACCTGCTCGATGACCCGAAGGTTGGCGATGGCAGTCCTCGGGCGGGATCGGCGGCGGCGTTCCGTCGAGGACGGCGGCGGCGAATCGTTCGGTCTCGACCGTGTAGGGATCGGCCGTCTCGAAGGGCAGGACCTCGGTCTCAGGATCGGTCGGCGGATTGCCGCCGGCGACGACTCGGATCGCCGTCGGGCGATCGGGCGGGATGTTGAACGGGATGTCGAGGCTGATTCGGCCGGTCGTGCCATAGACGTGGACCCGCTGGTCCGTCTCGACACGGGTCGCGCAGGTGAACGTCGCGACGCCGGTCGGGAACTCGAGGATCGCGCTCGTGAGGATATCGACGCCGCTCGCCGGGTCGCGGACGATCGAGGCGACCACACGCGTCGGCTCGGCCCCGAACAGCAACCGCGACAGATTGACGTTGTAGCAGCCGATATCGAACAGCGCCCCGCCACCGTACGCGGCGATGTTCCGGATGTTGCCGGGGTCGTCGTTGAAGTACGAGAACCAGCTCTGGACCGCGACCAGCTGCCCGATCCGCCCCGACGCGACGAGATCGCGGACAGCGACCCACGACGGGTGGAGGCGATACATGAACGCCTCCATCAGGACGACGCCGGCTTCGCGGCAGGCGGCGACGATCGCTTCGGCGTCGGCGGCGGACGTGGCCAGGGGCTTCTCGCACAGAACGTGCTTGCCGGCCCGGGCCGCGGCGATCGCCCAGTCGCGATGGAGATGGTTCGGCAGGGGGATATAGACGGCATCGACGTCGGGGTCGGCTAAGAGCGCCTCGTACGAGTCATGAGCCCGCCCGATCCCGAGCGATTCGGCCGTCGCCCGCGCCCGCTCGCCGTCGCGCGACGCGATCGCCACCACGTCGCCGCGGGCGGCCTGCAGCATCCCCGGGATCACCTTCTTGATACCGATGTCGGCCGTTGACAGGATGCCGATGCGCAGATTGGTCACGGTCGTTCGCCCCGGCTCGTAGGTGGCACCTGAGTCCTCCTGTCTCCGCTCGTCGGCGACGCACATTCGTTCGCCGGCGCTACCGGAATGACGCCTGCCGGGATCACGTCTTGACACGGCGGCGCGGTTGTACGAGTCTCGCACACACATTTGTAAGAGAGGAACACGAACCCATTGATGATCGGTTCCCCCGACCTTGGGCATCGTAGCGAGACCGTCCGCCGAGCCAACCTCCGGTCGATCGTCCGGGAGCTCCATGGCAGCGGCACGCTGTCGCGCTCCGACCTCGTCGCGCGAACGGGCCTGACCCGCAGCGCGATCCGGGCCCTGACGGGGGAGCTGATCGCCGGCGATCTCGCGACGGAGGGCCCGGCCACCCTCGACGGTACGCCAGGCCGGCCGTCGCCGCTGGTCCGCCTCGACCCGCACGGCGCGGTCGTCATCGCCCTCGAGATCGCGGTCGACAGCCTCGCCGTTGCGGCCGTCGGGCTGGGAGGCGAGGTCTTCTGCGTCGAACGGATCGGCCTGCCGCGTGGGCGCTCCAGCGTGGTCGACATTGCGACCGCTCTGGCCGAGCTGGCCGGCCGGGTCCGGAGCGTGACGCTCGACGGCGACTCGGTCGTCGGCGTCGGCGTGGCCGTCGTGGGGGTCGTCCGCCGAACTGACGGGATGGTGGCGCTCGCCCCGAACCTCGGTTGGCGTGACGAGCCGCTCGGGGAACACCTCGTGGCCGCCCTCGGAATCGACGCGCCGATCGCCTTCGCCAACGAGTCGGATCTCGCGGCGCTCGCCGAACTCCGCCGAGGAGTGGCCCGCAACGTCAATGACGTAGTCCTGATCTGGGGCTCGGTCGGCGTGGGCGGCGGGCTGATCGTCGGTGGCGAGCCGCTCACCGGAGCCGCCGGCTACAGCGGCGAACTGGGCCACATCCCGGTCAACCCCGACGGCCTGCCGTGCCGCTGCGGATCGATCGGCTGCTGGGAGACCGAGGTCGGCGGCAGCGCCATCCTGCGGCGGGCAGGCTATCCGCCAGAGGGTGGCCCGGCGGCCCTCGACGCGGTCCTCGCCGAGGCCGAGGCCGGCTCACCGTCAGCCCTCGACGCCTTTGCCGAGACGGGCCGCTGGCTCGGTATCGGCCTGGCCGGTGTCATCAACATCCTCAATCCCGAGCTCGTCCTGATCGGCGGCCGCTTTGCCGCCAGCTACCCATTCCTTCGAACGGCCCTCGAGGCCGAACTCGACCGGAGGGTGCTGCGAGCCTCGCGAGGCCTGGTCCGGGTGATCCCGGCGACGCTCGGCGTGGACGCGCCCCTCCTGGGTGCCGCCGAACTCGCCTTCGAACCATTGCTTTCAGACCCTGCGGCCTGGCTTCGACCTCGCCACGCCCTGGCCGCCCTGGCATCCGCCTAGCGCCGAGCAGACGAAAGGAGGACACTCCGCAGCGGACGACCGTCTGGTTCCCCAAGTGGACGGTGGCAGACTGGGGAAAATCGAACGCAGTGGCGCCGGGCCAACAGTGGCACGCGAGGGGCCACGCGCAGAGGAGGAGACTCAATGTCAATTCGCCGATTGGCGGCGTTAACATCAACCGTAGTATTCGTGATCGGAGCCTGTAGCTCGGGCGGAGGGGCGACGAGTTCGCCCGCGGGATCCGTGGCCGCCAGTGCCCCGGCCGCCAGCGCACCGGCCGGCAGCGCCGCCGCAGGCGCCTGCAAGGTCGGTATGTCATGGAACAACTACCAGGAAGAGCGCTGGGCGAAGTGGGATGAGCCCGCGATCAAGAAGGCCATCGAGGATGGCGGCGGGAGCTACACGGCGAACGACGCAAAGTCCTCCGCCGAGACCCAGGCAACGAACGTCGAGACCCTGATCGCGGGTGGCGCCAACGTGGTGATCATCCTCGCGGAGGACGACGTCGCAATCAAGCCCGCCGTCGCCAGCGCGATCGGCGAGGGCATCCCGGTGATCGCCTACGACCGCCTCATCGAGGACCCAGGGGTCCTGTACGTCACGTTCGACAACATCGAGGTCGGGCGGATGCAGGCCCGGGAGATCTTCAAGCTCGTCCCGAAGGGCAACTACGCGATCATCAAGGGCAATGAGGCGGACGCCAACGCCCGCTTCCTGCGCGACGGCTACGAGGAGATCATCGGCGCCGCGGTGACCGCCAAGGACATCACGATCGTCGGTGAGACGTTCACGGACGGCTGGAAGCCGGACGTCGCCCAGACGAACATGGAGCAGATCCTGACCTCCGCCGACAACAAGGTCGACGCCGTTCTCTCCGAGAACGACGGCATGGCCGGCGGCGTGGTCGCTGCCCTCCAGGCGCAGGGCCTGGCCGGGAAGGTCCCGGTCTCCGGCCAGGACGGCGATCAGGCCGCCCTCAACCGCGTCGCTCTCGGCACGCAGGCAGTCGACGTTTGGAAGGACGCCCGCGAGCTCGGCAAGGCGGCCGGTGAGGCTGCCGTCGCCCTGTGCGCCGACAAGGACGTCTCGAAGGTCACCGGCACGGCGCCGTTCACGACGCCGGGCGGGAACAACGTGTCGTCGATCCTCCTCGCTCCGCTGCCGATCCTCAAGGACAACCTCAACGCTGTCGTTGACGCCGGCTGGATCACCAAGGACGCGCTCTGCCAGGGCGTGACCGACACGTCCGTCGCGGCCTGCCAGTAGCAGAACCCCACCCAACCCGACCATCCAGCGCCCTGCGCCGTGGCACCGCCGCGGCGCAGGGCGTTCCCCGTCACCAGCCGTAGCGAGGCGTTGCGATGAGTCAGGTCACCGCCGTCCCGAGCGCGAGTCCGGCCAGCGAGCCCGCGCGCCGTTCCGCGCGGTCTGCCTTCCAGAGTCT
Source organism: uncultured Chloroflexia bacterium (assembly GCA_963775855.1). Lineage (GTDB taxonomy): Bacteria > Chloroflexota > Limnocylindria > Limnocylindrales > CSP1-4 > CF-46. Next base: position 1,195,939 of record CAVZKO010000005.1, on the reverse strand, counting down.
CGAGCTCGACACCCGCCTGATCGGCATGATCGTGGCCTTGGCCGTGATCTTCGTGGGCTTCAACATCCTCTCCAATGGCCTCTTCATCACACCCCGCAACCTTTGGAACCTGTCGGTCCAGTCCGCCTCCGTGGCGATCATGGCCACGGGCATGGTCCTGGTCATCGTGTCGCGCAATATCGATCTCTCGATCGGTTCCGTCCTCGGCCTGACCGGCATGGCGATGGCCATGCTCCAGGCGGAATGGATCCCCAAGACGTTCGGCCTCGGGTTCGACCAGCCCTGGACCTGGATCGTGACCCTGGCCTTCGGCCTCGTCCTCGGGGCGATCATCGGCGGCGTCCATGGCTACGTCATCGCTTACATCGGGGTCCCGTCATTCATCGTCACCCTCGGTGGCCTCCTCGTCTGGCGCGGCCTCGCGTTCCAGCTCGCCCAGGGCCAGACGATCGCGCCGATGGACTCGACGTTCGCGCTCCTCGGAGGAGGGCCGAAGGGGTCGCTCGGGGAGGGTCTCAGCTGGCTCGTGGCCGGCATCGTCTGTGCCGCGATCGTCTACGGCCTGATCACGGGCCGTCGCCGTCGACGGCGCTACGGCTTCCCGATCCGGCCGATGCCCGCCGAGATTGCGATCGGGGCCATCGGCTGCCTGATCACGATCGGCGCGGTGGCGGTCGCCAATGCCTACCCCTGGCCGCCGCAGCTCGCGGCGACCTACGCCACCGAACACGGCATCACCCCGCCGCCCGGCGGCCTGATCATCCCGACCGGCATCGCGATCCCCGTCCTCATCGCCCTCGGGATCACCGTGTTGATGACGATCCTTGCGACCCGCCGGCGGTTCGGGCGCTACGTCTTCGCCATCGGCGGGAATCCCGATGCGGCCAACCTCGCCGGCATCAACACGAGGCGGACGATCATGCTGACGTTCGTCGTGATGGGCATCCTCAGCGCCGTCAGCGCGGCGGTCCTGACAGCCCGCTTGAACGCCGCGACCGTCGGTCTCGGAACGCAAACCGAGTTGTACGTCATCGCCGCCGCCGTCATCGGCGGCACGTCGTTCGCAGGCGGTATCGGGACGATTCCGGGAGCGGTGCTAGGTGCGGTCGTCATGCAGTCGCTCCAGTCCGGCATGGTTCTGCTCAAGGTCGACTCGCCGGTCCAGGACATCGTCGTCGGGCTGGTCCTCGTGGCCGCCGTCGGGTTCGACACCATTGTTCGGCGCCGGTCGACGTGAAGGTCGACGTGAAGGAGGCAGTGACATGACGGCGAGCACCGGCGGGCCGGAACCCGCACCCGTGGCCGCTCCCGCAGCGGCCCAAGTGCCGGTCGTGGAGATGCGCGACATCAACGTGGCCTTCGGCGGCGTCCACGCGGTCGAAGGCGTCACGGTCGACCTGTACCCCGGCGAGGTCGTCGGGCTAGTTGGCGGCAACGGTGCCGGCAAGTCGACGCTCATGCGGGTCCTGTCGGGCGCGCACCGGGCCGACTCTGGCGGGATCTTCGTGCAGGGGCAGCCGGTCACCATCACGAACCCGCGCGACGCCAAGGCGCTCGGGATCGAGACGATCTACCAGACGCTCGCCCTGGCCGACAACGTCGATGCGGCCGCGAACCTCTTCCTCGGCCGCGAGCTCGTCACCAAGGCCGGGTCCCTGGACGACTCGGCGATGGAGTCCGCGACGCGCAAGGTAATCGGTCGACTCAACCCCAAGTTCAAGCGCTTCAAGACGCCGGTCAAGTCGCTGTCCGGCGGCCAGCGCCAGTCGGTTGCCATCGCTCGGGCCGTTCATTTCAACGCCCAGATCCTGATCATGGACGAGCCGACCGCCGCCCTCGGACCCGCCGAAACAGCGCAGGTCCACGAGCTGATCACCCAGCTCAAGGCAGAGGGAATCGGCATATTCCTGATCAGCCACGACATCCACGACGTGTTCGACCTCGCCGACCGGATCACGGTCATGGCAACGGGCAAGCTCGTCGGAACCGTCGACAAACACGACGTCACCAAGGACGATGTCCTCGGGATGATCATCCTCGGCCGGATGCCCGACGAGGTGTCGAAGACGGAGCTCGAACAGCTGATCAACTGACGGGGGGCTCGATCCGTCTCCCGGCCCGGTCGGAGCTACGTCAGCTCCGGTGGAACGTCGGCGCGAGTGCCGGGTAAAGGCCGCGATAGACCTCCAGCGAGTCGGCGTAGCGCTCCTCGTCCGGACCCGGCGCCGCGACCGGCGTCGCCCTGACCAGCTCCGCGGCCGCAGCCTCGACTGACGGATACCAGCCCGCGCCGACCGCTGCGAGCAGACCTGCGCCGTACGCCGCGCCCTCCGACGTGTTGACCGTTGCGATCTCCGTGCCGAGGACGTCGGCCAGGATCTGGCGCCAGAGCTCGCTCGCCGTCCCGCCGCCAGAGGCGCGGATCTGGCCCGGAGCAGGCATGCCGGCGCCGATCATGAGGTCGAGCCCATCGCGCAGGCCGAATGCGACACCCTCGAGGACCGCCCGGGTCAGGTGGCGTCGGTCATGGGCGACGGTCAGTCCGACGAAGGCGCCACGGGCCAGGGGATCCGGGTGAGGGCTGCGCTCGCCGGTGAGGTAGGGCAGGAACACAAGGCCGTCGCTGCCCGGGGGCACCTCCGCCGGCAGGAGCGACAAGATCCGTGAACTCCATGCCCGGCGCCAGGGCATCCCGGAACCAGCGCAGACTGCCGGCCGCCGAGAGCATGACCGACATCATGTGCCAACGGTCGGGCACGGCATGGCAGAACGCATGGACCCGGCCGGCGGGCTCGAACAGCGGTCGGTTCGTCGTCGCGAAGACGACACCAGACGTCCCCAGCGACAGGGCGACGGTTCCCTCCGTGACGGCGCCGACGCCGACGGCGTTCGCGGCCTGGTCGCCGCCACCGGCGACAACCGGCGTGCCCGCCCGGAGGCCCGTTGCCGCGGCCGCCGGCGCCGTGATCGATCCCGTGACGGTCGGCCCTTCGAACGTCGCGGGCAGCCACGCCGGATCGATCTCGAGCGCGTCGAGGACCTCCGGCGACCAGTCGCGGGCGGCCAGGTCGAACAGCAGCGTGCCCGAACCGTCCGCCTTGTCGAGGGCGTATTCCCCGGTCAGGCGGAAGCGCAGGTAGTCCTTCGGCAACAGGACGTGGGCGATCCGGCGCCAGACGTCAGGCTCGTGGTCGCGGACCCAGACGAGCTTGGGGGCCGTGAAACCAGTGAGCGCATCGTTGCCGGTGATCGAGATCAACCGCTCCGGGCCGACGGCAAAGCGAATCACGTCGCACTCGGCGCCCGTCCGCTGGTCGTTCCAGAGGATCGCCGGCCGAAGCGCCTCGCCCGACCGATCGAGCAGCACCGCGCCGTGCATCTGGCCGGTCAAGCCGACGGCGACAACGTCCTCGCCCGCGACGCCGGTCGACGCGAGGACCGACCGGATGGCCGCGACGGCGCCGTCCCACCACAGACTTGGCTCTTGCTCGCTCCAGAGCGGCTGGGGCACCTCGAAACCGTAATCGGACGCGCCTACCCCGCGGACGACCCCCGACTCGTCGATCAGAACGGCCTTTGTCGCCGTCGTCGAGACGTCGATCCCGAGGACGTGGCCCACCGGGTCAGCGACCGGCGCCGGTCTTGACCCGTGCGGCCTGATCGACGGCCCAGATCTGCTGGTTCACGAGGTTCTCGAGCAGTTCCTGGCGCCCCGACGACGGTCGTGGATCGATCCCGCCCGCCGCGACCTGCCCTTCGAGCGAGGCAAGCGACGCGTCCCCGGCGAGGATCGACCGCCCGAGCTCGTCGCTCCAACCGGCGTAGCGCTCCTCCCGGAGCCGCGCGAGTGTCCCCGCTTCGATCATGCCCGCGGCGACGAGTAGGGCCCGGGCCAGCGTGTCGATCCCGCCGATGTGGCCGTGGAACAGGTCCGTCCGATCGAGGCTCTGGCGGCGCAGCTTGGTATCGAAATTGAAGCCGCCCGTCGTGAAGCCGCCGCCGCGGAGGATCTCGTAGAGGGCGAGCGCCAGCTCGTCGACCGAGTTCGGGAACTGGTCGGTGTCCCAGCTGTTCTGGTAATCGCCCCGGTTCGCGTCGATGCTGCCGAAGATCCCGTTGGCGATCGCGTACGCCACCTCGTGGTGGAAGCTGTGGCCGGCGAGGGTGGCGTGGTTCGCCTCGATGTTCACCCGGTAGTCGCGCTCGAGCCCGTGGCGGACCAGGAAGCCGTGAACGGTCGATGAGTCGTAGTCGTACTGGTGCTTCGTCGGCTCCTGCGGCTTGGGCTCGAGGAGCAGCGTGCCCTTGAAGCCGATCTTGTGCTTGTGCTCGGCGACGAGCGTCAGGAACCGCGCAAGCTGCCGTTCCTCGCGCGCGAGATCCGTGTTCAGCAGCGTTTCATAGCCTTCGCGCCCGCCCCACAGTACGTAGTTGGCCCCGTCGAGCCGCTTCGTCGCCTCGAGCATGAGCTTCACCTGCGCCGCGGCGTAGGCGAACACCTCCGGATCGGGGTTGGTGGCCGCGCCGGCGGCGAAGCGGGGGTGACTGAACAGGTTGGCCGTCCCCCACAGGAGCCGCGCACCGGTCCGGGACATGTGAGCCTCGATCTGGGCGAGGATCATGTCGAGGTTCGCGCGGGTCTCGGCGAACGTCCGGCCTTCGGGTGCGACATCGCGATCGTGGAAGCAGAAGAACGGCACGCCGAGCTTCGAGATGAACTCGAAGGCCGCGTTGAGCTTGGCGGTCGCAGCGGCCATCGGGTCGAGCCCGGGCTCGAGCCACGGCCTGTCGAACGTGCCGACGCCGAAGACGTCGGACCCAGGCCAGTTGAATGAGTGCCAGAGGCAGACGGCGATCCGGAGCTGATCTTCCATCCGCTTCCCGAGCACGAGCCGATCCGGCTCATAGACCTTGAAGGTCAGCGCATCCGTCGAGTCGACCCCGCCGAAGGCAATCGGTCCCGCAACGTCGGAGAAGAAGTCACCGTCCACGTAATCCTCCTCCAAGGCGCCGGGCCTCACGCGTCGCGCCGACTCGGGCGCCGCGGCCTCATCGCGATCGAGTATCGCATTTCATGCGAGGCAAGCACTCGCCACCGAACAAGTCGCTGGGAACTCTTAGCCTCGGTCCTCGGGGCCCGGACCCGGCGAGTCCGGGGACCTATCATTCGACACGTGACGTTTCCGGTGCAGGTCGGTCCCACCGCGATCACGATCAATCGGGACGATCGCTTCATCGTCTGCCAGCCGGACGGCCGCATACTCGGCGGGGTCGACGACGGCTTCTTCACCCGCGACACCCGGTTCATCTCGGGCTACGAGCTCCGAATCAACGGCCGCCGTCCCGTGCTACTCAACTCCGCCCCGATCCAGTTCTTCTCGGCACGCTTCGAGTTCACCAACGATGCACTCCTCGACGACGTCGGGAAGGTCGAGCGTCACTCCCTGTCGATCCGCCTCGACCGGACCGTCTCGGGCGGGGTCCACGAAGACCTCGACATCGTCAACTACGGTCGCCGCGCGGTCCGATTGACGATCGAGGTCCAGATCGATTCGGACTTCGCCGATATCTTCGACGTCCGCCGCGACGCCTTCGTCCGGCGCGGCCAGTTGAACTCGCGCTGGTTCCGCTCCCGCCGCGAGCTCCGTTCCGAGTACGTCAACCGCGACTTCCGGCGGGAGCTGATCGTCGCCGTCCACCTGGCCGATTCGCCGCCACAGTTCGCGAACGGCAGTCTTGTCTTCGTCGCCAGGATCGCGCCGAAGGCCGTCTGGCATACCTGCCTCAAGTGGCTGCCGGTCACGAGCTCCGATGCCCGCCGCCGACCGGCCACGCTCGGCTGCAACGCCGTCGAAGTCCCGCTCGTAGGCACCGGCCCGCGCCTGCCTAAGGTGACGATCGAGACGCCGAACGCGACCGTCCGGCGGTCGTGGGACCAGGCCGTCCGCGACATGGAGGCCCTCCGACTCGAGGATCCGACGTTCGAGCGCCGCGTCTACATCCCGGCCGCCGGGGTTCCCTGGTTCGTGACGATCTTCGGCCGAGACACACTCATCGTCTCGATGCAGGCAATCTCCGGCTACCCCGAGTTCGCTTCGGGGGCGCTCCGACGTCTCGGTGCGATGCAGGCGACCGGCGACGACGCGGAGCGCGACATGGAACCCGGCAAGATCCCGCACGAGATCCGCCACGGCGAGCTGGCCCAGCTCGGGATCCTGCCGTACACGCCGTACTACGGGACCCACGACGCGACGAGCCTCTACCTCATCGTCCTGTCGTACCTCTTCCAGTGGCTCGGCGACGCCGACGTCCTGCGGCGCTACCTGCCGAACGCGGAGGCGGCACTCCGCTGGATCGACCGGCACGGCGATCGGGACCGGGATGGCTTCCAGGAGTACAAGACCCGCTCGTCCCACGGCCACTACAACCAGGGCTGGAAGGATGCGGGCGATGCGATCCCGGAGGCCGACGGGACGCTGGCGCAGCTGCCGATCGCCCTGTGCGAGCTCCAGGGCTACGTCTACGACGCGAAGCTGCGGATGGCCGGCATTTACGACATCCTCGACCGACCCACGGACGCCCGGCGCCTCCGCCGGCAGGCCCAGGAATTGTTCGACCGCTTCAACGAGCGGTTCTGGTGGGAGGAGGAGGGGACGTACTACCTCGGCCTCAACGGGAAGAAGGAACCGATCCGGACGGTCGCGTCGAACGCCGGCCATCTCCTCCAGTCGGGGATCGTCCCGAAGGAGCGGGCGGGCAGCGTAGTGAAGCGTCTCCTGGCCGACGACATGTGGTCGGGCTGGGGCATCCGGACGCTCTCATCGGACCACGCCGCATACAACCCGTTCAGTTATCACACGGGCACGGTCTGGCCCCATGACAACGCCATGATCGCAGGCGGGTTCCGGCGCTACGGCTTCGACGCCGAGGCCGCCCAGGTGGCCAAGGGGATGTTCGATGCCGCGGAACGGCTCGTCGCCTATCGCCTCCCGGAACTGTTCGCCGGGCTGCCCCGCCACGAAGCGAGCTTCCCGGTCCAATATCTGGGGGCCAACGTCCCGCAAGCCTGGGCCGCCGGATCGATCTTCCGGTTCATCGCGATCCTCGCCGGTGTCCACGCGATGTCGGACAGCGACGGTTCGCGGATCTACGTCAACCCGGCGCTGCCGGACTGGCTACCGGCACTCACGATCCGGAACCTACGGGCGGGCCGCGGCTCGCTTGACCTCGCCCTCAACGACGGCTCCGTCGACGTCCTGTCGAACACGACCGGGTTCGAGGTGATTCACGGCCCGGCACCCCGTCCGGAACCGGAGGCGCGAGCCCGCCGCTAGGCCGATGGGGCGATTTGCGATGAGCCTGCAAGTCGAGCAGGAGGGCGCCAGCCGCAATCCTGTCGTCGTGACCCGCACGCTCTGCAACGTGGAACCGCTGCGGTCGCGCGGGAAGGGTCCCGCGCTCTTCCTGAACCCCGCCGACGACCTCGCGTTCGTCGGCGAGGTTGAACGGTTGGTGGATGGCGGCGCCGCGGAGGCCAGCGAGCTCGAGCGGCGCTTGCGCAACTCGTATCCGGACGCCGTGGTCAGGCCTCGGGACCTCTCCAATGAGCCCTTCGTCGTATGGTATGTGTACCGGGATGGCCACTGGGTCGCCTCCGGTTGAGCGCTGGCGACCGCAGTCGATGAGGTGAGGGCATGTCCGAGACCGAGGACGACCTTCGAACGACGTCCGATGCCGTGATCGCGGGGACCGACAGGCTGAAGTCACTTGAGGAGACGAAGCGGGGTCTCGAACCCGAGGACCCAGAACGCGTGCTCATCGCCGCCGAGATTGCCGAAGTCGGGCGCCACCTGGAAAAGGCGACCGCCGCCGAGCACGAGCTCGCCCATCGCGCCAAGGAAGAAGCGGACGAATCACCGGGCTCGCCCGAGGGTCCGATCGAGGGCTGACCCACCGGCGCGGGTTCGGCGCCCAGGCGGCCGTATCTCAGACGATTCTCAGGCCCGGACACGAGGATCGCTCCATCGACCGGTGCGAACTCTCCTCCGAGGGCTCCTCCTCCCCCTCGTCCCCGGGGCTCACCGTCGCCGCGTGCAGCGGCGGCGGTGGGTCCTTCTCGACTCCGACCAAACCGGCATGGAGTCGAGCATTCTGAGAGCCGGCCGCGCGTTCTCATGACACTCAAAGAATTGCGTCTGATCGTGGGCGGAACCACGATCGCCACCACTGCACAGCCGAGCAATGGAGCACCACATGACCGAACCTGAGACCCGCTTCAGTGAGCGCCTGCCTCGCCGAGACCTCCGCCGGGCGGTTGTCCTCGTCGGCGCGATTCTGGCCGTCGTCGTCGGCGCTGCCGTCACGATGGGAGCCTCTCCGTCGGCATCGCCGGCGACCCCGGGCGCGACTACCCAGCCAGGGGCGAGCGGCGATCCGGGTGGGCGGGACAGCGGCTTGAAGGGCTTCGGCCGCGGCGACCACGGTGGGCGAGGCGTCTTCGGCTCGATCACCATCACCTCGATCAGCGGCTCGAACCTCAGTCTCAAGACCGAGGACGGCTGGACGCGGACCATCGCCATCACGTCGGCCACGACAATCACGAAGGACGGCGTCGCGATCGCGGCCGGCGACCTGGCCGTCGGCGACCAGATCCGCTTCCGGCAGAGTCGTGCCAGCGACGGGACGTTCACGATCACCGCGATCGATGTCGTCCAGCCGAGGATCGGCGGGACGGTCACCGCCGTCACGGCCGACAGCATCACCGTCACCGGCCGCGACGGCGCGAGTCACACGATCACCACAACGAACGCGACGACCTACCGCCTTGGCGGGGCCGCCGCGACCCGATCGGACGTCGTCGTCGGATCGATGATCATTGCCGCGGGCAGCACCGGCACGGGCGACTCCTTCACAGCCTCGACCGTGACGATCAAAGCGCCGCGTGTCGCCGGAACGGTCACCGCGGTGACCGCATCGACGATCACCATCCAGCAGCGGGACGGCTCGAGCCTGACGATCAACGTCGGCGCCGACACGACGATCATGGTCGCCGGTAACGACAACGCCGCGCTCGGCGATGTCACGGTCGGCATGCGGCTCATCGCGGCAGGCCGCCAGAACGCCAACGGTTCGTTCGACGCCACGGCGATCCGGGCCGGCAACGGTCGGTTCCGTGGCGGGCCGTTCGATCGGGACGATGCCGGCGAGCCGAGCCCGTCGGGGAGCCCGTCCACGACCGGCTGAGGTCCTCCACTTATCCGAGAAGCCGGCGACGACGTCGCCGGTTTCTTCGTGACTTCTCACGGTCTTCTCAGGTCAGGCTGCTTTCCTGAGGTCAAACATCGCGACGCCTCGAGCACGAGGCAGCCGACCCCAGGAGGCCGCTTCAATGGACCCGTTCGACACGACACCAAACGACTCATATCGCGCCAAGCCGGCGCAGACGTCCTGGCACGCGATCGCCGACCCCTCGACGCCGGCTGCCACGTCTGCGCCCGGCGCGGCCTCCAGCCCCTCCAGCTCCTCCAGCTCCTCCAGCTCCTCCAGCCCTGCCGACTCGACGGCGGCGCGCCGTTCGGGCGGACGCAGCCTCAGGACCGTCCTCGCCGCGTGCCTCCTGTCGGCGACCCTCGCATCCGCCTCGACGGCTGCACTCGTCTCGGTGGCCGTTGGCGGATCTGGGCCGGCTGCGGCCGCCACGCCGAATGCCGTTGTCGCCGCCACGCGCCCCAACACGGACGACATCACCGCGGTCGTCGCGGCCGCACGTCCGTCCGTCGTCACCATCACATCCAGCGGCCTGTCAGTCCGCGGGATGTCGCCCTTCTCGGTCCCCGCGACCGGCGTCGGATCCGGCGTGATCCTCACCGCAGATGGCTACATCCTCACCAACAAGCACGTCGTCGAGGGCAGCAAGTCGCTCACGGTCGCCCTGTCGGACGGCACCGAGTACGCCGCGACACTCGTCAAGGAACTTCCGGACAACGACCTCGCGCTGATCAAGATCGAGGCGACCGGGCTGGTTCCCGCGAAGATCGGCGACTCCACGTCGCTCAAGGCGGGTGAGACCGCGATCGCGATCGGTAGCCCGCTCGGGACATACACCGAAACCGTGACGAAGGGGATCATCTCGGCCACCGGCCGCGACATCACCATCACGGACGATCAGACGGGCCGGCCGACTCAGCTCCATGACCTCATCCAGACCGACGCAGCGATCAATCCAGGAAACAGCGGCGGCCCGCTCCTCGACGCGAGCGGAGCAGTCGTGGGGATCAGTACCGCGGTCGCCGGCAACGCCGAGGGCCTCGGCTTTGCGATCCCGATCAACGCAGCGAGTGAGCTCATCGCCCTCGCGAACGGTTCGGAGAGCTGATCCGGTGACTTGCTGAGAGACTTCTCATCCGCTTCTCAGGGAGTCCTCGCACCCTGCGCCCTATGATCACCAGCCTCGACTACGTGGCGACGGCCGACACCGTCGTCGCGTTCGTCGGCTAGAGAAAAGAGACAGCGGATGCATATCCTCATCGTCGAGGACGACGAACGCCTCGCCCGGGTCCTCAAGAGGCTGCTCGAAGAAGACCGCCACGTCGTCGATGTCGCCCACGACGGTGAGACGGGCGCCGCCATCGCCGAGGACGCAGCGGGGATCGACGTCGTCATCCTCGACGTCGGCCTGCCGGACATGTCGGGCCTCGACGTCGCCCGCCGGATTCGCCGGACCCAGCCGGATCTGGCGATCCTTATGCTGACCGCCCGGGACACCGTCGGCGACCGGGTCACGGGCCTCGACGCCGGCGCGGACGACTATCTCGTCAAGCCCTTCGCCTTCGAGGAGCTCGCTGCCCGCCTCCGGGCGCTGTCGCGGCGGGCGGCCGGGCCGAGGCGACCTGAACCCGTGCTCGCAGTCGGCCCGATCAGCCTCGACGAGACGTCGCGACGGGTCACTGCCGGCGGTCGGGACGTCGACCTGAGCCCCCGCGAGTTCTCGCTCCTCGAGTGCCTGCTCCGACATCCCGGCCAGACGCTGACCCGCGACCAGCTACTCGACCAGGCTTGGCCGTTCAGCGTCGCGGTCACGCCGAACGCCGTAGACGCCTACGTTCACTATCTGCGGACGAAGCTCGGTGAGGTCGGCAGCCGGATCGAGACGGTTCGCGGTGTCGGCTACCGGCTGAGCGATGCCTGACGGCGCCCCACGTACGGGCGCCGATGACGCCGCCGAGAGCGAGGCACTTGCCACCGACGGCCGGTTGATCCGCCGTGTTCGCAGGCGCTTGGTCGCGTGGAGCGGCCTCAGCACCCTCGCGGTCCTCGTCGTCCTGGGTGCGGCGCTGTACTTCATCGCTGCCCGAACGCTGGAGGCGCAGGGGCTCAGGCAGCTCGATAACCGGATCGACCAGCTGCGTGGAATCCGGCCGGACGTTGACGAGCCCGGGCTCGGTTTCATCTTCGGCGGTGCCGGTTCGGGTACGTTCGCGATGGTTCTCAACAGCGAGGGCGAGGCCGTTGGCCGGCATCCACCTCCAATTCCGGATGGGCTACCGATCCAGGCGTCGATCGACGCAAGTGCCTCGTCGAAACGGGACGTCAGGCTGGCCACCGTTCGCGAGACCCCGTTGCGGGTCCTGACCGAGCGGATCGAGACCAACGTCGGCCCGGTCTATGTCCAAGTGATCGGCGACCGGACGGCCGAGCAGACCACCCTTGACGCGATCCTCCGCGTCCTGCTCTTCGGCGGCGCCGTCGTCGTCCTGGTAGCGCTCGGCTTCGGAGCGGTATACGCCCGGCGAGCACTCGTCCCGATCCGCGAGTCGCTTGCCGCCCAGCGGCTGGCGCTCCGCCGCCAGCGCGAGTTCGCGGCCGACGCGAGCCACGAGCTGCGTACGCCGCTCACCGTCGTCCGGGCCTCGGTCGAGCACCTCCGGCGCCATGCCGACGAACCGGTCAACGCGGTGGGCGACGCCCTCGACGACATTGGGGCGGAGGTGGAGCACCTGACCTCGCTCGTCGACGACCTGCTCCTCCTCGCCCGATCGGACTCAGGCGCGATCTCGCTCGACCGACTGCCGCTCGATCTCGGCGATGTTGCCGCGGCGGCCGCCTCGTCGCTTGCGAAGCCGGCCAGCGCCAAGGATGTAAGCGTCGAAGTCGATCCGGAGCCGGCGATCGTCGAGGGCGACGCCGCGCGGCTTCGCCAGCTCGTCTTCATCCTGGTCGACAACGCGATCCGCCACAGTCCGACGGGTGGTCACGTCCGCGTCGCGGTGCGGCGAGAGGGCGGTTCCGCGCTGCTCGATGTCGAGGACGACGGACGCGGCGTGAAGCCGGAGGACATGCCCCACGTCTTCGAGCGCTTCTGGCGAGCGAGCGGCGCACCGTCGGGCGGCACGGGTCTTGGGCTGGCGATCGCCAAGTGGATCGTCGATCGCCACTACGGCTCCATCGAGGTGTCGAACCGTCAGGGCGGGGGCGCCCACTTCCGCGTCCGCCTGCCGTCCACCGATACAGCGACTGCCTGAGTCCGTCGCTGAGATCCTTCTCAGACGACTCTCAGGCGGAGCGGCTGGAATGGAAGCACCTCGCGGCGGAATGTCGCCGGGACAGCCGCCCGATAGGAGATCATCGTGACCTCGCCCATGCCAGCCGATCAAACCCGCACCCGGCCGCCCCTCCGGCGCAACCGATGGTTCGCCATCGCGCTGGGCGCCGTCGTTGTCGCCCTGCTCGTCGGCGGAGCGATGGGTTTCTCGTACCTCTTCCTGCGCGAGCCGGCGCCGGCCGCCGTCGGCCTGTCGGAGGCATCGCCGTCACCGACGGCGACCAGTGCGGCGTCCTCGCTCGCGGCAAGCGCACCGGCCGCCACGTCGTCCGCGTCGACGACCGGAGCGGGTCTGGACGGGACGTGGAACGTCGATCCGTCGGTCGGCTCGTTCAGCGACTTCTCGGGTTCGTTCGTCGGCTATCGCGTCGAGGAGGAGCTCGCGACCGTCGGGGCGGCTACCGCGGTCGGGCGGACGCCCGATGTCACAGGCACCCTGACCCTGAGCGGGGCGCAGATCACAGCCGTCGAGATGAGCGCGGACCTTTCCACGCTCCAGAGCGACAAGTCACAGCGGGACGGGCAGCTCCGCCGCCAGGCCCTCGAAACCGGCCAGTTCCCGACCGCGACGTTCAGCCTGACCCAGCCGATCGATCTCGGCTCCGCGCCGGTCGACGGCCAGGTGATCAACGCCACCGCGATCGGCGACCTGACGATCCACGGCGTCACGAAGAGCGTCGAGATCCCCGTTGAGGCGCAGCTCTCCGGCAACGTCGTGACCGTGACCGGCTCGATCGACATCCTCTTCGCCGACTACTCGATCGACCGCCCGACATCGTTCGCCGTCCTGTCGATCGCCGACCACGGGACGATGGAGTTCCAGCTGAAGTTCACGAAGGCCTGACAGGGCCAACGCTCCGCCCCCGATCTGGCCAAATGTTCACCGGGGGACCGTAAGGGCAGATACGTCGCCCCTAGCGACCCGCTTCGGAGCCTTTTCGGGGCGCGATTAGCCGCTCACGGCTGATTCGACATTCGAGCGGGACGCATCGGCGGCCGATACCTCGCCTAACATTCCTGGGGCGCACATTTGGCCAGTTCGGCCGTGCCGGCGCGGGAGTCCCCGAGCCGCCGCACGACATGAAAAAGCCCGGGTCCCTCGCGGGCCCGGGCTTCTATGTGCTGGTTCGCCTGTCGTCAGCGCGGCTTCGTTCGGTTCGCTGCCACGTGGGCGCTCCACTCGGAAGAGCGGCCGTCCGGAGAAGCACTGGAGCCGTGCCAGCCACAGACGCAGGTAATCGTCTGTGCCTGGTGCTTGTACTCAGCGATGACGTGCTTGAGCGGCTCGGGCGCCCGCGGCGTGACGCCGGGCCGTGGCGGCACCGTCATCGTGGCCGGTTGCGTACGGGTTCGCTCGTCTGTCACGCCTCGCGCACCTTGACGGCGCGCGGCCCCTTCGGGCTCGCCTCGACTTCGAAGTCGACCTTCTCGCCACCGACGAGTCGATCGAAATCGAGCCCGCCCTCGAGGGCGCCGCGGTGGAAGAAGTAGTCCTTGCCGTCGTCGGCAGTGATGAAGCCGAAGCCACGATCGGCTACGAGCTTCTTGACAGTCCCGCTGGACATGTTGCCTCTTGTTTCTTCTCGAACCTGGTCGGCCGACGCACGGCCGGTTCGAGAGGAACCATCGACCACGCGGGGGACGCCCGACTGTCGGGCGGACGCACATTGTACCCGGCATGCCTAGTTCACGCCGCTCCGCCGCAAAGGCGGCGCTCAGCCTGAGCCGATGACCCGCAGGAGCAAGGCGAAGCCGTCGTCTGTACCCGTCCAGCGTCGTCGGAGGTCGTCGACCCCGACGCGCCGGCGCACGTAGCGCATCGCGACCACGGCGACGACGACGTCGTCCAACGGCCCGAGAACGGGGATGAATTCCGGGATCAGGTCGATCGGTGACAGGACCCAGGCAAGGAGTCCGACCAGGACGAGCCGCACGTCGATTGGCGCCGACCTGTCCCGGATGACCGAGCGCAGCAGCCGCAAGACCTCAGGGATCAGCCCAACCAGCTCTCGCACCGACATGTTCTTCGGCCGCAGCGCCCAGAACATGACAAGGAGAATCGCCCACAGCGCGACCAGACCGACGGCGATCGCGAAGATCATCTCCACGGTCCGACCGTCAGACGATCCCGAGGTGGGCCGCCCCGTTCCATAGCTCGATCACCCGCCGCTCGCGCTCCCAGCCGAGTCGCGAGATCGTCGCAGTCGACAACTCGAACAGCGCGCCGGCGTCGGGCTCCAGGCCCAGCCAGCGAGCCGCAAGGATCCGCAGGCAGTGGCCGTGTCCGAAGATCGCCACGTCACCGTCCACGTCGAGGGCCCGCGCGATGACGTGATCGACTCGCCGCGCGACATCAACCAAGGACTCACCGCGGGTGATCTGCGCGGTCCAGATCGTCCAGCCCTGGACCTCCTCTCGGATCTCGTCGGTCGTCCGGCCCTCGAACTCGCCGTAGTTCCATTCGCGGAGCTCCGGGTCGATGACAGCGACGTCACCGAGCCCGCCGATCCGGCACGTCTCGAGGGCGCGAGACAGAGGACTTGAGAAGACTGCCTTGAGCGTGTATCCGGCAAGCCGCTCGCCAAGCCGCTTCGCCTGCTCGAGACCGTTCTCGTTGAGCGGAATGTCGGTCCAGCCGGTATGGCGTCCGCTCGCGGACCAATCCGTCTCACCGTGCCGGACGAGGAAGAGCCGCGGAGTTGTGGTCACGATCTCGTCTCCAGGCTCGTCTCTGGCCGGGCTCGATCCGCCTCGGACGCCTCGAAGAACGGGCGCGATCGCCAGCCCAGGAGCACCGCCAGCACGAGGGCCGGCAACTGGGCGATCCGCGCGTTATAGCGGTAGACCTGGTCGTTGTAGAGCTCGCGGCGGTCGGCGATCATGTCCTCGAGCCGCTCGATCTCCTCCTGGAGCGCCATCACGTTGCCGGCGGACTTGACGTCCGGGTAGCGCTCGACGACGGCGAACAGGGATCGAACCGCCGCCGACGTCGCGGCCGACGTCGCCGCCTGCTGCGGGATCGCTGCCGCGGGCGAGTAGGCGGCCCGCGCCGCGGCGACCTCCGTCAGGACCTCCTGCTCCCAGGCCATCACGCCCCGAACGGCCTCGACGAGATTGGGCAGCTGGTCGAAGCGCTGCTTGAGCACCACGTCGATATTGGCCCAGGCCTTATCGATCCGGAGCCGCAGGGCGACGACCGAGTTGTAGGTCGAGAGGACGAGGAAGACGACGACGACGATCACCACGGCCACGGCGAAGGCCGCGGCAACCGATTCCGGCGTCATCCGCCGGGCCCTCCGCCCAGCATGAGGGCGATGGCCATCGCTGAGCCGATCGCGACGACGGCACCCACCAGACCGACGAGGAACTGGCGCTCGTGGCGTCCGGCGGCGACCGACGGCGTGCCGAGGGCGATGATGAGCGGCGCATCCGGTGAGGCGGCCAGGATCAGGGCGTCCGGGGCGATTTCGAACGTTCGCTTGAAACGGGCGGCGACGTCCGGCGTCGCGAGCGGCAGATCGGTGGCGGCGTCGTCCAACTCTGGCTGACGGACGGGCCGCCCGATGCCGAACCCCGCGATCGCGGCGTTGCCCCACGCTTCCTCCGGATCGGATGCGAGCGTGCCGGCAGCCCGGGCTGCCTCCAGGTCGGCGGCAACCTCCGGATCGTTCGCCAGCGATAGGGCCGTGTCGTAGGCGTCCGCGGCCTCGGGGTCCTCGAGCTGATCGAAGGGCATCGCCCGGCCGATGACCGTGACGACCTCGCCTGGCTCGATCCGTGCCTCGGTGTAGCTCCGCGCGCGCCGCGCGACCCCGAGGTGGGTGGAGGCGAAGCCCTGCCATCGGCCGCCGTCGTCTCCCGGGAGCCCGGCCCCGGCCGGCCGGACCGTCAGGAGCGCCGCGATCTGGGACTCGGGGTCCTCGCCCGGTCCGAACGCCGGGCCCGATCTGATGCGGAGCCCGGACGGCGTCTCCCCGAGCGTGCCCGTTCGCTCCTCGAAGCGGGCCGGGACGTCGAACCGGGCGCCGCGCGGAAACACCCGAAGGTCGCCGCTTTCGTCGCGGACCCGGAATTCCGACTGCCGCCTCCTCGCGGAAGGCGGCGGTTGCGTCGTCGTCGCCCTTGTCGTCGATCCGCGCCCGGTAGAACACGCATGGGGCGCTCTGGAGCGGGGAGACGAGCGTCAGTTCGGCGGACTCCACAACGCCGCTCACGAGGACTTCGCCGACGGCGATCGACGAGATTCTGGGACGGCGACGTATCGCTGATCCGGGCGGCCTCACGGTAGCCGCCGAAGCCACGCACGAGAAGGATCATGCCGCCGATCAGCCCGCCGCAGGCAAGCACGAGGAGTAGGGGATCCACGATCGGCGCCCCGTCAACCAGCGCATGCCTGGCGCGGGTTCAGGGACACGCTGCCCGCGTTCGCCTGGACATCGAGCACGATCCGGATTGGGGCAGTGGCAAAGCCCGGCGTCTCCCAGGCATCGCCCGACCTGACGAGACCCTCGTCGTCGAAATTGTTCGACGAGATCGGGTTGTCGCCGGTGGTCAGCCGCAGGCCGACGTCGCCCGGAGCGCAGATCGAAAGTGAGCCAGCATTCACCGTCAGATCGCCCTCGAGCGGCATGTCGGGCA
The DNA here is from genome assembly GCA_963775855.1 of uncultured Chloroflexia bacterium. Lineage (GTDB taxonomy): Bacteria > Chloroflexota > Limnocylindria > Limnocylindrales > CSP1-4 > CF-46. The sequence continues at coordinate 1,178,700 of CAVZKO010000005.1, read as the reverse complement.
GCCAGACGACAGCGGAGCCCGCGTTGACAGTTCCGTCGAGCGTCGAGGCCGCGGCCACGTCGCGCAGATCGATTTGTAACGAACCCGCGTTGACGGTGACATCGACCGACGCCAGATTGGCGCGAGCGAGCGTCAGCCTGCCAGAGCCGGCGTTGAGCTCCACGTCGAGCTCGATCGTCGGATCCGTGGGAAGCGTGATGTCCCAGCGCTCGCGGGCTCCGGAAAGACCGAAGGCGGGTCCCGTGTCGGCCGCCTCGACGGTGATGTCATCGCCGTCTCGCCTGATGGTCGGGGGCGTGCCGTCCTCGGATGCCCCCTCGACAGCCCAGCCGCTGCCGTCGGTGGTGTCGACCGTCAGCTCACCGCATTGGAACCTGACGCTGACGCGCGCGCCATCGGGCAGTTCGCCGGACTCCCGCCCGAACGCGATACCCGCCTCGTCTCCGCCGCAGCCGATCGACAGCCCCGCCCCGGAGCCGACGAGCCCGCCGGCCATCACCCCGAGGCATACCGCGGCCACAAGGCCGCCGAGCCGTGCCGCCGGCCGGCCTGCGAGGATCATCGACAGCCCGCCGGCGATGAGCAGGACCGGCCACAGTTGCCACGTGCGTTCGGCGACGTCGGTCGGGATCCGGCCCTGGCGTACGCCCAGCAGGATCGCCCCGAAGACGATGAAGAACAGGCCGAACCCGATGAGATTGCTGTTGGCCTTCACCGCGCAACCCTCCGATCGGAACCGTACACGACTGTGCTAGCCTCGGCCGGTCGTCGCAGCGACCGGAGACGCGACCGACGACGCGAGGCGAGGGGAGGTTCGATGCGGCTCAGCGAATGGCGGGCGTCCAGCCCGAGCAAGGAGGCTGGCTCGGTGAAGGTCGCTGCGACCGTCGACCCGGTCCTGCGGTCGCTCGGCGCCGAGCCGGATCCACAATGCTGGGTCGCCTGGGGGGAAGAGCCTGGCGTTCGCTACACGATCTTCGTCCCGACGGCAGCCGGCCTCGTCGCGACCTACGTCAGGGTCAACATCCCGGGCGAGGGACCGCGGGCCACGGGCAAGCTGATCCGCTGGAGCCGCGTCCAGCTGGGTGAACTGTCGATCGAGACTCAGGCCAACCACCGCCTCCTGAGCTTCCAGGTCGAGCAGCAGGTACTCCACGGCTCCGACGAGAAGGCCGACCGGATCGCCCGCTTCGCCCTCGAGCTATTGGCGGCGGTCGACGGCAGGGTGCTTCCACCTGAGCCGACCTCGAAACGAGGCGCCACGAGGAAGGCCTCGCCGGGCGCGTCCTCGGGGAGATCTGCCAAGACCACCGCCGCCGCGCCCGGCTCGCGCCGCAAGTCGTCGACCGGCTGACGCGCCGTGGCGATCGATGGGCCGCCGCGCGAACCGTGCGCGGCCGCGCCATCTCGCCTGCCGGGGTCGCCGCTCCACCCGGTCCGCCGAACGATCCGCTATTGGGTCAGCCGCATCGTCGCGTGGCTGGTCATTCGGGCCTACTTGCGGCCGCGGCTCGAGGGCCGCGAGCGCCTGCCGGCCGGCCCCGCCATCTACTGCTTCAATCACATGAACTGGACGGACCCGTTCGTCCTGATGGCGATCCTGCCCTTCCGGCCGAGGCTCTACTTCTTCGGACCCAAGGAAGAGCATATGGGAGTCGGCGGCCGCAACCGGTTGATGTCCTGGACGCGGGCGACCGTCCCGTATCGGCCGGGCAAGAACGACCTGCTCGACGCGACCCGTCGGGTCAGCGCGGTCCTGAAGTCGGGCGGCGTCCTCGCGATCGCCGGTGAGGGCCGTATTCACGCGTCCGAACACGAGCTCCTGCCACTCCAGGAAGGTCCCGCCTATTTCGCCCTCCGATCTGGTTTGCCGCTGGTCCCGATCGCGATCAGCGGCACGAGCTGGCTTCGGCTCGGCCGGCGGGTGACAGTCGCGGTGGGGGAGTCCCTGTCCGTCGAGGGGCGACCAAGCCGGGAGGCTGTCGATGAGCTCACCAAGCGCTGCTGGGCGAGCCTCCACGCCCTCGTGGCCGACCGGCCGGATTTCCCACCGCCTGGTCCCGTTGGCCGTTGGTTGACCGAAGTCTTCAACGACTGGCCGGAAGGAGCGCGACCGGTCCGGTCGGCCGGCTGACGGGCGGGTCTGGCATACTCGGCGCCGTCCCGATTGCACTGGAGGCGACGTTGGCGACGAGTGGTCTGTCGGCTGATCCGAAGGAATACCGCAAGCGCCTGGCGGAGCAGAGCGACGAGCAGATCGATGCCTGGGCGTCGGAGCTGATGCGGGACGTAGCCATCCGCCGCGGCGTGATCCGGGTGATCGAGGACTTCCGGCAGGACGGCTCAGCTGGGCGAACCGGAATTCGAACGCGTGTTCGCTTCGGGCGGCGGGCCACCCGCGGTCGTCGGGCGCGACCGGGAGGGCCACGTGATGGTCCCCGCGATCACCCTCTTCGCCCTCGTTCCGGGGATCCGCTCGCAGGTCGCCGATGGTCGGGCTCGACTCATCGAGTACCTCGTCGCGAACTTCGACGAGATCGTCTACGTCTAACGCCGCGAAACCCGCGGGCATCGGGGCTCGGCTCGCCGGCCTCGTCCGCCTCGTTCACCCGTTCCCGTCGATTCTCGATGGACTCGTCTCCGGGGCGGTCGCGTACCTTGCGGGCGCGGCACCGGTCGACGCGGCCAGGCTGGGCTTGGCGATGACCGCACTCCAGTTCGGGATCGGAGTCACGAATGACATCGTGGACGCGCCGCGCGACGCGGGGCACAAGCCAGGCAAGCCCATCGCCTCGGGCCTCGTCTCCCCGTCGATCGCCGGCGCGGTCGCCGTCGTCTGCTTCGGCGGGGGGCTCGTGCTATCGAGCGTTTCGGGTCCTCCAACTGTCGCCGTCGCGATTGTGGTCATCCTGATCGGCCTCGCCTATGACCTTCGGCTGAAGGGCACCGCCTGGTCGTGGCTGCCGTTCGCCCTCGGGATCCCGATCCTGCCTGTCTTTGGCTGGCTCGGGGCGACAGGCACGTTGCCGCCGGTCTTCGGGATCCTCCTGCCCGTAGCCGTCGCGGCCGGTGCGGCGCTGGCGATCGCGAACGCGCTTGCGGACGTCGAGCGCGACCAGGCGGCGGGGACGGTGTCGATCGTGACGGCACTCGGTCCCCACCGCGCATGGGTGGTCGAAGCCGGGCTGCTCGGCCTGGTCGTGGCTGCGGCACTGGCCTCGGCGCTGGTCCTCGAGGCGCCGTCCGGCGGCGTCCTAGTGGTCGCCCTCGCCGGGTGCGTTCCAATGGCGGGACTCGGCATGGGTCGGGGTGGGGGAGCGGACCGGCGGGAGCGGGCCTGGCAGGTGGAGGCCGTCGGTATTGCCGCTCTCGGCCTCGCCTGGATATGGGCGGCCTTCGGCTGACGCAGCCCGGACCGGTCGGGCGGCCATCGAGTCCCGATATCGGCGCACGCCCCTAACGCAGCCTCAGTGACGGTCGTTGATCAGAGCGAACCGTTACAACGGAGGTATGTCTATCGTGACCCACTCAATTAGCCATGCCCGCGCGGTCGTCGTGGCAATCGCCGTCCTCGCGCTCAGCGCGGGCGCGGCGCTCGCAGCCCGCTCCGCTCTCACGATGCCAGCAGCGTCGGATGCAGGTCTCGAGCGCGCCGCCGAGGCCGCCGGCAAGACCGTTCCCGTCGCCGGGCCGCCTGCCGATGCAGCTCCTTTCGTCCAGGCCCCCGAGAACGTCGACGAGCAGAAGCCGGCCGAGGAGCCCGCCGTCAACCAAGCGGCCGAGCACCCGGACAATCACGGCAAGACCGTTTCTGAGGCGGCCCACGCGACGACGCCTGATGGCTTCGACAACCACGGCCAGTACGTGAAGTCGATCGCCACCGACAACCACGGCCAGGATGTCGCCACCGAGCCCGCTGGCGCTCCGGCGGCCAAGGGCAAACCCGGGCGCTGACCCGCAGGAATCAGGGAAGCCGGCACCGCGGGTGCCGGCTTCTACTGTTCCGCGTCGCTCACCCTCAGTTGCCGGTGTCGCCGCTCCGGACCATCGCGATGGCGTTCTCGAGCTTCAGCTTGGCGATCGTCAGGTATTTCGCGAGGTTGGCTCGGTCCAGCTCGGGGATCGAGCGCACCACGTCGGGTGCCCGGAGGACGCCGACGAGCTCCTCGACCGCATCCGCCAGGTCGTGTCGCGCCTGGACCAGCGAGTCGTCGTTGAGGCTCGACGTCGCGCGTTCCTGACGCTGAGCCGTCCAGCCGGCCGCGGTCTCGGCTTCATCCCGGATCTCGGGTTCGTGGCCGTTGCTGTCGCTCTCGGTCGGAAGCTCTTCGACTTGTTCCCCGAGCTCCTCGGCAGGTCGCCGCCTCGTGGGGCGGCCGTCGATCTTCTCGCGGAGCTTGACGAGCGACAGCTCGCCGCTGGCAACGCGGGCCGCCAGCCGGCGCCGCTTCTTCTCGTCGGTGACCTTCATGAGCTCGTACGCATGGGACAACGTGTCTTTGCGCACAGACACCAACTCGCGAATCTCCTCCGGGGCATCGGCCAGGCGGAGGCGGTTCTCGAGGTAGCCCTTGTCCTTGCCGAGTTTTTCGGCGAGCTTTCGAATGCTGTAGCCGTGCTCGCGGACCATCCGGTCGTACATCGACGCTTCTTCGAGCGGCGACAGGTCCTCGCGCTGAAGGTTCTCGATGATCGAGATCTCCAGGGCCGTGTCGTCGTCCAGCTCCTCGACGAGGGCCGGGATCGTCGCGAGGCCGACCTCTTTCGACGCCCGCCAGCGGCGCTCGCCGGCGACGAGCTGGTAGCGGTTGCTGCCAAGCGGCCGGACGAGGATCGGTTGAAGGACGCCGTGCTCGCGGATGGACGCGGAGAGCTCGTGCAGCGCGTCGACGTCGAAGGTCATGCGCGGTTGCTGCGGATTCGACTCGATCCGGTCGACGGGAATCGTGCGAACCCCCACGGTCCGCCCAGCGTTGTCGGACGAGATGAGGCTGATTATCGATGGCGAGAGCTCGCGGTCCTCGGACAGTCGCCGGGCCGCGGCTGCGCGGAAGTCAGGCCTGGCCAAGATCGATCACCTCCCGGGCAAGGTCGCGGTAGTTGCGTGCCGCGTCCGACTGGCCGGCGTACGTCGTGATCGGTCGCCCGGCCAGCGGCGCCTCACCGAGCTTCACGGTGTTGCGGATGATGCTGTTGAAGACGTGGTGGTCACCCACCACACGGAGCTCGTCCAGCATGTCGCGGGCGAGATTTGTCCGGCCGTCGTAGAACGTCGGCAGGAGCCCCAGGATCTTCAGGTCGCGGTTGAGCTTCATCCGGATCATGTTGATGACCTTGACGAGATTGTTCAGGCCCTTCATCGCGTAGTACTGGGTCTGCACCGGGATGATGACGTTGTTTGCGGCGACGAGTCCGTTGACCGTCAGCAGACCGAGGTTCGGCGGGCAGTCGATGAGGACATAGTCGTAGGGCTCGACGCGATCCTCGAGCGCATCGCGGAGGACCTGTTCGCGCCCGAGAGCGGTGAAGAGTTCGCCTTCAGTGCTTGCCAGGTCGATGTTAGCCGGCGCGACGTCGATGCCCGCGCTCTCCGTCGGGCGGATGATGTCGGTCAGCGTCGCGCGGCCATCGGCGAGAACGTCAGCCATGGAGCGCTCGACGGTGTTGAGGTTGATCCCGAGACCGGCGGTGAGATTCGCCTGGGGGTCCATGTCGACACAGAGGACACGATAGCCCTCTTCTTCGAGCGCCCCGGCGAGGTTGATCGCGGTCGTGGTTTTCCCGACGCCGCCCTTCTGATTCGCAATTGCGATCACATTCGTCACCGGGATATCACCTCGAAACTCTGTGCGGACGGGTATTCGCGCGGTGGGCCGCTGCGGAATTGCCGTCATGCTACCCGACGGACGATGTGGTTGAACGTTGGGGTTATCCACACAGTTTTGGAGTTGTTCACCGATTCTGTGGATAGTTTGGCGATTCGTCGCACGTTGTCCAGTGGTCGAATGTGGCCGATTTTCGCGCCCGCTTCCTTTGTTGTCCGCCAATCGCGCCTCGCGAGGGCCCTATGATGGCGGCTGTCCTTGCACAAAGACGGCCAGCGGAGAGCAGCATTGCCGACGAATGACGAACGCATTGCGCGGCTGCAGGCGATGCGCGCCGAATCCCTTTTGGGTGGCGGCGAAGAGCGGATCGAGCAGCAACACAGCCGCGGCAAGCTGACCGCGCGCGAGCGCCTCGACCTTCTGCTGGACCCGGAGTCTTTCGTCGAGCTCGACGCATTCGTCACGCATCGGTCGTCGGACTTCGGGCTTGACGGGCAGATCGTCCTCGGTGACGGCGTCGTCACCGGCCACGGGACGATCGACGGGCGGCTCGTCTTCGTCTTCAGCCAGGACTTCACCGTATTCGGCGGCTCGCTGTCGGAAGCCTATGCAGAGAAGATCTGCAAGGTCATGGATCTCGCGATGAAGGTCGGTGCGCCGATCATCGGGCTGAACGATTCCGGTGGGGCGCGAATCCAGGAGGGAGTGGTCTCGCTTGGCGGTTACGCCGACATCTTTCTGCGCAACACGCTGGCGTCGGGCGTCGTGCCACAACTGTCTGTTGTCCTGGGTCCGTGCGCCGGCGGTGCCGTCTACTCGCCGGCCATCACCGATTTCATCGTCATGGTCGAGGAGACGAGTTACATGTTCGTCACCGGACCGAACGTCGTGCGCGCCGTGACCCACGAGGACGTCGACGCGGAGCGCCTCGGCGGCGCGACCGTTCACACGACGGTCAGCGGCGTCGCTCACCTCGCTGCCGGCGACGAGGCCGAAGCCCTCGCGGTCATCCGCCGGATCCTCGGCTACCTGCCGCAGAACAATCTCTCGGATCCGCCGCTAAAGCCGACATCAGATTCCGTGGATCGGCGCGACGCAGACCTCGACGCGATCGTCCCCGACGATCCCTCGAAGCCGTATGACATGCACGACGTCATCGGGGGCATCGTCGATGACGGCGACTTTCTCGAGATCCAGCCCGGCTGGGCCCAGAACATGATCGTCGGGTTCGCTCGACTCGGCGGCAAGAGCGTCGGGATCGTCGCGCAGCAACCGGCGGTGCTGGCAGGAGCGCTCGACATCGATGCGTCGACGAAGGCCGCTCGCTTTGTTCGCACCTGCGATTGCTTCAACGTGCCACTTGTCACGTTCGTCGACGTGCCCGGCTTCCTGCCTGGCGTCGGGCAGGAGCATGGCGGAATCATTCGTCACGGCGCGAAGCTGCTGTTCGCGTACTGCGAGGCGACCGTTCCGAAATTGACGGTCATCACCCGCAAGGCGTATGGGGGCGCGTATGACGTCATGAGCAGCAAGCACATCCGTGGCGACATGAACTTCGCCTGGCCGACCGCCGAGATCGCGGTCATGGGAATCGAGGGCGCGGTCAACATCATTTTCAAGGATCGCATTGCCGCGGCTGACGACCCAACGGCGGAGCGTGCCCGCTTGGTCGCCGACTACGAAGCCCAATTTGCCAACCCGTACGTCGCGGCGGCACGCGGCTACGTCGACGACGTGATCATGCCCTCCGAGACGAGGCCGCGGCTCATCGCCGCTCTCGAGATGCTCGCCGGGAAACGCGAATCGAATCCGCGCAAGAAGCACGGCAACATCCCGCTGTGACGTCGGCCTCCCAGGCGGACCGCCCGGCGGCGGCGTCTTTGCGCAAAGACGATCGGCCGCCGTTTGCTCGGGTGCTGATTGCGAACCGGGGCGAGATTGCCGTCCGAATCATCCGGGCCTGCCACGAGCTCGGCGTCGAGGCCGTTGCGGTTTACAGCGACGCGGATGCGGACTCGGGTCACGTGCGCGCCGCCGACGTCGCGATCCGCCTCGGCCCGGCGCCACCGGCCGAGAGCTATCTCCGCGGTGACGCAATCCTCGAGGCGGCGCGGGACACCGGAGCCGAGGCGATTCACCCGGGCTATGGGTTCCTGTCGGAGAGGGCGTCGTTCGCCCGCGCCGTCGAATCAGCTGGGCTGATTTTCGTCGGCCCGGACTCCGACACGATCGCAGCGCTTGGCGACAAGCTCGCGGCACGGCGTCTGGCCAGCGAGGCCGGCGTACCGGTTGTCCCGGGCACCCTCGAGCCGGCTGCGGTCGAGCGGGCCGATGGCATCGACGACCTCGCGGCCGAGGCCGCGCACATCGGCTATCCGTTGCTCGTCAAGGCGGCGGCCGGGGGTGGGGGACGGGGCATGCGTCGCGTCACCTCGCGCGACGAGTTGCCGGTCGCCCTCGCCGCTGGAGCCGCTGAGGCAGCCGCTGCCTTCGGCGATGGGTCGGTCTACCTGGAGCGCGAAGTCCTGCCGGCTCGCCACATCGAAGTCCAGTTGATGGGCGACGCCGAGGGCTCGGTCGTCGCCGTCGGGGAGCGAGACTGTTCGCTGCAGCGGCGCCATCAGAAGCTCTTGGAGGAAGCCCCTGCACCTGGCCTGTCCGATGACGAACGGCTTGAGCTCCATGCCATGGCCGTCCGACTGGGGCGCGCGGCGCGGCTGCGGAACGCGTCGACGGCGGAGTTCCTCTTCGACGAGGAGCGTCGGTTCTGGTTCCTCGAGGTGAACACCCGGCTCCAGGTCGAGCACGGTGTCACCGAGCTCGCCGCGGACGTCGACCTGGTCCGCGAGCAGCTCCTCGTCGCCGCCGGCCGCCCGCTGTCAGGACGGCTCCTGGCCGCCGCCGAGAACGCGGCACGGCCAACCCGGCACGCGATCGAGGTCCGTCTCTCGGCGGAGGATCCGGGCCGCAATTTCGCGCCGGCGCCGGGACGGATCGGACGCTGGCGGATGCCCGCCGGACCGGGGGTCCGCATCGACACCGCGGCAGAGTCCGGCGATCGGGTCCCACCGGATTACGACCCGCTCGTCGCCAAGCTGCTCGTCGTCGACGTGGACCGACCCTCGGCGATCGCGCGGCTCAGTCGGGCTCTCGACGAGGTCGAGATCACCGGAATCCAGACGACCCTGCCGTTCCACCGATTCGTGGCCGCCCACGACGGCTTCCGAGCGGGCGAGCTGTCGACCGGCTGGGTCGCCGAGGAGTGGGACGCCGCGGTCGGCGGCATCCGGGAGAAGGCGCTCGATGTCGCGGCGAAGGCCGCAGCCGTATCCGTTGCCAGCCTAGACCCCGCCCGCCACGCATCTCCGCTCGAACCAGCCGAGGCCACCGGTTGGGCCGTGGCCTCCCGCGAGGACGCCGTCGACCGGTGGCCCCGATGACCCGAGCCGTGAGGGTCGCGCCAGCTCCCGCCAGCCGGCTGCCGGGCGATGAACCCCGCGACGTCGACCCGTCAGGCGCCGCCGTAGAGGCCCTCGGACACGGCCGGGTCATGGTCCAGGCAGACGATGGCCGGCCGGTCCGGGCCCTCATCGGCGAGGGTCACGAGGCGACACCGACCGGGCCGAGGACCGTCGAGGTAGTCGTGGACGGCTGGCGGTTCGAGCTCGAAGTCGAGGACGCCGCCCGGGCCGACCTTCGGGCCCGCGCGACGCGAGCGCGAGCCACCGGGCTCGGAAGCGGGCCGTTCGAGGTCCATGCCATGATCCCCGGGCGGGTCGCCGCGATGGCCGTCGCGGTTGGAGACGCGGTCATCGCCGGCCAGACCCTCCTCGTCGTCGAGGCAATGAAGATGCAGAACGAGCTCCGCGCGCCACGGGATGGGGTCGTCCAGCGCGTCTCGGTCGGGGTGGGGGAGACGATCGATCTCGGCGACCTGCTGGTCGTGCTTGCGTGACGGAGCCACGGCGATCCGGGGCGCGAACGCTGGCGCGAGACAACGCGGGCCAAGGCACGTGGCCAGGCGCCTGAGCGACGAGAGCGGTTCGCCACCTCGTCCGACATCGAGGTCCAGGACGTTTACACCCCGGCCGACCTGGAGGCACTCGGCTTCGACGCGGCACGCGACCTGGGGCTGCCGGGCGAGTACCCGTTCACCCGGGGCGTCCAGCCGACGATGTACCGCTCGCGGTTCTGGACGATGCGCCAGTACGCCGGCTTCGCCACGGCCGAGGAGACGAACCAGCGCTTCCGGTACCTGCTCGAGCATGGCCAGACGGGGCTGTCGGTGGCCTTCGACCTCCCGACCCAGATGGGCTACGACTCCGACTCGCCCGAGGCTGCCGGCGAGGTCGGCCGGGTGGGCGTCCCGATCAGCTCGCTCGCCGACATGGAGGTCCTGCTCGACGGCCTGCCGCTCGACGAGGTCAGCACGTCGATGACGATCAACTCGACCGCGGCGATCCTCCTTGCCCTCTATGTCGCCGCGGCGGAGAAACGCGGCGTTGCCCGCGACCGGATCTCGGGGACGACCCAGAACGACATCCTCAAGGAGTACATCGCGCGGGGCACGTGGATCTACCCGCCGCGGCCGTCGATGCGCCTCGTCACCGACATCTTCGAGTTCTGCGCCCGGGAGTTGCCCCGCTGGAACACGATCTCGATCTCCGGCTACCACATGCGGGAGGCGGGAGCCACGGCGGCCCAGGAGCTCGCCTTCACCCTCGCCGACGCCATCGCCTACTGCGACGCGGCGATCGCTCGGGGCCTACCGATCGACGATTTCGCGGGCCGGCTGTCGTTCTTCTTCGCCGCCTGGTCGGAGCTGTTCGAGGAGGTCGCGAAGTTCCGGGCGGCCCGTCGGATGTGGGCCCGGATCGTCAAGGACCGGTTCGGGGCGACCAGCGAGCGGTCGATGATGTGCCGCTTCCACGTCCAGACCGCCGGGTCGTCGCTGACCGCCCAGTCGATCGACAACAACGTCGTGCGGACGACGGTCCAGGCGCTGTCGGCGGTCCTTGGCGGCGCTCAGAGCCTCCACACGAATGCCCGCGACGAGGCCCTCGCCCTGCCGACCGAGGAGAGTGCCCGGCTGGCCCTCAGGACCCAGCAGATCCTAGCCCACGAGAGCGGCGTCACCGACACCCCCGACCCGCTCGCCGGCTCGTACTTCGTCGAGAGCCTGACGACGGAGCTCGAAGTAGCTGCCCAGGGCTACCTGGACGAGATCGAGGCAATGGGCGGGACACTGGCCGCGATCGAGGGTGGCTTCCAGCAACGGCAGATCCAGGAGTCCGCGTATCGAGTCCAGCAGGCGATCGAGCGCGGCGACCAGGTCGTTGTCGGTGTGAACAAATTCCGCGACGACGCCGCCCTCGGCGTCGCCCCGGCGATCCAGCGGATCGACCCGGAGGGGGAGCGACGCCAGATCGAGCGCGTTCGCCGCGTCCGGGCCGAGCGTGACCCGGCCGCCTGGGAGCGCAGCCTCGTGGGCCTCGAGGAGCACGCCCGAGGCGGGGAGAACCTCATGCCCGCTTTGATCGAGGCCGTCAAGGCCTACGCGACGGTCGGCGAGATCAGCGATCGCCTCCGGACGGCCTGGGGCGAGCACCGCGAACTGATCACGGTCTGAACGAGGCAGGAGGCGCGCACAATGCCCAGAGACGAGCCGGCCGATCGCGTACCCGCCCACATCCGCGGCCTCGGCAAGGTCCATCACGTCGCGCTCATAGTGGGCTCGATCGAGAAGGCGCTCGGGCTATGGCGCGACCAGCTCGGCCTCGAGCTCGAGACCGTGATGGACATCGGCACGGATCGGGTCCGGATCGCGTTCCTCACGGTCGGCGAATCGAAGATCGAGCTCGTCGAGCCGACGGACGACACGACGGGCGTCGCCCGCTTCCTGGCCTCGAAAGGGGAAGGGTTCCACCACGTCTGCTTCGAGGTGCCGAACCTCGCCGAGACCCTCCTCCGCCTCGAGATCGACGGCCTCGAGCTCATCGACACCGCCCCCCGCCGCGGCGCCGAGGGCCCCGTCGCGTTCATCCACCCGCGGTCAGGCCACGGCGTCCTGGTCGAGCTGATCGAGGCCCCGGGCGGGCCGGCCTGGGAGGCCCTGGGCTACTGAGGGTCGGCCGGAGGCTTGGACGCCAGGATCGAGAAGAACAGCGGCAGCTCGCCCTTGACCGAGGGCGGCAGGCGCCAGGCCTTGTCGTCGTCCTCGACGAGGAAGGCCAGCTTCCACTCGACGAACGGGTACTCGCGGAGCGACTCGATCCGGAGACCCGCGTCGATCAGGGCCGTGACGATCTCGCCCAGTCCGTGGTCCCAGCCGTACTGCGTCGGGGTCGCGACCGCCGCGGACGGGTCCGCATATGAGCCCTCGACCGGAAACGAGAGCGGGTCAGGATGCTCCCAGTACGGGTAGATGAGCCGCAGCTCGCCCGGTTCGACGCCCTCGTCCTCGAACGCCTGGCCGACGGGGTGGATCTCGGTGATGTAGAACATGCCACCGGGGCGGACGAAATGAGCCACGACCTCCGCCCAGCGGCGAATGTCCGGCAGCCATCCCAGGACACCCCGCGAGGTGTAGACGATGTCGAAGTCGCCCTCGAGGACCGACGGCAGGTCGTACAGGTCCGCCTGGACGAACGTGGCCTGCAGGCCGATCTCGGCCGCCGTCGAGCGGGCCAGCGTCAGCGCAGCCTCGCTGAAGTCGGCGCCGGTCACCCGTGCGCCGAGGCGCGCCCACGACAGCGTGTCGATCCCGAAATGGCACTGGAGGTGGAGCAACTCCTTGCCGACCACCGGCCCGATCTCCTCGATCTCGTACCGGCGCAGGCGGATCCCGCCTCGCTTGAACCCCTCGAGGTCATAGAACTCCGAGCGTTCGTGGATGGCCGTCCACTCATCCCAGAGTGCGTTGTTCGCCCGGATCGGATCGTCGGCGCGCGGGTCGCTCACTGGACCGCCGTCACAGCGCCCAAGCGAAGAGCACGTCCTGCGACCCATCGGCAGCCCGCGCGAACTGGACGATCTGACCCGCGAGCTCGCGGATCCATGGCTTCTCTTCACGCGGCAGCTCGCCGAGATCCTCTTCGACGAGGTCGATCCAGCGGCCCGCGACAGCGTCGACGTCGCGGTCGGGCAGGCGCGCGACCGCATCGAGCCAGGTGGGATCGACCCGCTCGATCGACCGCTCGGCCAGCTGGCCCGGCCCTTCGAGCTCGCGGCGCGCATCGATGAAGTCCGACGGCGCCTCGCCGCCGGTGACCGATCGGACGGCTTCCGAGAAGAGGTCGAGCCAGGTCGGGTCGAGGCCGCCACCGAGCGAGAGGTGGGCGTCGAACCGCGACCGGTCCGCGAGCGCGGCCCAGTCCTCGACGGTGAGCACCAGGAGGATCTCTCGGGCATCGCCCGCAACGAGATCCATGAGGGCGCCCATCAGTCCACGCCCTCAGCCGCGATAGCCGGCGTCGCGGAGGAGCGCCGGGAGCTCGGTGGGAGAGCCGGCGACGCGGATGCCCGCTGCCTCGAGCGCCGAGACCTTCGATTCGGCCGTTCCGCGACCGCCCGAGATGATCGCGCCGGCGTGGCCCATCCGCTTGCCCTCGGGCGCCGTCCGCCCGGCGATGAAGGCGGCCATGGGCGTTCCCTGGAGATGCTCGCCGGCCCACGCGGCGGCCTCCTCCTCGGCCGCACCGCCGATCTCGCCGATGAGCACGATGGCGTCGGTTGCCGGGTCGGCGGCAAACAGCTGGAGGACGTCGAGGAACGTTGTCCCGATGACCGGATCACCACCGATCCCGACGCACGTCGACTGGCCGAGCCCGGCGTCGCTCATCGCCTGGACCGCCTCGTACGTCAGCGTCCCGGAGCGCGACACCACCCCGACCCGGCCCTCGCGGTGGATCGAACCCGGGATGATCCCGACCTTGGCACTCCCCGGTGACGTCGCGCCGGGGCAGTTCGGCCCGATCAGGCGGGCACCGAGCGACGTGACGAGCTCGACCGCGGGAATCATGTCGAGGGCCGGGATCCCCTCGGTGATGCAGAAGATCGTGCGCAATCCCGGCGCTCGCCGCCTCCATGACCGCGTCGGGCGCACCAGCGGCCGGGACGAAGATGCACGACGTGTTCGCGCCCGTCTCGCGGACCGCGGCCGCGACCGTGTCGAAGACCGGGACGCTGCCGTCGAGCGCTTGCTGGCCGCCCTTGCCCGGGGTGACCCCGGCGACGATCGGCGTCCCGTAGGCCGCCATCGCCCGGGAGTGGAACTCGCCCTCGCGGCCGGTGATCCCCTGGACGAGGAGCCGCGTCTCGGGACCGATGAGGATGCTCATGCGGGCGCGCCGGCCGCGCGGCTCGCCGCAACGGCCTTTGCGGCGGCCTCGTCGAGCGAGGCGGCGGTCTCGAAGCGGGCCTCAGCGAGGAGCTTCCCGGCTTCCTCTGCGTTCGTCCCGACGATCCGGACGACCATCGGGACGTCACGCACCTGCTGGCCGCGTGCCTCGATCAGCCCGCGAGCCACCTCGTCGCCGCGGGTGATTCCGCCGAAGATATTGACGAGAATCGCGTTCACCTTCGGGTCGGCGAGGATGATCCGCATCGCCGCCGCGACCTTGTCGGCCCGCGCCCCGCCGCCGATGTCGAGGAAGTTCGCGGGCTCGCCGCCGGCGCGCTTGACGAGATCCATCGTGGTCATCGCCAGGCCCGCGCCGTTGACCATGCAACCGATCGTGCCGTCGAGCTTGATGAACGTCAGCCCCGCCTCCCGGGCCTCCCGATCGGCCGGGTCCTCCTCGTCCGGGTCGCGCAGTGGCTCGAGCTCCGGATGGCGGGGGAGGGCGGAGTCGTCGAGGGTGATCTTCGCGTCGAGGCAGACGAGCCGCTCCACCTCGAGGCCGTCGGCGCCGGTCTCCCGGACGATCGCGAGCGGGTTGATCTCGACGAGGTCGGCGTCATAGGCCCGCATCGTCTTGACGAGGCCCTTGGCGATCCCGACCGCGGTCTTGAGATGCGCTCCGAGCCCCATCGCGAACGCCAGTTCCCGAGCCTGGAAGTCGAGCAGCCCAAGCGACGGATGGGCGTGGAACGTGACGATCGCCTCCGGTCGTTCCTCGGCGACCTGCTCGATCTCGACGCCGCCCTCGGACGAGCCCATGAGCAGGATTCGACGGGCCGCCCGATCGAGGACGGCCGACAGATAGAACTCCTTGACGATGTCGGCGGCCGGTCCAACGAGCACCTTGCGGACCGTGATGCCCTTGATGTCCATGCCGAGGATCGCGTCAGCGACCGCGACCGCCTCATCGGGCGAGCCCGCGAGCTTCACGCCGCCGGCCTTGCCGCGGCCGCCGACGAGGACCTGTGCCTTGATCACCACCTGGTCGGCGCCGGCGGCGAAGAACCGTTCGGCTGCGGCCCGCGCCTCGTCGCTCGTGCGGGCAACCTCCCAGTCCGGAACCGGCAGCCCCTGGGCGACCAGCAGCGTCTTCGCGTCGGCTTCCTGGATCTTCACGCGCGGCAGGCTCCTGCGGTGAGGTGCTGGTGAGCGGGAAGGGATGGTACCGCGTCGGGGCGGCCGCCTCGCAGGGTCCGGACCCCGCGAAGGGACGCAGTCTCGGGCTAGAATGCCGGCATGCCCCACCGAGTCACCCTGATCCCCGGCGACGGCATCGGGCCGGAGCTGGCGGAGGCGACCCGCCGCGTCCTCGACGCTACCGGTGTCGAGTTCGAATGGGAGACGGTTGACGCCGGCGAAGCGGTCATCGCGGAGTACGGGACGCCGCTCCCGGAGCACGTCCTCGAGTCGATCAGGCGGAACAAGGTCGCCCTCAAGGGCCCGATCACGACCCCGGTCGGCGAGGGCTTCCGGAGCGTCAACGTCACCCTTCGCCAGGCGCTCGGGCTCTACGCCAATCTCCGGCCCGCGCGCTCGATCAAGGGTCTCGAGACCCGCTATGACGACGTCGACCTCGTCATCGTCCGCGAGAACACCGAGGACCTCTACGCCGGCATCGAACACATGGTCACCCCGGATGCCGCAGAGAGCATCAAGATCATCACCCGGGCCGCGTCCGAGCGAATCGCCCGCTTCGCCTTCGAGTATGCCGTCGCGAACAGCCGCCGGAAGGTCACGGCGGTCCACAAGGCGAACATCATGAAGCTGTCGGACGGCCTCTTCCTCGACGAGCTGCCGGACCGTCGCCGCGGACTACGACGGGCGGATCGAGTTCGAGGACCGGATCGTCGACAACATGTGCATGCAGCTCGTTCAGAAGCCGGAGCTGTACGACGTCCTGGTTCTGCCGAACCTGTATGGCGACATCGTCAGTGACCTTGCGGCCGGTCTCGTCGGCGGGCTGGGCGTCGCGCCCGGTGCGAATATCGGCACGGAGGCCGCCGTCTTCGAACCAGTCCACGGCTCCGCTCCGAAGTACGCCGGCCAGGACAAGGCGAACCCGACCGCGCTCATCCTCTCGGGGGTCCTGATGCTCCGACACCTCGGCCACCCGGAGGTCGCCGATCACGTGGAGCACGCACTGCGCGACGTGATCGCGGCGGGCGAGACCCTGACCTACGACCTCGGTGGGACCGCCGGGACGAGCGCCTTCGCGGACGCGATCATCGGCCGGCTCGCCGACCTCCCGCTCGCCCGGGCATGACAGCGACACCCACGCCTGCCGCGCGGACGCCGGCTACCCCTGCCGGGCGGATGCCGGCGAAACCCGCCGGGACAGCCGCACTGGGGCTCGGGCGGACCGCGCGTCGCGACGCGTGGTGGATCGCGCCAGGGGTCCAGGCGATCGTCTTCACGATCTGCGCCACCTATCTGTTCGTGAGCGGGATCCTGTTAACGCCCCTGTTCGGCACGCCCTACCTTGTCGACGGCTACCTCTCGCCGCTCTTCTCGCCGCTGATCCGGCCGGAATGGCTGCCGACCTGGATCAGCCCGGGACTGCTGATCCTCTGGATCCCGCTCGGTTTCCGGGCGACCTGCTACTACTACCGCAAGGCCTATTACCGCTTCTACTTCGCCGATCCACCGGGCTGCGCCGTCGGTGAGCCGACGATTCATCGCCGATACAAGCTGGAGGCGGCCTTCCCGTTCATCCTCCAGAATCTCCACCGCTATTTCCTCTACCTTGCCTTCGTCCCGCTGTTCTTCCTCTGGCAGGACGTCTTCCTCGCCGCGTATCACGAGGGCCAGGTGCGGCTGGGACTGGGCGTCGGGATCTTCCTCGTCAACGTCATCCTGCTGACCGGCTACTCGCTGTCGTGCCACTCGCTCCGACACATCATCGGAGGGCGGATGGACTGCTTCTCGTGCACGCGACGCCAGCAGGTCCGCTATTCGCTTTGGCAGCGGCTCACCTCACTCAACCGGCACCACATGGCATACGCCTGGGCAAGCCTTCTATCGGTGACGCTCACCGACGTCTACGTCCGGCTGCTGGCGCTCGAGGTCATCAAGGACCCGGTCCTCCCCCTGTGAGCGACACTCCAGAGCCATATCCGCACGACGTCCTCGTGATCGGTGCCGGCGGGGCAGGCCTGCGGGCGGCGATCGAGGCGGCAGCTCGTGGCGCGTCGGTCGGGCTCGTCTGCAAGTCGCTCCTCGGCAAGGCTCACACCGTGATGGCGGAGGGGGGAGTGGCCGCGGCGCTCGGGCATGTCGACGCGAAGGACACGTGGCAGGTCCACTTCCGCGACACGATGGTCGGCGGCAAGCTTCTGAACAATCCGCGGATGGCCCAGCTCCACGCCCAAGAGGCCCCGGATCGCGTTCGTGAGCTCGAGCTGTGGGGTGCGGTCTTCGACCGGACGCGCGACGGGCGGATCCTCCAGCGCCCGTTCGGCGGCCACTCGTACCCGCGGTTGGCTCACGTCGGCGACCGGACCGGTCTCGAGATGATCCGGACGCTCCAGGATCGGGCCGTCGCGTCGGGCATCACCGTTTACATGGAGTGCACGATCACCCACCTCATGTCGAGGCCCGATCGGGTCAGGGGCGCGTTCGGCTACTGGCGGACGACCGGCGAGCCGATCGTCTTCCCGGCCAAGGCCGTCGTCCTGGCGACCGGCGGGATCGGCCGGGCATACGAGGTCAGCTCGAACTCGTGGGAGTACTCGGGCGACGGCCAGGCCCTCGCGTACCTCGCGGGCGCCGAGCTTATCGACATGGAGTTCGTCCAGTTCCACCCGACGGGCATGGTCTGGCCGCCGGGTGTCCGCGGCCTGCTCGTGACCGAGGCGGTCCGGGGCGAGGGCGGCATCCTTCGCAACAAGGACGGCGAGCGGTTCATGTGGAAGTACCTGCCTGAGGATCGTCGCCACGAGTACGCCGAGAACGACGAGGAGGCCGCGGGCTGGGTGGAGGCGCTGAGCGCGGGCCGCTCGACCGATGCACGCCGGCCACCCGAACTGTCGACCCGCGACAACGTCTCGCGCGCGATCTACACCGAGGTCCGCGAGGGCCGCGGCTCGCCGCACGGCGGCGTCTACCTCGACATCAGCTACCTGCCGCCCGACCACGTCCGTCGCAAGCTGCCCTCGATGTACGAGCAGTTCAAGGAACTCGCTGACGTCGACATCACGGCAGGCCCAATGGAAGTTGGCCCCACGACCCACTACATCATGGGTGGCATCCGCGTCGACGCCGAGACCGGGGCGACGACGCGACCCGGGCTGTTCGCGGCGGGCGAGGTAGCCGGCGGGATGCACGGGGCGAACCGGCTCGGCGGCAACTCGCTTTCGGACCTCCTCGTGTTCGGTCAGCGGACCGGGGCCGGGGCAGCGGACTTCGCGGCGACCCAGCCGGACGATCCCTACGTCGATCCGGCCGCAGTTCAGGCCGCCGCCTCGGAGCTGGCAGCGCCCCTGAGCGGCGGCTCCGGTGAGGACCCGTATCGGCTGCACGAGGAGCTCCAGTCACTCATGCAGTCGCACGTCGGCATCTTCCGGACCAAGGAGGACCTCAAGGAGGCGATCGGCCGAATTGACAAGCTGCGTTCCCGCTGGCCGTCGATCCGGATCACCGGCGGGCGTGCATACAATCCGGGCTGGGGCCTCGTCTACGAGGTCCGCAACATGCTGATCGTGTCCGAGGCGATCGCCCGCAGCGCCAAGCAGCGTCGCGAGAGCCGTGGTGCCCACAGCCGGCTGGACTACCCGGAACCCGATCCAAAATGGGCCAAGCTGAACAGCGTCGTTCGAGTCGCAGGCGATGCCATGGAGGTGGGAACCTCACCTGTCCCGGCCGTGCCTGATGAGCTCCATCAGCTCATCACGAAGGAGTTGAGCTGATGCCCGACGTCCACCTCAGCGTCTTCCGCGGGACGCCCACCACAAAGCCGACGTTCGTCGAGTACGACGTGCCGGCGGAGGAGGGGATGGTCGTGCTCGACGCTCTCCACTGGATCCAGGCGAACGAGACGCCGGACCTGGCCGTCCGCTGGAACTGCAAGGCGGCGAAGTGCGGATCGTGCGGCGCCGAGGTGAACGGGCGGCCGAGCCTGACCTGCAAGACGAGGCTATCGGACTTCGAAGAAGGCGAGACGATCACCGTCGAGCCGATGAGGGCGTTCCCGCTCGTCCGCGACCTGGTTACGGACGTCTCCTGGAATTACGAGGTCAACAAGGCGATCCCGCCGTTCCAGCCACCGGCCGACAAGCCGCAGGAAACGTGGCGCTGGCAGCAGCAGGACATCGAGCGAGTCCAGGAGTTCCGGAAGTGCATCGAGTGCTTCCTCTGCCAGGACGTCTGCCACGTCCTGCGCAACCACGAGACGGAGCAGCCGTTCATGGGCCCGCGCTTCCTCGTTCGAAGCGCCGGCCTCGAGATGCACCCGATCGATACGGCCGACCGGACCAAGCACCTGAAGGACGAAGGCGGCATTGGCCTTTGCAACATCACGAAGTGCTGCACCGAGGTCTGCCCGGAGCACATCAAGATCACGGACAACGCGATCATCCCGCTCAAGGAGCGGGTCGCGGACAGGTATTACGACCCGCTCCAGATGGTCTGGCGAAAGCTCCGCGGAGATCGCGCCACCGAAGGGTCGCCGATCCCGCCGCTACCCGGCTCGCCTGCTGACGCGGACTGAGCGTGTCCAACCGCGATCCGACGCTCTGGCCGGCCCCACCCGACGCGGCGAGGGACGATGCGCTGCGGCTCATCATTCGGACCGACGGCGCGGCCCGTGGTAACCCGGGGCCGGCATCGGCGGGGGCCGTCCTCATCGACGCCTCGCGTCCGGACGCTCGGGACCCGCGAGCACCGGCCGACGCCACGATCTCCGACTATCTCGGGATCCAGACGAACAACGTCGCGGAGTACACGGGGGTGGTGCGGGCCCTGGATCTGGCACGCGAGCTCGGGGCCAGGGAAGTCGCGCTGATCCTCGATTCGAAGCTCATCGTCGAGCAGCTGGCAGGTCGCTGGCGGGTCAAGGACGCCAAGCTCATTCCGCTCTGGGAGGCTGCCCGCTCGACGCTCCGGTCATTCGATCGATGGTCGGCGGTCCACGCCCCGCGCGCCCAGAACTCTGCCGCCGACGCGCTGGCCAACGAGGCAATCGATCGCGCTCAGGCGGGCGGCCCGGCGTCTGTCGTGCATCGGCCGGGAACCTGAGCCGCGGGTTCGCCGTCGGGCGCACGTGAAACCAACTGTCGTTCTGCTTGTTATCGCTCTCGCCCTGCTCCTGTCCGCGTGTGGCGAATCTGATCTGACCCGGGAGGCGCGTCCAACGACGCTCGTGGGCTCCGCCTGGAGGGTCGTCAGCGTCAACGGCCGGCCGCCAATCGCCGGCAGCGAGCCGACCGTCGCTCTTCACGGCAGCTGAGGTCAAGGGGTCCGCCGGCTGTAACTCCTACGGCGGCCGCTACGAATACGCGCCGTCGACGGGCGCGATTGCTTTCCGGGACGTAGCAATGACGGCGATGGCCTGCGCCGAACCCGCCCGGAACGACATCGAGGGGCTCTTCACCCAGGCGCTCAATCAGGCGGCGACGGCATCGATCGATCCGCAGGGGCGTCTCGTCCTGAGCGGACCAGGCGGGGACATCGTCCTGACGGTCGACGCGGTTTCCCAGTAGGGGTCGACTCACCGCTCACGATAGAATTGGGTGTCAGCGAGGCGGTCGGATGGTCGCGCGCATCAAGGGGCAACCCGCGGTGCGTGAGGAAAGTCCGAGCTCCTCAGCGCAGGGTAGCGGGTAACTCCCGTCCGCCGTGAGGCGAGGACTAGTGCCACAGTGACGATGCCGGCCTTCGGGGTCGGAGTGAAACGCGGCAAACTCTACCCGGAGCAAGGCCAAATAGGAGGGCGCAACCCGGTTCGCCGGGGGAGAGGTGCGCTGCCCAGCCCTCGGGTCGGCCGCACGAGCCGGCGGGTAACCGCCGGCCATAGATGGATGGCCATCCCCGCGTCGGGCGAAAGCTCGGGGTGGGACAGAACTCGGCTTAGAGACCGCCTCGCTGACACTCTCTCGGCGGTCGCAACGCGAACACACGCGCGTCCCTGCCTAGCGGCCGAGGGCGTTGTCAGCCGAAGGCGCGCGGGAGCATCGGAGCGCGCGCGTAGCGCGTGCGTGCCATACACGCGCGGGCTCAGACGCCCGTGAGCGACAAGCGCAGCGCGCAACGCCCGGATGGCGGCGCCATCGGCCGCTAGTCTTCGTCGGGGCGGAAGGTGTGGGGGGCGGTGCAGGCGTTGCAGATCGGGGACGCGGAGTCGAGATCGCCGAGGGGGATCGGGACCCGCCGATCGGGGAGCAGGCACTCGACGTCATACAGCCGCTCGCGTCCGAGATCGACCTGGATCAGCCGCCTGAATGTGCAGCGCTTGATCCGTTGGGGCGCGAGGCGATACGCCTCCGGATCCGGCGGGACGATCGGCAGTGGCAGGGCCATCGAGTTGGCTGGGCCTCGAGTGGGGTTGGGCACGTAGCCCCAGTTGGGCGGCGGAGCCTACACCCGGCATGTTGCGACGACAACCTGCCAAACGTACTAGACTCCGCGCCGGGCAACCGAGGGAGGCATACGGAGGGTTCGTGCGGGAGGCCTCAGGCCGGTCCGATCCGGCCGCCGACGAGTGGCATGTGACCGTCGATCGGTCCCTTCCGACCGACCGCTCGGTGAACCCCAATACCTGTCCGTTTCTGCGCACCGTGGATCGCGCCGGGCCGCTTGGGCCGCCCGTCGAGGCGCCGGATCCTGCCAATCGGTGCGCAGCCGTAGGGGCGCCGACACCCCAGTCGGCTCGTCAGCAGCAACTCGTTTGCCTGACCTCCAGCCACAGCAATTGTCCGCGCTACCTTCGGGGCGAGCTCGTTGCCACCGAGCCAGTCGTCCGGGTGGCAGCCCAGCGAGGTCCCTCAACCGCGGTGCTCGCGTCGGCCCTAATTCTCGTCGCCGCGTCGGCCGCCTCGATCGGCTTCCTGTTCGTCCGTGGGGGGTTGAGCATCCCGAACGCCTCGATAGCGCCCGGTAATGTAGCCGCCGTCACGGGCAGCCCGTCGCCAACACCCGCCGTCGCGGTGGTCGAGTCCCGGAGCCCGATCAGGCCGACGGCGACACCAGCTTCGACGCCACCACCGACGACGGCCCCAACGCCCACCCCCGACCCGACCGCGAGCCCGACAACCGCCCCGGCCCCCGCTCCCACGCCCAAGCCGGTGCCGACAAGCAGTCGCTACGCCGTCCTCGACCCGTGTCCGAGGACGCCCGATTGCTGGATCTACACCGTCCGTTCGGGTGACAACTTCGTCAGCATCGTCAACTGGTTCGGGGTTCCGTACGACACCGTCGTCGACATGAACCCGGAGATGGGCGATCCGACCACGATTCGGACCGGCGACAAGATCCGCATGCCGCCGCCGACCCGTTAAGGTGGCGGCCGTCCCGTTCCCGGAGTTCGAGGCGCTGACGTTCGACTGCTACGGCACCCTCATCGACTGGGAGGCTGGCATCTCCGGCGCCCTCGGCGGGATGTTGTCGAAGCACGCCATCGCGCCCGACGTGGAGGACCTCCTCCAGCGTTTCGCGGCGCACGAGGCCGCGCTCGAGGCAGGCCCGTATCGGCGGTACCGCGAGATCCTGGCCGAAGCGGCGCGGCGGGTCGGAGGCGCCTATGGCGTCGAGCCGTCTGAGGATGACGTTGAGGCCTTCGCTGCGTCAGTCGGGGAGTGGCCGGCCTTCCCGGATTCCGCGGCCGCGCTCGCCGGCCTGGCCGGACGCTACCGGTTGGGCGTCATCACGAACTGCGACGACGACCTGTTCGCCATGTCCAATCGCCGCCTCGGCGTCACGTTCGACTGGATCGTGACCGCCCAGCAGGCCCGCGACTACAAACCCGATCCGCGGAACTTCGAGCTGGCGTTCGCCCGGATGGATGTGCCGCGCGAGCGCATTCTCCACGTCGCCCAGAGCCTGTTCCACGACCACGTCCCGGCCAAGGCGCTGGGCCTGACGACCGTCTGGATCGATCGCCGACGTGACCGCCCAGGGTTTGGGGCGACGCCACCGGCCGAGGCGACGCCCGACCTCGTCCTGCCCGACATGGCTTCCCTCGCCGCGGCAGCCCTGGCCGACTGACACACGGCCTCGCCGGCCACTGCCACCTGTCGCGCATCGCGCATCTCATCAACTTTGCCCATTGACGGAGCCTGTTCGGGCGCTATGATGCGGGGAAGTGGTGAGAAGTGGCCCAAAGTGGGGTAGCACGACCCACCGGCCGCTCCCGACCAATCCGCACAGGGGAAGCCGTCAGGTGTTCACCGGCGAGTACCGGCACTCGGTGGACGACAAGGGACGAATCGCGGTCCCTTCGAAGTTCCGCGCCCAGCTCGACAGCGGGGCGGTGGTCTCGCGCTGGCTGGACTCGTGCTTGGCGATTCACACCAAGTCCGGCTGGGACAACCTCGCCGACAAGATCGCGACGCTCCCGATCACCGACGAGCCTTCCCGGCTCTTCTCCCGGTTCATCTTCGCCGGCGCCGTCGAGGCGTCGCTCGATGGACAGGGTCGTGTGCTCATACCTACCTACTTGCGCGAGATGGCCGGCCTCCAGGGAGAGGCCGTGATCGTCGGCTCGCGCGACCACGCCGAGATCTGGGCCCCGGCGCGCTGGGACGACTACCGGCGCGCCCTCGAGGACCCCGACAAGCTCGCGAAGGCCCTCCAGGGCCTCGGGATCTAGGCGGACCACATGCGCTTCCAGGATTCGCTCGGTATCCGTTCGCCGAAGGTGGTGGAGAGATGAAGGAAGGGCACCTGCCGGTGCTGGCGGAGGAGGTCATGTCGATGCTCTCGCCCGCTTCCGGAAGCCTTCAGATCGATGCCACGGTCGGTGGCGGTGGGCACACCGAGCGGATCCTGGAGGCGTCCAATCCTGATGGCCGCCTCCTCGGTCTCGATGCCGACGGGGCGGCCGTCGCCAGAGTCGGAGAGCGCCTCGCCCACTACGGCGATCGGCTCGTTCTCCGCCAGGCGAACTTTCGCGAGCTGCGGACGGTTGCGCCGGCCACGGGCTTCGCGGCCGTGGACGGCCTCCTGTTCGACCTTGGCCTATCGAGCTATCAGCTCGCGGACACGGAACGCGGCTTCGGGTTTCGGGCGGGCGGCCCGCTCGACATGCGTTTCGACACGGGCCGCGGTGTCCCGGCGGCCGAACTTCTGGCGACGCTCGACGCGAGCGAGCTGACCGCGCTCTTTCGCCGGTTCGGCGAGGAACCGTATGCACCGCGTATCGCCCGGGCGATCGTCGAGGCCCGCCGGACGGCGCCCATCACCACCGCGGAGGAGCTCGCGGCCCTCGTCGAGCGCGTCGCTCCGCGGGGCGCCCCCGGCCGGCGCCGGATCCACCCGGCGACGCGCGTGTTCCAGGCCCTCCGGATCGCGGTCAACGAGGAACTCGATGCCCTCGAGGAGGCCCTCGCAGCGGCGGTCGACCTCCTTCGGCCCGGTGGCCGGCTCGTCGTCCTGAGCTACCACTCGCTCGAGGACCGGATCGTCAAGCGCTTCCTCGACGCTGAACGCAAGGGCTGCATCTGCCCGCCGTCGGTGCCGGTCTGCGTGTGCGGCCGGACGCCCCGCCTTCGTCTGGTGACGAAGCCGTCGCTGACCCCGACGGATGCCGAGATCGCCGCCAATCCCCGCGCCCGCAGCGCACGCCTGCGGGCCGCCGAACGCATCGCCGCGTGACAGCCCAGGTAGCGGAAGGAGGAGTGACGTGAGCAAGCGACACCAGGCCAGCCGTCGTCGGTCGTACGGACGCCGCCAGCATGAGCTGCACGAGCGGGAGGTCCGCCGTCACTTCCCCGAGCCGCCCGATAGCGCACCTGGCGATGCGGGCGCGACCACATCGAGCGATCCGTTCGCGTTCATGGATCCGCGCACGCCGCGCCTCCTCTACTCATTGGGCGACTAGGCGTGGCGATCTACGAGGGCGCCCGCCCGCAGTCACAGCTCTTTCCCGGGCGCGTCAGGCGACGCGAGATCCCGGCGGCCCCGTCGCGCCGCCGAATTCGCGGCGCCGTTCGCGCCCGTCGCCGCTCGAAATCGGCTCTCGATTCTGCTTGGCGGGATCGTCATCGCGTTCGTGCTCGCGTTCTTCTCGCTGGCCCAGTCCGTCCGTGTCTCTGCGACGGGCTACGACATCAATCGGCTGCTGACGGAGCGGGAGGCGCTGATCACCCAGAAGCAGGAACTGCTGTCCGATCTCAACCGGCTGGGGCGTGAGCCGGCGATCCGCAAGAAGTCCCTCGACGCCGGCCTGGGCCAGCTCGCCGAGCCACTCGTCCTGACCGGCCGCTGACCGAACGCATCGAAGATGCTCGGTCGCACGGATTCCCGGCGCCGCCTCCTGTTCCTTCTCATCACCTTCGCCGTGGTGGGAGCATCGCTTCTGACGCGCCTCGCCTACTGGCAGCTCGTCCAGCATGACCGGCTCGCATCGGAGGCATTCGCCCAGACGACGATGCGACAGGAGTCACCCAGCCGGCGCGGTGACATCTACGATCGGAGCGGAGTCGTCGTGCTGGCCACGACCGTCGATCGTGAGCGGCTCGCGGCGATGCCGTCAGAGCTCAGCCCTGCACGGCGCCGGGAAGTGGCCACAGAGCTCATCGCGCTGCTGCGGCTGGACGATGACGAGGCGAAGCTCCTCAAGACCCGGATGTCGTCCGACAAGATGTACGTCGTCCTCGCCCATGGGCTCGACAAGAAAACGGGCGACCGGATCCGGGCGGCCGCGGCCTCCAAGAAGATCGAGGCTGTGCTCCTCGAGGCCGAACCCGTGCGCGTCTATCCCCACGAGGGCGCCGGGCCCGACTCGACCCTCGCCGCCCACCTGCTCGGTTTCGTGAACCGCGACGGCATCGGCCAGTACGGCGTCGAGCAGTATTACCAGTCCGACCTCGGCGGGCGACCCCGGATCGTCCACGCCCAGCGGGACGTCGCTGCCCGGGCGATCCCGGACACGATCGTCGTCGAGGACGCGGGACTGCCCGGCGAGGACATCCGGCTGACCATCGATGCGGGCCTACAGCTCGCGCTGGAGGGCGAGGTGCTCGCCGCGTGGGCCGCCGACAAGGCCAAGAGCGTGTCGGCCGTCGTCATGGACCCGTACACCGGCGAGATCCTGGCTGAGGCGACGTATCCCTCATACGACGGCAACGACTATCGCTCGATCGCCACGATTGACCCGACCCGGTTCATCGATCCGGTCGTCAGCTCTGTCTACGAGCCCGGTTCGGTCTTCAAGATGCTGACCGCGATCGCCGGCCTCGAGACCGAAACCGTCACGACGAAGACGAAGATCAAGGACGTCGCCACCCTCAAGCTCGACCGGGGGACGACGCATGTCGACGACGCCGACCACAGGGGCCGGGGCTGGATGACGTTCGAGGATGCCATCGCCTATTCGCGCAACGTCGTCGCCGCCAAGGTGGCCCTCAGCCTCGGCAAGACCACCCGCGAGTCATCGGCAATCCTCCACGAGGCGTGGTCGCGCCTCGGCTTCGGACAGCAGACCGGCGTCGACGTCGCGGGCGAGGTCCGCGGCCTCGTCAACGACCCGACGATCAGCCCGTGGAGCGAGATCGACCTCGCCAACGGCGCGTTCGGGCAGGGGATCGCGGTGACCCCGATGCAGCTCGCGACCGCATTCTCGGCGATGGTCAACGGCGGGACGCTCGTTCAGCCGCACGTCGTCACCGCGATCGGGACGAGGGAGATCGATCCCGCGCCACGCGGCCAGGTCATCGACCCGGCGCTGTCGCAAACCCTCATCGCGATGATGAATCACGTCGTCACGGAGGTCCCGTTCTACCGCGACAGGACCCTAGTCGAGGGCTACTACGTCGGCGGCAAGACGGGCACGGCCCAGATTTGGGATGCGACCGCCCGGGAAGGCCGGGGCGACTGGAAGCACAACCTTTTCAACTACAGCTTCGTCGGATACATCGGCCGGGATGCCGGCGTCCCGGATCTCGTCGTCTCCGTGAAGATCAACGAAGGGACGCCGACGATTGCCCGGATCGGCCAACTGGAGATGCCGGTCATGTCGTTCGAGCTGTTCCGCCGCATCGCGACCGATGCGATCACCCGCCCCGGGCTGCTGCCGGAGCGGCGGACGCCGGTCGCACCGCTGACCGCCGACCGGTGACGGCCTCGTATGCGACACTGGAGTTCGTGACCGATCCAGCGTCGCAGGCCCCGTCGACCGATGGCGCCGCCGCTTCCGGACTGACCACCGACGACCTCGCGGGCGCCACGGGCGGCCTGGTTCTCGCGCGCTCGCCGCGAACCGTGCTGGGTGCCGCCGTCGACTCCCGGGAGGTCGTTCGCGGCAACCTGTTCGTCGCCCTCCCGGGCGAGCGGACAGACGGCCACGCCTTCGTCGCGGAGGCGGTGGCGCGAGGAGCATCCGCGGTCCTCGTGGCCCGGGCCCCGGAGGGCATCGATCTCGCATCCGCCGGCGTGTCGGTCATCGAGGTTCCGGACACGCTCCGCGGCTTCCACGCGATCGCTACGGCCTGGCGCGCCCGGTTCGACCCGCTCGTCGTCGGCGTTACCGGCAGCATCGCCAAGACCTCGACGAAGGAGGCGATCGCGACGGTCCTTGCGGGAGACCTCGTGACGCTTAAGAACGAGGGTAACCAGAACAACGAGGTCGGCCTGCCGCTGACCGTGATGCGGCTCCGCCCCGATCACCAGGCGGCGGTCCTCGAGATGGGGATGTACGTCGGCGGCGAGATCGCCGACCTGGCGCGGATCGGGCGGCCCGAAATCGGCGTCGTCACCGCCGTCCAGCCGGTCCATCTTTCGCGAATCGGGACGATCGAGGCCGTCGAGCAGGCGAAGGGCGAGCTCGTCGAGGCTCTCCCGGCCGATGGTGTCGCGGTCCTCAACGCCGACGATGAGCGGGTCCGGCGGATGGCGTCGCGGACGGCTGCCCATGTCGTCACCTACGGCTTCGCGGCCGACGCGGCGGTGCGAGCTGAGGAGGTCGGATCGGCCGGGACCCAGGGGATGCGGTTCAGCCTCGTCGCCGACGGAGCCCGTCGACCTGTCGCCATCCCGACGCTCGGCCGGCTGGCGGTCCACAACGCCCTGGCCGCGGCTGCGGTGGGTCTCGCCTCCGGCATCGCGCCCGAACGGGTGGCCGCGGCGCTAGCCCGGGGCTGGTCGGCGCCGCACCGTGGCGCCCTCGTGGAGACCGCCGGAGTCACGGTCGTCGACGATTCCTATAACGCCTCGCCCGGGTCGGTCATTGCGGCGTTGGATCTGCTGTCGGGGATGCCCGGCCGGCGGGTCGCCGTCCTCGGCGAGATGCTAGAGCTCGGCGACGGCGCCGAGGCGGGGCACGAGCGAGTTGGCGTCGCCGCCGCTGCAGTCGCCGCGCTCCTCGTGGTGGTTGGGACGGGCGCGGCCGGAATTGCGCGCGGTGCGCGGGACGCCGGCCTCGATGCGGAACGCATCGTCGAGGTGGGGGACCGGGCGGAGGCGTTGGCGGCGCTCGGGGAACGGCTCCGGCCCGGGGACGTGGTTCTCGTCAAGGCTTCGCGCGGGATCGAGCTCGACCTCCTGGTCGACGCGCTCGTCGAGTCGCGGGGTGCGGGCCGGTGACCGTCGAGCTCATCCAGGGTCTGCTGCTCGCGTTCGCGATCGTCGTCATCCTCATGCCGCCGTACATCCGGCTGCTCCGCGCGACTGGCTTCACCAAGCAGATCGCGGTGGAGGGCCCCGACAGCCACCAGATCAAGCACGGGACACCGACGATGGGCGGGCTGCTGCTGATCGTCGTCGTCGTCGCCCTGTTCCTGCTCCTCCGCGGCGTGCCGGAGGCCGGGATCAACGCCCCGCTGGCCGCGCTCGCCGGCGTCGGCCTGCTCGGAGCGTTCGATGACTACCTCAACGCGAAGACTGGCGAAGGGATCCGGGTACGCCAGAAGCTGATCTGGCAGGTCGTGTTCGCGGTCGCCGCGGCGTTCCTGATCCAGCGCGTCTACGCGATCGACCAGATCGCCGTGCCGTTCCTCGGCCCCGTGTTCGTCGACCCGACGATCTACGTCACGTTCGCCGCCTTCGCCATCGTCGCGGCAAGCAATGGGGTGAACATCACCGACGGCCTCGATGGCCTCGCCGGCGGAACGCTGGTCTTCGCGTTCGTCGCGTTCCTGCTCGTGGCCCTCCTCAACCAACCCGACCCCCAGCCGAACCTCGCGTTCCTGTGTGCCCTGATCATCGGTGCGCTGCTCGGCTTCCTGTGGTTCAACGTCCACCCGGCCCAGATCTTCATGGGCGACTCCGGGTCGCTGTCGCTCGGGGCGACCCTCGCCGTCATCGCCCTCATTACCGGCCAGATCCTCGTCCTTCCGCTCATCGGCCTGATCTTCGTAATCGAGACTGCGTCGGTCCTGCTCCAGGTCGCCTATTTCAAGGTTTCCGGCGGGAAGCGGCTGTTCCGGTTTACGCCGATCCATCACCACTTCGAGCTGGCCGGCTGGGACGAGGAGAAGATCACGCTCCGCTTCTGGATCGTCGGGATCCTCTCCGGGCTGCTTGGCGTGACGCTCTTCCTCGCCTCGATCCAGAGGCTCGAGTGAGTACCCAGATGACGACCGAGCTACCGATCGACCTCGACGCGCTGACGCTGGACGGTGTCCTTGGCGGGGATCTGCGGGGCCGCCCGGTGACGGTCCTCGGCCTGGCCCGGAGCGGAGTCGCGCTGGCCCGGTTCCTCGCAGACGCCGGTGCGGATGTCACGGTCTACGACGGCCGGCCCGCTGCCGAGTTGGCCGGCGCCATCGGGGGGCTCGAGGGACGCCCCGTCCGGATCCTGGCTGGTCCGGATGTCGCGCCCGAATCCGCCTGGGCCGGCGCCGCCCTCGTCGCGACGTCGCCGTCGATCAACCCGGACTACCCGACGACCGAACCGATCCTTCGGGCGGCACTCCAGGATCTCGTCGCTCGGCACATCGCGGATCCTTTGGCCGCGCCCGCACTCGTCTCGGAGGCCGACCTGTTCCTGCGCCTCTGCCCGGCCCCGACGATCGGGGTCACTGGGACCAAGGGCAAAACAACGACCGCGTCGCTAATTGCCGCGATTCTCGCCGCGGATCTCGACCATCCGGTCGTCCTTGGCGGCAACATCGGGATTCCGCTGGTGGTGCGGCTGCCCGACCTCACGCCGGAGCACCGCGTTGTCATCGAGCTGTCCGAGCTCCAGCTGCCGACGCTGTCCCGCGGCACGACCGTCGCGGTCTACACGAACGTCACG
Source organism: uncultured Chloroflexia bacterium (assembly GCA_963775855.1). Classification (GTDB taxonomy): domain Bacteria; phylum Chloroflexota; class Limnocylindria; order Limnocylindrales; family CSP1-4; genus CF-46. Next base: position 1,148,090 of record CAVZKO010000005.1, on the reverse strand, counting down.
TCCGACCACCTCGACCGCCACGGTTCTCTGGAAGGCTACCGAGCGGCGAAGCGGCGCCTGGCGGAGCTCGTCAACCCCGACGGGGCGCTCATCCTCAACGGCGACGACCCGGTCGTGGCCGAGTATGCCGCCACTGCCCGCGCCCGGACGATCGTCTACCGGCTCGGGCCGCCGCCGCCAGGGGGCGTCGGCATCGAGGGGGAGTGGATCGTCGGCGACGGCGTCGGGCGGGTCCTTCCGATGTCAGAGCTGGCGATCCCCGGCCGCCATAATGTCGCCAATGCCCTGGCCGCCGTCAGCGTAGGGCTCCACTTCGGGATCGCCCCGGCCGCAATTCGGCCAGCCGCCGCTGCATTCACTGGCGTCGAACATCGCCTCCAGCTGATCTTGATCCAGGACGGCGTGCGGTTCATCAACGACTCGCAGGGCACCCAGCCTGACGCGGTCATCGCCGCGCTCCGGGCGTTCGAGCCGCCCCTCGTCCTCATCGCCGGCGGCCGCGACAAGGGCGTCGACCTGTCGGCGCTCGCCCCGGTCGTCGCCGAGCGGGCCGCCGCCGCGGTGCTCATCGGCGAGAGCGGCCCGACCCTCGAGGCGATGTTCCGCGCAGCCGGATTGGTCGAGACGCGACGGGCCTCGAGCATGGACGAGGCGGTTCGGATTGCGTACGGCTTGGCGCGCTCGATGCGCGACGTCGGCGAGCCCCACGCGACCGTCCTGCTCAGCCCGGCCGCCGCCAGCTTTGACATGTTCGAGGACTATGCCGCACGAGGCCGGGCCTTCACCGACGCGGTCGTGCGTCTCAGCGACGAGCGGCAGCAGGAGATCGAAGGATGAGCGCGACATTGCCCGTTCCGCGGGCTGACGTTCGATCCGCCCGGCCGCCGGCCAAGCAGCGGACCGGAGCGCTGAAGCGTGAGCGCCACCAGGCCGACTACACGATCCTGGTCACGGTCATCGCCCTCGTCGCGATCGGCATCCTGATGGTCTACTCGTCGTCAGCCATGAAGGCGTATCTCGAAGACGACGACACCCTGGGCATCGTCGGTCCGCAGATCGGCTGGGCCGCCTTGGGCGTCGCGGCGATGGCGTCGATGATGCGCATCGACTACCGCTACCTCCGGATGATCTCGGTGCCGGTCTACATCGTCGCCGTTGTGCTCCTCGTCCTCGTCTTCGTGCCGAGCCTCAACATCGTTGTCGGCGGATCGGCTCGCTGGTTGAAGATCGGCCCCCTGCCCGCAATCCACCCGGCCGAGATCGCGAAGCTCGCGATGGTCATCTATCTCGCCCACTGGTTTGCCAAGCGCGGAACGAAGGTCAGCGGCTTCTGGTCGGGGACGATCCCGTTCCTGATCATCACCGCCCCGATCCTTGCGCTCGTTTTCCGCGAGCCGGACCTTGGCACGACGATGGTCCTCGGCCTGACGGCCGTGACGATGTTTTACCTCGCCGGCGCAAACCTGGCCCATCTCGCGGCGATGGCGGTGCTCGCCTTCTTCGCAATCGTCGTCGCCGGCCTCCGCGGCTACCAGATCGAACGAATCCAGGCCTGGCTGAACCCTTGGGCCGACCCGATGGGCAAGGGCTTCCATACGATCCAGGGCCTGCTCGCGCTCGGCCTCGGCGGGCTCTTCGGGGCCGGACTCGGCGAGAGCCGGCTCGCCGGCGGCCTCTTCCTGCCGAACGCCAGCAACGACTACATCTTTGCGATCATCGGCGAGGAGTTCGGTTTGATCGGGGCAACGATGGTGATCGGCCTGTTCGTCCTGCTTGCGTACTCCGGCATCCGGGTGGCCCTCGCCGCGCCCGATACGTTCGGTGCGCTCCTTGCCGCCGGAATCACCGCCTGGCTGTGCATCCAGGCATTCATCAACATCGGCGTCGTCGTTGCCCTCATCCCGGTTACGGGTATCACGCTACCGTTCATCAGCGCCGGGGGCTCGTCGCTCACCATCAGCCTCGCCGCGGTCGGCATCCTGTTGTCGATCTCGCGAGAGACCATCGAACGAGGAACCTGGAACGATGCGCCTGCTGATCGCGGGCGGCGGCACGGGCGGGCACATCTACCCAGCCCTGGCCGTGGCCCGCTCGCTCCGCGATCGCCCGAACGCGCCTGAGCTCGCGTGGCTCGGCGGCCACCGCGGATTGGAGGCCGTCCTCGTGCGGGCCGCAGGGATCCCCGTGCGGCGGCTCGCCCTTCGCTCGCTCCGGTCGGTCGACATGAGCGTCCACGCAGTGCTCGACCCGATCCGGCTGGCCGTCTCCGTGCCGCAGGCAGCGGCCATCCTCGCCCGCGAGCGACCCGCCGCGATCTTCACGACCGGCGGTTACGTCGCGGTGCCGACGCTCCTCGCCGCTGCCCCGCTGCGCATCCCGGTCGTCCTCTGGGATGGCAATGTCGTGCCCGGTCGGGCGGTCCGGCTGACCGCGACCCTGGCCGATGCGATCGCCGTCTCGCACGAAGCGACCGGACGGTCCCTGGCGAGGACAGGCACGCCATGGTTCCTGACGGGGACGCCGATCCGGGACGTGACTGCCATCGACCGCGCTGCGGCCAGGGCTCGGCTCGACCTCCCGCCGGACGCCCGGGTCATGCTGATCTTCGGCGGGTCGCAGGCCGTCCGTCGCTTCAACGCGGCCGTCACCCAGGCGCTACCCCGGCTCGTCGAGCGAGGCCATGTCCTGCACGTGACCGGTGACGAGGCCTACGCGGAGGCCCTCGCGGCCCGTGGCCGGCTACCCGCCGACCAGCGGCCGCGCTACCGGCCGTACCCGTTCCTGCGCGACGAGATGCTGCCCGCCCTCGTGGCCGCCGATCTCGTCGTCGGGCGGGCCGGGTCATCGACGCTGGCCGAGGTGACTGCCCTCGGAATCCCCTCGGTCATCGTTCCCTATCCGCATGCGGCCGGCCATCAGACGGCGAACGCCAAGGTCCTCGCCGAGGCGGGCGGGGCGCGACTGATCCGGGACGAGGATTTCGACGCCGACGCGCTCGCGGAGGCAGCCGACCTCCTCGCCGACGACGCCGCCCGCGCCCGAATGGCGGACGCTGCCCGGTTATTCGGCCGGCCCGGGGCGGCGGCGGCGGTCGGCGAGCTCGTCATGGCCGCCGCCGAACGCCGGCCGCTGCCCGATGCCGCCGAGATCGAGCGCTTGTCGCGCGGTTCCGGCCCGATGACGGCCGCGACCGAGAGTGGCTTCGACCCGATCGCGATCGGGACGGCCATCCAGCGCCGGATCGGGGTCAAGACGGTCCGGGACGAGCCGCTCGCGCGGTTCACGACGATGCGCGTCGGCGGCCCGGCGGACCTCTTCGCGACTGTCCACAACGTTCACGAGCTCCGGGCCCTCATTCGCTTCGCCCGCAGCCGCGAGCTGCCGCACACGCTCCTCGGGCGGGGAAGCAACGTCGTCATCGCCGACGCCGGGATCCGCGGCCTCGTCATCCAGGATCGGGCCGAGGGATCGAAGGTCGACGGCGACCGATACACCGCCGAGGCGGGCGTGCCGATGGCCCGGGCGGCGACGGAGAGCCAGAAGGCTGGCCTGTCCGGCCTCGAGTTCGGCCTGGCGATCCCGGGCACAGTCGGGGGCGCCGTCTGGGCGAATGCCGGTGCCCACGAGAACGATGTTGCGGCGGTCCTCGAATCGGCCGACGTCCTGCTGGCCGACGGGACGGAGGCGCGCCTCGAGGCCGCCCAGCTCGACCTCGGCTATCGCCACAGCCGGTTCAAGGTGCCGATCGCGGAGGGCGCCCCCGCCGACCTCGTCCTCGGCGCAACGTTCCGCCTGACCGCCGAGCCTGCCGACGTGATCAAGGGCCGGCTCGACGACATCCGTCGCTGGCGTCAGGCACATCAGCCGCTGGGGCTGCCCTCGGCCGGCAGCGTCTTCCGGAACCCGGCAAACGGCCCGTCGGCCGGCGCGATCATCGACGGTCTTGGCCTCAAGGGTCTCCGGATCGGCGGCGCGGCCGTGTCCGAGAAGCACGCCAACTTCATTGTCAACGACCAGAAGGGGACCGCTGCCGACGTCCGGGCGCTGGCCGAGCGGGTCCGGGCCGAGGTCCTCGAGCGTGCGGACACGGCCCTCGAGTTTGAGATCGTCTTCCTCGGCGACTGGAGCGAATCGTCATGACCGCCCCCGGTCGACCGCCCGTCGTCGTCCTCCTGGGTGGTCCGTCCGCGGAGCACGATGTCTCCATCGTCTCGGGCACGGCGATCGCCGAGGCCCTCGCCGGGAGGGGCTTCGATGTCGCGCAGATCCTCATCGATCTCGACGGCCGCTGGTGGCGGCTGCCGGCGGGCCATCGGCGCGGCCTCCGAGCGCCAGCCGACTACGACGATCCCGTCGCTGTCGCGGCGACCGGTCCGGAGACCGTCGGAGCCGCAATCGAGCGCCTCTCCGCCGCGACGCCAGCACCGGTCGTGTTCGTCGCCCTCCACGGTCCGTTCGGCGAGGACGGCACGATCCAGGCGCTCCTCGAGACGGCTGGCCTGGCCTACACGGGTTCCGCCGTGACGGCGTCCGCGCTCGGAATGGACAAGGCGATCTTCAAGCGGCTCATGCGCGGCATCGGCCTGCCGGTCGCCGACTGGCGGGAGGTTCGGGCGGCGCGCTGGGGCGCGGACCGGGCTGGCGTCCTGGCCGAGCTCGAAGCGTTCGCCGGCGGGACGGGCGACGCGCGGCTCATGGTCAAGCCCTCGCGACTCGGCTCGTCGGTCGGGATCACCCTGGCCCACGGCCCCGAAGAGTACGGGCCCGCGCTCGACGAGGCCTTCCGGTTCGACAACGTCGCCCTCGCCGAGGCGTATCTCGCGGACGCCCGGGACCTGGAGATCAGCGTCATCGGCAACGACCATGCCCGACTCGAGTTGTTCGGCCCGGGCGAGATCGTGGCCGGTCACGAGTTCTATGACTTCGCCGCGAAATACACGCCCGGCCTCTCGGAGACCTCGCGAAGCGCCGAGGTGTCGCCCGCGACGAAGGCGTCGATGCTGAAGATCGCCCGCGATACGTACCGGGCGATCGGGGCGGAGGGCTTCGCCCGGGTCGACTTCCTGCTCCGCGGCGACGAGATCTTCCTCTCGGAGATCAACACGATCCCGGGCTTCACCCCGATCAGCCTCTTCCCGACGATGCCGGCGGAGGGTGGCTACTCGTTCGCCGACGTGTGCGTCAAGGTCGTCGACCTCGCGATCGAGCGCCACGCCGCCGCAGCCGGCGGGGGGCTCGCGCCGACGGACCTGCCACGATGACCGCGCTGACCTCGCCGTCCGCGGCGACGCCGCTGACCTCGATCACCTGCCCGAACCCGGGGACGTGAGCGCAGTGACCCAACGGACGTTCCGCAGAGCCGGCGGCCCGGGACGTCGGACGCGCCCGATCCGTCGGGCGTCGGCGGGCCTCACCCCGACTCGGGCCGGGGCGGCCCTCGCGATGCTCGTCTCCGCCCTGGCGGTCTACGGCCTGTCCGCTACGTCGGCCTTCGGCTTCGCCCGGCTCGAGATCGAGGGAGCGACCATTACCTCCGAGGCCGCCGTCCGGGAGCGCCTCGAGCTGGCCGAGGGCCAGAACCTCTTCGAGATTGCGACCGAGCCGCTCGAGGCCCGCATCCGCGAGATTCCGGCGGTCGCCAAGGTCGACATCTCGCTCGGGTTGCCCGACACCGTCGCCGTCCAGATCGTCGAGCGTGTGCCGATCCTGGTCTGGCAGATCGGGGAACGGCGCCTGCTCGTCGACGAGTCGGGTCTGCTTTTCGCGCGGCTCGGCAAGTCGCCGCCCGCATCGGTTGCCGACCTGCCGGTCATCCTCGACACCCGGGCCGGCTCGGTCAAGCTCGCCGTGGGGCTCCCGATCGACCCTGTCGATCTCGACGCGGCGACCCGCCTGGCCTCGCTCACCCCGGCAGCGGTCGGCAGCGCCGCGACCGGGCTGTCGGTCGGCGTGACCGACGGGAACGGCTTCGTTCTCAACTCCGTGCCCGAGAGCTGGGTCGCGGTCTTCGGCTTCTACACGCCGAGCCTCCGGACGACAGACCTCATCCCGGGCCAGGTCCAGGCGCTCCGCGAACTCCTGATCAGGGTGGGCGAGCCGACAGTGGCAACGGTTATCCTCGCCGACGACAGCACCGGGGTGTACGTCCCCAAGCCGTCGGCAGCGCCCGCGCCGTGAGGGGGCCGATCGGCGAGGGAGCACCCTCGGGTTGCCGCCCTTCGCTCGCGTCGAGTAGCCTTGCCCAAACGCACCGGAGTGAGGGCGGCGCCGAGTGTTCTTACCCCTGGCGGGTCTGCTCGTGGGCGTTCTTGCCGGTCTCGTCCTCGACGTCAATGTCAGTTTCGAATTCAGCCGCTACACGGCCGTCGCGATCCTGGCGGCCCTCGACTCGGTGCTCGGCGCCGTCCGGGCCGAGCTCGACGGCGTCTACGACAATCGAATCTTCATCAGCGGATTCATCGCGAATGCGATCGTGGCGGTGATCCTCACGTTCATCGGCGATCGGCTCAGCATCGACCTTTACCTGGTGGCGCTGATCACCTTCGGGTTCAGGATCTTCAACAATGTGGCGCTCATCCGGCGCCACTTCGTGTAGCGGGAGGTACGGACGACGGCGGTGGAGAGAGAAGCGGTCCTCGTCGGGGTCGACGTCGGCACGTCCAAGGTCTGCACGCTCATCGGCGAAGTGAGTCGCGACGGCCGGCTGACGATCATGGGCCACGGGACCGTCCCGTCGTCTGGACTCAAGAAGGGCGTCGTGGTCAACATCGACCAGACGGTCCGATCGATCGCCGAATCGGTCGAACGGGCCGAGCGCCTGTCGGGCTGGAAGATCGACCGGGCCTTTGTCGCCGTCGGCGGCCAGCACGTCGAGAGCCTCAACTCGCCCGGTCAGGTCGCCGTCAGCGGCCAGCGCAAGGAAGTCACCCGCGAGGACGTCAACCGGGCGATCGAGGTCGCCCGGGCCGTGTCGATCCCGTCGAATCAGGAGGTCCTCCACGTCGAGCGGCGGGGCTTCAAGGTCGATGGCCAGGAAGGCGTGAAGGACCCGCTGGGGATGAGCGCGCTCCGCCTCGAGGTCGAGGTCCACATCGTGACGGGCTCCGCGACCGCGGTTCAGAACCTCTCGAAATGCGTCAACGCGGCCGGCGTCAAGATCGACGAGCTCGTGGCCGCGGGGCTGGCGGCGGCGGAGGCCGTCCTGTCCGAGACGGAGAAGGAGCTTGGTGTCGCGGTCGCCGACATGGGCGCCGGCACGATCGACCTCGCGATGTTCGCCGATGGGTCACCGTTCCGAACGGCGGTCCTGCCGGTCGGCGGGAACAACGTCACGAACGATGTCGCGATCGGGCTGAAGACAAGCCTCCAGGTGGCCGAGGAGCTGAAGATCCAGCACGGGACCTGCAGCCTCGCCTCGGTCGGCGAGGACGAGGAGATCAACGTGTCGGTCCTCGGCGAGGAAGCGGGCCGGACGATCCAGCGGCTCGAGGTCTGCCAGATCATCGAGGCCCGGATGCGCGAGACGTTCGAATTCGTTCGCGGCGAGATGGCTCGGGCGGGGAGCGGGATGCTGCCGGCCGGGATCGTCCTGACCGGTGGCGCGGCGCAGCTCGCGGGCACGGCCGAGCTGGCCCGCGACGTGCTCCAGATCCCTGTCCGGGTGGCGGCGCCCGCGGGGATCGGCGGGCTCGTCGACACCCTCCTCAACCCGGGCTACTCGACCGCGGTCGGGCTGCTCCAGTGGGGCGCCGGGTCGTTGTCGGCCGGCGAGCCGCTGCGCTACGAGTCGGCGCCGGCGATGGGCGGCCTGGGCCGGATCAGGGATGCGCTCCGCAGCATATTCCCCTGAGCCTGCCGCCTCTCGGCAACGGCGCAGATTCTCGCCCCACGAGCACATGGAACGAGTGGGACACGCCCGAACCCCAATTCGGCCGCCTGGAGGAAGTCCGATTCCTGGCGATCTGGCTCACCCGGTGAGAATCCACGACACAGTTGCCTGCCCGAGAGGCAGCGCTCGTCGCATGTGCTCGCTCCATGAGAATCCGGGATGAAGACGACCGAACTCACCGTCCGAACCGGCGCCGAACCGGGACTCACCGACCTCACGCCTGCCTGCGCGCGCTTCGTCGAGGGCGAGGGCGACGGGCTCGCTGAGCGTGTTCGTCCCGCATGCGACGGCGGGGCTCGTCATCGTCGAGCTCGGTGCCGGCTCCGACGTCGACCTGCTCGAAGCGCTCGACCGGCTCCTGCCACGTGACGATCGCTGGGTCCACCGGCACGGCTCACCTGGCCACGGTGCCGATCATGTCCTCCCGCTGCTGGCCTCGCCGTCCCTCACGATCCCGGTCGTGGACGGTCAGTTGGCGCTTGGCACGTGGCAGTCGGTCGCGCTCCTGGACCCGAACCGCGACAACCCGACCCGGAAGGTTCGGCTGAGCCTTCTCACGGGCTGAGCCTTCTCACGGGCTCGCGTCCCGTGGAGCCGGCTCGCATCTGGCCAAATTTGCGCCGACGGACTATTAGGCCGGTTTCGGTCCTTCGCCAAGCGCCAACCGGGGCCCGAATTAGCCGATGGCGGCTTACGCGATTAGGTCCGGGGGCTGAAATCGGGTCGATATCCGGCCTAACAGTCTCCGCAGGAATATTTGGCCACTCAGCGTTGCCGGGGATGCGGCCGGGAGTGGGCGCGGGCGAAGGCGAGCGACGCGGCCGGGACGAGGAACATCGCAAGGGCGGCGAGCACCAGCAGGATTGGCACGGACGGCGAGCCGGTAGGTCGCGCGGGACCGGCCACCGCATCCGTCTCGGGAGGCGTCACGCCAGGTGTGCCGACGGCGCCGAGGACGCCTCCGCCGGTCGGGGTCCCCGTCGGTGCCGGCAGGACCACGTCCGGCGTCCGGGTCGGCTCCGGCTCCGGCGTCGGGTCGACGGTGTCGGGCGTAGGCGTTGGTTCGGGACAGTTGACGGAGATGCTCTTGGTCTCGGAAGCGAGGACGACGTCGAGCGAGAGACCCGATGCGAACCCCTTCGATTCGGCCTGCCAGCCCTCGAGGGTCGTGCAGCCGGCGTCGTTGACCGTCGCCGCCGAGCGATCGCCACGAACGTCGAGGAGCAGGGGAGCCGCGCCATCAGCCGGACGGGGAACCCCGGTGATCACAACGACTCCCTCCGAATCCGTCATCGCTGTGGGGAGCAGACCGGGAATCACGTCGCCTTCGTGGTAATAGGAGAGCAGGATCGACGCGCCCGCCATCGGGCCGTCCTCGGGCTCGACCCAGGTGACCGTCACGACGCCGTCCATGACGATGTCGGGCGGGGGCTCGCCGGCCAGGACGGCCGTTCCCCCGGCCATCGACACGATCAAACCCGCGGTCAACGCGACCGCCCACCATCGGTACTTCAGTCCCACGCGCGCTCTCTCCGAAAGTCCTAGTCCCCCGATCGGTCGCGAGGATCGCATCCTGGCCGGACGGGCGTCCATACGGCGTTCGCCCCATTTGTTGGTTGTTGTGCGCCGGTGCACCGCCGGGCACAGGAGGGCGACGACTTCGCGGACCCGCCTGCGTGACCCCGGTGATAGACTCCGCCCCTGAGCGAGGTCAAATGCGTCCCCGGAGGGGGCCTCGATCGGTCAGTACGACGAACGAACATTGGGTCCGGACAGCCACCGGAGGAGAGAGTCGATGCCGTTGCGTTCCGATTCCGAGAACTTCGCGCTGATTCGGGTCATCGGCGTCGGTGGCGGCGGCAGCAATGCCGTCAACCGGATGATCCGGGCCGAGATGATGGGCGTCGAGTTCATTGCCTGCAACACGGACGCGCAGGCGCTCCTTCAGTCGGACGCGCCGCACAAGATCCGGATCGGCGACAAGATCACCAGGGGCCTCGGGGCCGGCGGTGACAGCACGATCGGGCAGCGGGCGGCCGAAGAGGATTCCGAGAAAATCGCCCAGGCGCTCGTCGATTCGGACATGGTCTTCATTACCGCAGGGCTCGGCGGTGGGACCGGCTCAGGCGCTGCTCCGATCGTCGCCCAGATGGCCAAGGAGGCCGGCGCACTGACGATCGGCGTAGTGACGAAGCCGTTCAGCTTCGAGGGCGCGAAGCGCAAGCTGGTCGCAGAGAAGTCAGCCGAAGAGCTGAAGGCCCAGGTCGACACCCTCATCACGATCCCGAACGATCGGCTCAAGGACGTCGTCCAGAAGAACACCTCGATCATTGACGCCTTCCGGGTCGTCGACGACGTCCTCCGCCAGGGCGTCCAGGGGATCAGCGACATCATCACGATGCCGGGGCTGATCAACCTCGACTTCGCCGATGTGCGGGCGATCATGAAGGACGCCGGGTCGGCGCTGATGGGCATCGGCCGGGCGACCGGCGAGAACCGGGCAGTCGAAGCGGCCCGAATGGCGATCGCCAGCCCGCTCCTCGAGGTCAACATCCAGGGCGCCCAGGGCATCCTCTTCAACATCACCGGCTCGTCGAGCCTCAGCCTGTTCGAGGTGACCGAGGCCGCCGAGGAGATTCGCGCCGCCGCCGATCCGGAGGCGAACATCATCTTCGGGACGAGCTTCAACGAGCGGCTCGGAGACGAGGTGATGATCACGGTCATCGCGACGGGCTTCGACGGGACGCGGAAGCGCGACACGCGCCACGCGGCAGCCGCCCAGCCGACCGACACGTCGGCATCACTTCGCGCCCCGCGGGAGCGGGACTTCCTCGAGGAGCTCGAGCGTCAGCGGGTCCAGTCGAATGACGGCGGGTTCGAGATCACGCCGGCCGAGACGGACCATGGCGCTGCGGCGACGGCACCCAGGGAGCGAATCGAGCGGTCGGTCGGTGAGCCGGTGCCGGTGAAGCGCGCCGCGGCGTACGACGCCGACGACCTCGAAATCCCTTCGTTCCTTCGCCGAAAATAGCGGTCCCCGACGAACTACGCGACGCCCGCGCGCGGGTCCTCGGGCGAATCGCCGATGCCGCAGCTCGCACCGGCCGCGATCCTGCCTCGGTTGCGCTCGTCGCGGTCTCGAAGACCGTGCCCGCGGAGCGGCTCGTCGCGGCGGTTGCCGCCGGCCTGACAACGCTCGGTGAGAACCGGGTCCAGGAAGCCGAGGCGAAGGCCGGCGCCGTCGCCGGCGCGACGTGGCACCTCGTTGGTCCGCTCCAGTCGAACAAGGTCCGTCGGGCCCTCGAGGTCTTCGAAACGATCCAATCGGTCGATTTGGTCGAGCTCGCCCGGCGCATCGACCGCCTCGCCGCCGAGGTCCGCCCGGGCGAGCGCGTCCCGGTGCTCCTCCAGGTCAACGTCGACGACGATGAGGCGAAGGCCGGACTCCAGCCGGCCGCCCTCGATGGCTCGCTGGCCGAAGTCCTCGCCCTTGAGCGCCTGGACGTCCGAGGCCTGATGACGATCGGCCGGCTCAGTCGAGCGGCCCTCGGATGCCCGTCCAACGTTCGCCGCTCTCCGGGCCCTTGGGGAGCGGCTTCAGTCCGGCCACCCTGCCCTCGGGCCGGAGCTGTCAATGGGGATGAGCGACGACTACGACATCGCGGTCGAGGAGGGCGCGACGATCGTCCGCATCGGCCGGGCGCTGTTCGGCGAGCGGCATTGAAACGGCTAGCGATCACGGACCTCGGGGCGTAGACTCGATCGGTGGTGTACGTCCTCGGGGACCCGGTTCACCAGCCACCGCATCAGCGACCGCAGGGCTGAGCCCTGGCTGACACCGACGTCCGCTTCGCCGTTCGGTTGACCCCGCGTGCCGGGGCCGACCACGTTGACGGTGCCGTCGACGGTGTCCTTCGGGCCCACGTGGCCGCACCGGCCGTGGGCGGGGCCGCCAACCAGGCGCTCCTCCGGCTCCTCGCCGACGAGCTCGGTGTCGGCCGCCGCTCCGTCCGACTCGTCGCCGGCGCGGCTGGCCGTCAGAAACTGATCGTCGTCGAGGGAGTGGAGGCGGACGTCGTCGTTGCCCGCTGGCCGGGCCTCCGGGTATGATCGCCGCCGCGATCTCGTGGGCGATTAGCTCAGTTGGTTAGAGCGTACGGTTCACATCCGTAAGGTCACTGGTTCGAGCCCAGTATCGCCCACCATCGTGACCCCAAACCTGCAGGATCCAGCGGAGCCGCCGCCACGTTAGGCTGAATCCCGCTCCCGTGCGGCGAGCGCCCGAACCATCTCCGCGCGGTGCTCGAGCAGGACCCGCTGGAGGCGCGGGTCGATCCCCGTCACCGCGAGTGCCTCGTCGGTCCTGGCGACCATGGCAGGTTCGACGAGGACGGCCGGGAAGAGGTAGCGGCTCATGGTCATCGCGATCTCGTGCGTCCGCTCCTGCCATATCCGGGGCATCGTCGTGAAGTACGGCTCGACGTACGGCCGCCCCAGGTCCTGCTGCTCCGGATGCCAGAACCCGCGGGCGGTCGCGGCGACGAGATGATTCGAGAGCGCGTCCGAGTCGATGAGCGCCGACCAGGCCGCGGTCTTGGCTTCCGGATGCGGCAGGCTCGCTCGGGCTGTCGCCGCATGCTCCAGGCCGGAGGAGGTCGGGTCGCGGTCGAGTTCCGCGCGGATGAACGACTCGTCGATGGCATCGAGGACCGCGAGCCGGCGAACGATGAGCCAGCGCAGCTCGACGTCCATCACGAGTCCATCGGGAACGTCCACGCCATCGAGCCAGCGACCGAGCAGAGCGACGTCATCAGGACTCGCCGCTGCTCGACCGAACGACCTGGCGTGAGCGAGCTGGACGTCGCCGCCCGGCTCGGCGCCGCGGAGGATCTCGAGCGAGCGGGCCGCCATCGCTCCGAGCCGCTCCTCACGTCGATCAGGTCGGCCGAGATGGTCGATCGACTCGCGAACGTGCTTGATGAGGTCCTCGGCGACCCCGATGGCGCGTTCGCGGACGATTTCGTCGAGGACGAGCCGCACGTAGTCGCCGGGCGCAAGTTCCGCGTCGCGAGTCAGGTCCCAGATCGCGGCCCACAGGAGCGCTCGGGGGAGCGAGCCTTCGAGCCGGCCGATGCCACCGTCGAGGACCGTCGCCATGGATCGCTCGTCGAGCCGGATCTTCGCCCACGTATGGTCCTCGTCGTTGACGAGGAGCAGGTCGGGCTCGACGACCCCGGCCAGGGCAGTCACCTCGGTCCGGGTGCCGACCACATCGAGCTCGACCCGGTCGCGACGGACCAGCTGTACACCGTCCAGGTCGTACAGTCCGATCGCGATGCGGTGCTCTCTCAGGGTCGGCCACTCGGGCGGCGCCGTCTGTTCGATGACGACCCGCTCATACCTGGCGGGACCGCCCGCGTCGCGAGCCACTGTGACCTCCGGCCGGAGGGTGTTGACCCCGGCTGTCTCGAGCCACGATTTCGACCAGCCGGACAGCTCCCGACCGCTCGCCCGCTCGAGGGCAGCGAGCAGATCCGCGAGCGTCGCGTTCGCATAGGCGTGGGTCACCAGGTAGTCGCGCAGGCCGACGCGAAACGGCTCGAAGCCGACCCAGGCCACAAGCTGCTTGAGGACGGCTGCGCCCTTGGCATACGAGATCCCGTCAAAGTTGAGCATGGCCGATGCGCTGTCGGGGACGGGCCCGGAGACCGGGTGGGTCGATGGCAGCTGATCCTGCTCGTAGCCCCACGCCTTCTCGGAGGAGCAGAACGTCGTCCACGCATCTCGAAAGCGGGTGGCCTCGACGAGGGCGACATGGGCCATGTAGTCGGCGAACGACTCGTTGAGCCAGATGTCGTCCCACCAGCGCATCGTCACGAGGTCGCCGAACCACATGTGGGCCATCTCGTGGGCGATGATCTCGGTCCGGGTCTGGCGCGACGTGTCCGTGACCCGGGCACGGAATACGAACTCGTCGGCGATCGTCACGCAGCCGACGTTCTCCATTGCGCCGGCATTGAACTCCGGTACGAAGACCTGGTCGTACTTGCCGAACGGGTACGGGATGTCGAGCAGGCGGTGGTAGTAATCGAACGACTGGTGCGTCGCCTCGAGGATCTCCTCCGACTCGAGGTACGGGGAGAGGGACTGCCGGCAATGGATGCCGAGAGGGATCCCGTCGTGGTTCGCCGTCACCGAGTGATAGCGACCGGCTGCGAGGGCCACGAGGTAGGTCGAGATCGGCAGCGTCCGCTCGAACGACCATCGACCGGGCCCCGTCCTGGTCCCTGGACCGTTGCCGATGACCGTCCAGTCCGCCGGCGCCTCGACCGACAGCTCGAACGTCGCCTTGAGGTCGGCCTGGTCGAAGCAGGCGAAGATCCGATGGGCGTCGTACAGGAACGACTGGGTGTAGAGGTAGACCTCACCGTCGGCCGGGTCCTCGAAGCGATGGAGGCCCTCGCCCGTCGTCGAGTAGGCGCAGTCGGCGACGACGGTGATCTCGTTCTCGGCGAGGAGGTCGGTGAGCGGGACGCGGTCCCCGACGAGGCTCTCGGGATCGATCGTGCGTCCGTTCAGGACGATCGACTCAACGCTCGGCGCGAGGATCTCGATGTACGACGAGGCGCCTGCCTCGCGACAGCGGAACCGAGTTCGGGAGACGGACCCGAAGCGCTCGGGGCCTCGGGTGAGGTCGAGGTGGATATCGTACGAATTGACCTCGATGAGACGGGCCCGCTCGACCGCCTCGTCCTGGGTCATGACGTGCATCGGTGCATCGTGCCGCAACCGCGTCACGTCGGTATCGCTCATCGCGCATCCCTAGTTGCAAGGGCCAAGCGACGCCTCACCCGGAAGCCCGGGCAGCGTCGTCACCGGCGGCGGCCCAGGCGCCGGCGCAGGGCCCGCCAGCGACTCAGCGCCCGCCGGTCCTCGCGACTCGAGAGCGTGACTCCGGCGAAGCGGGCGAGGGCATAGTCGGCCGCGAGGAGATCCAGGCGGAGATCGCTCGCACCGTCAGCCCGCAGCCGGCGCGCATGTTCCGATGGCGTTTCCGCTGGCTCGCGTCGCACGACCGGCCGATCGGCCAGATCAGCAATGAGGGCCTCGTACGCGGTCGCCGCGTCGACGGGAGCCAGCGCGCGACGGCGGCCTCGCCGACCGAAGCGCGGTCGTTCACGACCGTGGTCGATCATGCGTATCTCCCGGACGTCATCCTCGATGGCCGGGATCCGCCGCATCCACAGCCGCGCCAGGACGATGACCCCGAGCGCCGCGAGAACGAGCAACAGGCCGGCGCCGATGGCGATTGCCTCGTCGGGCGGCGAGGCGACCACCTGAGGCGGCGGTGCGACGACGTCGTCAGTCGTGGGACTGGGACCGCCGACCAGGTTCATGAAGGTCGCCATGGCCACGACTGCGACCAGGGCGAGCGCGAGCAGTCGGGCAGTCCGCCGGTCGAATCCGACGACCAACCCGATGAGCAGCAGCTGGCACGATCGACACGCCGACGACGAATCCGATCGCCGGAGCCGCAATCGAGGCGGCAGGGATCGCGAGCGCACCGGCCGCGAGGACCAGGACGGCCAGCAGCCCGACCGACGTTGGATTGCGCCGCCAATCGAAGCCCGAATCGGCGCCGACGGCAGCCAGCCGGGTCAGGGCCAGGGCGACTGTCGCCGTCGTCGCGAAGACGATCACCGCGACGATCGCATCCGCGAGGAACTGGCCGCGGAAGGGATCGGCGACCATGCCGCCGACGATCGCGGCGATCGCCAGGCCGGGCACGCCCGCGCCGAGGAGCCGGCCGATGGTCTCCTCGCTGAGCGGCAGCCGGGCGTGGGCGAATCCGCGGAGGATCGCGAGCGCCGCGAGCCAACCGCCCGGATTGGCCGCCAGCGCATCGCCGACCGCCCCCACGCCAAGGGCCGCCCGAGCCTCCGGCAGGCTCAGCCAGCCCGCCGCGCCGCCGGCCACGCACAGGCCGAGCCCGACCACGGGCCAGCGCTCGCCGAGGCGCGGGCCGAGCACGCGGGCGGCCACCACGCCGGCGGCGACGAACGCGGTCAGCAACGCGATGCTCATCGTCGGGTGGTGCAGCGTGAATTCCTGGACCAGGCCCGCGACGACGGAGATCCAGGCGGCCTCCGCGACGATGACCAGGGCCAGCGGGACGACGGGCAGGAGGGCCACGGTCGGCCGGCCCCGTGGCTTCGCTCCACTCATTGGGCCACCAGTAGCGTCTCGGCGGTCCGCCACGGCCCATCGAGCCGGGCACTGCGCGCGGCGAACCCTAACGCGCGGGCGCGAGCGGCGTCGTCGTTCGCGGACTGGCCGCAGGCCAGGACGACCACCCGGTTGCCCGATCGTTCGATTCGTCGCAGGTGGGCCGCGAACGGTGACGGGTCGCGAGCCGTGATGACGAGGACGGTCGTGCCCGGGCGAGCGACCTTCTGGATGAACACGAGGAGCCGTTCGAATGGCGCCGAGGCATGCGACGAGAGGCGGGCGAGAAGATCGAGGACGCGTTCCGCCTGGCCGGCCGCGGCCGACACAGGGATGTGGGCGAGCCGCGTCTCGGCGCCCGAGTAGCCTGCGGCGGCGATCCCGAACATGGCGTGCTCGGCGGCAAGCGAACGGGCGACCGATGCCGCGACCACGTACAGCTGCTCGACCGTCTCATCGTCGAAGGCGAGGTCCCAGGCGGGTCCGTGGGCGGTCTGTACGTCGAGCGCGATCAGCACCTCCCGGTCGCGCGACGGCTCGAACCGCTTCGTGACGGGTCGCCCGAGCCGGGCGCTGGATCGTTGATGGATTCGCCGGATGGGATCTCCCGGCGCATACGGCCGGACGCCGGCAAATCGGGCCGGATCCTCCGTCAGCCCCGCGCGAACACGCTCGACACCGCCCCACCGCTCGGGTCGTTCCAGGTCCGGCGTGGCGACGGTCCGCGGGCGAACGAGGAATCTCGTCGTCGAGGGGCGTCCCTCTGTTGCCGCCTGACGAGCGACGAGGTCGCCGACGGCGAGGGTGACCGGCCCGAGGACGAAGACGCCCCGCCGCTCCGCCCCGACATGGAAGTAGCGGGTCACCCGTTCCCACGGCGCGAGCGTCCAGAAGTTCCGCAGCACGCCACCGTGCACGCCCTCGACGAGCTCTCGTTCCCGGACGAGGACCCCGTGCGTCGCCTCGTCCTCTGCCCGCAACCAGGCGAGCGGCAGGCCCTTCCGGTTCCAGACCTCGATCGTCAGCGGGATGTCGTCACCCCACGTCGTCCGATCGATCGCGAGACTGCGGACATACGTCACATGGCGCAGGCCGTAGCGGGCCCAGACCTCCCTGATTGACTCGAGGACCAGCGTGAAGAACCCCAGGGCGATGACGATCGGCACGTTCAGCGCCGTGCCGGCGAGGATCAGGAAGATGGCCGCGAGCGCCTGTCCCGTCATCGCGCGCTAGCGATCCGGCAGGGGCGGGACGGGCACGGATTCGAGGATCGAGGCCAACGCCGATTCGGGCGTCGCCCCGCGGAGGCTCCGGTCGAGGTCCACGACGAGCCGATGGGCGAGGACCGCGCCGGCCACGGTCTTGACGTCGTCTGGCAGGACGAACGCTCGGCCCGCGAGGACGGCAGCCGCCTGCCCCACGCGGTACAGCGCGACCGTCGCCCGCGGGCTCGCCCCGAGCTGGATGTCGTCGTGCTCCCGGGTCGCCCGGATCAGGGCTACGAGATAGGCCTCCACCTCGTCGCTCACGTGCACCTGGCGGACGTCGTCGCGCAGCGCGAGGAGCTGCCCGGCATCGGCGATCGGGGTGATCCGCTCGAGTGGCTCCGCGTCGGACTGGTGGCGCCGGGCGATGCGGCGTTCTCCATCTTCGTCCGGATAGCCGACCTGGACTCGGACGAGGAACCGGTCGAGCTGCGCCTGGGGGAGGGCGAACGTCCCCTCGAACTCCACCGGATTTTGCGTCGCGAGAACGACGAAGGGATCGGGCAATTGGTGGGTCGTCCCCTCGATCGAGACCTGACGTTCCTGCATCGCCTCGAGCAGCGCCGACTGGGTGCGGGGCGTCGCGCGATTGATCTCGTCGACCAGGAGGATGTTCGTGAATACGGGACCGGCGACGAACCGAAGGCCGCCGCCTTCGAAGATGCTCGACCCGGTCACATCGGTCGGCAGGAGGTCGGGCGTGCCCTGGATCCGGGCCGTCCGGAGATCGAGCGCCCGAGCGATGGCCCGGGCGAGGAGCGTCTTGCCGGTGCCCGGCACGTCCTCGACGAGGACGTGCCCATCGGCCAGGAGGGCGAGCGTCACGTGGCGGAGAGCCTCGTCGGCGCCGACTACCGCGAGGCCAACGGCCGCCCGCAGGTCGTCCCAGAGCCGCCGGCCCGACGCGACGCCGCCGGGACGAGGCGCAATCCCGTCGCCGATCCCGACCCGTAGCGCCTCGGCCTCGGCGTCCATCGGCGTCAGGACTCGTTCGCGAGTCGCCGCAGGACTGCCGGCAGGATGCCCCCCTGCTCGTAGTAGCCGACGTCGATCGGGCCGTCGAGCCGGGCGATCGCCTCGAAGCGCCGCTCCGTGCCCCGCTCGTCGCGCGTCTCGACCTTCAGTCGCTGGCGCGGGCTGAGCCCGTCAGCAAGGCCGCGGATCGTGTACTCCTCGCGGCCCGTCAGCCCGAGCGAGGCGGCGCTGTCCCCGGGCAGGAACTGGAGCGGCAGCACGCCCATCCCGACGAGGTTCGAGCGGTGGATCCGCTCGTAGCTCTCGGCGATGACCGCGCGGACTCCGAGCAGCGCCGTGCCCTTGGCCGCCCAGTCGCGGGACGATCCGGAGCCGTACTCCCGCCCGGCGATGACGACGAGCGGGACGCCCTCCGCCCGGTAGCGCATCGCAGCGTCGTAGATGAACTGCTGTTCGCCGTCTGGAAGGTGGACCGTGTAGGGCCCCTCTGTTCCCTCAACGAGACGGTTTCGCAGCCGGATGTTGCCGAACGTCCCCCGCATCATGACCTCGTGGTGCCCGCGACGAGCGCCGTACGAGTTGAACTCGAGCGGACCGACGCCGTGCTCCTGGAGCCACTGGCCGGCCGGCGACGATGGCGATATGGACCCGGCAGGCGAGATGTGGTCGGTGGTGACGGAGTCGCCGAGCACGGCGAGGACCCGGGCGTTCTCGATGTCGGTCAACGGTGACGCCTCGACCGGGAGGCCCTCGAAGAACGGCGGTTTGGCGATGTACGTCGACGCAGGATCCCATGCGTAGCGGTCGCCGGACGGGATCGGCAGCGCTCGCCAGCGATCGTCGCCCTCGAAGACGACCGCGTAGGTCCGCCGGAACAGCTCGGGGTCGATGGAGTCGCCGATGACCTGGCGGATCTCCTCGGGCTCGGGCCAGAGGTCGGCGAGATAGACGTCGCGGCCGTCCGAACCCGTGCCCAACGGCTCGCGCAACAAGTCGATGTCGACGCGGCCCGCGAGGGCGAACGCAACCACGAGCGGCGGGGAGGCGAGGTAGCTGGCCCGGGCCAGGGGGTGGATCCGGCCCTCGAAGTTTCGGTTTCCCGAGAGGACCGCCGCGACGACGAGGTCGTGGTCCTCGACGGCCTGCGCGACCGATGCGTCGAGCGGTCCGGAGTTGCCGATGCACGTCGTGCAGCCGTAACCCGCCAGCGCGAACCCGAGCGCCTCGAGCGGCGCCATCAACCCTGCCGCCTCGAGATATCCCGTGACGGCCTTCGAGCCCGGCGCCAGTGACGTCTTGACGATCGGCCCGACCGCCAGCCCGCGGGCAACGGCGTTCCGGGCGAGCAGCCCGGCCCCGACCATGACCGTCGGGTTCGACGTATTCGTGCACGAGGTGATAGCGGCAATCGCGACGGAGCCCGTGTGGATCGTCGCCTCCCGCCCGTCGACGGAGATCGTGATGGGCTTGTAGCTCCGCCCATCCGGACTGGCGGGCTCCGTCGCGGGTTCGGCCGCCGCAGGCGGTTCCTCGGTCGCATCGGCCGCAGTGAACGACGGCGGATCGCTGGCCGGGAATGACTCGGCCGATGACTCCTCGACCCGTCCACCGTGCGGTCGGCGGCCCTCCACGCCCGCGTCGTCGAGCGCCTGGAGGCCATTCGGAAAGTTCGTCCGGAAGTTGTCGCGGAGGGCCGTGAGCGGGACCCGATCCTGCGGCCGGCGCGGCCCGGCAACCGCCGGGTCCACCGAGCCAAGATCGAGCTCGAGGGCGGCATCGAATTCGGGCCCGGCCCCGGGCTCGCGCCACAGGCCCTGCGCGTGGGCATAGCGCTCGACGAGCGCGATCCGCTCCTCGCTCCGGCCGGTCAGACGGAGGTAGGCGATCGTCTCGTCATCGATCGGGAAGATCGTCGACGTCGCACCGAACTCCGGGCTCATGTTGCTGATCGTCGCCCGGTCAGCGAGCGACAGGCTGGCGAGCCCGTCACCGGCGAACTCGACGAACGCCCCGACGACGCCGTACGAGCGGAGCATCTCGGTTACAACGAGGACGAGATCCGTCGCCGTCGAGCCTCGCGGCAACGTCCCGTGGAGCCGGACGCCGACGATCCGCGGCATCGGCTGGTACAACGGCTGGCCGAGGAGGACTGCTTCCGCCTCGA
The DNA here is from genome assembly GCA_963775855.1 of uncultured Chloroflexia bacterium. Taxonomy (GTDB): domain Bacteria; phylum Chloroflexota; class Limnocylindria; order Limnocylindrales; family CSP1-4; genus CF-46. The sequence goes on along the minus strand of CAVZKO010000005.1, from coordinate 1,127,572 downwards.
TCCCGCCAACGCCATAACCGAGAACGCCGAGGGCATTGATCATCGTCGTGTGGGAGTCGGTCCCGACGAGCGTGTCGGGATAGGCGATCCGGCCGGTCCCGCTCGGTGCCTCCACATCGGTGACTACCGTCGCGAGGTACTCGAGGTTCACCTGGTGGACGATCCCGGTCCCGGGCGGGACCACTCGCAGGTCACGGAACGCGGTCTGGGCCCAGCGGAGGAGCTGGTAGCGTTCGCCGTTGCGCTCGTACTCCCGCTCGACGTTGAACGCGAACGACCCAGGTGTGCCGAACCGATCGACCTGGACGGAGTGGTCGATGACCAGGTCTGCAGGGACGAGCGGGTTGACCCTCGCCGGGTCGCCGCCGAGATCGGCCATCGCGTCGCGCATGACCGCGAGGTCGACGACCGCGGGCACCCCGGTGAAGTCCTGGAGCACCACCCGGGCAGGCATGAACGGGACCTCGGCCTCCGCGGCGACGCCCGGCCGCCATGCGGCCAGCGTCTCGACGTCCTGCGCCCGGACAATGCCGCCGCCGGCGTGGCGGACGACGTTCTCGAGGAGGATCTTCAGCGTCACGGGCGCGGCCCGGAGGTCGATCCGATCCGCCAGGACATCGAGTCGGTAATAGTCTGGTAGCCCGGAGCCGAGGCTGGCCCGGGCGTCGAAGGGATCGGGGCTCGGCACGCGTTCTCCGTCGCTGCGGTCGGTACACTCGTTGGGTGGAAGAGTACCGCGAGTGGGCCGCGTCCCCGTCCAGCGGCCGGTGAAGGCCTGGAACGGGCCGGGCCCGCGCAAGTCGGATCCAAACGGTGACGAACCGGCCGGGCGCTCCGAGACCATCAGGGCCATCGAGGATGCCGGGATCGACCTGGACCCGCTGCCACCAGGCCACCATCGGCACGGGTCGGATGTCCACGAGCACGACCACCCGCATCCCCATGTCCGGAGCGAGGGCGGCGAGCCGCCGGTCATCGGAATCATCGGGGCTGGAGCGGTGGGGACGGCGCTCGGCGTCGCCCTGACGCGCGCCGGCTGGCGCGTTCATGCGGTCTCCAGCCGGGACGCCACCCGCCGCGAGCGGTTCCGGAGTCTGGTCGACGGCAGCCGCGCGTTCAGTGAGCCGACGGCCCTCGTCGAGGAGGTCGAGCTCATCATCGTCGCGGTCCCCGACGACGCCGTCGCCGAGGTCGCGGCAGGAATCCGGATGTACGGTGGCCAGGCGATCGTCCACACGAGCGGCGTCCTCGGGCCGGAGGTCTTGGCGCCCGCAACGGCGGCCGGCACACAGATCGGGTCGTTCCATCCGCTCGTCGCGTTCGCCGACATGGAGCGCGCGATCGCTGCCCTCCACGGGGCGACGGTCGCGATCGAAGGCGACGATCAGCTGGCAGCGCTGCTGGCCGAAATGGCCGAGGCGCTCGGTGCCATCCCGGTCCGGCTCGCGCCCGGCGCCAAGGCCGCATACCACGCGGCTGCCGTCCTTGCTGCCGGCGGCTTCGTAGCTCTCCTGGACGCGATCGCGGAGCTCGGGCGGGTGGCTGGTCTTGACGAGGCCGGCGCCCTCGCGATCTACGGGCCTTTGATCGAACAGACGCTGGGCAATGCACGGGCCCTCGGCATCCAGGCGGCGCTGACGGGACCGATGACCCGGGGCGATCGGGGGACCCTCGACGCCCACCTGGCGGCGCTCCGCGAGCACGCCCCCGGCGTCCTCGACCTGTACATCGCCGCAGCCGAACGAGAGATCGCCCTGGCGGAAGCCCGGGGCGCCCTGACACCGGAGGCTGCCGGGAACCTTCGATCGTCACTTGCAACGGCGGTTTGACGCGGTACCATTGCCCGGTGGAGGACAGCATCGCCGCGAAGTACGCGGCCCGCTCGGCGGCCCGATTCGTGCACCCGTCGTCGCGGGCGCGCGAGCGGCATCTCGGTCTTCGCGCAGCCGGCTCGTTCCAGGCCGCGACGACCCGCGCCACCGTCCTCCGCCGCCCGGACGGCAACGTGCTTGCCCGGCTCCGAGGTGGCTGGCGCGCCTTCCGGGCAGCCCGGCCACGGCGAGCCACGGACGGGCGACCGCGGCCCGCGATCGCGATGCACTGGGAGCGTTCCGGCCGCGCCGGGACGGACCACCGGTCCAGCGCCGCCATGGCGCCGTGGCGCGGCTGAGGACCACGACCGCCACATCCGCCGGCGGGATCGTCGTTCGCTTCGAGTCTGGAGATCCGCACCTCGTCATCGGCTCGCGTCGACGCGACCGGGACATCGTGACCTGGACCCTGCCGAAGGGAACCCCCAACCCAGGCGAGACCCGCGAACAGACGGCGATCCGCGAGGTACGGGAGGAGACGGGCCTCGAGGTCCGGATCACAGGCCCGCTCGATTCGATCGAATACTGGTTCGTCCAGCGTGGGCTGCGGATCCACAAGACCGTCCATTACTTCCTGATGGAGCAGATCGGCGGCGACCTCGATCGCCACGATCATGAGTTCGAGGCGGTCCGCTGGATCAGCTTCGCGGAGGCCCAGCACCTCCTGACGTTCGAAACCGAGCGTGCGCTCGTCGCGCGAGCTGGCGACCAGATCGCCGCCGCCGGCCACTCCGACCCAGCTGGCCGGCCCGGTTCGGCGGGCCAGGGAGCGCCCGCCCGGCAGGGCGCCTGAGGTGGCCAACGCGGTCGACCCTGGGGTCCACCTGACCCCGCTCCACGATCGCCACCTGGCGCTCGGCGCGAAGGTCATCGAGTTCGGCGGCTGGCTGATGCCGCTTCAATACACCGGGATCCTCGAGGAGCACCGCGCCGTCCGCGAGCGAGCCGGCCTATTCGACTTGTCGCACATGGGCGAGCTGTTCGTCGAGGGATCGGACGCGGGCAACGCTCTCGCCTACGCCCTCGTCACGAATCCACCGGCCATGAAGGAGGGCCGCGCCCAGTACTCGATGATCTGTGCCCCTGACGGCGGCATCCTCGACGATCTGATCGTCTACCGGCTCGGGCCGGAGCGGTTCGTCGTCGTCGCCAACGCCTCGAATGCGCCGATCGTCAGCGATGCGCTTGCCGAGCGATTGACGAACTTCAAGGCCGTCCTCGACGATCGGTCTTTGGCGATGGCACTCGTCGCGATCCAGGGTCCGCGCTCGGTCGACATCCTGACCCCGATCACGGACATCGACCTCGACTCGCTGCGCTACTACGCGATCGCGGAGGGGTCGGTCGCGGGCATTCCGTCCCTCGTGGCGCGGACCGGGTACACCGGGGAGGACGGCTTCGAGGTGTTCGTCGAGAACGCCCGGGCGCACGAGCTCTGGGATGCCCTGTCCGATGCCGGCACCGGACACGGCCTCGTGCCCGTTGGTCTGGGGGCCCGCGACACGCTCCGGCTCGAGGCAGGCATGCCCCTCTACGGCAACGAGCTCGACAGGCAGACGAACCCGTTCGAGGCGGGCCAGGGGCGGATCGTCAAGCTCGACAAGCCGGGCGACTTCATCGGCCGAGCGGCCCTGGAGCGGGTCGCCCGCGACGGACCGGCGAAGCAACTCGTCGGGCTCACGATGCAGGGCCGCGGGATCGCGCGCCACGGGTACGCCGTGCACTCCGGGTCGCGTCGGACCGGCGTCGTGACGAGCGGAACGCAGTCGCCGACGCTCGGCAAGGCCATCGCCATGGCCTACACCGCGCCCGACGACGCGGAGCCGGGTACGATAGTGGACGTGGAGATTCGCGAGCAGCGAGTGGCCGCCGAGGTGGTCGGCCTGCCCTTCTATCGTCGGACCGATGGCTAGCGGAGCGTCGCCTCGGTCCTCCGAGGGCCGCGCTCCGGCTCGCTAGGGAGCCCGCAACCACTCGAGGCTCCAGGCCCGCCGGCCGCCTGCCACGCCACCAAGTAGGAGTCCGACGATGGTCCCCACGGATCTGCGCTACACCAAGGACCACGAATGGGTCCGCGTCGACGGCGATGAGGCAACCGTCGGCATCACGGAGTACGCGGCCGGCCAGCTCGGCGACATCGTCTTCGTCGAGTTACCGGATGCGGGCCGCACGCTGGAGCAGTTCGCGACCTTTGGCGTCGTCGAGTCCGTCAAGGCGGTCAGCGACCTGTTCGCCCCGGTCTCAGGCGACGTGCTCGCGACCAACGAGGCCCTGGCCGGTTCGCCGGAGCTCGTCAATGCCGACCCGCACGGCGGCGGCTGGATGATCCGGATCAAGCTCGCCAAGCCGGAGGAAGTCGACGAGCTCCTCGACGCTGAGGCGTACGACGCGCTGACCGCGGCAGGCTGAGGCGATGCCGTACGGACCCCACACGGACGAAGACCGCGAGCGGATGCTCGCGACCCTCGGCATCGGCGGCGTCGACGAGCTGTTTGCGGACATCCCCGCGCCGTTGCGGGCCAGCCGGCTCGATCTGCCGGATCCCGAGCCTGAGCTCCAGCTCGCCGCTCGTCTCGAAGGCCTGGCCGCCAAGAACCGGACGGATCTCGCCTCGTTCCTGGGCGCCGGCGTCTATCGCCACTGGACCCCGGCTGCCGTCGACCAGCTCCTCTTGCGGGGCGAGTGGTACACGGCCTACACGCCGTATCAGCCCGAGATCAGCCAGGGGACGCTCCAGAGCATCTACGAGTACGAGTCGCTGATCGCCGAGCTGATGGCTCTCGACGTGGTCTCGGCCTCGCATTACGACGGCGCGGCGGCGACGGCGGAAGCGGCCTTGATGACCTGTCGGGCGACCCGCCGCGAGCGGGTCCTCGTCTCGCGGGCCGTCCATCCGCACTATCGCCAGACTGTCCAGGCCTACTTCGGGGGCGGCCTCGAGGTCGAGGAGATCCCCGTCGTGGGCGACGGACCGGAGTTCGGGACGACCGATCTGGCGGCGCTCGAGCGGCTCCTGGCCGAACCGGATCGGCCGGTGGCCGGAGTCGTCGCCGGTCAGCCGAATTTCTTCGGGCTGCTGGAGCCGATGGCCGAGATCGGGCGGCTAGCGCACGACGCCGGGGCCCTGTTCGTGGCGGTCGTCGAGCCCGTCTCGCTCGCGGTCCTGGCGCCGCCCGGTGAATATGGCGCCGATATCGCCGCCGGCGAGGGCCAGCCCCTCGGGATCGCGCCCCAGTACGGCGGGCCGTACCTCGGCCTGCTCGCCTCGACCGATGCACTCGTCCGCCAGATTCCCGGGCGCCTCGTGGGGATGACGACCGACCTAGATGGCAAGCGCGCCTTCGTCATGACGATGCGGGCCCGCGAACAGGACATCCGTCGCGACAAGGCCGCGAGCAACATCTGCACGAACCAGGCGCTCCTCGCGCTCGCCGCGAGCATCTATGTCTCGACCCTCGGCCCGCACGGGCTTCGCGATGTCGCCGCGCTCGGGGCCGCCCGCGCCGCCGAGCTCGAGGCGGCCCTCGCGGGCGTCGGTGTCGGGCGGCTTCACCCGGGCCCGTATCTCAACGAGTTTGCGGTGCGCGTCCCGAGCGCGAGGGACGTCCACCGGCGGCTCCTCGATCGTGGCGTTCTGGCCGGCCTGGCCCTGGCCGACATCGAGCCCGACGAGCCATCCCTCGCCGATGCCCTGCTCGTCTGCGCGACGGAGGTCACGACTAGCGAGGAGATCGCCCGGTTCGCGTCCGGCCTCGAGGACATCCTGTCGGGCCGCCCACCGGTGGGCGTCGAGGCGGGCGCGGGCGCCGAGCGGACGCGACACGGACGTCACGGCGCGGAGCGGCCACCGGAGTCGGCGCCGCAGCCGGCGCCGACGCGGGTCCGGGCATGAGCGTCGTCGGCGAGCGGCTCCAGCCCACCATCTTCGAACGATCGCGCCCGGGACGGGGCGGCGGCAAGATTCCGCACCCGCCCAAGGATGCGCTCGATCGTGTTCCGGCCGCCGCCCGCAGGGCGACGCCGCCGGCCCTCCCTGAGCTCAACGAGCCGGAAGTCGTCCGCCACTACGTCAACCTGTCACAGCTGAACTATGCGATCGACACCGGCTTCTACCCGCTCGGCTCGTGCACGATGAAGTTCAACCCGAAGCTCAACGAGTGGGCAGCACGCCTGCCCGGCTTCGCCTCGCTCCACCCGCTCGCCCCCGACGAGATCGCCCAGGGCACGCTCCAGTTGCTGTGGGAGCTCGAGGGGATCCTCGCCGAGGTCAGCGGCATGCGCGCGGTCACGCTCCAGCCGGCAGCTGGCGCCCAGGGCGAGCTGTGCGGGATCCTCATGATCCGGGCATATCACCGCAGTCGCGGCGACACCGCCCGCGACGAGGTCCTCGTCCCGGACTCCTCGCACGGGACGAACCCGGCAACGGCGACAATGGCGGGCTTCCGGACGATCACCATCCCGTCGGCGGCTGACGGGGGAGTCGACGTCGACGCGTTCCGAGCGGCGCTCGGGCCGCGGACTGCCGCGGTCATGATCACGAACCCATCGACGCTTGGCCTGTTCGAGCGGCGGATCGGTGAACTCCTCGACGCGGTCCATCAGGCCGGGGCCCTCGCCTACATGGACGGCGCGAATCTCAACGCGATCCTCGGCCGATTCAAGCCCGGTGAGGCCGGCTTCGACGTCATGCATTTCAACGTCCACAAGACGTTCAGCACGCCCCACGGCGGCGGCGGTCCGGGCGCAGGCCCGGTCGGGGTCGGGGAGCGGCTCCTCGCCGTATCTCCCGGCCCCTCGCGTCCTTCGCGAGGAAGACGGCTCATTCCGCCTTGAACGACCGGGCGAGCGCCCGACGTCGATCGGCCGGCTCCGGAGCTTCGTCGGCAACACCGGCGTCCTCGTCCGGGCATATGCATACCTCCGGGCCCACGGCGGCTCGGGTCTGCGCCAGGTCAGTGATGACGCGGTCCTCGCGGCGAATTACCTGAAGGCCCGCGTCTCGACGGCCTATGAGATCCCGTATGACCGACCCTGCAAGCACGAATTCGTGGCATCGGCCGCCGCGATCAAGAAGCGGACGGGCGTCCGGACGCTCGACATCGCCAAGCGGCTGATCGACCACGGCTACCATCCGCCGACGATCTACTTCCCGCTCATCGTCGAGGAGGGGATGCTGATCGAGCCGACCGAGACCGAGTCGGTCGAGACCCTTGACGCATTTGCCGACGCCCTGATCGCGATCGCGGCCGAGGCCGAGAGCGACCCGGACCTCGTCCGGAGTGCGCCGCACACCGCCCCGGTCCGCCGCCTAGATGAGGCGATGGCGGCGCGCCAGCCCAACCTGCGCTGGCGCGGCATGACCGGCGCTCAGACTCCGTGCCCGGACTGATGGCCGCTCGGTCGGCCGTTGCCGGCCTGCTCACGATCACGTTGATCATCGGGGGATGCGATGCCAACCTTCCCTCTCCCGTCGCGAGCCACAGTCCGTCGGGGACGATCCCGCCAAGCACGGCGCCGGCGGTCGTGATCGACCTGACCCAGACCGCGTACGTGGCCGAAGCCGCCACAGACGGCGGTGCGGCGGTCATCGGCGATTGGCGGCAAGCCAATCAGTTCAACCCGTACTACCTCGGCCAGGGGTCGGAACAGGCCGTGGCCTCTGCGGCCTGGGCCACGCTCGTCACGGTCACCCATGATCGCCGCTACCTGCCGGATCTCGCGACCGCGGTCCCGACGGTCGACAACGGGGGCGTCGAGTCGCCTGGCGAGGGCGATGACGTGATGACCGTCAACTGGAGGCTCCGGGACGGCCTCAAATGGTCGGATGGCGAGGCCTTGACCTGCGATGACTTCAAGTACACGTGGGAGTGGGTCCTCGACGATGACAACTTCGGTGTCGTCACCGCGGGCTACGAGGACATCGAGGATCTCCAGTGCAAGTCGGACACCGAGATGATCTGGCACTTCGGCGCCGTGTACGAGGGATATCTCACGCTCCTGTCGGCCCCGCTGCCCCGTCACCACCTCGAGCCGATCCCGATGGACCAGCAGACCCAGGGGGTGGGCTTCCGACCCGACGAGATCGCGAAGCTGCCCGTGAGCGGCCCGTTCAAGTTCGAGACCGTGACGCCTGATGTCGAGCTCAAGATGGCGAAGAATCCTGCCTACGTCAGCCCGAGGACCGGCAAGCCGGCCCATCTCGATTCGTTGACGTTTCGGTGGTACCCGGACCAGGCCGCGCTGATTACCGCCTATCGGGCGGGTGCCGTGACCGTAGCAACCGGGTTCACGGACGTCGATCTGCCGGGGCTGGCGGACCTGGGCGACCAGGTCGCGACGCAACCTTCGTTGACGTACGAGGCGTTGCGACCGAACTGGTCGGACGAGACCTGCTCGACCGCCCGGGCGGTCAGGGACCGCGGGGTGGGCTGCCCGATGGCCGATCCAACGATCCGCCAGGCGCTCGCGCTGGCAATCGATCGGAACGCGCTCGTGACCAAGGCCCTCGGCAGGACCGTCGCCGTCCCGGCAACCAATGTCGATCCCCTCGCGTGGTTCTACGCCGAACAGCCAGTGCCGCCCTTCGATGTGGCCGAGGCGATACAGATCCTCGAGGAAGGGGGCTGGACGGACACCAACGGCGACCGGATCCGTGAGAAGGAGGGTCTCGAGGCCCGAATCGAGATCTGCACGACGGAGCGCCAGACGCGGCTCGACACCGCCGCGCTCGTTACGGCCGCTCTCGCCGACGTCGGCATCAGGGCGGTCACGACGGTGGTCGATCCAGCCGGCCTGTTCGCGCCGTACGACCGGTCAAGCAGCGCGACGCCGTGTGCATTGCAGCGGGGCAACTTCGATCTCGCGATCCACTCCCTGACCTCCTCGATCGATCCCGGCGACTACTACTTCAAGTACCACAGCAGCCAGTTCGAGCCGGACGGCCAAAACGACGCGCGGGTCGACAACGTGGGGATCGACGTCGCACTCGAGACGGTCGCGGGGAGCGTCCATCTGGCGGTGATCCGGGACGCCATGATCGAGTATCAGGAAATCTACGTCGAACAGATCGTCGAGATCCCGCTGTACGTATCGGAGACCGTCGAGCTCCACTCGCCGAAGATCGGCAACGTCGTGGGTGGCTCGCCCGTGGGGGGCTCGACATGGAATGTCGCGGACTGGTTCGTCAAGGCCTGACCCGGCTCGACGGTGCGGCTCCCAAGGGGCGGCGCCCGCACGGAATGAACCATTTGCACGCAGCGCCCGTATCGTGTAGACAAGAGAGGCCCCGGGGGCCCCGATCCGCGCGCACGGAGATCGAACCACGGACGACACTGCGGGAGGCGCAGAGTCGGAGGCCATCAGGAAGCACGACGCTGCGCTGGTGCGGCGCGTTCAGGCCGACGATCTCGACGCCTTCGAGGAGTTCTTCGCCCGGTACCGCAACCCCATCTATCGGACGGCCTACGGGCTGACCGGTGATCGGCAGGCTGCGGAGGAAATCCTGCAGGACACGTTCGCACGTGCCTATCAGCACCGCCACGCCCTGCGCCTGGACATCTCGCCCCTGCACTGGCTGCACCGGGTTTCGTTGAACCTCTGCTACTCCCGGCTCTCGCGGCGGCGCCTCGTGGCCAGCCCGATCGACGAGGCGACGGCCCAGACCGTGCCCGACGACCGGCGAGCTGCCGGCAGAACGGGTCGAGGAAGAGGAACTCCGCCTGATCGTCCGGGACGGCATCGCGACGCTGCCGCAGAAGCACCAGGCCGTGATCGTCCTGTACTACCTCCACCGGAACTCGCTCCAAGAGACGGCCGACGCCCTTGGCATCCAGGTGGGAACGGTGAAGTCACGGCTCCACTACGCGCTGCGCCGTCTTCGCGGCCATTTCGAGGATCACCAGCGGATCGGCGACGAGTACCTGCCGGTCATGCGCGAAGAAATGGGGCCGAAGCCCCTGTGATCGACCTGACGGGTAGCTGCCGCCGGCACCGGGCGGCTCTGATCGACTTCGTCGATCGAGGCGACCTCAGTGACTCGGCTGAGGCGGCGTTCGCGCATCTCGAGCGCTGCGGCCGGTGCGTGACGGAGCTCGAGGCGACGGCGCTGACGATCACGGCGCTCCGACGCCTCGGCGATGCGATGGCGCGCCAGGAGCCGCGGCCCGACGCCTGGCCCAGGCTGCGTGACCGAATCACACGCCGGGGACGCGCCCGATCGATTCTGATGTCGCCTGCGACGGGCATGGCGATGAGCCTTGCGATCGTCGCCGTCATGGTGATTCCGCTCAGCTTCGGCGCCGGCGAGGCGACGAATTCTCGCACCGACGGTCCCCCCGGCCGCGGTGTCCAGCGCGCTCGAGCTGAGCGTCGACCGATCGCGTCCTATCTCGCTATCCACCAAGGCGACGCAAGTCGTCATCTCGATCGACCCCGCCAGATGGGCAGGCCCTGACGGTCTCGGGGTCCAGGTTTCGACCGGCGGCCGGTCCGTTCCGCGCCGAAGTGGCTCGGGCGGTCCGGCATGAGACACGAGGAGGTGAACTCGAGACTGGTGTCACTCCAGAGGGTGGCAAGTTTGACATCCCGCGTCCCCATCGCGCATCGTACGCGGAGCACAGCGGCCGGAATCCGCGATAGCTGGTGCGATTTTCGCATGTCCAGGGCCACAGCCAGTGGCCGAGTCACGCGACTCGCAGACGGTGGGGAATCGACGGCGCCGGGATATGGCCGTGTTCGTGGGAGTATTTGGGCAAAGCCCAACTTGGAGGAGAACTTGATGCAGAAACGCCTATTCGGGCTGCTTGCGAGCGCCGCGCTCGTCATGTCAGCCTGCGGCACGGCGGCGCCTTCGGCGTCGGCACCCGCCGCCTCAGCTCCGGGGTCCGCAGCCCCGCCGGCGTCCGTGGCGCCGCCGTCCGCGGTGACCGGCTTCACCGACGACCTGCTGTTCACCCCCGCGGCGTATACCCCTGAAGAGGGTAAGCCCGGCGGGTCGATCGTCGTCTCCGACTGGCAGACGTACAGCCTTCTCAACCCGTATTACACGAGCTCGTTCAAGAACTCCCAGGTCATGGCCGCGACCTTCGCGCCGAACTGGGACATCAGCCCCGACGGGAAGTGGATCCCCGAGCTGGTGACGACCGTTCCGAACCTGTCCAACGGCGGCGTTGTCATGGACTCGAGCGGAGCAGGCTTCACGATCAACCTCGAGTACAAGCCCGGCCTCCTCTGGAGCGACGGCAAGCCCCTGACGATGGAAGACATGAAGTGGACCTGGGAGTTCATCATGAACCCCGAGCAGGTCGGCCTCGTGTCAGGCACCGTCGGCTGGGACCTGATCGACAAGTTCGACGTCGACAGCGGCGGTCTCAAGGGCACGATCCACTTCAAGGAAGGCTACGCGGGCTACTACGGCCTGCTCGACACCGGGCCCCTTCCGAAGCACTACGTGGAGACGTTCTCGCCGGCCGAAGCTGCCGACAAGTCGTATCCGGTCGGCACGCCTGAGCTGGCGAACGCCCCGACTTCCGGCCCGTTCAAGTACGGCGCCTCCTCGGCCGACACGGTCGAGCTGCTGCGCAACGACAACTACAAGACCGGCAGTCACGTCGCCTATCTCGACAAGCTCATCTTCAAGTTCTACACCGACGCCAAGGACGCGATGATCGCGGCCTTCCTGGCCAAGGAAGTCGATGTCGCGACTGACCTGCTCCAGGGCGACTATGCGGCGATCCAGGGCGTCGATCCGGCCTGGGGCCAGGCGCTCATCGGCCCGGCGTGGGAGTACGAGCACCTCGACCTCAACCAGCAGAACGAGGCGTTCAAGGACGCCAAGGTCCGCGAGGCCGTGGCCCGTGGCATCGACAAGGACGCTCTTTGGGACATCGTGTACCCAGGCGTGCCGAAGACCGAGCCGGCCTGCGCCCCGACGCCTCCCGGCCTGTACTGGCGTGCTGAGGGCCTCGTCTGCGCCGAGTTCGACGTCGAGAAGGCCAAGGCCCTCCTGACCGAGGCCGGCTGGACCGACACCAACGGCGACGGAACCGTCGACAAGGACGGCAAGGAGCTCGAGCTCCAGCACTGCAGCACCCCGGCTCCGTTCCGCGTCTCCGCTGGTGACGTGATCGCCTCACAGCTCAAGGAGATCGGCATCAAGGTCACTCCGACCTACGATGCGATCCTCTTCGAGGCCTGGAGCGGCACGACCGCCGAGACCCAGTGCAACATCTACCGAGGGACCTACGACACGGCGGAGTTCGCCTACGTCCTGACCCTCGACATCTTCGGCGACTACTACTACTCGTATCACTCGAGCCAGGTCCCGACGGAAGAGAACGGCGGCGAGGGTGGCAACACCATGCGGCTGAACGATCCGACCATGGATGCTGCGCTCGACGAGCTGTACAAGACCGTCGATCCGGCCAAGATCTTCGATATCGCTCAGACGCTCCAGGAGATCTATGCGTCGAGCAACTTCGAAGTCCCGCTGTACTACCGATCCTCGGTTCGCGGGCTCAGCAACCGGGTTGGCAACTTCGTGAAGAATCCGTCAACGGCGTCCGACATGTGGAACACCGAGGACTGGTTCGTCAAGGAGTAACATTTCACCGCAGTAATGGAACGGGGCGCGGCACCACCGGTGTCGCGCCCCCGCTCCACCTAGAAAGCGCGGGACGGTGGAATGGGCAAGTATTTCATCCGCCGACTCCTCGGCCTCATTCCGCTCTTCGTAGCGGTCGTGATCATCAGCTTCTTCCTCATGCAGTTCGCTCCGGGTGGACCGGAGCAGGCGATGAAGGAGAGCAAGAAGCTGACGAACGCCCAGATCGAGCGATGGCTCAACGCGTGGTGCCTCGAGGGCGAAGACTCGATCGTTGCCACCGCCAAGGAATTCGGCGGCTGGGCAGGCATCCTCAATTGCAACAACGACGGCTGGAACGCCTTCTTCTCAGAGCAGGGCGGCCTGAACTTCCTGCCGCGAACCCTCGGCGGCGGAGATAACGGGATCCTCCACGGCGACTTCGGGCGGAGCATCGCCAACGGCCGCGAGGTGCTCGGAATCATCACCGAGCGGTTACCAGCGACGCTCCTGCTAGCCGGCACGGCCCTGTTCATATGGGTCAGTTTGGCCCTCGTGATCGGGGTGATCGCGGCCGTGCGCCAGTACGGCTTGTTCGACCAGGTGTCGACGTTCCTCTCTTACATCTTCTACTCGTTACCGACGTTCTGGCTGGGCCTCATGCTGATCTTCATCTTCGCGGTGTACCTCGGCTGGTTCCCGACGAGCGGGATGGTGAACGCCCGCGAGTGGCCGCCGTTCGGGACGCCCGCCTTCAGCGTGGCCGTCGCGAAGGACCCGATCGGGGCCATCGTGGAGATCGGCTCGCACATGGTGTTGCCGCTCATCACGCTGGTCGCCGTGAACATCGCCGGCGACAGCCGATTCGTGCGCGCCTCCATGCTCGACGTGCTGAACCAGGACTACGTCCGGACGGCAAAAGCGAAGGGCGCCGCACCGCGCCGCGTCTACGGCCGCCATGCGCTCCGCAACGCCCTCCTGCCGGTCGTCACGAACGTCGGTCTGGAGCTGCCATTCCTCGTCGCCGGGGCGATCGTCACCGAGACGATCTTCGTCTGGCCGGGGATGGGCTCGCTGTTCATCCAGTCGCTCAGGGAGAGCGATTACTTCGTGCTGATGGCGGTGATCATGATCACCTCGGCGATGATCCTGCTCGCGAACCTGGTAGCGGATCTCGTCTACGGGATCGTCGACCCGCGCATTCGGTACTGAGGGCATGGATCCGATCCAGGCAACGCACGTCGAAGGAATCACCCAGACCGGCGTAGTCGAGTCCGGCGGGCCGGCCACCGATTTCGAGGTCTCACTCGAGTCGCTCAACCAGCGGCAGCTCGCCTGGCGGCGATTCAAGCGCAATCGACTGGCGTTGGTTGGCTCGTCGATCTTCCTGTTCATGGTGGTTGTGGCGATCCTCGGGCCCGTCCTGTTCCCGTACGACCGGCTCGACATCACGGCCGTAACGAAGCCTGGCGGCAACCCACCGTCACTCGAGTCGATCGAGACGATCTTCGGGACCGACAACCTCGGCCGGAGCGTCTTCGTCCTGACCGTGAACGGCGCCCGGCTGTCGATGTTGATCGGCGTCATGACGACGATCATCGCCGTGTCGATCGGCGTCACCATCGGCGGCATCGCGGGCTTCTTCGGCGGCTGGTCGGACGGCTTCCTGATGCGACTCGTCGACCTCGTCCTTGCGGTCCCGTTCCTGTTCATCGTGCTCGTCGCGGCCCGCTTCTTCGGGGGCGGCGACCCGGCCATCATCATCCTGATCTTCGGGCTGCTCGCCTGGCCCGGCCTTGCCCGTCTCGTCCGGGCCATGTTCCTCTCGTTACGCGAACAGGACTTCGTCCTCGCGGCCCGGGCGGTCGGGGTGAGCAACAACAGGATCATCTTCAAGCACATGCTCCCGAACGCGATCGGGCCGATCGTCGTCTCCGCGTCGCTGCTTGTCGCCGGCACGATCGTCCTGGAAGCGTTCGTGAGCTTCCTGAACTTCGGCGTACGGGCGACCGACGTGAGCTGGGGGAACGCCCTCTCCAACTCGCAGGGCACCCTCGTCCTGGGCAACTGGTGGTGGGCGTTCTTCCCGGGGATGGCGATCGCCCTGACGGTCATCGCGATCAACTTCATGGGAGACGGCATGCGCGACGCCCTCGATCCGTACACTCGCGGGCGGTGAACGAGTGACCGATACGATCGCGCGGCCGGAGGCGGGGGCCGGGCACACTGCGGGGCCGCTGCTCGACGTGCGCGACCTGCAGGTCCACTTCCACGTCATGGACGGGACGGTCAAAGCCGTCGACGGCGTGAGCTTCTCGATCAACCCGGGCGAGACATTGGGAATCGTCGGCGAATCCGGCTGCGGCAAGAGTGTCACCGCGCTCACGATCATGCGCCTGCTCTCGTCGCCGCCCGCCGAGGTCGTCGAGGGCAGCGAGGTCACCTTCCAGGGCCGCAACCTCCTGGCCCTCGACGACGAGTCGATGCAAAAGGTCCGCGGCAACGACATCGCCATGGTCTTCCAGGAGCCGATGACAAGCCTGAACCCGGTCCTGACGATCGGCGATCAGATCGCGGAAGCGGTCCGGCTCCACCTGGCGTACTCGAAGAAGGAAGCCTGGAACAAGGCGATCGAGTCCATTCGATCGGTCGGGATCAACAACCCCGAGCGACGGGTCAAGCAGTATCCCCACGAAATGTCGGGCGGGATGCGGCAGCGGGTGATGATCGCGATGGCCCTGTCGTGCGACCCGGACCTGATCATCGCCGATGAGCCCACGACCGCCCTCGACGTGACGATCCAGGCCCAGATCCTCGACCTCATCAGGAAGGTCCAGGACGAGACCGGGGCGGCACTCATGCTGATCACCCACGATCTGGGAGTAGTCGCCGAGACGGTCCACGACGTCGTCGTCATGTACGCCGGCCGCGTCGTCGAGCGGGGCACCGTCGATGAAGTGCTGCTCGCCCCCAAACACCCCTACACGGAGGGCCTTCTCGAGTCGACTCCCTCGAAAGGCAAGCGGGGTCAGCGGCTGAACGTCATCAAGGGCACGGTCGCCAATCCCTTCAACCTCTCGCCCGGCTGCAACTTCACCCCGCGCTGCCCGTACGCGTTCGCGCCGTGCCCGGTCCACGACCCGCGGATCGAGGAGGCGACCCCGCCCGACGTCGCCTGCTGGCTCTACACCCGGGCGCCTGGCGAGCCGCCCCCGTCGCGCCAGCGACCCGTCCTGCCGCCGCTCGAAGCAAACCGATAATGGTCGATCCCGCTACGAGCTCGGCGCTGGCGGCGGCGACCATGCCGGCGCCGGAGGCCGAGGAACCGATCGTCGTCGTCGAGAACCTCGTCAAGTACTACCCGATCTACGGCGGGGTCTTCCGCCGCAAGATCGGCGACGTGAAGGCCGTCGACGACGTGAGCTTCGAGATCTACCGCGGCGAGGTCTTCGGGCTGGTCGGCGAGTCTGGTTGCGGCAAGTCGACACTCGGCCGGACCTTGGTTCGCCTGATCCCGGCGACGTCCGGGAAAGCGACGCTCAACGGCGAGGACATCTTCAGCCGAAAGGGCGACGACCTCAAGAAGTTCCGCCGTCAGATGCAGATCATCTTCCAGGACCCGGTCGGCTCGCTCAACCCGCGGATGCCGGTCAGCGAGATCATCGGCGAGGGTCTGCTGGCCCAGGGGGACGAGGAGAACGGCTGGGGCAATCGGAAGATCCGCGACAAGCGGGTCGGCGACTACCTCGACGCCGTCGGACTTCGCCGCGACTACGCCCGGCGCTACCCGCACGAGTTCTCCGGCGGCCAGCGGCAGCGGATCGGGATCGCCCGGGCGCTCGCACTCGCGCCCCAGATCGTGATCTGCGACGAGCCGGTCTCGGCTCTGGATGTCTCGATCCAGTCCCAGATCCTCAATCTGCTTCTCGACCTGAGGGCCGAGTTCGACCTGACGTACCTCTTCGTGGCCCACAACCTGTCGGTGATCCAGTACATCAGCGACCGGGTCGGGGTCATGTACCTCGGGACGATGGTCGAGGTCGCCGGCGTCGAGGAGATCTACTCGAACCCGCGCCATCCCTACACGATCGCCCTCCTGTCTGCCGTACCTGAGCCGAACCCACGGATCCGGAAGCGGCGGATCGTTCTCAAGGGCGATGTGCCGAGCCCGGCGGCGCCGCCGACTGGTTGCCGGTTCCACACCAGGTGTTGGCTGTACGAGCAACTCGGCCAGCCGGAGTCGTGTAACACGACCATCCCGGAGCTGCGCGAAATCGCCGGTGGCCACCGAGTCGCCTGCCACTTCGCGGAGACGGTGACCCCGGAGGCAGCCGCGGCGGCAGCCCACGTCGTCGTCCCCGTCGCCCTCGCCGTGGAGGGCGTGGCCGCCGAGGCCCCGCTCGCCGCGATCGCGGGTGCCGACGTCGAGGAGACCGAGAGCGACGTGGCCGAGACAGCCGCCGCAAGCAGCTCGACGACTGACCGCAGCAGCTCGTCAGGCGCGGACGCCTCGGGCACGAGCGACTCCGGCAGTGAGGGCTCTGCCGCGGGCTCCGGCCGGCCGCCGGCCGACGACCTGCAGAACTAGGATCCGGCCGCCGACGTCACCCCGGTCGGCGACGTCGCGGTCGCCCGCTTCGTCGCGTCGATCGCCTCACGCGTACCTGCTTCCGAGCCCGCCCCGCGGAAATGACAGGCGGCCAAGTGGTCGGGCGCCAGTTCGAGCAGCGGCGGCTCGTCGGTCACGCAGATCTCCGGCCCACCCAGCTCTGCTCGGAGCTGGCAGCGTGGGTTGAAGTGGCAGCCTGATGGTGGGTTGACCGGCGACGGCACATCGCCGCGAAGGATGACGCGCTTGCGCCGAAGCTCCGGATCCGGAACCGGGATGGCCGACATGAGCGCCTGGGTGTACGGGTGCTGCGGTGACCGGAACATCGCCCGGCGGTCGGCCAGCTCGGCGACCCTGCCGAGGTACATGACCGCGACACGGTTGCTGATGTGCTCGACGACGCCCATGTTGTGGGCGATGAACAGGTAGGTCAGCCCGAGCTCGCGCTGGAGCGATTTGAGCTCGTTGAGGACCTGGGCCTGGATCGACACGTCGAGCGCCGAGACCGGCTCGTCGCAGACGACGAGATCGGGCTCCAGGACGAGCGCCCGGGCGATGCCGATCCGCTGGCGCTGGCCGCCGGAGAACTCGTGGGGGTAACGCCGGGCGTGGTACGGCGCCAGGCCCACCATGTCCATCGTCCTCATGACCTTGGCACGCCGCTCCTTGGACGAGCCAAGGCCGTGGATCCGGAGCCCCTCGCCGATGCTGTCGCCGATGGGCGTGCGCGGGTCCAGCGAAGAGAACGGGTCCTGGAAGATGATCTGCATCCGGCGCCGGTATGGCTTCAAGTCCGCGCCTTTGAGCGCGGCGATGTCCGTTCCGTCGAACCGGATCTGGCCCGAGGTCGGATCGATCAGCCGGAGCAGGAGGCGGCCGACGGTCGTCTTGCCGCAGCCCGATTCGCCGACGAGGCCGAGCGTCTCGCCGCGGCGGATCTCGAAGCTGACGCCGTCGACTGCCTGGACGAGCCCGACGGTCCGCTGGAGGACCCCGCCCTTGACGGGGAAGTGCTTGACGAGGTCGCGGACGACGACCAGCGGCTCCGACTCAGGCCCGGGCGCCGGCGTCGCGGCCGGTACGGGCATCACGCCGGGAGAGGGGCTCTGACTCGGCAGGGCGGTCACGTTCCGGCTCCGACGGCCGGCGTTGGCTCGGTCCGTGGGACCCAGCCCGGCGGGCGGGGGATCGGCCGGCCGTTAATGTCGTGGTAGAGGAAGCAGCGAACCTCGTGGCCCGGGGCGAGTGCGTGGAGCCCGGGGTGGACCTCGAGCGCCAGCGCGTTCTCTTCGATGACGCGCGACGCGCAGCGCGGCGCAAACCGACAGCCCTTCGGCAGGTCAATCAGGTTCGGGACGTTGCCCTGGATGACGGCTAGCTCGTCGCGTTCAACGCCGACGACCGGCAGCGAGCCGATCAGCCCGCGAGTGTAGGGGTGGCGGGGCGAGCGGAAGAGGGTGGTGACGTCGGCATGCTCGACGATCTCGCCCGCGTACATGACCGCCACCCGATCGCACATCTCAGCCACGACGCCGAGGTCGTGAGTGATGAGGATGATCGCGGTCCCGGTCTCCTCGCGCAGGTTCCGCATCAGGTCGAGGATCTGGGCCTGGATCGTCACGTCGAGGGCGGTGGTCGGCTCGTCGGCGATGAGGAGCTCCGGCTCGCAGGCGAGCGCCATTGCGATCATCACCCGCTGGGCCATGCCGCCCGACATCTCGTGGGGGAAGTTCTTGAGCCGCCGCTCCGGATCCGGAATCCCGACCATCCGAAGAAGCTCGCCGGCGCGGGCGACGGCCGCCCCGTGCTTCATCCCGCGATGGAGCTCGAGGACCTCGGCGATCTGGCGGCCGACGTCCCAGACCGGGTTGAGCGACGAGGTCGGCTGCTGGAAGATCATGCTGATCCGCTCGCCCCGGACCTTGCGCATCTCCTCGGGCTTTAGCTTGAGCAGGTCCTGGCCGTCGAACATGACCTCGCCCGCCTCGATCCGGCCGGGTCGGGCGACGAGCTGCATGATCGAGAGCGACGTCACGCTCTTGCCGCAGCCCGACTCGCCGACAAGGCCCATGATCTCGCCCCGATCGACGAAGAAGTCGATGCCGTCAACCGCCCGGACGACGCCATCGCGGGTGTGGAAGGACGTCCGCAGCCCACGGACCTCGAGGAGCGGCCGCTCGCCCCGCTCGCGCTTCGGACGCCTCGCCGAGGCCGGGACGAGCTCCTCGACGACGGTCTCGGTCAGGCTCGGGCCGAGGCTGTTTGGCAGCGTGTCAGTCGTCTCTGTCGCCTCGGTCGTCTTCGTCACCGTTGGATCCGTCATCGTCGGACCGCTCAGCGGTTCAGGCGCGGGTCGAGCGCATCGCGCAGCCCGTCACCGAGCAGGTTGAACGCAAGCACCGTCAGCGCCAGCGCGACGCCGGGGAAGATGAGCAGGTGCGGCGCGGCGAAGATCGTGTTGCGAGCGAGACCGATCATGGACCCCCATTCCGCCTGCGGGGGTTGGGCGCCGAGGCCTAGGAACGACAGCGCGGCGACGTCCAGGACCGCCGCTGCGATCCCCAGCGTCCCCGTGACGATCAGCGGCGTGAGCGCATTCGGGATGATTCTGCGGCGGAGCAGGCCGGACGACGACTCGCCGAGCGCCCGTGACGCGGTCACGAAGTCGCGCTCTCGGATGGAGAGGACGGAACCTCGCATGATCCGGGCATAGATCGGGATCGCGACGACCCCGATCGCCAACTGCGCATTGAGGAGCCCGCTGCCA
Organism: uncultured Chloroflexia bacterium; assembly: GCA_963775855.1. Taxonomy (GTDB): domain Bacteria; phylum Chloroflexota; class Limnocylindria; order Limnocylindrales; family CSP1-4; genus CF-46. The sequence goes on along the minus strand of CAVZKO010000005.1, from coordinate 1,107,746 downwards.
AGTACCGTGACGATGGCGATCGCCAGGAGGAGCGCGGGGAACGCGAGAAGGACGTCCATGGCCCGCATCAGGACGTTGTCGACCCTGCCGCTCGTATATCCGGCCAGGGCGCCGATCACGCCGCCGATAATGATGGCGAATCCCACGGTCAGAAACCCGATCCGGAGAGACACTCGTGAGCCGTGCACGACCCGGCTGAAGACGTCCCGAACGTTCCCATCGATCCCGAAATAGTGCTCGGGCTGCGTAGCGGGACAGCCGAGCGCATGAATGCACGGGGAGGCAAGCTTCTTGGCACCTTCCTCCGAGCCGAGCAAGATGGCGTTCGGATCATGGGTCGCGATCTGATCGGCGAAGACGGCCACGACAACGAAGAAGGCCAGGATCGCGCCGCCGATGACGGCGTTTCGCTGACGCCGGAGATTGCCCAGCGTGTCACGCCAGATCGACGTGGTTCGTGAGCCGCGGACGTCAGGCTCGATCAGATCCATGGCCGGAGGTGTCGTGACAGCCATCGTCAGTTCAACCTGACCCTTGGATCGAGATGGGCGTATGAGACATCGACCAGCAAATTCACGATCACGAAGCCGATCGCGATGACCAGGGTGAAGCCCTGGATGACCGCGTAGTCACGGGCTCCGATTGCCTCCGTGACCGCCCGGCCGACCCCTGCCAGGTTGAAGATGGTTTCGGTCAGGACTGCCCCGCCGAAGAGGCCGCCCAGCTGGAGGCCGATCACCGTCACGATCGGTAGCAGCGCGTTCCGGAAGCCGTGGCGCATGACGACACTCCGATCGCGCAGACCCTTCGCCCGGGCGGTCCGGATGTAATCAAGGCCGAGCTCGTCGAGGAGGCTCGAACGGGTCATCCGGGCGATGATCGCCAGCGGGATCGTGCCAAGAGCGAGGGCCGGCAGGATCATGTGTCTGACCGTGTCGGCAAGCAAGGCGAAGTTGAGCGTCACGATTGCATTGAACGTGTAGATGTTCGACAGGAAGTCGAGGATCGCACGGAGCGGTCCGGTGAGGTCCTCGAGGCCCCATACCTCGGCCAGCGGCGTCACCGACATCCCGGGGGTCAGGCGGCCCGACGGAGGGAGGGCGAAGGGAGTGTCCTTCAACACCACCGCGAACACGTATGCCAGCACCAGGCCCAGGACAAAGACCGGTGTCGAGACGCCGATATTGGCGACGAGCATCGTGGAGACATCAGCGACCGAGTTGCGCCGATAAGCCGAAATGATGCCGAGGCTGATGCCCGCGATGATGGCGAACGTCAGCGCGTACAGGGCGAGCTCGACTGTGACCGGCAGCCGCTGGATCAGCAGGTCCGTGACGGGCAGGCCGAACTTTGAGGAAACGCCGAACTCGCCCGCCGCGATGTCCTGGAGGTAAATGACGAACTGGTTATCGACGAGCGTCGCCGGGACCTCGCTCAGCCTGATCTCGAGGTTGCCAGCGACCCGGAATACGCCCGGAATGATGGCCTTGTCCAAGCCGTGCTCCGCCGAGTATCGCGCGCACGTCGCCTCGTTGGCTCGTTCACCGAGCGCGGCCACGCACGGGTCGCCGGGGATGATCCGAGCGAGCGCGAATACGAGGAACACGATCCCGATCAGCACCGGGATGCTAAGGATCAAGCGTCGGGAGATGAACCTGGTCATCGGATCATCGAGAAACGCTTCCTCGTCCGGGTAGCGAACGATGGGACGCCACGGCGTGGCGCCCCATCGTCAATCGATGTTGGGTGGGGTCAGGGCGTGGGCGGCGGCGGGTTCAGGTTACCCGCGAACAGATAGCCCCAATACTCGAACAGGCCTTCCCGTCCGACATGGAGCGGGTGCTCGGCATCCCACTGGACCGCGAAGGTCGTCAGGACGTCGAGCGAGTCGAGGGTTGCGCCGTTGTGGAACTTGACGCCCTCGCGAAGGGTGCAGGTCCACAGGCTGGAGTCCGCGTTGGGTTCGCACGACTCGGCCAGACTTGGCAGGGGCTCCGTACCACCGATCTCGTACGAGTACAGCGGCTCCATGATCTGCTCGCAGACACGCAGGGCCTCGCCATCGGTCTCGTCGGCGCAATAGAGGCCACCGGGCTCACCGCCCTGCAGCCAGACGATCTGATCGCGGTCGCCGGCCTTCATCGCGAAGAGGCCCTCGTTGCCCAGCGGCGACGAATGCGCTCCCTCGACATCGGCCTTGAACACCGTGGCCGAACCGCCGTGCGAGATCGGGACCATCGGGACATGCTGTTTGATCAGGTCGTTGGCCGTGGTGTAGGCAGCCTCACGGACGGCCTTGTCGGCCGACTGACCACCCTCCGTCAGCGGGGCGGTGATGTCGTCCCACTTCTTCCCGAAGCCCTCGTCGGCACCGACGCCGAAGAAGACATCGAGGAAGTTGGTGACATCCGGATAGTCCGCGCCCCAGCCCAGGATGTAGATCCCATCGAGCTCGCCCCGGCTCGCCGTCGCCAGATAGGTCGTGTCGTCCTGGACGTCGATCTCGGCGGTGATGTTGAGGTTTTTCTTCAGCTGATCCTGGACGTCTGTCGCGACGTCGACCGGGGTGGCGATGTAGCTCCGCGGCAGGGCCCGCAGATGGATCTTCGTCGTGAAGCCGTCCGGGTAGCCGGCCTCGGCCAGCAGCGCCTTGGCCGCCGCCGGGTCGAACTTGTACCACTCCTCGCCGGTGCAGCCGAAGGGGATATCGCACGGCGTGAAGTGCGTGGCGACCGAGGATCCGGGCGGGTAGAACGTGTCAACGATTCGCTGCCGGTCGATGCCCATGGCGATCGCCTGGCGGACCTTGTCGTTGTCCCAGTATTTCTTGGTGTTGTTCATCCCGAGGTACATGACGTTCAGCGCGGTCCGCGGGAACAGCTTGAGGTCCGGGTTCGCTCCGATTGCGTCGAAGTCGTCGGCGCCTGGGTTGTCGATCCCGTCGACGTTGCCCGACGTCAGCTCGACGAGGCGTTGAGCTGCCTCCGTGCTCCAGCGGATGACCGCGTTCGGGGTCTTCGGTGGGTCGCCCCAGTAGTCCGCGAATGTCTCGAGCGAGATGTCCGAACCCGAGGTCCAAGCCTTTAGCTTGTACGGGCCCGTCCCAACAGGATTTCGGAACAGGGCCTCGCCGCCGCCACCGGTCTCCTGGAGGTAGTCGGCGTCCTGGATTGCCACCGATGTGAACGCGATCTTCGACAGGAAAGCCGCGTCCGGGGCGCACAGCGCAAACTCGACGGTCTTCGCATCGACGGCCTTGATCGAGCCGATCTGACCTTTGTAGCCCTCCGTCCCGCAGGCGGAACTACCGTCCTCGGGATAACTCACTTGATCGAACGCCGGGACGCTCGCCGCCGGCTGGCTGGCACCCTGGCTCGGCGCCGTAGCCGGGCTCGGCGATGCGGCGGCGCCGCAGGCAGCGAAGATGAGCACAGCTGTCGCGGACAACGCGAGCAGCGGTGACCACCTCGGTGATCGGGACATGCGGTGTCTCCTCCTCCAAACGGCTCCCCCGGGCTCGTCGATCCGATCCGGGCGGAGCGGCCGTTGCGCGCGTAATCGGCCCGCAGGCCGCAGGTCGCGTGCGCGGAAGCCTAGCACCGCCGAGCGCGCGTCGTCACCCATGAAGGTACGGCTCAAACGGGCTCCGGGTTCACCGTGTGCGAGGCCGCGTGCACGGGTCTATGCGGCCGGCTACGCGCTGCGAACCGCTATCCTCCGTGCGTGACGCAGCTCCGCATCGCCCTCGCCCAGATCGCCCCCCGGCTCGGGATGTTCGATGAGAACCTCGCCCTCCATCACGAGCTGATCGGCGAGGCCCGATCGAAGGGGGCCGGGCTCGTCGTCTTCCCGGAGCTTGGGCTCACCGGCTACCTGCTCCAGGACCTCGCCTCGGAGGTCGCGATCCGCCTCGACGACCCTCGCCTCGCGACGCTCGCGGCCGAGACTGACGGCCTGTCGGTCGTGGTCTCGTTCGTCGAGGAGTCCGGCGACCATCGGCTGTTCATCGCCGCGGCGCTGCTCGAGGACGGCCGCATCCGCCACGTCCACCGGAAGCTGTTCCTGCCGACCTACGGCCTGTTCGACGAGCGCCGATTCTTCGCCGCGGGGGATCTCCTGCGGGCGACGCCGTCGCGGCTCGGGGTCGGTGTCGGACTTGCGGTCTGCGAAGACTTCTGGCACCTGTCCGTTCCCCAGCTCCTCGCCCTGGACGGCGCCCAGATGCTGATCAACGTCTCGTCGTCGCCCGGCCGCGACCTGGCGGCGACGAACGAGGTCGGCCTCGGGACCGCGACGTCGTGGCGAACGATCATGCGGACCTACGCCCAGCTCACGACGTCCTTCGTGGTCTTCTGCAACCGCGTCGGGATCGACGAATCGATCTCGTTCTGGGGCGGCTCGGAGGTCATCGCCCCGACCGGCGAGCCGCTCTTCTCCGCGCCGTTCTTCGAGGAGGGCCTGTTCACGGTCGACGTCTCGCTGGCGGACGTCCGACGCGAACGGGTCGCGCTGCCGCTGCTTCGCGACGAGCGGCCGGAGCTCGCCGTCCGCGAGATGTCGCGGATCGTCGCCGAGCGCGCCGGCCTGCACCCCGACACGACCGCCGAGGATGGGGCCGAGCCGGGCCTCGACGTCGCCCCGGGCGAACCGATCGAACGCCCGATCGGGTTCCAGCCGGGCGCCCGCCGGTGACCGCCGTGCCTGCCGTCACGGACACGGGCGGTCTGTTCGAGCTGCCGGCCGAGCTCGCCATCGACACCGATGTCGCCCGTCGCGTCATCGGCCAGTTCATCCGCGGCCAGCTTCGCCAGGCGGGCTTCGACAAGGCGGTTCTCGGCCTCTCTGGCGGGATCGATTCGGCGCTCGTCGCCTACCTGACCGCAGAGGCGATCGGTGCCGAAAAGCTGCTCTGCGTCCTCATGCCGTACCGGACGTCGTCGCCCGCGTCGCGCGCCGACGCGGAAGAGGTCGTCGGACGCCTCGGCACCGCCAGCGAGGTCGTCGACATCAGCCCGATGGTCGACGCCTTCTTCGCCGACGATCCGGATGCGACGCCGGTCCGGCGCGGCAACTTCATGGCCCGCCAGCGGATGGCGGTCCTGTACGACCGGTCGGTAACGTGGGGCGGGCTCGTGGTCGGGACCGGCAACAAGACGGAGTCGCTGATCGGCTACACGACGCTGTTCGGCGACAGCGCCTGCGCATTCAACCCGATCGGCGACCTGTACAAGAGCCAGGTCCGCCAGATCGCCGCCGCGATGGGCGTCCCGGAGCAGATCATCACGAAGGCGCCGTCGGCCGATCTCTGGCCGGGCCAGACCGACGAGATCCGAGGCGGGCTTCAGCTACCCGGTCCTCGATCGATTGCTCTTCTGGCGGATCGACAAGCGGCGCTCGATCGACGAGTTGGTCGAGATGGGGTTCGACCGGGCGCTGGTCGAGCGGGTCGACCGGATGGTCGCGACGTCCGAGTTCAAGCGCCAGGTCCCCCCGATCGCGAAGCTCGGGCCGCGGACGGCGGGCGTCGACTACCTCTATCCGCGACGCCGGCCGGGTTCCGCGCGGGGGTGACCGGCCGGTCGTCGGGCGGCCGGCTGTTCGTCGTCGCGACCCCGATCGGGAACCTCGGCGACGTCACGTTGCGGGCACTCGAGGTGCTTCGGGCAGTCCCGCTGATCGCCGCCGAGGACACCCGCATCACGCGGCGCCTGCTCGATCGGCACGCCATCGAGACGCGGACGATCAGCTATCACGCGCGGAGCGGGCCGGGCCGGACGACGGAGCTCCTCGAGCACCTCCGCCGCGGCGAGGACCTCGCGCTGGTGACCGATGCCGGGACCCCGGGCGTCAGCGATCCCGGCGGTGAGCTCGTCGCCGCATGGGCGGCCGAGGGCGGCACGGTCGTTCCGATCCCCGGCGCATCCGCGGTGCTCGCGGCCGTCGGGGCGAGCGGGATTGCCGGACCGCGCTGGTCGTTCGAGGGGTTCCTGCCGCGGAGCGGCAGGGAGCGCCGGGAGCGAATCGCGCGGATCGCTGCCGACGAGCGCGGCACCGTCGTTTACGAGGCGCCGAGCCGGGTCGTCGCCACGCTGCGCGACCTCGCCGCGGCGTGCGGCCCGGACCGGCCGGCGGCGGTCTGTCGGGAGCTGACGAAGCTCCACGAGGAGATCGTCCGGGCGCCGATCGGCGAGCTCGCGCGAGCGGGCGGCCGACGGGCGAGCTCACGCTCCGGGGCGAGTTCGCGATCGTCGTCGGGGAGCAACCCGGTGGCATTCCAGTCAGCGCAGCGACGGAGGCGGCCGCCGACGCGGCGCTCAGCGCAGCTCGCGCCGATGTCGAGCGACTCGTTGCTGCCGGCACGTCCCGCGGCGACGCAGCCCGGCGGGTTGCGGCCGCGACCGGCATCCCGCGCCGCCGGCTCTACGGCGCACCCGAGGATCGCTAGGATTTCGGCGATGACGGCTGCCCACGCGCCGGCTCCCGGCGGCATCCCGATCCTGGGGCCGCTCGGGCCGACAACGCGCATCTTCCTCGTCGCGACGCTGGTGCTCGCGGTCGTGGCGATCGTCCTCGATTTCATCCTCCACGCCGACCCGACGATCCTCTTCATCGCCTCCGCGGCGGCAATCCTCGGCCTGGCCTGGGTCGTCGGCCTGTCGACCGAGCGACTCGGGGCGATCAGCGGACCGCAGGTCGGCGGCATCCTCAACGCGACGTTCGGCAACATCGCCGAGCTGATCATCGCCTTCTTCGCCCTGCAGGCCGGGCTGATCGAGGTCGTCAAGGCGTCGATCACGGGCTCGATCATCGGCAACCTGCTGCTCGTCCTCGGGGCGAGCGTGCTGCTCGGCGGGCTGAAGAACGGGACGCAGCGATTCAGCCAGCAGGTCGCCGGCTCGAACGCCGCCCTCCTCGTGCTCGCCGCGATCGGGCTGTTCATCCCGGCGGTGTTCGCGGCCTCGACGGCCATCCCGACGGAGGGCAACCTCGTCGAGGAGTCGGTCCTCGTGGCGCTCCTGCTGATGGCGGGCTACGTCCTGTCGCTCGTCTTCCAGTTCACGAACCCGGCCGAGACGCTCGGCGGCCACGGACCGGCGGAGGGCCACGGCGGGCCGGCGTGGACCGGCCGAACCGCGGTCTTCGTGCTGCTCACGGCGGCCGTCCTGCTCGCCGTCCTGTCGGAGATCCTCGTCGGGGCGATCGAGCCGTTCATCGAGCGGTTCGGGCTGTCGGAGTTCTTCGTCGGCGTGATCCTCATCCCGACGATCGGCAACCTCGCCGAGCACCTCGTCGCCGTCCAGCTCGCCTTCAAGAACAAGATGGAGTTCGCGATGGCGGTGAGCTTCGGATCGAGCCTCCAGGTCGCGCTGTTCGTCGGCCCGGTCCTCGTCCTGCTCGGGCTCGTCCTCGGCCAGCCGATGGACCTCGTCTTCGAGCCGCTCGAGGTGGCGGCGGTCGGCGTCGCCGTCGGGATCAGCGCGCTCATCGCGTTCGACGGCGAGTCGAACTGGCTCGAGGGCGCCCTGCTGATGCTCGTCTACATCATCCTGGCGGTGTCGTTCTTCGTGTTCGTCGGCCCGCACGTCTGAGCGGGCCGGCGGCGGGGAGGGAGAACCGCCGCCGGCCCGGAACGACGAGAGTCGACTTCGCGGCGGGTCAGGCGGCTACGGTCTCCGCCTCCTCCGACTCGTCCGCGGTCAGCGGCTCGCCGGCGGCCGCGACGGCGGCGTCCTCGTCGTCGCCGTCGCCGTATGCCGCCGCCTGGCTTGCTAGGGCATTCGCCGCCGACTCGGCCGCGTAGTCCTTCTTCCGCCGTCCGGACAGCATCTCGACGTGGTTGGCGACGACCTCCGTCTTCCAGTGGCGAACGCCGCGATCGTCGTCCCAGCTCCGGGTCTGGAGCCGGCCCTCGATCGCAACCTGCTGGCCCTTGCCGAGGAACTCGCCACAGGTCTGGGCGAGCCGGTCCCACGTCACGATGTTGTGGTACTCGGCCTTTTCCTTGCCCTGGCCGATGTACTCGTTGGTGGCGATGCTGAACTGCGTGACGGTCTTGCCGCTCGACAGGCTTCGCATCTCCGGGTCGCGGGTGAGGCGACCGGTCAAGAGGACCTTGTTCACGGTCCGTGTTCTCCTTCTCGGCCGGCCGACGGGAAATCGGGCCGACCCTGCGTGGTCCGGCGGGATCGACGCGGCGGGGCTGGGGCGGTATGCGGCGGGCAGGCGTAGGGTTGCCGGCCCCGGCGGCGGGCTGCCCGGGCGGGTCGGCGGACCTGCGGTGGTCTGCAATCCGTCGGTACGGCGGTCGGCGAGGCCGGCTGGAGCCTGGCGGGCACCGCAGACGCTAGCAGGAGGCCCTGCACGGCGACTCACTCGGCGGTTTACCACGGATTCTCGGGCCACGAGATCGCGCGGGTGGTTTCGCCCTTTGCGCCGCCGGTCCGGCTCGCGGACCAACGAGCGGGCGACACATCGGAAACCGCGGCTCGAACGCGTTTCCTCCGCCCCTTGGTCCGGCTGGAGGACCAAGGAGCAGGCGACGCATCGGAAAGGGCCGCTCCAGGGAGCCTCCTCCGCCCGTTGGTCCCGCTGGCGGACCAGGCGGCCGCGCGGCGTGCTGCGCCGGAAACGATTGAGCCGCGTCCCAGAAAACGGGACGCGGCTCAATGAGTGCTGCTGAGCCCGGCGGACGGTAGGAGGCTCGAGTGACTCCTCACCAGACCCACGAGATATATGCCAGACGATCCCCGGCGGGCTAGGGCATTGTGCGTCCTCGGAGGGCACCTGAGCAACTAGGTAGAATTCCGTAATCCGCATCGGGCGGACGGTACTTCCGCCGACGGCAGCGGGTACCTCCGGGAGGGCCGGGACGAACGGGCGCCCGACTACGCTTGACCGGTGATGCGTCTGCTCGGGGGCCTGGGCCTCGTTGCCCCGGTCGTGCTTCTTGCCGTGCTGATCGGCATGCCTTCGGCCGTGGATTCCTGGGTGGACGAAGGGGTTCGATCCATCGTCGCTGCGGTGGCCGCCGGCGCGATCGGCGTGTCGTTGACCGCCATCGTCGTCTTCCTCTACGTCCGCATCCGTTTCTGGCGGATCATCCGCGCCTCTGAACGCCTCGCCGCGGGCGAGCTCGGCATCACCGTTCGCGCCCCTGCGACAGGCCACGGCCTCGAGGGCCGCCTGGCCCGGGCGGTGAACGCGATCTCCGCCGCGCTGGCCGAGACGACCGACGCTGCGACCATGGACAAGCTGACCGGCGTCGCCAACAGGCGCGCCCTGCTCGTCGACCTGTTCAACGAGGTCGAGCGGGCAAACCGCTACGAGCGACCGCTGTCGGTCGCGTTCGTCGACATCGATCACTTCAAGGCGGTCAACGACACCTACGGCCACGCGACCGGCGACGTCGTGCTGCGGGGCGTCGCGCAGGTGATCCAGGCGAACCTCCGGGCGACCGACATGGTCGGCCGATACGGCGGCGAGGAATTCATGCTGATCCTCACCGAGACGGACGTCGAGGAGGGCGCCGTCCTGACCGAGAAGCTTCGCACGATCGTCGCCCGGGAGCGCTTCTCCGTGGACGGAAACTCGGAGCTGTCGGTCACGATCTCGATCGGGATCGCCGGCGGGGCCGGATCGCGCCTGACGAGCGACACCCTCGTGCGCGACGCCGACGCGGCGATGTACTCGGCGAAGTCGCTCGGGCGCAACCAGACGTACATCTTCGCCGAGCCGGACGAGGACGCCCGCATCCCGCGTGCGCCGATCTCCGCCGCGGGCCGGGCACGTGCCGTCGAGATCGGCCTGGCGGCCCGCGACGCGGCCACGGCCAGCCTGACCGCGGTCATCTCGCCCCTGCCGCATTACAGCGGCCAGCCGTCGGCCCTCATCGCCTCGATCGTCGTGGCGATGGCCAAGAACCTCGCCCTTCCGCCCGCCGAGGTCGACCGGATCCGAGTCGCGGCGCTCCTCCACGACGTCGGCAAGGTCGCGGTCCCGCAGGACATCCTCGACAAGCCGTCGGCGCTCACGTCGGCCGAGTGGCGGTCGGTCGTCCAGCACCCGCGGATCGGCCAGGTCATCCTCGAGCAGGCGGCCGCGCTCAAGGAGGCGGTGCCGATCATCCTCCACCACCACGAGCGCTACTCGGGCCACGGCTACCCGTTCGGGCTGCGGGGGAGCGACATCCCGCTCGGTGCCCGGATCGTGGCCATCGCCGACGCCTACGACGCGATGACCCACGACCGGCCGTACAAGCGGGCGATGAGCCATGACAACGCGATCATCGAGCTCCGCCGCCACGCCGGCACCCAGTTCGACCCTGAGCTCGTCACCCTCTTCTGCGACCTGTTCGCGAAGAACGCGCCGGCGCCCGATCCGGTCGTGGCGTCGATGATCGGGCTCGATGCGGCGACGATCGGGCTCGATCGCGGATCGCAAGCCACGCCGTCGCCGCTCCAAGGACGCGTCGGCCGCCCAGATCCCGCTCGCCACTGACGACGACTCTGCGAGCGGCTTCGCCGCGAGCTGATTCGGCCGCGAGGCGACTCTCGCGCTGCTCCGCGCCAGGCGCGGGGCGGGTCGCATTTCGCCAAATTTGCGCCCGTGTGATCATTAGCCGAGAAACCACCGGGGCCGCTAGCCCCGAACGATCTGATTGAGCGCCTCGTCAGCCGTCGGCAGCTACTTCTCGTTTGACCGAGTCCGATTCTGCCGCACGGTCCTCCGCTAACTTTCTCTCGACGCACATTTGGCCAAGTGGATGGCCAAGAGCGGCGCCCGGACTCGTCGCCCGGGACCCCAGCGCTGCTATACTCCGGCCGTCCTCGACAGCCCGCGGGAGACGCCCGCATCCAGGAGGTCGGCCGTTGCTCGAGGAAGGCGCGTCGTTCGCCCCGTGAGGCGAGCCCGAGTCTTCGATCAGCCCCGGCGCCGAACCGTCGGCGCGATACGGGAGAGGTGTATCCAAGTCCCAGGCACGGAGCCGCGGGGCTTTTTTGGTGGCCTTTGGGACGCTCAAAGCGACCGACAGGCGGGTCAGGGCAAGGCGCCGGGCGAGCATGTGAGCGAGCGCACCCTGGCGTGCGTGAGCGAGCAGCGCAGCCCGGCAACGCGGCCCTGGGCCGAAATGGCGGGCGCGTAATGCCCGCCACGGTGATCGTCGGGCTGCAGTGGGGCGACGAGGGCAAGGGCAAGACCACCGACTTCCTCGCCGAGCAGGTCGCGATGGTCGTCCGCTACCAGGGCGGCGACAACGCCGGCCACACCGTCGTCAGCGGCGACGAGGTCTTCAAGCTCCATCTCGTCCCGTCGGGCGTGCTGTATCCCCACATCACGTCGGTCATCGGCAGCGGCGTCGTCGTCAATCCGGCGACGCTCATCAGCGAGCTCGACATGCTCACCGCGCGCGGGCATCGACACGAGCCGGGTCCGGGTCAGCACGGCGGCCCACGTGATCATGCCGTACCACGTGGCCCTCGACCGGGCGATGGAAGCCCGTCTCGGCGACGGCAAGGTCGGCACGACCGGGCGGGGGATCGGGCCGGCCTACGGCGATCGGGCGTGGCGGGTCGGGCTCCGGATGGAGGACCTCCTCGACGGCTCGCTGGTCCGGGCAAAGCTTGCCAAGATCCTGCCCGACAAGAACCTCCTGCTGGCCTCGCACGACGGCGACCAGGCGTTCGGGGCAGACGAGCTCGTGGCCCAGGCCGTCGCGTGGGGCGAGCGTCTCCGGCCGCACATCGCCGACGCCACGTGGCTCGTCCAGGACGCCCTCCGCCGCGGCGACCACGTCCTCCTCGAGGGCGCGCAGGGCACGCTCCTCGATCTCGACCACGGCAGCTACCCGTTCGTCACCTCGTCGAACCCGGTCGCGGGCGGGGCATGCACGGGCGGCGGGATCGGGCCGCTCCAGGTCGACGAGGTGATCGGGGTCATGAAGGCCTACTCGACGCGCGTCGGGTCAGGCCCGTATCCGACCGAGCTGACGGACGCGATCGGGGCGGGGATCGCGGCGCGCGGCAACGAGGTCGGGACGACGACCGGCCGGCCGCGCCGGGTGGGCTGGTTCGATGCCGTGCCGCTGCGCTACGCGGTTGCGGTCAACTCGGTCAGCTCGATCATGCTCAACAAGCTCGACATCCTGTCGGGCATCGACCCGATCCGGCTGTGCGTCGCCTACGAGGTCGCCGGTCGGAGGGTGGAGGCCTGGCCGTCGTCGGCGACGGTCCTCGACGGCGCCACCCCGATCTACGAGGAGTTCGCTGGCTGGTCGGAGCCGATCCACGCCGTCCGATCGCTCGGCGACCTGCCCGAGAACGCCCGACGCTACCTGTCGGCCCTCGAGGAGCATGCCGGCGTACCGATCGTCCTCGTTTCGGTCGGGCCGGAGCGGACGCAGACGATCGAACGGGCCTGGCGGCCGATGCGCAATCGACCGGCCCCGCCACAGGCTGCCGCGGAGGTCGCCCGATGAGCCGCCCCGTGATGCCGACGCGGATCCTCATCGTGGGCGGCGGTGGGCGCGAGCACGCCCTCGCCTGGAAGCTCGCCGCAGAACCGGGCGTCAACGAGATCGTGGTCGCGCCCGGGTCGGACGCGATCGGCGGATGAGCCCCGCGTCCGGATCGCCGGCGACGCGACGGCCCTCGACACGGACGCGCTCGTCGCCGTCGCCCGAAATCGATCGGTCGAGCTCGCGGTGATCGGCCCGGAGGCGCCCCTCGCCGCCGGCGTCGCCGATGCGCTTCGCGGGGCCGGCATCGCCACGTTTGGTCCATCCGCCGCGGCCGCCCGGATCGAGTCGTCGAAGGCGTTCTGCCACGAGGTGGCAGCGGCCGCCGGCGTCGCGATGGCCCGGGCGGCGTCGTTCGTCGATGCGCCGGCTGCGTCGCGCCTACGCCCGCCAGGAGGCGACCCGCGGCGACGGGGTCGTGGTCAAGGCCGACGGACTGGCGTCCGGCAAGGGCGTAGTCGTTGCCGAATCCGCCGACGAAGCAGTCGCGGCGATCGAGGCGATGGCCCGGGCCGGGCTCGAGCGAATCGTCGTCGAGGAGCGTCTTCGCGGACCGGAGGCGAGCGTGATCGCGATCTGCGACGGCGCGCGTGCCCTGGCCCTGCCGGCCGCACGCGACCACAAGCGGTTGCTCGACGGTGACGTCGGACCGAACACCGGCGGAATGGGCGCCTTCTCGCCGCTTGCCGATCTCTCCGACGACGACGTCGAAGAGATCGTGCGAACCATCCATCGACCGCTCCTCGCGGAGCTGGCTCGGCGCGGCACGCCGTTCAGGGGCTTCCTCTACGCCGGCCTGATGCTCACGGCCGACGGGCCCAGGCTCCTCGAGTGCAACGCCCGGCTCGGCGACCCGGAGGCGCAGGTGATCCTGCCGCGGCTGGCGGTCCCGCTCGGACCGCTGCTGCTGACCGCGGCTCGTGGCCAGCTCGAGACCGCCGCAGGCGCGCGGATCGCGGCCCTGCCCGGCGCGGCCGTGGGGATCGTCCTCGCCGCCGGAGCGTATCCCGATGCCCCCGGCCGCGGCGATCCGATCGCCGGGATCGAGGCGGCTCGCGCGACCGGGGCGCTCGTGTTCCATGCCGGGACGCGTCTCGACGACGGTGGCAGGTTCGTGACCAACGGCGGCCGCGTCCTGACCGTCGTCGGGCGCGGACCGGATCAGCCGGGCGCACGCGCCGTCGCGGAGGCAGGTGCGGATGCCATCTCGTGGCCGGGCATGCGCCGCCGACACGACATCGCCGCGGCCGCGCCGGTCATGGCCGTCGCCGGAGGGTCGCGCAGATGATCCGGCGCTACACCCTGGCCGAGATGGGCGCGCTCTGGACGGACCAGGCACGCTTCGAGCAGATGCTGCGCGTCGAGCTCGCCGTCGCCCGCGCCCAGAGCGCCCGCGGCCAGGTCCCGCCCGAGGCGCTCGCCGCGCTCGAGGCGCGCGCGGCGGTCGATCCGGAACGGATCGCCGAGATCGAGAAGACGACCGACCACGACGTGATCGCCTTCGTCTCCCAGGTCGCGGAGTCGGTCGGCCCCGAAGGGCGCTACCTCCATCTCGGCCTGACCAGCAGCGACGTCGTCGACACCGGCCTCGCGCTCCAGCTGCGAGCCGCCGGAGAGCTGCTCCTGCGCGACTGCGACCGGCTCCTGGCGGCGCTCATCGCCCGCGCGCGAGCAGAGGCAGAGACGCTGATGATGGGCCGGACCCACTCGGTCCACGCCGAGCCGATCACGCTCGGCCTCAAGCTCGCGGGCTGGGCCTTCGAGCTCGATCGCGGGCGGCGCCGCCTGGCGGTCGCCGTCGATGAGATCGGGACCGGCAAGATCTCGGGGCCCGTCGGGACGTACAGCCATCTGGGGCCGGATGTCGAGGCGGAGGTCCTCGCCGAGCTCGGGCTGCACGCCGATCCGGCGAGCACCCAGATCGTCCAGCGCGACCGCCACGCGGCGCTGCTCACCGCGATCGCGATCGTCGGCGGCAGCCTGGAGCGGTTCGCGACCGAGATCCGCAACCTCCAGCACACCGAGATCGGCGAGCTCCAGGAGCCGTTCAAGGTCGGCCAGAAGGGCTCGTCCGCGATGCCCCACAAGCGCAACCCGATCCTGTCCGAGCGGATCGCCGGCCTCGCCCGGCTCCTCCGCGGCTACGCCCATGCGGCGCTCGAGGACCAGCCGCTCTGGCACGAGCGCGACATCAGCCACTCGTCGGCCGAGCGGGTGATCCTGCCCGACGCGACGATCCTCCTCGACTACATGCTCGTCCGGATGGCGGGGCTCATCGAGGGTCTCGTCGTTCGCAGCGAGCGGATGCGGGAGAACATCGAGCGCGGCCTCGGGCTCCATGCCAGCAGCCGGGTCCTCGTCGCGCTCGTCGAGCGCGCCGGCCTGTCGCGCGAAGAGGCCTACGCGGTCGTCCAGCGTGCCGCCCTGCGGGCCGCCGACGAGCGGCGTCCCCTTCGCGAGCTGCTCGCCGTCGACCCGACGGTCGCGAAGAAGCTCCGCGCTCGCCGAGCTGGACGCCTGCTTCGACGATTCGGCGTTCCTTCGCCACGTTCCCACGGTCATCGCGAGACTCGACAGCCTGGAGGCCGAGATCCATGCCGCCCGTTAGCCCGCCCGCCGACTCGTTCCTGCGATCCGGCAAGGTTCGCGACCTCTACGCCGTCGGCGACGATCGGCTGCTGCTCGTCGCGTCGGACCGGCTGTCGGCGTTCGACGTCGTCCTGCCGACCGAGATCCCGGACAAGGGCCGGATGCTGACGGGACTCTCGAGGTTCTGGTTCTCGCGAACCGAGGGAATCGTCCCGAATCACCTCCTCGGCACGACTCCGGAAGACCTGCCGCCGGAGTTCGTCTCGGGCCCCGATGCGGCCGCGGAGCTGCGCGGGCGGATGATGCTCTGCCGACGCGTCGAGGTCCTCCCGATCGAGGTCATCGTTCGCGGCTACCTCGCCGGCTCCGGCTGGAAGGACTACCAGCGAACCGGCGCCGTCTGCGGCATCGCGCTGCCGGTCGGCCTGCGCGAGAGCGAGCGGCTGCCGGAGCCGCTCTTCACGCCCGTCGACCAAGGCCGAACAGGGCGCCCACGACGAGAACATCGGCCTCGACGAGGCCGCGCGACTGATCGGCGCTGACCTCGCAGAGCGCGTCCGCGACATCGCCCTCGCGCTCTACCGCTACGGGTCGTCGGTGGCGGAGCCGGCGGGGATCATCCTGGCCGACACGAAGTTCGAGTTCGGCGTCGACCCGAAGACCGGCGAGCTGCTCCTCATCGACGAGGTCCTGACGCCCGATTCGTCGCGGTTCTGGGACGCGGCGACGTACGAGCCGGGCCGGCCGGCCGCGAGCTTCGACAAGCAGTTCGTCCGCGACTGGCTCGAGGCGCAGACGTGGGACAAGACGGCGCCGGGGCCGGAGCTCCCCGCGGACATCGTCGACGGGACCCGGGCGCGCTACGTCGAGGCGTTCGAGCGGATCACCGGCGCGAGCTTCGATCGATACCTGGCGGAGGACACGATCGCCCGATGAGCACGGACTTCCGGTTCGCCGTCAACGTCACGCCGAAGGCGGGAATCCTCGACCCGCAGGGGCGGGCGGTCGAGAGCAGCCTCGGCCACCTCGGGATCGAGGGCGTTTCCGCCGTGCGTGTCGGCCGGCGGGTCGAGTTGACGGTCGCGGCCGACGACGCGGCGGCGGCCAGGGCGACGGTCGATCGGCTCGCCTCGGAGCTCCTGTCGAACCCCCTCATCGAGTCGTACGCCGTCGAGGAGATCGGGGCGGCGTCGTCGACCGTCGGGGCTCACGCATGACGGTCCGGATCGGGGTCGTGGTGTTCCCGGGTTCGAATCGCGACATCGATGCCGTCAACGCGCTCGAGGTCGCCGGCGCCGAGCCGGTCATGCTGTGGCACGAGTCGGCGTCCCTCGACGGCGTCGCCGGGGTGATCCTGCCGGGCGGCTTCGCCTATGGCGATTACCTGCGGGCCGGTGTGATCGCCCGGTTCAGCCCGGTGATGCGCTCCGTGGCCGCGTTCGCCGCTGACGGCGGGCTCGTCCTCGGGATCTGCAACGGGTTCCAGGTCCTGACCGAGGCCCATCTCCTGCCCGGCGCCCTCCTCCGCAACCGCGGGCTGCGGTTCGTCTCGCGCGAGGTGTCGATCGTCCCCGAGCGCCTCGACACGCCGTTCACCCGGGCGATCGGCGAGCGCCGGCCGCTGCGGATGCCGGTCGCCCACGGCGAGGGCTGCTTCTACGCCGACGACGCGACGCTCGACGAGCTGCAGCGGGACGGCCAGGTGCTGTTCAGCTACGCCCGGGCCGACGGGTCGACGGCGGACGAGACGGGCGACGCCGCCAATCCGAACGGCTCGCTCCGGGCGATCGCCGGGGTCATGAACGCCGCGGGCAACGTCGCCGGGCCTCATGCCCCATCCCGAGACCGCGGTCGAGGCGATCCTCGGGTCGGCCGATGGGCTCGGGATCATCCGCTCGTTCGTCGACAGCGCCGCCGAGCGAGTCCATGCCGGGATGCCGGTCGAGGTCGGCGCGCGATGACGCTGGCGGAACCCGTGGCCGACGCCGCGTTGGAGCCGCTCCACCGGCGCCTCGGGCTCACCGATGACGAGCTCGTGGCGATCCGCGACCGCCTCGGCGGCCGGGAGCCGAACGATCTCGAGCTCGCGATGTTCAGCGTCATGTGGAGCGAGCACTGCTCGTACAAGAGCTCCAGGCCGCTCCTGCGGACGCTGCCGACCGCCGGCGAGGGCGTCGTCGCCGGGCCCGGCGAGAACGCCGGGGTGATCTCGATCGGCGACGGGCTCGCGGTCGCGTTCAAGATCGAGTCCCACAACCACCCGAGCGCGGTCGAGCCGTACCAGGGCGCCGCGACCGGCGTCGGGGGCATCCTCCGCGACATCTTCACGATGGGCGCCCGACCGATCGCCGTCCTCGACGCGCTCCGGTTCGGCGATCCGTCGTCGGCCCGGACGCGCCACCTCGTCGACGGCGTCGTCCACGGCGTCGGCGGCTACGGCAACTGCGTCGGCGTGCCGACGGTCGGCGGCGAGCTCGTCTTCGACCCGAGCTACGAGGGCAATCCGCTCGTCAACGTCATGGCGATCGGCCTGCTCGAGGAGCGCCTGCTCACCCGGGCCGCCGCGCCGGGCCCGGGCAACCTCGTCGTGCTGTTCGGGTCGACGACCGGCCGCGACGGGATCGGCGGGGCGAGCGTCCTCGCCAGCGCGACGTTCGGCGACGCCGAGACCTCGAAGCGCCCGTCAGCGTCCAAGTCGGTGACCCGTTCGCCGAGAAGCTGCTCATCGAGGCGTCGCTGGAGCTGATCGAGCGCGGCCTCGTCGAGGGGCTGCAGGACCTCGGTGCCGCCGGGATCACCTGCGCGACCTCGGAGACCGCCGATCGGGCGGGGACCGGGATGCGGATCGAGCTGGGGGCGATCCCGCGCCGCGAGCCGGACATGGAGCCGTTCGAGGTGATGATCTCGGAGTCGCAGGAGCGGATGCTCGCGATCGTCCGACCCGACCGATGGGATGCAGTCACGCGCGGTCTGCGAGCGCTGGGGCCTGCCGGTCGCCGTGATCGGGACGGTGACGGACGACGGGGACATCGCCATTGTCGACGCCGGGCGCGAGCTCGCCAGGGTGCCCGCGCGGCGCGCTCACGAGCGACGCGATCGTCCACGAGCGGATCGCCGCGCCGCCACCGCGCAGCCGCCTCGCCCCCGCACCGGGTGCCCCGGCCGACGAGACCGGACTCTTGCCGGAGCGTGGCATGGACCCTGGCGCCGTCCTTCTGGCGCTGCTCGGTTCGGCCAACCTTTCGTCGCGCCGGCCGGTCTTCGAGCAGTACGACTCGACGGTCCAGGCGAACACCGTCGCCGGGCCGGGCCAGGGCGCCGCGGTCCTCCGGATCAAGGGGACGTCGAAGGCACTCGTCGCCACGACCGACGGCAACCAGGCCGTCGGGCAGACGGATCCGTGGCTCGGGGCCGCGATGAGCGTCGCCGAGGCGACCCGCAACGTGTCGATCACCGGAGCGCGGCCGCTCGGCGTGACGAACTGCCTGAACTACGGCGACCCGACCCGGCCCGAGGCGTTCTGGCAGTTGTCGGAGGCCGTCCGGGGGCTCGGCGATGCGTGCCGGGCGCTCGGCCTGCCCGTCACCGGCGGCAACGTCTCGCTCTACAACGAATCGCCTGGCGGCTCGATCGCGCCGACCCCGGAGATCGGGGTCGTCGGCTTGCTCGAGAACGTCGATCGCCTCGTGCGGCCGGCCTTTCGGGCCGAGGGCGACGTCATCGTCCTGATCGGCGAAGCGACGCCGGGTCTCGCAGGGAGCGAGTACGCCCGATTGGCGGGCGTCGCGGCGGAGGACGGCCCACCGAGCCTCGACCTCGGGCTGGAGGCTGCGGTCCAGGCGTTCGTCCGAGAGGCCGCGGCGCGCGGCCTCCTCGCCTCGGCCCAGGACGTTGCGGGTGGCGGCCTGGCGGTCGCGCTGGCCGAGAGTGCGATGTGGGCCGACGGCGATCGCGGCCTTGGCGCCCGCCTGCGGCTCAGGGTCGCGAACTCGCCGGCCGTCGACCTGTTCGGCGAGAGTCCGTCGCGGATCCTCGTCTCGGCGCCGTCGCGGTACGTCGCGGCGCTCGCGCTCCTCGCGCGGCAGCACGGGCTCGTCGCCGAGGAGCTCGGGTCGGTCGGCGGCGAGCGGCTCGTCGTCGAGCTCGCCGGGGCCGGCGCGACGGGCGCCGCGGAGGAGCGGGGGAGCCGGGTGGCCGACGCGCTCGACGTCGCCGTCGCCGATCTCCGCCACGCCTGGGAGACGGGCCTGTCGCGGGCGCTCGGCTGGGACGGCCACTGAGATGTGCGGCGTCTTCGGGGCGGTGATGCCGCCAGGCACGCGGCGCCGAGGCCGCGGCCGTCGCCGCCCTCGGCCTGTTCGCGCTCCAGCACCGCGGCCAGGAGTCGGCCGGCGTCGCGGTCAGCGACGGCGAGCAGCTCATGCTCTACAAGGATCTCGGGATGATCAGCTCAGTCCTCGACGAGCGGCGGATCCCCTCGCTCCGCGGCGACCTGGCGATCGCCCATTGCCGCTACTCGACGACCGGCTCGACGGTCTGGGAGAACGCCCAGCCGACGTTCCGGCTCGGCCCGCGCCGGGCGATCGCCGTCGGGCACAACGGCAACCTCGTCAACACCCGCGAGCTGCTGGCGTCGCTGAGCGGCGGCCGGGGGCGCCTCCCGGCCTCGACCGATACGGAGCTGCTGACCGCGCTCCTCGCCGACGAGCCCGCGGCCGACACGGTCGACGCACTCGTCCGGGTCCTGCCGCGCGTCCGCGGGGCGTACAGCCTCGTCGTCCTCGACGAGCGCCGGGTGATCGGCGTCCGAGATCCGTTCGGGTTCCGTCCGCTCGTCCTGGGACGGCTGCCATCGGACGGCGGCGACGCCTCGAACGTCCCGAACGGCGGCCTGTGGGGCGACGAGGACGGCAGCGCAGGCTGGTGCCTGTCCTCGGAGACCGCCGGGCTCGACATCGTCGGCGCCGAGTACGTCCGGGACGTCGAGCCGGGCGAGATCGTGATCCTCGAGTCGGGGCGCCCTCCGCGGTCCGTGCGCTTCGCGGAGGCGAGCCCGGCGCTGTGCGTCTTCGAGCTCATCTACTTCGCCCGGCCGGACTCGTACATGGAGGGTCGCAACCTGTACGAAGTCCGGCGCAGGATGGGGATGCAGCTCGCCGTCGAGCATCCCGCTGACGCGGACCTCGTCATGCCCGTGCCGGACACGGGCGCCCCGGCCGCGGCGGGCTACGCCGAGGCGTCCGGCATCCCGTACCGCGAGGGCCTCGTCCGCAATCGGTACAGCGGCCGGACGTTCATCCAGCCGTCCCAGACGATGCGCCAGCGAGGCGTGACGATCAAGCTCAATCCCGCTGCGCGAGGTCGTCCGCGGCAAGCGCCTGACGGTCGTCGACGACTCGATCGTGCGGGGCACGACGACCAAGCAGATCGTCTCGATCCTGCGACGGGCGGGCGCCGCGGAGGTCCATGTCCGGATCAGCGCGCCACCGATCTACCACCCCTGCTTCTACGGCATCGACACCCAGGTCGAGACCGAGCTGATCGCGGCGACCCACTCGGAAGAGGAGATCCGCGAGTTCATCGGCGCCGATTCGCTCGGCTACCTCTCGATCCGAGGCGTCCTCGCTGCCCTCGAGCTGCCGTACGAGCGGTTCTGCTTCGCCTGCTTCGACGGCCGCTACCCGGAGCCGGTCCCGTACGACGTGGCGTCGCGGAAGTTCATCCTGGAAGAGACCTCGGACGGATGGGGTCGCGGAGCTCCCCCTCCGACCTCGGTGGGCGTGTGATGGAGCGGCGCTGAGGGTGCCAGATCGCCGCTCCGCCTACGTCGCCGCGGGCGTCGACGTCGACGCCGGCGAATCGTGCCGTCGAGCTCATGCGGGCCGCCGTCGAGAGCACGCGGCGGCCGGAGATGCTCGGCGGGCTCGGTGGCTTCGGTGGGGCGATCACGATCCCCGCGGGTTACCGGGAGCCGGTTCTCGTCGCGTCGACCGACGGGGTCGGGACCAAGACGGCGATCGCGGCGGCGCTCGGACGCTACGACACGATCGGCATCGACCTCGTCGCGATGTGCGCCGACGACGTCGTCTGCAGCGGCGCCGAACCGCTCTTCTTCCTCGACTACGTGGCCGTCGGACGGCTCGACCCGCCGCAGGCCGCGGAGCTCGTCGGCGGCGTCGCCGCCGGCTGCCGAGAAGCGGGTTGTGCGCATCATCGGCGGGGAGACGGCAGAGCACCCGGGGCTGATGGACCCGACGTCGTTCGATCTCGCCGGCTGCTGCGTCGGGGTCGTCGAGCGGGATCGGCTGATCGACGGGACCGCGGCCCGGGCGGGCGACGCGATCGTCGGCCTTGCGTCGAGCGGGCTGCATGCCAACGGGTTCTCGCTCGTTCGCAGCCTCGTCGCGCAATGGGACCTCGATCTCGCTCCGACCGTACCAGGAGCAGCTGCTGCTGACGCTCGGCTCCGACGCGGCGGCCGCCACGATCGCCGCCGAGCCTGAGCACGGCCTGGCCACGCTCGGCGAGGTCCTTCTTGCCCCGACGACGATCTACGTCCGGCCCATCCTCGCACTGCGCGAGACGCTCAACGTCCGTCGGCACCGACATCCGGGGCCTCGCCCACATCACCGGCGGCGGCCTGCCGGGCAACGTGCCGCGGGCGCTGCCGACGGATCTCGGTGCACGGCTCGACCCGACGCGCTGGCGGATGCCGTCGGTCATGCGGCTGCTGGGGGCGCTCGGCGGGCTCGACGAGGCGGAGATGCGGGCGACGTTCAACGGCGGGATCGGGATGGTCGTCGTCGTCGCCCCGGAAGCGGTCGACGCGACGATCGCGAGCTTCGAGGCCGGCGGGACCGTCCGCAATGGTGATCGGCGAGGTCGTTCCCGTGGAGCGGCTCGACGGCTCCCGGTACGGCGAGGTGGCTGCTGCATGAGCGGTCGGATCGCGGTGGCGGTATCCGGGGCGGGCTCCAACCTCCGGGCACTGCACGCTGCCGCCGAACGCGGCGAGCTCGGCGGGGAGATCGTGCTCGTCGTGGCCGACCGACCGTGTCCCGCGATCGAGTGGGCCGCGTGAGCACGGGATCCAGACCGAAGTTGTGGACGACGGCGATGACACTGCGCTCGCCGCAGTCCTCGGCGTCGCCCGACCGGACGTGGTCGTTCTCGCCGGATACATGCGGATCATCGGCCCCCAGGTGCTCGCGGCTTACCCAGACCGCATCCTGAACACGCATCCGTAGTCTCCTGCCCGCGTTCCCGGGAGCTCACGCGGTCCGCGATGCTCTCGCTGCGGGGCGTCAAGGTGACAGGAGCGACGGTCCACCTCGTCGACGAGACCCTCGACGGCGGTCCGATCGTGGCCCAGGAGGCGGTCTCGATCCTCGACGGCGACGAGGAGGTCGGCGCTCCACGACCGGATCCGCGCAGTCGAGCACCGGCTCCTCCCGCGGGCGGTTGCGATCCTGCTTTCGGGTGCGGTTCGTCGAAGGGGTCGCCGTCGTCGATGTTCGACTGGCATTCGATCGATGTCGAGGTCCCGGTCGCCCGGCGAGCACTGCTATCCGTGTCGGACAAGACCGGGCTCGTCGAGCTTGGACGGGGTCTCGTCGATGCCCATTTCGAGCTCGTCTCGACCGGCGGCACCGCCCGCACGCTCCGCGAGGCCGGCCTGCCCGTCACGGACGTCGCCGCCGTCACCGGTTTCCCGGAGATGCTCGACGGCCGGATCAAGACGCTCCATCCGCGCGTTCACGGCGGCATCCTGGCCGATCGGCGTCGGCCGGAGCACCGCCAAGCGCTCATCGCCGCCGCAATCGCGCCCGTTCGAGCTCGTCGTCGTCAACCTCTACCCGTTCGCCGCCGCGGCCGAGCGACCTGGAATCACGTTCGACGAGCTCGTCGAGGAGATCGACATCGGCGGCCCCTCGATGGTCCGGGCAGCCGCGAAGAACCACGCGTCGGTCGCGATCGTCACTTCGCCCGGATCGATACCCGGCGGTCCTCGCCGCCCTGGTCGAGGAGGGGAGTGTCCCCGCCGGGCTCCGCGCCGCGCTCGCTCGTCGAGGCGTTCCGCCACACCGCAGCCTACGACGCCCGGATCGCCGCGGAGCTGCCGCATCGGATGGTTGAGGCGGGTCTCGAGCTGCCGGACGAGCCGGGCCTCCCGGGCGCCGCCGATCCGTACCCGTCGAGCGTCACGATCGCGCTTGAGAAGGTCGAGACGCTGCGCTACGGCGAGAACCCCCACCAGCTGGCCGCGCGCTATCGCCGTCCCGGTGCGAGCCCCAACGACGGGCCGTTCGCGACCGGCGTCGCTCCGCTGCAGGGCAAGCAGCTCTCGTACAACAACGTCCTCGACGCGTCGGCCGCGGCTGCCATCGGCCGGACGCTCGATGGATGCCGGCTGCGTGATCGTCAAGCACACCAACCCGTGCGGCGCCGCGGAGCGCGACACGCTCGTGGACGCGTGGGCCGCGGCGCTCGCCGGCGATCCCGTGTCGGCGTTCGGAGGTGTTGTCGCGCTGAACCGCGAGGTCGATCTCGAAACGGCCGAAGGGCTCGTCGGTATCTTCCTGGAGCTCGTCGTCGCGCCCGGCTTCTCGGCCGCGGCCCGCGAGATCCTCGCGACGAAGCCGAACCTCCGGCTCATCGTCGATCCGACGCTCGCGGCGACCTCGAAGCCGGTCCCGCGCGACCCGGACCCGCTCGGTTCGATCCGGACGGCCGGCGGCGCGCTCCTCGTGACCGCTCCTGACACGATCCCCGACGATCCGGACGCGTGGCAGGTATGCACGACCCGCCACCCGACCGACGCCGAGTGGCGCGACCTCCAGCTCGCCTGGCGCCTCGTCCGATGCGGTCACGTCGAACGCGATCGTCCTCGTCCGGGATCGGGCGCTCGTCGGGCTGGGCTCCGGCCAGACGAGCCGGGTCGACGCCGCTCGCCAGGCGGTCGAGAAGGCCCTTGCGATCAGCGGCGAGGCGGTTCTCCGGGGAGCGTCGTGCGCGTCGGACGCCTTCTACCCGTTCCCCGACGGCGTCGACGTCTGCATCGGTGCCGGGGTCACGCGCGTTCGTCCAGCCCGGCGGCTCGATGCGAGACGCGGAGGTGATCGCGGCGGCGGAGAATGCGGGAGCGACGATGCTGCTGACCGGGGTCCGCCACTTCCGCCACTGAGCGGCGAAGCGGATACTTGCACCAGGAGCGCCGGATGGAGGGCAATCCATGGGCAATTCCACGACGAACGAGGAAGTCGTCCGCCGATACCTGGAGACCTCGGCGGCGAAGGACTTTGGGACACTGGCCAGGCTGAGGCATCCGGACTGGCAGACACATTGGCCACAGTCCGGCGAGCGCGTCGTCGGTCACGCCCACTGGGCGGAGATTGCCCAGAACTATCCGGGCGGCGTGCCCCAGGTCGACATCAGTCGCCTGGTGGGCTCGGAAGATCGGTGGGTCGTCACGCCCGGCAACACGGTGGCTCGAGCCGCCGGCACCGGCGATTTCTGGTGGGGCGAGTGGCGAATGCGCTATCCCGACGGAAAGACCTATCTGTGCGTCGCGCTCCTGGAGCTGCGCGACGGCCTGATCTGGCGCGAGACCGTGTACTGGGCGGAGCCATTCGACCCGCCGGACTGGCGGCGCCAGCTAGTCGAGGTTCCGAACTAGTCGACCGACTGACCTGACGCTGGGCCACGCTTGACCCCACCTCGCCGGGTCCGGCATGATCGGGACGTGGAACGCTTCGGGAGCCTCATGGCGATGCCCGGGCGGCTCCGCCTCGCGACGTTCCTGACCGGACGCCGCGGGCGGGTGGCCGCCGTTTCGCCCTTGCTGCCCAGCGCCGTTGCGCCCAGCCCGTCACCCAGGAACCGTTCCATGCCTGACCGCTACTACCTGACGACTTCGATCGCCTACGCCAACAACAAGCCCGGCATCCACACCCTGTACGAGGTCATCGGCGCCGACGTCGTGGCCCGCTGGTATCGGATGAAGGGCGTCGAGACGCGCTTCCTGACCGGCACCGACGAGCACTCGATCAACATCGCCCAGGCCGCGGTCGACGCCGGGCGGTCGGCACGCGACTTCGTCGACGAGCAGGTCGGCTACTTCAAGGCCGCCGAGGCCGCCCTCGGGATCAGCGCCGACCGGTTCATCCGGACGACCGACCCCGATCACATGGAGGCGGCGCGGGAGATGGTCCGGCGGGCCTACGCCGCGGGCGACATCTACCTCGGGACGTACGAGGGCTGGTATTGCCCGAACGAAGGGTTCCTCAACGCGACGGACGTCCAAGAGACGGCCCGCGGAACGATCTGCCCGAACCACCCCGACGTTCCGCTGCAGTGGCTGACCGAACGGAACTGGTTCTTCCGACTCTCGGCCTACCAGGAGCGCCTCGAGCGCCACTTCGCTGACCATCCCGACTTCGTCCAGCCCGACTTCCGGCGCAACGAGATGCTCGGGCTTCATCCGCGGCGGCCTCCAGGACTTCTCGATCAGCCGCGAGCGAACGCCCGGCAATTGGGGCATCCCGTTCCCGATCGCCGAGAACGGCGAGACGGCCCAGCGCGAGGATGGCTCCTGGGATCCGGAGGCGGGCGTCATCTACGTCTGGTACGACGCCCTGATCAACTACATCACCGGCGCCGGCTTCCCGGCTGATCCGGAGTCATTCGCCAAGTGGTGGCCGGCCGACGTCCACGTCATCGGCAAGGACATCGCCCGGTTCCACTCGATCTTCTGGCCGGCGATGCTCTGGAGCGCCGGCCTCGAGGCGCCCCGTCATGTCTGGGTCCATGGCTTCCTCATGGCCGCCCACGGCGAGCGGATGAGCAAGAGCCGCGGCAACTTCCTCGATCCCGGACGACTTCGTGGCCGCGTTCGGGAGCGACGGCGCGCGCTACGTCGTCCTGCGCGAGGTGCCGTTCGACAAGGACGCCGAGGTGTCCTGGGACTCGTTCGTCCGGCGCTACAACGCCGATCTCGCGAACGACTTCGGCAACCTCGTCAACCGGACCGTCTCGATGGCGAACCGCTACCTCGACGGGGAGCGGCCGGGGCCGGGCCTCGCGACGCTGGAAACCGTCTGGACCGAGCGCCTCGCCGCCTACCGGACCGCCCTCGAGGGCTATCTCCTGCACGAGGCCCTCGCGGAGCTCTGGGAGTTCGTCGGCGCGGCGAACCGGCTCGTCGACGCCGAGAAGCCGTGGGAGCTCGCCAAGGCCGCCAAGGCGGGCGATGCCGCGGCAGAGGAGCGCCTGCGCGGCGTCCTGGGCGACCTCGTGGAGGCCTGTCGGCTCCTCGGCCTCGCGGCCGCGCCGTACCTGCCGGCGACGGCGCCGCGGATCCTGGGCCAGCTCGGCTACGACTACCCGTACGCGGCCGACGGCAACGCCGGTCCGCCGATCCTCGACGAGCTGCGCTGGGGCGCCCACGCGGCCGAGGACGGGCCGGGTCGCCGCTCCGGAACCGCTCTTCCCGCGCCTCGATGTCGAATTCCGACGGCGAGCTCTGACCGACTTCGATGCGCCTCGTCGACAGCCACTGCCATCTCCAGGCCGATGCGTTCGACGGCGATGTCGACCTGGTGATCGGTGGCGCCCGATTGGCCGGCGTCGAGCGGATCCTCGTTCCCGGCTGGGATCCGGCGTCGTGTCGCGGGGCGCTGGCGCTCGCCGATCGGTTTCCCTGGCTCGACGTCGCCGTGGGCGATCCATCCCCACGACGCGTCGAACGTCGACGACGACGGCGTGGGCGGAGATCGTCGCCCTCGCCAGCGATCCGCGGGTGGTCGCGATCGGCGAGACGGGCCTCGACTACGACCGCGTCTTCTCGCCGATCCTCGAACAGCTCCAGAATCTGCGCCGCAACCTCCGTCTGGCCGCTCGAGACGGGCAAGCCGGCGATCCTCCACTGCCGATCGGCCGAGGGCGAGCGGGACGGCCAGGATGCCCTGCTGCACGAGCTCCGGGCGTTCGGCAGCGCGCCGCCGCGCGTCCTCATCCACTCCTTCTCCGGCCCGCTCGACTACGCCGAGGCGATGCTCGAGCTGGGTGCCGCCGTCAGCTTCTCCGGGCTCGTCTTCCGGGCGGGGGAGGAGGCGTCGGCCGACGTCGCTCGGCTCGCGCCGCCGGACCGGATCCTCGTCGAGACCGACTCGCCGTTCCTCTCGCCGCCAGGAGCGCCGCGCCGGCGGAACGAGCCGGAGTGGGTGGCCGTGACCGCGCGCTGGGTCGCCGAGCAGCGCGGGCATCGATGAAGACGCGTTCGGCGAGCAGCTCGTCGCCAACTACGACCGGATCCTCGCCGGGCGCGCACATCCGACGAGCGGCACGGGTGAGGTGCTGTTCTGCGGCCCGCCACGCCGAGGCGACACTCAGCGCTTGACACCCGGCGCCCCTCCCCGGTACAGTGTTAGCACTCTCACATCGAGAGTGCTAAGCAGCATCGCCCCATCGACCTGGAGGCGCCCGGAGTAGCCGGGCCAGAGGTCGAAATCGCGACTGCTGCGACGGCACTCACATCGTTTTCGGGTCGAGCATCCGGCTCCCGCCGAGCGCGGGTGTGGCGCCCGGTCCAATCAAGGCTCGACGGAGGCTTCGGCTTCCGTCACAGGAGGAATGCACGTTGGCCACCGCCACCGTTACCGCCACGAAGCTCCGCCCGCTCGGCGACCGCGTCGTGATCCAGCCATCCGCGCGTGAAGAGATGACGAAGAGCGGCATCGTCCTTCCGGACACCGCCAAGGAGAAGCCCCAGGAGGGCACGATCCTGTCCGCCGGCCCCGGCCGGATCAACGAGGACGGCAAGCGCGAGCCCATGGACGTCAAGAAGGGCGACAAGGTCCTCTACGCCAAGTACGCCGGGACCGAGTTCAAGGTCGAGGGCGAGGATCTGCTGATCGTCAGCTCGAAGGACATCCTCGCGATCGTCGAGGACTGACGCCTCGGCCGTTGAGCGGATTTCAGGACCCAATCTCTCCAGGAGGACACTGACATTGTCTAAGCAACTCATCTTCGACGAGACCGCTCGTCGCTCACTCAAGCGCGGCATCGACAAGCTCGCCGACGCCGTCAAGGTCACGATCGGCCCGAAGGGCCGCAACGTCGTGCTCGACAAGAAGTTCGGCTCGCCGACGATCACCAACGACGGCGTGACGATCGCCCGCGACATCGAGCTCGACGACCCGTTCGAGAACATGGGCGCGCAGCTCCTCAAGGAAGTCGCGACCAAGACCGACGACGTCGCCGGCGACGGCACGACCACCGCGGTCGTCCTCGGCCAGGCGATGGTCTCGGAGGGTCTCCGCGTCGTCACGGCCGGGGCGAACCCGATGGTCGTCAAGCGCGGCATCGAGAAGGCGGTCAATGCGATCGTCGCCGAGCTCGAGAAGCACAAGGTCGACGTCAACAGCCGCGAGCAGATCGCAGCCGTCGCCGCGATCAGCGCCGCGGATCCGGAAGTCGGCGAGATCATCGCCGAGGTGATGGACAAGGTCGGCAAGGACGGCGTCATCACCGTCGAGGAAGGCCAGAGCCTCGGCCTCGAGAAGGAATACACCGAGGGGATGCAGTTCGACCGGGGCTACCTCTCGGCGTACTTCGTCACCAACCCCGATCGGATGGAAGCGGTTCTCGAGAACCCGCTCATCCTGATCACCGACAAGAAGATCTCGAGCGTCCAGGACATGCTCCCGGCCCTCGAGAAGGCCGTCCAGCAGGGCAAGCCGACGCTCATCATCGCCGAGGACATCGACGGTGAGGCCCTCGCGACGCTCGTCGTCAACAAGCTCCGTGGCACCGTCTCGGTCCTCGCCGTCAAGGCGCCGGGCTTCGGCGATCGCCGCAAGGAGATGCTCCGCGACATCGCCGTCCTGACCGGCGGCACCGTCATCAGCGAGGAGATCGGGCGCAAGCTCGACTCGGTCACGATCGAGGACTTCGGTTCGGCCCGTCGCGTCGTTGCGACGAAGGACGACACGACGGTCATCGACGGGGCCGGTTCGGCCGATCAGATCAAGGCCCGGATGAGCCAGATCAAGGCCCAGATCGAGGACACGACCTCCGACTACGACCGCGAGAAGCTCCAGGAGCGCCTCGCCAAGCTGTCGGGCGGCGTCGCCGTGATCAAGGTCGGCGCGGCCACCGAGGTCGAGCTGAAGGAGAAGAAGCACCGCATCGAGGATGCGCTCTCGACGACCCGTGCGGCCGTCGAAGAGGGCCTCGTCGCCGGCGGTGGCACGGCGCTCCTGCAGGCGGCCCCGGCCCTCGACAAGCTCAAGCTCGAGGGTGACGCCCAGGTCGGCGTCGACATCGTCCGCAAGGCCCTCGAGGCCCCGGCCCGCCAGATCGCCGACAACGCCGGTCAGTCCGGTGAGGTCGTCGTCAACCAGGTCCGCGCTGCCAAGCTCGGACACGGCTACGACGCACTCCGCAACGAGTACGGCGACATGTTCAAGAAGGGGATCGTGGACGCCCGCAAGGTGACCCGGTCCGCCCTCCAGAACGCGGCGTCGATCGCGGCGATGGTCCTGACGACCGAGACGCTGATCACCGACATCCCCGAGAAGGAGAAGGCGGCAGCCGGCGGCCACGGTGGCCACGGCGGCGAGATGGACTTCTAGTCCGGCAACGTCCTCCAGCGACACGATAGCCCCGGGCCGGCACCGCCGGTCCGGGGCTCTTTCTGCCGGCGAGACGGCAGGGTTTCCATCGTTTGACAGCACGCCAGCGGGGCGGCGACCCTGTGGCGCCACCATCACGCCAATTTCTACTGGGGAGAATTTGTGACTCGACGCTTCGCGCTCATCTTCGTCGCATTCATGGCGACGGCATCGCTCGTCCTCGCGGCCTGCGGCGCGCAGACGCCGGCACTGCCGGCCCTGACCGATCCCGAAGGAGATCCTCACCGAATCCGTCCTGAGCCTCAAGGACCTCAAGACCGTCGAGGTCACCGGCACGTTCACCGGCTCGGTCACGGTGCCGGAGCTCGGAGCGCTCGATCTCTCGACCGTGAAGATCAGCGGCGCGGCCGACATTCCCGCCAAGAAGGCCAAGTTCTCGCTCGACGCGCCGACCGTCCTCGGGACGAAGATCGACGCGCTCCTGCTCGACACGGCCGCCTACTACAAGATCGCCGGCCCCCTCGCGATGATGGCTCGGCGGCTCGGCCGACAAGTACACGAAGGTCGACGTGCCGCAGGAGTCCGGCAAGCCCGTGACCGATGTCGCGGAGCTCGCCAAGCCGATCGACGAATTCAAGGCGCTGCTCGACAAGCTGCCGACGCCGCCCACCAAGGAAGCCGACGAGAAGTGCGGCGACCAGGACTGCTACCACGTCAGCCTCAAGCTGACGGCCGACGACCTCAAGGCGCTCGATCCCACTGCGACCGCGACCGACGGCGACTTCAGCCTCGACCTGTGGACCCGCAAGAACGATCGGCTGCCGGCCAAGATCACGCTGTCGGTCACGGCTCCGGACGATCGGCACCGTCGGCATGACGTTCGACTTCAAGTACGGCGGCAGCGTCTCGGTCGAGGCCCCGCCCGCGGACCAGATCGCTCCGTAACGACGCACCCAGTCCCAGCGACCAATGCCCCGCGCCGGTACCGCCGGCCCGGGGCTTCTTCGTGCCCGGACGAAGGCCGCGTGAAGGCCGCCGACCTACAATGAACGGGTGAGCCCCACGACCCGCCGCCGGACCGCCGGCACCCCGGCCGACGGCGCCCAGGCGCCGAGGGGACGGCCTTCGTCGACGATGCGGACGTGGGCACGGCGCCCCTCGCGGAGCCGGACTGGCTGCGCGACGCGCCGCTCCCCGGCGAGACGCCGCCGGAGCTCACGCCGGACGAGCGAAAGGCGCGGGAGGCCGAGCAGGAGGCGACACGTAAGCAGGCCGCGGCGAAGCGCGCCGAGGAGATCGTCGGGCACCTGAATCCCGAACAGGCCCGGGCCGTTACGACGACCGACGGACCGCTGCTCATCCTCGCCGGCGCCGGCAGCGGCAAGACGCGCGTCCTGGCCCACCGGATCGCGTATCTGATCGGCGTCCAGGGCGTCCGGCCGTGGCAGATCCTCGCGGTGACGTTCACGAACCGTGCCGCCGGCGAGTTGCGCGAGCGGATCATCTCGCTCGTCGGCGAGCCGGGTCGGGACGTCCAGGCGGGCACGTTCCACGCGCTCTGCGCCCGCGTCCTCCGGCGCGACGGCGAGGCGATCGGGATCAGCCGCCGGTTCGTCGTCTACGACACCGACGACCAGCAGGCGCTGATGAAGACGATCCTCCGCGAGGAGGACATGCCGCTGACCGGCGAGTTCCGGCCGTCGGCCGTCCTGGGCGCCATCAGCCGGGCGAAGAACGAGATGCTCGACGCGGACGTTCCTCGCCGAGAACGCGGTCAACCACCACCAGAAGGTGATCGCCCGGCTCGCGAAGCGCTACGTCGAGCGACTCAAGCAGGTCGGCGCGCTCGACTTCGACGACCTGCTGCTCGAGGCCGTCCGCCTCTTCGACGAGGCGCCTGACGTCGCTCGCCCGCTACCAGGATCGCTGGCGCTACCTCCACGTCGACGAGTACCAGGACACGAACCGGCCGCAGTACCTCTGGATCCGGGCGCTCGCCGCGAAGCACCGCAACCTGGCCGTCGTCGGCGACGACGACCAGTCGATCTACCGCTGGCGGGGCGCCGACATCCGCAACATCCTCGACTTCGAGCGCGACTACCCCGACGCGACGGTCGTCAAGCTCGAGCGGAACTACCGCTCGACGCAGCTCATCCTCGACGCCGCCCACGCCGTCGTCTCGCGCAACACGGAGCGGACCGACAAGAAGCTCTGGACGGAGCAGGCCGGCGGCCGCCCGATCCAGCGCTTCGAGGCGTACAACGAGGAGGAAGAGGCGGAGTGGATCGCCCGCCAGATCGAAGGCCTCGTCGGCGGCCGCGGCTCGGTCCTGACCCGGCGGGCGGACGACGACGAGGAGACGGTTGCGGGCCCGCGACGTCGCGGTCATGTACCGGATGAACGCCCAGTCCCGGGCGATCGAGGAGTCGTTCCTCCGCTACGGCATCCGCTACCAGCTCGTCGGTGGGACGCGGTTCTACGCCCGGCGCGAGGTCAAGGACGCCCTCGCCTATCTCCGGGTCCTCCGCTCCGACACGGACAGCGTGAGCTTCGAGCGGATCATCAACGTCCCGGCGCGGGCGATCGGCGAGAAGACGATCGAGGCGCTGCGGGCGGTCAGCGCGTCGCGACGAGGTCTCGACGTGGGAGGCGATCGAACGGGCCGCCCGGGGCGAGGTCGAGGGGCTCGCGCCGCGGGCGCGGACCTCGCTGGCCGACTTCGCCGCGCTCGTCCGGCGCCTCCGATCGCGCGTCGGCGTCCTGCCGCTGCCCGAGCTGCTCGACGACGTCCTCGAGGCCTCGGGCTACCGGGCGATGCTGGCCGACGGTTCGGAGGACGGCGAGGAGCGCTGGGCGAACCTCCTCGAGCTGCGATCGGTCACGACCCGCTACGACGACCTCGAGCCCGAGGACGCCCTCGACCGGCTGCTCGAGGAGACCGCGCTCGTCGCCGACCAGGACACGTACGAGGGCGACGCCGACGCGGTCACGCTGATCACGCTCCACGCCGCCAAGGGCCTGGAGTTCCCGGTCGTCTTCATCGCCGGGCTCGAGGAGGGCCTCTTCCCGCACAGCCGGGCGCTCGACGACGAGAAGGAGCTCGAGGAGGAGCGGCGGCTCGCGTACGTCGGGATCACCCGCGCGAAGCGGCGGCTCTTCCTCTCCCACGCCTGGCGCCGCTCGACATGGGGGATGGGCCAGGCGTCGGTGCCGTCCCGGTTCCTGCTCGAGATCCCGGCGGAGCTGATGGTCGGGCCGGATCTGAGCGCCGGCCGGCCGGGCGGCCGGCGCCGGCGATGGGCTCGACCTCGACCTCGACCTCGCGTTCGGGTCGCGCCGGACGACCCGCTTCGGGACGCCGATCCGGAGCAGCGGCGGCGCGCGCGTTCCGGCAGGGGAGCGGCCGGCCCGGTGCGCCGCCGCCGGGCGAGCCGTTCCGGCCGTCGCGCGACCTCGCCGCGAAGCGTGAGGCGTTCGCGTCGGGCGCGCCGTCGGGATCGCTCGGACCGGCGGACGGCGCCGCACCGCCGCCCGGACCCGCGCGACCCGCCCGCCGCCCGACCGATCATCCCCGGCGAGCGCCAGTTCCGCGACGGCGACCGGGTCCGCCACGCCCGCTGGGGCGACGGGATCATCGTCTCCTCGAAGCTGACCCGGAGCGACGAGGAGGTCACGGTCGTCGTTCAAGGACCCCGCCGTCGGCCGCAAGACCGTCCTTGCCAGCCTCGCCAACCTCGACATCATCGGGCTAGCATCCGGCGACGATGCCAGACCGAACGCCCGACCGACCTCGCGCGGCTCGTGAACCTCCGGCGAGTTCGAGGCGCTCGCCGCGGCCAGCGTATCGAGCCGGCGTCGTTCGACTACATCGCCGGCGGCGCCTGGGACGAGCTGAGCCTGGCCGAGAACGATGCGGCGTGGCTTCGCTACCGGCTCCGGCCGCGCGTCCTCGTCGACGTCTCCCGGATCGACCCATCGACGACGCTCCTCGGCGCGCCGGCGGCGTTTCCGGTGGCGATCGCGCCGATGGCGGTCCACGGCCTCGCCCACCCGGACGGCGAGGTCGCGACGGCCCGGGCGGCGGCGGCGGCCGGCATCCCGTTCACGCTCTCGACGATGTCGAGCCGCTCGATCGAGGACGTCGCCGAGGCCGCCCCGGACGGCGACGCGCTGGTTCCAGCTCTACACCGCAGGCCGATCCAGGGCGGAGCCGCGCCCTCGTCGAGCGGGCCGCCGGCGGCCGGCTACTCGGCGATCGTCCTCACCGTCGACCTGCCGGTCCTTGGCTACCGCCAGCGCGACCGACGCAGCGCGTTCGACATCGGCTGGTCCCGCTCGGTAACTTCGCTGAGGACGAGATCGGGCCGACACGGACACAGGAACCGGCCACTGAGCCTTGACCTGGGACGACCTCGCGGCGATCCGGAGCTGGTCGTCGTCTGCCGCTCGTGCTCAAGGGCATTCTGACGGGCGAGGACGGCCGGCTGGCCGCAGAACACGGCGCCGACGCGATCGTCGTCTCGAACCACGGCGGCGCGTCAGCTCGATCGGGTCTCGGCGCCGGTCGACGTGCTCGAAGAGGTGGTCGGGGCGGTCGACGGCCGTTCGGAGGTCTGGGTCGACGGCGGCGTCCGGCGCGGCCTCGACATCGCGATCGCGCTCGCCCTCGGCGCGCGGGGCGTGCTCGTCGGCCGGCCGATCCTGTGGGCCCTCGCGGCCGGCGGCCAGGCGGGCGTCGAGCGGGCCCTCGCGATCCTCCGCGAGGAATTCGAGATCACCCTCACGCTCCTCGGGACGCCGACGCCGGGCGCGATCTCGCCGGGATCATGTCGCCGAGGGCCAGCCCCGTGACCGACAGACGAGCCGACCGCCTGCCCGTCGATGCGGCCCTCGTCACGCGCCGCCGCCGCGCTGACGGCGGACGCGGCCGCGGCCCGCCACGCCGAGCTCGTCGCGATCATCGAGCGGGCGAACCGGCTCTACCACCACGAGGACGCCCCGGAGCTCAGCGACGCCGAGTACGACCAGCTGTTCCGGGAGCTCGTCGCGCTCGAGTCCGCCCACCCCGAGCTGATCACCTCTGACTCGCCGACCCAGGGCGTCGGCGGTGCGATCAGCGCGACGTTCGACGAGGTCCGCCACCGGCGGCCGATGCTGTCGCTCGGCAACGCGTTCAGCCACGACGAGCTGCGGGCGTTCGACACGCGAGTCCGTCGCGGCCTGGGCCTGCCGCCGGCGCCGGAGCCGGCCCCGGACCTGCGGTACGTCGCCGAGCTGAAGATCGACGGGCTCGCGATCACCCTTCGCTACGAGCGGGGCCGGTTCGTCCAGGGCGCGACGCGCGGCGACGGGACGACCGGCGAGGACGTGACGGCCAACCTGCGCACGATCAAGTCCGTTCCGGATCGCCTGAAGGAGCCGGCGACGCTCGACGCGCGCGGCGAGGTCTTCATGCCGAAGGCGGAATTCGCCCGGATCAACGCCGAGCGTGAGGAGGCGGGCCTCGCGCTTTACGCCAACCCGCGCAACTCCGGCGCGGGCTCGCTCCGCCAGAAGGACCCGAAGGTGACCGCCGACCGGTTGCTGTCGACCTGGAGCTACCAGCTCCTCGAGGAGGGTGGGCCCGGCCGACGTGGCCTCCCAGTCGGCGGCCCTCGACCGGCTGGCGGCCCTCGGCTTCCCGGTCAACCCGAACCACGAAGCCCGGGCTCGACATCGAGGCGGTGATCGACTTCACGGAGGCATGGCGCGACAAGCGCCACGAGCTCCCGTACGAGACCGACGGCGTGGTCGTCAAGGTCGACCGCTTCGACCAGCAGGAGCGGCTCGGGATCGTCAGCCGAGCCCCGCGCTGGGCGATCGCCTACAAGTTCCCGCCGGAGCAGGTCGAGACGGTCGTCGAGGACATCGTCCCGTACGTCGGGCGGACCGGGACGCTGACCCCGGTCGCCCACCTGCGGCCGACGAAGGTCGCGGGCTCCACCGTCGCCCGTGCCACGCTCCACAACCTCGACGAGGTCCGGCGAAAGGACATCCGGATCGGCGATCACGTGATCCTCCAGAAGGCCGGCGACGTCATCCCGGAGGTCGTTCGGTCGCTGCCGGACAAGCGGACCGGCGACGAGCGCGAATACGAGATGCCGGCGGCCTGTCCGGTCTGCGGCACGGCGGTCGTTCGCGACGAGGGCGCCGTCCGCCACTACTGCCCGAACCCGGCCTGCCCGGCCCGTGTCGGCCAGGAGTACGGCCACTTCGTCGGGCGCGGCGGGATGGACATCGAGGGCGCCGGCTGGGCGGTCCTCGTCGCAGCTCCTGGAGCGCGGCCTCGTCAAGCGGCGCGGCGACTTCTACCGGCTGTCGGTCGAGGATCTCGAGGGCCTCGACCGGTTTGCCCGCAAGAGCGCCGAGAACCTCCACGCCGCGATCCAGAAGTCGAAGCGCCGGCCGCTCGAACGGATCATTGCGGCGCTCGGCATCCCGCAGGTCGGCTGGACGACCGCGATCGAGCTGGCTCACTGGCTGGCGGCCGAGGTGCCCGACGGCGACGGATGGCTCCTCCGGGCCGCCGAGCACCTCTCGCGGGTCGCCGCCGAGACGCCGGAGCGCTTCGAGGAGATCGAGGGCGTCGGGCCGATGGTCGCCGGCAGCCTCGCGGCCTGGTTCGGGCCTGACGGACCCGGCAACGGCGTACTCGAGGATCTCGCCGACGCGGGCGTTGAGGCCGAGCTGCCGGCCCCGCGGGCGATCGCGGCAGCCGGGCCGCTCAGCGGCAAGTCAGTCGTCGTTACGGGAACGCTCGAAGGCTTCAGCCGCGAGGAGGCGGAGGAGGCCGTACGGGCGGCCGGTGGCAAGGTCGCGGGCTCCGTCTCGAAGAAGACCGACTACGTCGTCGCCGGCGAGAAGGCCGGCTCGAAGCTCGCCAAGGCCCAGGAGCTAGGCGTGCCGGTCCTCGACGAAGCGGGCTTCCGCACGCTACTGGCAGGCGGCGAGCCGGCATGAGCGACAGGGCGATGCCCGCGGCGATCGTGGTGCGCACGGAGGGATCGAAGTTCGGGAGCGGTTGCGTCGTCACCATGGCGGAGGAAGGCATCGGCTGGGAGTGCCAGCACATCGAGGGGGCCCATTGGGTGCCATGGCTCCTGCTCGGCGGTCTTTCGGACGGCCGCGGCGGTGGCGGAGCGACGGATGCGCTGGCTCTCGATGGGTCGTCGCTCGGCACGATCTTCGGGCTGGTCGTGGTCGATGGCGTCAGGACCACCCTCGGGAAAGTCGTGGCGACGTTCCGGCCGGACTTGTTCGTCGAGATCGATGGCGGCTGCATCCGACGCGAGGTCGCTGAGGCAGACGGCGTCGGAGGCGAGAACAGCGGAGCGTAGACTGCGGCTCATGAGTAACGAGCCGCGGGAAATCAGCGAGGCGGACGAACGGTTCGTCGCGCGGCTCGCGGAGGACCTCGGGCGGATCCTGGGGACGGGAATCATCATCGACGACCTGCGCCTCGGGCCAAATGAGGACACGCCGACCAAGATCCGTGTCCTGTGCCTGTTCGATGGCGGGATGCAGGTCCTGGAGGTCGGCGGCGAGACACGCCTCGAGGCCTACAACCGGCTCGTCCGCGCCGCAGCGGAGCTGCGTCTGTCGGTCGCGGCGCGACGGATGATCGCGCCGCTCTGACGTGGGTGGCGCCCTTGCGCCCGGGTGGACAATCGTCGTGGAGGTGGCAACGACCATGTCGATGCCCTTGTCGGCCGAGTGCCTGTGCAGCCATTCGGTGGACTGCAACCACGAGTGTCACGGCCGTCACTGTGACCCCACCGAGCATGTCTGCTCGATCGAATTCCTGCCGGACGAGGGCGGGCTCGCGCCCTGGGGCTGCCGAGACTGCACGCCCGGCCAAGGTCTGCCGCATGCCGAGGGATGTGCGGCGGCCGCTCAGCAGCTTCTCGTCGGACACGCAACAGAAGGAGTCCAGGCAAGCGCTCGGTCGAGCTAACCAGCCGGACTCAGAAGTCGGCGATCAGCTGGGCCCGCTTGGCCTCGTACTCGGCCTCGGTCACCGCGCCAGTGGCCCGGAGCCGGTCCAGCGCCTCAAGTTTCGCCTCGAGCCGTTCTGTGCCGTCCTGCGGTTCGACAACGATGATCGACGGAGACGGCCCCATAGCGGGCCCCGGAGCTGGCGCGTCGCCTGGCTTGAGCCAGCCCTCCTGCGGGGTGACGTTCTTCGTCGCGCGCTGGCGGTCAGGGCCGGCCGTGCGAAACCGCGCCTGCAGCAGATCGCGGACCAACTTGAGGAGGACGACGACCAGCACGATCGTGAGGAAGAGCCCGACGGGACCGAGCGAGCGGCTCAGCCGGGTGGCCACAACCACGAGCATCGCGACGACGACCAGGAGCCACAGGGCGTTCGACGAGGTGGTCACGCGCTCACGATAGCCGCTGGCGGGCCGGCCCGACGCCGTCGGCTATCATCGGCGCCATGCCCGGTCTGACCCGCTCCGACGTCGAGCACGTCGCGCATCTCGCCCGCCTGGGGCTGACCGACGACGAGCTCTCGCTGCTCGAGGGGCAGCTCAACCACATCCTCGACCAGTACACGATCCTCGCCCGGCTCGACACCGAGCAGATCCCGCCGACCGCCCAGACGATCGAGCTCGAGAACATCCTCCGCGACGACGTCGTTCGCGAGTCGCTGCCGGTTGACGCGATCCTCGCCAACGCCCCGGAGCGCGAGGGCGACTTCATCGTCGTCCCGCCGATCCTCGGCGGCGATTGACAGCGCATCGCGGACCGAGCCACCAATGACCGACCTGACGCGCCTCCTGGCCCACGACATGGCCGCCCGCCTGCGGGCCGGCGACACCAACTCGCGCGAGCTCGCGGAGGCCCACCTCGACGCCGCCGAGCGCGACAACCACTCGCTGAACGCCTGGCTGACGATCGATCGCGACGGGGCCATCGCCGGCGCCGATGCGGCGGATGCGCGCCTCGCCGCCGCCCGAGCCGAGGGACCGGCGGCCGTCGATGCGCTCCATCCGCTGCTCGGCATCCCGGTCGCGCTGAAGGACCTCATCTCCGTCGCGGGCGGCCAGTGCACCGCCGGCTCGCGGATCCTGGAGGGCTACATCGCCCCGTACGACGCCCACATCACCGAGCGGCTGCGGGACGTCGGCGCAGTGGTCCTCGGCAAGACCAACATGGACGAGTTCGCGATGGGCTCCTCGAACGAGCACAGCGCGTACGGGCCGGTCGCCAACCCGTGGGATCTCGAGACGGTCCCTGGCGGCAGCAGCGGCGGCTCCGCGGTCGCGGTGTCGGCGTTCCACGCGCCGCTGTCGATCGGCACCGACACCGGCGGCTCGATCCGTCAGCCGGCCGCCCTGACCGGGATCGTCGGGCTCAAGCCGACGTACGGCCGGGTTTCGCGCTACGGGATCGTCGCCTTCGCTTCGTCGCTCGACCAGATCGGGCCGTTCGCCCGCGACGTCCGCGACGCCGCGGCGCTGCTCCATGCGATCGCCGGCCGCGACGAGCGGGACTCCACATCGGCGCCGGAACCCGTTCCGGACGCGCTCCTGCGCCTTCCGGCGAGCGACGACGAGGCGGCGGGCGCCCTGCGCGGCAAGCGGCTCGGGCCTGCCTCGCGAGTACTTCGTCGCCGGGATGGACCCGGACGTCGAGCGCCGGATCCGCGAGGCCGTCTCGGCGCTCGAGGCCGCCGGCGCGACGATCGAGGAAGTCTCGCTGCCCCACACCGACTACGGCCTCGCGACGTACTACATCGTCGCCCCGGCTGAGGCGTCGGCGAACCTCGCCCGCTACGACGGGATCCGGTACGGCCCGCGCCTCGGCGACGGCGACGTCCTCGGCAACTACCTCGCGACCCGCGGCCAGCTGTTCGGCCCCGAGGTCAAGCGCCGGATCATGCTCGGGACCTACGCGCTGTCGGCCGGCTACTACGACGCCTACTACCTGAAGGCGCAGAAGGTCCGGACGCTGATCAAGCGCGACTTCGACGTCCTCTGGGAGCAAGGGTTCGACGCGCTCGTCGCCCCGACGTCGCCGTCGGTCGCGTTCCGCTTCGGCGCGAAGATGGCCGATCCGGTCGCGATGTACCTGTCGGACGCCTGCACCCTGCCCGTGAACATGGCCGGGTTGCCCGGGATCTCGATCCCGTGCGGGCTGTCGGAGGGCCTGCCGGTCGGGCTGCAGCTCATCGGCGCGCCTGGTCGGAGCTCGAGCTCTTCGCGCTCGCGCGCGGCTACGAGGCGATCACCGCGTCCGCTGAGTGGCGGGGACAGGAGCCGGCGCAACTCGCGGCTGCCGCCGATCCCTCCGCCCCGACGCCAACGGAGCGCGCAGCTTCCCTCGCCGGAGCCGCGGGCATGACCGCCGAGACGACGCGGCCGCCGCTCGCCGAGCGGGCCCTCGCCGAGCGCGTCCGCGCAGTCCCGCCGTCGGGGATCCGGCGGTTCTTCGACATCCTGGCGACGATGGACGACGTCATCAGCCTCGGGGTGGGGGAGCCCGACTTCGACACGCCGGAGCGGATCGTCGCGGCCGGCGTCCGGTCGCTCCACGCCGGTCGGACCCACTACACCTCGAACTACGGCACGTCGAGCTGCGGCAGGCGCTCGCCGACCACCTCGAGCGCCGCTATGGCGTCCGCTACGACCCCGCGACGGAGCTGCTGATCACGGTCGGGGCGTCCGAGGCGGTCGACCTCGCGCTCCGGGCGACCTGCGACCCGGGCGACGAGGTGATCCTCCACGAGCCGTCGTACGTCGCCTACGTCCCGGCGGTCGTGTTCGCCGGCGGCGACCGTCCGCCACGTCGCGACCCGCCTCGAGGACGACTTCGCCCTCGACCCGGCCGCCGTCGAGGCGGCGATCACGCCGCGGACCAAGGCGCTGTTCCTCGGCTATCCGTGCAACCCGACCGGCGCCGTCCTGCCGGACGACGTCCAGGACGAGCTGGCCCGGATCGCCGAGCGCCACGACCTGCTCGTCTACAGCGACGAGATCTACGACCGCCTCGCCTACGGGACGTATCGCCATCGGGCGTTCAGCGCCCTGCCGGGGATGCGCGAGCGGACGATCCTCATGGGCGGCTTCTCGAAGGCCTACGCGATGACCGGCTGGCGGGTCGGCTACCTCGCCGCGCCGGCCGCGATCCTCGAGGGGATCGTCAAGGTCCACCAGTACGGGATCATGTCGGCGCCGACGACCGCCCAGGACGCCGCGCTGGAGGCGATCCTCCACGCCGAGGCGGACGTCGAGCGGATGCGCGTCGAGTACGACCGACGCCGGCGGCTCGTCGTCGACGGCCTCAACGCGATCGGGCTGCGGACGTTCGAGCCGCGCGGCGCGTTCTACGCCTTCCCGGAGGTGACGTCCGCCACGGGCCTGTCGTCCGAGGCGTTCGCCGAGCGCCTCCTCACCGAGGAGCACGTCGCCGTGATCCCCGGGTCGGCGTTCGGTCCGTCGGGCGAGGGCCACGTCCGGGCGTGCTACGCGACGTCGTACGAGAAGCTCGAGGAGGCCCTCGTGCGGATCGGCCGTTTCGTGGAGCGCCAGGCGAGCGGAGCGCGCCGCCTCGATGACGCAGACGACTGCTCCCGGCGAGCCGGGCCCTCGAGCGCTACGAGGCGGTCATCGGGATCGAGGTCCACTGCCAGCTCAAGACCGCCTCGAAGATGTTCTGCGGCTGCTCGACCGACTACGACGGCGCGGCCCCGAACACCCACGTCTGCCCGTCTGCCTCGGCCTGCCGGGCGCCCTGCCGACGATCAACCGGCGCGCCGTCGAGCACGTCCTCGCGACCGGCGTCGCGATCGGGGCGACGACGCCCGACGCGACCCGCTGGGACCGCAAGAACTACTTCTATCCCGACCTGCCGAAGGGCTACCAGATCAGCCAGTACGACCTGCCCCTGGCGTCGGCCGGCCGGCTGACGGTCGAGACGTCGGAGGGTCCCGTGACGATCGGGATCACCCGGGCGCACCTCGAGGAGGACACGGCCAAGCTCATCCACGCGACCGGCGGACGACGGCCGCAAGGTCAGCCTCGTCGACTTCAACCGCTCCGGCGCTCCGCTCATGGAGATCGTCACCGATCCCGACGTCCGGTCCGCGGAGCAGGCTCGCCGCTACGCCGAGGAGCTGCAGCTGCTGCTCCGGGCGATCGGCGCCTCCGATGCGGACATGGAGCGCGGCCAGCTGCGCGTCGAGGCGAACGTCTCGCTCCGGCCGCGCGGCACGGAGCCGTTCGGGACGCGGGTCGAGGTCAAGAACATGAACTCGTTCCGGTCCGTCGAGCGGGCGATCGCGTTCGAGATCGAGCGCCAGGCCGCGGCGATCGATGCCGGCGAGACGCTCACCCAGGACACGCGCGGCTGGGACGAGAACCGCGGCACGACGTACGTGATGCGCTCCAAGGAGGACTCGCACGACTACCGCTACTTCCCGGAGCCGGACCTGCCGCCGCTCCGCGTTGACGCGGCCTGGCTCGACGAGATCCGAGCGCGCGCTGCCGGAGCTGCCGGCGGCGCGGCGGGCGCGCTACACGACCGAGTTCGGGCTCCCGGCGTACGACGCGGCCGTCCTGGTCGCGGAGCCGCGCGCGACGGAGCTCTTCGAGGGCGCGCGACGGGCCGGCTCCTCGCTCGATCCCAAGACGATCGCCAACTGGGTGACCGGCGCCTTCTTCGGCCTCCTGAAGACCGATCCCGAGGCCGCCGCGCGGGTCGATCCCGGCCCAGCTCGCGGACCTGGTCGGGCGGGTCGTCGCCGGCGAGCTCTCGGGGACCAACGCGAAGGAGGTCTTCGCCGCCCACGCGGAGAGCGGCGAGACGGTGGGCTCGATCGTGGATGCCCGCGGGTTCCGCCAGATCTCGGACGCCGGCGCCCTCACGACGATCGTCGACGAGGTCATCGCCGCCAACCCGGGCGCCGTCGCCGACTACCGGGCGGGCAAGCCGGTCATCGGCTTCTTCGTCGGCCAGGTGATGAAGGCGACCCGCGGCCAGGCGA
Organism: uncultured Chloroflexia bacterium; assembly: GCA_963775855.1. GTDB lineage: Bacteria > Chloroflexota > Limnocylindria > Limnocylindrales > CSP1-4 > CF-46. Next base: position 1,064,983 of record CAVZKO010000005.1, on the reverse strand, counting down.
ATGCCGCGATCGTCCAGTCGGCCGTGCGCGAGCGGCTCGAGGCGGAGCTCCGGCTCGTGATGATCGTCAACGTCGCGTTCTGGGGGCTGGGCGTCGTGCTGATCGCCGCCGGCTACCAGCGCGCCAAGGGGCCGTGGAGCCGCTACCAGGCGCTCAAGGAGCAGGACGCGAACATCGCCCGCTACGAGGCCTGGCGTGGCGGCGCACGCGACACATCACCGACGGGCGCGTCTGTCGCGATGATGGTCCTGCGGCGTCAGGCGCAGCGAGCGGGCCTCTTGATCGTCGCCGGCTTCGTGCTCGTCCTGCTGGGCTTCCTCATCAAGTAACCCGACCGAGTCCGGGTGGCGGCGCTCACGCCGCTAGAATCGGCGGACCAATCTCGCCCCGTCACGATCGGAGTCCGCGTGAGCACTGTCGACAAGAGCAGCATCGGCCTGGGCGACAGGCAGTTCCACATCGGCGTGGCGCCCGGCGAAGTCAGCACCGTGGCCCTCATGCCGGGCGACCCCTTCCGCGTCCCGCTCGTGGCCGAATACCTGGACGATGCGCGTGAGGTGGCCCACAAGCGCGAGCACCGCACGATGGTCGGGACAGTACAAGGGCCGGGAGATCACCGTCACCTCGACCGGGATGGGCTGTCCGTCGACCGCGATCGCCGTCGAGGAGCTCGCCCGGGTCGGCGTGACGTCGTTCATCAGAGTCGGCAGCACGGGCGCGCTCCAGCCCCACCTTGCCCCGGGCGACCTCGTCGTGAGCGAGGGCTCGTTCCGCAACGACGGCACGACGGACATGTACGCACCCAAGGGTTACCCTGCCGTCCCGGACCTCGAGCTGACGCTCGCCCTCGAACGAGCGGCCCGCGTCCACGGCCCCAAGCACGGCCTCGCGGTCCACGCCGGCCTGAACGTCACCGATGACGCGTTCTACGCGGAGTCGCCGGCCTGGACCGAGCAGATGTCCGGCCTCGGCCTCCTGAACATCGAGATGGAGTCGTCGGCGATGTTCGTCGTCGCCCGCCAGCGCGGCCTGCGGGCCGGGATGATCTGCGCGGTCTCGAGCAATCTCGTCGTCGGGACGAGCGTTTATGACGACGAGGCGCACAAGCGACTCGCCACCGGTTGGGGTGCCAGCATCGAGGCCGCCCTCGATGCCGCTGTCGAGCTCGGACTTTGAGCTCCGCGTGGGTCTGAATCTCCACACGCATCTCGAGGGCTGCGTCCGACCCGAGACGGCCGCCGACCTCGCCCGAACGATGGACGTGCCGGAGCCGACCGGCGGCTGGGACGCGGCTCTCCGGATGAAGGAGCCGGCCGACCTGACGGTCTTCCTGGCGCATGTCGCCGCGGCCTATCCGGTGCTGGGCTCGCCCGACGCGATGCGCCGCGTGGCCCGTGAGGCCGTCGAGGACGCCGCGGCGGACGGCTGCGACTTCCTGGAGATGCGGTTCGGGCCCGCGACGCACGCCCGGGCCGGTTTCTCCATCGCCGAGGTCATCGCCGCGGCTTGCGCGGGACTCGACGATGGTCGCCGAGCGACGGGGCTCGCGGTGGGGCTGGTCGTCTGTCTCCTGAGGCACAGCGACGACGAGACCAATCTCGCGGTCGCTCGCGCCGCGGCCGCCGCGGCCGGGAAGGGCGTGGTCGGCCTCGATGTGGCCGGCGACGAGCTCCTGTTTCCATCCGTCGGGCCGTACCGCGAGCCCTACGCGATCGCGTCTGCCGCCGGGCTGGGACTGACCGCGCACGCTGCCGAGGCAGCTCCGGGCGCCGCGGCCGTCGAGGCTGTCGCAACGCTCGGGGTGACGCGGATCGGCCACGGGTCGCACATCGCCGACGATCCCGAGACGCTGGCCTGGGCGGCCGGGGAAGGGATCGCGATCGAGGTCTGCCCGACCTCGAACGTCCTGACCGGCGCCGCACGTTCGGTTCGAGAACATCCGTTGCACGCGTTCCTCGCCGCCGGCTGCCGCGTCGTTCTCGGCGACGACAACCCGATCAACATCGGGAGCCGGATCACCGGCGAGGAGAGGCGCCTGGTCGAGGAGGGCGGGCTCACGTGGCGAGCAGGTACGCAGGATCCACGCCACGGCGTGTGACGTCGCGTTCACCGACGAATCGACGAGAGCGGCCGTTCGGGCTCGCGTGGAAGCCAGGTCCGTCCAGCCGGCGTAGCGGGGCGCCGCCGCCGAGCCTAGCGCCTCGCGGCGATCCTCCGCCACTCGATCGCCGTGCAGCGGTCCATCACCACGGACAGGCCCGCAGCCGACGCGATCGCGCGCCGCCTCCCAGTTCACGACACCGAGCTGCAGCCACAGGCAGCTCGCACCGATGGCCGACGGCCTCCTCGGCGTGCGGCACCACGAGCTCCGATCGGCGAAAGACGTCGACGATGTCGAACGGCCCGGTTTCGGCGACGGCCTCGGCAAGCGTCCGAAACGCCGGAATCCCGAGGACGCTGCGCTCGTTCGGGTTGACCGGCACGCACTCGAACCCCTGGTGGACGAGATAGCGGAAGACACCGAACGACGGGCGCCCCTCGTTCGACGACGCGCCGACGACGGCGATCCGGCGAGCGCCTCGGAGAATTGTCTCGATCTCGGCGTCGTCCGCGACGGCGACCGGTCCGCGGTTCTCGTGCGAGGTCGAGGTAGGCGATCGTTCGCGCCTTCTCCTCGCGCCGGGCTGCCTCGTCCGGATCGTCGCGTCAGGTCGCGCCTTCCTTGACGTAGGGCTGGCCGACCGCCGCGGGCGGAATGCTCCGACCCACGACGCCGGCGAGGACGATCAGGGTCAGCAGGTACGGCAACGCCCCGAAGAAGTTGTTGTAGAGGCTCGGGTAGCTCGCCTGGATTCCGGACAGGAATACGCCGAGGTCGCCCGGTGGCGGGTTCGACCGGATCGCGATCCCGAGCGCCTCGGAGACCATGAACAGCAGCGCCCCACCGAAGGCCCCGATCGGCGTCCAGCGTCCGAAGATCACCGCCGCGAGGGCGATGAATCCGCGGTTGGCGGACATCCCGTTCTGGAATGACGCGTTGAACTCGAGCGTCAGCCATGCGCCGGCGAGTCCGGCGAAGATGCCGCCCAGGATCACGTTCCGGTAGCGGACCCGGATCACGTCGATGCCGACGGTGTCGGCGGCCTTGGGATGCTCGCCGACGGCCCGGGTCCGAAGGCCCCAGCGCGATCGGAACAGCATGATCTGGAGGACGACGACGAAGATGATCACCGACGTCGTGATCGGTCCCGAGCTCAGGAACATCCGGAGGATCCAGCCGATGAGCGGCAGGTCGTAGAACTCGGGCGGGAGCTGGATCGTGTCGAACGTGCCGGCGCTGCCGCTCGGCTTGATCAGTCGATTCAGGTAGCCGGTCAGGCCCAGGGCGATGATGTTGATCACCGTGCCGCTGATGATCTGGTCGGCCCGGACCGTGATGCACAGCCAGGCATGGAGCAGCGAGACCAGCATGCCGGCCCCGATCGCGGCGAGAACACCGACGACGAGCGCAGGCGTCGCGCCGAAGATCGAACCCGAGCCTTCCGCCGGCATCGCGTTGTTGACGACCAATGCCGCCATGAACCCGACGAACGCGGCGGTCAGCATCATGCCTTCGATGCCGATGTTGACGATGCCGCTCCGCTCGTTCATGACCCCGCACAGCGCACCCAGCGCGATCGGCGTCGCCAGCTGCAGCGTCTGGGCGGGCAGGTTCGTCGTGAAGATCGCATCGACCAGGTACGCCAGGAACTGGAAGACGAAGCCGAGGACCGGCAGATCGAACAGGAAGTCCATCAGACGGTCGTCTCCCCGTAGGTCCGCGACACCGTACCGAGCTCACCCGGCGTGACGCGCTCCGTGCGGCTCCGGAGCAGGTGCCGGATCACGGACTCGGCGGCCAGGAAGAGCAGGATCAGGCCCTGGATGACGTCGATGATCTCGATCGGGATCTTGGCCGTGATCTGCATGGCCGGGGCGCCCGCGCGCATCCCGCCGAGGAGGAGCGCGGCGAGGAGGATGCCGACCGGGTGGGCTCGCCCGAGCAGGGCGACGGTGATCCCGGCGAAGCCGATCGTCGTCCCGAAGACCGCCGGGTAGTAGCCGAGGCTGAGGATCTCGAAGGCCCCGGCCAGGCCGGCGAACATTCCGCAGAGGCTCATCGTCAGGACGATCAGTCGGCGCGGGCTCATGCCCGCATATCGGGCGGCGCTCGGGTTCGATCCCACGGTCCGGATCTCGAAGCCGAGCGGCGTTCGATAGATCAGGACGTACGTCAGGGCGACGAAGGCCAGGGCGATGAAGATGCCGAGGTTGCCGTTCCGGCCGAACACGATCGGCATCGCGGCGTTGCCGACATCCGCGGTCCGGGCGAACGTCGGACCGACGATCTTGAAGATGTCGTTGACGAGGCCGACGATCACGAACGCGGCCAGCGAGTTGAGCATGATCGTCGAGACGACCTCGTGGGCGCCGGTGAAGGCCTTCAGCGCCCCGGGAATGAAGCCGTAGACCGCCCCGCCAAGGGCACCGGCGAGGATCGCGATCGTCACGGCCACCGGCACCGGCTGCTGGGCGACCATGCCGCCGACGAGACCCGCAACGAAGCCACCCACGAGGACCTGGCCGGTCCCGCCGATGTTGAACAGACCCGCCTTGAAGCCGACGCCGACCGCGAGGCCGGTCATGACGAGCGGGCCGGCGGCTGCAAGGGTGTTCGTCACGGCGCGTGCAGCCTGCTCTGGGTTGATCGAGGGGGCGAACGAGATCGCGCCGCCCTTCACGTCGATGAACGACAGGCCGGTCGCACCCTGGAGCAGGCTCTCGTATGCGACGAGCGGCAGGAGCAGGTTGATCGACCCTTCGGTCGCAAGGCTGGAGGCGATGATCAGCAAGGAACCGAGCAGGAGGGCGAGGAAGATCGAGACGACCGGAACCGCGGCCAGCGCCCAGAACCGACGGACGGCGCCCATCAGGTAGGCGTCGCCACGCTACCGCCCGCGTCGGTCCCCGTTTCGACGGGCGGGATCGAGCGGCGACCGGCGGCCATCAGCAGTCCGATCTCCTCGCGCTCGGCCGTCGGTCCGTCGACGAGCGCCACGATCTCGCCGCGGTACATCACGGCGATCCGATCGGACAGCTCGAGGACCTCGTCGAGTTCGGCCGAGACGAGGAGGATCGCCGCTCCCTCATCCCGTTTCGCGATCACCTGGCGATGGATGAACTCGATGCTGCCGACGTCGAGGCCGCGCGTCGGCTGGTCGAGAACGAGCGCTGAGAGCTTCCGACTGAACTCCCGGGCGACGATCGCCTTCTGCTGATTCCCACCCGACAACGTCGACGCGTGAACGCTCGTCGACGGCGTTCGGATGTCGTACTCGGCGACCGCTCGCTTGGCCCAGTCCGCGATCGCCGCGTCGTTTCGGAACAGGCCACGGACATACGGCGCTTCGTCGTACTGGGTCAGGACGAGGTTGTCGGCGAGGGTGAAGTTCAGGACGAGCCCGAAGCGATGGCGGTCGCCCGGGACGAACGACATTCCTCGGTGCTGCAGCGAGCGCGGGCCGCTGCCGGTCACGTCGCGGCCGGCGAGCGTCACGCTTCCGCTCGTCGGCCGTGCGCAGGCCGGTGAGCGCCTCGACGAGCTCCTCCTGGCCGTTGCCCGCGACGCCGGCGACGCCGAGGATCTCGCCCGTCCGGACCTCGAAGCTCACGCCCTTGACCGCCTCGCTGGCCGCGGTCGTCGGCGACTCGCAGGTCGGATACGACGAGCGACGGGTTCGCCCGGATGCGACTCGCCGCGGTCGACCACGAGCTGGACGTTGCGCCCGACCATCAGCGCGGCCAGATCGTCCTCGTCCGTTTCGGACGGGATCCGCGACCCGACGACCTTGCCGCGCCGGATGACGGTGATCCGGTCGGCGATCTCGAGGACCTCGTACAGCTTGTGGCTGATGAAGATGATGCTGTGACCCTCGTCCGCGAGGCGACGGAGGACGGCGAAGATCTCCTTCGTCTCCTGGGGCGTGAGGACGGCTGTCGGCTCGTCGAGGACGAGGATCCGGGCCTGCCGGTAGAGGGCCTTGAGGATCTCGACCCGCTGCTGCCAGCCAACCGACAGCGAGCCGACCTTGACCTCCGGATCGATCTCGAAGCCGAACCGCTTGCCGAGCTCGACGATCCGGCGGTGGGCCTCCGTCCCGGTCGAGGAAGATCGGGTTGGCCATCGTCTCCGCGCCGAGCAGGATGTTCTCGGCGACGTTCAGGACGGGAACCAGCATGAAGTGCTGGTGGACCATGCTGATGCCGCGGGCGATGGCGTCCGACGGGCCGCCGATCTTGACGGGCGTGCCGTCGAGGAGGATCTCGCCGCTGTCCGGGGTCGCCAGCCCGTACAGGACGTTCATCAGCGTGGACTTGCCCGCGCCGTTCTCGCCGAGCAGCGCGTGGATCTCGCCCGGCCGGACCTGCAGGTCGATCCCATCGTTCGCGACGACGCCCGGATAGGACTTCGTGATTCCACGCATCTCGAGCGCGGGGGCTGTCACGGACTCGGTCACGGACTCGGTCACGGCGGCCTCGGGCGGATCGCGATCAGTTGACGGGGTTCGCGCGGGCTGGCGACATCATAGGGGCAGGAATCAACCGAGGGGCGGCGTTGCCGCCACCCCTCGGTCGAGTGTTGCGATGCGTCGAGGTCGGGTCAGGTACCCGCCACGGTGCACTTGACCGGCGCGCACGGATCGAGCGAGCCGTCGACGAAGCCATCGAAGGCGGCATCGATCTTGGACTGGATGTCCGGCGTGATCAGCGCCGCGTTGTCGTGATAATCCGACAGGCCGATGGCCGGCGGATCCGATGCGGCGTTGTAGGCGACGGTGCCCGCCTTGAACGTATCCGAGGCGACGCTCAGGACGACGGCCTTGACCGTGTCGACGAGCTTCTTCTCGGCGCTCGTGACGATGCACTTGGAGAGGTTCGGCAGGCTGACGGCCTGGTCGACGTCGACCCCGATGCCCTAGACGCCGTCCTTGGCGCAGACAGCCTCGAGAGCGCCCTGGCCGGTCAGGCCGGCGATCTGGAAGATGACGTCGGCGCCCTGGCCGAGTGAACTGGCCGGCGATCGTCTTGCCCTTGGCCGGATCGTTGAACCCGACCGCCGGGTTCGGATCGGTCTCCTGGTAGAGGACCTTGATGTCCGACTTGACCGACTTGGCGCCGTTCTCGTAGCCGCGCCAGTAGTTCACGACGGCCGGGACGTTCGTGCCGCCGACGGCGCCGATCGTGCCCGACTTGGAGATGCTGGCCGCGACGATGCCGGCGAGGTAGCCGGGCTGCGTCTCGGCGAAGACGATGCCCTGGTAGTTCGGCAGCAGCGTGGCAGCGTCGCCGGCGCACGCGAACGTGGGATCGGGATCACCGTTCGCATCGACGCAGACAGCCCTGGTCGACGCCGATGAACTTGATGTCCGGGTTGGCCTTGGCCGCCTTGGCGGTGTCGGTCCCGATCAGGAAGCCGACGGTGACGATCACGTCGAAGTCGGCATCGACGAGGGTCTGGATGTTCCCGGCATAGTCCGAGATCGCCTGGGTCACGATGACGTCGTGCGAGCCGCCGGACTCAGTGGCGGCAGCCTTGGCGCCCTCATTCGAGGACTGGTTGAACGACTTGTCCTCGAGCTGGCCGACGTCGGTGACGACACCGACCTTGATCGGCGTGAGGGCTGCGGCGGACGGCGGAGTCGATGCTTCGCCCGACGGCTCAGTCGAGGCCGGCGCGGACGCCGGCGGCGCCGTCGAGGCCGACGGGCTTGGCGTGGCGCCGCCGCCACAGGCGGCGACGAGGATGGCCATGCCGCTGAACAGCGTCAGGCCAATGGAACGGTTGCGCATGTGTCCTCCTCCAACATCGAGATCTGGTCCGCGTCGGCCGATGGTCTTGACACGAGGTCCGGCGCGGTCTCGAAGAACGTTCGCCCCGCGGGGCGACCATTGGCGCGCATCGTACCGACGGGGGAGCGGCCGGGCAAGGGTAAACCTTGAAGGTCCGTTTCCCGGGTCCATGGCCGAAGCGCCCGCTGAAGGATAGGGCTTTCCGCGATCGCTGTGCATACTGGCGCGATGTTCGATTCAGCCGTGAGTGGCCGGACCGCGACCGGCCTCGCGTTCGAGATCGCGGGCTCGGGCGAGCCGCTCGTCCTCGTCCACGCCGGCGTCGCCGATCGGCGGATGTGGGATCCCCAGTGGCCGGCCTTCGCGAAGGCTCACCGCGTCGTCCGCTACGACCTGCGTGGCTACGGCGAGAGCCTGCCGCCGAGCGGGCCGTGGTCCCAGCACGCCGACCTGCTCGGGCTGCTCGAGCGAGCTCGGAATCGCGTCGGGCCCACGTCGTCGGGACGTCGGTTGGGGCCGGGATCGCGGTCGAGGCGGCGCTCGCCCAGCCGCAGGCGGTCGCCTCGCTCGTCCTGGCGGCGCCCGGCGGGGCGCTGTATGGCGGCGCGACGGACGACCTGCGGGCGATCTGGCATGACGAGGTCGAGGCGCTCGACCGCGGCGATCTGGACGCGGCCGTCGAGGTCAACCTCCGGGCCTGGGTCGACGGGCCGTCGCGGCCGGCGGACGCGGTCGATCCGGCGATCCGGGCGTTCGTCGGCACGATGCAGCGGGACGCCTTCGAGCTGCCCGAATGGGATCCGCGATGGCGCGCCGGAGACCGAGCTCGAGCCGCCCGCCCACGCGCGCCTCGCCGAGATCGCCTGCCCGACGTTGATCGTCGTCGGCGAGGCCGATCAGGCCGCGACGCGAGAGGCGGCGAGCCGGCTCGCGACCGACGATCCCGGGAGCCGGCTTCGTGAGCGTGCCCGACGCCGCCCACATGCTGACCCTCGAGCGGCCGCGCGAGTTCGAGCGACTCGTCCTCGACTTCCTCGCCGCGGCGCGGTGAGCCTTCGCTACGTCGCGCTCGGCGACTCATACACGATCGGGACGGCCACCCGGAGCGCCGAGGAGCGCTGGCCGGACCAGCTCGTCGCCCGGCTGCGTGCGGACGGACCGGTGCTCGACCTCGTCGCGAACCTCGGCGTGAATGGGTACACGTCGCGCGACGTGATCGAGGCCGAGCTGCCGGAGCTAGGCGCGCTGCGGCCGGAGTTCGCGACGCTCCTCGTCGGCGTCAACGACGTCGTCCAGGGCGTGCCGGAGGCGACCTACGCCCAGAACGCCGCGCCACATCCTCGACGAGCTCCTCGTGGCGCTACCGGCGGACCGGATTCTTCGCCGTCGCGACGCCCGACTACACCGTCACGCCACAGGGCGCGGCGTACGGCGACCCAGCCCGCCAGGCCGCCGCGATCCGGCGCAACAACGAGATCCTGCAGGACCTTTCGGTGGCGCGAGGGATCGCGTTCGTCGACATCTACGACCTGTCGCTTCGGGCAGCGACCGACCGTTCGCTCGTCGCCGACGACGGCCTCCACCCGTCGGGCGCCCAGTACGCGCTGTGGGTCGATCGGATCGCGCCGGTCGTGCGGGAATCTTGCTCGAACGCTCCGTGAAGTCCCAGCTCCGCTTCCTCGACAGCGCCGCCCACTCGGAGCGCAGCATCGCCATCCGGATGTCGTCCTGGAACATGCCATCCTGGTAGAACGCCCGCCGCAGGCGGCCCTCGTGCACGAATCCCGCCTTCCCGTACACGTGCTGGGCTCGCTGGTTGACCGAATCGGTCACGAGCCAGACCCGCTCGAGCCGGAGCTGGCCGAAACAGAAGTCGACGATGACGTTGACCGCCTCCGTTCCGAGGCCGCCGCCGCGGAGATCGTGCTCGCCGATCGCAAGCCCGAAACCCGCGGAGCCGTTGATGCGGTCGATCTCGAAGATGTCGGCCCGCCCGATCGGCTGATCGTCGGCGATCAGGCAGATGACGAACGCGAACCAATCTCGCCCGGCCTCCCCGGTCGCAGCCTCCGCGTCGGCCCGGCGGCGGGCGAGGCTGCGGGGCATCTCGCCCATGAGCCGCGCCGTGTCCGCGTGCTCGTACCAGCGGTGGACGTGCTCCGCATCGGATGGCTCGAGCGCCCGCAGGTAGACGCGCTCGCTGCGCAGGATCGGGTTCGGCAGCGGCCGATCGGCCGCCGCGGTCGTCCGTCAAGGCGCCGGCGAGGGTGGTTGCGGCAGGATGCTGCCGAGGTCGAGGATCAAGCCCCCGCCGTCAGACGGCACGAGCATCACCTGGATCTGGTCGGACAGCTTCTCGATGTAGCGGTTCTGGAGGATCGCCGCGGTTAGCGACGCCGCGACGAGCCGGTTCGACTCCGCCTCGCCGCGGGCTCGCTCGATCTGGGCCTCCGCGTCGCCCCGCGCCGTCGCGACCTTCTGCTGGGCGATGATCTCCTGCTGGGCGAGCTTCTGGCGCTCCGTCTCCACCTGCTGCTGGGCGACCTGCTTGTCCTCGATCGCCTGGTTGTATGCGGGGGAGTAGCTGAAGTTCTCGAAGTTGATCGTGTCGACGATGATGCCGCGCGGCTCCAGCTGGGCTCGCAGCAGGTCGGTCGCCTTCTGACGGATCTCGTCGCGGCTGTTGAGGACGATCGCGGTCGGATAGTCGTCGGTGACCGACTTCGGGATGTCGAGGAAGCGCGGCTTGATGATCGTGTCCTCGAAGTCGAGCCCGAGCTCCTGGATGATCCGCGGCGCCTGTCGTGGGTCGACGTGGTAGTTGAGCGTCGCGTCGAGGAAGAGGTCCTGCTGCTCCTTGGTCGCCGCCGTGTAGCCCTCGAAGCGGATCGCCTTGACGCGCGTGTCGACGAGGTCGACCGAGTTGACGATCGGCGCGATGAAGTGGAGTCCCGGGTCGAGCGTCGTGCCGGTCACGGCCCCGAACGAGCGCACGACGCCGACGTATCCGGCGGGAATCTGGATGAACGCGCCAAGAGCGGCGCCCAGGACGAGCGCGACGACCGCGACGACGATGAGGAGCGTGCTCGGCAGCACTCCGTGGCTGGTTCGGCCGACCGAGGGCCCCGGTCCGATTGAGGACGACGGCGGCGATGCCCAGGATGAGGAGCGCGAAGCCCGCCAGCGACAGCAGGGAGCTGAGGAGCTGCATGGAGTTTCCCTCCTTCGGCTCGCAGGTGCGGCCGCTGGCCGAAGCGTAGCCGTCCGGAGGACTCCGTGGGACGCATCGTGTCCTCAGCCTCGGCGGAGCTCTCGCAGCCGGGCGTCGTCGATCCCGAAGTGATGGGCAATCTCGTGGTGGAGCGTGTCCCGGATCGCGGCCGTCGAGGCGGCCGGGATCCCGGTTCGCCCGCGACAGCGGCCCGCGGAACAGCGTGATCTTGCTTGCGACCGCCGCGTTGTCGACGCCCCAGCGCGTCCGGGGAATGCCCTCGTAAATCCCGAACAACCCACGCGCCCCGACGGAGGCCAGCTGAGCCTGGCGTCGGTTCCTCCTCGACCACGATCGCGACGGAACCGAGCCGCTCGGCGAAGACCGGCGGCAACTCCTCGAGCGCGCTATCGATCACGGCGTCGAAGTCGACCTGACCGTCGGCGAGGCGCTCGGGACTGTCCATGCCCCCGATCATGAGCCAGACCGCGGCCTCGTCCACGCGCGGTTGTCGCCGGAGACGGACGACCCCGGCGGCGCGTACCGTGGCGCGGATGCACCACTGTCGCGGATAGGCGCCGTGGGTCCAGCCTCGGAGCGCGGCGCGGTTGACCTGGGTTGGAGACCGGCTCCGGCCATGCCGGTGTCTCGCTGCCCGTCCCCGGCTACCATTGACCACCCGTGACGATCGCCCCGAACGACTTCACCCACCTCCACGTCCACTCCGAGTTCAGCCTCCTCGACGGCCTCGGGCGGATCACGGACCTCGTCGATTCGGCGGCCCAGCAGGGCTTCGACAGCCTCGCGATCACCGATCACGGCGCGCTCTACGGCGCGGTCGGCTTCTACCAGGCCTGCGTCAACAAGGGCATCAAGCCGATCATCGGCGTCGAGACGTACGTCGCCCGCCGGTCGATGACCGAGAAGGAGGGCAAGGCCGACGCCCAGCCCTTCCACCTGATCCTCCTGGCGAAGGACGACGTCGGCTATCGCAACCTCTGCCGGCTCGTCACCGACGCCCACGTCGACGGCTACTACTACCGGCCGCGCATCGATCGCGAGCACCTCGCCCGCTACTGCCGAGGGCCTCGTCGGGCTGTCCGCCTGCCTCGGCGGCGAGGTCGCGCGAGCGCTCGAGGTCGACGACTGGGACCTCGCCCGGAACGTCGCCGGCCAGTACGGCGAGATCCTCGGTCCGGGCAACTTCTTCCTCGAGCTCCAGGACCACGGCATGGCCGAGCAGCGGGCGCTCAACGAGAAGCTCCTCCGGCTCGCCCCGGAGACGGGCCTGCCGCTCGTCGTCACGAACGACCTCCACTACGTCCACGAGGTCCAGGCCGACGCCCACGACGTCCTGCTCTGCGTCGGGACCGGCAACAACATCGACACGCCCAACCGGATGAAGTTCGAGACGCGCGACTTCTGGCTGAAGTCGGCCGCCCAGATGGCCGCGCTCTTCCCCGATCAGCCCGAGGCGATCCGGAATACCCGCCTGATCTCCGAGATGACCGACCTCAAGTTGCCGCTGGGAAACCTCCGGATCCCGAACTTCCCGGTGCCCGACGGCGAGACCCCGGAGAGCTGGCTCCGCAAGGAATGCGAGCGGGGCCTCGAAGCGGCGCTACGGGACCGTGACCCCGGAGCTCCAGGCACGGCTCGACTACGAGCTCGGCGTGATCCTCTCGATGGGCTATGCGGGCTACTTCCTCATCGTCGCGGACTTCATCCGGTTCGCCCGCGAGCAGCGGATCCAGACCACGTGTCGGGGCAGCGCACCCGGCTCGATCGTGACCTACACCCTCGGGATCACGCCGGTCGACCCGATCGCCTACGAGCTGCCGTTCGAGCGCTTCCTCAACCCCGACCGGGTGACGATGCCCGATATCGACGTCGACTTCGAGGACGGCCGGCGCGACGAGGTCATCGCCTACGTCACCCGCAAGTACGGCGCCGACCACGTCGCCCAGATCATCACGTTCGGCACGATGCTCGCCCGGGCGGCGATCCGCGACGTCGGGCGCGTCCTCGGCCACAGCTACGGCGAGGTCGACCGGATCGCGAAGGCCGTCCCGAACCAGCTCGGGATCAGGCTCGACGAGGCGATCGAGACCTCGCCGGAGCTGCGCGGCATGGTCGAGGGCGACCCGGCGGTCAAGCGGATCACGGATTTCGCCCGGCAGCTCGAGGGCGTCGCCCGGAACGCGTCGACCCATGCCGCGGGCGTCGTCATCAGCGACGAGCCGCTCACCGAGCTCATGCCGCTCCAGAAGGCGACGAACTCCGACGCGCTCATGACCCAGTACGAGATGCACGGGATCGAGGCGCTCGGGCTCCTCAAGTTCGACTTCCTCGGCCTGTCGAACCTGACGATCCTCCGCCAGGCCGTCGATCTCGTCCGGCAGGAGCGGGACATCGAGATCGACCTCGACACGATCCCGCTCGACGACGCGCGGACGTTCGAGCTTCTCGCCTCGGGCGAGACGACGGGCATCTTCCAGCTGGAGTCGGCGGGGATGCGCCGCTACATCCGCGACCTCCGCCCGACCTCCGTCCTGGACCTCGCGGCGATGGTCGCCCTCTACCGGCCGGGCCCGATGGAGAACATCCCGGCCTACATCCGGCGCAAGCACGGCCAGGAGAAGGTGACGTACCTCCATCCCTTGCTCGAGCCGTACCTGAAGAAGACGTACGGGATCTTCGTCTACCAGGAAGACATCATGGCCGCGGCGATCGCGCTCGGCGGCTTCACCGGCCCCGAGGCCGACACCCTCGGCTACGCGATCCGGAAGAAGAAGTCGTCCGTGCTCCGGGCGCAGCGCGAGAAGTTCGTCACCCAGGCCGCGCGAGCGGGGCGTCGCGCCGCAGGTCATCGACCAGGTCTTCGCCGCGTTCCAGCCGTTCGAGCGCTACGGCTTCAACAAGGCCCACGCGACCTGCTACGGCCTCATCGCCTACCAGACGGCGTACCTCAAGGCGAACTACACGGTCGAGTACATGACCAGCGTCCTCACGGCGTTCCGCTCGAACGAGGAGAAGGTCGCCGCGGCGATCGCCGAGTGCCGCCGGATGGGGATCGAGGTCCTGCCGCCGGACGTCCACAGCTCCGGCGTCGAGTTCACCGTCGAGGGCCAGGCGACCCGCTTCGGGCTGCTCGCGGTCAAGAACGTCGGCCAGGGTGCGATTGAATCGATCATCGCTGCACGGGCGGAGGGCGGCTCCTTCCGATCGCTGACCGACTTCTGCTCTCGGGTCGATCTTCGCCTCGCGAACCGCAAGGTCCTCGAGTCGCTCGCCCGGGTCGGGGCGCTCAATGCCTTCGGCCATCCGTCGCAGATCCTCCTTGGCCTGGACGACGCGATGGCGGCCGGCCAGTCGGCGCAGCGCGACCGGGTCAGTGGCCAGACGTCGCTGTTCGACCTCGGCGCGGAGGATGCGGCGGCGTTCGAACGGCCGCTGCCCCAGACGACCGAGGTCCCCGTTCGTGAACGCCTCCGCTGGGAGAAGGAGCTCCTGGGCCTCTACCTCTCGGAGCACCCGATGGGCGAGATCGCCGGCCAGGTCGGCCAGTTCGTGACGGCCTACAGCGGCGACCTCCGCGACGAGTCGCTCGACGGCCAGCGGATCGTCGTCGCCGGCATCGTCACCGGCTTCCGCACGGTGATCACGAAGAGCGAAGTCGACGATGGGCGTCGCCACGGTCGAGGACCTCCAGGGGACGATCGAGATCGTCGTTTTTCCGAGGCTGTACGAACAGACCCTCGGGACCTGGGCCGAGGGAGCGATCCTGCTCGTCGCAGGCCGTGTCGATCACCGCGGCGAGGAGGTCTCGCTGCTCGCCGATCTCGTCACCGACTGGGACGGTGCGGTGTCGAACGGACCGGAAGCGTTCGCCCGCGAGGTCGCGGCGGGGGATCGAGGCCGACCGCCGCGTCGCCAACCGGCGCCTGCCGGGGCTCCATACGCGGCCGGTGGTTACGCAAACGGCAACGGCAACGGCAACGGAAGCGGCAACGGCGGCGTCCAGGCGCCCCCGGCGCCTGTGCCGGTCGCCGCAGGCGCGGATCGCCCCGAGATTCCGTACGTCTCGCCGCTCCGGGCGGAGGCCCGCCAGGCGCTGCCGCCCGAATCCTCCCAGGCCCTGCCCGCGGTGGCCCCGGGCGAACCGATTCCGACCTACCAGGAAGTTCCGGACCTCGAAACCATCGCCCCGGATCGGGACGTCGAGCCCGCGCTGCCCGACGAGGCCCGCGGTCGAGCGGCCGGCGAAGCGCGGGCCGTGACGCCGCCCGTCGACGCCTCTCCGGATGCCGTGCTCCACGTCCGGTTCGCTGGCGGAGCCGGCACCGACCGGGTTGTTGGCGCAATGCAGGCGTTCAAGGGCCTCCTCGTCGAGCGGCCCGGATCGACCCGCGTCGTCCTCCACGTTCCGGCCCAGACGGGGGCGACCGTCCCTGCCGATGGAGCTTCGCCGCGGCGTCGCCTACGACTCGGAGCTGCTCGCGGAGGTCCGCCGCCGGCTCGGCGACGGGATCGTCGAGCTCAGCCTCGGCTCGGGTTAGGCGCCGCCAGGGCTAGGCGCCGCTCGCGCGGCGGAGCGCCTGGACGGCCGACAGCTGCTCGTGAAACTCGGCCCGGACGGTGTTCACCACGTCCCGCTCGACGTCGAGCTCCCGCGCGATCTCGTTCACGGTCGACGCCTCCTCGGCCGTGATCGTCCCGTCCTCGGCGCCGATCGCGAAGCAGCAGCGCAGGAGCGCGACCCGCTGCTCCAGCGTCGATATCTTCCGGAACTCGCGGGTGACGACGAAGTCCTCCGTTGCGCCTTCGACCCGGGCCTGGATCTTCGCCATCTGGACGACGAGGACCGCCTGGGACGCGTCGAGGCCGCCGAACTGGATCGCGAACTGCTCCATCAGCGCCGTCTCTTCATCGCTGATGTCGAGAGTCGGCGGCCGCTGCCCTGCTCATGACGTAGGCGAAGCAGGCGAGATATCGCGCTTCCTCAGGCGGCAGCGCGTCGAGGCGAGCGACGATCCGGCGGGCCGTCGCGGTCTCCGCCGAGGATCCGGGCAGCGGCGCCTCGTCATCACCGACGGGCAGGCGCGGATCAGCCTGGGGTTGACGGTCGAGGCCGAGGAAGCGGCGGAACATTGAGAGGCTCTCCTTACCAGCGATCGTAGGCGGGATGGCCGGGCTTCACGGCGACGAAGGTGCCGCGGCACGTAGCGGTGACCTCGCCATCGGCGGCGAGTGTCGCCTCCACCGTAGCCCGGTCGTCGTCGGACTCGACCACGCGGGCGGCGAGGTGGACGGGACCACTCGATGGAGTCGGCCGCCGCATTCGGACCGCGTAGTCGAGCGTGACCGTCGTCGGCGGCCGGTCAACCCCGCGCCTGCGCATCAGGTGACGGGTCGCGGTCCAGTTCGAGTGGCAGTCCAGCAGCGAGCCGATGATTCCGCCGTTCAGGACGCCGTCAAACGCCTCGTGGTGGGGGGACGGAATCCAGTCGGCAACGACCTCGTCACCGTCCACTTCCAGAGGAAAGCTCCGGATCCGCAGGCCCTTCGCGTTAGCGGGGCCGCAGCCGAAGCAACGACCTTCAGGAGCGTATCGCTCCTGGAGGCTCAGGTCCTTCCGGTCGGTCATCGGCCGGAGTATCGCAGCCTTCCGCACTCTCGGCCGGGAGCGCGGGATCGACGCCTCGCCGGGCGGCTCGTCGGATCGCCCCGGCGATGCGGCTCCGGAAGAAGAAGGGGACCGCGATGAGGGTCGCCTGGGCCATCGGCACGACCATGCTCGTGGTCTGCGGGTCGACCATGCACGCGACGCAGGCGAGTTCGGAAGCCATGAGGGAGGAATACCCGACGAACGAGCCTCAGGTCAAGAGTACGGATGTCCCGAAGCGCGCAGTCTTGGTGCCGAAGGTGGGATTCGAACCCACACGAGCTTGCACTCAACGGTGTTTGAGACCGTCGCGTCTGCCATTCCGCCACTTCGGCGCGGCTAACAATCGTAATGGACGGCGCCGCGAGCCCTCAGGCGCAGGGATCGGGCTCGCCCGGCATGAGTGGCCGCACGACGGCGCCGAACACCGCATCCGTGTCGTCCGTCCACCGCGTCAGCTCGTTCGCGGCACCGAACGCCGCCAGCGCGGCCTTCAGGCTGTCGCCCTCGATGACGCCGCAACGCGCACCAGCCAGCGCGACGCCGAACTGGTTCATCGGTACATCGAGGGGCCACGGTGCGAACGACGGAGGAAGCGACGCGTCCTCCACGGGCTCGATCAGCAGAACCGCGAACCGGTCGGCGATGTACGGCGCCTCGGGGCCAAGCTCTGTCCCGAGCCACGACCCGATGTCGTGGATCCTTGCCCAGAACTGGCCGAACGCCTCCGGGGTGCCGGGTGCGCCGTCGCATGGCGTCGTCACGCAGACGATCTGGCGCGTCGGGTCGCCGAGGACTTCTCGCTCGACGCCGTCGATGACGAACAGGAGGTGGGCCGTCTGGGCGCCGGGCTGGAGGCCACCGGTCAGATCCGTCGGTCCGTCGAGCAGGCCGGCCGCTCGTGCGGCGGCGACGAGAGCGTCGATGCCCGCCTGGCTCAGCGGGCGCTGCTGGAGGTTCGGCAGGAGCCGGCCCGGGTAGATCGCCATCTCGGGGCCGTGAACGATGAGCCTGCCCTGGTCGATCGCCAGGTCCGGTCCGGCCGAGCGGAACGCGCCGACCGGCGGGAGCGCCTGGCTAACCCAGGCCCGAAGGGCGAATCCAGTGGTCGGGGCAGAGGGCGACGGAGACGACCCCGCGCCGGCGCACCCGCCGACGACGAGGAGAACCAGGAGCACAGTCGGGATTCGGCGCATTCGTGACGCTCCAGGTTGGGCGGAGGATAGAACCTATCGGGACGGCAGAGGCCGCGCTGAAGTTGCCGTTGCCGCGACGCACGACCCGCGGAACCGCCTCCTGCGCCATGACGTCTCCGCGCGGACCGATGCTAGACTCGCCCAGCCTCAGAATCGCCGTCCGGAGGGGCCCCCTGAACGTGGAGGACCTTCGCTCGACCACGGTCGCCGACGACCCCGTCCAGCGCCGAGACCTCATCCTCGTCGAGCGTGCCCGTGCGGGTGATCTCGATGCATTCAACGACCTCGTCACCTGCTACCAGGACCAGTTGTTCGCCCTTGTCGTGCGGATGGTGCCCGATCGTGACCAGGCCTCCGATGTCACCCAGGAGGCATTCTTCTCCGCGTTTCGCAACCTGGGCAGCTTCCGCGGCGGGAGCGTGAAGTCGTGGCTCAACCGAATTGCCGTCAACGCCGCCATGGACACCCAGCGTGCGAAGAAGCGCCGTCCCGTCCAGCCGTATCCGGAGCTCGAGGACGAGAGCTGGCAGCCACCGGCGCCCGCCGACGCGGATCCGGTTCACACCGCGCTGACGATGGAACGGTCGCACGCCCTGAACGTCGCCCTCGCCTCGATCACCGGCGACCAGCGCACCGCGATCGTCCTGTTCGACGTCGAGGGCTACGACTACGCCGAGATCGCCGAGATGACCGGCGTCTCGCTCGGTACCGTCAAGTCCAGGATCCACCGCGGACGCCTCGCTCTTCGCGACCGCCTCGTAGACCGAATGGACCTGTTCCGTGGCTGAAGGGAACCCCGTGCGCAGGGAGCTCGTCTGACGACCATGCCCCACCCGTCAGAGCAGCATGCTCAGCACGACCATCTTCTCGTGGTCTCGCTCGCCGCCGGTGACCTCACCGCCGCCGACCGCGACCGCGCCACCTCCCAGATCGCCACCTGCGCCGAGTGCGCGCTCCTTCACGACGACCTTCTCGCGATCGCGCGGGCGACAGCGGTCCTCCCAGCCGCCGTCCGCCCGCGCGACTTCCAGCTGAGCCCCGAGCAGGCCGCCCGGCTCCGGCCCGCCGGCTGGCGTCGATTCGTCGCCGCCTTCGCGTCGCCCCGGTTCGCGATGACGCGGCAGCTGGGCGTGGGACTTACGACGCTTGGCCTGGCCGGCCTGATGGTGAGCGTCCTCGGGTCCGTGAATCTCGGGATGGCCGGGTCCGCGGCTGCCCCTGCCGAACAGCAGTCCCTCCGGTCGACGAACGAGTTCAGCGCCGGTGGCGAGCCGGCGGCATCTCCCGCGGCTGCGGCCCCGTTGGGCGCGGCCCCGTCCGGCGCGCCCGCGTCTCGTGCGGCTGCGTCCGAAGAGGCCCCCGTCGTTGACGCTGGTGGGACATCGGCGAGCCCTGACAGTCTGGCTCCCTTGGCCACGATCCTCCCCGACGCCAACTCCCGGCCATCAGCGACTTCAGCGACCGACCGAGGGACGACCGGCGTGGCGCAGGTGCCACCGGCGCCGACACGCGCGACTCCCGCCCCGGACGCGAAGAGTGATCTTTCCGCCGAGGACACCGCCGAGGAGCCGGGCGTCTCGCTGGTCCTCGTAGCGTCTGCGATCCTCCTTGCCGCCGGCATTGCGCTACTGCTGGCCCGTCGCGTCGGTCGGAGGATCACGATCGGCTGACCCGGCCGGGCGGTCCGGCTCCGGGCGGTCCCCGGCTACACTTCTCCTCGTGCCCACCGAACGCCTCATGCTGCTCGACGGCTATGGGCTCGTCTATCGCGGCTACTTCGCACTGCCACCGCTGACGACCTCGCGGGGCGATCTCGTCAACGGCGTGTTCGGCTTCGCAAGCATCGTCCTGCGCGGCCTCCAGGACCTGCAGCCTGACTACCTCGCCGTGTCGTTCGACCTACCCGGGCCGACGTTCAGGCACGAGCAGTACGCGGACTACAAGGCGACCCGGACAAAGATGCCGGACGACCTCCGCGACCAGTTCCCGAAGGTTCGCGAGGTCGTCAAGGCACTCCGCATTCCGATCTACGAGATGGCCGGCTACGAGGCCGACGACGTCATCGGGACGATCACCCAGCAGCTCGACGCGCGCGACGATCTCGAGACGACGATCGTGACCGTTGACCTGGACATGCTCCAGCTCGTCACGCCGCGAGTCCGCCTGATGACGACCCGGTCCGGCGTCGAGAACACCGTCATGTACGACGTGGCCAAGATCGACGAGCGATATGGCCTTCGGCCGGACCAGATGATCGACTACAAGGCGCTCAAGGGCGATCCAACCGACAACATCCCGGGTGTCCCGGGAGTGGGGGAGAAGACCGCGGCAAAGCTCATTCGCGAGTTCGAAACGCTCGACTCCCTGTACGAGCGCCTCGACGAGGTCAAGCCCGAGAAGCTGCGCGACAAGCTCGCCGAATACCGCGAGCAGGTGTTCGTCGGCAAGGACCTTTCGACGATCGTTCGGGACCTGCCGATCCAGATCGACTTGGAGGCCGCACGTCTAGGCGACTACGACCGCGACACGGTCGTCCGCCTGTTCCGCGAGTACGAGTTCCGGACCCTCATCGAGCGTTTGCCACCGATGGCCGGCGAGTCTGCGGAGGAGCGAACGGAAAGCCTCCGATCCGTTGCCGAGAGCGGTTACGTCCCGGCGGCCCGCGTGGCCGGCCGGCCGGAAGGCTGGGGACCCTCCCGCTCAGGCACAAGGCCGGAGAGCGGAGAGTTGCAACTGCGGCTCGACTTCAATGCCGTCGGTGGCCGCCAGGGTCCGGTCGGGGCGGATGAGGCATCACGGAACGGGGACGATTCGGACAGGACCGTGGTCCCCGACGATCTGCCGTCGGCGCTCGCGGCGGCCATCGTCGACCCCGGCCGGATCGAGGTCCGCGGCGCCGAGGAGATCGGCGACCTGGAACCCTGGCTGGCGGCGCAGCCGGCCGTTGGCGTCGCGCTCCTCGCGGATGACCACCGTCCGCGTCGGGGCACGCCGCTGGCCCTGGCCGTCGCCGGAGCGGATGGACGCGTCGTCGCGGCCGATGGTCAGGCCGCAGCGGACGCCTTGCGCCAACTTCTCGAGCGACTCGCCACCCCGCTGGTCGGGCACGAGGTGAAGCAGATGCTCGTCGCCTCCTTCGCGGACGACGAACACGGGTCGCCGCCGCCGGTCGCCTTCGACACCCAGATCGCGGCCTATGTCCTGAACGCCGCGCTGCGCAGCCAGACGATCGCCGACGTCGTTGCCGAGAACCTCGACCAGATCCTGCCCCCGACGACGGACCTGCCGGCGACGGCCCAGGCCGGTCTCGAGGCCCTGTCGGCGATCGCCGTTCGCGAACCGCTCGAGCGACGGCTCGCCGACGTCGGGCTTGACCGGCTGCTGCGGGAGGTGGAGCTGCCCCTGATTCCGGTCCTCGCCCGGATGGAGGTCAGTCGGGGTCGCCGTCGACCTCGAGGCGCTCGCCGTTCTCGATCGCGAGTTCGGTGCGGAGATCTCGCGGCTTGAAGGGGAGATCTACGTCGACGTCGGCCACGAGTTCAACCTCGGCAGCCCCAAGCAGCTCGAGCAGATCCTGTTCTTCGAGCTGAACCTGCCGAAAGGCAAGCGGACGAAGACCGGCTACTCGACCGACGCGTCTGTCCTCGAGGACCTCCGGCCGGCCCATCCGATGATCGACAAGCTGCTCGAGTGGCGGATCTACACGAAGCTGCGGTCGACCTACGTCGAGGCCCTGCCGAGCCTCATCGCCGCCGATGGCCGCCTCCACACGACCTTCCACCAGGCGGTTGCCTCCACCGGCCGCCTCTCCTCGTCGGACCCGAACCTCCAGAACATCCCGATCCGGACTCCGCTCGGGCGACGGATCCGCCGGGCGTTCGTCGCAGGGGCGCCAGACCTGACGCTCCTTGCCGCCGACTACAGCCAGATCGAGCTCCGGATCCTCGCCCACGTCTCGGGCGACGAGCACCTCAAGGACGCCTTCGCCCGGGGAGCCGACATCCACCGTGAGACGGCCGCCCGGGTCCTCCACAAGGCGCCCGAGGAGATCACCCATGGCGAACGGTCGATGGCCAAGATGGTGAACTTCGGCCTGGCCTACGGGATGAGCGACTTCGGCCTGGCGTCGCGGGCGAACATCCCGCGCAAGGACGCCCAGGAGTTCATCAACAGCTACTTCGCGGCGTACTCCGGCATCAGCTACTACATGATGGCGATCAAGGAGCAGGCGAAGGCCCAGGGGTTCGTCGAGACTCTCCTCGGGCGCAAGCGCCAGATCCCGGAGCTGCGGGCATCGAACCCGGCCCTTCGCGGCGCCGGCGAGCGGATGGCGATCAACATGCCGATCCAGGGCACCGCGGCCGACATCCAGAAGATCGCGATGAACCGGGTCGCCGAGCGCCTGGCCGCGGCCGGCATGCGCGCGCGGCTCCTTCTGTCGGTCCACGACGAGCTGCTGTTCGAGGTCCCGCGCGACGAGGTCGACGAACTCGCTGCCCTCGTTCGGGAGACGATGGAGGGGGCCTTGCCGCTGTCGGTGCCGCTGATCGTCGACGTCAAAGTCGGCGACGACTGGGAGTCGATGACGCCGCTCACCCGGGCCGATGAAATCGCCGCCGAGGCCGACGAGCTGCCCCTCGAGGCGCCGATCGCCCCGCTGGCCGGGTAGGCGTCGGCCAGTGCCGGAGCTCCCCGAGGTCGAGACGGTCGCCCGCGACCTCCGCCCGCTCATCACCGGCGCCACGATCGTCGACGCGACGACGCTCTGGGCGCGCACGCTCCGTGGGAGCACGCCGGAAGAGTTCGCGACGGGCGTCGCGGGTCGCCGGATCGAGGGCGTGTCGCGGCGCGGCAAGCAGGTCGTCGTGTCGCTCGACGGCGACGCCTTCCTGACGATCCACCTCAAGATGACCGGCCAGCTGTTCGTCGTGCGCCAGGGCGCTCCGGACGACCCCTACGTCCGGCTCGTGCTCGAGCTCGAAGACGGCCGCGAGATCCGATTCCGCGACATCCGCAAGTTCGGTCGAGTGGGGCTGTACGTCGCTGCGGACGACGATCCCTTCGCGCAGACAGGCCCGGAGCCGCTGGCGGATTCGTTCACCGTGGCAGCATTTCGGCGCCGGATCCGCGGCCGGAAGGGCCGCCTCAAGCCGCTGCTCCTCGACCAGTCGTTCATCGCCGGCGTCGGCAACATCTACGCCGACGAGGCGCTCTGGGCCGCCCGCCTCCATCCCCTCCGGACGGCGAGGACGCTGCGGCCCGCCGACGAGCGCCGCCTCTGGCTGGAGCTCCGGCGGATCCTCGCCGAGGCCGTGATCCGGCGCGGCTCGTCGATCGACGACTACACGGCGCCCGACGGCGACGGCGAGATGCAGGACCACCTGCGCGTCTACCAGCGGGCCGGCGAGCCGTGCTTCCGGTGTGGACGGCCGATTCGACGGATCGTTGTCGGTGGCCGGGCGACCCACTTCTGCTCGTGGTGCCAGCGACTCTCGGCCGCCGACCGGGCGGCCGCCAGGACGATTCTCCGCGTCGACGGCCACGCCCGGACCGACGCGGCCGGCGCTGGACCGAACTCCCGGGCGGGGAGGGGAGCGTCGGGCTCACGCCGGGCGGAACGGACCCGCAAGGCCGCCGCGACACGCCGCGCCGCCGCGCGCGCCTCGGCCGGGGGCTAGCGGTGTCCATCCTCCGGCTGACCGGCGTCCATCGCGAGGTCGGGACGTTCGTCATCCTCGACTCGATCACCGCCTCGATCGCGGTCGGCGATCGGATCGGCCTCGTCGGACCGAACGGGGCCGGCAAGACGACGCTGATGCGGCTGGCCGCCGGCCGCGACGAACCCGACGCCGGCGAGGTCCATCGGAAGCGCGGGCTGACGCTCGGGCTGCTTGCCCAGGAGTCGCATTTCGACGACGAGTTCATGGCCGCGCCGGACCTTCGGGCCGCGGTCCGCCAGGGCGCCTCGCACCTCGACCGGATGGCCGAGTCGCTCGCCGACTTCGAGCGCGACCACCGCGTCGAGGAGCCCGCCTACGCCCATCTCCAGCACGAGTTCGAGATCCTCGGCGGCTACACGCTCGATCAGCGCGTCGACGAGGCGTTGTCGGGCCTCGGGTTCAGCCGGGATGAGTGGGCTAAGCCGCCGACCGCGCTGTCCGGCGGGGAACAGACCCGCGCCGCCCTGGCCCGACTCGTGATCGCCGATCCCGACCTCCTGCTCCTCGACGAGCCGACCAACCACCTCGACATCGCCGCCCTCGAGTGGATCGAGGAGCACCTCCGCCGGCGTCGCGGCTCGCTCCTGGTCGCTTCGCACGACCGGGCATTCCTCGACGCGACCGTCACCCGGATCTGGGAGCTTCGCGATCGTCGCCTGACGGTCTTCCGCGGCGACTACAGCGCCTATCACCGCCAGCGCCTCGAGCGCGACGCGCGGGCGGCCAAGGATGCCGAGCGGCCAGGCCGGCTCGATCGAGCGCGAGAAGGAGCTCGTCCAGCGCTATCGCTCGCACCGCAAGTTCAGCAAGATGCACGAGCACGAGGCGCGCCTCGAGCGGCTCCAGGCCGAGCGCGTCGAGGCGCCGAAGAGCTCGCGGAAGCTGCGGCTGCCGGGGGCCGCGCTCGCCGGCGGCGGTCCGGCCCGCTCCGGCGAGGTCGTCGTCCGGATCGAGGACCTCGTCGTGGGCTACCTGCCCGGGCGCGGGGCGCGTCACCGCCGACGGCTCGCCGGCCACCGAAGCCAAGCGAGTCGCCCGCGCCCCGTTCCTCGCCGCCCAGCGCGGCGACCGGATCGGGATCGTGGGGCCGAACGGAGCGGGCAAGACGACGCTCCTCCGGACGATCGCGGGCGACCTGCCGCCGATCGACGGGCGGCTGTCGTTCGGCAACGCGGTCCAGATCGGGTACCTGGCGCAGCTTCGCGGCGCGGCCATCCCCGGCGCGACCGTCATCGACGCGCTCCTCGAGGCGATCCCGATCACGGCCGGCGAGGCGCGCGGCTACCTGGCCCGGTTCCTGTTCCGCGGCGACGACGCGTTCAAGGAGGTCCGATCGCTGTCGGGTGGCGAGCGGTCGCGGCTCGAGCTGGCGCTCCTCGGGATCATGCCGTCGAACCTGCTCCTGCTCGACGAGCCGACGAACCACCTCGACATTCCCGCCCGCGAGGCAATCGAGGCGTTCATGACGGAGTCGCCGGCGACGCTGCTCGTCGGTCAGCCACGATCGCCGCCTGCTCGAGACGATCTGCACGAAGCTGTGGGTCGTCGACGGCGGGCTCGCCGCCGCGTTCGACGGCGGCTATCGGGAGTGGCGGGCCGCGGTGGCGGCTGGCTGGACGGTCGCCGAGGCCGCTGCTCGTCCGCCGGCGGCGAGCGGGCTGGGCGGACGGGCGGTCGTCGGCGCCGACGTTGGCGCCGCCGATTGGTGCTGCGGTCGGCGCGACGGCAGCGACGCGACCACCGGCGACACGACGAGCGAGGCGGGACAAGCTGTCCAAGGACGCGTACCGGCGCCAGAAGGCCGTCGTCGACGCGGACCTCAGCCGGCTCGGGCTGCGCAAGAGCCATCTCGAGCTCGCCATGGCCGATCCGAGCCGTGGCCTCGAACTT
The DNA here is from genome assembly GCA_963775855.1 of uncultured Chloroflexia bacterium. GTDB lineage: Bacteria > Chloroflexota > Limnocylindria > Limnocylindrales > CSP1-4 > CF-46. The sequence goes on along the minus strand of CAVZKO010000005.1, from coordinate 1,039,411 downwards.
CGTCGAGCTGCGGCGCATCTCCAGCGAGCTCGTCGACGTCGACCAGGCCCTGGCGAACGCCGAGAACGCCTGGCTCGAGCTGGAGGAACGAGCGCCGTGACCGTGCGCATCGGCATCACCGGCCCGATCGGCTGCGGCAAGTCGACGGTCGCCGGCTGGCTCGAGGAGCTCGGCGCGTTCGTGATCGATGCCGACGCCGTCGCCCGCGAGGTCACGGCGCCCGGTGAGCCGACGCTCGAGGCCGTGATCGAGCGCTTCGGCGAAGCCTACCGGTCGGCCGGACGGGTCGCTCGACCGCGCGGCGCTGGGCCGGCTCGTCTTCTGCTGATCCGGCGGCCCTCCGCGACCTCGAGGCGATCGTCCATCCGGCAGTCCGCGCCTGGATCGGTCGGCCCTCGCTGGCGAACGAAGAGGCCGGGGTCGACGGCGACCGTGATCGAGGCGATCAAGCTCGTGGAAGGCGGACTGGCGGAGTCCTGCGACGAGGTCTGGCTGGTGACGTGCGACCCGGCGGTCCAGCGCGAGCGGCTCCTCCGGCGGGACAGGCGCCCGGCCGACGCGGATCAGCGGATTGCGGCCCAGGGACGACCTCGTCCGGCGCGCTGCGCGACGTCGCGTCACGCGTCATCGACACGTCGGGCGATCTCGAGACCACCCGGCAAGCCGTCATAGCGGCGTGGGCCGATCTCGGCCTCACTCCCTGACAAGCGGCCACCCGGCGCGCGAACGAGCCGGGTGGCCGGGGAGGCGCGCCGGGTCAGCGGCGCAGGAATAGGCGACGGAGCGGCGCGGGCTGCCCGGCGTGCCGGGTCAGCAGATCAGGGGGCGGCGCTTGGTGCGGGCGAGCCGGACGGACCAGGCGTGGGTGTCGCCGCGGGCGTAGGCGTCGGCTGCGGCGTCGGGATCGGGCCGCGGCTCGGTGGAAAGTTCTCCGGGACCGGCAGTCCGTACTTCGAGATCAGCAGGTTCGTCGTCTCGCCCAGCGCCGAGGCGTCGATCAGCCGGATGTCGGTCTCCGGGCGCATCGCGAAACTGAACGTCGCGTTACCCGAGGCCTGGAGATGCGAGATCTCCTCGGCAATTCCGAGGGTGGCCTTGACCACGTAGAACGTCCCGGCGCGGGCGAGAATCACCATGTTCTGGTACGTGATCTTGGTCGACTTGTCCGTGTAGAACTTGCCAGCGGCGATGAGGTCCTGGGGCACATTGACCGTGGCGCTCGTGAACACATCGACGGTCATGCCGGGCTGGAGCAACCCGCCGACGGCACGGTCGTCGGGCACCGTCAGCGATACCGCCCGCCACGCCTCGGAGTCAGGGCCGACGGTCTCGCCAGGCTCGAGGATCGAGAACTGCCCACCGGTCGCCGTCGACGCCAGCATGTTCGTGGTGATCATCTGGTCCTGGAGCACGGAGACGGCAAGGACCCGTCCGATGACTTGATCGGGCTGCTTGACGATGATTGCGTCGGAATTCGTCGGGTCAAGCGGCACCTGGCGGACGGTCAGATCGTCGGCCTCGACGGGCTTGCGAGCGGGGATCGGTCGCGCGGCGACGACCACGTTGACCGTCTTGAGGCCGCTCTGTCCTGCTTGCTGCTGTGCCTGGTTGATCAGGAAGAACGCCGCGCCGCCGGCGGCCAGGGCCAGGACAACGCCCAGGATGACGATGAACTTGCCGCGCCGTGACGGGTCTCTGTATTCCATTTCCATTGGTGAAGGCCTCCCAGGTCCGGGTCGCCGCGCACGATGTCGCGCCGCCCGGAAAATCGGTGTGCCGTGCCCGCCCGGCTAGTTCCAGGGCACCAACCGCGCCACCTGACCGCGGCGCAACTGGGGATCGTTCATGTCTGCGATGACGGGGGTGATGGCGTAGGCACTGATGGTGTTCGAGTCGATCGCCGCGATCCGCATCACTGCGAAGCCAACGATGTCGATGTAGTTGTCATTGCTGCCGCCACCGGTCGCGACGTCGACAAACAGCTGAGTCAGGTGAGTGACCTTCTGGCGTGTCGCCGTTGACGCCGGTCGCCCGCACGACGATCCGGTGCCGCCCCGGGGACATCGTTCCCGTGTTGATGGTCAGCGTCGAGGGGTTGCCGTTGCCATTCGCCGGCGTGACGTTGCTTGGACTGAACGTCACCGTGCCAATACCGGTGGGGAGCGGGCCGTCGAGGGACAGATTGACGTTCGTGCCGTTGAAGGCGGAACCCTCGCGCTTCACCTTGAGCGCGAAGGTGACGGTGTTGCCGACGGCGGGCGCGACCTCGATCGTGGAGTTGGAGGTGATGCTGAAATCGCGATTGACCGTTCCGACCTTGATCGGCCGCCGGCGTCCACTTCGTCGTGAGATACGGGCTGCCGGCCTGACCCTGGATCCAGAGCGTGTAGATCCCGGGCACGGCGTTCAGCGTCGTCATGTTCGAGAGCGTCACCGTCGTGCCGGAGCCCAGCGATGGCGTGACGGGATCGGGCGAATAGGTGATCGGGTCGGCCCCGACGAGCTTCCCGGTGACCATCGGATTCTGGGGATCGAGCGCGTCGGCAAGCGTCGACAGGTCGACGACGCCGGTGAACGACTGGTTCTTGCCGACCTTGATCGAGCCCGCGTTAGCGGTCAGGCCCGTTATCGGCAGCGCGATTGTTCCTGGCGGCGAGAGCGTGAAGTCCGGGATCGCCATGACGCTGCCCGGATAGACCGCGATGAGGATCTCGTCGCCGAGGCTGTAGCGGTCGATCATCTCGTCGATCACGATGCCCGTCGAGTTGCCGCTCATCGCCGCGACCTGGTCGTTCGGATCTGGCGGCGAGATGGCCACCGGGAACATCGGCCCCGGATAACCGCCGATCGTGACCCAGTTCGCCTCCATGGCCTTGAGCGTGTTGGCACCAGTCGAGCTCGTCACGCCGTTGTAGTAGAGCTGGGTTCCGGCCGCCTGGAAGTTGCGGATGTCGAGGGCGATGAAGCCGCGGAAGTCCGAGCCGTCATTCGGCTGGGCACCATTGCCGAGGATCGCGACGACCGGGCCGTGATTGGTCGGATCGCTGCCGGGATTGATCGGATCGAAGGCGTTGCCGGCGCTGGGCGCCGTCCGGAGGGCGGTATTCGTCTCGCTGCCGAGGCACGATGTGTGGCCCGTCGCGAAGAAGTCCATGAACTGTGTCTGGTTCTCTGGGCACGGGCTGGTGGCCCCGGCGTTCGGGCCGGTGAGGTGGACGAAGCGGCGGACCGCGATCGGCAGGATGTTGCCGTTCGTCGCTGACCCTGGCCTGGCCGCCGATCGTGTTCCGGTCGAGGCCGACGATCCGCCCGAACGTGTAGCCGACCGGGTTCTGGACGGCCACCCTGATCTCGCTACCCGAGATGAGAATGCCGTTGACCAGGAAGTCCGGGTCGCCCGCATGACCGGCCTCGTAGACGGGCGTTACGGGTGGCAGGGTCGGCACGACTCCAGATGGGGAGTGGGCGAAGTTCGCGGTCAGCACCTCGCGCGCCCGGGCGTCGGCCTGGGCCACCGTTTCGCCGCGGATCAGGGCGTTGCCGGCCGCCAGCGCTGCGGCGTCTGCTGAGTTCTGGAGGAAGCGCCGCTCGCTGTAGAACCGACCGACATCGAACGCGAGGCCGGCCGCCGCGAACAGGCCGGTGATCGCAAGGGCGAAGATCACGAGCACCTGCCCGCGCTCGCTCGCGCCCGGTCCATGCCCGCGCGGCTCCGTGCAGCGCGAACATCAGTTGAGGACCATCGTGACTTCGCCGGTCAGGCGCAACCGACCGCCCGCGTCCTGCGGCAGGAACGTCGAAACGAGCGGGAATCACGAGATCCTGGTGGTACACGGCCTTGACCGTGAGTTCCTGCCCCGTTCGCGGGTCACTTGACGTCACGCCCGAAGGCAGCACATAGGTGATCACGAGATCGCCGTTGGTGAACGTCTGGCCGCTCTGTGACCAGGTACCGCTGGTCGAAAAGTGCGGCGTGGTCTTGGCCAGCATGTTCATGGAGTTGAGCACGGCGGTCTTGATCGACTCGTTTCGGGCGAGGTCGTTCTGGGCCTTCGTCAGCGTCCGGTCGTAGACGTAGACCGTCCCGAGCCTGCCGGCGTCCCGGGCGGCGTTGGTCATCGTCACGTAGGTGTTGAAGATGAAGCCGAACTGGATGATTCCGAGCAGGATGAAGAACAGCGGCATGAGGACGAGCGAGAACTCGACCAGGCTCTGACCGGACTCGCCCGAGGTGCACGGACGTCGGTCCGTATTGCGGCTGAATGTTCTTGCGCGCACCGACGGCGTGCGACCTCCAGATATGCGTCCCCCGAATTGCCTTGAGTGTCCGTTGCGGGGTCGCCGTCTGGTATGAGTCGTTGGTCCCACCGTTCGTACCCCTCTGCCGTACGTAACGAGGGTCCTCGCGGCGCCGCCGGCTACCGAACACCCGTTCGTTATCGGCCGCGTCGTGCTATTCTTGGGACCCCATGCCTGACTTCAAGTTCGTCGCCCCATTCCAGCCGACCGGCGACCAGCCGGAGGCGATCGACAAGCTCACCGAGGGCCTCAAGCGCGGCGCCCGCCACCAGACCCTCCTCGGGGCGACAGGCACGGGCAAGACGGCGACGCTGGCGTGGACGATCGAACGGATCAACCGGCCGACGCTCGTCCTCGCCCACAACAAGACGCTCGCCGCCCAGCTCTACGCCGAGTTCCGCGAGTTCTTCCCCGACAACGCGGTCGAGTACTTCGTCAGCTACTTCGACTACTACCAGCCGGAGGCGTACCTGCCCCGGAGCGACACCTACATCGAGAAGGACTCGAGCCGGAACGACGAGATCGATCGGCTGCGCCACGCGGCCACGCATGCGCTGTTCGAGCGCCGCGACGTGATCATCGTCGCCTCGGTCTCGTGCATCTACGGCCTGGGGGCGCCGGTCGACTACGGGGCGACCGTGCTGCGCCTCCGAAAGGGCGGGCAGTACCGCCGTGACTCGGTCTTACGCCACCTGGTCGATCTCCAGTACCAGCGGAACGACCAGGCCCTCACGCGGGCCAAGTTCCGGGTCCGCGGCGACACCCTCGAGTTCCAGCCCGCGTCGGAAGAGCACATGGTCCGGGTGGAGTTCTTCGGCGACGAGGTCGAGCGGATCACGGAGCTGGACCCGCTGACGGGCGAGCTGCTGGCCGAGCGCAACGAGGTCAACATCTATCCGGCCAGCCACTACGTCACCCCGGCCGACAAGATGAAGCTCGCGATCGTCGCGATCGAGGCCGAGATGGAGGAGCGGGTCGGCGGCCTCGAGGCGGAGGGCCGCGTGCTGGAGGCCGCTCGCCTGCGGCAGCGGACGACGTTCGACCTCGAGATGATGCGGGAGCTCGGGTTCTGCACCGGGATCGAGAACTACTCGCGGCACCTCTCGCAGCGCGAGCCGGGCTCCCGGCCGTGGACGCTCCTCGACTACTTCCCGCCGGACTGGCTGCTCGTCGTCGACGAATCGCACATGTCGATCCCGCAGGTCGTCGGGATGTACAAGAACGACCGGACGCGCAAGGAGATCCTCGTCGACTTCGGGTTCCGCCTGCCGTCCGCGCTCGACAACCGGCCGCTGACGTTCGAGGAATTCGAGGGTCACCTCAACCAGGTCGTCTACATGAGCGCGACGCCCGGCCCCTACGAGCTCGAGCGGAGCGAGCAGGTCGTCCAGCAGCTGATCCGGCCGACCGGCGTCGTCGACCCGACGATCGAGGTCCGCCCGACCGACGGCCAGATCGACGACCTGCTCGAGGAGATCAGGCTGCGGGTCGAGCGCGGCGAGCGCGCCCTCATCACGACCCTGACGAAGAAGATGGCCGAGGACCTCGCCGACTACCTCCGCGAGCTCGGCATCAAGGTCCAGTACCTCCACAGCGAGGTCGACACCCTCGAGCGGGTCGCGATCCTCCGCGACCTCCGCCTCGGGGTGTTCGACGTGCTCGTCGGCATCAACCTCCTCCGCGAGGGGATCGACCTGCCGGAGGTGACGCTGGTCGCGATCCTCGACGCCGACAAGGAGGGGTTCCTGCGGAGCTCCTGGTCGCTCATCCAGATGATCGGGCGCGCGGCACGGAACATCGGCGGCAAGGTCGTCATGTACGCCGACCGCGTGACGGAATCGATGGCAGCCGCGATCGAGGAGACGGATCGCCGCCGATCGGTCCAGGAGGCCTACAACCTGGAGCGCGGGATCGAGCCCACGACGATCGTCAAGGGCATCCACGACATCAACGAGCGTCTCCGCGCCGTCGCCGAACGAACGGTCGTCTACACCTCGGAGCGAGACGACCTGACTGGTCGCGCCCTGACCCTCGAGAACACCAAGGCGATCGAGAAGCTCGTCGCCCGGATGGAGGCCGAGATGAAGGCCGCGGCCAAGCAGCTCGAGTTCGAGCGGGCCGCCGCGCTCCGCGACGAGATCCAGCAGATCCGGCTGCGGGTCCTCGAGCAGGACCAGTCGCTGGTCGTCGCGAAGGCAGCCGAGCTCGCCGCGCGCGTCGCCGGCCCGGGCAACGATGGGCGCGGCCGCCGCTCGCAGGAGCCGACCGGCCCCGCCTTCGAGGTCACGAGCGTCACCGTTCTGCCGGCCGATGAAGAGCCCGCAGACAACCTCGACGGTGTCCCGGCGATCGACGAGAATACCGCCGCCGACTGGCTGCCCGGCATCCGCGACGAGCACGACGACGATCCGGGCTGGCAGGCCCGCTGGCTCGATCGGCCGACGTGGGACCGGACCGTCACTCCGAACGTCCGCCGCCGGACCGGAACACGAACGGGCCGCCGCCGGCGTTGAGTCTCACGGTCCGATGCGCTAATGGAGGGTGCGATGCAATCCAGGTTTCTCCGGTCGGTGGTTGTCGCCGCCGTGCTGTTGCTCGGCGTGGTGGGGTGCGGCGGAGGTATCGCGAACCAATCCGATCCAGCGGCGGGCGCCAAGACGGCACTGGATGGGATCCAGTCGGGTGGGCTCGGCAAGATCGCCGAGTATGCCTGTGCGGCTAAGCAGGGCGACGTCGCCAACCTCTTCGGTGGCGAGAGCGTCGGGTCACTGACGGCCCTCGGCATGGACCCGAACGAGGTCTTCAACGCCGTGAAGCTCGAGTTCAAGGACGTCAAGACCGAGGAGAAGAGCAGGTCGGGCGACAGCGCGGTCGTTCATCTCTCCGGCTCGATGACCGTCACCGTCGACCCGACGAAGATGCGCGAAATCCTCAAGAGAGTGATGGAGGCCCAGGGGCAGCCGGTCGACGATGCCATGATCGACGCGGCGATCGGCGCCATGGGTTCGCAGCTCAGCCAGACGACAGGCGATCGACGAGGACGTGACGATGGTCCAGGAAGGCGGCAAGTGGCTGCTCTGCAGCTGATCCCGGGCTGATACCAACCGACGGTAGTCGCTTCGTGGATCGGATCTCGGCGCGCTCGCCCAGCGCGCCGTCCCGGACGAAGCTCGTCTGCACGATCGGCCCCGCGACACAGAATCGGACTGATGAGCTCGTGGCGGCCGGCATGGACGTCGCCCGGCTGAACTTCTCCCACGGCTCGCCGGCGTCACGCGCCGCCGCGGCCGGGCGGTCCGGACGTCCGCTGCCGCGGCCGGTCAGCCAGTCGCCATCCTCGCCGATCTCGCCGGCCCGAAGATCCGTCTCGGCGAGCTGAGCGGCGGCGCCGTGGTTCTCAGCGCCGGGCGTCCCTTCAGGCTTGCCGCCCGCGGCCGCGGCAAACCGGGCGGCGTCGACGGAGCGACCGTGAGCTACCGGCGCATCGCCGACGATGTCCGGGCGGGCGATCGGGTCCTGCTTGCCGACGGCGCCGCGGAGCTGCGGGTGACGGCGACCGACGACGGCGTTGTCGACACCGAGGTCATCCGCGGCGGAACCGTCCGATCGCGGGCCGGGGTGAGCATCCCGTCAGAGCGCCTGACGACGTCGGCATTGACCGCAAAGGACCGGGCCGACGTGCCGCGGGCGCTGGCTCTCGAGGCAGACCTGATCGCCCAGTCGTTCGTCCGGCGCGCCGAGGATATCCACACCCTCCGCGAGCTGCTGGGACCGGACGGGCCAATGATCGTCGCCAAGATCGAGACGCGCGCGGCGGTGGACGACTTCGACCGGATCCTCGCCGCGGCCGATGCGGTGATGATCGCCCGCGGCGACATGGGCGTCGAGCTGCCGTACGAAGAGGTGCCGATCATCCAGAAGCAGCTCGTCCGACGCGCCCTCGACCGGGGCGTGCCGTCGATCGTTGCAACGCAGATGCTCGAATCCATGCTGGCCTCGCCGCGCCCGACGCGGGCGGAAGCCAGCGACGTCGCCAATGCGGTCTTCGACGGCGCGGACGCGATCATGCTGTCCGGAGAGACGGCGATCGGCGCCTATCCGATCCTCGCCGCGGAGGCGGCCGTCAGGATCTGCCGGCTGTGCGAGGAGCGCGGCAGCGAGCATCTCGCCGCCGGCGCTGCGCCCTCGGGCGAGACGGATGCGGGCGCTCTGGCCTATGCCGCAGTCGCGCTGGCCGCGGCCGAGGACGAGATCGTCGGGATCGCCTGCTATACGCGAACCGGCTCGACGGCCCGGATTCTCTCGTCGCTGCGACCTCGGGTGCCGATCTTTGCCTTTTCGCCCGACCCGTCCGTGGTCGCGAAGCTAGCGCTGATCCACGGCGTTGTCGGGCGGACGTGCGTCGCGGAGACGGGCACAGCCGACCGGCTGGGGCTCATGGCCTGGCTCCTGAGCGAGTCGAGGTCGGTGCCGGCCGGTGCCGCCGTCGTCCTCGTGGCGTCGACGGCCGCCGCCGGCAGCGGACCGAACCTGCTCGAGGTCCATCGGGTCACGTCCTGACGAACGGCGCATGCGCTCACGCCGGGTCGAAGGCGAGCATCTGCATTCGGAGGCGGCCGCGCGAGCGGCACAGAAGCGTTCGGGTGGCCAGTTCGGATCGACCCAGCCGGGCGCCGATCTCGCCCGCTCGGTAACCCTGGGCCGCGAGGACCATCGCCTCGCGCTCGATCGGTCGAACGCCGGTCAGGGCCTGCCGGACGAATTCGTCCCGTTCGCGACCGATGACCGCGTCCTCCGTTGACGGGAGGTGATCGTCCTCTGAGAGCCGCTCGAGCGTCCGCTCTCTCGTGTTCTTCCGGCGCGCCGAGCTGACGACAATGTTGTGCGCGACCCGGTGCATCCAGGCCCCCGGAAGATCGGGCATGCGCCCGTCGCGGGCGATGACCAGCAATCGGATGAAGACTTCCTGGCAGACGTCCGCCGCCTCGTCCTGGTCGCGGGTCAGCGAACGGGCATACCGCTCGAGCGACGGCTGGTTGGCAAGGAAGACCGCCGTGACGTCGCTGTCGACTGGCTGCGTCTGTGCGTCCATCGGATCCCCTCGAGACTTGCGGCCGCTTGGCCGTCTTCGAGAGGTATCCGTCGCCCGGTGTCCCGAGCACATGAGGCCGCTGTCCCGAGTGGTCGGGCGAACGGTCGGGCAATGGGCCGCCCGGCGGCGGCGTCAGCGGGCCCTGCTGTGCGGTGGGCGCGGGCCGTCAGCTCGTCGAGCTGTCGCGCCCGAGCCCCGCCTCGCGCGCCCGTACGATCGCCTGGCCGCGATCCGCGACCTGCAGCTTGTTGAAGACGTTCGCGACGTGGTTGCGGACGGTCTTGGACGTGATCCCGAGACGTCCGGCGATATCGCCGTTCGATCGGCCCTGGGCGATCAGCTCGAGGATCTCGTTCTCGCGCTCCGTGAGATCGGGGAACGGCTCCGCGGCGGGGGAGCGAGGCGCGGCGAAGAACTCGCTGACCCGCCGCGCGATCGACGCCCCGAACACGGCCTCGCCGACCGCCGCCGCGCGGATCGCCGAAAGGATCTCCGCGCGCTCGGCGTCCTTCGGGATGTAGCCGCGCGCCCCGGCCCGCATCGCCGCGAACAGCGACTCGTCGTCCTCGGACATCGTCACGATGAGGATGCCGACCGTCGGGTCGGCTTCGAGGATCCGCCGGGTCGCCTCGATCCCCGACAGCTCCGGCATCCGCAGGTCCATGAGGACGACCGCGGGCCGCCCGCTCGTCGCGAGGTCGACCGCCTCCGTGCCCGTCGTTGCCTCGCCGACGAGCTCGAGATCCGATGCGGTCTCGACGAGCGCGCGCAGGCCGTCCCGAAACACCGGGTGGTCGTCCGCGATGAGGACGCGGATGCGGTCGGTCATGGGTCCTCCGTCGGTCGGTCGCCCGTATCATCGTCCGTCAGCGGGAGCCTCGCGCGGACGATCGTGCCGCCGCCGCGACGCGTGTCCACATCGACCTCGCCGCCGACCTCGGCGGCGCGCTCGTCGATCGAATGCAGGCCCACACCGGCCGGTGCCTCGGGGTCGATCCCGAGGCCATCATCGGTGACCTCGACCACGAGCCCGTCACGGTCGACCGTGAGCCGGACAACGCACGAGGTTGCCTCGGCATGGCGGATGGCGTTCGTCATCGCCTCGATCGCGATCCGATAGGCGACCACCTCGACGGCCGCCGGCAGTACGGGCAGCGGCTCGTCGACCTCGACGCGGATCGTCGGCCCGGATCCGCCGCTGAGCGCGGATGCCTGCTGGCCGATCGCCCCAACTAGACCGAGGGAATCGAGCGTCGGCGGCCGCAGCTCGCGGGCCAGGCGACGGACGTCCGAGATGACGCTCCGGATGTCGCCCCGGATCTCGTCCAGGAGGAGACCAAGCCCGGCCGTATCGGATTCGGCCCGCTCACGGGCGAGGTCGACTTTCAGCCCGACGGCCGCGAGCGACGGCCCGAGCCCGTCGTGCAGGTCGCGCCGCAGCCGTCGCCGCTCCTCTTCGCGCGCGGCCACGATCCGGCCGCGGCTCCGTGCGAGCAGATCGATCTGGAAGAGGCGATCGCGGATGACCGCAAGCACGAGCGCGATCGGGACGGGCAGCGCCAGCAGGGCGGTTGTGTTGCGCTCGGCCAGCGGGTGGCCGGTCAATACGATCGGAAGCGTCAGCAATCCCATCGTCGCCACCGACGCGAAGCCGAGCGCAAGGGCGATCCAGCGGACCTGCCGCCGGCGGGGCTCGCGGGTCCGCCGGTAGCCGGCGACCGTCGCCGCCATGATCAGCACGATCATCCCGCTGGCGATCGCCGCCTGGACTGCGGCCCAGCGGCCGATCCAGTCGAGGATCGTCCCGCCTGCCAGCCGCGCGACCACGAGCCCGAGAACGAGGGCCGCGATCGGCGCAGCGTAGAGCGCCGGGATCAGGAACCGGCTACGGGCGCCCAGCTCACTCCGAACCGGGTAGATCGTGAGGATGTGGGCGATCGACGACCAGAAGATGAGATTGAACACGGCGGCAGCGCAGAACGCGAACAGATACGGCGTCTGGACAGCGAGATCGCTCGGCTGGAGGTCGAGCTCCCAGGCCACGATGTCGGCGAGGTTTGCGGCCGCCCCGACGAGCAGCAGCCGCAGCGCCGTCACCCGCGGCCGCCGGACAACGAACACCAGCGCCAGGACCAGCACGCTGACCCCGAAGGCGACGAGCCCGATCGGAGCCCCGCCTGCCCGGTTCGGCGGGAGCGTCAGGCGCGGGGCATCGATGGTCAGCAGCTCTCCTTCGCGGCGGACCTCGAAGCGAACCGTGTCGTGCAGGTCCGGGGCGGCGTCCCGCGGCGCTGCCGGAGCGACCCACGGCAGCCTGAAGGCGTCGGCGGCCCACGTCTCGAGGGGGACGCCGTTCATCGTCACGACCACATCGCCGCGCTGGATTCCGCCGCTTGGACCGACCGGCTCGACGACCACCCCGTCGCGCGTCCAGACCCAGTTCGAGCTCGGGATCACTACTTGCTCGGACGGCACCAGCAGCCGCGTCCCGGTCAGGACGACGGTGACGGCCAACGCGCCGCCGACCGCCAGGAGCGTCAGGATCCACGGCAGGTCGCGCCGTGGCCGCGTTACCGCCTGGCCCGGATCGCGAACGTGGATGCGCACGCGGCCAACCTCCGATCCCCGGGCGACGGACGACGACAGCATAGGCGGCGGTCGTCTCCGGGCGTCTTCCGACCGGGGCCGAGGGGTGGCGATCTGCCCACTGAGCTGATGGGCTCCGTCGGGACAAAGAACGCCTGTTCGATTTGGTTCGGTTCGCGTACACTTAGGGCGACATGCCCCAGGATCAGCTCGTCGTTCGCGGTGCCCGCGAACACAACCTCAAGGACGTCACGGTCGCGTTCCCCCGCGACCGGCTCGTCGTCATCACCGGGCTCTCCGGCAGTGGCAAGAGCAGCCTCGCGTTCGACACGATCTACGCAGAGGGCCAGCGCCGCTACGTCGAGAGCCTGTCGGCCTATGCCCGGCAGTTCCTCGGCCAGATGGAGAAGCCGGACGTCGACCAGATCGACGGGCTGTCGCCGGCGATCTCGATCGACCAGAAGGGCGCCAGCCGGAACCCCCGATCGACCGTCGGGACGGTCACCGAGATCTACGACCACCTCCGGCTCATCTTTGCCCGAGTCGGCCATCCGCACTGCCCGACCTGCGGCCGGGAGATCGAGCGGCAGTCGGTCCAGCAGATCGTCGACCAGGTACTCGCGCTGCCAGAGGGCACGCGCCTCCTCGTCCTCGGGCCGCTGATCAAGGACCGCAAGACCGAGGGCGACCGGGTCTTCGAAGGTGCCCGGCGGCAGGGCTTCGTCCGGGTCCGCGTCGACGGCGAGATGTACGACCTCGCCGACGCGCCGACCCTCGACAAGTACAAGCGCCATTCGATCGAGGTCGTCGTCGATCGGTTCGTCGTCCGCCACGCCGAGCTGCCGGAGGGCGCGACTCGCGGTGCCGATGGCCGGCCGATCGACCCCGAGACCGGGCTTCCGATGCCGGACCCGGACGCCTCCCGGCTCGCCGACTCCATCGAGACCGCCCTCCGTCTCGGCGAGGGCGTGGTCCTCATCGCGCCGGCGTCGACGCCGTCGGGCGACGAGGCCCCGGACTTCGAAGAGCGCCGCTACAGCGAGCGCTACACCTGCCCCTACGACGGCACGACCATCGACGAACTCGAGCCCCGGAGCTTCTCGTTCAACTCGCCGCACGGAGCCTGCCCGGCCTGCACCGGCCTCGGGACGAAGCTCGAGATCGACCCGGACCTCGTCATCCCGGACCGCTCCAAGAGCCTGGCCAAGGGCGCCCTCGTGCCGTGGGCCAAGATGCCGACGGACGCCTCCTGGCGCCTGAAGATCCTGGAGTCGATCTGCAAGGCGCACGGCTGGTCGTTCACGGCACCGGTCCGGGACCTGCCGAAGGAAGCGATCGACTACCTCCTCTACGCGTCGAAGGAGGAGAAGGTCCTCGTCCGCTACAAGCACGAGCGCGGCGAGAACACGTACAAGGCGACGTTCGAGGGAGTCGTCACGAATCTCGAGCGGCGGTATCGCGAGACGGACTCCGAGTACATCAAGACCGAGCTCGAGAAGTACATGGTCACCCGGCCGTGTCCGGTCTGCCAGGGGCGGCGGCTGAAGCCGGAGATCCTCGCCGTCACGGTCGACGGCAAGAACATCTGGGAAGTCTCGGTGATGTCGATCACGGAGGCGCTGGCGTGGGTGGCGGCGCTACCGAAGAAGCTCAGCGAGCGCGAGCGGACGATCGCCTACCAGGTGCTCAAGGAGATCAACGCCCGGCTCGGGTTCCTCGTCGACGTCGGCCTGGATTACCTGGCCCTCGACCGGACGAGCGTGACGCTGTCGGGCGGCGAGGCCCAGCGGATCCGCCTGGCGACGCAGATCGGGACGACGCTGATGGGCGTCCTCTACATCCTCGATGAGCCGTCGATCGGGCTCCACCAGCGCGACAACGCCAAGCTGATCGCGACGTTGACGCGGCTTCGCGACCTGGGCAACACCGTGCTCGTCGTCGAGCACGACGAGGAGACGATCCGGACGGCCGACTGGGTCGTCGATATCGGGCCCGGGGCGGGGGAGCACGGCGGCGAGATCATCGCCAACGGGCCGCTGGAGACCCTCCTCGCGGAGCCTCGATCGATCACCGGCGCCTATCTCCGCGGCGAGCGTCAGGTCCCGATCCCCGCCAAGCGGCGGAAGGGCAACGGCAAGAAACTGGTCGTTCGGGGCGCGCGCGAGCACAACCTCCGGAAGGTCGACCTGCGCCTGCCGCTCGGGACGTTCACCGCGGTCAGCGGCGTGTCGGGCAGCGGCAAGAGCACGCTCGTCACGGACGTCCTCTACCGGGCACTGGCACGCGAGCTCAACGGCTCACGCGAACCCGTCGGCGCCCACGACAAGCTCGAGGGTGCCCAGCACATCGACAAGATCGTCGAGATCGACCAGAGCCCGATCGGCCGGACGCCCCGCTCGAACCCCGCGACCTACACCGGGTTGTTTGGCCCGATCCGCGAGATCTTCGCGGGCATCCCGGAATCGCGGGTCCGCGGCTACGCGCCGGGCCGCTTCAGCTTCAACGTCAAGGGCGGGCGCTGCGAGAACTGCAAGGGCGACGGGATTCTCAAGATCGAGATGCAGTTCCTGCCGGACGTCTACGTCACATGCGAGGTCTGCAAAGGCAAGCGCTACAACCGCGAGGCGCTGGAGATCCACTTCAAGGGCAGGTCGATCGCCGAGGTCCTCGAGATGACGATCGCGGAGGCGCTCGAATTCTTCTCGGCGGTCCCGAATGTCCGGGTCAAGCTCCAGACGCTCAACGACGTCGGCCTGGGGTACGTCCACCTGGGGCAGCCGGCGACGACGCTGTCCGGCGGCGAGGCGCAGCGGGTCAAGCTCGCGACGGAGCTGTCGCGACGGGCGACCGGCCGCACCCTGTACGTCCTGGACGAGCCGACGACCGGCCTTCACTTCGCCGACGTCGAGAAGCTGCTCGAGGTTCTGCATCGGCTCGTCGAGGGAGGCAACACCGTGCTTGTCATCGAGCACAACCTCGATGTCATCAAGACGGCCGACTGGATCGTCGATCTGGGTCCGGACGGCGGTCACCGCGGGGGGCAGATCATCGCCGAGGGAACGCCCGAACAGGTCGCGGCCGCGGCCGGATCCGCGACGGGCGAGTACCTCGCCAGGGTCCTGCGCGGCGAGCCGCTCGTGCCGCTGTCCGACGTGACGTTCGCCGAGGCCTCCGGTCGCGGCAACGGGGCAGGAAGCGGACGCCCGGCGGCGCAGAAGACGATCCGGTTGACGCCAAGCCGGAAGCGCGCTGCGGCCGTCGTGAGCGGAGGCGCCGGCCAGGACTGACGCGGCCCACGAGAATCCGACGGCGGGGGCCTGGGCGACGCCGACATCCGGCGGTGAGGGCCGGCGTTTACGATTAGGGCGATGCCCGATATCGAGTATGCCTTCCTTGCCGACGCCGCGGAGGCGCCTCCCGGCCAGAAGTTCCACGTCCTCGGCGGCGGCGTGGCTCGGATCGGGGGCCGGACGTTCCCGCTCCGCCACCCACACATCGCCCTCGTCATGGGCCTGCTCGTCACCGCGCCGGAGACGGAGCGCGAGCACGAGATCCGCTTCGTCCTCCTCGACCCGGACGGGGCCGAGGTCGCAGGCGCGACCGGCAGTCTGACCGCGCGCGGCTCGCACGACGGTCGCGACAGCATCCTCACGTTCTCGATCGACCTGTGGAACATCACGTTCCCCGCGCCCGGCGACTACTCGTTCCGGATCCTCGTCAATGGCTCCGAGCGCAAGCGGCTGCCACTGCTGATCGCCGGTCCGGATGCCTGAGGCGGCGCGGCCGATCGGGCCCTGGCGTCACGAGGTTCCGGCCATCGACGAGGCGGCGTTGGTCGCGGCCCGTCACGCGGACCGGCTGCTCGCGATGGCGGAGGAACGCGGGATCTCCCGATGGGCCGCCTACCTCCAGCCATTGCCGGACCGGCTCCGCGACGGCGACCTCCGAGATGTCCGGCTCGCGGCGATGCGGGCGAGGGCGGCGTATGGTCCGAAGGACTCGATTCGGGATGCATTGCCGGCCGAGTTGACCGAGCCCTTCCTCGAATCGGTCGATCGGCTCCTGAAGGCCCTCGCCAGGCGGGAGCTGAGGGGCGACGCCTAGCCGTTCTGGGCGGCCGACCACTCGTCGCGGAGCATCGCCATTCGATGGACGTCGATGTAGCGACCGTGGCGGAAGAGGCCCCGCCGGAACGTCGCTTCCTGGACGAACCCGAGCCGCTCGTAGACATGCCGGCCGCGGGCGTTGTCGTCGTATACGTCCAGCCAGATCCGCTCGAGGCGCAGCTCGCCGAAGCCGAAGCCGAGGAGCGCCCGGATCGCATCCGAGCCATAGCCGCGCGACGTGTCGGCGGGATCGCCGATGAGGATCCCAAGGCCGGCGCTGCCGTTTGTCATGTCGAGCATATGGAGGTCGATCGAGCCGACAGGGCGATCGTCGTCGAGTCGGGCGATCACGAAGAACCAGCGGTCGCGCCCGTGGTGGTCGAGCATGTCCTCGAACCAGCGCTCCTCCATTGCCTGCCCGATGGGACTGCGGATCGCGAGATGCTCGGCGGTCCTGGCGTCAGAGAGCCAGCGCACGAAGAGCGGGATGTCTGCGCGCTCGCCGGGCCTGAGGAATACGAGGCTTCCCCGGAGCAAAGGCTCCCCGCGCGCTCGATCGGTGGATACGGCGGACATGCCCGAAGTCTACGTCCGGCACGCTCGATGATCGTCGTCGTGTAGAGGACGGTGCTGTCCGGAGCGATGGCGAGAATGCTCGCCGAGTAAGCCTCGCCAGCCTCCGGCTCGATTACCAGTGCAAAGACAGTCCCATCCGATCCGACGGCGACCATTCCAGAACTCCGCGCCCGGACGCGTGAGTGCAACCGGCCAACCAGCGCGCTCCCGCCCATCCGGGCCGACGGCGATCAGGCTACCGCCGACCGTGTCGTTACGAGCCTGCAGCGGCATGTACAGCGTGCTGTCGGGGCCGACGGCTGGGCTGGCGTACGACCCGCAACTAGCTCGGTTCGAGGATCCAGGTAATACCGGTACTGGAGCCCCGTAGCTGGGTCGAACGGCCAGCCGGGCTTTGTCGCCAGTGACGGCTCGAGAGCGAAGACCGAATTCTCGAGATGGCTGTAGACGAAGATCGTGCCGTCGTCGCTGACGATCGGTGACTCAGGGACGTAACCGGTGCCGCAATCCACATCCCCGTGCCCAGCGGATTTACGGTGGTGATAGGGACATCGGCGGCAGCCGAGGCGGCCTTGCCGCTGCGGTCAAATGCGAGGACGCCGGTGGAGCCGCCCCCCGCTGGTCCGACGGCAACGACGATCCGTCCGTCCAGCCCGATCGCAGGCGCCGATGCGCGTCCTTCGACCTGGACGGGCCAGCCCGCCAGTTCGCCGTCAGGACCCACCGCGGTGATGCGACTGTCATGCGGTGGTTCGGCAGCGGACGCGGTGCCATAGGCAATCCCGTCGTGGGCATCGCCCAGCCGTAGCAGCACTCGTGCGATGCATCCGCGCCTCGGCGGATCGTACCGTCGGGCCCGACGACCTGCATCCAGACCTTTGGGACGGCGGCATATCGCCCGCCGACGAGCGTCAGCTCGTCACCGACCATGCGACCCGCGAACTGCAGGTCTGATCCAAGAGCGACCGGCCATCCGGCGAGCGAATGACCGCCCAGTCCGATCGCCAAGGCGCGCACATCCTGTGCGTCTCAAAGCCAGGCGGGTCGCAGACGAGCGGACGGAGCCGTCATTGACCGGCAACAGCAAGGTGCACCAGTCGTCCATCGCGATCGGCCAACCCGGGCGCGACAACCCAGCGGCATCGAGCAGTACCAGAACGGATCCCGCCAACGTCGGGATCGACACCAGGAGGTCCCGTCCTGGCCCGGGCGCCATCCGGACGTCCGCCTCAAGGTCTCGGGCGAGCGGCGGACCGGGAGCGTGGCGGACGCCGGCAAGGGCGCAAGGGACGGCGACGACGTCGCTGCGCCGGGGGTCGCCGGAGGCACGGATGCCGGTCCGGGTGCGTGCGACCCGGCAGGGGATTGCGACGGCGTGGGCTGGGCTGGGCTCGCCGTCGAAGCACAGGCAATGACGAGCAATCCCACAACGATCGTTGCGGCGACTCGCGTGAATGGGGCGCGCATCGGAAGTCCTCCGGACGGTTCGTAGCAGAAAAGACATCCGGTCGCGGTCGCTTGGTTCGTTTTGAACGTGTCTGCTTGACGACACCATCACGCGACCGCCTCGATGCCGAGCTCATCCGGGCTGAACGCCTCCAGCAGGAACTCCGACGGCGCGAGCGGGTCGTAGACGAGCGTCAGGGAGCGGCGGGCTCGAGTCCATGCGACGTAGGCAAGGCGGCGCTCTTCCTCGAGGGCGCGGCCGGGGTCCTCGGCCTCGGTGACGGAGCGGCGGCTCGGGAACCGACCTAGATCGAGGCCAATGACCGCGACGTGATCGAACTCGAGGCCTTTCGTGCCGTGCGCCGTCGCCAGGGTGAGGGTCGCATCGTCACGGCAGAGCTCCGCCAGCGCCGCTCGGCGGGCCTCGATTGCATCCCGGAGCTCGTCCAGGCTGGGGTAGGGGACCGCCCAGGCGACGACCGCGGCCGCGATGTCGGCCGGCTGGGGGCCATCGGGATCGGGGTCCGCGTCGCCCTCCGCCGGAGGCGCCGCGCTCCATCTGGCGCGGACAGCCTCGAGCCGGGCCAGGACGGGCAGGCCCGGATCGGTCGAACCTTCCGCCTCGGCAAGGACGGAGTCGACGAGCGGTGACGACACGAGGAGCTCGATCGCTGGCGGCCGAAAGGGGATGTGCCGGTCGAGGGCGACGGAGATCGCCGGCAGGAGCTCGCGGTTGGTCCGGGCGAGGATCGCCCGCGAGCGCAGTCGTCCGCCGGCCAGCTCTCGAACACCCGCCCGATGCGAACGGTCTCGTCTGACGAGTCCGGCGCGAGCACGATCGGCCCCGATGCCGCCGGGCCGGCTCGGATCACCTTCGCGAACCGCTCGCGGTTGTGCTCGACGAGGCGGACGGCCCGGGCGACGACCGTCGGCGGGCAGCGGTAGTTCACCTCGAGATCGACGCGCCGCAAGCCGGGCAATGACGCATCGAGCGACAACACTCGGCGAACATCGGCCAGCCGCCAGCCGTAGATCGACTGGTCGTCGTCGCCGACGAAGAAGACTCGATTGGCCGGCGCCGCCAGAAGCAGCGCCATCCGGAGCTGGGCGCGATCGAGGTCCTGCGCCTCGTCGACGAGCAGATGCGCGCAGCGACCGCGCCACCGCTCCAACAGCGCCGCCATCCGCCTCGAGGACACGGACCGTCCGCGCCACGAGATCGTCGAAGTCCAGGCCGCCGGACTCGGCGATCGCGGCTTCGTACGCGACGAAGGTTCGCGCTATCAGCCCTGCCTCAGGGTCCGCCGCGACCGCAGCGGCATCGACGCCCATGTCGAGCTTGAGCCGCGAGATCGCGGTGTCGAGGGCCCGCCAACCGGCTGGGCCGGCGGCCGGGGCGATTCGGCGGAGAAGGGCCATCCGGTCGACGAGCGGTTCGACGGGTCGGTTGGCGTCCCGCAGGATCTCGAGTCCGAGCGCGTGGAACGTCCGGACCCGAACCGCGTCGCCCGATGCGTCAACGCCCAGGGGCGCCAGGGCACCAGCGAGCCGCTCCCGGAGCTCCTCAGCAGCGCGCTTGTTGAACGTGATCGCCGCGATCTCGTCGGCCGCGGCCGCGCCGGACGCGATCAGCCACGCGACACGGGCGACCAGCGTCGTCGTCTTGCCGCTTCCTGCCGGAGCCACGCAGAGGATCGGCCCGGGCGGCGCCACCGCCGCGTCGCGCTGGTCAGGCGCGAGACGGGCGAGCATTTCGGCGACCGAGGAATGCACCAGGTGATCATGCAGACTCACGCTTCACGGCCCGTTCACGCGTTGTTGACCCGGACTTTCCGATCCGCTGACCCGGCGGTATCGTTGACGTTCCACGATGAAGTCGGGCAAGAGCCCCATGACTGCCCGGAGTTCGAGCGCGGCGAAGCCAGCCGCCTCGAAATGGAGGTGCCCCGTGGCCCGTTCCCGCCGCCGATTACTGGCGTTGCCAATGCTCGTCGCCCTGTTGCTCACGGCCCTGCCGGCCGCAACCGCGGGCGCCGCGACGGACACCGTCAGATTCGCCACGTTCAACGCGTCGCTGAACCGAAATGCCCCTGGCAGGGCCCTCAGCGACCTGTCGGCGACGGGCAACGCCCAAGCCGATGCCGTCGCCGAGATCATTCAGCGAATGCGCCCGGACGTCCTGCTCATCAACGAGTTCGATTACGAGCCGAATAACGCCCTCGCCAATGCGTTCCAGGACAATTACCTCTCGCTGCCCGCATAACGGCGCCGCGGCGATCGAGTACCCGTATGTGTTCGTCGCTCCGTCGAACACCGGGATCCACACGGGCCTCGACCTCGACAACAACGGGATCGTCAACAACACGATCAACGTGCCGTTCGGTGCGAACCCTACCTACGGCAATGACGCGTTCGGGTTCGGCGATTTCCCGGGTCAGTTCGGGATGGCTGTCTTCTCGCGCTACCCGATCGACTACGACGCTGTCAGGACGTTCCAGCTGTTCCTCTGGAAGGACATGCCTGGCGCGATGCTTCCGAACGATCCGGCAACGCCGGCGCCTGCGGACTGGTATTCGCCCGCCGAGCTTGACGTCTTCCGACTCTCCTCAAAGAGCCACTGGGATGTCCCGATCGAAATCGGATCCGGGACGGTCCATTTCCTCGTCAGCCATCCGACGCCGCCCGTGTTCGACGGACCGGAAGACCGAAACGGCACTCGGAACTACGACGAAATCAGGTTCTGGGCCGACTATCTGATGCCCGGAGCCCGCTCGAGCTACATCTACGACGACGAGGGTGGCCGGGGCGGCCTCGCCCCGGGAGCCCTGTTCGTCATCGCCGGCGACGAGAACAGCGATCCACTCGACGGCGACAGCATTCCGGGCGCCGTTCAGCAGCTGATCAATCACCCGCTCGTGAATACGAAGTTCACGCCCCAGAGTGAGGGCGCAGTCGAAGCGTCGATCCTGCAGGGACGTGCGAACCTCACCCACCGGAGCGATCCGCGATTCGACACAGCCGACTTTGCCGATGGCGCCCCCGGCAACCTCCGAGCTGACTACGTGCTCCCTCGCAAGCAGATCCAGATCGTGGACGGCGCAGTCTTCTGGCCGGTCCAGGCAAGCCCGCTCTTCCCCCTTACCGGGGTGTTCCCGTTCCCAAGCTCGGACCATCGGGCCGTCTGGGTCGATCTGGACCTGCCCGGCTGACCCGGAGCCGGCCGGGGTCGCCGTTCGGTGCGTGAAAGCACCGGAAATCGGCCCCGGCCGTGCGTGGCCCGCACGAACCCAGCTCGTGCGTCTTGTATCGGGAATGGTCCGCTGCGGTGCAGAACGGTACGATTGAGGTCAGTCGCCGCGAGCGTTACGCCCGGCCAGGAGGAGGATCACGTGCCCGTCATGTCTTCGACGCCCCCTCGCACCACGGCCCGCCGCGCCCTCATCTTGTTGGTTGCGATCGCCGCACTCGTGCTGCCGGCCATCGCCGTCGCAGCCAAGCCCGTGCCTCCGGTCACGATCCAGATCCTCAACGTATCGGACTGGCACGGCAATCTGGATCCGCTGAACATCGGCGGCGTCAATATCGGCGGCGCGGCCGTCATCTCGAGTTATTGGCAGGCAGACCGAACGCAGTACCCGACCCTCACATTGACGGCGGGCGATGACTTCGGCGCAACCCCGCCCCTCTCCGGCTTCTTCAACGAGGAGCCCTCCGTCAGGGCCCAGCGGTTGATGGGCATCCAAATCGGGACATTCGGCAATCACAACTTCGACCGTGGGATCAGTCACCTTCAGTCGATGATCGACCTCGCGGGCGCGGCCACGAGCGCCGAGGTTGCCGGGACTCCCTATCAGTACGTCTCTACCAACCTGAAGAACCGGGACGACAACCTCGACGGGGTTGACGATTTCAAGGTCTTCGACGTCGGCGGGATCAAGGTGGGCGTTATCGGGGTCACGAACCCCGAGGCGCCGGGGCTCGTGTTCCCGGGAAGCTTCGGAACGATTGTGCCGAGCGATCCCTATTCGGCCGCGAACAAGGCAAAAGCGGCGGCGAAGAAGGCCGGTGCACAGGTCCTCGTCGCGATCACCCACATGGGCGTCCGGGGCTTCACAGCTGGCGCACCGTTCGGTGAGCTCATCGACTTCGCCAACAACGTGGGTGGCTTCGACGTCATCTTTGGCGACCACACAGACATCCAGTACTCCGGTGTGATCAACGGGCAGTTGGTCCACGAGAATCGGAGCTTCGGTGTCACGTACGCGAAGACGCTCCTTTCGGTCAGGCCGAGCAACGGCCAGGTCACGAGTCGTTCAGTCAGTTTTGTCACGCCTCTTGCTTCGGGTGTGACCGCGGATCCGGCGATCCAGAACATGCTGGCGCCGTACCGCGCACAGCTCTCCGCGATCCTTGACGGCCAGATCGGAACCGCCAGCGCCACCTTCGTGCGCGGCGGCAATATCGAGCGGCGACAGGAAATCCCGCTGGGCGATCTGGTTGCCGATGGGATGCAATGGCGCTATGGCACGCAGCTTGGATACATGAACAGCGGCGGCATCCGCACGCCATTGCCGAACCCGGGCTATCTGCCTGCCAACACGGCCCTTCGACGGCCGTCGATCGGCTATGCGGCCGGTCCGCCATTCGACCTCGTGAAAGGGGACGTTTACTCGGTGTTGCCGTTCAACAACGTCATCACGACGCGAAGCGTCACCGGCGATCAGCTTTGGGCGATGCTCGAGAACTCCGTCAGCAGGATTGCGGCCGACGGAACAGGCGCCGATGGACGGTTCGCCCAGATCTCGGGCTTCAAGTACACGTTCCACTACCTCAATCCGTCCGGCTGCACCGGAACGGTGAACACGCCATCGTGGGAATGCGGGACGCCCTCGCGGGTCACATCCGTTGAACTCAACGATGGAACCCCGATCCTCCCGGACGCCACGACCTATACGGTCGCCCTTCCGAACTTCGTGAACGTCGGCGGCGACGGCTATACGATGCTGAACGACGGGCAGGGGGTTACCCGCGATCTCGACGCCGCCGTCATGCTCGCCTACATGGAGGCGACCGGTCCGAACTTCAACCCGGCCAGCTATCCGCTGGACCGAGTCACCAAGCTACCCTGAACTCAGCGAGGTAGACAGAGAGGCCGGGCCTGTGCCCGGCCTCTTGCTTCCAACCGTGTTCCTCGTCCTTCGATCCTTCGTGCTTCTCACGTGTGCCGTCCTTCTGGCCCTTGTGTCTCCGGCGGCGGCATTCGCACATGCCGGCGGTGAACCGCTTATCCACGTTCCGGCAGACCACATTGAGGCGGGGGTGACGTTCCAGGTCATCGCCGCGGACCTGGGCGAAAACGCGCAGGTCATCCTCGCAATCGCGGCGGGCCAGCAGAAAGTTGAGCTTGGCACAGTGACGGCCGGGCCCGACGGTCACTTCGAAACGAAACTGACCCTACCCGAAGGGATCCCCGACGGCTACGCGGAGCTGACGGCGACGAGCAATGACGGGTCGTTCGCAAGCGCGTGGGTCCGCGTCGGCACCGGTCCGGATCTTGGTGTCCCTCTGACGGCGGACGAGGATGCCCCGTGGGTTGATGCGTCGCTGATCCTGGTCCCGATCGGGGCCGTAGTCCTGATCGCTGCCTGGCGGTTCTGGAGCGGAAGAAGCACGACCGCGCGAGCCCGTCGGCAACGGCCCTGAGGCCCCCAGGCGCAAATTGGGACACCCCGCGCACTAGGATGTCCGGGATGTTCCGACTCCCATCGCTCGACCGCGACGTCCGACGGCTCGACGTAGCCATCGCGCTGATCGGCGGCGCCCTCGCGGCCACGACGATCCTGCTGTTGCTGGTGCCGGATCTCTCCGGCCGGATCGTCGCACCGCTCGTCGATGTGGCGATCAACGTCGCGGCCACGCTGGTCGGCGGCGCGGTCTCGATCCTTGCCTGGGTCCGCTGGCAGGAGACCGGCGGCGTTGGAGCCCTCTACGAGAGCGGCGCATTCGTCGTGCTCACGGTTACGAATGGCGTCGTCCTTGGGCTGGTCCTCATCGGTCGCGGGGATCTGTTTGGGTTCAACCCAGGGGAACCAGAAGCGGCATCCGCCTACCTCTGGACGTCCGCCCGGCTGATGGCGGGCGCCCTGCTCGTCTCGGGGGCCGTTCGAGGCCTCAGGCGGACGACCCCGCCGAATCGTCCACTCGCCATCGCCCTGGGCCCGACGATCGGACTCCTCGTCGTCGTGGTCGCGGTGTTAGGGGGATCGGCGCGGCAGAGTGTTCCCGTCCCTCCGACCGGCGCTCCGCTCGACAGCCCCGTGATCGCCGTCCTCCAGATCGCCGCGTTCGGGCTCTACCTCGCGGCTGCCTTGCTGTTCCGCCGGCTGTACGTCCGGGAGCGCCTGGTCTCGCACGCGTTCCTCGCCGTCGGCCTCGTCGTGGCGGCCTTCAGCCAGCTGCATTTCGCGATGAATCCCGTCGTGTCGACCGGCATCGTCACGTCGGGCGACGTCCTTCGATTGATGTTCACGGCGATCCTCTTCCTCGGGATCCAGGCGGAGCTGCAGGCTGACCTCGCTGCCCTTCGCCGGGCCAACGCCGAGCTACGCCGGCTGCGCGACGTCGACGCCGCGAACGCCGAAATCGCCGAGCGGTCGCGCCTCGCCCGCGAGATCCACGACGGGCTGGCCCAGGACCTGTGGTACGCCAAGCTGAAGCAGGGCCGGGTCGTCCAGGCGCCGGAGCTGGAGGATGCGACGCGGGCGACCGGCAGGGAAGTGATGAGCGCGCTCGATGCCGCCCTCGCCGACGCCCGCCAGGCGGTGATGGCGCTCCGGGTCGACCCGACCGCGAGCGGCTCGTCGCTGGCTGAAGTGCTCCACACCTACGTCGACGACTTCGCCGACCGGTTCGGCATCCGGGCCGAGTTCATCGTCGACGGCGAGGTGCCCAGGCTCTCCGCCCGGACGGAGGCGGAGGTCCTGCGGATCGTCCAGGAGGCGCTCAACAACGTCCGGCGCCACGCCGATGCGACGCTGGTCCGCGTCAACCTCGACTGCACCGACGGCGGAATCCGGGCGACCGTCGGCGACAACGGCAAGGGCTTCGACGCGGCGGCCCGCCCTCCCGATCGCTTCGGGCTCCGGGGGATGGCCGAACGGGCGGAGCTCATCGGGGCCGGACTCGAGATCCAGTCCCGTCCGGCCGACGGGACGAAGGTCGTGCTCGACATCCCGCTGCCGGAGGCCATCGGGTGACCGAACCGCTGCGCGTCATGCTCGTCGACGACCATGCCTTCGTCCGATCCGCGATCCGCCAGGCGCTGACGGCCCCGGACGTCGCCATCGTCGCGGAGGCCTCGACTGCCGAGGAGGCACTCCGCGTCGCCCTCGAGGCGCGCCCCGACGTCATGCTGATCGACATCGACCTGCCCGGGATGAACGGGCTGCGACTCCTGCGCGAGCTCGCCCCGCGCCTGCCCGACGCGAAGTTCGTGATGCTGACGGTCTCGACCAACCAGGCCGACGTGCTCGAGGCCGTCCGGCTTGGGGCGTCGGGCTACCTAACGAAGGACCTCGACGCTGATGCGCTGCTGCGCGCGATCCGCGGCGTTCGCGACGGCGATCTCGCCATGCCACGACGACTGGCCGCCCGGACGATGAAGGACCTCGTCGACGCGGGCACGGGTCGGACGCCCGGCGATCGTGCCGGGCTGGGTGGGCTGAGCCGGCGCGAGGAGGAGATCCTGCGGCTCCTGGCGAGCGGGCTGACGGACCGCGAGATCGGCGAGGCGCTCACGATCTCCACCCGCACGGTGGAGACGCACGTCAGCAACATCCTGCGGAAGCTCGACGCCCGCAACCGGGCGGAGGCATCGCGGCGGTATCTGGAGCTGCGCTAGGCCTCGAGCGGGAGGACTGCCGGGCTCAGGTCGCGGATCGCAGGCGAACCTCCGAGATCCGCATCGACCTCCGACGCCTCGCCGCGGGAGATTGCTCGAGCGGCCGCGATCTGGACCCGCAGCAGCCGCGGCCGTCCCGCGTCGATTGTCAGGCCGGTACCGTCCGCGAGCGTCACGAGTAGCCGTTCGCCGACGCACGCGAGCTCCTCGATGTCGGCGAGCCCGACGGATAGTTCGGCGTCGGGCGGCCCGTCGGCCGTCGGCCGGACCAGCAAGACGAGCCTCGCCGTCGTCAGGTAGAGGCGCCCTGACAGCAATTCGACGACGTCATGCGCGGCCGAGGGGGCGGTGCCCGCGCCACCCTCGCCTGCCGCACCCCCCACCCCCGCGAGGAGCGCCCTCCCCACCATTGCCCCAGGGCGCATCTCTACCAATTCTTCGTTCGGGCCAAGTCGAGCGCGGATCTCCGGATCGGGCTCGATCGCTTCCAACCCCGCACTCCGGTACCGCTCCCGCGCCTGAATCGCGTCGGCCTCGTCGGCCGCCGTGCGGGCCACGATGTCGGCAGCGTCACGCAGGGCAGCCGGCTCCGGCTCGCTGCGTTGGAGGCGTTCTGGGTCCACGGAGGCAGCCTAGTGCGTGGGTCCGGTGCGGAGATATCGGGAGAAGTACGGATCGGGGTACGGATTGCGACTGCGTGTCGCGGTGCCGCGCGGCAACGAAAAGTCCGTGTACGGACCCGTAAATCCGTACCCCGATCCGTGGACGCCCCGATGAAGCGGCGCGCCCGTTCCGGGAGCATGACTCGGCCGTCACCGGGGAACGGTCAAGAGCGGATTCGTCACAGCGAACTCATTCCGCGCTCGCGGAATCAACCGGCGAATCGCCGGAGTCTGGGGTCATATCGATGGTCATGATCGGCACGTCACGCCGCTCGCGCGTTACCCGCACGTTGCTGGTCGTGCTGCAGGTCTTCCTGCTCCTCTTCAGTGCCATCGGGCCGGCGGCGACGTACGCCTCTGATCCGCCGCCGAGCGCAGATCCATCGCCCTCTCCATCCGAAGAGCCGACCCCTGCTCCCACGCCGGAGCCCACCGCGGAACCTACCGCTGAGCCGACCCCGGCCGCCGAACCGACTCCCGATCCAACCCCCGAGCCCGCCCCCGACCCTGTTCGCGACCCGATCGCATCACCCGATCCGACCCCCGACCCGACTACCGCTCCGACCCCCGATCCAACTCCCGCCTCGACCCCCGCGCCGACGAGCCCCTTCATCGTCGCCTTCGCCGCCGGCGTGACCTCCGCCGAGCAGCTCGCGGCCCTCGATGCCGCCGGCGCGACGTCCAATGACACGATCTCCGCCCTCCGAATGCACGCGGTCAGCGCGAGCGCCGCTGCCGTCGCCGCCCTCCGTGATGACGCCCGCGTCACGAGTGTCGAGCTCGATCGCAGCCGCGCCGCGGAGGCCGACCCGAACGACTCGCTATATCCCGATCAGTGGGCGCTGCCGAAGATCGGCTGGGACCAGGTCTTCGGGACTTCGATCGGCGGATCCGCGACCGTCGCCATTTTCGACACCGGCGTCGACGGCTCGCAGCCCGAGCTCGCCGGCAAGCTCGTCGCCGGGACCTCGCTCCTCGAGACGTCGGCGACGACCGACCCGAACGGCCACGGGACGGCCATGGCTGGGATCGTCGCCGCAGGCACTAACAATGGCAGCGGTATCGCCGGCGTCGGCTACGACGGCGTCCGAATCATGCCCGTCACCGTCCTCGGTTCGGACGGAACCGGGCGCGACAGTGACGTCATCGAAGGCCTCGTCTGGGCAGCCGACCACGGCGCCGACGTCGCCCTCATGGCCTTCTCGGCCTCCGGCTACTCAAGCGCACTCCAGACAGCCATCGACTACTCCTGGTCGAAGGGTGTCGTCCTCGTCGCCGCAACCGGGAACGATGGCTCCTCCTCCGCCTCGTTCCCGGCCGGCGACCGAGGTGTCGTTGGCGTCTCCAATACAGACCAATCCGATACGTTGAACGCGTCGTCCAACTACGGCGCCGATACGTTCCTTGCCGCCCCCGGGACTGACATCCTGACCGTCGTCCCGGGCGGCGGCACCACCTCCGTCACCGGAACCTCCGCCTCCGCCGCGCATGTCGCCGCCGCCGCGGCTCTGCTGCGCGCGGCCGACGGGTCGCTGTCGAACGGCGTGATCGTCGGGCGCCTGGCCCGCACGGCCGACGCCGCCGGCACCGTCGCCCAGACGGGCAACGGCCGCCTGAACCTCGCCCGAGCGTTCGCGGACACCTCGACCGGATCCGTCCAGCCCGCCGGCGCCGCGCCGGTCGGGGACGGGGGACCGTTCGTGGGGCCGTATGTCGTTGCCGCCCCAAGCCACTTCAACGGCTTCGTGTACAGGGACACGAATGGCAACGGTCTGGACGATGACGGTCAACTAGGCTTGGCCGGTGCCCAGGTCAAACTGTTTGAAGACGACGGAAGCACGGCCGGCGTGTTCGACGGAAGCGACACGCAGATTGGTGTCACGATCA
Source organism: uncultured Chloroflexia bacterium (assembly GCA_963775855.1). GTDB lineage: Bacteria > Chloroflexota > Limnocylindria > Limnocylindrales > CSP1-4 > CF-46. The sequence continues at coordinate 1,010,857 of CAVZKO010000005.1, read as the reverse complement.
CGACCCCGGCGACGGGTGTCTGGTCGTTTGGCAGCGGGCTGAAGAACAACACCACCTACTTCATTACCCAGACGCCGCCGTCAGGCTTCACCGCGAGTGCCGCCATTGTCGGACCGATTTCGAACAACGGAAGTCAGCCGTCAACGATCGTTGTCGACGCTGTCAACCGCTTCAAGATCGTTTCGCGAAACGGGAGCCCGGACTTCGGCAACAATCGGTTCCTCGACAAGGTCGCGAACAGCGCCCCGACCGCGACAACGCCGACCTTCAGTCCGGCCTCGCCCCTGACGAACGACAGCCTGACCGCGTCGACCACAACGGCCGACGCCGACGGCAACAACGTCTCGGTGGCCTGGACATGGAAGGTCACTCGCGGCACCAGCACGTGCGTAGTCCAGACAAACACAAGCGCCTCGGCCCCAGTCGGCTCAAGGTCGGTGTCGCTGAACCTGGCGACAGGCTTCGTCCCGGTGAGCTGCGTTGGGCCCACCATCAACCCGTTCAACCCAAGCAAAGGCGACGTCGTGACCGTGGAAGCGACACCAAACGACGGAACCGTCAACGGGACGCTCGTCTCGAACACTGTCATCGTCGCCAATTCGGCCCCGGTCGTGACGAACGTCGTCATCACGCCATCCAGCCCGACGACCAACCAGTCCATCATCGCCACCCCGACGGCGACCGACGCCGACGGTGACACCGTCACCTTCACCTACCAGTGGCAGAAGAAGGTCGCCGGAGTACTCACCAACATCCCCGGCGCGACCACGGCCTCGCTCGATCTGTCGATCGCCGGCAACGGCGACAAGGGGGACGAGCTGCGCGTCCTGGTGACCCCCAACGACGGCACCGTCAACGGTGCCCAGTTCACCTCGACCTCTGTCACCGTGGTCAACAGCGCGCCGGTCGTCACCAACGTCGTCATCTCACCCTCGAGCCCGACGACCAACCAGACGATCACGGCCACCCCGACGGCGACCGACGCCGACGCTGACACGGTCACCTTCACCTACCAGTGGCAGAAGAAGGTCGGCGCCGGATCGTTTACCGACATTGCCGGCGCGACCTCCGCCTCGCTCGATCTGTCGATCGCCGGCAACGGCGACAAGGGGGACGAGCTGCGCGTCCTGGTGACCCCCAATGACGGCACCGTCAATGGCGCTCAATTCACCTCGTCGCCGGTCACGGTGGTCAACAGCGCCCCGGTCTGCGAGGACGTCGCGATCACGACCGATGAGGACACCGTCGGCTCGACCGCGCCTGAATGCACCGATGACGACGCAGAAGCCCTCACCTATACCGTCACCACCGCCACGACGGGCGTGTCGGGGACGGACACGACCTCCATCCTGACGTTCGATCCGAACGGCCAGTTCGAGTCCCTCGACGACACCGAGTTCGAGACCGACGCCTTCACCTACACTGCTTCCGATGGCGACGCCAGCTCGGTCGCGGCCGACGTCGACGTCACGATCACCGGCGTCAACGACGCCCCGGTCGCCAACAACGACACCGGCACGACGAACGAGGACACCGTCATGACCGTTGCCGCCCCGGGCGTCCTCGGCAACGACACCGACGTCGACGTCGAGGCCCTGACCGTCGCCGAGGTCAACGGCGTCGCGGCCAACGTCGGCAGCGAGATCACCTTGGCCTCGGGGGCCAAGGTCACCCTCAACGCCGACGGGTCGTTCAGCTACACGCCGAGCCCGGCCCACCAGGCCCTCGACACCGGCGAGTCCGCCCTCGACAGCTTCACCTACAGGGCGTCGGACGGCACCGTCTCGTCCAATACCGCCACGGTCACGATCACAATCACCGGCGTCAACGACGCCCCGGTCTGCGAGGACGTCGTGATCACGACGAACGAGGACGCAGTCGGCTCGACGGCGCCCGATTGCACCGACGTCGATTGGGAAGCCCTCACCTACAGCGTCACCACCGTCACGACGGGCGTGTCGGGGACGGACACGACCTCCATCCTGACGTTCGACCCGAACGGCCAGTTCGAGTCCCTCGACGACACCGAGGACGCGACCGACGCCTTCACCTACACCGCCTTCGATGGCACTGAAAGCTCGGTCGCAGCCGACGTGAACGTCACGATCACCGGCGTCAACGACGCCCCGGTCTGCCTGGCCGTCGACATCTTGACTGACGAGGACACGGCCGGCTCGGCGGCGCCCGACTGCACCGATGTCGATATCGAGACCTTGACCTACACGGTCACCGACGCCGCGTTCGGCGACGCCGGGACCGATGGCTCGACGAGCCTGACGTTCGACCCGAACGGCCAGTTCGAGTCCCTCGACGACACCGAGGACGCGACCGACGCCTTCACCTACACCGCCTTCGATGGCACTGACAGCTCGGTCGCAGCCGACGTGAACGTCACGATCACCGGCGTCAACGACGCCCCGGTCGCGGGCGCAATCACGACGACTAACGGCACACCCAACGAGGGGCAGCCGACGAGCGTGACTCTCGCGTTCACCGATGTCGATATCGAGTCCCACACGTGCACGTTCGTCTGGGGCGATAGCACCCCGAACACGGTTTTCTCAGTGAATTCGTCCGCCACGGACTGCACGGCGTCGCATACATACGGCGACGATGAGCCGGGGGCCGCTGACGACATCTACTCGGTGTCAGTCACTGTGACGGACGGCGACCTGAGCGCCTCAAAGTCCATCGGCATCACCGTCAGCAACGTAAAGCCGAGCCTCAACACCCCGGTCTTCATGTTCAACCCGTTCACGGGCGCTGCGACCGCTTCGATCAAGTTCACGGATCCGGGCTGGCCGGATACCCATATCGCGGTATTCGCGTGGGGAGACGGTGGGACCACCACAACTTCGCCCACTCCTTCGGAGCACCTCCAGCCGGATGCCACAGGCACGTTCTCCGCCACGCACACATACGCGGCCACCGGCTGCGTACCGACAGCCCCGACTGTCACCGTCACGGACGATGACGGTGGTGCCACTGTCTACACGTACGTCGCCAGCCTCGACCACTATGTCGTCGCCTTTCAGGCGCCGATCCAGGACGGCATGCGGAACATCGTGAAGCAGGGCAATGTCATCCCGGTCAAGCTGCAGATCACGGACTGCGCGGGGCACTCTGTCCTCGGGAAGACGTTGTCGATCGGTTACATCGCCGGCGACGCGTACGACGACGACGCTGGAGGACCCCTTTACGTCCCTGACTCCGTGTCAGGTGCGGACACGACCGGGTTCATGCGTCAGGTCGACAGCAAGTACATGTACAACCTGGCGACCAAGACCCTGAACCCGAACATGCCCTACACCGTTGTGGTTCGGGAGCCGTCGACGAGTCTCTTCGTCGCAAGCTTCGTGATCCAGAGCAAGAAATAGGCCTCGCCAACCCGCTATTCCCGAGCGCGCATCGAGGGCCGGTCCTGGGGGGGCCGGCCCTCGGTGATTCTGGGCACCGGTACTCTCGGCAGGCGCGCGCGGTCACCATTCCACCCGATAGAACCATCGACTCCCCGCTGCCCACCCCTGACGATCCTCTCCGGTACTAGAACCCGATTGGACTCATCCAGGTGAGGGAGACGAGAGATGGAACCGAAGACGTTCCGACGGGCGGCAGCGCTCGCCCTCGTATGCCTGCTCCTCTGCGCGACCGCTGTGTTCGCCGACACGATTCCGGCCGACGGCGACGCCGTTGACCCGGGCAACCAGGGCTTCGTCTACCTCGGCGAGTTTGCTCCGGGCGCGCTCACCACGACCGCGGTCGACTTCTCGCTGAGCTGTGCCGGCCTACAGCATGCCGATCAGGGCCAGACGGTCACCCTCGCCCTCTCGGGCGTGACCGTGCCCCTCAACGGCGCCGCGACGGCGACGACGACTACGATCGGGCCCGTGCCTGCGAGCTGGACCGATGACACATTCGGCTGCCCATCCCCGGCGCCGACGCTCCCCGCCAACGGCCAGAGCACGGTCACCCTCCGCATGCCGACGACGGTTGGCGCGGGCTACATCTACACGGTCATGTATTCGCGTGCCGGCGCCAACGGCCTGACCGGCCTCACGGCGATCTCCTTCGAGGTCGACGTCGTCGCGAACACGCCGCCCGTCCTGACGCTCCCCGGGCCGATCACGGCCGAGGCGACGAGCTCCGCGGGAACCGCAGTCACCTACGCCGCGAGCGCCGTCGACGCCGAGGACAATCCGGACCCGACCCCCGTCTGCTCGCCCGCGTCGGGCTCGACCTTCGCCCTCGGAACGACGACGGTTTCCTGCTCCGTGACGGACGGCGGCGGTCTGTCGGCCAGCGGCACCTTCACGGTCTCCATCGCCGACACGACGTCTCCCGCCCTGGTCCTGCCCGGCAATCTGACCGCCGAGGCGACCAGCGCCGGTGGGACAAGCGTCGGTTTTGCGACCTCCGCCAGCGACGTAGTCGACGGGTCGGTCGCGGTCGACTGCGACCATGCCTCCGGTGACGCCTTCCCGCTCGGCACCACGACCGTGAGTTGCACGGCGGCCGATGCTGCCGGGAACTCGACTTCGGGTTCGTTCGACGTCACGGTCACCGACACGACCGCTCCCGCCCTGGCCTTGCCCGGCAACCTGACCGCCGAATCCACGGGCGCCAGCGGGGCGAGCGTCGCCTTCACGATCTCCGCGAGTGACGTGATCGACGGCACGGTTCCGGTCGATTGCGACCATGCCTCCGGAGATACGTTCCCGCTCGGCACCACGACGGTCACCTGCTCGGCGGCCGATGCCGCCGGCAACTCGGCCTCGGGTTCGTTCGACGTCAGTGTCGGCGACTCGACGGCTCCGTCGCTGCACGGCATGCCGGCCGACTTCTCGGTCACGACGGGCAACGCGACCGGTCGGACGGTCTCCTACACCCTTCCGACGGCCAGCGACGCCGTCGACCCGAGCCCGTCGGTCGCCTGCAGCCGGGCGTCCGGTTCCTTCTTCGCGGTCGGTCCAACGACGGTTACGTGCACGGCCACCGACGCGTCCGGCCACTCCTCATCCGCGAGCTTCAGAGTGACGGTCACTTACGTTGCGCCGCCGGCCGACGATGAATACTCCGTGATGTGGGGAGCGCCGATCGACGGGACGCCGGCCGGGCTCGTTACCAACACGAACCGGACGGTTCCGATCAAGGTCAGGCTCTTCGCCAACGGTGTCGAGCTGACGACCGGATCGGCCAGCCTGCGAGTCGTGGCCTGCGGTGGCGACACGGCGCTCGTCGTGCCACTGACCTGGGGCTCCGGGCGATGGAACGCCCACCTCGACACGTCGGCTCTGCGGCCCGGTTGCTACGTCGTCATCGCTAGCCACGGCTCACATGACGCCGGGTCGTTTGCGCTCGAAGTTCGCGGCGCAGACGCGGCGGCCCCGCCCGCCACCGCGACGACGCCAACCGGCAAGGACAAGCCCAAGAAGTAGCCGCTCCGGCGGCCTTCACCGCGCGACTCGCGAACAGCCCAGGTCACGGCGCGTTCGGGCGCCGTGCCCTAGCATCGGGTGCGTGACACCCGACCTCGAAGCGACCCTCAAGAAGCTGCCCGACCGCCCGGGTGTCTACCTCATGCGCGATGCGCGCGGCGAGGTCGTCTACGTCGGGAAGGCGCAGAGCCTCCGGCACCGCGTCCGGAGCTACTGGCAGAAGGCGGCGTCGGGGCCGCTCGAGGGCCACCGGATCCGAGCGGTCATCGACAAGATCACCGACGTCGAATACACGATCACCGACTCGGTCAGCGAGGCGCTCCTCCTGGAGGCGAACCTCATCAAGCGGTACAAGCCGCGGTTCAACGTCCGCCTCAAGGACGACAAGAGCTACCCGTACATCAAGATCACGATGGCCGACGACTTCCCGCGGGTCGAGCGGACGCGAAAGCTCGTCGACGACGGCAGTCGCTACTTCGGGCCGTACGCGTCTGCGACCAGCGTTGACGAGTCGATGAACCTGGTCCGACGGCTGTTCCCGTTCCGAACCTGCACGATCGAGATCAAGGACGGGGAGCGGGCCCTCCAAAGGCCGTGCCTCCTCTACCACATCAAGCGCTGCCAGGGCCCCTGCATCCAGGCCGTCTCGAAGCCCGACTATCGGGCCCAGATCGACCAGATTGAGCTGTTCCTCGAGGGCCGCCAGGAAACGGTCGTCAGGGCACTCACCGGGGAGATGCGGGCTGCCTCGGAGCGCACCGATTACGAGGCGGCGGCCAGCCTCCGCGACAAGATCCGAGCGATCGAGCGGACGATGGAGAGCCAGAAGATGGCCGCGTTCCGCCGGACCCAGCTCGACCTTGTGGGGCTCGCCCGACAGGACAACCAGGCTGCCATACAGCTGTTCGCCATCCGGAACGGTTCGATGTTGGGGCGCGACGTGTTTCTCCTCGACGCAGCGCACGAGGCGCCGGACGTGGAGGTGCTGGCGAGCTTCCTTGAGCAGTATTACGCGCGCGCGACGTCGATCCCGCCGCAGGTCCTCGTCCCATTCGCGCTGCCCGAGGCGGAGGACCTGGAGGCATTCCTGGCGGGCCGCCGGGGCGGGCCCGTGCGGCTGCTGGTGCCGCAGCGGGGCGAGAAGCGCGAGCTCATGGCGCTCGCCGCCCAGAACGCCTCCGAAACGCTCGCGCGCGAGCAGGCCCGCTGGCTGGCCGACCAGGGCAAGACCCTCGTGGCGCTCGAGGAGCTCGCCGAGGCGCTCGGGCTGCCCGGGCCGCCGATGCGGATCGAGTGCTATGACATCTCGAACGTCCAGGGCTCGGATTCGGTAGGGAGCATGGTCGTCTTCGAGGAGGGCAAGCCGCGGACCGGGGAGTACCGCCGGTTCCGGATCAGGACGGTCGTCGGGGCGAACGACTATGCGTCCCATCAGGAAGTTCTTCGGCGGCGATTCCGCCGGGCGCGCTCCGGTGAAGAGGGCTCGGCCGAGGAGCTGCGCTGGGCAATGCCGGACCTTGTGATCATCGACGGCGGCAAGGGCCAGGTCGCGGCCGCGAAGGAGGTTCTCGACGAGCTGGGGCTGCACGACCTGCCGGTCGCGGGCCTGGCGAAGGAACGCGAGGAGCTGTTCCTGCCGGGGGCCTCCGACCCGATCGTCCTGCCGCCCACGTCGAGCGCGCTCTACATGATCCAGCGCCTTCGCGACGAGGCCCACCGCTTCGCGATCACGTACCACCGCGACCTGCGCTCGAAGCGCCAGGTCCATTCCGCCTTCGACGACCTGCCGGGTGTCGGCCCGAAGCGGCGGCGGGCGCTGCTGCGCGTCTTCGGCTCGGCGAAGCGGGTGCGGGAGGCGCCCGTCGAGCAGATCGCCGCGGTTCCGGGGATCGGAGCGTCGCTCGCGGCGCGGATCAAGGAGACGCTGGAGGCGTAACGGATCGGCCGCGACCGCGTCGTCCCTTCAACAGCGCCTACGTTGGGGGTTCCGATGTCTGCAACCGATCCGGATCGACTGACTCGACTCGAGCATCGCGTCGCCGAGCTCGAAACTCGCCTGACCGCGATGACGCCGGGTGGGGTTGTCGCCACACCGTCGGTCCTTGCGACCGGCGCCAGCAGCGCGGCTCAACAACTCCCGCAGTCGTACGGCTGGGGTCCACCCCCGGCTCGGCCTGTGGCGCCAAAGCCCTTGTCGGCCGCCCTCGCATCGGCCCCGTCGCCTGCCCAGGCCTCGTCGCTCGCCCAGGCACCCGCGGCCTCGTGGGCGCCGATCGCGCCTGCCGTTTCTCGGTCATTCGCCGAACTCGAGGAGCAGCTCTCGAGCCGCCTTCTCGCGTGGGTCGGCGGGATCGCCCTGGTCCTCGGCGCGATGTTCTTCCTGAGCCTCGCGTTCAGCCGGGGATGGATCGGTCCGGAAGCGCGGGTCCTGATCGGCCTGGTCGCGGGCGCCGCGGCACTCCTCGCGGGTGCCTGGCTGTTCGAACGCGGCGATCGGACGCCGGCCATGGTCCTCGCCGGCGTCGGCGTCGGGACCGCGTCGCTCGCGTTGTTCGCGGCGAGTCGCCTGTACGCCTTCATCCCCATCGAGACGGCCCTCGTTGGATACTTCGTGCTGGCCGTCGGAACGGCCGCGATCGCGCTCCGCGGCAACTCGCAGGCCGTGGCCGCGTTCGGGCTCGTCGCCACCACCGCGGCACCGCCGATCCTGGGAGCATCGCCCAATCTCGTGACGGTCGCCTACCTCGGCGCCGCCCTCGTCGGGACGGGCCTGATCAGCTTCGGCCGCTCATGGCCGTGGCTGGCACTGCTGGCATTCTTCATGAGCGCACCCCAGGCCGCCCGCTGGTTCCTCGACGAGCCGGACGCCCGACTTGCGGTCGCCGGTGTCGCCGCGTTCTGGACGATCAATGCCCTGGCGGCCGCAGGAAGCGCCCTCGCCGGATTGCGCCCGACCGTCCATCGCGCGGCAGGGATCCTGCTCGCCCTGAATGCGCTCTTCGCCATCTGGGCAATTCACATCGTCGTCGCGGACCCGGTCGCGCGATCGGCCGGACTAATTGTTCTGGCCGGCCTCCACGGAGCGTTGGCCCTGCCGCTCCTCTTCCGCCGGCCGAGCCGGCATCCCTTCGGCGTGCTGGCTGCCGGGCTGGGCGTCGGAACGCTGGGGATCGGGATCGCGATCGAGCTCGGCGGCATCGCCACGCCGATCGCCCACACCGTCCTGGCGTCCGTCGTCGCCTGGGTCGCGATTCGCTTCAGGGATCGGGTCGCGGCGGCCTGGGCTGCCGCAGTAGGCTCGCTCGCCGTCCTACACATGGTCTTCGTCGATTACCCCCTCCACTCCATCGGCCGGATGACGCCGGAAGGGTGGCCCTTGGCCTCGCCGGAGACGATCGCGGCGATCGTGATGGCGGCGGCCGTGCTGCTGACGGGCGTCGTCGCCTGGCGTTCGTTCAAGGCAACGCCGTCGACCGCCAACGGCCCGTGGCGCTGGACCGCCGGCCTGGCACTCGCCGCGGGCTGCCTCGGCGAAATCGCGATCCTTGCGTACGTCTCCCAATTCGAGCTCCGAGCGGACCTGCGCGTTGCCGCCTGGGCGATCCTGGCCGTGGCGGCGTTCGGTGTGGCCGCGGTTGTCAGACGCGACCGACTCGCCTGGCTTGCCGCGGCGGTCCAGGGTGGGGTGCTCATCACGGTTGGCGCATTCGTCGCGCTGGTCGACGTCGCGCCGTTACGTCGCCTGCTCGTCGATCCGGACCGGGCCGGCGTGGTCGTGCCGCTTCTCAACCTGGAGTCGCTTGCGCTAGGCGCGCTCGCGTTTGCCCTCGCCGTTGCCGCGTGGGTCGTTGCGCGCTGGTCGCCGGCGCTGCCGTTCGGCGGCGGCAATCGTCCGTGGGCTCTCGGCGCAGGCGCCGCAGCCGCTGTCGTCCTGGTCTACCTCGCCTCGATCGCCATCGTCGACGTCTTCCAGGCGCGGGTCGAACTTGGCGCAGCCTCGACCGAGATCGCGACGCAGGCCCAGGTAGCGCTCAGCATCGCATGGGTCCTCGTTGGCGCTGGTGCCTTTGCCATGGGCCTCGTCCGTGGGATCGGCCTGGCGCGCGGCTTCGGCCTCGCGCTCCTTGCCGTCGCGACCACCAAGGTCTTCGTGTTCGACCTCGCCGCGCTCGACGTTGCTTACCGCGTCCTGTCGTTCATCGGCCTCGGGGGCGTACTGCTGGCGTCCTCGTTCGTGGCGGCCCACTTCCGGGCGCCACGCGGTCAATCGCCGGCCTGAACTCTGCCCCGAGCGTCGATTCACTGAGGGGGAGGAGGAGATTCCGGCCCACGGAGCGGTTCCGTGTATCATCCGCCGTCGATGCGCAAGACCGGTCCCCTCCTCATCCTCGTCATCGGCATTGCCGCGCTCATCATCGACTTCGTCCCTGGCCTGCGCGTGCCCGACAGCCAGTCCGCCGACGGCCAGCGACCGATCGCGACGAAGCTCGGACTGGACCTCCAGGGCGGCCTCCGCGTGGAGTACCAGGCCCAGCAGGTTGGCGACAAGGTTCCGCGGCCCGAGGATCTCGAAGTCGAGCGCGACATCATCGAGCGGCGGGTGAACGCGACCGGCGTCGCCGAGCCGCTCATCACGACGCAGGGCTCCGACCGGATCGTCGTCGAGCTGCCGGGTGTTTCGGACCCGAATGCCATCCGCCGGCTCGTCGGACAGACCGGTCGCCTCGACTTCGTCCCCCTAGGCGACGTTCAGATGCAGAAAGACCAGGAGGTCGACCTCACCCAGTACCCACCGCTGTTCAGTGGCGAGGAACTCTCCAGCGCGACGATCGGCCAGGACGGCACGACGGGCGCTCGGGTCGTCAACTTCGTGCTCAAGGAGAGGGGCGCGAAGCTCTTCGAGGAGTACACGACGGCCAACGTCGGCAAGTACTTCGCGATCGTCCTCGACTCGCGCGTCATCTCCGCGCCCGTCATCAACCAGGCGATCTCCGGCGGCAACGTCCAGATCTCACAGAGCGGCACGATCGGCGGCTATCCGCTCAAGGAAGCCACGGAACTCGTAACCGTCCTCCAGTTCGGCTCGCTCCCATTCCCGATCGTTGAGCTGTCGAACACGACGATCTCGGCCACCCTCGGCGAGCAGTTCCTCGCCCAGAGCCTTAGGGCGGGCGCCATCGGAATCGCCCTCGTGATCATCTTCATGCTGGTCTATTACCGGCTGCCCGGGGTCATCGCGAGCTTCGCGCTCGTGTACTACACCCTGGTAGTTCTGGCCCTGTTCCGATTGATTCCCGTGACCTTGACCCTGGCCGGCGTCGCCGGTTTCGTCCTGTCGATCGGCATGGCGGTTGACGCCAACATCCTCATCTTCGAACGGATGAAGGAGGAGATGCGACTCGGCAAGTCGCTCCCCTCCGCCGTCGAGGCGGGCTTCGGGCGGGCATGGAATTCGATCCTGGATTCCAATGTCTCGAGCCTCATCACGGCGACGATCCTGTACCTGTTCGGGTCGTCCGTGATCCGCGGCTTCGCCCTGGTGCTCATCCTGGGCGTGCTCGTCTCGATGTTCAGCGCGATCACTGTCACTCGCACGATCCTGCGCGTCGTCGTGACCCAGGACTGGGCGCGGCGGCCGTGGCTGTACGGCGTCACCGAGGAGGAGTTCGTCGCCCGCGGCCAGGGCCGGACGGGGCTGCGCCGAGAGGCTCGCTCGCGTGTTTGACATCATCGGGAAGAGGCGCTGGTACTTCCTGATCTCGGCAATCATCACCCTCCCCGGCCTGTTCTTCATCTTCATCGCCCCGCTGGCGAGCAAGGACGCGGGCCTCCAGTTCACGATCGACTACACGGGCGGCACGAAGTGGGAGATCCGCTTCGTGAACCAAAGCGTGACGACGGACCAGGTCCGTGCCGTATTCGCTGCAAACGGCCTCGAGGCATCAGTCTTGCAGACAGGGGATGGCTTCCTCGAGATCAAGACGGAGCCGATCGGCCTGAGCGAGGCGGCACCGTCGCCGACTCCGCCTCCAACCCTCGCCCCGTCGGGCAGTCCGGGCGCTTCGGCGTCGACGACTCCATCCGCTGCGCCCTCCGCGGCGCCGTCGGCCAGCCCTAGCCCGACGCCGGCGCCCTCGGCCGGCGCCAGCCCCGGCGCCTCACCAGGCGCCTCACCGGGCGCGTCACCACCGGTCGTGACCGGCAACACGGAGCTCCCGACCGACGGCAAGCTCGGCGAGATGGTCGTCGCCCTCGAGGACGCCCTCGGCCCGATCGAATCGCAGCGATCGCTGACGACGATCGGCCCCGTCGTCAGCTCCGACCTCGTCCAGCAGGCCTTGATCCTCATCGCCGTCGGCTCGCTGGGCATCCTGCTCTGGATCACCTACCGCTTCCGCGACGTGAAGTTCGGCGTCACAGCCCTCCTCGCCCTCGTTCATGACGTGATCGTCGTCGTCGGCTTCTTCGCGATCCTCGGGACGTTCTTCCACTTCGAGATCGACGCACTGTTCGTGACCGCGATGCTCACGGTCATCGGATTCAGCGTCCACGACACGATCGTCGTCTTCGACCGGATCCGCGAGAACCGTGCCCGCCACGCCGGGGAGCCATTCGCGGAGGTCGTGAACCACTCGATCCTCCAGACGTTCGCCCGTTCGATCATGACGAGCTTCACGGTCGTCCTGACCCTCCTCGCGCTGCTCCTCTTCGGCGGGTCGGCGATCCAGAACTTCGTTCTCGCGCTGCTCCTCGGGATCATCTCAGGGACCTACTCGTCGATCTTCAATGCCGCACCGATCCTTGTCGTCTGGCAGGAGTGGGACGATCGCCGGCATGGCCGGGCGTCTTCGACCCGCGCCCCGCGGACCCGACGCGCGGTCTCCTGATCACCGCACCGCGCGCGACCGCCGCCCCGAGCGCGGCCGCCACCCGCGCCAGTGCAGCCACGGTGAAGCCTGTCGTGGCATCCTGACGTCGTGATCGAACCCCGCTATCGCTGGCAGTTCCCCGCCGCGATGGCCACCGACTCCGGCCTCCTTGCGGCGGCGGAGCGTCACAGTCTCGACGAACGGGTCGCGGGCCTGCTCGCGCGCCGCGGCCTGCTAGATGCCGCGGCCTTCGACAGGTTTTTCGCCGCCCCGCAGGATTCGCTCCATGACCCGCGCCTCCTGCCAGACGCTGCGGTATTCGCGGCGCGGATCGCGCGGGCCCGGGCGAGCGGGGAGCGGATCCTCGTCTTCGGGGATTTCGACGCGGACGGACTGACCGGCCTTGCGATCCTGACGATCACGTTCCGGCGACTTGGCATCGAGGCAGTCCCGTACGTTCCAAGTCGGCTAGACGAGGGGCATGGCCTGTCCCATGCCGCCATTGCCGCCGCTCGTGAGGCGCATGCCACGGTGATCGTGACAGTCGACTGCGGAACGACCAGCCTGCCCGAGATCGCGGAGGCTCAGGCGCTCGGGATCGACGTGCTCGTCACGGACCACCACCGCGTTCCGGCGGAGCTTCCGGTGGCGGTAGCGATCGTCAATCCTCAGCGCGCCGATAGCCAATATCCCGAACGCCGGCTGGCTGGGAGCGGCGTCGCCTTCAAGCTTGCGCAATTGCTTCTCGCCGACGAGCCCGACGGGCCGGCGGCTGCTCTTGCCCTCAGTGACCTCGCCACGATCGGGAGCGTCGCCGATGTCGTCCCGATCCTCGGCGAGACACGGGCGATCGTCCAGCTGGGCCTAGAGCGGCTCCGGACCGAGCCGCGGCCGGGGATCGTTGCCCTTCTTGCCTCAGCCGGCGTCGCGGCCACGGCCGTCGACATGGAGACGATCAGCTTCGCCCTTGCGCCGCGGATCAACGCCGCCGGTCGGGTGGGGGAGGCGCTCGTCGCGGCCCGGCTGCTGCTCGCCGAGGACGCAACGGAGGCGGATGCACTCGCGGCGGAGCTCGAGGCCGCGAACCTGAGCCGCCGAGACATGACGAAGCAGGCGATCGGCGAGGCCAGGACGTCGATGGCGGTGCTCGTCGACGGAGTGGAAACGCCCCCGCCTGACGCCCCGGTGACCATCGCGCGCGGTCCCTGGCCGGTTGGGATCGTCGGACTCGTTGCCTCGCGACTGGTGGAGGAGCTCGGGCGGCCGGCGGTCGTTGGGGCGGAGCTGGGGCCAGTCATCCGGGCGTCATGCCGGAGCGATGGCAGCCTCGATCTCGGTGCCGCCCTCGAGGCATGCGCGGATCTCTTCATCCGGCACGGTGGCCATGCCGGCGCCGCCGGGTTCGAGATCGCAACTGAGCGCTGGCCAGCGTTCGTCGAGCGGTTCACGGCGCTCGCCGCGGCTGCCGCGCCGCGTGACCCGCGGACGGCCATTGCGATCGACCTCGCGCTCCCGGCCGCCGACATCGACTACGCGCTTCACCGGAGTCTCGCCCGCCTCGCGCCGTGCGGTGCCGGGAATCCGGAACCGCTCGTGGCCGTCCTCGGGCTCGTGGTCACTCGAAACCGCGAGGCCGCGGGCGGGCACACGCAGCTGACGCTCAAACGACGACTGGACGTCCTCGACGGGATCGCCTTCGGTCGATCCGACCTCGCAACGACCGTCAACGAGGGCGACCTTGTCGACGTGGTGGGCAGGCTGACCAGCCGCCGATTCGGTGGCTTCGAATCGCTGCAACTGGAGATCCGCGACGTGGCCACCTCCGGCAGTCATCGCGAGGCGGCGGCGATCCTCGGGCTGACCGAACCAACGGCTGCGGCCGATGCGGCCGGCGTGGATCCCCTGGCCGCCGCCGGGGCGACCGCGTGACGCGCCGAGCGAGCGTCGTCCGTGGCACCCGCGACCCGTACGGGCTGGGTCCGGCACGCGACTACATCGCGCCGATTCTCGCCGGCATCGCCCTTTTGATCGTTGCCGCGATGACGTTCAGCTTGATGAACAACCAGGTCCCCTTCGGCGGCGGGAAGGCCGGACCCGGCGTCCAGTCGGGGACAACCCGTACGCCGGCTCCGTCGAACGTCGTGATCGTCGAGCCGGAGGTGACGTTCCCGGGGACGATCGTCTATGCGAAGGCCGGCAACATCTGGGTCCAGAGCGGCAAGGACGCGCGCCAGCTGACCGACGCGGGCGCGGACTCGATGCCAAGCTTCTCGCCGGACGGCGAGTGGGTCTATTTCATCCGCGAGCAGACGGGCAAGGGGTTGTACCCGGTGGACGGTCGTCTCAGCTGGTACGACCTCGCGACGCCCGAGCTCCTTCGCATTCGGACAGACGGCGAGGGCGACGTCGAAGGCATCGTCAACGGGCGGATCAAGGACGGCAGGTCTCTCTGGTTCTTCTGGATGCGCCAGCCGGTGTTGTCGCCGGACGGGCACACTATCGCGGTCGTTTCGGACGGCAAGGACCCGGGTGCGAGCGACGTCGTCATACAGTTCTATGACACCGAGACTGGGAAGTTCACGAAGCTCAAGCTCGCGCAGTCCGCGCCGCTCGGCCACCAGGACCCGGCGTGGATGCCGGATGGGAGCTACCTCCTCCTCGTCAAGAACGGCCGCGACGGCAGCCGTGGCGCACCTCAGATCATTCGGTACAATCCCGAGAACCAGCGATCCTTCACCGTGACGGGACCGGGCTACATCTCGCCGGCACCGTCCCCTGACGGGAAGTACATCGCCGCGACACGGACCGACAACTTCGGCACCGACGTCGTCATCCTCGATGGAGCGACGGGCGCCGAAATCCTTCGCGTCACTGAGGACGACGGCTCCTTCTCGCCGGTCTGGTCGCCGGCCGGCGACGCCATCGCCTACCTCCATCTCGACGGCAGCATCGTCGACCTGAAGATGGCAACCCTCGACGGTGCGGCGGGCAGCTGGACGATCGGCGAGACAACCTCCCTGACCGAGGTGTCGGGGCTCGACGCGGCATCGCGGCCGGGCTGGTTCATCCCGGCCTCGGAGCTACCCGTCCCCTCAGCCGCACCGAGCTCAGCCGAACCAACATCGTCCTCGCCCGCGTCCACGGTGCCGTGAACGCGACCAACGGGACATGACCGCGGAGCCCTCGACACCGGCCCCGGATCTCATGGGCACGTATCTCGAACGGCTGGCCCGCCGCTCCGCCCAGACGGGGACCGTTCTGTGCGTGGGGCTCGATCCTGACCCGGCGAGCCTGCCGGAGGGGTTCGGCGGGGATCTCGAGGGCATCGAACGGTTCGCCCGCCTCGTCTTGGATGCGGCCGTCCCGTTCGCCGCGGCGGTAAAACCGAATCTCGCGTTCTTCGAGGCGTTCGGGTCGGCGGGACTTGCCGCCCTCGAGCGGCTGCGGGGCGGGATCCCGGCCGATGTGCCGGTGATCATGGACGCCAAGCGGGGCGACATCGGGACGACAGCCGCGCGGCAGGCCGTGGCGCTGTTCGATGCCCTCGGCGCCGACGCGGTGACCGTGAACCCGTATCTCGGCGGCGAGGCAGTTGAGCCGTTGTTCGAGCGACTCGATCGCTTCGCCTATGTCCTCTGCCGGACATCGAACACCGGCGCAGCCGAGCTCCAGTCCCTCGTCGTGGTGGCCGCCGATGGCGCGGACGGGGACGAAAACGCCCCTGAGGAGCCGCTCTACGCCCGGGTCGCCCGGCGTGTGCAGTATTGGGGCCCCGGCGGGACCGTAGGCCTCGTCGTCGGGGCGACCGCGCCCACGGAGCTGCGCGAGATCCGGGCGATCGCTCCCGGGCTTGCGTTCCTCGTGCCGGGAGTCGGCGCGCAGGGCGGCGAGATCGGCCCAGTTCTTCGGGATGGCCGGGCCACGGCTGATCCGGGCGGGGCCGGCCCGGGCGGAGGGCTCCTGGTAAACATTTCGCGGGGAATCGCCGCCGCGGCGGCCGACGCGTCCGACCCCGGGGAGGCGATGGCCGCGAACGCCCGTGAGTGGGCTGCCAGGCTCCCCGTGCTACCCTAGGCGCCGCGAGCGCCATCCGCCGCGCGGTCGGCTCGACGCTCCCCAAAGCGAGAGGTTCAGTCGGACACGATGCCGTTCAACATCGGAGCGCCGGAGCTGATCGTCATCCTCGTCATCGCGCTGCTCGTGATCGGACCGGGCAAGCTGCCCGACGTCGGGTCGGCGCTCGGCAAGAGCATCCGCGAATTCCGCAAGGCGTCTTCCGACGTGCAGGACGCGACGAGGGTCGACGCGTCACCGATCCCACCGGCCCCAGCCCCGCAGTCGCCGCCTTCGGCACCGCCCAGCGAGCCGACGACCGAGTCGAATTCGCTAGGTCGGGGGGCCACAGCCCGCTATGACCGACGCCGACGCCCTGCGTGAGGGCGGCGTCCCGGAACGCCTCCCGACGCCGCCGAGCCCCGCGCCCGGCGCGGGTGCGCCCGAGGCCGAGAAGGTCATGTCCCTCGTCGACCATCTCGGCGAGCTCCGGACTCGACTGGTCCGTTCGATCATCGCTGTTGCCGTGGGCAGCGCGATCGGCTTCTACGTAGCGCCGCAGGTCCGGGCGACGCTGATCCTGATCTTGCCCTCCGGCCAGGTCCAGGCACTCGGGCCGGGCGACGCGTTCGCAATCACCCTCCGAATCTCGGTCGTGATCGGGATCATCCTCGCGATGCCTGTGCTCCTCTACCAGCTCTGGGCGTTCGTCGCGCCCGGCCTCACGGCCGGCGAGCGGCGGATGCTGCGGCCGTGGGTCCCGCTCGCGCTCTTCTTCTTCGCGCTCGGCGTCGGCATTGCCTGGTTCGTCCTGCCGTTCGCGATCACGTTCCTCCTTCAGTTCAGTGACCAGTACCTCACCGCCGACCGCCTCGCCGCAGTTCCCTACTTCGACTTCGTCACGACGCTCTTCCTCGCTTTCGGCCTCGTGATGGAGTTCCCGATCGTCCTCTACGGACTGTCGCGGGTCGGCATCGCCACCTCCGAGCGGCTCCGGGCGTCGCGGCGCATCGTCATCCTCGTCATCGCGGTGTTCGCGGCGCTTGCGACGCCCGGCGGCGACATCGTCAGCCCAATCGTCCTTGGCGGGACGATGTACCTTCTATTCGAGCTGACAGTCATCGCGATCCGCCGATCAGGCAAGTAACCGGCGCTAGACTGACCGGCATGGCCACCGCCCGACGGTCAGACGACTCTGACGAGCACGCCGATGAACCGGCCGAGCCGGCTATTGGCGAACAGCAGCACGTCGCGATCGTGACCGGCCTGTCCGGTGGCGGCAAGACGGCGGCCGCGAAGTTGTTCGAGGATCTCGGCTACACCGTCGTCGACAATCTGCCGGGCGAGCTCCTGCCCGATCTCGCGGAGCTCGTCTCGGACGATCGCGAGCGCTTCGACAAGGTCGCGATCGTCCTCGACGTCCGGGCGGGGAATGCCCCTGTTGCCTTCGGGGCCATGCGCGGCGCGCTCGAGGGGCGCGGCATCCGGCCGCAGGTCTTCTTCCTCGAAGCGCGTGACGAGGTGCTCATCCGGCGCTTCTCCGAAACCCGTCACCGGCACCCGCTGGCCGACCAGCGTGGCATCGCCTCATCGATCGTCGAGGAGCGGCGCCTCCTGGACCCAGTCCGCGCCGAGGCCGACGTCGTCATCGACACGTCGGACCTCTCGCTGCGCGAGCTGCGTGAGCGCATCTTCGCGAGACTCAGCGACGCAGCTGACCCGGACCGGCTCGCCATCCAGCTCATCAGCTTCGGCTTCAAATACGGCGTCCCGCTCGAGGCCGATCTTGTCTTCGACGTTCGGTTCATGCAGAACCCCTACTACGTCGAGGGCCTGCGCCAGCTGTCCGGCCTGACGGAGACCGTCCGCGATTACGTCCTGGGTCAGCCGGTCGCCGTCGAGTTCCTGCGCTACCTGCGCGAGTTCCTCGAGTTCGCCCTGCCCGCCTACGTCGGCGAGGGCAAGACGCGGTTGACGATCGCGCTCGGCTGCACGGGCGGCTACCACCGCTCGATCGCCCTGACCGAGGAGCTCGCCCGGTGGTTGCGGGAGGAAGACTTTGGCTCCGTGGCGGTCTTCCATCGCGAGCTCGAGCGGGCCTGACCGATGCGGCAACCGGGCGGCCACAACCTAAGGCGATGGCTCACGCCGGGGATCGGCGTCAAGCGCTGGCTGCTCGTCGTCTTCGCCGGGCTGCTGCTGCTCGCCCTAGGCGTCGCCCACCTCATCCGACAGGCGAGTCGCGACCTCCAGCCAGACGGGCTCGCCCAGGTCGTGATCGAGGCGGTGACGCTGGAGTTCCTGCCGTACCAGCTGCGCGGGCTCACGTTCGGTGCCATCGGTCTCCTCCTCGTCGCGATCGGAGGCTACCGAGCTGCTCGGGCCCTGACCGACCCCTTCCGGACGGCCGAGGGCGGGCCACTCGTCGAGCTCATTTACCAGAAGCGGTTCCTGGCCCGCGGACCGCGGATCGTGGCGATCGGCGGCGGAACCGGCCTGTCGACGCTGCTGCGAGGCCTTAAGGAGCACACGAGCAACCTGACGGCGGTCGTGGCGGTCGCCGATGACGGCGGCTCGTCGGGCGTCCTCCGAGAGGAGCTCGGGATCCCGCCCGTCGGCGACATCCGTCGCTGCATCGCCGCCCTGGCCGATGCCGAGCCGCTGATGAGCGAACTCCTCCAGTACCGATTTCCCGGCCGCGCCTCGGATCCGGCTCCCGAGGCCGGCGGCTCGCTCGGCGGTCACGCGGTCGGCAACCTGCTGATCGCGGCGATGACCGCGGTCGAGGGCGGTGACTTCGAGGAAGGCGTCCGCCAGATGAACCGCGTCCTCGCGGTCCGCGGCCAGGTCCTGCCCGCGACCGCGACGCCGCTGACACTCCATGCGGAGCTTGCGGATGGAACGGTGATCGACGGCCAGTCGCGGATCGCCAACGTCTCGTCGATCGCCAGGGCCTGGGTGACGCCGGACGACGTGCGCGCTTCCGAAGACGCCCTGGCCGCGATCGCCGAAGCGGAGCTGATCGTCCTCGGCCCCGGCAGCCTCTACACCAGCCTGCTGCCGAGCCTCCTCCTGCCCGAGATCCGCGACGCCATCACCGCGTCCGGTGCGGTGCGCGTGTTCGTCTGCAACGTCGCGACCCAGCACGGCGAGACGACCGGCTTCGACCTGGCTGCGCACGTGGATGCCCTAGTCGGCCACGCCGGGCCGGGGATCGTCGATGCCGTGCTCGCCAACAGCCACTTCGGCGCCAAGGTCCCGAGCGACTACCCAGCGGAGCCCGTCAGGTTGCGCTGGCCGCCAGCGGTCGCCACACCACCAAAGCTCATCCTCGACGACGTCGTCGACCCGGATAACAGTCACCACCACGACCCCGCTCGGCTGGCAGCCGCGGTCGTCCGGCTGTACGAGCGTGAGAGCGGGTCGCGTCGACGATCGGGCGGCGTCGCCCGGACGGCCTGAGCGAGTGACCCGCTCCGAACGCGACCTCGTCACCGCCCTCCGGTCGGAGCTCGCGGCGATCGATCCAGCTCGGCCGTGCGATCGGCGCTCCGAGGCGGCGGGACTCGCCTCGGCGACGCCGGCCCGCGAGGGACCCGTCGCCAGGTTGGCGATCCGCCTGGGTCGTGGCAGCGCCCGTGGCCGGGCCGCGACGGGCGATCCCTCCGGCATCTCCAATGGCATCCGGGAGCCGTTCGACTGGCCCGTCGCCGCCGAGCATTGCCGGATGGCCTACCTGCGCGGGCTCTTTCTGGCCCGCGGGTCCCTCAGCCTGGCGAGCGGTCGGACGCATCTCGAGTTCGTCGTCGACCCTGCCGAGGCACCGTTGCTGGCCGAGCGGCTGGGCGACGTCGGCCTGCCGGCATCGTGGCGGATCCGGCGCGGCCGCGGCGTCGTGACGTGGAAGAGCGGCGACACGGTGGGGCTGTTCCTTCGACGGATCGGGGCCGGCGGCGCGCTCTTGGAGCTCGAGGCCCGGCAGGTCTCGCGAGCGCTGCGGGGCGACCTGAATCGCGTCCTGAACGCGGAGTCCGCCAATCTCCAGCGAGCCGTCGGCGCGGCCGGCCGGCATCTCGCGGCGATCGGGGAGCTCGACGGGGACGGCCGGCTCGCTGAGCAGCCCTACGTCGTCCGGCTCGTGGCCGACGCTCGCCGCGAAACACCCGAGGCCACGCTCGCCGAGCTGGCAGAACGGCTGGGCCTCCACCGGTCGGCCGTCCAGCGGGCGCTCGAGCGAGTCGAGCGACTCGCTCTCCATCCCGATGAGGGTGCCGGGCGGCGAACGGTATCGACCTCGCGCCGGCGCAAGGAGCCCGCGACCGCCGCGCTCCCGGCGCGCTCTGGCATGATCCGGACGATGCGTCCCGTGATCGTCGCCGCCAACTGGAAGATGAACACCACCCCGGCCGACGCCGGCGAGCTGGCCCAGACCATCGCCTCGCGGACGCGCGTGCCGGGCGTGGAGCGGGTCATCTGCCCGCCGTTCGTCTGCCTCGCCACCGTGCGCGACGCGCTCACGGAAGCGGGCGAGGACGTCGCCGTCGGCGCCCAGGACGTCCATCACGAGGTCGCCGGAGCGTTCACCGGCGACATCAGCGCGGCGATGCTCGACGGGCTCGCCAGTTGGGTTATCGTCGGTCACAGCGAGCGGCGCCGGGACCACGCCGAGACGGACGAACGGATCGCCGGGAAGCTCGCACGGGCGATCGAGGCCGGGCTCCGGCCGATCCTCTGCATCGGCGAGCAGCTGGCCGTTCGCGAGGCGGGCAGCGATGCGGCCGCGGCGGTCGTCGTCGACCAGCTGTGGGGCGCCGTCATGCCGAACGACGCGGAGGCGCTCATGGCTGCCGGGCTCGTGATCGCGTATGAGCCCGTGTGGGCGATCGGGACCGGCAAGAACGCCCGCGGTGCAGACGCCGCGGCCATGGCCGGAGCGATTCGGAACGGACTCCGGGCGATCGACTGGGGTAATCGCGCCGAGAACGTGCCCGTTCTCTACGGCGGCAGCGTCACCGCGGCGAACATCGCGGAGTTCCTGGCCGAACCCTCGATCGACGGCGCACTCGTCGGGGGCGCGTCGCTCAAGCCCGACGAGATGGCCGGGATCGTCGCCCGGGCCGGCGTCACGGCTGACGCGCGCCGTTCCGAGAGTCCCATCGCGTGACCCGCCGCGTATTCAGCGCCTCGTGACCGCGGCCTCGTGACCGAAGCCGTGCCTCGCCCCGCGCTGGCGAGGCCGAGGCCGATCGTCCTCGTGGTCCTCGACGGCTTCGGCGTGGGGCGCGACCCCGCGGCCGATGCGATCGCCGCATCCCCGATGCCCGTCTGGCGGGGGCTCCTCGAGCGCTGGCCCCACGCGATCCTGCGCGCCGCGGAGGATGCCGTCGGGCTGCCGCCGGGCCAGATGGGCAACTCCGAGGTCGGCCACCTGAATTTGGGAGCGGGCCGGGCGGTGCTCCAGGACCTGCCGCGGATCGACGCGGCGATCACCGATGGTTCGTTCTTCGAACGCCCGGCACTGGTTGCCGCCTGCGACCGGGCAGCCGAGGCGGACGGTCGTCTCCACATCATCAGCCTCGTCGGCCCCGGCGGCGTCCACGCCAACGATCGACACCTCGTCGCCCTGGCTGAGCTGGCCGCCCGACTAGGGAGTCGCCGCACGTCCGCCTGCATGCGCTGCTCGACGGCCGCGACACGCCGCCTCGTTCCGCGATCGCCTTCGTGGCCGACCTCGAACGGCGCCTCGCGGCCGCGCACTCGGACGCCCGGATCGCGACGATCGGCGGCCGTTACTACGGGATGGACCGCGACAGGCGCTGGGAACGGATTGCCCGCGCCTACGACGCGATCGTCCATGGGGTGGGGGAGCGAGCCGGCTCCGCGAACGAGGCGATCGAACGCGCCTACGAGCGGGACGAGAACGACGAGTTCGTTCAACCGACGGTCATCGAAGGGATCGACGGCCACATTCGCGACGGGGATGCCGTGATCGTCGCCAACTTCCGCGCGGATCGGGTGCGACAACTGACGCATGCGCTCGTCGACCTCGAGTTCGACGGCTTCGATCGGGAACGGGTCGGGCCCCGGCCCCGCGATCTGTTCGTCGTGACGATGACCGAGTACGAGGCCTCGCTGCCCGTCGCCGTCGCGTTCCCACCGGAGGAGGTCCGTTCCCTGGCCCACGCCGTCTCGGACGCGGGATGGCGTCAGTTGCACGTTGCCGAGACGGAGAAGTACGCCCACGTGACGTACTTCTTCAATGGTGGTCGGGAGGCGCCCCTGCCGGGCGAGGACCGCCGCCTCATCCCCAGCCTGAAGGTCGCGACGTACGACCTCGCGCCTGCGATGAGCGCCGATGGCGTCGCCGAGGCGGTGGTGGAGGCGATCGGCCCCCACGCCTACGACCTCATCGTCGCGAATTTCGCCAATCCGGACATGGTTGGCCACACCGGGGTCTGGGATGCCACGATCGCCGCCCTCGCCGCCGTCGATGCCTGCCTCGGGCGGATCGTCTCGGCCCTCGCCAGCCTCGACACCGCGGATCCGGGCGGTCCCGGATCACTCCTCATCATCACCGCGGACCATGGCAACGCCGAAGAGATGCGCGACGCCGCGGGCCACCCAGTCACGGCCCACTCGCTCAATCCGGTCCCGATCGTGGCGATTGGCCGTGCGGTCGCCGGGCGCCGACTCCACGACGGAGTCCTTGCGGACGTCGCCCCGACGATCGTCGAGCTTGCCGGCCTGGAGCGCTGGGACGGGATGACCGGCCACTCGCTGCTCGATCCTGTGGCCGGCCCACCCGCGGTGGCTTCGTCGCCGCCATCGGCCGGGAGGTCGTCGGAAGCGTGATACCATCGGCCGCCGTACCGTTTTGGAGGTCCGTCCGCGTGAATCCGTTTCTGGCGATCGGCCAGATCATCGTCAGCGTCGCCCTGATCGCCGCCATCCTGCTGCAGGCACGGGGCGTGGGCCTGTCCGGCACGTTCGGCGGCGATTCCGCTGTCTACCGCAGCCGGCGTGGCGTCGAGCGGCGACTGTGGCAGTTCACGATCATCCTGCTCGTTCTGTTCGTGCTGTTCTCACTCGCCTCGTTCGCATTCTCGCCGGTCGTCTGAGCCGCGGACTGGTTCCGCCGACGGTCAAGTCCCGACCCGCGGCGGCGTGAACACATGAACCGTAACGACCAGGCCATCATCGGTGGCCTCATCCTGGTCCTCGCCGTCGTCGCGCTGGCGATCGGCATGCCGGCGTTTTCGCCGGTGTCGTCGCCTGCCCGGACGGCCCTTCCGACGATCGAACCGGTTGCCCCCTACCGCGAGGGCACCATCGGCCGGCCCTTCGCCGTCTCCCCCCTGGCCGCTCGCACGCAGGTCGACCGTGATCTTGTCGCCCTGACGTTCTCGGGGCTCGTCAAGCTGGGGCCCGATGGCACGCTCATCCCGGATCTCGCCTCTCGCTGGACGACCGACGAGACGGGCAAGTCCTGGACCTTCAGCCTCCGACCGGACGCTCGCTGGCACGACGGCGAGCCTGTCACCGCCCATGACGTGGTCTTCACGATCAACGTTCTGCGCGATCCGACGTACACGGGCCCTGGCGCCGGATCGTGGCTCGAGGTGACGCGCGACCGCCGTCGACGAGCGGACCGTCCAATTCGACCTGACGACGCCGCTGGGCGGCTTCCTCCAGCTGGCCACCCAGCCGATCGCGCCTGCACACCTGTTGAGCGGCGTGCCGATCGAGTCGCTCGCCGACGACCCGCTCGGGCAGGCTCCGATCGGCTCCGGACCGTTCGTCGTGACCGAGCTCGACGCCGACCATGCGGTCCTGGAACCGGCGGCGTCGATCGGTCTGGCCGGTCCCGACGGCGCCGAGCCCAGCCCATCCGCCCCGCCCCCCACCGACGCGCTCGCAACCCCAGCGGCGACGAAACGACCGGCGATCGCCGCGCCGCGGCTGTCGCGGCTCGAGTTCCGCTATTTCGACGATGTGGCCGCACTGACCGATGCCTTCGAGGCTGGCGACATCGACGTGGTCTCCGGTCTGCCGCCGGCCGAGGCGGCCAATCTCGTCGCGAAGGTCGATGGCTCGCGGACACTCCGCTCCCCCGGCACCACCCTGACCGCCGTCCTGCTCAACCTGCGAGTCGGGCATCTCGAGCTGCGCGACCCGGCTGTCCGGAAGGCGCTTCTGGCGGGGCTCGACCGCGGGGCGATCGTCGCGGACGCGTTCGGCGGAATGGCCACGCCGGCGGACTCGCCCATTCCGCCGACCTCGTGGGCGTTCGATCGGGCGGCGAGCGTTCCCGTCGCCCATGACCCGGCCGCCGCGGCGGCCGCCCTCACGAAGGCGGGCTGGACGAAGGTCGACGACAGGTGGCGGCCGGCGAAGGCGACGACGCCGTACACGATCGAGCTGCTGACGCCGGACCGCGAGATGAACCCGAGCCTCCATGCCGTCGCCGAGCAGGTTGCCGCCAACTGGGAGGCCCTCGGCTTCACCGTGACGCTCGTCGAGACCGACCCGGGATCCTCGCTCACCGAGCGGCTGCGCGAAGGCAAGTTCACTGCCGCCGTCATCGACATGTCGGTTGGCCTCGATCCGGACCTTTATCCGCTGCTCGCATCGAGCCAGACGAGGACGGGCGGCCTCAACCTCATCGGCCTCCAGGATTCGACGCTTGACGGGCTGCTTGCGGCGGCTCGTAAACCAGGTACACCGGAGGCCCGCAAGGCCGCTTATACGGCCCTCCAGACGCAGCTGTCCCTGGGCGAATACATCCTCCCCCTGGCCTTCGCCGACGAGGTCGTCGTGGCCCGAAACGTCCTTCAGGACGTGGTCGTCCAGCCAGTCGGCGACCCCTCGGATCGTTTCTGGGACGTGCTAACATGGCGCCTCGCGAACGACCGGTGAGCACGTGCGAACCGATCGCTACGGGTCGACGCCGAGGTGGCGAAATTGGCAGACGCGCTAGCTTCAGGAGCTAGTGCCCGCAAGGGCGTATGGGTTCAAGTCCCTTCCTCGGTACCACCTCACCACTGAACCCGTTGACAGCTGCGAACACACCTGCCCAGGTGGCGGAATTGGTATACGCGTACGTTTGAGGGGCGTATGAGGCAACTCATCCGGGTTCAAGTCCCGGCCTGGGCACCACTCCCTTCTTCTGCCACGTTTTGAGCACGAAATCGAGCGTCGAAAGGGGTCGAAACAGGCATTGGAGGCCCTTTCAGGAGCAGCATTTGGTACCGCATTTGGTACCTGCAGACGACCCCGACGGCTCCCCCGGCCCGAGGGGTCGTCGGCTGTCCGGGGCCGGGCGTAGGATGGCGGGCAGGAAGAAGGCCCGCCGCCCTACAGCACGCGACGGGCCTGGTGACGGACGAGGACTTGCGAATGTCCGCCCGACCGGTCGAGGCTACACCGCGACCGACACCGACTGGGCAGGCTGGCCGAGGTCCGCAACGTCGGACCGGCGACGATCAGCGACCTGCGCGCCCTGGTCGAGGACGGACGCCGCTGCCCGAGGGTCGCCGGATGCGCACCCTGACGGGCTGCTGATGAACGTCCTGGGCTGGCACCACAGCCCGACTAACGATCCCGCCAGCAGACCGATGCCCCCTGACGCCCAGGACATCGCCGACGAGGAGCGCGGTGTCGCCTACGGCACCGTTGCCGACGAGCCGCTGCTGCTCGACGTCTACCGGCCGCCGGCCCGCGCCGACGCCCCGGCCGGCCGTGGTCCTCGTCCACGGCGGCGGGATGTGGACCGGCTCCCGCGCGCACATGGCCGACCCGGCGCGGCAGCTCGCGCGGGCCGGCTACGTCGCCTTCTGCGTCGATTACCGCCTCGTCGAGGCCGCCACCGGGCGCCACCGCTGGCCGGCCCAGCTCGACGACGTCCAGCGCGCCGTGCGCTGGGTGCGCGCCAACGCCGCCCAGCTACGGGGTCGACCCGGGTCGCGTCGGCGCCTACGGCTGGTCGGCGGGCGGCCAGTTGGCGGCGCTGCTCGGGACGCGCGATACGCGCGACGACGCGCCGCGCCGCTGGCGGCCTACCCCAGCCGCGTGGCGTGCGTCGTCGACCTCGCCGGCGACGTGGACCTGGCGGCGTACACGCGCCCGCCCGCCCTGGACGAGGTCGTGGCCCTCCTGGGCGGGACGCCCGCGGAGGTGCCCGAGCGCTACCGCGATGCCTCGCCGCTCTCCTGGATCGACGAGCGGACGGCCCCTTCCTGGTCGTCCACGGCGCCCCGGACGACGTGGTCCCGGTCGCGCAGTCGCGGCGGCTGGTGTCCGCCCTCCGCGCGGCCGGGGTCGAGGTGGAGTACGCGGAACTCCCCGACGCCGGCCACGGCGATCTGACCTGGTCCCGGGTCGGCCCCGTGGTGCTCGCCTTCCTCGGGCGCCATCTGCGCCCCGGCGACTAGGGCGCGGACGGGGACGGATCGCGATCAAGCGTTGCCCTCGACGTCACTACTCTGACGCCGGCCTTGGTGTACAGGCGACGACAGCTTGATTGGCGCCGGTCAGCGCTGTTGACACCGGACAAGCCAGGTGGGATGGTCAATCCGCTGTTCGCGGGTCGCTCTGTTGGGTGAGATCCTGAGAGGTCGCGAGCGCATCGAGCGACACGCCGCGTGACCCGTCTCACAAAGGGGGGCGTCGTGATCCACCATGGTTCGGAAAGCTATTTCGTGCTCGGCGAGGGGCTGCTCGGGGAGGCCTTGGGTGGCAGGACGCTCGCCATCGCGGCCGACGTCGCAGCGGCGCCGCCATTTCGGTTCTCCCGCATGGGGCCAAAGGGAACGGGGAAGCAGCTCCCCGAGGCAAACCGCACGAAGATCGCGGAGGCGATGACCGTCGACAACCTCACGGCCGGCCAGCTGCCGGCCGGCTTTACCTATCTGGGCCAGTTCATCGACCACGACCTCACGTTCGACAAGAGCGCCCTGATGGAGGGCGTCGACATCTCACCGGCGGACCTCGAGCAGAACCGCTCGCCGAGTCTCGATCTGGACTCGCTGTACGGCGCCGGGCCACAGGATCCGGGCTCGGCCAAGTTCTACAGCGACGGTGTGCATCTCAAGGTTGGCGACGCCGACGGAGGGCCGCCCTCGAAGGGATTCGATCTGCCGCGGAGGGGAACGGGAACGCTGGCGCAGAAACGGGAGGCGCTCATCCCGGACCCGCGCAACGACGAGAACCTTGCGGTCGCCCAGATCCATCTGGCGATGATCCGGTTCCACAACCGCGTCGTCGACAAGCTTCCCACCTCGATCCCACCGGCCCAGCGCTTCAACCGAGCGCGGACGATCGTGACCAAGCACTACCAGTGGATGATCCGGCACGACTTCCTCCCACGGATCTGCCAGAAGGCCGTGGTCGATGACGTCTTCAACAACGGCCGCAAGGCATTCGAGGTGGGGGCGAGCCCGATGGACCTCCCGACGATGCCAATCGAGTTCTCCGTTGCGGCCTATCGGCTCGGCCACAGCATGATCCGGGCCGAGTACAGCTGGAACGTGAACTTCCCCGACGCAACGCTCGATCAGCTGTTCGACTTTTCGGGGTTGAACGGCGACCTGGGTGGCGGGACGCGACTGCCGAACATCTGGATCGCCGATTTCCGCCGCCTGTTCAAGTTCGAGCGAGCCGACCTGGTCGTCCCTGCCGGAAAGCTCAACAAGGCGATGCGCATCGACACGAAGCTGGTCAACCCGCTGCGTCAGCTGCGGGTCCCGGACCCGGGCGCGAGGAAGAACCTTGCCTTTCGCAATCTGACCAGGGCGAACATGGTCACACTCGCCACCGGCCAGCAGATGGCGACATTCCTGAAGTCCAAGGGCGTGACGCTGACCAGGCTCACGAATGCGCAGATCCGGGATGGTTTGAACGGCGCCAGCCTCGCCGGCCTCAGCCAGGCGCAACGAATCGCCGTTGTCGCGAACACGCCTCTGTGGTTCTACATCCTGCGCGAGAGCGAGCTCAACGGAGGCAAGCTCGCCGGCGTAGGTGCGCGCATCGTGGCGGAGACGTTCCACCGCGCCATCGAGGGCAGCAAGTTCTCGATCGTGCGCGATACGACGTTCAAACCCACCCTGGGTCCCGGCCAGCCGAACTTCGTCATGACCGACCTCCTGCAGTTCGCCTTCGAGGGAAGGGCAAACCTGCTGAACCCGCTCGGGGACTAGGGCCAGTCACGGGCGCCCGCGCGTCGCTTAAGCCCTGTCCGCGCCGGTCTCGCGCGCCCGAGCTCCCGCGGTTGCGTCGGGTAGCATCGTTCGCGGGCGGTTAGCTCAGTTGGTTAGAGCGCCTCGCTTACACCGAGGAAGTCACTGGTTCGAGTCCAGTACCGCCCACCACGTATTTCGCACGAAATCGCCTCCTGACGGTCACTCCGCCGGGAGGCGATTCGCGTCCGTTCGGGCCGCGACTCGGACGACTGAGTGGCGGTCGGCCTGCGTATCAGCGATCAGAGAGCGGTGGCGGCCGGATGCGTCGAGCTGGCTTCATCCGGCGATGTCGGACGCTCGCTCTCTGTGCGCGGCGGGGCTTTGGTCCGCCGTTTCTTACCCGGAGCCTTTGTTTGCGGGACGACCGGAACAGCGGCCAAACTCAGGTCAACCCGCGTGGGCGCAGGCGGATGTGCAAAGTTGATCGGAGGGCTTGCCTCCGCGATCGCATTGGCCTCCTCATCGAATTTGCGAAATACCTCCCGAAGCCTGGTGAGATCCTCGTCCGGAACAGGCGTGTCCGCCTCCTTCAGGTCAAACAGCTGGAAGTCCTCGAGCTTCCGACAGATCCGCTCGTATGCCAGCGCAGCGCCGCGATGCTTACGCGCCGTTTCCGCTGGGCTGAGAGCGGCGTTCGTAGCCGCCGCGATCGCCGTTGCAATGGCGAAAGCCGTGGCGAGCGACTCGTTGCTGGCCACGACGGCGAGTCCGCTGATCGCGGCGAGAACCGCGGTCAGCCACGCAAGCGGATCGGCCATGCGCCTCCACCGCTGCGCCGCCAATTCGTGCTCTTGCGCCCGCAGGAGGCTGACGGTGGCGCGTTGCCCGGCGCGTTCCGACAGCGCCTTCCACGTGATTCCCGGCCACGCCCGCGTCGTGAGCCACACGTTATAGATCGCTTGCGCGGCCGTAGCGCCGAGCGAAGTGACCGCGGCGGCGGTCTGAAGATCGGAGACCATTGCTGGCACCTCCTCTGGTCGACCTATGTGACGTGAAAAGTACACCCGGCCCGTGGGCGGTCTGTCTTATCGCCCTCGTGCTACATCTTGCTTCGCGCGCCGACGGCCAGCGCGACGTCGCATCGATGCGCTCTGGTGTCGACCGGCGGGACATGAACTGATGGTAGGTCGCTCCGCGACAGGTTCATTGACAGCGCGTTAGCTGGCCTCGCTGCGCAGACTCCGACGGAGTACCCTCTGGGTCCGGGGCTGTGCCAACTGGAGGAGGCAGCGTCATGATCAGACGTCACCGCGTACCCCTGTCCCTTGGCCTCACGGGTGCTCTGCTCGCAGGTCTCGCTCTCGCGGGGCCGGGGCTCGCCGCTGGCACGCGATTGACGGCGTCCATGAGTGGGGCGGAGGAGGTCCCTGGACCAGGGGACCCAGACGGGTCCGGCACGGCCGTGATCCGCCTCAACAAGGGAAAGGGCGAGGTCTGCTACGAGCTGACGGTCAGCGGGATCGCGCCGGCCGTCGCGGCGCACATCCACGTGGGACCCCCGGGAATCGCCGGCCCAGTCGTCGTCCCGTTGGCCCCGCCTTCGTCAGGATCGGTCAGCGCATGCGCCACCGGCGTTAATGCTGAGCTGATCAAGGCCATCGCGAAGAACCCCGGGGACTACTACGTCAACGTCCACAATGGCGACTTCCCCGCGGGAGCCATCCGAGGGCAGCTCTCGAAGTAAATCGTTCGGATGAGTCGCAGCTAAGCGTCAACGGCCAGGCTGACATCACCCCGGCTCCGGTCGGGGTCGGGCGATCCCGCTTCGGCGGCCAGCCTGACCCGGCCGACCGGCTCACTGCATCCGCCGTCGCTGCCGTTCTGCCGCGATCCACTCCCAGCCGCGCTCCCAGTAGACCGAACCGCGCTGCTGCCCATCACGGTCCGCCTGAGCCTTCCAAGCCGCGATCCAGGCATCGGCAGTAGCCTTGGCCGCGCCATCGAGCGGAAGGCCCGCGACGAGGCCGTCCACATCCTCGTTCGGCCGGAGGAGATTGACGGACCTGACCGCAACCCGCCTCGCCCGCGACACCTCCGCTAGGGCACCCTGGAGAAGATCTCCCCGAAAGAGTTGGTGACGACGTCGTTCGACGGGTCAGCGTCGCCCAGATCGTCCAAGGTCCACGTGATTTCGAGACCACCGAAGTGGAGATTAACGGTGCCGCACCGCGCCCAGCGCATCGTGCTGCTCAGGTCGCTCCCATCGATTCTTCCAGTCAGGAACGATGTCAAGAACTGATTCGACGGGTCTCCGCAGGTAAATGGGGCCCCATCATCGGTATACAGGATCTGCATCTGCGCGCTGCTGCCGCCGAAGAAATAGGCATCGAGGTTGCTGCCGTCGAGGGGATCGTCAGCTTCCCAATGTCCGATGAAGGCACTGGTCGGGGGCGCTGCCTGAACGACTGGCGCGGCCACCAGCAACCCAAGCAAGGCGACGACGGTAAGCAGTGAGACGCGCTTCATACCAGTCCTCCTTTGCCCGGCGACTCGTGTTC
This sequence comes from uncultured Chloroflexia bacterium, assembly GCA_963775855.1. Taxonomy (GTDB): domain Bacteria; phylum Chloroflexota; class Limnocylindria; order Limnocylindrales; family CSP1-4; genus CF-46. Next base: position 979,766 of record CAVZKO010000005.1, on the reverse strand, counting down.
GCTGGTGGCGCGGCACAGTCCGGGCGGCCGAGGGCCGGACTACACGCCGCAGGTCTGCCGGGAAGCCACAGCGTGGACCTTTCCACTTGCGACGGCAACCCTGTTGGTGCACCTGCGCACCGGAGACAAACGCACTCCGGGAACCCGCGCTCCTGTTACGGGTGGCAACCGGCTCATCCGTCGCGCAGGTCCATCGCCAGCGTGCCAAGGGTTGCGACCCGAGCCTGGTACCTTTCGCGAGCTTCGTCGGCTAGATGCGTCGCCTCGACGCGCTCCACGCTCCCGGGCTCGGTGTCGTTTATGGCTGACTCGGCTTCTCGCCACGCTGCGAGCAGTTCCTCGGTCGTGGTTCCCGCGTCCCCGATCATAGCGGCCCTCCCGCATGAATCTGGACGCGCAGTCTAGTCCGCGTCGTGAGCCTTGGATTGCTTTTCACCCGAATAGGCGGCGCACGCAAGCACCGCTGCCCCTAGGGGCAAGCGTCGCCGCCGTTCCGCGGCGATCCAGTCCCAGCCGCGCCCCCGATGGCCTCTGTCGTCCGCCCTGGTTCCTAGACCAGCCAGGCGCCTTCACGCATCAGCTGGCGGCCTGGGATCTCGTTCGACTCGCGCCAGGCCTGCACGCAAACAGGCCGTAGCACGAGGAACACGTATCCCGCCAGGCCGCGCGGATCCCAGTCGGCCTGCGCAGCGTAGGCGGCACCCAGCGCCTCGTCGGAGGCAACGTCGACGGTGTTCTCGAGGACGGCGTCGATCATCACCACGTCACGCGTTGGTCCGACGGCGAGCCGGGCCTGTCCCGAAGCGGCAAGGTTGCGCGCGGTCGGCGAGGACGCCTCCAACGCGATCAGCACACGCTCACCCACCCATGCCAGCGACAGCGGTACGAGGTAGGGCTCGCTTGACGATGCGGCCGTGGCGACCCAGACATCAATCGCTGGCCTTGTCAACATCTTGAGCGTGTCGGCCTTGCGAGTCTCGCGGTCGCGCACTCTTGCCATGACTAACCTCATCGCTCGTGGATTTCGACTCATGGAGCCCAGGCGGCAGGTTGTCCCATTTCATGATGGATCGATCGGCTCGTGCCGGCCGTCCTCCCACTCCTTGAACCCCGTCCCGTTCACGGTGGCGAACTCGATCGGCACAACGTTGTATGGCTGGCCGATGTAGATGTCCTCGGATAAGCACACACGCTGGCCCCAGTAACGGAACTTTTGGCCCGAGCCATTCGGGTCATCGATCCAGCTGCCGATCGGGATAACGTTCGTGACCATCGCGAAAACGTGGCCGGGGCGTTCGTAAGGGAGCCTCAACTCCTCGGTTGTCGTCCAACCCACGAACGCGTACTCGACATCGCCCGAGCACATCTCAGGACCGAACAGAGCGGCAGGCGCAGGGGAGGGGAACGGCGTTGGCGTCGGTGGAGGCGTCGCCGTCGGGACGCTCGACGGGTCCAACGAGAGGATCTCGTCGATGACGAACCGGTCGCGACAACTCTGTTGTCGGGTCTCGTGGCAGTCGGCCGCCCGCGGGTCGTCGAAATGGCCCGACACGACGATTGGCACCGGCGGGAACTCGACCTGCATCACGCCACCGAGCAGCACCCTCGCGATGTCCTCCGGCATCCAAGGCGTGAGGTGCGGACCCTCCGTCGGGAACATCATGCGGTATTCGTGCGTGTACTGGACGATCGCCTCGTTCCGTTCAGTGATGCCGTATTCGCCGTCCTGGCACCAAACGTCAATCTCGCCTTGAGGCTGTGGGGGCAAGGCACACGAATGCATGACGATCCGGTTCGTCCAGAAGCCAGCTAGCGTTATCGGCTTTGCGCCTACGTCGCCCCCGTCCCGGAGCGCGAGCGCCTCGCTCACCGAAAGGCCCGCCGGCGGCGGCGTTGGGCTCGACGTCGGCTCTGCGGTCGCAACCGTGCTGGACGGAGCCACGATGGTGGTACAGCCGACCAAGGCGGCCGCGACAAGGACTATGGTCGCAGCGCCGACAACTCGCGCGCGTTTCATGTGGCCCTCACCGTACCTGGCGCTGGCAGTCGTAACACTAGATTGAACCCGAAGCGATCAGCGTGATCGCGAGAGAGTACTGGGGTCAACCCTGTCGCGTTGGGTCCTGGCCGTGTCGTTTGCGCGACCCGCGTGCGGCGCACGTTCTCGATCGGCACGTTGAATCGTACGCGGTCGTCTCGGCGCCAGCTCGAGATGCTCAACCGCGGTGGAGAGCTTCGAGGGGTGCCACCTTGACCGAATAGCGGCATGAGTCCAGTCTGGGGCTTTCCGGGGGCAGTGGCCGCGTGTTGATGCGCGTCCGGTCGATCTCGGTGTTCTGGGAGGACGCCATGACCAGTTCTCGGAGACGCCTGCGGGCGCCCAGGCGTTCGCTGCTGGCCGCGATGGTGGCTGCCCTGTTCGCCGTGACAGCGGCACCGGCGTATGCGAGCCACGTCGGCTGTGGGAGCCTGATCACGACCGACACGACGCTCGACAGCGACGTCGGACCGTGTGTCGGCGACGCACTGATCGTCGCAGCGGACGGCGTCACGCTCGACCTCGGCGGTCACACGGTATCCGGAGCCGGCACGGGTGCGGGCGTCCGCGTCGCTCGCCACACCGGCGTCGAGGTGATGAACGGGACGATCGAGGGTTTCCATACGGGATTGGTGCTGGACGAAGCGGACGGAAACCACATCTGGTCGCTGACACTCCGCGACAACCTTCGCCAAGGGATCACGGTGGCCGGCTCTGACGCAAACGTGATCGAAAAGAACTCGATCCTCGATAACGACGGCGACGCGATCCGTTTGGGGCTGTCCGACGGCAACGTGGTCCGGAAGAATGTCGCGGTCGGCAACGTCTTCGGGATCGGTGTCGCCGACGGCTCCGACGGCAACCTGGTGGAAAAGAACAGCGTCTCGGCGACGGATGTCTTCGGGATCGCGGTGTTCTCGAACTCGACGAACAATCGCGTCGAGAAGAACGATGTCCTTGGGACCCTCCTCGGCGACGGGATCATCGTCGCGTCCGACTCCAGCGGCACCAAGATCACGAAGAACGTCGCAAGCGGCAACGCCGACGACGGCATCGACGTCGAAAACCAGGCGACGACGGTCACTGCGAACACCGCGAATGGCAACGCCGACCTCGGCATCGAGGCCGTCCCGGGTACCACAGACGGCGGCGGGAACCGGGCATCTGGCAACGGCAATCCGGCCCAGTGCACAGGAGTCACCTGCTCGTCGTAGGCGACGCGTGGCCGCCGCCTTGAGGCCACTCGATGACGACATCCCCTCAGGTAGGTTCGACAGCACCACTCCGGTCAGCAGGGAAACGCTCACGGCACCCTGCAGAACAGTGAGGCCGAGCACGAACGACTCGGGGATGCCGTCCAGCACCGAGCCGAGCACGATCGCAAGCGGCGACCCATCGGCCTGGACGCCGTCGGGGTCCTTGCGCTCGCCGCCCCCGTTGCGTGCTAACAGCCAAGCGCCGACGGTGAATACCGCCGCTCCGACGAGCACGAACAGGCCCACCATCGCGACCGTCCGCGTCTTGATCGCCTCGTCGATGAGCTCGAACGATACCGAGCCGATAAGCAGGCCGCTCCCCAGGGCCATCGTGACAGCGATCACCTGCCGGTTCGGCGACAGCTGATAGGCGATGAGCGAGCCGACTAACAGCGCGGAGGCGCCGATGGCTCCCCAGACGAACGCCTCGACCATTTCACTGCCTCCACGCCCGCGACGTCATACCGTTGGGCAGAGGGTAGCTGCCAACGTGGCCGGGCCGCGTCGTCCCTCCTCGTACCGGCTCGCGTCCACGCCTCGCTCGGGCCGGACCCGAGCGCCTGCTAGACTCAGGGCGAGGATCGGCGAGGCGTTGCCATCGGCCGGCCACGGAGGTGGGCATGAACCCTGGTTTTATCATCGCCATCATTGCCATCGTCCTGATCGTCGTGTTCGTGATCGGGATCTACAACGGTCTCATCCAGCGACGGCTCAGGATCGACGAGGCGTTCGCGCAGATCGAGGTCCAACTCAAGCGCCGCCACGATCTGATCCCCAACCTCGTGAATGCCGTCAAGGGCTACATGGGCTTCGAGCAGCAGGTCCTCACGGACGTCACAAACGCCCGAGCGGCGGCCGTCGCGGCGGGCGCCCAGGGCCCCGCAGCGCAGGCCCAGGCCGAGAACGCGTTGACCGGCACCCTCCGCTCGTTGTTCGCCGTCGTCGAGAATTACCCCGAGCTCAAGGCCAACCAGAACGTCCTGGAGCTCCAGGAGCAGCTGACCACCACCGAGAACCAGATCGCCTTCTCGCGCCAGCACTACAACGCGACGGTTCTCGACTACAACACCTCGATCGCGACGTTCCCGAACGCTCTGATCGCCGGCCCGTTCGGCTTCAGCAAGCGTGAGTTCTTCGACGCTGAGCCCGAGGCGGCCAACGTCCCCAACGTGGACCTGACGCTGAGCTAAGGCGCGACGCGCCGGCCCGCCGAGGTTCCCGTGGCCGAGACCTTCTACCAACAGATCGCCGAGAACAAGCGAAAGTCGTTCTTCCTTTCGCTGATCGTCGTCGCGCTCTTCGCGGCGCTCGGTTTCAGCATCGGCGTCGCGGCGACCGGCGAGTGGTCGGGCGGGATCTACGTGACGGTCATCGCCCTGATCGTTGGAGGCTTGATCGCCCTCGGGTCGTATTTCGGCGGTGATGCGCTCGTCCTGAAGGTCTCGGGGGCACGCGAGGTCGACGTGGCGGCCGCCCCGCAGCTCATGAACGTCGTCCAGGAGCTGGCCATCGCGGCGAACGTCCCGATGCCGAAGGTGTACATCATCGACGACACCGCTCCGAACGCCTTCGCGACGGGGCGCGACCCGAAACACGCTTCCGTGGCGATCACGACGGGCCTCCTGGAAAAGCTTGACCGCGAGGAGCTTCAGGGTGTCATCGCCCACGAGCTGTCCCACGTGCGGAACTTCGACATCCGTTTCGCGATGATCGTCGGCGTCCTCGTCGGATCGATCGCCCTCCTCGCCGACTTCTTCCTTCGCTTCACGTTCTGGGGCGGCGCCAGTCGAAGCAACCGAGACCGTGATGGTGGTGGCAGCGGCGGTCTACAGGTGATCTTCTTCGTGATCGCGATCGTCCTATCGATCGTTGCCCCGCTCGTCGCCCGCTTCGTACAACTCGCGGTGAACCGCCAGCGGGAGTACCTCGCGGACGCGTCATCGGTCGAGCTGACGCGCAACCCGTACGGGCTCGAGCGGGCGCTCGCCAAGATTTCGGCCGATCCGGAAGTGCTCGAGGTCGCGAATCGGGCGACCCAGCACATGTACTTCACCAACCCGATCAAGAAGTTCGAAGAACGGTCGAAGGGGCTCTTCTCGACCCACCCGGCGACGGTGGATCGGATCAACCGGCTCCGCGAGCTGACCGGCGAGCGGCCACTCGAGCCGGCCGAGATGGCGCAGCTCGCCGAGCTCGAGTAGGGAAGGTTCGTGGCGCCGAAGCCGCCGCCCGATCCGCGCTTTTTCGAAACTCCCGCCGAGCTACGCGACTGGTTCGATGCGAACCACGAGACGGCGAGCGAGCTCTGGCTCGGCTCGTACAAGAAGGCGACAGGCAAGCCCAGCGTGCAATGGTCCGAAGCTGTCGACGAGGCGCTCTGTGTCGGCTGGATCGACTCTGTCCGCTACTCGCTCGATGCCGAGCGGTCCGCGCAGCGGTTCACGCCGCGGCGCAAGGGCAGCAACTGGAGCGCGATCAACATCGCGAAGGTGGCGGAGTTGACCGCGCAGGGACGGATGCAGCCAGCGGGTCTCGCGGCGTTCGACGCCCGCTCCGACTCCCGCACGGCTATCTATTCCTACGAGCAGCGGCGCGAGGCGACGTTCGCGCCCGAGGACGAGGCGCGGTTTCGGGCGAACGAGAGTGCATGGGCGTGGTGGGAGAAGGGGCCGGCCTCGTATCGGACCGGGGCGACGTACTGGGTCGTGAGCGCCAAGAAACCGGAGACGCGGGCCCGCCGGCTCGACATGCTGATCGAGGATTCTGCGGCCGGCCGGACGGTCAAGCCGCTGACTCCACGCAAGGCTCCGGCTCCGTGACCAGGTACCTAGCCACATTTGCGCCCCGGGAACGTTAGCGGAGATCGAGGCGGAGAATCAGGGTGGGTTGGCCGCGATGGGAGGTCGGACCGCGCGAGACCGAGCGTCAGTGGCGCCGACTTGGCCGCGCCGCCATCGGTGGGCTGCGGCTAAGGTTCTCCCCGCGCAACTTTGGCCAATTGCCGGGCCTCGCCGCCGCCTCGCCCCGGGGCTCACCCCGGCCCCGCGTCGTTGAAGGGCCGTGAGGGCCCGTGATATCCTGCGGTTCGCCGACGGGTGACCAAAGCCTGGTTGGCCATCGGGCCGAGATAGCTCAGTTGGTAGAGCACGCGACTGAAAATCGCGGTGTCGCCAGTTCGATTCTGGCTCTCGGCACCACCGTAGCCGGTGGTCGGACTTTCGAGCGGAAGTGGCTCAGTTGGTAGAGCATCACCTTGCCAAGGTGAGGGTCGCGGGTTCGAGTCCCGTCTTCCGCTCCATTTTCTTGCCCGGGGAGCGCCCGGGAAGCTCTCGAGGAAGCTGCCGCTGCCCCTTCGTCTAGTGGTAGGACAGCGGACTTTGGATCCGTGAACCGAGGTTCGAATCCTCGAGGGGCAGCCACAAAACCGGGGTTCGGCCCCGGCCGCGGGGCGACGTGGTGAAGTGGTTCAACACGGAGGTCTGCAAAACCTCTATTCACCGGTTCGAATCCGGTCGTCGCCTCCACATCCCCGAGCACGAATTGGCCCGCTGGGTGACCAGCGGGCTCTGGTCATAGGGCCGAAGGTCAGCTAAGCGAAGGGCGACCGACCACTAGGCTCGCGACGAGGCGGGTGAGACTAGGCGCTCCCCGTTTCGATTCGTGCGAGGGCGCCGAGGATCATTGCTATGACCTGGACCGTTGACGCCGCAGGCATGTCGATCCGGATCGTCGCGGCCTAACTCCCCGATGCTACCGTCCCCGCATGACGTCCCCGATCGCCTGCCCGGCATCGCGCGTCACGTGACGAGGTCGGCTGACGGCAGGCGAGGCATGAATCGCAAACCTAGTCGGCGACGGCGGGCTCGGACGAACAGCATGGACACGCGCCCTCAGCGGCTCCGACGACGGCCTCCGCAGCCTCACAGCAAGGACCGTCGAGGACCGCGAGTGACCGGCGTGGGCGCCGAAGGTGTCCGAGCAGTGCGGCCAGTCTAGAGTCGAGGGCCTGTAGCCCTGCGATCCGGTCCGCGATCTCCGCGCGCCGGACCTCGATGATGCGGGGCAACTCAGCTGTGGAATCCACGCAGTGCCCGGCATGACACCAGCCGGCGATCTTGGCGGCGTCCTCGAGTGGGAGATCCAGGCGGCGAAGGTCGATGATCAGGCGCAAATGCTCGACATCCGCCTGTCCGTAGTCCCGGTACGCGTTGGCCTGACGGCTCGCTCGAGGCAGCCAGCCCGAGCGTTCATAGAAGCGCACGGTGTCCGTCGAGACGCCGACGGCCGCAGCAAGTTCACCGATCCTCATGCGGTCAGCAAACCTTGGAGTGACTTCGATGTCAATGCTCTCAGTGGACCCGATCTGGGAACTGACGCAACCCCGTCATGTGGTCGCTGGCGCCGTGACCGGGGCCGCCTCGACCTTAGCCTTGAGCTGCTGAACTTCGCACGCCGGCAACGAGGTCCTCGAGGCGCCGATAGGCGGCCACCTTCTCGACGCGCATGCGCTCGATTGCCGCCGTGTCGAGTGAGCCGCCCTGGTACGCCCAACGGAGCCGGAGTTTGGTCCCGCCCTGGGTCGCTTCGAGGTCTGCCGTGGCCGCGACCGGACCAACCTCCGGCACTGCCAGCCGCCAGGCGATGCGGTCGTAGGGCTGCCAGTCGACGATCTCCTCGAGCGTTGCCAGCCGTCCCGTGACGCACTGCGCCGTGGTCCCGACGCCCCGGCGCCCGGCGACCGACGTCTCCTCGATTCGCATCGGGCCCTCCCATCGCGTCCGCAGAGCGGGGGATGTCAGGTGCGCCCAGACCACCGATGGGTCGGCCGAGAATGTCGCCTCGATGTCGAAGGCGAGATCGCTGTCGGCAATGTCGAGCCGGCGCATGCCGCTTTCATCCTGCCAGCGCGCCTCCAGGTCCAGGGTGAACGTGTCGACGCGGGCGAAGTGCTCGATCTCCTCCTCGCCGCGCCGGAGCGCCAGGGCTTCGGCGTCGAGACCGAGCGCGTCGACGGCGGCGGCCGTGAACAGCGCGAAGCCGTTGCCGCGCGCTTCATCGGCTCCCGTTCCCTTCAGTAGCCGGTGGACGACGATGACATCGGGTCCGGCCAGCTCGTCTCGCCCGGCGATCCGCCCATGGACAAACGCACCGTGGTGGACGAACACCTTCAGGTCGAGCCGCGGCGCCAGGCGGCACGAGTTGCAGTCGCAGCTCGTGGCCTGGTCGATGCTGCGGAGCCGGCGCCGGAAGGCGATGTATGCGGCCTCGATCGCGTCGAGCAGGAGCGACCCGTCGGCGCGCCCGTCCTCCACGAACAGGAACGCCGCGTCCCCCTCGAACTTGGCCAATCGAAACGGTGGTTCCAAGCGGCCGACGATCGTCTCGAGGAGATCGCCGGCGATAGCGGGCGCGTGCTCGATCTCACTCCCCGACAGATACGCCGTATAGCCGGTCAGGTCGGCGATGACCAGGAATCCGGACTCGGGTTTCGCTGCCATGACACGAAACGTAGACCTTGGAGTAGGTCCAATGTCAATACCAAGCTTGCCGATGGCAACGATGGCAAACCTCGCGGGTTCGCATTTGGTCGGCAGTTCAGTCGGCGCGCGTGTCGCCCATCTCAAGTTGGCCGAGCACGAGAGCTGGCGTCAGTGGTCATCGTCTATGCTGGACCGGTCGCCAAGCCTCGCCGTCGGACACTCGACCGGTGCATGGCGCGAGGGAGGTGGTCTCATGATGGCAATCTTCGGGGCGCTCCTGCCCCGGTTCGTGCTCCTCGTCGGCTGGTCGAACGATCCTGCCAGTTGGGGCGCCGTCTTCAGCTCGCCGGTCTGGTTCTTGGGCGGGTTCCTCTTCTTCCCCTGGACGACCCTGATCTACGGGTTCGTTCAGCCGAACGGACTGAGCCTCCTCAACATCATCTTCCTGGTTTTCGCTCTGCTGATCGACCTCGGGACGTGGGGAGTCGGCTTCTTTGCGAGTCGGCAGCAGGTCTCGAGTTACCGGGGGACGTAGCGCCGACACGTAGCCGCCGATGCTGGGCGACGAGACGTAGCGGGGTCGCAGGAGGTCCGGGATTGACGTTACGGCATGGGCAGCGGCCGTATACGCGATTGTCGTCGCCGTCGTCATCGCGTTCCAGTTCGCCCTAGCGCTCGGCGCGCCCTGGGGGTCGTACGCGATGGGCGGCGCATTTCCAGGTCGGTTTCCGCCGCGGATGCGCATCGCAGCAGTCGTGCAGGCCGCGCTTCTCGCCGTCACGGTCGCGATCGTCCTGTCGGCGGCGGGTCTCGTCCTGCCGGCATGGTCCGACGCCGCTCGGTTGCTCATCTGGGTGGTCGTCGCGATCGGACTCCTGGCTCTCGTCCTGAACTCGATCAGTCGGAGCGCAGGCGAGCGACGCATCTGGGTCCCCGTCGCCCTGGCGATGGTCGCGTGCAGCCTCGCGGTCGCACTGACGGCATGATTCCGGCGCGTCGGCTGGGCGCACCTGCCGCCCGGCCGGACCCGATCGGCGGGCGCGGTCAGCCTATTGGGTAGACGCCGGTAGTAACCGCGCTCGATACGATGCCTCCCGGGTAGTGAGGAAGGTGTCGTGATGCAGCCAGACGAACCAGCGGGCCGCAGCCCCGAGCCGGGAATGGGTCCCGGGCAACGGGAAGTCATGCCGCCCCCGGAGATCTCGCCGCCACCAGCGGGACAAGAGCCCGCGTGGACCACGCCGGACGCCCCGCCGGCGACTGACGGTTGGGCCTCACCGGTGTCCTCCTCAGGGCAGTCCTCAGCGTCGGGTCGCCGACCCAAGACCATCGTGGTCGGCGCGATCGGGCTCGTCGCGGCCCTGATCGTGGCGATCGGTGTGAAGGTCGCGCCCTTCCTTGCCGCAGGCGTGCTCGGCTCGGCACTGGCGGGTGCGTTCGGCGGACCGTGGGATCGCCTTCCCGCGGACGTTCAGAAGGGCTACGAACAGCGTCTCGAGGCTGCGGTGGGCGATCAGCTGGATGGCCTTGGTGACGCAGATACGGCCAGTCGCATCGAAGCGCTCATCAGGAGCGGGATGCCACGCCTGGGCGACGGTCGTCTCGTCGAGCGTCTCGGGCTCCAGACTGCCGCGCTCATGTCCACGAGCGAGTCCGTCTGTGCGGCCTTCGGCCGCAAATCGATCGGCGGTCAGACGGTCGACGCTGACACGGCGGAGGCCATGTTCGGGTCGCTCGCGACGGACCAACTAATCGTCCTGGCGGATATCTCGGTAGAGGCGATCGAAGCCGAGGCATTCGGAGCACCTGAGCCGGTCTTCGCCAGCGAAGCCGAGGCGTCCGCCTTGATCGATACGATCTTCGCGACGATGACGGAGGCGGACATCCAGACGATCGTCGCCATGAACGAGCGCAACCCGACGACCGACGCTGAGGTCTGTAGCGCGATCCGATCACTCTACGGCGGCGTGAATGACCTCGACCCAGCGTCGCAGGTGGTCATGGCCCGCATCGATGTCCAACCCTGATCGGTCCCGAAAAGAGATCGACGTTTCTCAGGCGGTTCCGACGAGGAGCACTCCGTTGACCCGGATGTAGTGGCTCACGAAGCGGTCGCTGTGGATGACGGCGCCGCTCGCGTTCCGGACCGTCCGGTACACGACCACGTCCATCCCGTTCGTTGGGTACTCGACGCGCTTTGACTGGCCGCGTCTGAGGCTCGACGTATAGACGGTCTGATCGGTCGCCTTGCGGACGTTGCTCACCGCGGGCCGGCTGAAGGTGACCGACCGGCCGTTCGGCACCGAGTAGATCTCGAACCTAACCCAGCCGGGCCCGGACAAGCCCCGGATGAACAGGGAGTTCGCGGTGTCGTTCCGGAACCGCATGTTCTGGGCGATCCTGCCGTGGTACTTGGAGACGGTGGCGTCTAGGCCGAGCGGATAGCGATTGATGTAGTAGGAGTGCTGATCGCGCTCCAGGACCTGGTAGCCGGCGCGAATTGCCGCATTGAACATCGTCGTCGACGCCGAGCAGATCCCGCCGCCGATCGCGCCGTTCGGATTCGTGCGGCCGCTCTCGATGATCCCGCCCATCCGGAACCCGCGGGCGAACGTCACAGGACCGACCGACTGCCAGAAATCGAACACCTGGCCGGGGCCGACGACCGTCCCGTTGATCAGTCTGGCGGGGATCCGGATGTTGTTCCCGAACCCGTTCTTCTCGCTAGTCACGAACCGCGTCGTCCACGCCCCGACGAGCGAGACTTGGTGGGTGCTCGCCGCGGCTTCCGCGGCGGTGAGCTCCGGTGGGAGGACGCTGAGGACGACCGGCGCCGCCGCGTCCGGCGTGAGGGTGCCCTCGGCTCGGCCGGCCAGGATGTCGGCGATCTGGCCGGCGGTTGCCTCGATGTCAACGTTCCGGCCGTTCTTGCCGGGTACGAAACCGAAGGCCTTGCCGCTCTTCGACTTGAGGATGAGCGTCTCGTTCGCCGGTCGAGCGATGTCCTTCGCGATGCCGGTGAGCGTCCCCGTCAGCGCGTCGGTGTCGATGACCGGAACGGGCCGAGTGTCCCCGTCCTCGAACCGGATCGCGGCGCGCAACGTTGCCGCTGGGATCGTCCAGCTCGCGTCGTCTCGAAAGTACACGGTGAGCGGCGCGGCCACTCGCTCCGCGGCCGCAATCGCCAGCTCCGCATCAAGTTTGTCCGTCTCGGGCGGGACAACCGCCATCGGGACCTCAACGCGGGCGGTCGCTGCGGTTCTGGTGACCAGGGCAGTCTCGACGGCGCTGACCAGTGCGACTTCGTCGAGCTCGTTGCCCGCTCGTGCGGTCGTCGCGATCCAGCCATCCGGGATGGTGACGACCCTGGCGTTTATGGGAGTGACCCGCAGTGCCTTGGCCCGCTCGGCGGCCCAGGCGACCAACACGTCCTTGTCCACCGATACCGCCAGGTCGATCGCGCGTCCGCTCCGCAGGATCCCGAGCCGCTCGGGCACATCCGCGAGCGGACCGGAGGCGCGTCCGGCCGCCAGCGCCGCGGCTACGGCCCCGGACACGTCCACCCGGCGGCCGAGATCGTTCGAGGCGACTGTCACCTCGTCGTCGCCCGTGACGACCTCGACCGCCTCCGGCGCCACGGGCAGCGCCTCGAGGCGCGCCGTCAGCTCTTCCGCTGTCAAGCCTGCGGCGTCCATCCCGGCGACAGAGACGCCTGGCAGGACACGGCCCGTGTAGACGCGGTCGAAGGCGAGCGCGGCGAGAACGGCAACGGCTGCGATCGCGAGGACCGCCAGGACCGCGAAGACGAACCGGCGCGGCAGAATCCGAAGACGCTGCAGGCGTCGGGGTCGCGCTTCCGTTACCGAGGAGACGGCCAATTTGCAACTCGCCGAACAAGCGGCTTCCGGCAAGATGACGCACCGCTACGGGTGGCCCGACTCGGATGGCCGACGCGCGCATGGTGCACGGCAAAGGGCCAGGGCGCAAGGGGCCGAAACGTCCCACACACGAGAAACGCGCCCCCGAGTGCCCCTCAGAGTGCCGTTAGGCGCTCGTGGGCGGTTCGTCCTCGGGTGGGTCGGCCGCGAGGGCCGCCAGGTCCTCGGCTCGCCGCTCGACCTTGGCGGCGCGCCCCATCGCAGCTTCGTCAGTGACTGGCGTCTTGAGGAACTCGTCCTCGGCAGCAATGGTTCGATCCGTCGCTGTCTCGATCGCGCGGTCGGCCAAGCCCCGTCGTTCGCCGGTCATGGAGCAAGTCTATGGGCGCAACGATTGCGCTCGGCGCGCAGATGAGAAGCCAGGCATTTCAGGCGTATCACGGGGAGATCAAGCCCATTCAGTCCTTCCGGAGCCAGCGCCAGATTCGGGTCAGAAGGCGATCTTCGTCCTCGAGCGCCGTCGCATACTCCGGCGTCCCGGGTCGGAGTCGCTGACGGCGCGTCCGGGCGTCGGTCAGCTCCTTGATCTGGCGTCGTGTCTCGACGACGTCCTCGAAGTCAGATCGCGCGGCAGGACCGCTCTTCGTGCCCATCGGACAGGACTTTGGCCGGGTGACTTGCGGGGACTTGAGGATGAAATCCCGCATTGCCGGTTTCAAGGCCGTATCAGATGAGGACGGGGCAGAACGGCGGCCGGTACGATGCGGCGGGCCGGAGTGGCGGAACAGGCAGACGCGGCGGACTTAAACTCCGCTGCCCGCAAGGGCGTCAGGGTTCGAACCCCTGCTCCGGCACCAGCCTGCCCCCCGTGCACCGCGGCAGCGATCCGAACCAGGTCGACGCTGCGATTCGGCCCGATTCCCCAGATCGGGCAATACTCCGTCGCGATGTCCCGCTCCAATGTCTCCGCATGACGGCCCCGTCCGAAGCCAGTGTCCGCCCGCGGATTCGGCCGGCCCGGATGGGCTCGAGGCGCAAGGTGGCTACGGCCCTTTTCGTCATCGTGGTCGCCGCCGCCCTGGCGGGCGGCGGCCTGTTGCTCGTGCGCCGGGCTCAGCACCTGACGGCGCTTGAGGCGGTGCCCGTGGGATCCACTCTGGCCGTGCGGCCGTTCAGTCACGTCTTCTTGATCGTTCTCGAGAACAAGAGCGAGCCGGACATCATCGGATCGCCGAACGCCCCATACCTAAACAGCCTGATCGAGCAGTACGGGCTTGCAGCGGATTACCAAGGCGTTGCCCACCCCTCGCAGCCGAATTATCTCGCCATGTTCAGCGGATCGACCCAGGAAGTGTTCGATGACGACGTCCACGACATCTCCGCTCCGAGCATCGCGGACCAGCTCGAGGCGGTCGGCAGGACATGGCGCGTGTTCGCCGAGAACCTTCCGGCCGAGCCCTGCTTCACTGGGGCGAGCGCAGCGGACGGGCCGGAGGGCACCGGCCTATACGTCCGCAAGCACAACCCCGCGGTGAGTTTCGTCTCCATCAGTGGTTCGACTGATCGCTGCGAAAACATCCAGCCGCTCTCGGCGTTCGATCCCGCCGCGGCGGACTTCCAGTTGATCGTGCCGAACATGTGTCACACCATGCACGACTGCCCGGTCGCGGACGGCGACCGCTGGCTTCGCGACTTCGTGCCGGAAGTCCTGGGATCGTCAGCCTGGATGAGCGATGGCGTCCTCTTCATCACGTTCGACGAAGGCGCCGACAAGTCGCGCCAGAACGAGGTGCCTTCGCTCGTCATCGCGCCGGACGTCGCGCCAGGCTTGAGGTCCGGTATCGCCCACAACCATTACTCGCTGCTCCGGACGATCCAGACCGGCCTCGGCGTTTCCTGCCTGGCCGAGAGTTGCAACGCGAACACGATGGGTGAGTTCTTCCGGCCCGAAAGGGCGCTCCCGTGACGCCCGAAACGGTATCGTCCGGGCTGCGTCGGACGACATAGCAGGGACCTAGCTCCGCTGCCCGCAAGGGCGTCAGGGTTCGAACCCCGGTCCGGCGTCACTCGACGAGGGGATTCGTGGACCTCTACCGATCCAAGGCAGCGATTGCCCACGCTCTTGATCCAGTCGTCGGGCGCCTGCAGCGACTTGGGCGTGACCCCGGACGCGGTCACGCTCGCCGCGATTCCTGTCGGTCTCCTCGCCGGAGCCCTGCTCCTGCTTTCGCCCTGGGCGCCGGTATTACTCCTCGGCGTGCCGGTCCTCGCGGCGCTGCGCCTCGTCATGAACCTCCTCGATGGCGCACTCGCGAGGAGGACCGGGCTGATGCATCCCCGCGGCGAGCTCTACAACGAGCTGGGGGACCGGCTCGCGGACGTCGCATTCCTCGCGCCGGTCGCGTTCCTGCCCGGCGCCGATAGGACGACCGTCCTGCTCGGAGTGGCCGGCGCCATCTTCGCGAGCTTTGCCGGGGTCGTGCCGCGTGCGGCCGGCGGCGAGCGAATCTACCGCGGCGTCCTGTCGAAGCCCGGTCGGATGGTCCTCCTGGCCGTCTTCGCGGTCGCGGCGTTCGTCGTCGGTCCCGAGGCGTGGGGCCCGTTCGGGCCGATCCTGCTCGCCGGAACGATCCTGACCGCCGTCGAACGGATCATCGTTGGGATCCGGCGGCTGGCCTGATGCCCATCAACGGGGCCTCGGCGATCCTCGTCATCGGTTCGGCCGCAGGCCTGGCCGGCGCGGTCGCCTGGGCCATCTTCCGCCGCGCTTCGGCCTCGACCGGGCCTGTCCGGTCGAACGGCCCTGCAGCGTGCTGCGAGCTACGCGGCATTGGCCCTGATCCTCGCGATCGCCGTGAGTGCCGGCACCCCCGGCATCGCGGTCCTGGTGGGGGTCCTCGGGGCGATCGGCCTCCTCGAGTGGTCGCACCTCATGGACCTGCCGACGCACCATCGAATCGCGCTCCAGGTCGCGAATGCGGCGATCGTCGCCTCGGTCGCGACGCTCGGGACCCGGGCCGCGGAATGGCTGATCGGAGGCCTCGTACTCGTCGGGATCGCCTGGCCCGTCGTCCGGGCCGATACCGGTCGTGCGTTGCGGGATCTCGGCTCGGCGGCGGTCGGTCTTGTAATCATCACCGTGCTCCTCGTCCACGCGGTGCTGCTCGCTGTCGAGCGCGGTGAGTTCGGGATCACGCTCTTCGCCGCCCTGGCGGTGGCCTGCGCGGGTTCGGATATCGGTGCGTTCATCGTCGGCCGGCGGTTCGGCCGAACCCCGCTCGCACCGCGCCTGTCGCCGAACAAGACCCGCGAAGGCGTCGTCGGCAATGTCCTGGGCGCGGCCGCCGGTCTGGCGCCATTTGCCGGACTCCTCGGTCCGTACTTCGCGCCGCTGGCGTGGGTCGTGCTCGTCTGCCTGGTGGCGATCGGATCGCTGTGGGGCGATCTGCTCGAGTCGGCGGTCAAACGCGAGGCCGGCGTCAAGGACGCCGCAACGTGGCTGCCGGGTTTCGGCGGCATCCTCGATCGGATCGATTCGCTGCTGCTCGTGGTTCCGCTCGTCTACTGGGCCCTGCGGCTGGCGGACGTTGCTCGCTGATGGCGCAGTCCGCCCCGAACGCGATCGAGCGAATCGAGCGCTTCGCGGCCGGGCTTGCCGCCCTCGCCACGATGGCGATCTGGGGCGCGGCCGAAGCGGTCGCTCTGCCCATCGTTCCCGATGTGGGTCTGTGCCTGCTGGCCCTCGCCGCCCCGCAGCGGGCCGCCCGCCTGTTCGTTGCCGTCACGGTGGGCGCGGTGGCAGGGACGCTGATTCTGGCGGTCCTCACGGCCCTCGCCCCCGACGCGGTCCGGGCGATGCTCCTTGCGCTTCCGGGCATCGACGCGTCATTGATGGTGGAGGCCAACAGCCAGCTGCAGCGCGACGGCGTCCTCGGATTCGTCCAGTTTGGCGTCGGCCCGCCGTTGAAGATCTACTCGAACGAATGGCTGGTACTCGGCGGGGATGTCCCTGGCCTGGTCTGCGGAGCCATTCTCAACCGACTGACCAGGATCGGCCCTGTGTTGCTCGTCGCGAGCGGAGCCGGCGTGCTCCTCGCATCCGGGATCCGGCGCCGCGCCCGCGCGACGCTCGCGGCCTACGCCGCGTTCTGGATCGCCCTGTACGCGATTCTCTGGTTCTGACCGGCGTCAGCGCCTGATGAGGCCCCCGAATCGGCCCGCGCGCTTGGGCGCCGGCTCCTCCGGAACGCTGATGCCGTCCAGGCCGAAGGCCGTTGCGGCGAGCTTCTCGAACCGCTCGGCGGGCAGGGAACGAGGCGCGCCGAGAACGATCGGGACGCCTTCGTTGACCGCCTTGAGGTACAGAAACGGGTCGTACGGCAGCTCCGAGGCGACGCGGGTCCCCAGCGCGCTCTCGACGTCGCGCAGCTTGAGGATCTCCCGGGCGAACTGGTTGTTCAGCACGAACGTCGACTTCGCCGCAACCGATCCTGCCTCGTTGAGGTAGTCGAGCAGGCCATGCAGCGCCTTGAGCGCGCCGATCTCCGGACAGACCGCGAAGATCACGGTCTCGGCATGCTCGAAGACCGTCATCGTCCGCTCGTCCAGCCACGAACCGGCATCGATCACGACGGAATCGTACAATTCGAGGAGCGTCGTCAAGATCCGATCGACGTGTTCGGCTGTGACGAGCTCGGCCAGCTCGGGCGAAATCGGGGCCGCCAGAACATGGAGTCCGCTGTCGTGCCGGGTGGCGTACGTCCGGAGAAGCTCGGGCTCACGCGTCGCCGCCTCGTCACGAGCGACGTCCGCGATCGACTGCTTGACCTCGAGGTTGAGGTGCGTTGCTACCTGGCCGAACTGGAGGTGCATGTCGACGAGGACGACCCGGTCCGGCCTCTGGCGGGCCATGACCATCGCGATGTTCGTGGCGATCGTCGTCGTACCGACGCCACCGCGCGGGCTGTGAACGGCGACCGTGCGCTGGGCCCTGGACACCGTGAGGCCATCCGACGAGACGACGGTCATGTCCTTCGATCGCTGGAAGCGGAGGAGGAGGGCCTCCACCCGAGCCTCCAGCTCCCGAGCGTCGAAGGGCTTCGCCATGACGTCGTCCGCGCCCGCTTCCAGGAAACGGATCCGGTCCTCGACGTCGTCCGACTGGCCGACGCACAGGACGGGGATGCGGGCGAGGGCGGGCGTGCCCCGGATCTCGCGGCAGATATCGAAGGCCGACTTGGACCCTGCGACGACATCGACAATCGCGAGCTGATGCTCGGCGACACGCGCGAACGCTTCGTCGGCGTCGGCGATGGTCGTCACCGTGTAACCGACTTTCGCCAGGACGCTGCCGATGAGCTCTCCGGAAGCCGGATCGGCCTCGATGAGCAGGATGGTACTGGCGGGCAATGGGCCTCCCCGGTCTGAGCTGAGTGATGAGGATGCAGAATACCCGGCCGAGGGCAGAGCCGTGCTAGACTGCGCCGCGTTTCCTTTCGGCTCCGCGCCGGCAATCGCCGTCAGCGGGGCAGATCCCATTGGAAGGAGTGTCCTGGCGCATGCGCCGATACGAACTCATGCTCATCCTGCGACCCGACGTCGCGGACGATAAGGCCCAGGCGGTCATCGACCGCACGACCCGCCAGCTGAGCGCAGGCGGCGGGCAGATCGTCAAGGTCGCCCCGTGGGGCCGCCGCCGCCTCGCCTACCAGATCGATCGGTACCGCGAGGGCTCGTACCACATCGTGCTGTTCGAGGCGCCGGCCGACGCACTCGCCGAGCTGGAGCGGAGCCTCCAGATCACCGAGGAAGTCCTCCGTCACCTCGTCACCCGCGTCGAGCGACCGTCGAAGGCCGCTCGACCGGACGGTTCGGACGAGGAGATCGTCGACGATACCGACCTTCCGTCCGCAGACGACGAGGACGAGGACTTCGACATCCCCGAGCGGATCGACGAATCCGAGACTGAGGCGGCCCCGGCCGCCATCGATTGAGGCGAACACGATGGCTCTCTGCAAGGCAATGATCATCGGCAACCTCGGCGCGGACCCGGAGATGCGGTACACGCCGAACGGCCGGCCGGTCACCCAGTTCAACGTCGCGGTCAACCAGAGCACGAAGAACCAGCAGACCGGCGAGTGGGTCGAAGAGACCGACTGGTTCCGGGTGAGTGTCTGGGGCGATCGGGCCGAGCGAACCGCGGAAACCCTCCGCAAAGGCAACAAGGTCTTCGTCGAGGGTCGGTTCAAGACCCGCGAGTTCGAGGGCCGCGACGGCAAGGCCCGGACGTCGCTCGAGATCACCGCCGACAGCGTCGTCAACCTCGAGAAGCGAACCCGTGAGGAGGGCGAGGGCCAATTCGCGGCTCCCGCTGCAGCGGGCGCCGGCGCGAGCGCTGGCTCCGGCTCTGGCGGCCCCTCCGGTCCACCGCGCGGCGGCAACGGTGGCGGAATGGACGACAACGAGCTCGACGACCTGCCCTTCTGACACCGCAATCCACCGACCACTGACGCGCCGCCGGCTCGGGCCGACCGGCGCCCGAGGAGACCAACCACATGCCGCCCACCCGTTCTAAGAAGCGAGATGACTACTACCGCGACCGACGTCGCCGGAAGGTCTGCGCGTTCTGCGCCGACAAGACCGTTCAGATCGACTACAAGGAAGTGAACCGGCTCCGGCGCTACCTCTCGGAGCGGGCGAAGATCGAACCACGCCGCAAGACCGGCACCTGCGCCGCCCACCAGCGCGAGCTGGCCGTCGCTCTCAAGCGAGCGCGCATCGTGGCGCTCCTGCCGTACGCGCCGCAGCACCTCCGCCCGTAGAACCGCTGCTCCGTGACGCGGGGTGACGAGCCGGAAGTGCGAGCGGGCAGCCGTCGCCCGGCCCTCGAGGTCCAAGGCTGAGCTCCGCGAAGCCATTGGCCCGATGATCGACGGCCTCGTCCTGATCGTCGGGGGGGTCGCGGCCGGGCTATTCGGGTCGCTCCTCGGTCTCGGCGGCGGGCTGCTCATCGTCCCGCTCCTGACACTCGCCTTCAATTTGCCGCTGCTCACCGCGGTCGGCGTCAGCCTCGTCTGTGTAATCGTCACGAGCGGCGCTTCGGCCGGCGTATACCTGGAGCGTCGTGTCGCGAATCTGCGCCTGGGGATGGTGCTCGAGCTCTTTACTGCCGTCGGGGCACTCGCTGGCGCGCTCGTCGCGTTCCTCCTCCCCGAGGTCGTCCTCGAGCTGATGTTCGCCGCGCTCCTCCTGTACGTCGCGGTCACGATGGTTCGCGGTCGAGACCCGGAGCCCGAGGACGTCGAGGACCGGGCCGGGGCCGCCGCGACCACCCTCGACGTTGCCGAGGACAGCTCGTTCATCGCCGCGCTCTCGGCCCCCGGCTACCGCGTCCGCCACCTGGGATTCGGAGCGGTTGGCAGCGTGGTGGCGGGCGTCACGTCGGCCCTCCTGGGGATCGGCGGCGGGCTCGTAAAGGTGCCCGTCATGCACGTCCTCATGGGCGTCCCGCTCCGCGTCGCGACGGCGACGAGCAACCTGATGATCGGCATCACGGCATCGGCCGGTGCGATCATCTACCTGCTCCGGGGCGGCATCGACCCGTACGTTGCCTCGCCGACGGCCGTCGGCGTGTTCTTCGGCGCCAGCATCGGCTCGCGCATCGCCCACCGGATCGACCTCAGGATCCTGCGCGGCCTGTTCGTCGCAATCCTGCTCTACACTTCGTGGCAGATGCTCCAACGAGCCGTTGCTTGACTGCTGACCCCCAGCCCGGCCTGCCCGCCGACCTCGATCGCTCGATCGCCCGCCTGCTGACGTACGGAACGTACGTCTCGGTCGGGCTGCTCGGCATTGGCACCATCCTCATGTTCGCGGGGCGGATCGCGCCGCTCGCCGGAGGGCCGCCTTTCCAACCGGAGCTCATCGTCGACGACGTCGTTCACCTCCGAGCGGCCGGCTTCATGTGGCTCGGCCTCGTCGCGGTAATCGCCACACCAACCGCCCGCGTGGTCGCGGCGCTCATCGGATTCGTCCGGCGAGGCGAACGGACGATGGCGCTGGTGTCGGCGCTCATCCTCGCGGTCATCGCGCTCAGCGTCGTGTTGGCCAAGGGCGTCTAGACCCGATCCGTGGACATCCTCATCCTCATCGGCGCGTTCGTCGTCATCCTCATCGGCGCCGAGCTGTTCACAAACGGGATCGAATGGTTCGGGCGAAAGCTCGAGCTCGCCGAGGGCGCCGTCGGGTCGGTCCTGGCGGCCGTCGGTACGGCCCTTCCGGAGACGATGATCCCGATCATCGCAATCCTCTTCGGCGGCGGTTCGGACGCCTCCCACGGCGTTGGCGTCGGGGCGATCCTCGGGGCCCCCTTCATGCTGTCGACGCTGGCGATGTTCGTCACGGGCGTGGCTGTGCTCATCGTCGCGCGGCGGCAGCGGCGGGACGACGTCATGGCGGTCGACACAGGTGTGCTTGCCCACGACATGCGCTACTTCGCCATCGCGTACGGGATCGCGATCGGGGCTGCGTTCCTGCCGCTCGAACCGGTCTGGCTGAAGTGGATCGTGGCGGCCGTCCTGATCGGGATCTACGCCTGGTACGTGAAGGGCCATTTCGAGGCCGACGCGAGCGTTGACCTTGAGGACCTCGCGCCGCTCCGCTTCCGCCACCTCGATCCAGGCCACATCGAGGACCCGGCTTCACCGCCTCGTCTGCGGATCGTCAATGTTCAGGTCCTGGCGGCCCTGGGGCTGATCATCGCCGGGGCCTACTTCTTCGTGGGTGCCGTCGAGAGCCTGGCCACCTCGTTCGGCCTGGATGAGGCGCTCCTCGCCCTCGTCATCGCCCCGATCGCCACCGAGCTCCCGGAGAAGTTCAACTCGGTCATCTGGGTTCGTCAGGGGAAGGACACGCTGGCGATGGGCAACATCACGGGCGCGATGGTCTTCCAGTCGACGATCCCGACGGTCGTGGCCCTGCTGTTCGCCGCGGACGCGTGGCACTTCACCGATGGCAGCCGGCTGGCATTCGCCTCGGCCGGGATGGCGTTCATCTCGTCGGCGCTGATCTTCATCCCGATGGCCCGCGCCGGCCGGCTGACCGGCCGTCGGCTCCTCGTCGGCGGCGTCTTCTACCTGATCTATCTCGCGGTCGTCATCGCCGCTCTGATGGGTGTGGTCTAGGGCGGCTCGCACTGGCGTCGCGCCGACCGGTTGGTCCGGCAGCCGGACCAACGGGCCCGCGAAGGTCGCGAGAACCCGCTGATATACTCGGCCGAACGTCCGACGACCCCTCCGCGGCGCTTCAGGCGCCGCCGATTCACGCAGGAGCGCCGTTCGCATGCTGACCCAGAAGACGTCCCCGGCGCCGGCCCGGGCGCCGGCCCCGGCCTCATCGGCCGCACCGGACCTCGAGAGCCTCATCTGCTACTTCGAGGGCGACTTCGTTCCGATGCGGGACGCGAAGGTCAGCATCATGACCCACGCATTCATGTACGGGACGGCAACGTTCGAGGGGATCCGCGCGTACTGGAACGAAGAGCAGGGCAAGCTCTACGGCCTGAAGCTCCGGGAGCACGTCGAGCGACTCCGCCAGTCCTGTCGCATCCTCATGATGGAGAACGTCCCCTCCGTCGACGAGTTGACCGGGCTCATCGTCGAGACGCTCCGCCGGAACGGCTTCCGCGAGGACGTCTACGTCCGCCCGTCGTTCTACAAGTCGACAAAAGCGATCGGCGTCCGGCTCCACCACCTCGAGAACGAGCTCTACATCATCACGATCCCGTTCGGAAACTACATCGACACCGAGAAGGGTGTCCGCGTCATGTCGTCCTCCTGGCGCCGCAACGCTGACGAGGCGCTGCCGGCGCGGGGCAAGATCGTCGGCGGCTACGTGAACATGGCCTTCCAGAAGTCGGAGGCCGAGCTCAACGGCTTCGACGAAGCGATCGTCCTCACGGCCGACGGGCACGTCAACGAGGCTTCGGCCGCGAACCTCTTCATGGTCCGCGATGGCGTCGCGATCACGCCGCCGGTGACCGACGACATCCTCGAGGGCGTCACCCGCAAGGCCATCGTCGAGCTGCTGCGCAACGAGAAGGTCCCCGTCGAGGTCCGCTCGATCGACCGCTCCGAGCTCTACATCGCCGACGAGATGTTCCTGTGCGGCACCGGCGTCCAGATCTCGCCGGTTGTCGAGATCGACCACCGATCGGTTGGGTCGGGCGAGATCGGACCGATCGGCGGGCTCGTCCGCGAGCGCTACTTCGATGCTGTCCGGGGACGGCTGCCGGAGTACAGCCACTGGCTGACGGAGATCAAGCCCGCCTGACGGTCGCCGAGGACCCTTGCCGCGACAGGGTCATATGGGCGGAGTTCGGGCTAGGGCGCCGCGGGTGGTATGAGGTCGGCGGTTGACTTGGCCGTCGTGATGATGATGTCGACTCGCGCGGAGGGATCGTTTTCGAGCACCACCTTCGTCTCGAAGAGCGACTCCAGGAACTCGATCGTCGAGGTGAGTTCCGCTTCGGCTCCGTTGTAGACGACGATTTGCGTCGCCGGCGGGACCGCGGGCGGGTTCTGCGCCGGCGCCGACGCGCTGAGCCCGTAATACTCGAGGTAGGCCGCGACGTTGGTTGCCTGGCCCTGCCGGCCCGAACCGTTCAGCACCCAGACTGACGCACCCTCCTCGCTCAGCGCCTCCCGCAGCGCCTCGAGTTGAGGATCGACCTCGAAGGCGCTGGCGACCGCGGCACGGATCTTCCGAATGTCGGGGAAGTACTTGTACGTACCGACCACCTGCTGCGTGCCGTAGCGTGGGTACGAGAAGACATACGAGCGGATATTCCTCGTGTCGACACTCCCCGCCAGGCCGGCCAACTGACCCAGCTCGGCCTGAGGGATGTCGGTCCGCACGGTTGCCTTGAGCGCCGCTGTCAGCTCCGGGATCCGTGGCACGAGATTGGCGATGTCGGCCTGCCCGCGGAGCGAGGTTAGGACACGCTGCTGGCGCGCGCCGCGGTCGAAGTCGCCCTGGCCGCTGTGGCGTGATCGGGCGTAGACGAGCGCCTCGGCGCCGGTCATGTGCTGCAGGCCGGAGGGGATGTACACCCGCGACAGGCGGCCGGTGTCCGACGGGTATTCCTCGTCGAGGACCGGGAATTGGACGTTGATGGTGACACCGCCCACCGCGTCGACGACCTGCTTGAAGCCGTCGAAGTTGACCTCGACGAAGTACTTGATGTCGAGGTTGTAAAGCTCTCCCAGGACGAGCTTCAGTCCGTTGTAGCCGCGGGTTCGGTCGGTTCCGGCGACGAGGTCGTCGCGGTTGCGAACGGCAGTGAAGAACGAGTTGATCTTCGCCTGGTATGTCGATCCGAACGCATTGCGCAGCGGCCCTGAAGGCAGCGGGATGCCCCACGAGTCGCGCGGCAGGCTGAACATCGCGACCTGCTTCGTGGTCGGGTCGATCGAGACGACGATCAGCGTATCGGTGTTGTAGGTGCCCTCCTTCGGCCGCTGGTCGGTGCCGATGAGGAGGATGTTCAGCCGCTCCTTGCCGTCCCACGGCGGAATCGTGACGTTCGGCAGCGCCGAGCCCTGGATCGGCGGCTCCGTGGCGGTCGGCCCGGGGGTTCCGCTCTCGGCGGGTGGATCGGTGGCCTCGGCGGAGCCCGATGGCGACGGCTCCACGCACACCTCGTCGCTCGTGATGAAGATGCAGCTGCGGAGCAGGTCGAGCGCGGCGAGGTCATAGCGGGCAACGACGACGTGGCCGCCGGACATGATGAGGATGACCGCCAGGAGCCCGGCGATCGACAACGGGTTGAAGACGATCCTCGGTCGCCCGAGCCGCCCGCCGCCGCTCAACGCGACAGCGTTCATGTACACCGTCACCCGGTAGGCATCGATGATCGCCAGCAAGCGGTAGAGCAGTGCGACGAGGTTCAGGACGAAGACGCTGGGCAGGACCCACGGCGCGAGGAGGAGCCCGAACAGCTCTGCCTGGTCCGCCCGCAGCACCACGCCGGAGAGCAGGGCGACCGCCAGAATCGGCGGCGCCGCGAAGCCCAGGGCGCGATGGTAGGCGCCGGCGTAGGCATGGCCCAGCCCGGGAAAGAAGAGGGAGAGGACAGCCGCGACGAACGGCGACCGCGCACGCTGGCGCGCCTCCTGCGGAGATTGCATCGCGGGTAGGATACTCGGACGCTCGTTCCCGGGAGCCCGTGCCACCCTGTCGCACCCGAGGCCAGATGTTCCGACCCGTCAGCGCGAAGCCCGACCTCGTCACCCAGGAGCACGAGATTCTGGCCCAATGGGAGCAGCGCCGGACGTTCGCCCGCCTCCGAGCGCAGAACGCGGACGGTCCCCGCTGGAGCTTCCTCGACGGGCCGATCACCGCCAATAACCCGATGGGCGTCCATCACGCCTGGGGCCGGACCTACAAGGACGTCTTCCAGCGCTACCACGCGATGCTCGGCGAGAACGAGCGCTACCAGAACGGCTTCGATTGCCAGGGCCTCTGGGTCGAGGTCAACGTCGAGCGCGACCTCGGGTTCACCAACAAGCGCGACATCGAGGAATTCGGGATCGCCGAGTTCGTCAGCGCCTGCAAGCAGCGCGTCCTGACCTACGCCGCCCGCCAGACCGAGCAGTCGATCCGGCTCGGGATGTGGATGGACTGGAACGATCCGCACGAGCTCCGTCGCCTGCGCGACCTGCTGGCCGCGGACCCGAGCCAGGTCACGACGATCGAGGGACCGGACGGGCCGGTGACCGATACGGTCGAGATGCTCGTCGGGCGGCTCGGGATGAAGGACATCGGCGGCAGCTACTTCACGTTCAGCAACGAGAACAACGACCTCATCTGGGGATTCCTCGCCGAGTGCCATCGCCGGGGCCTCATCTACAAGGGCCACGACACGATGCCGTGGTGCGCCCGCTGCGGTACGGGCCTCTCCGAGATGGAGATGAACGAGGGCTACGCCGATCGCGAGGACCCGGGCCTGACGATCAAGTTCCCGCTCCTCGATCGGCCCGCCGAGTCGCTCCTCGTGTGGACGACGACGCCATGGACGCTGACCGCGAACGTGGCCGCGGCCGTCGGGGAGGACCTCGTCTACGTCCTGGTTCGACAGGGCGACGAGCTGCTCTGGCTCGCGAAGGGGACGCTCAAGACCGCGCTCGCCGGCGCGTTCGAGGTCGTCGAGGAGCGGCGCGGCGCGGAGCTCGTTGGGTGGCGCTACGAGGGCCCGTTCGACGACTTACCGGCGGTCCGTACGGCGTTTGCCAAGGGCACGCCGGAGCCGAGCGAGTCCCGGACCGGCCGTACGAGCATCGCGTCGTCGCCTGGGGCGAGGTCGGCGAGGACGAGGGCACAGGCATCGTCCATATCGCGCCCGGCTGCGGTTCGGAGGACTTCGCCCTCGGCAAGGAGCTCGGCCTGCCGGTGATCGCGCCGATCGACGAAAGCGGCATCTTCGTCGACGGCTTCGGGTCGCTGACAGGACGAGACGTCCGCGATGCGGCGGAGCCAATCGTCGAGCATCTCAAGCGGGAGAAGCGCTTCTACCGCCTCGAGCCCTACGTCCATCGCTACCCGCACTGCTGGCGCTGCGGGACGCCGCTCGTCTTCCGGCTCGTCGACGAGTGGTTCATCAGCATGGGCCCGGTCTACGCCAAACCCCGCTCGGAACTCACCAAGGAGGAGGTCGAGGCCAGCCTCCGCTACCAGATCATGGAGATCGTCGACGAGATCCGCTGGATCCCGGGATTCGGCTATGAGCGCGAGCTCGACTGGCTCCTGAACATGCACGACTGGATGATCAGCAAGAAGCGCTACTGGGGACTGGCGCTGCCGATCTACGACTGCAGGGCATGCGGCACGATCCAGGTGATCGGCGGCCGTGACGAGCTGGAGGAGTTCGCCGCCGAGGGATGGGAAGAGTTCGCTGGCCACACCCCGCACCGTCCATACATCGACGCGGTGAAGATCCGATGCCAGGGGTGCGGGAGCCCCGTCGAGCGGATCAAGGATGTCGGCAACCCGTGGCTCGACGCCGGGATCGTGCCCTTCTCGACCATCCATTTCCGCGAGGATCAAGAGTTTTGGGCCAAGTGGTACCCAGCCGACTTCATCACCGAGAGTTTCCCCGGCCAGTTCCGCAATTGGTTCTACTCGATGCTGGCGATGGGAACCGTTCTCCGCCGCGAGCCGCCATTCAAGACGATCTTCGGCTACGCCCTCGTCTTCGGCGAGGATGGGCGGCCGATGCACAAGAGCGCGGGCAACGCGATCGACTTCGACGAGGCGGCCGAGCGGATGGGGGTCGACGTCATGCGCTGGCTCTTCGCGACCGCCCGGCCGGAGGAGAACATCCGGTTCGGGTGGCACGCCGCGGACGACGCTCGACGCGAGCTGTTCATCCTCTGGAACGCGTATCGGTTCTTCGTCAGCCTCGCCCCGCTGGCTGGTTGGACGCCGGCGCAAGGTGGTCCGCCGCCCACCGAGCGGTCGCCGATGGATCGCTGGATCCTGTCGCGGGCAGCCGGGCTGGCCGAGGAGACGGGAGCCCGACTGGCCGACTACGACGCCCTTGGGGCGACGCGCCGAATTTCGACCTTCATCGAGGACCTGTCGACGTGGTACGTCCGTCTCTCACGGAAGCGATTTGCAGGCGGTAATGACGACAGCACGGATCGGGACTCGGCCTTCGCGACGCTCCACCAGGCCCTCGTGACGGTGGCCAGGGTCGTCGCACCGCTCCTGCCGTTCCTCGCGGAATCGTTCTACGGCAACCTCGTGGCCACCTCCGAACCGGACGCACCCGACTCCGTCCACCTGACCCGCTGGCCGGCCGAGGAGCTGGCCGGCCTGCGCGATCGGCGGCTCGAGGAGGCGATGGACACGACCCGGAAGGCGGTCGAGCTGGCCCGGACGTTGCGCGGCGCCGCCGGACTCAAGGTCCGACAGCCGCTCGCCCGGCTCTGGCTCGCCCTGCCCGGCGGCGACCTGCCGGAACGGGATGCGCTCCTCGCGCTCATCCGGGAGGAGGTCAACGTCAAATCGGTCGAGTTGATCGGCGATGAGTCGCAGCTCGTCGAGAGGCGCATCAAGCCGCTGCTGCCGAAGATCGGCAAGAAGCTCGGAGCGGCGATCCCCGCGGTGATGGCCGCTGCTCGAGAGGGATCGGCGGAGGTCCACGCGGACGGCTCGGTCACGTTGGCGGGGATCACGCTGGCTCCGGATGAGGTCGAGATCCTCGCGACGCCTCGTCCCGGAACGGCCGTCGCCCACGACGAGGGCCTCGTGGTCGTCATCGACACCGAGCTCACGCCCGAGCTCCGGGCGGAGGGCGACGCCCGCGAGCTGCAGCGCGCCATCCAGGACCTGCGCAAGGAAGCCGGACTCGAGCTCGACGATCGAATCGACGTGTGGGTCGACGGGCTGACGCCGGCTGTCGCGGCGCACCTCGACGGCGTTGCCGCGGAGGTGCTCGCCGACTCGATCGTCCTCGGCACGCCGGGTGGCAATGATGGGTCCGCGACCACGGCCGGCTCGATCGAGCTGACCGACGGACCGGTGGCGATGGCTCTCCGCCGGCGGCAGTCCTGATGACGCGGCCGTCCGATCTGGGCGCTGTTCCTGGGCCTCGCGGCAACCGTGATCGTCGCCGACCAGCTCACGAAGGCCTGGCTCGTGTCCGTGCTCGGGCCCGGTGAGTCGATGCCGATCGTCGGCGACTACCTCAGGCTCGTCCACAGCCAGAACAACGGCGCGCTCTTCGGCCTGTTCCGCGAGAGCGCGCTCCTCTTCGGGCTGGCGTCGGTCGTCGTGATCGGCCTCATCGTCGTCTACCACGGTCGATCCGGCCGGTCGAGGTATATGTCGGTTGCCCTCGGACTGCTCCTCGGCGGGGCGATCGGCAACCTCATCGACCGGCTCCGGCTCGGGTATGTCGTCGACTTCGTCGACGCCGGCATCGGCAACTTCCGCTGGTACACGTTCAACGTCGCGGACGCAGCCATCAGTTTCGCGATCCTCTTCCTGATCCTCGCCGCACTCCGACCGTCGCTCGCCGGCGAGCGCCCGGGACCGGAGCAAGAACCACGGACGGAAGCAGGGCAAGAGCCGGCCGTGCAGGACGGCGATGTCTGATCTCGGCGTGCCGCTGCCAGATGCCGTGGGGGCGGCCGTGCCCGGGACGAGGGTCCTGCGGGTCCCCGACGACGCCGCATCGCAGCGCGTCGACCGCTTCCTCGCAGACGTCACCGGGCTGTCCCGGAGCCACGTCCAGAAGCTCATCTCGGCCGGCCACCTCACCTCCAACGGGCTGCCGCTCAAGGCGAACAGCGTCATAGGGCCGGGAACTGCCCTCCGGCTCATCGTCCCGGAGGCCGAGCCCCTCGACATGGCGCCAGCTCCCGAGATCGAGCTGCGCATCGTCTACGAGGACACCGACCTGCTCGTCGTCGACAAGCCTGCCGGGCTCGTCGTGCACCCGTCGCGGGGACATACCGGCGGCACGCTCGTCAACGCGCTCCTCGCACGCGGCGCCGCTGGCGACTTCGGCGGGATCGCCGGCGTCCAGCGTCCCGGTATCGTCCACCGGCTCGACCGCGACACGAGCGGATTGCTCATGATCGCGAAGCACGACGCCGCACAACACTCGCTGATGGCCCAGCTCAAGGCGCGGCGGGTGAAGAAGACGTATCTCGCCCTAGTCCTCGGGGAGGTTGCGGCCGCTGTCGGCCGGATCGAAGCCCCGATTGGTCGCGACCCGAAGCACCGAACCCGGATGGCCGTCGTCGCCGACGGCCGCGAGTCGACGACCGGTTATCGAGTTCGCGAGCGGTTCGCTGGCTGGACGCTCCTCGAGCTCGACCTGGTGACCGGGCGAACGCACCAGATCCGGGTCCATCTCGACGCGATCGGGCACCCGGTCGCGGGGGATCCCGTGTACGGGACCGGCACGTCGCGGCGCGGTCCGGACATCGGGGACGGTCTTCATCGCCTCTTCCTCCACGCCTGGCGCCTCGAGTTGACCTCACCGTCATCCGGCGCGCTGATCCGGGCCGAGGCGCCCCTGCCGGGCGAGCTCGACGACGTCGTGGCGGGCCTCCGGGAGCGGGCGGCCAACCCCCGATGAGCGACGAACCGAAGGCGCCGATGGAGTCCTTGGACCCCTTGGACCCCGCCGAACCCATCGACGTCGCCGAGGATCCGGGTCGGCCTGACTTCGTCGTCGATGGCGCTCCGGGCGCGATGCTCATCATCATCTCGGGGCCATCCGGCGTCGGGAAGGACACGATCATCGACGCCCTCCGTCGCCGCGATGTACAGCGGAACCGCGACGCCGAACGGCACTATGTCGTGACCTGCACGACCCGGGCTCCCCGCAACGGGGAGGTCGACGGCGTCGACTACCACTTCCTCAGCCGCGAGCAGTTCCTGCGGCTCCGCGCCGCGCGCGGCTTTCTCGAGGCGAATGAGGTCCATGGCAACTGGTATGGCTCGCCACGCGACCAGGTCCGTGACGCCCTGGTCGCCGGCCGTGATGTCATTCTCAAGATCGACGTCCAGGGCGCCCAGGTCGTCAAGGAGCAGGTGACCGAGGCGCTCCTCATCTTTGTTATCCCGCCATCCCTCGAGGAGCTCTTCGAGCGACTCCGAACGCGGGCGACCGAGACCGCCGAACAGCTCGAGGTTCGCCAGCGCGATGCGGCAATCGAGCTCGCCCGGCAGAACGACTACGACCAGATCGTGGCGAACGAGACCGGCCAGGTCGAGCGTACCGCCGAGCGCATCGACGAGTTCATCGCGGACGAGCACCGCCAGCACCCGAACCGGCGCGTCCGCATCTGATCCTCGATCCGGCGGCCCTGCCACAATCGGGCGGATGGCTGTCGAGCAAGGACGACTGATGACCGGCGCCACGACGGGCATCGCGCCCGACGCGTCCGGCGTGCGGGCCGTCGAGGTCGCGATCGACGCGGCGGGGGGCGGAGGGGCTCGGACCTACACGTACGCCGTCCCGCCCGGCCTCGCCGACCTCGTGCCGGGCGAGGCAGTCCTCGTCGAGTTCGGGCGCCGGCAGGCACTCGGTGTCGTCCTCGGCGAGACCAGCCCACCGGAGGGGATCGCCCTCAAACCGATCGCCGCCCGCGTCCGGACGGACGGACCGCTCCTGCCGCCGCTCTCCCTCGACCTCGCCCGCTGGATCGCCGCCCACTACCTGGCGCCTCCGGCGCTCGTCATCCGGGCGATGCTGCCGCCGGGCCTCCTCGAGCGGCTCGATCTGGTCGCCGAGCGGCGGCCCGGCGCGCCACCCGACAATCTGCCTGCGGCGGACCGCGACCTCCTCGATCAGATCGAGCGAGGCCCGCGAGCGGTCCGCGACCTCGTCGCGCCGGAGGGCCGGGCCGGGCTGATCCGGCGCCTCCGCGCCCTCGAGGCGAGCGGGCGCCTCACGCTCGACTGGACCCTGTCGGTCGCGGGCGCCGGGCCGCGGTTCGAGCGCTGGATCCGTCTCACCGAGGATGGCCTGGCCGCGGCAAGAACCCTCGGGTCCGGCGACCGAACCCCGGGCCGCCCCCTCGGACCGCGCCAGGCTGCTGCGCTCGCCGAGCTTGGCGCGACGCCGGACGCGCAAGCCGCCGGGATCCAGGCCGCGGGACCCTCGGAACGCCACGGCCACGGGGCGATCGCCAGCCTCGTCCGCCGTGGCCTCGTCGAGGTCGACGTCAGGGAGCGGCCGCGACTGCCGCTCGCGACCAGGCCGGTCGGGCTGCGCGGTGGACGACCCGCCGGCGCGGTGCTGACCGCCGAACAGGCCCAGGCCGTCGCCGCGGCCAACGAGGCAATCGAGGCTCGTGACCCGATGCCACTCCTCCTCGACGGCGTGACCGGCGGTGGCAAGACGGCCATCTATGTCGAGGCGATTGCCTCATCCCTCGGCGCGGGCCGGCCGGCACTCGTCCTCGTCCCGGAGATCGCCCTGGCGATGCCTCTCGTCGACCGGCTCCGGGCGGATCTCGAGGCACGCGTCGCGGTACTCCACTCGGGGCTCGGTGAGGGCGAACGGGCGGACGAGTGGCGGCGGATCCGAGCGGGCGACGTCGACATCGTCGTCGGGACCCGGCTCGCGGTTCTCGCGCCTCTCGCGGCCGTGGGTGTCGTCATCGTCGACGAGGAGCACGAGGGCACGTACAAGAGCGACCGTACGCCGCGTCTCCAGGCCCGCGACACCGCCCTTCGCCTGGCCGAGCTGGGAGGAGCGGCCGCCATCCTCGGTAGCGCGACGCCGGCGGTCGACAGCGTTGGGCGAGCCCGGGCCGGAACGTATCGGAGGGTCGTCCTGCCGTCTCGCCCGAGCGGCAGCCGGCCGCGGGTCGAGATCGTCGATCTCCGGGCGGAGCTTCGCGAGGGCAATCGCGGGCTGTTGTCCGGGAGCCTTGCAGCGGCCCTCGCCGGCCTCGACGTCGCTGCGGGCGACCAGGCCATTCTCGTCATCAACCGGCGCGGCACCGCATCGGTCGTCCTCTGCCGCGACTGCGGTCACGTCCAGGCCTGCCCGGAGTGCGAGCGGCCGCTCGTCTACCACCAGGCGGGTACGACGCTTCGATGCCACCACTGCGGGCGTGCGTCGCCACTCGCGACTCGCTGCCCGGCGTGCACGTCGGCCCGGATCCGCTACCTCGGCGGCGGGACGGAGCGGGTGGAGCGCGAAGTCCGCGACCGCTTTCCTGCGTTCCGCGTCGGCCGCCTCGATCGCGACGTCGTCGAGCGGCGTGGGGGCGCCGAGCGGGTCCTGGACGCGTTCGCGGAGCATCGGCTCGACGTGCTCGTGGGGACGAGCCTCGTCGCGAAGGGGATCGACGTCCCGAACGTCACCCTCGTCGGCGTCGTGTCGGCGGATGTCGCCCTCAACCTGCCCGACGAACGGGCCGCCGAGCGGACATACCAGCTCCTCGCCCAGGCCGCGGGACGGGCGGGGCGCGGGGAGCGGACCGGCCTCGCGATCATCCAGTCCTATCAGCCCGATCATCCCGCGATCAGGGCCGTCGCCGAGGACGACGCCGCCGCGTTCTACGATTTGGAGCTCGAGTTCCGGCGGCGGTTTGGGTCGCCCCCATTCGGCCGACTCGTCAAGCTCACGGTTGGGCTAGCCGATAGGGCGGCCGCGGAGGCCGAAGCCGTCGCGATGGCGGAGCGACTCCGGCAGCGAGCCGCCGAGTCAGGCGGGCGGGTCGCGGTCGTCGGCCCGGCCCCGGCCTATATCGCCCGGCGCGCCGAGCGCTGGCGCTGGAACGTCGTCCTCCGGGGCGACGATCCGGCGGCGCTGCTCGATGGTGGGCTAGACGCCCCGTGGTCAGTCGACGTCGATCCAGAGTCGCTCCTGTAACGATCGAGCGATTCTTGTGGGATGCACTCGATGGCGATACGCGCCAGAATGGTGAACCCCCTGAACTGGAGATTTGACCATGGACGAACAGCCGAAGCGATCCTCAGAGAGCGACGACACGGTCAACCCGACGGGAGCGGCGCCCGGTGCCGACGAGACCTTCGGCTGGACCGCCGATGACTCCACGACCAGCGACGCGAGCACCGGTACCACCGCCGAGCGGATGATCGCCCAGCTCCAGTCGATGATCGACTCGATCGCCACCCAGGCGGTGCCCGTCGTCCGCCAGGTCGGAATCAAGGCAGCCGAGCTTGCCGCAGCAGCAGCGGATCGCGCCGGTCCGATCGCCCACCACGTCGCCGACGCAACGGCCGATGCAAGCGAGAAGATCGCCGAGCGTTCGCGGGTCATCGCTGCCGACCTGCGGCGCGACAGCAACGGCCAGAACCGGACCGCGACGGCTGAGCCGACGACCGACGTCGCGACCGAGCTGCGCGAGGAGACCGCCAGCGCCGAAGGCGATGCCTCGGCCGCCGTCAAGGACGTCCTCGACGACGCCACCGATCAGACGTCTCGAGACGACCCGGCGGAGGGCTCCCGCTAGGCCCCAGTCACCGTCGGTATACTCCGCCGATGAGTGTCCGACCGATCATCCTCCTCGGCGATCCGCGCCTCCGCCTGAAGGGCCTGGCGGTCGATAGCTTCGGGAAATACCTCCACGAGCTGCTCGATGACCTGACCGAGACGATGCGCAAGGCGCCGGGTGTCGGCCTGGCCGCGCCGCAGGTCGGCGAGGCGGTCCAGGCCTGCGTCATCGAGGTCGGCGGTGAGCTCCACGAGCTCGTCAACCCGCGCATGGTCCGCGCTTCGGGTGACGATCGTGACCTCGAGGGCTGCCTCTCCCTGCCCGGCTACTACGCCTACGTGACCCGGCGGGAGAAGGTCTGGGTCGTCGCCCAGAACCGGCTCGGCAAGAAGATCAAGGTGTCCGGCGGTGGGCTGTTGGGTCGCGCCCTGCAACACGAGCTCGATCACCTCGACGGCAAGCTCTTCATCGACTACCTCGACTCGATGGATGAGCTGATCCCCGTCGGCAAGGGCGACGACGAGGACGCCGAAGAGGAGGCCGCGAAGGCCCTCGCGTGACCGTCGCCCCGGCCAGGGTCGTTTTCCTGGGTTCTGGTGGATTCGCCGTTCCGACGCTCTATCGACTGGAGCACATCGCGGGCGTCGAGGTGGTCGCCGTGGTTACCGCCCCCGACCGGCCTGCCGGGCGAGGCAAGAAGGTCCACGGAGCTCCAGTGGCAGTGGCCGCTGACAAGCGCGGCCATCCGATTCTCCAGCCGCCGCGAATCCGCGCCGCCGACGCCATCGACTCGATCCGCGACCTGCGGCCCGATCTCGCCGTGCTCGCCGACTATGGGCAGATCATCCCCCAGGCCATTCTCGACATCCCGCGGCACGGGATCCTGAACGTCCATCCGTCGCTCCTGCCGCGCCACCGAGGCGCCTCCCCGATCCCGGCGACGATCCTCGCGGGCGATCAGGAGACAGGCGTCACGCTCATCGCGATGGACGCGGGCCTCGACACGGGGCCGATCGTCGCCGTTGATCGCTGGAACATGACGGGCGACGAGACGGCATCCGAGCTGGAGGCCCGAGCCGCGGGCGCCGGCGCAGGGCTCGTCGCGAAGTCGATCGGGCCGTGGCTGCGGGGCGAGATCGCGGCCACTCCCCAGCCGAGTGAAGGAGCGACGCTGACGCGTCCCCTCCGACGCGAAGACGGGCGGCTCGATCCGGACCGGCCTGCCTACCTCCTGGAGCGACAGGTCAGGGCCTACCAGCCTTGGCCCGGTTCCTTCATCGAGACCGAAGCGGGCAGGGTGATCGTCTGGCGCGCCTCCGTCGACGCGGGAACCGAACGTCTGCCTCCGCCCGGCACGATCGGGCCGGGGCCGGACCTTCGGTTCGCGACTGCGGACGGCTGGCTAGTCCTCGACGAGGTTCAACCAGCCGGCGGTCGCCAGATGCCCGGTCCGGACCTTCTCCGAGGTCGGGCCGTCCTGGCGTACGGCCAGGTGCTCTGAGGGCCCTAGACTTTGGCCGTGACAGGAACCAAGTCGCCCCTGCCCATCGTGGAGCAGACCGCGTCGCCAACAACGCCGGCTATGCCTGGGATCTCCGGCCTGGCCGCTGGAGAACTGGAGGCATGGTTCGCCGCTCGTGGCGCCCCGGGCTTCAGGGCCCGCCAGGTCGCCGATGCGGTCTGGCGCGGCAAGGCCGCTTCCGCGACCGACATCCGGACCTTGCCGGCAGGCCTCCGGGCCGAACTTGACGAAGCCTTCCGGTTCGACACGGTCGGTGACACCGAGATCCGGCTGGCCGACGGCGGCCTGACCGAGAAGGCCCTCCACCGGCTGGCCGACGGCGCGCTTGTCGAGTCGGTCCTCATGCAGTATCCCGCTCGCGGCGCTCAGCGAGAGCGCCACACGCTGTGCATCTCGAGTCAGGCCGGCTGTGCCGTCGGTTGCCCGTTCTGCGCGACCGGCGAGCTGGGCTTCACGCGCGACCTCGAGACCGCCGAGATCGTAGACCAGGTCCGGCACGCTGCGCGCCGCCTCGCCGCGGACGGAAAGCGCCTGACCAACGTCGTGTTCATGGGGATGGGCGAGCCGCTCCTCAATCTCGACCGGGTCCTCGAGGCGGTCGATGCGCTGAACGACCGGCGGCGATTCGGACTTGGGGCGCGCCACATCACGGTTTCGACGTCCGGTGTCGTGCCCGGCATCCGGCGGCTGACGGCCCTCGGGCCGCAGTTCACGCTAGCCGTATCGCTTCACGCGGCGCGCGACGCCCTGCGCGACGTCCTCGTTCCGCTCAACCGGCGCTGGCCCATCGACGAGGTCGTCGGTGCCGCCCGCGACCACGCACGGGCGACCGGCCGGCGGGTGAGTTACGAGGTGACGATGATCTCGGGCGTCAATGACACGGACGTTGACGCCCTCGCGATGGCCGAGCTGCTTCGCGGCGACCATGCCCATGTCAACCTCATCCCGATGAACGCGGTTGCCCACACGCCCTGGGTCGCGAGTCCGGATGACGTCATCGAACGTTTCGCCGCGACGCTCCGCGACGTCGGGATCGCGACCACGATTCGGCGGAATCGCGGCGCGGAGATCGGCGCCGCCTGTGGCCAGCTCGCTGCGGAGCGGGCAGGGGAGCCGCCAGCTGCTGCGGTCGCCCGGCGACGCGAGCGGCTCGTCGGCGAGAGCGCGGCTGCCCTTCGCGGCGAACGGAGCGACGAGCCGTCGCCGGTCGGAGGAGGGGAGTAGCCGTGGGTACGGGCCGGGCGCGGATCGCCGTCAGCATCCTCGACGCCGACCACTCGAACATGGCCTACGGCGTCCGGCGGGCCCAGAATGAGGGCGCCGACCGGATCCACATCGATGTCATGGACGGCCACTTCGTCCCGAACCTGACGTTCGGCCCGAAGATGGTGGCCGGCATCCGGAAGCGAACGGAGCTGCCGCTCGACGTCCACCTGATGATCAGCGACCCGCTCAAGTACATCGACGAGTTCCTCGAGGCTGGCTCGGATTCGGTGTCGTTCCACGTCGAGGTCAAGGCCGCCCAGATCGAGCCGACGATCGCCAAGATCCATGCCGCAGGCCGAGCGGCGGGCCTCGCCGTCAAGCCCAAGACGCCGCTGACCGCCCTCGAGCCGTACCGGAAGCTGCTCGACATCGTCCTCGTGATGACCGTCGAGCCGGGCTTCGGCGGGCAGTCGTTCATGAAGGACGTGGCCCAGGAGAAGCTGCTCGCGGCCCGCGAGTACCTGTCGCACAAGGCCCACGGCGCCGAGATCCACGTCGACGGCGGCATCAACCGTGAGACCGCGGAGCTCGTCGGCGGGCTCGGCGTCGACGTGCTCGTCGTCGGCTCGGTGCTGTGGATCAAGGGTCGCGACATGGGCCGCGAGATCCGGCTGGTCAAGGCGCTCGCCGACGAGGGCTACCAGTACCGCCTCAACAACGGCAAGAAGCCAATCCCGCGCGACAAGATGGTCACGTTCACGCAGCTCCCGAAGCACCTTGCCTGGAAGTTCATGGCCGAGATCGAGAAGGGCGGGATTCCGGTGATCCCGCTCCGAGGATCCGGGCAATGGAACCCCGACGGAGTCCGCGACTTCGATCTCATGGTCCCGGCCACCGTCGTCGATCTGACCGCGAAGCGACATGCGGAGGCAAGAGACAAGTACGCCGCCGAGGCCGAGGCGTGGCGCGAGACGTACGCCCGCGAGCACGGCTGGACCGATCCACCCAAGCTCTGACGATCGTGCGGGCGCTTCTCCAACGGACAACCGGCGCGCGCGTACGCGTGGCCGACGACGTTGTCGCTGAGATCAGGGCTGGGCTCGTCGTGCTTCTTGGAGTAGGGCCGGACGACGATCAGGCGATCGCCGACGGGCTCGCCCGGCGTGTGACGGAACTCCGGATCTTCGATGACGCGGAGGGCCGGACGAACCTCTCGCTCATGGACGTCGGCGGCGCGGCCCTGGTCGTGAGCCAGTTCACGCTCTACGCCGACACGCGCCGTGGGCGGCGTCCGGGCTTTACCGGCGCCGCGGCCCCGGAGCTCGCGGAGCGCCTCTATCTCCGGTTCGCGGCCACGCTTCGGGAGCTCGGCGTCCATGTGGCGACGGGCCGCTTCGGAGCGGTGATGGCCGTCGAGCTGATCAATGACGGCCCGTTCACGATCTGGCTCGACACGGCGGACCGCTGAGCGCGCTGCTCGCCTGGACGCCACTTGGCCACATATCCGCCGGGGAACTAGTAGGACAGAAAGCGGCTCGGTTTGAGCCTCCTCGCCCCTGATTTCGTGCGTGTTCTCCGCCGATCAGCCCGCTCGCAACGGCCGAGGGCACCTCGCGGATGGCCTAACAATCCCTGCCTGGATATCTGGCCATGTTTGCGTCCACAGATCGTTGGCGGAGGTCCTGGGCCGCCGATCGCGCCGTGGCGAGCCCGTCATTACGTCTCCACGCACGACTTGCCCTCAGCGCGTACCCGGATCCGCGCCGGATGCCTCTGGAAGCTCCGCTAACGTTCTCCGGGTGCAACTTTGGCCAGGTGCGGGCCAACCTGGTTTGGACCGGACAAATGAAAACCGGCCGCCTTCGGGCGACCGGTCGGTCGGTCTGGCGCGGGAGGAGCCGCCTACTTGGCGCTCTTCACCGACGTGCGCCGGCAGCGCGTGCAGACGAGCGCCTTCGTCGTCGTGCCGTTCTGGACGATGGTGAACGGCTGAAGATTGGGCTGCATCCGGCGGTGGGCGCGGACGCGGTTCATCCCCGACGACTGGGGATTGAATCCGCCCATCGACACCTTGCCGCAGATCGCGCAGGAACGGGCCATGCTGGTCCTCGGAACGTGAGTGAAAGCGTCAGTAACAGGAACGCCCGACCTCGAACGGGACGAGCGGGGCGGTATGATAGCACCGTCCCCGCGCGATCCGCCACACGTCCGCCACTACCCGTTTACCGCCACGACAATCG
The DNA here is from genome assembly GCA_963775855.1 of uncultured Chloroflexia bacterium. Classification (GTDB taxonomy): domain Bacteria; phylum Chloroflexota; class Limnocylindria; order Limnocylindrales; family CSP1-4; genus CF-46. Next base: position 941,159 of record CAVZKO010000005.1, on the reverse strand, counting down.
GAGGTCGCCGCCCGCGTGCCCACCGCATCGACGCCGGGTCGATCGATCGTAAGCCGCCGAGCCGTCATCGACATCGTCCGGACCGCGACTCTCGGGTCGTACGGGGTGACCGGGTTCGCCGGAGGGACCGTCGGACGCCTCCTGGAGCGGCTCGGGTTCACGCAACCCGGCGTCCGCGTGTCATTCGTGGATGCCACCGCGAGTGAAACGACGCATGAGGCGACCGCGTCAGTCGATCGTGCATCCCTCGGCATCGATCTCGACCTGACCGTGGCTTACGGCGTCCCGATTGCGGAAGTCGCCCGGCAGGTCGACTCGGCCGTCCGCTATGCGCTTCGCCGTGCGCTGGGGCGCGAGGTTTCGAGGTTGACCATCCATGTCGACGGCCTCAGCTACCAGCCGGGCGATCTCCCGGCGGCTCAGGTTGCGCGATCGGGAGTCCGGAGCGACGACCTCGCGGCGAGCGGCACGGACGTCGCCTGATGGTCCGCCGGGCCTGCGACGGCCAGGGGCTGCTCGAGGCCTTCCGGGCGGCCGTCGCAAATCTCGAGGCGCATGTCGAGGAGATCAACAGCCTCAACGTCTACCCGGTGCCGGACGGCGATACCGGCTCGAACATGTATGCCACGGTCAAGGCCGCGCTCGACGAGGCCGAAGCTGTCACGGACGTCACCATCGAGCGCGTCTCGGCGGCAATCGCGTTCGGTGCGCTGATGGGGGCACGCGGCAACTCCGGCGTGATCACGAGCCAGATCTTCCGCGGAATGGCCGAGGGGCTGGCCGGCAAGTCCAGGTTCAACGGCCTCGATCTTGCCCACGCCCTCTCCCGAGGCGCGAAGTCGGCTTACGGCGCGGTCGCGAAGCCGGTCGAGGGCACGATCCTGACGGTCATCCGCGAATCGGCGGAGGCGGCGGTTGTTGCCGCCGAGCGGGCGAATGACATCGAGACAGTCCTCAGCGCGACCGTGGAGGCGGCAGAGAAATCCGTCGCCCGCACGCCGTCCCTGCTCGCGATCCTGCGCGAGGCCGGCGTCGTCGATTCGGGCGGGCAGGGTGTCTACCGCCTGTTCCAGGGCGCGCTGCTCCATCTCCTCGGCCGGGCGCCGGCCGGAGCCGCGACCGGCAGGGCGCGGGCCGGAGCCAAGGCATCGGCGCTCATTGCCCACGCCGACGAGGGTTTCGGTTACGAGACGATGTACCTGCTCCAGGCGAATCCGGGCAACCCGCTCGATCTCGATGCGATCCGCGACTACCTCGAGTCCATCGGCGAGTCCGTCCTGGTCGCAGGCGATGCCCGTGCCCTCAAGGTCCACGTCCACAACGAGCGGCCCGACGAAGTCATCGGCTATGGCCTGCGGCACGGGACTCTCAGCCGCATCAGCGTCGAGAACCTTGACAACCAGGCGCGCGACATCCGCGAAGCGCGGGCAACGGAGTTCACTGAAACCGATGCGGGCGCGAACGCGGGTGCCGACGGCCACGCGGTACCCGCGGCAGTGGCGCCGGCCGCGAGCTCTGCTGCCGAAACGTCGACGAACGGCCAATCGGCCGAGACGCCGCTCAGGCCAGGCCCCGCGATCGTTGCAGTGGTGGCAGGCGACGGGCTTGCCCGGGTCTTCGAGTCGTTCGGCGTCGACCAGATCGTGAGCGGCGGCCAGACCGCGAACCCCAGCACCGGCGAGCTCCTCCGCGTAGCCCGCCTCGCCCGTGCCCGGGAGGTCCTGCTTCTCCCGAACAACCCGAACGTTCGGCTGGCTGCCGAACAAGCGGCGAAGGTCTGCGATGACAAGCGGCTCGTGGTCGTGCCGACGCGCAACGCCGCCGAGGGCATCGCCGCCCTGCTCGCGCTGGACCCAACGCTCGACGCCGCCGCTAATGCCGGGCCCATGACCGAAGCCGGTCGGGGAATCCAGTCGATCCAGGTGACGGAGGCAGTCCGCGACGCGACGATCGGTGGCAAGAAGGTGAAGCGGGGCCAGACCATCGCCCTCGACCCGGATGACGGCCTCGTCGCCGTCGATGGCAACCGCGACAAGGCGGTGCTCAAGGCCGTTGCTGCATTCAACCGGGGCTATGAGCTGATCACGCTTTACTACGGCGTCGACTCGACGCTCAGCGAGGCCGAGGACATCGCCCGGAAGATCGGCGCGGCATCGCCCGGAGCGGAGGTCGAGGTCGTCCACGGCGGTCAGCCGCACTACCGCTACCTCATCTCCGCGGAGTAGGCGCGTGGCCGGAACGACGGCGCGACGCCCAGTGAAGCCGCCCTCGCCGAAGCCCATCCCGCCTCCGACGGATCCCGCCCAGCTCCTCGAGACAGACATCGTGGGGTCAGGGCTTGCGGCGGCCAACATCCTCAAACGAGCGGGCCGGCGGCTCGGCTTCTTCACGGTCCGCGAGCTCCTCTTCCACTTGCCGCGGCGCTACGACGACCTCCGCGAGATGCGGCAGCTCGGCGAGCTCTACCGGGTGGAGGAGGGGACCGTCGTCAGCGCCCGGGTCGGAGTCGTCGACGTCCGCGTCGAGCCCTCGTTCCGGCGCCGGATCCAGCGGACGATCGCGGTCCTCGAGGACGAGACCGGAACGCTCGAGGCGACCTGGTTCGGGCGGCGCTACATCGAGCGCCGGCTCCACCCGGGCGACCATGTCGTGGTGTCGGGCAAGCTGAAGCGGTTCGGCCGCAAGCTGACCCTCGACAACCCCGACTTCCAGCCCGAGGGCAACGACGACGAGATGCTCCACGTCGGGCGGATCGTGCCCGTCTACCGGCTCACCGCGGGCCTCACGGCGACTCGCTTGCGGGTTGCAATCCGCGATGCACTCGACCGGGCCGGCAAGGCCTACCCCGAGTACCTGCCGCGATCCGTCCGCGAGGACGAAGAACTCGTCCCGATCGGGATCGCGCTGGAGGAGGCCCACTATCCGGCCTCGTTCGAGGGCCGCGACGCCGCCCTCCGCCGGCTCGCCTTCGACGAGTTGCTCGCGCTCCAGCTGGGGATGGTCGGGCGGCGGCGGCAGCGTGGCCGTGACGCCGCGCGACCGATCCCCGTCGCCGATCCGCTGGACGTCGAGCTGCGTGGGACGTTGACCGGGTCGCTGTCCCGGAAGCTCGATCGAGCGGTCGACCTCACGGCCGACCAGGCGACAGCGATCGCGGCAATCCGCGACGACCTCGCCCGCCCGACGCCGATGCTCCGCCTCCTCCAGGGCGACGTCGGGTCCGGCAAGACCGCGGTCGCGGCCTACGCGCTCGCGGCCGCGGCCCGGGCGGGGCTGCAGGGCGCCCTCCTCGCCCCGACCGACCTCCTGGCCCGCCAGCATCATGCCACCCTCGCGTCGCTCCTCGAGGACGCGGCCGTGCCCGTGGAACTGCTCACCGGATCGCTGACTGCGGGCGCGAGCCGCAACACGCTGGAGCTCATCGCGTCCGGGATGGCGCCCGTCGTCGTGGGCACCCATGCCCTCATCCAGGAGCGGGTCAAGTTCAATGCTCTCGGCATCGTCGTCATCGACGAGCAGCATCGCTTCGGCGTCGAGCAGCGCGGCCAGCTCGAGGCCAAGGCCGGCGGTCACGCCCCGCACGTCCTGCTGATGACGGCGACGCCGATCCCGCGGACGCTCGGCCAGGTCCTCTACGCCGACCTCGACGTCTCCGATCTGCGGACGCCGCCGGAGGGCCGCATCCCGATCCGGACGGGGATCCGCCATCCCGACTCTATCGGCCCCGTCTGGGACCGGGTCAGAGCGGATGCGGCGGCCGGACATCGGACGTTCGTGGTCGTGCCGCTGATCGACGAGGCGGACGCCCCGGCGGACGATCCCGCGCCGACGATCTTCGACTCGTCCGCCCCGGCCGCGGAGGCAGAGGCGGTTCGGCTTCGAGAGCTGCTCAGCCCGCTCCGCGTCGGGATGGTTCACGGCCGGATGAAGGCGGCCGACCGCGACGCGGAGATGGCTCGCTTCCGCGACGGCGAGCTCGACGTCCTCGTCGGGACGACCGTCGTCGAGGTCGGCGTTGATGTCCCGGAGGCCACGATGATGATCATCGAGGGCGCCGACCGGTTCGGGCTGGCCCAGCTCCACCAGCTTCGTGGCCGCGTCGGCCGGGGCACGGTCGAGTCGTTCTGCGTCCTCGTGTCGGACTCGATTGACGAGACCGCCCAGGCCCGTCTCAAGGCCGTCACGGAGATCCGCGACGGGTTCGAGTTGGCCGAACGAGACTTCGAGCTCAGGCGGGAGGGCGACGTCCTGGGACTCGCCCAGTCGGGGCTGCCGCGGCTGCGGGTCGCCTCGCTCCAGGACAAGAGCCACGTGGCGCTTGCCCGCCGCGCCCGCGAGCACGCCGAAGCGCTGCTCGACGACGCCGGCGGCCTTTCCACAACCGAGTCGGCGCTCGAGCGCGAGCTCCAGCACGGCTGGCTCGAGCGGGTCTGGGCGGGCGATCCGGCAAGCGGCGCCTGAGGGCCGGTTGGCGTCGATCACGCTCGGCCTGCGCGCCAATGCCGGCCAGTTCGCCTTGCTCGTCGGGGTACAGGCGCTCGTCGGCGCGATGGTCGGCCAGGAGCGGACGGTCCTGCCGCTCATGGCGACCGAGATCTTCGGGCTGTCCGGGGTCGCTTCGGTTCTCACGTTCCTGGTCGCGTTCGGCGTCACAAAGGCGCTGACCAACCTCGCGGCCGGGTTGCTCGCGGATCGCTACGGGCGACGGCCGGTGCTGCTGGCCGGCTGGCTCGTCGGAGTGCCCGTGCCGCTCATCCTCATCTGGGCGCCGAGCTGGGAGTGGGTCGTCGCCGCGAACGTGCTTCTCGGCGTCAACCAGGGTCTGACGTGGTCCGTCGCGGTCATCATGAAAGTCGATCTCGTCGGGCCCCGGCGGCGCGGCCTAGCCCTCGGGCTGAACGAGGCGGCCGGCTACAGCGCGGTCGCTATCACGGCGCTCCTGACCGGATTCGTGGCGGATCGAGCCGGCCTCCGGCCCGCGCCGTTCCTGTTCGGGCTTGCCGTCGCGGTAGCGGGCCTGCTGCTCTCGGCGTTCGCGATACGCGAGACTCGGGACTACGTCAGCCTTGAGGACGGGCTGGTCGAGCGGTCGCCCAGGCCGTCGTGGCGGACGATCATCCTCCGGACCAGCCTGGTGGATCGATCCCTGTCCGCCGCCAGCCAGGCGGGCCTCGTCAACAATCTCAATGACGGGATGGCGTGGGGTCTGCTGCCGCTGTACTACGCGGCGGCCGGCCTGTCACTGACGGAGATCGCCGTGCTCGCTGCCGCCTACCCCTTGACATGGGGGACGTCGCAACTCGCGACGGGCGCCCTGTCGGACCGGATCGGGCGGAAGGGTCTGATCGTCGGCGGTCTGCTGGTGCAGGGCGTGGCCATCGCTGCCATCGCCGCGACATCCGGCTTCTGGCCCTGGTTTGCCGCGTCCGTTGCCCTCGGGCTGGGCACGGGGATGGTCTACCCGACGCTCCTTGCCGCGGTCGCCGACGTCGCCGATCCGTCCTGGCGCGGTTCGGCGCTCGGCGTCTACCGGATGTGGCGCGATCTGGGCTTCGCGGTCGGGGCGATCCTCGTCGGCGTCACCGCGGATCGGGCGGGCATGGGCACCGCGATCGCGGCGGTCGCAGCGATCACCGCCGCGTCGGGGGTCGTCGTCGCCATCCGAATGCGCGAGACGCTTCCGCGCCTGCAATCCCCGCCGCCCGTGACTAGGATGCCCGCGTGACTGATGCGGGACGGGTGATCGCCGGGTCGGCGCGGGGTGTCCGGCTCGTGGCGCCCGGGGAGGGGACACGGCCGCTCGCCGACCGTGTCAAGCAGACGCTGTTCGCCATCCTCGAGCCGGACCTGGAAGGCGCGCGGGTGCTGGATCTGTTCGCGGGCAGCGGCGCGGGTGGGATCGAGGCGCTGTCGCGCGGCGCGGCGTCGGCCACGTTCGTGGAGAAGGACCAGGGCGCCGCGTCAGTCATCGACGCGAACCTTCGGGCGACCGGGCTCGCCGGCGAGGCCGTCGCGATCGTCCGCTGGGACGTCATCCGGCTGGCTGGCGGAACCGAACGTCGGCGAGTCGCTTCGACATCGTCCTCGTCGACCCGCCGTACGCGGAGACCGACCTCCTTGCCCGAGTCCTGGGGCTCCTCGGTCAGCCAGAGGCGCCGCTCGCGCCCGGTGCTCGCGTCGTTGCCAAGCACTTCTGGCGAGACCGCCCGCCCGACCGGATCGGGCTGCTAGCATCCGAGCGCGACCGGCGGTTCGGGGAAACGGCCCTGACCTTCTACCGGCGCGAGGAGGAGCGATGAGCGTCGCGGTCTACCCCGGCTCCTTCGACCCGATCACGAACGGCCACCTCGACGTCATCGGCCGGGCCGCTCTGGCGTTCGACAGGATCGTCGTCGGCGTCCTCGCCAACCCGCGCAAGCAGGCCGCTCCTATCGGTCGAGGAACGGGTCCGCATCATCCGCGATGCCCTGCGTGAGACGGGGGCTCGAGCGGACCGGATCGAGGTCCACTCGTTCGACGGGCTGACCGTCGAGTTCTGCCATGCGGTCGGGGCCGAGTTTATCGTCCGCGGCCTGCGCGCGATCAGCGACTTCGAGTCGGAAATGCAGCTCGCCCACAACAACCGCAAGCTCGCCGGCGATGTCGACACCGTCTTCTTCATGACCGCACTCGAACACGGCTACGTCTCGTCGAGCCTTGTCAAGGAGATCGCCACGTTCGAGGGCGACGTGTCGGCGATGATCCCGACCGCCGCGGTGGGCCCGTTGAAGACGGCGCTGGCGACTCGCGGCGGCTGACAGCCCGTTGGTCCGCCTGCCGGACCAGGCACGACCCGCCGCCGCCGCCCCGCACCACTCCCCGGAGATCGTGCGTCGGTGGGCGCGGCGCCATGCGATAATCCCGCCAACGACCCGCCGTCCCGGTCGACCGCAACCGGAGGCCACTCCGATCGACATCATTTTCCTCGTCGAGCGCCTCGAGTCGATCATCGCGAACGGCCGGCGGCTGCCCCTCACGAACAACGTCGTCATCGACCAGGCAGCCGCCCTTGGGCTTATCGACGAGTTGCGGGTCGCCGTCCCCGAGGAGGTCCGCGCGGCCAAGCGGATCAATTCCGAGGGTGAGCGGATCATCGAGAAGGCCCAGGAAGAAGCGGAACGGATCGTTGCCCGTGCCCAGGAGCAGGCGGCCTTCCTCATCGACGAGCGGGGCCTGACCCAGCAGGCCGAGGCCGAGAGCCGCCGGATCATCGGCGAGTCGCAGGACGAGGCCGAAGAGGTCCGCCGCGGCGCCGACGAATATGCCGTCAGCGTTCTCGTCGGGCTCGAGGGCGAGGTCGTAAAAACCCTGCAGAGCATCAAGAAGGGCATCTCCCTCCTCGACGAACGACGAGCCGAGATCCCGCCCGACACGACCGACGGTTCCGACATGCCGAATGGCGGAGGCTGGCTCGCCTCAGCCGAAGAATTGGACGACGATGCCGAGGAGGACGCCTCGCTGCCGGTGCAGCGATGACGTCGAAAGGCTCGGTAGGCGAGCCGCTCACCTGGAACGTCACAGGCCTGCTCGGCGACGAGGCCGGCGCCACTCGCGACTACGAGATCGCCGGAGTCACGATCGATCTCGGCGACGATCTCCGCCTGGCCGACCCGATCGAAGGCCACGTCCGCCTCGCCCGGACGAACCGCGGCCTGCTCGTCATCGCCGACCTGACGACGAGCCTCCAGGCCCAGTGCAGCCGATGCGTTCGCGACATCGAAGTCCCGATCGAGATCTTCATCGAAGAGGAGGCCCTGCCGTCGCTCGACCTCCACACCGGCCGGCCGATCAAGCCAGAAGCCGGCGAGGACGACCTGCTTCGCCTCAGCGACCACCACGAGCTGGACCTCGAGGCTCCCGTGCGCGAGGCGATCCTCCTGGCCGAACCGATCGCCCCGCTCTGCCGCCTGGACTGCCCCGGCCTTTGCCTCGTCTGCGGCGAGCGCCTCGACGAGGGAGCCCACGACCATCCGGCGGACGACATCGACCCGCGTCTGGAGGCGCTCAAGGCGTTCAGGGCCGACGAGGGCTGAGGCTGGCACGCTGCGACTCGGCGCGGTACACTCCGCGATCGGCCCCGCTGACAACATGGGGCGTCTCGGTGCGTCCGACGAGCGACCGCCGACCTCAGACTGACCCCATCGAAGGAGACCGCGCACCGTGGGTGTTCCGAAGCGACGCGTCTCGCACGCCAGAAAGGGCGAGCGCCGCGCCCACCTCGCACTGAGCGTGCCGAAGCTCGTCGAGTGCGACCACTGCCACGAGCCGAAGCTGCCTCACCACGTCTGCCCGAACTGCGGCTGGTACCAGGGCCGCCTGGCGATCGAGCCCAAGCAGTCGACGAACGAGTCCGCCTCCTGACCGTGGTCGACCAGATCGGCCACACCGCGCGGGGTGACGGCGGAGGAGATCGCCGCGGCGTTTCGATCGCCGTCGACGCGATGGGCGGCGATCACGGCCCGACCGAGATCGTCCCGGGCGCCCTCGACCACGCCCGCGCCCACCCGGAGGACCGGGTCCTCCTCGTCGGCGACCAGGCGACGATCCGTTCGCTCGCCGGCGACCCTGCCTCCGAATGTCGAGATCGTCCACGCGTCCGAGGTCGTCGGGATGGACGAGCATCCGGCGAAGGCCCTCCGCGAGAAGAAGGACTCCACGATCATCGTCGCGACAGACCTCGTGAAGCGCGGCCGCGCAGACGCCCTCGTGACGGCCGGCCACACCGGCGCCGGGATGGCAGCGGCGGTGCTCCGGCTCGGGCGCCTGCCGGGTGTCGATCGCCCCGCCCTCGCCGTCCAGATGACGACCGACGCGCGGCCCCGTCGTCCTGCTCGACATCGGCGCGAACCCGGACTCCACCGCCCGAGAACCTGGCCCAGTACGCGCGGATGGGCGCGATCTTCGCCGACCGCGTCCTCGGCGTCGCCGATCCCGCCGTTGCGCTGCTCTCGATCGGCGAGGAGAAGGGCAAGGGCGACGCCCGGATCCAGCGGGCGACCGAGCTGATCGACGAGACGAACATGCGCTTCGTCGGCAACGTCGAGGGCAAGGACATCGTCAAGCACATGGCCGACGTCATCGTCTGTGACGCGGTCCTCGGCAACGTCGTCATCAAGTTCTTCGAGGGCCTGTCCGGCTACATCTTCGACCTGTTCCGGGCCGAGTTCCGCGGCTCGCTTCGCGGCCGCCTGGCCTATCTGCTGCTCAAGCCGGGTGTCGGGCGGATCCGCGGCGCGTTCGACTACGAGCGGGCCGGCGGGTCGCCGCTGCTCGGGGTCCGCGGGACGGTGATCATCACCCACGGCCGGGCCCGCCGGCGGATGATCGGCTATGGGGTCGCGGTCGCGGCGACGATGGCGCGAACGCGCGTGCCGGAGCTCATCGCCAGGCGTTCGCGGCCGAGGCGGGCAGGGCGCCGGCGACCGATACGAACGAGGGCGCGAGTGACGCGGGACTCGACGCCGCCGACGACGACGCAGCAGCCAACGCCGCGACCGCCGTGGCGGACGCGATTGATCCTTCACCGCAGCCGGAGCCGCTGGAGTCCGCGCCGTGAGCGGCCCCGATCTGACCGTCGGGCGCGGCGTCATCGCCGAGATGGTCCGGCTCGCCGCATTCGAGGTCCCGGGCGTCAGCCGGGTCGGCCGCGGGGGTCCGCCGTGGCGGGCGTTCTTCGCCGGACCGGGCGTCATCGCGCGGGTCTCGGACGATGGCGTGCGCATCCGCGTCTGGATCGTCGCCCGGCCCGGACACGCCCTCGTGCCCCTCACCCGACAGGTCCGCTCCGCCGTCGACCGCGACCGTCGAGCGGCTCCTCGGCCTGCGACTGGAGTCGGTGACCGTCACGGTCGACGGTGTCGGAGGCTGAGAAGGGCTCGGACCGAATCCGGGCCTTTCGGACCGGGCGTCGCCTGGCGCTCGCCGCGATCTTCGAGGCGGAGTTCGGCCAGCGGACGCCGGACGCGATCCTCGAGCGCCACCTCGCCGAGACCGAGGGCAGTCCGGCGGCCGCTTCCCTGGCCCGCTCGCTCGTCGCGGCCGTCGTCGCCCATCGCGACACGATCGACGCCACGATCGAGCGCGTCGCGCCCCAATATCCGGTCGTGACGCTGGCCCGGATGGACCGCGCACTGCTCCGTACGGCCATTGGTGAGGTGCTACACTCGCCGACGCCGGCCCGGGTGGCGATCGCCGAATGGGTCGAGTTGGCACGGATCTACAGTGGAGACCCGATGCGACGCCTCATGAACGGCGTGCTCGGGAGCATCGCAGCCGGAACGAACGGCCCGTAGCCGTCGGCAACCCCACTCCGAGGAGGGAGTCAGTTGGCCACCACGTACGAGCGCCTCAAGAAGATCGTCGTCGAGCAGCTCGGCGTCGAAGAGGATGAGGTCAAGCCCGAGGCCTCGTTCGTCGACGACCTGAATGCGGACTCGCTCGATCTCGTGGAGCTCATCATGAGCCTCGAGGAGGAGTTCGGGACCGAGATCTCCGACGAGGACGCCGAGAAGATCCGGACGGTCGGCGACGCGGTCGACTACATCGAAGAGCGCTCGACCTAGCGCAGCCTCCGGCGGGATCGGCGACGGGAGCGGTGCGCGCGGCAGCCGCACTCGCGGAGCGCCTCGGCCTTCCCGTCCGCGACCTCGACCTTCTCGAGCAGGCACTCGTCCACAGCAGCTGGCTCCACGAGCACCGCGACGCGGCGCGCGGCCACAACGAGCGCCTCGAGTTCCTCGGCGACGTCGTCATCAACCTCGCGATCTCCGACGCCCTGTTCGCCGCCTACCCGACCGATGACGAGGGCCTTCTCTCGACGCGCCGCGCCTCGATCGTCAGCGCGACCGGCCTGGCGCGCCTCGCCCACCGGATCGATCTCGGACCGCTGCTCATGCTCGGCGAGGGCGAGGCCCAGCGCGGCGGCCGGCGACGCCCGTCGCTGCTCGCCTCGGCCTTCGAGGCGGTCGCCGGGGCCATCTACCTCGACCTCGGCTGGGAGGTCGCGCGGACCTGGCTGACGACGCTGGCGGGCCCGGAGCTGGCGAACGATTCGCCGAGCCTCCTCCTCAAGAGCCCGAAGAGTCGGCTGCAGGAATACACACAACGACGGACCGGCGCGCGGCCCGACTACCGGATCGTCGACGCGACGGGACCGGACCACGAGAAGCTCTTCCGGATCGAGGTCTGGATCGAGGATCGCCGGCTCGGGGTCGGGGAGGGTCCGTCGCGCCGGACCGCCGAGACCGCCGCCGCCGCTCCAGGCCCTCGAGGCGATCCGGAGCGAGCGGGCGGCGAGCGCGAACGCCGTGGCGGAGGCCGTTTCGGACCAGGAGGCAGATACCGAGGCCGAGGCCTTGTCGGACCAGGAGGCAGATACCGGGGCCGAGGCCCCTCAGCGAGCCGAGGCTTCGCGATGACCGCGCCGGCCCGCCTCCTTGCCCTTCGGCTGCAGGGCTTCAAGTCGTTCGCCGAGCGGACGATCGTCGAGTTCGGTGGCGGGATCAGCGCGATCGTCGGACCCAACGGCTCCGGCAAGAGCAACCTCGCCGACGCCCTCCGCTGGTCGCTCGGGGAGCAGGGCCGGGCGCTTCGCAGCCGCAAGTCGGAGGACGTGATCTTCGCCGGTTCCGACAAGCGAGCGGCGCTCGGCATGGCCGACGTGACCCTCGTCCTCGACAACGCCGACGGGCTCCTGCCCGTCGACTACAGCGTCCTCGAGCTCGGCCGCCGGCTCTACCGATCGGGCGAGAACGACTACCTGCTCAACAAGCAGCGCGTCCGCCTTCGCGATCTCGTCGACCTGCTCGACGCGGCCCACCTCGCGGACAACGCGTTCCTGTTCATCGGCCAGGGCATGGTCGACCAGGCGCTCGCGCTCCGACCAGAGGAGCGCCGGCCCCTGTTCGAGGAGGTCGCCGGCGTCCGACGACACGAGCGGCGCCGGCGCAAGGCCGAGGACCAGCTCGCCGAGTCCGAGACCAACCTCGCCCGGGTCGAGGACATCCTCGCCGAGCTCCGGCCGCAGGCCCGGCGGCTCGCGGCCCAGGCCGAGCAGCAGGCGACCCGACTGACCGCCGGCGAGGAGCTTGCCGACGCGCTGATCCTCGCGGCCCACGCCCGCTGGTACGAGGCCTCGGGCCGGGCGTCCGAGACGGGAATCCGGCGGGACCGCGAGCGAGCCGAGGCCGATCGAGCGATGGCCGCGCTGCAGGCGGCCGAGGAGGCAGCCGCCGGAGTCGCGGCCGAGCTGGCCGAGCGGGCGGAGGCCGAGCGGGAGCGCCGCGAGGCCCATGACACGGCGCGGGCGCTGCTTGACGAACCTCCAGCTTCGGGCGGCCCGGCTGGCCGGCGACCTCGAGGCGATCGACCGAGACCGGGCGCGACTGGCCGACGAGCGCGCGGCGGCCGAATCGGACCTGGCGCGTCCAGCGTCGGGCGCTGGCTCAGCCCTCGCCGCCGCGCCAGCGTCGACCTCGAGGCCGCCGTTGCCGAGGCTGAGCGGGCCCTGGCCGAGGCGCTCGGCGAGCTCGGAGCGCTGCGGGCGCGCGAGCCAGGCCGAGGGCGAGGAGGCGGCCGCGTTTCGTCGGGCCGAAGCGGCCCGCCAGGCAGAAGCGGAGACGGCGCGGCGGCGACTCGCCGACGCGGAGCGCCGAGCGGCGACGGAAGCGCGACGCTGCCGCGGAGACCGCGAGCCGCCGGGCCGACCTGGAGGCGGGCGCTGCTGCGGCCCGGGCCGCGCTCGAGGCTGCGGCGGACGCGGAGCGGCGAGCCGGCGAGGCCCGCGAAGCCGCGAGGGCCGTCGCCGACGAGGCGGAGGCGGCCAGGCAGGCGGCCCAGGAGCGTGCGGCAACCCTCGGCTCCGCGTTGGCCGCGCAGCGCGGCAGGCTCGAGGCGCTGGCGGGACGGCTCGCGGAGGAGGAATCCCGAGGAATCGCCAAGGCAGCCAAGCGGCGCGGCGGGCGGCGGCTCGACGAGGAGCTCGTCGTGGAGCCGGCGCTGCGCGCCGCGGTCGAGGCGGCGCTGGACGAGGCGGCGCGGGCCTACCTAGTGAATCGCGACGCGGTCGGGCGAGCTCGCCACGGAGCGGGGGATGCTCGTCGTGGCGGACCGGGCGGCGAGAACGAGTGCCGCCGGAGGGTCGGGAGAGCGACGATTCCTCGACCGCGTGGCCGATCTGGGTGGCACGCAACTCGCCGACGCCGTGCGGCGCGATCCGACCGGCGCGGTCACACGACTCCTCGGCCGGGCCGTCGCCGTGCCGGATCTCGATGCCGCACTTGCGCTCCAGTCTTTGCTGCCGGCTGGCTGGGTGGCCGTCGTTCGCGACGGTTCCGCGGTCGTTGGCGAGCTCGCGGTCAGGTTCGGGCGCGGCGACGCGCCGCTCGAGCGACGCGCCGAGGCGGAGCGGCTCCGGGGAGAGGTGGAGCGCCTCGAGTCCGAAGCCGTGGCCGCTGGCGAAGCGTCCCTGGCCGCGAGGACCACTGCGGCCGGCGGCTCGTGCTGCTCTCGACGCCGCTCGCGCGGACGAGTCGCGGGCGGCCGGCCAGCGTCGTGTCGCCGAGGAAGCGGAGCGACTGGCCGCCCGGACGCTCGAGGCACTCGTTCGCGAGGCGGGCTGGCAGGAGGCCCAGGCCGAGCGGCTGACCGCAGAGGTCGCCCGGCTGCGCGGAGCGGTCGCTGCGCACGAAGCCGCGGCCGCGGAACGCAAAACGGGCACGGGAGCCGACGCGGCTACAGACGACGGCGCGGCGCTCGCGACGTGGGAGGCTCGCGTCGCGGAGCTGCGCGCCGTCCGCGATCGGCTGGCGGCAGAGCAGGCGACGTTCGACGCGGCGCACCGCGAGGCGGAGGCTCGACGCGCGCGCGCCGAGGCGACGGCGACGATGGACGAGGAGCGGATCGCCCGCGCGGAGCGCGAAGCCGCGGCGCTCGGCGAGAGGACGCGATCGCTGGTCGCCGAGCGCGAGGCGCTCGGATCCGAGCTGGCAGTCGCCGACGGAGCGCGAAACGGCGGCAGCGTCGGCCCTCGCCGAGCTGCGCGCGGCCGACGCGGCCTCGCGAGATCGCCTGGCTTCGGCCGAGCGGGATGCAGCGACTGCCCGCGATCGCCTCCGTTCGGCCGACGATCGCCTTCGATCGGCGGATCGGGCCGACCTCGAGGCCCGGCTCGGTCGCGATTCGCTGCGCGAGCAGCTCCTGGTCGAGCTGGCCGGCCTCGGGGAGCTCGGGCTGCGTCGCCTGCGGGCGGAGGGCGGATCCCACGACCAGGCTGCGAAGCCCGTGGCGGCCGATGGCGAGGAAACCGCCGCACGACGAAGGCGTCGCGCTCGAATCGGCGCTCTCGTCGGTCGCCGATCGGTGGGCCGCGGTCGCGCCGGCCTCGGAGGCGCCGACCCCCGGACGCCTGGCCACGCTCCGCCGTCGCTACCACGAGCTCGGTGCGGCCAACCCGTTCGCCGTCGACGAGTACGCAGAGCTGAAGACGCGGCTCGAGACGCTCGAGGCCCAGCAGGCCGACCTCCGCGCGGCGATCGACCGGACCCGCGAGCTGATCACCGAGCTGAACACGATGATCGCCGACCAGTTCGCCACGACGTTCCGGGCCCTCGAGTCCGCGTTCGACCGGCGATTCCAGCAGCTGTTCGGTGGCGGCTACGCCCACCTGCTGCTGACCGATCCGGGCGACCTGTCGGCGACCGGGATCGAGATCGTCGCCCGGCCGCCCGGCAAGAAGCAGCAGGCGCTCGCGATGCTGTCGGGCGGCGAGCGGGCCCTGACGGCGGTCGCGCTGCTGTTCGCGATGCTCGAGGTCCGACCGGTCCCGTTCTGCGTCCTCGACGAGGTCGATGCGGCCCTCGACGAGGCGAACGTCGATCGGTTCACGTCGGCCCTCCGGGAGCTCGCCGCCGCGCACCCAGTTCATCGTCATCACCCACAACCGGGGCACGATCGAGGCAGCCGACGCGCTCTATGGCGTGACGGTCGGCGACGATTCGGTCAGCCGGGTCATCAGCCTCCGGCTCGACGAGGCACAGGCGATCGCCGAGGGCCATCGCGACGGATCGATGGCCGGCGTTTCCTGATGTTCTGGCGACGGAAGAAGGACGACGAAGCAGCCGATGCGCCGCTGCCCGAGATCGATCTCGAGGCGCCCGAGCCGGACCCGGCCGACTTCGACCTCGAGCCTTCGGAGACGATACCGCCGGCGCCGGAGCCTCCGGCACCCGCGGCCGCAGAACCTGAGCCGCCGGTGGTCGCTCCGCTCCCGCCGGGCGCGCTCTGGGGCCCGGGCATCGGGCCGGCCCCGCTCGAGGTTTCGGGCGACCTCAACGCCGGCCTCGCGCGGACGCGCGGCGCCTTCGTGTCACGACTTCGGGGGGCTCTTGGCGACGGCAACGGAGACGTGTCGTGGGACGATGTCGAGGAGACGCTGATCGCCGGCGACGTCGGCGCGCTGCTTGCGATGGAGGTCGTCGAGCGAGCTCGCAGCCGCCGCGATCCCGGAGGCGCCGAGGCCGCCGTCCGGGCCGAGCTCGCGGCGCTTCTCGTTCCACGCGACGCCGCGTGGTCGCCGCAGGCGTCGGTCGAGGGCGGGCCGGCCGATCGTGCTCGTCGTCGGCGTCAACGGGACCGGCAAGACGACGACGATCGGCAAGCTCGCGGCCCGCTACTCCGCCGAGGGTCGGCGGGTGCTCCTCGCCGCCGCCGACACGTTCCGCGCGGCCGCGATCGATCAGCTCCGGATCTGGGCCGATCGGGCCGGCGTGCCGGTCGTCGCCCACGCCCCGCACGCGGACCCCGGTGCGGTCGTGTACGACGCGCTCGACGCCGCCGTCGCGCGAGGCGCCGACCTCGTCATCGCCGACACGGCCGGCCGGCTCCACACGAAGTCGAACCTCATGGACGAGCTCACGAAGATCCGCCGGATCATCGACAAGCGGCTGCCGGGCGCCGTGCCCGAGACGATCTTCGTCCTCGATGCGACGACCGGCCAGAACGGCCTCGCCCAGGCGAAGGCGTTCCACGAGGCCGTCGGCCTGACAGGCATCGTCCTGACGAAGCTCGATTCGACCGCCAAGGGCGGGATCGTCTTCGCGATCGAGCACGATCTCGGCGTGCCGGTCCGGTTCGTCGGGGTCGGGGAGAAGGCCGGCGACCTGCTGCCGTTCGACCCCGACGCGTTCGTGGCCGCGCTGTTCGGCTAGCGGGTCACTCGCTGAGCGGCACGTCGTCGCCGGCGATCACCGCGGCGTCGGGTCTCCGGAGCGCGACCGGCAGGTCGTGCATCCGGCGGATCCGTGAGAACCACAGGATCGCGATCGCGACCGGACCGCCCGACGCCGCGACGACAAGCGCGGCCCGGACGCCGACGAGCTCGGCGACGATCCCGCCGATCACCGTGCCGAGGAGCATCGCCGCCATCGCCAGCGTGTGGAAGCTCGCCACGACCCGACCGAGCTCCCGGTCGTCGACGGTCGCCTGGCGGATCGAGACGGCGACGACGTCGAACGCCGTGAGCGAGCTGTCCGACAGGAGCTGCTGGGCGAGGAGGCAGGCGAGGCCGACGAGCGCCGCGTCCGGCGTCACGCGCGATGAACGCGTTGCCGATCGTGACGAGGACCATCGTCCCGATGAAGAACCGAGCGACGCCGAGCCGCCGGACCGCCCGGCCCGCGAACGTCGCGCCCGCGAGGGAGCTCAGGCCGCCGATGGCGGCGATCAGGCCGATGACGCCGGGCTCGAACCCGATCTCCGTCGCGAACACGAGGTAGACGGCGCCGAAGACGCCCCAGAAGCCGGCGACCGCGGCGTCGGCGAGGGCGAGCGGTCGGAGGATCGGGTCGCCGGAGCGTCAGCCGCAGGCCCTCGCGGATCTCGTGGACGACGCTTGGCTGCTGCTCGGGCGGCCGGGGTGGCGGTTCCGCGGCCCGGATGCCGCCCGAACAGCACCGCCGAGACGACGAACGAGACCGCGTCGACCGCGATCGCGATCGGGGCGGTCAGGATCTGGATGAGCCAGCCGCCGACGCCGAACCCGACGAACTCTGCCGCGGAGCTGCTGCCGGTCAGCGTCGCGTTCGCCTCGACGAGCCGCTCCCGGCCGATGACCGTCGGCAGGAAGGCCCGGTCGGCCGTGTCGAAGAACGTCGTCAGGACGGCGGCACCGAAGGCGACGACCACGAGCTGGACGAGCGTCAGCGCGCCGAGGGCGAAGGCGACCGGGATCGTGCCCAGGAGAACGGCCCGGCCGAGATCTGCCCAGATCAGGATCGGGCGTCGCCGGAGCCGGTCGACCCAGGCGCCGGCGATCAGCCCGAGCGCCAGCCCGGCGACGAGCTCCGCGGAGCGCAGGATCGCGACCTCGCCGGCGCCCGCGCCGAGCACGAGGATCGCCGCGAACGGCAGCGCGGTCCGCGTGACGAACGAGCCGAACATCGAGACCGTCGTCGCGGCCCACAACCGGACGAAGTCGTGCTCGCGCCAGACGCTCGGGATCGTGGGCATCGGCGGAGCATAACGAGGACCGCCGGCCGCCGATCGTCCTGATCGCGCTCCGCGGAGGGCATCGGCTACACTGCCCACGCCTCGGCGCGTCAGAACCCGCGCGCCACCCGGCTGCGAAGCGTCCCTCGGACGCGGACCGGCCGGCCCGACTTCCGAACTGGAGCCGTACCCGAACTGTGTTCGACAGCCTGAGCGACCGCCTTCGCAAGACGCTCGCCGACCTGACCGGCCGCGGCCGCGTCAGCGAGGCGGATGTCGACGCCGCCATGCGCGAGATCCGGCTGAGCCTGCTCGAAGCCGACGTCAACTTCAAGGTCGTCAAGGACTTCATCGGGCGCGTCCGCGAGCGGGCGGTCGGCGCGGAGATTCTCCAGAGCCTGACGGCCGGCCAGCAGGTCGTGAAGATCGTCAACGACGAGCTGGTTGCGCTGCTCGGCGGCGGCGATCGGACGTTCCACCTCCAGGGCAACCCGGCCGTGATCGCGCTCGTCGGCCTCCAGGGCTCGGGCAAGACGACATCGGCCGCGAAGCTCGCCCGCTACCTCGTGAAGCAGGGCCGCCGGCCGCTCCTCGTCGCCGCCGACCCGTACCGTCCGGCCGCCGCCGATCAGCTCGAGACGCTCGGCAAATCGATCGACATCCCTGTCCATCGCGCAGCCGTCGGCACCTCCGTCGTCGACATCGCTCGCGGCGGCCTCGAAGCCGCCCGGCGCCTCGTTCGCGACGTCGTGATCCTCGACACGGCCGGTCGCCTGACGATCGACGAGGAGCTGATGGCGGAGATCTCGGCGGTCACGGCAGCGGTGAAGCCGGTCGAGACGCTGCTCGTCGTCGACGCGATGACCGGCCAGGAAGCCGTCACCGTCGCCCAGGCGTTCAAGGATGCGGTGCCGCTGACCGGCCTGATCCTGACGAAGATCGACGGCGATGCCCGCGGCGGCGCGGCGCTCTCGATCAGCGCCGTGACCGGCCTCGCGGTCAAGTTCATGGGGACCGGCGAGAAGACCGACGCCCTCGAGGTCTTCCACCCCGACCGCCTCGCCGGGCGGATCCTCGGGATGGGCGACGTGATGACGCTCGTCGAGCGGGCCCAGGAGGTCGTCGACGAGAAACAGGCGGCCAAGATGGAGGAGAAGCTGCGCAAGGCGCAGTTCACCCTCGAAGACTTCCTCGAACAGATCCAGCAGGTCCAGAAGATGGGACCGATGGGCCAGCTCATGTCGATGATCCCGGGCATGGGCGGCATGGCGAAGGATGCGCAGGAGGCCGTCGACCGCGGCGATCTGAAGCGGGTCGAGGCGATCATCCGGTCGATGACGCCGCGCGAGCGGCGCGACCCAAGTGTGATCAACGGTTCGCGCCGGCGACGGATCGCCGCGGGCTCCGGGACGGGCACGACCGACATCAATCGCCTCATCAAGCAGCACTCGGAAATCCAGAAACTCATGAAACAGCTCGCCGGGGGCGGGCGCCGGGCCGCGGCAATGACCGCGCTCTCGGGTCGGCGATAACGAGGGGAGACGCACCATGACCTACCAGCCGAATCCGGGCACGAACCCTGGCGAAGGCGCATCCGACGCGTCCCAGGTTCAGCCCGACACGGCGGCGGCCGAGCCGCCTCGTTCTGACGTCACCCCTGAGCCACCGACTCCGCCGTACGAGCCAGCCGACGCCGGATCGAACGCCCCGGCGCAGACCGTTTCCCGCGACACGGGAACATCCGGTGGCGAGGCGCCGGCCGGGCGCCGATCGAACGGTCTCCGCTGGGCGATCGCCCTCGGCGGCGTCGCCGTGGTGCTCGCCGCAACCATCGCCATCCTTGTCCTCGCCAGCGGCCGACCCAGTCCGTCAATTGCGGTCGGGTATATGCCGACAAGCACGATCCAGTACGCCGAGTACCGCCTCGACCTACCGGGCGACCAGCGGGCGAAGATGGCCGGCTTCCTCTCGAAGTTCCCCGGCTTCGACGATCAGACGATCGTCCAGACGAAGCTCTACGAGGTCTTCGATCGGATCGTCATGCTCGCCTCGAGCAACGAACAGAGCTACACGGCCGATATCGATCCATGGTTCGGCGGGCAGATCGCGATGGGATCCGGCGTGGGCGGCCAGTCCGCAGCCGGCGCCGACGGTCTTCGGCCAGGCGATGACGCCATTCGGTGGCGACGCGCTGTTCGTCGTCACGGTCAAGGACCAGGCGAAGGCCAGTCGAATGGCTCAAGGCGACCGTCGAAACGGGCCTGACCGAGGGACAGCACGGCGGCACGACGATCTACACTCTGGGCGACGGCAGCTCGGGTTCGAGCCTCCTCTTCGCGGTAACCGACAAGGTGCTGCTCGCCGGGTCCGACGCCGCGGTCCGCGCCGCGATCGACTCGAAGGGCGAGGGCAAGCTCGCCGACGACCCCGAGTTCAAGGCCGCATTCGGGACCGTCTCGCGCGACTACGTCGGCTTCAACTTCACCGAGTATCGAGCCCTCATTCAGTCGACGATGTCGATGTTCGGCGCCGGCAGCGGGCTCGAGTCCACGACTGTCGACGACGAGATCCTCAAGCTCATCCCGGCGTGGCAGGCGGGCAGTCTCCGGTTCGAGGACGACGCTCTCGTCGGTGACGGCGCCTATCCCTCCATCGAGATCGGGTACGAGGCGAAGAACGAGAAGAGCACGCTCATCGGCAGCGCGCCGGCCGGCACGATCCTCTACGCCGAGTCCCACGATGTGGGTCCGGCCGCGCTCGCAACGATCGAGCGATTCCGAGACCTGCCGGAGCTCCAGGAGGGCTTCAAGCAGGCCGATGCTGCCGTTGGCGTCATCGGCGGCTTCGACGGCGTCCTGGGCTGGTGGGGCGACACGGCCGTGGTGATCACGAAGGATGGTGCGGGTTCCATCGGCGGCGGACTCCTCATCGCCCCCACGGATGCCGCGGCAGCGAAGAGGACGTTCGACACGCTCCGCAGCTTCGTCGTACTCGCCGGCGGCCAAGCAGGAGTCACAATGCGCGACGTCGCCCACGGCGATACGACGATCACGATCGTCGACTTCTCGGAGGCGGTGGAGTCCAGCGGTGGCACGGTGCCGCCCGGCGTCACGGCCGAGCTCGCGTATGCGGTCACCGAAGACCTTGTGGTGGTCGGTTACGGCGAAGCGTTCGTTGCGGCGGCCCTCGACGCCGGACCGGGCCCCTCGATGGCGGATGACAGCCGCTTCAGCAGCCTCGTCAAGCGCGTAGGCGAGGAGAACATCGGCCTGTCATTTGTGGACGTGACGGCGGTTCGCGACCTCATCGAGCCGCTGGTCCGGGAGACGCTCCCGCAGGACCAGTGGGCATTCTACGAGCGGGAGATCAAGCCCTATCTCCTGCCATTCGATGCGTTCATCTCGTCCGCCCGGATCGACGGCGCCGTGGATCGCCTCGACCAGGCAGTCACCGTCAAATAGACCGGCCGCCCGGCCGGCCGCACCCCGAAGAGCCCAGAAGGAGGCAGCACCAGAAATGGCAGTCCGCATCAGGTTGACGCGCGTCGGCGCGACGAAGCAGCCCAGCTATCGGGTGGTCGTCGCCGACAGCCGCAGCGCGCGGGATAGCCGCGCGATCGAGACCATCGGCCACTACAACCCGCGAACCGAGCCGATCGAGGTCAGCATCGACGCCGACAAGGCGAAGTCCTGGCTCGCCAAGGGCGCCCAGCCGTCCGACACGGTCCTCCGTCTCTTCCGCAACGCGGGCATCGTGCCCGCCGAGAAGTAGGAGTCACGATGGCAGCAGCAGAACTCGTCGAATTCGTGGCCAAGTCGCTCGTCGATGACCCGGACGCGGTGAAGGTCGAGGTCGTCCGCGACCAGGGCGGGACCGTCATCGAGCTCCATGTCGCCGAGGACGACATGGGCAAGGTCATCGGCCGGAACGGCAGCGTCGCGAAGGCGCTTCGGACGCTCCTCAAGGTGACTGCCGCCCGGGACGGCGAGCCGGTCTCGCTCGAGATCCTCTAGCTCTGAGTGCCCAAAGGCTCGTCGTGGCCTTGGTGCGCGGGGCGCACGGGCTCCGCGGCGCCGTCCGCGTCGAGATCCTGACCGATCATCCGGAGCTGCGGTACGCGCCGGGCCGGATCCTCTTTCGCGAGGGGGATGAGCAGCCGCTGACGATCGACTGGTCGTCGGCGATCGCGGACGGCCCTGGCTGGCGGGTCCATTTCCGGGAGGTGCCGGATCGGTCGTCGGCCGAGGCGCTGAAAGGGATCTATCTCGAGTCCGACATCGGGGCCGAGGCACCGCTCGCTCGGGGGGAATACTTCTGGCACGAGGTCATCGGGTCGACGGTCAGCGGCGTTGACGGCACGATCCTCGGGACGGTCAAGGACGTCTACCGATCCGGTGGTGCCGAGGTCTACACGGTCGCCGGGGGCTCATACGGCGAGTTCGACGTTCCGGGCGTGCGGCCTTTCGTCCGCGTCTTCGCTCCGCGCCGCGGCGAGATCGTCGTCGATGCGGAGGCGCTCGACCTGTCGCCGCCGAAGCGGCGGGGGGACGAGTCGCGACCAAAGGCCCCGCGGCGCCGCACCCGTAGCCCGAAGCCAGTCGCGACGTCCGGCGATGCGGTTGCCGAAACGGCCACCGAGCCTCCGACCGAATCGGGCGCGTGACCGTGGCACTCGAGATTGACGTCGTCACGCTCTTCCCGGCGATGATCGAGGGACCGCTTGCCGCGAGCATTCCCGGCCGAATCCAGGAGCGCGGCCTCGTCCAGATCCGGACGCACGACCTCCGCGAGTGGGGGATCGGGCGCCACCGCAGCGTCGACGACGCTCCGTACGGCGGGGGAGCGGGGATGGTCATGCGGCCGGAACCGATCGCCGCGGCCCTTGAAGCGCTCCGACGCCCGGACTCCGTGGCGATCCTCCTGGATCCCGGCGGCGTGACGTTCGGCCAGGAGCGGGCCCACGAGCTGGCGACTCAATCCCATCTGATCCTCGTCTGCCCGCGGTACGAGGGAGTCGATGAGCGGATTCGGGCCCTCGTCGACCTCGAGCTGTCGATCGGCGACTACGTGCTAAGCGGCGGCGAGCTGCCGGCCCTGGTCGTCATCGACGCGGTCATCCGGCTGCTACCCGGAGCGATCGACGACGCTTCGACCGACGAGGAATCGTTCGCGGACGGGCTGCTCGAATACCCGCAGTACACCCGGCCGCCGTCGTTCGCCGGTAAGGACGTTCCGCCGGTCCTCGTCAGCGGCGATCACGGCGCGGTGCGCCAGCTGGCGCCTGCGGGAATCGCTGCGGCGGACGCTCGCCGGGCGGCCCGACCTGCTGGTGGGCCGGCAGTCCAGTCGAGAGGAAACAGACCTCCTGCGGGAGCTGGAGTCGGACGCCGACGGAGAGTGAGCCGGCGCTGACGGTGGCCCGGAGGCGTGCTATCCTCCGTCGTCGGCCGCCCCCGAGCGGCTGTATCCCTCGACGTTTTCGCAGCGTAGCGACGCCCGCGCTGCAGACGAAAGAACAGGACCGACCGTGAACGTGCTCGACGAGATCGTCTCAGACCAGCTCCGAACCGACCTGCCGGAGATCGCCTCGGGCGACACCGTCAAGGTCTCGGCCAAGGTCGTCGAGGGCAACCGCGAGCGGATCCAGGTCTTCGAGGGCACGGTCATGCGACTGCGAGGCGGCGGGATCACCCGCTCGATCACCGTCCGTCGGATCGCCAGCGGCGTCGGCGTCGAGCGGACGTTCAAGATCCACAGTCCCCGCATCGAGAAGATCGAGGTCGTCCGACACGGCCAGGTCCGCCGAGCGCAGCTCTACTTCCTGCGCAAGCGCGTCGGCAAGGCCGCGACCCTGCGCGAGCGTCGCCCCAAGAACTAGGGCTCGGCGCGGCTGCACCACCGCCGCCCTGCGCCACGACGCCCTGCGCCACGACGCGACTCGGAATCGGACTAGCTGCGCTCCAGTACCCGGCCCGGCGCAGTCGGCTACCCTTGACACCGATGACGGTCATCGTCCCCACGCTCCGCTTCGAGCGCCGCCTCTGGCGTGACGGCCTCGAACGTGTTGTCGGTGTCGACGAGGTCGGCGTCGCCCCCACGTGTGGTGCGGTCGTCGCGGCCGCGGTCGTGATGCGGCCGGGCTGCCATCGGATCCCCGGCGTGCGGGACTCGAAGACCCTGTCGATGGCGCAACGGGATAGGCTCGAACCATTGATTCGAAAGCGGGCCGTGGCGATCGGCGTCGGCGCCGCGTCCGTCGCCGAGATCGATCGGTTCAACATCTACCACGCCACCCATCTCGCGATGCGGCGGGCGATCGCCCGGATCGGCGGCCACGAGCACGTCCTCGTCGACGGCAACCGGATCGCGAATTTCGAGCACCAGGTCGGGCCGTATACATCGATCGTCGACGGGGACGCCCTCTGCTACTCGATCGCGTGCGCATCGGTCGTGGCTAAGGTCGTCCGGGACCGGATGATGATCCGCCTCGCCGCGCGCTATCCCGGCTACGGCTGGGAGCACAACCAGGGCTACGCGACCCGCGACCACCGCGACGCGATCCGCCGCCAGGGGCTCACGCCGTTCCACCGCCGCAGCTTCCTCGCCCTGCAGCGGACGCTGGCCGGCGATCAGCTCGACCTGGATCTTCTCGGCGATCCCGCCGCATCGCCGTCGACCCATCAGCTGCTGGAGCGCGAGTACCTGCCGGTCATGACCGACGATGCCGCCGCTCGACCTCGCGGATCTCGACTCACTCGAGCTCGCGTCCACGTAAGCGCCAGGCAAGCCCGAGGTGACCATCGGGCGAGCGCCAGCTAAGCGCCGGATGAGAGTCCGCTGGCACGATCGACTCGTGGACGGCCAAACCTCCGCTCGGACGCGAACGACGGCGCAGCTCGCGGGTGACACCGCCGAGGCCCTCGTCGGTGCGCGGCTGAGCGACCTGGGCTGGACCGTCCTGGCCCGGAACGTCCATGTCGGTCGCCACGAGCTCGACCTCGTGGCGGTCGACCCGGGTCCGCCGCCGATGCTCGTCGTCGTCGAGGTCCGCTGGCGGCGCCGGCGCGACTTCGGGTTCGCGGAGGAGACGGTCGACCACCGCAAGCGTGGGCACCTTCGCCGTGCGGCGTATGCGCTGCTCGACGGCCTCCCGCTCCCGGATGGGTCGCCTGTTCCGTCGCTTCCACTGCGCCTCGACCTCGTTGCCGTCGAGCCCGACCCGAGCGGGTGGAGAGCCACGTATCCGACACCATCGATCGGCGTTCTGAGGCCGGCGCCCGTTCGAACGGGCCGTGATAGACTCCGCCCGGCCCCGGGACCGCCGCGGCCAGAGAAACCACCCGCACCCCGCTGGGTGACGGAGATCACACGCGGACCGTTCCGACCGGGACGGTGCCGGCAGCGAGGCAGCAGTGCCACGAGGCCGGCCCCCGGCGACGAGGTCCGCGGCGGAGCAAAACCGACAGGAGGTCGCTCACCGTGCCGTCCGTCTCAATGCGGCAACTGCTCGAGGCCGGAGTCCACTTCGGCCACCAGACGCGCCGCTGGAATCCCAAGATGCGCCCGTTCATCTTCGCGGAGCGCAACGGGATCCATATCATCGATCTCGCCCAGACCGTCAAGCATCTCGAGTCCTCGATCGAGTTTGTCCGGGACACCGTCGCTCGTGGCGAGTACGTGCTGTTCGTCGGTACGAAGAAGCAGGCCCAGGAACCGATCGCCCAGGAGGCGACCCGGGCCGGCCAGCCGTTCGTCAACAAGCGCTGGCTCGGTGGGATGCTGACGAACTTCACGACGATCAAGAAGCGGATCGGCCTCCTCGAGCAGCTCGAAGCGCGTCAGCAGGCGGGCGAATTCGACCGGATGTCGAAGAAGGAAGCGGCCAAGCTCCAGGAGGAGCTGGCGAAGCTCCAGCTGACGGTCGGTGGGATGCGCAAGATGAAGCGCGTCCCGGGCGCCGTGTTCATCATCGATCCGCACCGCGAACGGATCGCCGTGACCGAGGCGAACAAGCTCGAGGTTCCCGTCGTCGCCACCGGCGACACGAACGTCGACCCCGACGAGATCGATCACATCATTCCAGCCAACGACGACGCGATCCGCGCGATCCGCCTGCTGTGCACGTTGATCGCCGACGCCTGCATCGAGGGCCAGCAGGAGCGCGCGGCCCGCGCCTCCGCCGAGCCCGAGCTCGAGGTCGCCGCGGCGGCCGAGCCGGAGTTCGACGAGTCGGCCGCCGATGAGCTCGTCGCCGCCCTCGCCGGAGGCGCGGCCCTGACATTCGAGCCCGACGCCGAGGATGACGACGACGGCCTGCTGCCCGGCGGCCGCCCCCTCGCCGAGCCCCTTGCCCCAGCCAGCGAAGCGACCCCCGACGAGATCGCCGCCGAGCTTGCC
Organism: uncultured Chloroflexia bacterium; assembly: GCA_963775855.1. Taxonomy (GTDB): domain Bacteria; phylum Chloroflexota; class Limnocylindria; order Limnocylindrales; family CSP1-4; genus CF-46. The sequence continues at coordinate 915,239 of CAVZKO010000005.1, read as the reverse complement.
CGCGAAGCGGCCGAAAAGGAAGAACCGGCCACCGCCATCTGATAGCGGCAGGCCCTTGGCCCAAGCCTACGACGCGGGTCCCGGCCCGCGCGACACAGGAGAACCACAACGAACATGGCGGACATCTCTGCCGACAAGGTCAAGGAGCTGCGCGAGCGAACCGGCGCCGGCTTCATGGACTGCAAGAACGCCCTCGTGGAGGCCGGTGGCGACATCGACAGGGCCATTGCGCTGCTCCGCGAGCGCGGACTTGCCGCGGCCGCAAAGAAGGCTGGTCGCGAAGCGAGCGAGGGCGCGATCTCGAGCTACATCCATATCGGCGGCAAGGTCGGCGTCCTGATCGAGGTCAACTGCGAGACCGACTTCGTCGCGCGGACCGACGAGTTCCAGAAGCTGGTCAAGGACCTCGCCGTCCAGGTTGCCGGCATGGCCCCGCAATACGTCGACGTCGATGCGATCCCGGAGGCCGATCTCGAGGTGAAGAAGGCCGAGCTGGCGACGTCGGAGACCGTCAAGGGCAAGCCCGAGGACATCCGCCCGAAGATCGTCGAGGGCATGCTCAAGAAGTGGTACGCCGAGGTCAGCCTCTACGACCAGCCGTTCCGCGACGAGGACCGAACCGTCCGCGAGCTCATCACCGAGGCGATCGCCACGATCGGTGAGAACATCCGCGTCCGGCGTTTCGCGCGCTACGCGCTCGGGGAGGAGCTGTGAGCGAGGCTCCTCCGACCGAGACGGCCGAGACGGCCGAGACAAGCGATCGCGACGGGCTCCGCTACCAGCGGATCCTGCTCAAGCTGTCCGGCGAGGCGCTCCTCGGTGATCGGACCTACGGCGTCGATCCCGGGTTCGTCGCGTTCATCGCCCGCCAGGTGGGGGAGGTCCATCGCCTCGGCGTGCAGGTCGGGATCGTCGTCGGCGGCGGCAACATCTTCCGCGGCCTCGCAGCGGCGGCCAAGGGCATGGACCGGGCGACCGGCGACTACATCGGCATGCTTGCCACGGTCATGAACGGCCTGGCCCTCCAGGATGCGCTCGAGCACGTCGGGATCCCGACCCGGGTGATGAGCGCGATCGCGATGAACGAGGTCGCCGAGCCGTACATCCGGCGCCGAGCGGTGCGCCATCTCGAGAAGGGCCGCGTCGCGATCTTCGTCGCGGGAACCGGCAACCCCTACTTCACGACCGACACCGCGGCCGCACTCCGGGCCGTCGAGATCGACGCCCAGGTGCTGCTCAAGGCGACGAAAGTCGACGGTGTCTACGAGGCGGATCCGCTCACGAATCCCACCGCCAAGCGTTACGCTCAGCTCCAGTACAGCGACCTGCTTCGGGACCAGCTCAAGGTCCTCGATGCGACCGCCGTTTCGCTCTGCATGGAGAACGATCTGCCGATCGTCGTCTTCGATCTCAACAAGCCCGACAACATCACGAGAGTCGCCGCCGGCGAGCCGGTCGGCACCCTCATCTCCGGCGCCGCGAGCGCCGTGGGAGGAGCCCGCACATGAGCAGCGAGTCCCTGGCAGCTGCCGAGCAGAAGATGGGCCGCGCCGTCGAGGCGATGGACCGCGACTTCCACACCGTCCGAACGGGCCGCGCCTCGACGTCGCTCGTCGAGCGGCTCCAGGTCGATTACTACGGCACCCAGACCCCGCTCAACCAGCTGGCCGGCATCAGCGTTCCTGAGTCGCACCAGATCGTGATCCAGCCCTGGGACCGTGGCGTGCTCGGGGCGATCGAGAAGGCGATCCAGAAGAGCGACATCGGGCTTGTCCCGAACGTCGACGGGACGGTGGTCCGCCTGAACATCCCGCCGCTCACCGAGGACCGTCGCAAGGACCTCGTCCGGGTCGTCCACAAGCGGATGGAGGAGGCCCGCGTCGAGATCCGGAACATCCGGCGCGATGTGGCCGACGAGCTCAAGAAAGAGGAGCGCGACGGCGACGTAGGTGCCGACGAGGCCCGACGCCAGCTCGATGCGCTCCAGAAGACGACCGACCGGTTCGTCGGCGAGGTCGATCGCCTCGGCGGCGTCAAGGAACAGGAGGTCCTCGAGGTCTAGTGGCTCGCTCCCCGCTGGCCCGCCCGACAGACGCCCCGCCGCGGGCCCACGTCGTAGATCAGGCCGAGCCGACGGTTCCGTCGGCCGCGGAGGAGGGTGACGCCCTCATCGATCCGGCGGACCTGCCGCGCCACGTCGCGATCATCATGGACGGCAACCGGCGCTGGGCGCGGCTGCACGATCGAGCGGAACTCGAGGGTCACGCGGCCGGCGTCGAGGCCATCAGGACGCTGCTGCGCCATGCGGTCCGGCGCGGCGTCCCGGTCATGACCCTGTATGCGTTCAGCCGCGAGAACTGGGCGCGATCCGATGACGAAGTCACGGGGTTGTTCGGGCTGCTCGAACAGGCGATTCGCAGCGAAACGGCGGAACTCCGTGCCCAGGGGGTCCGTATCCGGCTCCTCGGGCGCCTGGAGGAGCTGCCTGCCGATACCCGGCGCTCGATCGACGACGCCCTCGCCGAGACCGCCGACGGCGACCGGTTGCTCCTAAACGTGGCGTTCAACTACGCCGGCCGAACGGAGCTCGTCGACGCCTTCAGGCGCCTCGCCGAGCAAGGCATCCAACCCGACGAGATCGACGAGAACGCCATCTCCGGTGCGCTCTACACGGCGGGGCTGCCAGATCCCGACCTGGTGATCCGGACCGGCGGCGAGCAGCGGCTCTCGAATTTCCTCATCTGGCAGTCGGCCTACGCCGAGTTCTACTCGACGGAGGTCCTCTGGCCGGACTTCGGGGCGGAGGCGTTCGACGCCGCGCTCCTCGAATTCGCCAGGCGGACGCGCCGATTCGGTCGCTGACGGTCCGCGCCCACTCCGCAATCGGCGCATAGGATGCTCCGCCAGCGGGCGATCAGCGCTGCGCTCCTCGTCCCGCCGCTCGTCGTCGTGCTCATCCTGGGTGGCGCCTGGATCGTCGCGCTCATCGTCATTGCCACGGCCCTCGCGGCCGTCGAGATCTTCCGCCTGCTCCGGTCAGCCGGATACCCGTCCGTTCCGGCGCTCGGAGTCGTGCTCGCCGTCGGGCTCGTCCTCGACGCCGCTGCGCCGAAGGATCTCGAGGCGAGCGGCCTGATCCTCGTTGCCGTAGGGATGATCCTCGCCGCAGTCGGGGCGTTCGCCAAGCGCGATCCACGCGAGGGGCTGCCGACCTGGTTCGCGACGGTGTTCGGGGCGCTGTACGCATCGCTCCTTGCCTTCGTCGTCAGGCTCGGCCAGGCCGCGCCGGAGCCTCCCGCCGGAGCACCTCTTGTGGCCCTCGGTGGCGAGCGCGGCTGGATCATCCTGCTGGTCCTGGGAGTCTGGGCCTACGACACCGGGGCGTACTTCGTCGGCCGGCGATTCGGGCGGAGGAAGTTCCTCACCCACATCTCGCCGTCGAAGACGTATGCCGGGCTGGTAGGCGGATTCGTTGCCTGCACGATCGCCGTGACCGCAATCGCGGCGGGCCTGGGCGAGCCGCTGACGGTCGGGCTCGTGCTCGGGCCGTTGCTCGCGGGCGCCGCGCAGGCTGGCGATCTCGCGGAATCGATGCTCAAGCGGGCGGCAGGCACGAAGGATTCCGGGTCGCTCATTCCAGGCCACGGCGGGATTCTTGACCGGGTCGACTCGTTCCTCTTTGCCGCGCCCGTCGTGACCCTGTTCGTCCTCGCCGCGGTCCGCTGACATGAACCTGGCCGGCGAAGGCGCCATTCGCCGCGTGGCGCTCATCGGTTCGACGGGCTCGATCGGCCGCCAGACGGTCGAGGTCCTGGCTGCCATGCCCGACGCGTTCCGCGTCGTCGCGCTGGCGGCCGGGCACAACACGACGCTCCTTGCCGAGCAGGCGCGCCGGCTGAAGCCCGCGGTCGTCGTGGCGGCCGAGGATTCGCCGCTCGCGGGCCTCGATCTACCGCCCGGGACGGCGCTCCATCACGGCGACGATGCCCTGGCGGCACTGGCCGGCCGCGATGACATCGACCTCGTCGTCGTGGGAACGGGCGGCATCGTCAGCCTCCGACCGGTCGTCACGGCGCTGGCAGCGGGCAAGGTCGTCGCCACGGCCAACAAGGAGACGCTCGTCGTCGGGGGTCACCTCGTGATGCCGCTCGCTCGCGACCTGGCGTCCGGGCGGGCGCGCGAACGCCCGATGGATCCGTACGCGAGCCCCCTGGCCTGGCTCCGCCCGATCGATTCCGAGCACTCGGCCATCTGGCAGTGTCTCGTCGGGGAGTCGCTGGCGGGCGTCGCTGCCCTCGTCCTGACCGCGTCAGGTGGCCCATTCCTCAACGAGCCCGCGGACCTCTCGGGCGTGCGCCCGGAGCAGGCTCTCCAGCACCCGACGTGGTCGATGGGAGCCAAGATCACGATCGACTCGGCCACGCTGGCGAACAAGGGGCTGGAGGTGATCGAGGCACACTGGCTGTACGATGTCGACTACGACGCGATCGAGGTGGTCATCCACCCGCAGAGCATCGTTCATTCCGCCGTCCGCTTCGTGGATGGCTCCCTCAAGGCCCAGTTGGGCACCCCGGATATGCGACTCCCCATCCAGTACGCCCTCACATACCCCGAACGCCGCCCATCGCCATCCGTCGCCGTCGATCTCGTCGCGGCCGCCCGCCTCGACTTTCGTGCGCCCGATGAGGTCCGTTTCCCGGCGCTCCGGATCGCCCGCGAGGCGGGCCGGATCGGGCAGCGGGCCACGACCGCATTGATCGCCGCCGACGAAGTCGCGGTGGAGCGATTCCTCGCTGGGAGTCTCGAGTTCACCGGGATTCCACGGCTGCTGGAGTCGGCCGTGTCACGGTTCGGCGAGTCCGCCGACCAGGCGCCTGATCTCGAGTCGCTCGTCGCCCTCGACACGGAAGTCCGGGCCGCGTACGCGACCGGTCCGATCGCGAGTCCGTCGTGAGCGAGGTCGTTCAGGGCACCATCACGATTTTCCTGTTCTTCTTCATCCTGGGATCCCTCGTGCTTGTCCACGAACTTGGGCACTTCATCACGGCCCGCCTGGCAGGTGTCCGCGTCCTCGAATTCGGTATCGGGTTCCCGCCGCGGGCGAAGGTCCTCGCGGTCGGTCGCACGTCGGAAGAGGACGTCGAATGGGCGAAGCGTCAGCGAGAAGCGTCCCTCGAAGCGGCCCGGAACGACCCAGAGCTGACCGAGGCCATCCTCGATTCCGAGCCTGAGGTCCCCGTCGGAACGCTGTACACGCTTAACTGGCTGCCGATCGGTGGTTTCGTCAAGCTGGAGGGCGAGGACGGCGACCAGGCGGACGATCCGAGGTCATTCGTCCGCGCCCGGCTGCCGACGAAGCTGATCATCCTGGTCGCCGGCGTGGCCATGAACCTGGTCACGGCGTTCCTGATCTTCACCGTCATCGCGTTGATGGCGACGCCGTTCGTTGGGCTCCGATTCAACGAGATCCAGCCCGCATCCCCGGCCGCGGCAGCCGGCCTCAAGCCCGGCGAGACGATCGTCGCGATCGATGGGCAGCAGTTCGAATTCTTCGGCGAGACTCAGGTCCTCAGCGACCTTCGGGCGAGCGCCGGCGAGACGGTCGATCTGACGCTCGAGGATCGCGACGGCACGCGGCGGACCAAGACCGTGACGCTCCGCCCACCCGAGCAGATCGATGCTGAGCACGGTCCGCTCGGGATCACGGCCTTCGAGTCGTACTTCTTCGGCCCGTATACCGGCCACGACCTCGCGACCTCGATATCGATCGGAGCGAGCGAGACGATGCGCTGGTTCGGGCTGATCCTGGGCGGGCTTGGCGACCTCGTTAGCGGCTTCGTCAGCAATCCCACGGCGCCGCCGGCCGTCCAGGGACCGGTAGGGATTGCGACCGCGATCGGTGACGTGTTCTTCGGCGCAGGGGCGATTCTCACGCTCTATGTCGCCGGCATCCTGTCGGCCAACCTTGCGCTCGTGAACGCGCTGCCGTTCCCGCCGCTCGATGGCGGAAGGATGCTCATGATCGTCCTCAAGGCGCTCTTCGGGTCCCGCATCAGCCTCAGGGCGGAGCGGCTGACCTACGTGGTCGGGTTCGTCTTCCTGTTCGCGTTCCTCATCTGGGTCACCGGCTTCGACCTGATTCGGATCCTGGGCGGCGGCACGCCGGAATGACTTCTCCTGACGCTTTGCGGCCTCGACGCAGGCCGACGGTAAGTGTCGATGTCGGCGGGGTCCTCGTCGGCTCGGCTCATCCCATCGTCGTCCAGTCGATGACGAACACCGACACCGCCGATGCGGACGCCACCGCGATCCAGGTCGCTCGGCTCGCCCACGCCGGTTCGCAGCTCGTCCGGATCACGGTCAACACCGAAGCGGCGGCGGCCGCGGTCCCCGAGATCGCCCGCAAGCTCGCGGATCTCGGCGTCGCAGTTCCGATCATCGGCGACTTCCACTACAACGGCCACAAGCTGCTCGTGGAGTACCCGGAAACTGCGCGGACCCTCGCCAAGTACCGGATCAACCCGGGCAACGTCGGGGCGAAGCGCCACGACGAGCATTTCTCGACGATCGTCCAGGTCGCGATCGACAACGACAAACCGGTCCGGATCGGCGTCAACTGGGGTTCGCTCGACCAGGCGCTCCTGACTGAGCTGATGGACCTGAACGCCCGATCCCCGGAGCCTCGCGATGCCCGCGACGTAATGATCGAGGCGATGATCGAGTCGGCGATGCGATCAGCGGAACTCGCCGAGGCGACCGGGCTTGGCCACGATCGGATCATCATCAGCGCGAAGGTCTCCCAGGTCCGCGACCTCGTCGACGTCTACCGGATTCTGGCGACGCGCTCCGACTACCCGCTCCACCTCGGCCTCACGGAGGCGGGTCTGGGCTCCAAGGGGATCGTCAGCTCGACGGCCGGGCTCGCGATCCTGCTCGACGAGGGGATCGGCGACACGATCCGCGTCTCATTGACGCCGGCACCGGGCGGTGACCGGACCGAGGAGGTCGAGATCGCCCAGCAGGTCCTCCAATCGATGGGCCTGCGGTCGTTCCTGCCGCAGGTCTCGGCGTGCCCGGGGTGCGGCCGGACGACCTCGACGTTCTTCCAGGAGATGGCACAGCAGATCCAGACGTACCTTAAGGATCGGATGCCGGAGTGGAAGGAGACCCATCCCGGCGTCGAGGAGATGCGCGTCGCCGTCATGGGCTGCGTCGTGAACGGGCCTGGCGAGTCGAAGCACGCCGACATCGGTATCTCTCTGCCGGGGACGTTCGAGGAGCCGGTCGCGCCGGTATTCATCGACGGCAAGCTCGATCGCACGCTTCGGGGCGACGGCCTCGTCGACGAGTTCGTCGGCATCCTCGAGGAGTACGTGCAGCGACGCTATCCGACGAGCCAGACCTACGATCGACCGGGACCGGTACCTGCGCCCATTCGCTGAACACTTCGCGTGGGGCGCTCCCTCCGCGGCTGGATCAGGCCGAGGCTCCGTCCTGGTTCGCTCCTGCCTTATCCGCCGGGTCCTCGAATGCACCGAGGCCGTGCTCGTCGCAGACGACGACCTCCTGTGGGATCGCCGCGTCGACGATCCGGACGGCTTCGGCTCCGGCGTGCCACTCGTTCGGCAGGAGTCGGACCCGGAAGCCATCGGCACCCCAGAGCTCGCGGACGTCGCCCTCCCAGTGGCGATAGGCAACGCATTCGTCGTAGCGCACCGTCAGAGGGTGTCCCTCGTCAGAGCGCCAGGTCACGCCGTCGGGGCCGACGGTCAGGGTCTGCTCGGCCTTGCGCGTCGGCAGGCGGACGCCACCAACGCGGCGACCGGGCGTCTGGAAAGTCCGACCCTCGACCACGTCAGTCGACCAGCCGCCGTACAGTGACCACCGCCCGTCGCCGGGCGTGTCACCCGGGACACACAGCAGCGCGGTGTCGAGCGACCCGCGGAGCTGCTCGGCCGCGGTCTGGCCCTCGAGGGCGGCGTACTCGGCAGTCAGCTCGTCGAGGGTCTCCATTCGTCCCCCGATGATGTGGTCATAGGTCGTTCCGTCGAGATAGCCGAGGCGCGCCTGCGGCGCCTGAAGGCCGTCGTGGAACGTGCGAGCTGCGCGGCGGATTTCGTCGGCCGTGACCCCGTCCCGGGCGATGTCGTCGAGCGCGCGCAGCAGTTCGTCGCGGACGATCGTGGTCTGGTCGGGCGCGCAGTCGGCGGACAGGGTGCAATGGGCGGTATCGGCGTCGAGACGCTCGTAATCGGTGTGAACGTCGTACACCAGCCCGCGCTCGAATCGGAGGACCTCCCTTGCGCGCCGGGCGATCGAGTCCAGCGTCACCACGGCCGCTGTCGAGCGCTTGGTGAGGTACGAGAGCGAAACGCGCGGCGAGCTCCAGGCGAGGTGGGCCGGAAACGCGAGGGTCGGGATCGGGTCGCGCGGGACAGTGATGTCGGGCTTGCCGGCGGGCAGCGACAGCGCAAGGTTCGCCGGGGGAGGGCCGCTGAACCACATTGCCGCGTTCTCGCGGGTGAACCAGGTGCGGGCCCAGGCCGCAACTGGCTCCGCCCCGAGCCAGCCAAGACCGAGCTCCTCGACGCCGAGTTGGCCGTGGCCGCGATTGCCGAAGCGGTACCACAGGAGCATCCCGGCGATGCTCGGCGAGCGGTCCTTGGCCTCCTGCCGCAGGATCCGACGCTCCATTCCGAGGCGGTCGAGGGGCAGGTTTCCGATCGACGTCGTCACCGACCGGAAGAAGTCCGCCAGCTCGTCTTCCGTGCCCGACGCGTGAAGCACCGTCCGGTTGTCCGCCACGAAGCCGTTGTGGCCGTACTCCTGCTGCGTCAGCGGTGCCAGGGCGAGATGTTCGACGAGATGACTGATACCGCCGGTCGCGGCCCGCTCGTGGGCCCGACCAACGCCGAACATCAGCACGCCGACCCGCGGACCAGGCACATCGATCCAGAACACCGGGACGCCATCGACGTTGACCCGGTGAATGTCTGAGGGCGGCGGAGCGTCTCCAGCGGGTGCGGGCATGGCGGCGAAGCCTACCATCGGGCAACAGTCAGGCAGGCAAAGGCAAGCACGTTCCCTGTTTGAGCGTCCACGCGCCCGCGTGTATACTTCCGCAGAACTGAACGGCCGCTCCGTGACGTGGGTGACCCCCACGTTTCTTTTTTGTCGGCCCAATACGAAACCATCGAGTCGGAGGAGCATCGTGAGTCGAGACTTCGTCGGTGCCCTCCTTCAGCTGAACGCGGAGAAGCAGGTCTCCCGCGAGCAGCTGATCAACGCGGTCGAGGACGGCATCCAGTCGGCCTACCGTCGGGTGGCCGGCGACGAGGACATCCATGTCCGGATCGACCCCGAGACAGGCAAGATCAGGGTGTTCCGCGCACGGACCGCCGTGGCCGAGGTCGAGGACCCCCTCGTCGAGTTCAGCCTCGAGGACGCCCGAACCCATAAGCCCGATGCCGAGATCGGCGATCTCGTCGAGATGGAAGAGCTCGACGGCGACGTGTTCGGCCGGATCGGAGCCCAGACCGCCAAGCAGATCGTCCTCCAGCGGATCCGCGAGGTCGAGCGCGACCAGGTCTTCGACAAGTTCGCGAGCCGCGAAGGCGAGATGATCACGGGGGCGGTCAACCGGGTCGAGCCGCGGGCGATCATCCTTGACGTCGGCAACAACGTCGAGGCGATCCTCGCGACGTCCGAGCAGTCGGCCGTCGAGCATTATCGGATCGGCCAGAACGTCAAGGCCTACGTCCTCGAGGTCCGCCGCTCGACACGCGGTCCGCAGATTCTCGTCAGCCGCACCCACAAGGGGTTTCTGAAGCGGCTCTTCGAGCTCGAAGTTCCCGAGATCCACAACGGCACCGTCGAGATCCGGGCGATCGCCCGCGAGGCGGGCAGCCGCTCGAAGGTCGCCGTCGCCTCGCGCCAGGAGGGGCTCGACCCGGTCGGAGCGACCGTTGGCCAGCGGGGGGCGCGGGTCCAGGCCGTCGTGGCCGAGCTCGGCGGGGAGAAGATCGACGTCATTCCGTGGAACGACGACGCGGGCGTCTTCGTCGCCAATGCCCTCAGCCCGGCCCAGGTGATCTCGGTCGACATCGACGAAGAGCACCGGATCGCCAGCGTCACGGTTCCCGAGCGGATGCTCTCGCTGGCGATTGGACGCGAGGGCCAGAACGCTCGGCTGGCCGCGCGGCTGACCGGCTGGCGGATCGACATCCGAAGCGACGTCTCGGTCGCCGAGGCAAAGGCGGCCGCCGCCGAGGCGGCCAGGACGCCCGCGACCGCGACGGACGACGCATCGAGCGCCGGCGAGGGGGTGGCTGTCGGGCCAGGTGCCCCCGCTGCGGAGGCGGCCGCGCTCGACGGCGCGACACCCAGCGTTGCGAAGCCAGCCGCGAAGCCGCGTGCCAAGAAGGCCGCGACGACGACGGCCGCAGCGTCTGCCGATGCCGCCGCATCCCAACCGGCAGAAGAGGCGCGGGCCAAGAAGCCGCGCGCCACGAAGGCCGTCGCGCCGGAGCCGGGCCCAGTTGATGCGGACGCGGCTGCGCCGGTCGCCGCGACGGCTGCCGCCGCGACCAAGGTCGCGAAGAAGGCCGCGACCAAGGTCGCGAAGAAGGCTGCGACGAGCAAGGCCACGACAACAACAGCGGCGAAGAAGCCGACGACCACGAAGAAGGTTGCGAAGGCCGCCGACGAGGAGGCCTCGTCGTAGCCGCGCGACAGGCAAGCGAGGCGCCACGGCGGGTTCCGACCCGTTCGTGCGTCGCCTGCCGCACGAAGCGAGCCAAGCGCGAGCTGGTGCGCGTGGTACGCGCTCCCGACGGACGCGTGACGATCGATGAAACGGGCCGCCTTGCCGGCAGGGGAGCGTACCTCTGTCGCAAGGACGGCTGCTGGACTACCGCTCTCGGGCGGGGAGCCCTCGGGCGAGCCCTCGAGACGCCGCTTTCGGTGGAGCTGCGCGAATCGCTGCTCGCCATGGCGGCGACGATGACGATGACTGACGGAGGAGGAACAGATGGCAAGGAGTAGAAGCGGCACCCGCGGTCGGCGCGGGCCGAGGAAGCCGCCGCGTCGCGACGGCAGTGGCGTGCCGGCCCAGGTCCAGGTCGCGGACCCGCGTGAGCGCGGTGCGATCGAGCTGCCGCCGACGATCACCGTCAAAGAGCTCGCCGAGCTGCTGACGGTCAATCCGGCGGATGTCATCCGCGAGCTGATCAAGAGCGGAATCTTCGCGACGATCAATCAGCTCATCGACCGCGACACGGCATCACTCGTTGCGGGCGAGCTCGGCTACGAGGTCGCCGAAGCGACCGCGCCGGCCAACGGAGCCAGCCCCGAAGGCGACGACGAGGCTGCCCCTGCGGCCGCGACGAAGGAAGTGCTGTTCGAGGAGGACGATCCGTCCCTCCTCCAGCCGCGCGCGCCGATCGTCACCGTCATGGGCCACGTCGACCACGGCAAAACCAGCCTCCTCGACGCAATTCGCACGACCGAGGTCGCGTCGGGCGAGCGTGGCGGCATCACCCAGCACATCGGTGCGAGCGAAGTCACCCACGACGGCAAGCGCGTCGTATTCCTCGACACGCCGGGCCACGAGGCGTTCACGGCGATGCGCGCACGCGGCGCCCGCGTGACCGACATCGCCGTCGTGGTCGTCGCGGCCGACGACGGCGTCATGCCCCAGACGCTCGAGGCGATCAGCCACGCCAAGGCCGCGAAGGTGCCGATCATCATCGCGCTCAACAAGATCGACAAACCCGATTCGAACGTCGACCGGGTGAAGACCGAGCTGTCCGAGGCCGGGGTCATCGTCGAGGAGTACGGCGGCGACACGCCGCTTGTCCCGGTCTCTGCGCGGACACGCGTCGGGCTCGACGAGCTCATCGAGATGATCCTGCTCGTCTCCGATCTGCAGGAGCTGAAGGCCAACCCGAAGCGTTCGGCTGTCGGCACGATCGTGGAAGCACAGCTCGACAAGAACCGCGGCGCTGTCGCGACCGCAATCGTCCAAACCGGCACGCTCCGCGTCGGGGACGTGATCGTCGTCGGCGAGACGTTCGGCAAGGTCCGGGCGCTCGAGAACGACGAGGGCAAGCGGGTCACGAAGGCCGGGCCATCGAGCGCGGTCGTCGTGCTCGGTCTGTCGGCCGTCCCGGAAGCCGGCGACATCCTGCGCGCCGTCGCCGATGAGAAGGAAGCGCGGGCCCTCGTCGAATCCCGCAAGGCCGAGAACGCGGCCAAGAGCGGCGAGGGGAGCGGTCGGGCGACGCTCGAGGACCTCTACCGCCAGATCCAGGCCGGCCAGGCAAAGGAACTCCGGATCATCCTCAAGGCCGACGTGTCGGGCTCGCTCGGCGCGATCACCCACGCCCTCGACCAGCTGAACCAGGAAGAGATCCGGATTAACGTTCTGCACGAGGGCGCCGGCGACATCACCGACAACGACATCATGCTCGCCTCCGCGTCGGACGCGATCATCGTCGGCTTCAACACGAAGATCACCGAGACAGCCCGCCGGGCGGCCGATGCCGAGGGGGTCGACGTTCGGCTCTACGACATCATCTACAAGCTCACCGATGACATCTCGGCTGCTCTCCAGGGTCTCCTCGAGCCCGAGGTCGTCGAGGTCGTCGAGGGTCGGGCGGAGGTCCGCCAGATCTTCCGGGTCGGCAAGAGCACGGTCATCGCCGGCGCCTTCGTCACGGATGGCCACATCGTCCGGGCGAATGCCCGGGTATGGCGTAATGGGAAGGTCATCGCAACCGACCGGATCGAATTGCTGCGCCGGTTCCGCGACGACGTTCGCGAGGTCCAGCAGAACTACGAGTGCGGTATCGGTCTCGCCAACTTCCATGAGTTGGAAGAAGGCGACATCATCGAATGCTTCTCCTCGCAGACGGTCAGTAGGGTCCTGACGCCGAGCACGTGAGAATGTGGCACTTCCGAACAGCCTCGGCCGGATGACCGCAAGAACTGACCGGATCGACGAGCTCCTTCGCCAGGAGATCGGCGTGATCATTTCGCGTGAGATCGCCGATCCGCGGGTGGGCTTCGCGACCGTGACGAGCGTCGTCACGACGCCCGATCTGCGCCACGCCAAGGTGTACGTCAGCGTCATCGGCCAGGCGGCGGACCGAAAGGCGACGCTTTCGGCGCTTGGCCGGGCGATGCCGTTCATCCAGCACGAGCTCGGCAAGAAGCTCCGCATCAAGCGGATCCCGCAATTCCATCTCGAGCTCGACGACACGCTGGAGCGTGGCACGCGCGTGCTGCACCTCCTGAACGAGCTCGAGGCCGGCCACGAGCCGACCGACGACGCGGCGATCGGCGAATTGCTGCCGACGCCCGTCGCCCGACTGCCGCATGAAGGCGACGCGGATCCGCCACCGGGCGAGCCCGTCGCCCCGCCGACCCCGGTGCTGCGGCGCCGCCGGACGTTCAAGCCGACGAAGAATTGATCGGTGCCCGGCCGCCGCCACCGATGATCGACCTCGCGTCATGGGCCGAGGCGGTGCCGGACGCCGTCATCGAGCGGATCCGGTCTGCCCGAAAGGTCCTCGCCGTCGGGCATGAGAACCCCGACGCGGACACGCTCGGTTCGACCCTTGCGATCTGCCGGCTCGTTGAGCGCGCGGGCGGCCGTGCGACCGCGGTCTTTGCCGATCCGCTTCCACCCATCTACGACTTCCTGCCCGACGTCGATCGCGCTCGAACCGATCCGGAGCCGGATGCCGACTACGACCTGCTCGTCGTGTCGGACTGCGGGACCATCGATCGCGTCGGCGCCGTCGCGGGCCGCCACCCCGATCTGTTCCAGCGCCTGCCGCGTGTCGTGCTGGATCACCACGCCTCGAACGAGGAGCGCGGCGATGCCGACTGGATCGACCCGGAGGCCGCCGCGACCTGCGAGATGACGACGCTGCTCGCGGTGAGACTCGGCGCGCCGCTGGACGAGGGCGACGGCGCCATCGCGACGCTCCTCATGGCCGGCGTCGTGATGGACACCGCGACGTTCGCCCATCCGAACACCACGCCTCGCACGCTTGCGGTTTCCGCCGCTCTGGTCGAGGCGGGCGCTCCGCTGTCCGACATCTCGCGGCGCCTCTATCGATCGAAGCCCGAAGCCCAGCTCAGGCTGTTCGGCGCGGTCCTCGCCCGTCTCGTCGGCCGAGGCGGGCGGCCGAATCATCCACACCAGCCTGTTCGACGCGGATCTGGCCGAGACGGGGGCGATCCCTGCTCACTCCGAGGGAATCATCGACCTCCTGGCGCAGGCCGAGGAGGCCGAGATCGCGATTGTCTTCAAGGAGGCCGGTCCGGCCACCCGAGTCAGCGTTCGGACCAAGCCCGGTGGCGTCGATGCGACGGTTCTCACGGGCGCGTTCGGTGGGGGCGGACATGCGCGGGCGGCCGGAGCGACGATCCTGCTGCCGGTCGCCGAGGCACGCCCAATCGTGCTCGCCGAGGCCAAGCGACTCGCCGCCGCCGTCGCCCGCTAGACTGCGCGGCCGTGGACGGAATTCTCGTTGTCCTGAAGCCCCCTGGCCCGACGTCCCACGACATCGTCGCACTCGTGCGCCGGCTCGCTGCAACGAAACGGGTGGGTCACGGCGGGACGCTCGATCCGTTCGCGAGCGGCGTCCTGCCGGTGTTCCTCGGCCGCGCTACCCGCGTCGTGGAGTATCACCTCGGGGATCGAAAGCGCTACCGGGCCACGGTCTGCTTCGGCGCCACATCGACGACCGATGATCTCGAGGGAGAGCTGACGCGCGGCGAGGGCCCCGCGCCCGTCAGCGCGACGGTGGAGGCGGCCCTGGAGCGCCTCCGCGGCCCGATCTCGCAGCGACCCCCGGCATACAGCGCGATCAAGGTGGCCGGCCGCCGGGCGTATGCGATGGCGCGCGCTGGAGAGTGGGTCGAGCTCGCCTCGCGCGACGTGACCATTCACCGATTGGACTTGGTCGACTGGGACGATTCCGACCCCGCCCGGCCGATCGCGATCCTCGAGGTCGAGTGCTCAGCCGGGACGTACATCCGGGCACTCGCCCGCGACCTCGGCGAGCTGGTCGGCGGCGGAGCGTACCTGGGCGCCCTCAGCCGGACGTCCAGCGGCCCATTCGGGCTCGCAGGGGCGATCCCGCTGGAGCGTGTGCGGGAAGCAGCCGCTGAAGGGCCCGACGCGCTTGCTTCGCTGCTCCTTCCGATCGACGCAGGCCTCGAGTCCCTCCCGGAGGTCGTCATCAGCGATGGCGAGGTCACCGCGATCTCGCGCGGCCAGTTCATCCGCGCGGCGTTGCCCCCGGGCAAGCCCGATGCCCCGATCCGGGTTCGCGACGAGGGCGGGCGGCTCGTGGCGATCGCAAAGGTGAGTGACGGCCGTCTCGCTCCCGACAAGGTCCTCATCGAACCCGTCGATGCCTGAGCCGGGCGCGGTCGCGGTCGTCGATGGTGTCGCCGACCTGCTACCCGAGCACGGCCCGCTGTTCGCCGTGATCGGCGTCTTCGACGGCCTGCATCTCGGCCACCGATACCTTCTGGAGCGTCTCGTCGCCGAGGCGGAGGCACGCGCTGCGCGGCCGACGGTCATCACGTTCGACTCACATCCCGACGAGATCCTCATCGGGGCCGCGCCACCGCTCCTCCTCGACCCGGCGGAGCGGTTCCGCATGCTCGGCGAAGCGGGCGTCGAAGTCCTCGTCGTGCAGCACTTCGACGCCGCACTCCGCTCGACTGAATACGACGAGTTCGTCCACCGGATCACGTCGCGGACACGCCTCGCCGGCCTGCTCATGACTCCCGACGCCGCCTTCGGCCACGAGCGGCGCGGCACGCCCGAAGCGGTTCGCGCCCTCGGCGAGGTGGACGGGTTCGATCTCGTCGTCGCGCCGCCTTTCGCCCTTGACGAGCGCTCCGTTCGCAGCTCGGACGTGCGGTCGGCGATCGCTGCGGGGGACTTCGACGCGGCCGAGCGGCTGCTTGGCCGCCCCTATGCCGTGGTCGGTGAGGTCGGGGGGGATGGAACGCTCCGGTTCGAGATGCCAGTCGCGCGTCCGCCGGCCGGCGCGTATCGGGTCAGCGTGGATAACGAGCCGGCGTCGCTGTTCGTGGCCAACGATGGAAGCATGCGACTCGGACGTGGCAAAGCGTGGTCACGCGGCCAGCGGCTCACCGTCGTATTCGCCGAGGCAAAGTCCGCCTGACACCCCGATCGGAAGCAGGTCTGCGGCGTTTGCCGCTTCGGTACCACCCTGCTACCATCCGTCGGTCATAGAAGAAGGTTTAGCAACAGAAGTTTCGTGTTCGGAGGAACCGAGTGCCGCTCGCGCGGGAAGAGAAGCAGGAGATCATGTCCGGGTTTGCCACCAAGGAAGGTGACACCGGATCGCCGGAAGTCCAGATCGCGCTCCTGACAGGGCGGATCAAGGGGCTGACCGACCATCTCCGTAGCTTTCCCAAGGACAATCATTCGCGCCGCGGCCTCCTCAAGCTCGTTGGCCAGCGCCGTCGTCTTCTTGCTTATCTGATCAAGAAGGACAACGCGCGCTACCGGACCGTCATCGGACGGTTGGGGCTCCGCCGCTAGGTTCGCCGCTTCCGAGCCTCGGGATTGACCCGAGGCTCCCGCGCGTCTGAAGCCTTCGGCCAGGCCGGCCCTCGCGCCGCAGGTCGTCTCCTCCTCCACGATCAAGGAGGATCCCATTCCCGTGTCTCAGACATTCGAGACGCAACTCGGTGGTCGCACGCTGACCATTGAAACCGGCAAGCTCGCACGGCTCGCCGGCGGTTCTGTCACCGTCCGCTACGGCGACACGATGGTCCTCGGTACGGCCAACCGGTCCGAGCCGCGGCCCGGCCTCGATTTCTTCCCCCTCACGGTGGACTTCGAGGAGCGGATGTACGCCGCGGGCAAGATCCCGGGCGGATTCATCAAGCGCGAGGCGCGTCCCTCGGAGAACGCGATCCTGGCAGCCCGCCAGATCGACCGCCCGATCCGGCCCCTCTTCCCCGAGGGCTACAAGGACGACATCCAGCTCGTGGTCACCGTCCTCTCGACGGACCAGGAGAACCTCCCGGACATCGTCGGCACGATCGCCGCATCGGCGGCGCTGACGATCAGCGAGATCCCGTTCAACGGCCCGATCGCGTCGGTACGCGTCGGCCGGATCGACGGTGAGTTCGTCGTCAACCCGACATTCAGCCAGCTCAAGGACTCGGAGCTGGACCTGATCGTCGCCGGCACCCGCGACGCGATCATGATGGTCGAGGCGGGCGCAAACCTGCTGCCCGAAGACATCATGGCCGAGGCCATTCTGTTCGGGCACCGCGCGCTCCAGCCGATCGTCGACCTCCAATTGGAGATCCAGAAGGCCGTCGGCAAGCCGAAGCGCATCCCGTACATCGAGCCGTCTCCGAACTCCGTCCTGGAATTCGCCGCAGCGACTGACGCTAAGCGGGAGCTCGTCGTCATCGATACCGAGACGACCGGGACCGATCCCAAGATGGCCGACCTCGTCGAGGTCGCCGCGGTCAAGATCAAGGGCACGAAGGTCGTCGACCGCTGGTCGACGTTCGTGGATCCCGGCCGCGCGATCGTCGGCAATCAGATGCACGGCATCACCGACAAGGACGTCAAGGGCGCGCCCAGCCCGAAGGAGGCAGCCGATAAGCTGCTGGACTTCGTCGGTGACGCCCTCGTCGTCGGCCACAACGTGGGCTTCGACCTCGGCTTCATCGAAGAGGCCAAGGGCGACGGCTTCCGATTCCAGCCGGGCTCATACCTCGACACCCTCGTGATCGCTCGAGAGGGCTATCCCGGAGCCGAGTCGTACAAGCTT
This sequence comes from uncultured Chloroflexia bacterium, assembly GCA_963775855.1. Classification (GTDB taxonomy): domain Bacteria; phylum Chloroflexota; class Limnocylindria; order Limnocylindrales; family CSP1-4; genus CF-46. Next base: position 897,390 of record CAVZKO010000005.1, on the reverse strand, counting down.
CCCGACCTCGCTCGGTTCTTCGGCGTCGAGCTGACGCAGAGCCACCGGGCGCTTCCGGACGCCGAGGCAACGGCCAACCTGCTGCTCTGGTTCGCGAACGACCTGCCGGGACGCGTTTCAGCTCTCCGTGAGTCGATTGCGGAGGCCGTCCGGGCCAATCGCACCGGCGGCGATACCACCAAGTTGCTCGAGGCCGCCAAGCGCGATGCGCGCGTGAGCAAGGGCCTCTTCAACCTGCTCCAGAAGCAGACCGTCCGCCGGATTGTCGTCGACGAGGGCATCCGGATCGACGGCCGCGGCCTGACGGACATCCGCCCGATCAGCGTCGAAGTCGGCCTCATCCCGCGCGCCCACGGCTCCGGCCTGTTCACCCGCGGCGAGACCCAGGCGCTGACCGTCGCCACGCTCGGTTCGTCCTCGGACGTCCAGCGGATCGACACGATCAGCCCGGAGACCGAGAAGCGCTACCTCCACCACTACAACTTCCCGCCGTACAGCACGGGCGAGAACAAGATGATGCGCGGGCCAAGCCGTCGCGACATCGGCCACGGCCACCTTGCCGAGCGGGCACTGGTCCCCGTCCTGCCGAGCCACGACGAGTTCCCGTATGTCATCCGCCTCGTGAGCGAGTGTGTGACCTCGAACGGCTCCACCTCGATGGCCTCGACCTGCGGCTCGACGCTCGCCCTCATGGACGCTGGTGTGCCGATCAAGGCACCCGTCGCCGGAGCGGCGATGGGCCTCATCACCGAACCGGACGGCAAGTTCGTCGTCCTGACCGACATCCTCGGCAAAGAGGACTCGATCGGGGACATGGACTTCAAGGTGACCGGCACGCGGGACGGCGTGACCGCCCTGCAGATGGACATCAAGGTCCAGGGGATCAGTGAGGCGATCATCCGCGACGGCCTCAAGCAGGCCCTCGCGGCACGTCTCACGATCCTCGACAAGATGGCCGAGGTCTTGCCCGAAGCCCGCTCGGACATGAGCGACTTCGCTCCTCGGATCATCACGATCAAGATCAACCCCGAGAAGATCCGCGAGATCATCGGCAAGGGTGGATCGATGATCCGCAAGATCCAGGAAGAGACCCAGACAGAGATCAACGTCGAGGACGACGGCACCGTCGAGATCGCGGCCGTCTCCGGCGAGAACTCGCGGAAGGCGATCACCTGGATCGAGAGCCTCACCCGCGAGGTCGAGATCGGGGCGCTCTACCTGGGCAAGGTCACCCGGATCATGGGCTTCGGCGCGTTCGTCGAGATCCTGCCCGGCAAGGAAGGCCTCGTTCGGATCGGTGAGCTCGCCGACTACCACGTGCCAACCGTCGAGGACGTCGTGTCAGTCGGCGACGAGGTCATGGTCGTCGTGACCGAGATCGACCGCCAGGGTCGGGTCAACCTCTCGCGCAAGGCGGCCATGCAGCGCCACCTCGCGAAGGAACCCGTCTGAGGTTCGCTCCGCTTCGCAACTCCAAGCCGCCGGCATCGCCGGCGGCTTTTCCTGTCTTCGGCTGGGAACCGCGACAGCCGCTGACAGCGCACCCATCATGCACACGTGACGCTCGACTTGCAGCTGTTGGACAGCCTGGCCCACAAATTCCTTGGGCCGACCGAGGCCGAGACGTTCATCGGCCTTGCCCGGCCGGCGATCTCGCTACGGCGTGCCACGCGAGGGACGGCGACGCGCGGGCATCTGGGCGGTGACGCCGCGCTCGATGGGGGCCAGGAATGGCCGATTTGGCACGGCAAACCCCTGAGCCTCCTCGCCGTGCTCGATCTCGATGCGCTTCGGGGCTTTGATTGCGACCTGGACCTCCCCCGGTCCGGCCTCTTGAACCTGTTCTACGACGTCGACCAACAGCCCTGGGGGTTCGACCCTGCTCACGGCGGGGGCTGGCGTCTGGCGCTGGCCGAAGCGCACGCCGCCGAGGAACGATCGTCACCTGTCGGGGCCACGCGTTTCCCGCGCATCGATCTCGCGCCGTCACAGACCCTGACGATGCCAAGCTGGGACGAGGACGTGCTCGCGGGCCTTTCGCATTTGGAGCCCGATGCATTGGATGACCTCGGTGAGGCCCTCATCGAGGCATCTGCGGCATCGGAGCCCCGCCACCAGGTTGGCGGATGGCCATGGCTGCAACAGGGCTCGCTCTGGCGTGAGTTCCAGTTCGCATCGAACGGCATCTATGTCGGCGATCCCTCCGGCTACGAGGGTCCACGGGCATCCGAGCTGCGCCCGGGCGTCGACGAGTGGCGACTCCTGGCCCAGATCGACACCGACGATGACGCGGGCTGGATGTGGGGCGATGGCGGGACTCTGTACTTCGGGACTCGAAACGCGGACCTCGCCGGCTCGGACCTCGACCGAGCCTGGATGGTGCTGCAGTGCGGTTGAGCGCGTGTCTACTGGTGGTTGTCCGGATCGGGGTCCCAAGCCCCGCTGCTATACTCCGCCCGTGCCCGGACTCCTGACAGTGATCGCGGAGCCATGCCCGACATGACACGGCAACCCCTCACCGTCGCGGTAGTCGGCGCGACCGGCGTCGTCGGCCGGACGATGATCCAGGTGCTCAACGAACGGGACTTCCCGGTCGGTGAGTTGCGCCTCCTTGCCTCCGGTCGGTCGGCCGGAAGGACGGTGTCGATCGACGGGCGCTCCCACGAGATCATCGAGGCCACGCCTGAGGCCTTCGACGGCGTCGACATCGCCATGTTCTCGGCCGGTGGCGACGCCTCGAAGGAGCTCGCGCCCCAGGCGGTTCAACGCGGGGCCACGGTCATCGACAACTCGAGCGCGTGGCGGATGGATCCGGCGATCCCGCTCGTCGTGAGCCAGGTCAACCCTGGCGATCTAGAGGGTCATCCCGGCATCATCGCCAACCCGAATTGCTCGACGATGCAGCTTGTGCCGGTGCTGATGGCTCTCCGCGACTCCGTCGGGCTGGAACGCGTCATCGTCGACACCTACCAGGCGGTTTCGGGCACCGGAGCCGACGCGATCGCCGAATTCGAGGGCCAGATCCGCGCCCACCTGGGCGGCGAGCCCAAGCAGGCGTCGGTCTACCCCCATCCAATCGCGTTCAATGCGCTGCCCCAGGTCGATGTGTTCCTCGAAAACGGCTACACGAAGGAAGAGTGGAAGGTCGTCAGCGAGAGTCGCAAGATCCTTCACCTGCCGGAGTTGCGTGTCTCGTGCACTGCGGTGCGCGTCCCGGTCTTCGTCTCCCATTCGGAGGCGGTCCACGTCGAGACGCGCGACCCACTCACGCCCGATCAGGCACGCGCGCTGTTCGGGGCGGTCAGCGGCGTCGTAGTCCAGGACGATCCGTCATCGTCGAAGTACCCCCTTGCGACCGATGCAGCCGGCAGCGACGACATCTTCGTCGGGCGGGTCAGGACGGATCCATCGATCGCCGGCGGCCGCGGGCTCGCGTTCTGGGTCGTGAGCGACAACCTCCGCAAGGGCGCGGCCACGAACGCCGTCCAGATCGCGGAGGTGCTCGTGGAGCGCGACTGGGTGTGGCCGGCGGCCGCTCGCGGGGTCGCCGCGTACGGCGCCGAGGTCGCGGATCGCGTCGGGGTGGTCGCTGGGGGAGCGGCGTGACCCATGCCGAGCGCGTGGCCGCGCTCGAGGTCGTCGCCTCCGAAGTCCGATCCTGCACGCGCTGCCGCCTCCACGAGACCCGGACCCTGGCGGTCCCGGGGGAGGGGAGCCCGGACACGGAGGTCGTTTTCGTCGGTGAGGGCCCGGGCTACAACGAGGACCGCCAAGGCCGACCGTTCGTCGGCCGCGCCGGCGACCTGCTCACCAAGTTCCTGGCCACGCTGCGCTGGAAACGCGACGAGGTGTTCATCACCAACATCGTCAAGTGCCGTCCGCCGGATAACCGTGACCCAGAGCCCGATGAGATCGCCGCCTGCGCGCCGTATCTGAAGCGGCAGCTGGAGATCCTGGATCCGGCGCTGATCGTCACGCTCGGCCGCCATTCGCTCGGCCGGTTCATGCCCGGCGAGCGGATCTCGCAGGCCCACGGCACGATCCGCCCGGTCGATCCCGCAAGCGGCGCCGCAAACGCGATGGCCTTCGCCCTCTACCACCCCGCCGCGGCCCTCAGGACGCCCGAGATCGAGCGGACGAGCTACGCCGACGTCGCCAATATCCCGGCGGCGCTGCTCGAGTCGCGCGCCCGACGGGGCAGCGAGCCAGCGGCGGCGCAGCAAGCCCCTCAGCTGGCCGGCGCCCCGGCAGCGGCGGCGCCCGTCGCGGCTGTTGGCGCCGTCGCCGTCGTCGACGAGCTCGCGGCCATGCCGGCGGCCGCGCCGGAGTCGCCGCAGGACTCCGAACCCGACTTCACACTGTTCTGATCGAGACGAGACTCCCTCATGGCTGATTCCACCAATCCCCTTCGCATCATCCCGCTCGGCGGCGTCGGCGAGATCGGCAAGAACATGTACGTGTTCGAGTACGGCGACGAGATCGTCGTGATCGACTGCGGCCTGATGTTCCCCGACGAGGAGATGTTCGGTATCGACCTCGTCATCCCCGACATCACCTACCTCAAGGAGAACAAGGCCAAGGTCAAGGCCTTCCTCATCACCCACGCCCACGAGGATCATGTCGGCGCGCTGCCATATGTCCTGCCCGAGTTTCCGGGCGTGCCGGTCTACGCTTCGACCCTGGCCCGCGGACTGCTTGGCAACAAGGTCAAGGAGCACAAGCTCCACAACAACCCTCTGGTCGCGCTCGAGGCTGGCGACGAGATCCAGATCGGGCCGTTTGGCGTCGTCGCGTTCCGGATCGGTCATTCGATCCCCGATGCGATGGGGATCGCCCTCCGGACACCGGTCGGCGTCGTCGTCCACACCGGCGATTTCAAGTTCGACCACACGCCGGTCGACGGGAAGCTGTCGGATTTCGCGATCCTCGCCAAACTCGGCGCCGAAGGCGTGATCTGCCTCCTGTCGGATTCGACCAGGGCCGAGAACCCGGGCTACACCCCGTCGGAGCGAACCGTCGGTGAGGCCTTCCGCGAGATCATGGAGCCGCTCGACGGCCGGGTGATCGTCGCCACATTCGCCAGCAACATCGCCCGCGTGCAGCAGGTCCTCGACGCTGCTCAATCCTTCGATCGGAAGGTCACGGTCATCGGCCGGTCGATGGAGCAGAACTTCCGGATCGCCACCGACCTCGGCTACCTCAAGTACGACCCGTCCCAGATCATCGCGAAGGACCGGATCGGCGAGATTCCCGACGACAAGCTGGTCATCGCCACGACCGGTGCCCAGGGCGAGCCGATGGCGGGTCTGGCTCGGATGGCGAATCGCGACCATCGGTTCGTCGAGATCAAGGCGGGCGACACCGTGATCGTGAGCGCCAGCCCGATCCCCGGCAACGAGGAGTACGTCAGCCGGACGATCGACAACTTGTTCAAGGCGGGGGCGAACGTCTTCTATCACACGATCAAACGGGCGCACGTCTCAGGCCATGCCAGTCAGGAGGAGCTGAAGCTCATGCTCGGCCTGACTAAGCCGCGTCATTTCATCCCCATCCACGGTGAGTTCCGGATGCAGGTCCAGCACGGCCGCCTCGCGATCGAAACCGGCGTCCTGCCCGAAAATGTCTTCATCATCGAGAACGGGACACCGATCGAGATCTCGGCCGATGGCAGCGCCCGGCGCGGCACGCCCGTCCCGGCCGGCTACGTCTTCGTAGATGGGCTGTCGGTGGGAGAGGTCGGTGACATCGTCCTGCGCGACCGGAAGGCCCTCGCGAATGACGGGATGTTCATGGTCGTCGTGACCGTGGACAAACAGACGGGCAATATCGTGGGCCAGCCGGAGGTGATCACCCGGGGCTTCGTTCACCTCAACGAGCAGGATCCGATCATGCACGAGGCGATCGAGCGGGTGGTGGCCTCGATCCAGAACCCCGGCGACCACATCAGCGAGATCGCCCTCCTCAAGAGCCAGATCAAGGAGGGCGTCTCGCGCTACCTCTACGAGCAGACGAAGCGGCGGCCGATGGTCTTCCCGGTCGTCGTCGAGGTCTGACGATGGCATCCCGACGAAGGCCGTCCACGCGACGAACAAGGAGCCGGCGACGCAGCGGCGCGCTGCCGCAGTTGACGATGCCTTCGGTCAGCCCGGAGATCGCCCGCTCGATCGTCGGACTCGTCCTCCTCGTCCTTGGTGCGGTGACGCTCATCGCCCTCATCCTCCAGGGCGAGGGCGCGCTCACCGAGTGGTGGATCGGAACTGTCGGGCCGTGGTTCGGCAGCCTCCGCTGGTTGCTGCCATTCCTGCTGCTGGGCGCCGGCTGGTATCTCGAATGGGGGCCCGGCCGAAATCCGGGCTCGGGCTGGGGCCGGACGCTGTTCGGTACCGCGGTGGCCTACATCGCGCTGATCGGCATCGTCCAGGTGATCGGCGGCCGAGGTGGCGGCCATTTCGGCAGGTTCCTCGCGTCGACCCTGACGCCCCTGTTCACGGCTCCGGGCGCCGTCGTCATCCTCATCGCCTTGGTCGCGATCGGGTTGATGATCGGATTCAACGTGCGCCCGAGCGATCTGCTCCACCCGGCCACCACGATGGCCCGCTGGTTCGGGTCGACGGCGGCCGCGTCGATGCGGCGCGACCAGACGGCGGGCGCCGACGGGCGCGGCGACCAGCAGGCGGCTGCGGGCCGGTTGCGCGGTCGGGTGGGCGTGGCAGCGGGGCCACCGGCGCCGGGTCAAACCGGCCTGTGGTCGAAGGGCGGCGACGGGGACATCGAAGATGGACGGATCCCGGCCGCGGTGCCCAGCATGGGTCAAACGTCGGCGACGTTTGCCCCGGCCCGGAGCGACGGCAGCGCCCTGTCCGCAACGCTCGTGGCCGACCCGCCTCGCGTGGTTCGCGCCCTCGACGACATCACCGACGCCGGCGACTCGCCACCGACCAAGGAGCGCATCGAATACGTCCTCCCGCCGCTCGCGCTGCTCGAAGACATCGCCAACCCGACCGAGCCCGGCGGCAGCGTCGCGGCCCACGCCCGGAACGAGGAGATCATCATCAAGAAGCTGGCGAGCTTCGGGATCACCGCCCAGATCCCGGCCCGCAACGCCGGCCCGGTCGTCACCCAATACGAGGTCCAGCCGGCGGTCGACGTCCGCGTTTCGCGGATCGAGGCGCTCGCCGACGACCTGGCGATGGCCCTCGCCGCCCGGTCGCTCCGGATCGAGGCCCCGATCCCGGGCAAGAGCGCCGTGGGGATCGAGATCCCGAACAAGGACTTCAACATCGTCGCCCTCCGCCGGATCCTCGAGGAAGTCGAGTTCACCGCGGCGGAATCGAAGCTGACGTTCGCCCTCGGGCGGGACGTCGCGGGGACGGCCAAGGCGGTCGATCTCGCCAAGATGCCGCACCTCCTCATCGCGGGTGCGACGGGGTCGGGCAAGAGCGTCATGGTCAACGCCCTGATCACGAGCCTCCTCTGCAAGGCGACCCCGGACGACGTCCGGATGATCCTCATGGACCTCAAGCGGGTCGAGCTCGCGTCCTACAACGGCCTGCCGCACCTCCTCGTTCCAGTGATCACCGAGCCGGAGCGGGCGAAGGCCGCGCTCAAGTGGGCCGTCAACGAGATGGAGGGCCGCTACCGGCGCTTCGCCGGCGCGACCGCCCGCAACATCAAGGGCTACAACGAGACCCGGGTCGACCCGGACGACCGGATGCCCTACATCGTGATCATCGTCGACGAGCTGGCCGACCTGATGATGCGCGAGGGCAAGAACGTCGAGGACGCCATCGTCCGGCTCGCCCAGAAGGCCAGGGCGACCGGGATCCACATGGTCCTCGCCACCCAGCGGCCGTCGGTCAACGTCGTGACAGGGCTCATCAAGGCCAACTTCCCGAGTCGGATCGCCTTCGCTATGGCATCCCAGATCGACTCGCGGACGATCCTCGACACGCCCGGTGCAGAGGACCTGATCGGCCGCGGCGACATGCTCTACCAGCCGGCCGACCTGCCGCGCCCAATGCGCCTCCAGGGCGTCTTCGTCTCGGACCCCGAGATCCATCGCGTCACAACGCATTGGACGGACCAGATCGAGAATCCCCACTACGACATGGGCATCATCGAGAACGATGAGGAGAGCGCGGGATCCACGGACGATCTGGCCGACGAAGAGGCGGACCGGCTGTTGCCGGATGCCGTAGAGGTCATTCGGGAGTACGATCGTGCCTCAGCGTCGCTTCTCCAGCGACGGTTGAAGATCGGCTACGCGCGGGCCGCACGGATCATCGATCAGCTGGAGGAGCGGGGCTACATTGGCGCGTTCGACGGTTCGAATGCTCGGGCAGTGCTTCGCCGGGACGGCGCGGCTCCTGCGAGCGGATCGGCGTACGGCGACGAGGCCGACGAGGACAGGGATCGATGACGACACGGGACGAGGCACGACGAGCGACCGGGGAGGTGCGGGCGGACACCTCGCGGCCCAGTGCGCCCGTCGAGTCGGTCCCATCGCTGCCCGAGCGCCTGTACGCCGCTCGCGAGAGGAAGGGCGTCGACCTCTATCGGGCCGAGCGGGATACAAAGATCCGAGCCCGTTACCTCGCCGCACTCGAGCGGGGCGACTATCGCGAGCTGCCGGGGGCGGTCTACACGAAGGGCTTCCTTCGCAACTACGCGCTCTATCTCGGCCTCGAGCCGGAAGACATCCTCACTCAGTGGCGGCGGGAGCGCGGCGACATGGGGCCGCCGGCGCCCGTCATCGCCGTGCCCCAACCGATCGCGGCACCTCGCCGCGGCCTCACGTTCTCGCCGGGCGTCATCGTCGCCGCACTCTTGACGGTCGTGGTCCTGCTCGTCGGCGCGTACCTGGCCGTCCAGGTCATGCGGTTCGCCAAACCGCCGACGCTGGCGGTCACCGATCCCAAGGTCGCAACCGTGACGGTCGACGAGGCCGCGACCTCGTACGTCCTGCGCGGCACGACGATCCCAGGCGGAACGGTCACCGTCGAAGTCGCCGGCCTGTCGCGCCAGACATCGGCCGACTCGACGGGCGCGTGGAGCCTGGAAGTGGACCTCCGGCGCGGCAAGAACCAGTTCAAGATCAACGCGACGGATCCCGATACGGGCAAGCATGCCGAGCAGACCGCCCAGGTCGTGATCACGGTGCCGTCGGCCCAGATCGAGGTCCCGGTCCTGACCGTCGACCAGCCGGCCGACGGGTCGACGTTCGAGAACGGGGCGATCCCGGTCCAGGGGATGACGACGAACGCCACGGGTGTCACCATCAAGGCCACGTTTGACGGGCCCGTCGACGGCTCCCCGGTCGTCGCTGGGGCGAGCGCGCCACCTGCTCCCGCGCCAATCAGCGTGCCGGTCGACGACGGCGGCTCGTTCAACACGCCGCTCCAGCTTACGACGGGCCGCTGGTCGATCATCGTCACGGCGTCCGGTGCGGGGGGCAAGACCACCTCGCTCACCCGACACGTCACCGTCGCCTACCGCGGTGTGAATCTGGTCGTCGAGATTCGGGGCGGAAACGCCTGGATCAAGGCATGGGTGGATGGCAAGGTCGCGACGCCGCCGGGTCGCGCCGGGGACACGCTCCACGCCGGCCAGACGGTGTCGCTGACCGGCAACGAGACCATCGAGGTCCGCACCGGCTCGTCGGGTGCCACGTTCTTCACCCTGAACGGCCAATCGCTCGGAGCGCTGGGCAAGCGGGGCGTTCCCGAGACGTGGCTGTTCGCACCGCCGGCGCCGCCGCAGAAGACCCAGCGCTCGTAGCGTGGCCGGCGATTCGCTCGTCGGGCTCGCCGAGCGCCTCCAGGACGTCTGTCTGCGCCGCGGCCTGACCGTTGCAGTCGCCGAATCCTGCACGGGCGGACTTGTCGCCGACGCGATCACCGATGTTCCGGGCAGCAGCGGCTACTTTCTCGGGGGGATCGTCTCGTACGCCGACGCGGCCAAGGAACGCCTGCTGGGTGTCTCACCGGAGATCCTCGCGGCCCACGGCGCCGTGAGCGCCCAGGTGGCGCGGGCCATGGCGGAAGGGGCGCGGACCAGGTTCGAGACGGCGATCGCGGCGTCGGTGACGGGTATCGCGGGCCCAGACGGCGGCAGCGAGGCCAAGCCCGTGGGTCTGACGTACGTCGCGGTCGCGGACGAGGCTGGCGTGGACGTGCGGCGCTTCCAATGGAGCGGCGATCGCATCGCGAACAAGGAATCCAGCGCAGAGGCGGTCCTGGAGCTGCTCGTCGAACGGGTGGGGAGCGCAGCACCGGCCGGCGGACGATGACCGCGCGGTCGGCGGTCGGGGCCGGGCTCGCCGGTGCCCGCGAGGCGCGGCCGATCAAGCCGGGAGAACGAATCCATGTCGTGGGAGCGGCTGGCGCAGGAGCGAGCGCGGCAGCACTGCTCGCCCATCATGCTCGAGCGGTGGTCAGCGGTTGCGATCCCGGCGGTCCCTCGCCCTACACGCCCGCGCTGACCGCGGCCGGCGTGCCCCTCGCCTGGCAGCACGATCCGGACCACGTGACCGCCGGCCGGCCCGAGAGACTCGCCGTCACCAAGGCGCTCACCGCGGTCCAACCTGACCACGCGGAGCTTCGTGCCGCTCGGTCGGCCGGGATCGCCATCGAGCCGTGGCAGCAGGTGGTCGCGGACGCGGCGACAGGCAAGACGCTCATCGGCGTCGCGGGCACCCACGGCAAGAGCACGTCGGCCGGCTGGCTCGTCCACGTCCTGGTCCGGGCGGGGACTGACCCGTCGGCATTCGTCGGGGCGCTGCTGCCGTCCGAGCTCACCGGCGGCATTGCCGCGACGGCTCGCTGGGGGAGCGGACCGGCGTTCGTTGTCGAGGCCGACGAGTACGCCGGCAACTTCGACGCGTATCGGCCGGCCATCGCTGTCGTGACGTCGGCGGAATGGGACCATCCCGACGTCTTTGCGGACCGCGCCGCGGTCGTCGCCGCGTTCGACGCCTGGCTGCGCCGCGCAGCCGATGGCGCCGTTGCGCCTCCCACGCTCATCGCCAACGTCGCCGACGACGGGGTTGCGCAGCTCGCGGCCGGCCTGCGCGACTGGCCGGGGCAGATCGTCGCGACGGCTCTCATCGATGCGCCGGCCCAGCGCCTCGCAGCTTCGGCCGTGGCATGGCCGGTGAGTTCGGGACGGCGATCGGCCCGGCAACAGTCGTGCTTGGCCGGGTTGCCATGGCCTCGCCCGATGCCACGACCCTCGAGATCCACGGCCTCGACCCGCTCAAGGGCATCATTCGAGTCAAGCTGCCGACGGCCGGGCGGCACAACGCGGCGAATGCCCTCGGGGTCGCCGCCGCGGCCAAGACGGCCGGAATCGGCACAGTCGCAATCACCGAGGGACTAGCCTCCTTCCCGGGCGTCGGCCGGCGCCTCGAGCGGAAGGGCGAATCCGGGGGGGTCGTCGTGTACGACGACTATGGCCACCACCCAACCGCGATTTACGAGACGATCGCCGCGATTCGCCAGCGTGAGCCGGGCCGTCGGGTCTGGGCCGTCTACGAGCCGCTGACTTACCATCGGACGGCTGCGCTCCTGGAGGCCTTCGCGTCGGCCCTGGCAGAGGCCGACGCCGTCGCGATCGCCGACATCTGGGCTGGCCGGGACCCCGACACGACCGTGGCGTCCGCGTCAGGGTTGGCCGAGGCCACGGGGAAGCGCCGGCCGGGCCTGACCGTGGCCGCACCGGGATCGGTCGAAGAGACGGCCGCGTGGCTGGCAGGAGAGGTCAAGCCCGGCGACGCGGTCCTGGTGATGGGCGGTGGGCGCAGCTACCGGATCGGCGAGCTGCTGCTGGAGGAGCTGGATAGGCGATGAGCTTTGATTTCGCGGCCGCTGGCGACCTCCTCGAGCGCTTCGGGCGGGCGTGGGAGGGGTTCGACGGCGACGCCTGGGTCGAGTTGTTCACCGACGACGTCGAGTACCACCATGAGCCGTTCGAGCCGCCGCTCGTCGGACATAACGCGGTCAGGGCATACTTGCTGGAGGCGGCCGAGCTCCAGGAGGAGGTCAGCTTCACCGTCGAGCGCCACTGGTTCGTCGATCCGACGATCCTCGTGGCCTGGCACGCCGGCTACATCGAGCGCTCCGACCGGGCGCGGGTCCGGCTCGCGGGCTTCATGACGCTCGAGGTACGGGACGGCAAGGTTGCCAAGTTGCGGGAGTGGTATCACCGGCGATCGACGCCGGCCGGCTAGCGGAGGCATGACAGGACACCGATGGCAGGAGAGGTTTCGTTCGACGTCGTGAGCGACTTCGACGAGCAGGAGCTGCGCAACGCGCTTGACCAGGTCCGGCGCGAGGTCCAGCAGCGCTACGACTTCAAGGGAGTGACAGTCGATCTCAGCCAGACGAAGGAGGAGCTCGTCCTGCTGACCGACGACGAGCATCGCGCCGCGGCGATCAAGGACCTGATCGAATCGAAGGCGATTTGGCGCGGCCTGTCGCTCAAGATCTTCGACTGGGGCAAGCTCGAGCCGTCCGGCGGCAACAAGGTCCGCCAGACGATCTCGCCTTCGCCGAGGGTTGCCGGACGATCTCGCCAAGAGGCTGTCCAAGTTGATCCGCGACGAGTTCCCGAAGGTCAAATCGCAGATCCAGGGCGATGCGATCCGCGTGTCCGCCAAGAGCAAGGACGACCTTCAGCGGGTCATCGGGCGGCTTCGCGAGCTCGACGAGGCGGTGCCGCTCCAGTTCGAGAACTACCGGTAGACGCCGTGATGCCCGGGTCCCGGTTCGCCCAGATCGCGATGCTCATCGTCGCCATCATCGTGATTCTCGGGTTGGTTCTCGCCATGGTCGCCTCACCGGTCGTGTACTGACCGATGTCGATCGAACAGGACGAGATCGACACGACGCTCGACCCGGAAGGTCCAGCGGCCGACGCCGCTCAGCCTGAACCGATCGCAGGCGGCCGCGGATGGTGAGCCCGCGTCGGCACCTGATGTCTCGGCGCTCGACTCAGCCTTGGCTGCCGAAGCCGAACCCGCCACCCAACCGGAAGCGGAGCCCGAGCCCCAGCCGGCCCAGCGCGAACCCGCCGCTCAACCGGAGCCCGAGCCAGCCCAGCGCGAACCCGACCCCGCCGCGGAGCCCGAACCCGAATCCGCCCCCGAGCCGTCCGCCAAGTCCGAACCGCCCGCCCCCGAGCCCGAACCCGCCCGAAGTGTCGGCCGGTACGTCGCCGACGCCCTCCGCGCAGTCGGTGTCCGCTACGCATTCACCGTGCCCGGCGAAAGCTTCCTCGGCCTGCTGGAGGGCCTCGACGCTGCCGGCATCCGGATCGTCAGTACGCGCCACGAGGGCGCGGCAGCGTTCATGGCAGAGGCGCACGGCCAGCTGACCGGCCGCCCTGCGGTCTGTCTCGCGACCCGTGCCGTCGGCGCCGCGAATCTCGCGATCGGCATCCATACGGCTCGCCAGGACTCCAGCCCGATGTTCGCCCTGGTCGGGCAGGTCGAGCGGCGATTCCGCGGCCGCGAGGCGTTCCAGGAGATCGAGCAGGCCACCACGCTCGGCGGGCTGACGCCTCACGCCGCCGAGATCCGCACGGCGGCGGACGTCCCGGCGGCCGTCGGTGACGCGATCCGGGCCGCGCTCGTCGGCCGGCCCGGTCCGGTCCTCCTCTCGCTACCCGAGGACCTTCTCGACGAGGTGATCCCGGCTGGGACGCCCCTCGACACCGCTCGTCCGGCCCCGCCCAGGCCCGAGCCCGACGAGGTCCGCTCTGTCCTCCAATTCCTCGCCTCGGCCGAGCGGCCGGTGATCCTCGCCGGTGGCGGCGTCCTGCGTGCCCGGACCTCGACAGACCTCCTGCGGCTGGCGGAGCTCCTCGATGTCCCCGTCATCGCCGGCTGGCGGCGCGGGGACGTCATCTCGAACGATCACCAGCTCTACCTGGGGATGGCGGGCTATGGCAGTCCTGCGGTCGTTCGGGAGCGCCTGGAGCGGGCCGATGCCCTGCTGGTCCTCGGCTGCAGGCTGTCCGAGATCACGAGCTTCGGATACACGATCCCTGCGCGCCGACCAGCGCTGGGGGCATGTCGACGTCGAGCCGCTCAGCGGCCGCGACGAGCTGCCACCGCCCGAGTTCACGGTCCGATCCGATGCGCGGACGTTCTTGCGGACCGCCGTGACCCGCCTCCAGGGGTCCGTGCTCGACGCCGCCGTCGTGGATGCGCGGCGCCTGGTCAACCGCGCCGATCGGGAGTCGTGGGAAGCGGCGGCAGCGGTCGACGAAGCGGAATGGGCGGCCCGGGTGTCCACCCCGGTCACACGATCGCGACGCTGCGACGGGTGCTGCCCGACGATGCGATCGTCGCGACCGATGCGGGCAACTTTGGTCTCTGGCTCGCCCGTCACTTCCGGTTTCGGCGGCCCGGCACGTTCCTCGGGCCGACGTCCGGGGCAATGGGCTACGGATTGCCCGCGGCGATCGCCGCCGCCCTCGTCCATCGCGATCGCGCGGTCATCGCGGTTGCAGGCGATGGCGGGTTCGCGATGACGATGGCGGAGCTCGAGACCGCGGTCCGCGAGAAGGCCCGCGTGATCGCCATCGTCTTCGACAACGAGCGCTACGGAACGATCCGGATGCACCAGGACCGTCGCGGACCCGACGCGGGCATCGCGACCGATCTCGGGCCGGTGGACTTCGCGGCGATCGCGCGGGCATTCGGTGCGCGCGGCGTCAAAGTCGATACCGACGCCGGCTTCGAGCCGGCCCTCCGCCAGGCGCTCGCGACGGACCGCCCGACCGTGATCCACCTCGCCCTCGACCGAGGCTGGGTGTCGCCGGACCAGCCCGCGACGTGAGCGGGGTCGACCCCGCGTCGGAGACCTCCTACCGGGCCCTCCTCAGGGTTCCGTGGCTGCCGCGGATCCTCGCGGCGATGATCATCGCCCGCATCGCCCAGGCGATGGTGTCGATCGCGATCGTCCTGTTCACGCTCGTCGAGTATCGATCGCCAGCTTTGACGGGGATCGTGACGCTGGCTGCGACGCTGCCCGGGATCCTGGTGAGCCCGATCGCCGGTGCCCTCCTCGACCGGCACGGCCGGATGCGCCTCGTCCGGCTCGACTACGTGGTGGCCCTCGTTGCCCTCGCCCTGATCGCGATCCTGTCGCTGCTCGATGCGTTGCCGGCGTTGCTGCTCGTGCTCATCACCGCGATCTCGTCGCTGACCGCGATTCTCAGCCAGACGGGCCTGCGGAGCCTGTTCCCGATCATCGTCCCGGAACACCTATGGGAGCGGGTCAACGCCGTCGATTCGAACGGCTACGTCATCGCGACGATCATCGGGCCGCCGCTCGCGGCCGGGCTCGTCGCGATCTTCGGCGGCGAGATTGCCCTCCTCGGAACGGCCGTTGCGTTCGGTCTCGCCGCGCTCGCGATGATCGGCATCCCGGATCCGCCGACGGCCATCGACTCGACCGGCAAGCTACTTCGCGACGCCCTCGACGGCCTTCGATATGCATGGCGCAACCCCACGATCCGCGGGCTCGCCTTTTCGATCTCGTCGCTCAACGTCGCCGGCGGGATCACGACTATCGCCGTCCCGCTTATCGTGCTTGATCGTCTCGGCTACTCCGCGGCACTCGTTGGCGTCGTGTTCGCGCTATCCGGGATCGCTGGCATGGTCTCCGCGCTGATATTCGGCCGGATGGACACCCGCGACCGGGAATGGCCGCTGCTCGTCTACCCGATGGTCGTGTTCGCGCCGGCCCTGCTCCTGCTCCTGCCACCTGCCGTGATCGACGGTATCGACCCAGTCGTTGGCCTCCTGTGTCTCGGTGCCTGGGCGGTCATCGCCGGCCTCGCCAATGGCCCGCTGGACATCGCGCTCTTCACGATCCGTCAGCGGCGAACCGATCCTGCCTGGACCGGCCGGGCGTTCGCCGTGTCGATGGCGATGAACTTCCTCGGCTTCCCGATCGGAGCGGCCATCGGAGGCGCGCTCGCGGATCGATCGCTCGGCCTCGCGATCCTGCCGGGGATCGTAGCGGCACTCGCCGCCGTCGCCTTCGCCGTGACGATGGTCCCGCGGACGGACCCGAACCCCGGATCCGGCGCGCAGACGGCGCTGATCGCTGATTGACCTGGTCCAGCGCGCGATTGTCGCCAGCGCTGGTCAGTCGTCCTGGGACAGGATCACGACCGAGTACGGCCCCAGCCCGACACGGAGGCTGCGGCTCAGGCCGTCTCGAACCTCGGGCGTCGCGTCGGCATCGACCGACTCGACCGTCTCGAATTCCGGGTCGTAGCCATCCCAGTCGGAGTTGAAACGAACGCGCCAGCGGCCGCCGCGAGGTACGCCGACCCGGTAATCCGGGTGCGGCGTCGCCGAGAGGTTCACAAGGACGATCACGTCGTCGCGCGGTCCGCCTTCCAGCCAGCGGTGATAGGCGAGGACGCGACCCGGTTCGTTCACGTGGTGGACGACGATGTTCGGCCCGCGCAGGCCGCGACTCACGTCGACCACATTGCGACGGAGGCTGATCAGGTCGCGGTGGAGCTGGAGCAGGCCCGCATGCCGATGGCGCAGCCCCCAGTCCACGCCCTCCTCGTCGCTGAACCACGAGCCCTCGACGAGCTCCTGGCCCTGGAACAGCATCGGGATGCCCGGCGCCGTCATGACCAGGGCGCTGCCGAGCGTCGCTCGCTTCTTCGATGCCCAGCTGTGCGCATAGCCCGGCCAGACCTCTTCCGGGACCCTTGAGCCGCCGTTCGCATTCTCGTCGTGGGATTCGGTGTAGATGACGCGCTTGAAGGCATCCGCCGGCTGGACCGCGAGCGCCCGGGCCACAGCCCCTACGTCCCGATCGGCGTCGGCGCTGGGCACGAGTGCGGCGCGCACGGCACGGACGAAGCCGATGTCCCACTGGGCACCGAAGCCGGCGCCGCCGTCGCGCGCCGATCGGGTCACCGCAGGATCGGTCTGCATGTCTTCGGCGATCATCAGCCGGCCCGGGTATCGACCAGCCAGCTCTTCGTTGACTTCGGCCATGAACCGCCAGCCGTGCGCGATCCGGTCGCGGGCACGGAAGCCCTCGCCGGTGATGCTCGAGATGTACGACGTCGCGTCCCAGCGCAAGCCGTCGACACGGAACTCCTCGAGCCACTGGACGGCGTTGTCGCGGAGGAATGCCCGGACCTCGGGCCGGCCGAAGTCGGGTCGGGTTTCGCCCCACGGGGTGGACGCCCGATCGTCCTGGTAGAAGTAGATCCCGCCCCTGCCGTTCTCGGACCAGCCATCGAACTGCCAGAGATCGAGATCCGACGGGCCGAGGTGGTTGTAGACGACGTCGAGTAGAACGGCGATGCCGGCCCCGTGAGCCGCCTTCACAAGCGCCTTGAGGTCGTCTGGATCCCCGTAGCTCGAGTTGACTGCGAACGGGTGGGCCGGGTTGTAGCCCCACGACCGCTCGCCCGCGAACTCGAACGGCGGCATGAGCTGGATCGCACCAACGCCCAGCTTCCGGAGGTACTCGAGGCGACCTCGGACGCCGTCGAGCGTGCCGGGCTGGCCGTGCATGCCGGGCGAGAACGTCCCCACGTGGAGCTCGTAGATCACGAGGTCGTTCCAATCGGGGGTCCGGAACTCGGAGTCGTCCCACGCGAAGGCATCAGGCCCATACACGATCGAGTTGCCGACCGAACTCGTAAGCCGCCGGGCACGAGGGTCGATCCGCGACAGGACGCCCTCCGGCGTCCGGATCGAGAAGCGATATTCGTCGCCATTGGCCGCGCTGGCGACGTCGAGGGACCATGTCCCGCCGTCCTCGGCTGCGAGCGGATCGCGCGCCGGGTCCCAGTCGTTGAACGGGCCGACGACCGAAACCGCTTCAGCATGCGGGGCCCAGACGCGGAACGTCACGCCGCCATCGAAGGGGATCGCCCCCATGCCCGCCCTGGTCGAGGCAAGCGGGGTGGATTGCTTGATCATTCGGTCCGATTGTGCGTCGTCCGCGCTTCGCGCGTGGCGCCCTTCGGCTAGCCTGAGCATATGGCGGCGAAGAAGACCGATGACGCCGGTTCGCTCAAGCGGCTGGGAGGCGGCCGCTGGCAGACGCGGGACGAGCGATTCACGATCGAGCCCCAGTCCGGGACGTGGGTCTTGGTCGACGGGGAGCAGACCGACGACCTGGGCCTGCCCCTCGTCCGTGGTCCGTTCCGCTCCCTGACCGAGGCCAAGGCAGCCGTCGAGGCCGCACGAGGCACCGCAGCCCCGGAATCGCCGCTGGCTGATCGGTTCAAGAAGGCTGCGGGCCCGCCCACGAAGAAGTCCGCGCCGAGCCGATCGACGAAGCCCGCCCCAGCCGAGCCACCTGCGCCCGCGGCTGAGCCGCGCTGGATCGCCGCGCTCACGCCGCGCGATCGCGGCCGTGCGCGCCGGCTCATCGAACAGCTCGACGGTGCAGGCGTCCGCGATGCCGAGGGAATTGTCCGCCAGGACCTCACCGGCGGGGTGCCGACAATCGCCCGGCTGGCCCTCGCGGATCGGCTGGCGGCGTTGCTGCCGTCTGACGCGGAGGACCGCTCCTTCGAGCGCACGCTCGGGCGACTCGTGGAGGAGATCGACAGCGGTCGCGACGAAGGGCTCAGTGTTCGATGGCGGCTCGTCGACGGCGACGGGCGTCCGGTCGGCCTTACCGCGGACGATCTCCGGGCGGCCGCCAAGCGAGGAGCGGAACGGAAGGAGCGCCGCCGATGACCGACAGCGGAATCCCCGACGGCGTCGCAGTCGAGACGATCTACGTCGTGGAGGTTAGCTACGCGGCCGACGCACCGGCGAAGCGGCCCGCCGTCCGCCCCGAGCACCTGTCGCGCATCGCCCGGCTCCTGGCCGAAGGGCGCCTGATTGAGGCAGGCGGGTTCACGGACTTCAGCTCGGCGCTGTTCCTCGTGCCGGCGACTGACGAAGCCGCGGCGATCGACCTCATCCGAGACGATGTCTACATGCGGGCCGGTGTCTGGATCGATGACGTGCGCGCACGGCAGTTCGGTCGCGTCGTTCTGGCGCCCGAGGAAAAGTAGTTGCGCACTCAATCAGTTCGTGGCATGATACCAGGGCATTGACCCCGAGGAGCCCCGCATGCCTGCCCTGACCGTCGACGACATCACCGTTCTGCCCCGGATTCCGGAGCCCGATCCGACCGTGGCCCGCCAGCGCCCGGTCAAGAGCGTGACCATCGCTCCGCACGGGCTGGAAGGGGAGGGGTTCCCGGTTCGACGGGCGTTCGCCGGCGTTGACCTGGCAGATCTCGACCCGTTCGTGCACCTCGACCAGATGGGCGAGGTCGAATACGCTCCGGGCGAGCCCAAGGGCACGCCCTGGCACCCGCACCGTGGCTTCGAGACCGTCACGTACATGATCGACGGAACCTTCGAGCACAGCGACTCGAACGGCGGGGGCGGGGTCATCACCAACGGCGACACCCAGTGGATGACGGCAGGGGCGGGGATTCTCCACATCGAGAAGCCGCCGGAGGCGCTCGTCGCCAGTGGTGGCCTGTTTCACGGCTTCCAGCTGTGGGTCAACTTGCCGCGCGCCCAGAAGTGGCTTGCGCCCCGCTATCAGGACCTCCGCGCTCGCGAAGTCGCCCTCGTCTCGTCAAACGACGGGGGAGCGCTAGTGCGGATCATTGCCGGCGAGGTCGCCGGCCACCAGGGCCCGGGCTCCACCTACAGCCCGATGACGCTCGTCCACGCGACGCTCAGCCCGGGTGCCCGCCTGTCGATTCCCTGGCGTGCCGACTACAATGCGCTCGCCTACGTCCTCTCGGGCCATGGCACGGTCGGTAGCGAAGCGCGGCCGGTCGAAGGTGGCCAGCTGGCGGTGTTCGGCGCCGGCAACGCGCTCACGATCGCCGCGGCGAACGTCCAGGAGAGCCGCAGCCCGAATCTCGATGTCCTGCTCCTCGGCGGCCAACCGATTCGCGAACCCGTCGCGTGGATGGGACCGTTCGTCATGAACACGCGCGAAGAGGTGATGCAGGCATTCGCGGACTACCAGGCGGGGCGCCTCGGCAGCATCCCGGCGGTCCACAACACGCCGACGACGGTTGTCGAGTCCGGCGGCGGAGCGAACTCCGACCGCTGACCTGCGTCAGGGTCCCGCGATCGAGGCGGAATCCGATTACGCTCCGGGGATGTCGATAGCGAGCGAAGAAGCACAGCGCGCCATCCCGCCTCTCGACGGGCGCATCCGGGTGGGCGTCATTGGCTGCGGCGACGTCGCCCGGCGGCGGTACCTGCCGGCGCTGGCCGATCTCGCCGCTCGGGTCGAAATCCGGGCCTGTGTCGATCGCCAACGTAGCGCCGCAGACCAGGCTGTCTCGCTCGTCGCTGACTGGTCGCCGACTGCTCACGCGTACAGCGACCTCGCCGAGGCCCTAGCGAGCGAAGCACTGGACGCCGTCATCAACATCACGCCCGCGCCGCTCCATGCCCAGATCAGCCTCGCCTGCCTCGAGGCGGGCATCCACGTTTATTCAGAGAAGCCGATCGCGGGATCGATTGACGACGCCGACCGGCTGATCGCCACGGCGCGGGAACGCGACCTCCATCTCCTGTGTGCGCCTGGCATTGCGGTGACGTCGCGGTTCCGCTGGCTGGCCGAGATCATCTCGAGCGATCGACTAGGCCGGCTGACGCTCGCCGTCGGCCATCACGCGGACACCGGACCCGCTACGTGGCGGGAATACACCGGCGATCCCTCGGTCTTCTACACCCCCGGCGTTGGGCCGGTGTTCGACCACGGCGTCTACCGGCTCCACGGGATGACCATGCTCATGGGCCCTGTGGCCCGCGTCCAGGCCATGGGAACGATCGCGGTGCCGATGCGCGTCGTCCGAGCAGGGCCGCTCGCCGGCGGCACGATCCCGGTGACGACACAGGACCACGTCCTCATGAACCTCGAGTTTGCGAGTGGCGGCCTCGGCCAGCTGCTAACGAGCTTCGCCGCCCCGGCGACCCAGGCGCCCTGGCTCGAGCTCCACTTCACGAACGGGACGATCAGCTTCGGCGGCGAATCGAGCGACGAGGACGCTCCGGCGAGCATGTTCGTCGATGACGACAGCCCACTCGGCCTCGAGGGCTGGGTACACGACCTTCGGCCGCCGCCGCCAGGCAAGACGATCGGCGTTGTCGAGGCCGGCCTGAACCACTTCGTCGAGTGCTTGCGGGGCGAGGCCACGCCAATTCTCACCTCGGAGCACGCGCGTCATGTCCTCGACGTCATCCTGAAGGCCTATGAGTCGATGGACGACGGCTGCTCGCACGAGACCGAGACGTCCTTCGTTCACCAGGCATGAAGGTCGGCCTCGTCTTGCCCCAGGGCCCACAGGAGGGCGATGGGGCCTCCTGGACCGAGATCGCCGCGCTGGCTCGGCAGGCGGAGGGCGGGGGCATCGACAGCCTCTGGGTCTGCGACCATTTCCTGTACCGCGAAGAGGGCGAACCCGAGGTCGGCTTTCACGAGGCCTGGACGCTGTTGAGCGCCCTGGCGGCGATCACCGAGCGGGTTGAGCTGGGGACCCTGGTGCTCGCCACGTCCTTCAGGCCGGCCGGGCTACTCGCCAAGATGGCGGCCACCGCCGATGACGTCGCGGCCGGCCGACTTATCCTCGGCCTCGGCTGTGGCTGGCACGAGCCGGAGTACCGGGCGTTCGGGTATCCGTTCGACCACCGCGTCGGCCGGTTCGAGGAGACGGTCCGGATTCTCGTCCCGCTCATCCGCGGCGAACGGGTCACCTTCAAGGGGGAGTGGAACGCGGTGGAGGATGCCGTGCTGCTCCCGCCCCCGCGCCGAACGTCGATGCCCATCCTCATCGCCGCGAAGGGCAAACGGATGCTGCGGCTTACGGCGCGCTTCGCGGACGCGTGGCAGACGGCCTGGTTCGGACTCCCAGACGAGCGATTCACGCAGCGCCACGAGGATCTCCTTGCTGCGTGCGCGGCGGAAGGTCGCGACCCGGAAACGCTGGAGCTCACGGTCGGGGTCGATGTCTCGGACGCCCAGGAGGGCGCACATCTGCCGCTCGATTCCGAGGCAATCGCCGGCGGGCTTGCCGCATGGGCAAGCATCGGTATCGGCCATCTCCAGGTCGGCATGCCGATGGCCACGCCGGCGAGCGTGGACGTGGTGCTGGACGGCATCCGCCGCTACCGAGGGTGATGCGGCGCGGCTCTATCCTGACCAGATGCGCGTCCTGATCTGAGATCTCGATGTCAAGCTCGTCGACACCGTCTACGCCCACGTGTTGGGAATCGCGCTGCCGCCGGGTTGAGCCAACACCCCGCTTGGGTCGAGAATGACCGGGATAAGATCGAGCAGGAGGTCATGATGAACCAGCTGATTGTCGTCGCATTCGACCACCTGGAGGACGCTCGCAAGGCCATGAAGCGCCTTCGCGACATCGAGTCCGGGGGCCGGATCTCGTTCGAGGACACCGCGATTGTGGAGCGCCTGCCGGACGGGACGGCCAAGGTCAGGAACGAGCTAAGCGGCACGACGGAAACCGGTGCGGTCGTCGGCGCGCTGGTAGGTGCGGTCGTGATGTTTGCCTTCCCCCTCGTCGGGGCGGCGCTTGGCGCAGTGGCCGGCGCCGCCGTAGGCGCCGCCCTCGACAAGGGTGTGAGCGGAAAGTTCATCGAGGACGTCAAGAACACTCTCACCCCCGGGCGATCGGCGCTGTTCCTCGTTGTCAAGGGGGCGGACGCCGACGCGACGAGGGCGGCCCTCAAGGGACTCTCGGGAGACATCATCCAGACGACCCTCGATAGCGAGGCCGAAGAGGAGCTCCGCCGGGCGCTCGCATAGAGTCGTCGTATCGATACGTGGTCGGGCGCTGACCACCACAATCTCGGGGTGACGACGGTCCCGGACGGCGACACGCGCCATCGGTCGGTTTCGATCCTCCGCGACCCGGCGTTCGGTCGCCTGTGGTTCATCCAGGCGTCGACGCAAGTCGGCGGAAACATGGCCCTCTACGCGCTGACCGTGCTCGTTTTCGCCTCGACCCGCTCGAACGCGGCCGTCAGCGCGCTCGTCATGTCCTTCCTGCTGCCGACGATCGCGCTGTCGGCCGTCGCCGGCGTTGTTGTAGATCGGCTGAATCTTCGCTGGGCCCTCGTCGGACCGAACATCGTGCGGGCGATCCTGACCCTGGGGCTGGCGCTCGCAGGGGCCAACGTGCCAGTCCTCCTGATGCTCAACCTCGGGATCAGTCTCACGACGGTCATGCTCACGCCAGCAGAGGCCGCGATGATCCCGCGGATCGTTGGCCGAGCAGAGCTCGAAACCGCGATGGGCGTGTTCAACCTGACGCTGCAGGCGTCGTTCGCCGTCGGGTTCGCATTCCTCGGACCGCTCCTGGTAACAATCGCGGGGCCTTCAATCGTGCTTGGCGTCGTCGCCGTCCTGTACGTGGCCGCGACGATCGCCTGTCTCTTCCTGCCGTCCGCGCCGCCCGCCACCGTCGCTCCGGGCACGGCGAGCCGCGCGGTCCATGAACCGATCCGACAACTGCGCGAAGGATTCGCGGCCATCAAGGAGAACCGCGAGGTCAGTCGGCCCCTGCTCCACCTGGCAGCTTCCGCTTCGCTTGTGGGCGTCCTCGGAGTCCTGGGGCCCGGCCTTGCCGCCTCTATCGGGCTCGAACCGGAGCGGCTCATCGTCGTCGTGCTGCCGCTCGGTCTGGGCGTGGTCGCCGGCGTCCTCGGCTTGCGCCGATTCGGCCGCGGCGTGCCCCGCCGGCGGTCGGCCGAAGCGGGCCTCGTCGGTTTCGGGTCGCTCTCGATCGGGGTGGCGGTCGTCGGGCCGCTGCTCGGAGGCAACGGGCTGGCGATCCCGGTCGTGGTCGTACTCGCCTTTCTGGCGGGCACGGCCTATGCGGCCACGACCGTATCGGCCCAGACCGCGCTGTTCGAGCACATGCCGGCAGCTGTGCGCGGCCGCGTGTTCGGAGTGCTTGCCTCGATCGTCAGCGCTGCCAGCCTCCTGCCGATTCTGATCGCCGGGCCCCTTGCCGACAGGATCTCTGCCTCGCTGGTCCTGGTGATCGTCGGGGCGGCCATCGTCGCAACGGGCGTTGCTTCGGCCCGCTTGCTAGGGCCGTCGGAGCCGGGTGACGTGGCGACGGCCGAGCCCTCGTAGGGCCCGCGGTCCCATCAGCCTGCGGCAGGCGGCGGGCCGGCCAGGCCCTCGACCACGGCTACGCTCGGCAGCGCCAACAGGATCGCTGGCGGGGCAATGACCTTCCAGCTGCGGCTTCCACCGCCGAGCACGACTCGCGGTCGGGCCATGACGGCGGCGTCGACCCAGATCGGGAGGTCCGCCGGCAGGCCGAACGGCGTCACGCCGCCGATCTCCATGCCGGTGATCTCGCGTGTCTCGTCGGCGGCGGCGAATGACGCCTTGCGCGACCCGAGGCGTGCGCGGACGGTCCGATTGACGTCGAGGCGGTGCGGCGCGAGCACGACGCACGCGGCGTAGACCCGCGGCTCGGACTTGCCGACGACGACGATCGTGTTCGCCGATTCTTCGAGGGCGAAACCGTAGGCCGCGCAGAACTGGGCTGTATCGGCCAGGGCCGGGTCGCAGGGAAACAATTCGTAAGCGACGCCGAGTCCGGAGAGTATCCTGTCGAGGCGAGCCTGCTCGGCGTTGATCTCCACTGCTGAACGGTACCGGAGCCGGCTCCCGCGCGACGCGCCACCGAGCAAAGGGCGGATCATGATCGTCCGCATGTTCGACGGTGCTCCCAAGACCCGGAGCTAGGCCCGACCGACATGACCCTCGAGCAGCTGGATTTCGTCTACATGCCCAGCCATGACGTCGAGGCGGACATGAGCTACTTCACCGCCGTCCTCGGTGGTCGGCTCGTCTTCGCGATCGACGCCATGGGCATCAGGGTCGCGATGGTGGAGCTCGGTGAGGAGTCGCCGCGAATCCTTCTCGCGGGCCACCTCGAGGGCGAGCGCCCGATCCTCGTCTACCGCGTCCCTCAGCTGGCCGACGCCATGGCGACACTCGAATCCCATGGCTGGACTCCGGAGGGAACATTTGAGATCCCGCAGGGCCCGTGCTGCTCGTTCAGCACGCCGGGCGGTCACCGCATTGCGATCTACGAGCTGCGGCGGCCCGAGGTCGTGGCCCACTTCGCGGGTCGGCGCGACTTCGGTTGAGGATGGGACGCTCGCTCGACCTCGACCTCGACCTCAGGCTGCCATATGACTGGAAGTCCATCAACGACTTCCTCGCGGCCCGGGCCATCCCCGGGGTCGAGGTCGTCGAGGACGATCGCTACCGCCGGACGATCGACCTGGGCGGGCGGCACGGGACGATCGAGGCCAGGCCGATTCGTGGACGGGATTTCCTCGCGGTGACGATCCAGTTTTCGGATGCCACGGCGCAGCCAGCGATCGTGCGGCGAATCCGTCGCGTGTTCGATCTCGACGCGGACGTTCGAGCGATCGCGGCTCACCTGGCCACCGATCCGCTGCTCGTGCCGCTCGTCACAGCCCGGCCCGGTCTGCGCGTGCCAGGGGCATGGGACGGCTTCGAGCTGGCAGTCCGGGCGATGCTCGGCCAGCAGATCACCGTGAGCGGCGCCCGCCGGCTGATCGGTCGGCTCGTCGAAGCACATGGCGAGCCATTTCGGGCGAGCGGAGCGGGCGACGGGCGTGGACTGTCCGCGGTTTTCCCCACACCGGAGCGGGTCGCTGCGGCCGACCTGGCCCTGCTTGGCATGCCCCGTGCCCGGGCGGCCGCGATCTCGCGAATGGCGGCGGTCGCCGCGACCGATTCGGACCTGTTCCGGCAGGACGGCTCCCTCGATGCCGCCATCGCCCGCCTCACGGCGTTGCCTGGAGTGGGCAACTGGACAGCCCACTACGTCGCCATGCGAGCATTGCGCGAGCCGGACGCCTTCCCGGCCGCCGACGTCGGGCTGCTCCGGGCGATGACAGGTCCGGATGGGCTCCGGCCAACGCCGGCCGAACTCCTCGCCCGTGCGGAGGCGTGGCGGCCGTGGCGCGCCTACGCGGCCCAGCATCTCTGGACCGAGCTCGCCGCCAATGGCGCGTCGTCCAGCGCCGCCGGTGCCTCGACGGCCTCCCGAGCCTATTCCTCGGAGTCAGCAGGTCCGCGGACGAGCAGGTGATGGTAGCCGTAGCTGTCGCCGCTGCTGCGGCCCTCCGCGACAACATCGAGGCCTTCGGCGGCCAGCCAGCCGGCGACCTGGTCCTCCGTCGGGTAGAAGTGATAGCCACCGCCTCGTCGGGTGTGCTCGCCGCGGACGACAGGCAGTCCGTCGGCGGTCGCCTCGTCAAAGACCCTCGCAATCTCAGCGGCATCGATCTGCTCGACGGTCAGGTAGACGAGCCCGCCGGGCCGAACGGCCCGGCGGAGATTGCCGAGCACCATCGGCCAGTCTTCGGGAAAGACGTTCTCCATCGAGTCGACGCAGATCGCGGCGTCGAACTCGGCGTCGAAAGCGAGCTCCTGGAGCCCGATCTTCTGCAGCGCGACGTCGGGATGCTTGGCCCGTGCCTGGGCGAGCATGCCGGCAGATTGGTCGATCCCGACGACCTTGCGGCCGGCAGCGAGGATCATCCCGAAGTAGCGACCGGTGCCGCAGGGCGCATCGAGGATCGTGCCATCCACCGGGCACGAGTCGATGACCCGAGTGATGAATTCTCGATGGGTATCGGTGATCGGGATGTCGTCCTGATCGTACGTCGGCGAGTAGAGCGCATCGAACTGCTCCTCGGCCAGCGCGCGTCGCTTCTCAAGCCACGCTTGTCGGTCCATCGTGTCTCCCTGCCCGCTGCGTCCATTGTGACGGGGGAGGGACTCCCTTCCAAGCATCTCATGCGCTGGCGCCGTCGAACGACCACACCGCGAGAATCCCGGGTCTTGCCTAATGATCCGGGCGATGGCAGAATGCCGCTCTCATGAGCACTCGGTACGCCCACCACCACTGTATGTGCCATACCTGCGCCGAGCAGGGCAGGTGGTGTACCTGAGCGCTGGCTGACGCCGTTGGCGCACGACACTCACCTGGACCCCTGCTTGGCGGGGGTTTTTTCTTTTGTCCAAGCACCGTCACAACCACCGAAGGGACCGCAATCTCATGACACTCCTCGAGCCGCTTCAGGACCAAACCGGCACCCAGATATCCACGTCTGAGCTCCGCAGCCGGCTGGACGACCCGGACCTCACGATCGTCGATGTGCGGCCGATGGCCGCCTTCAATGGCTGGCGCCTCCGCGGTGAGGCAAGAGGCGGCCACATCCCTGGTTCGGTGGCCTTCCCGGCGGCCTGGTTGACGAGCGTCGACGAAGCCGAGATCGAACGGCAACTAGCCGCTCGGGGGATCGTGGCGGGTCGGAGCGTCGTCCTGTACGCCTATGACCCGGCGGAGGTCGCGGAGCTCGAGGCGCGGCTTGCAGGTCACGGCCTCACCGATGTTCGGATCTACGACGGCTGGGAAGCGTGGGCCGCCGACCCGGATCTGCCGGTCGAGCGCCTCGCCAACTTTGACAAGCTCGTCCACACCGAATGGCTCCGCCAACTGCTCAACGGCGGCCAGCCGGATGCCTACGACGGCGGCCGATTCCTGCTCTTCCACGTCAACTTCGGCGTACCGGAGGAGTACGAGGAGAACCACCTGCCGAACGCCCTCTACCTCGACACCAACTGGCTGGAGGACCCCGAGAACATCTGGCAGCGCCGCTCGCCGGCCGAGCTCGATCAGGCGGTGCGCTCCCTCGGCATCACCAGCGACACGACCGTGATCGTCTACGGCCGCGACACGGAGGGCGACGCCAACGAGAAGTGGCCCGGGCGGCGGGCAGGTCAAATCGCGGCGACCCGAGCGCTCGCGATCCTACGCTACGCGGGCGTCAAGGACGTCCGCCTCCTCGACGGCGGCTACGACTGGTGGGTCCGGGCGGGCTACCCGCTCGAGACGGTTCGGCGCGAGCCGACGCCCGTCGAGAGCTTCGGCGTGTCGATCCCACAGCGGCCGGACTACATCGTCGACATCGACGAGGCGAAGTCGATCCTTGCCGACCAGGCCTCTTCCGCGCTGGTCAGCGTCCGGACCTGGAAGGAGCACATCGGCAAGGTCAGCGGCTACAACTACATCGGCCCCGCGGGCCGGATCGCCGGAGACGTCTGGGGCAACTGCGGGACCGACGCATACCACATGCAGCACTACCGGACGGTCGACAACACCATGCGGCCCTATCCGGAGATCGTTGCGAACTGGGCGGAGGCGGGGATCACGCCCGACAAGCGAGTCGCCTTCTACTGCGGCACCGGTTGGCGAGCGAGCGAGACCTGGTTCTACGCCTACCTGGCGGGTTGGGAGCGGATCGCCGTCTACGACGGCGGCTGGTTTGAATGGAGCGCGGACCCGATCAACAACCCGATCGAGGTCGGCGAGCCCGAGGACCAGTTCGCCGCCTGACGATCAGCCGGGCTTGCGGCGACGGCGTCGCTTCGGCGGCTCCTTCGCCGCCTTCGCCTGGGCGTCGAGAATCTGCTTGAAAACCTTGCCCATGCCCGGCCGCATGAGCTCTGTGTGGGCGGCCGCCGCGTCCTTGTCACGGCGCCGGACGCGCTCGGCCTCGCGCGGATCCAGGTCGTCGGTCATGGCCGGATCGTCAGCTGAACGCCGCGCGGCGTCAACCGCGCCTAGGGATGGTTAGCGCACCTAGGGATGGTTAGCCGCCCGGCTCGTACTCCGCCGGGTGGTCACCGCGATCCTTGTCGGCCGTCCGGGTGATCGTCGCGAGCGTCTCCTCGACGGTCTTGCCGTTCGCGTCCGCCGCCTTCTTGACGTCCTCGTACGTGATGTTCACGCCTGGCTTGCCCATGTCGTCATGAGCCTGCATGCACCCGCAGTTCAAACACATCTGGCAATCCTCCTTGGCTCTGTCAGGGAGTGACCGTGACCGATCCCCGCATGTCCTGGGGATGAAAGTAGCACTGGTACTGGTATAGACCGAGGCACCCGAGGGTGAGTGTCACAACCTGGCCCGGTTCCATCGCAAGTGGCTCGCTCGGTAGTCCGCCGTCCATGAACTGGACCGAGTGGCTGAAGCGAGCGTCGTTCGTCCAGGTCACATCGTCCCCACACTTCCCGTCACGTTCGCGTCATGAATGCGGCGTAGGATTTCGACCATGAGCGACACCAACACCACCGACACCAAGTCACCGCAAACCAAGACCGACGCCGAGTGGCGTGCCGAGCTGACACCCGAGCAATACCGCGTCCTACGCCAGAAGGGCACCGAGCGTGCCTTCACGGGCGAGCTTTGGGATGAGCACCGACCGGGGACGTACGTATGCGCCGGTTGCGGCGCGCCGCTGTTTCAATCGGAGACCAAGTTCGAATTGGGCACCGGCTGGCCGAGCTTCTTCGCCCCGGCTGATCCCGAGGCCGTCGCGACCGAGACCGACCGGATGCTGTTCATGACGAGGACCGAGGCACTCTGCGCGACATGCGGCGGACACCTCGGGCATGTCTTCGACGACGGCCCCAACCCGACGGGCCTGCGCTACTGCATCAACTCCGCGGCGCTGAAGCTCGACCCGAAGGACTGACCCAGCCAGAGCGGGCCGATGCTATCGTCGGCCGGTGACGATCGAGGTCCGACGAATCCGCGACGACGAGCTGCACGAGTTCATCGGTGCGGTGAGCGCCGGGTTTCTCGAGCACATCGACGTCGACAAGGTCACCGACGAGGTCCGGCCGCTCTGGGACCTCGATCGGGTCTGGGCGGCGTTCGCGGACGGTCGCACATGCGGCACGTTTCGGACGTGGGCGACTGAGCTGACGGTTCCAGGCGGCCAGCGCCTTCCGGCGGCGGCGGTGACAGCGGTCACGGTGCTGCCGACCCACCGCCGGCGCGGCATCCTGCGGGCGATGGTCGAAGCCGAGCACGACGCGATCCGGCACCGTGATGAGGCGTTCGGACTCCTGTTTGCGTCTGAGTACCCCATCTACGGCAGGTTCGGGTACGGGCCAGGCGTCCGCGAGGCGACCCTGACCCTGGACACGCGGCGAACCGGCTTCCACCCCGCCTCGAGCGGCCGGGTGGAGCTCGTGAAGGCGGACGCAGAGGCGATTTCATCGCTCAAGGATGTCTTCGAGCAGTGGCGACACCGGCAGCCGGGCGAGATCCGCCGGCCCGGCTATCGATGGGAGTACGACCTCGCCCTCCGCGAATTCCGCCTGGGGCGCGACGTGGAAGGGATTCGTCGTACTCCACCGCGACCCGGCGGGCTCCGTTGACGGGTATGCGCGCTATCACGCCGACGGCAAGTGGGAGCAGCGCCAACCGGGCAACACCGTGACCGTCGACGAGCTTCACGCCCTCAATGCCGCCGCTTATGTGTCGCTCTGGCGGTTCCTCGCCGAGCTCGATTGGGCGGCGACCGTCAAGGCCGAGCGTCGGAGCCCGAGCGAACTCCTCCCGTGGCTCGTGACGAACGCGCGCGCGCTCGACACGTCGGACCTCGGGGATGGGATGTGGGTCCGCATCTTCGACGTCCCGCGAGCGCTGGCGGCCCGGACGTACGAGCGAGAGGGGAGCGTGGTGCTCGAGGTTGTCGACCGAGAGGCTCCTGGCGGGCGAACCAGAGTCGAGCTCGATGCCGGGCCGGCGGGGGCCACCTGCACCGAGACGGACCGCTCAGCCGACCTGACCCTCGACGTCGCCGCCCTCGGCACAGCGTATCTGGGCGGGATTCCTCTTCGGCAAGCGGCCGCAGGGTCCGGGGTCGACGAGCATCGTCAGGGCGCCCTCGCCGAGGCGGACGCGCTGTTTCGGACGCTCGATGAACCGTGGTGTTCGACGTTCTTCTAGGGCTGGAGCGCCCTCACGTCCGCGGTTCGGACAGGCCGAGCTCCTCCACAAGCCGCTTCGTCACCGCCCACGAGCCTCGGTCGTTGTTGCACAGCACCACCGTCGTCGTGGCCGCTGTCCGGTGGTGCCAAACCTCCGCCGACACGCCCGGGTCCAGCCCACCGTGGCCGATGATCGTGACCTCCCCGTCCTCCACGATCAGCTCGCAGCCGTAGCCGTACTGCTCCAGCTCACCCGAA
Organism: uncultured Chloroflexia bacterium; assembly: GCA_963775855.1. GTDB lineage: Bacteria > Chloroflexota > Limnocylindria > Limnocylindrales > CSP1-4 > CF-46. The sequence goes on along the minus strand of CAVZKO010000005.1, from coordinate 866,242 downwards.
CGCGGCCCCTGTGGCGTCATCATCGCCGATGTCATGGCTGGAGTGAGGAGGGTCCCGCCGATCAGCGCATCGATGAGGCGGGCAAGGTCGTCGGGTGTCGTGATCAGGCCACCGTCAGGCATTCCGACGGCGGGCACGCTGAACGTGTTGGCCCGCCAGGTTTCCGGCGGGCCGTCTGATACGAGATAGCCCGTCGCGAGATCGCGGGGCTCCTGGTCGAGCGAATCGATGGCCGTGTCGCTCATCCCGGCCGGCGCCAGGACCTCTTCTGCCACTACCTCAGCGAACGAGCGGCCCGAGACGGCTTCGACGACGAGCCCGGCGAGGATGAAGTTAGCGTCGGCGTATTGATATTTCGTGCCGGGGACCGCGACCGCGGGCAGGTCGGCGAACAACGGGAGCATGTCCGCGGGCCGGCGGAGGTGGTACGTGGGGATCCGGTCCCAGCACGAGATGTATGAATCCCAGGTCTTCGCTTCGCCGTCGTGGTAGTTCGCGAGCCCGGACGTGTGTGAGAGCAGGTGATGGAGCGTGTGCTCCGATGTGAGCGACGCCGGACGATGCTCTGGCGGCAGGACGTCGACCAGCACCTGATCCAGCCGAACGCGGCCCTGGTCCACGAGGCGCAGGGCGGCCGTCCCCGTGACGAGCTTCGTCACGGATGCGACGGCGAACCTCGTCCGCTCCGTGATCGGGACGCCGTGCCCTCGATGGGCCAGGCCTCCGCGGTAGGTGAACACCGGCAGGCCCTCGCGCCAGGCGAGCGCGGAGCCGCTGAACTCATGGTTCGCCGTGCGCCCATCGAGCCACTCGCGAAGGGCCGGTTCATCCATCGCGGTGAGTGTAGGACGGTGTCACAATCGCATCGATGACCGGACCCGCCTCGCCCGTCGAACCCGTCGGACCCGCCGAACAGGACCCGCTGGCTGCGGGCCTCGAGGCGCTGGGCCGCCATCGCTGGCAGGAAGCGTTCGACCTGCTCTCCCGTGCGGACGGGGAGGGCAACCTGTCCGGCGCGGACCTCGAATCCCTCGCCGACGCGGCGTTCTTTGCCGCCCGCGCCGACCTCGAGATCGAGATCAAGGAACGAGCATTCAAGGCCCATCAGGCCGAAGGGAACGAGCTCCGGGCCGCATACGTAGCGTTGCGGCTCGCCCGCGACTACTGGTTTCGCGGCAAGAACTCGATCGCATCCGCATGGGGACGGCGCGGCGAAAAGTTGCTCGAAGGGAAGCCAGAGAGCTACGCCCATGGCTACCTGGCGCTCGGCAAAAGCGAGCTGGCCAGTTCCACCGGCAACATCGAGGAGGCGCTGGAATTAGCTGAGCAAGCCGTGGAGATTGCCAGCCGCGCGGCCCAGGCGGACCTCCAGGCCTTCGCCCTGACGAACCTCGGCAAGTTGAAGATCGCGACCGGTTCGACTAACGACGGAATGGCCCTCATGGAAGAGGCGTCGATCTCGGCGGTCAACGGGGACCTCTCGCCGTTCGCCAGCGGCGCCACCTGCTGCACGATGATCGCCGCCTGTCGAGACCTGACCGACTACCGTCGTGCCACCGAGTGGACTGAGGCGACCGAACAATACTGCGAGCGCCAGTCGGTTTCGGCGTTTCCGGGTGTCTGCCGCATCCACCGGGCGGAGGTCGTCGCCCTGAGCGGGGCCTGGGATCGGGCAGAGCGGGAGCTCCGCCAGGCGGCCGACGAGCTGAGCGGCTGGAGCGCGATGCCACCGCTCGCCGACGGCCACTACGCGATCGGGGAAATCAGGCGGCTGAAGGGCGACTTCGAGGGCGCCGAGGCCGCCCTCCGCGAGGCAAATTCATTCGGCAAGTCGATGCAGCCCGCCCTCGCGCTGATCCGGCTGGCCCAGGGCAATGTCAAGGCGGCCGCCTCAGGGATCGCCTCGGCCCTGGCGGACGCGTCGTGGGATCAATGGGCAAAGGTCCGGTTGCTGCCGGCACAGGTCGAGATCGCCGTCGCGGCCCGGGAGCTGGCGCTGGCCCGCACGGCGGCCGAGGAGCTCGCTCGGATCGTCGACACGTACAAGTCGCCGGCCCTCGAGGCCGGCACGCACCAGGCTATGGCCAGCGTACTCCTGGCCGAAGGTGACGCCGCAGGAGCGGGTCGGGAAGTCCGCCACGCGATCCGCCTCTGGCGCGAGGTCGCGGCCCCGTACGAGGTGGCCAGGGCCCGGGCCCTCCTCGCGAAAGCCCTCCGAGCGACAGGCGACGACGACTCCGCCGATTTCGAGCTTCGAGCTGCCCGCGATGAATTCGCGCGGCTAGGCGCGCAGTCGGACGAGACTGCCGCGGAGCGGGACCTGCAAGCCGCCGTGGAGCGGCGGACGGCCCCGGTTCAGACGCGGAAGACATTCATGTTCACCGACATCGTGGACTCGACGAAATACGCCGAATTCCTGGGCAACGACCAGTGGGAGCGACTCCTTCGTTGGCACGACGACAAGCTCCGCGAACTCGTGGCGAAGCACGGGGGAGAGATCGTCAACTCGACCGGCGATGGGTTCTTTGTCGCCTTCGACTCGGCCCGGCAGGGGATCGAGTGCGCACGATCGATCCAGCGCGCGCTTGCCGAGCACCGTCAGGGCAGTGGCTTCGCCATCTCGGTCCGGATCGGACTCCATTCGGCCGAGGCGAACCGCCGCGGATCCGATTACAGCGGCGTGGGCGTCCACCTCGCGTCGAGGGTCGCTTCGGTCGCGGGTGGGGGCGAGATCGTCGCCACGACCGACACGCTCGACGAGGCCGGCGAGTCCGCGAGGTCCGATCGCCGCGAGGTCTCGCTGAAGGGTGTCTCGGCCGCGGTCGGCGTCGAATCGGTGACCTGGACGGAGAGCTGACGAAGCGGATGGCCGTTAACGAGCGTGCCGGTCGCCCGGCCGACCCGGCGATGCTTGTCGATGTCGATCGCCTGATCGCCGCCTACTACGAGGAACGCCCAGATCCGGGAGTCCCGGCCCAACGAGTCGTCTTCGGGACGTCAGGCCACCGGGGCTCGGCGTTCGCAGCGTCATTCAATGAGGCGCACATCGTCGCCGCGAGCGCCGGCGTCGCGCGCTACCGGCGAGCCAACGGGATCACCGGCCCGCTGTTCATTGGTCGCGACACGCATGCGTTGTCGGAGCCGGCGTTCAGAACTGCGCTCGAGGTCCTCGTGGCCGACGAGGTCAATGTTCTGGTCGATCCCAGCGACCGATTCACGCCCACGCCGGCGTTGTCGCACGCGATCCTGACCTACAACCGAGACCGGCGCGACGGCCTCGCTGACGGGATCGTCGTCACGCCGTCTCATAACCCGCCCGAGGACGGCGGCTTCAAATACAACCCGCCGAACGGTGGACCGGCCGATACCGACGTCACGGGCTGGATCCAGGACGAGGCAAACCGGCTCCTCGAGGACGGCGTCGACGCGGTCAGGCGGACGCCGTACGAGCGCGCCCGTGCAACGGCGGGCGAACACGACTTCCTCGGCGGCTACGTTGCGGATCTCGGAGCGGTCATCGACATGGACGCGGTCCGGGCGTCCGGGCTCAGGCTCGGGGTCGATCCGCTGGGCGGCGCGAGCGTCGACTACTGGCCGGCGATCGGGGAGCGCTATGGGCTCGACCTCACCGTGACCAACAGGCGGGTCGATCCGACATTCGGATTCATGACCGTCGACTGGGACGGTCGGATCCGGATGGACCCTTCGTCGCCGTACGCGATGGCCGGACTCGTTGGCCTGCGCGACAGGTTCGACGTTGCGTTCGGGAACGACGCCGACGCCGACCGCCACGGGGTCGTGACTCCCGGAGCGGGCCTGCTGAATCCGAACCACTTTCTATCGGCCGCCATCGCCTACCTGTTTGGCGGAGCGCGTGACTGGGCGCCATCGGTCGCTGTCGGCAAGACGCTGGTTTCGAGCGCGATGATCGATCGTGTCACGGCCGACCTGGGTCGCCGGCTCCTCGAGGTCCCGGTCGGCTTCAAGTGGTTCGTCGATGGCCTCGTCGACGGCTCCGTCGGGTTCGGCGGCGAGGAGAGTGCGGGCGCCTCGTTCCTGCGCCGCGACGGCACCGTCTGGACGACGGACAAGGACGGGATCATCGCCTGCCTGCTGGCAGCCGAGCTGACCGCGCGCAGCGGCCAGGATCCCGGCGTCGCCTACGGCCATCTCACGGAGCGCTTCGGGGCGCCCGCGTACCGCCGAATTGATGCGCCGGCCACGAAGGCCGAGAAGGCCGTGCTCGGCAGGCTTTCGGCCGACCAGGTCACGGCGACCTCGCTCGCCGGCGACGAGATCAGCAGCGTCCTGACGACCGCGCCTGGCAATGGCGCCGCCATAGGCGGACTCAAAGTCTCGACCGCGAACGGGTGGTTCGCGGCTCGACCATCGGGGACCGAGGACGTCTACAAGATCTATGCCGAGAGCTTTCGCGGCGAGGAGCACCTCGAAAGCCTCATCGAGGAGGCCCAGGCGCTGGTTTCGACGGTTCTCGCGGCGAACCCCGGATAGCGCCGTTGACACCGCTCGAGGCCGCCGCGGCGATCGCGGATGAGCACAGGCTGCGGTACGACGAAGTCGAGGTCCTGAAGCACGGCAGCAACCTCCTCGTGCGTCTGGCTCCGGCCCCCGTCGTACTCCGGATTGCGACATTCACGGCACTCATCCGCGATGATCCGCTGCCGTACCTCGAACGCGAGGTGTCGCTCGTGTCCTACCTGGCGTCGGTCGGCGCGTCAGTCATGCGTCCGAGCGATCTCCTGCCACCCGGCCCGCATGTCGTCGGCGGCTGGGCAATGAGCGCCTGGCAGTACGTCGTCCACGAGCGCGGTGCAGTTCCCGATCCGATCACCACGCTGCACGAGCTCGACGATCTCCACGCCGCCCTGCGAGCATATCCAGGCGAGCTGCGGCCGCTGAATCCGGCAGCCGACGATCTCGACAGGGCGCTCCGGTTCGCGGTGACGCACGACGTATACAGCGCTTCCCAGGCCGAAGACCTCCGCGGGCGCCGCGACGAGGTGATGGCCGAGTTGCTCTTGCTGCTGCCTGAGTACCAGGCCCTGCATGGTGATGCGTTTCCCCGCAATTCATTGCTGTCACCGCGCGGCCTCGTCTGGATCGATTTCGAAGACTGCTGCTCCGGCCCCGTGCTCTGGGACCTGGCCGTGCTGATTCGCCAGGGTGGGGGAGAGCGCGTCGCCGAAATCGTTCGGCGCCGTTACGGCGACGAGACCATGCGACTGGCGATCACCCTCCGCGGTTTCCAAGCCGAGGTGTGGACGGCCCTTCACGAACTTCGGGCCCGGCTCGCCTGGTGAAGGCCAACGCGGCGGCAGCTGCGATCATCGGATGGTGACTGATCGGACGCTGACCCGACGCCACCTGAACCGCGCGCTCCTGGCGCGCCAGCTCCTGCTCGAACGTTCGACGATGTCGATCGCGGAGGCCGTCGAGCAGGTCGGTGGACTCCAGACCCAGTACGCCCCGTCCGGCTACGTGGGGCTGTGGACGCGGCTCGCGGACTTCCGGCGCGAGGCGCTCACGGAGGCGCTGGAGGAGCGGAGCGTCGTCCAGGCGACGCTCATGCGGACCACGATCCACGTCGTATCCGCGCGCGAGTTCTGGCCCTACGCGATCGGCGTCCGCCGGGCACGGCGGGAATGGGCCCTCCGGACGCCTGGCCGGAAGGGGGACGAGGCCTCCCTCGTCGTCGAGGCCGCGCGAATCCGCGAGGCGCTCGAGCATGGGCCGCGGACGGTGAAGGAGCTCGGCGAGCTCGGAGCCGGGTTCGTCGGGAACCTCGGCCTCTGGGTCGACCTCGTCCGGGTCCCGCCGTCCGGCACGTGGGAGCGGCGACGCGCCGACCGCCTCGCGTTGGCCGAGGACTGGGTGGGTCCGACAGATGCCTCGGAGGACGAGGGGCTCGCGCACCTCGCCCGGGCGTACCTGCGGGCGTTCGGGCCCGCCGCATGGCGCGACATCGCGTCGTGGGCCGGGATTTCCGTCTCCGACGCACGACGAGGCGGGGCCGGGCTGGCGCTCGCCCGCTTTCGGGACGAGGACGGCCGCGAGCTCATCGACCTCGAGAACGCTCCGCTCCCGGATCCGGAAGCGCCCGCGCCGGTCCGCTTCCTGCCCCACTGGGACGCCTGCCTGCTCGTCCACGCCCGACGCACCGGCCTGCTGCCAGAGGCCCATCGACCGCGCGTGTTCAGCATCCGCAACCCGTTCTCGGTCGGTACCTATCTCGTCGACGGCGTTGTTGCCGGCGCCTGGTCCGTGCGCGACGGCCGAATCGAGCTGGACCCGTATGAGGAGCTCCGGGCGAAGGACCAGCGGGCGGTCGACTGGGAGCGCGAGGCGCTCGAGGCGTTCCACCAGTGACGTTGACCCGGCTGGATCAACGCAGGATCTCCACGACGTCGCCGTCCTGGATCTCGTGGTCGCGCCCCACACGCTGACCGTCGAACCGCGCCGACGGACCCCATACCCGCGCTCCGGAGAACGTTGCGCCGAGATCGTGGTGGACCCAGTCCGCGACATCGGCGGCGGTCGCCGGAGGATGGAGCGCGAGCGGTTCGGCATCGATCGAGCCGTTCTTCCGGAGGCGGACGCGGATGAGGCCGGTCAACGCCCAGGCCGCCACCCGGAACGCATCGAGCGAGCCTTCGTCCAGGATCGAAACCGGCACGACCTCGAGGTCGGGGAACGCCCCTTCGAGGCGCTCGAGTGCCATCGACTCCGCCTCGTCCGCGCGCGTCGCCGCAACGAAGGCCGGCTTCACGATCCCGGCCGCTGCGACCTCGGCCCGGACGGTCTCGAGTTCCGCCGGATCCCCGTCGGCTCGGCAGCAGTAGACGATCGCATCGGCTGAGCGCAACACGCCGAGCAGCGCGCGTCCGCCGCCTCGATCGTCGGCCGCGCCATGGATCAGCCCCGGGATTTCGACAAGCTGGACGAGCACGCCACCGATCCGCGTCAGCGCCGGGACAGGCCGGAGCGTCGTGAACGGGTAGTCGCCGGTCTTGATCTGGATCTCGGAGAGGGCCTGCAAGAGCGACGACTTGCCGACGTTCGGCGGCCCGACGAGCGCGATCTGGGCGGCGCCCTCGCGCCGCACGGCGATCGAGTCACGATGGACGGCGCTCGATCGGACCCTGGTGTCCTCGATCTCGGCGAGCAGCGATTTTCGGAGGTCCGCGTAGGGACCGTTCCTGTAGTCGGGCAGCTCCGCCAGTAGTGCCTGGACTTCGCGAATCCGTTCTCGACCCTCTTTGCCAATCAGTCGACGTTTCGCCACCTGGGCGAATGTGCGATGCGGCATCGGCATGACTACCCACTCCCACTGCGTGGAACGGCGCGGCGCGCGCAGCCAGAGGGCTACGGCAGCGGCACGCGTCCGTCCCGCCCCTTCCTCTGACGCTCGATGCGGAAGGGGCGGATCAGCCGTTCTTGTTGGAGGCGATCGCGCGCCAGTCGTCCTCGGGACGCCGGCAGATCCGGGTGGTCATCGTGCGGGCAGGGTACACCCCGCGAGGTGGCCGCCGTCTGCGGCCCCGATCAAGCGGTCCCGGGGTTGACCGGGATCGTCGCCGTGACCGTCAGCCCGCCGGCCACGTCTCCCGTCACCGTTCCCAGCTGCTGCGCAGCCCCGTCGTCGCGAAAGACGTTGTCCGACGCGAGGGTCACCTGGCTCAGGTTCTGGATGCTCTGGCTGTAGCCGTCCGTCGCGTACACGAGGTCGCAGGCCTCCTTGGGGAGGGCGATCTGTGAAGTGGCGATCCTGTTTGCCTCGTCGGTAGCCAATGCCAGGCTCGGAAAGACCTCGAAGTGGATGTGCGGCCAGCGACCCGAATAGCACGCCGGGAAGATGCTCTGGAATGTCACGAGGCCGCTGTCGTCCGCCTCCTGGACGCCGCGCAGGTAGTTCTCGTCGGCGACCGATTGCGAGTAGAGCGAGTACCCGCCCTCGCGGTCGCAGTGCCAGAGATAGACGGCCGCTCCCGCCAGCGGCGCGCAATCGCCGCCGGCGTCCTGGATCGTGAGCTTGATCGCGAGCGGGACCCCAGCGGCGACCGTGGTGGAAGAACCGAAGCTTGGCCGGATGTCGCTCCTGACGACGCCATTCTGTGACAGGACGTCGGGGCCGTTCGAGCCATCGCCCGGGAAGGGCCCGGCCGTCTCCTCCGGGATAACCGCGCAGCTCTCACCCGACGCGGCGGTCGCGCTCGCCCCCGCGGTCGCGCTCGCCCCCGCGGTCGCGCTCGCCGACGCCAGGGGAGTACCAGTGGACCCGGCCGGCCCGCAGCCGACGATCGTGAACAGGCTCGCGCTCAGCCCGCCGAAGCCGAGGAGCTTCAGAACACGGCGTCGATCCATCGTGTTCAGGTCGAACACGAGGCCGCGGTCGTGGTCTTCCAGCTCGTGCTGGGCGTAGTTGTGGTCGAGCACCTGGTTCATCGTCTGCCTCCGCGCTGTCGTCGTTGGGTCAGCGGCACGGTAGGCCTCATTTTCTTCGAGGTCTCTGAGAATCGTCTCAGGCGAGGCGCACTCGCCGGGGCGTGATCCGGATCGGAACGGAGAAGTCATGCGCCGTCTCGGCCTCGCCCATGTCCCAGTGCGCGAGCGGCTCCCGGTACTTGGCCTGATACGCCGGGTGCTGGTCGGACGGAGGAATGGTCGGGTCCTCCGCGGCGGTCCCCTCGATGATCAGCAGGTGATCGCCGTACGGATCGGACTGGAGGTGAAACGACACCAGCGGCGAGCGGGCGATATTGCGGAGCTTGGGCGTATCGGGCTGACTGTAGAAGAAGATCGAATCGCCCTCCCACAGGAAGGAGATCACCGAGGACTGGGGGGTTCCATCGGCCGCGACCGTCGTCAGCCAGCCGACGACATCGTCGGCCAGGTGCTCGCGCGCCCACGCTGCATCGTCGCGCCGGAGCGCGGCCGCGAGCGGGCCGGGCTTGAGCCGGAGCGATCCGTTGGGCTTCGGGCTCACGATTCGGCCCGCAGGACCCACGCTTCGACCGGCTCGCGTTTGCCTTTCACCCGGGTGGGGCCGAGAGAAGATCCGTCCCTGCCAGGCCCGAGAGCTCGCCACGTCGTCCCGGCGATCACGACCTGACCGGGATCGCCGGCCGACATCAGTCGAGCGGCGACGTTGCTCGTATCCCCGATCGCCGCGAAGCTCAGCCGGCCCGCGGCCCCGACGTTGCCGATGACGGCGGGTCCCGTGTTGACACCGACCCTGAAGGTCGGCCAGTCGGGGTGGGCATCTGCCAGCGGCCGGCCGGCTTCAACGATCGCGAGCGCAGCGCGGGCTCCCCGTCGGGCGTGGTCGGCCTGATCGCCGCCGGCGTTGAAGATCGCCATGACGCCATCGCCCGCGAACTGCTCGATGACACCGCCGGCCGCATCGATGACCGGCACCACCACAGCCCAGTACTCGTTGAGCATCGCGATGACCTGGGTCGGAGTGCGGGTCTCGCTGAACGTCGTGAAGCTCGCCAGATCGGCGAATAGCACGGTCACCTCCCGTTCCTCGCCGCCAAGGCTGGCGGCGGCCGCGCCGTCGCCCCTGCGGATCCGCTGGGCCACGACGGACGGCAGGTACGGCCGGAACGACTCGTCGAGCCTGCGAAGCTCGTGGGCCGCCTCTGCGAGAAGCTTCACCTCGTCGCTCGTGGCGCCCTCCGCACGGAGTTCGTCCAGCACGCGATCCGATGACTCGCCGCGCTCGTCCGCCGCCGCGAGAGCCGCGATCGCGCCGGCATGCCAGCGATCGAGGCGGGCAAGGGTCGCCTCGAGATACAGCCCGCCGAACGCCCCCGACAACGACCCGCTCCGGCGGTACTCGCTGCGCGCCCCGAGAGCGATCGCGGCGAAGGCAAGGAGCATCAGCACGTGCCACTCCCACCAGCTCACGTGCCAGTTGCGGCTCAGCGCAATCGCAATCATCGCCTCGGCGAGGAGCACGAACGCCACGGCGACCATCAGCGGCACGATGTGACCGCGCCGTCGGTATACCTGCAGATATCGCCAGGCTGCGAACAGGAAGAGGGCCACAGAGACGGCCGCAACGACGCTGAGCGGCCCCGCGGCTTCCTTGGTGGGCGGCGGTCCGTCGAGAGGCGGCAGATTCGCGAGGGAGAGCACGGCCCAGGCCCCCATGAGAGCTAGCAGGCCGCCCAGCATGACGGGGCGCCAGCGAAGCACGGTTGGCGCGTGGGGTCCGGCGAGCGGGCTCACCGATGCCGCAGCGAAGAGCGACGCGATCAGCAGCCCGATCGGCGTGGCGACGACGAACCCCGTGTTCGGGTGGGGGAGCAGCACGCCAGGTGTCGCAAGCGCGTGCAGGCCCAGAAACCCGGCGCTCGCAAGGAAGGCCAGGGAGACCAGGATCAGCCGAGCGTCCCGGTAGCGGCTGGCTGCGACATTGGTCAGGGCGGCGAGCGCGACGTTGACGGCGGCAGTGAAGAGCACGAGCCAGAAGTGACTTGGGTGATGCTCCCATTCGATGTCGAGCTCTGGCCTGGCGAGCAGCAGGGCGAGCCCAAGGACTGGCAGTATGAGCAGGACCACCAAGGCCCAGGACGAGCCGGTGGGCTGTGCCGCTGCGCGCTCCTCGTTCGTCATTGGCGAAGCTTACGGGTGTTCGTCCGCGTTCTGGGACGGGAAATCGATGCGATGGAGGATCCGAATGTCGATCTCCGACGCGGTCGCAGGTGCCAGTGCCTATCTCACAGCGCATCCCGATGAAGCGCGGTACCGCGACTCCTTCGCCCGTGCTCGGGTCGAGTCGGGCCTCGTGGTGATCGTCACGGGCCCCAGCGGCGAAACCATGACAACCGACATGCCGGCCGGGATCGGGGGGACGGCCATTGCACCGTCGCCCGGCTGGTTCCTTCGCGCGGCCGCAGCCTCGTGCGTGGCATCGTTGATCGCAATCCGGGCGGCCGCTACGGGAGCGACACTGGGTTCGGTCGAGGTGGAGGTCGACAGTGAGTCGGACGATCGCGGCATCCTTGGTCTCGACCCGACGATCCCGGCCGGCGCGCTTTCGACGCATGTCGTCGTCTCGATCGATGCGTCGGGACTGGACCCGGAGGCCATCGAAGCGCTCGTTGCTTGGGCGGTCGACCACTGCCCGGTCACCGACACGATCGCCCGGAGCGTTCCGCTCTCAGTGGAGATCCGCTGAGGTATCCCACTGGCCCGGCATGGACAAATGCCAGGCATGAGGCGTCGACATATGCCGGTCGTTACGTGGCGGAGGCAACGGCATGCTCCTGCGACCGCTCCGACCCGGCGGCGCCTGGGTCGCACCCCTTGGGAGCAACCGATGACCCCGACACAAGTCGGCCTGATCCGCGAGAGCTGGGCCGCCGTCGAACCGATAGCCGACACCGCCGCTGGCCTGTTCTACGGGCGACTGTTCGAGCTGGATCCCGCCCTTGAACGCCTGTTTCGCCGGACCGACATGGACCGCCAGCGCAAGGTGCTGATGCAGACGCTCACCGTCGTGGTGAAGACCCTCGACCGTGTCGAGGAGCTGCTCCCCGCGGTCGAAGCGCTCGGCCGCCGGCACGCGGGCTATGGTGTCCGCGAGGCGCACTACGCGACCGTGGGTGCAGCCCTCCTCTGGACCCTCAAGCAGGGTCTGGGCGAGGCGTTCACGGCAGCGGTCCGCGAGGCGTGGACCGTGGCATACGGGACGCTCGCGTCCGTGATGATCGAAGCCGCGAAGAGCGTCCCGAACGAGGACGAGGCCGCCGCCTGACGCCCTAGCGGCTGACGATGACCGATCCGATGGGGACCGGGACGGGCACTACAGGCGCCTTCGGGAGCTGGTAGATGCCCGTCCGCAGGTATGCGGTGAACGGGGCCGTGACGGCGTTCACGGCGTGGATCCGGACGCCGCTCGTGAGCGTGCTGATCGCCATGCCGCCACCGAGGTAGATCCCAATGTGGCTGCCGCTGCCCCACACGACGAGATCGCCCGGCGTTGCGACGGTCCGGCTCGTCCTGCCGCGATCGCGGAAGTACTTGTAGAGGGCGGAGGCGGAGCGGTAATTGCCATTGCCGATCAGCGCCAGATCATCGGCCATCTTGTAGGAGTAGATGACAAGGCCGGAGCAATCGAATGCCGAGGGTCCGGTGGCGCCGTACCGCCACGGATCGCCCCGCTGGGCCTTGGCGATCGCGATGACCTGGCTTGCCTCACTGAGGTCAGCGGCGGCAGCGGGCGTCGATGGTGCGGCGGAGATGAGCAGTGTGGCGGCGAGTGCCGCTGAGACGAGCGCTCGGGCGCCCGGGATTGTCGGTCGCAATTTGGGCCTTTCTACCAACACGCCCGCTGGGGTGGGCGGCGGAGGGAAAGCGGCGCCGAACCTCGCGCGACGTCTGCCGGGCGCGGATTCTGGAGCGGCATCGGATGCTGGGGCATGGGCCGAACGCCTCTGGGGAGCGAACGGCCCACTGAACCTACCGTGAGCGGCGGCCGCTCGTCCCCTTACCAAAGTTTGCGGAGGCATCTGGACCGCAGGACTGACGGGCTATGCTCGCGGGCAACGCCTCACGTCTCGGAGCCAGCGACGGCAATGGAACTCGTGACCTACACGGAGAAGGACCTGTGGCTCACTGAGGCGCTCGAGACAGACCCGGTGGTCATGGCGGAACTCGGGGGCGCCTGGCCGATCGAGGAGATTCCGGGCATTCACGTACGACGCCTCGGGCACATCGCGAAAGGGGCGTGGAACTTCACGATCGTGCCCGAGCCAGGCGCACGGCCGATTGGCAGCATCACGCTCTGGCGGTCCGAGTGGGACGGCGAGCCCATCAGCGAGGCCGGCTGGATGATCCTCCCCGAGTACCAGGGTCGCGGCTACGCCAGCGAGGCGCTGCGACTCCTGCTCGAGCGAGCCCGAGCGGACGGTCGATGGGGTTCGATCCATGCGTTCCCTGGCGCGACGAACGGACCGTCCAACGCACTCTGCCGGAAGTTCGGATTCGAGCTGCGCGGCGAGGTCGACGTCGACTACGGCGGCCGCCCGCTCCACTGCAACCACTGGGTGTTGCCCGCCTAGCAGGCGCCGTCGAACCCACCCGACAGCCCGAAAGATAGGGCAGCATGGCTTCCATGCATCGGCTCAGGACGCCCGCCGCCATCCGCCGGCTGGCGATCGCCCGGCGAGTGGGCACAGTCCTGCTCTTCTTCTGGTTCGCTTGGCGCACCTACGATCGGATCTCGTTTTTCGTGGACCGCCAGTTCCCGGTTGGGCTCGACGCCACGATCTACTACCGCGGCGTTCTGGCCTGGCTGGAGGGCGGCAACCCGTGGGATGCGGCCGTGGTGGTCAACGGTTTTCCGTACCACTACGCGGGGACGCCGGTGACGACCGTGGTCATGGCGCCGGCGGCCCTCGTGAGCGAGGAGGTCTTCACGCTCGCCTGGGTCGTGCTGACCTGGGTCGCTACGATCTGGACGCTGCGTCGGCTTGGTTTCCCGCTGTGGTGGCTGCTCTTTCCGCCGATCGCCGAAGCGCTCTTCTCGGCCAATCCCCAGCTCGTCGTACTCGCGCTGCTCGTGGCGAATTGCTCCGCGGCGTCGGCGCTGGCAACGGCGCTCAAGGTGTACGCCTTCATCCCGCTGTTCGGCGAGGCGCGCTGGCGCCAGATCGCAGTTGCGGTGGCATTCAGTGCGGCGACATTCATCGTCGCGCCGGGTCTGTGGCTCGATTACTTCAGGCAGTTCGGGGAGATCTCGAGCCGACTCGAGTACGAGTCCCTCCAGGGTCTGTCCGCGTTCTATTTCCCGGTCCTCCTCGCGGTGACGGTCCTCGCCTTGCTGATCCTCGCGCTGCGCGACCGACGGGCTGCCGGCTGGCTGGCCGTTCCAGCGGTCTGGCCGTCGAGCCAGTTCCACTACTCGACGATGGCCCTGCCCGTCATGTCGCCGCTATTGGCCGTGCTCCTCGCCTATCCCGAGCTCCGCCTGCCGCCGGTCGCGATCATCGCCGAGGTCGCCCGCCGTCTGGTCCAACCGTGGGCGGTCCAGCGGCTCGGGTGGGATGAGCGGACCGCGGCAGCGCCCGAATCAGAGACGCCCGCGTGACGCTGATGCGGGCGCTCGTCATCACTGGGCCCAATCAGGCCGAGGTTCAACACCTCCCCCGGCCGAGAGCGGATCCCGGTCAAGCGGTCGTCGACGTCGAGCGGGTCGGTCTGTGTGGCACCGATGTCGAGCTGTTTACCGGAGCCATGTCCTATCTGGACTCGGGTAGGGCGGCTTACCCGCTGCGGATCGGCCACGAGTGGTGTGGCGTGGTGGTTGATGTCGGGGATCGACAAGACGAGGAGTGGGTAGGCCGCCGAGTGGCCGGCGACACCATGCTGGGATGCGGACGGTGCGAGCGGTGCCGAAATGGTCGCCACCATGTCTGTCCGGATCTCGAAGAGCTCGGAATCACGAGGGGTTGGCCAGGCGCGCTCGCCGAGCAGCTCCTGGTGCCCACGTCGTCTCTGCACGAGCTGCCGGACAACATGGACCCAGCGTTGGGTGCCCTTGTCGAGCCCGGCGGAAACGCGCTGCGGGCCCTCCACGCGGCTGCTGTCCGGCCGGCCGAACGGCTACTCGTATTGGGGGCCGGTACGATCGGCCTGCTCGTGGGCCTGTTCGCTCGTCGCACGGGTGCCGATGTCCATCTCCTCGGCCGGAGTGAGAAGTCGCTCGCGTTCGCCCGGTCGCTCGGTTTCTCGAACGTGTGGAACCAAGCGACGCTGCCTGATCTACTCTTTCATGCAGTCGTCGATGCGTCGGACTCGCCGTTGCTTCCGGCCCTGGCGATCGACCTGGTCGAACCTGGGCGTCGGGTCGTATGCATCGGCCTCGCTGGCGAGCCGAGCCTCATCGATGCCCGAGACCATCAGCCTCAAGGACATAACTGTCGTGGGCATCCTCGGTGCGTCGGCTGGCCTGGCTGAGACGATCGAGCTTTACGCTTCCTCTGATGTCGACCCAGGCCCACTCGTAGCTGCCACCGTCCCGCTCGATGCGGCCCCCGACGTGCTCGCAGGGAGGCGCCAGGTCGATTGGGGCGATGGGCCAAAGATTTACATCGATCCCCGGCGCTGACCGGGAATCGCAGAGGGAGGATCCGGGCAGATGCCTGAACAGCGCAGCGCAGGATGGTATGCGGGCAATGGCCGAAACGCGTACATCCACCGGGCCTGGATGCGCCGTGGCCTCCCGGCGCATGCGTTCGACGGGCGACCGCATATCGCGATCGCCAACACCGCATCAGACCTGACGCCTTGCAACGTGCACTTAAACGAGGTCGCTGAGAGCGTCACACGAGGCGTCTACGAGGCGGAAGGCATCCCGCTGAACCTGCCCGTGGTGTCTCTCGGCGAGACGCAGGTGCGGCCAACGGCGATGCTGTGGCGGAACATGGCCGCCATGGCGACCGAAGAGATGCTCCGCGCGAACCCCATCGACGGCGTGGTCTTGCTCGGTGGCTGCGACAAGACGATCCCGGCGCTCCTGATGGCCGCAGCATCCGTCGACCTGCCTGCCGTTGTGGTTCCGGGAGGGCCGATGCTGACTGGCACGTTCCGCGGCGAGCCCCTCGGTTGCGGGACCGACGTGTGGCGCCTATCGGAGGAAGTGCGAGGCGGGACGCTCTCCGAGGAACAGTTCCTGCTGTCCGAGTCGTCGATGATCCGCAGCCGGGGGCACTGCAACACGATGGGAACGGCATCGACGATGGCCCTCGTCGCCGAGGCCCTCGGGATGGTCAGGCCGGGCCTGGCCGGGACGCCGGCACCTGACAGCCGCCTTCTCGAAGGCGCCCACGCGACGGGGCGGCTGATCGTCGACATGGTCGCGCAGCAGCGCCGTCCGAGCAGCTTCCTGACCCGGGGGTCGTTCCTCAACGCCATCGTCGCCCTCGCGGCCATCGGCGGCTCGACGAACGCCGTCGTCCATCTTCTGGCGATCGCGGGTCGGCTCGGGATCAGTCTCACGCTCGACGACTTCGACGGCACGGGCTCGAACGTGCCGCTGCTGGTCGACCTGCAACCAGCGGGCCGGTTCCTCATGGAGGACTTCCACCGGGCGGGGGGCCTGCTCGCCGTCCTTCGCGAAGTCGAGGATCTCCTCGACCCGACCGCGCCGACCGTGACCGGTCGAACGCTCGTCGACCACATTCGTGAAGCCGAGATCTACGACCCAGACGTGATTCGTAGCCGCAGCGACCCGCTCCAGCCGCACGCCGGTATCGCGGTGTTGCGCGGCAACCTGGCACCGTCGGGTGCGGTCATCAAGCCCGCGGCGGCGTCGGAACATCTCCTTCGGCATCGCGGGCGGGCGCTCGTGTTCGACTCGATCGAGGACTTCCAGGCGCGTATCGATGACCCCGACCTCGACGTAGACGCGGACTCGGTGCTCGTGCTCCGCGGCTGCGGCCCCATTGGGTATCCGGGGATGCCGGAGGTCTCCAACATGCCGCTCCCCACGAAATTGCTCCAACAGGGCGTTCGGGACATGGTCCGGGTCTGTGACGGCCGCATGAGCGGAACCGCGTATGGCACCGTCGTGCTGCACGTGGCACCGGAGGCCGCCGCGGGCGGCCCATTGGCCAGGATCCGAACCGGCGACGTCATTTCTCTGGATGTGGCGGCGCGGCGGCTGGACGTCGAGCTGGACCAGGACGAACTCGATCGACGGGAGCCGGCAGCCGGAGCCATTGCCGGCTACGCGAAGCCAACGCGAGGCTGGGAGAGCCTTTATGTGCGAACCGTCCAACAAGCGGATACCGGAGCCGATCTGGACTTCCTCGTCGGCTCGAGCGGCGATCGGGTGGCCCGTGAGTCACATTGAGGCCTCGCAGAACATCGGACGCCCCGAGCCCCGCACGCCTCTCGCCCGGCGGAGTGCCTGAGCGACGTGCGCGTCGCCCTCTTCATCACCTGCTACAACGACCTCATGTACCCGGAGGTCGGGCGGGCGATCGTCCGCCTGCTCCGGCGGCTGGGCCACGACGTCGACTTCCCGGCCGAGCAGACGTGCTGCGGGCAGATGCACTTCAACTCGGGCTACCAGGACGCCTGCATCCCGCTCGTCGAGCGGTTCGTCGAGCGCATTCGCCGACTACGACGTGGTCGTGACGCCATCGGGCTCGTGCGCCTCGATGGTCCGTCGCTACCACCCGCTGGTCGCCGAGCTGGCGGCGGAGCAGGGGATCGATGCGGCGTTGTCGGAGAAGGTGGCTGCGGTCTCGCCCAGGGTGTTCGAGCTCAGCGAGTTCCTCGTCGACGTCCTCGGCGTTACCGACGTCGGGGCGCGGTTCCCGCACACCGTCGCGTTCCATCCGACGTGCCACTCGACGCGCCTGCTCGGCGTCGGGGACCGGCCAACCCGGCTCCTCGCCGCGGTCGAGGGCCTGACGCTCGTCGATCTACCGCGGTCCGAGGCCTGCTGCGGGTTCGGTGGGACGTTCGCGGTCAAGAACGCGGACACGTCTGTCGCGATGGGCCTCGACAAGGTCGACGACGTGCTCGGATCGGGCGCCGAGGTCCTCACCGCCGGCGACACGTCGTGCCTCATGCACATCGGCGGCCTGCTGTCGCGGCGGCGATCGCCGGTCCGGGTGATGCACCTCGCCGAGATCCTGGCCGACGACCGGGAGCACGGCGGACGCGAGGGCGGACGCGTGACCAAGCCGCCGAACCGCCGCCGCGCCGCGTCCGCCCGGAGCCGACCTTCGCCGGTACGCCGCCCTTCCCCGAGGCAGCGAAGGCGGCCCTTGCAAACGAGCAGCTCCGAGCGAACCTCGGCCGGGCGACCGCCACGATCCGGACGAAACGCGCCGCGGTCGTCGCCGAGCGGGCCGACTGGGAAGCCCTCCGGCTGGCGGGAGCCGCGATCAAGGACGAGGTCCTCCGCGACCTGCCCGCGCTGCTGGACCAGCTCGAGCGCGGCGTGACCGCGGCGGGCGGCACGGTCCACTGGGCTCGCGACGCGGCCGAGGCAAACGCGATCGTGGCCGGGATCGTCCGCGCAAGCGACGCGCACGGAGGTCGTCAAGGTCAAGTCGATGGCGACCCAGGAGATCGAGCTCAACGAGGCCCTCCGCCAGGAGGGGATCGACGTCTGGGAGACCGACCTCGCCGAGATGATCGTCCAGCTCGGCCACGACCTGCCGTCCCACATCCTGGTCCCGGCGATCCACCGCAACCGGACCGAGATCCGGGACATCTTCATCGACGAGATGGGCCGCGTCGGCCGGCCGGCACCCGGCCGGGCCTGACCGACGAGCCCGCATGAGCTCGCCGAGGCCGCCCGGCTGCACCTGCGCGAGAAGTTCCTGCGCGCCCGCGTCGCGGTTTCCGGCGCCAACTTCGCGGTCGCCGAGACGGGGACCGTCGTCGTCCTCGAGTCCGAGGGCAACGGGCGGATGTGCCTGACGCTGCCCGAGGTCCTCATCACGGTCATGGGCATCGAGAAGCTCGTCCCGACGTGGCGTGACCTCGAGGTGTTCCTGCAGCTGCTGCCGCGCTCGTCGACGGCGGAGCGGATGAACCCGTACACGTCGATGTGGACCGGAGTGACGCCGGGGGATGGGCCGCAGGCGTTCCACCTGATCCTGCTCGACAACGGCCGCACCGACGTGCTGTCCGACACGCGTCGGCCGCCAGGCGCTGCGCTGCATCCGCTGCTCGGCCTGCCTGAACGTCTGCCCGGTCTACGAGCGGACGGGCGGGCAGGCGTATGGCTCGGTCTACCCGGGCCCGATCGGGGCGATCCTGACGCCGCAGCTGCGCGGCATCGCGAAGCATCCGGTCGACAAGCAGACCGCGTCGCTGCCGTTCGCCTCGTCGTTGTGCGGCGCCTGCTTCGATGTCTGTCCCGTCCGGATCGACATCCCCGAGGTCCTCGTCCATCTGCGGGGCCAGGCCGTCCGCCAGTCGGAGGCGACCCACCGAGTGCCGACGGCCGAGGCCGTGGGCATGCGGGCCGCGGCGTGGACGCTGCGGACCCCGCGCCGGCTCGGCCTCGCCGAACGGGCCGCCGGACTCGCCGGACGCGTATTCGCACGGCGAGGAATGCTGCGGCGGATTCCGGGGCCGGGTCCCGTCGGGGCGTGGTTCCGGGCGCGCGATCTCAAGGCCCCGGCCCGCGAATCGTTCCGGGCCTGGTGGCGTCGGACCGAAGGGCGGGAGCAACGGGGTGACGGCGTCCGGTGAGGCCCGCGATGCCATCCTCGGTCGGATCCGGGAGGCCCTTGGCGGTCCTTCGCCCGCGGTCGAGATCCCGCGGGACTACGAGCTGACGCTCCCGCCGGGCACCGACATCGTCGAGCTGTTCCTCGAACGCGTCAGCGACTATCGGGCGACCGTTCACCGGACGACCGCTGCGGGCCTGCCCGTGGCCCTCGCCGGGGTTCTCGTCGAGCGCGGAGCGACGCGCCTCGCCGTTCCCGTCGGGATCCCGGACGGAATGGTTCGCGGGCGAGCAACGTCGAGCGGGTCGGCGACGACCCGCCCCTGATCGTTCGGCGATCTCGATCGGCTCGACGGGGTCATCACCGGCTGCGCAGTGGCGATCGCGGAGACCGGGACGATCGTGCTCGACGCTGGGCCCGACCAGGGTCGGCGGGCGCTCAGCCTTCTGCCCGACCTTCACGTCTGTGTCGTGATGGCGGGCCAGGTCGTCGGAAGCGTGCCGGAAGCGCTGGCACGCCTCGAGCCGACACGTCCCCAGACGTGGATCAGCGGCCCGTCGGCCACCAGCGATATCGAGCTCCAGCGCGTCGAAGGCGTCCACGGACCGCGCCGCCTGGACGTGGTGTTCGTCGAGGGTTAGCGGCCGCTAGCGGCTTGGCACAACCATGCCGACAGGGAGCGGGGTGCGGGGTGGAACGGGCATCGTTCCTTGGGGCGCGACGATCACGTAGTACCCGTACCAGGCTTCGTCGTACGCCGGAGTCGCATCGAGCTCGAGATATCGGTTGAGCGGGCTTCCGGCAGCCGTATAGCGCGTGTGGCTTGAACCGCTCGGGTCGCTGACCCAGACGTGGGTCAGCGTGAAGTCGCCCAGCAATGGGTCGCGACTGGCCTCGAAGCCGGTCATCACCACCGCGTGGCGGCCGTTCATGATCGCCAGCCCCACCGGCTTGCGAGTAACGGCAATTTGCCTGGCGGCTCGCTTGAGCGCGGCGCCCTCCGAGGCGTAGGCCTCCCAGTTGTAGGTGAACGAGGTGCCGGTGCGAGGAGCGTAGTAGGTCAGCGCCTTCGACCAGCCAAGCGGGTCGGAGCCGCGCTGCTTCTTGTCGTTCAGCGCATCCCGTGGCTGCTCGTAGGTCAGGATGGCCATCTGACTGAGGCCGAGGTCCCGGCCGGCAATGAAGTTCAGCATCATCGCCGTCGAGGCGGCCGTGCACGTCCGGTTGTCGACCTGGCGCTCGTACCCGCTGCCGAAATAGACGTCCAGTTTGAACGGCGTCGCGGCGTTCGTGTCGGCCGGTGAAAGGCCGGCGACCAGCGCGAGGCCGAGGACCAACCCGGAGACGCCGGCGAGGCGGCGCTTCGTTGGCCCGGCCTTCAAGGCCCTGGGCGTGGTACCAATTGGGAGCGCGGAGCGATTCACGAACCTATCGTGCTGGTCGCAGGCCGCCGACGTACTCGCCGAACGGTCAGGTTGGGTAGCGATTTAGTCCGGGTCGGGCAACACTCAGGATTGCGTACGCCCGTGGAGGTGAGGCGCGACAGTCACGATGGAGGTCATGACCGTGTCATCAACGCAGGGATCCACGGACATCGACATTGTTCTTGCCGCGCTTCCCGAGGACGCGCGGAAGGCCCTTGAAGCCCTTCGCCGGACGATCGCGGCCGCGGCTCCAGAAGCTGTCGAAACGATCAGCTACGGCGTGCCCGCGTTCAAGTACCGCGGCCGTCCCCTTGTCTCGTTCGCCGCGGCGAAGAACCACTGCTCGTTCTACGTCCAGAGCCCGGCCGTGATGGATGCCCACCGCGGCGAGCTGGCGGCCTACGACACCTCGAAGGGCACGCTCCGCTTCGCTCCCGACGCACCGCCGCCCGACGCGCTCATCACGAAGCTGGTCGAGGCGCGCATGGCCGAAACGGACGCGACCGCGAAGACGTAGGTCGTGAGCTCGATCAGCGCGGCGCTACCATCGTGCGGTGGAGATCTACGGCAATCCAACCGCGGGACTGACGAACTGGGCGGGGAACCACGCCTACAGCGCCGCCCGGCTGCATGAGCCCGAGTCGATCGAGCAACTCCAGGACATCGTGCGAAACGGCGGGTCGCTGCGGGTCCTCGGTTCGCGTCACTCCTTCAACGACATTGCCGACACATCGGGCCATCTCCTCTCGTTGAGCCGGATGCCTCGAGTCTTCGACCTGGACCCGGTCGCCGGAACCGTGAAGGTTGATGGGGGCGTTCGCTACGGCGAGCTCTGCGGACCTCTTCATGCCGCCGGCTTCGCACTGAATAACCTTGCGTCGCTCCCGCACATCTCGGTGGCAGGCGCCTGCGCGACCGCGACGCATGGTTCAGGCGACCGAATCGGGAACCTGGCGACGGCCGTCTCGGCCATGGAGATCGTCACCGCCGAGGGCGCGCTCCTGGCTCTCACCCGCGACGGCGATCCCGACGTCTTCAACGGCGCGGTGGTCTCCCTGGGCGGCCTCGGCGTGGTCACGTCGCTCACGCTCGATCTCCAACCGACGTTCCTGATGCGCCAGGACCTCTACGAGGGGCTGTCGCTTGCGCAGGTCGCCGACCACTTCGACGAGATCACCTCGAGCGCGGACAGCGTGAGCCTGTTCACCGACTGGCAGGGTCCCGCGGTCGAACAGGTCTGGCTCAAGCGCCGCGTCGGGGACAGCGAGGTGTTCGAACCGCCAGCGACGTTCTTCGGTGCCACGATCGCAACTGTCCCGATCCACCCGATCCGCCGGATGTCGGCGGACGCCTGCACGGAGCAGTTGGGCGTCGCGGGTCCGTGGCACGAGCGACTCCCGCACTTCCGGATGGATCACGTGCCAAGCAGCGGCGCCGAGCTTCAGAGCGAGTACCTCGTGCCGCGCGAGAACGCCGTCGAGTCCCTGCTGGCGATCGATGCGGTCCGCGATCGCTTCGCGCCCCTGCTCCAGATCTCCGAGGTCCGGACGATCGCCGGCGACGAGCTGTGGATGAGCACGGCGTCCGGACGCGATTCGGTCGCGTTCCACTTCACGTGGCAGCCGGACTGGGAGGCCGTTCGTCGGGTCCTGCCGACGATCGAGGCGGCTCTCGCGCGGTTTCAGCCTCGGCCGCATTGGGGCAAGCTGTTCACCATGTCGCCAGATGCGGTTCGCGCGTCCTACGAGCAGTTGCCGCAATTCGTCGCGCTGCTGGAGCGCCACGACCCGACCGGGACCTTCAGGAATGCATTCCTGAGCCGGAACATCTTCGACGGAGGGCCGGCATGAGCACCGAAGACGCGGCGATCGGGCAGGCCCAGGCCTTCCGTCTCGCCGGATTCGCCTTGGCCCAGGCGGCGTGGTCGATCGAGGACGGCGACGACCTCGTCCCGATCGGCATCGCCGAGCAGGACGGTCAGCGCAACCTCATGCGGTTTGCGACAGAGATCACGCCGGAACGCCTGAGTCAGCTGTACGCACTGATCGGCGGCAAGGTCGAACCGGGGCGGTATGGCGTGCTCGCGGTCGCCTCGACCGGACTGCAACCGACCGGGGAGCCGCTTGCCGTCCTGAACGTGCTGATCGTGGACGAGGAAGGCGACCTCATCGGGACCGTCCGGCAGGCGTATGAGCCTGCTCGAACCTCGCGGATCCCAGGTCGATCGAGCCCGTTCAGCCTCATCGGCACACCGAGTCCGTCGGACGAGATCGATATCGACGGCGCGCGGGAGGGGATCCTCCTCGGCGTCATGTCGCACCCGGAAGGCGAGCGGCTGTTCCCGCAGCTCGCTGCGTTCGCCCGCGACATGATCGAGGCGGGCAAACGGGATGGCGCCGAAGGCTGAACTCGAAGGAGACGGACGACCATGGGATTCCTGAGGCGCCTGCTGGGCGGTGGCGAGACTCCAACTGATGTGTCAGAGGCCGCCGACGCCTCCCGATCGGCTCCGGCCTCTTCGGCCGAGCTCGATGCCGAGGAGCGTGCCCACGAGCTGGAGATCCTCCGGGCCGAGCAGGAGCGTCTCGACGAGCTCACCCAACGCCAACTCCGCTACGAAAAGTACGCCTGGCAACCACCTGCCCAGGGTGGCGAGCGCCGCGCCGAGGACAACGACGCGGGAAGTGGCGGTTGAGCGACTCCTCAGCCGATCCCGAGCAACCGCGATTGCGAAGGCTGTCCACTGGGGACCTCATGCCGCACGAGATCGCGGCCATCCGCGTCCTTCTCGAGCGCGCATTCGGTTCGGACGAGGTAGAGCGGTTCACCGACGACGACTGGGATCATGCCGTCGGCGGCGTCCATTTCGTGCTCGACCTCGATGGCGAGATCATCGCCCATGCCTCTGTCGTCGAGCGCGAGCTCCACGTCGACGACCGCCCGCTGCGGACCGGCTATGTCGAGGCCGTCGCCACGGCGCCGGATCGTCAGGGCGCCGGTTTCGGCTCGCTCCTCATGGCCGACGTGACCGCCTGGATCAGGGACCGGTTCGAGCTCGGTGCCCTCGGCACGGGGCGACAGGGGTTCTACGAGCGGCAGGGTTGGCTCACTTGGGTGGGGCCATCGTTTGTGCGAACCCGCGACGGCCTGCGCCAGACACCCGAGGAGGACGGCTACATCATGGTGCTGCCGACCCCGTCGTCGCCACCGATCGACCTGACGGTCGCGATCAGCTGCGACTGGCGCCCCGGCGACGTCTGGTGAGGCGCAGCTCCAACTCTTAAGTCGGCCGTCCCTGCACATTCCTCTCGATCGTGAGATCGTTGCTAACGCAACGGGTGCCGCGGCAGGACGCGGCCGCAACTCCAGGGAGACAACCGATGACCGACGACGCTGCCTCGAACTGGGAGGACGCCCTCATCGCCGACATCCGAGCGCACGGTGGCGCGGTCACCGCAGGGCCGCTGGCCGGCCATCCGCTACTGATCATGACCTCCACGGGCGCAAGGACTGGGGAGTCGCGTCGGGCGATCCTCACGTTCTCAAGGGACGGGGCCGATTACGTCGTGGCGGGTTCCGCCGGTGGTGCCCCGACCAATCCAAACTGGCTGCCTAACGTCGCGGCCAACCCCGACGTCGAGGTGGAGGCCGAAGGAAGGACCTTCCACGCCAGAGCAACCGTCGCCGATGGGGCGGACCGCGACCGGCTCTGGGAGCAGCACGTCGCGACCAACCCGCACTTCGCCGCGTACCCGGAACAGACCGGCCGGGTGATTCCGATGGTGCGGCTTACGCCCCTGGCGTAGACCTCTCGGGTCGCGCGCCGGCGCCCCTTCGGCTGCGGCGGAGTTGACAGCCCGGACGGAGGCGGCTTTAATGGCCACATCACTCCATAACGATGTGGTTATGAATGCCAGCTGACCAACTGAGTTCCGTATTCGGCGCCCTTGCGGATCCGACGAGGCGGGCCATCCTCGCTCAACTGACCGACGGCGACCGGTCCGTCGCGGAGCTGTCCGCGCCATTTCCCGTGTCGCAGCCGGCCATCTCAAGGCATCTCAAGGTGCTCGAGGGAGCGGGCCTGATCTCGCGCAGCCGCCGGGCAACCGCTCGCCTCAGTCACCTGGAGGCAGAGCCGCTTCGAGAGGCGACCGAGTGGCTGGCGCGCTATCAGGCGTACTGGGATGAGAGCTACGACCGCCTGGACGCGCTGCTTGCCGCGCTGAAACGAACTCAGGCGGACGAACCGTTACCAACCGAGTAGAGGAGAGAACAACGTGAAGACGCAGATCACGGCGGAGCCCGGGGTTCCGTTCATCGACACTGCCAGGGAGTTCGATGCCCCGCGCGATCTTCTATTCCGCGCCCACACCGATCCTGAACTTCTCGTGCAATGGCTGGGTCCCGGTCGGTTCGCGATGACGGTTGACCGCTGGGACGTTCGCGATGGCGGCGCCTGGCGGTACACCCAGCGCGACGCAGACGGCAACGAGTACGGGTTCCACGGCGTCTTCCACGGCCACCAGTCGGCGGACGGCATGCTCCAGACCTTCGAGTTCGAGGGAGCCCCCGGCCACGTCTCGCTGGCTTCGCTCACGTTCGAGGAACACGAGGGTCGAACGACGCTACGCGTGCACTCGGTCTACCAGTCCGTGGAGGACCGCGACGCAACCGTCGCGAGCGGCATGGCGAATGGCATGAACGAGGGCTACCAGCGCCTGGAGGAGCTCATCGGACAGCTCGTCCCCGTCACCTGACCATCGCGTTTCGAAAGGGAGATTCAAGGCATGGACTACAAGCTCGAAGTGGTGGTCGTCCCGGTCAGCGATGTCGACCGCGCGAAAGCCTTCTACAGCGACCAGTGCGGTTTCGCCGTCGACGCGGACTCGACCCCTGCGCCCAATTTCCGGGTGGTTCAAATGACACCGCCCGGCTCCACGTGCTCAGTCACGATCGGCCCGATCATCGTGGCCGAAACGGCCGGCGGCTTCCGGCCCAGCCTTCAACTGTCCGTCCCCGACATCACTGTCGCGCGGGCCGAGCTCGCGGGGCGCGGCGTGGACATCACGCCTGTCCGGCACATCGACAACGGCGAGTGGCAGGACGGGCCGGGCGGCCCCTACAACTCCTTCGCCTTCTTCAAGGACCCGGACGGTAACGACTGGGCGATCCAGCAGAAGTAGCTAACTCCAGGGGACAGAGGGAGCGTTCATGGACTGGAAGATCGAGCTCATCCCGGTGCCCGTGTCCGACATCGAACGGGCGAAGCGGTTCTACAGCGAACAGTGCGGGTTCGTCGTCGACCTCGACCATCAACCCAACGAGACGACCCGGCTGGTTCAGCTGACGCCGCCGGGCTCGGGCTGCTCGATCATGGTCGGGACGATGGAGTTCGACTCGGCGCCGGGCTCGCTCCAGGGCGTGCAGATCGTCGTCGCCGACATCGAGGCGGCGAGGGCCGAGCTCGTCGAGCGCGGCGTGGAGTGCACCCCGTCCGCCACTTCGACGGTGGCGGCTGGGCCGACGGGAAGGGCGGCGACTGGAACTCGTTCGTCCACTTCAACGACCCCGACGGCAACGGCTGGGTCTTGCAGGAAGCCCCAGCGAGCCGCTAGCCGCCGGATGCCAGCGACCCTCACCGCGGCTGAGTACATCAATCGGCTGGAACGCCACCAGTCCGACGTCGAGCTCGCGAAGATCCAGCGCTACTTCAAGTCGGGCGAAGGGGAGTACGGCGAGGGCGACGCCTTCATGGGCGTCCGGATGGGGCAGGTCTTCGAACTCAGCGACGAGTTCAAGGAGATGCCGCTGAGCGAGATCGAGCGGCTCCTCGCGAGTCCGATCCACGAGGTTCGAGCTGGCGGCGTCAAGATCATGGCCAACCAGGCAAAGGGCAAGAAGGCGACCGATCACCGCCGCAAGGAGCTCTTCGACCTGTACCTGCGGAGCATGGATCGGATCAACAACTGGGATCTCGTCGACCTGGGTGCCTGGGACGTGGTCGGGCGCTACCTGGTCGACAAGCCGCGCGACGTGCTCTACGACCTTGCCCGCTCATCGAACATCTGGGAGCGCCGCACGGCGATCCTCAGCACGATGGCGTTCATCCGTCGCGGCGAGGTGGACGACGCGTTCAGGATCGCCGAGCTCTTGCTGAACGACGACCAGGACCTGATCCACAAGGCTGCCGGCTGGGCGCTTCGAGAGGCCGGAAGGCACGATCGCGAGCGGCTCCTGCGCTTCCTTGATACGCATGCTGCGACCATGCCCCGGACCGCGCTGCGCAGTGCCATGGAGCACTTCGACAAGGAGCAGCGAGATCATTACCTCGGCATGAGGAAGGCGAGCGCGATCAGAGCGTGATCAGACCGCGACCCTCAGTGGCCGACGCGGCTGAAACTTGATCGTGGCGTTCGGTAGAGTAGGGCGATGGACGAACAAGCCGTACGCGAACACGCCCGGGCCGTCTGCGACGCGCTCGTTGCCGGAGACATCGACCGGGCGACCCAGGACTTCAGCAATGAGCTTCGACGGAACCTGGGCGAGGTGATCGCGCTCCTGCCGCTGCCGTCGAGCGAGGCGACTGTCGAGTCGGTGCAGCACGGCGGGTCGGGCTACAACGTCATCCTCCGGCTTGTCGGCGAGACGGAGGAGGTCCAGATCCAGACTCGCTGGAAGGAACGCGACGGCCGGCCGACGGTCGTTGAGGCGAGCCACCTGAGCAAGACTGTCATGGCGCAGCCGTTGGCCGAGGACGACGGCGAAGGTGATGCCGAGGGTTCGGAGAACGCCTGACCCTCAGTCTTGAGCCCAAGGCATCAGCGGCGGCGCGTCGAACGTCGACGCGACCTCGATCGGCCGTCCGCCATCCGCTCTCGATAGCCCTACCGCCTCGATGATGTCGACCACGTGGGCGGCCTGCTCGGCGCTCGCCCGGTGGGGGCGGCCCTCGGCGATCGCGCTTGCCATCTCTGCCACGCCGCGTGCCCACGCCGTGCCGCGATACCCAGGACGTACGAGGGCGACGGGTTTGTAGCTCTTGCCGTAGGCGCCGATCTGGACCTTGGCGTCGAAGTCCTGGAAGCTGCCGAGGGCCAACGAGGCGTCGTCGCCGTGGAACTCGAGGCTGCCAGTCTGGGCCGCCGGGCGCCCGACATAGAAGCTCGTCGTGAGCCGCAACACCGCGTCACCCTCGAGCTCGATGGCCGCCACGATCAGGTCCGGGCTGCCGATCCGGAACGGCGTCCCGTCGATGGTGTGGCGATCCGGCATCAGGTCCCAGCCCCACGCCCGGACCGAGCGTGCCGGCCCGAGCATCGTCGTTACGAGGGTCAGCGGGTAGACCCCGACATCGACCAGCGCGCCGACGTCGAAGAACGGAGCCGGCGCAGGGTGCCATGTCTCGATCCGGCCCCAGTTCACCTCCGCATAGACCGCCCGGACATGTCCCAGGCGCCCGCTTCGGACCAGCGCCGCGGCCGTCTGCTGCGCTTCGCCGAGGAACGTCGACGGCGAACAGCCCAGGCGGAGCTCTTGTGCTGTCGGCGAGCTCGACGAGCTCGCGCGCCTCCCTCGAATTGAGGGCGAGAGGCTTCTCGCTGTAGACGTGGCGGCCGGCCTCGAGGGCCTGCTTGGTGACGTCGTAATGAGCGTGATGAACGGTCAGATTGACGACGATGTCCACTGTGTCATCGGCGAGGAGGTCGTCGAGCGAAGCGTGGGCTCGGCAGCCATGCTCCTTGGCAAAGGCCGCCGCTCTGATCGGATCCAGGTCCGTGGCGGCGACGAGACGGATCTCCGGGTGGGTGAGGGCGTCCCGCGCATATCCCCCGGCGATGTTGCCGGTTCCGACGATTCCGATACCAAGCTGTGTCATGGGTGGAGGCTACGACATCGCCGCGGCGTCGGATGACCTATCGTCACCGGATGCAACACGATCAGATCGCTCTCCAGCTCTACACGCGTTCGCCGGCTCGCGGCGGACGACTTGGCGGGAACGCTGCGAGCCGTCGCGGCGGCCGGCTACCAGGCGGTCGAGCTCGCTGGATTACCCGCGACTGGCCCGGGCGAGCTGCCGCGGCTTCTTGACGAGGCGGGGCTGCGGGTCGTGGCCGCGCACGAGGGCATCGAAGCCCTGCGCGACGATGCGAACGCGGTGGCCGATCGGCTGACCGAGGTCGGGTGCCCGAGGGCCATCGTGCCGTGGATGCCCGAGGCGGACCGGCAGACCGTCGACGACGTCCGTCGCTTCGCCGCGGCGCTCGGTGGATTCGCTCGCCGACTGGCCGAACGCGACATTCGCCTCGGCTACCACAACCACAACTTCGAGTTCGCGCCGCTCGGCGGGACGACGATCTGGGACATCCTGCTCGCCGAGCTGCCGCCCGAGGTTGACCTCGAGATGGACGTCTACTGGGTCGCCGTCGGTGGCCGGGATCCGGTGGTCGAGATCGACGCCGCCGCCGGCCGCGTGCGGCTTCTCCATATGAAGGACCGCGAGCCGGGACCTGAGCCACACGATGCCCCGGCGGGGGAGGGGATCCTGCCGTTCCCAGCGATCGTCGAGGCGGCTCGATCCGCCGGCGTCGAGTGGTACATCGCCGAGCAGGACGAGCCTCGCGACCCGCTTTCCGATATCGCCCGGGCCTTCCGCTACCTCCAGTCGCTCGCCGTCTAGCTCAGAACGCGCGCTTCAGGATCAGGAATCCGACGATCAGAACGACGAGCCCCAGCAACAGAGTCGTCGGCGGCAGCGCGGAGACGGTGTCGACGGCATCAGTGATCATCTGGCCGATCGCGGCGCCCGCATCGACCGTCTGCCCGCCCTGCGTGCCGCCGCCACCCGTCGATTGGCCAACGCCATTTCCGTACTCGGCCATGGGCGGATCATCGCACCGAGTGCAAGTGAGCCGTTGAAGCGCGCGGGGGGAGGTTTGGGACCTCTCGGCTCGTCGCTGATTCGGACCAGACCGCCCTTGGTCCTAAGGTCCGGCTGGTCAACGGGACCCGCCGAGGAGGACGATAGCGGCCCGAGGTCGCGACCGACCGCCACAAGCTGGAGGACCGCCATGCTGGGACGAATTGGAACTCCGCGCGACCCATTCGAGGGCCGTGGCGCACGTCGTCGGCACATGCGCCTTCGCGTGGAAGGTGTCCTTGCGATCAGCCTGGCCATCGCGGCGTGCGGCCTGACCCTCGCGTTGTGGCTTCGAGCACTGGCCCCGCTTGTGGACCGATTGGGCCTGACCTGACGGGCTAACCAGTCCGCGTCAACAGGTGCCGGTAGCCCCAGCCTTCCTGCTGGTCGAAGTCCTCCTCGACGAGGTTGAATCCGGCATCGGCGAGCCACCCGAGGACCCGTTCGCGTCCGGGATAGTAGTGATAGCCCGCGGTATCGCCCTCGATCACTTCGCCGCGCACGACCGGTAATCCCTGGGCCGACTGCTTCTCGAACGCTTCCGCGACCTCCGCGTCATCAGCCTCCTCGACCGTCAGGTAGAGGTGTGCCCCCGGTCGGAGCGCCCGCCGCAGGTTCGCGAGGACGAGCGGCCAATCCTCAGGCGGCACGTTCTCCAGCCCGTCGATCGTCATCGCCCCATCGAACTCGGCATTGAACGGCAGCTCCTGGAGGCCGATCTGCTCGAGTGATTCCGCGATCCCCTTGGTCTCAGCCTGGGCGAGCATTCCAGCTGACTGGTCAACCCCGACCACGTGCCGACCGGACGCGGCAACCTGGGCGAAGTACTTGCCGGTGCCGCACGGCGCGTCGAGCACGCGACCGCCGGGCGGACACGTTGCCAGCAGCCGTTCGACGAACGCCGCGTGCAGTGGAACGGGGTATGCGGACTCCTCATCGTCATAGCTGGGCGCTTCTTCGTCGTACTGGGCCTGGACGGCCGTTCGACGCTCGGTCAGCCACGCCTGCCGGTCCACGTCACGCCTCGCTCGTTGGCGGCGCTGTCGCTGACGCGGCCGCCCGCGCCAGCCAGGACTCGCGGGCGATGACGATGGCGAGCAGGAGGATGAGGAAGCCATTCAGCGGGTGGAGCGCCGCCACCGTCGGAGCCGACGCCCGCATGGCGACGAAGACCGATTGGAGGATGAAGAGCACGAACTCGAGCGCCGCGAGCAGGGCCAGCCGACGACCGAGGCCGCCCAGCAGTCCGGCGACGAGGAGGACGATCGGGATCAGCGACAGCGAATAGCCGACGTCGCGATGGGTTGCGAATGACGCCGCGCTGCTGAAGATCCCGAGACCTGCCAGGAACACCTGCGCGACGAGGCCGGCGACGAACAGCCAGGAGACGAAAAGGTGAAAGGTGCGCGCGATCGGACGCATGACTCCCTCCAGACACGCCGCTGCGAGACCGCCAAGATAACGCCTGACCGTGTAACGTCGCGCCGCGGGTGCGGTCGAAGCGTTAGTGGCCGGACTTGAGGGCGAGGATCCGGTCGTACGACGCGCGCAGCGTTGCCCGCGGGATGGCACCCTTCAGCGCGTTGTCGAGGAGCGTCCTGTACACGGCACTCGTCGTTGCCTCCGAGCCCGTTACCAGGATCATGTCTATGCCTCCCTTCGCCGCGCTGAGGGCAAGGGAGCCGCTCGACAACCCCCGGGCCTTCGCTGTTCCGTCCAGGGAATTGGTGATCGAAACACCGGTGAAGCCGAGGTCCTCTCGCAGGAGCGTCGTGGCGATTGCTTTCGACCATCCCGCCGCGTTGGCCGTGTCGTAAGCGGAGTACGTGGCGTTTGACAGCATGATCATCGGGATGTGATGGCCGATGGACGTCCGGTAGGGGAGCAGGCCGGGGGCCAGGGCTGTCATCGACGCGTTAATCGTCACGACGTGGGAGTCGGTGTTCAGCGTCGCGTAGCCGAGCCCCGGGAAGTGCTTCATCGCTGGCAGGACGCCTTTCGATTCGAGCCCGGATGCGAACGCGTCGGCCAGGCTGGCGGTTGTCGACGCGTCGAATGAGAAGGTTCGACCGGCCTTGTACATGAACGAGTCCGTCGAAACAGGGACGTCGGCGACCGGTGCCAGGTCGATGTCGATGCCGAGGTCGTGGAGAGCGACCCCGGTACTTGCGCCCTGCGAGCGGGCGACCGACGCACTTCCCGACCGGCCCATCTCGGGCGGCGACATCGTCGGCGGTGCCCACGGGATCCGCTTGATCGGCCCGCCCTCCTGGTCCACCGCGATCAGGAGCGGCGGCTGGCTGCCCGCCGTAGCGGCAGCGTGGAGCTTCTTTGTGAGCGACACCAACGCGTTCGCCGTCGAGATGTTCTCGCCGAAGAGAATCACGCCGCCGACTTCCCCGCGGCCGATGCGACCGAGCAGGTCGGCGCTTGGGGTCGCGCCTTGCATCCGGACCATCAGCTTCTGGCCGATCATCTGCCCCAGCGTGGGGGAGCCCACCACGGTCACGTGCCTCGGAGACGCAGAGGGGGCCAGCGGCGCAGAGGGGGCCAGCGGCGCAGAGGCCGCGGTTGCTGCCGACCCGGTCATGCCGGCCCTGCTTGTTGCGCACCCCACAAACACGAGCACAACAGCGACCACGATGCTCATGCGCTTCATCACCGTTCAGCATGCCACTCCACGCTGTTCGACGCGGAAACCGCCCCGGCTGCCCGCCCGACGCCGCCTCCAACGGTTCTTGGACGTGCGTCGGGACGGCGAGTCAGTCCAAATGACGCCGGTTTCGTGGACGATTGACAGGCAAGTGCAGCCTTGCCTATCATGCCGGCATGGGCGACGTATTCAGGGCCCTTGCTGACCCGACCCGACGCACGATCCTCGATGAGTTACAGGAACGGAACGGCCAGACACTGTTCGAGCTCTGCGTCCGCCTGATGTCGAGGCACGGACTGGGGTCGACGCGCCAGGCGATTTCGCAGCATCTCGACGCCCTGGAGGCCGCCGGGCTGGTCCATACGCGGCGGGACGGCCGCTACAAATTTCACTATCTGGACACGACGCCACTGCGCGAGATCAGTGAGCGGTGGCCAAGCACAGACGAGAGGAGATCGGAATGAGGATTGTCGTTACAAGTGTTCTGGTGGACGACCAGGAGAAGGCCCTTCAGTTCTATACGGGCGTCCTCGGATTCGTGAAGAAGACGGACATCCCGATGGGTGAGGCACGGTGGCTCACCGTCGTTTCGCCGCAGGATCCCGACGGGACCGAGCTGCTCCTGGAGCCCGACGAGCACCCGGCGGCGGGTCCCTTCAAGGAGGCGCTTGTCGCGGACGGCATTCCGTTCACGTCATTCGGCGTGGACGACGTCAAGGCCGAGTTCAGCCGCTTGCGAGATCGCGGTGTGCGGTTCACTCAGGAGCCTTTGGAGATGGGCCCCGTGACCACAGCCGTCTTCGACGACAGCTGCGGCAACCTGATCCAGATCGCTCAGCAGGGCTAGGTCGGCTTCCTGGTTATGGATCAGGGATGATTTGACTGACCACGGGAGGGACCTGTGACCGAGTTCATCGAGATTCGGGGCGCCCGCGAGAACAACCTCAAGGACATCTCGCTCCGCATCCCGAAGCGCCAGATCACGATCTTCACGGGCGTCTCCGGCTCCGGGAAGTCCTCGGTCGTGTTCGACACGATCGCGACGGAGGCGCAGCGGCAGCTGTACGAGAACTTCAGCATGTTCATCCGCAGCTTCCTGCCGCGCTATCCGCAGCCCGAGGCCGACGCTATCGAGAACCTGAGCATGGCGGTCATCGTCGACCAGAAGCGCCTCGGCGGCGGTTCGCACTCGACCGTCGGCACGGTCACTGACATCTTCACCGCCCTGAGGCTGCTGTTCTCGCGGCTCGGCAAGCCGCACGTCGGCTACTCGAACGCCTTCTCGTTCAACGACCCCGAGGGGATGTGCCCGGAGTGCAACGGCCTCGGCCGGAAGGTCGGGATCGCCTCCGATGACTTCGTCGATCACTCGAAGTCGCTCAACGAGGGCGCGATCCAGGTCCCGTTCTGGACTGGCTGGGAGATCGGCGCCTATGCCGCGTCCGGCTTCTTCGACAACGACAAGAAGGTGGCCGACTACACGCCCGAGGAGATGGACCTCCTGCTGCACGGCAAGGACCGCAAGTACAAGCTCGCGATCGGCGACAAGACGATGAACGCCACATACCTCGGCGTGATCGAGAAGATCGACGCCTACTACGTCCGGCGCGACATCAAGACGCTGTCGGAGCGGACCCAGAAAGCGGTCATGCCGTACCTCCGCGAGCGCCCGTGCCCACTCTGCAAGGGCGCGCGCCTGAGTCAGGCTGCCCTCGGTTCGCGGATCGACGGCTACAACATCGCCGAGCTCGCCGCAATGGAGGTCGGCGAGCTGATCCCGGTCGTCCGGGCGATCGACGACCCGGTCGCCGCACCGATCGTGGCAACACTGGTCGAGCGCCTGGGGCACCTGGTCGACATCGGGCTCGACTACTTGAGCCTCGACCGAGAGACGGACACGCTCTCCGGAGGCGAATCGCAGCGGGTCAAGACTGTGAAGCACCTGACCAGCAGCCTGATCGACGTGATGTACATCCTCGACGAGCCGAGCATCGGCCTCCACCCGCGGGACGTGCATCGCCTCACTGAGCTGCTCCAGAAGCTCCGCGACAAGGGCAACACGGTGATCGTCGTCGAGCATGACCCGGACGTCATGAAGGTCGCGGACCACGTGATCGACATGGGGCCCCGTGCCGGCTCGGCCGGCGGCGAAATCGTGTTCGAGGGTTCCTTCGCGGACCTGCGGCGGGCTGACACCCTCACCGGCAGGTATCTCGACCGGTCCCTTCCGATCAAGGGGGACGTCCGGAGCCCAACCGGCTGGCTGCCGATCCGCAACGCGCGGGCAAACAACCTCAAGAACGTCGATGTCGACATCCCGACGGCGGTCCTGACGCTGATTACCGGCGTCGCGGGTTCCGGCAAGAGCTCACTCATCGATGAGGTTTTCCTGCCCGACCACCCCGAGGCGATCGTCATCGATCAATCTGCGGTGGGGACGACCACGCGTTCGAACCCGGCGACCTACACCGGGGTCATGGACGACATCCGCAAGGCCTTCGCCGCGGCCAACAAGGTCGACGCCGGCCTGTTCAGCTTCAACTCCAAGGGAGCCTGTGAGAACTGCAAGGGCTCAGGGGTGATCTATACGGAGCTGTCGTTCCTCGGCGGGGTCAAGACTCCATGCGAGATCTGCGAGGGGCGCCGCTTCAAGGATGACGTTCTCGCCTACACCCTAGCCGGCCGGAACGTGAGCGAGGTTCTCGCCCTGACCGTGGCCCAGGCACTCGAGTCATTCACGGAGCGGGAGATCGTGCGCAAGCTCCAGGCGATGAGCGACGTCGGGCTCGACTACCTGACTCTCGGCCAGCCGCTGAGCACGCTGTCCGGCGGCGAGTGTCAGCGGATCAAGCTCGCCAGTGAACTCCACCGCAAGGGCAACATCTACGTCCTCGACGAACCGACCACCGGGCTGCACATGTCCGACACGGGTCATCTCCTCGAGATGCTCGACCGACTCGTCGAGGCGGGCAACAGCGTGATCGTCATCGAGCACAACCTCGACGTGATCCGAAACGCCGACTGGGTCATCGACCTGGGGCCGGAAGGCGGCACGAAGGGCGGGCAGGTCGTCTTCACGGGAACGCCGACTGAGCTCCTCGGCGCCAAGGAGTCGCTCACCGGGCAATAC
Source organism: uncultured Chloroflexia bacterium (assembly GCA_963775855.1). Taxonomy (GTDB): domain Bacteria; phylum Chloroflexota; class Limnocylindria; order Limnocylindrales; family CSP1-4; genus CF-46. Next base: position 830,889 of record CAVZKO010000005.1, on the reverse strand, counting down.
CTTCGTCGCTCGGAGCCCGCCGCAGCGTGAGCCTTCGGGCCGACCTGGAGGCGCTGGCAGATGCCGAGGACTTCTCCGGCGTGCTCTCGGTGCGGCGGGCTGGTGAGCGCATGGTCGAACTGGCCCGCGGCTATGCCGATCGGGCGAACGGGCGGCCGAACATGCTGGACACGCGGTTCGCCACCGCGAGCGCGACCAAGGGCCTGACCGCGCTGACGGTCGCCTCGCTGATCGAATCGGGCAAGCTCCGCAGCGACACGACCCTGCGGAGCCTGCTCCCGGACGCCCTGCCGCTCGTCGACGCGGCCGTTACGATCGAGCACCTGCTCGGGCACACGTCGGGAGTGGGCGACTACCTCGACGAGGATCAACTCGGCGACGTCGACGACTACATCATGGGCCTCCCGGTACACCAACTCGCCGCGCCCGCGGATTATCTGCCGCTCCTCGACGGGCATCCGCAGCGAACACCGCCCGGCAGCAGGTTTGCGTACAACAACGGCGGCTACGTGATGCTTTCAATCGCCGTCGAGATCGCGGCCGGGCGGAGCTACTACGACCTCGTCCAGGAACGGGTGCTCGATCCGGCGGCCATGGCCGGCACGGCCTTCGAGCGGTCCGATCGACTCCCAGCGGGTGCGGCGCTTGGCTACCTGGCGGATGGGCGCACGAACGTTCTGCACCTGCCGGTGCGCGGCGCCGGCGACGGCGGCGCCTACTCGACGCTCCACGATCTCGAGGCGCTGTGGGAGGCGCTCTTCGCCGGCCAGATCCTGCCGATGCCGGTCGTCGAGCGGTTGGTCGAGGCACGCAACGCGACTCCAGACGGTCGCCACCGCTACGGACTCGGCTTCTGGCTCCGATCCGATCGCGACACCGTCATGCTCGAGGGCATGGATGCCGGCGTCTCGTGTCGCACTGCCTACGACCGGCCGTCGGGACTGATGTACGCGGTCATCTCGAACTCGTCCTCCGGCGCGTGGCCGCTGGTGAAATACCTGGACGAACGCCTGCCGAGAATCGCCGCTGAAACCTAAAGGGAGGACCAATCGTTGAGTGAGCTCGATGACTTCCGAACCGTGACCCTTGCCTCGCGAGCTAGCGCTCTGGCGGGGATTGGCGCATCCGCAGGAACTCATTGACGTTGTTCAGGCGCAGGACGATCCGGACCGGTAGTGGCATGAGGCGCCGCGTCGGGTCAATGAACAGCTCGGGCTCGACGAGGTGGAGGTCGCGCCCGCGCGTCCGCAGGTCGGCCTCGCGGGCCGCCAGGACGTTCTTGACCCAGTCGACCTCGGACCCGTACGTCAGTGCGAAGACATACCCGTCGCCGCGCTTGAAGACGTTGAGGGGCGTGTGGTACATGCGACCGCTCTTCCGGCCGACGTACGAGAGGATGCCGAAGAGGGGCAGCCAGCCGGCGACGTGTCGGGAGATCGGGTTGAAGATGCGCGTGGTGAACGGCTTGAGGAACGTCATCCGCGTTCGTGCCATCGGTCACCCTCAGTCGATCGGATCGAGCACGAACACCGGGATCTGCCGTTTCGTCTTGGTCTGGTACGTCGCGTAGTCCGGCCACGCCTCGACTGCTCGCTCCCACCACGCGGCCTTCTCCTTGCCCGTGACCTCCCGCGCCGTGTAGTCGCGTTTCGTCGGGCCGTCCTGGAGCTCGACGTGGGGATTGGCCTTGAGGTTGTGGTACCAGACAGGACTCTTGGCGGCGCCGCCGAGCGATGCGACGACCGCATAGACGCCGTCGTGCTCGACTCGCATGAGGGCCGTCTTCCGGAGCTTGCCGGACTTCGCGCCGACCGAGGTCAGCACGATGATCGGACGGCCTCGAAGGTCAGCCGCCTGGGTGCCGTTGGAGGCCTCGAAGCGCTCGGCCTGCTTGCGGGCCCAACCGGCGGTGGATGGCTCGTACTCTCCGGTGAGGGGCATGCCGCAATTCTGTCACGGAACGCCGCTCGGTCAGACTGGATGAGAAGCTCGTCGCTCCCGTGAGACGATGTCGGCATGACCGCGACGTTGCTGTGACCGGCGATGAGGCGGGTCCGCAGACCTGGCACTACGGCCTTGTCGCACGCTGGTGGGCCGAGTTCAACACGGCTGGTGACGCGGAGCTCGCGTACTTCCGGGGGGCTATCGAGCGGTTCGGCGAGCCGGCGCTGGATCTCGCCTGCGGGGCCGGTCGACTGCTGATTCCGTTGCTCGCGGCCGGTCTCGATGTCGAGGGCGCCGACCTCTCGCCCGACATGCTCGCTCGGGCCGGCGAGGCGGCAGCCGCGCTGAACCTCTCGCCAGTCCTTCACGCCACCGCCATGCATGAACTCGACCTGCCGCGACGATACCGCACGATCTACTGCTGCGATTCGTTTGGACTGGGCGGGCACCGTGAACACGATCGGCTGGCGCTCCAGCGCGTCCTCGAGCACCTGGAGCCCGGCGGCGGCATCGTGTTCAACCACTACTACCCGTACGACGACATCGATGCCGCGGCATGGGCCCGCTGGCTGCCGGAGCATCGAGCCGACTACCCGCGGCCGTGGCCGTCAGAGGGCGATCGCCGCGCCGCCGCGAACGGCGACGAGATCGAATTGATCAGCCGCGCTGTCGACCTCGACCCATTCCTGCAGCGCCGCACGCTAGAAATGCGGGCGATCCTCCGCCGCGACGGCCAGGTAGTCGACGAGGAGACAAGCCTCCTCCAGGAGAATCTCTACTTCGCTCAAGAGCTCCTGCTGATGCTCGAGAACGCGGGCTTCGAAGACGTTACGATCGAAGGGCCCTACACGGGTCGCCCGGCGACTGCCGTCGACAGCGCCGTCGTCTTCGTGGGACGGCATCCGGCGTAGCGGAACTTTTTCCTCGAAGGGATGCAGCCGTTCGTGAGATCGTCTCGAGCGTAGGACGCGCCTCGGACATCATCGGGACGGTAGACGGTGGTTGGTCGCTTCCCCGGCGACTGACCACCCCCGTCCTCGCCGACGGGTACGGCCCAAACCCTCCCCCGACCTCAGAGGGTGCTCGCCCACCCGGCGCGACGCGATTCCACTCGTGTCGGTAGGCTTGGCGCTCATCGGACAACACCGCGGGAAGGACGGACTGACGATGTCCAAGATCACACCCTGTCTCTGGTTCGACGGCAAAGCGGAGGAGGCGGCAGCGCTCTACACCTCACTGTTCCCCGACAGTCGGATCGACAAGGTCAATCGCTCGCCTGCCGACAATCCCAGCACGCCCGAGGGGGCAGTGCTAACGGTCGACTTCACGCTTTCGGGTCAGAAGTTCATCGCCTTGAATGGCGGTCCCGAGTTCCAGTTCACGGAAGCGGTGTCCTTCTCGATCGACTGCGCGGACCAGGCAGAGGTCGATCGGTATTGGGACGCGCTGATCGACGGCGGCGGCGAGCCGAGCCAGTGCGGCTGGCTGAAGGACCGGTTCGGACTCTCGTGGCAGGTCGTTCCCAGGCAGTTGCCGGAATTGCTCGAGGGACCTGACCCCGATGGCGCAAGGCGAGCGATGGAAGCGATGCTGAAGATGTCCAAGCTCGATGTCGCGAAGCTCCGCGAAGCGTACGAGGGCGTTCCGGCGTAGCCGACCGTTCCCCGGCGATCGGTTCAGGCGGGCTGGTAGGTCGCGATCACGACCCCGGTCGTCGTGGTCTTCGTGTCGACGAGCCGAAGCCTGGCCAGAGGACCGCCGTCGACAAAGAGGCGTCGGCCGGAGCCCAGGATGAGCGGATGGATCAGGAGACGGTACTCGTCGACAAGATTTCGCCGCATGAGCGACTGGATCAGCTCGCCGCTACCGAGAACGACCATGTCCTTGCCGGGCTCCTCCTTGAGCGCGGCGACGGCGTCCGCTGCGTCGCCGGCAAGAAGCCGGGAGTTGTTCCACGACAGGGGCTCCTCGAGAGTCCTTGACGCCACGTACTTTGTCGAGTCGTTGAGCACGGCGGTGAACGGGTTGTCGTCAGGCATGTTGGGCCAGACCTTGGCGAAGTCCTCATACGTCCGCCGCCCGAACAGCATCGCGGCGCCACTGGCCATGCCTTCGCCGGCGGCCTCGGCCATGACGGGATCGAAGTAGGGCTGCGCCCAGCCACCGTGTTCGAAGCCGCCGCGCCGGTCCTCGTCCGGCCGGCCCGGAGCCTGCATCACTCCGTCGAGAGTCAGGCTGTTATTCACGACGACTCGGGCCATTCGTGTTTCCTCCTCACATTCCAGGGAGATCGCGCAGCCAGTCCATCCCGACGGGGCATGCGTCGAGGACCGAGACGTGGCCGTCGCGCGGTCGCAGCCACAGCTCGGAAGTAGGGATCGCCCGCAGCAACGCGTCGGCGTGGGTCCGCGGAACGACACGGTCCATACCGCCATGGACGAGGAGGACCGGCACGCTGATCTCAGCTGACGGCGAAGCCCCACGGCGCGGCAAAGGCAAGGTCGTCGTCGATCAGGCCTTCCGGTCCTGCGTTGCCGGCCTGCTCCGCATCCCGACCGAGCGACGCCCAGGTGCCCGCCAACGCCGTCCAGTCGGCCGGCGTGAAGCTCTTCGGGTCGAACTCGTCCGTTGCCGCGAAACGCTCGCGCGCCTCGCGCCCGGTGGCGGCCGCTCGCAAGGCCCCCGGCGATGCCATGCCGGCGTACCAATCGAAGCTGTCCGTGTGAGGCGCCGGGCTCGCCAGACAGACGGCCCCGATCACCCGATCCGGCAGGAGCGCTGCGCAGGCGAGCGCGTGCGGCCCGCCACCAGAGGCGCCCATCACGGCGAAGCGGTCCACACCAAGCGCGTGCGCAACCTGCGCGACGTCGGCGGCCGCGGATCCGACGTCGCGGCCGCGATTCGGGCTGGAGCCGGCGTAGCTGGGTCGCGCGTACGACACGAATCGGATGTTGCGGGTGGCCGCTGCGGCGACGAGCGGTTCCAGGAGCGCGCCCGTTTGCGGTGAGCCGTGGTGCCAGACCAGCGTGAGCTCGTCGGACGCACCTGGCCGGTCTGCGGCATGGACGATGAGCCGCCGCCCGTCGCGGAGCTCGACATCGCGTTTCATGACCATCGTCAGTTTGGACTGCGTGGCGTCCGGAAACTCATCGGCGCGGCCCGTTCGCTAGATTGAGCCGATGCACGACGAGGATGGCCATTTCTACAACACGATCATGAACCTGACGACGCAGGCTGTGTGGGTGAAGGGGTTCCTGAATGGTTAAGGTCCTTCTCGTCGATCCCGCGCTGGCGGCGCTGGCGGATCGGTTCGCCAGCGCACTCCCCGACGACGTCAACGTGATGGCGGTTGCGGACTTCTCAGACGAGGAATTCCGCCGCCTCGCCGCCGATGCGACGGTACTCGTCAACGCCCGACGTCCCATCGATGCGGCAACGTTGGCGATGGCGCCGGCCGTCCAATTCGTCCAGATGATCGGCGCGGGCACAGACCCTCTCGATCGATCAGCCCTTGCGGAGGCGGGCGTCGTCGCAGCCTACAACCCGGGAGTCAATCGGACCGGCGCCGCGGAGCACGCGATCATGCTGATGCTGGCGCTCATCAAGCGATTGCCCGCCAGCGACCAGGCGACGCGGGCCGGGCGGTTCGTACCAGGGGAGATCATTTCGCGCGGGATCGACGATCTGGCCGACGCAACTGTCGGGATCATCGGCATGGGCCACATCGGACAGGCTGTGGCCGAGCGACTCGTTCCGTTCGGAGCCCGGATCGTCTATCACTCTCATCGTTCCATGCCGGAGGTCGAGGCGCGGTTCGGCGTCGAATGGCTGCCGTTCGAGGACGTTCTGCGGCGCTCGAATATCCTCACCCTTCACGTCCCGCTCACACCCGAGACGCATCACCTCATCGGACGGGCCGAGATCGCCACGATGCCAAGCGGTTCCTACCTCATCAACGCGGGACGAGGCGGCCTCGTCGACGAGATGGCTCTTCGGAGCGCTGTCGCGAGCGGCCACCTGGCGGGCGCAGGACTCGATGTCCTCGAGCACGAGACCGACGGGTCGAACCCGTTCGCGGATGTCCCGGAAGTCGTCGTCACGCCACACCTGGGAGGAGGCAGTCGGAACAGCATGGACGGCGTCGTCGCGCGGTCGACCGCGAACATCCGTCGGTTCCTCGCGGGCGAAGCGGTGTTGGACCAGTGGCAGTACAGGAGCCACGACCGGCTTGACGTCTGCCGCGTTACTCTCGGCCCAGGGCAGAGGTTGCGCGCCCATCACGAGGTGGAGCGATGAAGGCAGCAATCCAGGAACGGTACGGATCGCCCGACGTCGTTCGGCTGGTGGACGTCGATCGTCCCGTGCCCTCGGAGGACCAGGTGCTGGTCCGCGTCCGAGCCGCGTCCGTCAACCGGGCCGACCTGGACGGCCTGGGCCCGCGGCCGGGCTTCGTTCGGCCGTTCATCGGCCTGCGCGCGCCGAGGAACCAACGCATGGGAATCGATGTTGCCGGCGTCGTCGAAGCGGTCGGGCCCGCTGTCACCCGAATCCGGCCAGGGGACGAGGTATTCGCCGACCTGTTCACTTCCGGGCAGGGCGCCTTCGCCGAGTTCGCATGTGCGCCGGAGAAGGCGTTCGCTTCCATGCCCGCCGGCATGACCTTCGAGGAAGCGGCAACCCTGCCGCACTCGGCGATCCTCGCGCTCCAGGGGCTTCGCCGTCGCAACGGCCGAACGATCCAGCCCGGCGCCAAGGTGCTGGTCGTGGGGGCCTCGGGCAACGTCGGCCCGTTCGCCGTCCAGATCGCCAAGTCGATGGGTGCGGAAGTGACCGGCATCTCCAGCACCGAAAAGGTGGAGTTCGTCCAGTCACTCGGAGCCGACCACGTCATCGACTACAAGAAGGTCGACTACACCAAGACCGGTGAGCGCTATGACTGGATCCTCGACACCGACTCCCACAACCCGATCCTCCAGGTCCGGCGCGCGCTTCGGCCGAAGGGCGTCTACGTCGCCCTCGGCGGCTCGACGCTCCCGCTCCTGGCGGGAATAGTCGTCGGGCCACTCGTCTCGCTCGCCAGCGACAAATGGACGGGCCTCATGCTCTGGTGGAAGCCGTTCAACCCGGATGACGTGGCGACCCTGAAGGAATTGATCGCCGCCGGCAAGCTCAGGCCGGTCATCGATCGGCGATTCCCGCTGAGCCAGGTCGTCGATGCGCTCCGCTGGGTCGACGAGGGCCATGCCCGGGGCAAGGTCATCGTCACACCGGACTCGTGACGACTGCCGCCGCCCCGCTCCGCGTCGTCATCGCCGAGGATTCCGTGCTCATTCGCGAAGGGATCGCCCGGCTCATCGAGGAGTCGGGTGGCACCGTGGTCGCGAAGGTCGGCGACGGGGACGCGTTCGTCGAGGCGGTCGCAGAGCATCAGCCGGATGTTTCCGTTGTCGACGTGCGGATGCCGCCGAGTCAGCGCGACGAGGGGCTCCGGGCCGCGATCGAGGCGCGGCGCCGGGTTCCGGGCACGCCGATCCTGGTGCTGAGCCAGTACGTCGAGCGCCAGTACGCAACCGAGCTCCTGGCGGACGGCGCCGGCGGCGTCGGCTACCTGCTGAAGGATCGCGTCGGCGACATCCCCGAGTTCATGGAGGCCCTGCATCGGGTCGCGCGCGGCGGCACGGCGCTGGATGCCGAGGTGGTCGCCCAGCTCATGGTTCGCAATAGCGCCGACGATCCGCTGTCTGCCCTGACGCCTCGCGAACGGGAGGTGCTCGCCGCCATGGCGGAGGGTCGCACGAATGTCGGGATCGCAAAGGTCCTGAGCATCACGGAAGGCGCGACCGAGAAGCACATCAGCAACATCTTCGGCAAGCTCGCGCTCCCTGACTCGCAGAACGACCACCGCCGCGTGCTCGCAGTCCTGACCTACCTTGGCTCCTAGGATCCGGGGCCGCGCCAGGTCCCCGGGGCGGTGGCGTTGCTCACGGCGAGCGGAATCTCGGCCCGTACGAGTGTCGGGCCGCCGGCGGGGCTTGAGACGGAGAACGTGCCGTCGACGCCGGCGATCCGGCTTGCGAGGCCCGCCAGACCGCCTCCCGTTTCCAGGTGAGCGCCACCGGCGCCGTCGTCCCAGACCTCGATGACCAGCCGCGGTCCTTCACGTCTGCAGCGGACCTCGCATTGCTGGGCGCCGCTGTGCTTGGCAACATTGGCCAGGGCCTCGGTGACGACGAAGTACGCGGTTCGCTCCGTGGCGGGCGGTAGCCGCTCGTCCGGTGGGAGGTCGCTGATCAGAACCGTGGGCACGGATCCCCGCCCCGTGATGGACGCCAGCGCCGGGACCAGGCCTCGGTCGAGCAGGATGGACGGCGCGACCCCGCGAACCAGGTGACGGATCTCGGCGAGCGCCTCGCGGGCCTGCTCCTGCCCTTCGATAATCAGCTGCTTGGCGGCCGCGGGATCCGTATCGATCCGCTCGCTGGCCAGGCCCAGGTCGATCGTCAACATCACGAGCCGCTGCTGGGCGCCGTCATGGAGGTCGCGCTCGATCCGGTGCAGCTCGCTTGCTTCAACATCGATCACGGCCGACCGGCTCTTCCGGAGCGTCTCAACCTGGCGCCGCAGCTCGCGACTCTCCGTAGTGCACAGGAGGCCAGCCACGACCGCCCGATGGAGGGCGATCAACACCTGCGACAGCGAAGCCGCCACCGGGAGCAGAGCGGCGCCGAGGAGCGTGCGAAGGACGATGATCGGGGCGTCGTGGCTCGATAGTGGCCCGAGGATCCCGGGCAGCGAGGCACCGTCAGCGGCGTCGTACCAGATCGGCATGGTCAGGAGTGACAGGGCCAGCGTCCAGATGATCGCCGCCACGAAGAACTCAATGATGGACAGCGGTAGGTTGATCGCGACGTACAGCACATCGCGCCAGCGGCTCTCGTCTGCGAATTCGGCGCGCAGGATCGTCAAGACGCCGCCCCGCAGCGGCCGGTAGGGGTGGGGGACCGGCCGCACGGGTTCACCAACGAACGCCCGCCAGCGCTCGATCCGGGCAACTAGGCGCGACCCTTCGATGGCCAGTGCGATGAAGACGATGCCGATGCCAGCCAGGAGGATTGTCAACCCGATCGACACGAGCGTCCCGATGGTCGCCGCCGACGCGAGGCCGACGAACAACCCGAGCGCGATCGCGGCGTTCGCGAACCAGGTGGCGGGATGGATCGGCGAGAGCAGGAATGCCCGGATCGGGTCGCTCCCTCGTCGGGCGAACGCGAAGATGCCCCCCGTCGTCTCTTCGCCGCCCCCCGGCGAACGATCGATCCCCGGCCGAGCGAATGTCGCCCCGCCGGGGATCCGGGCTGACGCCAGCCCTGCCAGGATCATTAGCAGTCCTGCGACCAGGACGATGCTGCCGATCAAGTTTCCATCGGCTCCCGTCGAACGGCTCTCACAAGCAGAACGGCTCCGATGCCGATCATGACGACCGGCACGACGAAGTGCTCGACGTCCAATGCTGGCAGGAACCTGTCAACCAGGGCCAGGCTGCCGAACAAGATCAGGACGCCCCCGACCAGCGTCGTCCAGGGTCCGTCACCGCGGGCCGCATGACGATGCCCTTCGGGCACGGTCGTCGCCTCGCTGGCTGCGTCAGTCGCGCCGGAGGCGTCCGCCGAGACGGGCTCGAGCGGCACGATGATCGCCATGCCGATATACAACAGCAGACCTACCCCGCCGAAGAAGATCGATATTACGAAGAGTATCCGCACGAGGCTGGGGTCGAGGTCGAAGTACTCGGCCACACCCCCGGCGACGCCGGCCAGCATCTTGTTATGGCGGCAACGGTAGAGACGGCGGTTCATGAGCATCCTCCAATGGGATTGATTTCGACTGCACCGAACGTGGCTCGGACGGTGAGGTCAGCGCGGTGCGTCGCCGACGCGAACTCGGGGTTCTGCCAGTTCGATTCCTGCTGATCGACGCCGTTGACGATGACCCCTCCGGCGACGCCCCTGGACACGACACGCAGCCCGAGTCCCGGCGGCGCACAAATCCGGAGCTCACCCCCACCGACTCGCAACGAACCGGTCAGATCGCTGATCCCCGGCAGAGTCATTGACAGGGACCCAACGTTGACGACCGCTGACACGTCGGCGATCGATGCCGCCGAAGCGTCAACGACGGTCTCGGCTGCGTTGACCGTCACCGCGAGATGCCCGATGTGAGCCCCGGGAAGGTTGATCTGGCCGCGGCCGGCAGTCACGACCATCGACAGCTCGTTGAGGTCCGTCGTGGGAAGCGTCAGATCCCAGGACTCTCGGCCGGCGTCGAGGAAGTTTCGGCCGCGGTCGCTGCTGGCGCCGATCGACAGCGACCGGGCGGACGAGTCGATCCTCGGGGTTCGTCCGGTGGTGTTGCCGGCGTTGAGTCGCCAGGCGTCGCCGGGCGCGGTGGTCACGTTGATCGACCCGCAGCCGCTCCTGACGACTACCGTAGCCGGCCCGTCGAAGGTGCCTTCCGTGGTCGCGACGGTCGCGACCTCACCCCGCGCGCCGCAGTTCCCCGCGAACCGCGGCGCGACGGCGAACGCGGCACCCAGCACGAGGCCGGGGACCGCCGCGGCCAGGATGAGGCCGGCCAGGCTCCATCGAGTCCTCCGGAGCACGAGGCTTAGCCCGATCGCGACGATCGCGAGCGGCCACAGGCGCAAGGCGTCCGTCAGCGCCGGTGTGTCGATGGCGCCCAGGTCGGCCGCGACCAGGACCCCGCCGAGGGCAACCAGCAGGATGCCCCAGAACAGAAATCGGCGATTGACCTGCATCGGCCCCTCCGTCCCTCCTCGATGGTGGCGCGGTTGCCACCCGGTCGTCCGAGCGGTCTGTTCGCGTCAAGTCTCACCGTAGGAGCAACCGGGTCTTGCGCCCAGCCGGGTACCGGGCGAACCAGGGCGGGGCTAGCCACCCCGCGCCGGGGAGGCTGACCGGGTTGCTGGCCAAGATGGGCGCGGTTCGCGTCCGATGACGAGCGCTCGCGGTTGTGGACCCAGATGGCCGGCCCCTTCGGAGACCTAGATCGCTACGCTGCCTTGCGATCGACGCGAGACCGCGATCGTCATCCTGGAGCCACGGCCCTCAAATCCAGCCGCCGTTGACGAAGGCTTGCCTCATGACTCGAGCCGGAGGTCCGTCAACCCGTCGGGGACTCCGTCGAAAAAACGGTCCAGTACCTGTGAGAACAATTGGTCGTCGGGCGCAGCCCGATGGAAAAGCGTCACGCAGGACCGCAGCTTCACTGCGTCCGTTGAGCCGAAGATCGCCTCGGCCGTCCGACCCTCGAGCCCGAGGAGGATCCCGGCGCACTCGTGTAGCCGGGCACCCAGCACCGGGTGGGCCAGAAAGGCTCGCGCCTCGCCGAGGGAAGAAATCGCATATCGCTGCGACATGGCGCTATGCCCGAGCCCGGCGATCTGAGGAAAGATGAACCAGATCCAGTGGCCCGTCTTGTGCCCTCGCCGCAGCTCCTCGAGCACGCCGTCGTAGACGCGGGCCTGCTCAGTTAGAAACCGATCGAGGTCGTAGACCACGACCTCATTGTGCGACCTCAGTAGCGGCATGCAACGGTTGGTATCCTGCGGCCGGTGCGATCTCTTCTCTCTCCGATCGCGGAGACCATCGCGCCGGCCAGGCTTGGACGAAGCTTCCGCTGGCTCCTGTCAGCGGCGATCGTCAACAACACCGGCGACGGCATTGCGCTTGCAGCCGGTCCGCTGCTGGTCGCCTCCGAGACGCGGGACCCGCTGCTCGTCTCGATGGCCCTGATGTGCGAGTACCTGCCGGTGCTGTTATTCGGCGTCCTGGGCGGCGCCGCCGCCGATCGGTTCGACCGACGCCGCATGGTCGTCGTTGTGAACCTGATTCGCTCCCTCGTGCTGATTGCACTCGCCGCCACGATCGTCAGCGACAGCGTCAACATCGCCGTGGTGCTGGGCGCGCTGTTCCTCCTCGGCACCGCTGAGACCTTCGCCGACTCCGCCAGCAGCACCCTGCTCCCGGGTCTCGTGGCCCGCGACGACCTCCCAATCGGCAACTCCCGGATGCAGGGCGCTTTCGTGCTGACGAACCAGCTCTTGACGCCGCCGATCGGGGCCTTCCTGTTCGCCGTCGGCATGGCCCTGCCGTTCGCGACGAATGCCGCTTGCTTCGCGCTGGGCGCGCTCCTCGTGTCGCGCGTCGTCGTTAGCACGAGGACCGAGTTGCGCGAACGGGCCGGCCTGCGGTCCGAGATGGCTGAGGGGATCCGCTGGCTCGTCGCGCACCCGCCGATGCGAACTCTTGCCATCACCATCTTCACCTTTAACGTCACGTTCGGGGCGGCATGGTCAGTGCTGGTGCTGTATGCCAGCGATCGGCTGGGCATGGACGTGGTGGGGTTCGGTCTCCTGACGACCGCCATCGCAGTCGGCGGGATCGTCGGAATCGGCTCCTACGGCGGGCTGGTTCGGCGCTTCTCCCTGGCCGACATCATGCGCGTGGGCCTGCTCATCGAGACCGGAACGCATCTGGTGCTTGCCCTGACGACATCACCGACGATTGCGCTGGCAACGATGGTGGTGTTCGGGGCTCATGCCTTCGTGTGGGGCACCACATCCGAGGTCGTTCGCCAACGTGCCGTCCCGAACGAGCTGCTCGGCCGCGTCGGCGGGGTCTACCGCGTCGCGATCGTCGGCGGAATGGTGATCGGAGTACCGATCGGTGGCCTGCTGGCGCGGACGTACGGGATCACGGCCCCGTTCTGGTTCGGGTTCTTCGGCTCAGCGTTGCTCGTCACGATCCTGTGGCGGCAGTTCGACAACATCGTCCACGCGGGCGACGTGCGCGACGAGTAAGCCGCGGTCAGTCCGATCGCCAGGATGCCGCCCGATCCAACGCTCGAGGGGCGCACAATCGGCCTGGCGAGACGTCTGGGGACGGGGGTCCGTGTAGCCTCGTCCGATGATCGGGAGGGCCGCTCAATTCGCGACGTCGAAGCGATCGAGCTCAGGCGGGTCAAGGCCCACCTCATTCTCGAACCCGAGCTATCGCTCATCGACTGCGGGTATGCCGGGTCGGCGGAGCGGATCGCCTCCGTCATCGCCGGTCACGGGCGCTCGATCTCCGCGCTCGCCCGAGTCGTCTGCACCCACGGTCATCCGGACCATGCCGGTGCCGCTCGGGAGCTGGCCTTCGAAGGGATCCCGATCCTCATCCACCCAGCCGACGCGGCAGCACTCGCCACGACATGGCGCGACACGCTGCGGCGCCCGTCTCGCGGCCGGATCTTCGCGGCAATGACCCCGGAGCCACCGGCGTTCGTGTCAATCGAGAGCGGTGACGTGCTGCCGATGCTCGGGGGACTCGAGGTGATCCACACACCGGGCCATACGCCGGGCAGCGTTTGCCTGTACGGGCGCCGCGACGGCGTGCTGTTCGTCGGGGATACCCTGCAACGCCGCTTCGGCCGCGTGTCGTACGCGAGCGCGCTCTACAGCGACGACGTGACGGCCGCGCGTCGGGCTGTGAAACGCCTCGCGTCCCTGGACGTCAACACCATTGTATTCAGCCATTACCCCCCGCTACAGGAAGGCGCCTCGGAGATACTCGAGTCGCTCGCAAGGCGCATCGAGTGACCGACGCGGCTCGGGAGCGTCCAAGTTTGGAAACCTTGATCGACCTGGTTCGCGAGGGAGCCACGCGGTTCGATCGTCGACCCGCGCTCCTCATCCGGCCGTTCTTTCGGACGCGGACCTGGCGCTATCGCGACCTGGCCTCAACCGTCCCGCGTGCCGCCCGCGTCCTCGCGGATGCCGGCCTCGGCGACGGTGATCGCGCGATCCTGTGGGCCGTCAACCGACCGGAGTGGGGGATCGCCTTCCTGTCCATCGCCCACGCGGGCGGCGTCGCCGTCCCGCTCGATGTTCGCCACACGGTCGAGTTCGGTCGGAAGATCGTCGCCCAGACGAACGCCAAGATCGTGGTCGCCAGCCGTCAGACCGAGGCATCCGCTCGCGAGATGGGCCTCCCGATCGTCTGGATCGAGACGCTGCCGGACCTCGCCCGGCGCGCCGAGCCGTTGCCGCCCGCGCAGATAGGCGGCGCCACGCTCGCCGAGATCGTCTTCACGAGCGGAACGACAGGCGAGCCGAAGGGCGCGATGCTCAGTCATGGCAACCTGCTGGCGTGCGCGACGACGATGACCAAGGTCATCTCGTTCGGCGAGCGCGACCGACTGCTCTCGGTGCTGCCGCTGTCGCACCTGTACGAACAGGTCCTGGGGTTCATCGCCCCGCTGACAGTCGGCGCGAGCATCGTCTACCCGGTCAGCCGCCAGCCGGCCGTTCTGATGAAGACCTTTCGCGACTTCAAGGTCTCGATCCTCCTGATCGTGCCCCAGGGCCTGCGGCTGCTCGATGCGGCGATTGAGCGGCGGGTCGACCAGACAGGCCGCCGGAGGCGGTTCGACCAGGCCCACCGCCTCGCCGGGCGTGCCCCGAAATGGCTGCGGCGGCTGCTGTTCCGGCCCGTCCTCCGCGAGTTCGGCGGTCGGCTCCACACGATCGGGGTCGGGGCGTCGGCCCTCGATGTCGACGTCGCCCAGCGCTGGACCGAGATGGGCGTCGACGTCCTGCAGGGGTACGGCGCCACCGAGATGGGTCCGGTGGTGAGCTTCACCCGGCCGGAGCGAAACGTCCTGGGAACGGTCGGCGAGCCCATCCCGGGCGTCGAGGCCCGGATCGCAGAGGATGGCGAGATCCTTGCTCGCGGGCCGGGACGCTTCGCGGGCTATTGGCAGAACGCGGAGGCGACGGCCGCCGCGATCGACACCGACGGCTGGTACCACACCGGCGATCTCGGGGCGTTCACGAAGGACGGCATGCTGACATTCCGGGGCCGGAAGAAGGACATGCTCGCCCTGCCCGACGGCCAGAAGGTCTACGCCGAGGACGTCGAGGCAGTCCTCAATGACGACGACCGCGTCGAGGATGCGGCCGTGGTCGGCTGGCCTCTCGGCGCGGACCTCCGCGTACACGCCGTGCTCCTGCTCGCCGATCCGTCCGTGGAGGACGACGTCATCCAGACGGCGAACCGGCGACTGGCGCCTCACCAGCAGATCCGCGGCTCCACCCGTTGGCCCGACCCTGACCTCCCGCGAACGCACACCCTGAAGGTTCGGAAGCCGGACATCCTCGCCCGCCTGGAGGAGCTCGAGCGGCCGGGTTCGGCACCGATCCCCGCTGCCGCATCGAAGGTTGCCCGCGACAATGTCGATGCCAACGTGGACCCCGTGGTCGCGATCGTGGCAAGTCTCGCCGGTCTCGACCCGGCCGCCATCAGAGCCACGGCCACGCTCTCGAGTGACCTGGACCTCGACTCGCTGCGTCGCGTCGAACTCCTCGGCGTCATCGAGGAGGAGCTCGGGATCTTCGTCGACGACGACGCCCTCCCGACGGACGCGACCGTCGCCGATCTCATCGCCCTCGTCGAGGCGGCGCGGGATACGAAGGCCGCTCAGAGCGCGTGGCGCTGGCCGCTGTCGCCGCTGGTGCGAGCGCTCGGCATCGCCTGCCAGGTGGTGCTGATCTACCCCTTCGTCCATGTCTTCTATCGCGTCCGGACGACGGGCCTCGAGCGGATGCACGCCGCCGATGGTCCATTCCTCATCACGCCCAACCATTGCCTCCACCTCGACAACGGGATCATCCTGTCTCGTCTCCCGCTCGGGATCCGGTGGAAGCTGTCGGTCGCGGCCGCGGCCAATTCGATCTACGGCAACCCGATCCAGGGGATCCTCGCGTCGGTCCTCGCGAACGCCTTCCCGCTCCAGCGTGAGGGCGGCGTCCGGAAGAGCCTCGAGCTGCTCGGCTCGCGTCTCGACAAGGGCTACAGCGTCCTGATCTACCCGGAGGGCAAGCTCACCCTGGGCGGACCGCTTCAACCGTTCAAGGCGGGCGCCGGCCTCATGGCTGTCGAGGGAGCGACTCCGATTATCCCGATGAAGCTGAAGATCCACTCGATGTCGATCGTCGACCGACGGCAGTTCCGGGGGCCAATCAGGGGTGACGTCGAACTAGTCGTCGGCGAGCCGATGTGGTTTGACGCTGATACGGATCACGCCACGGCCACGACCCGCCTCGAGGCCGCCGTCGCGGCCCTCTGACCACCCACAGGAGAAATGGAGCGCGGGGACCTCGCGGACCGCACCCGTGCCCGTCAGGCCGGCTCGAGCAGGTACTCGCCAAGCTTGTTCAGGCTGTCGAGCGCGCCCTCCTGGCGCTGGTCGTTGGAGTCCAGCCCGTCCAGGAATGCGCCCTGCTCTGTCAGAACCAATCGCGTCCCGCCGGCCGCGGCCGCGAACTCCACCGTCATCAGCGAGACAGATGTCCGCCGCCCGTCGACGCGGACGTCGTATGACGCGACGATCCGCTGATCCTCCACGATGTCGTGATAGAAGGCCCCGTAGCCGAACGCCCGACCATCGGGAAACCTGCCCTCGAGGATCTCGGAGCCGCCAACCCGAAAATCGAGGGCATATCGCTCTGTCGGGGCGAGGAAGTCATCTCCCTCGCCGAACCACCTGTCCTTTATCGGCTGGCTTGCCCACGCGTCAAATACTCGCTGCGGCGGGACAGGGTAGGCGCGCTCGATGCTGAACGAGCCGTAAACGACGGAACGGTCGGTCATGTCGTCCTCTCCTTGGTCTGAGTGGCATCAGTCGGCGTTGCCGGGCCTTCGGCCGCCAGGACGTCGCCGAGCCGATCGAGGCGTCGTTCCCACGTGTGACGCCGGGCGTCGATCCATTCCTGGACCGTGTTCAGCCGCTCAACTTCCAGGCGGCAGGTTCGTACGCGCCCAACCTTCTCTGACGCGACGAGACCGCAGGTCTCAAGAACCTGCAGGTGCTGGAGGACCGCCGGCAGTGACATGGCCAGCGGGGCGGCCAGAACCGTGACGCTCGCCGACCCGCTCCCGAGTCGCTCGACGATGCGTCTCCGTGTCGGATCGGCGAGCGCGTGCATCAGACCGTCGATGTCCGCGACTTGGTTAATCACGCCCTTAACTATCGGGCGACGCGTTCCAAAAGTCAAGCGTTCGCTTAACTGTGCGGCAGCGAATAGTACGAAAGGGTGCGTGGCCGCACCCATTAGGCCCAATGGGGCGGTATGCTCCTCCCGTCGCCACTCCGAGAGGGAGACTTCGCCATGGGGCTAATGCAACGGGTAGAACGGGCCCAGCAAGGGAGCAACGGGATCCCTGCCGTCCCGATACCGGTCATCCCACCCCCGCTGCAGGCGGCCGCTTCGACTCCGGAGCGGGAAGTACTGCTGCGCACGGTCAGGATGGCCCTCCAGGCGGAAGTCGTCGGGGCGTTCGACGCGCTGGTCGACATCCCGGCGGCTGAGGCCACCAAGCTGATCGAAGACCTCGTCAATCGCGTCATCAACACGAACAGTTTCGCCGTGACAACGTCCGAACGACTGAAGTTGATCGACGAGACTGTCAACGATGTCACGGGCCTCGGGCCGCTGGAGACGCTTCTGAAGGACACGACGATCACCGAGGTCATGGTCAATGGGCCAAATCAGATCTACATCGAACGGGGAGGCAAGATCCTCCGCGTCGACACCCACTTCCTGAACAACGAGCACGTCCTGCGGATCATCGACCGGATCATCACCCCGCTTGGACGCCGCATCGACGACTCGAGCCCGCGGGTAGACGCCCGCCTCGCAGACGGTTCCCGCGTCAACGCAATCATCGCTCCGCTCTCATTGGTTGGGCCGGTCATCACGGTCCGCAAGTTCGCCGCCAAGCCGTTCACCGTCGAGGACCTCATTAGCTTCGGCACCGCCACGAGCGAGATGTTCGAGTTCCTGGACGCCTGCATCAGGGCCAAGCTCAATGTCTTCGTTTCGGGCGGAACAGGCTCCGGCAAGACCACCACGCTCAACGTGATCTCGTCGTTCATCCCGAACGACGAACGGATCGTGACGATCGAGGACGCCGCCGAGCTCCAGCTACGCCAGGAGCACGTGGTCACCCTCGAGGCCCGACCGCCGAACCTCGAGGGCGAGGGCGAGATCACGATCCGTAACTTGCTCCGCAATGCGATGCACATGCGTCCGGACCGGATCATCGTCGGTGAGTGTCGGGCCGGCGAGGCCCTCGACATGCTCCAGGCGATGACGACCGGCCACGATGGCTCCCTGTCGACGGGCCACGCCAACACGCCCAAGGACATGCTCCGTCGACTCGAGACGATGATCCTGATGACGGGCTATGAGATGCCCCTCTGGGCAATTCGCGAGCAGATCGCGTCCGCCGTCGACCTGATCGTCCACACGGCCCGCCTCAAGGACGGTTCCCGCAAGATCGTCAACATCACCGAGGTCTACGGTATCGAAGACGAGGAGATCCTCACCCAGGACATCTTCGCCTTCGAGCAGACCGGCGTTCGCGAGGGCAAGGTCGAGGGCGAGCTCAAGCCGACCGGCTTCAGGCCGACGTTCATGGGGCAATTCAAGCGGAACGGCGTCAGGCTGCCGCCCGGTGAGTTCGGAATCCCCACCGAGGAAGAGGCTCGGCCGATGCCCCGCCGCAAGCTCAAGGAACGGTGGGGCGGCGGCAACGCTGCCCAGGGGCCGGACCCGTCCGGTATCTCGGTCGGCCACGGCCGCGCGGTCGCGGCGGGCGGGATGATCTATGTGTCCGCAATTGGACCCGTCGATAAGGAGACCGGCCAGACCGTGACCGGCGGTATCAAGGACCAGGCACGGCAGTGCCTGAGCAACTTGAAGACCACCCTCGAAGAACAGGGGAGCTCTCTGGACAAGGTCGTGTGGGCAAACTGGTCCCTGTACGACCGAACCGAGTTCGACACCTTCTACGAGGAGTGGCTGAGCTACTTTCCGGGCGTCGCCCCGGTCGGCCAGGGGACGCTCATGCCGCCGCCCGAGCGGCGGGCCGGCTTCCGCGTCTCCATCGGGGTGATCGCCGAGGCCGGCTAGCCGACGCCTGGCCGCACTGCGCACGCATGGCCCTTACCCGGCCTGTTCCGGCGCTGATGTCGTCGCGACGTCCACCTCGTTGCCGGCTGGATCGGCGAGTGACCAGAACTGCTCCTCGACATTGTGGCGGACGATCCGGCCACCAGCCACAAGGCCCGCCGCCACGCGTGACTCGGCCTCGTCCCACGGCACCCATACGACGAGATGGATGGTCCCCGCACCGTCTGCCCGCAACTCGTCCATCTCCTCGAACCACAACGGCGCCAGGCGTCCGTGCGGATCGATCAGATCCTCGTCTGGACTGTCCGGCCGTCGGTCGTAGCCGAGCACCGCTTGCCAGAACGGCATGATCCCGCGTCTGTCTGACGCGCCAGGGATGATCGATAGGCTCTGGATTGCCGCTGGCTCGGCGAAGAGGCCGATCTCCCGGGCAGTTGTCGAGATCGCCTGGGCGAGATCGAGGTCGCTCTGAACGAGGCCGAAGTCGCGACCCTTGAACGCCCGAATCAGAACGGTCAGGCCGTCACCGCGGATGTCGATGTCGGGCTTGTCGCCCTCACGAACGAGTCCGCTGATCGCCTCGACAAATCGGGCGGACGCGCCGAACGAGTCGGTCCGAAAGAACGCAAAGGCGCCGTCGGGCAGCACACGCCACGCCTCGGCGCCTGCCGTCCCGTGGAACTGCCGCGAGAGGATCCTGTCGGTCATGGGTCACTCCTGAAGTCGTCCAGGCTTCAACCATTAGGCCGATAGTCTCCGGCATGTAGCGACCGATCTCGGCCATCGTGGCCCCGATGTTGCGGGCGTCCGATCAACACTGGAGCGGCGGTTGAGCGGTAGGCTGCTCCTATGCCAGCCGAGTTCATCTACAGCACCTACAAGCTCGCCCGCCACTATCCGCCGGACCGAACGGTTCTGGAGGACATCTCGATCTCGTTCTATCCGGGCGCCAAGATCGGCGTCATCGGGCCGAATGGGGCAGGGAAGTCGAGCCTGCTGCGGATCATGGCCGGCCTCGACGACGGGTTCACCGGCGAGGCTCGACTCACGCCCGGCTTCACTGTCGGCTATCTGAGCCAGGAGCCCCATCTCGACCCGGCCAAGGACGTCAAGGGCAACGTCATGGATGGCGTCCGCGAAGTCCAGGACCTTCTCGATCGGTACAACGCCGTCATGGCCAAGTGGTCCAACGCCGACGCCGACTACGAGGCGATCGGGGCCGAGCAGTCGGCCCTCGAGGACAAGATCAACGCAGCCGATGCGTGGAACGTCGAGCGGAATGTGGATATTGCGACGGAGGCGCTGCGATGCCCGCCTGACGACGCCGATGTCACGACGCTATCGGGTGGTGAGAAGCGGCGGGTCGCGCTCGCCCGGCTCCTCCTCCAGCACCCGGACCTGCTCCTCCTCGACGAGCCGACGAACCACCTTGACGCCGAGTCGGTCGAGTGGCTGGAGCGTTTCCTCGATGAATACGCCGGCACCGTCGTCGCCGTCACCCACGACCGCTACTTCCTCGACAACGTCGCGAAGTGGATCCTCGAGCTCGACCGAGGGAGGGGAGTTCCGTTCTCGGGCAACTATTCGAGCTGGCTCGAACAGAAGCTCGAGCGAATGGCCCGCGAGCAGAAGCAGGTCGACGCCCGGCAGCGGACGCTCGCCCGCGAGCTCGAGTGGGTCCGAATGGGCGCCAGGGCGCGCCAGGCGAAGGGCAAGGCGCGGCTGTCCGCGTACGAGCAGCTCCTCGCGGCGGCGAACGATGCGAAGGACACCAGCCGCGAACTCGAGATCGCGATCCCGCCCGGGCCGCGCCTCGGCGACCAGGTCATCGAGGTCAAGAACCTCCGCAAGGGCTACGGCGACCGGCTGCTCATCGAGGACCTGACGTTCTCGCTGCCGCGGGCGGGGATCGTCGGCATCATCGGCCCGAACGGGGCAGGCAAGACGACGCTGTTCCGGATGCTCGTCGGCCAGGAGGCGCCGGACAGCGGGGCGATCGAGATCGGCGACACCGTTCAACTGAGCTACGTCGACCAGGACCGTGACGACCTGGCCGCCGACAAGACCGTGTTCCAGGAGATCACGCAGGGCGCCGAGGTCATCAAGGTCGGCAATCGCGAGCAGCCGTCGCGCGCCTACGTGTCGTGCTTCAACTTCCGCGGCACCGACCACCAGAAGCTCGTCGGGACGCTGTCGGGCGGCGAGCGGAACCGGGTCCACCTCGCCAAGCTCCTCCAGTCGGGCGGCAATGTCCTCCTCCTCGACGAGCCAACGAATGACCTCGACGTCGATACGCTTCGGGCGCTCGAGGCCGGCCTCGAGTCGTTCCCGGGCTGCGTCGTGGTGATCAGCCACGACCGGTGGTTCCTCGACCGGATCGCGACCCATATCCTCGCCTTCGAGGGCGACAGCCAGGTCCGCTGGTTCGAGGGCAACGTCAGCGACTACGAGGCGTTCCGCCACAAGGAGCTCGGTACGGCGGCCGACCAGCCGCGCCGGATCCGGTACAAACGACTGGTGGCCTGACCGGGGCCCGTGGCAGGGACCCGGCCCCGTGAGGCGAATCTAAGTCGAGCAACGTGCAGATATCGAGCTCGAAGGGCGGGTGCGGCCGCCTCGGGCGGCCGCTGAGGACTAGATGCCCGTGACCCCGCCGGCGTGGGGTCAGATCCGTACGAATTCCTGACGGCATCTGCCTTCTGGCAGCCGACAATGGCCCGATGCGCCGCTACCTCGACCTGCTCCGGCAGCGGGACTTCGCCTTGCTCTGGGGCGGGGCCACGATCTCGTCGCTTGGCGATGGGATGTCGTTCGTGGCGCTTCTGTGGCTGCTGATCGAGCGTGGCGGGACGGCGGCCGACGTTGGCTGGCTGGCGGCGATCCACACGGCCCCGGTGATCATCGGTGGGATCGCAACAGGCCCGATCCTCGACGCGTTCGACCCGCGCAAGGTCCTCGCTGCCGATAACGCGCTCCGCGGCGTGGCGATGGCGAGCGTGCCAATCGCTTCGGTCCTCGGGGTCCTGACGACACCTCATCTGTTCGTCGTCGCCGCCGTCTACGGCCTCCTGTTCATGACGAGCGCGGCCGGTATCCCGAGCCTGATCACCCGGCTGATCAGCGGCCCGGACCTGACGACGGCGAACGCGATGGAGTCCCTTTCATTCAGCTTGTCCGGGGTGATCGGCCCGGGCGTCGCGGGGCTGCTGATCGCCTTCGTCGGAGCGCCGTTCGTCCTGGCCATCGATGCCGTGACGTACTTCGTCTTCGTCGGCTGCCTTCTCGCGATGCGCGAAGGGGGCAGGGGAGGGGAGGACCCAGCCGTCGGCGTCCATGCCGCCGAGGGGACGCCAGTTACCGCCCTTGCGACCTCGAGGGGCCTCGGCCCGGCGATCCGGTTCATCTTCAGCGCCCCGGCGATCGTCGCGATCACGCTCTTCTACATGTCGGTCAACATTGCCAGCGGGATCGTGACCGTGGTGATCCCGCTCTACGTCCGCGATGTCCTCCACTCCGGATCGGAGACATTCGGGCTCCTGCTCAGCGTCCTCACGGCCGGCGAACTCGTCGGCCTCCTCGTCGTCGGTGCGGCGAACTGGCGCTGGCCGCTCGGGCGCTCGATCGCCTGGGCGCTGTTCACGAGCGGCTTGGTGCTGCTCCTGTGGCTCCTCCAGCCGCCGGTTATCGTTCTGGGCGCGATCCTGTTCGTGTGGGGCGCCTTCTCGTCGTCGCTCACGCCGTGGGCTCAGACGATCCGGATGCGCCTGATCCCGCCGGAAATGCGCGGCCGCGTCTTCGCCCTCCTGCGGACCAGCATGTCGTCGACCACCCCGATCGGCGCCGTCGCGGCGGGCCTCCTCCTGAGCGCGGGAAACCTATCGGTCGCGATCGTCGCGATGTCACTGCTCTTCGCGGTCCCAGGCTTCATCGGGATCTGGCTGCCGGCCCTAGGTCGAGGGCCGACGGCGGAGCCGGACCCCGCCAGGTGAGCGTTCTGTTAGTGCGCCGCCGGCTCGGGCTGGATGAAGCCCGCATGGAACCCGTGCACCGACACGGTCGCGTTTCCCAGCAGACGAGCCTTTGCCCGCAGCTGGTCGACCACGTCCCCTGGCGGATCGCCGTACACGTCAATCGACTGCAGGCGCACGAGATCCACGAAGTTCCGGAACGCCGGCCCGGTGACCTGGAAGTGGGTGACCAACGACGCGACGTCACGATGCACGTGGACGACTGACAGCTCCGTTCTATCCTCGTTCAAATACACGCCGTACGCGATGAGTCGAGGCTCGTTCGACGCGATGAGGTCGATGAGTCCGTTCAGGCGCTCGGTCAGTTCGTCCAGCCGGCCCTCGACGATCTCCGAGTGGTCGACGTACACGATTGCGCCAGACATCGCGGCCCTCCTTCGGTTTGGCCGACTTCCCTTGGCTAACCTACTTGAGGACGATACCCCTCGCTCACGGAGCCCACCACCCGGTCGGCCAGGAACTCTTCCCACGTCCGCCGGCCGACGACCGCGCCTAGAAGTCGATCCGCATCACAACTCGCCTGAGGGTGGGGTGGCTGACCTCCTCGAAACCTGCGTCTGCGAAGACGCTGCGGCTGCCGACGTTTAGCTCGCCCCAGGTGATGTCCTCGCCCGCCTGGACGACCATCGGGTAGCCCTCGAGGGCTCGGGCACCGCGCCCACGCGCGAAATCGACGGTGGCTCGAGCGAGCGCGCGGCTGACGCCACGACGCCGGAACCCTGCGCGCGTAACGAAGCAGACGACCGACCAGACGCCCTCGTCATCCTTGTCCTCGTCCCGCCCGTTCCACGGAACGGGGGTCCGCCGCAGCCGCGCGTAGGATGTCCGCGGCCCGACTGCACACCAGCCCGCGGGCTCGCCGTCAAGGTACGCAACGAGTCCACTGGTGGTCCGAGCGCTCGGGTAGCCGCAATGGGTCTGCGCCTGGAGCCGTTCCATCCGTCCGGCGACATCGAGCGAATGCCACTCGGCCCAGCTCCGCACCTTCGGCTTCTGGCACTGGCAGTAGGCCGCGTAGCCACGATCACCGAAGATCGCCCGCAGATCCTCCCACGAGGCTTCGTTCGCGGGCACGACAGTAACCTGCGCCGAAGTGTTCGGTTCAATCTGCGGTCTCGACTTGTACAGGGCACTCGACCTCAAGAACTGGACGGAGTCGGTTTCGGTTGGTTGACTAAGTTGGACTAAGGCGGATATCGTCCGCGAATGACCGATGCGACGGTGAACATCCACGAGGCCAAGACGCACCTGTCGCGGCTGATCGAGCGGGTCGAGCGAGGCGACGAGGTCGTCATCGCCCGTGCCGGCCGACCCGTCGCACGGCTCATTCCGTTTCGTCCTCGCACGGCACCGCGGATCCCCGGATTGTGGCGGGGGAGGGTGGCAATCGCGTCGGATTTCGACGCCACGCCTGAAGGCCTGATCGAGGATTTCGAGGGGTGATCCTGCTGCTGGACGCCCATACGTTGCTGTGGTGGTTGGCCGATGATCCGACCCTCAGCGGGGATGCGCGTGCTGCGATCGCTGCACCCGCGAACGAGGTGCTGGTCTCGGCCGGGACGGTCTGGGAGATCGAGATCAAGCGCGCGCTTGGCGAGCTGTCGGCGCCGGATGGACTCGTCGACGCGATCGAGGCGTCGTCCTTGGGCTCGCTTCCCATCCTCGCCATGGACGGCGAACGCGCTGGGCGGCTGCCCGCGCACCACCGCGATCCGTTCGATCGGATGCTCGTCGCCCAGGCCTCGCGTCTCGATGCCGTGATCGTCACGCGCGACGCCGCGTTCGCCCCGTATGACGTCAACGTCCTCGCCGCCTGACTCGGAAACGCGGGCATCTGTGGAGCCGGGCACTCAGACGCGGTCCAGGAACTCGAGCACACGCTTCGTGAGCAGCGCGGTCGCCTTCGGGTCGTACGACGGGAGCGAGCTGTCGGCGAAGTAGTGCTGGTCGCCGGGGTAGAGGAACAGCTCGGCGTCGTCGACCTTCGCGACGATCTCGCGGGCGGCATCGATGTCGCCTTCGCCGACGAAGATTGGGTCGTTGTCCATGCCGTGGATCTGGACGGGGACGCCATCCGGCCAGGGTCCGAAGGCCCACTCGCCGCTGATCGGGATGGCGGAGTAGAAGAGCAGCGCTCCGCGGGCTCCCGGCCGTGTCTGGGCGAGCTCCTGCGCGATGCTCTCGCCGAACGAGAAGCCGGCGTACACGAGCTCGTTCGGCAGGTCGTCGGCGGTCCGCAGGCCCTGCTTTCCAAGCTCGCCGAACCCGATCCCCTTGATGTAGGCCATGCCCTCATCGATCGACTCGAAGGTCCGCCCGTCGAACAGGTCCGGCGTATGAACGGTGTGCCCCGCCGCTCGCAGGTCGTCGGCGAACGCGCGGACGCCGGCGGTCAACCCCTGAGCGTGGTGGAACAGCAGGACCTCGGCCATTGGTGCCTCCAGGTGCGTGGATCAAACGGGGGCGCGGAGCGGGTCTACCACTCTACCGGCGAGCCGGTCGAACGGCTCGAACGATGGACGGGATACGTGACACCTGTTGGCAGCATTGGCACCTTCTGGCGCGCATCCTCCGGAAAGGTCCCGGTCCTCCATTTCCCACGCGCGATCCAGTCGCAGCTTGTCGGTCATGCGGCGTGGCTAACCTACCTTGTTGGCCTTGATGTCGTACTTGAAGTGCAGTCCGACATCGAGTGATCCGTCGGCCTTCTGTGCCTTGTATTCGAAGTCGACCTTGGCAGCCTGGAGAGTCACGTTCTCAGCGGTGGCCGGCGCTTCGGTGTCAGCGCTCATGGCCACGCTGGTGATGATGACATCGCTCATCTTGATGATCAGGTAGTCCTGCGGCACCGCGCCGGCCTTGCGGACCGTGATCGTCGCTTCGCTGATGTGGGCACCTGTCGCGCACGACTTCAGCAGCAGCGGCGACGCCTTGTCGATGTGATGGGTGAAGGTGAGATCCTGGAAGCTCGCCTTACCCGCCCCGCCCCCGGCCCCATGAGTCACTGATCCACTCTGCGTGACGCCCCAGGACCATGACAGGACCTCGATCTCGTCCTTGTGCTTGACGTCGAGCGACTCGCCCTTGATGTTGCCGATCTTCGCGAACATGTCCGATGCCATCTTGGAGCTCCCGTCCTGCGCTGCGACCAACCCGAATTGTCACAGGCGAACGTCTCGGGTTCGTCGGCCGCACCCGGCCACGCGCCGAAGCCGGGCCCAGAGCCGAGACGTATGACAATGGCGATCATGGAAACAGGCAACCCGTTCGACCGCATTCCGAAGGTCGAACTGCATTGCCATGTCGAAGGGACGGTCCGTCCGGCCACCGTCCTCGAACTCGCGCGGAAGGCTGGCCGACCGCTCCCGGTCGACGACCCGGCTGAGCTCTACCGGTACGAATCGTTGGATTCGTTCCTCGCAGTGTTCTGGCTCGTCCAGGAGACGCTCGCGGAGCGGGACGACTGGGCTCAGATCGCGTACGAGTCGTTGATCGACGCCGCCGCTCACGGTCTTCGCTACCGCGAAATGTTCTTCACACCGGCGCGACACCTCGCCGCCGGCCAGGACTTGGGTGCGATCGTGGCGGGATTGACCGACGGGATCGACGCCGCCGAGGCGGAGGTGGACGTTCGCTGCATGCTGATCGCCGATATCGACCGCGCATTCGGGCCGAGCGCCGGCCTCGAGCTCGTCGAGGGGCTCGGTGAGCTCCGCGGTTTCGGGGTTGGGGAGCGGGTGATCGGCGTAGGGGCCGACTCGACCGAGCTGGGGCTCGACCTGGCGGGCTTTGCGCCCGCGTTCGATGCCGCCCGGCGGCTCGGCTTGCGTCGGACTTGTCACGCGGGCGAGGCCGTTGGCGTCGGCCCTGCCAACATCGCGGTCGCTCTCGACGTTCTCGGCGCGGAACGGATCGACCACGGCGTGGCGCTCATCGAGGACGCGGCGCTGATGGCCCGCGTCGCAAGGGACCGCATCCCGCTGACCGTTTGCCCGACCAGCAACGTCGTGATCGCGAACCGGTACGCCTCGCTCGGCGACCATCCGTTGCGCGAGATCCGCGACGCGGGCGTGCTAGTGACCATCAACACCGACGACCCGGCGATGATGGAACTCGATCTCGGCGAGGAATACCGGCGGGTCGGCGAGGCGTTCGACCTCGGGCTCGATGACCTTGGTCGCATCGCGGTCGAGGGTATCGAATCGACCTGGCTCGAGGAGAGCGATCGCCGCTCGCTGAGGGCGGAGTTCGAGGAGGCGCTGTCCCCGCGCGACCGCTAAGAGAGCGTGATGCCGAGGTGGGCGGACCTACGGCCGGGCGTCGAGCGGCTGGGTGTTGTCCGGGCCCATCGCGTAGCCGGTTCGTCGCCACTCCGCGTACGCGGCCACGAGCCCGTCGTCGTCGACGGTCAGCTCCGCCTCGAACGTCCCGCTCGAGTAGCGGTACGTGAACTCGTCGAGTCGGGAATAGGTTTGGGCCGCCTTGATCACGGTGAGCTCCGGGAACCTGACCCATGCGGCCTGGATGGTCTGCGACATCCCTGTGGCCAGGCGAAGGCGCCGGATCGGCAGGGTGTTCGTCGATGGGCTGCAGCCGAGATCGATGTCGGTGCATCCCCGAAGCCCCCGCGCGGCCGAGCCGTCGAGCGTCCAGACGCCCTTGGCGGTGCGCTCGAGGGCGATCGTGCGCGTCTCGAAGCCGCGCAGGTCGCGCACGTGAACGGCGGTCGTCATCCCCGCACGATCCGCAAGGACTCGATACTCGACCCGCACGGGCAGGCCGCCCTCCGCGCCAAGGACTGTGCCCACGAGGGAGACCCCGCTGTCGCGGATCGTCAGGGTGCAGTGCTCGTCGGCCTCGACCTCATCGGATCGCCGCCACGCCACGCGTCTCGTCGTCATGCCGGAGGGGCCTCGGTACGTTTCATCTACTTTGACTCAGCTGCTTCCTACAAGGTACGACGCCTCGCCAGTTAGCCCGTCTGCCATACTGCCCAGCGTCATGCGCCTCAAACCCAACCCGCCTCGCCTGATCACGGTCGTGGTTGCCCTCGTCCTCGGGGTGATCGGCTTCGTGTTCCTGTGGCCGGTCGAGCCGTTGCTGCCACTGCTCAATCCGATTCGCGACGTGCTCGCTGCGGTCGGCCTGACGCTCGACCACCAACTGGCGTCCCTCGCGCTGGCCGCCTGCCCGACCCTCCTTGCGGTCGGCTCGCTTGTGCGAGGCCTCTAAGCCGATGAACCGCGTGAACCAGGCCCCGACGACGACCACGATCGTTATCGCTATCGTGCTGATCGTGGTCGGCGTCCTAGGCACGTTTGGTTCGCTGGTGCCGGAGCGAGTGGGCATACTCGCGTTCGTGGCCGCCACGGTCCTGCTGATCGCCGGGATGATCTTCCGCCGGATCTGACCGACCCACAAGCGATCGGCCTTGTGGCGAGTTCTATTCTTGAGATGGACCAACGGGAGCACGCCATGGATCCATCGAAGGCCCCGGTGTCAACCGATCGCACCGGTACGGCCGCGGGCGTGTTGCTTGACGCCACGACCGACGCGGCCCGCGCCCGCTACGACGAGCTGTACCAACGCTCGCTTAGCGAACCCGACGTGTTCTGGCTCAAGGCCGCGGAACGTCTCGATTGGACGCGCCGACCGGAACGCGCACTCGAGCTTCGCGAGGGGTCGAGCTTCACCTGGTTCGCGGGCGGCCACACGAACCTCTCCTTCAACGCGCTCGATCGCCACGTCGCGGCTGGTCGAGGCGACACGCCGGCGCTGATCGCGCTCGACGAGCGGGGTGGGCGACGGTCGTTGACATACACCGAGCTCCTCGCCGAGGTCGAGCGGGTCGCCGCTGGTCTACGCGGCCTTGGAATCGGCAAAGGCGACCGCCTAACGGTCTACATGCCGACGTCTGTCGAGGCGATCGTCGCAATGCTGGCGACGGTCCGTATCGGGGCCATTCACTGCGTCGTCTTCGCTGGCTTCGGGGCGGGCGCGCTGGGCGACCGAATTCGAGCGAGTGGCTCGCGCCTTGTGTTGACGACCGACGTCACCTATCGCAAAGGCAAGGACATCGACCTCCTGGCGATCGTCGACGACGCGATCGACTCCGGACCCAGCGATGTCGAACACGTCGTGGTCCTGAGGAGAAGCGCCGCGTCCCGTCCGCCACGCGACATCGAGATGCCGTGGGACGCGTTCATCGCGGCGGGTGAGCGCCACTCGGGCGCCGTCGAGGACACCCTTGCGGAGGACGCGGCGTTCATCCTGGCGACCTCGGGCACGACGGCGAAACCAAAGCTCGCCGTCCACGCCCATGGAGGCTATGGCGTCCACGTCGCCGCGATGGGCGACTGGGTGTTCGGGCTTCGGGCCGGCGAGACGTGGTGGTCTACGTCGGACATCGGCTGGGTGGTCGGCCACAGCTACATCGTCTACGCGCCGCTGATGGCCGGCGCCACGACGATCGCCTACGAAGGCGGCCTGGACCATCCCGACGCCGACGCTCCGTGGTCGATCGTCGAGAACGACGAGGTAACCGGCGTCTTCACCTCGCCGACAGCCGTCCGGCTGCTGATGCGCTACGGCGAGGCGGTCCCGAGACGGCACGACCTGAGTCGGCTAGAGCGCGTGTTCTGCGCCGGCGAAGTGCTGAACGCCCCGGCCTGGGAATGGCTGCAGCGGACTGTTTTCGAGGACCGTGTGCCGGTCATCGACCACATGTGGCAGACGGAGACGGGCGGCCCGATCTTCGGCAATCCGTACGGCTACTCGCTCCTCCCGATCAAGCCCGGTTCCGCGGGCGTCGCCCTGCCCGGTGTCGACGCCGACGTCGTCGACCCGGATGGCACGCCAGTCGGGGTGGGGGAGAAGGGAGTCATGCGCATCAAACGGCCGTTCCCAGGGCTGATTGCCACGTTGTGGGGCGAGCCCGAGCGCTACGTGGCTGACTACTGGGACCGGATCCCTGGCGGCTATTACGTCGGTGACGCGGCGCATATCGACGCCGACGGGTATGTCTGGTTCGCCGGCCGCGCAGACGAGATCATCAAGATTGCCGGCCACCGGCTCGGGACGATCGAGGTCGAGACCGCGTTCCTGCGCCATCCCGCCGTCGCCGAGGCAGGCGTGACCGGCGTCCCGGACGAGCTCCGCGGCGAGGTCATCGACGCCTTCGTCGCGCTCAAGGCGGGGTACGAGCCATCGGATGAGCTCCACCGGGAGCTGCTGCAGACCGTCCGCCACGAGCTCGGGCCGGTGGCCGTCATCGGCCACCTCTCGGTGGTGGCGACGCTGCCGAAGACCCGCAGCGGGAAGATCATGAGGCGC
The DNA here is from genome assembly GCA_963775855.1 of uncultured Chloroflexia bacterium. Classification (GTDB taxonomy): domain Bacteria; phylum Chloroflexota; class Limnocylindria; order Limnocylindrales; family CSP1-4; genus CF-46. The sequence goes on along the minus strand of CAVZKO010000005.1, from coordinate 800,550 downwards.
GTCCTCAAGGCCGTGGCGCTCGACCGCGATCCCGGCGACATCAGCACGATCGAGGACGAGGGCTCGGTCGACGAGGCACGTCGTGCCGTCGAGGAGATGCGCGCCGGCATCGTGACGTGACGGCTCCGCGAACAGTCGACGGGGTCTTCTTTGACCTCTTCGGCACCCTTCTGTCCCTGATCGCCGCTGGACGAGGCCTGCGACCGCCTCTCGCCCGCCCGTGGCGCGGAGATCGCCGCCCGATGGCGGGCGCGGCAGCTCGAGGCGACATGGCTGCGCACCGCCATGGAGCAATGGGCCGACTTCGACGTCGTTACGCTCGATTCCCTTCGGGCGACGCTTCAGGAGTTCGGGATCGGCGGATCCGCCGACGAGGCGGTGCTCCGCGAGGTTGCCGACGCCTTTAAAGATCTCCCGCTCGTCGATGGCGCCAGTGAGGCCGTCCACGAGCTAAGGGCCGCGGGCGTGGTCACCGGCATCCTCACGAACGCCTCGTCACGAGGGCTGGAGCGGGTGACTGGTCGGGTGCCACCGATGGACCACTATCTGTCAGTCGACGCTGCGCGTCGGTTCAAGCCGCACCCGAGCGTCTACCAGTTAGCGGTCGACGCGACCGGACTTACCGCCGAGCGGATCGGCTTCGTAACGGCCAACGGCTGGGACGCCGCTGGCGCGAGTGCGTTCGGGTTTCGTGTTGCCTGGCTTCGACCGGCCCCGACCGCCAGCCTGCCGGCAGTCGGCGCGCCCGAACCCATCCTGGCGACCTGGCCGGAGCTCGGGTCCATCTTCATCCGCGAGCGCCCGAAGGGCCTTCTTGGGGCTGCGCCGCGGCCGCGCTAGCCGGCTCGAGCACGACCACGTCGGTCTGACCCGGTCGCCGATAGGCGTAGTCGTCGGGGTCATCGCCGAACTCGCGGAACCTCGCCCAGAGGCGCTCGCGCTCCTCGCCCACAGCGGCCCGCGCCCGGACTGCACGCGTGCCGCTCTTGAGCTCGACCTCGGCGTTCGGCTCAGCCTGGAGATTGAGCCACCACGCTGGTTCCGGCGCACCCCAACCGTTCATCGCCATCGTGACGAGGTTCGGACCATCCTCGTAATAGCCGAGGATCGCTTCGCGCTTCTTCCCGGTCTTACGGCCGACGGTCGTGATCCGCATCGTTCCCCAGCGCCCGGGCCTGACTAGCCACAGCCCGCGCCTCCCACCGGTGAGCCGGTGGATCGCCCGGTGGACGGCCCAGGCGATACGGATGAACCAACGGGGCGGGAGCCGCTTCCGCTGGCTGTTCGTCGCCTCCATCAATCGCCTCCTCGCCTCGGTCGGGTACCTCGGGTGTCCCGAGCGAACGATACATGGGGCCTGGCGGCGCCCCGTTGACGCGAGGGCTAGCTCCTCGTCGTAGAGCGAGACGTGGACGAGACATTCATAGCGTAGGGTCCCTGCTGCGATGAGGTGTCCACCTGCCGCACCGGCTGAGGGACCAGATACGACGTGGCGGGCGGTCAGTCCTGTTCTGCGCTCGCGGCCCTGCCGCGACGCACGGGAAAGGGGTGGGCGATGACCAAGCTCGTGTCCCTGCGTCCAGTGCGACGGTCCCGCGCGGCCGCACTACTCGCGAGTGTCCTCGCCTGCTCGAGTCTGTGGGCGGGCAGCCTCTCCGGCGCGGGCCCGAACGACAACGGCCCGCTGGACCCGCTCACTGCCGCCGAGATCCGCAAGACCTTCGAGGTCATCGAGGCGTCGAACAAGTACCTGGCCGGCGCTTTCTTCCCGATCGTCAGGCTCAAGGAGCCGCCGAAGAGCGAGCTGCTCGCCTGGGATCCCGGTGAGCCATTCAGGCGCGAGGCGTTTGCGAACGTGTACAACCGCGCCGCCAACCGGCTGTTCGAGGCCGTCGTCGACCTGAAGATCGAGAAGCTGATCTCTTGGGTCGAACGGCCGGGCGTCCAGCCTGCTGTCTCCATCAGCGAATTCGCGGCTGCCGACGCCGTCGTCCGCGCGGACCCCCGCTGGCGCAAGGCGATCCGCGACAGGAATCTCAAGCCCTCAGACATCTACCTCGACGTGTGGGCGCCCGGATCGGTCGCCCTGCCGCCGGCTCCTCCGGGCAAGAGGCTGCTGCGCGCCTTGTCGTTCTTCGCCGGCGGCCTCCCGAACCCGTACGATCGCCCGGTCGAGGGCCTGGTCGTGACGGTCGACATGAACGCAATGACGGTCATCGACATCACCGACACGGGCATCAAGCCCGTGAACACGACGCTCTCCGGCAGTTCCGACACCACCCGTCCCGGGCTGAAGCCGCTCAACGTCGTCCAGCCCGACGGTCCGAGCTTCAAGGTCACCGGCAACTCCGTCGAGTGGATGGGCTGGCAGTTCCGCGTCGGCTTCAACCCGCGCGAGGGCCTCGTTCTCCACGAGATCGGCTTCAAGGATGACGGCGTCGTTCGGCCCATCATCCAGCGCATCGCCCTCGACGAGATCTTCGTGCCCTATGCGCTGCCCGACGGGAACTGGGTTTGGCGGGCCGCGCTCGACTTCGGCGAATACAACCTTGGGCAGTACAGCGAGTCGCTCGAGGCGGGCGTCGACGTGCCGACCAACGCGGTCTTCTTCGACGAGGCCGTCCCTCTCGACGATCCCTCGGGCGATCCGTCGTACGACCTGCCGCACGCGATCGCCCTTTATGAGCGGGACGGGGGTTCACTCTGGGACCGCCTGGATCCCGTGACGTTCGAGCGCGACGCGCGGTTCGCGCGCGAGCTCGTCGTCACCGCGTCGATGGCCATCGGCAACTACACCTACATCGTCGACTACGTGTTCCGGCTCGACGGCAGCATCGACGTCCGCGCGGGCGCGACCGGCACGACGCTCAACCGGGGCATCGCCGTCAACGGGACCGACGAGCGTTTCGGGGGCACCGTTTCCCCGAACATCTCGGCGCCGAACCACCAGCACTTCTTCAACTTCCGAATCGACTTCGACGTCGACGGTCCTGCGAACCGGCTAGTCGAGGCGAATACCCAAAGCGTGCCGAGCGCATTCGGCAACGCCTTTTCCACGACCGAGACCACCCTCACGACCGAGCAATTCCGCGACATCAACCCGACGACGACCCGCCATTGGGCCGTCGAGAGCACCACCGCCCGGAACGCGCTCGGCGAGTCGACGGCCTACGAGATCGAGCCCCACGACGTGGCTCGCGCCTACGCCCAGCCGTCGTTCGAGCCGCTGCAGCACGCGCCATACGCGCAGCATGCGTTGTGGGTCACGCTCTTCCGCGATGGCGAGCTGTTCGCGGGCGGCGACTATCCCAACCAGGGCCCGGCAGGCGAGGGCCTGCCGAAGTACATCGCTGACCACGCCAACGTCGACGGCAAGGACCTGGTGGTCTGGTTCACTTCGGCGTTCACCCATCACACCCGGGTCGAGGACTACCCGGTCATGACCCGCGAGACAGTCGGCTTCTCGTTGCTGCCGGACGGGTTCTTCGACCAGAACGCGGCGCTAGACGCTCCGTAACGATTGGCCGCCGCGCAGGGTGCCGAGCGCGCCGCCACGAAGTCGGCGCACTCGGCCCCTACAAGCGCCCGTCGAAAACGGAACGCCGCGAAGGTGGAGTGACAACGACGAGCCCGAGCCTCGTTCGCGGGGCTCGGGCTCAGTCATCTACCGTGAGTAGTAGTCGAGGTCGCCGCCAAAAGCGCCCGAATCACGGCAACATGCTCGAAAACGACGGCCCGATCCGCACGGGCACGGGTCCTTCCGACCGAGCTTCTCGGTGAAGCAACTCCTTGTCGCCGTGCACGACGCGATCGCCGCGCTTGACCTTCGTCTCCGACGGGTATCCGCGGCGACGCTTACTGGTTCGCTCGAAAGCGCTCCTGCGACTCGAAGTCGCGATCGTTCCGAGGCATGTCGCACCTCCTTTGCTCCGCCATGAGAGTCGGCGGCGACGCATCATAGGGCCGATGGCCAAGAAGACCAGTCCCGCGAAGCCCAGCTTCATCCCGCCGATGCTCGCGACGCTCGTTGGCGGGCCGTTCGACGATCCCGACTGGCTGTTCGAGGTCAAGTGGGACGGCTTCCGCGTCGAGGCGGTCGTCGACGGTGGGGGAGTCCGGCTGTGGACCCGTGGTGAGAAGGATGCGGCCCAGTACTACTTCGGGCCATTCCTCGATCCGCCGACGTGGATCGCCGCGAAGCAGGCGGTCGTCGATGGCGAGGTGATCGCGCTCGACGACCGCGGCGAGCCCGACTTCGCGCTGCTCCAGGCCCGGATCAAGGGGAGGGGAGCCCCCTCCGAGCCGACTCCGTTCGTCTACGAGGTCTTCGACCTCCTCCACCTCGACGGCCGATCGCTCCTCGACGAGCCGCTGGAAGTCCGCCGCCGACTTTTGGCCGGCGTCCTCCGCCCTGATCCGCGCGTCCGCCTGAGCGAGCACATCGAGGCTGGCGGGATCGCGTTCTTCGAGGCGGCCCAGGCTCGGGGCCTCGAGGGGATCATGGCCAAGGACCGCCGCTCGCCGTACGTGCCCGGCAAGCGGACCGACCGCTGGCAGAAGATCAAGATCCGGCCCGAGCAGGAGCTCGTCGTCGGCGGCTGGGTGAAGGGGACCGGCAAGGCGGTCGACCTCGGCGCGCTCCTCGTCGGCGTCTACGAGGCCGGCGCGCTGCGGTACGCCGGCAAGATCGGGGCCGGCTTCACGAACACGAACCGGGCCGATCTCCTGGCCGCCGTGGCGCCCCTCGCGGCCGAGGAGCCACCCTTCGCGACGGCGCCCCCGCGCGCCGCGGCCCGTGACGCCCAGTGGCTTCGCCCCGAGCTCGTGATCCGCGCCGAGTTCGCCGGCTGGACCACCGACGGCCTGGTCCGCCAGGCCGCCTACAAGGGCCTCGAGCTCGAGAAGGACCCGCGGAAGGTCATCCGGGAACGCCCGAAGGCGCTGATCAGGTCATCGCCCCGGACTGATCCAGACCCTGGGCACGTATGAATCTGGGGCGCCAAACGAGCCCACCACGATCGCCCCAGGTCCACCGGGAGTAATGGCGTAGAACTCGCCCTGCTGCTGGACGGGAGCCGCGCGCGCCTGCTCCCAACGAATGCCGTCGCGCGAGACCCAGGACGTTGCGGTCCCGCGCTGGAGGCCCTGGACATCCCCGACCCCGATGACGGTGTCACCGATCGCAACCACGTCGGTCATCCAGGCGAAGCCGCCGGAATGCTGACGCGACGTCTCGCTCGGGGCCCTCGCCCAGCGACGTCCGTCGGGGGACGTCCAGGCGACCGCTTCGCGTCGGCCGACGTCAGAGCCAACCGCCACGAGACCTCCGATTGGCGCTGGCACGACGGCGACAGCGATGCCATCCACGAACGAGGGATCGTCCACCCGAGTCCAACTCGAGCCATCGACCGATGTCCACGCGACCGCCGCCGATGGCTCCTGCGCCGGTCCGACCACACCAACCGCAACGAAGCCGTCGCCGAACGTCGTGATCGCGCGAACCTCGGCATTCCCGAACGCCGCGCGGTCATCCGGGACCGACTGCCACTCCATGCCATCGACGGACGTCCAGAACCGAGCGTGTCGGTCGAAGAGCTCCGGACCGACCGAACCGCCGGCAACGAAGCCCCGGTCGCCGGCGACCACCGTTGTCATCCGCTCGGGAACGTCGCTCCCTTCAAGCCGTGGAACCGGGTGTTGCTGCCAGGCGACCCCATCGGCGCTCGTCCACGCCACGGGCAGCGCTCCCGAGCGGCCAACCGCCACAGCGGTGCCGTCCACGGCCGTTGCGACGGAGACGGCAAACGTGAAATCCGTGTCGCCCATCTGGTGGATCGACCAGTTCAGGCCGTCCGGTGAGGTCCAGGCCGCGGGGACCCAGGCCGGTGGCACATAGCCCACCGCCACAAATCCGACGTCGGGGAGGGGACTGACGTCCACGATCATGGCCTGACCGGGGATCCGCAGGATCGGATGATCGCCCGTATAGGCCGATGCTTGCGGATCGACCTCGAAGTTCTTCGGTGTTTCGACCGACGGTGCACGCGCCCAGTCGATCCCCAGAACCGGGGCTCCGGAGGCCTCCGCGATTACCGCTGTCGTCGATGGTGCGGCCGACCGACACGCACCAGCCGCGACCAGCACCCCAGCGAGCGTCAGCGCGAGCGCATTGCGCCGCATGGCGACGCTCCTTGCACGAGCCCTCGACCTCATGGCGAAAACCATAGAGTGGTGCCGTGCTGATCGTCGTCCCGCCGTCCGAGTCGAAGCGGCCGCCGGCCGCGAGAGGCCGCCCTGTCGATCTCCAGGTGCTGTCGTTTCCGGAGCTCACGCCGACGCGAAGCCGGATCCTCGACGCGCTCATGGCGACAAGCGCGCGGCCCGACGCATTCGAGCGTCTGCTCGTGAGGCCGACCAAAGCGCCCGACGTCGCGCGGAACACGTACCTGACCGAGCTGCCGGCGCAGCCGGTCCTCGAGGTCTACACCGGGCCGCTGCACGAAGGCCTCGACGCGGCGGGATTCTCCGACGTCGCGGCCACGCGGGCCGACCGCAGCCTCGTGGTCGTGTCGGCGCTCTGGGGCGCCCTCCGACCGACCGACCGGATCCCGCCGTACCGGCTCCACGTCTGCTCGAGGCTCATCGGGATGGACCGTCTCGAGCCGACATGGCGGGCGGTCCTGCCTGACGTCCTCGCCGAAGCCGCGGGTCCGGATGGGCTCGTCCTCGACCTTCGCTCGCCGAGCTACCAGGCGACGGGCATGCCGACGGGTCTGACCGATCGAACCATCACGCTCCGCGTCGATCAGGGCCCGGCCGGCGATCGGATCGGCGACGTCGTCGCGAAGCGGGTCCGCGGAGAGGCGGCCCACCATCTGCTCGAGTCCGACGCGGATCCTCGGGATCCGGACGGCGTCGCCGATGTCCTGGCCGATCGGTGGCCCGTGCGCCTCGACGCGCCCGAGCGGCCCGGCAGGCCATGGACGATGACGCTCTCGGTGAACGAATGACCGACCATACGGACATGAACGTCATCGATTGGCTGCTCGACTCAGATCCCGCGATCCGCTGGCAGGTGATGCGCGACCTGACGCACGAGCCGGCGGACGTCGTCGCCGCCGAGCGGTCACGGGTCGCGACCGAGGGCTGGGGCGCCCGGCTGCTCGCGCTCCAGGCGCCGGACGGCCTGTGGGGCGGCAGGCCGTGGTCGCAGGACTGGACCGACACGTTTCACGTCCTGGAGCTCCTGCGGCGGTTCGGGCTCGACCCGCGAGCAAGCAGGCGCGGCGGGCGGTCCGCCGTGTCCGAAAACACGTCGTCTGGAGAGGCGGCGCACCGGTGGAAACCCCATGGGCCGACAACCGGTTCTTCGAGGGCGAGGTCGAGCCGTGCATCAACGGCAACGTCGTCGCGACCGGTGCCTACTTCGGGGTGGACATGATGCCGCTCGTCGAGCGGCTGCTCGGCGAGCAGCTTCCCGGACGGCGGCTGGAACTGCGAGGTCGAGAACGGCGCGACGGTGTCGTCGTTCGGGACGACGATCAACGTCCTCGAGGGCCTCCTCGAGCACGAGCGGGCGACCGGCGGCTCGTTTGAGGTGCGCGCGGCACGCCGCCGCGGCGAGGAGTACATGCTCGAGCGCCGGCTATTCCGTCGGAAGTCGACCGGCGAGGTGATCGACCCCAGCTGGCTCGAGTTCTCGTTCCCGACCTGGTATTTCTACGACGTCCTGCGAGGGCTGGACTACCTGCGCGACGCCGGCGTCGAGCCCGACGAGCGCGTCGCCGAGGCAATCGTGGTCGTCGAGGGCAATCGGGATCCAGACGGCCGGTGGCCGCTCCAGAACGTCCACGAGGGCGAGGCCCACTTCCAGATGGAGGAAGGCGAGGGCACGCCGAGCCGGTGGAACACGCTTCGGGCGATGCGGGTGCTCGACTGGTCCGGTCGCAGGGCGTGAGCGCATCCCCGTCGACGGACGACGAGCTCGACGTCGCGATCGTCGGGGCGGGCTCGGCCGGGACATACCTCGCGCACCGGCTCATCCGGGCTCGGCCAGACTGGCGGATCGCGATCTTCGAGCGGTCGAAGAGGATCGGCGGCCGGCTCTGGTCCGTGAAGGTCGACGGGCTGCCGCACCCCATCGAGCTCGGCGGCATGCGCTACATGTCCGGGCATCCGCTGGTCCAGTCGGTCGTCGACGAGCTGAGGATCGAGACGCGCGCCTTCGATCCCGCCGATCAGCCCGAGCGGACCTTCCTCCGCGGCGTCATCGGCCGCAGCCCGGACGATCCCGAAGCCGGCCGTGGCTACGACCTGCCGGCCGGGGAGGCGGGACGCTCTGCTGCCGATCTCATGCGTGGTGCCTTCCTCAAGATCGTGCCGCAGGCCCGCGAACTCGACGAGGCTGGCTGGCGTCGACATCGGGCGACAGCGACGTTCGGCGGGCGGGCACTCACGGACTGGTCGATCGCCGAAGCCGTCGCGACGATCCTGAGCCCGGAAGGCCAGGGCTTCGCGACCGACGCCTTCGGCTATGACTCCGGGATCCAGCCGCACAACGCCGGCGACGCGATCCAATACGTCATGGGCACCGGCTATCCGTCGGGCAAGGCGCGTGTGCCCGTGGACGGCATGGACCGGATCCCGCGCGAGCTCGCAACACGGTTCGAAGGGCTCGGCGGGAAGGTCCGGCTCGGCCACGACGTGCAACAGGTCGAGATGGGGGAGGGGAGCGTCCTCCTCGGTTTCGCCGACGGCTCAGGCGTCCGGGCGCGGCGGCTCGTCCTGGCGCTACCGATTCCGGCACTCGAGGGGCTCGCCGAGTCATCGTCGGTCATCAACGGGCCGACCTGGCGGCGGCTGTACCGGTCGATCGAGGGCTTCCCAGCGACGAAGCTCTACTCCTGGTACGACCGACCCTGGTGGCGCGACGGCGCGGATGCCCCGACCGGCCTCCGGACGACCACCGACCTGCCGAATCGGAAGATCTTCTACTTCGACGAGGCGCCCGATCGACCGGCCGCGATCCTCGCCGCCTTCACCGATCACCGGCACAGCGAGCCGATCGTCGCGCTCGCCGACGGCCGGAGCGGGGGAGCGCCGGCCTCACCACGCCTTTTGGAGGCGGTGCGAGGCTGGCTGGCGGCCGCCCATCCCGGTGCGGCGGTCCCCGCCCAGACGGCAGGCTCGGCTTTCCAGCACTGGGGCGCCGACCGGCGTGAAGTCGGCTGGCATTTCTGGCGCGCGGGCGCCAACTCCGATGAGATCATGGACCTCGCAACGCAGCCCGACCCGTCCCTAGCGATCCACCTTTGTGGCGAGGTCTTCTCGCGCCGCGGCGCCTGGGTCGAGGGCGCGCTCGAGACTGCCGACGCCGTGGCGAGCCGCGTGCTCGCGTAGGTGAGGGATCAGCGCGGGATGGTGGTTCGCGCGCGGCTAACCTTCTGGGGTGCTGCGTGAGGTCGCCTCGCCCGCTGCGTGCCGGAGTGTCGCGGCCCGAGTCGCCAAGTAGCGCTGCTCCGCGAGGTTGGTCGTCAGCCCCGCCGCGGTGCGGTAATGCTCCAGGGCGGCGTCCGTGTCGCCCGCCATCTCCAGGAGATGCCCGCGAACGGCCTCGAGACGGTGGTGTCCGGCCATCGATCCGTCCATCCCGTCGAGGATTGCCAGGCCTGCTGCGGGGCCTTCGGCCATCGCCGCTGCGACCGCACGGTTCAGCGTCACGACGGGATTGCCGGTCATCTGCTCCAGCAGCCCGTATAGGGCGAGGATCTGCGGCCAGTCGGTGTCGACGGCAGTCGGCGCCCGGTCGTGGATGGCCGCGATCGCCGCCTGGAGCTGGTACTGCCCGACCTGACCCTCGGCGACGGCCCTGTTGAGCAGCGCCGTCCCGCGAGCGATCAGCCGGCGATCCCAGAGCGTCCGATCCTGGTCGGCGAGCGAGACCACGTCGCCGCCGGCGGTCGTCCGGGCGGGCCGCCGGGCATCGATCAGGAGCATGAGCGCGAGCAGCCCGGCGACCTCCGGGTCGCCCGGGAGCTGGTCATGGACCATGGTCGCGAGCCGGATCGCCTCGTCGGACAGGTCGACGCGCTGGAGCTCGCGACCCGTGCTGCCCGCGTAGCCTTCGTTGAAGAGCAGGTAGAGCACGTGCAGCACGGACGGCAACGCCTCGGGCCGCTCGTCGGGGGAGGGGAGTCGAAACGGCACGCCTGAGTCCTTGATCGTGCGCTTCGCCCTCGAGATGCGCTGCGCCATCGTCGCCTCGGGCACCAGGAAGGCCTTGGCGATCTCGGCGGTGGTCAGTCCGCCGACGGCGCGCAGCGTCAGCGCGATCGACGAGGCCGGCGTCAGCCCCGGATGGGCGCACATGAACAGCAGGGCCAGTGTGTCGTCCTCATCGACTACCGAAGGCTTGGGCGGCTCGAGCACTGCCGTTTGGAGCTCGCGGCTCGACCGCGCCTGTTCGCTGCGCACGCTGATCGATCAGCCGGCGACTCGCGGTCCGCAGCAGCCACGCGCGCGGGTTCGGCGGGATGCCGTCGCGAGGCCAATGGTCGGCCGCGGCGATGAGCGCCTCCTGGACGGCGTCCTCCGCCGCGTCGAAGTCGCCCGAGCGGCGAGTGAGCGTGCCGAGGACCTGCGGCGCCAGGGCGCGAAGCAGGTCCTCGACGGAGGAGGGGACGTTCAGCGCCCGGCGCCCCGGGCGGTCTCCAGGTAGCCCTCCATCTCGGTGACGTTCGACGGCCGGCCGTCCATGACCTGGCGGACGATGATCGGCTGCTGTGTCGCGCGACCGCCTTGCCCGGGCACGGCCGAGATCTTCGCGGCGATCTCGATCGCCCGTGCCTCCGAGTCGACGTCGACGATCTGGAAGCCGGCGACCCACTCCTTGAACTCCTGGAACGGGCCATCGGTGACGACCGGCGCGTGCGCGCCGTCGGAAGTCACGATCTTCCCGAGATCTGGCCCGGCGAGGACCTCCGACTGGACCAGCTCGCCGCTGGCCACGAGCTCCCGCCGCACCGCCGTGTAGTAGTCGAGGTGCGCCTCGATCTCCTCGGGCTTCCACTCTTCCATTGGCGTGTCGTCGACACCCGGCTTGAAGTTGACGATCAACGCGTACTTCATGGCGTTACTCCTTGTGTCCGCTTGCAGAGGCCAAGGCTGGCTCTGTCACCCCTGAAACGGAGCACGACGCGGGTTCTCGACATGGCGTCCGGGATGAACCTACGGCAACATTGGGCGCCTGAGATGACGAACGTACCAGCCGATCCGATCGTTGTCGCCACAGACGAACCTCGCGACAAGGCGTAGCCTCGGTTCATGGCCAAAACGCTCGGAGGATTGCTCGTCCGCCTCGGGCGGCGCCAGACCCCGCCGGAAGAATCGCCGGTCGAGGCGCCGGCGGTCGACGCCGATGCGATGCCGCTCGAAAGCGCCGCGTTGGACGCTTCGCTGATGCTGGTGCCGGCAGCAATCATCCGCCAGGTGCTATTCGACGGGACCGAGCTCGCGCCCGTCTGGGCGAGACCGCGTCCAGCACCCGTGCTCGACCCGGGGAGGTCGTCCGGCCCGACCGTCGACACGACCGTGGTCGCGAAGGACGCCCCGACCGACGAGCCGAAGCCAACGAAACGGACGAGGCGGCCGAAGCCGAACTAGTTCACCGGGCACGACCCGGCCGAGGACGAGGCGCGCCAGCCAAACCAGATCACGGCGCCACCGACGGCTGACCCAGGCTCACGGCGGCTCTCGGCACCACCGTTTGACGGGGTATCATGCGACGGGCTCGCGGTGCCCGACCGCTGATCTCAGACGTGCTGGTCGACGAGGACCTGGTTCCCGTCGGGGTCGACCACGATGAAGCTCGCCGGACCAGTCGTGGTCTCGTCGGCCTGCACCTCGAACGTGAGGCCGGCGGCCTTCAGCTGCCGCTGGAGTTCGCGGACATCCGTGAATTCGGCGACCGGCTGCGCACTGGCGTCCCAGCCCGGGTTGAACGTGAGGATGTTGCGCTCGAACATGCCCTGGAACAGCCCGATCACGTGATCGCCGTTCTTGAGGATCAGCCAGCCTTGTGCCGCGTCGCCATGGAACGCCTCGAACCCGAGCGCCTCGTAGAAGGCCCTTGAAGCCGCGAGATCCTTCACCGCCAGGCTGACCGAGAACGCACCAAGGTCCATCGGGTGTACCTCCAGCTTCCGCACGAGCGTCCCCCGGCCGCACAGGGGAGGACCTGCCGGGTCGAGGGAGCATACGCGACCGACCGGACGGATGCTCCGAGCCGTAGCCGGGGCTATTTCACCACGCGATAGCGGAGATGCGTGACGCCGATCCCCTCGACGACCAGGATCGGGCCCTCGAACTCCACCGGCGGAGACCGGAAGTCGGCGAAGAGCGGTGTGCCGGCACCGAGGATCACCGGCACGAGCTCGACCCCGATCTCGTCGAGCAGCCCGGCTTCGAGCGCCTGCCTCGCGATCTGCCCGCCGTTGACGCCGACATTCCGGTCGCCGGCGATCTCCTTCGCCTTCGCGACGGCGGACTCGATGCCCTCGGTAACGAAGACGAAGTTGTCGTCGGCCTGCGGCCGGTCCACGGGCGGCCGGTGCGTCAGGACGACGGTCGTCACGTCCAGGGGATGCCTGCCGCCCCACGCGTTCACCAGGTCGTACAGGTGGCGCCCGCAGACGAGCGCGCCCAAGCCCGCCTGGTCCTGGCGCAGCAGCTCGGCGCTCGCCGGCGAGACGCGCGGCGCTGGCACCCCCGCGGTCGAATCCGGCATCGGGACCTCGACATCACCGGCGCCGTACCACTTGAACAGCAGGTCGAACCCCGTGTCCTCCGGGCCGGCGATGAAGCCGTCGAGCGAGATCGTCGCGCCTGCACTGACCTTGCCCATGTCCAGGTCTCCTCTCTAGCTCTGGCTGGCCGCGACGACCTCATCGAGGACGCCGCGCGGCGGAGGCGGCGAGGCGGTCGTACGCCTCGGCGATCAGCGGCTTCACGACCTCGTCGAACGTCGCCCGGCTGGGGTTGAGGATCGCGATCCAGCGCTGCTTCGCGTACACGGGGTGGGGGAGGATCGTGTCGAGGGCAGCGTAGTCGAGCTCCTCGATCGACCCCACGAGCCGTGCGAACGTCTCCCTGCCGACGCCGATGTTCAACCGGAAGACGTCAGGCCGCGCCAGGTTGGACGGCGTGCCCATGTCATGCTCGTCAGTCGTGACGATCGTCGCGAAGTTCGGCCAGCTCGACTCGTCCAGCGAGAAGAACGTCGCCCCGAGGGCCGACGCGACGACCGACTGCGGGTAGGTAGTGCTGATCCAGTTCGTGATCTCGTCCGGGTTCGGGCCGGAGCCCTTCTCAACAGCCATGACCCGAGCCTAAAACATGCATGTCAAGTGCCGGTCCGGCGATCCTGCCAACGTACACTGGTCGGGATCGGCAGACATCCACCGGAGGGCCTCGTGACGAATGTGGCCGGCCCAGAACCAGGCTCGCTTGACGACGCGAGCCAGGAGGAGTGGCGCCGGCAGCTGACAGTCGGCACGGCGATCCGATGGAAGCGGCGGCTGCGCAACAGGATCCCGAGCAACCCGCGCTGCAAGATGTGTGCGGCGCCGTTCGCCGGCATCGGCGGTCTCGTGATGCCGCTGTTCGGTCACGCCAGATGGCCGAAGAACCCGAAGTACTGCAGCGGCTGCTACAACGTGCTCCGGTCGAGCCACGGCGGCGCTGAGATCGAATGCTCCCTGCTGTTTGCTGACGTCCGCGGATCGACCTCGATGGCCGAAAGGATGTCGGCGTCCGAGTTCACGGCCCTGATGGGCCGCTTCTTCGATGCCGCGACGGCGATCCTCGTAGACGAGGGCGCGATGGTCGACAAGTTCGTGGGGGACGAGGTGATCGGCCTGTTCATCCCGGCGCTGGCGACCGAATCCCATGCGGAGCACGCGATCCGCGCCGCCCGGCGGCTCCTTGTGGCGACCGGACACGACCGCCCGGAGGGGCCGTGGCTGCCGGTCGGGATCGGTGTCAACTCGGACGTGGCATACGTCGGATCCGTCGGCCAGGGGCTCGACACTGAGATGACCGCGATGGGGGATGCCGTGAACACGACCGCACGCCTCAGCTCGCTCGCGTCGGCTGGCGAAATCCTCATCCCGATCAGGGCGGCCGAGAAGGGGAATGTCCGGTCGGACGGCCTCGAACGTCGCTCCCTCGAGCTGAAGGGCAAGGAACGCCCAATCGACGTACTAATCCTGACGACGCGATCAGAGGGCTGATCCACCGCGATCCCCTCCCGCCTCCCAAGTGGGTTCGCCGCGTCTTCGGTCTTCCGCGCACCAGCGGCGACAGCCTCACGTTCGTTGGCCGGTTCCACGCGCTGGGATTACGCCGGGGACTGATCGAGTACTTGACTCAGCGTGCGACGCTCATCGAGCACGCGAGCGCAGACACGAGAAAGGAGCGACATGGGAGCAGCCATGACCAGCCAGAAGGTGACCACCTCCTTGGAAGGCATGAGGTTCCATGCGCACGCTCAATCTCGGAATCCTCGCACACGTCGACGCCGGTAAGACCACCCTCAGCGAGCGACTCCTCTTCACCGCCGGCGCGATCGACCATGTCGGCAGCGTCGACGCCGGCACCACCCAGACCGACTCGCTCGAGCTCGAGCGCGAACGCGGCATCACGATCCGCTCCGCAGTCGCCTCGTTCCTCGTCGGCGATCTCGCGGTCAACCTCGTCGACACCCCGGGCCACCCGGACTTCATCGCCGAGGTCGAGCGCGTCCTCGGGGTCCTCGACGGCGCCATCCTGGTCGTCTCGGCGGTCGAGGGCGTGCAGCCCCAGACGCCGCTCCTCTTCCGGGCCCTCCATCGCCTCCGCGTCCCGACCCTGATCTTCGTCAACAAGATCGACCGGGCCGGGGCCGACCCCGAACGGGTGACCGCTGCCATCGCGCGCCGGCTCTCGCCCTCGATCGTCCCGATGGCGCGCGTTCGCGACACCGGCACGCGGACCGCGACCGTCGAGCCGTTCACGGCCGACGATGCCGATCACCGGACGCGTCTCGTGGAGGTCCTCGCGGAGCACGACGACGCGATCCTCCAGTCGTACGTCGGCGATGGCACGACCCTGACCGGCGCCCGCCTCCGCGAGCAGCTTGCCGTCCAGGCGCGTCGGGCGGCCGTCCACCCGGTCTTCTTCGGGTCGGCGGGGGAGGGGACTGGCATCGACGAGCTCCTCGCCGGGATCGCTGAGGTCCTCTCCGGCGCGACCGGCGATCCGGACGGGCCTGTCTCCGGCCGCGTCTTCAAGATCGAGCGCTCGGCGTCCGGCGAGCGCGTCGCGTATGTCCGCCTGTTCGGGGGAACCCTCCGCCCTCGCCAGCGAGTGCCGGTCGGTGGGGGCGAGGAGGCGAAGCCGACCTCGATCAAGGTCTTCGCCCCGGCCGGCGCCCCGCGACGCGACAGCGTCATGGCGGGCGAGATGGCAACCATTCGCGGGCTTGGCGCCGTGAGAGTCGGCGACGCAATCGGTGAGCCCCCGCCGGGTCAGGACGTGAACGCCCGCTTCCCGCGACCGGCGCTCGAGGCCGTCGTCTTTGCCCTCCGCACGGAGGAGCAGGGCTCGCTCCGGGCGGCTCTGAACCAGCTGGCTGAGCAGGATCCGCTCATCGCCGTCCGCCAGGACGACCACCGCCACGAGATCGCCGTCTCGCTCTACGGCGAGGTCCAGAAGGAGGTCATCCAGGCGACCCTCGAGCGCGATTATGGGATCGCCGCCGACTTCCGCGAGACGACGACCGTCTGCATCGAGCGGCCGGCCGGGGTCGGCGAGGCCGAGGAGGTCATCCGGGCGAAGACGAAGACGAACATCACGGGCCGCAGCTCGCCGCTCAGCACGAACCCGTTCCCCGCGACCCTCGCACTTCGGATCGAGCCCGCCGCACCCGGATCCGGCCTCGGGTTCCGGCACGACATTGAGCCGCGCGTCGTACCGCTCTACCTGTTCAAAACGCCCGAGACGTTCTTCACCCAGATGGAGGCGTACGTCCACGAGGCGCTCGACGAGGGCCTGGCGGGCTGGCAGGTGACCGACTGCAGGGTGACGATGACCGACTGCGGCTACGCGGCGCCGGGGACCTCGGCCTCCGACTTCCGCCGGCTCACGCAGCTCGTCCTGGCCACGGCGCTTGCTCGGGCAGGAACGTGGGTCTGCGAGCCGCTGGCCGATCTCAACCTCGAGATGCCGGCATCGACTGCCCAGGGCGTCCTCGCCGTCCTCGGTCGGCTCGCCGGTCGAGTCACCGGCCAGTTCTCGGCGAATGGGCTGACCCGAGCCTCCGCAGTGCTGCCGGTCGCCCGCCTGCGGATGTTCCAGCAGCAGCTCCCGGGCGTGTCGATGGGGGAAGGGATCCTCGAGTCACGGCCGAACGGCTACCAACCGATCGGCGACAACCCACCGACGCGCCCGCGCTCGGGCCCGAGCCCGCTCGACCGCGAGGCCTGGCTGGCGTCGTTGGCGAAACGAGGATGAGGCACAGCTCGAGGTCGGGAAGGCGTTCTGAGCGCCCTCGACGGCCGACCGGTCCCGTCGGGGCCAATGGGCCGGCGTCGGGCGTCTAGGCGTTCGAGAAGTCGAACGTCGACGGGATCACCGCGGGCGGGGTCCCCACGACGATCACGATCACCTTCTGGTCGGTGAGCTCGATCGCCCCAGGATCACCTTCGTACGGCTCACCGCCGATGTACACGGCGATCGGCGTCGGCGCGCAGTGCTCCCCGACGCAGGTCTCGCTGAGCTCGACGCCCCATTCGATGAAGAACTGGCCAAGAGTGTGCGGCGCTGGATCAACGGACTCGGTATGAAGGATTCCGGACGCGTCGTGAGTGTGGAGCGGTGAGATGCACGGTTGGTCGCACATCTCGATGCCGCCGTAAGAGCCCACATCCTCGAAATAGACGACCTCGGGGTCCTCGATGTTGATCCCGATCCCCGCCGGGACCAGGATCGCCTTGCCGTCGATGAACACGTCCAGGTGGGCGTGGACGTGGTTGACCAGGTACTCCTTCGGCGCGGGCTCCAGGCCGGCCTCGACCGTGAGCTCGAGCGGATCCGACGGCGCGGGCCAGAGGAGCGTCGGTGGGCCAGCGGGCGCCGCTGCGCCGCTCCCGGCGGGTGACGGCGCCGCGCCGCTCGGAGTCGGCGCCGCACCCGAGCCGACGTTAGCGAGGGCGACGACGACGGCGCTCACGACGGCGACCGCGCCTAACAGGATCAGCGGCGTTCGCATGACGGTTCCCTCCGAGCTGAGCCTTGGTCCCGGAACACACTATGCGGGTCTGGCAGGCCGGGCCGCCGGCGGTCGGCGGTGGTTGGTCGCGCCGAGTATCGTCGAGTCGACATGGCAGACATGCTCGAGGCAGCCCGTCCCGACACGGTCGTCGTGTGCCTGCCGGACACCCCCGAGCGGGCACATATGGGCACGCTGCCGGCGAACGTCGACGTCCGGCTCGTTCCGCCCGAGCCCGCGCCTGTCCCGGATCTCGCCGACGTCGACCTCGTCGTGCCGCTCATGCGGGCCCGGGCACCGCTGCTCGAACTGCTCGCCGGGCCACCAGGGCGGCTGCGCGTCATCCAGACGCTGAGCGCCGGCGTCGACTGGCTCGTCGGACGGGTGCCCGAGCACGTCATGGTCTGCAACGCCCGAGGGGTTTACGACGCCCCGCTCGCGGAGTGGGTGGTGGGAGCCATCCTGGCTATGCAGCGTGGCCTGGTGCAAGCCCGCGATGCGCAGGCGAGACGGGAATGGGACGCCATGGAGCCACCCGAGCTGTCTGGCCGACACGTCGTCATCCTCGGCCTCGGGTCGATCGGGACGGCGATCTCGGACCGGCTGCGCCCGTTCGGTGTCGACGTGATCGGTGTGGGCCGAACCGCGCGCGATGGCGTGCGCAGCCTGGCCGACCTCGACGAGGTCCTCCGCGACGCGGAGATCCTGGTGAACGTCCTGCCGCTGACCGGCGATACCCGGAGCCTGATGGACGCGCGACGGCTCGGCCACCTTCCGGACGGCGCGCTCGTGGTGAACGCCGGGCGCGGCCCGACGATCGACACCGCTGCGCTCGTCGAAGAGCTCCAGGCCGGTCGAATCCGCGCCGCCCTCGACGTCACCGATCCGGAGCCGCTGCCAGAGGATCACCCTCTCTGGGGGCTGCCCAACGTCCTCATCAGCCCGCACATGGCCGGCGACTCTCCGGCGAGCACGATTCGGTCCTTCGAGCTTGCCGGCGACCAGGTCCGCCGGTTCGCGGCAGGCGAGCCACTCATCAATGCAGGTCGCCCGATACCTGCTCGAATGACCGACGTGCTCAACCGGGGCGGATGTTCTTGTTGTGGTGGAAGGCGTTGTCGGGGTCGTACGTGGCCTTGACCTCGGCGAGTCGCCGGTAGATCTGATCGCCGTAGGCCTCTCGAGTTCGGCTGGTGTCGTCGTCGGAATCAAGGAAGTTGACGTAGACGCCGCCGGCACTGTTCGGTTGGAGGACTTGGAGGAACCGCCGCGCCCAAGCGGTCTCGGCCGCGGCGTGCTCGCCGGACTCGTCGGGGAGCCACACGGCGTCGATGACGATGTTGTGGGCCACGTCGCGACCGGCGTAGGCGGTGGCGTCGTGGGGGACACGGGCGACGGCGCCACCCATGTGGAACATCGCCGCGTACGACCGGGGCGAGCCGGCGGCGTAGGCGTGATCGGCGACGACGGCGATGGCGTCGTCGGAGAGGCCGGCGAGGGTCGTCGCCTTCCAGTAGTAGTGCCACCCGTGCAGGACGGTGTCGTCCATGCCGCCCTGGAAGGCGACGTACTGCGATGGTGCAAGCAGATCGACGAGCGGCGTCCTGAACCGGCGGAGGGCCCGCACCACACGCTCGCCGTCTTCGACGGGGCCGGCGTAGCAGCAGATCACGGCGATGGCCGGCCGCCAGTGCAGCTCGTCGGGGATGCCCGGCAGTGGGGGGATGGTGCCGAACCTCACGACGCTGCCAAGCTCGTCGGGCGCTTCGGCGGCGAAGTCCCGGTAGAAGCGCAGCACGTCGCTGGTGTCGTCGGCCGCCCAGAAGACGGGCCCGGCCATCACGGTCGGGCCGAGGGGATGCAGCGCGAACCGGAACGCGGTGACAACGCCGAAGTTGCCACCCCCGCCTCGCAGCGCCCAAAACAGGTCGGGGTCTTCGTCAGCGGACGCCCGGACGATGCTGCCCTCGGCGGTGACCACCTCGGCGGCAAGCAGGTTGTCGACGGCGAGCCCGTGCTTGCGCATGAGGAAACCGATGCCACCGCCGAGGGTGAGCCCGGCGACGCCGGTGTGGCCCACGATGCCGCCGGTTGTGGCCAGACCGTGAGCCTGCGTCTCTTGGTCAACGTCGCGCCACAGCGCACCACCCTGGACCCGGGCCGTGCGGTCGACGGTGTCGACCCACACGGCCCGCATCGTCGAAAGGTCGATGACGATCCCGTCGTCGCATACCGCGGTGCCGGCCACGTTGTGGCCACCGCCCCGCACGGCGATCTCCAGGTCGTGTTCGCGGGCGAAGCGCACGGCCGCGGCAACGTCGGCGGTCCCGCTGCATTGGGCGATCAGCCGGGGGCGCCGGTCCACGACGCCGTTCCACACGGCGCGGGCCGTGTCGTAGTCGGCGTGGTCAGGCGTGATCAGATCGCCCCGGAACCCGTCCATGTCCAGTGCGGTTGCCTCGGTCAGTGTCGTCATCGGGTCCTCGTCTTTCGACGCCCATCGCACCACCGAGGACGGCGGCCGTGAAGTCAAGAATGTGGACTTCACAGGCGGCTAGAAGCCCGCCAAACTGGCGTCATGCGAACGTATGGCCAGTACTGCCCGATCGCTCGGGGCGCCGAGATCTTCGCGGAGCGCTGGACGCCACTGATCGTCCGGAATCTGTACCTCGGCTGTGAGACCTTTGGTGAGATCCTCGAGGGCGCACCCGGGCTCTCCGGAACGCTGCTGTCGCAACGGCTCAAGCAACTCGAGGGGCTCGGCGTCATCGGGTCGGCGCCCAAGCCGGGCGGACGCGGGCGCCACTACAAGCTCACGCCCTCGGGCCACGAGCTCTTCCGGGTCTGCGAGTCACTCGGCGAGTGGGGTGCCCGCTGGCTCGAAATCGCCCCCGAGCACCTCGATCCCTTTGTGGCTCTCTGGTCGATGTGTAACGCGCTTCGCCGAGACCGGCTCCCGGATCGACGCGTCGTGATCCGCTTCGACTTTACTGGCCAGCGGCCTCACGAGCGGTACTGGCTGCTGCTCGAGCACGGAGAGACCGAGATCTGCAAGGAGTACCCCGGCCTCGACGAGGACCTCTACATCACGGCGGAAGCCGCAGCCTTCATCAAATGGCACGCCGGCCAGCTCACATGGGCCGAAGCAACCCGCGACCGCCGCATCCAACTCGACGGCCCCTCGTCGCTCGTACGGGCCTTCCCCACCTGGAACGCCCGCAGCGCCTTCGCCCATGTCAAACCCGTCTGGCCACGCTTGGTTCCGGCAACGGTCTGACAGCCCAGGGCGCCATCGATCCGGGCCTGCGTCGCGATCGTGCGGGGCTGCGCGCTCGCCACGCGAGGACGACCATGCGACCATCTGGCGAGTCGCCCGGAGGAATCAGGGAGGAACGCGGATGGTCGAGACAACCGCTCGGATCGCAGCCCACCACCTCGATCAGCTGCGCCGAGCGAGCGGCGAGGTCATCACGCCCGACGACGCGACGTACGACGACGCGCGCCGGCTCTGGAACGCGATCCACGATCGCCGACCCGCGGTCATCGTCCGGCCGACGACCGCTGAGAAGGTCGTCACGGCGATCCGCTTCGCTCGCGAACACGACCTCGAGATCGTGGTCCAGTCCGGCGGTCACAGCGCCGCCGGGCTCAAGGGCGCCGACGGCTGCCTCGTCGTGGACCTCTCCGAGATGCGCGGGGTCGAGGTCGATCCTGGGACCCGGATCGCCCGATCGAACGGCGGCGCGTTCCTCGGCGAGCTCGATGTCGCCGCCCAGGCGCACGGTCTCGTCTGCCCGGTCGGGGTCGTCGGCCACACCGGCGTCGCCGGGCTCACGCTCGGCGGCGGAGTCGGCCGCCTGCAGCGGAACTTCGGGCTCACGATCGACAACCTGACCGCCGTCGAGCTCGTCACCGCCGACGGCCGCCTCGTCCGCGCGACCGAGACCGAGGAGCCCGAGCTCTTCTGGGGGCTGCGCGGCGCAGGCTGGAACTTCGGGATCGCGACCGCCTTCGAGTTCCGACTTCAGCCGTTCGGGCCCGATCTCCACCGGGGCGTCCTGGCGTTCCCGGCAACCCAGATCCAGGACGTGTGGACCGTCTTCCGCGACTACGCGCCCGGTGCGCCGGATGCGGTGTCGGTGATCTTCGGCATCGATCGGGCGGGGCCAGACGCCGGCTACCCGGACGACCTCGTGGGCAAGCCGATCACGTTCCTGGCCTGGAACCACAGTGGCTCGGCCGACGACGTCGAGCGTGACACGGCGGGGCTTCGCGTCGGGCCGACAGCGGTGACGACGACGATCGCGAGCGTGCCGTACCTCGACGTTCAGACCGCGCACGACCTCGCTTTCGCCTGGGGCAGCCGATCGTTCATCAACAGCCACAACGGGAATGACGTCCGTCGCGAGGCACTGGACGAGCTGGTCGAGCTCGTTGCGACCGCGCCGGGGGAGGGGACCTTCTCCGTCACCGCCCTCGGCGGTGCGCTCGGCCGCGTGCCCGAGGACGCGACGGCCTATGCCGGTCGAGCGTCTGCGTTCGACCTCAGCGCGGACTCGAGCTGGACCGACCAGGCGCTCGACGAGGCGAATGCCGACTGGTGTCGGCGAGCGCTGGCCGTTGTCGAACCGGACCGAGCCCTCGGCGCCTACGCGAACGGCAACGCCGATGTCGGCCCCGAGCAGTCGCGCAGGATCTACGGCGACGCCAAGCTCGCGCGCCTCGCTGCCCTGAAGCGCGAGTGGGACCCGCAAAACGTGTTCCACGTGAACCCGAATGTGGCGCCGGCGGGGAAGTGACCTAGGCGACCGAAGGCTGCCCGCTACGCGTGGGGGCCGACCGTCACCGGACCCACGGTGAGCGTCGGCCGACCATCCATGACGGCCCCGATCACCTCGGCCTCGTCGTCAAGCTGGCGACGCTGGGTCGCGGTGAGCGTCACGATCGGTTCGACCGTGATCTCGAGCGCTCTACCTGAGCGGCGCTGATGCCAGACGCCGCCGACCACGCCGTCGAGTAGGAGCACCGGGTAGTTGCCGGCCTGGCCTCCGGCCAGCGCCCGTGTTCCAGCCGCGCCAGGGAACAGTCGCTCGCGCGGCTGACCCGCAACCACGAATGCGTCGAAGTAGGGGAGGAGCCGCACGCCTCGATGGGGCTCAGCCGGTGTCGTGGTGTCACCGGCCACGACCCAGCCTTGCTGGCCGTCCATGTCGACTCGTTCCAGCTCTCCCGCCGACGCATCGAAGAGTTCGGCCGCGTGCCGGGGCGGGATCGCCAGCCACTTGGCGAAATGCTGCGGGGTGGCCGGACCGTAGGCGTGCAGATACCGCCTTAGCAGTGTCTGGACCGCCGGGTCGCCCTCGTCCGGACGGAAGGACGGCAGCCACGTGCGCGGGTTTGTGTACGTGACCTTGCGGCCGCGCGGGGGTCCGAAGCACAGGACCCCGCGGTGCGCGGCCGTGCTCGTCAGCTGGCGCCAGCGCGGCCACTTGACCTGAAACGCGTCCATCGTCTCCTCGGTCGCCCACCCGCCGGTGCGCTCACGGATCGCCAGCGTCAGCTCGTCGACGGTGAGCGAGGCCTCCGCCAAGGACCCATCGATCGCCCCGATGACCTCCTCGGACTGCTCCGACGTGAAGCGCACCGCGTCGGGGTGCCTCGGCACCGACGACGGCAGCGCGGAGAGAGCTCCCGTCCACATGGGGAGGTCGGCGGCGGCGACGAGATGGACCGTGCCCCGCGGACCGAACGTTTTGACGAGGGACCGCTCATCCCAGAGCGCCGCATGAACGTCAGCGCGGGTCGCGCCGACGATTTGCCGTCCAATCGAGAGCTCGGCGGCAGTCAGGATCTGCGCGTGGACGCCACAGAGGGCAGTGGCGATATCGGCCGGCCCCGTGCGCTCGGCCGGTTGGTTCAGGTGACTACGGGCGATACGCCGGGCCGTCACACCATCCCACGTGAGCCGCGCGGTCGGTGGAACGCCAGACGTGGAGCTCAAACCTGGCACAACCGAAGGGCGTTGCCGCCGCGGATCGGCGAGAACCGCTCAGGCCGGCGCCGCAACACCCTCGACGATCCGGAGCAGATCGCCGAGGACGGCGATCTGGTCAGTCGTACGGTAGACCGAATTGTTGAACGTGAAGCCCGTGAATCCTGCATCGAGATAGGGCTTGAGCCCGTTCGCCGCGTGCTCGGGAGTCCCGGCCCACACATACGGGCGTCGCTCCGGCGGGACGTACTCCATCATCGCGGCGATCTCGGCCTCGGTCCCTGCGACCAGGACGGGTGCCGCCATCGTCCGCTCGATCGTTGCCGGATCGCGCCCGATGGCCTCGCAGTACCCGGCGAGGATCTCGGTCTTGCGCTGCAGGACCTCGAACCCGAGCGGGAACCAGTGGGTCATGTCGGCGAAGCGCGCGGCAATCTTCAGGGTCCGCTGCTCGCCGCCGCCGCCGACGATGATCTTCGGGCCACCGGGGTGGATCGGCCGAGGCACGTTCAACGCCTCCTCGATCCGATAGTGGGTGCCCTGGAATGACGGCCGCTCCTCGTCGAACATCGCCCGGATGATCGTGAGCGCCTCCTCGAGGCGATCCATCCGCTCCCGGATTGGCGGAAACTCGTAGCCGTAGCCAGCGTGCTCGACGTCGTTCCAGGCGGCCCCGAGGCCGAGCACCGCGCGACCACCGGAGATCGTGTCGAGCGTCGTCGCCAGCTTCGCGAGGAGGGCAGGGTTGCGGTACGTGACGCCGGTGACGAGCGTTCCGAGCTGGACGCGCTTCGTCTCACGGGCGAGCGCCGCCAGGGCCGACCAGCCCTCGAGCATCGGCTCGTCGACGGCTCCGACGCCGGGGATCTGGTAGACGTGGTCCATGACCGTGACGAGCCGGAACCCGCTCTCCTCGGCGGCTCTGGCCTGCTCGACGGTGCGATCGAACAGCTGCGCCGGGGGTGCATCGGGATGGGTGTAGCTGGTTAGATGGAGTCCGAACCAAGGCTGCATCCGCGAATTGTAATCCCGGAGCGCCCGATCGCGCTTCACGGCGGTCGACCGGGCGCCTAGGCCTCCGAGAAGTCGGCCGTCGACGGGATCACCGCGGGCGGGGTCCCCACGACGATCACGATCACCTTCTGGTCGGTGAGCTCGATCGCCCCAGGATCACCTTCGTACGGCTCACCGCCGATGTACACGGCGATCGGCGTCGGCGCGCAGTGCTCCCCGACGCAGGTCTCGCTGAGCTCGACGCCCCATTCGATGAAGAACTGGCCAAGAGTGTGCGGCGCCGGATCCACGGACTCGGTATGAAGGATTCCGGACGCGTCGTGGGTGTGGAGCGGTGAGATGCACGGTTGGTCGCACATCTCGATGCCGCCGTAAGAGCCCACATCCTCGAAATAGACGACCTCGGGGTCCTCGATGTTGATCCCGATCCCCGCCGGGACCAGGATCGCCTTGCCGTCGATGAACACGTCCAGGTGGGCGTGGACGTGGTTGACCAGGTACTCCTTCGGCGCGGGCTCCAGGCCGGCCTCGACCGTGAGCTCGAGCGGATTCGACGGCGCGGGCCAGAGGAGCGTCGGTCCGCCAGCGGGCGACGCCGGCGCCCCGCTAGGAGTCGGCGGCGCAACCGACCCGACGCTTCCACCGCACGACGCCGCAACGAGAACGGCGCACGCGAGGGCGATCGTGCGTGACAGGGTCGGCGGCGTTCGCATGACCGTTCCCTCCGAGCTGAGCCTGCGTCCCGGATCACACTACGCGGTCTGGCAGGCGGTCAGGCACCGATGTTGCAACCGCATGCTTGTACAGCGTCCGAACGGCCAGGATCTTGCGGACGCCGGCGACCTCCTGGTCGAACCCCTCGGCCCGATAGCTCTTGTCGGTGATGCCGAGGCCGGCGAAGTAGAGCCCGACGATCCCGCCAAGCAAGCAGCACACGAGCAGCAGCTCCTCGGACAGCATTCGCAGGTCGTCGAGCAGGGCGAACGAGAAGAGTTCGCGCGGTGACACGCCTATCCACGTCTCCTGGACCGAAGCTGGGATCGCGATCAGCGCGAACACGACAAGGAACGCCATTACGACCGCGCCGACGGCGATCGCCTGCAGCAGTTGCGGGACGGCGACTAGCAGCGTGACGTTGCTCCGCTCGAGCCAGGAGAGCCGAGGCATCGGCAGCAGGTCGGCGGGGGCCGGGCGGACAAGCGGTTCAGCCGGCGTGTCGGCGGCATCGGCGAGGACGCCGTCGAGGTCAGTCTGAGCCTGGATCCGCTGGAGCTCGCGCCGGAACGTGATCACCACGAGTAGTGCCGCCACGACGAGGAGGAGCAGCAGGATCAGACCGAGCTCGATCCAGCTCATCGCGCCGGCCGCCTCCCACATCTCGGTCGCGAATAGCAGGAACACCACGAGGATCAGCAGGACCGGCAACGTGCGCGCGAGCAGCTCGACGAGGTGCGTGACCTGGTCCCAGAGCCGCTCGAACGCCCATAGGCCGATCTCGATCAGCCCGAAGCCGGTGATCACGTAGATGACGCCGACGCCGGTCAACGCGCCTAGAAACGACTCGATGGCCTCACCGACGTTAGCGTCGATCAGCGCCGTCGGCACGACCGGCAGGAACGCGATCGTGAGGATGTCGGGCAGGTCGAATGTCGACGGCCGGATTCGCCACGATCGGTGGCGCAGCCGGCTCACGACGATCCAGACGACCGCCATCCAGCCGACCGTCGCGACGACACCGGCCAGGTTGGCGAGGAGCGGCCAGTCCGGCCGGGTGCCCCACCACAGGACCGTGCCGAGGATCAGCCACAGCGAAATGAGCGGCGCTGCCCGCCGATCCATCGCCGACTCAGAGCTGAACCCCTCGATGAGCTGCGGCACGCCACGCCGCGCGAACCACCGCTCGATGTTGCGGCGGTGCTCGGGCGTCGGCGCGGAGGCAGGGGAGGGGCGCGTCATTGCGGATGGAGCGTACTTGAGCATCCACCTCCGGCAACGTCTGGGACGGTCGAGAGGCTGCTGCAAGGTCGCACGATGGACGGCCGGTGCGTGCGTGTTGTCAAGCTTGGGATGCTGAGGACATGTCGGAACGGGACCAGCCGCAGGGCATCGCCACTCGACTCATGCAGGGCCTGCGCGAGCACGATGTCGGCGGCCTCTCGGCCGAGATGGCTTATCGGTTCCTGTTCGCGGTCTTTCCGTTCGGCCTATTCGTCGCCGCCATGGGCTCCGTCCTTGCAGGATGGCTTCGCGTCGAGGATCCCGCCGCCCAAATCGTCGCCGCTCTCGGTGACAACCTGCCCGCGGATATCGCGAATGCCGTGCGGCCGGAGCTCGAGCGGCTGCTGACGAGCGCCCGGACGGAACTTGTGCTCATCGGTTCGATCGCCGCGCTCTGGGCTGCCACCGGTGGCACGAACGCGCTTACGAAGGGGATCCACCGAGCGTATGGCGTCGAGGAGCAACGCCCGTTCCTCCTCCGTTACGCGATCGCGGTCGGCCTGACGGTCCTCGGAGCGATCGGCATCATCGCCGCGTTCGTGACGATCATCGGCGGGGCGATGCTCACGCAAGAGCTCGCCGAGGCTCTCGGCCTAGAAGCCCAGGCCTGGGCGCTCCTACAGCTGCTGCGCTGGCCGGTTGTGTTCGCCGTCCTGATCCTGGCGGTCGCCATTCTCTATCGGTATGCATCGAGCGTGGTGGTGCCATGGCGGTGGATCATCGTCGGCGCGGCGGCCTTCGCCCTGGGTTGGCTGGTTGCGACCGCCGCGCTCGCGATCTACGTCATGAACCTCGCGGACTACGGGGCAACGTACGGATCGCTCGGTGGCGTGATCGCCCTCATGCTCTGGTTCTATGTGACCGCGGCCATGCTCGTCATCGGCGCGGAAGTCACCGCCGCACTCGCACGCGAGCGGAGTCCGGAGTCGATTCAACGGCGGGGCGAAGAGGCTGCGGCCGCGCAGGCGGTCGAGGGAGCAGCGCACCAGGCGAGTCACAATGTGCGCCAAGCCGTCCGACGCGCGGTCGACTAACTAGTCCAATCGCAGATCGCCGCGGAGCGACGATCGAGCTGGGCCCGCCCCCGCAGCATGGGTTCGCACCAGCCTGACCGAGAGACGGCCTGATCAGCAGGAGCGGTGATGTTCGTCTCGCCGTCCGCCCTCGATCGGGAGGAACGCGCTCGTGTATGACCGCTCCTCGAGTCGCAGCTCTAGGACCCCGAAGGTGCCCTCGATCGAGGCTAGACTCCCGCCGATCCGCGTCGGGGCGAGGTCATGGAAGCCATAGCCACCCGTGCCCGCGATGATCTGCTGGGTCCGCCCGCCGAGGGCCACGCGCTCGTACAGGTGGGCGTGGCCGGTGAGGATAAGGGGCACGTGGGCGTCGATCAGGAGCTGGTACAGCGGCTCGACCGGCGCCGCCAGGGCCGGCTCGAACCAGGTCACCGACGAGCGTAGCGGGTGGTGGAGCATGGCCAGGCTGCAACCGGGATCCGTCTGCAGGGCCGAGCGCAGCCAGCGCCACTGCGGGGAGCCGGGCCCGCAGCCCACCTGATCGCAGTTCGAGTTAAGCGCGTAGATGCGCCAGCCGGACAGGTCGACGCTGTAGAAGCCGAACCCCGGTTCGCCGGCGCGTTGGCCAAAGTACGCGTAGTAGGGTCCGGCACCGGGCGTCCAATAGTCGTGGTTGCCGGCGACCGGGAACGAGCGACCGACGAGGTGACCCCAGATTGGGTCGAACCCCCGCTCGTACTCATCGATGCGGCCGGCGCCCTGGGCGATGTCGCCGAGGAGCAGGAGCAAGTCGGACCGCTCCGCCAACGGCGCCACCTCGTCCATCCGACACGTACGGTCCGAGCGGTGGATTGGCCAGCACGACGTGTCGCCCACAGCGATCACCCGCTGGGGCCGCGGCAATGACCAGTGGGGAACCGCCGCGGTGCCGACCCCGGCGACGGTGTCGGCGACGCCCCGGGCCCCTATCGAGGCCACCACCAGCGCGCCGACCAGTAGCGCGACCCGCGCGCGCCGCGACCCGTTCGTCCGGTGGAAGCGGTTCACTCGCGTTGTTCTCCGTCCCGCACGAGCCCCGGTCGGCCTGAAGCGCCGCTCGCGACCGATGTGCCTAGGCGGGTACAGTGCGGGGGCGCACTGCCCCGTTCCATGGCGCAAATGGACTACACCTGTCGGCAGATGTCAGGCGGGTCGCGCGCTCCGGAGCGTTCGGAGGTGGCCTGCCCCCGCTGGCCCTAGGCCTTCCCGAGCCCGTCGACGAGGCGTACGCTTGCCAGTCCAAGCACTCACGGAGGGGCGACCATGTCGATGCGAGAGACACTCGAACAGGCCCTGAACATTCCGCAGGGCGAGACCGTGCATCGGCTGCAGGAGGCCGGGTTGGCGATCGCCAGCGAGGACACGATGGCCCAGGCGATCCACGACGTCTACTGCGGGATCATGGCCGACCACAGCCACCCCAGCGAGAAGGACCACGAGCAGGCACGCTCGATGATCGCGGCCCTCCAGAAGGCCGCCGCCGGGACTGAGGCCTAGCCCAGGCAGGTCGGCCTAGCGGCTCCTGGTCACTGGTCGAGCGCGGCGACGCTCCTCGCGATCGCCGAGTCGCTTCTTGCCCGTGCCGGCGGCGAGTGGCCCGCGGACGAGCGCGAGCAGTTCGAGGGAACGCTGGCGGCGGTTTCAGCCGCGCTACCGGAGACAGTCCTCGATGATGCCCGGGCGAGGGCCAACGCGATGACCCTCGAGGAGTGTGTAGCCGCCGCGTTCGGGCCGATGAGTTTCCGTTCGGCCGATGGTCTAACCATCATCGATCGCAATACGAAGGAGCGATGACCATGAAGCTGATCGCCACGATGATGATGTCCGTGGATGGCGTGATGCCAGGGCCCCGGCGGCCCCGACGAGGACCGGCGCGGCGGGTTCGAGCGCGGCGGATGGGCGTATCGCCACGACGAGGAGGGCGGGCGCATCCTGAACGCGATGTTCGAGCGCGCGGATGCGCTGCTCCTCGGGCGCAAGACCTGGCAGATTTTCGAGGGCTACTGGCCGCACCACGACGGCGGACGACCCGGTCTCCCATGGCATCAACGTCCTGCCCAAGTACGTGCCCTCGACGACGCTCAAGGATCCGGGCTGGAACACCCACGTGATCGACTGGCGACGTCGAGGCCGCAGTGCGCGAGCTCAAGGCGAAGCCCGGGCGCGAGATCCAGGTCCACGGCAGCGGCCAGCTGCTCCGCTGGCTGCTCGAGCGCGACCTCGTCGACGAGCTCAACCTGCGGATCTACCCCGTCGTCGTGGGCGACGGGCAGCGGCTCTTCCCGGAGCAGGGCCAGACGCACGACCTGGAGCTGGTCGAGTCGCAAACGACGCCGTCCGGCGTGATGGTCCAGACGTATCGCCCGGCCGGCCGCGCGACCTTCGGCACCGCCGGATGAGGGCGCTGCGCCTCGGCGCGGCGCGTCCTCGAACGAAAGGAGGTGCACGCGGATGACGAAGATCATCGCGGCAATCACGATGTCAGTGGACGGCTACATCACCGGCCCGGACGACGGCCCGGAGAAGGGACTCGGCGAAGGCGGGGAGCGCCTGCACTACTGGGTCTTCGGCGGGCCCTGGAGCTACGAGAACGAGCCGAAGGGCGAGCCCGCCGGCGAGGATGCCGAGTACATGAACGAGATGACGGCGCGAGAGGGCGCGATCGTCATCGGCCGCAACATGTACGAGGCCGCGGGGCATTGGGGCGACAAGAACCCGTTCGGCGTGCCCGTCTTCGTGGTCACCCACCGGCCGGAGGAGGAGCCCGATACCGGCGAGTTCACCTTCGTCGGAGACTTCGAGGAGGCGATCGACCGGGCGCGCGAGGCCGCCGGCGACAAGGACGTGAGCATCGGCGGCGGCGCCGACGTGATCCGGCAGGGCCTCGATGCCGGCATCGTCGACGAGCTCAACATCATCGTCGCGCCGGTCATCCTCGGGGGCGGCAAGCACCTGTTCGAGGACTTCACGAAGTCGCTCGATCTGGAGAACCGGGGCGTGCGGCAATCTCGATGGGCGACCTTCATGGAGTTCGCGGTGAAGCGGTGACCGTGGTTTCTGAACTGGAAGGGTTTCTGGTCCGCCATGTCGAGGCCGGTACCGTGCCGGGTGCCGTAGCACTGCGCGGGGGCCGCGACCCCGAAGTGGTTGCCGCCGGCGTCGCCTCGGTTGACGGGGATCCCATGCGTGACGACGCCATCATGCGGATCCAGTCGATGACCAAGGCGATCACGTCGGTCGCGGCTCTGCGTCTGGTGGAGGCGGGTCGTCTCGGGCTCGACCAGAGTCTCGAGGCGTGGCTGCCGGAGCTCGCCGACCGACGGGTGCTGACCAGTCCTGCCGCGCCGTTGGACGATACCGTCCCGGCCCACCGCCCGATCACCCTTCGCCACCTGTTGACCATGGGTTCCGGCTACGGCATGGAGTTCGGTGATTCGCCGCTGCAGAAGGCGATGGCCCACAACGGCACGGAGGCCGGGCCAGATCCCGTCACGCTCGGCGCCGACGAGTGGCTCGCCCGGCTGGCCGAGCTCCCGCTCGCATTCCAGCCCGGAGAGGGCTGGCGCTACCACCACTCGTTCGCCGTGCTCGGCATTCTCATGGCTCGCCTCACGGGTCGGCCGCTCGGAGAGCATCTGGCCGAAGACCTGTTCGACCCGCTGGGGATGCCGGACACCGCCTTCTGGGTGCCGAAGGAGAAACTCGACCGGCTACCCGCGGCGTACCGACATGGCGAGGGCGGTCTCGTGGAGATGGAGCCGGCGCGTGGCGGGTTCTATGCCGGGCCGCCGCCCTTCGATGTGAGCCACGCCGAGCTCGTCTGCACCGCCCGCGACTACCACCGGTTCCTGCGGATGCTGGTGGAGCGCGGGCGGGTCGACGGAGCTCCGGTGATCTCCGAAGTCCATCTCCGACAGATGACGAGTGACCAGGTGCCCGCCGAAAACAAGACTCCGGACAGCTTCTTCCCGGGCTTCTGGGACGGAACGGGCTGGGGCTTCGGCGTGGGTGTCGAGACCAGGGGCCCGCGGCGCGGGCGCTACGGCTGGAGCGGCGGGCAAGGGACCAACTTCTACGTCGACCCGGACGGAACCGTCGGGATCCTGCTTACCCAGGTCGAGATGGGTGAGCACATGGCCGGGATGGTCGACGAGTTCCAGGCGCTGCCTCCGCCGTCCTGAGGCAGACGCCACGCTAACGGGCGTGGTGCACCATCCCCGGATCAAGAGACCGCGCGAGGAGCGAACGTGCAGGACGACGCCTTCCGCGAGTACGAACGAGCCAGTCGGGTCATCCTCCTCGGGCTCATCTTCGGCCTCGCGGCCCTCGGTGTCTTCGCTACCCAGGCACCGTCACTGGTCGCGTTTGCCGCCACGGTGGGCGTCGGTCTCGCGATCATCGGCGCCGGGACGGCCGTCGGCGCAATCATCGGCTTCCTGTTCGGCATCCCTCGTCGGCTCCAAGAGCCCACCACTTCATCGGCAACGCGGGTAGCCGATGGCGAGTCGGCGCAGGGCGTCCCATATGCCGGAAACACTAGCCTCGAACAGATCTCAGACTGGCTGACCAAGATCATCGTCGGGGTTGGGCTGACCCAGCTCATCAACCTGCCGACTGCGCTCGCATCGCTTGGGAGCGTCCTCGGGCCAGCGCTCGGTGGCTTTCCGGGCAGCCCAATCTTTGGGACGTTCGAGTTCCTGTACTTTGCGATCGGCGGCTTCTTCGGAGCCTATCTATGGACGCGCTTGCGGCTGGCCTCGCTGCTCGTCGAGTCCGACCAAGAGGCCAAGCGAGCCGCACGGCGCGAGACCGAACTTCGTGCGCTCGAAGCGAACACGAAGCTTGAGAAGGCCGCGGCTGCCGCGGAAGAACAAGGGTCGGGCGATGAGACGGCCGCTGCTCCAGGACCGACCACAGAGGTTCAACGTCGTCCGATCCGACTCTTGTGGGTCGATGACAGGCCAACCAACAATCAGCGGGAGATCGATCAGCTCAGGGCTCAGGGACTGGAAGTCATAACAATGACGGATTCGGCCGACGCCCTCGACGAGCTGAAGCGCAATCCGAACGGGTACGACGCCGTGATCACGGACCTGAAACGCGGCTTCGACCGCGATGCCGGATACAAATTCTTGCAGGCCGCCGGCGCGGGGAAGGACTCGAAGCTGCCGTTCATCGTGTACACAGCATCAAGCAATCCCGCAACCGATTCGGAGGCAAAGAAGCGAGGAGCAATCGGCGGCACGAACAGCCCGATCCGCCTCTTCGAGCTCATCAACAAGGCGCTTCATCGGTCGGGCCCTGGTCGGGGAGGGGACTGAGGCGCTGCGACCAGTCCCGCTTTCGGCTCCAGGCTCTTATCCCGCCTGCTTGACGGAGGAAGGGCACCGTCTCAGCGTATCGCCGGTACCGGGTCTGCCGCACCGAGTCGCGCTCGTCGTCAACGGGCGTGATGATCCAGACATATCGGCCGACCGGTTGGGCGACCTTCGGCGACGCGGCGGCCGAGTAAGGGGACGCGGAGCACGCGCCGCGAGGGCGTACCCTTCGACCATGTCTCACGTGATCGACTACGTCGAGTTCGCCGTGGACGACCTTGAGGAGGCGAAGGCCTTCTACGCCAAGGCCCTCGGCTGGACGTTCAACGACTACGGCCCCGACTACGCGGGGATCCAGGACCCCACAACGGCCCGGTCACGAGTTGGGCGGGCTGAACCGGCACCCAGCCACGTCACGCGGCGACGGCGTCGTGGCGCTCGCCCGGACCGACGATGCCGACGCCTCGCTGGCGAGCGTGTTGGCCGCCGGAGGCAAGATCACCGTGGAGCTGAACGAGTACCCGGGTGGCCGGCGGTTCATGTTCGCCGACCCTTGGGGGAACGTCCTCGGGATCTACGAGCCGAGCGAGTAGCTCGCGGTCAGGCGTCGCTCGGGCGCCTCCATGCGCTCGAGCAGCGCCATCGTCGTCTGCCAGCTGCGGATCGTCATCGACTTGTAGGCCGGCGTGCCGACGATCTTGCCGAGGCGGCTCTTCGTCCGTTGCGCGCTGAGCCGCTGCGAGTAGATCACGCCCTTGCCCGGCCAGACCTCGTCGACGCCGGGTCGCGGGTCGAAGACCTGCATCGCCGTCGGCGCGTCGATCCCCATGAGGAACACCGCGTCGCTGTGGTACGTGTCCGGCTTGTCGCCGAAGCCCTTCGGCCGATCCCGGACGACGGCCCGGAGCTGGGCGCGCGTCAGGACGCGGACCGCGATCAGCTCGCTGTCGAGCTTGAAGGTCTTCGGGAGCGCTTCCTCGAGCTCGCGCTTGATCGCGGCGGCCGACCGGTCGGAGCTCAGGATCACGTTGCCGCTGGCGATGTACGTGGAGACCTTCGTGTGGCCGTGCGACTCGAGGAGCTCGCGCAGGGCCGCCATCGGCACCTTGTTCCGGCCGCCGACGTTGATCCCGCGCAGGAGGACGAGGTATCTGGTCAAGCGTCGGCCGGGAGGAGGCGAAACGGCCGGTCGTGCGGGCCGCTGATCGCTCGGAAGTGGCGCTCGTCGAGCGTCAGGAGGTCGACGGTCTGGTGTCGGCCTGCCAGGACGACGATCGACGCATCGGCAAACCCGAGACCGAGATCGGCATACCGGTCGAGAACGTCGGTCGCGCGGGAGACGTCATCGGCGTCGAACGGCGCGAGCAGGGCGGCGAGGAGACCGCTCGTATCGAGCAGGATCACCGCTCGCCGAAGCCCTCGAGCAGGTCATCCGAACGAGTCGCGAGATCGGCCTGCCCGCTTTCGAACAGCGGGATCGTCGGCTCTGCGACGCGATGGCCGGATGTCACCGCCCACGGGATGGCCTCGAGTTCGATGATGCGGCCCTCGATCCGCCCGGCGTCCGGGTAGTCCTCGGCGTGCCCCAGGCCGACAGCCGACAGGCCGAGCCCTGTCGCCGCCGCGTTCGTCAAGAACAGGTACGGGCGGTTGCCGATCTGCTCCCGAACGGTGTTCTTGAGCAACCGGTGCGCGACCGTGACGGCCGGGCCGAGCAGGTCGCTGCCGGACCCGACGGACTGGCGGACCGCCGGACCCCGATGGAGCACCACCTTCAAGTCCAGGTGGGCCACGGCCGGGCAGGCGGTACACACGTGGTCGCTCGACGGGATCGCGCGAGTCCGGCTCTCGACGAACGCCCGGTAGGTCGCTCCGATCATCTCGACGACGCGATCACCCTGGCCGTCGAGGCTCCCGGCCGGGGCCGCCGCGAACACCGCGTCGCCCTCGAGCTTGACCAGGGCGAAACCGGGCTCGACGCCCTTGATGACCGAGTCCAGGAGCGCCCCCAGGATGCCGTAGGCGGCGGGGATCCCGCCGCTGAAGTCGATCCCATGCTCCTGTTCAACGTTGGACATGAAGCCCGTGTAGCCCGAGATGTCCGCGAGCAGGAGGTAGCGCTCGCCGGCCGGGGCGTCAGCCGTCGTCGGTGATCCGGATCGGCCTACCTGTCCCATGAGGAGATGGTACGCGTCCTGACCCGGCCCGCACGCCGACGCGACGAGGACCCGCGGATCCACTTTCTCCGGGGAATTGGAATGAACGACTCGCTCGGACGCCTAGGGGACCTCGACGGGCGTTGCGCGGCTCATCGTTTGCCGAATCCGGGTAGGCCAGCGGCCTGTCTCATCCACGACGCGAGTTGCTGCTCGTCGAGGTCGTCCAATGATTCGAGGTCCACGCCGCGCGAGTCCTTGCCCATCCCGATCGGCGCAACTGGCGGTACGGGATCGAGTGAAGTGCCTCGCCCGAACGTGAGCTTGACGTGGCCGTCGAAGCCGCCGCACGAGAAGCACCAGCCGTCGCCGACGCCGTACCACGCCATGCCCCACTTCACGCTGCGCTGCAGGGCCGGCAGCGTCTCGGCGGCCAGCGCGTCGACACGTTCGGCGATGGAGCGTTGCGGCTGGGGCAAGCTGCTGATGTAGGCAAGGACTGGCTTGCCGCCGACCGCGGCCTTGGCGGGGCTTGCCCTGCCGGTCATGGCGGCCGGCAGCGTCGTGAGAACGTCGCCTTGCGCGGTCGTTCGCTCGGTGGGTTTGCGTGCCTTCGGCATCGGCGACGTCATGTTTGATTCCCCAGCTGCGTCGTGGTCGTCGAGTATTGGACCGCAGATCGGGTCGAGAATCATCGGTGGACGGGCGTACCAGCCATGCGCGCACGGCGAGGAGGTCGCATGATCGGACGTCGACAGGTGCTCTTCATCCAGGGCGGCGGCGCAGGCACGCACGACGAGTGGGACGACAAGCTGGTCGACAGCCTGCGGCGGGAGCTCGGGGACGGGTACGAGATCCGGTACCCGCGGATGCCGGCTGAGGATGATCCGACCGACGCAGCATGGGGTCCGGTCATTTCGGACGCGACTGCGACCCTCGAGGACGGTGCGATCGTCGTCGGTCATTCGGTGGGCGGGACGCTCCTCATCCATGCGCTCGCCGAGCGGCCGCCGGACGTCAAACTCGCGGCGATCGTGCTGATCGCTGCCCCGTTCGTGGGCGTCGGCGGGTGGCCAGGCGAGGAGTTCGGGCTGCCCGGCCACCTCGGCTCGCTCCTGCCGGCCAGGGTCCCGGTCCACGTGTTCCACGGGCTCGAGGACGACGACGTCCCGCCGGCGCATGCCGATCTGTACGCGCGCGCGATCCCGCAGGCGCGACTGCATCGGCTGCCCAGGCGCGATCATCAGCTCGGCAACGACCTGGTGGACGTGGCGACGCTGATCCGCACCCTGCGGAGGTGATGCTCTCCGTCTTCGTCGCCTGGCAAGATCGCGAGCCTATACATGCACGGACCAACGTCCATTAGCGCGGGATGACACGGCAAGGGTCTTGGCGAACAGCCTATTCGCCAAGACCCATTGTTGAAGGCGGCGACCCCCAAGTAGCCGCCCTCGAGAAATCTGCCGCCTGAATCCGCTGTCAGGTCACAACGACGATTTGCGACTTGTTGTGGATGAACCAGTAGTCCTGAGCCATGTCCTCGGGACCGGCGGGTGTGCAGTAAACGCACGACATTCGTGTGTGTGGAGAGTTTTGAGCGTGCCAGGGTGCGGGCGAGTAGAACAGGAAGACGTTGGTGTTATCCGTCCACGGACCGAAGGTGCAGTTCGCGTGCTGGCAACTCGCATACGCCGGATAGGCCGTGTCGATCGGGTTGTCCTTGGAAATGACGTGGAATGACTTGAGGTCGCGTGCCCAGCAGCACAGGTAGACGTCTGGCCCCTTGATGGTCAGCGTGACGCGGCGCCAATCGATTTCGACGCCGGTGATGCTCCAGCTGCAGTCGTACGCGTAGCGCCACCGCACTCGCGATGTCGAGGTGGTGGTGTTTCCCGCGGGTTGGGTGAACGTGTTCGTTCTGGCAGTTTCGTTGTAGGCACCGTAGTGACACGCTGCCGCGACCGATGCCGGAAATACGGCAGCAAGTGATCCGAGAACCACGAGCGTAGCGAGGACGGGCCCTATCCGTTTCCGAAACATGCCGTTCCCTCTCTCTCGGGCACGCATGTGCGATCCACCAAGGAGAATTCTCGAAGGCGTCGATTCGGACGTGCCCGCTCGATCAGCGTGAGACGATGAGCTCTTGATGTCAAGTTATAGTGGACCTTGATGCGGGGAGTGGGGCTTTGGGCCGTCGCGTACACTCCAAACTGACTTGACTGACATTTCGCCGGCACGGAGGGGGTTGTGAGCCTCCGCCAGCGACGCCTGACCTCATCCCGGACGTCAGGGTAGGGGACTGGTCGATGCCTTGGAACGCGAAGTCGGACGCGCGGAAGCTCGGCCCCGGGATCCCGAAGTCCGACTTCTGGGCGAGCGCGAAGGAGGGGATCGACCAAGTCGGCTGCGTGTCCGCGCATGGCCAGTTCGACGAAGACGGAGTGTTGTTCGGTCGACCACGTACTACCCGCCGGTCCATGCGGCTACAGCAGTCCACCGACGTCGTCAAGACAACGCGGCCACCTGGCTTGCGGCCCGGGGCGACATCCTAGATCTTGGACAGCAGGAAACTGCCAACAGCTTGGCTCTCGCCGAGACGGCCGAGGCCGAGCCTGCCAACGGAAACCAGGCGCCCGCAAATCCCGAGGTCGAGCGCCGGCTCATGGACTTCGGACCTGACCTGGCCGCTCGATGGCGTGGAGGTCTGTTCGCGGTCGACGACCGAAACCCGGATGCGGCGCGTCACTGACCAGCTGCCGAGAGATCCTCTCTAGGTTGATTGAGGCCGACGCGCCCGACGACGCCGTGCTTGCGGCCGAGCCAGGGGGCGCCGCTCCATGACGGCAGACCTGCTCGACGTCCGCGACTTGCCTATTGTCTGATCAGGCGGGCCGGGTGTCTCAACAGCCTCGCTGCCTGCCGATGACGACGTGAAAGAAGTTGTCGAGCTCTTCGGAGTCTTCAACGACGGAGCGCACGGCCCCGCCAGCGATCTTCGCCGCGCGCCACCTGGGTAGATCAGAGCCCGGGACGAGGCGCCGGTGGCGTTCCTCCATACGATTCTGCGGGACAGCAGACATAACTCACCTTATCGGAAGTGATATCACGTAGGGATCTGGCGCCCAAACTGGAGTTGCGTCGAAGGCGACCCGAAGTTTGCAGATTTCGCCACTGGCATCTGCCGGTCGCGGGATCGCACGGTGGGCATCGGGCTTGCGTAACCTTCGGAGCCAGCATGCCAGATTGGATTACGGTCCGGACGCCGGGAGACGGACGCATCGCGACCTCCCGAGCACCCTTCGATGCGGTGACCACGGACGCCCTGGTCCGGGCAGCCCGTGGAGTCCGTCGCGAGGCGTCCGTCGACCCGCGTTTCTCGATCTACGTCGTGCTGCTCGAGTTCGCCCCTGACGACTACGGGCTCTACGTCGGCCTAACCGGTTTGACGCCGGACGAGCGCTACTCGAACCACAAGGCCGGCCGCAAGGCGTCGAAATGGGTGCGAAGGTACGGGATTGGCCTGCTCCCTGTTCTGTATCGACACCTGAACCCGCTCAGCTATGAGCACGCGGCCGTAGCGGAGGTCGCCCTCGCCGAGGCGTTACGCGGCACGGGGATCCGCGTCCACCAGGGCTAGTGGCGTTCAGCCACCCTGACAGTCTTGCGTGCCACCGATTGGTGTGGTACAACACTGAACTACATGGTTCAGTATGTCAGGTCTTGCTTCGATGCCTCGTTCGCTGCGCTCTCGGACGCCACGCGACGCGGTGTTCTGGAGCAGCTCGGCCGTGCGGACGCTTCGATCACGGAGCTTGCCGAGACGTACCACATGACCCTCACGGGCATGAAGAAGCATGTCGGCGTCCTGGAGCAGGCGGGGCTCGTCGCGACTGAGAAGGTCGGGCGCGTGCGGACCTGCAAGCTCGGCCCGCGCCGGCTGGAGGAAGAGGCGGCGTGGATCGAGAGGTACCGCCAGCTCTGGGGCGCACGCTTCGACGAGCTGGACAAGGTTGTTGAAGAACTGAAACGGAAGGAGAAGGTCGATGGACGCAATAAGAGAGAGTGAGCTTGCCCCCATGAAGAGCCGCACGACGGTGGAGCGGAAGTCCG
The DNA here is from genome assembly GCA_963775855.1 of uncultured Chloroflexia bacterium. Taxonomy (GTDB): domain Bacteria; phylum Chloroflexota; class Limnocylindria; order Limnocylindrales; family CSP1-4; genus CF-46. The sequence goes on along the minus strand of CAVZKO010000005.1, from coordinate 761,602 downwards.
AGCGTGAGCTCGTCGTCACGCGAACTTTCAACGGCCCGGCGCGCCTTGTGTTCGAGGCGTGGACCAAGCCCGAGCTGTTCAGGCAGTGGTGGGTGCCAAAGTCGATGGGAATGTCCCTGCTTTCCTGCGAAATGGATGTTCGTGTCGGGGGCAAGTACCGTTTGGAGTTCGCACACGCGGACTCACAGGCGGCGTTCTTCGGCACGTACAAGGAAGTAACACCGCACTCGCGCCTCGTCTGGACCAATGAGGAAAGTGACGAGGGTTCCGTCACGACGGTGACCTTCGAGGAAAAAGGCGGCAAGACGTTGCTGGTCATGCACGAGCTTTATCCCTCGAAGGAAGCTCTCGACGCTGCCGGCACCGGGGCGGCGGATGTGATGGTCGAGACATTCGCGCAACTGGACGAACTTCTCACCACCCTGAGCGTGGACGGTCACTGAAGTCGTCGATGTCGCGAAGTGCCCGGTGAGGAAAGGACGTGGGGATGGCTAAGTTGGTGTTCGGAATGAACCAGTCCCTGGACGGCTACGTCGACCATATGGCGTTTGCGCCAGGTCCCACGCTCTTCCGCCACTTCATCGAGGAGGCTCAGGCGCAGGCGGGCAGTGTGTACGGGCGCCGCATGTACGAGGTCATGCGTTACTGGGACGACGATGATCCCGGATGGGGTACCGAGGAACGCGCCTTCGCGGCGGCGTGGCGGAACGCGCCCAAATGGGTCGCCTCGCGCTCGTTGAAGTCGGTCGGTCCCAACGCCACGCTCGTTGGCGATGACCTTGAGGGCGTGATCCGCGAGCTGAAGGCCGAGCGCGACGGCGAGATCGAAGTTGCCGGCCCGGCTCTGGCCCATAGCCTCACCGAACTTGGCCTGATCGACGAGTATCGAATCTACCTGCACCCAGTCGTGCTCGGTACCGGCAAGCCATATTTCGCCGGACCTCGGCCACCGCTCCGACTCATGACGAGTGATCGGATCGATGAGGACGTGATCAGGTTGACGTACGTTCCTGCCTGACAGGACGTTTCCGGCAGTCCTCAGACCATTGTCAGCGGCACCCTCCGATGGCGAAAATCCGCACACCTGGTGGCGCCGCCCTGCAAGTACGGTGGCGTTCCTGGGCGATGAGTAGCGGGCGGAATCGCGAAACTCCACTGCCATCATCGACCCGACACGATGGAGGCTGCGTGAGAGCAAACGATGCCCGACGACACGCGAATTGATCGCTGGTTGTGCGCGGTTCGCCTCGTCAAGACCCGGCCGATGGCGACCCAGCTCTGCGATGGCGGGCATGTCCGCGTCAACGGCAACCCGGCCAAGCCATCGACAAAGGTTCGTGCCGGCGATGTCGTGCATGCCCTGATAGCCGAACGTGAGCGCATCGTCGAGGTCGTGCAGCCGATCGAAACGCGCGTCGGCGCGCCGACCGCCGCCACCTGCTACGTCGACAACAGCCCACCGCCGGTAATCCGAGAGATCGCGCCCGGCATCAAGGCGATCCGTGGGGAGGGCCGGCCGAGCAAGCGTCTTCGTCGCGAACTCGACCGGATGCGGCGGGCCGGGCCGGGCCGATAGCCGACGGACCGGCCGCCGCCTGGCTCAGTCCCCCGCGTCGTCCTCGAAGTCCGGCCAAGCCGCGATGTCGACACCGTGGTTCTCGGGCGACGCGAGTGTCCACCAATGGGGCACATGCGTACCGTCCGCCAGGCGTCCGCCAGCTTCGAGTGCTGCCGCGACCCTTGCTTCGGCCTGATCGGCCGGCACGCTGACGTCGATGTGGGTCCGGCCACGCCCCGGCTTGGGAGGGCGGAGGCTTTGGAACGACACGTGCGGGTTACGTCGGTGCCGATCGACGACGTCTTCTTTCGGTCCAAGGCTCCTGTACCCGAGGGCTGCGGCCCAAAACGGACCTACGTCGCTGCCTGCATCCTGTGCCACCGCAATGCCCACGACCTGGACCTGGGAGGGGTCCGGCTCGATCCGCAACTTCCGAGCCTCTGCCGAAATCTGGCGTGCCAGCTCGACATCACGATGGCTCAGAGCTCCGTACTCGCCGGAGGCGGTCCGGACTGTGACTCCCTCGGGTCGCACGTCCACGTCGGGGAAATGGCCCACAACCTCCGCAACTTCGGCGATCGCGGCCACAAACCTTGCTGCTTCCGCGAACGATCCGACGTGGAAGTAGGCGTGGGCGCCAGAGAAAAGGACCCGCCAGTCCTCGACTCCGACGGCGTCGTGGAATGCCCGAGCAGTCGTTCGCTTCTCGCTCATGGGGCAATGCTAGGCAGGAAGCTCGGCTTCATGCAACGCACTCGTGCCCGCTCCGTGACACCGGCGAGACAGCCGGGACTAGACTGGCCGTGCGCTGAGGTACGTCCCACCAGAACTGGCAGCGCGCCGACTCACCCCGGCCGGCGCGCCGATTGGAAAACCGCTCCAGCCTGATCGTCGTATCTCGTTTCGTTGACTGAAAGCCACACACGAGGTCCCGATCCCATGGGCAAACGAATGATCCGAACCGGCTTTGGACTGGGCCTGGCCGTGATGCTCGCGGCCGCCTGCAGCAGCGGTGGGGCGGCCACGACCGCCTCGCCGGCCGCTCCTTCAACCGCCCCGTCGCAGGCGGCGCCCTCGAGCGCTGCGTCCGAGGCACCGCCATCGGCCGCGGCCTCCCAGCCTGCTGCATCGGGCGCAACCGTCGATGCCAAGGAGGTCGGCAGCCTCGGCAAGGTCTTGGTGGCAGGCTCGAGCGGCATGACGCTTTACGTCTTCACCAGCGACGTGAAGGACAGCGGCAAGAGCGCCTGCAGCGGTGGCTGCATCCAGAAGTGGCCGGCCCTGATCGTGCCGGCCGGGGGTACGCCGGCAGGCGGATCAGGCGTGACGGGCAAGCTCGGCACGATCACCCGCGAGGACGACGGAACGCTCCAGGTCACCTACAACGGCATGCCGCTCTACTTCTACGAGGACGACAAGGCGCCCGGCGATGCGAACGGCGTGTACACCGGATGGGAGGCCGTCAAGCCCTGATCCCCCGCTGAGCCTGTCGCCTCGCGGACACCTACCGGCCCCGATGAAACATCGGGGCCGGTGACACGTCATCAACGGCGTGAAATCCTCAGAACTCCTCGGACTCACTCTTCTAGCTGCCAGCCTGGCGGGCTGCGCCGCTGCCGGACCGTCCGCGTCACCCGCGACGCCGCTCCCGGTGGCACCGTCGCCATCCCCGACCGTTCCAGCCTCTACTCCACCATCGACCGATCCCTCGCCGGCAACGCAATCTCCGGAACCAGTCGGCGTCTGGCGATCGGCCGCGCCGATGACCGTGGGGCGTGTCGGGTTTGACGCCGTCGTGCTCGGCGATGGGTCCGTCCTAGTGGTCGGCGACGACCACGACTGCATCCCCGGCGGCGCGGAGCCCGGCAGCGAACGTGCCGAGGCGTATGAGCCTGCCAACGACCGATGGATCGAGGTCGAAAGCCTGAACAAGCCGCGCAAGATCCCGGCGACCGTCGGACTCGCCGACGGCTCGGCGATGGTGATCGGCGGCATCAACATCGACGACGTCTCCTTCTCCAGCACGAAGGTCTTCTCGCCGACGACCCGGACCTGGGCCGACGGCCCGCTGTTGGACGTCGCTCGCAATCGGCCGTTCGCCGCAACCCTCCGCGACGGCCGCGTCCTGGTGGCGAGCGAGGTCGCTGTCGACGAGACGTCCAGCAGCACCACAACCGAGATCTACGACCCAGCAGCGGGCACGTGGGCGCAGGGCCCGTCACTTCCCGCCGTCTCGCTCTACGACCTGCACTCTCTCGCGGATGGCCGGGTCCTCGGGATCGGGTACGACTACACCGACACGGAACCTCACCTCGTGGCCCTCCTCTTTGATTCGTCACGCGACGCTTGGGTGGGGATTCAGGCACCGAGTACGGGGCTCGGGTTCGAGCTCGTTGCGCTTGCCGACGGCGGCGCCTTGGCGATCGGCGGCTACGACGGTGGCGAGCTATACGGAGGAGACGGGAGCCTCATCGCGCGAGTGCAGCGTCTCGATCCCACGTCGGGGCGCTGGAGCGAGGTCGACCCGCTGTCGGCCGCTCGGGCCGGCACCACGTCCGTGCGCCTCGCGGACGGACGAATCCTTGTCGTCGGTGGCTTCGACGGCGATGGCTTCAGCTACGGCCAGGCGCTCGGGGCAGTCGAGGTCTTCGATCCAGAGTCAGGTCGATGGACCACGATGCCCGATCTACTGCAGCCCCGCTATGACGCCGAAGCCGTCGTCCTCGACGATGGCAGCGTCCTCCTCATGGGCGGTTACGAGGACTTCAACGTGCACGGTGACACGCCGTGGTGCGGAACCCCGATGACCTCCGTGGAGCGCTTCAGGCCGCCGCAGCCCTGATCCGGGCGATCGCCTCCCCCACTCCGCCGGTCCACGCCTGACCGTGGCCGGGCAGCAGCCAGGCGGCCTCGATTTCCTCCAGCCGATCGAGTGAGGCGAGCGCCTCCGCCGGGTCGGCCGTGAACGGCGCGATCATCGGTCCGGTCTCGCCGGTCGTCACAGCGATCGTCGCGAGCGTATCGCCCGCGAACAGGGCGTCGTGTGAGGGCACGTGGAGCGCCGCGGATCCCGGCGTGTGGCCGGGAGCGAGGATCACCCGTGGCGAGCCCGGCACGTCGAGCGTCGCTCCGTCGCCGTACGTCGCGACCTCGGTCAGGTTCGTCGTCCGCAGGGCGCCGTGGGTGACGCCGAACCACAGGAACCGGAGAAGCGGCACAAGGCGCGTCGGGCCGCCCTTGGCCGGGTTCGGGACCTCGCCGCGCGCCAGGGCCGCATCCAGCTCATGGACGCTGACCGGCAGATTGCGCTCGCGCCGAGCCCGCTCGGCGAAGCCGATATGGTCCGAGTGGCCGTGGGTCAGGACGACGGCGCGGACGTCGTCGAGGCTGCGGCCCATCGCCGCGAGCTCCGCGGGCAGGTCCGCCCAGTAGCTGGGTAGCCCCGCGTCGATGATCGTGACCTCGCCCGCTTCCTCGACGAGATACGAGTTGACGAGGCCGCTGCCGATGCGGTGGATCCGCGGCGCGATCTCCATCAGCGTGGAACCTCCGCGTTGCTGCCGGTGACGATGACGAGGGCGGGACCCTCGAGCGACCCGTCCGCCGCCGCGGCGAGGATCCCGGCCCAGGATGCCGCTCCGCCACCCTCGACGGTAACCCCAAGAGCAGCCGTCAACTCCGCCTGGGCCTCGCGCAGCGCCTCGTCGGAGACGAGGATCATGTCGTCGACCCGGCCCTCCATCTCGGTGAGCGCTTCCGGGATGGGGACGCGGGTGGCGATGCCGCCGGCCCACGTGTCGGCTGCTTCGGTTTCGATCGGGCGCTTGGCTCGCCACGACAGGGTCATCGATGGCGCGCGCTCCGACTGGACGCCGACCACGCGACACGATGGCAGCGCGTCGCGGAGCCAGGCGCCGACGCCGACGATCAGCGCCCCGTTTCCGACCGGCACGAACGCGGTCCCCAGCCGGGGGAGCGCTCCGTCCTCCGCGCCGTCCGTGAGCTCGAGGGCGAGGGTCCCCGCGCCGGTTGCGACCCACGGGTCCTCGCCGTCGACGAGGAGAACTGCCCCCTCCCCTGCCGCGAACCGCTCCGAGGCGGCCCGGGCGGCGTCGAAGTCACTCCCCTCCTGGACGACCCGCGCACCGAACCGCCTGATCCGGCCGAGCTTCGTCGCGTTGGCATGCTCGTCGGCGAAGACGACGACCGGAACGCCGAACGCCCGGCCGGCGAACGCGCAGCCCTGGCCGAAGTTGCCAGTGGAGGCGACGACGAGCGGCCGGCCCTCCCCCACCCTGCCCTCCTCGGCGAGGCGGCGGACGGCGAGCCACGTTCCCCGGCCCTTGAACGCACCGATCGGGTTGGCGCACTCGATCTTGACGATGACCTCGACACCGGCTCGCTCGCTGAGGCCCTCGCTGACGAACTGGGGCGACCCGACGAAGGCCGGGTGGATGAGCTCGCGGGCCGCCCTGATCGTCGTCCCGGCGAGGGGCGGCCCGAGCTGCCGCGACCCGTTCGCCTGGATCAGCCTGGGATTCCCAGCGACGTACTGCCAATCGAGCGCTCCTCGTGGCTGCCGGGCACAACAAAACGCCCGAAGGAACCTTCGATCACTAGATGCTCCAACCAATACAAGTACCAGTCAGATCACTAGATGTTCGAGGCCCCTTCGGGCAAGACCTACAGTAGGGGCTGGACATTACGCCTGCCAAGTGGCTTATCCACGACTTGTTGCATTCGCGCGACCATTTCGAAGGGCTTGTCCACAGCCTTCCCACGATCGTCGCGGCATGCGCGACAGGATTCCGGCTGCTCTCCGGTGATGCCGTTGCTCGCATCACTGGTGACGGCACGAGGCGGCCCGGCGAACCAGTTCGGGAGTATGCAACCAACGGCATCGACCGCGGACACTTGTGATTCCCAGAGACGCTCAGGAACGGCCTGGACCCCTCCGCCGCCACCTCAGCCGGGTAGTAGCCGGACTTCGGCGCTCGGCAGCTTCGCCCACCAGTGGGCGTAGCGACGATAGACGGTGGGATCGCGGTCGGCCAGGAAGGCGATGAGCGCCGCGCCTCTGTCGCGAGCCCGCGCCACGCCTCCTTGGACAGCTTGTGGAACGCCGTGGCTTCGATGCCTCCCTCGGCCGGGCGCCACACCCCGGCGACATAGCCGTCGACGAGCAGCGTCGGTAGCACGTCGCCGTTCTGGTGGATGAACAGCCGCCGATAGTCGGGCGGGATCACCCGGCTCCGATCGGCGTACGCGAGCAGGACGCTGTCCCACATGGGCAGCAGCCGCGGCGGAGCGGGCGTGTCCTCCGCTGGAAGCTGCCCGCCGGGAACGTCGAACAGCGCGGCCCCGTCCGGGCCTTCCAGTTCCGCGACCTTGTCGCCCAGGGCCTTCAGCGCCTGAACCGTCACCGGCCGCCTGAGGATCGTGAACTGCCCGAAGTCCTGCCACCGAGGCCGGCCCGAAGCCCTGCAGGTAGCGCAGGACCAGTCGCTGCACGGACTCGTCCGGAGACGGCGGAGCGGGCTTGGTGGGAGCGGCAACGAACGACGCCTTGATGCCGAATGACCATGGCCCACCGGTCGGAGCGTGGTGCAACCGCGCGAACGACTTCAAGGCCCACCATGCTCGAGGGTGGTTGCGTTCACCGAGCTGGGTCTGGAGCAGGGCCTCGATCTCGGCCTTGGCACGTGGTCGCGACGCGAACTTCAGGAGATGCGGGACGAGCGCGTCGGCGTCGGCGGTTGACAGGCCGCTCGTCGTGTAGCGGCCGTCGGCTCAGGCGCGAGGACCGGAGGGAGCTCAGCATCGCGCTGTGGAAGGCCGGGTAGTCCTGCGCGACCACGGCATGCAACGTGAGTCGTATCAGCGACGCCTTGACCACCCGGTGCGTCGGCGAAGGCTGCGTCGAGGTCGGCCGGATCGAAGTCGACGAGGCGGTTCCACAGGGCGATGTACGGCGACGCGGGTTCCTGCGCCTGGAGGGCGACAACCCGGCGGACGCCGTCGACCACGTCCAGCGATTCGCGACGCAGGAGCATCTGCCGGCCGAGCGTGGCCCGGTTGAGCTGCCGGGCGGTGAGGCTCATACGAGGCTTGGTGGTCCTGGAGGTCGGCACAACAAAACGCCCGAAGGAACCTCGCTTCCGTAGCCTCCAACACTAATGCAAGCACCAGCGTCGTCGCTTTCGGACTCGTGGCCCCTTCAGGCAAGACCTACCTTACGGCCCGGCCCGGCCGATGCCTAGGGGGTTATCCACGAGTTTCGAATCTTGCGGCGGCATTTCGAGAGCGTTGTCCACAGGGTTCCCACGCCCCGTCTCACCTGACGCCGAGATGCAACCCGCCGTCACTCCTCGAGCGGCCACTCCTGGGCGTCGCCGAGGATCGGGATCCCGCGCTCGTCGCAGGCGAGGACTGGCACGTCGTCGTGCGGGCCCGGCTCCCGCCAGACGATCCAGTCCTGAAAGGTGATGACCAGGCCCAAGCCCGCCCAGCCGGCGACCGCCGACCCGAAGGGATCGCCGATGATGCCTACACGCCATTCCGGCCGCCAGGCCGTCTCGATCGGTTTCACCCCATCCTTGGTGACGATGTTGCCGTGGGCCGATTTGCCATCGGGCTCGGGGTGAAAGGTGAGAAGTCCGCCAATGTCGGCGAGCTCGAGGCGTCCAAGGCGACCGTCGGGCAGAAGCTCGAGCATGCCGGAAGGGCCCATCAAACCCTGGTGGACGTCGTGCATCCATCGCCACCGACGTCCCTGCTTGCCCTCGGCGACCGACCAGAGCACAACGTCATCGTGCGGGAGAAGACCCCGCCCAGCTCGCCGCAGCCAGTCGGTCACTCGGTCAGCGTCGGGCCAGCGCCATTGCTACCGTCGGCGCGGAGCGACTCGGCCCATCGTTCGGCCGTCGAGGTGAGCTCGCCCGCCAGCACCGGTGCCGCCCGGCCGTGGACGCGGACATCCTGGTTGCCGTAGTCGAGCTCGACCGTTCCGCGCTCTCGGGTCCGGGCGAGGAGCTCGCCGGCCGTGTACGGGACGCGGACGTCGACGTCCACCCAGAGCGACGCGAGGAGTGCCGCGATCTCGGCTCGCAGCGTGTCGAGCCCGAATCCCGTGAGGGCGCTGACGAGTACGCTGCCTGCGAGCGCAGGCGCCGGCGCGTCGCCGTCGCGGGCGGCCGCCTCGACCAGATCCGCCTTGTTGAACGCCACGAGCCGCGGCTTGTCGCCAGCCCCGAGCTCGTCGAGGACGGTCTGGACGGTCGAGCGGTGCTCGCGCAGGTGCGGATCCGAGGCGTCGACCACCTCGATGAGGACGTCGGCCCGGTTGACCTCCTCGAGCGTCGCCCGGAAGGCGTCGACGAACTGGTGCGGCAGCTTGTGGATGAACCCGACCGTGTCAGTGACGATCGCGGTCTGGCCGTCGCCGAGCTTGACCTGGCGCGAGGTCGGGTCGAGCGTCGCGAACAGCATGTCCTCCGCTCTGGCGACCTCGCTGCCGACCAGCGAGTTGAGCAGCGTCGACTTGCCGGCGTTCGTGTAGCCGACGATGCCGACGGTCGGGATCAGCCGGCGGTCGCGTCCTCGAGCGGCGGTTGATCGCTGCTGGCGGACCTGGTCGACCCGCTCCTTCATCTTCGAGATCCGCGTCCGGATGATCCGCCGGTCGGTCTCGAGCTGGCTCTCGCCCGGTCCGCGGGTCCCGATGCCGCCGCCCGTCCGCGACAGGTGGGTCCACAGACGGGTCAGCCGTGGCAGCTGGTATTCGAGCTGGGCCAGCTCGACCTGGAGGCGGCCCTCGTGCGTCTGGGCGTGGAGGGCGAAGATGTCGAGGATGAGCCGGCTGCGGTCGATGACCTTCACCTTCAGCAGGCTCTCGAGCGCCTTCTGCTGGCTCGGTGACAGCTCGTCGTCGGCGACGAGGAGGTCGAATCCGGTCTCGCTCCTGGCCTGGGCGAGCTCCTCGGCCTTGCCCTTGCCGACATACCAGTTCGGGTCGATGTGGCGGCGGTTCTGCCACTCGGCGCCGACGACCTCCGCCCCGGCCGTGGTCGCGAGGTTGGCGAGCTCGCCGAGCGAATCCTCGGCGGACCAGCCGCTGTCGTCGCCGGTGTCGACCGCGACGAGGAAGGCCTTCTCCGCCGGCGGCGCAAGATCGATCATGTTGTTCCTGTTGGGCACGGCGGAAGGATACCCGGTCGAGAGGCAGAGCCCTGTCCCTACGGGCCGCGCGTTGAGGCGCCGGCCAACAGGTCTCTGGCGCGCGTCAGGGCCGCGGTCCGCGCCCCCGGTTCGTCAGCGGCGTCGAGCCACTCGATCCCGGGCTCCGAGCGGAACCACGTTCGCTGGCGCTTCGCGAAGCCGACGTTGCGGCGCGCGTCCTCGGCGATCGCCGCCTCCACGGTCATCGTCCCGTCGAGGACCGCCCACGCCTCCCTGTAGCCGATCGCGGAGAACGCAGGCAGCGTCGGGTCGAAGCGCTCCCGTAGCGACGCGGGCCTCCTCGACCAGCCCGGCGTCGAACTGGGCTCGGGCCCTGGTCGCGATCCACGCGCGGTGCGTGTCGGGGTCGAGGCTCAGCCCGATCCAGCGCGTCGGCCCGTCGTAGCCTCGCGGCAGCGGGGTGTCCCGATCGCCCTCGAGTTCGGCGATCTCGAGCGCCCGAACGACGCGTCGGGGGTTCTTGAGGTCGGTTCGGGCGGCTCGCCGAGGCGCGGCGGCTTGGAGCCGGCCGACGAGCGGCTCGAGCCCGTCTCGTTCCAGGTCGTTCTCGAGCGAGGCTCGCAGAATCGCGTCGGACGGCAGCGCATCCGTGTCGATTCCGCGGGCCACCGCCCGCAGGTAGAGGCCCGTCCCACCGACGAGGATCGCGATCCCGCCCCGCGCGGCGATCCCGACGAGGGCCTCCCGTGCATGAGCGGCGAAGTCGGCGAGCGTGAACGGCTCGTCCGGCTCGACGAGGTCGATCCCGTGGTGCGGCACGCTGGCCCGATCGGCCACGGATGCCTTGGCGGTGCCGATGTCGAGGCCGCGGTAGACCTGCCGCGAGTCGGCCGAGATGATCTCAGCGGCGACGCCCTCTGCCGCCAGTGCCCGGGCGACCGCGATCGAGAGACCGGTCTTGCCCGTCGCCGTCGCCCCGGCGATCACGAAGAGGGGCGGAAGGTTCACGCCCGCGCGAGAGCCCCTCTGAGAGAGTAAGGGCCGGCGTGCTCGATCCGGGCGTTAACGGTCTGACCTAGGAGGTCGGCGCCTCCGGCGAGGTGGACCAGCTTGTTCTGGCGTGAGCGTCCCGAGAGGGTCGGGCCAGCGGCGATGGCCGACGCTTCCTCCTCGTGGTCGTGGCTTCCGCGGCGGAACGACCGTGTCGACGAGGACCTCCACCTCGCGCCCCAGCCACGCCTCGTTCCGCTGCAGCCCGATCGCTTCCTGGACCGCCAGAAGCTCGTTCAGCCGACGGCGCTTGACGTCGGCCGGTACGTCGTCGGCGAGGTGCGTCGCCGGCGTCCCGGGCCGCTCCGAGTACGCGGCCGCGAACACCTGGTCGTAGCGGACGGTCTCGAGCAGCCGCAGCGTCGCCTGGAACTGCTCCTCGGTCTCGCCGCAGAAACCGACGATGACGTCGGTCGAGATCGAGATCCCCGGGACGGCCTCGCGGATCCGGGTGAGGCGTTCGAGATAGTGCTCGATCGTGTACTGGCGGCCCATCCGCCGCAGCACGGCGTCGTCGCCGGACTGGACCGGCAGATGGAGGTGCTCGCAGACTGAACGGCACTCGGCCATCGCCGCGATGAGGCGGTCGGACAGGTCCCACGGATGCGAAGTCACGAACCGGAGGCGCTCGATGGCGGGCCGACCATCGGCTGTCCGGATCCCGTCGATCGCCCGGATGAGCTCCGCCAGGTCCGGCCGGCCGTGTAGATCAAGCCGGCGGCCGGCCCAGCGCTCGGCGTCGACGTGGGCGAATCGCGGTTCCGCGTCGAGATCGTGGCCGTAGGAATTCACGTTCTGGCCGAGGAGCGTGACCTCACGGTAGCCCGCGGCCGCAATCGAACGCGCCTCCTCCACGATCTCGTCGAACGGTCGGCTGCGCTCAGGACCGCGGCTGAACGGGACGATGCAGTAGGTGCAGGTCTTGTCGCAGCCGTAGATGATCGGCAGCCAGGCGCTCGTGGCCGATCCGCGGGCGACGGCTCCGCTGGCTACGGCCTGGGCACGGGTCGCGGCCAGGTGATCGGCGACGCCGACAAGCGTTCGACCGACGACGGTGGTAGCTCCCGTGAGCCCGACAGGCGCCTGGGCCGACGCAAGACCCAGCCGATCGACGAGCTCCGGCTCCTCGTCGGGGCGGAGGAACAGATCGACGGCCGGGTAGCGCTTCTTCAGGCCCGCCCGATCGGGCTCGCGCACAGAGCAGCCGGTCATCACGACCCGCAGCGCGGGATTGGCGGCTTTCAGGCGGGCGAGGTGGCCCTGGCGGCCGATGACTTTCTGTTCCGCGGCCTCGCGGATCGCGCAGGTGTTGATCACGACGAGGTCCGCCTCCTCGAGGTCGGCGGCCTCCTCGCAGCCCGCCGCCAGGAGTCGGCCGGCCATCTCCTCGGAGTCGCTCCGGTTCATCTGGCAGCCGAGCGTCCACACGTGGAAGCGTGGAAGCACCCGTGTCTCCGGCCGGTACTCCTCGAGGCGCTCGTCGTCCGGTCCTGGCATTGGGCGCGGGCGAGGCGCGGCCAGCTGGATGTCGAGCATCGGCAGGTCGGAGCGGTTGGGTCGAACGACGTCCGTCATGGCGCCGAATGGTACCGCGCACGCGACCGTGGGCTACGCCAGCGCGTCCCGCACCGCATCGACCACCGACGCCGGCACGTTGAGCGTGGCATGTGCCTCGGCGTACGACATGAGGTCGCCATGGTAGTCCGAGCCACCCGTCGCGACGAACCCGAGCCTCCTCGCAACGTCCCCAACCAGGACCACAGTCTCTGGGGCGAACGTGCGGTAGTAGACCTCGAGGCCTCGCAGCCCCGCTTCGCGCAGCTCGCGCAGGAGCGGCATCTGGCGCGGAGCCTCCGAGAAGTGGGCGAGAACCGGTAGCCCACCCGCCGCGGAGATCGCCTCGATCGCCTCGATCGGCCCGAGCCCTTCTCGGGGAACGTACGCCGGCCCGCCCCATCCGATCAAGTCGCCGGAATGCGTCCTCGACGCTGTCCGCGAACCCGGCCGCGATGAGGGCGCGGGCAATCGTCGGGCGGCCGAGCGCATCGTCGCGCGAGAGGTCGATCGATGTCACGTGGGCGTCGATCGGCATCCCGATCTCCGCGAGCTTCCGAACCGTCCGTTCGAACCGAACGCGACGTGCGGCTCGTTGGCCGGCGAGCGTGGCCTCGAATGCCTCGTCGGCCGGGTCCATCCCGAAGCCGAGCACGTGGAGTTCGCCGTCGAGCAATGGGATGTCGCGAGCGATCGCGTTGATCTCGACGCCGGGGATGAGCTCGAGGCCCGCGGGCACGGACGCCGACGCGGCGATGAGTTCGCGGTATGCGGCGAGCGAGTCGTGATCGGTGATCGACAGGTGCCGGACGCCTGCCGCGGCGACGTCGCGAACGAGGACCGCGGGCTCGAGGACACCGTCGGAACGGGTCGTGTGCGTGTGGAGGTCGACGATTGATGTGCCACCGCCGGCAATAGGGGTGGGCTCGGAGCCATGCCGGCTCTTGCGTCGCGGCGGGTCCATTAGACCTCGATGAGGCGCTGGATCCGCTCGATCGCGAGCGCCCGGCCCGTCTTCGGGTCGATGTCGATCTGGGTAGCGTTGAACACGACGGGTCCGTCGCCAACCTCGAACCGCGTCGGGAGGGCGTTGATGAACCGCGGCAGCACGGTCTTCGGATCGAAGCCGATGACGCTCCAGACCGGGCCGGTCATGCCCAGATCGGTCTGATAGGCCGTCCCGCCCGGCAGGATCCGCTCGTCGCCGGTCACGACGTGGGTATGGGTGCCGACGACGGCCGAGACGCGACCGTCCAGATGCAGCCCGAACGCGTTCTTCTCCGACGTGAGCTCGCAATGGAAGTCCACGAGGCGGACACGCGGGAGGGGTTCGGGCGACTCGTCGAGCAACTTGTCGGCGTCGGTGAAGGGGTTCTCGATCTGCTGCATATAGGTCCGGCCCTGGAAATTCAGGACGGCGATCTCCGTGCCGTCGCCCGCGTGGTAGGTGCCCCAGCCGCGCCCCGGCACGCCGTTTGTGCCGTAGTTGAGCGGCCGCAGGACGCGATCCGACGACTCCAGGTAGGGATAGATCTCGCGTTTGTCCCAGATGTGGTTGCCGGAGGTGATGACGTCAACGCCCGAAGCGAGGATCGCATCGGCCGTTGACGGCGTGAGGCCCATGCCGCCGGCGACGTTCTCGCCGTTCGCGGTGACGAAGTCGATCTGCCGGACGTCGCGCAACTCAGGGAGGAGCTGCTCGACGGCGACTCGCCCCGGCTTGCCGATCATGTCGCCGATCATCAATACCCGACAGGCGCCGGGCGGGCGCGGCTCGTCGCCGTTCGCGACATTGCCGAGCCTGGTCAGGCCGGGCTGTCCCCCATCCCCTGCCGCAGTCACGCCTCAGCCGCGCGGCGAGCGTCGGCTATCGTGTCGCGGGCTTCGGCGACCGCTGCGCGGACGATGGCCGCGGCTGCATCCGCATCGGGCTGGCCGAAGACGATCGCCTCAGCCCGACCATAGGCGGCGAGCGTGAGGCGGGCGAGTCGTTCGGGTTCGGTCGGCGTCCGGCCGAGCATCGCGAGGGTCTTCTCCACCTGGATCGTGTGCTCGCGAATGTGGCTCGACCAGCGGCTCAGCCGGAACGAAACGGGGACCGCGAATCCGGACCACCGGGCCCCGTAGCCCAGTCGTTCATCCGGAGTCCCTGCGAGGCGCTCCGCGGACAGGTCGAGGATCTCGTCGAAGCGCGTCCGGATGTCGTCGAGAGAGCCTGCCGCCTCTGTCGTCTCCTCGTCTGGCAGGTCGGCGAAGAACTCGTCGCCAACACTCGGCGGAAGGTCGGGGTCGTCGAGGGCGAACCCGCGCTCCTGCCACCACGCGGTCGACCAGCCGTAGGCCCGCTGGGCGTTGACGGTATGGCCGAGCGTCAGCCGGATCGACCACTCCCCGCCCCCGGGGTCGGCATCGATCTCCTGATCCGACAGCGGCGCGAGGAGGCCGTGGAGGTCCCAGCGAGCGGCGTCGGCGGGGCCAATCAGGTCCGCCGCGAGGCCGCCGGTCGGCATCGGCGGCACGCATGATGCCGCGACGCTTCCACCTCCGCCCGCTCGAACCGCTCGTGGAGCCGGTAGATCCCGTAGCGGACGTCCCCCTCGCCGCCGCCGATCCATTCCCAGTCGCGTTCGAGCGCTGACTCCGGGATCGCGAGGATGTCGGCGACGATCGCCGGAAGGTCGGCGCGGGCGTCGCGGATCGCGCTGGGCAGCGGCCGCGCCAGCTCCGCGTTGGTGTGGCGAAGAAGCGGCGCGTCGGCCGTCGAGATGGACATGCCGGAAGTCTATCGCCCGCCAGCCGCCACGGGCCGTCGCGTGACGCCTACTTCGCGTACTCCACGGCGCGCGTCTCGCGGATGACCGTGACCTTGATCTGGCCCGGGTAGGTCAGCTGCTCCTCGATCTTGCGCACGATGTCGCGCGCGAGGCGCGTCGCTGTGAGGTCGTCGATCTCCTCCGGTCGGACGAGGATCCGGACCTCGCGGCCAGCCTGGACCGCGAACGACTTCTCGACGCCGGCGAAGCTCTCGGCGATCGCCTGGAGGTCCTCGAGTCGCTTGACGTACGTGTCCATCGTCTCGCCCCGGGCACCCGGCCGCGACGCGCTGATCGCGTCGGCGATCTGGACGATCGGCGCCTCGAGGCAGGCGTACTCGACTTCCTGGTGATGGGCGGCGATGCCGTTGATCACCTTGAACGGCAGATTGTTGCGCTGGGCGATCTGGGCGCCGATCGCCGCGTGCGGACCCTCCACCTCGTGGTCGACTGCCTTGCCGATGTCGTGGAGGAGGCCGCCCATCTTGGCGATCTGGACGTCCGCGCCGATCTCGGCCGCGATGACGGCCGCCAGCCGGCCGGTCTCGATCGAGTGGTTGAGGACGTTCTGGCCGTAGCTGGTCCGATACTTGAGCCGGCCCAGCAGCTTGATGATCTCGGGCGGCAGCCCGGGCACGCCCGAATCGTAGGCGGCTGTCTCGCCGGCCTGGCGGATGATCAGGTCGACTTCGGCCTTCGCCTTGGCGACGACCTCCTCGATCCGGCCGGGGTGGATGCGGCCGTCGCCGATCAGCTTGGTAAGCGCGACACGGGCGATCTCGCGGCGAACGGGATCGAACCCCGACAGGACGACCGACTCCGGCGTGTCGTCGATGATGAGATCGACGCCGGTGGCCTGCTCCAGGGCCCGGATGTTGCGCCCCTCGCGGCCGATGATTCGACCCTTCATCTCGTCGTTCGGCAGATGGACGACCGTCACTGTGTGCTCGGCGGTATGGTCGGCGGCGACGCGCTGGATCGCGGTCACGATGATGTCGCGCGCCTTCTCGTCGGCCTCGTCGCGGGCCTTCCGCTCGATGGCGCGGCCGAGCTTGACCGCGTCGTGCTCGGCCTCCTCGCGGACTGCTTCGAGCAGGAGCGCCTTGGCGTCCTCGGCTGAGACGCTGCTCACGCGTTCGAGGGCGGCCACCTGCTCCAGATGGGCCTTGGCGACTTCCTCCCTGGCGCGGTCGATCTCGCGCTCGCGCTCGAGGAGCTTTCTGTCGCGCTGCTCGAGCATGTCGGTGCGCTGATCGAGCTGCTCGTCGCGCTGGAGGAGGCGTCGCTCGAGGGCGGACAGCTCGTTTCGGCGGGATCGCGCCTCGTCCTCGGCCTCGCGCTGCATCCGGAGCTTCTCATCCTTCGCCTCGAGAATCAGCTCCTTCTGGCGAGCGCGGGCCTCGGCTTCGATCCGACGCGCTTCGGCGTGCGCGGCCTTCATCGACTGCGAAGACCAGTAGGTACGCGCGAGCATGCCGAGCACGGCTCCGCCGACGGCGCCCAGCAGGGCGGCCGCGACGATGAACACTAGTTCCATCTTCGTCCTCCCGTCCGGTCGGTGCGCGACCGGAGGAACTTGTGCGTGAGGACGGCGCGCTCGTGGCGTTGCTTGTTACGACGGGAACGCGGTGGCTCCCCTGGAGTCGCACCGTTGGGTCACGATCGCGCCGCTTTCTCGTTGCAGGCGCCGCTCGGGCGGCGCATGGGTAACTCTGCGCGTAGCCTACGGCCGCCCGGCGGCAGGGGTCAAACGCCCCGATCTCGCGCACGACAATCGGATGTCCGACCTGCGGCTTCGCGCCGGGCCGCGCGAGCCGCCCGCGCATCTGGCCAAATATTCCTGGGGAGACTGTTAGGCGAGGTGTGCAGGCCCGTCGCGCCTGCGGGGGCCCGAATCGTAAGCCGCCGAAGGCTAATTCCGAGCGCTCGGGCTCCCGAATACGGCGCCCGACCTGGCTTAACAGTCCCCTGGCGCATATTTGGCCAAGTGGCAGGCGCTGAGGAAGTAGGCGCCGACGAGGGGAATCGCGGACCGGGTTGCGACGATCGTCATGATGGGATCCATGCAACCCTCCTCGCGCCTCGCCCGCGCCCTTCTGGCGCTGGCCCTTGCCACGGCCCTCACAACCCCGGCGGTAGTCGCCGCAGGGCGTCCCGAGCCCATCGTCGCCGCCTTCGCCCCTCTCTCGGGCATCGTCATCGCCCTGGATCCCGGTCATAACGGCGGCAACGCAGCCCACGCCGCCGAGATCAGGCAGCCGGTCTGGATCGGGAATGGCTACAAGCCGTGCAACCAGGTCGGGACGTCGACGCTCAGCGGCTATCCGGAGCACGCCTTCACGTTCGACGTGGCCCTCCGCGTCAAGGCGAGCCTCGAGTTCTACGGCGCGAGCGTCCACCTGACGAGGACGAACGATACGGGCTACGGACCGTGCGTCGACGTCCGAGGCAAGTTCGGGGAGAAGGTCGGCGCCGACCTCGCGGTGAGCATCCACGGCGATGGCTCGACTGCGTCGCACCGGGGCTTCTTCGTGATGAAGCCGGGACTCGTGGCCGGGTACACGGACGACATCCGGGCCGAGTCGGCGATCCTGGCGACGGCGATGCGAGGCGGGTTGACCGACGCCAAGCTGTCGATCGCTAACTACTACGCCACGAACGGCCTCATCACCCGGACGAATCTGGGCACCCTCAACTGGTCGGACGTGCCGATCGTGATGATCGAGCTCGGCAACATGAAGAACGCGACCGACGCGGCTCGGATGACGACCCGGCAGGGCCGGACCCAGTACGCGAATGGGATCGTCCTCGGGATCCGGCGCTACCTCGGCCGGTGAGGTAGTGTATCTCGGATCAGTCGCCGTCCGTGACGTCCGCGGTTGCGAGGTTGGCAGAGATCGAGCCGCACACGCTCGGGTCAAAGCCGTTTCGGGCAAGGAGCGCGTAGGCGCGCTGGCGGCGGGCTCGCGGATCCGCGACTCGCTCGAGAGCGCGCGCGTGGCGTGCGAGAAGCCGCTCCGCGGCCGCTTCATCGGCAGACGGCACGGCGTCCTCGCCGGCTTCGGACGCCGTCGTTCGTCGTTCCTCCAGCGCCGCGACGATCACGCTCCGGTCCACGCCGCGCACCCGCAGCTCCTCCGCCAGGGCCCGCTCCCCGCGCGGACGAGCGCGGTCGCGGGACTCGATCCATGCCCGGGCGAATGTCTCGTCGTCGAGCATCCCGAGCTCGGTCATGCGCTCGATCGCGCCCTCGATCAGGTCGGCGCGGTAGCCGGCCGACGTCAGCCGACGCCGGACCTCCCCGACAGACCGCGCCCGCGCCTCCAGGAATCGGGCAGCCGCCTCGAGCACGACCGCGGGATCGTCGACTTCGGCTCGCCGCTCGCGGCGCTCGGCGAAGCTCTCGCGGCGCCGGCCTGCCACTCCCTATTCGGCCTCGGAGATGCCCTCGACCGGCAGCGCGACCTCGTTGATCTTGCCCCGGATGCGATGGTCGATCTCGGCGGCGATGTCGGCATTGCCCTTGAGGAAGTCCTTCGACGCCTCGCGGCCCTGGCCCAGCCGCGTCTCGCCGAACGTGAACCACGCGCCGGTCTTCGACACGACGTCCATCGCCACGCCGACGTCCAGGAGGCCACCTTCCTTCGAGACACCCTCGCCGTACATCACGTCGAACTCGGCGACCCGGAACGGCGGCGCGACCTTGTTCTTCACGACCTTGACCCGGACCCGGTTGCCGACCGATTCGGTGCCGGTCTTGATCGTCTCGACCCGCCGGATGTCGAGGCGGACGCTCGCGTAGAACTTCAGCGCCCGACCGCCCGGCGTGGTCTCCGGGTTGCCGAACATGACCCCGATCTTCTCGCGAAGCTGGTTCGTGAAGATGAGCGACGTGTTGGAGCGGCTGACGGCGCCGGTGAGCTTGCGCAGGGCCTGGCTCATGAGCCGCGCCTGGATGCCGACGAACGAGTCGCCCATCTCGCCTTCGATCTCGGCGCGGGGCACGAGCGCCGCGACGGAGTCGACGACGACGACGTCCACGCCGGCCGATCGGATGAGGGTCTCGGTGATCTCGAGTGCCTGCTCGCCGGTGTCCGGCTGGCTGACGAGGAGCTCGTCGACGTTCACGCCGCAGGCGCGAGCGTAGCCCGGATCGAGGGCGTGCTCGACGTCGATGAAGGCGGCGACGCCGCCGCGCGCCTGGGCCTCTGCGATGACGTGCTGGCAGACGGTCGTCTTGCCCGATGACTCCGGACCGAAGATCTCCGTGATCCGGCCGCGCGGGATGCCCCCGACGCCGAGGGCGAGGTCGAGCGCGATCGAGCCGGTCGGGATGAAGTCGACCTGCTGGCGCGAGACCGCGCCCAGCTTCATGATCGAGCCCGTGCCGAACTGCTTCTCGATCGAGAGGATGGCGGCGTCGACGGCCTTGCCGCGCTCCGCCTGAGCTCGCTCGGCGATGCGGTCGCCGTTCTTCTCGGCCGCTTTCTCGCCGTTCCGCTCGTCCACGCTTCGCTGCCCGGTCATCGCCATCGTGTCGTCACGCTCCTGTCGATCCAACCATCAGCCGACAGGCCGTGCCACGGGCCTCGCGGGCGGTTCAGCCCTCGTCGGTCTCTTCCTCGACCGGCTTCGGCTTGCGCGGCTTCCGGATGAGCTCCGCCTGCTGCGGCGGAGGCTCCGAGAGCGACGTCAGCTTCGGCAAGCCGAGCTTGTCCTTCGGCTTCTTCTTCGCTTCGCGGTGGGGACGATCTCGCGAGCCCATCCATGCTCCTCCGCGGTGGAACGCAGGTTACCGATCGGTCCTTCACGCGGACTTCTCCGCGACTGCATCGCCGCTTATCCGGCCCGCGCGCACTCGAAGTTCCGACATGTCGGCTGGGAACGTACCGGCCCGGATCGCTGTCCGGATCCTGTCCATGAAGTCTAGGGTGAAGGTGAGGTTGTGACAAGTCGCGAGCCGGTATGCGAGCAGCTCCTTCGCCCGGAACAGATGGGCGATGTAGGCCCGCGAGAAGCCGCGGCAGAGGATGCACGGGCAATCGGCCTGGACGGGCTCCGGATCGTCGAGGAATCGCTGGTTGCGGAGGTTGATTCGGCCGCCCGGGATCCACAGCTGGCCGTTCCGCGCCACCCGGGCCGGAAGGACCGAGTCGAACAGGTCCACTCCCCGGTGAACCGCCTCGAGCAGGTCCGCCGGCGACCCCAGCCCCATCAGGTAGCGCGGCCGCGGATCGCCGTCGAGCAGCGGCACGGCGATATCCAGCGTCGCGTCGCGCTGCTCCGGCGTCTCGTCGCCGGCCAGCCCGCCGAGGCAGATCCCGTCGAACGGCAGGCTCGCGACGAATCGCGTGCTCTCCGCCCGGAGATCCGGCTCGAGGCCGCCCTGGACGATGCCGAATAATGCCTGGTCCGTCTCGCGTGTGGGCGGCGAGCGAGCGCTCCGCCCAGCGATGCGTCCGTTCCGTCGCCTCCGCCACGACTGGCCGCGGCGACAACGGCGTCACCGGCTGATCGAACGCGACCGCGACGTCCGACCCGAGCGCCTCCTGGACGGCGATCGCAACCTCCGGCGTGAACCGGTGGAGCGATCCGTCGAGGTGGCTCCGGAACGTGACTCCCTCGTCGTCGACGACCCGCAGGTCACCGAGCGACACGACCTGGAACCCGCCCGAGTCCGTGAGGATCGGCTTGTCCCAGCCCATGAACCGGTGCAGGCCGCCGAGCCGGGCGATCCGCTCGTGGCCGGGCCGCAGGTAGAGGTGGTAGGTGTTCGACAGGATGATCGACGCGCCGGTCGCGGCGATGTCCGCGGGATCGAGCGCCTTGACCGTCGCGTTCGTCCCGACGGGCATGAACTGGGGCGTCTCGACGACCCCATGGGTCAGCTCAAGCCGGCCGAGCGCGGGCGCGCGTCGACCCGTCGGCGGGCGGCGGAACGAGGACCTCGTAGCTCGCGGCGCCGGTCACTCCGCGGGGACGTCCCAGAAGCCCGGCATGTCCGGTTCGCCGCGACGCGGCGGCGGGATCTCGAACCCGAGCTTTGCGAGGTGGGCACGCGCCGATTCCGTCGCGATCCGGCCCTGGGGCGTCCGATCGAGGAACCCGAGTCGCAGCAGGAACGGCTCGTAGACGTCCTCGATCGTCTCGACCTCCTCCGACAGGACGGCGGCAAGCGCCTGAACGCCGACCGGCCCCGAGGCGAACTTCTGGACGATCGCCGCCAGCAGCTTCCGGTCCGTCGAGTCGAGGCCCTCGTCGTCGATCTCCATCTGGCGCATCGCGGCGGTGGCCGTCGCTTCGTCGACGCGGCCGTCGCCGTGGACCTGGGCGTGGTCGCGGGTTCGCTTGAGCAGCCGGTTGACGATCCGTGGCGTGCCCCGGCCGCGGGCCGCGATCGCCCGCGACGCGGCAGGCTCGATCTCGACGTCGAGAATCCGCGCGGAGCGCTCGACGATCGCCGTCAGGTCGTCCTGCTCGTAGAAGTCGAGCCGATACGTGGCGCCGAAGCGGTCGCGGAGCGGTGAACTGATCCTCCCCGCCCGCGTCGTGGCGCCGACGACCGTGAATGGCTTCAGGCTCAGGCGGAGGCTCCGGGCGGACGGACCCTTCCCGATCATCACGTCGAGCGCGTAGTCCTCCATCGCCGGGTAGAGGATCTCCTCGACGGCGCGGTTGAGCCGATGGATCTCGTCGATGAAGAGGACGTCGCGCTCGTCGAGCGCGGTGAGGATCGCCGCCAGGTCGCCGGCCCGCTCGATCGCCGGCCCGGACGTGTAGCGGACGTTGACGCCGAGCTCGCGGGCGATGATCGTCGCGAGGGTCGTCTTGCCGAGGCCGGGCGGGCCGTAGAGGAGGACGTGATCGGCCGCCTCTCCCCTCCCCTTCGCGGCCGACAGGAGGACCGACAGGTTCGCCTTGACCTCTCGCTGGCCGATGTACTCGTCGAGCGTTCGAGGCCGCAGGGCGCCTTCGACGATCCGGTCGCCCTCGTCCACGAGGTCCGGCGCGAGGATCCGGGAGAGGTCGTCCGTCATCGGTCGCGAGTGTAGCACGCGCAACGCCATATAGCACGTCTGTTCGACGCGCGTGAATTCCCCCCCTGCGGCTAGGCATTCCTGTCAGAATGCCTGCCATGCGACTCTCGCGCCGTTCCGAATACGGCCTCCGCGCCCTGACCGACCTCGTCCGCAGCGGCCCCGGGACGACGGTGCCACTGGGGACCCTCGCCCGGCGCAACAACCTGCCGCCGAAGTTCCTCGAGCAGATCATGGCCCGCTCAAGCGCGGCGGCATCGTCGGGACGACGCTCGGGGCACACGGCGGCTATGCGATGGCCAGCGATCCGGCGACGATCTCGATCGGCCGGGTGATCCGGCTGCTCGATGGCGCCCTCGCGCCACTGCCGTGCGTCAGTCTCCGATTCTACGAAGCGTGCTCGTGTCCGGACCAGGCCACCTGCGCGCTGCGGGACGTGATGCTCGACGTTCGCGACGCGACGCTCGCGATCCTCGACGAGCAGACGCTCGCCGATCTGGCCGCCCGCGAGGGCCGGGCGTCGATCGATCCGGCCGGGCATCCACACCGAGGCGCTGGCCGGCCGGCGACCCTGACGCCGGTGGCTGCCACGTGATCGCCAGGCTCGCGCGCGACGGGTTCGCGTCCTTCGTCGGCTTCGGCCGCGGCATCTGGCTGTTCCCGCTCGACACGATGTTCCGGACCGTCGGCCTGCGCTACGGCTGGCTCAAGGCCCTGTTCATCGCGACGCCGGCGCCGCTCATGCGCGGGATCGGCCGGCTGCGCGCGGAACGAGCGGCCTGGCGGGCGACCCGCCGGGTGCCCGCCTACGGGCAGTACCTGCGCGAGTCGGGCGTCGATGTCGACGGCCTGTTCCCGCTCGGGATCCTTCGTCACCTGCCCGAGACCGACAAGAAGAGCTACGTCGACCGATACGGGCTGATCGAGCGGTGCATCGGCGGCGCGGTCCCCTACCCCGGGCACGACGATCGACGAGTCGAGCGGCTCGACGGGCACGCCGTACAACTGGATTCGCGGCCGGAAGGAGCGCGACGTCGCCCATCGCAACATCGGCTTCTTCGCCCGCTACGCGTTCGGGACCGCGCCGCTCGTCACGATCAACGCCTTCTCGATGGGCGCCTGGGCGGCCGGGCATGAACATGAGCCTCGGGATGATGCGCCACGGCATCGTCAAGTCGATCGGGCCGGACGTCGACAAGATCCTCTCGACGCTGACGTACCTCGGGCCGACGTACCGCTTCCTGATCTCCGGCTACCCGCCGTTCATGAAGCACCTGATCGACGAGGGGTCGCGGCGCGGCTTCCCGTGGGACGAGTACCAGATTCACGCGCTCGTCGGCGGCGAGGGCATGACCGAGGAGCTCCGCGACGTTCTCCTCGCCCGGTTCGACTCCGTCTATTCCGGCTACGGCGCGACCGACATCGAGATCGGGATGGCGGGCGAGTCGCCGGTCTCGATCGCCGTCCGCCGGCTCGCCCGGGCCAGGCCGGACATCGGCCTGGCCGCTGTTCGGGACCGACTCGCGCCTGCCGATGGTCTTCCAGTACAACCCGCTGATCCACTTCATGGAGGTCAACGCCGACCGCGAGGTCATCTGCACGGTCTCGCGCCTCGATCTCCTCTCGCCGCGGATCCGCTACAACGTCCACGACTCGGGCGGGATCGTCGACTTCGCGCGCGGTTCGAACGGCGCTCGAAGGGTTCGGCTTCGACCTCGACCGGCTGAACGAGGCGACCGAGGTCCACGGTCCGCGCGGCCCGCTGCCGTGGGCGCGGCCGATCCCGCTGCCGTTCCTCTGGATCCACGGCCGGCGCGACGCGACGATCAGCGTCATGGGCTCGAACATCTACCCCGAGGACATCGAGGCCGTCCTCTACCGCGACCCGGAGGTCGGCCCGCCGGATGCACTCGTTCATGCTGTCGGTGATCGACGACGCGGACGGGACGCCGCGGCCGTCGGTCGCCCTGGAGCTCTCCGATCTCGATGGCGTCGACGACGCCTGGCGGGCAGCCGCCGCAGAGCGGCTTCGCGACGGCCTCGAGGCGCTCAACATCGACTACCGCTCGTCGCTCGGCGAGTTCCCAGCGCGCCATGCTGCCGATCGTGTCGACCCACCCGATCGGCGGCGGCCCGTTCGCCGCCGACGCCGGACGCGCATCAAGCAGCGACGGATCTCAGCTGGGTGAGCGGGTCACGCCGGGAGCTCAGTCGCGAAGCAGGCTCCGCAGCGCGGCCTTGACCCGGTCCTCGAGCGTGCCGCCGATCGTCGGATCGGCGAGGGCGATGCGGGACGCCTCGCGGGCCTCGGCCAGGGAGTAGCCCAGCGCCTGGAGCGCGGCGACGACCTCGCTCTCCGCGGCGCCGATGCCCGCGCGCGGCTCCGACGCTCGCCGCGATCCCGGCCGCCGACACCTTCTCCTTGAGCTCGAAGATGATCCGCTCGGCGAGCTTCTTGCCGATGCCCGGGATCGACACGAGGACGGCCTGGTCCTGGGCCATGATCGCGAGCTGGAGGTCGGCCGTCGGGCGCGAGCCGACGATCGCGAGGGCGACCTTCGGGCCGACGCCGTTCACGGTCAGCAGCAGCGTGAAGAACCCCAGCTCCTCCGCCGACCGGAAGCCGTAGAGGGCCTGCTGGTCCTCGCGGACGAGGTGGAACGTATGGAGCTTGAGCGTCGAGCCGGGAGCCGCGGTCGAGAGGATCGCCGGCGAGGCGAACACGCGATACCCGATCCCGCCGACTTCGATGACCGAGCGAATCGGACGCCGACGGCCCCGACATCGTCCTTCGACGGAGGCGATCACGACGGTGCCCGCCCGGCGCAGAAGCAACGACGGGATCAGGATGCCGGCCGCTCGCTGGCGCGCTTCTCGCGGGCGAGCGCCTCGCGGACCGCCCGGTCGTAGGCCGACCCGCCGCGGTCGATCGGTGCATTGGCGCCGCGGTCGAGGACGCCGGCCGTGGCCCGTCCGATCTGGCCCACCCGGTTCGCGATGCAGACGGCGATCGCGAGCGCGTCCGCGGCATCGTCGGGTCGCGGCAGCTGGCTCATCCCGAGGACGAGCTGGACCATCCGCTGGACCTGCTCCTTGTCGGCGGCGCCGTAGCCGGCGATCGCGCTCTTGACCTCGTTCGGCGTCGCCTCCTGGACCGGCCGGCCGTGCTGGGCCGCCGCCAGCAGCACGACGCCGCGCGCCTGCCCGACGGCCATCGCGGTCTGGGCGTTCTTGCTGAAGAAGAGCCGCTCCACGGCGACGACCGCCGGCTCATGGAGCGCGATCAGCTCGTCCAGGAGCCCGTGGATCGCCAGGAGCCGCTCGGGCATCGGCAGGTCCGGGCTCGTCTCGAGACAGCCGTAGTCGATCGCCCGGAGCCGTCCCCCGTTCCGTTCGACGATGCCGTAGCCGAGTGCCGCGGTCCCCGGGTCGATCCCGAGGATGATCACCCGGCGACCTCGGCGAACACGTCCTCGGGGATGTCGAAGTTGGCCGTGACCCGCTGGACGTCCTCGAGATCCTCGAGCATCTCGACGAGCCGCAGCGCCTGGCGCGCCTTCGTCGAGTCGAGCTCGACGGTCTGTTTCGCGATCATCGTGTTCTCGGCGGAGTCGACCAGGATGCCGGCCGCGTCGAGGGCGAGTCGGACGCGCTCCAGGTCGGCGGGCGTCGTGTAGATCTCGATCGTCTCGGGATCCTCGGTGTCGACGTCCTCGGCGCCCGCGTCGATGGCGGCCAAGGCGACCTCGTCGGGATCGACCCCGTTGCGAGCGACGGCGATCAGTCCGCGCGGCTCGAACTGCCAGGCGACAGCGCCGGAACCGGCCAGCTGGCCGCCGGTCTTCGTGAAGATCGACCGCACTTCCGCCGCGGTCCGGTTGCGGTTGTCGGTCGCTGCCTCGACGAGGAGGGCGACGCCGCCGGGGCCGTAGCCCTCGTAGACGATCTCCTCGAACTGCTCCGCCTCGCCGCCGCCGGTCGCCTTGTCGATCGTCCGCTTGATGTTGTCGGACGGCATGTTGACCGAGCGAGCCTTCTCGACGGCCAGCCGGAGCCGGTAATTGGCGTCAGGGTCGCCGCCGCCCTGCCGTGCTGCGACGCTGATCTCGCGGGCGACTTTGGTGAACAGCGCCCCGCGTTTCGCGTCCGTCACGCCCTTCTGGCGCTTGATCGTGGACCACTTGCTATGACCTGACATCGCGGGCCGGAGTATAGCCGACTATCATGGCCAGACCGCGGCCGGCCCATCCCCGCCAGGCCGCACCGAGAGCCCCGATCAGAGCCCCGCCGATCGTCCCGGCAGCCGCGCAATCGTGAGGTACGACCGTCGATGACGATGAAGAACGTCGACCCCGCACATCTCCGAAGCATCGTCCTGGCAGGCCATGCCGGCGGTGGCAAGACCACGCTCGCCGAGCATCTCCTGTTCCAGGCCGGTGCGATCCAGCGACTCGGCAAGGTCGACGACGGAACGGCCCATCTCGACTACGAGCCCGAGGAGCAGAAGCGCCGCGAGTCCCTCAGCCTCGCCGTCGCGACCTTCGAGCACGACTCCACGCGGATCACCCTCGTCGACACGCCCGGCTACCCGGACTTCGTGTCGGAGGTCGTCGAGGGCTTCGCCGCCGCCGATGGGGCGCTGTTCGTCATGGACGCGTCGGCCGGCGTCGGGGCCGGCCTCGAGAACGCCGTCGCCATCGGCCGATCGACCGGCCGGGCCGCCTGCTTCTTCATCAACAAGTCGGACCGGGAGAACGCCAATCCCGACGGCTGCCCTCGACGCCCTTCGGGCCGCGTTCGGCAACAAGATCGCACCGCTCCATCTCGCGATCGGCGCCGGCGAGTCATTCGACGGCTACGTCGACCTCGTCCATCGGAAGGCCTGGAAGTTTGACGGCAAGACGGAGGTCGAGATCCCGATCCCCGAGGACCTGGCCGACGAGATCGCCCGCCGCCGCGACCAGCTCCTCGAGGCCGCGGCGGAGGCCGACGACGACGTGCTGACGAAGTATCTCGAGGGCGAGGAGGTCAGCGACGAGGAGCTCGACGCCTGCCTCCATCGCGGCGTGCGCGACTCGATCCTCGCGCCGGTGCTCGTCGGCAGCGCCGCGAAAGGCATCGGCATGGCGGCGCTGCTCGACGCCTTCATCCGCTACATGCCGACCGCCGCGGAGGAGCCGCCGGTACCCGCGAAGAACGCGAAGTCCGGCGACGAGGTCACGATCACCCCCGATCCGAACGGCCCGCTCGTGGCCCGCGTCTTCAAGACCGCGGCCGACCCCTTCGTCGGCCGGTTGACGTACCTCCGCGTCCTCTCGGGCACCCTCCATGGCCAGGGCCACGCCTGGAACGCGAACCGCGAGGAGGACGAGCGGATGGGCCAGCTGCTCCTCCTCCACGGCAAGGATCAGGAGCCGATCGGCGAGTTGCTGGCCGGCGAGATCGGTGCGGTCGCCAAGCTCGCGACGACGGAAACGGGCGACACGCTGTCGACCAAGGACCAGCCGATCATCCTGCCGCCTCTCGATTTCCCGCAGCCGACCTTGTCGGTCGCGATCGAACCGCAGACGAAGGCCGACCTCGACAAGATGGGCGCGGCCCTTCAGCGGATGCTCGAGGAGGAGCCGTCGGCGCGGGTCGAGCGTTCGCCGACCGGCGAGCAGCTGCTCGTGGCAACAGGCGAGGCCCACATCGCGGTCATCGGGGAGCGGCTGAAGCGCAAGTTCGGCGCGGCGATCCAGACGAAGACCCCGAAGGTCCCCTATCGCGAGACGATCCGGGGCACGACCAAGGTCGAGGGCAAGTACAAGAAGCAGACCGGCGGCCACGGGATGTTCGGGCACGTCTGGCTGGAGATCGAGCCAAACCCGGGCGGCGGCGTCGAGTTCGCCGCGAAAGTCGTCGGCGGCTCTGTGCCGAAGGGGTTCTTCCCCGGCATCGAGAAGGGCATTCGCGAGGCCGCCTCGGAGGGAATCCTCGCCGGCTACCCGCTGTCGGACTTCAAGGCGACGCTCTACGACGGCTCATTCCACACGGTCGACTCGAACGAGCTGTCGTTCAAGATCGCCGCGTCGATGGCCCTCAAGAAGGGCGTCATGGACTGCCGGCCGGGCCTGCTCGAACCGATCATGTCGATCGAGGTCCGGGTCCCCGAGGAGTACATGGGCGACGTCAACCGCGACCTCAACACGAGGCGGGGTCGTGTCATGGGGATGGACACGCTGGGTGACGGACTGCAGGTCGTTCAGGCCCAGGTGCCCCAGGCGGAGCTCTTCACCTACGCAACGGAGCTGCGCTCGCTCACGCACGGTCGCGGGACGTTCACGGCGGTCCTCGACCACTACGAGGAAGCACCGCAGCACGTCGCCGAGAAGGTGATCGAGTCCCACAAGAAGGAGCTCGAGACCGCCGGCCACTAGGCGGGCCCGGCCCGCCCTGCTCCTGCTCCCGGGCCCTGTGTTAGCGTGGTAGCACGCTGATACGCCGACCTGCCGAGGAGCGCCGATGGCCGAGGACTGGAAGACACCCGACACCGAAGCCCTCGTCGACGCGATCCTCCGCCTCGAGACGAGCGAGGAAGCCAATCGCTTCATCCGCGACCTCTGCACGCTGACGGAGATTCGCGAAATGGCCCAACGCTGGGCCGTGGTCCGCCTCCTCGACGCAGGCCTCCACTACGCTCAGATCAGCAGGCAGACCGGCGCCAGCACGGCGACGATCACCCGGATTGCCTCGTGGTTGCGGCACGGCGAAGGCGGTTACCGGGCCGCCCTCGATCGGCTCGGGACGCCACCGAGCGCAAGTGAGCGGTGAGCCCCACCCCGGTGACCTTCGCCTCGCCCGACCAGCCAGCCTCCTACAGCTGGGAGGCGACCGACGAGGAAGTCGCGGCTCGCTACAACCTGCCGATCGAGTCGATCGTTCGGTTCGACCTGAACACGTCGCCGGCACCGCCCGGGCTCGCGTCGCGACTGCTCGCCGAGGGCCGGTTCGAGGCGCCGCTCTCGGAGTACCCGCCGTCCGACTACCGCCGGCTGGTCGCGGCCGCGGCATCGACGTACGGCGTGGCCCGCGAGGAGATCCTCGTCGGTGCCGGTGCTGACGAGATCCTCGATCTGATCGGCAAGGCGTTCATCCCGTCGGGCGGCGAGGCCGTCATTCCTGCGCCGAGCTACGCAATGTATCGCGTCATCACCGAGCAACGCGGCGCGAGGGCGGTCAACGTTCGACGCCTGCCCGCGGAGTCCGGATGGGCGATCGACGTCGACGCGGTCCGCGCGGCCGCCCGAACGGCGCAGGTCGTGTGGCTGTGCAGCCCGAACAATCCGACCGGCCTGGCCGAGCCGCCGGGTGCGATCGAGAGATTGCTCGACGCCCTGGCCGTCGATGCGGAGAGGGACGGCCGCCAGCCACCGATCGTCGCTCTCGACGAGGCCTATGCCGAGTTCACCGGCGCGACGCTCCTCTCAGCTCGCGCGTCGCACCCCAACCTCATCGTGATCCGGACGGCGAGCAAGGCCTATGCACTGGCCGGACTGCGGGTCGGCTTCGCGATCGCCCAGCCGGCAACGATCGCCCGAATCGCTCCGTATCGACCGCCGGGCTCCATCTCCACGGTCAGCGTGACGCTCGTCACGGAGGCGCTCCTGGAGCCGAAAGCGATGCGTGCCAACGTCGCCCGGGTCGACGCCGAACGCGAGCGGCTCGCGAGCGCCTTGGCCGAGGTCGGCTGGTCCGTCGGACCCTCCGTCACTAACTTTCTGCTCGTCCGATTCGACGACCCGGCGGCGGCGTCCGCGGCGGCCGATGCGCTCCTCCGCCGCGGCCTCGTCCCCCGGACCTTCCCGGCCGGGCATCCCCTTGCGGACTCGCTGCGCCTGACCGTCCGCGACCGGTCGGAGAACGACCGGCTCGTGGCGGCTGCCTCGGCGGCCGCCAAGCGAAGTGGCTAGCGGACGAGCCGCCCCACCTGGAGCTTCCGCTTGCCGATCCGGACGGGGATCCACTCGCCCGCCACGGGCTCCGGGACGGGGTCGTCCGGCGACGCGACCCGTTTGTCCGCCACGGTCAGGCCACCGCCGGCGATCAGCCGCCGCGCCTCCCCGAGCGAGCCGAAGACGCCGGCATCGACGAGAAAGCGGGCGACGCCGCCGCGTCGCTGTTCATCGGTGAAGTCGAAGCCACCCCCATCGTCGTGCAACGTCTGCAGGACGTCGCGATCGACGAGCGGCTTGCCGCCGAACGCCGCCTCCGAAGCGGCGATGGCCCGTGCGGTCTCGTCCGTGCCGTGCGTCCGGGTCGTGATGTCGCCCGCGAGCGCGCGCTGCGCAGTGCGCCCCTCAGGCGCCGCTCGAAGTTCCGCCTCGAGGGCTTCGATCTCCTCGCGGGACTTCAGCGTGAACCACCGCAGGTACGTCCCCACGTCCCGGTCGTCGGTGTTGAGCCAGTACTGGTAGAACGCGTATGGCGAGGTCCGCGTCGGATCGAGCCAGACGGACTCGCCGCCCTCGCTCTTGCCGAACTTCGCCCCGCTCGGCGATAGCAGCAGTGGATACGCGATGCCGTGCGCGCGCTCGTCGCCCTCGGCCCCGCCCGCTCGGCGCCGGATCAGCTCGAGACCGGCCGTGATGTTGCCCCACTGGTCGGCCCCGCCCATCTGCATCTCGACCCCCTGGGTCCGGAAGAGATGCTCGAAGTCCGCGGCCTGGAGGAGCATGTAGCTGAACTCGGTGAAGGAGAGCCCGCGATCAAGTCGCGTCTGGACCGAGTCCTTGGCGAGCATGTACGGGATCGTGAAGTGCTTTCCGGTGTCGCGCAGGAAGTCGATCAGGCCGGTCTGGCCGAGCCAATCGAGGTTGTTGACGAGAAGGGCCCCGCCGGCACCCGGGCGTGAAGTCGAGGAATCGTCCCAGCTGCGAGCGGATCGCGGTGACGTTCGCTTCGAGCGTTTCGGCGTCCAGGAGGTTCCGCTCGGCCGACGTCCCGGATGGGTCCCCGATCATCCCCGTCCCGCCGCCTAGAAGCGCGACAGGCGTCCCGCCGTGGCGCTGGAACTGGAGCAGGCCGAAGATCGGGACGAGATGGCCGACGTGGAGCGACGGGCCGCTCGGATCGAAGCCGTTGTAGCCGGAGATCGGCCGGCCGCTCGCCAGGCGTGCCGGCAGGCCGGGGGTGGTGGCGTGCAGCATGCCCCGCCATTCGAGCTCAGGAAGCAGGCCGTCCAGGCCCTCGGGAGCCGTCACACGCCGCGGAGCCGAGCCGTCGGACCGGCGGAAATCGAGGGGGGTCACCACGACCCCTATGCTATCGTGCGGCCAGATATGCACACCAGCCTCGCGCGGCGCCAGCGCCATCGACGTGTTGGCTCCCGCAGGCGGCCCCGCGGGTCCTCTGCCGTCAAGAGGACCGTGATCGCCATCCCGATCGTCCTGTTCCTCGCCTTTCTCGGCGCGGGCCTGGCGAGCCTCCTCGGGGTGACGGCCGCCTACAGCTACTACAGCGAAGGTCTGCCGGACCCGAAGGTGCTCCTGACTGAGCTCGAATTCGACGAGCAGACGAGAGTTACCGATCGCTCGGGCGAGTTCGAACTGGCCCGTCTCGGTGAGCGCAAGCGGGAGGTCGTGACGTTCGCCGAGCTGACTGGCGAGGTGCTCGACGCGACGACCGCGATCGAGGACAAGGACTTCTGGGACAACCCCGGGTTCGATCTCGCGGGCTTCCTGTCGGCCACGGTCGACACGGTCAACGGCCGGCCGCGCGGCGGCTCGACGATCACCCAGCAGCTCGTCCGCGCACGCCTCCTGCCGCCAAGCGCGTTCGCCGGAAGCCGCGAGGAGCGCAAGATCCGCGAGATCATCCAGGCCCTCCGGTTGACCGAGGAGTTCCCGGGCAAGACGGGCAAGCAGCAGATCATCACCGCCTACATGAACCAGAACTTCTACGGCAACCAGTCGTACGGAGTGAAGGCCGCCGCCATGACGTACTTCGGCAAGGCCCTCAAGGACCTGACCCTGGCGGAGGCGGCGATTCTCGCCGCGATTCCCCAATCGCCGACGGCCTTCGCCCTGACGACGCACGCCGAACAGGTCTGCGTCGAGCAGGTCGCCGAGGGCGTCGAGTGCCCGAAGTACCACCTCGTCGTCCCAGCCGATTCGGCCGTCGTCATCCGGCGAAACCACATCCTCGACCGGATGAAGACGGAGAGTCCGTTGAGCGGATCGCGCCACACGGTCGACGAGTACGAGAGGGCGAAATCCGAACCGGTCATCCTCGCGCCGCAGCTCGGCGTCCAGTGGCGAGCACCCCACTTCGTGTGGCAGGTCCGCGATGAGCTTGGCCGCATTCTCTGCCCGGAGGTCGCAGTCGATGCCTGCGAGAAGATCGACACGGGCGGCTACACGGTTACGACGACGCTCAACTGGACGATGCAGGCGACGACCGAGAAGTGGGTCTACGTCGCATCGAGAGCCACGAATTTCAAGGACACGGCGATGTACTTGAAGAACCTCAAGATTCCGTCGAGCGACTATCGCTGGCTGCTCAGCCTGAAGGGCAAGAACATCCACAACGGCGCCGCGGCGGTCATGGATTACCGGACCGGCCAGGTTCTCGCGTATGTCGGCTCGGGCAGCTACACGAGTCCGGGCAACACCAAGTTCCAGCCCCAGTTCGACGTCCTCTCCGATGGCTGGCGTCAGCCGGGTTCGGCAATCAAGCCAATCAACTACGCCATCGGCATCGACGACCACACGATGACCGCCGCGACGATGTTCATGGACGTGGTCACCGATTTCGGCGGCCGCTTCACCCCGACCCAGGCCGACAACCTCGAGCGCGGGCCTGTTCGTCTGCGATCGGCCCTTCAGTTCTCGCTCAACATCCCCTCGATCAAGGCCGGCCTGATGAACGGGCTCGATCGCTTCTTCGAGCGGTCGCGTGACTTCGGCATCGACTACGTGCCCGGCGCGCTGCCCGTGACCTCGATGGGCATCGGGACGCTCGAGGTCCACCCGATCGACCTCCTCGGCGGATACGGGGCGATCGCCAACAGTGGTGTGCTCGCGCCTCGGACGACGATCCTGAAGGTCGTCGACTCCGAGGGTGTCACGGTCTGGCCGGACCCGAACGTCGGCCCGCCGGCAGGATCGCCCGTGATCAGCCCCCAGGCGGCGTACATCATCACGGACATCCTGGCCGGCAACACGGATCCCAAGGTCAACCCCTACTGGGCCGAGTGGGCCGTCTACGACGGGCGGAGCCGGCGCCCGGCGGCCTACAAGACGGGAACGACAAACGACAACCGCGACGTTCACGCATACGGCTACCTCGCGCCGCCGAAGGACCCGACCCTGCCGGCCCTCGCGGTCGGGGTCTGGATGGGCAACAGCAACAACGACCCGAACAGGGACACGCTCTCGCTGGGCTCGTCCGCCCCGCTCTGGTCGCGGATCATGCGCGACGTCAGCAAAGGCATGCCGATCGAGGGCTGGAAGGCGCCATCGGGGCTCGATGTCGTGACCGTCGATGCCTTCAGCGGACTGCGGCCGGGTCCGTTCTCGGCGAGGACGGTCAAGGAGCTCTTCATCAAAGGCACCGCCCCGACCCAAGCGGACAACATCCATCACGGCGTGGAAATCGACGCCGCCACTGGCAAACTCTGGCAAGAAGGCTGTGCGGGTCCACGGAAGGTGGTCGGAGCACTCGATTTCAGCCATGTCGAGGAGAACTTCCCGAACTGGGGCAAGTACACCCGCGGCTGGGTCAAACGCGCCTCCCGAGGCGTCGGGGTCTCGGGCGGTCCAGAAGGCACAAGGACGGCCTACTTCTACGGCGGCAAGCATTTCCCGTACGGCAGGACGTGGGGCGGGATCTTCGCGCCGACAGAGCTCTGCACAATCCCCGAACCGACGCCCGAGCCATGCGGGCTCCTCTTCGGCCGGCCCTGTCCGACGGACACCCCGAAACCGCCGGGCCCGCCGAACAAGACGCCGAAGCCCTAAACCTCGGGCCGATGGCTTCGCGGAGCTCAGCCTCGGACCTCGGTGGGCCGGCCGCAGGCAAGTCTTCTGGGCTCAGAGGGTGATGATCGAGGCGCCGTCGCCGCCCTCGCCGCGTTCGCCGGCGCGGACGCCCTTGACGAGCGGATGACTGCCGGCTTCCGCCCGTACGGCGTCGCGCAGGGCGCCGGTGCCCATCCCGTGGATGATGAGGACCTTGTCCAGGCCGGCTAACGAGGCGTCGTCGAGGTAACGATCGAGCGCCTCGAGCGCCTCCTCCACCCGGGCGCCGCGCAGGTCGAGCGACGAGGCCACGCTCCGGGCCCGATCGACGCCCAGGGACGCGGTTCCGGAGTCCCAGTCGGAGCCGGAGCCTCGCCGTGACGGCGCCTGTGCGGCGACCTCGAGGTCGCTCACGTCGACAGTGACCCGCATCCCGCCGGCCTCGAGAGTAGCCCGCTCGCCACCGCGCTCGAGGGCCGCGATCCTGCCCTCCCAGCCGCCGGTCCTGCTGCGTGCCCGCTCGCCGAGGCGCCATTCGTGCGGAGGCGGTTGCGCGGCCACGGGCTCCGCGGTGCCCTCGGGGAGGCGCCCGAGCTGGTCCTCGGCTCGGGCGACGGCGGCATCCAGCGATGGCGCGGTGATGGTCTCGCGCTCCAGGGTCCGGCGGGTCTCCTTGACGTCGTCGCGCAGGTCGGCGACGAGCCGCTCAGCTTCATTGCGAGCCGAGCGCACGAGCTCGTCCCTCTCCTCTCGCGCGCGCCGCCGCTCCTCGGCAGCCTCACGCAACGCTTCCGCGGCTCGGAGTTCCGCTGCTCGGGCGCGATCGAGGGCCTCGCTCGTTTCGCCCTCGGTCGCCCGGATCCGCGCCAGCGTTTCCTCGAACGCGCGCTCGTTCTCGGACAGGCGCGACCGTGCGTCGGCGACGATCGCGCCGTCGAGGCCCAGCCGTTCGGCGATCGCGAAGGCCTGGCTGCCACCAGGCAAGCCGATCGTCAGGCGGTATGTCGGTGAGAGCGTGTCGAGATCGAACTCGACCGAAGCGTTGCGGGCGCCAGGAGTCGTGTGGGCGTACGCCTTGAGCTCCGCGTAGTGGGTCGTCGCGGCGACGAGCGCCCCTGTTCGGATGAAGTGATCGAGGAGCGCCTGGGCAAGCGCCGAGCCTTCGGTCGGGTCCGTACCCGCGCCGAGCTCGTCGAGCAGGACGAGCGTGCCCGGACCGGCCGCCTCGACGATCCGGGTGATGGATCGAAGGTGCCCCGAGAACGTCGAGAGCGACTGGGCGATCGACTGTTCGTCGCCGATATCGGCGAAGACGTCGCGGAGGACCGGCAGGCGGCTGCCGGCATCGGCCGGGATGTGCAGGCCCGCCTGGTGCATGAGCGCGAGCAGGCCGATCGTCCGCAGCGTCACGGTCTTGCCGCCGGTGTTCGGTCCGGTGACCACCAGCGCGGTGTAGCCGTCGCCCATGCGAACGTCGATCGGGACGATCCGGCCCGTCAGGCCGGGATGACGAGCGCCGAGGAGCACGATCTCGGAGCGATCCGTGGTCTCGGCGCGGATACCGTCGAGCTCGGCGGCGAGCATGTGCCTTGGCCGCCCAGAAATCGAAGCGAGCCAGCGCGTCCAGCGTCGCCCGCAGCGGCTCGGCATTGGCGGCGACGAGCGCCGACAGCTCGTCGAGGATCCGCTCGATCTCCTCCTGCTCGGCGACCTGCGCCTCGCGCCACGCGTTGCCGAGCTCGACGGCGACGAGCGGCTCGATGAACAGGGTCTGGCCGCTGCCCGATGCGTCGTGGACGATGCCCTTGACCCGGGCTCGTGCCTCCGCCTTGACAGGCACGACGTACCGACCGTTACGGAGAGTGATGATCGGGTCCTGGAGCGCGCCGCCCAGCTCCGAGCCCACCAGCGAATCGAGCCGGCGCCGCAGCCGATCGTAGGCGACGCGGACTGCGGCCCGGAGCCCGCCGAGGCGGGGTGATGCCGTATCGAGAATCTCGCCCACCGGATCGAAGCTGCGGGCCAGGGTGGATCGCACGGCCGGAAGCGGATGAAGCTCGCGGGCCAAGTCATGGAGGAGCGGTCGACGGTCGTCGGCCAGAGAGGTCTGGAGACGAGACGCCGCGTCGAGGGTGTCGGCGAGCTCGAGGAACTGGCTCGGATCGAGCCGGCCACCGCGGGCCGCCCGATCGATCGCCGGGCCGATGTCATGAGCAGAGCCGACGCCGACACCGCTGCGCTCCGACAGCAATGCCCGCGCCTGGTCGGTTTCGTCGAGGCCGCGCCCGACGACGACCGGATCCGACGACGGCTCGAGCCCCTCAGCGATCCGCCGCGACGGCGGGAAGGACGTTGCCGCGGCGAGGCGCTCGCGAACCTGGGGGAACTCGAGCAGGGCGATCGAACGGGCGTCCACAGCCCTTCAGCCGGCGCGACCGAAGCGGTCGGAGCGTCGATGAGGCGATCCCGAGACCGACGGATGCCCGGCCACGACAAATCGCCACGGCAGTTCCGTCCACGGAGCCCCGGCGAAGTCGATCCCGACGCGGGGCGTCGTCTCGATCGTTGGCGGGGCCTCGCCGGACGGGGCGGCTTCGAGGCGGAGCGACGAGCGCGGATCGAAGAGATCCAGCCCGGTCATCGTCCGGTCGATCCCGAAGGCGGCCGCGACCAGTCCCGGCCCGCTCGCCAATCGATGGGCGGGTAGCCGCTCCAGCCGCGCTGCTTCGGCCAGCTCGGCCTCCCCTGGCCGGCTGCTTCCGGCGACGCCGCCAGCCCGCCAGCCGGGCAGCGCGCATCGCCTCGATGCCCTCGAGTGGCTCGACGGCGCGAACGAGAAGTGCGGCCGGCCGACCCTCCGGCTCCGTAACGATGTTCAGGCAGTCATACATCCCGTAGACAAGGTACACGTAGGCGATGCCCGGTGGCCCGTGCATGACCGCGTTCCGATCGGTTCGCCCGAACCGGGCGTGGGATGCCCGGTCCTCCTCGCCGATGTAGGCCTCGAGTTCGACGATCCGGCCCACCCGTCGTGGGCTGTCCGCGTTGCCGGGCTCCCCTGCGTCGCGAACGAGGCGCGCCCCAAGGAGTGCGGCGGCCGCCTCGAGCGTGGGCCGCCGGACGAGCGCGGCGGCCTCGTTCAGCGGCTGACCGCGTAGAACGACTTCAGGTCATCGGGAATGAGGATGCCGAAGACGTTGTAGAAACCGGGAATGAAGCGTGACCGGAAGATCTCGGCCGTCGTCGAGTCGTCCAGGAATTCGTGGAAACCACGGAGGAACGGCAGCTCCGCGGGGCTCTCGGGGATCGTGGTAATGGCAAAGAACGAGTCGAGGATGATGATGATGAAGGCGATCAGGAAGAGTCCCTGGATGATGCCGACGACACCGCCCAACACCTCGTCGACGAAGTTCGCCTTCTCGAAGAGCGGCTGATGGTGGTAGAAGCCCTGGATCACGAGGGTGAAGGCGACGACCGCCGCGACGAAGACCATCCCGAAGCCGATCATCACGGCGTACTCGTCCGGAAACTGGTTCCAGTTCGCGGCCAGGTAATTGCCCAGCGGATCCCGAAGGTTCGCCGCGAGCAGGAACGAGAACAGCATCGATGCGAGCCCCAGGACCCGGCGGATCGTACCCTGCACGAAGCCAAGGACGAACATGCCGCCCAGGAACAGCACGACCAGCAGGTCGAACCGGTTGATCGACGTTATGAATTCCCCGATGTTCACGCACACTCCTCAGCGATGGCCAGCAGAGCCCCTCGGCCGCGAGCAAGGCGGGCCACAGCGTAGCAGCGTGGAATCTGCGACCGCAACGGGACTCAGGTCCTGACCCGACCGCCGACTGCCGATCCGATCGCGCGCGTGATCGCCTCGATCGCGGCATCGACTTCGGCCTCGGCGAGGGTCCGATCTGGCGCTTGAAAGGTCAAGCGGAAGGCCAGGCTCTTCTCGTGCGGTCCGAGCGGGGCACCGCGGTAGACGTCGAAGAGGCTCGTCGACTGGAGCAGGGCGCCACCAGACTCGCGGATCGTGGCCTGACCTCGCCGGCCGGGCGATCTTCGCTGACGACGATCGCGAGGTCGCGTTCCGCAGCCGGATGACGGGAAGGCGCTGCGGCCACGACCGCCGGCAGCCGCCCGCCGCCGAGGCCGGAAACGTCGAGTTCGGCGATGACGACGCGCGCGGCCCGCGAGGTCCCATTCGTCGGCGATCGATGGATGCAGCTCGCCCGACCCAGCCGGCGAGGGCGAGGTGGCCGTCGCGAAAGCCTCGCACCGCCGCCGCCCGGCCTGGATGAAGGAGTGGCTCGCCGCGATGCGTCTGGTACTCCACGGAGCCGATCCGGAGCCGCCGCGCGATCAGTTCGATCGCGCCCTTGGCGTCGCCGAGATCGTAGGGTCGGGCCGGCCGGTCCCACGAAGGAGGTTCGGCCGCACCTGTGCCGGCAAGAGCCAGCCGCCACCACTCGCGAACGGTCGCCGTCGCATCCGCCACCGCTCCGTCGAAGCCGTAGCCCTTCCCGATCTCGAAGATCGTGACGTCATCGGTTCCGTGCCGGACGTTCGTCGAGACGGCCTGAACGATGCTGCCCACGAGCGCAGGTCGCAGCACGGAGTGATCGACCGATAGCGGGTTGGTGACCGTCACGATCCTCCCACCCTCCGGGCTGCCGCCGTCGATGGGCGGCATGACCGACTCCCAGCGAAACGTCTCCGCGATCTGGGGCGAGACGAGGGCGTGGGTGACGACCTCGGTCAGGCCTGCGCCGGCGAGCACCTCGCGGATCGCGTCCCGGACCTCGAGCGGTGGATGACGGTATGGCGGCATGGGGGTGTGCGGCAGGATCCCCGGGATGAGCTCGTAGCCGTGAATCCGGGCGACCTCTTCGGCAAGATCGGCCTCGATCTCGATATCGCGGCGCCAGGTCGGGACGGTCGCGACCAACGCCTCATCGACGCCGGCCGGGACCTCGAGTGGCTTCGGGCCGGACGAGACCGCGATCATCGCCCCGGGCGGCGCCGGCTCCGCCTCGATCCCGACGCGGGCCAGCAGGTCGCGCTGCTCGTCCGCCGGCAACGACGTGCCGAGGAGGCGATTGACACGGGCCGGGCGGAACGCGACTCGGGCGGGCGGCGGCTCGTGGGGCGCCGTGTCGACGCTCCCCGTCGGCGACGGCACCGCCTGCCCACTCGACGATGAGCCGGGCCGTCCGATCCGCCCCCAGTCGGGCGAGCCGATACTCCTGGCCCTTCTCGAACCGGAGGCTTGCCTCAGAGCGCAGGCCGTAGCGCTGGCCCGTGCGCCGGATGCTGATCGGATCGAAGATCGCGGACTCGACGATCACGTCCGTCGTCGCGTCGCTGACCTCCGACGATGCGCCGCCCATGATCCCGGCGATGGCGAGCGGCCCATCGGCATTGGCGATGACGAGCGTGTCGGGATCAAGGTCTCGCTCGACGTGGTCGAGGGTCTCGATCCGCTCGCCGGGCGCCGCACGCCGAACGATGAGCTGCCGCGGCCCGTCGCCCCCGCCGACCGACGCGGCATCGAACGTGTGGATCGGCTTCCCGAGCTCGAGCAGGACGTAGTTGCTCGCGTCGACCACGTTCGAGATCGGGCGTACGCCCGCCGCCCGCAGCCGCATCTGGACGCGGTCCGGCGAGGCACCAACCCGCACGCCGCCGACCCATCGCCCGACGAAGCGCGGACACAGGTCCGGATCGCGGACTTCCACGGCAAGCAGGCCGTCGATGGGCGGGCCGGACTCGGGCGGGTCGGTCTCCGGGAACCGGATCGACCGGCCCTCGAACGGCGGCGACCTCGCGAGCCAGCCCGACGAGACTGAGGGCGTCACCTCGGTTCGGCTTGACATCGACATCGAGCACGACGTCGCCGTAGAGATCGGTCAGGGCCATCCCCAGCGGTGCGTCGTCGGGCAGGATGAGGATCCCGTCGGCGTCTCCGGTCAGGTTCAGCTCATCGCCCGAGCAGAGCATCCCGTTGCTGACCGCGCCCATCTTCTCGGTCCGCTCGATCCGCCGATCGCCCGGCAGGACGGCGCCCGGCAGCGCGACCGGGACCCGCTGGCCCGGGGCGATGTTCGTCGCGCCGCAGACGATCTCGAGGGGTTCGCCGCTCGCCGAGCGTCACGGTCGTCAGCGACAGCCGGTCGGCCCGGGGATGCTTCTCGACCGTCAGCAGCTCGCCGATGACGACGTTCTGCCAGTCGCTCCCCCACCGCTCGATCGACTGGACCTCCATGCCGAGCAGGGTCAAGCGCTCCGCCAGCTGCTCCGGCGTGAGGTCAATGTCGACATAGTCGCGGAGCCACGATAGCGGCACTCTCACGGCGTCACGCGAATTGCTCGAGGAACCGGACGTCGTTCTCCATGTACAGCCGCAGGTCGCCGACGGAGTGACGGAGGTTGGCAATCCGCTCTACGCCCATCCCGAAGGCGAAGCCCTGGTATCGCTCCGGGTCGAGGCCGCCGTACTGGAGCACGACGGGGTGGACCATCCCTGCGCCGAGGATCGTCATCCAGCCCGTCCGCGAGCAGGCCGGGCAGCCGGACCCGCCACAGACGAGGCACTCGACGTCGAACGCGACGGATGGCTCGGTGAACGGGTAGTAGCCGGGTCGGAACCGCGTCTTCTTGTCGGCGCCGTAGAGGGCTTTGGCGAACTGCTCGAGGAGGCCCTTGAGGTCGGCCATCGTCGTGCCCTCATCGACCATCAGTCCCTCGACCTGGAAGAACTCGGAGGCGTGGCTGGCGTCGATCGCCTCGTAGCGGTAGCAGCGGCCCGGCAGCAGGGCCCGGATCGGGGGCTGTTCCTGGTGCATGACCCGGATCTGGCCCGGTGACGTGTGGGTCCGCAGCAGATGGCCCTCGACGTCGACGTAGAGCGTGTCCCACAGGTCGCGGGCGGGATGGTCCGGCGGAATATTGAGCATCTGGAAGTTCGTGAGGTCGTCCTCGACCTCCGGACCCTCGTAGACGACGAACCCGAACTGGCCGAACACGCGGGCAATCTCATCGATCGTCGCGGGGATCGGGTGGAGGGCGCCGCGACGGATCGGGCGACCGGGCGGCGTGACGTCGATCGCCTCCGCCCGAAGACGAGCCTCGAGCGCGGATCCCCGCAGCAGGGCCCCACGCTCAGCCAGGGCAGCCTCGACCGCCTCTCGGACGACATTTGCGACCGCGCCGACGCGCGGCCGGTCTTCAGGCGGCAGGCCACCGATCCCGCGGAGGATCGTCGTCAGCCGACCCTTGCGCCCGAGCACGTCGAGCTCGAGGGCCTCGAGCGCCGGGACATCCGCGGCAGCCTCGATCGACGCCAGCGCGTCGTCGCGGAGGTTCTCCAGGTCGCGAGTTAGCTCGCTCAGATCCACTCTTCCCTCATCGATGAATCATGAACCCTCGAATCCTCGGGCCGATGCGCTCCAGAGAGCGCGCTCGGACCTCGGAGAACGAGGGCCTGCTCTTCGTGGAGGTTGCCGGTTCTAAATGCCCCGAACGGCCTCGACGATCTTCGTAAACGTTCCGGCGTCGCGAACCGCGACGTCTGCCAGGGTCTTGCGATCGAGCTCGATCTCGGCCTTCCGCAAGCCGGCGACGAACGCGCCGTAAGTCATCCCGTTCTGGCGGGCGGCGGCGTTGATGCGGATGATCCACAGCTGGCGCATCTGGCGCTTCCGCTGCTTGCGGTCGCGTGTGGCGTACGCCATCGCGTGGAGGCTCGCCTCGCGGGCCGGCTTGATGAGCTTGGACTTGGTGCCCATCCGGCCTTCGGCCGCGTTGAGGAGGCGCTTATGGCGCTTGTGGGCGGTTACGCCTCGCTTGACTCGTGCCATCTGGTTCGATCGCTCCTAGAGATACGGGAGCAGGCGACGAACCTGCTTCTCGTGGACCTTGGCCATCAATGTCTTGCCGGCATATCGGCGGGTGCGGCGAGACGACTTGATCTCGAGGTGATGCCCGCGCCAGGCCTTGACCCGGATGTACTTACCGCTGCCGGTCGCCCCGATCCGCTTCTGGGCGGCCTTGTGGCTCTTGATCTTGGGCACCGTTGTCTCACTCTCCTGTCGCTGCCGGCGGGCTTGGCGGCCGGCGTTTCGGTCTTCTTCTTCGTTGCGGCCGGCTTCCGCGGTGTCGCCTTGGCCGGCTCGGCGGTGGCCACCGCGGCCGCCGCCTTGGCTTCGGTCTGCGTCGCCTTGGCCGGTTCGGCTTTGGCCACGGGGGCTGTCTTCGTTTGCGGCCGGCTTCGGGGCCGGCGCGTCTGCGACCGGCGCGTCTGCGACCGGCGCCGGCGCCGGGGCGGTCGCTGCGGCTTCTGCAGCTACTGGTGTCGGTGGCGCTTCCTGCGGCGTCTGGGGCGATTCCGCCCCGTTCGTCCGCGCCGGCTCGCCGGGCCTTGCGGGCCTCGCGGGCACCTCGTGTTCCTTGGGCTTGTGGACCGAGGCGACGGTGAGGTGCATCGACTTGCCTTCGAGGAGCGGCGCTCGCTCCGGCGTTCCGTGTTCCTTGATCCTGTCGGTGAACCTCGCAAGCATGTTCCGGCCGAGCTCCGGGTGGGTCAGCTCCCGGCCGCGGAAGCGAACGGTGACCTTGATCCGATCACCATCCTCGAGAAACTCGATCGCCCGATGGACCTTCGTGTCGAAGTCGCCCGAGCCAATCTTCGGCGTGAGGCGGACTTCCTTGAACGTCACCGAACGCTGCCTGCGCTTGGCCTCCTTGTCCCGCTTCGTCAGCTCGTACTTGTACTGGCCGAAGTCGAGGAACTTGACGACCGGCGGAGAGGCCATCGGGGCAACCTCGACGAGGTCGTACCCCCGTTCCTGCGCCAACGCGAGAGCCTGGGCCGTAGGCATGACACCCAGCTGGGCTCCCTCTTCATCGACGACCCGAACCTGTGGGATTCGGATCATCTGGTTGACGCGCAGGTCTCGTGCTATGGCTGACCCCTTCGAGCTTGTTTCGGCATTCCAGCGACCGAAACGAGGGCACGCAGCGGCCCGGGCGCAGTCGCCGCGGGACTATAGCACAGGGCCCGAATCACGGGCAATTGGACCGCTATCCTGAGGCCGTGACTGTGGACTTCACCCTGGGCCTTGTCGCGATCGTCGCGGCCTGGGTGTCCGCCCGACGCTGGTCCCGCAGCTACGTTGCGCATTACGGCCGGCCGGTGCCCCCCAACTGGATGCTCTCGCGCGTCGACGATGGGCCGCTCGAGCGCGAGAGGCGGATCCTCATCGCGATCCTCATCGGGGCGGTCGCGGTGGTGGTCACTGTACTGTCAAGGGCCTACGGGACCTAACCCACCTCGCGCCGGCTGGCCTCGGCGTCAGCTCGGAGGTCACTTCAGGGCGCCGCCCATCAGGCCGCGGATGAACTGGCGGTTGAAGGCGATGTACAGCGCGAGCATGGGGATGATCGCGATCGTCAGCGCCGCGAGAACGGCGTTCCAGT
This sequence comes from uncultured Chloroflexia bacterium, assembly GCA_963775855.1. Classification (GTDB taxonomy): domain Bacteria; phylum Chloroflexota; class Limnocylindria; order Limnocylindrales; family CSP1-4; genus CF-46. Next base: position 717,936 of record CAVZKO010000005.1, on the reverse strand, counting down.
CGGACACGAACTGGCCGAGGAACTGCTGGGTGCCGAGGGTCAGTGTCGCGGTCGATCGCCCGGGCGCGAGGATCAGTGGCCACCACAGGTCGTTCCAGACGGGGATCATCGTGAGGATCGCCACGGCGGCAATCGCTGGCCTGGCCAGCTGGACGATCATCGCGAAGATCCGGAAATGGCCGGCACCATCGACGCGGGCAGCGTCCTCCAGCTCGCGCGGGACCTCGCGGAAGAACGCCGACAGGATGAACACGGCGAGTGGCAGACCGGCCGCCGTGTAGACCAGGATCAGTGCCAGGTGGGTGTTGGCGAGACCGAGCGCCACGATCGTGTTGAGGATGCTCACGGTCCCGAGCCGGATCGGCACCATGATCCCGAGCGCAAGGTACAGCCCGATCATCCGGCTGCCGCGGAAGCGGTACCGGGCGAGGGCGAACGCGGCCATCGCCCCGAGGAGCAGGATCAGGACCAGCGAGACACCCGTGACGATGACGCTGTTGCCGATGTAGCCGAAGAAGTCGCCCTGGCGGATCAGCGTCTGGTAGCCCTGGAGGCTGAAGGTCTGCGCGGTCGGGGGCGCGAGCGGCGCATCGAAGATCTCGTTGCGGGTCTTGAACGAGTTCATGACGACGAGGACGATCGGAAAGAGGGCGATCACGGTGTACACGAGCAGGACCGTGTGCTTGCCCAGCGCGGACGGAGTCACGAGGCGCCGCAGCGTCCTCATCGGCGTACCGTCTTCACCACGCCGGCCTCACGCTTCGTAGGTGACGAGGCGTCGTTGGACGACGAACAGGTAGAGGCATACGCCGAGCAGGATCAGCAGGAACATCATGCCGGCCACGGTCGCCCCCATCGTCGGGCTCCCCAGCTGGAGCTGGAAGCCAAAGAACGTCCGATAGAAGAACGTCCCGAGCAGGTCCGTGCTGAATTCCGGCCCCGCGAGCCCGCCCTGGACCGAGTACACGAGGTCGAACGCGTTGAAGTTCCCGACGAACGTCAGGATCGCGACGATTCCGACCGTCGGGGCGATCATCGGGAGCTGGATGCGGCGGAAGATCCGCAGTGCCCCTGCTCCGTCGACGCGGGCCGCCTCGATGATCTCGTCAGGGATCGCGAGCAGCGCCGCCGAGAAGAGCAGCATCGGGATGCCGACCCACTGCCAGACCGACATCAGGCCGATCGTCACGAGCGCCGGCCCCTCGAGGCCCAGCCAGGGAGCGAAGAGATCACCCAGGCCGACCGCGTTGAGTCCGCCTTCGGCGACGCCCCACAGCGGGCTAAGGATGAGCTTCCAGATGAAGCCGATGATGACGACCGACAGAACCGTCGGGGCGAAGATCAATGTTCGATAGACGGTCCTGCCGCGGAGGATGCGGCTGCTCAGCAGCACCGCGAGGAGCAGCCCGATCGGGTTCTGGACCAGCATGTGGATCGCGAAGAACACGAAGTTGTTCGCCAGCGCGCCCCAGAATTGGGGGGCCCACTCGCTGTGGGTGAGCAGCCGGATGTAGTTGTCCAACGCGACGAACTGGCCCAGGCCGGAGCCACCAGGGCCGAACAGGCTGAGTCGGAGCGAATCGAACAGCGGGAAGACCATGAATGCGGTGTACAGGACCACCGCCGGGCCGAGGAAGACGACGAGGTGCCAGGGGAACCGACGTCGTCGCGGGGCGCCGCGGGTCAGGGTCGCCATCGTCGCTCCGGCTGGGGAAGAAGCGGCGCCCGCGTCGGCGGGCGCCGCCTGAACGCTGACTCGGGGTTACTCGCCGGCTGGCTTGTACCACTTGTCGAGACCCGCCTGGATCTCCTCGCCGGCCTGCTCTGGCGAGAGCGTCCCGTTGACGACCGCGGCGGTGACTCGCCACAGCTCGTTCTCGAGGTTGGGCTCGCCACGCGACAGGATCTGGTACGAGTTCCGGATCGTCGATTCGCACGACTTCCGGAGGTCCACCGCCTGCTGGGCGATGGCGTCGTCGATCTTGACCGCGTTGTTGGAAAGCGAATAGAAGCCGGGTAGACCGTTCGAATAGAGAGTCGCGAACTCGTCGCTCGCCACCCAATCGAGGAACGTCTTCGCCTCGGCGGGATGGGCCGTTTTGGCGTTCATGCCGAGAGCGATGTCCGTGTGGTCGCTGACGTAGCAGGTGTCACCGGCCTTGGGCAGCGGCGGCCCGAAGAAGCCGATTTTCACGCCTTGGCCCTCGAAGTAGGCGATGTCCCACGAACCGGCCGGATAGATCGCCGCCTTGCCGCTTGCGAAGTACTGCTGGGCGTCGGCATAGGCGATCGCCTCGTAGCCGTTCGGAAGGTAGGGCTTCCAGCTGGCCAGCTCGGTCCAGGTGTCAATGTAGGGCTGGTCGGTGAACTTGGCGCTGCCGTCGATCAGCGCCTTGCGACCCTCCTCGCCCTTCCAGTAGTTGGGACCGATGTTCTGGAAGCCCATCGTCGCCGACTCCCACAGCTCCTTTGTGCCCATCGCCAGTGGCGTGTAGGTCCCGTCAGTCTTGAACTTGTCGAGCAGGGCGTGGAACTCCTCGACGGTCGTCGGGGCGGCTGTGACGCTGAGCTTGTCGAACGCGTCCTTGTTGTAGATGAAGCCGTGGATGACGGACGCCATCGGGACGCAGAAGACGTCCTTGCCGTCGTCGGTGATCCAGGCGCTCTTGGCGACGTCGCCGAAGTTCGCGAGGCCCGGCAGGTCATTGAGAGCGGCGAGGTTTCCGTCCTTGAACAACTGGAGCGACGCATCGAACGGGCGGCAGGTGATCAGGTCGCCGGCCGTGCCACCCTGGAGCTTCGTATTCAGGACGCCGTTGTACTCGTCCGGCTTCGTCGGCGAGAAGGTGATCTTGATGTCCGGGTACTTCGCGTTGAACGCCGGGATGATCTTGTCCTGCCAGATCGCGAGATCGTCGGTCCGCCAGCTCTCGATCGTGAGATCGGCGGCTCCGGCCGAGCCGGCGGGCGCGCCTGACGTCGACGGTCCGGCAGACGATGGTCCGGCGGGCGAAGCTGACCCCGCCGGATTTGCGCCGGTGCAGGCCGCGAGCAGTATCGCGAATGCGGCCCATAGAGCCATGGCATTGCGCTTCAACATCGTCTCCTCCAACGAGCGGACTCACACTGCGCGGGTATCTTACGCGGTCGGTGGCCGACGTCGACCGCAGAAATTGGGACTCAGCCGACCTGCCGCGTGCCTGCCTCGGCGGCGAGTCGATCGGCGAAGGCTTCCCAGGGCTCGGGCGGCTGCTGCTCGCCGGCGCGGGTGCGCGGCGAGGCGGTGCGCGCCTCGATCTCGCGATCGCCGAGGACGACCATGTACGGCACCTTCTGCTCCTGGGCGAGGCGGATCTTGTTCTGCATCCGGTTGTCGGATCGGTCGACGTCGACTCGCAGGCCCTTCGAACGGAGGAGCACCGCGAGCTCGTCGGCAGCCTCGATATGCCGGTCGGCGATCGGGATGACGACGGCCTGGACCGGCGCGAGCCACAGCGGGAACGCGCCGGCGAAGTGCTCGACGAGGATCCCGATGAATCGCTCCAGCGAGCCGTAGATCGCGCGGTGGATGGCGATCGGGCGCTGCGGCTGGCCGTTTTCGTCGATGTACGTCAGGTCGAACCGCTCCGGCAGCATCGTCAGGTCGGCCTGGATCGTCGCCATCTGCCACTCGCGGCCGAGGGCGTCGTCGATGTAGATGTCGATCTTCGGGGCGTAGAACGTGCCGTCCTTCGGCTTCACCTTGTAGTCGCCGCCGGCCCGGTCGAGGGCTTCCTTGAGGAGCGTTTCGGCCCGCTCCCAGAGCGCGGGGTCGCCGATCGCCTTGTCCGGCTTCGTCGCGAACGCGAAGCGCGGCGTCAGGCCGACCCACGAGTACGCCTCGTGGACCTCGCCGAGCATCGCTTCGATCTCGTCGGCCAGCTGGTCCGGCCGGACGTAGACGTGGGCGTCGTCCTGGATGAACTGGCGGACCCTCGTGAGGCCGGACAGCGTGCCGGACCGCTCGTTGCGGTGGAGCCGGCCGTACTCGTTGAAGCGGAGCGGCAGGTCGCGATACGAGCGGACCTTCGAGCGGTAGATGAAGGTCGACTCGGGGCAGTTCATCGGCTTGAGGGCGAAGTCGTGGTCCTCCGACGTCGAGCTTGAACATGTTCGCGTCGTAGAGGTCCCAGTGGCCCGACTGCTGCCAGAGCTTCTTGTCGGCCAGGATCGGGGTGCTGACCTCCTGGTAGCCGCGTCGGAGCCTGGAGCTCGCGCATGGCGCCCTCGAGCGTCCGCCAGATCATCTGGCCCTTCGGGTGCCAGAACGCCGAGCCCGGCGAGACGTCGTGGAAGCTGTACAGATCGAGCTGGACGCCGAGCCGGCGGTGATCGCGCTTCTTGGCCTCGGCCCGCCGCCACAGATACTGGTCCAGCTCCTCCTGGGTCGGCCAGACCGTGCCGTAGATGCGCTGGAGCATCGGGCGCTTCTCGTCGCCCCGCCAGTAGGCGCCCGCGACGGCAAGCAGCTTGAACGGGCCGAGCTTGCCCGTGCTCTCGACGTGCGGGTCCCTTGCACAGGTCGACGAACGCGCCGTGCTCGTAGACCGACACCGGCGGCATCGGCGACCCTTCGGCCTTGGCCCTCGCCGCCAGGTCGTCGAGGATCTCGACCTTGAACGGCTGGTCGAGCTCGGCGAAGAAGGCCCTGCCCTCGTCGGGTGGCAGCTCGCGGCGGACGAACGGGTTGTCGGCGGCGACGCTCTCCGCCATCCGTGCCTCGATCGCCGCGAGGTCGTCGGGCTTGAGCGGCCGCTCGAGCTGGAAGTCGTAGTAGAAGCCGTCCTGGATGGCCGGCCCGATGCCGAGCTTCGTGCCGGGGAAGAGATCGAGGACCGCCTCGGCCATGACGTGGGCCGCCGAGTGGCGCATCGGGTCGAGCGGCTCGCCAGCCTCCGCGTCGAGGAGTTCCTCGGCAGATCCCCGCTCGGGCGCGACGAAGTCCTCGACCGCCTCGTCGACCGACGCCGGCGTCGTCCTGCTTGCCGTCTGCCATGTGTCCGACCTCCGAGAATCAGGAAACCCCTCATCCATGCAGGACGAGAGGTCCGATCCTCCCGCGGTTCCACCCGCGTTCGCGGCGCCGTGCCGCGCATCTCATGTTCCGCGCTATCGGGCGGATCCCGGGCCGGTTCGCCAGCCGCTCACGGGTGGTGCGTCGTCGTCGGTGGCCGCCGGACTTCCAGCCTCAGGCCCGGCTCTCTCGTGGCTCCGTCTCGACGTCGCGTGTCCCGTTCAACGCGTCTTTCGTGCAGGTGATGGTGGGCGACACTGGACTCGAACCAGTGACCTCTTGCATGTCAAGCAAGTGCTCTAACCAGCTGAGCTAGCCGCCCGACGTCGCTGAACCTCTGACCTGCTCATGCCCAGTGGCTAAAGCTGCGGACGTTCCATTTTCCGCAACCAGGCTGGACGCGCTCAGGCTCAAGGGCCAGCGGCGACCCGCATTCTACCCGAGGGCAGCGACCGCCACAACGGAGCGAGGATCGACGAAGACGGGCGCCGAAGCTGGATCGGCCCTAGTAGCCATCGTCGGCGGGCGGCGCGATGCGGGCGGCGCTGATGCGGCGGGCGCCGATCCGCCTGGCTGAGCCGATCCCCCGCCCTGGGGCCCGCACGCGACCAGCGCAAGGGCAAGCAACAGGCCGAGCGTGACGCCGGCAAATCGAATCATCGAGCATCCTCCATGTCCGCCGATACGTCGTCCCGGCGACGCCGGTTCTTCGCTCCTCCATCATGGTGCCATGGGATCTCGCGGAGGCTACGAGCTGCTCGACGCCGGCGACGGACGACGGCTGGAGCGGTTCGGCGAGCTGGCCGTCGATCGGCCCGCGCCGATGAGCGAGGAACCGCTCCGGGACGCGTCGGCCTGGGCTGGCGCCGACCTCCGTTTCGATAGGTATGTCGGTTGGACGGCCCTCACCGAGGGGGAGCCAGAGCCCTGGGCTGTCGACGAAGGCGACCTGCTATTCGAGCTTCGGCCGACCGAGACGGGCCAAGTGGGTCTCTTTCCCGAGCAGGCGCCAAACCGGGCGTGGGTTCGGGATGCCCTAGCCCGGGCGGACGGCTCGCCTGAAGTCCTCAATCTCTTTGGTTACACAGGAGCGATGACGCTCTCCGCGGCCGCGGCCGGGGCGTCGGTGACTCATGTCGACGGATCCCGGCCGACGGTGGCCTGGGCGCGGCGGAACGCGGAGCTGTCCGGGCTGACTGACCGGCCGATCCGCTGGATCGTCGACGACGTCGAGGCATTCGTCGCCCGAGAGCAGCGGCGTGAGCGCCGGTACGACGCAGTGATCCTCGATCCGCCGAGCTACGGCCACGGCGGCCGGGGCGGCGCTGGCGGCTGGCGACTCGAGGAACGGCTGGAGGGCCTCCTGGCTAGATGCGCCGACCTGACCGACGACGATCCGGCATTCGTCGTCCTCACCGCCCACACGCCGGGCTTCGGGCCGGATCGGCTGGCCGCCGAGCTCGCCCTGGCGTTCGGACGGCCGGAGGACAGCGTCGACGCCGGGGAACTTGGTATCCGGGCTCGCAGCGGCGCGCGCCTGCGGCTGGGTGCCTACGCGCGCATCATCCGCGAATGACACCGGCGACAGCCGCCATCACGAGCCTCACAAATCCGCGGGTCAAGGCCGCGGTCCGGCTCCGGAACCGGCGCGAGCGCGGATTGACCGGCCTGACACTCGTCGACGGGCCGCGCGAGCTCCTCCGCGCCCTCGACCACGGCATCAACGTCGTCGAGGCATTCGCCTGCGACGACCTCATCCGCACGCTCGACGCCGAAGAGGCCGTCAAGCGCCTGCGGATCGCCGGTTCGGAGTTGATCCAGGTCTCGGCGGCCGTCATGGCAAAGGTCGCATTCGGCGACCGATCGGAGGGCGTCGTGGCGGTCATCCGGACGCCCGGCACCGGGCTAGACGGCCTGACGCTGCCGGCGGCCCCGCTGGTCGTCGTCGTCGAATCGGTCGAGAAGCCGGGCAATCTCGGGGCCATCCTCCGGACGGCGGACGGGGCGGGCACTGACGCGGTGATCGCAGCGGACCCGCTCACGGACCTGTTCAACCCGAACGCGATCCGGGCCAGCCTGGGCACGATCTTCAGCGTGCCGGTCGCGTCGGACACAACGTCCGCAACGCTCGACTGGCTCGAGGCGAAGGGCATTCGCCCGATCGCGGCCCGGGTCGACGCCACCACGCTGTACACGGACGTCGACCTTCACGGGCCGATTGCCATCGTGCTCGGGAGCGAGGCGGACGGCCTGTCGACCGGCTGGAATGACCCACGAGTCACAGCCGGTCCGAATTCCGATGCTGGGAACAGCCGACAGCCTGAATGTGTCCGTCGCCGCCGCGATCCTGCTCTACGAGGCGGTCCGGCAGCGCACGTAACGAGCGGCGCGAGGAGGCGCACTACCGGCATGGATACGTTCGACTTCGTGATCATCGGGGCCGGCCCGGCCGGCGAAGCGGCGGCATTCAAGGCCCGCGAGCGCGGCGCCAGCGTCGCGATCGTCGATCGCGAATGGTTCGGCGGCAGCTGTCCCTTTATCGGCTGCCTTCCGTCGAAGGCGCTGCTCTACTCCGCGTCCCGGCACGCGGCCAACGCGGACGCCTACCCGTGGCCGAAGGCGTCGGAACATCGGGACTTCATGATCAATCGGTCGCCCGGTGCCGCCCAACCCGGACGATAGCTCGCACAAGAAGGCCCTCGAGAAGGCCGGTGCGGTCGCCTACCGCGGCACAGCCCGGATCGTCGGACGCGGCCACGTCGAGATCCGCCACGAGGACGCGGTCCACGTCCTCGACGCCCGGAACGTCGTCATCGCGGTCGGCTCCGTCACGAAGGTTCCGCCGCTGCCCGGGTCTCGACAAGATCAAGCTCTGGACGAACCGCGAGGCGACCCTTGCTACCGAGCTGCCGAAGAGCCTGCTGGTCCTAGGCGGCGGGCCGACCGGCTGCGAAATGGCTCAGGTCTACGCCCGATTCGGCGTCCCGACGCGGATCGTCCAATCGGGCGACCGGCTCATGCCGACGGACCACCCCCGCAACGCGGAGGCCGTTTCGGATGGGCTACGCGCCTCCGGGGTCGAGATCCGGCTCGGTGTCCGGGCGGTGGCCGTTCGGCCCTCGGCCAGTACCGACGGCGCGCACGTCATCGACCTCGACGACGGCTCGACGGCCGAGGGCCACGAGATCCTGCTCGCGGTCGGCCGGGCCTTTCCGCTCGACGACCTCGGACTCGAGCACTACGGCATCGACACGAGCGGACGAATCGCGATCCCGCGCGACGGGCGGCTCCGGATCGCGGAGGGCCTGTGGGTGATCGGCGACCCCGCCGGCCCAGAGCTCCATACCCACCAGGCCCACTACCAGGGCGAGATCGCCGTCCGGATGGCGCTGGGCGACGACGTCCGGCCCGACTACCGGGCCCTGCCGCGGGCGACCTATACCGATCCCGAGGCAGCGTTCGTCGGGCTGACGCTCGACCAGGCCCGAGCCGCCGGCCTGGACGCCTTCGAGCTCGTCGCCGACTACAAGACCTCGACGAAGGGCTACGCGGTCGAGGCGAAGACGGGCCACATCACGATCGTCGTCGATCGCGCCTCGCGCGAGCTCGCCGGAGCGGCCATCGCGTGCCCGGACGCATCCGCGGCGATCCACGAGTGCGTAGTCGCGATCAAGGCCCGCGTTACGATCGACGTCCTGGCCGACACGATCCACGCCTTTCCATCGACATCACGGATCTTCAACGGCCTCTTCGCCGACGCCCTACGCGAGCTCGGAGACCAGGCCGCTCGGTCTAGAGCGCCGAGTCAGGCGTCATGGCGTAAGCCTCGTAGCCGACTGCGCCGTCGACCAGGACGAGCCGGGGGCGGGCAGTTGCGAGTGCGCCGCCGGGTTCGACCGGCTCCGTGAGGGCAGCGATCGGCACGACGACCAGGTCCGCCCGCTGGCCCGGGACGAGCCGGCCGCGATCGGACTCCCTCGCCGTCATCGCCGGGCCTGATGCACGCCGCCCGGATCGCGCGCTCGAGCGTCAGCGCCTCGTGCGGCCCGAACGGCAGCGTGCCGGCCGGCCAGCCCGCGTCGGAGCGGGTCACGGCCATCGCAAGGCCCGGCCACGGGTCGATCGGCTCGACCGGGGCGTCGGTTCCGAAGGCGAGCACCGCGCCGCTGTCGGCCAGCGTCCGCCACGTGTAGCCGTTCGTCTCGGCTCGGTCGCCCCACAGCCGGCGCGCGGCCGCGGCGTCGGCCCGCAGATGGATCGGCTGAACCGAGGCCGCGATCCCGGCCCGCGCGAAGCGACCGCGATCGTCCGGGTGGAGCAGCTGGACGTGCTCGAGACGCGGCATCAGGGGCACGCGACCGACCGTCGGCTCCAGCGCGTCGAGGGCAGCCCGGACGGCGTGATCGCCGATCGCGTGGATGGTCGTCGCGATCCCCGCGGCGGCGGCGCGCGACGCGAGCGCGGCGAGACGTTCAGGCGGCGTGATGAAGACGCCGCGCTCGGTGCCGGCAGGCAGCGGATGGCCGGGCTCCGGCTCGATCGGCTCGAGGAGCGCCGCTGTCCGGGAGGCGAGCGTCCCGTCCGCGAAGAGCTTGAGCCAGCCCAGCCGGCCCCGATCGACGCCCGGCACCAGCGGATCCCCGCTCCGGAGTCCCGCTTCGACCGCTGCATCGATCTGCTCCTCCCGGATGCAGGCGTGAACGCGGAGTGGCAGCCTGCCGCTCGCCGCAAGGCGCCGGTAGGCCTCGATCCCGCCCCCGAGCCCCTCCTGCATCGAGAGAGCGCCCGGGTCGTGCACCGCAACGACGCCCAGCTCGACGAGCCGCTGGGCGAGCGTGGCGATGAGCCGGTCGTAGCGCTCGTCGCTGGGGCGCGGAACGTGGTTCGTGACGAGGCGGGCCGCGGCTTCGTGGAGCACTCCGGTCGGCTCGCCGCGGTCGTCGCGTCGGATGATCCCGCCGGCCGGGTCGCGGCGAGTCGCGTGAGACGGCGGCCGCGACGAGGGCCGAACGGCTGGCCCACATCGCGTGATGATCGTGAGCCCACAGCGCCACCCGCCGGCCCGGCGCGACCCGCTCGAGGTCATCGGCCGATGGCCAGCCGCCCCAGCGGTCCGAGTCCCAGCCGTGGCCCTCGATCCAGTCCTCAGACGAAAGCCGCTCGTGCGCGGCGGCGATCAAGCGCCAGACCCGCCTCCAGCGACCCGACCTGGGACAGGTCCACGTTCTCGAGGGCGATCCCGCCCTCGGCGAGATGGAGGTGCGAATCGGTAAGCCCAGGGATCGCGACCTCGTCCGGGTCGAGCTCGAAGCGGACGGTGAACGGGTCGGCCCGCGTCTCGAGCTGGACCGCCGATCCGGCAAACGCGACGCGGCCGCGGGTGATGCCGACTGCCTCGACCCAGCCGAAACCCGCGTCCCCGGCGAGCGTCGCGATCCGCCCGGTGACGAGGGCCTCGAGCGGCACCGCTCAGCCCACCAGACCGATGGCGGCGAGGTGAGCCGCGAGGTGCGCCGGATCCGCTAGCGGGGCCGGATCGGCGAGCAGAGCCGCCAAGCCCGGCACGGTCGAGGCCGGCCCCAAGCCCGAGCGCCAGCGCGATCCGCGCCTTCGGGCCGCCCAGGTGCCCGGTCGGGATCGCACCGGCCCGGACCCAGGTAGCTCCCCCACCCGGAAACGCGTAGGCGTCAGTTGCGGCGCCGGCGGGGCAGCGCGTCGTCAGCGCGACCGGCAGCCCGCCGGCGATCGCCCGTTCTGCGGCGGCCAGCAGCCCGGCCGAGGTGTTCCCGGCACCCGTCGCCTCGACGACGAAGCCGTCGGCCCCGGCCGCTCGGAGCGCGTCGATCGGGCTGCCGTCCATCGCAACGGCCGCCTTCACCAGGTGGACTCGCTCGGCGGCGCGCGTCGCGCTGACGTGCCGCCGCGCCCCACGAGCGCGCGAGAGGACCACCCGGCCGCCCTCGTCGATCCGCCCGAGCGAACCCGTGTTCAGGCTGCGGAACGTGTCGAACGCGCTCGCATGGACCTTCGTGACGTCGTCGGCCGGTTCGATCGACCCCGCCAGAACGACGACGACCCCCGCGTCCGCGAGGGCCGGCGCCGACCGCTGCCCGGACGGCATCGCGAAGATTCGCCGGCCCGTCGAATGCCGGGTGCTCCGACGTCCGCATCGCCCCCGTGACGACGATCGGCTTCGGGCCTGCGTGGAGGAGGTCGAGGAAGAACGCCGTCTCCTCGATGGTGTCGGTGCCCTGGACGATGACGGCGCCCCGCGACGTCGGAAGCGGCCAGGGCGTCCTCGACGGTCGCGAAGATCCCGAACAGGTCCGCGAACGTGAAGTGGCTGGCCGGCGTGAGGCCGCGGTCGATCGCGACGACGTCCGCGATCGCGGCCAGGCCTGGCGTCGCCGCGAGGATCCCCTCCCCCGTCAGGACCGGCACGTTGCCGCCGGCGACCGGGTCGCGGCGCATGCTGATCGTCCCCCCGGTGAACACGACCGCGACCCGGGCCATCGAGGGCGCGCCGTCAGCCCGGGCTGCGAGGATCGTCGGACTTGGGCCGATCGTCCTCGGCGTCTCCGGCGACGCGCTCCGGCGTCTCGATCACCTGGGTGACGCCCGTCCTGTCCGTCCTCGATCATGTCCTCGGCGAAATCGCCGGCGGGGTCGGGCGTTGGCATCTCGGAAGCCCGCAGTGCGGCGACGATCGGGTCACGCGAGCCGACGTCGTAGCGAGTCCCCCGCTCCGAGCGCCTTCAGGCTGCCGCGAACGAAGATCGATGAGAATCCCGCCGCCACGATCGCGAGGCCGACGAAGCCCAGGACGAGGGTCGTCCCGATGACATCGGCAATCGGGCCGACGATGAGGATCGGCAGGAAGCTCGCGACCGAGACCAGCATGTTCAGGACCCCGAACACCCGTCCCCGGACATCCTCCGGCAGGTCCTCCTGGAGTTGGGTCTGCGCCGGAATCGCGACGAATGCGTAGGCGATGCCGGCGAAGAACGCGACGGCGACGACGATCGACAGGAGCGAGGTCAGGAGTGACAGGTCGGGCAGCCCCGTCGCGGTCTCGGTCGAGGCGAGGAAGCTGCTGATCCGGCCTGACAGGGCCATGGCAAGGATCAGGAGACCCGAGCGCCGACGAGCCCACCCTCGATCACCCGCCGGCGGGGCAGGAGCTTGCCGTACGTGTTGAGCAGCAGGATGCCCATGACGATCCCGATCCCGAGTGGCAGGACGACGACGACGAAGTCCTCCTCCTGAAGCCCGAGCGTCGTTTCGGCGAAGGCCGGCCCGAGCACGCCGAGGACGCCGACGAGCGAGGCCGCGACCCCCAGGTAGATGAGTGACCAGCGGATCTCGCGATGCGCGCGGATGTACTGGAGTCCCTCGCGGAGCTGCGAGAAGATCGATTCGACCGCCTGCTCGGTCTCGCTCACCGTCTGGCGACCGAACGCCTTGCGGGCCGGAGTGGGCGGCGGATAGCGCGGCAGCGTGAAGCAGAAACCGGCAGCGACGAAATAGAGGACGGCCACGAGGATGAGTAGCGCCTGGGGCCCGGCGATCTTGACGACGAGTGGGCCGAGCAGCGCGAACCCCAGGGCGAACGCGGCGTTGAGCGTGAGCGTGAAGATGCCGTTCGCGGCGAGAAGCTGGCGGCGGGGCACGAGCTTCGGGATCATCGCGGCCTCGGCCGGGGCGAAGAAGACGGTCACCGTCGAGATGAAGATGTTCAGCAGGTAGATCCCGATCAGGTTGTCGCCGACGAAGAACACGGCCACGAACGCGGCGCCGCGGAGCATGTTGGTGACGATGAGGACGAGCCGGCGGTCCAACCGGTCGACGAAGACCCCAGCAACGGCGGAAAAGAGGACGGCCGGGACGAGGAACGTCAGGATCAATGCGCTGACGGCGGTTGTGGAGCCGGTCGACTTCGAGATGACGACGGTCAGCCCGAAAATGACCATGTTGCCGCCGATCTGGGTGGCGGCCTGGGCGAGCCAGAGCAGGAGGAAGGGTCGGTTCTTGAAGACTGCGAGGGCGCCTTCCTCGGACGGCAGCTCGGCTTCGTCTGTCACCGGGCGTCCTCGCCGGTACCCGACTCGTCGTCGCCTGCTTCGCCGGCCTGCGGCCCGACCGCCGCGCTCAGCGCCGCGTCGCCGCGGCTGACGAAGCCGGCCAGCCGCCGCTCCACGGTTCGCCGTTCGACGAGAACATGACGGCCGCACTGCCGGCAGCGGAGGCCGATGTCGGCGCCGAGGCGATCGACGAGCCACTCGCTCCCGCCGCACGGATGCGGACGTCGAAGCCGGAGCACATCGCCGAGCAAGAGTTCGAGGGCGGGTCGCTGTGCCATCCGGCGGGTCAGGGTATCAAGCGCGAGGCCGGCCGTGGCTGGGCGCGAGGTTTCGCGTCGTCGCCGGCAGGACCATCCGGCTGGCCTCCTCGACGTCGATCCTCGCGGCCGGGTCCGTCGCCGCGAGCTGGGCGATGATGCCTCCGGCCCGGGCCAGCGACCCGGTCAGCGTCTCGGGCGTCCCGATCGCGCGGATCGTGAACGAATTCGCCCAGCGCGGTGTCGTCGACGGAGAGGCTGCCGGCGGCGCCGCCGATGACGGTCTGCGGCACGACCCGAACGTCCTCGATCGCAGATCGCCTCGGCGCCGGCGTTCTTCAGCTCGTTGAGGAGGTCCTCGACGGCGGAGGCCGCGATCGGGCCGCTGATCGTGATCGTGATCCCGCGGCCGCGGACCGGGTCGAGCCCGGCCCATGCCCGGATGCGGTCGATCTCGGCGCGAACCTCGTTGACCGAGGATGCCCCCGCGGACCCGCCGCTCTCGAGCGTGGCGAGCTGGCTCTGGAGCGTCGCGATCTCACGCCGGAGCTGGTCGTTGCGGGTGTTGAGGTTCGCGACGAGGACGGTGAGGTCCTGCGACGACATGCCGGCGAGCGTGTTGTTTCCGGCCTGCGACCGGATCTGGACAACGACGAGCAGGCCGAGGAGGAAGCGCGACCGCTGCGACGATCGCCTGGCTGCGAGGCGCACGGAGCGAGGCAGTCACGGTGACGGCGACTCGGGCGGGACGACCCGTGATTCGCGCAGGTTCAGGCCGCCGGCGAACTGGGGCATCGCGACCACCTCGGGCTCGCCGAACGTGATGTCCAGCCCGAAGCCGCCCGCCCGAGTCTGGATGAACTCACGCCAACCCTGCGACAAGCCGAGCTGGTCGAGCAGGTCCGGCGGCCCGATCGCCGATACGCGGTACGGCGGAGCGAGGTAGGCGGAGTTCACGAGGATCGAGTGGCCGATGTCGAGGACGCCGGTCGACGTCGTGACCCGCTCGCCGTTCACGGCGATGGCCTCGGCGCCCGCCAGCCACAGCTCGGCGATCACGGTCCGGATGTCACGCGCGGTGACGAGGTAGTCGGCTTCGCTGCCGTCGGCCGGGATCGCCTTGGTCGAATCGGAGAGGCTCAGGACGAGCCCCGGACCGGACAGCGGGATAAGCCCGGCTGCGATCCGCGCGGCCTCAAGCCGGTCATTCAGATCCCGAACGATCGCCGTCGTCCCCTCGCCCTCGGCCTGGAGCGCCTGGATGTCCTCGCCGAGCTTGACGATCTGGGCCCTCAACTCGTCCTGCTGTTGCTGGAGCTCGAGCGCTGTACCCACGAGTGGCGAGCGCTCCTGGGTCGTGTAGCGGACGCGCGGGCCCTCGGCGGCAAGCTGGGCGGCGATCAGGAAGCCGAGCGCGAAGAGGGCGAGGCCCAGGGTGACCTGCCAGGTCGGGATCGCCCGAAGCCGACCGGCAAGCGTGGTCACGGTCCGGGACGGGCAGACCGTCGGCGGGCGAACAGGGCGAACCCGACGACGACCACCACGACCGCAGCGATGGCAGCGAGGATGATCCAGTTGCTAGTTCCCGGAGCGCCCGCGTCGGACGGGGACTGATTCGGCGCGTGGGACGAACCGGACCCGGTCCCGGGGGCGACGCTTGGGTTCGCCGCTGACCCGCTCCAACCGTCCGGCACAGGGCCCGGCGGGAGCCGGCTGCGGTCCGTGGCGGACGGGCGCGGTCGCGCCCAGACTCTCGAGCCACTCCGCCTCGAACCCCGCCATGTCGACACCGAGCGCGGCCTTGAAGGCCTCGTCGTCGGACACACCGGTCGCATATGAGCGAATGAGGCCAAACAGCGCATCGCGGTCGTGGGTGCTGACGATGTAATCGACCGCCGAGGTGCTCTCCGCGTAGCCGAGCCGGAATCGCTCGAAGGTCGTGGGAAACGCGCCGGCCAGGCCCTCGAGCGGGATGATCGTCCCGTCGGCGACCACCTTCTCGACCGCGTTCCGGTAATCCCGCGTGTAGCCCTCCGAGAGATACACCGCGAGTCCCTCGTTCAGCCAGTGCGGCGGATCGTTGTACGGGTTGTCGGTCGCGGTCGCAAAGACGAGATGGACGAGCTCGTGCGGCACGACAACATCGACCCATGATTGGTCGATCTCGCTCGGCGTGATGAGGGCGAACATCGTCCGGATGTCCGCGTGAGCCTGGCCACCGACGTTCTCGCGGGTGCCGGGCCCGAGGGCGTCGTAGAACTGCTGCTGGTCGGCGTAGATGTAGAAGTCGATCGGTTCCGTCTCCGTTACGCCGAGCAGCGCGGCTGTATCGGCGACAGCCTCATCCCCGATCGCCAGCGCCCGCCTGCCGAAGGCATTCCCGCCCTCGTGCCAGTGGACCCGCACGATGTCGCCGTCGAGCGTTTCCCAGTCGACCCGGTCATCCGCGTAGACGTGGGTGACGGGCGGCCCGACCCAGACCTTGCCGTCGGCATCGGTCACCCTCCAGCGGGCAACGAATGTCGTGTTCGGAACGATGTGCCCGTCGGCGATGCTCAGCCGGAAACCGAGGACCTTCTCGCCGCTGCCTTCCGGGCCCATATCGGCTGACGCTCGGGCCTGCATTTCCGGGCGTCTGGATGAGGATCTCGACCCTGCGTGGCACCTCCGCGAACACCGCCGGCTGGTTGAACTCGATCGATTCGCCGAAGACGGACGTCGCGCTCGGCTGTCCGAACGTGATCGACGTCCGCGGCGCTGGCCGTCCCAGCGCCGCGCGCCGGCGGCTAGCAGGAGCAGCACGACTGCCGCGCCGACCCGACCGAGCCGCTTGCGTCACTGGTCCTCCCAGGCGAGGCCGGCCATCCGGATGATCCCGAGCCCGTTCTCGTAAGCGCCGAGGAGGCCATCCCGCGAGAGCGTCCAGTCGGTCGAGTACGACAGCGGGATGACTGGCGCCTCGTCCCGGACGATCGATTCGGCCCGGTCGAAGGCCGTTCGTACCGCCGCGGGATCGGTCGTCTCGAGCGCGTCCGCGATGGCGGCGTCGAACTCCGGCGAGCTCCACCCGCCGTAATTGTTGGATGAGCCGGTCCCGAGAAGGATTCCGAGGAAGTCATTGGGTCCCGGGTAGTCAGCGACCCAGCCCATCGACCAGATGTGCGGCGGATCCGCCGCCAGCCGGCCGAAGTAGTCGCCGCTCATCGTCTCGTAGTTGAGCTTGATGCCCAGTTCCTGCTCGATCTCGACCACGAACGCCTCGTCGGTGCCACCTCCGAAGGTCATGAGCGTCGTTTCCGGGAATCCCGCTCCGCCGGGAAAACCGGCATCGGCCAGTAGCGCGGCGCGCTTCGTCGGGGTTGTGAGCAGGCAGGAAGTCCTCATCGCTCCGGCCGGGAATGCCGGGCGGCACCATGCCGGTGGCAACGGATGCCGTCTCGCCGGCAACGAGCGAGACGAGGCGTCGCCAATCGACCGCCTGCGCGAATGCCCGCCGGACGCGGGCGTCATCGAAGGGCGGGCGCCGCGTGTCGAAGCCGTAGTAGTTCAGCGAAAGGGACACGGTTTCGCGCAGCTGCGGACCAAGCGTCTCGTCGTACGCGATCCACGTCGCGTCGAAGGGGAAGATTCCGGTCAGATCGATATCGCCATCCTCGAAGGCCGCGACGGGGCTACGCCCGCCGATGTCGTGGACCAGTTCGACTGTCGGGATCGGCGGCGGCCCGTCCCAGTAGCGCTCGTTGGCCGTGAGGGTCGTCTTCTCGTCCGTCGCGGCCTCGAGGATGTACGCGCCGCTGCCGACGAAGCCAGCGGGGAGCAGGGCGGAGGGATCCTCGCCGACGCCCGGCGGCAGGACGGCGAAGGTTGGGCTCGCGACGATCGATACGAAGTCCGTTGCCGGTCGGGTCAGGCGGACCTCCACCTCGAGTCCATCCGCGCTGAGGCCGACCGAATCCGGGTCCGAATTCTCGCCCCGTGCGTAGGCAAGGGCGCCCTCGACGTCGGAGATGAGCGAGAGGAGCGGCGAGGGAGCATCCGGGTTGACGATCCGCATCCAGCTCCGGACGACGTCCTCGCCGGTCAGCGGCGAGCCATCCGAGAACGTCAGGTTCGGCCGCAGGTGAAAGACGATCCGCCGACCGCCATCGAGCAGGTCCCACGAGGCCGCGAGGGCCGGGCGAACCTGCAACTGGGCGTCGAAGCCGGTCAGGCCCTCGAACAGCTGCGCCGACACCGCCGCACTGCCGATGTCGCCCTGGGCAGCCGGGTCCAGCGTCGTCGCCGCCCCGATGAGGATGTTGACCGAATCAGGACGGGCCGCCGCGACGCCCGCCGGCAGGTCCTGGAACGCCGGAGTTGCGCGCACGAACAGCCCGGACAGCGCGATCAGGATCGCGCCAACGACCCCCGCCTTCCGCCGTATCGGCCGGGACCGCGCAGCCGTCCTCAGGATCGCCACCAGGCGGAGGTGGTCTGAAGGCTGGTCCCGGGCGGAACGCCGTGCAGGACGGTATCCATCCGCCGTTCGATCGGGACGGGCAGCCGGCGTCGCGCGGACCACACGTAGCCGTCCGCGGAGAACCCGGCGAGGAGCGTGATGATGCAGACCCAGCGGCGCATGGCGGGAGTATAGGGGCCCGCCCCTCAGGGACCCGCTGTCGACGCCCTAACGATTCGCGGCGGGCGTCGTTATCGATGGGCAGAGGCCTCGCAGCAATGACATCGTTCCCCCGGCGGTGAAGTGACGCGAGGCCTCGTTTCCTGGCCGGAGCCGGAGCCGGCTGGCGTGCGGCGGTACAATTCCCTGCGTGACCCTCCACATCCGGAACACCCTCACGCCGGTCCGTCGAGCCAGTTCGCCCCGCCGACGGTCGCCGCGTCCGAATGTATTCGTGCGGCCCGACCGTCTACCGGTTCGCTCACGTCGGCAACCTCCGCACGTTCATGCTCCCCGACCTGATCCGGCGCGTCCTCCTGTACCACGGCGTCGAGGTCCTCCACGTCCAGAACATCACCGACGTCGGCCACCTCCGCGACGAGCGCTTCGACCGGGGAGAGGACCGGATGCTCGTCGCCGCCGGCCTGGAGGACAAGACGCCCGCGGAGATCGCCGACGCGTACGAGGCGGCGTTCCATGTGGACGAGGCGGCGGTCAACGTCCTCCCGGCCCATGTCTTCCCGCGGGCAACCGAGCACATCCCGGAGATGCTCGCGCTGGCTGAGCGGCTCGTCGACCTCGGTCATGCGTACGTCAGCGACCACGGCAACGTCTACTACGACGTGGGCTCGTTCCCCGAGTACGGGCGGCTGTCCGGCAATACCCTCGACGACCTGCGCGCCGGCCATCGCGGCGAGGTCGAGCACGACAAGCGCGATCACGCCGACTTCGCGCTCTGGAAGTCCGCTGGCGACGGCCGCCTGCTCAGCTGGCCGACCGACCGATGGGGTCAGGGCTATCCGGGCTGGCATCTCGAATGCTCGGCGATGGCCATGCGTCATCTCGGACCGCGGTTCGACGTTCACACGGGCGGGATCGACAACGTGTTTCCGCATCACGAGGACGAGATCGCCCAGTCGGCGCCGGTCGTCGGTGGACCGCCGGCCGCGATCTGGGTCCACGGCGAGTTCCTGCTGGTCGGCGGTCACAAGATGGCGAAGTCGGCGGGCAACATCGAACGAGTCACCGAACTCGCGGACCGGGGCATTGACCCGCTCGCCTTGCGCTACCTGGCCCTGACGTCGCGCTACCGGCACAAGCTCGAATACACGCCCGAAATCGCTGGCAGGGGCCGCGGCAGGCCTCGAATCCCTCCGGTCGCGGCTCCGGGCCATGGAACCGCCGCCCGCGACGGGGCCCTGGGCGGCGCCGCCGGTCGTCCGTGCAGGGGCAGCCGCGGCGCGGCCAGTCGGGCTTGCGGAGGGCATCGCGGGCCACGGCGGCGGCGAGGACATTCCCCTCGCGGATCGAGCTGAGGCGCCCACCGCTCCCCTCTCCCCGGCGGGGCGGGCGCTCCACGAGCGATTCGTCGCGGCCATCGACGACGACCTCGACCTGCCGACGGCGCTCACGGTCGTCCGCGAGATCGCCAGGGGCCCGCTTCCGCTCGACGAGCGGCGCTGGCTGGTACTCGACGCCGACGCAGTCCTCGGGCTCGGCCTCGATGGCGTATGGGCGACGCTACCAGCGGCCGAGGTGCCCGACGAGGTCAACGCGCTCGTAGCGGAACGCGCATCGGCCCGGGCCGCCGGCGACTACGCGCGTGCCGACGCGATCCGGTCGACGCTTGCGGACCAGGGCTGGGATGTCGTCGATTCCGGGTCCGGATCGACGGTTCAGGCGCGGCCCAGGTCGGCCGCAGAGGTGCGTTAGCCGTCGCGGCCGGTCAGGAGATCGCGACGCCACCCGAACCGGTCGATGATCCGATAGAAGTTGCGCTTGCTGAGGCGATCCCGCTCGGCGTCGGGGAGGCTCGTCCAGCCGCGGTGCTCGTGGCGGGTGGCCGGCAGCTCGACGGCCACCGCCCGCCGCGGCGGCCGCTCCTCGCCCTCGTCGCGAAGGACGAGGCTCCACCAGATGTCGAGGTTGCGGTAGAACCGGAATCGCTCGTCGAGCGGACCGCGGGCGATCGCGTCGTCACGCCGGAAGGCCATCGCGTAGCCCTCGACTGCGTCCACCTCACCCGCCGGAGCCTCGCGGAATCGGCGCAGGTCGCCGCTGACAAGACCCCAGCCGCCGGCGACCGCGACCGTCGGGTCCTCAAGCGCCGCGACGAGCGGTGTCACCACGTCCCCGGTCGGCTCGACGCTCGTGTCGAGGACGACGATCGTCGGCGCCGACGCGCGCCTGATCCCGATGTTGATCGAGGCCGCCCTGCCCGAGCCGTCGCGGACGTCCGGACCACCTCCGTCGTCGAGCGCATCGAGGGCCGCGTCCTGGTCGGGCGATGGCCCGTCGGCCACGACGACGATCTGCAGCCCGTCCGGGCCGTGCGCCCGGAGGCCGGCCAACGCCCGGTCGAGGTCGGCCGGCCAGTCGGTCGCGACGAGAATGCACCGTCGCGAGGCCGGTCGGAGGTTCTTCGCGCGCGAGACGGCACCTCGGCGGTGGCCCCGTAGCGCACGACGCCGTCGGCCTCGATGGTCGGCGGGCTGGCCGGCGCGAGCGCGAAGTCGGTGCCGCGGTCGACGATCGTCCAGCCCGCCGCCTCGATCTGGGCTCGGAGCCTGTCGGCCTCCGGCCAGTCCCGCTCCGCCCGGGCGCGGGCACGATCGTGGGCCAGGCTCAGGACTTCGTCGGGGATGTGGCGTCTGCTCATGACGGGAGGATAGTCGCGAACATTAGGAGAACCGGCGGCCTTCGAAGGACGCCGGCTCTCCTGTGAGGTCAGGTTCGAACGAACCCTGGCGAGGATCGGTTGCTTGCGGTCAAGCCGAACTCGACCGCGGGTGGTCTGGGGGCGCGAGGGGCGCGGTAAGCGCCGGGGCGTCAGTCGCGATTAGCGCTGGCGCCGGGGAGCCTATCTAGGCGGAGCCGACGAGAGAGCGGATCTCCGCCTCGACGCGGGCCTGCGGCTGTCCCGTCTTCTGGCTGATCGTCTGGATCAGCGTGTCCGGGTCACTGCGACCTGCATCGAGATCCTGGTCGGTGACGCCACTGAAGCGCTGCTTCAGCTGCGGCTTGACCTGCTGGAACTTGGTCTGGAGCTGCTGCCGGGTCTGCGGATCGAGCATGTGAGATGCCCTCCTTCTGCTCTGACCGCTCACCGGGCCGCATCCCCCGACCTCACAGCCTCCAGTACACCATGATCGGCCGTCAGGAACGGCTTGCCGAGCCCGCTGGCTGGGTTGCAGCAGCATTGCAGGGACATAACAGTCGGTACCGAAATGGGTCCGGAGACCTAGTGCAAGGGCCATGCCAGTCGTGGCAGTATTCCAGCGGCGGCAGCCCGTCACCCGCCGCCGACCGAGGCATCGCCGTGAACGACGAGGACTTCGCCGCACTGGAACCGACCGAACGCGACTTCGCCCTGCGGTGGGTTCGGATGACGAGCGCCGAACAGGAATGGTTCTGCAGGAACCTTCTCGCGGCGATCGAGGTGCTTCAGCGGCTCGGAGTCCTCGACCCGCCACAACCGTCCGACGGGATGCTGCCGGCCTGATCTGCCGTTGACCAATGGCACCGTCGTACGACGGATGGACGATGCGCCCGCGGCCGCGCCGTCCCAGAGTGGAACGCGTCATGCAGGACGTGATTGATCCAACGATGGCGATGCCCGGAGCTGGCCGCCCGAGCCAGCTAGAGCGAGCACGTCGCCGGCGCGACCAGGCCGCCCAGGGCAGCCCGGACTGGGACGCCGCGTCCGAAGCCGTCATGGAGCTCGAAGCTGCCGACGCGTCCATCCGCGCCGAAGGGCCTCACCCGAGACTGTTCCTTCTGGAGCCACGCTCCGTTCGCTGAGGAGCGAGGCCCCGCCGCCGCCCGGTGACGCCCTACGACTCAGGAGGCGTGTAGATCACCCGGACCCGCTTCTCGGTGGAATGGTCGTCGCCGATCCGGAACACGAGGTCGTTCTGGCCCTCGTCGAGACCGACGCTCATCGCCCAATGACCCGTGCCGTCAGCCGTGGCGTGCTGATCGAAGCCGAAGCTGACGTCGCGCGTGACCGAGAGCCCCGGCGGTGCCAGACCGATGACCGTAACGTCCTTGGTGGCCACGGCCTGACCGTCCTGGGGACTCTGGATCGTCAGGCCAGTAATCGGAGCCGCGGGACCGACCGGGGATCCGCCCGGGCCTACCTGGCTGCCCGTCCCAGGCGATCCCGCCCCCGGCGATGAGCCCGGGGCCCCGCCAGACTGGGGGCGCATGACCAGCCCGAAGACAACTACGCCCGCGGCGACGATCAACGCACCGAAGATGATCGCCGGTCCCGACGAACCAAGGTCGACAGCGCCGCGAGCTCCCGCCCGCGAAGCTGGGCCGCCGGGCCGCCGATCGGGAGCGGTTGATCCACCTGGCGGGGTCGCGGATGGCGAATCAGCGTTGAGGGGCCTGCCGAGGACGTCCACAGGCGGATCGACGCGATCGCCCGCCGGCGGTTCGAAGCGATCGCCGACTTCCGCGGTGTTCAGGCCACAGCTCGGGCAGAACGGCATCCCGGCGACGAGGCCAGTCCCACAGCGGGGACAGAAGCGGCGTTCCTGGTCAGTCGTCAACGCATCTCCGCTGAGCTATCACGTGGCTTGCCTTCTCATCTTCGGGCCAGAGGCAATCGCACCGCAATACCCAGCCCTCGACTAGAGTGGCCTCGATGATCCGGATCGGTTCGATCGTTATCCGCGTCGACGATCTGCCGCGCCAGACCGCGTTCTGGGCGGCTGCGCTCGACTACGTGCCGCGCGACGATCCCAGCACCGCCGACTTCGTCCTGATGCGGCCGAGGGACGGCGTCGGGCCCAACCTCTCACTCGATCGGGTCAGATCAGAGGTGCACATCCCGCCACGGATCCATCTCGATCTCTACGCGGAGGACCAAGCTGCAGAGGTTGAGCGCCTGATCGGCCTCGGCGCGACCGAAATCCACTGGGATAGGCGTCCGCCCGACGCCGACTACGTCATCCTTGCCGACCCCGAGGGCAACCGTTTCTGCGTCGTAGACGCAAGCTAGGTCGCGGAGTCCGCCCTACGACTCCGCTTCACCGAGGCGCCGTAGGGCGTCAGAGCAGATCGTCGATCGAGGCGGTCGCGACGATCCCTTCCACGCTGCGGGCCAGTTCCGCGTCGAGGGTCACGAACGCGTCTGCCTGCAGCTGAGTGAGTGCCACATACTCGGCGTTGTAGGTCGAGGCCCAGCCCAGTTTGTCCGCCAGCTCCCACGCGCGCCGTCGGAGCACGGCGTCGCCGAGGAGCCTGATCGGCCTCCGCCCGATGCGGGCGAGGCGCTCGCGCGCGACCTCGGCCGGGATCTCGCCCCGCTGGACGGCCTCGTGCAGAAGCGACAACGTCTGGGAACGAAGGAGTGTCGGTGCGAGGAGCTCGTGCTGGGCTGAGACCTCGACACCCTCGCTCGCTAGATGGAGGACGGCGCTGGCGTCGACGACGAACCTGGTCATTGGCCAGCTGAGTCCCAGAGGTCGACCTGCGGCAGTCCGGCCACGCCGAGGGTCTGCGACAGCTCGCCGCAGTGGTAGACGTCGTGGCTGAAGACCCGCTGGAGGACCGAGCCACGCGTGTGCACCCACGAGTCATCCCATTCCGGCCGACGGAGCTCTTCGTCGAGTATGTCGAGCGTCCATCGGTCCAGGCAGCCCTCGACGATCCGGAAGCTCGCGTCGAGCGCCTCGACCAGCGCCTCGGCGCTGAGAACGTTCTCGAGATCGTCGTCTCCCGGGCAGTTGTACGCGGCGTTCGTGAACGGCGTGGTGTCCGCACCAGGCTCGCCGGCGAAGTCGCACAGCCAGAACACGCGCTGGCAGGCGGTGTGGCCCACGGTCGCCCAGATCGGCCAGGGCTCCGGCGAGCCTGGACCGTGTCCAAGCTGCGGGAGCGCCAGCTGCTCGTCGGTCATCGCCGCGACGGCGTCGCGGAGGCGCTGGTTGTACTGAGGCCACATGCTGTAGGCCGGTCGGATCGTCGATGCTGTGCTCATGGCATTCACCCTACCGCCCGATTCCTGCCGGATCCTGACAGGTATGTCCTTCGAGCCGTTCCATGCACCGATGAGTTTGGTCGGTCTGCCGAGTCTGAATGATCACAGCTCGAAACGACCATGCCGGAGGCAACGATGACTGAGGCGACAACGCTAAGAGAGCCGACGACCCACACCCTGGACGTGCCTGGGGCGGTCCTCACCTACGACGTCCGGCGCAATGACTCGAGCACCGCGCCGGTGCTGCTGCTCATTGCGTCGCCGATGGGCGCGTCGGGATTCCCGACGCTGGCAGGCCATTTCACCGATCGCACCGTCGTCACCTACGACCCCCGCGGGGTGGAGCGAAGCAAGAAGGACGACGACACGACCGAGTCCACGCCCGATGAGCACGCGGACGACCTGCACAGGCTGATCGCGGAGTTGGACGCCGGGCCGGTCGACATCTTTGCCAGCAGCGGTGGCGCCGTGAACGCGTTGGCCCTCGTGGCCAAGCATCCGGAGCAGGTCCGAACCGTCGTTGCGCACGAGCCGCCGGTCGCCCAGGTGCTACCCGATCGTGAAGCGGCCCTCGCCGCGTCCCGAGACGTCCACGACACGTACATGCGCGAAGGCATGGGACCGGGGATGGCGAAGTTCATCGCCATCGTCAGCCACAAGGGTCCGATTCCGGCCGACTACGTCGACCAGCCCGCCCCCGACCCCGCCATGTTCGGTCTGCCGACCGAGGATGACGGCTCTCGCAACGACCCCCTCCTCCGGCAGAACATCATCTCGATCACCCATTACCAGTTCGATTTCGACGCTCTGCGTGCGGCATCGACCCGGATCGTCATCGCCGCCGGAGCCGAATCGGACGGCGAGCTGGCCTGCCGCGCAGCACTGGCGGTGGCCGAGCGGCTCGGAACGAAGCCCGTCATCTTCCCAAGCGGCCATGCCGGCTTCCTCGGCGGCGAGTACGGCCAGACGGGCGACCCCGACGGCTTCGCGGCCACCCTCCGCGGCATCCTCGCCAGCGACGCCTGATTACGTCGCCGATGCCTCCGAGCCGGACACAGCGCTCCCGCCGGTCGCGATGTCGATGCCGAGGAGCACCCAACCTATCCCAACGAGACCGAGACCGACGAGTGACAGCGGGCCAATGATCGTCGCGAAGGGGCCGCTGGTGAACCCGAGGCCGCCGACACCCAGCAGGGCCAGCAACGACCCGAAACCAAGGGCGAGCGCAGCCCATCGCGAGACAGCCCCGAGTCGCGCCGCGACGAACCCGAACGCCGCGTCCGTGAGCCACAACACGATCGCCGCGTAGAAGAAGATCGGGCGGAATTCCGGGTCCGGCTCGGGGAACCGCGGACGGCCCATGGCCAGGATGACCATCACGAGATACCAGGCATTGGCGAGGATGGCGGGAATGGCAACTGCGAGCGATATTCCGCGCCCGAACGCCGCCTGGCGGCGATGGACCGCGAACACGACCGCGATGGCGCCCGCGTTGAAGAGCACGAGACGGAGATTGAATAGTTCGTTCCCCCACGGGAGGTTGGGGATGAACGCTGCAATCACGACGAGCCCGCCGAGGATGCCGAGGATGCCGAGGATCCTGCTCCAGGGCGATGGCGACGGAGCGAGTGAATGAGCCACCGTTCGATCCCTCCGAGTGCGCTAAAGGCAACGGCGACGACCAGGTCACCGAGCGTCCGATATCCCCTATTCGACCTCGAAGATGGCCTCGATCTCGACTGTGATCCCGAACGGCAGACTGCCAACTCCGATCGCGGAGCGAGCGTGCTGCTCGCCGAAGATCTCGACGAAGAGATCCGAGCAGCCATTGATGACCCGGGAGTGCTCGCGAAAGTCGGGAACGGCGTTGACCATGCCGAGCAGCTTGACGACCCGCCGGACTCGATCGAGATCGCCGAGCTCCTGCTTCAGCACCGCGAGGTGGACCAGTCCGACCCGCCGGGCGTGCTCGACTGCCTCCTCGGTCGTCACATCCGCCCCGACCTTGCCCTTCGGGATCGTGCCGTCCTGCATCAACGGCACTGTCCCCGACAGGAACACTAGGTTCCCTGTCCGCACCGCGTTCGCGTAATTGGCTGCCGGCGTGGGCACCGGCGGCAACTCGAGGCCGAGTTCGCGAATCCGCTGCTCAATCGGCATGGCAGGCCCTCGGAAGAATCGTGCGAGTTCGTCCGAGAGTCTAGCGAAAGCCAATCGCCCAAGAACCGCCGTCAGTTTGGGGCCCGGTTCGGATTTGGGACGTCGCCAGGCCCGATCAAAAGCAACTGGCTCGCCGCGTCAAAGCAGCCTGTCCGCAGAATCTGCTCCGGCGAACGAAAGCACCTCGCCCCTACCGTCTAGAAGGACTGTGGGCCGACCCGCGTCGAAGGTGAAAACCTCCAGGCGGTCGCGGTCGGACCGCCACAGTCCGTCCCGTCTCGTAATGGGTCGCCCAGACGATTTGAGGGTCGCTGGCATCAACATGAAGCTCGGCGCGACAATTGCTGCTCGACACACGTGACAGTCGGATCGACGGTCTGGATCGCACTGCAACCGACCGCGAGGGCAGTGACCAAGACGAGTTGGGCCATCCGCATCGGCGGCAGTCTAATCCCGCGCGTCTGGTTTGGCGGAGACGACGCTCCGCGCTGGTTTCTGGCGCCCCCGGACGGATTCGAACCGCCGACGCCGGCCTTAGGACGGCCGCGCTCTATCCACTGAGCTACGGGGGCGCGATCATCGTACCGCGCCGAGCGCGCGCCTAGCCGATCGTGACCGCGAAGCTGATCTCGAGCTGCCCAACCACCCGCCCGTCGGCGCTGATCACCCAGAGCGTGTAACTGGCGATCGAGTCGCCTGACCGAACCGGCACCGGCACCTCGATCTGCCGAGGTCGCTCCGGCGTGTCGGCCCCCGTCCAGATGTTGCCGCCATCGCCGGCCGCGGGATGATCGAAGCCCGACCAATGCAATAAGTGCCACCCATGGAAGCGAGAGGCGCAGCACGTCACCGGGGTTGGCGGAAACGCCCCGCGGCGGCTCACTCGAGACCGTCTCGAAGGCCGAGCTCGTCGAACAGGTCTCGAGGGTCGACGGGCCGGCCATTGCCACGATCGCCGGCCCGTCGCCGACCGAAACCGTGACCTCGGGCATGGTTACCTCATCGACAGGGAGGGACAGACCGGCGCCGGAAGCTCGAACATCGCCGCCCGCATTCGGTGCCGCCGTCGAACCGCCCGGCACGGGTGTCAGCGATGGGTCCTCGACGCGACGCCGGGGTGGGCGTAGGAGTCGACGCCGACGCCAGGCCGGTCGGCTGGCACGCGGCGACGAGCAGGAGCAGCCCAATCGCGACAAGGCCCCTGGTCACCGCCGCCGCCTGCTTCATCGGATCACTTAACCACGCCGCGGGGCCGTGAGCGTTGTCTCGCCTAGAATGCCGAGCGAGATGACCGCCACTCCCCTCCCCGACCTCATCCTCTACACGCGTGCCGGATGCGGGCTGTGCGACGAGACGCGGGAGCTCCTCCAGGGGCTTCTCGAGGACCGGGCGGCGCGCGGCGCGCGGCTCGCCCATCTCCGCGAGCGCGACATCACGACCGATCCCGACGACCGAGCGCGACCTGTTCGATCGGATCCCCGTCGTCGAGCTCCGCGGTCGGCGCCTGGAGCTCGCCGATCTCGGCGTCGCGCCTGCGCCGCTTCCTGGACGAAGGGCTGGACGGGGTCCTGGCGTGATCGGCGGCGATCTGACGATCCTCGTCGCCGTCGCGGCGGGCCTGCTGAGTTTCCTCTCGCCGTGCGTGCTGCCGCTCGTCCCCGCGTATCTCGGCCAGCTGACGGCAGTTGCGGTCGCCGGCGGAGCAGGCGGCGCCGGCGCGGCGACAGCTGGCCCGAGCCGCTGGCTCGCGTTCCGCCACGCCCTCGCCTACGTGGCCGGCTTCGGCTCGGTCTTCACCCTGCTCGGCATCACCGCGACGTTCGCCTCGGCCGGGTTCTCCGAGTACCTCCCCGTCCTTCGCCAGGTCGGCGGCGTGATCCTCATCATCCTCGGACTTAACCTGGCCGGGGTCCTTCGGCTCCCGGGCCTCGAACGGACGTGGCGCCCGCTCGATGCAGGCGCCGCGGGATCCCTGGCGAGTGCGACCGGCACCATGTCGCTCGCGTCGGCCGGGGCGGCGGCCGGGAGCGGGCCCGGCATCGGTGACCGGCTGGGCGGCCGGCTCGTCAGCTCCCGCGGCGGCTGGCTCGCCTCGTTCGGCCTCGGGGCGATCTTCGCCGTCGGCTGGACGCCGTGCATCGGCGTGATCCTCGGCGCCATCCTCGGGCTGGCCTCGACCTCGCAGACCGTCGGCCAGGGAGCGCTGCTGCTCGTCGCCTATACCGCCGGTCTCGGGCTGCCGTTCATCGCGATCGCCCTCCTCTACGACCGCGCGCCCGGCCATCCTCCGACCCCTCGTCCGACATGGCCGGGCCGTGTCGATCATCGGCGGCGTCCTCGTCATTGCCATCGGGATCGCGATGCTCATGGACTGGCTCGCGTCTGCTTCCGCGCTGGTTCAACTTCGTGGGCATCTGAGTGGCCGAGCGGCCCGGATTTCACCCATCGCAAGGAGCGTCACGGCCTCGTCGGGCCGTTCAGCGGGCGGCAACTCGCCGTGTTGGCGATCTCCGTGGTCGTGGTCGCGATCGTGCTGTTCGTCGCCACCCGGCCGCTTGGCTCGATCCGACCGATCGGCCCGGCCAATCCGCAGGCGACTCCGTACATCCTCGGCCCGGCGCCGTCCCAGGGCCTTCGGGCGGGCGATCTTGCGCCCGAGTTCGCCGTCGTGCGCGGCGACGGAACGGTCTTCCAGCTGACCGACCTCGACGGGCAACCGGTTCGCCTCGGCGACCTGCGCGGCAGGGCGGTCTGGATCAACTTCTGGGCGTCGTGGTGCCCGCCGTGCCAGTCGGAGACGCCCGTCCTTCGCGACCTCGCCGAACGCTACGCGGATCGAGGTCTCGTCGTCGTCGGCGTCAGCGTCCAGGAGACGAACGCCGACGATGTCCGGGCCTACGCCGAGCGCTACCAGCTCGGCTACACGGTGGCGCCGGACCTGTCGGGCGACATCTTCAGGCTGTATCGGCTGTACGGCCTGCCGACGCAGTTCTTCGTCGGCCCGACGGGGCGATCCGCTCCGTCATCCTCGCGCCGCTCGACGAGGCGTCCGCCGCAGCGCAGATCGAGGCGATCTTGCCCTCCGAGCCGTCACCGGAGCCGACGCTCTCGGCGCCGCCGAAGCCGTCGTCGGGCTTGTTTTCGCCGGCCACATCGGTCCAGCCGATCTCGTCGCCGCATCCCCTGAGGGAACGCGCGGGCGTTCGGAAGCCGGGAAGGGTTCAAGGGGAAGGGGTTCGGGTTGGACCGCCGATTAGGCGACTGATTGCCAGCTCTGCCGCCGCCCGGCATCCCGCCGGAGGGTCGACACGCCGCCGGCGAGTGTCTCGATGTCCGGCGGTCCGTTCCGATTGACTCAGACAATAGCCAGCCGCACGGAACTCCGCCATGGGCCGATTTGTCACCAACTGTGTACGTCATCTGACACGTTGGGCGCGGATCTAGACCGCCTCGTAGCGGAACCGGTCGCGGTCGCGCACGAGGCGCCCGATCGGCGCGACGGGCTCGTGCGAGAGGACGACGACCCAGCCCTCGTCGGCGGCCCGGGCGAAGAGCGACGCCTTGACGGTCACCGAGTCCAGCGGGAAGTCGTCGAACGAGGTCACCCAGCGCGGATTGGCGGCCCACGGCCGCATGCACAGGTCGCCGAAGAAGGCGAGCGTCCGGGCCCCGGCTCCCCCACCCCGGACGACGACCGCCTGGTGCCCCGCTGAGTGGCCGCCGGTCGGCACGACCGAGACGCCCGGCAGGATCTCGCGCTCGCCGTCGGCCCAGCCTTCCTCGCCCCATGCTCGGACGAGCCGAACCTCCGGCTGGTCGTACGAGGCGACGAGCCGTGGGTTGTCGCCGAGGGCGATCTCCCACTCGGATCGCTGGGCGACGATCGTGGCCCGCGGAAACGCCCGTGCGCCGTCGGCCAGCAGCAGGCCGCCTGCATGGTCGAAATGGAGGTGGCTCATCGCCACCACGTCGACCGACGCGGGCTCGAACCCGGCGGCGGCCATGGCGGGCACGATCGGCGAGCCCTCGTAGCGGCGCATGTCGCGGACCTTGTCGCTGACCCGCTCGCCGATCCCGGTCTCGACGAGGACACGACCGGCCGGCGTCTCGACGAGGAGGCAGTTGAGCGCCTGGAGGAGGCGATGCTCGTGATCGATCTCCTCGGTCACGAGCGAATTCCAGAGGATCCGCGGCACCGGCCCGAACAGGGCACCCGCGTCGGAGCGGAACGTCCCGGCCTGGATCAGGGCGACGCGGACGCCGCCACCGAGCTCCAGCGCCCAGTCGACCGAATCGTTGATGGCCACGCCGCGAGCGCCTCAGCCGCCGGGCTTGCGGCCGTTGGCGAAGTCGCGGTGGAACGCCGAGGCCGTCGGCTCCGACTGGCCCTGGTACTTCGAGCCGAGGTCCTTCGACCCGTACGGCCGATCGACCGGGCTCGACATCTTGAAGAACGAGATCTGGCCGATCTTCATGCCGTGGTAGAGGGCGATCGGCAGGTTCGCGACGTTCGACAATTCCAGCGTCAAATTGCCCTTCCAGCCGGGGTCCACGTACCCTGCGGTGGAGTGAATTAGCAGCCCGAGTCTCCCCAAGGACGATTTTCCCTCTAATCTCGCGACGAGATCGACCGGCAACTCGACCCATTCGAGCGTCTGGCCGAGCACGAATTCGCCCGGATGGAGGATGAACGGCTCGTCGTCGGCGATCGTGAGCAGCTCGGTCAGGTCCGGCTGCGGGGCGCGGACGTCGATGAAGGCGTAGCGGTTGTTGCGGAAGACGCGGAAGCTTCGGTCGAGATGGAGATCGACTGAGCTCGGCTGGAGGTCCGCCGGGTCGTACGGCCGGATCCCGACCTCGCCCGCATCGATCGCCGCCCGGATGTCCCGATCGGAGAGGACGCTCACTTGCCCATCCCGCCGTTGCCTCGCTGGTTGAAGAGCGTGTCGACCTCGCGCTTGAGCGCCTCGAGATCGTCGAAGCTCTGGTAGACGCTGGCGAACCGAATGTACGCGATCTGGTCGAGCTCGCCGAGGGCCTCCATCGCGAGCGCCCCGATCCGCTTCGACGGGACCTCCGTCGCCCCCTCCGAGCGGAGCTCGGCCTCGATGCGATCGGCGGCCTGCTCGGCGGCATTGTCCGCAACGGGCCGGCGGGTCAGCGCCTTGCGGAGGCCCGAGGCGAGCTTGTCCCGATCGAACTCCTGGCGCGTCCCGTCGCTCTTGACGACGATCAGCCGCGCGGCCTCGACCCGCTCGTAGGTCGTGAAGCGGGTCGTGCAGGCCGCGCACTCGCGTCGGCGCCGGATCGTCGCCGCGTCGTCGAGGTCCCGGGAGTCGACCACCCGGGTCTCCCGCTCTCCGCAATGGGGGCAGCGCATCGCTTCTCCTGGTCGGTACCACCACAACAACTTGTGGTGCAGGGAGAGGATACCACTACATACAGTGTGTCGAGGGTCAGACCGTCCGTCGCGCGGGTGGGCGGTTGGTCGGGTCGGCGGGGACGAGCGCCGCGGCCTCCAAGGCGTGGCGGGCGATCGCCTCGCGGGCGTGGAGGACGTTGAGGTAGCCGCGCTTGATCGCCGTCTGCGCTTCGAGCTCGCGCGAGCCGGCCCGGGCCGACGCCTGGATCGCGCAGCCGTGCTCGACCATCTCGAGCGCCCGCCTGGCCCGTTCCAGCTCCGCGACGAGTCCGTCCCGGACCGGCCTCGCCGTCGTGCGGCGGACGGAGCCCGCGACCCTCGTCCGCGTAGCGATCGACCGCGTCGAGCGACGCGGCCAGGTCGTCGGCGACCGCGGCGGCAGCCAGCTGGCCGCGCCGGACGGAATCGATCCGCTCGCTCATCTGGCCGAGCGACGTCTCGACGCGGCCGGCGAGGTCGGCGACCTGGCGCCGGAACCGCTCGACATCGCGGGTCGCCGCGACGAGGCGCCCCGCCCGCCGCAGGAACAGCACGAACAGCACGCCGAGGATGAGGAACGCGGCGATCGGCAGCACGATCGCAAATTCCATCGTCCGTACCCGACGCCCCGGCCGCCGCGCTCAGCCGGACCCGGCCGAGCGCGGAGCTCGGTCAGGAGCGCGGGACCGACTTCGAACAGGTCCCCGATGACGACGAGATCGGCGAACTCGGCGATCGGCGCGTCCGGGTCGCGATTGACCGCCACGACCGTCTCGGCGGTCTGCATGCCGACCTTGTGCTGGATCGCGCCGCTGATCCCGAGCGCGAGATAGAGCTGCGGCTTGACGATCTTGCCCGTCTGGCCGATCTGCTGGGCATACGGGATCCAGCCGGCATCGACCGCGGCACGGGTCGCCCCGACCGCCCCGCCCAGCGCCTCGGCGATCTCCTCGACGAGCTTGAAGCCCTCCGGGCCGCCGACGCCGCGGCCGCCGGCGACGATGATCCGCGCCTCTTCGATCGGGGCCGCGGCGCTGGCTTCGGCAACTCGCTCAACGACGCGTCACGAGCGGCTGCGCCAGATCACCGACGGGTTTGACCTCTTCGACGGATCCGGCCGACGCGGCCGGCTCGGCGGTAACGACGTTCGGCCGGACCGTGACGATCCCGGTCGCGTCGGTGAACGCGGAGGTCGTCGTCAGCTTCCCGCCGAAGACGCTCATGTCGATCGTCGGACCGCCGTCCGCCCAGGCGGCGGCCGTGGTGTTCGCGAGGATGCCCCAGCCGGTGAGCGCCGAGAGCGCCCCGGCGACATCGCGACCGTCCGGCCCGGCACCGACGAAGATGAACTCCTTCGTGTCGGGCTCGAGCACGCCCGCGATCCGATCGGCGGCGATCATCGCCCAGGCGTTGTCCGCGGCGGCCGGCTCCGTGAGCGCGAGGACCCGCGGCAGGTAGGTCGCGAGCTCAGCCGCGGCGGCTTTCGGGTCTGCGGCGACGACGATCCCGGCGACGTCCTGGCCGGCCGCCTCGGCGAGCGTTCGGGCGAGCGTGGCGACCTCGGTCGAGATCCGGGCCAGACCACCGTCCGCGGTCACCTCGCCGATGACCCACAGCCCGGCCATCAGACGATCCTCCGCTGGGCGAGGAATTCGACGACCTCGCGCGCGGCCACGTCCGGTGACTCGCGCACGACCCGCGTCGCGGCCCGGGGCGGCGGCGCCGTCGAGCCGAGCACCTTCGTCGTGGCGACCGCCCCGCCGACGCTCGCGGCGTCGACGCCGATGTCGGACAGGGCCTTCGTCGCGATCTCCTTCGAGCGGGCGGCCATGATCCCCTTGAGCGATGGGTAGCGCGGCTCGCCGAGGGCCTGGGTGCAGACGACGAGGGCGGGCATCGGCGCCTCGAGGACGTCGTAGCCGGTCGGGCTGATCCGTCGGACCTGGACGCGTCTCGGTCGTCCGTCATCGGCTCGATCTTCGCCGCGTAGGAGAGGTACGGCAGACGGAGCAGCGCCGCGACGCCCGCGGGAACGACGCCGGCGAGCCCGTCGGACGTGTCGGCGCCGGCGAGCACGAGGTCGTACTCCAGGTCCTTGAGCGCGGCCGCGAGGACGCGGGCCGTCGAGACGTGGTCCGAACCGGCGAGCGCCTCGTCGGTGACGTGGATGCCGCGATGGGCGCCCATCGCCAGCGCCTTGCGCATCGTCTCGGGCCCGCTCGTGGGAGCCATCGAGACGATCGTCACCTCGCCGCCGTGGGCCTCGACGAGCTTGAGCGCCGCTTCGAGGGCGTACTCGTCGTTGGCGTTGACGACGGCCGGCGTCGCAGCCCGATCGAGGCGTCCGTCGGCCCCGAGACGTTCGCCGCCGGCGGCGGGATCGGGCACCGGCTTGACGAGGACGACGATCTGCACGTCGGGATGGATCTCCTTACTTCGGGACGAGGGCGCGGGCAATGACCAGCCGCTGGATCTGCTGCGTGCCCTCGTAGAGCTGGGTGATCTTCGCGTCGCGCATCATGCGCTCGACGGGAAATTCGTCGATGTAGCCGTAGCCGCCGAGAACCTGGACGGCGTCGGTCGTGACCCGCATCGCCGTGTCGCCGGCGACGAGTTTACACATGGCCGACCAGCGCGCGGCATCGGCGGCGCCCGATTCGATCTCGGTGCAGGCCTTGTAGAGGAGCTGGCGGGCGGCCTCGGTCGCGGCGTCCATGTCGGCCAGCATCGCCGCGATCATCTGGAACTCGGCGATCGGCTTGCCGAACTGCTTGCGCTCGCTGGCGTAGGCCGCTGCGACCTCGAGGGCCCCCTGGGCGATGCCGACGGCCTGGGCTGCGATCCCGGGCCGGCTGCGATCGAGCGTCCGCATCGCGATCCGGAAGCCATCGCCCTCAGCGCCGACGCGGTGCGAGTCGGGGACGCGGACGCCGCGGAAGCTCAGCTCCGCCGTGGGCGATCCGCGGATGCCCATCTTGTGCTCGATCCGCTCGACGCCGAAGCCGGCCATGTCCTTCTCGACGATGAAGCAGGTGAGCCGCTTGTGGCGCGGGGTCTCGGGATCGTCGGTCGTGGCCGCGAAGACCGTGATCAGGTCGGCGACGCTGCCCTGGCTGATGAAGCGCTTCGACCCATCGATCACCCAGTCGTCGCCGTCCCGGCGCGCCCTCGTCCGGGTCGCGGAGGCGTCGCTGCCGGCCTCGGCCTCCGTCAGGGCGAATGCGATGAGCGTCCGGCCCGCCGCGAGATCCGGCAGCCAGCGCTCCTTCTGCTCGTCGGAGCCGGCCAGCAGCAGCGGCAGCGCCCCGAGCTCCTGGACCGCGAGGATGAGGCCGCTGGTGGCGCAGACCCGGCTGATCTGCTCGATGGCCAGGCAGATGGTGAGCAATTCGCCACCGAGACCGCCGTACTTGGTCGGAAACGGCAACCCGAGGATGTCGTGGGAGGCGAGGAGTTCCTTGACGTCCCACGGGAATTCGGCGGTCTTGTCGATCTCCGCCGCGCGGCGCGCGATCTGCTCGTCGGCCAGCACCCGGACCGCATCCCGAAGCATCTGCTGCTCCTCGGTCAGGCGGTACGTCCCAGGGGCTCGGGTGGCGGACGTGGGCTCTGTCACCGCCCGCATCGTAGCAGCGTCGCGGCGGGCGACTCTTCCGTTGCGCAGTCGTCGCGTGCGGACGTTAGTGTTCGGGGGCGGCGTGTTCGGTCACCGGGGGCTCGAGCACCAGCCGTTGAGGGACAGCTCGTGGATCAGACGTCCCAGATCCTGCTGCTCATCGCCTCGGTCGCGATCTTGGCCCTGGCGCTCGTCACGATCAGGCGCCGGCAGCGCCTGGAGCGCGAGGCAGCGTCCCGCGAGAGCCCATTCGGGACGTCGACCGAAGGCGAGAAGCGTTGCCCGAACTGCGGGATGGGCAACCTCTGGACCGACCGCACGTGCATCAGCTGTAACGCCAACCTGCCGGGCTGAGTGGGCCGGCGGCCACCGCCGAGACTACTGCAGCACCGGCAGCTGGCGGCCGGCGGGCTGAGTCGGCGCCAGGAGTTTCGGCCAGGATCTCCGCGATGTCGCGGGCGCTTACGACGCCGGTACCGGCGGCGACGCGCGCCGACGCGGCATCGGCCAGACCGTCCTTCATCATCACCATGCAGAACGGGCAGCTGGTGGCGACCGTTTCGGCGCCCGTTTCGAGCGCCTGACGGGTCCGCTCGGCGTTGATCCGGGTGCCGCGCGTCTCCTCCATCCACATCCGGCCGCCGCCGGCCCCGCAGCAGAACGTGTTCTTGCCCGACTTCTCCATCTCCCGCAGTTCGACGCCCGGGACGGAGCCCAGGACGTCTCGCGGCGCGGCGATGACGCCGTTGTAGCGGGCCATGTAGCACGAGTCG
The DNA here is from genome assembly GCA_963775855.1 of uncultured Chloroflexia bacterium. Taxonomy (GTDB): domain Bacteria; phylum Chloroflexota; class Limnocylindria; order Limnocylindrales; family CSP1-4; genus CF-46. The sequence goes on along the minus strand of CAVZKO010000005.1, from coordinate 681,949 downwards.
TGGAAGGTCACGGAGCTGGCCGGACCCTCGTCGGCGACCCGCAGCCGCCCGTCGCCGAGCAGCCCCTGGAGGTAGACCGAGTGGTGGACGATCTTGAACGACCCGCCCAGCTGGCCGTATTCGTTGCCGATCGTGTTGAAGCAATGGGGGCAGGCCGTGACGATCGTCCGCTCGCCCATCCCGTATCGGTTCAGCGTCTCGACGTTGCCTGACGCGAGGATCTGGAAGACGTAGTCGTTGCCCATCCGGCGGGCCGGATCGCCGGTGCACGACTCCTCCTGGCCGAGGACCGCGAATCGGATGCCCGGCCGCGGACAGGCACGTCGCGAACGCTCGGGCGACGCGCTTGTTGCGCTCGTCGAAGGCCGCCGCGCAGCCGACCCAGTAAAGGACCTCGAGCTCGTCGAGCTTCCCATCGGCGGCCATGGAGGCGACGGTCGGGACCTCGAACGGCAGGCCCTTCGTCCAGTCGAGCCTCGTCGAGGCCGGCTGGCCCCACGGATTGCCCTGGCCCTCCATGCCCCGGAACGCGCCGGCCAGTTCGGCCGGAAAGCGCGACTCCTCGAGGACGAGGTTCCGCCGGAGGCCGACGATCTTGTCGACATGCTCGATCAGCACCGGGCAGGCCTCGACGCACGCTCCGCAGGTAACGCAATCCCAGACCGCGTCGTATGGGATCGCATCGTCGACGATCGGGGCGGCCATCCGATCCGCCGCCGGCGTCGCCCCGCCTAGGCCGTACGTCTCGCGCACGATCGGCGAGTTCGGGATGAGGTCGAGCCCGTGCTCCGCCTCCACCGACATGTCCCGGATTCCCATGATGAACGTCTTCGGGTTGAGCGGCTTGCCCGTGTTCCATGCGGGGCAGGCCTGCTGGCAGCGGCCGCATTCGGTGCAGGTGAAGCCGTCGAGGAGGTCCTTCCAGCCGAGATCCTGGAGCGACTTCAGCCGAACGTGGCGTCCTCGCGCTCGAGGTCCATCGCCGGCAGCTCGCCGCGCGGCCGGAGCTTCCGGAACCAGATGTTCGGGAAGGCGGTCGCGATGTGGAGATGCTTCGAGAACGGCAGGTACACGAGGAAGGCCGCGACGAGGACCATGTGGGCCCACCACAGCACGGCGAAGCCAGAGGTCCAGCGTCTTCGGGCGACAGTCCCCGCAGCGGTCCGGCCAGCGCGGCCGATACGAACGCCCCCGGCTGGTCGCCGTGGCGGGCGAACTCGAACACCTCGGCGAGGAGCTCCGTCGCGACGACCCCGCCGATCATCGACAGGATGAGGAGCGCGTCGCGGTTGAATGTCAGCCGCTTCGGGCGCGAGACGAGCCGCCGCCAGAACGCCCACAGGATCGAGACGATGACGATCACCGCGACGACGTTCTGCATCCCGGAGATCGCCGCCCAGACCGCGCCGTCGAGCGGGACCGACAGGATCGTCTCGATGATCCCGCCGGTCACGATGTTGGCCGTCCCGATCGTGAGGAGGACGAAGCCCCAGAAGATGCCCGCGTGCATCAGCCCGGCCCGGACGTCCTTGAACATCTTCGTCTGGATGACTGCGTACTCGATCAGCCCGACCAGCCGGGCCCCGATCTGGCCGAACGGGCGCGGCTGCTCCACGGAGGGCCGAGCCGCGGCGAAGACGCGGAGATGGCGGGCCATCGCGAGCAGGAAGACGATCGCGGCTCCCCAGAACAGGACGAAGACGAGCGGGTAGCCTGGGACGTCCGCAAACACGGGGAACATCACTCGTGCTCGTCCGGCGATGCCACCACGCGCGGATCGGCGAGCTCCGCAGCCACCTTGCGCGGGCTCAGCGTTCGACGACCCGTGATCGAACGGCCCCGCCAGCGTCTCGAGGGCGTGATCGAGGACCGGGATGATCGCCTCGAGGGATTCCATCGCACCCTTCGGGCTGCCCGGCAGGTTGAGGATGAGCGTCCGGCCGCGGACGCCGACGACCGCGCGGCTCAGATCCGCCATCGGGGTGTGGCGGCGGCCCTCGGCCCGCATCGCCTCCGCGAGCCCCGGCACCTCGTAGTCGACGACGGCCAGGGTCGCCTGCGGCGTCACGTCCCGCGGCGTCAGCCCCGTGCCGCCGGTGGTCACGACCAGCGAGTGCCCCTCGGCTGGCCGAACGCAGGACCGATTCGATCGTCGCCTGCTCATCCGCCACTACCTCGCGCCGGACCTTGAACCCAAGCGCCATCAGGCGCGCCGCGACCGCCGCCCCGCTCGCGTCCTCCCGCTCCCCTGCGGCTCCGCGGTCGCTGACCGTCAGGACGAACACCCACCCCGCGCTCACGCCGGTCCCCGCCGCTTGCCCCCGATCCGACCTGCGCCGCGGACGCCCGGCTTGCGCTGATCCGGCGCTCGGTCGACATCCGCGTCCGCCGGCCGGTGCCACTCGCCGCTCTTGCCGCCGCTCTTGGAGATGAGCCGGACCGCGCGGACCTCGACGCCCCGTTCGACCCCTTTGACCATGTCGTAGATCGTCAGCGCGGCGATGGATGCGGCCGTGAGGGCCTCCATCTCGACGCCGGTCGGCGCAGTCGTGGCGGCCTCGGCCCGTACGCGGAGCACTCCCGCCGCCCGATCGGGCGTCACCGCGACGACCAGGTCGGTGAGGGCGATCGGATGGCAGAGCGGGATCAGGTCGCTGGTCCGCTTGCCGGCCATCACCCCGGCCAGCTCGGCCACGCCCAGGACGTCGCCCTTCGGTCCCCCACCGTCGATCACGAGGCTCATCGTCTCGGGCGACACCGCCACAAGGGCCTCAGCCACGGCGCGGCGCGCGGTCACGGCCTTCTCGGTGACGTCGACCATCCGCGGCCGACCGCTCCGGTCGACGTGGGTCAGCCGGCGGCGCTCTGTGCGCGGGGGCGGTTTCTGGGCCATCGATCCTCCGAACGTCAGGTCAGCCGGCGTCCAGCCACCAGAGCTCGACCTCCGAGCCGGCATCGAGCGTATCCTGCGCCTCCGGGACGACCGCAAGTGCGTCCGCCGCGGCAAGGGCCGAAATGACGTGGCTCCCCTGCCCCGCCGATCCGCCGGCGAGCCGGACGTGGACGCGGCCACGCTCGTCACGGACCGGTGACCCGGTAGCGTCGCGCTCCGCGATCACGCGGATGAAGGCCCGTCGGCCGTGACTCTTCGCGACAGCCTCGTCGAGGACGGCCCGATCGACCGGCCGCAGGAGGCGATCGGCGCCGGTGGCCGGCGAGTGCGCGAATGGCGGGACGGACGAACAACTCGAATGTCACGAAGCTCGAGACCGGGTTGCCGGGAAGGCCGAACAGGAGCGTCCGGCCGCCATCCGGCCGGTCCGCGGTGCCGAAAACGAACGGCTTGCCCGGCTGCACGGCGACCCGCCAGAGATCGATCCGGCCGATCTTCTCGAACGCGAGCTTGACGACGTCGTACGGCCCGACCGACACCCCACCCGACACGACGATCGCATCGGCGCCGGCGATGAGAGCGGCGCACAGCCGCGAATCGACGTCCTCGATCCGGTCCTTGGCGATCCCGAGGGCGTAGGACTGGCCGCCGGCTGCATCGACGAGCGCCAAGATGCCGGGGCCGTTGGCGTCGGGGATGCCCGCCGGACCCAGCGCCTGTCCGGCCGGCTTCACCTCGTCGCCGGTCGCGAGGACGTGGACCTGGGGTCGCCGGTGTACCGACAGCTGCGGGACGCCGGCGCCGGCCGCCAGGGCGATCGCCTGCGGCCGTCACGACCGTTCCTGTCTCCAGGATCGTCGCCCCGCGGGCCAGGTCGCTGCCGGCGCGGCGGATGGAGCCGCCTTTCTCGACGGTTGCATGAACGAGGATCGCTGCCGGTACCGGGCCGGTGGCGTCACGGCCGCGAGGACCCGCCGGGGCGCCAGTCGCGTCGAGGGGCGTTGTCAGCTCGACCGGAACGACGGCGTCGGCGCGTGGCGGGACGGGGGCGCCGGTGGCGATCCGGACTGCGCCGCCCCGCGGCACCTCGACCTCCGGCGCCTGGCCCGCTCGGACCTCGCCCACGACCTCCAGCCGGACCGGCCCGTCTTCGGTCGCGCCGGCCGTGTCGGCCGCTCTGACCGCGTAGCCGTCCATCGCCGAGTTGTCCCACGGCGGCAGGTCGGTCGTGCTGGTGACCGGCTCCGCGAGGACGCGGCCGAGCGCATCGGAGAGGTAGACGCACCTCGAGCTCGGTCGGGCCGCTGACCGCGGCCAGGACAGCGGCGCGCGCCTCCTCGACCGACAGGAGCCCGGCGGGAACAGCCGACACGACGGACGAGGCGGCGAGGCAGACGACGCAGGCGCGTTCACAGCGTCACGCCTCGCAGATCGGCCCGGGCACGGAGGGCAACCGCGATGGACCGCCGCGTCAGCACCCCGCGCAACCCGGAATTGTCGAGCACCGGCAGTCCGTCCAGGCGCGATGCCCGGAGCCGCTCGAGCCCGTCCGACAGCGACTCATCCGGCCCGAGCGGCGGCGGGAGATCGGCCACGTCGATCATCACGTCGACGGTTCGGGTCGACGCCCATTCGCGCTGTGGCACGCCCCGCAGCTGGAGCGCGCCTACGAGCCCGACGAGGATGTCGTCCCGGACCACCGGCAGCACCGGTCCGAGCGTGCCGTCGAGCACGCGCCCGGCGAACGTATCGAGCGTAAGCTGCGGCGTGATCGTCTCGAGCGTCGGCTCCATCGCTTCGCCGACGCGGACGCCCTTGATGAGGCCGTCGAGCAGGAGCCAGCGGTCCACCGATCGCGCGGATGCGCCCAGGAACCAGCCGATCAGCCCGATCATGACGCCGTCGACCGTCTCGCCGGCGAGGATGACGGCGAGACCGAGGCTGACGAGGAGCCAGCCGACCACCCGGCCCACCCGTCCGGCCGACCGCGCGCCGCGGATCTCGGAGCCGGTTCGCGCCCAGACGATCGCTCGAACGACGCGCCCGCCATCGAGCGGGAACGCGGGCACGATGCTGACGCCGGCGAGGACGATGTCGAGCGCGCCGATGATGAAGAGCACGTCGCCGACGATCCGGAGCGCGCTGATCTCAGACGCGAAGCCGACGAGGGCGAGGGCGATCAGCACGACCCCGAGCACGAGGCTCGTCAGCGGCCCAGCCAGCGCGACGGCCGCCTCCGACCGTGGCGTGGCGGCGCGCACGTCGACCGTCGCCGGCGAGCCGATGAAATGGACCGTGATCCCTTCGATCGGCGTTCCCGCCCGTCGGCTCACGAGCGCGTGGGCCAGCTCATGGGCGACGACGGTCCCGAGGAACCCGAGCGAGGCGACCGCACCGATCACCCACGCGAGGGATGCGTCCGTGGACTGCCCGAGCGACCCGAGGCGCCCGCCGACCGTCACCGTGACGATCGCGATGATGAAGATCCACGACAGGTGGAGCCGGATCTCGATGCCGAACAGGCGGGCGACCGGGACGCCATTCATCGGGCCGCCTCCGGATGCGCCCGCCCCGACCCCGGCGTTGTCTCGGCGCTCGCCGCGTCCTTGGCCAGCCGTCGGCCGGCGATCAAGGTCACAGCGATCGAGATGCGCGATGATCACCGCCCCAACCGCCATCGTCGTCTCCGACCAGAACGCGAACGGGAAGAGCTGGACCAGTCGATCCGTGCCGGCGTCGAACGTGTACGAGCCGCCGGCGAAGAACAACCGATGGAACACCTCGAAGGCCGCGTCGAACGCGAAGAACGCGAAGCCGCCGGCGATGACAACGCCGATCGCCAGCCCTCGCGCCCCGCTGCGGACCGCCGCCCATGCCCGCTCCGGATGGCCCATCCGCCGAGCGAGGACAATTGCCACGACCAGCCCGGCGGCGGCGGCGACGGCGATCAGCCCGAAGCTCGCGAACACGCTGCGCACGTCACGCATGTGTGACTGCTCGCGTGCGTTCGAGACCGGCGCATCGCCGACTGCGACGTCGAAGTCGGGGGGCCCGAACACGAGATCGGCGAGGATGGCGTCGGTGGCGGTGCGCAGTTCGGCGGTCGTGTAGCCGGTCAGCTGTTCGGCGCCGGTTCGGCCCTGCTCGAACGAGACCCAAGCCGGCGACAGGAACGGCACGATCGCGATCGCGGTGATGACGATGGCCGTGGCGATGGCCGTCAAGACCCCGGCGACACGCTCAGGAACGGTGGCGTTCACGCCTGCCATGGTAGTGCCGGCGCCGGAGCGGCGCGACGGAACGGCCGGTCAGGCGTCCTCGAGCGTCTTGGCCTGCTCCCACCAGCCGATCATCGTCAGGTCCGACGGTGCCTCCATCTTCAGCTCGGTCGCGGCCTGGACGATCGCCGCACGGAACTCATCGAGGCTCAGCTTGAGGATGTCTCGGAGGCCCTCGATGCCACCCTGCATCAGGAGCTGGTGCTGCTGTGGCCCGAAGCTGGCGAGATTGAGCATCAGCGCCTCGTCGCGCCAGGCCAGGACGTCGTTCGGCGTGGCGTCGACCTGGTCGGCGAGGGTCTGGCGGCGAGTCGGCGTCTCCGACACCTCGATCAGGAGGCCGGTCGTGAAGACGCCTTGCCGCTCGAGCCGCCCGAGGTGGACGGGCTCGATGCGGGTCAGCTCGATGATCGGCGGCATCGGCGGGCTGGCTCCTCGTGCGAGTGGTTGCGCACATTATCGCTTGGGACCGGCCGCTCGATCCGGACGCCGGGCATCCGGCGCCTAGCTACTCGATTTAGCGTCGCTCGCCGCGGGCTCTTCGGCCGGCGGCGGTTCGGAAAGCTCCTCGAGCGGGCCCGAACCGTGGAGCTCGACGAGTGTCTGGCCGCGGGGACCGCCCGGACCCATCTGTCGGTTGGCGACATCGACGTCGCCCGAGAAGTACCGACCGTCCTTCGTTCGCCCCGTCAGCCGGCCGCTCTCGGCGACCTGGAGTGCCGGCATGAGCGCCCGCGCGGACCAGCGGGTGACACCGCTGTCGTCGTCCCAGAGGTCCATTGTCGCGCTGGGCAGGGCTACGCCGGCGAACGTGACGTCGAGGAGCGCGAACCGGCGATGGCTACTGGGCACGGGTCTACGGTAGCAGGCCCTTCTAGGCGCCACGCACGGCGTCAACTATCACTCGTCAGCGCGGCTTCGCCCGCTTCCGGGTCCGAGGCGGCTTGACCAGGCGGACTGGCTGGTTTGCCTTGTCCTCGTTCGTGGCGAGAACCTCGTCGACAAGGCGCTCGAGCTCGGTGTCGGAGAGATCGCGACCCGCTTTCTCCTGGATCGTGTCTCGGCTGACCCTGAGCACCTCCTCGCGCGGGATGCGGAAACCGGCCGAGATACGCATCGCCCCGATCTCGCCCTCGCGGATCATCTCCCGGACGGCATTCGCCGAGCGGCCGAGCAGCCAGCCGACCTGGGTCGTCGATAGGTGATCGTCCACGGATCGCTAGCCGGCAGGCTTCTCGGCGGCGTCCAGCGGGCGAGGCTCCAGAGGCACGTCCCAGTGGGCCTCGAGGAGCTCGAACCGGTGTTGCTCCTCGGCTCGGTAGCGTTCCTGGTCCGGGAAGAGGCGGCGGGCGATCTCGGCGTCGGTGTGCTCCGAGATCGCCGCCCAATCGCGATACGTGATCGAGACCAGGACGTCCCAGTCGGCCCGGCCGTCACCATGGAAGCGGGGCGTGGCCATCTGGACATCGATGTAGCGGCCGGCTGCGAGCTCCTCGCGCAGGATCGGCCAGTGGTTCTTCCGGAAGAGCCCGACGAACTCGTCGTGCGCTCCCCACTTCGTTCGATAGAAATAGAGCACAGCGACCGGTCCGTTCATCCCGCCTCCTCCTTCGCCGCCGTTCGGAGCAGCTCCCAGGCGCGCTCTACGTGACGCGCTTCCGTCCGCAGGTTGCCGACCGCGAGCCGGATCGTGAACCGACCATCGAGGCGGGTGTGCGAGAGGAACACCTCTCCGGTCCGGTTGACCGCGTCCATGATCCGCGCATTCAGGTCGTCCAAGGCCCCTTCTCCGTCCGTCGAAGCCCGCCGGTCGGTAGCGGAAGCAGACCGTCGAGAAGGGAACGGGAGCGAGCCGCTCCCAATCGGGGTCGTCGTCGATCCACTGGCCGAACGCTGCGGCGAGCTCCAGGTGGTGCCGGATCCGACGCCGCAGACCCTCCAGCCCGAACCAGCGCAGTTGGATCCACAGCTTCAGCGCCCTGAACCGACGCCCAAGCTGCGGCGTGTACTCGTTGTAGTCCCGAACCGGGGCCTCGCGATCCAGCGTGCGGAGGTACTCCGGGACGAGACTGAAGGCGGCCCGCAGCGTCTCCATTCGCCGGGTCAGGAGGAGCGAGGCGTCAAGGGGCGTGAACAGCCACTTATGCGGGTTGATGACGACCGAATCCGCTCGTTCCCAGCCGCGGAATGGCTCACGTAGGTCGGGGGCGATCGCGACGGCACCGGCGTAGGCGGCGTCGACGTGAAGCCACAGACCTTCGGCCTCGGCGATGGCGGCGGCATCCTCGACTGAGTCGGCCGAGGTCGATGACGTCGTGCCCACGGTCGCGACCACGGCGATCGGCCGGAGGCCAGCTTTGCGATCTCGAGCGATGGCTGCGCGAAGGTCGTCGACCCTCATCTCGAACCGATCGTTCGTCGGAATCCGGACGAGGGCGCGGTGGCCCAGCCCCAGAGTCATGCAGGCCTTCTCGATCGACGAGTGCGCTTCTTCCGATGCGTACACGCGCATCTTGGCGATGTCGTCGCCGGCGGTCTGTCGCGCGCCGGCCAGGGCGATGAGCGACGACGTCGACGCGGTGTCGGTGATGAGTCCGTCGAACGATTCCGGCAGACCCGACGGCCTGGCGCAGCCAGCCGACGACGACCCCCTCGAGCTCGGTCGCGATCGGCGACGTCCGCCAGAGCATCGCGTTCTGGCCGATCGCCGCCGTCAGCATCTCGCCGAGGATCCCGGGCCCGGACGCGGTTGTGCCGAAATACGCGAGGAACCCCGGGTGCTGCCAGTGCGTCGCGTTCGGTTCAACGAGGCGGCAGTAGTCGTCGAGGATCGCCCCGAGCGGTTCGGGCGCCTCGGGCGCAGCCGTCGGGAACGCCGCCGCAATCGATCCGGGCTCCACCGATGGGAAGACCGCGAAGCGCTCGACCGAGGCAAGGTAGTCGGCCATCAGGTCGACCACCGCGTGGGCCGCCGCTCGGAATGCCTCCGGATCCATGTCGAGCAGGCCGTCGGTCTGCTCGATGTCGAGATCGCTCGCCCGGTCAGTCGTCGTCACGCATCGAGTCTACGGCGACCGACCTCCGGACATGGCGAGGCCCCGCGGCAGAGGGTCGCCGCGGGGCCTCGAATCCCCGAAAAGTCGAGACGGTTGCTAACGCGGCCGCGCAATGCGCCTGCGGGGAAGTCGGCGTTGTGGACGTTGAAGTAGTAGTCAGTGCGACTCGCCGCGCACTCGGTGCCGGAGGGGACATCGGGCTCGTGGAGCGCGGCGTCAAGGGGGAATACGCGCCATCCCGGCAGCCGGATTGCGGCGGACAAAGAAACGCGCCATCCGCAAGCAGAACTCACGAATGACGCTCTACAACTATGACCGACGGGCCGTCACGGACGCGAGGGGCCCGGCCCGCCGGATCTTGCACCGGCCTATCAGGCGGTCGCGGGGAACTCGATCGCGTTCCGACAGGCGACAGCCGCTAGACCTCGACCGGAACTGGATAGACCTCGGTCGCCGGATGGCCAGTCCGCTCATGAATCTTTCGAACGGCCTCGGCGTTCGGTGCCTCCGACACGCACCACACCATCCCGGAATCGGGGTCGCCCCAAGCCCGCTGGAAGTCGACACCTTCCTCCCCCTGGATGTCGAGGTCGGCTTGGTGGGCCTGCTTCAGGGCGTCGGGTGTGATCCCATGCATCCCGTGATGGACGTCCATGAACTTTGGCATTTCAGCCTCCTCTCAGTCGCTCTGTGGCAGCGGCGAAAATGTACACCTTGGACCGCCCCGCCGATCGTCCGCTGCCGTCCGTTTCGCCTTGTCACGGGCGAATGAATGTGCGGTGACGTGAGGTCCGGTTGGGTATAGGGCGGTCGCCTGCAATCGAGGTGGCAAGGTCGATGGTCGACACTTTGTGCAAGCAGACCCCAGGGTTAACGAGTCCCTCGGGTCTGCTTTTTCGTAGTCACGCCACCTAGCGCACCTGACCTGAGACCGGCCTCGGGGCCGTCCATAAGGTACCCGGCCCAAACCTGCCGGCAGATTGAGTGGCGGTTCATCAGTCGAGTACGGATCGCGCCCGATGGCGGCCGGGCAGCGCGGATCGAGCATCTCCTCAGGCTCCACCGCGGGCAGAAGCATCAGCCCGGATGCCAGAGCCTGAGGAATCCGATAGTGACAATGAATGACGTGCCCATGATCGCGGGCTCAGCCTCGACGGTGATCTTTGTGATCAGCTACATGCCGATGCTCGTGAAGGCTGTCCGCACGAAGGATCTCTCCTCGTACAGCCCGACGCAGCTGGTGCTCACGAACTTCGGCAACGTCCTGTACTCGGCCTATGTCTTCAGTCTCCCGCTCGGTCCAATCTGGGCGCTGCATTGCTTCTATCTTGTGGCGACGGCCCTGATGCTTGCTTGGTACGTTCGCTACTCGCGAGAGGCGGGGCGACTAGGCGGAGCCAGGGACACATCCGTCACTGCGACGACGTGGAAGACGCAGCCAATAGGCGTGATCTCCCCCTCCCTGGCAGCGTCCCCTGCCGCTTAGCCTGGCCGAACGAGAGGTCGTGCCGCCGGGAGCGAGCCGTGTCAGCAGTCGAACGCAAACCAGCACAACTCGTTGCGGAGCCGCTGGTCGTCGAGCACAAGTTCTCGGATCTCGTGGGGGAGTTGGGCGCGCTGCCACTGGCACTCCAGGCGGCCGGCCGCCACGCGCTCATCCTCTGCCGCCCGCGCCGCCCTGATCGCGTAGGCCGCGGCTCCGAGTTCGTGGGCCGCCACATGGCCCACCGCCGCGGCCTGGCCGGCAGCGTACGCGGCGTGCCGTGCTGCTCCACGCAGGTCTCTGGCCGCAGCGTTTGCGTGGCCGGCCGCCGTGCGGGCCTCTGCCCATTTGATCTCACCCCGCGCCCACGCTCGCCCAAGGTCGATCGCCCGACGTGGACGGTCGTCCGTCGGCCGTGCCCGCTCGAAGTGGTGCAGCACGTGCTCCGCGCAGTCAGCCGCCCACAGCGCGAGAAGACGGTGATCGTCGTCTTGGAGAGTCCCGCCGCGACGCACGGTGATGAACCGCGGATCCCGGATCTTGGGGAGGATCACCGGCTACAGGCTCTCAGGCCTCAGCTCACCGCTTTCTTCACGAGCGCGACGATCCTTGCCTCGTCGGCGGCGGTCAACTTCGTCAGCGCGAAGGACGTCGGCCACATGGTGCCCTCGTCGAGGTTCGCGTCATCGTTGAAGCCGAACGTCGCGTACCGCGACTTGAACTTGTCGGCGGGCGTGAAGAAGCAGACGACCTTGCCGTCCTTGGCGTAGGCGGGCATCCCGTACCAGGTCTTCGGCGAGAGGATCGGCGCGCCGGCTTTGATGATCTTGTGGAGCCGCTCGGCCAGGTCGCGATCCGATTTCGGCATCTCGGCGATCTTCGCGAGCACGTCGCTCTCCCCGTCCGCTTTGTCCGCCCGCGGCCCGCGGCGCGCGGCCGCCTTCTGCTCTCGGGCGCGCTCCTTCATCGCGTCGCGTTCCTCGTCCGTGAATACCTTGGACGCCTTGGCGGTGGTGCTCTTGGTCGACTTCTGCATGTCGTTCATTGCAGGTTTCTCCTCTGCGAGTGTCGATGGGACGACCCTCATGCTAGGGAGCCGCCGCGGCGGCGGCTTCTCCGAAACTGCTCAGTTGTGCCTCTGTCACACCTGTGGCTGCACGAGGCTCTCGGAACAACGGCAATTGGGCATCCACTAGCGCGTCCGCCGCCCGCATGAGGGCTATGGCGGGGACCAACGTGACGACAAACCACAGGCAGGCAAACAGGAACTTGCGGACAGACGGCGTAGTGTGCTGCGACAGCGGGTGGATCCAAAGGAACCCAAGCACCGGGATTCCGAACGGGATCAGCACGATGGTGATCTGGAATGACTCCAGGGGGCTGCGCTGTCCGAGAAGGAGCGCAGCTAGGAAGATTGTCGGCACGCCTGTCAGCAGCCACCAACCGAACATCCGAGGAGCGCGAGGCAGAAACTCGCGGAAAGCCTCTATCACCTAGCGGCGGTCGAACCGCCACGCCTCCCGACTCCTGCTATTCATGCGGGAGATTTGGTCGGGGCGGCCGGATTTGAACCGACGACCACCAGTCCCCCAGACTGGTGCGCTACCAGACTGCGCCACGCCCCGACAGGCGGCCCAGTCTAGCACCCGCGGCTCGGCGCGCTCCGGCGAAGCGTCAGCCGCGCCGGAACTCGATCTGCCGCTCCGTGCCGGCGAGCAGGCGCTGGATGTTGTCGATGTGGAAGAGCCAGATCAGCCCGGCCGCGCCGATCGCGTAGCCCGCGTAGAGCAGCGGCAGCTGGAACACGACGACCGTGACGATGATCACGACCGCGGCGAATGCCGTCGCGGTCAGGGACGCCACCGACGAGTAGCGCGTCGCGACCAGCACGAGGGCGAAGACCGGGATCGTCAGCAGCGCGGCGAGCGGGTGCAGGACGATCAGGCCGCCGAAGCCGGGCGCGATCCCGCGCCCCCCGGAGAACCCGATGAACGGCGACCGGCTGTGGCCGACGATCGCGGCCAGCGCGGCGAGGATCTGCAGTCCGAGACCGCCACCGACCACGAACGCGATCAGGACGGCGACGATCCCCTTGAGCACGTCGAGGAGCCCCGACGCGGCCGCGGCGCGTGGGCCGAGGGCCCGCATGACGTTCGCGCCGCCGGTCCGGCCGCTGCCGATCGTCCGCGGATCGGTCCCGCCGGTCACCCGCGCGATGACGACGCCCCAGGGAATGCCGCCGATCACGTACGCCGCCACGATCACGAGGGCGTCGACCACGGCTTCCTGGATTGTCATCGGTCGCGAGTATACCGACGGGGAATCGGCCGAATCGGCCTGTCCCGGGAGCTGGCGAGCGCGGCTCTCAGCCTTCGATGGCCTCGACCAGCCGATCAGGCCTGCCCCTGAACCAGGCCCGCCGCTCGGGATCGGCCAGGACCTCTTCCACGAGCTCGGTCAGGCGGCGGTTCACGGGAGCCGCGCCGCCCAGCCGTCGACCGCGCTGCGCGCGACGGCGCCGTTCAGCCACTGGACCTCGGACGGCCCGGTCCCCGAATTGGCGTGGATGCGCAGCGACGGGTCCTTGCGGCCGCGAGCTCCGCCGATGATGCGTCGCATGATCGGTCGGGCGATGACCGCGGGAAACCGGACGCCGAAGGCCAGAAGCGGAACGTTGGCACCCGGGAGCGCGACGGGCCGCAGCCCCAGGCGTCGCATCACGGCCAGCGCCTCGAGGATCTGGCGGCGCTCGATCCCGAACGCTGCCGGGTGCCCGTAGATCTCGGCCGGCGACATGTCCAGGATCGCGCTCGATGCGTTGCCGACGAGGTTGGCGACGAGCTTCGACCACTTCATCGCGGCCGGGTCTGCGACGCGACCCGTCCGGAGGCCCGCCGTGGCGATGGCCGCGAGGAGCGCGTCGGTGAGCTCGTCCACGCCTGCGCTGGCCGGCGCAAGCGCGACGCCGCCGTTGTTCAGCCTGGCCACCGTTCGTTCCCCCGTCAGCTCGACCGAGGCGGTCACGGAGCCCGCGATCAGCCCGCCGTCCGGCCGCGCTTCGGCGACGATCTCCTCGGCGCCGACGCCGTTCGAGGACGGTCAGGGCCGGTGCCGTCGGCCACGCCGCGCACGAGGCAGCCGCGTCGAGCAGGTCGAACGCCTTGACCGCGAACACGATGACCTCGGGTGAGGCCTCGAGCGCGTCCGGGCTGTGGATCTCGGTGACGTCCGAGCGCTGGACGCCTTGCCATCCGGGTCCGACGACCGTGACCGTCGACCGTCGCGGCGGCCCCTCGAGCCGCCGGCGCACGATCGCCACGTCCCGGCCGCCCGGCCGCAAGGGCCCAGGCCATCAGCGTCCCGACCGCTCCGCCACCGACGACGAGGTCGGTCATCCAGTGGCCGCGGCGGGCTCCTTGGCCGCGTCGGCCAAGGCGTAGGCCGCCGCCAGGATCTCGACCGGGTGCTTCACGGGCCGGTCCGTGGCACGCTCGATCTGCCAGCGGCAGGTCTCCGAGTCGCACGCCGCGCGGGCAGAGTCGGTGGCACGAACGCGCCGGAAGAGCGGGTCGCCGACGGCCATCGCGATGTCGTACTTCTCCTTCTTCAGCCCGTACGTCCCGGCGACCCCGCAGCAGTCGTGGTCCATGTCGATGGCGCTGAGGCCCGGCACGAGAGCGAACAGGTCCAGCGCCGGCAGCCCGATCCCGTGGCTGCGGAGCTGGCACGGCGCATGGTACGGCAACGTCTCCTCGAGGCGACCGAAGCCCGTGTCGAGGCGGCCCTGCTCGTGGAGGTCGAGGAGGAACTCGCAGATGTCCCAGGTCGCAGCCGCGACACGGCGTGGGCGTCGTCGTCGTCGACGTCGAGCATCTCGCGGTATTCGGCCTTGAGGGTGTGGGTGCACGACGTCGAGGTGCCGACGATCCGGTAGCCGCGTCGGGCGTAGTCGGCGAAGACTCCGAGGTTGCGCCGGGCCTTGCCCCGGGCGCGGCTGTACAGGCCGTTGCTGATGAACGGCAGGCCGCAGCAGACCTGCTCGGGGGCGATCGTCTCGAAGCCGTTGCGGCGGAGGACCTCGATCGCGGCGAACGCCACGTGCGGCTCGTAGTAGTTCGCCGCGCAGCCATGGAAGAGGACGACGGCCCGATCCGGCGGCGGCTCTGAGCGCCGGCCGGGCGCGGGAGCCGCGACCGGAGCGTCCTGCCGGCGAAGACGGGCAGCGGCGCCCGCCGGTGGATGCCGATCGTCCACTCGATCAGCGCCCGGATCAGCCGGTTGCGCAGCGTCCAGTTGGCGAGCGGCGCGAACGCGACGCCCAAGCCGGCCGACGAGATCGGTCTGGCCGAGCAGCCAGTCGCGGAACCGCGGCCGATGGCCCGCCTTCATCTCCGCCCGGGACCGGCTGTTCATCTCGGCGATCTTCACGTCGGCCGGACAGGCGGTCGTGCACATCCCGCAGCCCGAGCAGTAGTCGACGGTCGCATCGGGCGAGGCGACGATCGGGGTCGACGGACCCTGCGGCGGCAGCAACGTCGCGACGCGGAACCGCTGCGCCTGGGGGCCGACGTACTTCGGGCCGGGGAAGAGGTCCGTGACCCGGGCGACCGGGCAGACCGTGTTGCAGACGTTGCATTTCAGGCATTCGTCGGCCGAGAGCGCGACCTCGGCGAACGACGCTTCGCGGACGATCTCCTGGATCGTCATCGAGCCGCTCCGGCCTTCTGGCGTTCGGCTCGCGGCTTCGTGGTCGGCTTGGTCGGCTTGGCCGCGAACATCGCGGCGGCGCGCCGCCCGCTGGCCACCGCAACGCCGTCGCCGCAGCGCTCGGTCAGGTAGCGCTGGCCGGCGAGCAGGCTGCCGACGATCGCGACGTTGTCGAACGCGACCTTGCCGCGGCCGTCGACCGGGTGGAGCTCCGCGTCGGTCCGGATCCCGGCGGCCTCGAGCGGGTGGCCGGCGGGATCGAACGGATCGTCCGCCAGCCACTGCCCTACGGGCGGGGCCTCGACGGGCAGGCCGAGGAGCGGCTCGACGAGCGTTCCATCCGCCCTGCCGATCAGCCCACCGCCGGCGATCCCGCCGGTCGCCAGGACGAGGCCGCCCGTGCGGAACACCCGATCGCGCGCCGCGGCGGCGACCGCCACCGCGGTAACGCGTCGACCGGCGGTCTCGATCCGGACCACCTCCTCCCCCACCGAGATCCTCCCGCCGCGCCGCCGAAGCGCGGCCCGGAGCGCCTCGAACAGGCGCAGGCCGGGCACGCTCGGCGAGATCAGCGGGCACCTCGAACGGGACGAGCGGGAGCGACCGCGACGCGTCCTCGAACGCGGCGGCGTGGTCGGCCAGCCCGAGGACGGCAGGGAGGGCGATCCGGCCGGGCGCGCCACCGCGCCCCCGCAGCGCGGCCGCGATCGCCGCAAACGCGTCCGCGCGCCACGACGGATCGTCGAACAGCCGGGCGAGGTGGAGCGCCGTCAGGTTTCGCCGGCCGGCGATGTCAGGCAGCTCCACGACGAGCGCCTCGACCGACGCGGGCCGGTCTCTTGCGCGCGGCGACCGGCCCCAGACCGACGGGCGCTCGAGGCTTGCGGCGATCGCGCCCGGCCAGAAGTCCTTGAAGCCGGCGGGGCCACAGACGACGAGCCGCTCGTCGGGCCTCCAGGGCCGGAGGGCCGCCGCCTGGGCGGTGGGCAGAGTGCCGGCCCGCCGCGTCGCGCCGATCGCCGTCGGGACTGGTCGAAGCGGCTCGTCGAGGTCGCCGAGGTAGGTCAGACCCTCCGCGGCGAGGATCCCGCGCAGCCAATCGATCGCGGCGCCAACGTCACGTCCAAGGAATGCGTACGGGTGTCCCGCGCATCGAAGCAAGCTGCGCGATGCCCTCGGCGGCCGTGGCGCTGCCCCGGGGCGCGGCCACATCGAGTCCGCCCGAGGTCCAGTGGGTCGCTGCGTGGCCGCGGGCGACGACGTCGACGCGGGCGCCGGCCTCGGCCAGGGCGATCGCGGCCGTCATCCCGGCCAGGCCCGCACCGATGACGACGACGTCAGACGACGGCACGGTCGGCCTCGTGGCCATCCGCGAGCGCGCCGATCCCCAGCACCCCGGTGTATAGGCCGGCGACGAGCCAGAGCTCCTGCAGCTGGCGACCCCAGGCGATCGGGTGGGTCCCGCGGTACCGCTCGGCCGAGGAAGTCGAGGAGGATCCGGTCGACGGCCTCGGGCGGAAGGCCGCGTCGGCGCTGCCGCCCGCTCCGCGATCACGCCGGCCGCCCGGAACGTGCAGAACCCGCCCTGGCACGGCCCCATCCCCAGCCGCGTGCCGCGCCGGACGTCGTCGAGGCTGCACGGCCAGCGCTCGTCGAGGAACGCGTCGAGCGCCGACCGGGTCACCAGCTCGCACTCGCAGATGAGGTCGGCGTCGCCGCCGCCCCGCGCCTCGTGCTCCGCCAGCCGGTGGCCCAGCCAGTACGTCCGCCCGTCGCCCTGGTCCGGCAGGACCTCGTCGGCGGTCGTGCACGGCGTTCAGTCACGCCGAGCTTTGCGCAGACGACGTCGGCGGTCTGCTTCGGCCATGAGCCGGTAGGTCGTCAGCTTGCCGCCGACGATCGAGACGAAGTTGTCCACGCCGTCGCGCGGTCCGTGGTCGATGACGACGTGGGCCCGCGAGATCCCCCGGCCGTCGTCCTCGTCGTCCTGCGCGGCCGCCGCCGGCGCCTCGTGCTTGTAGAGCGGCCGGACGCCGGCGTAGGCCCGGAGCAGTCGCATCCGTCGCAGGTCCGGGAAGAGCTTCGTCCCCTCGACCATCAGGAGCTCGACCTCCTCGCGGCCGATGCCGTAGACGTCGGGATCGTCGACCGTCATCTCGGTCGTCCCGAGGATCGCGACCGAGTGGACCGGGACCATGATGTCGCCGTCATCGGGCGGATGGCAGCGGTTCACGACGGTGTCGGTCATCCGCTGGTTGAAGATCAGCATCGTGCCCTTGCCCGGCGACATCGCGAGCTCCGACGCCGGCCATGCCCGGCGACGATCCCGGCCCACGCGCCGGCGGCCGAGACGACGACCCGGGGCGCGATCCGGGTGACGCGTGCCCGCTCCGCTCGTCGACGACGTCGACGGTCGCGATCTCGCTCGCCGACTCGCTCCATCGAGACGACGCGGTGGTACGGCCGGACCTTCGGCGCCACGGGCCCGGGCGTCGGCGATGTTGGCCTCGATCAGCTGCCACGGCTCCACGACGCGTCCGGAACCCGGAACGCACGCCGGATGGCAGGGTTGAGGGCGGGCTCGCGGCGGAGCAGGCTCGCGACCGGGACGCTCATCGCACGGAACGCCGGCGGCGGCGCAGGCCGCCGCGAAACGCGTCGACGTAGTCGTCGGGATCGTCCGGCGTCGCGACGAACCAGCCGCCGGTGTCCTCGATGCAGGCGGGGGCGATCCGCCGCAGGACGCGGTTCTCGGCGATGCACTCGCGGGCGGCCGGAGCGATCCTCGACGACGTAGCGCCCGCCCGAGTGGAGCAGGCCGTGATACCGGCCGCTCGTGCCGGTCCCGAGGTCGCCCTTCTCGACGAGGAGGCAGCGCAGGCCGCGGCGGGCCAGGTCGCGGACGATGCCGGCCCCGGTCGCGCCGCCGCCGATGATGAGGACGTCGACGGCCTCGACGGCCGTCATGGCTCGAGCGGCGACGGCGTGCTCGGGGTTCACGCCGCCGCCGTCAGTGAATCGCTCCGATTACCGGCTCAGGCCGGCACGGGCTCACGGGCCTCGGACTCGACCCAGTCGAAGGTCCGCGTCACGGCCTTCTTCCAGAGCTTGTACTCGCGCTCGCGAGTCGCGTCGTCCATCGACGGCGTCCACTCCTTGTCCTTCGCCCAGTTCGCCCGGAGGTCCTCCACCGCGTTCCAGAACCCGACCGCCAGGCCGGCCGCATAGGCGGCCCCGAGGGCCGTCGTCTCGGCGACCTTCGGCCGGATGACCGGCACGTTGAGGACGTCCGACTGGAACTGCATGAGCAGCTCGTTGTAGACCATCCCGCCGTCGACCTTGAGGGCCGTCAGCGCGACGCCGGAATCGGCGTTCATCGCGTCGAGCACCTCGCGGGTCTGCCAGGCGGTCGCCTCGAGCGTCGCCCGGGCGATGTGGCCCTTGTTGACGTAGCGGGTCAGGCCCGCGATCACGCCTCGGGCGTCGTTCTTCCAGTACGGAGCGAACAGGCCCGAGAACGCGGGCACGAAGTAGACGCCGCCGTTGTCCTCGACGGTCGCCGCCAGCTTCTCGACGTCGGCCGAGGTGTTGATCAGCCCGAGGTTGTCGCGGAGCCACTGGACGAGGGCGCCGGTGATCGCGATCGAGCCCTCGAGGGCGTAGACCGCCGGCTCCTTGCCGATCTTGTAGCCGACGGTGGTCAGCAGGCCCTGCTTCGACTGGACGGCCTTCGTCCCCGTGTTGAGGAGCATGAAGTTGCCGGTGCCGTACGTGTTCTTCGCCTCGCCGGCGGAGAAGCAGGTCTGGCCGAACAGGGCGGCCTGCTGGTCGCCGAGGTCGCCCGCGATCGGGATGCCGTTCAGGTCGCCGACGCCACGCCCGTAGACGTCGCTCGACGATCGGATGACCGGCAGCATCGCCCGCGGGATGCCCATGAGCTGGAGGATCTCGTCGTCCCAGTCGAGGGTCTCGAGGTTCATCAGCATCGTCCGGCTGGCGTTCGTCACGTCGGTGACGTGGACGCCGCCCTCGATGCCGCCGGTCAGGTTCCAGATGCACCAGGTGTCGATGTTGCCGAAGAGCAGGTCGCCGGCGTCGGCCTTGGCCCTGGCGCCGTCGACGTTGTCGAGGATCCACTTCACCTTCGGGCCGGAGAAGTAGGTCGCCAGCGGCAACCCGACCTTCGGCCCGGAGTCGATCCTGGCCGCCGTCCTTGGCGAACTCGTTGACGATCTCGTCGGTCCGGGTGTCCTGCCAGACGATGGCGTTGAAGACCGGCTTGCCGGTCTTGCGGTTCCAGACGACGGTCGTCTCGCGCTGGTTCGTGATGCCGACGGCGGCGAGGTCGGATCCCTTGATCCCGACCTTGGCGAGCGCGCCCTTGATGACGTCGGCGCTGCGCGACCAGATCTCGAGCGGATCGTGCTCCACCCAGCCTGGCTTCGGGTAGATCTGCTCGTGCTCCTTCTGATCGATCCCGACCACCTGACCGCTGTGGTCGAAGATCATGAATCGGGTGCTCGTCGTGCCCTGGTCGAGGGCTCCGACGTAGTCCGCCATGTGCAGCTCCTTTCCGCTGGCCGATCGCAGCTGACTCAGCCTAGAGCATGAAATTGGTGAACGTGAGCGTGTAGACGACCGCGGCGAGCGCCGCCGCCGACGAGCGGCCCGACGACCGGGATCCAGGAGTAGCCCCAGTCCGAGTCGCGCTTGCCCGGGATCGGCAGGAGGAAGTGGGCGATCCGCGGCCCGAGGTCGCGGGCGGGATTGATCGCGTATCCGGTCGTCCCGCCGAGCGACAGGCCGATGACGAGGACGAGGAACGCGACCGGGAGGGGGCCGAGGGCGGCCAGGCCGGCCTTGTTACCCGCCGGGCCCAACTGTCCCGAACGCGAGGATCACGAACACGAGCACGAACGTCCCGATGATCTCGCTGACAGGTTCCAGGTGTCGTGCTGCGAATCGCCGGGCCGGTGCTGAAGACGGCGAGCTTGAGGTCGGCGTCCTCGGTCTCGCTCCAGTGCGGGTAGTAGTGGAGGAACACGAGCACAGCGCCGATGAACGCGCCGACCATCTCGCCGGCGATGTAGACGGCACCTCGGCCCACGGCGTAGCGCCGTTGATGCGCCAGCCCGAGCGTCACGGCCGGGTTCAGATGCGCGCCGCTGATCGGACCGGCGATGAGCACGCCGACGAACACAGCGAACGCCCAGCCGTGCGTGATCACGATCCAGCCGGAGTTCTGGGCCTTCGACTTCGATGAGGAGCACGCCGGCCACGACGCCGTCGCCAAGCAGGATCAGCGCTCCCGTCCCGAGGACCTCCGCCAGGAAGTTCTCAACCATGTTCCTCTCCTTCCCTGCCGGCCGGCGGCGACCTGCTGCCGGCCTCTCTCCACCTAGCCCTCCGGGACCGAACGAAGGCAACAAAAAAGTCCGCGCCTCGGCACGACTGCCGAAGCGGGACTTGTCGAATCATTGTCCCGAGTGAGGGCTCGACCGTTGTACTCCCGCTGTCAAGCGGTTGTCAAGACGGTGATCAGCCGGGGACGAGCGAGGCCTCCGACCTCGGGCGGCGAGCCTGGCCGCGATCGCCGGCCGGACGACGATTGCATCGGCGAGTGCCATGCACGCACGCGCATCCTCGACGTCGTCGATCAGGCCGTACGCGACGATCGGTCGAGGCAGATCTGCCAGCTCGTCGGGCCGGAGGTGGACGATGACGAGACCGGGCGACAGCAGCGAGCCGACCCGGTCGGTCCGCGGATGACTCTCCAGCGAGCGCGTCATCCCGGTCGAGTCGTAGCCGAAGACGTGGACCAGCCCGAGATGCCCGCGCTCGGCCGCACGCGCAGCGAGCTGGGGCCGACGGGTCAGGACCACCCGGACCCCGAGACGCCCGGTCACGAAGTCGACGGCCGCGTCATCGCTGCCGAGCCCGGCGACGCTGTCGATGTCGACGGCGAGCGGCGGGCAGTCGGACGAGGCCCGATGGACGAGCGCCGCGAGGTCCGTGTCGCGGACGAGCACGCCGGCGTCGAGGCCCGGCGGTGGGTACACCGGATGGCGCCCGTCGCTCGCGATGAGCAGAGCCGGGAAGCCGGACCGGGCCCGTCTCAGTTGACATCGAAGTCCCCACAGCGCCTGCGAGCTCGTCGTGACCCCGAGCGCGCCGGCCGACAGCGCGGCACCGAGGTCGGCCTGGGTCCGGATGAACCCGCCCGCCAGGATGGGTACCTCGAACCTGCGGCAGCAGCCCGATGACCGACGGCAGGATGACCCCCGGCAGGATCTCGACGATGTCCGGCGCCGACCGGCCGATCGCCGCGACCGCGGTGTCGAGCTGGCTGCGCCGAACGAGGAGGAGCCGGAGGATCGCGGTCATGCCCTCGTGGCGGATGGCCGGCATCAGCTGGCCATGGGAGCTGATGACGGCGTCGACGCCCGATTTGGCGAGCCAGCCGACGCTCGATCGGTCGGCTCGCAGGCCACCGACCAGGTCGACGTGGACGGCGACGAGCTTGCCCGCGTCGTGGATCCGGCGAACGTCGTGAGCGACGGCGAGGCCGTTGCCGCGGAGGATGAAGACGACAGGCGCCCGGCTGACGATGGCGGCCCCGAGGTTCTCCTCCGCGGTGATCGCCGCGCAGCACGGATCGGCGGCGACACGTGCGATGAATGCTTCGGCGTCCGGCGGGGTGTACGACACGTCCCGTCCCTCTGAGGTTGCGCGCCCGTATGAGGATAGGCCGCGCAGCGCGTCTTCCTCAACCCCGGCGCGGGACGCGTCAGCGCTTCGGGCGTTTGCTTCCCGGCGGCGGTTCGGCGGGCGGGCGCGGCCGGCCTCGAGCGCCGGCGGGGCAGCTTGACGGACTCGCGGTCGCGGAACACGAGCTTGATCGGCGTCCCGTGGAACCCGAAGGCGTCGCGGATCTGGTTCTCGAGGTAGCGGCGATATGAGAAGTGGATCGAGGCCGCGTCGTTGGCGAAGAACACGAACGTCGGCGGCGCGACCGCGGCCTGCGTCCCGTAGAAGATCTTCGGGCGGCGGTTCTTGACGACCGGCGGGACCTGGCGCTCGACGGCCGTCCGGATGACGCGGTTCAGCTCGGCGGTCGAGATGCGCTTCCGGCGCTCGCCCCAGATGTCGACGGCCATCTCGAGGACGCGCCCGACGCGCTGGCCGGTCTTCGCGCTGATCGAGACGAGCGGGGCGAAGTCGAGGAACGGCACCTCGTTGTGGATCCACTCGACGTACTGGTCGAACGTCTTGTCGGTCTTGTCCTCGACGAGGTCCCACTTGTTGACCGCGATGACGAGGCCCTTGCCCTCCTCGACGACGTAGCCCGCGACATGGGCGTCCTGGGCTGTCAGGCCCTCGACCGCGTCGATGACGAGCACGGCCACGTCCGCCCGGCCGATCGCCTTCATCGATCGGAGCGTCGAGAAGCGCTCGGCGGCGGGTCCGCCGGCGACCTTGCCGCGGCGCTTGATCCCGGCGGTGTCGATGAGGACGACCTCGCTCCGGCCCCAGGCGAGCGTCGTGTCGATCGAGTCGCGGGTGGTCCCGGGCACCTCCGAGACGATCGCCCGGTCCTCGCCGAGGAGGGCGTTCAGGAGCGACGACTTGCCGACGTTCGGGCGGCCGACGAACGCGATCGCCGCGGGCTGCTCATCGTCCGACGCGGCGATCGCGGCATCCCAGCGGGCGGCAGCGGCCGGATCGATGCCTGGATCGGCATCGGTCTCGTCGAGGTCCTCTTCCTCCTCGCCGACGACGAACGGCTCGAGGCGCCCGGCGGCGACCTCCTTCGCCCAAGCTTCGGCCTCGTTCTCCTTCGCCTTGCGGGCGATCTCCTGCTCGGTCTCCGGCGGCAGCGCCCAGACGATCGCGTCGAGCAGGTCGCCGGTGCCGCGGCCGTGCGACGCGGAGATCGCGTACGTCTCCTCCCAGCCGAGCGAGTAGAACTCGGCGGCATCGGCCTCGCGCT
Source organism: uncultured Chloroflexia bacterium (assembly GCA_963775855.1). Taxonomy (GTDB): domain Bacteria; phylum Chloroflexota; class Limnocylindria; order Limnocylindrales; family CSP1-4; genus CF-46. The sequence goes on along the minus strand of CAVZKO010000005.1, from coordinate 658,542 downwards.
GGGTGTTGTCGGTCTTGTTCACCGCGACGATGATCGGCTTCGTGGCCCGTCGGAGGAGCGCCGCGGCCTCCTCGTCGGCCGGCGTGATGCCGGTCACCGCGTCGACGAGGAAGAGGATGACGTCGGCCTCGCGGATCGCGAGCCGGGCCTGCTCCTGGACCTTGAGCTCGATCGGGTCGGCCGGGTCCACCTCGAGGCCGCCGGTGTCGACGATGATGAACCGCCGGCCGTTCCAGTCGGCATCGCCGTACATCCGGTCACGGGTCGTCCGGGCGCGGTCCTCGACGATCGCCTGGCGGCGCCCGACGATCCGGTTGAACAGCGTCGATTTGCCGACGTTCGGCCGGCCGACGACGGCGACCACAGGCAAACCGGCGAGGCTCGAGGATGCCACGAGAGCTACGCGGCGCCGTGGGTCTGGGTCGCGCCTTCGTTGTGCACGAATTTCGGGAGGGAGCTGGTTCGGCCGGCCGGCGTCGCCGCGCCGGCGAGCGCCTCATGGGCCAAGTCGGCGGCCCGGGCGGCGACCTTCGGCGTGCCGGCGATCTCCAACACCCGCTCCGCGACGTCGCGGAGGTCCTCGATCGGTGTCGACGTGCCACCGGTCACCCCGACGACCTTCTTGCCGTCGAAGACGCTCGCGTCGTCGAGATCTGCCGCGTGCTCGATCTGGATCGCCGGCGTCCCGACGATCCCGCACAGCCTCGTCAGCTCCTTCGTGTTCGCGCTCGAGCGGCCGCCGACGACGACCATGAGATCGACCTCGCGGGCCGCCTCGACCGTGTCCTCCTGGCGACGGATCGTCACCGGGCAGACCGTGTTGACGATCTTGAGCTCGTGGCTCCGGCCGACCATGAACGCGGCGAGCTTCTCGAACTTCCACGGCGGCTGGGTCGACTGCGAGATGAGGGCCATCCGCTTCTTGCGCGGGACCTTCGCCTCCCACTCCTCTTCCTCGTCGACGACGATCGCATCGGGGGCGAAGCCGAGGAGGCCGACGACCTCGGGGTGCTTCGGGGTGCCGAGGAGGACGATCGTGTAACCCTCGTCGACGAGCCGGAGGAGCTCCTTCTGCTCCTGGATCACCCAGGTGCATGTCCCGTCGATGACCTCGAGGCCGCGGGCGTTTGCCCGCTCCATCACGTCCGGCCGGACGCCGTGGGCCCGGATGACGACCGCCGCTCCGTGATCGACGTCGTCGAGCGTCTCGACGGTCCGGATGCCCATCGACTGGAGATCCGTGACGACGCCCTCGTTGTGAACGACCTGGCCGAGGGTATGCGTCAGCTTGCCGGCTGCCGACGACTCCTTGGCCTTGTCGATCGCCTCGCGCACGCCGTAGCAGAACCCGGTGCGCTTGGCGATCTTGATCGTTTCGACGGTTCCCATGTCAGATCAAGTATCGCACGGGGGTTCGGAATGACCGGGAAAGCGTGTTCAGGGCGGGGCTGCGTCGCCGTAGGCCCCGCGGTGGCGCGGCGGCAGCTCGGCGGCGATTCGGCGCATGATCAGCTCCGTCGCCGCGGCCTTGGCGGACTTGCGGTCGAGGCCTTCGGGCAGCTCGTCGGCCGGCCGGAATGGGCGCCCGACCCGCATCGTGGCATGGCCACCGGGGCGTGGCAGGAGCCGGCCCTTCGGCCAGACCCGGTCCGTGTCGGCGATCCCGATCGGGACGATCGGCGCCCCGGTTCGCAGCGCGAGCATTGCCAGGCCGTCTTTCGGTTTCTGGAGCTCGCCGGTCGGGCTGCGCGTGCCCTCCGGGAAGATCATCAGGACGTGACCCTCGTTGAGGACCCGTTCGGCCGTCCGGAATGCGTCGATGTCGGCGGCGCCTCGATCGACCGGATGGACGCCGCCGTTGCGGGCCACCCAGCCGACGATCGGCCAGTCGAACATCTCCTTCTTGCCGAGCCAGTGGATCCGGCGGCCGAGTCGCTTCGTCAGCCACGCGCCGAGGATCACCGCGTCGGCGTTCGAGATGTGGTTGGCCGCGAGGATGACCGGACCCTCGTCGGGGATCTCGTCGAGCGCCCCTTCGACGCGGACCCGGGTGATGCTGCGGGCGATTGTCCTCGCCCCGAAGGCAATCGTCCGGATGAGCGGCGTGAGGTGACCATCGAGCGGCCGTTCGGCGTCGTCGCTCACGACCGGGCAACGCGGCGTCATGCCGGCTCGCCGCTCCGCATCGCGGATCGCCGTCGACGACGGCCGCGACCGTGTCCTCGAATTCGTTGCCGTCGGTGACGATGTGGATCGCGTCGGGCGCGGGCCGGAGCGGGGCGACCGTCCGGTTTCGGTCCAGGTCGTCGCGCCGGCGGAGCTGCGCGAGGATGAAGCGCGCCTCGGGGCTGTCCGGAGCGAGGCCGCGTTCCTCCGCGCGGCGACGGGCCCGTTCCTCGGCTGACGCGTCGAGGAAGATCTTGAGGTCCGCGTCGGGCAGGACGACCGTCCCGATGTCGCGGCCGGCCATGATGATCCCGCCGGGCAGCCCGGCAAGTGCGCGCTGCCGCTCGAGCAGGGCCTCACGGAGCTCTGGCACGCGCGACACCGCCGAGACTGCCTCGTCGACGACGGGCGTGTGGACGGCCTCGGTCACGTCCTCGCCGTCCACCGTCACGTGGGCGAGGCGGCCGTTCTCGTCGGGGACGAGCTCGATCTCCGAGGTGAGAGCGACGAGCGGCGCTGGGTTGCCGGCGGCCGGTACGCCGCGCCGCAACGCGAGCCATGTCGCGGCCCGGTAGAGGAGGCCCGTGTCGCAGAAGCGGTAGCCGAGCTCGACGGCGGCCGCGGCGCCGACGCTGCTCTTGCCCGACGAGGCCGGCCCATCCAGGGCGACGACGAGCTGCGGACCTATGGACAGACTCACACCGCCGAGGATAGCCGAGCCCGGGTCGCGTAGGCCGAGCTGGAAGCTAGCGCCGCGGTCGCGGCTTGGGCGCCTCGTCCCGCGAGCGGCCCGCGCCGGACCCGAGGCCGCGGACCTCGGGTGCCTTGAGAGGCCGTGTTCGCCCGCTTCGCAGGCCGTCGATCCGGACGGGGCCGATCCGGACGCGCACGAGCCGGTCGATCGGGATGCCGACGGCGGCGAACATCCGACGGAGCTGGCGCTTCCACCCCTGGCGCAGCGTCGCGCGGTACCAATGCAGGTCGCCCGGGCCGGGATCCAGGAGGTCAACGAGCTTCTGCGTCTCGACCTCGGTCATTGTCCGGAGATGGAAGAGCGTTGCGAGGCCCTCGTCGAGCGCGATCCCCGCCTCGAGCGCTCGCCGCTGGTCGCCGTGGAGCGGGACGCTGACCCCGATCGCGTACTCCCGCTCCACCCCGAATCGCGGGTGAAGCACCCGCTCCGACCAGGCGCCGTCGTTGGTCAGGATCAGGAGTCCCTCCGAGTCCAGGTCGAGCCGCCCGACCGGATACAGGCGGGCGCCGTCCGGCACGAGCGCGGTTGGCAGGAGGTCGAGCACGGTCGTCGCGGCGTGCCGGTCCCGGGTCGTCGAGGTCACGCCTCCCGGCTTGTGCAGGAGCAGGTATGTGGTCCGGGCCGCCGATCCGATCGGGAGGCCGTCGACTTCGATGACGGCCGCATCGGCTTCGACCTGCTGGCCGATGGTTGCCCGCCGCCCATCGACGGTCACCCGACCCGCCGCGATGAGGTCCTCACTGGCTCGGCGGCTGGCGACGCCGGCCGCGGCGAGGACCTTCTGGAGGCGCTCGGGCGGCATCAGTCCGGCCCCGGGACGGCCGGATTGGTAGCTTCGGCCCGAGCCGGAGCTCGCTCGCTCGGGACGGCGACCCCGCCTTCCTCAGCCAGCCGCGCGGCGACGTCGACGTCCAGCGGTGGCAACTCGTCGAGGCTCGTCAGGCCGAATCGCTCCAGGAACTCGAAGCCGGTCCCGTAGAGGAACGGCCGGCCCGGCGCTTCCGACCGGCCGAGCTCGACGACGAGGCGGCGGTGGAGCAGCGATCGGATCGTGTAGTCCGAGTCGACACCCCGGATCCGCTCGATCGCCGACTTCGCGACCGGCTGGCGATACGCGACGATCGCGAGGGTCTCGAGGGACGCCGGCGAGAGATGGATCGCATCGGCGCCGACGTACCGCGCGATCAGCGCGCCGGCCTCGGGCGCGGTCGCGAGCTCGACCCGGTCGCCGGCGAGGACGAGACGGATCCCGCGCCGGCCGAGCGACACCTCGAGGTCGCCGAGCCGGGCATCGACCGTCGCCTGATCGACGCCCGCGAGCGTCGCGATCTCGCGGCGGCCAAGGGGCCGCTCGGCGACGAAGAGGAGAGCTTCCAGCTGGGCTTCGGTGAGCTCGGCGGGACCGCTGTCCGCGTCTGTCCCGTCGTCTGCCGGAAGGCCGGGCCTGACTGCAGCGGGCAGTTCGTCGGTCACGAAAACGACTCCAGGCGTTCGTCGAGCGGCTGTTCGGCAAGGGGCGCCGCTCCGGAGGTGCGCTCGTCAGGTGTCGCGGCTCGGGCGACGATCGGGCCCCACGGCTCCTCCTGGGTGACGACGATCTCGCGTCGCTTCATCAGCTCGAGCATCGCGAGGAACGTGATCGCGACGACGACGCGGTCGCGGACGCCGCGCAGCAGCTCCTGGAGAATGATTGTCCCTGCACCCGCGTCCCGGATCGCTGCCCGGATCATGTCTGCGCGCTCCATCATCGTGATCACCCGCGGGACGACCTCGGGCGGCGGCTCGGGCGGGAGAACGAGTCGGGCGAGGCCGTCGAGGGCCGTGACGAGGAGGCCTGGGGCTGAGAGGTGGCGCATTGCTGGGTCGCGCGCCGGCGAGTCCCGGCGGCTGCGGCAGCTGCCGGCTCTCGGCGGAAGAGCCCATTCCGGAAATGTGCCTCGTCGAGGAGTCGCGCGCCGGCGTCTCGGTAGGCGCGGTAGAGAAGCAGGCGGGCGCGCAATTCGGCCTCGGGGTCGGGCTCCTCCTCGGGCAGGACGCCGGCCGGCAGCTCGACATGGCGCGGAAGCATCGCCCGGCTCTTGATGAGGATGAGCTGGCTCGCGACGGCGACGAACGAGCTGACGTTCCCGAGACGGTCGTCCTCGAGCGAGGCGAGGGCGTCGAGATAGGCCTCGGCGAGGTCGCCGAGCGGCACGGTCAACACGTCGAGCTGGCGAGCCTCGATCAGCGCCAGGAGCAGGGCGAGCGGCCCCGCGAAGTCAGGCAACTGGACGTGGGTCACGGTGGCGTCGGGCCGGCGACCCTCGCCGAACGCGACGGACGTTCGCCCGGTCGCCGACACGGCCTCAGCGCCCATCAGTTCGCCTCGTCCGCCAAGCGCAGCCGCTCGCCGGCGTCTCCGTCCCGTGGCGCATCCTGATTGCGGATCAGCTCGACGGTGCGCGGCGAGCAGCCAGCGGAGGCTGCCAGTCGCGCGCGAAACCTCAGCGTGGTCGCTGGAGGCGTGTCAGGGCGGCGCGGAACCCCGGAAACGTGCCCGCGACACGCCAGACCCACGAGCCGTACTCCTGGCCGAGCGAATACGCGACACGCGGCCACAGGCCCGTATCGCCCTTGCCGGCGTCGTGGAGGAGCCCGGCGAGCAGCAGCTCCTCGTCGACCTGGCCCTCCGCGCGGAGCGTCGCGACGACGTCGAGGCCATGGCGGCGATCGGCGACGTGCATCGCGTCGAACAGGGCCTGTTGGGCCGATGTCAGCCACCCGTCCAGGGCCTCGGCGCTCGGAGCATCGACCGGGCGCGTCGGTGCGCGCGGAACTGGCGGACCTTAGAGCCCCAGAAGGACGCGAGCGACATTGCCGATGAGGCTACCGAGCGTGCTGGACAGGACGACGATGACGACGATCAGGATGAGGAAGCCGTATTGCTGCAGGATGGGACGCCACTGCCAGGCCAGCTGCGGCGACATGAAGCGGAAGAGAAGGTTCGAACCGTCGAGCGGCGGGATCGGCAGCATGTTGAAGACGGCCAACCCGACGTTGTAGACGACGAAGCTGAAGAGCAGCTGGTAGACGAGGGAAGGGACGATCGTTCCTGTCGTATCGAGGATGCGGAAGGCGACCGCCGCGATGCTGGCCATGACCAGGTTCGAGGCCGGCCCGGCGAGCGCGACGAGGACCTCGCCGTTGCGCCGATCGCGCAGCATCGAGGGGTTGACCGGTGTCGGCTTCGCCCATCCGAAGATCAGCCCAGTACCCAGGAAGGCGGTGATCACGAGGAACAGCCCGCCGATCGGGTCGAAAGTGGACGACGGGATTGAGCGTCAGCCGGCCGAACATCTTGGCCGTTCCGTCCCCGAGCCGGTACGCCACGAAGGCGTGGGCGAACTCGTGGACCGGAAACGCCACGAGCAGGAAGATCGCGATCAGGATGATCGTGCTGGGTAGTTCGCTGGCGTTGATCACGGGTGCCTCAGGAACGGTGACGGGGACGCGGCTAATCCTACCCGGGCTGCCGGTCCGCGCGCGCCGGCGCCCGCGTCGTCAGAGTCGCCGGAGGATGTCCGCCTTCTTCGCCTCGTACTCCTCCGGGCTGATCGCGCCGCGATCGCGGAGATCGGCGAGGCTGGCGAGCGTGCGGGTCAGCTCGTCGGCCGTCATCTCGCGTCGCGCTGGGGCTAGCCTCGGACGGTGATGGCTCGCACTCGGGCGCGCGGGGCAGGACCAGATGACGGTCCGGACGACGCCCGCAGCGGCGGCGACGGCAGCGGCCGCGCCCCGGACAGCTCGAGCTCCAGCTCGTGCTTCGCTTCGAGCATCGCCCGCTTGAAATCGTCAGCATCCTTGAGCATCCGGAGCCGCGAGATCCCGGATCTCAGACGCGGTCAGGATGTCCAGGTCACCGAACCCGAAGATCCGCCCGAACAACGACTGGGTCAGAACCGCGTCGTTGATCTTCTCGAGCGAGCTGTCGAGTGACCCGCTTGTTGAGGACTCCTTCCAGCTGCAGGACCCGCCGCGTCGTGACGACGAACTCCTCGTTCACCCAGCGAAGGATCTGCCAGCCGAGGTAGAGCGAGCCCGCCGAAGACGAGCGCGAGGACGACACAACCCGATGATTCGATCGACATCTCCGCTCGTCCTGGCGGCCGCTCGGAGAATCAGCAGCAGGATCGCGGCGACGATCGCCAGGATCCCGTAGCGCGCGTCGGCGACCAGCACGAACCAGTGCTGGTGTTCGCGCCGCAACACCCGTTCCCCCGACGCGAGCTTGCCGTCGATGTAGGCCATTCGGGCGCGTGCCTCCACTCAGGCCCGCGGGTGAGCGCGAGCGTAGACCTCTCGGACCCGTTCTCCGGTCAGGTGCGTGTACAGCTGGGTCGTGCTGATACTCGCATGTCCAAGCAACTCCTGAACGATGCGCAGGTCGGCGCCACCCTCGAGCAGATGGGTGGCGAACGAGTGCCGCAGCGTGTGCGGGCTGATCCGATCGCCGAGCCCGGCCGTCCGGGCGGCAGCCTTGACGATGCCGAACCCCTGCTGCCGGGCGAGGCGTCGTCCGCGGTCGCCGATGAACAGTGGGCCGCCACGGTCCGGCGACACGTGACCGATCGCGAGGAGCGCCGGCCGGCCCTCCGCCAGCCACCGGTTCAGCCAATCGAGCGCCACGTCGCCGACCGGGACGAGCCGCTCCCGGTCGCCCTTGCCGATGACCCGCACGAATGCGCCGTCGACCGACAGCTGCTCCACGTCGAGCCCGAGCGCCTCGCTGATCCGCAAGCCCGGCCGCGTACAGCAGCTCGAGGAGCGCCCGGCCGCGGAGGTCGGGCGCGGCCTCGAGCAGCCGGTCGACCTCGTCGATCGTCAGCGTCTCCGGCAGCAGCCGGGGCTGGCGCGGCAGGTCGATGTGCTGCGCGACGTCGACGCGGATCAGCCCCTCACCGAACGCGAATCGGTAGAAGCCGCGGATGCTCGCCGCTCGGCGGCGGAGAGACGTCGGGGCGAGACCCGGATCGTGGGGCCGGCCGCGGCGGGTCCGCGCGGCGAGGTAGCGGAGGGCCGCATCGGGCGTGCGGTCCCAGTCGGCGGCGCTGCCCCGGGCCGAGGCGAAGTCGTCGAGGTCGCCGCGGTAGGCGCGGATTGTCGCCGGCGAGAGGCCGCGTTCGGCCCGCAGGTACGTCAGGAAGTCGTCGATCGCGCGATCGAGCGTCGTCGGGGCCCGGCACGTCAGGCGTCAGCCTCGCGCCAGCCGTGGCCGCACGCCAGCCCTCCGCCCGGTCGAGCAGCTCACCGGCTGAGGCAACGGCGGTCGAACCGCCGTCCGCTCCCGGCCAGCATCTGGGCGAGCTCCGCGATCCGACCTTCGCGGTCCAGCGCGGCGACCTCGGTCACGGTCCGGCCGTCGCGCTCCCGTTTCGTGATCTGGAAATGGGCGTCGGCGTGGGCGGCGATCTGCGGCAGGTGGGTCACGCACAGGACCTGGTGGCGGCGGGCGAGCGTCCAGAGGCTGCGCCCGATCGGGTCAGCGCTCCGGCCCCCGATGCCCGGTGTCGACCTCGTCGAAGACGAGCGTCGGTGTCTCGTCCGCCGCGGCGAGGACCTGCTTGATCGCAAGGGCGACGCGGCTCATCTCGCCACCGGAGGCAATCTTGGCGAGCGGGCGCGGTGGTTCGCCGGGGTTCGGTGCCAGTCGGTAGACGACCTCGTCGATGCCCGACCCGTCGAAGGCGATCGCGTCGCCGCCGATCTCGACAGCCGGCTCGTCCCGGCCCGCCGGTCGCCGGCCCGAGGACCACTTCGAAGACCTCGGCCGCGAACCCGAGCTCCTCGAGCACGCTGCCCACCTCGTCGGTCAGCGCGCGGGCAGCCTCCGTTCGGGCCTGTGAGAGCTCCTCGGCGGCTCCGGCGACGGCGACGAGCAACCGCGCCTGCTCCGCCTGGCGGGTCGCCCGCTCCACGTCCAGGGTTCGGAGCCGCTCCGCCTCAGCCGCTGCCCGCTCGCCGTGGGCGATGACCGCTGCCTCGTCGTCGCCGTAGCGGCGCTCCAGTCCGAAGATCGTCGAAAGGCGCTCCTCGAGCCGCGCCAGCTCCGAGGGGTCGTGGTCGACCGCCTCCGACAGCTCGCGAGCCGTCGACGCGACGTCCGCGATGTCCGCCTCGAGGCCCTCGAGCCGTTCGGCCAGCGGCTCGAATCGCGGCGTCCAGTCGGGCGAGCGCCCGGGCCTCGCGCAGCGCGATCGCGACGGACTCTCGCGCACCACCCTCTTCGGCGATGAGGGCGTCGTGGAGCGTCGCCGAGCTCCGGGCGATCGCCTCGCCGTGCTGGGCTGCTTCCAGGCGGCCGCGAATCTCCGCGGCCTCGCCGGGTCGCAGGCGGGCAGCCGCGATCTCCGACGCCTCGTGCTCGCTCAGCTCGAGCCGCCGGGCAAGCTCGCGCGGGTCGAGTTCGAGCTCGGCGAGGGCCGCCCGGTTCGCCCGCCAGCGATCGACGGCTTCGGCCATGGCTCCTCGCAGCGCGGCGTGGCCGCCGAACGCGTCGAGCAGGTCGCGCTGCCAGCGCTCGTCGAGCAGCCGCTGCTGATCGTGCTGGCCGTGGATCTCGACGAGCGCCCCGGCCACGTCCGCCAGTCGGGCCGCGGTCACCGGCTCGTCGTCGAGCCGGGCGGTCGATCGGCCGCTGACCGTGACTTCCCGGACGGCGATCAGCGGCTCTGGGACGCGGTCGAAGAGCGCCGTGACCCGGGCCGTCTCCGCCCCGTGCCGGACGAGCGTCGTGTCGGCCCGGGCACCAGTGGCGAGTCCGAGGGCGTCGATCAGCAGGCTCTTGCCCGCGCCGGTCTCGCCGGTGAAGACGTTCAGGCCGGGAGCGAGCTCGAGCCGCAGCCGCTCGATCAGGGCGAGGTCGGCGACGGAGATCTCGAGGAGCCGGCCGGCGCTCACGATGGCAGCAGTTCCACCTTGTGCCGGAACAGATCCCAGAACGGCTGGGCACCCTTCGGCTCGACGAGGCGGATCGGGCGGTCGAGCGCCCGGACCTCGACGACGTCGCCGACGGCGATCGGGATGTCCTCGCGGCCGTCGATGCTGACGAGCGCCTCGTGGGCGTCGACGACGCGGCAACGGACGATCTGCTTCGGGCCGACGACGACCGAGCGGATCGCGGACAGGTAACCGGCGATCGGGGTCACGATGAGGTTCCGGCTCAGCGGGTCGACGACCGGGCCGCCCGCGCTGAACGAGTAGCCGGTCGAACCGGTCGGGCTGGAGACGACGAGGCCGTCGGCGATGAACGTCGCCAGGTGCGACGGGCCCGATCTCGACATCGAGGCGGCAGACGCGGGCGAGCGCGCCGCGGGCGACGACGACGTCGTTGAGGGCATGATGTGGCGGGCCGGTGGCCTCGCGGCCCGCGGGCAGGATGCGCGCCTGGAGCGCCATCCGCTCGTCGATCGTGTATTCGCCCGCGACGAGCCGGCCGAGGACGGCCTCGAGCTCCGTCGCCTCCGCCTTCGAGAGGAAGCCGATCTTGCCGAGGTTGATGCCGAGCAGCGGCACGTCGACCTCGATGACGGCCCGGGCCGCTCGCAGGAACGTCCCGTCACCGCCGAGGACGACGAGGATGTCGGTCGTCGGCAGCTGGGCTGACGAGCGCATCGAAGTCCTGGGCCTGGGCGGCCCAATGGTCGATGCCGCGCATCTTGCACCAGCCCGCTGCCCGTTCGCGGACCTCGACCGCGGCCTCGTTCGTCGGGTTGTAGGCGAAGCCGATCCGGGCGACGCTCACGCCGCGGTGACCTCGCTGATCAGGTCGTCGATCTCGGCGCATGCGGGGCCGGCCTGGAAATGGACGAGGAATTCGCGATTGCCCTCCGGCCCGAGGATCGGCGAGGCGATCACAGCCCTGGCGCCCAGACCCAGCTCCGCGGCGGCGCGCCACGACCCGCTCGAGCACCTCCCGGTGGACGGCCGGGTCCCTGACGACGCCGTGGTCCGTCCTGCCCCGACCCGCCTCGAACTGCGGCTTGACGAGGGCGACGATCGGAGCATCGGGCCGGGCCGGAGCGTCGCCGCGACCGGCCCCAGGACGAGCGCCGAGCGAGATGAACGAGACGTCGATGACGGCGAGGCTCACCGGCTCCGGCAGCGAGCCCGGACCGAGCGTTCGGGCGTTCGTCCGCTCCATCGAAACGACCCGCTCGTCGCGGCGAAGCGATTCGGCGAGCTGGCCCCGGCCGACGTCGACGGCGTACACACGACGCGCGCCGCGCTGGAGGAGGACGTCCGTGAAGCCGCCGGTCGATGCCCCGGCGTCCAGGCAGACGCGACCCGCCGGGTCGATCCCGAAGGCGTCCAGCGCCGCGGCGAGCTTGTGGCCGCCGCGACTGACGTACGGATCCCGTTCCGTGAGCGCCAGCGGCGTCGTCGCGTCGACGAGGTCGCCGGCCTTGCGGTCGAGGCGGGCCGCAGTCTCCCTCCCCCACCCTGACCCGACCCGCGAGCACGAGCGCCTGGGCCTTCGCTCGAGTGTCGGCGAGACCTCGCTCGACGATGAGCTGGTCCAGGCGCTGCCGGGCCGGCTTCTGGGGCGGCGTGGAGGTCGGGCTCACCCGACTATCGTGGCACAGCCCGCTTCACCGCGGCTCACCAACGCCGGCGCCGCTACCCCGCGGCCACGGGCCGGTTCGCAGGCGTCCCGGGCGCCGCGACACCGAGCGACGCCAGCGTCTCGGCCACCTGGGCCGCGAGACCGGCCGCGTCGAGCCGCAGCATCCGTCGCAGGTCCGAGACGGAGCCGTGGTCGACGAACCGGCCACCTGGGATGCCGATGATCCTGACCCGCACGTCGCGCAGGGCGTCGTCCGTCAGTCGGGCCTCCTCGATCGCCTCGAGGATTCCGGATCCGAAGCCGCCCGTCTCGACGCTCTCCTCGAAGGTCACGACGAGCTTCTTGCCGCGCGCCTGGTCCAGGATGAGGTCGCGATCGAGCGGCTTTGCGAAGCGGGCGTTGATCACGCCGATCGACCAGCCGTCGAGGGCGAGCGCATCGGCGGCTTCGATGGCGCGGGCGACGATCGGGCCGAACCCGACGAAGAGCAGGTCACTCCCTTCCCGCAGGACCTCGCCCCGCCCGATCGGCAGGAGCTCGGGTTCGATCGGTGCCAGGCCGAAGCCCGGGTCGCGCGGATAGTGGAGGGCGAACGGGTGGTCCTGGGCGAGCGCCGTCCGGAGCAGCGATCGGAGCTCCTGCTCGTCCTTCGGCGACGCGATGACGAGATTCGGAAGCTGCCGCTGGGCGGGGATCGTGAACATGCCCTGGTGGCTCGTCCCGTCCTCGCCGACGAGCCCGGCGCGATCGACCGCCAGCAGGACCGGCTGGTCGTTCTGGCATACGTCGTGGACGGTCTGGTCGAACGCCCGCTGGAGGAACGTCGAGTAGAGCGCGACGACCGGCCGCATGCCGCCCATCGCCAGGCCGGTTGCGAGCGCCATCGAATGCTGCTCCGCGATCCCGACGTCGACGAACCGCTCCGGGTAGGCCGCCTGGAACTTCGACATTCCGGTCCCTGTCGGCATGCCGGCCGTGATCCCGACGATCCGACGGTCGGTCCGGGCAAGCTCGATCAGCTCGGCCGCGAAGACCGCGGTGTAGTTCGGGTGCTTCTTCGGCGCCGGGACGGCGGTCGGCGGCGCGGCGTCGTCGGCCATCGACTCGGTCGGCATCGTCGCCTTCGACTCGACGGCGGTCGCGGTAGCCGGGCCGTTGCGACGTCGGCCGTGGCGCCGTTCCCGTTGGTCGCGGCGGCACGGCTCATCGGCGGCAGCGCCGCGCCGTGGAACCCGATCTGGTCGGTCTCGGCCGGCGTGAACCCGTGGCCCTTCTGGGTCCGGACGTGGACGATGACCGGACCCTTCAGCTCGAGCGCCTGGCTGAATGTCGAGAGCAGGGCCCGGATGTCGTGACCCGGCACGAGCCCGATGTAGGTGATGCCGAGGTCCTCGAACAGCTGGCCCGGCTGGACGAAATTGACGACCGACGCGCGAAGGCGCTGGCTCAGCTCGCGGACCGTCGGGCCGATCACCGGGATCCGGCCGACGAGCTCGTCGTACGCGGTCTTGCTCGACTGCCAGGTCCCCGACAGCTTGATCTGGCTGAGGTACTTCGACAGGCCGCCGACGGTGGGGCTGATCGACATCTCGTTGTCGTTGAGGACGATGAGCAGCTGGGTCTTGCGCTGGCCGATGTCGTTGAGCGCCTCGAGGCTGAGGCCGCTGGTGATCGCCGCGTCACCGACGACGACGGCGATCCGCTCGAGCCCGTGGCGCAGGTCGCGCGCGGTCGCCAGCCCCTGCCCGATCGACAGCCCGGTACCGGCGTGGCCGCCGTCGAAGACGTCGTGCTCCGACTCGGATCGCCGCGGGAAGCCGCCCACGCCGCCGATGGATCGGAGCGTCCCGAACCGCTCGAAGCGGCCGGTCAGCAGCTTGTGCGGGTACGCCTGGTGGCCGGTGTCCCAGACGATCCGGTCGCGCGGCGACTCCAGGAGGCGATGAAGCGCGATCGTCAGTCTCGACGACCCCGAGCGAGCTGCCGAGGTGGCCGCCGGTCGTGGCGACGGTCGCGATGATCGTCTCGCGGATCTCGGCGGCGAGTTGTTCGAGCTGGGCCTGGGTCAGGCCGCGAAGGTCGGCCGGACCGTGAAGCGTCGGGAGAATCGGCACGCGGGCTTGCTCCTGGGGATTGGTCGACGTTTGTGCACCCATCTTGACACTGATCGGGAACGATGCATCGTGGCGGGGATGACGACCGTGATGCGCTGGCAGGCCTTGATCGGATCGACGGGGACCGTCCTCGGGCCGGATCATGACGGCTACGACGCGCGCCCGACAGACATTCAACGGGACGATCGATCGGCGACCCGCGACGATCGTCCAATGTCGGTCGACGGCGGACGTGGTCGCGGCCGTCCAAGCCGCGCGCAGCGCTGGGCTCCCGATCGCGGTTCGTGGGGGCGGCCATTCCGTCGCGGGCCATGCCGTTGCCGACGGCGCGCTCGTCGTTGACCTGCGCGAGATGCGCCGTGTGGAGGTCGATCCCGAGCGGCGGATCGCGCGCGCCCAGGGCGGGGCCCTGTGGGAGGACGTCGACATCGCGACCACGGCGCATGGCCTGGCGACGACGGGTGGGACATTCGGCGACACGGGGATCGGCGGGCTGACACTCACCGGTGGGATCGGATTCCTCATGGGCACGTTCGGGCTGACCTGTGACAACCTCGTCCGGGCCGAGGTCGTCACTGCGGATGGATCGGTCGTCATCGCGGGCGAGGACGGCGACCCTGAGCTGCTCTGGGCGCTTCGCGGCGGCGGCGGCAACTTCGGTGTCGTCACGGAGTTCGAGTTCGCCCTTCATCCGCTCGGGCCGATCCAGATCGGGCGACATCTACGTCCCGCTGGAACATGCTCGGACGGGGTTGGCAGCCGTAGCCGATCTCGCACGACAGGCGCCGCCTGAGCTCGTGATGTTCGTGGGCGGCCCGACGTTCGACACGGTCGACGGCGTCGAGCCCGATCCCGCGACCGCTCCGCCGGTGTTCCGGATCACCGTCATCTACCAGGGAACGAATGAGGCCGCGGAGGGAGTGATCCGGTCGCTGCGCGCCCTTCCGGGGGCATCCGGAGCGCCTCAACCCGGCCACCTACCTCGAGGTCCAGGCAAGCAGCGGGATCCTGCCCTTCGGCCTACGGCATTACTGGAAGGGCCACTTCGTTCGCGATCTGGACGCGGCTGCGATCGAGGCGGTGGCAACTGCCTTCGAGACGAGCCCACCCGGCATGTCGTTCATGCTCCTCGAGGCGATCACGGGGCGCGCCCGGTCGGAGCCCGCCGGCGGTGCGGCGTTCGGGCAGCGTGAGGCGCGCTGGAACGTCTCCGCGATCGCCATGTGGGAGGATCCGTCAGAAGACAGCTCGATGATCGCCTGGGCGCGGCAGGTCGTGGACTCTCTCGGTCCGTCGTCGTTCAGCGGCGCGGGTTACGGCAACTACGCGATGGACGAGCCGGCGGATCGGGTCCGGGCGGCCTTCGGGCCGGAGCGGTTCGAACGACTGGCAAAGGTCAAGCGCCGCTACGACCCCGACAACATGTTCCGGTTCAACCACAACATCCCGCCGGCTGATCGCTAGCTCTCTAGGTGCCGTCGTCCGGCGCCGCGTCCTCCGCGGTCGCCAGGTCGCGCGCCTCGAGACCGCCGCCCGGTCGCGTCAGCAGCTGCTTGACCCTGAGCTCCGCGTCGTTGAGGAGTCGCTCGCAGTGCCGCTGGAGGGCGACCGCGCGCTCGGTCCGGGCGATCGTCTCCTCGAGGGCGAGCCCGCCGGCCTCGAGCTCCTCGATCGCCTGCCGGAGCTCGGTGAAGGCGGCATCGAACGGAAGGGCGGCAATCTGGGCGTCGATCGTGTCAGCCTGGTCCGTCGTCACGCGGCTCCTCGTCGGGCTCACGTCGTCGTCGCGCTCGTCGCGCTCTGTCCAGCGGGTGAGCCGGGGTGCGACGAGCATACCAAGGCCGATCCCGACGACGGCCACGAACGCGACCAGGACGATGAACGACGATGAGTTCCGTCACCCGGGCGTATCGACGGTCGCGGCGATCTCGCCCTCGGCGACGCGAAGCGTGAGCGGCGTCGCGGGCGGCGCCTCGCCCGGGGCGCGGACGATCGCGCCATCTGCCGTTCGCCGAACGATCGCGTAGCCGCGTTCGAGCGTCCGCTGCGGATCGAGGACCGCGAGCGCAGCCGTGGCGGCGTCGAGATCGGAGCGCGCTCGGCGCGTGCGGGCCGTGGCGAGCTGGGGCAGCGCGGCGGCTCGCCGTGTCCAGTGCCACGCGGCGCCGACCGAGTGCTCCATCGACCGCCCGGACGCCCCGGTCCAGCAACAGCCCGACGCGCTCGCGCGATGCCGCGAGCTGGGCCAGCGGGTCGAGTCGGGCGAGGGCCCGCCGCTCCGCGTCGAGGTCGCGCCGGAGCGTCGCCGAGGTGACCGCCGGCCGCCGACGCAATCCGCTCGCTCGCCCGGCGGAACGCCTTCTCCCACTCGCCCCGGTCCGGCACGACGAGCTCCGCGGCCGCGGATGGCGTCGGGGCGCGGACGTCCGCGGCGAAGTCGGCGAGCGTGACGTCGACCTCGTGGCCGACGCCGCAGACCACGGGCACGCTGTGGGCGACGACCGCCCGGACGACGCGCTCGTCGTTGAACGACCACAGGTCCTCGAGGCTGCCGCCGCCGCGGGCGAGGATCGTCACCTGCGGGGCGTCGTCGGGTCGCCCTTCGCGCTGGCTCTGCTCGATCCAGCGCTCCAGGCGGCGGAACGCGGCGACGATGCTCGCCGGCGCCTCTTCGCCCTGGACCTTGCAGGCGACGAGCACGACCTGGGTCAGCGGCCAGCGGCGAGCGAGGACGTGGCCGATGTCGCGCCAGACGACCCCCGTCGGGCTGGTGATGACCGCGATCGTGGTAGGGCGAGGCGGTAGCGGGCGCTTGCGGGCCGTGTCGAACAGGCCCTCCTGCGTCAGGCGCGCCTTGAGCGCCTCGAAGCGCAGCGTCAGGTCGCCGAATCCCGCGGGCTGGATCGATTCGACGTAGAGCTGGAGCGCCCCCTGCGGCTCGAACAGGTCGACCCGACCATGTGCGACGATCCGGAGCCCGGCCTGTGGCTGGAACGCCGATCGGACGCGCTCGTCGCGGAACCAGACGCACTGGAGCGCATTCCGCTCGTCCTTGAGCGTGAAGTAGGCATGACCGGCGGAGCTGACGGTCACCCGGCCGACTTCGCCCTCGACCCAGACGTCACGGAGCCCTTCGTGGGCCCGGATCGCATCGCGAACCGCCTTGGTGACCTCGCTGACCCCCAGGATCCGCAGGCCGAACGTCCCGGGCGGCGCCGGCACAGGGCCCGCAGCGTCCACTGAGTCGTCCCAGGATGGCAGGAGCCCCTCAGGTCGCTCGGATCCGCTCATGCGCACATCATCGCCGGTTGGCACGTCGACGCGTGGTCCGGCTGGCGGACCAACGCGCGGAGGACGGGCCGAATTGGTGCCGAAAGGGCGGTCCCAGTCGCCCCTTGGTCCGGCTGGCGGACCAACGGGCGGAGGACTGGCCGAAATGGTGTCGAAAGGGCGGTCCCAGTCGCCGCTTGGTCCGGCTGGCGGACCACGACGCGCCGGCTCAGCCGAATCCGAGTTGCTGGAAGCGCCAGCGGTCGTCGCCGTCGAGCAGGCTCCGGACGTGGTTGATCTCGCCGGCGTGGTAGGCGTCGTGCGTGATCATCGCCGCGATGATCCAGCGCGTGGGGCGTTGCTCGCCCCAGTTCGTGGGGCGCGGCGCATCGAGCTCCGCGTCGTCCTCGAGGGCGGCGACATGCTCGACCAGTCGGGCGTGGGCAGCCTCGATCCAGGCAATCACGTCGGCGGGCGCGCCACCACCTGCGAAGGGCTCGACCTCCGGCGTCCCGAATTGAAGCGTGCCGCTGCCGAACGCGTAGTCGTCGTACATGACCTTGCACGCGCCAATGTGGCTGGCGATGTCGCGGATCGACCGAACAGCGCCTGCCGGCAGAGCCTCCCACCGGTCCGGAGGAACCGTGGCGATGTTCGTCAGCAGCGCCTGGCTCTCGTCACTCTCCTCGATTCCGGCGCCGCGGAACGCCTCGTCGAGCAGATAGACGAACGCATCGATCCCGCTTCGGTTGGCCATGGCCCCTCCGAGCTAGACCCGGGTCTGGTACTCCCCCGTCCGGGTGTCGACGCGGATCGTGTCGCCCTCGTTGACGAAGATCGGGACCGTCACGACCAGCCCCGTCTCGGTCGTCGCCGGCTTGCGGGCACCGCTCTGCGTGTCTCCGGCGAAGCCCGGCTCGGTCTCGGTCACCTGGAGGTCGACGGTCACGGGCAGCTCGACGCCGATCGTCTCGCCCTGGTAGCTCGTCCGATCGAGGGTCATCCCGTCCTTCATGTACTGGGCGGCCTCGCCGAGCTGGGCCGACGTCAGCACGAACTGGTCGTACGTGTCGTTGTCCATGAAGTGGAAGTCGTCGCCGTCGCGGTACAGGAACTGGACGGGGCGCTTCTCCATCGATGCGCGTGGCCACTTCGTCCCTGCCTGGAACGACCGCTCGACCGTCTGGCCGCGCTTGATGTTGCGGAGCGTGATCCGCACCTGGGCCGATCCGCGACCCATCTTGATGTGATGGTAGTCGAGGATCTGCCAGAGCTCGCCGTCGAGCTCGATGGCGACGCCCTTGCGCAGGTCGCCGGTGCTGATCATGTCGGTGGTGGGCTCCTGGAGTCGGCCGGGCGCCTGCCTTGGGGCGCCCGACTGGGCGCGCCTATCCGTTGGCTGTCGTTCGCGTGTCTGAGCGCCGATTGTAGCCGACAGGCGCCGCCAAGCCGGTACGGCGCGCCGACGCCTGAAGTATCGGAATGGTCGCGCAACACCCGGTGCGCGGAGGCAACACGCGAGGTGAGATCGCGCCGAGTCGACTCGGCAGGGCCTCGCCGGGACCGCGATACTTTGATTTCCACGGGGATGTAGTCGGCGGCTTTGCGTCCATCCGCCGACGGGAGGTCGGACGCCAGTGCAGGAGGAGCACCGAATGTCGCAACGATCCCGTAGAGTCGTGTTCGGCGCAATCGTGATCCTGATTGCCACGATGGCCTGGGCACCGGCCGTCGTGGCCGCACCGCCGACACAGAAGGTCTGCGCGTCGCGCACCAACGACAACCTCAAGAAATTGCTCGAGTGCGTGACGCTCGAGGGAGTCCGCGAGCACCAGGCCGCGCTCCAGGAGATCGCGGACGACAATGGCGGGACTCGGGCGGCGGGCACGCCGGGCTACGAGGACAGCGTCGACTACGTCGTCGAGCGGATGACGGCCGCCGGCTATAACGTCACGCTCAACAGCTTCCCGTTCGTTTTCGTCCCGCCGTCCTCGCTGCGGCAGTTGACGCCGGTGGCGGCCACGTACGAAACCGGGGCATTCACCTCATCCGGTTCCGGGGATATCACCGCCACCGTCGTGGCTATCGACATCAACCTCACCCCGCCGCGAGCGAACACGAGCGGGTGCGACGGAGCGTTCACCGAAGCGTTCGTTGGCGCCCCGCTCACTCCGGATCCCGCCGGTGTCGACGACTTCGCCGGCTTCCCGGCGGGCGCGATCGCGCTGATCCAGCGCGGCGGTTGCAGCTTCGCCCTGAAGGCGTACAACGCCCAGGCCGCTGGGGCCGAGCGGCGTCATCATTTTCAACCAGGGCGACACGCCGCTGCGCGAAGCCCTCATCGTGGGCAACGCCACGGCTCCGCCGCCGGCGCCGTCCGCGCTCACCATCCCCGTCGTCGGCGCGTCGTTCGTCAACGGCGCGGCCCTCGCCGCAGCAGGCTCGACCGCGCGCATCAACGTCCCACCGGCGCAGAACATCACGATCGATAACGTGCTGGCGGAGTCGAAGAGCGGCGATGCCAACAACGTCGTGATGGCCGGCGCCCACCTCGACTCGGTCATCGCCGGACCCGGGATCAACGACAATGGCTCCGGCTCGGCCGCGATCCTCGAGACCGCCGAGCAGCTGGCGAAGGTCAAGCCCCGCAACAAGCTCCGCTTCGCCTGGTGGGGCGCGGAGGAAGCCGGCCTCGTCGGCTCGACCGCCTACGTGACTGGCCTGAGCCAGGCCGAGCGGGACAAGATCGCCCTCTACCTCAATTTCGACATGGTCGGTTCGCCGAACCACGTCTTCTTCATCTACGACGGTGACGACTCCGATGGTGTCGGCGCTCCGGCGGGCCCCGCGGGCTCGGCGCAGATCGAGAAGACCTTCGAGCGGTACTTCGACAGTGTCGGCGAGCCATTCAAGGGGACCGACTTCAGCGGCCGGTCTGACTACGGTCCGTTCATCGCGAACGGCATCCCGTCGGGCGGGCTGTTCACCGGCGCCGAGGGCATCAAGACCGCGGCGGAGGCCGCGATCTGGGGTGGCACGGCAGGCCAGCAGTACGACCCCTGCTACCACCTCGCCTGCGACACGTATGCCAATAACAACGACGACGCACTCGCCGTGAACTCGGACGGCGTGGCGTATGCCACGCTCCAGTACGCGATGAGCACGTCGGACATCAACGGCGCCCGTGGCAAGGGCAACTTCAAGCTACCGCCCTTCATGCCGGTGCAGTAGGCGGTCGAAGCGAGAGGCCCCGTCGGGACGACCGGCGGGGCCTTTCTTTCATTCGTTCGGCAATAAGCCGACGACGAGGGGCTCCCGCGGGAAGAGCGTCAGGCGCTCCACCCTGCCGGCGCTGGCGTCGAGGAGCACGAGATCCTCGATCCGGACGCCCGTCTCGCCCTCGAGGTAGATCCCGGGCTCCACCGAGAAGACCGTCGGCGACGGCAGCCGGGCATCGGTCGCAGAGCGACTGAGCGACGGCCGTTCGTGGGTCGCGAGCCCGATCCCATGACCCAGTCCGTGGCCGAACGCCGGCCAGCGACCGTCTGCCTCGATCAGCGCCCGGGCGAGGGCGTCGAGGTCACGGCCGGACGGCACTTCCAGCTCCCCGCCGACGGACGCCTCAAGCTGCGCGATCGCGGCGGCCTGCGCCTGCGGCCACGAGCTTGTAGACCGCAGCGTCCCGCTCCGATGGCTCGCCGACGAAGAGCGTCCGCGTCATGTCGCTCCGATACCCGGCGACCTGCGCCCCGAAGTCGAACAGCACGACCGAACCGCTCGCCATCGGCGCGTCACCCGGCGATCCGTGCGGCAATGCCGCCTGCGGTCCGGCGAGACAGGTCGGGTCGAAGGCGACCGCCTCCGCGCCGCCCGTTCGGAGGAGCCACTCCAGCTCGAGCGCGAGGGCTGCCTCGGTCGCGCCCGGCTTGATCCGGGGCAGGAGCGACGCGAGCGCCCGGTCGGCGACCGCGCACGCGGCCGCGATCCGCTCGACCTCGGCCGGCTCCTTGATCTCACGATCCGCCTCGATCCAGCCCTCGACCGGGACGAGCTCCACGCCCGGCGCGGCCTCCTCGAGGCGGCGCCAGAGCGCGTGAGGCACGAAGCCCGCCTCGACGGCGACCCGCTTCGCGCCGACGGATGCCACGAGCGACGCCCACTTCGCCGGCAGGTCGTAGCCCGCGTCCTCGATCCTGGCGCCAGTCGCCTCGCGCCCGGCCTGGATCGTGTAGCGCGAGTCGGCGAGGACGACGACCTCGCTGCCACCGACGAGGAACTGGCCGGAGTGGCCGGCGACCTTCTCCTCGCCTTCGCCCAGCACGAAGCCGGTGACGTAGCGCGTGTTCTCGCGACGGACTCCGAAGTAGGCCTCGACGTTGTGCGCGGCGAACCTGGCCCGGAGTCGGGCGAGCCGGGCCGGCCGAGCGGCCCGGTCCGCCTCGGCCCAACGGGCGTGGTCTTCGGCGTTCGGCGGCGCCGCGAAGTCAGCCGGGCTCGGCAGTGCTGCTGTGCTGTCGGCCATCAGTAGCCGTACTTCTCGCGGTTGGCATCGTGCTCGGCCTGGTTCCTGGCGAAGGCATGGCCGTCGGATCCGTCGTTCTTCGCCAGGAAGAAGACGTAGCCCTCCGCCGTGTCGGGAGCGAGCGCGGCGTCGATCGAGGCGAGGGTCGGCGTACAGATCGGGCCGGGGATGAGCCCTTCGGTCTGATAGGTCTGGTAGCCCTGGAGGTCCTCGGGCAGGGTGATATCCGCCATGCCGATGTCTTTCGGGACGTCCCAGAAGACGTACTCGCGCCAGCTTTCGAATTCCCGCTCGGCGAGCTTCACCGTGTCGTAGCGCGTAGATGACGGTCGGGTCCGCCTGGAGCAGCCGGTGGCCCGAGCTTCCCGTCGAGCCGGTTCTGGTAGACGCCGGCGATCAGCGCTCGCTCCTCGTCGAGGATCGCCTCCCGCTCGACGAGCGACGCGAGTGACAGCACCTCGCGGAACGACATCCCGCGCTCGGCCGGGAACGTTCATCCGGCCCTCGATCGCGCCTTGGAAGCGGTCGAGCATGAGCCGAACCAGCTCCTCGCCGGTCGTGTCGGGCAGGACGCGATACGTCGCCGGCCAGAGGTAGCCCTGGAGCGAGGCGCCGTCCGGGAGCTCCAGCCATTCGTAGTCGGCGAGAAGCTCGGGGGTCGGGTGCGACGCGAGATCGTAGAACTCGCGCGGATCCATCTTCAGGCCGTCGATGGTCTGGAGCAGGGCCGTCACCTGCTCGAGGCGGAGGCCGGTCCGGAGCTTGATCTCGACGTACGGGACGGCCGGCGGCGCCAGGAGCGCGGTCGACGATCTCATCGGGCGTCATCGAGCGGCGGAGGATGAACTCGCCCGACTTGAGCTTGGCGGTGAGGTCGCGCTGGACGGCGATGTAGACGAACGCGCGGCGGTCCTTGAGGAAGCCCTCCTCCTCGAGCTTCGCCGCGATCGTCGTGGCACTCTCGCCCGAGCCGATGACGAACGGCCACCTGCTCGGTGTCGTCCGATGCCGGATCCGTGAGCTTCTTGCCGAGGTCCTCCCGGACGAGGTCGGCGACGAACGGCATGCCGAGGGCGCCGGGGTTATCGGCCGCCCAGCCGATCACGGCGCCCCGGACGACGGGTCGGAGAACCGTGACCAGCGCCGCCAGCACGATCGCGGCAAGGATCAGCGGCGAACAGCAGGAACCTGAGCAGGCCACCGTGCCCGCCGCCGCTCGCGGCCGCGCCGCCCGTATCCCCCGCCGTTCGATCCGTGCCCGTTCCCGGGCGGTCGCCGGTACTCCGGCTCCCACGGCTCCTCGCGCGTGTCCTCGGCGATCGGGTGGGCCTGCCGTGCGTCCCGGGGGCGTCCGCCGGAGCGGAGGGTCATCGTGTGGTCTCCATGTCGTCGTCAGTGCTTGGTCCCCCGTCCGCCTGGGTCGCCGGGTTCGCGTGGTTCGCCGGGTTCGCGTGGTTCGCCGGGTTCGCCGCCTTGGCGGCGCGGGCATCGAGCTCATCCTGGAGGATGATCGCCGCCGCTTCGCGATCGACCCGGCCACGGTGGGCGTCGCGCTGGGTCCTGCTCGGTGGGCCGCCGGAGCGTCCCCGCTTCATCGGGCCGACGCGCGCCTCCGCGAGGTGGCTCGACAGGCGCTCGTCGCGCAGGGTAATTGTGACGCCAACGAGCGGTTCGAGCGCAGCGACCCAGTCGCGGGTGATCTCGGCCTGCGTTCCGGCCGCGCCGGACGCGTGAAGCGGCAGCCCGACGACGAGCTCGTCCGCGTCCTGCTCCATCGCGATCCGGGCGATCGCGGCCGCGTCCTGCGGCCGGCGTCGAGCGGCGGAGGGTGACGAGGGCCGTCGCCAGCCCTCCGTCGCGATCCGCCACCGCCAGCCCGATCCGCCGCTCGCCGAGATCCGCCCCGAGAATCCGCGTCACGGTGCGGGGCTTGCGACCGGCAGGCCGCTCGCGGCAGGATCGGCGCGCCGGTCGGACGGTCTTGCGTCGTCACGGTGGGCCGAGGCGAGTCGAGGGCCGCACCGACGCCGGACGGCGACGGAGAGCCGTCAGGCGACCCGTCGGTCTGGCCCGACGATCTCGATCGTGACCCGCGACTCGATGCCCGGGATCGTCGTGACCCACTCGGGCCACGGGGTGATCACGACGTCGCCGAATTGGCCGAGGATCGAGCGCGCCTCGTCGACGGTTCGACCCTTGATCGAGGCGCAGCAGCTCCGCCGGGTCGAGGATCGGGACGCGTCGCGCCTTGGCGGTCACCGGGAACGAGACCTCGCCGCCCGTCACGGTCGGATCGCCCGGCGTGATCTCGACCGAGCCCTCGACGAGGCGGTGGTCGGCGCCGACGTTCGAGAGGAGCCGCGTCTCGGCGATGCTCGATGACCGGCGAGGCATCGACCGCGATCACCGTCCCGTGCGCCGTTAGCCCGAGCTCGAACGGTCGCGACCTCCTTGCCGACGAGCGTGGCCGGATCGACCGTCGGCGTCGAATCGCCAAGCTCCGCCGTCTCGGCGAAGACCGTGGCGTTCGCCGGGGCGCCCGCGCCATCGGCAACGGCGGCCTCGAACGCGTCGGCGAGCTTCGCCTGGAGGGCCACCATGGCCGCGTCGACATCCTCCTGGCCGATCCGTGGGAACTCCTCGTGGACCCCGCCGGCCGTCGGGTTGGGGTTCCGGACCTTGGTCAACGTGCGGGTCCTCGCCGCGCGGCACGACCGTGATCGCGTTCGTCGGGACGTTGCCCGCGGTTCCGGCCTTGACCGCGACGACACCGACCGACTCGGACGATGGCCGGATCTCGATCGGCGTCCCGAAGATCACCTCCGCCTTCGGCAGCGTGACCGTCGCCCTCGTCTGCGAAGGCGATGCCGCCCTCGGTCGAGACGATGCTCCCCTTGGCGATCGTGTTCTCGGCCCCCGAGTTGTAGCTCTGGAACACGACCTCGCCGGTGGCCTGTTCCTCCTCGACCCGCTTGTCGGTGGCGGGGAACGTATCCGACGCGGAGACCGGCACCTCCAGGCGCTGGGCCGGGACGAGGTTCTCCGCGGCGTTCGGGGAGGTGATGTCCGGATCCGCCCGGACGACGAGGGCGATCGGGCCGATGCTCTCCGGGCGGGGCGTCACGACGATCTCGGCCGAGGGCAGGAAGAGGAACGCGCCGACGCCGGCCACGACGAGGGCGAGCACCGCGGCGGCGGCGATGACGAGGGCCGGGGCGCCGATCCGCGGCATCGACCGGCTCCTGACGACGGCGATGCGACTTGGGGCCGACGCTACCGGCGAACCGGCCGGTGCCGGCGACGGACGACGGAGACCGCGGTACGGCAGGGCTTGCGACCGCGATCGTCGGAGCAGCGTGCCAGGGG
Organism: uncultured Chloroflexia bacterium; assembly: GCA_963775855.1. Classification (GTDB taxonomy): domain Bacteria; phylum Chloroflexota; class Limnocylindria; order Limnocylindrales; family CSP1-4; genus CF-46. The sequence goes on along the minus strand of CAVZKO010000005.1, from coordinate 633,748 downwards.
CAGCGTCGCCTGCTCCGGCGCGACGGATTTCGCGGCCTTTCGGCGCGATGTTGCGGTTGTTACGACCGGCGTGCTGGTCGCGGCGTCCGCGGCGATGGCCGTGGCCGCGAGCGCGGCCGCCGACGCGGACGCTGCGGACGTCGCCGTGTGGTCGGTGCGGTCGTCGCCGCCTGCGCGCCGTCGGATGCCGACCGACCCGACGTCCCGGCGGCAGCCGCGTCCCATTCGGCGACGCTCGCGAATACCGGCAGACCGGCCGATGCCGCGAGGGCCCGCGTCGCCGGATCGGTCGCGACGATCGACAGCCGCCGATTGTTGACCACCGCCTCGCGCGACAGGAGGCGGAAGTTCATCCGCGACGTCGCGATCCGCGAGCCGTATGGCACGACGAGGGCGACCTTCGTCGCCTCGGACCCGCGGATGCGGGCGGCCGCGGAGGTGATTTCGTCGTCGACGTCGAGATAGACGGTGCCGGTCGCCATCGATCGTAGACTAGACCTTCATGGCGCGGAGGACCCGGCGGAGGGCGGCGTCGAGCGGATCTTCGGTCGTCTGGAGCTCGATCGCCTGGTAGGCAAGGCCGAGCGGCGTCACGTCCTGCTGGTCGACGAGGAGGTTCGTCGCGTCGGAGATCGTCTCGATCTGGTCGGGCGCCATCACGACGACCTCCGGCGGCCGGGCGAACGAGAGGCGCTTCCAGAAGCGCTCGCTGGCGATCGCCTCGCGGATCTCCGGGAGCCGCGAGCCGCCGCCGCAGATGTAGATCCGGCTCGGCAGCAGGTCGCCGCCGCCGAGCTCCTCCATGACGAGCTCGACCCCAGCGGCCCAGACCTCGACGTCGTCGGCGACGATCTTGGCGATCTCGTCGCGTCGCTCGACGCTGAGGCCCCGGGCGTAGTCGACCTTCGCCGATTCGGCGCGCGGGAACGGCAGATCGAGCCGATCGGCCAGGGACTTCGTGAAGGCGCGCCCGCCGAGCGCGAACATCCGCGTGCCCTCGATGCCGCCGGATCGGACCAGGGCGACGTCGGTCGTCCCGCCGCCGACGTCGACGAACAGGGCACCGGCCTGGCGGATCGACTCGGAGCCGAGGACGCGGGCGACGGCGTACGGCTCGGCCACGACCTCGAGGAGCTCGAGATCCAGCTGCGACGTGACGCTCTGCAGCGCGCCGAGGTGGACGAGCGGGGCGAACGCATTGAAGATCCCGATCTTCACGTGTCGTCCCTGGAACCCGACGGGGTTCGTAAGCGCGTAGCCGTCGATCGCGGCCCCGACGACGGCGGCGTGGACGAGCCGGACGTCGACGTTCGGGAGGCCGGTCTCCCAGGTGATCGAGCGCTCGGCTTCCCGGAGAGCTTCGCGCTGGACGAAGTCGATGAGCTTCTGGAGCTCGGACTCGCTGATCGGCTGGTCCGGCTTCTTGCGCTCCTGGCTGTGGGTCGTCGTGAAGCCCTTGACGAGCTCGCCGGCGATCCCGACGACGACCTGGCTCGGCCGGAAGCCGGCCATCTCCTCGGCCTCCTGGAGGGCGACCGCGCAGTTGTCGACGACCGCGGCGATGTCCGCGACCGTGCCGGACTGCATGTGGCTGAGGCCCTGGCGCTTCCGCCCGACGCCGCGAACCGTGCCGTGGCCGTCATCGCCGATCTCGAAGACGAGCGCCTTGGCGAACTCGGTCCCGATGTCGAGTGCCGTGCAGATCGCGAGCGACTCGCCGCCGTCCCGCTGGAGGATCTTCCGCCAGAAGGCCATTCAGGCGTTCGCTTCGGCTCGGGCGCGAACGGCCGAGGCGATCGCTGCAAGTCCATCGGGCAGACCCTCGCGGCGCGAGCCCTTGCCCTGGGCCATTTCCGGCCGGCCGCCGCCGCGGCCATCGATCGCGGCGACCGCCTCACGGACGAGATCTCCGGCCGAGATCCCGCGGCCGACGAGGTCGTCGCTGACCGTCACGAAGATCTGCGGCTCGTCCGCGTCGAGGCCGAGGGCGATGACGCCCGAGTCGAACACCCCGCGGACATCCTTGGCGGCGGCCTTCAGCGCGTCGATCGATTCGTACGGCCCGGCGAAGCTGACGAGGCTCACGCCGGGGGCCACCTCCTGGGACGCCGCGACGAGCTCGCCCGGCTTCGGGCAGCCCCGCTCCCCCGCCCGCCTTCAGCCGCCGTCGTGTCTCGCGAAGCTCGTCCTGGAGCGCCCGGATCCGGTCGGGAAGGGCCTCGGCCGACTGAGCGCCGGCGGTTTCAGTCGCAGCTTCGAGTGTCGCAAGCCGCGCGTCGAGCCAGGCGTCCGCCCCGGCACCCGTCAGCGCCTCGATCCGCCGCATCCCCGAGCCGATCGATCGCTCGCCGGTGATGACGAAGCTGCCGATCTGGCCGGTCGCGCGGCAGTGCGTCCCGCCGCACAGCTCGTGGCTGTAGCCCTCGACCCGGACGGTGCGAACCGTCTCGCCGTACTTCTCGTCGAAGAACGCGTCGGCGCCGGCAGCGATGGCCTCCTGCATCGTCATGAAGCTGGGCGTGACGGTTCGGTCGTCGCGGATGACGCGCCGCACCTCCGCCTCGATCGCCGACAGCTCGTCCCGCTCCAGTCCCCGATCCAGGGGAAAGTCGAACCGGAGGTAATCCGGGGTCACGAGGGAGCCCGCCTGGCGGGCGCCCTCGCCGACGACATTGCGCAGCGCCCGATGGAGCAGATGCGTCCCCGTGTGGTTGCGCATCGTGTGGGCGCGCCGCTCGGCGTCGACGACGGCGTCGACCGTCTCGCCGACCCGGAGCCGCCCGTGAAGGGTCCCGCGATGGACGATCAGCCCGCCGAGCGGCCGCTGGGTGTCGTTCACGGCGAACAACGGCGACCCGCCACCGGCCTCGCGGAGCTCGCCGCGGTCGCCGATCTGGCCGCCGCCCTCGGCGTAGAACGGCGTCCGATCGAGCACGACCTCCGCCTCGCCCTGGCCGGTCAGCTCGTCGAACTCGATGCCGTCACGGACGATCGCGACGACCCGGCCCTGCGCCTCCGTGCCCTCGTAGCCCAGGAACTGCGTGTCGCCCGCCCGAGCGTGGATCGCGCCGTAGAGCGCGGCGGTCTCGGCCTGCTTGGACAATTCCGCCTTCTTGCCGCTCCGACTCCGCTCCCGCTGCTCAGCAAGGGCCGCCTCGAACCCCTCGCGATCGACCCGGACCCCGTATTCGGCGGCCAGCTCGACTGTCAGGTCGAACGGGAAACCCGAACGTGTCGTGGAGCTTGAAGGCGACGTCGCCCGGCAGGACCGGCGCGTCCGGCGGCAGGTCCTCGGCGCGGCGGCCGATCGTCCGCTCCGTGGCCGCGATCCCGGCGAGAGCTTCTTCGAGCAGCTTCGTGCCCGCGTCGAGCGTCCGGCCGAACTGCGCCTCCTCCCGCCCGATCGCCGCGAGGATCTCGTCCCGGCGCTCGAGCAGGTGCGGGTAGGCGTCGCCCATCGTGTCGATGACGACCGTGGCGGTCTCCGCCATGAACGGCTCGCGGCGCCCGAGCAGCCTGCCGTGGCGGACGGCGCGGCGAAGGATCCGGCGGAGGACGTAGCCGCGGCCCTCGTTCGACGGCAGGACGCCGTCGGCGACGAGGAACGTCACGGCCCGCGAGTGGTCCGCGATCACCTGGTAGCTGAAGCGCTCGGCCTCGAAGGCGTCGGGGTCGTGGCCCAGCAGCTCGCGCATCCGGGCGTGGATCGGCTGGAAGATGTCGATGTCGTAGTTCGTCGGGACCTGCTGCAGGACGCTGGCCAGGCGTTCGAGTCCGAGGCCGGTGTCGACGCTGGTGAACGGCAGCGGGTGGCGGCCGTCCGGCCGCTGGTCGAACTCCATGAAGACGAGGTTCCAGATCTCGAGCCAGCGGGGGCACGTCTCGCTGTGGTCCGGGATGCAGTGCGGCCCCTCCGAGAACTGCACGCCGCGGTCGAAGTGGATCTCGCTGCACGGCCCGCACGGGCCCGTCTCGGCCATCCGCCAGAAGTTCTTGTCGTCGCCGGCGTCGACGTTGCCCCACTTCGCCATCCGCTCCGGGGGCAGCCCGATCTCGTCGCGCCAGACGTTCCAGGCGACCTCGTCGTCGGTGTAGGTCGTCGCGGCCAGCCGTTCCGGCGGGATCCCGAGATCCTTGGTCAGGAAGCCCCATGCCCAGTGGATCGCGTCGCGCTTGAAGTAGTCGCCGAAGCTCCAGTTGCCGAGCATCTCGAAGAACGTGTGATGCCGCGGCGTCCGGCCGACTTCCTCGAAGTCGTTGTGCTTGCCGGCGACGCGCAGGACGCGCTGGTAGTCGACGGCCCGGTTGTAGGAGCGCTTCTCGGCGCCGGTGAAGACGTCCTTGAACTGGACCATGCCCGAGTTCGTGAAGAGGAGCGTCTGGTCGCCCGCCGGAACGAGGCTCGCGCTGGGCACGATCGTGTGACCGCGCTCCTCGAAGTAGTCGAGAAACCGCCGGCGGATCTCGGCCGAGGACAGCGGCTTGATCCTTGCGTCGTGGGTGACGGGCGGACTCGGCATCGGCCGCAATGGTACCGAACGGGCGATCTACGGACCGGGGCGTCTTCCGCGGCCGGTCGGATCGATCAACGGCTGCCTGCTACAGTCCGGCGACGACCGCCCTGAGGGAGTCCCGATGGCCGTCATTGCCAACATTCTTGTCCTGGCCGTCGCGGCGATCCACGTCTACATCCTCGTGCTCGAGATGTTCCTGTGGCGGACGGAGCGGGGTCGCCGCTCGTTCGGGACCGACCAGGCCTTCGCCGATCAGTCCGCGACGCTGGCCGCGAACCAGGGCCTCTACAACGGCATTCTCGCCGCGGGCCTTGCCTGGGGCGTGATCGCGCCCGATCCGGTGGGCTTCCAGGTGAAGCTGTTCTTCCTTGGGGCGGTTGCCATCGCCGGCATCTATGGCGCGGCGACGGTCAATCGCCGGATCCTGTTCGTCCAGACCGTGCCGGCCGTCGTGGCCCTCGTTGCGGTGCTGCTCGCGCGCTGAGGCTTACAGACCGCCGGTCGGCCGATCGCGCTGCGAACCAGGCGCCGGTAGTCCCGGGCGGGCCTGACGGCGCCGCTGCCAGATCGTCGAGCCGGCGATCGCGGCTCCGACGAGCGCTCCCAGGATCAGGCCCCGGGCGAACGTGGTGGCGCGCTGATCGTCGCCGGTCACGGCTTCGGCTGCCTGGCCCAGGCGTGCGATGAGGGAATCGTTGTCGCTCACGGGCCTGCCTTCCTGCGCGTCGGGCCGAGGATCGCGACGATCGAGACGAAGGCGATCCCGACCCACGCCACCACCGACGCGGAGAGCAGCCGGAAGTCACCGATCCTGAGGACGTCGATCCCGAGACGCGCCCCGACGGCGTCGCCCGCCCACGCCCCGAGGACCGCGGCGACCAGGAGGAGCGGCAGCTGGCCGCCCGCGGAGCCGCGAACGAGGACGTACAGGCTGGTGTGAAAGAGGCCGACGAGGAAGGCGAGGATCGGCGCTGGGCCGATCATCAGGCGCTTGCCCGTAGCTCGGGCGCGTCGGCGCCGGGACGAGCGATCCGGCCACCACCGAGGACGATCTCGCCGTCGTACAGGACGCACGCCTGGCCGGGCGCGGCGGCCCACACGGGCTCGTCGGTCTCGACGATCCAGCGGCCGCCGCGGGCCGGTTCGGCTGGTGTCGCGGGGCGAATCGTGGCCGGGATCGGCGTCGCGCGGTGGCGGATCCGGGCCTCGGCGCGGAAGGTTCCGTCGGGAGCGGCCGGCGGGCCACCGGCGACGAAGCTGACGCGCTCGAGAGGAATCGTCGTCGTCTCGAGATCCTCCCGGCGGCCGAGCTGGATCGTGTTGCTGAGCGGATCGATGCGGCTGACGTATCGGGGCTCGCCGAGCGCGACCCCGAGTCCCTGCCGCTGGCCGACGGTGTAGGCCGCCGACCCGCGGTGCTCCCCCACCCTGTCGCCGCCGACATCGAGCAGCGGCCCCGGCTCGGGCCGCCAGCCAGCCCGATCCCGGAGCGCCTCGCGGTAGTCGCCGCCGGGGACGAAGCAGATCTCCTGGCTCTCGGGCTTGTCGGCGGTCACGAGATCGAGCGAGCGGGCGACCGACCGGACCTCGGGCTTGGTCAGCTCGCCGAGCGGGAACCGGGCGTGCTCGAGCTGGTCCTGGCGGAGCCCGTACAGGAAGTACGTCTGGTCCTTGTCGGCGTCACGGGCGCGGGCCAGCCGCACCGTGCCGTCGTCGCCGACGACCCGCCGCGCGTAGTGGCCGGTCGCCACCGCGTCGCAGTCGTAGAGGTGACGCGCCCGACCGAGCAGCGCCCCGAACTTGACGTACGTGTTGCAGTCGACGCACGGGCTCGGCGTCCGGCCGTCGAGGTACGCGTCGAGGAACGGCTGGAGGACGCCGGCATCGAACTCGCGCTCCAGGTTCATGACGTAGAACGGGATCCCGAGCTGACCGGCGACCCGACGCGCGTCGTCCGCCGCGTCCAGCGAGCAGCAGCTCTTCTTGAACTCCGAGTACGAGTCCGCGACGTCGTGAAGCCGCATCCAGACGCCGACGACGTCATGGCCCTGCTCGGCGACGAGCGCGGCCGCGACGGACGAGTCGACGCCCCCCGACATCGCCACGAGGATCCGGCTCACACGCCCACGCCCTGGCCGAGCGGATCGGCCGCAACAGCCGCGGATCCCTGGCGCATCGAGGCGAGGACCCGCGGCACGACCTCGCAGGCCGTGTCGATCTCGGCATCGGTCGTCGTCCGGCCGAGGGACAGCCGCAGCGCCCCGCGCGCCTCCTCGTCCGGGTAGCCCATCGCCGACAGCACGTGCGACACCTCGGTCGAACCCGTCGTGCACGCCGAACCGACCGAACAGGCGATCCCCTCGAGGTCGAGCGACAGCGTCACCGACGCGCCGTCGGTGTCACGGGCGATGATCGAGAGGAGGCCCGGCAGGCGCTCCTTCGGATGACCCGTCAGCTCGGCGCCCTCGACCGCAAGGACGGCCTCCTTGAGCCGGTCGCGCTGCCGGCGCAGGCGCTTGACGGTCTCCGGTCGCTCCTCGCACGAGAGGTCATACGCCGCCGCGAGCCCGACGGCCCCGGCGACGTTCTCCGTTCCGGCCCGCCGGTGCCGCTCCTGCTCGCCGCCCTGCTGCTGGGCGAGGATGTGCGTGCCGTGTCGGAGATACAGGACGCCGACGCCCTTCGGCCCCTCGAACTTGTGGGCGGCGATCGAGAGCATGTCCACGCCGAGCGCCTCGACGTCGAGATCGATGTACGGCGCGCCCTGGACGGCGTCGACCGCCATGAGGACGCCCTTGTGCGCGTGCACCCGCCGAGCGATCTCGGCGATTCGCTGGACGGTGCCGACCTCGTTGTTCGCGAGCATGACGGAGACGAGGATCGTCTTGTCGGTGATCGCCGCATCCAGCTCGTTCGGGTCGATCCGCCCGTAGCGGTCGACGGCGACCTCGACGACCTCGAAGCCGAACCGCTCGAGGTACTTGAGGGTGTGACCGACGGCGTGGTGCTCCACGGGCGACGTCACGATCCGGTGGCCGCGCGCCTTGCCCGCCCAGGCGGCGCCCTTGATCGCGAGGTTGTTGGCCTCGGTGCCGCCCGACGTGAAGATGATCTCGCGCGGTTCGGCGTGGAGGCGTGTCGCGACGCGCTCGTGGGCCTCGTCGAGGGCAGCCCGGGCCTTGCGGCCGAACGCGTGGGCGGACGACGGATTCCCGAACTGCTCGGTCAGGAACGGGAGCATCGCGTCGAGCGCCTCGCGGCGCAGCGGCGTCGTGGCGGCGTGATCGAGGTAGATCGCCATGGGCCGCGATTGTACGCCGCGGGCTTGCAGCGACGGCCGATCTCGCTCGGCAGCGGATTCGCCGCAGTGCGATCCTTCGGCCGATGACCGAGTTCGTGATCGAACCCCAGGGCACGTTCAGTCTCGCCGCGTCCCAGCGGTTCCTCGGTGGCTTCACCCCCGCCGGCGGCACGTTCGCAAGCGATGACTCGCGATTGACGATGGCCTTTCCCGTCGACGGTTGGGCGGGCTCCGCGGCGGCTGTAGTCTGGCAGGGCGGCGGGCAGATCCGCGGGGAGGCGAAGGTTTCTTCGCCGGACGTCGCGATCGACGCCGTCCGCGCGCAGGTTGCACGAACCTTGTCCCTCGACCACGACGGGACCGGCTGGGAGGAGGTCGGGCAACGTGATCCCGTCATCGGCCGGTTCCAGGCCGAGTTCGATCATCTGCGACCCGTCTGTTTCTATTCGCCGTACGAAGCCGCCGTCCAGGCCGTCATCGGGCAGCGGATCTCGATGCGACAGGCGGCGACGATCAAAACGGCACTGGCCAAGGAACACGGAGAATTGCTCGAGATCGGTGGGCAGCGCCTCGACGCGTTTGCCCTGCCGCAGAGCCTCACCGACGTCAGCCACGCACACGGGCTCACCGACGAGAAGCTCCGTCGTCTGCACGAGGTTGCCCGAGCCGCGCTCGAGGGCCGTCTCGACGCAGCGCGACTACGGGCGCAGCCATACGACGAGGCATTGGCCGGTCTTCAGGAGATCCGCGGCATCGGCGAGTGGTCTGCCGGGCACGTTCTGTTGCGGGGCGCCGGCCTCGCCGACGCAGTTCCAGTGTCCGATCCTCGGACACGCACCGCCATCCGGGCCGCCTACGACCTCAAGGCCCAGCCCGATGAGGCGCAGCTGATGGCTATCGCCGACGCGTGGCGGCCGTTCCGGATGTGGGCATTCGTCCTCGTCCGCCTGTGGCACAGCCGGACCATCGAGGGCAGCCGCCGCAAGGGGGCGCGCTAGGCTGCGCCGTGGCACCTGCCCTGCCGATCATCGCTCGGACCGACCGTCTGACGCTTCGCGAGCTCACGTTCGACGACGTCGACGCGCTGCTCGGCGTCCTCGGCGACCCGATCGCGATGGAGCATTATCCGGCGCCGAAATCGCCAGCCGAGACCGAGGCGTGGATCGCCTGGGCCCGCGACAGCTACGACGGAGCGGCTTCGGGCTTTGGGCGGTCGAGCGGACCGTCGATGGCGCCTTCCTCGGCGACTGCGGTCCGATGCTCCAGCCGGTCGAGGGCGAGCTCGTGCCGGAGATCGGCTATCACATCGTTCGGCGTGAATGGGGCCACGGCTACGCCACCGAGGCCGCTGTCGCCTGCCGCGACCTCGTCCTGGGCGCGTTCGGGTTCAGTCGCGTCGTGTCGATCGTCGCCCCCGAGAATCTCGCGCTCACGCCGTGTCGCCGAGAAGGTCCACCAGACGATGCGCGAGTTCGTCTGGGAGAAGAGCGGCCGCGCGATGTGCCTCTACGAGACGCGCCGGCCGGCGCGGCTAGGGTCGCCTCGCGTTCGATTCGTCGTGGCGGCGTGCACAAGCGACGAGCGGTACGTCCCAACGGGCTCTTTGGCACGTCCCACGTGCAGAACTCGACCGACTTGGCCGGATTTCGGCGATTGGCGGTGCAGCGCACGCCGCATATGCACGTCGGGCGATGAATCGGCTGGCGAAACCAGGCGCGGAACGCGGCTTGAGCTGACGACCGGCTCCACGCCTCGGTCGCGCTCGGCGCAGGTCCTCCTGGCGGCCCTTCTCGCGGCGCCGGTCGTGCTCCGACAGCGCCCGCTTCCGGAGGCGGATCGAGGCCGGCGTGATCTCGACCAGCTCGTCGGCCGCGATGAACTCGAGCGCCGACTCGAGGGTGAGCGGCCGCGGCGGCGTGAGGCGGAGCGACTCATCGTGGGAGTGGGTCCGGATGTTCGTCAGCTGCTTGGTCTTCGTCGCGTTGACGTTCATGTCGCCCGATCGCGAGCACTCGCCGACGATCATCCCCTCGTAGACCTCGACGCCGGCACCGATGAACAGCTCGCCCCGTTCCTCGAGGTTGAACAGCCCGTAGGCGTTCGACGTTCCGCTCCGGTCGGCGACGAGGACGCCGTTCGTTCGATGGGTCACCTCGCCCGCCCACGGCCCGTAGCCCTCGCCGATCTGGTGGAGCAGCGCCGTCCCACGCGTGTCGGTCAGGAGCTGCCCGCGGTAGCCGATGAGCCCGCGGACCGGCAGCACGAACTCCATCCGGACGCGCCCGTCCGCATCGGTCGTCATCTGCTCGAGGCGGCCCTTGCGGTCCGCGAGCGCCTCCTGGACCGCGCCGATGTAGTCGGGCGGGATGTCGATCGTGATCCGCTCGTACGGCTCCTGGGTCTGGCCGTCGATCGTCCGCAAGAGCACCTCCGGGCCGCGAGGCGGTGATCTCGAACCCCTCGCGCCGCATCTGCTCGAGGAGCACGGCGAGCTGGAGCTCGCCCCGGCCGCGGACCTCGAACGTGTCGCCGCTCTCGGTCGGGCGGACCTCGATCGAGACGTTGCCGAGCGTCTCGCGGTCGAGCCGGGCCTTGATCTGGCGCGACGTCACGTACTTCCCCTCGCGTCCCGAGAGCGGCGAGGTATTCACCCCGAACGTCATGCTGAGCGTCGGAGCGTCGACGTCGAGGCGCGGCAGCGGCCGCGGATCGGCCGGATCGGTCAGCGTGTCGCCGATCGTCACCTCCGGAAGCCCCGCCACCGACACGATGTCGCCCGGTCCCGCCTCGGCGATGTCGATCCGCTCGATCCCGTGCGCCGTCTGGAGGGCGGTCACGGTACCGCTGAGGGTGACGATCCGGCCCGGCTCCACGGTCCCGGCTGTGTCGTCGGCCTCCTCGCGCTGGACCGTGATCCGCTGGCCGGTCCGGATCGTCCCGTTCCAGATCCGCCCGACCGCCATCCGCCCGACGTACTCGTTGGCCGACAGGTTCGTCACGAGCAGCTGGAGCGGGTGGTCCGGCGTGTACGACGGCGGCGGCGTGACCTCGACGAGGATGTCGAGGAGCGGCCGCAGGTCGGAGCCCGGCTCATCGAGCTTCCGCGTCGCCGTCCCGAGCTTGGCGTTCGTGTAGACGACCGGGAACTCGATCTGGTGCTCGTCGGCGCCAAGGTCCATGAACAGCTCGTAGACCTCGTCGAGGACCTCGCCGGCCCGCGCGTCGGATCGGTCGATCTTGTTCAGGGCGACGACGACCGGCAAGTCGCCGGGCCATCGCCTTCTGGAGGACGTAGCGGGTCTGGGGCAGCGGCCCCTCTGCCGCGTCGACGAGCAGCAGGACCGAGTCGACCATGAGCAGCGACCGCTCGACCTCGCCGCCGAAGTCCGCGTGGCCCGGCGTGTCGACGATGTTCAGCCGGACGTCGCCATGGTCCACGGTCGTCTGCTTGGCGAGGATCGTGATCCCCTTCTCGCGCTCGAGATCGCCCGAATCCATGACCCGGTCGACCACCGCCTCGTTCGAGCGGAAGGTCCCGGTCTGGCGGAGCATCGCGTCGACGAGCGTCGTCTTGCCGTGGTCCACGTGAGCGACGATGGCGATATTCCGCAGGTCGCTGCGGATCGCGAGGTTCGGGGCGGTGGGCACGGGCGGGCGGTTCTCCAAGGCGTTCGGGTCGGCCATTCTCGCACGGATGTCCAGCCGCCTCTCCTGTGCTGACCCGCCGGCTGCTAGCATCGACTCGTGACCGTCGCCGCGATCATCCTCGCCGCAAGCCCCGAATCGGCGCTCGCCGACGCCGACGGGATGCCATCGGTTCGCCGGATCGCCGACGTCGCCTGGTCCGGTGGGGCGACACCGATCGTCGTCGTCGCCCACGACCCAGAAGGCGCCGTCGCGACCGCCCTCGCCGGCAGTCCCGTGACCCTCGCCGAACCAGCGCCGATCGAGATGGGCCCGGCCGGCCAGATGATCCGCGGCATCGAGGTCGCGCTCGAGAGCGTCCGCGAGACGAGCGGCGCCTTCATCTGGCCGTCGCGGATGGCCTGGGTCGGCCCGGAGACCGTGACCTCCATGATCGAGGCGCACGGGCCGGCTGCCGGCGCTCTCCTGACGCCCACGTTCGACGACGAGCCCGGCTGGCCCGTGCTCCTGCCGCTCGAGGCCCTGCCGGCGCTGCGGGCGGTCGCACCGGACCGGATGCCGCCCGCGATCCCGGGCGATCTCGTCGCGGCGGGCGTGCCCCAGCGCCTCATCGCCCTCGGCGACCCGGGCACGACGCACGATCGCGAGACGCCCCGCGCCGAGCTGCCGCCCTACGCCGGCCCGTCAGAGCCCGCCGGCGGCCACGTCCACGAATGGGGCGCGATGATGGCCGACGAGCCCGACGACGGCCCGCTCGAGGGCCCGGCGCTCGCGCCCTACGGCCAGGCGGCCGCGCTCGATCCCGACCAGCCCGGCTGAGCGCCGACCTGCCGCGACCGGCTCATCCGGGCGCGTTCGCGAGCGCTTGATCCCGGCCGGCGCGGCCGCCGAGCGTCGCGACCGCGATCCCGCCGACGACGAGGGCCACGCCCGCCAGCTGCGCCGGCGACGGCGCCTCGCCGAGCAGGACCATCGACAGGCCGACCGTGGCGACCGGCTGGGAGAGCAGGATGATCGAGGTCAGGACGGCCGGCAGACGCGGCAGCGACAGCGAGATCAGGAGATAGCCGGCCGACTGCGACGTGATCCCGAGGAGCGCGAGCCAGCGAGGCTGGCCGGTGCCGGGCAGGAGGTCGAGATCGCCGACGACGAGGCCGATCAGCATCGCCGTCACCGCGGTCGAGGCCGTCGCGATCGCCACTGGCCCGGCCGGTCGCCGGAGGTCGTGCCCGCCGCGGCGGATGATGATGAGGTAGCCGGCGTAACAGAGGGCGGTCAGGAGGCCCAGGACGACACCGAGCACCGGATCCGCGCCGTACGCCCCGCCGCCCACGCCGGCGATTAGCGCGACGCCGACGAGGACGATCGGGATCGCGAAGCAGCGTCGACCGTCGTCGGCCGCTCGCCGAAGATCGCCCACGCGACGAACCCGACGACGAGGACCTGGAGGTTGCCGAGCACGGTCGCCAGGCCCGCCCCGACCGCCTCGATCGCGTGGTGCCAGAACGTCAGGTCGCCGGCGAAGAAGATGCCGGCGATCGCGGCGAGCGCGAATCGTCGCGGCGCGGCATCGGCCCGAACCGGCGCCGCTCGAGGTACGCGACGCCGAGGAGGATCGGCAGCCCGAACAGGCAACGGAATACGGTCCCGGTCGACGGCGACACCTCGGCGTAGTGATAGAAGATCCCCGAGAACGAGATGCACATCGCGCCGAGGAGCGCCGCCAGCCGCGGCCGCCGGGCGATCGCCTCGAGCGGCCGCGGCAGCGCCGGTCGCGAGCGGCCTGCGAGCGTCAGGGTCCCCGCCTGTGCTCAGCTGCCAACCTCGACGTCGCTGACGGCGTGGCTTCCGGGCGCTCCGACGAACCTCAGCCCCAGCTCCTCGAGCTGGGCAGGGTCGGGTGGCGACGGGGCGTCGAGCATGAGGTCCGCCCCCGACTGCGTCTTCGGGAAGGCCATGACCTCGCGAATGTTCGTCTGGCGCGAGAAGAGCGCGGCCCAGCGGTCGATCCCGATCGCGATCCCGCCGTGCGGCGGCGGGCCGTAGTCGAAGGCCTCGAGCATCGCCCCGAACCGCTCCCGCATCTGCTCGAGGCTGTAGCCCTGCAGCCCGAAGCTCCGCTCGAGGAGGTCACGGCGCCAGATCCGGATCGAGCCACCGCCCAGCTCCCAGCCGTTCAGGACGACGTCGTACTGGATGCGCGCGGGCACGGCCGGCGGGATCGTCCGGGCTCGGCTTCGCCGGATCGCCGGAGGCCGTGACGAGCAGATCCTCGTCCTCCGGGACCACGCCGCTGAACGGGTTGTGCGTCGCGTCCCAGCGGCCGCCCTCGGGATCCCACTTGTACATCGGGAAGCGGTGGACCCAGCAGTAGGCGAGGACGTCGGGATCCGCGAGCCCGAGCCGGCCGCCGAGCTCCACCCGGAGCCGGCCGAGGACCTCCGCCACGACCTCCGCGCCGTCGGCGACGACGAGGATGAGATCGCCCTCGTTGGCGGCCGTCTCGTCGACGATCGAGCGCGTCAGCTCGTCGGACAGGAACTTCGCGATGGGGCCCTTGATCTCGCCGCCAGCCTCGAGGGCGAGATATGCCAGGCCCTTCGCACCGAACCGCTTGGCTCGCTCGGTCAGCTCGTCGACCTCACGCCGGGTCGCGGCCGGCCATGCCCGGGGCGACGATCGCCTTGACCCGGCCGGCCGACGCCAAGCGTCTCGTCGAACACCCGGAAGCCGGAGGCCGGCGCACCGCTCGGATCGACGAGCCGCGGCCCGAGATCCACCAGCTCCATCCCGAAGCGGATGTCGGGCTTGTCCGAGCCGAACCGGTCCATCGCCTCGTCGTACGTGAAGCGCGGAAACGGGTCCTCCTGGATCGGCCGGTCGGGAACGGTCGCCCGCGAGACCTCGATGATCATCCGCTCGACGAAGTCCATGACCGCGCCTTCGTCGACGAAGCTCATCTCGAGGTCGAGCTGGGTGAACTCCGGCTGGCGGTCGCCGCGGAGGTCCTCGTCCCGAAGGCACCGCGCGATCTGGAAGTAGCGGTCGATGCCCGCGACCATGAGGATCTGCTTGAGCTGCTGCGGGCTCTGGGGCAGCGCGTAGACGGTGCCGGGCTGGAGCCGGCTCGGGACGATGAAGTCGCGGGCGCCCTCCGGCGTGCTCTTGATGAGCAGCGGTGTCTCGACCTCGACGAACTCGTTGGCGTGATGGACCTCGCGGATTGCCTGGACGAGACGGCTGCGCAGCAGGAGCCGCCGCTGCATCGGCTCGCGGCGGATGTCGAGGTAGCGGTACTTGAGCCGGAGCGACTCATCGATCTGGGCGTTCGGGCTCGTTGACCGGGAACGGCGGGGTCTGCGCCTCCGACAGGATCGTCACGTCGGCGCACGCGCAGCTCGATGTCGCCCGTCGGCAGCTTGGGGTTCTCCGTGCCCGGCGAGGCGCCGCGCAACCTCGCCGTCGACCGCTGATCACGAACTCCGTCCGGACCCGGCTGGCGACTGCGTGGGCGTCCGGTTGCTCGGTCCGGTCGACGACGACCTGGGTGATCCCGTGGCGGTCGCGGAGGTCGAGGAAGATGAGGTGGCCGAGGTCGCGCCGACGATGGACCCAGCCGGAAAGCTTCGCCGGCGAGCCCGCATCGGACGCCCGCAGCTGGCCGCAGGTATGGGTGCGATAGGGCGTGGCGAGGCTCGGGGTCGTCGTCGGTCATGGCCGGCGTATCGTACGGGACGAACGGCCGCTCGACTCAGGGCCGCTCGTAGCGGCTTCGGGCGTCGGGAGGCGGATCATCGGTGGTGCCCACCAGGCGCCGCCCGATTCGCCCGCCGAGATTGGCACCGATCAAACCGGCGCCGATCGTCCCGAGGATGAGTGGCATGACGACGGCGAGTGGATGGAGCTGGGCGGCGAGGATCACCGCGCCGACCGCAACGGCTGCGACGATGGCGGTCAGGAGCTGCAAGCCGACGACGATTGCGGGCGCTCGGAACTGCCTGACCTGCTCGAGCGATCGCTGCGCCCGTCCCGCTCTCGCCCGCCGCGTCGCGCCGCATCCCGAGCCAGACGCCACCGAGCGTGAACAGCACTACCCCGGCGAGGCAGACGAACAGCCACGGCTGGTAAGCGCCGTCATAGCCCTGGTGGCGCCAGAACGTGATCTCCTCGTCCATCGCCCGCTGGCCGTTGGCCCAGAGAACCAGCGCCGCCGGTCCCAGGATGAGTGGCGCCCGTCGGATGAGCGGGTCCTTCGACTCAACGGCAGATCGGTTGAAGGTGAGCGACGCAGAGGACGACGGCGACGATGGCGATGAGAAAGCCGTCGGCGAATCCCGTCCAGCCCGTTCGGGTCAGGTCGCCCGGACCACGGCTGCGCGCGGCCCACGGCAGCAACGACGCGACGATCGCGACGATCGATCCGATCGCGACGAGCGTCCGTGGCGGGTCGCGGAGGAGGTTCGGCTCGGGCGGGAATTCTGCAGGCCGCGACTCGAGGAGCCGCGCCACGGCCGGGTCGATGTCTCGACGCGTTCGCGCGCCGCTCCCCGCGGCGTTCGGCGCTCCTTCAGCCGGGGTCCCGTCGGTCATGGCTCGCGTATCGTATCGGAGCGGATTTTCGATCGACAGGGTTGGAGGGATTCGATGGGCAGCGGCGCACGTCCGCGGCAGGTCGAGACCGTCGTCGTCGGTGCCGGCCAGGCCGGACTCGTGATGAGCTCGTTCCTGAGCGATGCGGGGCGCGAGCATGTGCTACTCGAGCGGCGCGACACGCTCGGCGGCGGCTGGCAGGACCGCTGGGATGCCTTTCGCCTCGTGTCGCCGAACTGGGTCACCTCGCTGCCGGGATTTCCCTACGAGGATCCGGACCCCGACGCGTTCATGCCGCGCGACAGCGTGGTGGCACGCGTTCGTCGCTACGCCGAGGTGATCTCCGCACCTGTTGAGCTGGCCACGGGCGTCAGCCGCCTGTCGGCGCGCGAGGGATCGAGCGGCGGCCTCCGCGTCGAAACGAGCCGGGAGCCGTTCGACGCCCACAACGTCGTGGTCGCCACGGGCGGGTTCCCATCACCGAGGATTCCAGCTGTCGCGGCGGACCTGCCGGCTCGGATCGTCAAGGTTCACTCGCACGAGTACCGCAATGAGGCCGCGCTGCCGCCGGGTGCGGTCCTAGTGGTCGGTACAGGCCAGTCAGGCGTCCAGCTCGCGGAGGAGCTGCATGGCGCCGGGCGGCGAGTGATCCTGTCGGTCGGCCACTGTGGCCGGATTCCTCGTCGCTACCGCGGCCGGGACATATTCGCCTGGATGGTCGAGCTCGTGAAGCACGGAAAGCTCCCGAGTGTCGATAAGCTCCCCGATCCCCGACTGCGGTTCGCCGTGCAACCCCCATCTCTCCGGACACGATGGCGGCCACGACACGAATCTGAGGCGGTTCGCCGCCGAAGGAATTCGGCTCGTGGGTCGTCTCGACGGCGTCGATGGCGAGCGAGTCCGATTTGCGCCCGATCTCTCGGCCAACCTGCGCTTCGCCGATACGTTCTTCGACGAGCGGATTCGACCGGAGGTCGACGCGGTCATCGAGGTGGCGGGCATCGACTGCCCCGCCGGACGACCGGGAGCCATTCGACTTCGAGCCGCCGGAGGTCCCGGAGCTCGACCTCGCGGCCGAGGGCGTTTCGACGGTTCTCTTTACGAGCGGGTACCGGCTCGATTTCAGCTGGATCGACCTGCCGATCTTCGACGAGCAAGGCGCGCCACGTCACCTCCGCGGCGTTACCGAGGTGCCTGGGCTCACGTTCCTCGGCCTGCCGTGGCAGCTGAACCAAACTTCAGCCACGTTCGTCGGCGTGGCCAGCGACGCACGGTACCTCGCCGAGCGCTGGTAATCAGGGCAAGAAAAACCGGGTCGGGGCTCGACGAGCCTCGACCCGGCTTGGACTCAGCGGTTACCCGCCTTGCTTCTTGCCGTGGCTCTTGGCCTTGTCGGCGTGGTTCTTCGCCCTTTCGGCCTTGGCGGCGGCCTTGGCCTCGTCCCTGGCGGCCTTCGCCGCGTCCTTGGCTGCCTGATCCTTCTTCGCGGCCTCGCTGACGGCGCCGCCGTGGTTGCAGTTCTTGCCGCCCACGGCGTCCTTGTCCTGGGCCACCTTCGAGACGGCCTTGCCGTGCGCGTTCGGGGCCGTGTCGACCGGCTCGTCGGCAACGGGCTCCTCGACGACCGGCACGCCCTCGCACACCACGGGCTCCTCGGCGGGGGCTTCGGTGTCCTCGGTCGGCGCTTCGCAGGCCGGATCGACGACAACTTCGGCGTTGGCGTCCGCGTCGGGCTCGGTCCCGGTTGCGAGGGGCGCGTCGCGCAGCTCGTCGGCGTGCGCGACGGTGCTGACGTATCCGCCGTGGTTGCAGTTCGTGCCGCCGATGCGATCGCTCTGCGCCGCTTCCGACGTGGAGATGACGCCGTCGTCATTCAGGTCGACGGCCGCCTCGGCCGCTGCCGCGTCATCTTCATTAACCTGGACATCGCCGTCGCAATCGTCATCCACGCCGTCGCCGTCGAGATCCTCAAACGTGAGAGTCGTGTCGACGTCTGCAGGCGGAGCCTCGTCGACCTGGGGAGTCGTGATCGCCGCGACGAGGGCCGCGGCCGCCACCACGCCGCTGAGCGACACGGCGAGAAGCACCGCCCCGCCTCCTGCCAGCCAGGTGGAACGCAGTCGTGTGAACATCAGATACAACGCCTCTGCTTCGCCCCGGACTGAATGAGTGCGATCCCGGCGATGGCCGGGGAAGGGACGTATCCCTTGGCCTCAAGTATCGGCGGTTGGGCCAACCCCGGCGACCCGTACGTTCTTCTCGGGCCATTGCCCCTAACCCCACGGGTGGGCTGGTACGAACCGACGACGTGGGGAGCGGTACGGGGTACTGCGGTTCGGTGCGACCGATCAACGCGAATTCGAATCCTGCCCGTGGCGGTGCGACGTGGTCGCCCGCGAGAGCTCCCGTTCGAGGTCCTCGACACCGACGATGCGCTGGGTCCCGGCCTGCAGATCCTTGAGCTGGACCTGGCCGTCCGCAAGCTCGTCGCCGAGGATGATCGCGAAGTGGGCACCCTCCTTCGACGCCGCCTCGAGCTGTCGTCCGAGCTTGCGGTGGCCGAGGTCGGCCCGCACTGCCAGTCCCGCCCCTCGCAGATCCGTGGCGACACGCAGCCGCTCGGCGGACGCTGCGGGATCGGCGCCGACGACGACGGCGACCGGGCCCGGCTCGGGGAGCGGCGCGACGCCTTCGGCCGCCAGCGCAAGCAGCACGCGGTCGAGCCCGACACCGAACCCGATGCCGGGCGTCGGCCGACCGCCGAGCAGTTCGACGAGCCCGTCGTAACGACCGCCGCCACCGAGCGCCGATTGCTGGCCGCCGCCACTCCGCGGAAAGAACTCGAAGGCGGTCCGGGTGTAGTAATCGAGGCCGCGTACGAGCCCTGGATCCAGGGTGTAACTGATCCCGAGCGCCGCGAGGTGGGCACGGACGCCGGCGAAGTGTTCCGCGCAGGCGTCGCACAGGCGGTCGGTGATCTTTGGCGCCGCGGCGTTCAGCTCGACCATCGCCGGATCCTTGGAGTCGAGCAGCCGCAGGACCTTCCGTTCGAGGCGGTCCCGCTCGACCGGCGGCAACCGATCCACGTTGGCCCGATAGAAGGCGGTGAGTTCCTCGACGTAGGCCGGGCGGCAGGCGGCGTCGCCGATCGAGTTCAGCCTGACCTCGACATCGGTCAGCCCGACGTCCCGATAGAAGCGCAGAGCGAGCTCGATGAGCTCCGCGTCGATCGCCGGGCCGGGATCGCCGATGGCCTCGACGTCGAACTGCCAGAACTCGCGGTACCGACCGGCCTGGGGTCGGTCGTAGCGGAACATGGGCCCGGTCATCGTGAGTTTCACGGGCTGCGGCAGCGTATGCATCCCGTGCTGGACGTAGGCCCGGACGATCCCTGCGGTCGGCTCCGGGCGGAGGGCCCAGGACTCGGACTCCTCGTTCCGTGCCGCCAGCCGGAAGAGCTCCTTCTCGACGACGTCGGTCACCTCGCCGACGCCGCGCTCAAACACCGCGGTCTGCTCGAACAGCGGCGTCTCGATCTCGCGGTAGCCGTAACGGCCGGCGAGGTCCGTGGCGACCGTCTCGAGCCGGCGGAAGGCGGCCCGCTCGGCGGGCAGGAGATCGCGTGTCCCGCGTGGAGCCTGGAAGTCCGGCACGGCCGAAGTCTAGAGGACGGCCGACGTCCCCTAGCCGAGGTCCCGCTGGACGCTCAGGACGTCCTTGAGCCCCTCGATCCGGCTCATGACCCGGGCGAGCTGCGAAACAGACGCGACCTGGAGCGTGGCCGTCACGATCGCGGTGTGGTCGGGGTTCACGTGGACGGCCGCCGCGACGATGTTCACCTTGTTCTCGGCGACGACCTGGGTGATGTCGTTCAGCAGGCCCGTCCGATCGTAGCCCTCGACCCGGATCGCGATCGGGTAGGTCTGGGCCGGGGCCGCTTCCCACTCGACCTCGATGAGCCGCGGGACCTCCCGCTCGTTCAGGACCGTCGGACAGCTCTGGAGATGGACCGTGACGCCCTTGCCGCGGGTGATGAACCCCACGATCGGGTCGCCCGGGATCGGATGACAGCACTTGGCGAAGCGGACGAGCAGGTCGCCGACGCCCTTGACCCGGACGCCGCCCGTCCGAGCCGGGATGGTGGCCGGAGCAACGGTCGGCAGCCCGACCTCGGCGTCATCGACGACCCCGAGCCGCATGACGACCTGCTGGGCGCTGATCGCGCCGTACCCGACCGCGGCGTAGAAGTCGTCGAGCGAGTCCATGTTGTACTGCTTGACGACCTCGGCGATCTTGTCGTGGCCGACTGCCTGGATGCTCTTGCGGGCGAGCCGTCGGAGCTCGCGCTCGAGTGACTCACGGCCGTGGACGATGTTCTCGTCGCGGTCCTTGCGCTTGAACCATTGGCGGATCTTCTCCCGCGCATGGGAGGTCCGGACGACGTTCATCCAGTCGCGCGATGGGCCGTGCTCGCCCTTGGTCGTGACGATCTCGACGATGTCGCCGTTCTTCAGCCGATAGTCGAGCGGGACGAGGCGGTTGTTGACCTTGGCCCCGATCGTGCGGTGGCCGACGTCGGTGTGGATCCGGTAGGCGAAGTCGAGCGGCGTGGCGCCGGCCGGGAGGTCCTTGATGTCGCCCTTCGGGGTGAACACGAAGACCTGGTCCTGGAAGATGTCGAGCTTGATGCCCTCGACGAACTCGGTGGCGTCGCTGACGTCGCGCTGCCAGTCCATGAGCTGGCGGAGCCAGGCGAGCTTGGCGTCGTACTCGCGGTCCGACTTCGAGCCTTCCTTGTAGCGCCAGTGAGCCGCGATTCCGACTTCGGACACCTGGTGCATCGCGTGGGTCCGGATCTGGATCTCGAGCGGCTTGCCGTCGAGGGCGATGACCGCCGTGTGGAGCGACTGGTAGAGGTTGTTCTTGGGGACGGCGATGTAGTCGTCGAACTGGCCGGGGATCGGGCGCCACAGGGCGTGGACGATGCCGAGCGCCGCGTAACAGTCGCGGACGTCGTCGACGAGGATCCGGATCGCGTAGACGTCGTAGATCTCGCCGAACTCGGCGGACTTGCGCTGCATCTTCTTGTAGATGCTGAAGATGTGCTTCGGGCGGCCCTGCAGGTCGGCCTCGATGCCGGCCGCCTTCAGCTTCGGCTCGAGTTCCGCGATCGCCCGCTCGATATAGCCCTCGCGGCCCTTCCGCCGCGTGTCGAGGAGCTTGGCGAGCTCGCGGAACCGCTCCGGTTCGAGGACCTTGAACGCGAGATCCTCCAGCTCCCACTTCATCTGCCAGATCCCGAGCCGCTCGGCGAGCGGGGCGTAGATCTCCATCGTCTGGCGGGCGATCCGGACTTGCTTCTCCGAGGGCAGCGCGTAAAGCGTTCGCATGTTGTGGAGGCGATCGGCGAGCTTGATGAGGACGACCCGGATGTCCTCGGCCATCGCGAGGAGCATCTTCCGGATGTTCTCGGCCTGCTGCTGCTCGTGGCTGTGGGTGCTGAACTTCGAGAGCTTGGTGACGCCGTCGACCATGTGGGCGACCTCGGCCCCGAAGCGATCCTCGAGGTCGGGCAGGCTGTATTCGGTGTCCTCCGGCACGTCGTGGAGGAGCGCTGCCTGGATCGCGACGGGATCGATCCCGAGCTCGGCGGTGATCTGGGCAGAGGCGATCGGGTGGGTCACGTACGGCTCGCCGGTCGCCCGCCGCGCCCCCTCGTGGGCCTCGACCGCAAGATCGAAGGCGGCCCCAACGGGCGTCAGGTCGGCCTGCGGATAGTGCCCAGCGACCGTTTCGCAGGAGCTGCTTTCGGAGGGCGACGAGGTCGGGATCCTTGGACTGGGCGGCCGCCGGCGGCGCCGTTCGGCGGGGACCGGTGGACTTGGCCCGCTTGACACGGGCAGGCCGAGGCGCCTTTGTGGCGTCGGATGCGGGCGTCGTGCGAGGCTGGGCCATATTCGAAGGATAGCAGCGGGTTCGTGCGGAGCCGGAGCTCGCGACGGCCCTGGCCGCTCAGCGCAGCAGGGCGGACACGTCGAGCGTTCCGATCAACTCCAGGCCGCCGTTCACGATCGAAACGCTCGTCAGACGGAGCGGGATCGACGGGTCGGGCTCGACGAGGCGGACCGTGCCGAGGCCCGAAGCGACGACGAGGGCTCCGTCTGCCTCGACGCGCAACGTTCCCTGGAGCTCGTTACCGCCGAGCCGGACCCGGATTTGGTCCGGCGCGACGAGGTCGGCGGAGTCCGGGCGGGTGCCGAACTCCTCCTCGAATGCGGCCAAGGCGACGCGATTGACCGTCGGCCCATCAATATCGATCGTTGTGCGCGCCTCGCCGGCCGGTCCCGAGATCCCGATTCCGACGAGGGCCGGGTCGCCCCCAGCGACCGCCAGCTCAACGTCGCGGAACTGCCCGTCGGCCGTGGTCGCGGTCCGGGCAAGGAGATCGACGCCGTCGAGGTGCATGGTCATCGATCCGGCTCGCAGGTCCTCCCAGCGAACGCCGCGTCGCCGCGATCTCGACCCGGTCGGCCCGACCAAGGGCGAGCACGAGTGGCGGATCCGCGTGGACGGTCACGTCGAGTTCGTCGGCCTCGAAGGCGGAGGATGTCAGGCTCGCTTCGACGACCGTTTCGGCGAGCGGCACACCGCCGAACCAGACGATCCCGACGAGGAACGCGGCGGCAATGATCAGGACGCTGAGGCAGCCGCGCAACCTAACGGGCTCCGGTCATTCCGTAGCCGAGTTCAGCGAGTGCGGTCAGCGCGGTCGCACGCTCGTCGTAGGCAACCGGTCCGCCCGGACCGATGATCGACTGCTCGTGGCCCTTCCCGGCGAGGAGCACGATGTCGCCGGCGCGCGCCCGCTCGAACGCTGCGGCGATCGCGGCGGGACGGTCGGCGACGAGGAGGAGGTCGTGGCCGCGACGCTTGCCGGCCGCCTCTGCGCCGCGGGCGATCTCGTCGAGAATTGCCTCGCGGTCCTCGCCGCGGGGGTCCTCGTCGGTCGCGATTACGAGGCGGGCTCGCTCGGCGGCGATCGCGGCCCATCATCGGCCGCTTCTCGACGTCCCGCTCCCCTGCCGACCCGAACACGGCGATGAGGCCGCCGCCGCGGGCCGCCGCGACGGGCGCGAGGATCTCCAGGACGGCCTCGAGCGAGGCCGGGCTGTGGGCGTAGTCGATCACGACGCCGAACGGCTGGCCGGCATCGACCCGCTCCATCCGGCCCGGCACGCCCTCGACCGATTTCGAGCCCGGCCCGGACCGCGGCCGGATCCAGGGCCAGGCCCTCGCCGAGCGCAACGACCGCGAGGGCGTTGTGGACGTTGAACCGCCCGGCGAGCCGCAGCTGGACGCGGGCCGCGCCCGATGGCGCGTCATAGGCGACGAGGAGCCCGCGTGCGTCCTCCTCGCTGTGCGTGGCCCGGACGTCGGCCGCCGGGTCGGTCCCGTACGTGACGATCCGCGCGCCCGCCTCCTGGGCGACGCCGACGAACGAGCCCGCCGAGGGGTCGTCGACGTTGACGACCGCGACCTTTGGCCAGGCCGGCACCGGGGCCGATTTGCGCGGGTTGCGCTCGGAGACGGCGAGGCGCTCGAACAGCGACAGCTTCGCGTCGCGGTACGCCTCCCACGTGCCGTGGAACTCGAGGTGCTCGTGGCTGAGGTTCGTCAGGATGGCGGCGTCGTAGGCGATGCCCCGGACGCGATCGGCCGCGAGCCCGTGCGAGGTGGTCTCGACGACCGCGGCCGCGTTCCCTGCCGAGACCATCGCCCGCAGCGCGCGCTGGAGCTCCGGGGCGCCCGGCGTGGTCGTGTGCTCCGGGTTCGGCTCGCGGCTCGCCCCGATCTTCGTCTCGACCGTGCCGAGCAGACCGCTCGACAGCCCCGCGGCCTCGAGGGCCGCGACGGCGAGGAACGACGTCGTCGTCTTGCCGTCGGTGCCGGTGATCCCGACGACGCCCAGCTCGTGGCTCGGGTCGCCGTACCACCAGGCCGCCGCGTCGGCGAGGGCGGCCGGGCTTCGGTCGACGACGACCTGCGGCAGGCCGACGTCGGTCAGCGGCTGCTCGACGATCGCCGCGATGGCCCCGGCATCGGCCGCCTGCTGAACGAGATCGTGGCCGTCGATGTGGGCACCGCGAACGGCGACGAACAGGCCGCCGCGTGCGATGCGCCGGCTGTCGTCGGTGACGCCTCGGACCTCCAGCGTCGGCGAGCGCCGCCGGCCCGATTGCCTTGCCGCCGTCCCGCGCCCCGCGCAGCAGGCTCGCGTGGGCGAGGCGGTCGATGAGCTCGCCGAGGGACCGAGCCTCGGCCGGCTCGGCGGCCGCGAGCAGCCCGTCGATGGTCGGCGCGCTCATGCGGCTCTCACGAGGCGCCGCCGCCGACCAAGGACGCGGGAGATCCGCGACGCGAGCCGGCCCGCCAGGTAGCGGTTCGGACGGATCACCTTCTCGTGGGCGCCCGGTGAGCTCGAGCCAGCGTCCGCCGAACGAGACCTTGTGTTGGTAGAGGCCGTACATCGGCTCGCCTTCGCGCGGTTCCCGTCGCGCGCCCGGCGACGTCGGCGCCGCCCAGGTCCATCTCCGAGCGCCGCTCGCGAATCGCCAGCTGGATCGCGCGCCAGCGAAGCAGGTGGAGGGCGCCTGGATGGTCGCGTCGGGCGGTCTCATGGTCGCCCGAGTGGACGGTCGAGAGGCGTTCGCCGTGCCGGTAGAGCAGCAGACCCGCCAGGGGCTCGCCGTCCGGGGCGCGTGCCTCGAGGTGGACGAGGTGGCCGGCTCGATGGGCTGACCGCCACCAGCCGACGAACGATTCGCGCGGCCCGAACGAGAACTGGCGCCGTTCGCCGGTCTCGAGCAGCAGGTCGTAGAACCGGTCGAGGGCGATGTCGGTCGGTTCGCGAGGCGCCGACGAAGCCCTCCCCCACCCCGCCGGGCGCGAGGCGCGCGTCGTGCCGGATGACGTCGATGCCGTCCTTCTCGGCCTTCCGGATCCGCTGCCGAGTCGACTTCGCGATCCCCTCGAAGGCGGCGTCCTCGTCGACGCCCTCGAGCGGCAGCGAGATCCGATGGCGCGACGGCTGGATCTCCTCGATCGGCCGGAAGCCGGCGGCCCGGATCTGTGCTCCGTAGCCGCTCTCGGCGGGGATCTCCGCGTCGCTGGCCACGACGTCGATGCCGCTCGCCGCAAGGTGCTCGGTGACGGCCACGAGGCGCGAGGCAGTGGTTGACGGTGGCGACGCCGCCGGCGATCGGACCGCGCGGAATGTAGGCACTACCACCGCCGACGAACGGCCACGGCCGCGTCAGGGCGAGGACGTCGAACGTGTCGTCGACGACGAGGTGGTGCGGCGTCCAGCCGCTGGCCGCGCGGTGGGCCGCCCAGGCCCGGGACTGGTAGACGTGACCGCCCGGCGGATCGACCGTTCGCTCGTCCCAGTCGGCGAGCTCGTCGGCGGTCGCGGGCCGAACCGTCAAGCCGCGTCGCTCCCGCCGTCGCCCCCGAACGCCGCGGCGTCTCGCTCGCCCGAGAGGCCGTGGCGGCGGCGCGCCCACTCGACCCGCGCCCGCTGCGCACCTTGGTAGACCTGGCGCCCGAGCGGATCGAGCACGAGGTCCCAGGCCCCGATGTAGCGGACCTCGCGCCCGCCGAACCCGGTCTTGAAGTGGGCGATCCCGCCCGTCGCGAGGCCCCACAGGTCATAGCTCGTCGCGCCCTGCTCGCGCGACGACCGGATCGCTTCCCACTTGAGGAGGTAGTTCGCCCGGGAGTCGCCGCCCTCGCGGGTCATCCCGCCGTACGGCTCGACGACCCGCGGGCCGCTCCGGACGAGGAAGAGCGTCGCCAGCGGCTCGCCGTCCGGAGTCTGGGCGAAGAGGAGTCGGGCGAGGCCGTGCGGCCGGAAGGCGTCCCAGACGTCCCGATAGGCCCGCTCGGTCCGGATGAGGAAGCCCGCCCGATCGGCAGTCTCGCGATAGATCCGGTAGAACTCGCCGAGCCGGTCGCCCTCGGCGTCGACGACGACGATCCCCGCCTTTCGGGCCTTGTTGACGTACTGCCGCCACTTCTTGCGGAGATCGTCCCAGAGCGCGTCCTCGTCGGCTCGGAGGTCGATGATGCGAGTGGCGTTCGGCTGGATCGGCGCCGCGGGCCGGAAGTCGGCGGCGCGGAGGGCGCGGCGCAGGGCGCCGTCGGGATCGAGTGGTCCGTCGTACTCGATCTCGGGATCGATCCGGACGTGGGAGACGCGGCCGGCCCGCTCGGGAAGCGCGGTTCGAAGGGCGTCCGCGAAGGAGGCGAGACTACCCGGCGACCAATCGCTCCCGACCGGGCCGCGCGGGGCGTAGGCGAATGCCCATGGCAGGGGGCGCGGACGCCTGACGAGGACCTGGGCACCGATCGGACCGTCGGTCGCCAGCCGGACGGCCGACCAGCCGTTGACGGCCTTGACCTTCGCCCACGGCGACAGCTGGAGGTAGGAACCGGGATCGGCGCCCGAGACGAACGCATTCCAGGCCGTCGGATCGTCTGGATCGAGTCGTGTCGGCGGCTGGCTCACGCTCGGCGCGGGCGTCGGAGCAGGTCGGCCATGACCCCGACGATAGAGGGCAGTTCCGGGATGCGCAAGGCAGCCGCCAGCACGGCGTAGACGCCGAACCCGACCCCGCCGACGAGCACCACTCGAACGAGCAACGCGACCGTGCTGGGCTGGGCGTCGCCGATGAGGACGAGTCCGCCGCGCAGTGCGAGGGCCACGGCAGCGGCGATCACCGACGCAAGGAGCGACCGGATTGCCACGAGGAAGATCGGGCCGAAGCGACAGCTCGGGCACCCGCCGTCCGGAGCAGCACGAGCAGGATCGTCGTCTCGATCCAGGCGCCGATCGCGATCGCCAGGCCGATCCCCGGAAGTCCGAGCGGCCCCGCGAGCGCGAACGACAGCGCCGTGTCAACGACGACGGCGACGATGCCGGCAGCCACCGGCGTCCGGGTGTCCTGCTGGGCATAGAACGCACGAGCCAGGACGGCGATCAGCGAATGGGCCGCCAGACCGAACATGAACGCGAAGAGGGTCGCCGACGTCAGGTCGATCGCGGCCTGGTCGAACTGGCCGTAGCCGAAGAGCAGCTCGGTCACCTCGCGCCGGAGGACGATCCCGATCCCCGTGATCGGCAGCATCACGAAGAGGAGCAGGCGGATCGCCCGCGACAGCAGGGCGGCGAACTCCTCCGCCCGTCCGAGCGCCGCCTCGCGCGACAGCGCCGGGAACACGACGACGCCGAGCGGCACGCCGATCACGCCGATCGGGATCTGGAGCAACGTGAAGGCGAAGTTGAACGCGCTGATCGCGCCTGGCCCGAGTGTCGAGGCGATCGAGGTGACGACGACGAACGTGATCTGCGTCGCCCCGAGCCCGATCGCCCGCGGCGCCATCAGGGTCGAGCGCCTTGCGTGCCTGCGGGTCCGCGAGGTCGACATGCCGCGTGTAGCGGAAGCCGAGCCGCAGGACGGACGGCAGCTGGACGAGGAGGTGGCCGAGCGAGCCGGCGACGACGCCGATCGCGAGACCCGTCACGCCCATCGTCGGGGCGAGGAGCGACGGCCGCGCCGATGATCGCGAGGTTGTAGACGATCGGGGCGATGCGCCGCGGCCGCGAATCTGCCCTGGGCGTTGAGAAGGCTCGTCGCGACCGAGCCGAGGGCGAGGAAGATCGGGCCGAGCAGCATGATCCGCGTCAGCTCGACGGTTCGGGCGACCTGCGCCGCGTCGAAGCCCGGAGTGATCGCCGGGACGATCACCGGCGCGCCGATGAAGATGATCGACCGCGCAGGACCAGCGAGGCTCGCGAGCATGAGGTTCGTGACCGTCGAGACGACCCGCCAGGCACGCTCGTGCTCATTCGAGGTCAGCAGGCCGGCGACGATCGGGATCAGCGCCGACGACAGCGCTCCGGCGGCGACGAGCTGGAAGATCAGATCCGGCAGGCGGAACGCGGCGAAGAATGCGTCGAGCTCGGGCCCGGCGCCGAACGTGATCGCCGATGATCGCGACGCGGATCCAGCCGAGGATCCGGGAGATGAGGAACGCCCCCGAGACGACGAGGCCCGCCTGGGCGAGGGCGCGGTGCGTCACCGTCGCGTCACGCCGCGGTCAGACGGCCGATGGGCGGGTTGCCCGTGGATGGGCGCCGCGATACGCAGCCCGGAGGCGCGTCGGCGAGACGTGCGTGTAGATCTGCGTCGTCGCGAGGCTCTCGTGACCGAGCAGCTCCTGGACAACCCGCAG
The DNA here is from genome assembly GCA_963775855.1 of uncultured Chloroflexia bacterium. Lineage (GTDB taxonomy): Bacteria > Chloroflexota > Limnocylindria > Limnocylindrales > CSP1-4 > CF-46. The sequence goes on along the minus strand of CAVZKO010000005.1, from coordinate 605,404 downwards.
GTCCGCGCCGCCGTCGAGCAGGTGGGTCGCGAAGGAATGGCGGAGCGTGTGCGGCGAGACGCCCTCCGGAAGGCCTGCCCGGCGGCAGAGGAGATCGAGCCGGTAGCGCAGGCCGCGGACGCCGAGCGGCGCCCCGCGGTGGTTGAGGAAGATCTCGGCCGGCTCGTCCTCGCCAGCTCGTGCGCAGGGCCAGGAGGACCGGCCGGCCGTCCTCGAGGTAGGCCTCGAGCGAAGCGCGCGCCGGCCGGCCCAGCAGCCCGATCCGCTCCTTGCGGCCCTTGCCGAGCACGCGAATCTCGCCGCGCCGCAGCTCCAACGAGGCGAGGTCCGCGGCCGCGAGCTCGCTGATCCGAAGACCAGCCGCGTAGGCGGTTTCGACGAGCGCCCGGTCGCGCAGGGCGAGTGCGGTCAGGAGCGCCGCTCGTGCCGGCGCGGCCGCGTCGGCGTCGGCCAGCTCCTCGTCGACGACGGCGAGCAGTCGCTCGACCTGCTCGACCTCGAGGACCCGCGGCAGCCGCCGCGGGAGGCGCGGCGTCGCGATCGCTCCCCACGGGTCACCGGCGCTCAGCCCCTCGCGGGCGGCGTGCCGGTGAAACGAGCGGATCGCCGCCAGCCGCTGCGCCGTCGAGCTGCGCGCGCCGCGCGCGCCGAGGTGGGCGAGGTAGGCGCGGAGATCGGCCCGCGCCGGGGACCGCCAGTCGACGCCGCGCTCGGCCAGCCAGGCGAGGTACGCCCCGATCGCGGTGCGATACGAGCGCTGCGTGTGAAGCGACGCGTCCCGAGCGGCGAGGCCGCGGAGGAACCGCTCGAGCGCGGGCTCGGCCGCCGGCGCCCCGCTCACGCGTCCGGGGCGCTCTCGGTCGTTCGGGTCCGGCGCGACGCCGCCCGGTTGCCGCCGGCGCGACCGGAGCCGGTCGGACGCCCGCGGCTGCCGCCGGTGCGCGCCGCCACGTCCGCCGCCGCGCCGAGCGCCGCCACGGGCCGGCTTCGCGAGCGCTTCGGGGTTGGGCGGGCCACCTGCCAGGCGCGCGCCGACGAGGTCCGCACCCTCCGGCAACGGCACGTCAGCGCCGCAGCGGAGGCAGATGCCGGTCTCGCCCTTGCGAGCGACGGGGCCCTCATCCGCATCGTGGATCGCCCCGACCGGCTCGAAGTTCGTCGTGAAGTCGCACTTCGGATAGGCCGAGCAGCCCCAGAAGACGTTGCCCGTTCGACGGGCCCGCCGGGCGACGAGGTGGCCGTCGCCGTTCTTCGGGCAGATCACCTCGAAGGGCAGCGGATCCGGCGGCGGCGGACCCTCCTTCTTGATGTAGTTGCAGTCGGGGTAGCGCGAGCAGCCGACGAACGGCCCGAACCGGCCGTTCTTGCCGACGAGCGTCCCCTCGCCGCACTGCGGGCAGACCTCGCCCTCGCCGGCCTGCGGCGGTGCCTCGTCGCCGGGCAGTGGCCGCGATTCCTTGTGCTCCGGGAACAGCGAGCAGGCGAGGAATCGCCCGTTCCGCCCCAGGCGGATCACCATCGGGTGACCCTCGGAGCAGACCTCGTCGCTAGGCTCGGTGGTGAGGTCCGCTGCGCTTGACGTTCTTGCGGACGCTCGTCGACCTGCTCCTTGAGCGGTCCGAAGAACGCTCGCAGCAGCGGCACCCACTCGCGCTGGCCGTCGGCGATCTCGTCGAGCTCCTCCTCCATCCGGGCGGTGAACTCGAGGTCGACGTACTCGCCGAAGTGCTCGACGAGGAAGTCAGTGACGATGCCGGCGACGATCTCGGGATGGAGGCGCCGCTCCGTGATGACGACGTAGCCGCGGTCGACGATCGTCGAGATCGTCGCGGCATAGGTCGAGGGCCGGCCGATCCCATGCTCCTCGAGGGCCTTGATGAGCGTCGCCTCGGTGAAGCGCGGCGGCGGCTCGGTGAAGTGCTGGGTCGGCGTCACGTCGGTGACGGTCGTGGGATCACCTTCCGCGAGCGGCGGCAGGCGACGGTCCTCCTCGTCCTCGGCCACGGCGTCGTCGTCGCGGCCCTCCGTGTAGACCCGCGAGAACCCGTCGAAGAGCGTTCGCGTGGCGCTTGCCCGGAGGTCGTACGGCCCCGCCGACAGCTCGATCGACGTCGTCTCCATCTCCTTGGCCGCCATCTGCGAGGCGATCGCGCGCTGCCAGATCAGGCGGTAGAGGCGGAGCTCCTCGGGCTTGAGCGAGCCCTCGAGCGATTCCGGCTCGCGCCGAAAGCTCGTTGGGCGGATCGACTCGTGCGCCTCCTGGGCGCCCTTCGCCTTCGTCTTGTAGACCCGGCCCTTCGGCATCGTGTACGGCTCACCGAACCGGCCGCGGATGACGTCGCGGGCCTCGCCCATCGCGACGCCGGCCATCGCGGTCGAGTCCGTTCGCATGTAGGTGATGAGCCCGACGTGGCCGTCCGGCGTGTCGGCGCCCTCGTACAGGCGCTGGGCGATCGACATCGTCCGCTTCGGACTGTAGCCGAGCTTCCGGCTGGCCTCCTGCTGGAGTGTCGATGTCGTGAACGGCGGCGCCGGGCTGCGCGTCTGCTTCCGCGTCCCGACCTTCGTGACGAGCGGCGTGAGCTCCCGCAGAGCCGCGGCGTGGCGCTCCGCCGTCTCGCCGTCGCCGACGTCGAGTGCTGCCCCGTCGATCCTGACGACCTCGGCCGGAAACGCCGTGCCGTCCGCGGTCGCGAGGCTTGCCTCGAGCGTCCAGTACTCGCGCGCCGTGAAGGCGTCGATCTCCCGCTCACGCTCGACGACGAGCCGGACGGCCACCGACTGGACGCGCCCCGCCGACAGGCCCGCGCGGACCTTGCGCGCCAGCAGCGGGCTGAGCGTGTAGCCGACGAGCCGATCCACGATCCGGCGGGTCTGCTGGGCGTCGACGAGATTCGTGTCGATCTGGCGCGGGTGGGCGAAGGCTTCGCGGATCGCGCTCTCGGTGATCTCGCTGAACGTGACTCGCTGGGTCTTCGCCGCGGGGACGTGAGCGGCCTCGATGACGTGCCACGCGATCGCCTCGCCCTCGCGATCAAGGTCAGTGGCGAGGAAGACCATGTCCGCCGACTTGGCGGCCTTGGTGATCTCGGCGACCTGCTTCTTGCGATCTTCCGAGATCACGTACTCCGGCGCGAAGTCGTTGTCGACGTCGACGCCGAACTTGCCCTTGCCGGGGTTTTCCGGCAGATCCCGGACATGACCGTATGAGGCGAGGACCCGATAGTCCTCGCCCAGGTAGCGTTCTATGGTCCGCGCCTTGGCAGGCGACTCGACGATTACGAGGTTCTTCGGCACGGCCGGGAGTGTAGCACCGGGTCCTGCACGGCCAATCGACTTGGGATTAGCCGCGCCTTCCGGCGCCTTTCGTGGTGCGCCAGCCGGACCAGCGGCAGGGAAGGAGCACCCTAGACGTCGCGAATCCGGCGGAGGAAGTCCTCGTCGAGCTCGAGGTCGGTGTCGGCCTCCTGGGCCGCGGCGGCCGCAGCAGCCGTCGCCGCGGCGTCTTCGGCTGCGGCGTCTGATGCGGGTGTATCAATCCCGGCCAACGCCGTCGAGGCGGGTGGGATCTCGAGGAACCGAACATGGAGATACGGGAAGTAGAAGACGCCCTCGCTGCGCTCGACGAAGACCGGCCGCTTGCCGTCCATCGTCCGCAGGTTCGTGCAGAGCAGACCCTGATCGAGGGCCTGCGGCATCTGGAACAGGTCGGCGAGGACCGGCTGCTCGTTCAGGAGGTGGATGACGGCGTTCTTGATCAACGCGGCCGATCGCCGGTCATCGGGGGTGGTAGAAGTCCACGACGAGGCGGACCCGGCCGCCGGACACCCAGACGCCGATCCCGACGCGATCGTACTTGGCGTTCATCAGGTTGACGTAGTGGCCGCCCTGCGGACTCCACGATCGCTCGCTCTGGAAGTAGAGATGCGAGCCGAGGACCGCCGATCTGGGATTTCCGGAGCGGCAGCCGAGGTTCTCGGCCCAGATGTAGCTCGTGTAGCCGGCGGCGCGGAGCCGGTCGCCTGGGTTGCCGCCGGAGAAGTGGGTGCAGATCCCGGCAGTGGCGAGCTTCTTGGCGTACGGCCGCGCGACATTGGTGGAGATGCCCGCGTCGAGCTTGAGTGGCGCGACGCTCCGGCCACCGGGGCTGCTGCACGTCCCGGATGAAGTCACCAAGCCGCCGGTCCGGGTGCAGTTCATGAGCCCGAGGTAGTACGTTTCGACGGCGCCCCAGCTGCCGCCGCCGACTGCGCCGCCGCTCGAGATCGCCACCTTCGGCGCTGCAGGCGTCGGCTTCGCCTCAACAGTGATCCGGACGCTGCTGGCGGCCTCCAACTGCGTCCCAGCCGCCGAGAACGCCGTGTTCTTGACCAACATCTCGATCGAAGCGCCGTAGGGCAGCAGCTCTGACGGCTTGAAGACCAGGACGCTGTCATTCTCGGCGAACGAGACGGTCCCGGCGATCGCCTTGCCACCGATCGACGCCGTGAAGGCGGCCTTCGTGCTCTTGCGCTCCATCGGCTGGGTGAAGCGGACCGACAGTGTCGCCGACCGCTCGACGTTCGCCGTTCCGTGGAGCGGCCGGAAGCGGACGACCCGCGGCGCCGCCGTCGTCGAGACGGCCAGCGTGGGGCTTGCCGCCAGCGGCGCCCCGGCGGCGTCGACCAGGCCGACGAGGCTCACCGCGTACGCCGTGGCGGGCGCGAGGGGGGTCGATGGGGTGAAGACGAAGGCGGATGCGCCGACCGGAGCCTGGGCGACCTCGAGCGTGCCGCTCAGCGGCGGGTTGAACTTCAATGCGGCGCGAACGGCGCCGAGGTCGACAGGTTGATCGAAGGTGATCCGGAACGCCGACGACACGGTCGCATCCGCGCCGGCCATCGCCGTCGCCTCGATCCGACCGACCGTGGCGGCGCGCGTCAGGAAGACTGCCCGGGCCGGGACCGCCATCGGTCGCCCGCTCGCGCCGAGTGCGCCGGGCTGGACCGTGATCGTGTGGTACGTGGCCGGCGCCCAGCCGCGGGTCGGGGCGATCGTCAGGCGCGTGCCGGTGGCGTCCCACGAGAGCACGACCGAGGCGGCCGGGTCAACCTCGAGCGATGCCGCGACGCTCCGCTGGTCCATGGGCGCGCTGAACGAGATCGAGACGGGCGCGTCGAGGCCGGTGCCGGCGGCGATCGTGGAGGTGAACGCGGCGTTCGTCAGTGGCACGATTGCCGGAAGCGGCGGCGTCGCCACCGTGCTCCTGGGTGCAACCAGTCCGAAGGCGCCGATCGCGATCAGGCTCCCGACTCCGAGCGCCACGGCGATTCGCGCCGCGATTGTGCGTCGGAAGAGGACGGGAAGATAGATCAGGGCGAGGACGGGCACGGCCAGCAGCGCGGCGGCGAGCTTTCGCAATAGACAGTCTCCTGGCCTGGTTCGCTGGGGGACGACACCACATAGGGCTGTCTGACCGTCCGGGTGAGCTCGGGCGGCCCGCGGCAGCCTAGCACGGCTGATCGCCGCCGGGCAACCGTCGGGAGGAGCCGCTCAGGCCGCTGAAGGCGTTCGGCGGATCGGCGTTCGCGAGGCGACCAGCCGGCCGATACCGCCCGTAGGCACTCGTCGCCAGGCCCCGAAGCTCGAGCAGCGTCAGGGCGCCGAGGGTGGTCGCCACCGGGTGACCCGTCGCCGCGACGAGTTCGTCCAGCGTACCGCGGCCCCGAACGAGCTCGATCGCCACGCTCCGAGCCGTCCTGCCGAGCTCGATGAGCTCGGCCTCGAGCGACGGCCGCCCGGCGAGCCTTGCCGGGGCCTCCGTCTCGAGCAGCCCGAGGTCCTCGATCAGCTCCGGGATTCCGGCAACGATCCGGACCTCCTCGGCGTAGTTTCGCAGCCAGAGGAGACAACCTGCCGAGCGCGGTTCCCCGATCGGGCCGGGAACGATGAAGCACTCGCGGCCCTGCTCGAGGGCCCACGCGGCGGTGATCAGGGCGCCGCTCTTCTCGGCCGCCTCCACGACGATCGTCGCGTCGGAGAGCCCGCTGATGAGTCGATTTCGGCGCGGGAAAGCACTCGCGGTGGCTGTTGCATCGGGCACCTGTTCCGAGACGATTGCGCCGCCGTGGGCCACGATCGATCGGGCGAGGTTCGCATGGGCCCGAGGGTAGAGCCGTCCGTGCCCGGAGCCCAGCACGGCGACAGTGACGCCGTCCTCCGCCGTGACCGCCGCCTGGGCCGCCCCGTCGATGCCGACTGCGAGGCCCGAGACGACGCTCGCCCCGGTCTTCGCAATTGCAGCGCCGATCCGTGCAGCGATCAGCCGTCCGGCCTCCGTCGGCCGGCGCGTCCCGACGACGGCGACCGCGTGCTCCGCGGACAGGGCAGCCACATCGCCCGTGACGAAGAGGACGTGCGGCGGCATCTCGATCGTCCGCAGCCGGCCTGGATACGCCTCGTCGTCGAGGATGAGGATTTCGACCCCGGCCGCGTCGATCCGGCGGAGCACGGGAGCCGGGTTCCGGGCTACGTCGGCGATGGCCTCGGCGACGCCGCGTCCGAAGGTTTCGCGGCCCTCGTTCGACGCCGCCCGCGACCAGCGCGGCGACGCCACCCGGCCGGACCGCCCGCTCGAGGATCGCCAGTCCTGTTCCGAACCGCCTGAGGAGCGCTCCGAAGCCGACCGGCCCCAGTCCGACGACGGACACGAGCACCGCCCATGCCTCGCGCTCGCTGAGGCCCACGGACGTGCGGGCGGGCGTCACGGGCGTCGCCGGTGGCTCCATCGCCGCCCCTGGCTCCCCGACCGGCCCGGCGGCCCCGACGCCCAGCACTCAGCTCGCCTCGCGGGCGCCGAGCCGGGCAGCCGGCGATCGGAAGCGAGCCGCCTCCTCCAGATGCCCGCCGAGGACCGCCGCGCGCGCCGGCCAGGTCGGCGATCGTCCGGGCGACGCGAAGCAGTCGCTCCGTGCCGCGGCCGCTCAGGCCCTCGAGGTCCGCCAGCTCGATCGCCCGCCGGGACGCGACCGGGCTGAGCCGGCACATCGACCGCAGCTCGCGCCCGGAGATCCGTCCGTTCAGGCGCCCGCTCCCGCGGCTTCGCTGGACGCTCACGCGCCGCCGCGATGCGCCCGGCGACGACGGCCGAGCTCTCGGGCTCCTCGCCGGCCATGATTGCCGCGGGCGCCACCTTCGGCATCGTGATCCACAGGTCGATCCGGTCGCGGAGTGGCCCCGAAACCCGTCCGGTGTAGCGCTCCGGGACCTCGGGCCCGCAGCGGCACCGTCCGGACTCGTCGCCGGCCAGTCCGCAGGGGCACGGATTCATCGCGGCGACGAACTGGAAGCGGGCCGGAAACGTCGTCGCTCGACCGACACGCGCGACCGACACTCGACCTTCCTCGAGCGGCTGGCGCAGGGCCTCGAGGACGTCCCGGGAGAACTCCGGCAACTCGTCGAGGAACAAGACGCCGTGATCGGCGAGCGTGACTTCGCCGGGCGACATGCGCGGCCCGCCACCGACCATCGCCGCGTAGGACAGCGTGTGGTGCGGCGCCCGGACGGGCGCCTGGCGGACGAGCTCGCGCGGCGAGTCGCCCGCCACCGACGCGACGATCGTCGCCGCCAGCGCCTCGGCATCGCCGAGCGGCGGCAGCAGGCCGGGAATCGTGCGGGCGAGCAGCGTCTTGCCCGATCCCGGCGGGCCGACGAGCAGCAGCCCATGACCGCCCGCGAGCGCGATCTCGAGCCCGCGTCGCGCCTCCATCTGGCCGCGAACCTCGGCCAGGTCGGCGACGTCGAGGGGAGACCCGGGCTGGCGAACCGGCGCGGGGACGGTCGCCGGCGTTGCCGCGGGCGCGGCTGCATCCACGCCGAGATCAACACGCGGCGGCAGCGTCACCGTCCGCCGCCGCGAACGGCGCCGGACCACCTCGACGGCATCGCGGAGCGTCGCGACGCCGATCGCCTCGATCCCGGCGGCGAGACCCGGCTTCCTCCTCGACCAGATCCGGGACGACGACCCGCCGCAGGCCGCGCCGAGCGAGCGCGGCGGCCATCGGCAGGATCCCGGGCACCGGCCCGAACCTCGCCGCCGAGCGACAGCTCGCCGATCAGCCCGATCCGACCGGGAGCAGCCCGAACCTGCTCCGACCCGAGCAGGATGCCCATCGCGATCGCGAGGTCGAGCGACGCGCCGGCCTTGCGCTGCTCGGCGGGCGCCAGGTTGACCGTGATCCGGCGCGGCGGATGGACGAACCCGGCGTTCCTGATCGCGCCCCGGACCCGCTCGCGCGCCTCCTGGAGCGCGGCGTCCGCGAGCCCGACGATCGTGAACCCCGGCAACCCTCCGGCGACGTCCACCTCGACCCGGATGACCCGGCCGTCGAGGCCGACGACGGTTGCGGACAGGAGGGTCGCGAGCACACCTGGACCGTAGTCGGAGCGACTCTCCGCGGGCTCAACCGTCGATTAGCTGCCGACTCACCGCGGGCGAGATCCCACCGCCCTAGCGCCCGACGGCCGCTGCCTGGGCCGCCGCCGGCTGCTTGTCGATGACCCGGGCGAAGTCGAGCAGCGAGCGCCCGAGCAGCGAATCGGCCTTCGTGAACATGAACGGCGCGCCGGAGTTCAGGGCGCTGATCGCACCGCGGTACTCGTTGACGACCTGGTGGTCGATCGTCCGCTTCAGCGCGCCCTCGGCGTTCTTCACGTTGATGCCGGTGAACGCGTTCGACCGGTTGAGGACGAGCTGGACCTTGCCCGCCTCGTAGCCGAGATGGCCGATCGTCTCGAGGACGAGCCGGACGTTCTTGAGGCACGACAGGTCGGCGGTCATGACCACGAACATCGTGTCGGCGACCTCGAGGATCCCGAGGTTGACGTCGTCGAGCCGCTTGTCGATGTCGATGAGGATGTAGTCGTAGAGCCCGCGCAGCTGGTCGATGATCGCCGGCAGGTGCTCCGGCGTGACGAGCTCGGCCGTCTCGGGAGACGGCGGCGCCAGCAGCAGGTCGACGCCCGAATCGTGCTTGACGAGGACCTGCCGGATGAGGTCCTGGTCGATCGACGGGGCCGTGACGATGTCGACGATCGACTTCTTGTCGAGCCCGAGATCGAGGAAGACCCGGTGGTCGCCGAACTGGAGGTTGCCGTCGACGAGGCAGACCTTCCGGCCGAGCTCGCGATGGAGGGCGATCGCCGCGTTGATCGCGATCGTCGTCGTCCCCACCCCGCCCTTCGCCCCGTACAGGACCATGACCCGTCCGAGCGGCGGCCGGCCGACGAGCGCATCGCGCGGCGCGAACCGGGCGAGGAGGCTCTTGATCCGAGCCATGAGCTCGGCCGGGTGGAACGGCTTGATCAGGTAGTCGTCGGCGCCGGCTCGGAGGCCGCGGACCTTCTGCTCGACCTCGCGCTCGGCGGTCAGCATGATGATCGGGACGTGGGCGGTCGTGCCCTCCTCGGTCCGGATCTTCGTCGCGACCTGGTAGCCGTCGAGCTTCGGGAGCATGACGTCGAGGAGGATCAGGTCGGGAGCCTCGGCGCCCCACAGCCGGAATCCCTCGGCTCCGTCCGACGCGATGACGACGTCGTAGCCCTCCTGCTTCAGGGTGTACTGGAGCAGGCGCTGGACGTTTGGGTCGTCGTCGACGACGAGGATCTTTGCCGCCATCAATCTCCTTCCTGGCTCCCCCGTTCAGGAGCATTGTCGGGCACCGGCGGCTCGATTATAGGCACGCCGCCCCGCGCCTCGGCGAACGCCCGGCGCAGGAAGGCCTCGACCCGTTCCTCGTACGCCGCCGGCGCGGTCGCGTGGCCCGCGCTGTGGGCTCGCTCCGGGACGACCACGTGGGTCGGCGTTCGGCCGGCGGCCGCCGCGAGGCGATTGCCGGCAGCGAGCGGGCACCGTCGTATCCGCGGTGCCGTGGATGAGCAGCAGCGGCACGAGCTCGATCAGGCCGATGATCCGGATCGGCTCGGTCGCCCGCATGTCGCCGCCGACGCGACGGGCCGCGGCCTCGAACATCCGCGCGGCGACGAACCCGCGGAGCGGCACGCGCATCCGGTTCGCGACGCCCGTGGTCACCTCCGGCGGGCACGGAGTCCCCCACCGCGGCCACGATCCGCGGCCGCGGCGCGGCGACTCGTCGGCGGGTGCATCGGGATCGACGTCCGCACCGGGCAGCGACCCGTCGCCGAGGACCACGATCGAGGCGAGCGCGGTGATGCCGCCCATCGACGTCCCGAACAGGGCGACGCTCGTAATCCCCCGTTCGCCCAGCCAGGCCAGCGCGCCCGCGACGTCCTCGACCTCGTGGAGCCCGAACGTCGTCGGCGCATCGTCGGACTCGCCGTGGCCCCGAAAGTCGAGGCCGAGAACACCGGCGGTTCGACGCAGGAACGGGCCGTACTCGACGAGATCCGGCGCCACCGAGCCGGACCAGCCATGGAGCAGCAGGATCGCCTCGTGCGGGTCGGGCCGCCAGGTCTTCGCGGCGGCGCCGGCGCGGGACGTTGGCTCGCCGGTCGATCGGCCGGCAGCCAGCGCCCGGCGAGGCGAAGGCCATCACGCGACCGGAGCCGGACGACCTCGCCACCGAGCGCATCGACCTCCGGACCAAGCGCCGCTTCGGCCTCGGTCGTCCGCGGCGCGTCCAGCAGCCGACCCGCGCCGCGTCCGATGACGAGACGGGCAACCGCCGCCGGCAGGGCGGCCAGACCCGCGAACACCGCCAACCGGCGGATCAACGCTCCGCCGCTGGCCGGCTACCGTCGTCGGGCGCCATGCCCCGCTCGAGGAAGCCGGCGATCGGGTCGAGCAGCCGAGTGAACTCGGTCGGGATGACGAACTTCGTCGCAGGACTGGAGCCAAGCGCCTTGAGCGCCTCGAGGTACTGGAGTGCCATCGTCTTGGCGTCGATCCCCGAAGCCGCGCCGTAGATCCGGGTGAGCGCCTCGCTGAAGCCCTCAGCCCGCAGGATCGCGGCCTGCCGATCGCCTTCGGCCTTGAGGATTTCGGCCTGCTTCTGGCCTTCGGCGACGTTGATTGCCGCCTGGCGCGAGCCCTCGGACTCAGTGATGACGGCACGTCGCGTCCGTTCGGCGGAGAGCTGCCGGTTCATCGCGTCCTGGACGTCCCGCGGCGGAGTGATCTCGCGGATCTCGACGGTCGTGACCTTGCCGCCCCAGCGCTCGGTGACCTCGTCGAGCTTGACCCGCAGGACCTCGTTGATCTGCTCGCGCTTGGACAGGACCTCGTCGAGGAGGATGTCGCCGATGACGGCCCGCAGCGTCGTGGTCGCGACGCCCTGGAGCGCGCCCGGGAAGTTGACGACGTTGACGACGCTCTTGAGCGGGTCGCTGATCCGCCAGTAGATGAGGAAGTCCACGTTGATCGGGGCGTTGTCCCTCGTGATCGTCGTCTGGCTCGGGACCTCGATGAACTGCTCGCGGACGTCGACCTTGACCGGCCGATCGATGATCGGAACGAGGAAGCGCAGGCCGGGGTCGCGGACCATCGATTCGTTCGTCCGGCCGAGCCGGAACACGACCATCTTCTCGTACTGCTGAACGACCCTGATCGACAGGTAGACGATCACGAGGAGGACGACGATGACGAACGCGACGGCTCGCCAGGGTGACCGTTAGTTCCATGGTGCCTCCGTTATGCGCTCAAGCCTGTGACGGCTGTTGATCGGGTTCGACGACCACGGTCAGACCTTCGACGGCGACGACCTTGACCGGCGTCCCCCGCTCGATCGGCCGGTCGCCTACTGATCTGCGCGGTCCATTCCTCCCCGGCAATGTGAACCGAGCCAAGCGGCTCGAGCGGCCGCTTGACGACGCCGAGCGTCCCGGAGCGGACGGCCTCACCGATGAGGCCGGTGCTGCCCGTCATCCGCCGCGTCCTGATCGCCACCGCCGTGATCAGCGCCATGAAGAAGCCGATCGTCGCCGTCATCACGATCACCATGGGCGTGGCCACGCTCACGATCGGTCCGAACGGGTCACCCGGCTGGGTGTACAGCGCGGACGCGCCCAAGGCGAAGCAGATGAGGCCGCCGACGGTGAGTAGCCCGTGACTCGTGACGGTCAGCTCGAGGGCGAACAGGACCATCGCGAGGGCGATGAGCAGCAGGCCGCCGACGTTGAGCGGCAGGCTGTCGGAGCCGATGAACGCGAGGATGATCGCGATCCCGCCGAGGATCCCGGTGACGAAATTGGGGCTCATCAGCTCGTAGATGAGGCCAAGCGAGCCGATGCTGAACAGTAGGGCCGCGATGTTCGGGTCCGACAGCAGGTGGAGGAACGCCTGGAACGGGTTCATCGCGAGGTCCTCGGTCGCCGCTCCGGTGAGGTTCAGCGTGACCGGCTGGCCGTCGATCGTGACCTCGCGCCCGTTCGCAAAGGCGAGCACTTCGTCGAGTGACGCGGCGATGCCGTCGACGGCGCCCACCTGGACCGCCTCGCTGGCGGCGGACGACACGGCCTTCTCGACGGTCGAGACGGCCCACTCCACGTTCCGGCCTCGCTCCTCGGCAATCGCCCGGACCTTCGCGATCGTGTCGTTGAAGACCTTGTCGCGGAGAGTGTCGGGGATGTCCTCACCGCCGGCCATGACCGGGGACGCGGCCCCGATGTTCGTGCCGGGGGCCATCAGCGCGATATGGGAGGCGAGCGTGATGAACGTCCCGGCGCTCGCCGCTCGCCCGCCGGCCGGAGCGACCCAGACGATCGTCGGCACGTCGGCCTCGAGGAGCGTCCCGACGATCTCGTAGGTCGCCTGGAGCCCGCCGCCCGGCGTGTTCAGCTGGATGACGACTGCTGCGGCGTCATCGGCTGCGGCCCGGGCGATCCCCTCGGAGAGGTAGCCCGCCATGACGTTGTCGACGATCCCGTCCGCAGTCAGGACGACGACATCGCCCGCGTCGGCTGCGCGGAGCGACCCCACCGACAGGCCGAACAGCCCCAGCAGGAGGGGCAACCCGTAAATGGTCCTCGCGAGTCGGCGGCTCATCGGGTTTTCTGTGCGATTTATCGTACTGCCTGCGCTCCGAGGGCATCGAAGACGAGGCGGCTCCAGGTCTCCAGGTCCGCGGCGACTGCGGCGACCTCGGCAGGCGTTGCGAACGCTCCGCTGAGCTTGTCGATCTCGCGGATCGACACCGGTCTTCCGGCGGCATCCGCGACGAACACAGCGCCCAGGTGGACCTGGCCGACCGGCGTCGTGTCATCGTTCAGCAACCCGATGAAGCGGAAGTCCGGGACGAAGTCCGCGACGAGCTCCTCCGACCATTCCCTCCGCAGGCCGCCGTCGAGATCCTCGTCACCCGGGTTGAGGTGACCACCGACCCCGATCGACCAGTGATCGTGGAGCCGGGCGTCGCCGCCGGCCCGAGTCCGGCGCATGAGGAAATAGCGATCGCGGTCGCGGAGCACCAGGTACGGGATGACCTGCTTGAAGCTCGGGTCGGCCTCCATGGCCGGTCTCGGCTCGAACCGGCCCTTCCCGCTCGACCGTGGAGAGGAATTCGTCGAGCTCGGCCGATTGGAGGCCGTACCAACCCCCGTCCGGCATCACGGCGCCGCGGGGGACGACGAAGACCAGCTCGTCGTCGCTCAATCGGCCGCCTCCAGCCGCCGCCGTGCGGCTGCCAGCCGTTCGGTGACGGCCCCTGCCTCCGGGCCGCCGGCTCGATCGAGCTCTCGAAGCCAGGCATCCAGCGGCGTCGCGCAGGTCGCGGAGCCGGGCCGCAATCGCCGGGGCATTCGTGGCGATGATGCCGGCGCCCATCGCCACGTCGCCGCGGGCGAGCCTGGTCATCCCCTGCCAGCCGCCCGCGGCGAGAGCGGCCTCCGCCGGCCAGTCCCCACGATCGGGTCCATCGCCGGTCCCGGCCACCGCCTCGACGAGCGCCGCCGCCAGGACGAGGGGAAGGTGGCTGATCGCCGCTACCGCGGCGTCATGCTCCGCCGCCGTCATCTCGACGAGGTGGGCCCCGCAGGCTCGAGCCAGTCGCTCGACCCGCTCCCGATCGACAGAGCTGGCGCGGGCTCCCGGGACGACGACCCACGGCCGGCCGTCGAACAGGTCGGCCGTCGATGCCCCATAGCCGCTCGCCTCGCCGCCGGCCATCGGGTGGCCACCCACGAACCGCAGCCGGGCCGCGTCTGCCCGGGTGGTGACCGTCTGTTTCGTGCTCGCGACGTCTGTCACCACGGCGTCAGGCCGCATCGCCCAGGCCAGCCCGCCGCTGCCCAGCTCGTCGATCAGGTCGAGGGTCGCGAGGGGCGGTCCGGCCAGCACGATGAGGTCGGCATCGCGGACGGCGTCGGCGAGAGTCGCGCACGCCTCGTCGAGGACGCCCTCGTCCCGTGCCCGCGCCGGCCCGTCACCCGATGGGCTCCACGCCGCGATCGTCCACTCGCCCGAGTCGCGCCGGAGCGAGCGCGCGATCGATCCCCCGATCAGGCCAAAACCGAGCAGAGCCACCCTCATCGGCCGAGTATCGCAGGGCGGCGACGAGATCGGCTCGCCTGTCGCCCCTGGGCAGCCGTCGAACCGGGATTCCGCGGTGCTAGACTCAAGTCAATCGACTATTTACCTGGCCCATCACAAGGGGTGCCGTGAGCGCCGACCCGAAGCCCATCCGCGTGTTGTTCGTCGAGGATCACCAGCTGTTGGCGGACGCACTCGCGGCGATGCTTTCGCGTGAGCCGGACATGCAGGTCGTGGGCATCGCGGGAACGGTAGCTGACGCGAAGATCATGGCCCGCGAGCAGCTCGATGTCGTCCTCATGGACTACCGCCTGCCGGACGGTACCGGGCGCCGAAGCGACGCGCGCCATCAAGGCCCGCTGGCCGGCCGCGCGCGTCGTGATGGTGACCGCCCTGACCGACGATGAAACGCTCCTGGAGTCGATCCAGGCGGGCGCCGACGGCTACCTGACCAAGGACCGGGCGGCGGATGACGTCGTGACAGCGGTCCGTGCCGCGCACGCCGGCGAGACGCTCCTGCCGCGATCGGTGATCGTCGAGATCGCGCGCCGCGTCGCGGCCGCCAGGGAGCGCGGCGACGAACGGCGGGTCGTCGAACCTCTAACTCCGCGCGAGCTCGAGATCCTCCGCGCCCTGACGGAGGGCATGTCCACGCCGGAGATCTGCGAGCGCCTGTTCATCGCCCCGAACACGCTCCGGACACATGTCCAGAACATCATGGGCAAGCTCCGCGTCCACTCGAAGCTGGAAGCGGTCGCGTTTGCGTTGAAATACCGGCTCGTGGACCCGCCTACGCCCGAGGGTGCGACTGCCTCTCGCTAGCCGCGCAGTGACGTGGTGCCGGCCGCTAATCGCTCCAGCCGAGGTCGTCGGCTGAGCCCAATCGCGACGTTCCAGTTCCATCGGCGGGTTTCCGCCGGCGGTGCTGGCGACGGTCCGTTTCCCGCCTCTCCTTCGCTTTCGGCGGCCCGGGCTCGTCGATCGGATTCGCGCGGCGCGCCATCATCCGTCGGTCCTCCTCGCGTCGCTCGCCGTTGAGGAACGCCCCGCAGCGCGGGCACCGGCGCTCCTCGGCGAAGAGCGATTCGAGCGGCGCGACGGTGTAGATCACCCGTCCACAGGACCAGCACGCGAGCCTGGGCATGGCCTCAATCCTAGCGACGGAACCGGCGGCGGTCACCTCATCCGTCTGGGCAGCTGAAACTACGTCAGATGGGGGATGCCTCGCGCCGATCAGGCTGGCATCATCCGCTGGGTTTGCCCCTAGGGCAAACAGCCGGTCATCTGGGCAGGTGGCCGGTTCGTGGGCCGCTCCGATCCCCCCTCGGGGCGGCCCGCATTCGTTCGCATACTCAGACCTTCGGCAGGCTCTTGAGCGCCTCCTCGACCCGGTCGGCCGGATACTCGAAGTCCTCGAGTGACCCGTTGAGATACCGCTCGTAGGCCGACAGGTCGAAGTGGCCGTGGCCGCAGAGATTGAACAGAATCACTCGCGCCTCGCCGGCTTCCTTGGCGGCGAGCGCCTCGTCGACGGCGACCTTGATCGCGTGGGTCGGCTCCGGAGCCGGAAGGATCCCTTCCGCCCGCGCGAACTGGACGCCGGCGCCGAAGCTGGCACGCTGGTGGACGCTTCGCGCCTCGATATAGCCGTGTTCCTTGAGGAGCGACACGAGGGGCGACATGCCGTGGTAGCGGAGGCCGCCGGCATGGATGGGTTCGGGGATGAAATCGTGGCCGAGGGTATGCATCTTGGCCACCGGCGCCATCTTGGCCGTGTCGCCGTAGTCGTAGGCGTAGACGCCGCGGGTGAGCGAGGGAGCCGCTTCCGGTTCGACGGCGATGATCCGATGCTTGGCGCCCTCCCGGAAGTTGCGACCGAGGAACGGGAAGGCCATCCCACCGAAATTCGAACCGCCACCCGTGCAGCCGATCACGACGTCGGGCGACTCGCCGGCCATGCCCATCTGCTCGATCGCCTCCTGGCCGATGACGGTCTGGTGCAGGAGCACGTGGTTCAGGACCGAACCGAGCGAGTACTTCGTGTCATCGCGGGTCGCCGCATCCTCGACCGCCTCGCTGATCGCCATCCCGAGTGAGCCGGGGCTGTCGGGCGTCGCGGCCAGGACGCTGCGGCCATAGTTCGTCGTAGGCGACGGGCTGGGCACGACCTCCGCGCCGTAGGTCTCCATGAGGATGCGGCGGTATGGCTTCTGGTCGTAGCTCGCCCGAACCATGTAGACCTTGACGTCGAGCCCGAAGTAGGCGCCGGCGAAGGCCATCGCGCTCCCCCATTGGCCGGCCCCGGTCTCGGTAGCGATCCGCGTGACTCCCTGCTCCTTGTTGTAGTAGGCCTGGGCCAGAGCGGTGTTCGGCTTGTGGCTGCCGGCCGGGCTGACGCCCTCGTACTTGTAGTAGATATGGGCCGGCGTATCGAGGACGGCCTCGAGCCGGTGGGCCCGGTAGAGGGGGCTCGGCCGGTACAGCGCATATGCCTCGCGGACCGCCTCCGGAATCTCGATCTCGCGGTCCGCACTCACCTCCTGGCCGATGAGGGCCATCGGAAAGAGCGGCGCGAGGTCGTCGGGCCCGATCGGCTGGAGCGTGGCCGGGTGGAGGTACGGCTGGGGTGGGACCGGCAGGTCGGCGGCGATGTTGTACCAGGCGCGCGGGATGCGGTCCTCGTCCAGGGTGAACTTCGTCCGGCGGGTCATGACATGCGCCATGGCAGATCCCTCGTGTCTCGTGCCGGGCCGATGGTTCGGCCGGGAGCGGAGCCTACCGCTTGCGGCGCCGCCTGCGCAATGAGTCGTCGGCCCGCCGCCGGATCCCGCCTGCGGCGGCGGCAAATGCGAGCGGCAGCACGATCACCGCGCCGCCTTTGGTCTTGTCCTTACCGCAAGGCCGATCGCTGCCTTCGCCCTTATGCTTGCCGGGAGGGCCATCCACGGCGCCGGGGCACGGTGGCTTTGCCTTCACCGGCTTGGGCTTCGGCTTCGGCGCGGCCTTTGGCGTCGGCTGGGGCGTGGCACGCGGGGTTGCGCGGGGCGTCGGCGCCGGGGTAACGCGCGGTGTGGTGCGCGGCGTCGGTACGGGGGTCGCGGCCGGCGGCCGGGTCGGCGTCGGGTTCGCAGTGGGGTTATTGGTTGGAGGACTCGTCTGACCGGCCGCCGGGCGCGACGGTGCCCTGGCCCCGATTGCGACCAGGCCGCTCGGCAGCGGGGTGACGGTGGGATTGATGCTGGCTGACGGCTGGGTTGATGCCGGAGGAGTCGGCGTCGGGATGCCGGGCGATCCCGGCGGTGAGCTCGTCGCGGGGCCAGCCGGCGTCCCAGACGGAGGGCCAGTCACGATGGGCGTCGGGGAGACGGCGGCCACCTCGCCCGGTCCCGTGCGAGGAGCGCCAAAACCGACCGCTAGAGCGAAGGTCGCGAGGACGAGGTTGAGGACACCGAGGGCGACCACTAGCCGCGCGCGCTGGGCGGAGGTCACGTCCCTGGTCCTTTCTTTCCGGCCGGCCTAGGTCGGCCGATCCGCGCTCTCACGGACGCGCGCATGCTAGCACCCGAACGCCTCACGGACGTTCGGCGGCGCATTCCGTGGGCGCTGCGATCGTCAACCAAGGCTCGCCTCGTGGAGCGGCACATAACGCGCCGGCCCGCCGCTCGAAATGCTCTCGAACAGGACGAGCGACTCAGCGCGAAACGGTTCCCTGACCGAGGCTGCGGCGTCGATCAGCCGCCGCGCCACGGCCGGCCCCGCCCGAACGCCGTCCGACCGAGCCAGCGTCAGGTGAGCCCGATACGGGCGCTCGTCGCGAGGCCAGCCGACCTCGGCCAGGGCGTCATCGAGCGCCACTGCCGTGGCCGCCAACTCGTTCACGCCCTCGGCGACGCCGAGCCACAGCGCCCGGGGCCGGGCGACGGACGGGAATGCCCCGCCGCCCGCGATGACGATCTCGAATGGGGCAAGCCGGCGAGCCGTCTGATCGACGGCCGCCGCCACGTCGGCTACGTGCTCGTCCTCGGTCGGGCCGAGGAACCGGACGGTCAGGTGGAGGCCGTCGAGGCGGACCCAGCGGACGTCCCGGACGGACGGGTCGCCGGCACTCCGGACGCCATCGACGAGCGCCGTGACGGCGTCCCGAACCGGAGTCGGGATGGGGATGGCGACGAACAACCGGCGCCCGATCGCGGTCTCGTGTCCTGATCGGTCGGTCACACGGTCCCGCTCGAGGGCACGCCTTGCTCGCCCTCGAACGTCTTCCGGTCGGCAGCCAGGACCTCCCGCGCGCGTTCGGCCTCGCGCCAGCCGACGACGTCGACTTCCTTGTCCTCGAGCAGCTTGTAGGTGTCGAAGAAGTGCTTGATCTCGACGAGACGATGCGGGCGGACCTGCTCGAGCCGCTCGACGTGGGCCTGGTGCGGGTCGCCGACGGCTACGCAGAGAACCTTGAAGTCGAAGCCCTTGTCGTCCCGCATCTCCAGCCCGCCGATCGGCCGGGCCCAGACCCGGCAGCCCGGAAACGTCGGCTCGTCGATCAGCAGCAGGGCGTCGGTGTGGTCTCCGTCGCCCGCCCGCGTCCCCTCGATGAACCCGTAGTCGAAGTTGTAGTGGACGGCAGACGCGAGGACGCGGTCGAGCCGGAAGACGTGGGCCGCCTCGTCGTACTCGTACTTGTTGCGGCTGCCGCGTGGAATCTCGACGACGACCTCGACGATATCGGGAAACTGCTCGGAGTTCGCGCTCATCCCTTCTCTCGCACCATCAAGGTGCCCAGTGTAGGCGGCACGCCGGCTGGCCCGGGCTGAACCGCGCCGGACAGCAAAACGCCCGAAGGAACTTGTGGAAGCGGTCGCGACGCCAAGACAAACGAGCTTTGATGTGATCGCAGCCGGCTCGTCCCGGATCGGCGGTCAACCGGGTCCAGGCCGTGAAGCCTGATCCCGATCAGACCGGCGGCGCTGCGGGGATCGCTCCTCGCCTCGCCTGACCGTTCCGACGGCCCCTTCGGGCAAGACCTACAGTAGGGTCGGGTCCACCGGGCCACAACCCGCTTATCCACGAACTTCGCTGTCGGCTGCTCGAAGTCGTCCACGAACTTCGTGCGGGTGTGGACGAGATGTGGACGATATCGGCCAGCGGATGTGGTACGCGGCGCAGTTCAGGGCGAAGGGCGCGGCCGCGTTTGAGCAGCAAATCCACGTCTGATGGCGCGGAATCCGGGCGCATCGGCCAGGAAGACGACCGTCAAGGTCCAGTCGACGTGAGTGTCGATCGCGTCGGTCCGGCCCATCGTCGCGCCGAACCCGAAATCGATGGCGCAGCGGCGAGCGCAGTCGATTGGAATCAGGCGGCTCACGACCGCCAGCGGCTCGCCCGGCGCCGCTTCGACGCGTCGGCCGTCGATCACGATTCTGACCTTGGTCTCGGCCGTGCCGCCGACGCCGGACGAGGTCGCTGTCAGTGTCCCGTGAATGACGCCCCGGAGCTTCCCCTGCCCCTGGTCGGCAACGTTCCCGTCCAGGATTACCGTCGCGTCCATGGAGCTGATGCGGTCTTGCCCGATGTCGAATGAACCGCTCGCCGAAGCGGTCGGGTGCGGGTCCTCCATCGACGACCTCGTCGTCGAGCCTTCGTCGAAGGCGAACGCGACGGGCCGGGCGCCGGGCGGCGCGAGTCGCGACCCCGGTGAGGGACCAGCTTTGCTCGACCGCCTCCGAGGCCGCGCCTCCTTCCCACTCCCAGGTGATGGTCAGCGGTTCGATGCAGCCCTCCAGGTTCTCGCATGTCGACGGTAGCGAGAAAGGCACCAACTGAAAGTGGCCGAAGAGGCGGGTCGACCCAACGGTGGCGTCACCAACGGCGACGACCACAGTCCCGGGAGCTCCGCCGGTCTCCTCGAGCCGCAGGAGGAGCATCGGCGAGGCGCCTGACGTCGGCTCGTCGGAGGGTCGCGTCAGGTTGTACGTGACGACGGTGCGTGGATGGACTCCGTCGAGGCGCACCGGATCCGGAGTCACGGTACTGAGCGCCAGTCGACCGGAGGGCGCGAGGACCACCGGCTCCGCGCTTACCTCGAGCCGCGAGTTGGGCGGTGGAGACCCGGTCGCGCCGCCGGGGCCGAAACGGCTGCTCGCAGTTGCCGCCCAGTCGAACGTCGCCCGGTCGGCTTCCGGGTCAATGAGGACAACGGTGATCCGATAACGACGGGTGCAGTCGCCGGATCCGCAAGCCTGATCGAGGAAGGACCTCAAGGACGGGAACGTGGCGGTGCTTGCTTCTGGCTGGCCGTCGAGCGCCTCGATCGTGCCCAGCGTCGTGGCTGGTGCCGAGTCCACGACGCCGCGCGCGCTCGTCGCTCCGATCGTCACGTCGGTCGAGCTCGTCCCCGCGGATCGGAGAGCCGCGTTTGCCGTGACGGACAGGTCAACCGTGGCCACGGGATTCTCAGCGGTGACCTGGATCGTGCCCGTCGCCACGTCGGTCATCGCCGCCGGCGGCTGCGGGCTGGGGGAGGTTCCGAGGCTGGCGACGGCCGCCAGAGTGAGGGCGATGAGCGATGCGGCCCGCCGGCGGCGCGACTCTATCGGTCGCGTAGCCGGTGCCTCAGTCGTTGAAGAGCCGTGTCCTCGGGCGGATGGCTCGCGGGAGCTTCGCCTCCGACCTCGGAGGGCTAGTCGTTGTATAGCCGCTCTTCGATCAGCTTCTCTTGGACGGTCCGACCATTGGGATCGAAACACGAGAACTCGAAGTGCTTCTCGAACTCGAGGTCCACGTTGTCCTGGCCGCCACGGTTCTTCTCGACCGAGATGACGACCCAGTCCCGGAAGCGCTGCGCCTGGTACGGGTTGAACTCGATGTTGACCTTGGCGACGATGTGGTACTTCTCGTTGAGGATCAGGATGATGTCGGCCTCGTAGTTGATGGCCGAGCTGCCCCGCAGGTGGTAGTTGCGGAGGCGCGACGCCTTGAGGCCTTCCTTGTCCGCGGCCACGATGGCAACCATCGGGACATCCTCGGACAGGGCGACATCCTTGAGGCCGTTCACGACGAACGTGACCTTCTCCGTCTCGCTGCTCGGCTCGGGGATCTGCGGCACCTTCTGGAGGTAGTCGACGAAGACCACGAGACGCCGGTCGCCCGACAGGGCTGCGTGCTGCTGGACGAGCTTGCGGATGTTGTCGACAGTGCTCGCCGTCTGGGAGCCGCGGAGAAGGAAGAGGTTCTCACCGTAGCGGGCGATCCGATCGAGTGAGGGCCGAAGCCGCGGATTGCTGGCGAGCTGCGTCGCTCCGCCACCCTCGGCGACCCACGTGCCGAGGATCTCCTTGCGGACATCCTGGATCTTGATCGCACCTGTCTTGTGGGGAAGGTGGGCGAGCGCCGACTCCATCGCAATCAGGCGATTGAGGAGGTACTGCTCGTCGTGCTCGAAGCAGATGTAGAGGACGTTGGCCTGGCCGCCAGATGCGATGTTGCGGGCCATCTGGAGGGCCATCGTCGTCTTGCCGGTGCCCTGGGCGCCACCGATCAGCAGGAGCTCGCCGGCGCGGAGGCCCGTGCCGATGGTCTTGTCGAGGGGTGTGAAACCGAGGGGGACGGGTTGATACTCGCCGACGCGGCCGGTCGTGACCTTGTCGTTGAGATCGACGAGGACGTCGAGCGCGGAACGGGGCGCCATGCTGCCCGTATCGGAATCCAGGCGCCAAGCCTGGGCGGGGGCGACGGCTGGGTTGATGGTTTCGGTCACGTTAGGAGTTCTCCCGGTGGCGATGACAGGTGCATCGTAGCACCGCGAATCAGCCTGACAGCCGTCCGAACCGGTCCCACAGGGGGGTCCGAAGGTACTGCCGAGCGTCCTATGTGGCGGCGGCCGCCAGGGTCGATCGATCGAGGCCCGCGACCTCGTCCCACATCCGGACGACGGTCCGGATTCCGCGCTCGTAGTTCGTCAGGTCCATCCACTCGTTCGGGGCATGGGCGTGCTGGTCGGGGGGATCGAAACCCAGCAGGACGACCGGCAGGCCAAGAATTTGTTCGAAGCTGGAGCAGACCGGAATCGAGCCGCCTTCGCGGATGTAGACGGGGGCGCGTCCGAATGTCGCCTCGAGGGCGCGGGCCGCTGCCTGGGTCGCCGGGTGATCGATCGGTGTCAGGCTAGGAAGCCCTCCGCCCAGATACGTGACGGTCGTGACCGCGCCGGGCGGTGCGATCTCCGAAACGTAGGCCTGGAACTTCTCGAAGATCCGATCTGGGTCCTGGGCGCTCACGAGGCGGCAACTGACCTTGGCATGGGCATGGGCCGGGATGATGGTCTTGGTGCCCTCGCCCTGGAAGCCGCCCCAGATCCCGTTCACGTCCAGCGTCGGCCGGGCGCCACGTCGCTCGAGCGTCGAGAACCCGGCCTCACCGACGAGTGCCGGCAGGCCGAGGGTCTCGCGATACGCGTCCTCGTCGAAGGGAAGTTCCGTCCAGGGCGGCCCGTTCTGCATCGGTGAGTGAAACCACGTCGTCGTAGAAGCCAGGAATCCGGATCCGCCCATCGGGTCCCTTGAGCGCGGCGATGATCTGGGCGAGGGCGTTGATCGGATTCTGGACGGCGCCGCCGTAGCTCCCCGAGTGAAGGTCGACGGCGGTGCCGGTCACGTCGATCTGGGCGTACATGATTCCGCGCAGCCCGACGGTGATCGCGGGCAGGTTGCCGTCGAAGAAGCCCGTGTCGCTGATCAGCGCGAAGTCCGCCTTGAGTCGCTCCTTGTTGTCCGCGAGCCAGCGCTCGAGGTGGACGCTGTTCGACTCCTCGTCGCCTTCGAACACGAACTTCAGGTTGACCGGGAGCCCGCCGCGGGCCGCCAGGATCGCTTCCGTGGCCCGAAGGTGGAGATGGAGCTGGCCCTTGTCGTCGGCCGAACCGCGGGCAAGGATCCGGTCACCGACGACCGCGGGCTCGAATGGCGGTGAGTCCCACAGCTCGAGCGGGTCGACCGGCTGCACGTCGTAGTGGCAGTAGACGATCACCGTGGGGGCGCCATCCGCGTGGAGCCACTCGCCGTAGACGATCGGGTGGCCGTCGGTCTCGGCTACCTCGACGTTCTCGATGCCCATCGCCCGCAGGTCGGCGGCGATCCAGTCGGCAGCCGTCCGGCAGTCGGCGGCATGTTCCGGCAGCGCCGAGATGCTGGGGATGCGGAGGAACTCCTTGTAAGACTCGAGTCGCGCGTCGCGACGGTCGTCGAGGAAAGCCTCAATGGCGCTGTCGGGAGTGGTCTTGGTCGTCATCCCGCCGATGATAAGTCGCGATTGAGGGCGTGGCCGGTCGCACGTCGCTTGTTCACTCGTGAACCGCCCGGGAATCGCCGGAATCGAACGAGCGGGCCCTTGGTCGGGGCCCGCTCGTAGATCTGCGAGAGTTTGGAGGCCGTCGGATCAGGCGGGTTGGGGGTTCGGCGCGGGGGCTGGCGTCGGCTGGCCCGGGCCGATGATCTGGGGTCGGACGCCATGGGTGTTGACCTTCGGCGGCAGATCGCTGAAGAGCTTCTCGAACTCCTCGGCGTCGACCGTCTCTTCGGCGACGAGCTTCTCGGCAAGGGCCGTCAGCTTGTCGCGGTGCTGGACCAGGACGTCCGTCGCCCGCTCGTAGGCGTGGTCGACGATCGCCCGGACCTCCTCGTCGATCTGCTTCGCGACCTCGTCGGAGTAATTCCGCTGCTCGCCGATTTCGCGGCCGAGGAAGACGAGCTCGTCCCGCTTGCCGAACGAGAGCGGCCCCAGGCGATCGCTCATGCCGAACTCCGTCACCATCCGGCGAGCGAGATCGGTCGCCTTCTCGATGTCGTTGCTGGCGCCGGTCGTCGTGTCGCCGAAGACCAGCCGCTCCGCGACATTGCCGGCGAGGAGTCCGGCGATCTTGTCCTCGAACTCGGTCTTGCTCTGGAGGTAGCGATCCTCCGACGGCAGGGCCATCGTGTAACCGAGGGCCATGCCCCGGCTGATGATCGTCACCTTCTGGACCGGGTCGCACTTCGGCAGGATCCGCTGGACGACCGCGTGGCCGCCCTCGTGGTAGGCGATGATCGCCTTCTCCGCGTCGGAGATGACGCGGGACTTCCGCTCCGGGCCGGCGACGATCCGCTCGAGCGCCTCCTGGAACTCGGACATCCCGATGACCTTCTTGTTGCGGCGGGCCGACAGGATCGCCGCTTCGTTGACGAGGTTGGCGAGGTCCGCGCCGGAGAAGCCCGGCGACTGGCGGGCGATGTCCTCGACGACGATCGCCTTGTCGAGCGGCTTGCCCTTGGTGTGGACCTTGAGGATCGCCGTCCGTCCCTTCATGTCGGGGCGGTCGAGGATCACCTGGCGGTCGAACCGGCCGGGGCGCAGAAGCGCCGGGTCGAGGACGTCCGGGCGGTTCGTGGCGGCGACGACGATGACGTTCGTGTTCGTGTCGAAGCCGTCCATCTCGACGAGGATCTGGTTGAGGGTCTGCTCGCGCTCATCGTGCGAGCCGCCGAGCCCGGCGCCGCGCTGGCGCCCGACCGCGTCGATCTCGTCGACGAAGACGATGCACGGCGAATTGCGCTTGGCCTGGTCGAAGAGGTCGCGGACGCGGCTGGCGCCGACGCCGACGAACATCTCGACGAATTCAGAGCCCGAGATCGAGAAGAACGGCACGCCGGCCTCACCCGCGACGGCACGCGCCATCAGGGTCTTGCCGGTGCCCGGAGGCCCAACGAGCAGGACGCCACGCGGGATCCGCGCTCCGAGGGAATTGAACTTCTCCGGGTACTTCAGGAACTCGACGACTTCCTGGAGCTCCGTCTTCGCCTCGTCAACGCCGGCCACGTCGGCGAACGTCACGACGGTCTTGTTACCGAGGAACATCCGGGCCCGGCTCTTGCCGAAGCTGAGGGCCTGGTTGTTCGTGCCCTGGGCCTGTCTCATCATGAAGAAGATGAATCCGCCGATGATGAGGATCGGCAGCAGGCCGGTGATGATGATGCCGAGCCACGAGGTATCGGGCGCCTGTTTGGCGCCGAGCGTCGGGGTGGCGATCCCGCCGCCCTTGGCGGCCGCATCGTCGATGTCCGGCGAGGACCTGGTCGGCGAGGAGTCCCGGGACGACGACCGTGTACGTCAGCACCGTTCTTTCGCTTTACGTGTGAGCTTCGAGCTCTCCTGGGTCATTTCGATGACGACGTCCGCCCTTGAACGTCGCTCGAGGAACACGGAATACGTCCTTGGTGGATTCGACGGGGTCGACTGGCCAACAAGAGTGATGGCGACGGCGAGCGCGACGACCACGAGGGCCAGCATCACGATGCCGTTGCGGAAGAACTTGGGGTTCAACGAAGCCTCCGGGGAATCTGGGCCGCTGCCGCGCAGCGACCACCGCCGCGAGTATACCGCCGGACTATGACGGGCCTCTTACGGCGGTCAGGTGGATTGACAATGGTACGTCGACCGCTTGGGCTCGGATCGAGGGATTGGTAGCGGAGGGCGGATTCGAACCACCGACCAAGGGCTTATGAGTCCCCTGCTCTACCACTGAGCTACTCCGCCGCCGACGTCAAGAATATCGAGCATCGCGAAGAGCGGCAAAGGGCAGGCGCGAGTCGAGCCTGGCCGGTCGGTTCAGGCGACGGCGGCAGCGGGGGCGGCAGGCTTGGCGGTGGGGATTGCTGGTTCGATGGCCATGAACCAAGTCGGCAGCGCACGGACGAGGTCGGGTGCGCCGTAGACGCGGACCGATCCATCCGCGATTGCCTCGGTCCAGCCGCGCAGGGCCCTCGCGATGGGGTACAGCCCAGCCGGGTCGGCATCCACGTACACGTAGCAATCCTCACTCAGCAGAGGATCCTCGACACAGAGCGTCGGTTCGGCGTCGCGCGAGAGGAGCAGCCAACCTCGGGGGACATCGGCGCCCGGCATCGCGACTTCGATCACCACCTGTCGTACCGGCACGACGGCCGTGTCGACGCGGTGGGCCAGCCACCAGAGGATCACACCCGGGTCGCGCTGCGCCAACGCCGGATCCTCCGGCACCCATTTCACCGCCCACCCCCACAGGGCTCTCATGACCGGCCGGAGCTGCTCGCCGGCTGGCGTCAGCAGGTAGTTCGCGGTGCGACCCCGCGCCGAAGGCATGCGGGCGACGATCCCGAGCTCTTCGAGGTTACGTAGCTTGTCGATCAGCACGGAACGAGAGACGTGGCCCGGTAGGCCCTGGGCCAGGGCATTGAAACCCTGCGGGCCGAACATGACGAGCTCGCGCACGATCAGCAAGCTCCATCGGTCTCCGAGGCGCTCGACTGCCTTGGTGTAGGCGCAATAGTTGTCGCTTGCACTCGAGCCCATGGTCGCATTCTCTCATTGCCCGCCAAGCTGGCGAGTTCGATTTTCGGACTGCTGGACTCTCCGCGGAGATTTCACCAACGGGACGTTCGGTTTTCGAACTTCCACTCGGTCGCGCCCGGCCGTAGCGTCCAGCTCGATCACCACGATCGGGAGGAATGAATGACTAGCAGGGCAGTCGCCATGGAATCGACCGACGAGCGAACCGAGCGATACCGACGCGCGGAGCGCGCGCTATGGAGCCACTACGGGTTGGAACCGTCAGAGCGATTCGTTGAAATCGCGTCGCCCGCGGTTCGCCTGCGGATCCAGGAGGTCGGATCGGGCGAGCCTGTCGTGTTCGTCCATGGCGGCCTGTGGCCTGCGGTTGCACTCGCCCCGCTGGTGCGCGAGCTGGCAGGGTACCGCTGCATCCTGCTCGACCGGCCCGGCTGTGGCCTGAGCTCGGCCGTCGACTGGCGGAAGCAGCAGACTTCGGACCGTTGCCACCACAGTCATGGGCGGCGTCGTGGACGCGCTCGGGCTGGAGCGGACCCACGTCATCGGGCATTCGATCGGTGGCGTGTGGGCCCTCCGGTTAGCAGTGGGCCATCCGTCGCGGGTCGGTCGGATCGGGATCCTGGGCGCTTCGCCGATGTTCGCCGAGATGCCGCGCCCAAGGTTCCTCCAAATTCTGGCGTCGCCCATTGGCGCTTTCATCACCCGCCTCCCGCAGAACCAGGACCGGGCGCGCTCGGTGCTGCGCCAGGACGGGCATGGCCCGAGCCTGGATGCCGGGCGAGTCCCGGATGTGTTCTTCGACTGGCACGTGGCGCTAATCCGCAACACCGAAACGCTGCGCAACGAGCGCGCCATGATCCGCGACGCGGTCATCCGTGGGCGCGGGTGGCGGCCAGGACTCACCTTCGAGCCCGCCGAGCTCGCCGCGATCCGGCAGCCGCTTCTCTACGTCATCGGTACCGCTGATCCCGAAGGTACCGTCGACTACGCAAAGCGCGTGGTGGGAATGCTGCCCAACGCCGACCTGCGCGTCCTCCCCGACGGCGGGCACATGCCTTGGCTCGACGATGCGGCCCGGGTCGGCCAGACCCTCCGCACCTTCCTCGGCGACGTCCGTCCGTAGTCCCGGCCGAGGCCCCGAACGATGACTTCCCGAGCGCGCAGCGGCATCGGCGCATGGCTCTGCCTCTCGGCCACCTTGTGCTTGGCAGTGATCGTCTCGTCCCTCTCCGACCCGAGCGAGCTCGGCGCGCCTGTGTACTGGACCTGGGCGCTGACCGGCCTCCAGGTGATGGCCCTGTGGGTCGCCGGCCGAGGCCAGGCGTGGGGCTGGATGGTCGGGAGCGCCGTGCAGCCCGGATGGATCGCGTATGCGCTCATGACCGATCAGCTCGGCTTCGTCATCGGCTGCGCGATCTCGACCGGCGTGCAGCTCTCCGCCTACCTGCGGGCCGCCTGCAACAGCGGCGCTAGCCGAGCCCCGCTCGGCACCACGCCGGGCCGCTCATGACGCTAACCCGCGGCAACCAGGGGGACTTTCACGCATAGACTCCTGTCATGTCAGCCGACCCTATCCTCGGCCGGACCGTCGAGCTGGCCGCCATCGACGGGTTCCTGGCGGGCCCGCCTGGCGACAGGCGCTTGCTCGTCATCAGCGGCGATGCGGGGATCGGCAAGACGTCACTCTGGCAGGCCGCGCTCGCCCGGGCGGACGCCCGCGGCGATCTCACGGTCCTCGTGGCTCGCGCCTCCGAGGCGGAACGCGACCTCGCCCACGTGACGTTGACGGATCTGCTCGAACCCATCGTCGACGATGACGGAGCGACCGCGGACGACCTGCCCGAACCGCAGCGCGAGGCCCTCGACGCGGCGATGCTCCGCCGCCCGGCGACCGTGCCAACGGACCCCCGGACGGTGGGCACGGCCGTCTTGTCCGTCCTGCGCCGCGTGGCGCAGGAACGACCCGTCGTGCTCTTCATCGACGACGCCCAATGGGTCGACCATGCGTCCGCCGCGGCCCTTGGGTTCGCGCTCCGCCGCCTCGGCGAAGCCACGGTCTGCCGTGGTCGCCACGATCAGGACCGTCGAGGGCGAGTCCACTGCGCCGTTCCTCGAGTCGCTGCGGCGGGATCCGGGCGCGAGCGAGCTGCGCGTTGGTCCCGTCAGCCTCGGCGTCCTGCACCACCTCATCGTCGACCGCGTCGGGATGACCCTGACGCGACCACAGCTGGCGCGCGTCGAAGCGGCATCGGCCGGCAATCCCCTGCTCGCAATCGAGCTTGCGAGAGGGCTGGCGCGACTCGAACGGTGGCCATTGCCCGGCGAGCCCCTGCCGTTGCCGACCGACAGCGGTGCCCTGCTACGAGAGCGGATCGCCCGACTGGCACCGCACGTCCGGGAGGTGCTGATGGTCGCCGCCGCGATGGTGATGCCGACGGTCGATCTGATCCGCGCGTCGGGCGCCATCGCTGTGGACACGGTCGACGATGCGCTGCGCCTGGCGGAGTCGGCCGGGCTGGTGGAGACGGAAAGCTCGGGACGTGTCCGCTTCCGACATCCCCTGATGTCGTCTGCCGCTCTGGCATCGGTCCCGGCCACCAGGCGTCGAGCGATCCACGCCCATCTTGCCGCGAGCGCCGCGTCGGTGGAGGACCGTGGACGCCATCTGGCCCTGTCGATCGAAGGCGTGTCGACGGATGGCGCGCTCGCGCTCGACGCGGCCGCGACGTCCGCCCGGGCTCGTGGCGCAACGGCCATGGCCGCCGAGTGGGCCGAACGAGCGGCGGCCATGACGCCATCGACACACAGGGCCGAGTGGACGGCCCGGGTCGGCCGCGCCGGGCGCTGGTTCGCCGACGCCGGCGAGATCGGCCGCGCCCGCGAGCTCCTCGAGGGATCGCTCGAGGCTATGCCTCCGGGTGATGGGCGTGCCGCCGCGATGCTGACGCTGGCGCAGATCGAGGGTTGGGATGAGGGCGGTGCCGCCGTGATCCGGCGCAGCGAACAAGCGCTGGGCGAAGCGACCGACCCCGACCTCCGAGCTCGTCTGCGGCTACGGATCGCCGTCGAACCCGACATCGCAGGCGTCCGCGCGGGCGATCGCCGAGACCGAGATTGCGATCGGCGAGCTCACCGCAGCGCCCGTGGAACCCGATCCGGACCTTCTCGCGTGTGCCTATCTCCAGCGGGCGTCGCTTCGGCTCGCGGCCGGGATCGCCATCGATCGGGAGGCGGTCGAGTCGGCGGTCGCATTGCTCGACGAAGAGCCGCGTCGAAGTCCCGATGGCGACGAGCGAATGGAGGGCTTACGTGCCCACGCGCTGGTCTGGCAGTGGTGGGTGGACCTGGACGAACTCGAGCGGGCCTACGTCCATCAGGTGAGCGATCTGCAGCGAGATCTTGAGCGCGGGTTCGAGCGGCCCGTCCCGGTCGAGGCGGCCGATCTGGCGATGACCGAGCTCTGGCTCGGCGACTGGGCCACCGCCGATCGCACGCGGATGAGGCACTGACGTTCGCGGCGCAGACGGGGTCGTCGGTGCAGAACAAGAGCGTGGCGCTGGCGGCGCGGGCGTGGGTCGACGCCTTCAGGGGCGACCTGGCGACGGCCGAGGTGTCTGCCCGGGCCGGGATTGATCTCGTGCCCGACGACGACTGGGTCGCGGCCCGTCATCAAGCCGTCCTCGGCTTCATCGCACTCTCGCGCGGCGACGCGGCCGAGGCCGCGACCACCCTCAGTTCTCTCTCGGATCGGCTGCATGCCGCAGGCCAGCGAGAGGCGCTTGGACATCGCTTCGTCGGCGATCTGCTCGAGGCGGCGGTTGTGGCGGGTGATCTGGACCGGGCGAGGATCGTCGTCGACGCGCTCCAGACCTCGTCACGGCTGGTGCCGCGGCCATGGGTCCTGACCAACGCCGCGCGGGGACGTGCCCTCATATGCGCGCGCCGATGGCGATCTGGATGCGGCCGTGACCGCCGTAACCGAGGCACTCCGGGAGGCAGCGCTCCTGCCGATGCCCTTCGAACGAGCGCGGACCGAGCTGATCGCCGGTCGGATCGCCCGTCGACGCAAGTCGAAACGGGAGGCGATGTCGCACCTGGATCGAGCGCGGGCCATCTTCGAGGAGCTCGGCGCCCGCGCGCTGGATCGAGATCACGGATGCCGAACTCGCGCGGATGGGCCGTCGGGCAGCGTCCAGTGACACGCTCACCGAGACCGAGACGGTCGTCGCCCGGCTCGCGGCCCGGGGGCTCACGAACCGCCAGGTCGGCGAGGCGGCGTTCCTGACCCCGAAGAGCGTGGAGGGCGTGCTCGCCCGCGCGTACGGCAAGCTCGGGATCCGGTCGAGGGCGGAACTCGGGGCGTGGCTCCGCAGCCAGGAGGATGAGAGCCGCTAGCGGGGCCGGGAATCCCCCATTTCATCGGCGGCGATCCTGCGCCTAGGGTCGGGCATCGCATCCGCACCCTGGAGTCGCCCGATGTCCCGTACCACGTTCGCGTCCCTTGCCTTGACGATCGCGTCTGTCGTTGCCTGCGGCGGTGGAGCATCGGCACCCTCGGCGCCGCCTTCACCGTCGGTGCCGCCGTCGGGCTCGCCATCGCCCGCTTCCTCGTCCCCTCCCGCGCCCAGCCTGGCCGCGGCCCCGGTCCAGCTGGCTGCGGATATCGACGTCGGAGGTCGCACGCTGCACCTGTTCTGCGTCGGGACTGCACCGGCCGGGCAACCAACGGTCCTCGGGGAATCGGGGCTCATGGGCGATTCGCGGACCTGGAACGACATCTTTTACGCCGTCGCCGAACGTACGCGCGTTTGCGCCTACGATCGCGCCGGTCTGAACCAGAGCCAACCGGCGCCGGAGTCAGCGCGAACGCTGCAGGACCAGGTCGATGACCTGCGCGCCCTCATCGACGGCGGCCGAGCTTGACCGGTCCGATCGTGTTTGCCGCCCACTCCAGCGGTGCCTGGAATGTGTCGCTGTACACCAGCCAACACCCCGAAGACATCGTCGGGGTCGTCCTGGTGGATCCGCGGGGGTCGCATGTCTCGGCCGAGTGGTTGGCCGCGCTTCCGCCGAAGGCTGCGGACGAACCAGTCGCGGTCGCCGCGAACCGCGACGAGCTCACGACCTTCGAGTCCGATCCCAGTCTGAACGACGAGCACCTGGATCTCACGAAGGCGATCGAACAGGTCAACGAGGTCCTGGACCCAAAGACCCCACTCTTCGGTGACCGCCCGCTGATCGTGCTCCAGGCCGGTCTGACGCCAAACAGCTGGTCGGACCTTCCCGGACGAGATCCGCCTCGTGTTCGATCGGATCTGGCACGACGGTCAGACGGCCTTCCTCGCCGAGTCCACGAAGAGTTCGGCGGTTGCCGTGGACGACAGCGACCACGACCTGCCGGCCATGCGACCCGATGCCGTCGTCGACGCGCTGTTCGAGGTGCTCGACCAGGCAGGCTCGTGATGGCGACCTTCTTGGTCGAACGCTTCTGGCCCGGGCTGACCTCGGCCGCGGCCGAGGTCGCCACCGCGGCGCTCGTCCGGGCCGGGGCCGTGGTGGTCGAGACGATCGTCGCCTCCTCCGACGAGGTCTGTCTCTGGTACGTGGAGGCCGCGTCGACCCTGCGAGGTGACAGCGGTCTTCGCGGCGGCCGCCGTATCGGTCGATCGGATCGGACCCGCGACCCGGCTGCGCCGCTGAGTCCCTGTCGCCTCGTCGCGCGCTCGCCGTGGCTTTGCAACATCAGCAGTCGAGGATAGGGGCCGGCGGCAGCGAGGCTACGTGGGCATCATGGTGTCGCAGCAACCTCGGCCGCTAGGGCCCATCGCCCCGGCGTAGTCTCATCGGGACTCGTCTCGGCGGGAGTGGGTGCGGCTGGTACGGTTCATGTCGGGCTGCTAGCTTGCGACGGTGACTACAACGACGGATGGCTCCTTGCTCGATGCCGATGTCATCGGAGCAATCGCGGCATCGAATCTTGATGGGCTGCCCGCGGACGTGGTGTCCAGTCTGCTGGCCGACGCCGCGCGAACCACCGTCTCGGCAGGCTCGACCATCCACCGCGAGGACGACGCCGCGCCACACATTGAACTCCTGGTGCGGGGCCTTGTTCGCGTTCATTTGACGGCCGCGGACGGACGAACCCTGACGATCCGCTACTGCCGTCCAGGGGCCCTCATCGGAGTTGCGACCGTCTACGCCAGAGGCTCTTCCAGGCCGTTCGCAGTCCAGGCGCTCGTCGACTCCGACCTCCTGCGCCTGAGGCCAGTCCGTGGTTCGACGGATCGCCGATCGCGACCCCCGGCTCACTTCGGCGCTCTTGACCGAAGCCAGCGAGCGGGTGTTGGGATTCATCGTCGAGCTCTCGGACACCGCCTTCTCCACCGTCCGACGGCGGGTGGCGCGGCACCTTCTCGACCTCGCTTCCGAGCAGCAGCAGGGATCCGAGCTCGTCGCGAGAATTAGCCAGCAAGACCTCGCCGACGCTGTAGGCACCTTGCGGGAGGTCGTCGTGCCAGTACTGCGTGAGCTGCGCCTGGCCGGCGTGGTGCGAACCGAACGCCGCGGGATCACCCTCCTCCAGCCCGAGCAGTTGCTGAACGTCGAGTGACTCCGACCGTGGAATGAACCTTCCTGACAAGTCGGCTACGCCCGCGGGATGATCGGGTCGATGACGCTCGACGCCGCGACGCACCAGCCAATGCCATCGGTCCCGTCGGACCGGGAGCGTGCGACCACCGACCCGGCTGCCGTCGCCCAGCTGGAGCGTTCGTTCCGTGGCAAGCTGGTCCGACCAGGCGACGCTGACTACGACCAGCAGCGGAGGGTCTGGAATGGCTCGATCGACCGGCATCCAGCGCTGATCGCGCGGAGCGCGTGCGTGTCGGATGTCGTGGCGGCAGTCCGGTTCGGACGCCGGACAGGACTGCCGGTGGCGGTGCGTAGCGGAGGCCACAGCTTCCCGGGGCTCTCGGTGTGCGACGACGGAATCGTGATCGACCTCCGGCCGATGACTAGCGTCCACATTGATCGCGAGGCCGGCATCGCCCGGGTGCAGGCGGGCGTGCACCTTGGCGAGCTCGACGCCGCCACGCAGGCGCATGGCCTCGCGGTCCCGATCGGCGCGGTCTCGCACACCGGACTGGCAGGCCTGACCCTGGGCGGCGGCATCGGCTGGCTGATGCGGAATCACGGCCTGACGATCGACCACCTCATATCGGTTTCGCTCGTGACCGCGGATGGACGGGTCGTGACGGCGAGCGAGGCAGAGAACCCCGATCTTTTCTGGGGTGTCCGCGGTGGTGGCGGCAACTTTGGGATCGTCACCAGGTTCGCGTTCCGGATGGCGCCGGTTGGGCCTGAGGTTCTCGGCGGTGTCGTCTACTGGGCTCTCGACGACGCCGGGGATGTCGCTCGCCACTATCGCGACTGGTGCGCCGAGCTACCCGACGAGATGACGACGGCCCTCATCTTCCGTAGAGCGCCAGCGACGAAGTTCGTCCCGCGAGACCTGCATGGCCGATTGGTCGTCGCCGTCGCCGGTTGTTGGTCAGGTCACTTGGATCGCGGCGAACGAGTCCTCGAGCCGATGCGGCAGTTCGGCCGGCCGCTCCTCGATCTGTGGGCTCGGCGGTCATTTGTCGACCAGCAATCGATGCTTGATCCGAGCTATCCGCACGGGCTCTGGGCCTATTTGCGGGCCTATGACGTGTCCGGTCTCAGCGATGATGTCTTGAATGTTGCCCTCGACCATGCGCAACGGATCGAGTCGGCCCGATCTTCCGTCACGATCTGGCAGCTGGGAGGTGCGGTGGGGCGCGTGGGGCCCAGCGAGACGGCGTTTGGTGGCCGGTCGAGCGGCCATAGCTTCAACATCACGGGAGCGAGCGATTCAATTACTGGCTTCGAGCAGGAGCGCGCCTGGGCTCGCGATCACGGTGCGGCGCTCGCTCCGTACCAGACCGGCGTCTATGTGAACTTCCTGATGAACGAGGGCGAGGAGCGGGTTCGTCAGGCCTACGGAGCCGCTCGATACGACCGCCTCAAAGCCCTCAAGCGCCGCTACGATCCGGACAACGTCTTCAGGCTGAATCAGAACATCAGCCCTGCCTGAGGACTTATGAGTCCCCTGCTCTACCACTGAGCTACTCCGCCGTGCCGTCGAGTTTACCGAGCGTGATCGAGAGCGACAACCGAGGTCGCTAGAGGGCATGGCGGGTACACGCCGTCCCATCAACCTACCTGCCTACGAAGGAACGGGAGGAGCGCACTCGCGACCCCTTCGGGGTCATCGACGAACGGCCGGTGGCCGCTGCGCGGCAGAACAACGATCTCCGCGCGAGGGCACGGTGCTCACTACCGCCAACGTGCTGACCAGGCCGTCTTGCGCCCAAACATCGCCTGGCGCAGGTCGCCTAGGAGGCTCGCCCCTCCGCCCCTCTCGTCCAGTCGAACGCGGAGGTCCCCTTCGGTTGGCCTGTCCGGACCGGTCCTGATCGTCGCGGGCGATGCCGCCCCGCCACACGGTCGAGTTCTTCGAGCTCCTGGGGGGCGGCCAGCGCGACGCGAGCTTTGACCGATCAGGGATGACGCAGCACCGCCTCGCCATCCCGCCGGGCGTCACCCATTACGACATCAACGTTTCGCCCAAGCTCGTAACAGCCGTCACCTGGTTCCTAGACAAGCGCGAGACGCCCGCCTCAATGAGGTTTGGCCGACTGGCGCCTGTGCCGGAGCAGATACGCGAACGGCAGAACCGTTGCCGAATACGCGATCGCGTTGTATCCGAAATGCAGGACGGTATCGCTTACGCCCAGCCGCGCATCGAGGATGCCAGGGCAGGGACAACCGTTGTTCGCCACGACATTCGAGATGATCACGACATGCTCGACGACATGCCAGCCCTCGAGCCATACGCCGAAGAAGACAAACGCCAAGATCGCCAACCACGGGATGACCGACCTGGCCGGCGGCGACCGCAACAACCCCCAGGCGATCACGACGAGACTCGTCAGGTAGAGGACGTTAAAGACGATATGCAGCCATTCCTCGGTGCCCTGAAACGCGAAGACATAGCCAAGCAGCCCGAGGGCCTGGTCGTCAGGCACTCCGAGCACGAATACCTGGATGAGCTGGATGATGTGCTCCGCGACGTGGACGCCCTGGATGACGACGACTGCCGTGTAGAACGCCAGGAATCGTCCGGCGATCCCTGGACCGTTGGCGACAGTTGCAGACCGATCTGGCCCTTCCATCTGGGCCGTTGTCGCCTCCGCCATATCGTCGCCTCCCTCGTTGCCCATGTACGTGCCGCTGCGCGGAGTTCAGAAGGGGTCCGTCACTCCGCTTGCGGATCACGTTGTGTCGCACACCAGCTCAGGCTCCAGGGTCATGCGCCGAGGCGCTTCCGCCCATTAGAGCGGATCACAGTGCGGAGTGAACCCCTGGGGATACGGAGCAAAGCTGATCGGGTCGCCCCGTGAGGTCAGCGGCTCGACGCCGAACGAGACGAAGTCAGTGGTGAACACGGCCACGAAACCGTTGTTCAGCCTGGCTGGCCCCTGGCCGGACAGTGTGAAGCTGTCGGTCATCAGGCCTGAGAACACGGCTGGATCGGCCACGGTGTTCGAGATCCGGAACACGTTGCTGTAGTGGAATTGATAAGCGTTCCCGTCTTGATCGGTCGCGATGCCATGCGCGGTCGTGGTGTTGCCGATCGTCGTGACACCGTTCGCATCGGTCTTCAACCTCGTGACCGACGTACCGGTCCCCGACCACGTGATCGACGTCCCGTCCGGAAGATACGAACAGGTGTCGGAGTTGAGCGGTGCAAAGCTCATCGGAATCGTCTCAACAGTCGCTCCCCCGCCGGCGGTCGCTGTCCCCGCGCCGAGGAGCAGCGCCACGAGAGCGGCTGAGATGGCAGTTCGCTTCATCGGGACACTCCTTTCGCGTTGTGCCACAAAGGATCGGCGCGCGTCGCTGCGACCAAATCCAAACAGGCGTTTCATCACGTTCCTCCGTGCTCTTCGGTTCGCCGGCGTGCGTCGTGCATCTGAAATGGCCGGCGAGCTCAGCCTCGACTGTTGCGCCGTTCCGGACGCCAGACATTGGGCGAACCCTTAGTTTTGGCGGCTAGTTCTGCCGGCGCCTCAACTCAGCGCGTGACGCTGCCTCGACTGGCCGCATCCAGCAGGCCGAGGCGCGTCGCGCTCGCCGCCGCGTCGTAGCGGCTGAGGGCCCCGAGCTTGTCCATCGCGTTGCTGACATGGACCGAGGCCGTCTTCTCGCTGATGAACAGATCCCGGCCGATCTCGCGGTTGGTGTGCCCGGCAGCGACCAGAGTGAGCACTTCGCGCTCCCGCGCCGTGAGGACAACGGACACGCCCTCGGGCGTCCTCGCCAGGGGCTGCCGCCCACCCGCTTCAGCCGGCGTGAGACGCATGCGGCTGCGACGCGCCAGCCGCTCGATTTGATCAAGGAGCGGGCTTGCCCGGAGTTGCGAGGCGATGTCATGCGCCCCGCGCAACACGAGTAACGCTTGATCCTTGGGACCCCCCGTGGCGAGGATCGCCTCGGCCTGACGGAACCGGGCGTAGGCGGTCTCCCATGGTTGTGCCAGCGCCTCACGTCGACGGGCGACATCCTCCCATCTCTTCACGTCCGGCCTGTCTAAGAGCCGGCTGCCCTCGGCTTCCGCCATGGCCAGGATCGCCTCGATGGCGGGTCCCGCGCCTCCCTGGTCGATGGCCTCCTGGACGGCGGCTTGCCCTAGAACAAGTCGCGCGAGGCCGACCCGCCGAGCCTCCGCCTCCTCCGCCGTCCGACGCCGACCACGAGCGAACTCCGCCCGATCCGCCTCCCCGCCCACGCACAGGTCGAGGAGGGACACATCGGGGCCGTCCAGCAGGCGGACCATTTCGTCTGCGGCGGCTCGAGCATCGTCCCAGCGACCCTCACCGTAGGCCACCCGAATCCGCGCCTCGAGGGTGAATGCGCCGCCGGTGGGCATCGTGACAGTGCCGGGGTCCGTGGCGCGCACTGCGGCGGTGGCCTCCGCGACCTTCCCCTGACGAACGAGGACCGGGACGAAGCTCTCCACCGCCATCCGAGCCGTCATTGCGGCAGGGTCTCGACGACGCGCTTCCTCCGCGAGCGTCTCGGCCTCGTGCCAGCGTCCGAGGTCAGCGAGTGCCGTTATCTTGATCGCCCTCAGGAACCCGGCATTACGGCCAAACGTACCCGCCCGTGCGGCTCGCGCCAGCCCAGCATCCGCGATCGCGATCGCCCGCCCAAAGTCGCCTGCCTGAAGTGCGCTATCTGCCTGCCGGAACACGAGGTGGCCGATCAAATCCTCTGGCGCGGTGTCCATGTCGACCACGATCCGCTCGGCCTGCGTCAGCACTCGATCGGCATCCACCGGCCGCAGTGTGCTGAGGAGCACTTCTGCCAGCCGCACGAGCGCTCGGGCCTCCTCCTCCGGCGCACCGATCGCACGCGACACATCGATCGCTTCCTTGGCGAGGCGCCGCGCCTCGTCCCACCGGCCGTTCAGGTCCGCGTCGTGTGCGAGGTCCGTCAGAACGCGTGCTCGCAGGGCGCTCGGCGGATCGGTCGTGACGAGTTCGGCCGCCTCACGGAGCGCGGCCGCGTGCGCCGCCCAGTCGTCGGCGAAACGCTCCCAATTCGCCAGGTCGATGAGCACGCGGGTCCGCTCGTCCCGGCGCTCGGTCGGATCAAGGTGGGCAAGCGCCATCCTGTCGAAGTCGGCGGCCCGCCGCCATTGGCCGAGCGCGGCCGCGCATCGCCCGGCGAGCCGCAGGAGGGACGCCTGATCGCGTCGCGCGACGGATTCCGGCGCGCCCACGGCGCTCCAGAGCTCGAGGGCCCGCTCGAGGTGGGCGAGCGCCTCCGCGAACGCGAGAGCCTCGATCGCCTGGTCGGCCGCGTCGACGGAGGCGACGAGACTGGTCGGCAGGTCGTGGCCGAGGAAGGCGTGGCGAGCGATCTCCCCGGGGGAACCACCCGCGTCCTGGAGCGAGGTCAGGATAGCCAGGTGGAGGGCGATCCGCTCCGAGGGGAGCAGCTCGGTGTATGCCTGCTCCTGGATGAGCGCGTGGCGGAACGCGAAGCCGGGAGGCCTGCGAGGATCGCCCGGAACCAGGACGTGATGGTCGACGGCCTCTCGCAACGCGCCAAGGAGTTCCTCCTTCTCCAGGGCGGCAACCTGGGCAATGAGCTCTTGGGTGGCCTCG
The DNA here is from genome assembly GCA_963775855.1 of uncultured Chloroflexia bacterium. Lineage (GTDB taxonomy): Bacteria > Chloroflexota > Limnocylindria > Limnocylindrales > CSP1-4 > CF-46. The sequence goes on along the minus strand of CAVZKO010000005.1, from coordinate 566,317 downwards.
CGCCCGATGGCCGCAGCCGTGACGACCACTGCACGTCCATTGGGGGAAAGCGACGCCAGCCGACCGGCGAGAACGTCGTGGAGTGTCGTCGGCAGCTGGGCGCCGGCAGGGTGGCCGGCGAGCTCCTCAACGAAGAACGGGTTGCCGTCCGAGCGTGCGAAGATTCGCTGGATGACGTCGTCCGAGAGAGGTCCCTCGGTGATGCCGGTCAGCTGATCGGCCACCTCGGGCTCCGAGAAGGCCGGGAGATCGACCCGCATCACACCCGGCAGCCGGACGAGCTCCCCCAGGACCGGCAGGAGCGGGTGACGACGATGCAGTTCGTCGGTCCGGAACGTGCAGAGGATCAGGAGCCGCTCCGTCCCGAGCTCCCGGGTGATGAACCCGAGCAGGTCAAGGCTCGAGGCGTCCGCCCAATGGACATCCTCCACGACGAGGAGCAGGGGCCGATCCTTCCCGGTCAGCCCCAGGAGTTCGAGCACGGCATGGAACAGACGGAGACGCTCCCCCTCGCTCAACGGGCGGATCTCGAATGCCGGGCGCGGTCCGATCTCGGGGACGAGACGAGCCAGGGCCGCGCGCCCCGGCTCAACCGGCGCTGCGTGGCGATCCGGAGGCACGGGAAGCAGAAGCCCGCGGAGGATCTCGACGAACGGCCCATAGGGCATGCTCACGGCCTTCGCATCGAGACAATGACCGCTGACCGCCAACCCTCCGCGAGCGACGGCCACATCGGCTAGCTCCGCGGTCAGGCGCGTCTTGCCGATCCCGGCCTCGCCCCCGATGAGAACCAGTCCGGGCTCGCTCCGCATGGCCGCGTCGAGGGCGGCCTCCAACTGGGCGCGCTCGCTCGTCCGGCCCACGAAGATGGAGCTCGAGATCCGGCGAACCATTGGGCCATCATGGTCTGATGCCTCGTGCACTTCAACGGCACCTGGGCCGAGGACTTCGAAATGCGGCCGACGCATGTGACGACGTGCCCTCCGGACGGCATATCTGCCTTCCGGGGTCCGTCAGATCTTGGCGTCTGCCCGTGGTTGCCGGCCGTCGCGGCTCCGCAGCGTACGCGTAAGACGATCGGTGCGAGACGGACTCCGCTCGCGCGATCAACGGCCGCGCAAGGTCCGCGGGACCGGGCCGCAACCACGACCGACGAACATCAGCCAGACTCAACACCGCCAGATCGCCCGACGGTGGTCCGCAGTGTCGACGCGAACCCCCATCGCGACAAAGTCCCGTCCGCGCAGAGCCGGCCAGCGACGTGCTGCGCGTCGCCCGCCACCCGCTCGACCCGTTCTCCGCGCCGTCGCCGGTCGCGATGGTCGGCGCGACGGAGAAGGCCGGGAGCGTCGGCCGGACCCTCCTCCCGAACCCTCATCGCGAGCCCATCTGGCGGAACGGTCCACCGGTCAACCCGAAGGACCGAATCGCCCGAAGGAGTATGTGCTCAATCGGAGTTATGTGCTCTTGGCTTGACGGCCGATAGAGCCTATAAGTCACCCGATTCGTGCGTGGGTCCCACTCGGGAAAGCACAGCGCATCGAAGAAGTGACTTATGATCCCCTGCTCTACCACTGAGCTACTCCGCCGAGACGAGCGATTTCTAGCCCAGCGGCGCCGTGGCGCCAATCGGGCCGCATGATTTGGTCGCTGCGGCCCCGGTCAACCTCCCGAAGCGGATTCGGGCGGCCGCCCGGGGCCGAGCGCTTGGCGGGTAGGTTTGCGAGCCTCCTCTACGGTTTCTTGGGCAACGAGATCAGGTCGGCCTGGGTCGCGCCGTTCGCGTCGTCGAGGGCCACGACCATCCAGCCGAGCGTGCTGTCGGACTTCGCCGACGGTGACGCCGACAGCGTGAGCGGCGCCGATGCGCCCGGACCGAGCGGGACGAAGTCGCCCTGGCTCGAGGTTGGCGCCCACGGCCGGAACCGCGGGTTACCAGCGACCACGATCGAACTGGGGCCCGAGCACCGAGAACCCTGTGGTCGAGTAGCGGAGCTTGTTGTGCGTGTCCTCCGCCATGCCGAGGCTGCTCGCCGCAACGGGCAACAGGACCGTGGAGCCGTTCATCGGCGCCGCCGCGAAGAAGGCGTCGACCAGGTCCCCGCCCGCGGTGAACACGAACGAGCCGTATCGGCCGTCGAATGCCCCGGCTAGAACCGCCCCGAGGTCGACGCCGACCACGAAGTAATCGGGCGCCGGGCTGCCGGTGACATCGACCGCGATGTCGAACTCGTTCTGGCTCGGGTTGGACCACCGTCCATGGGTGTTGATGGCGAAGATCAGGAGCCGGTCCTCGGGGGCGAGGCCGCCAAACTCGCCCGGCAGGCTCTGGACGCCGACGGCTCGCACGTCCATCGCGTTGCCGACCGAATCGGCGGGATCGGTCTGACCCCACGCGTAGACGTCGGCGAACGTGGCGTGGATGCCGCCGTTCGAGAGCGTGACCGTCGAACTGCCGAAGGTCGTCGGCGCGCCCCCGACCGTGACGTTCGAGAGCCCGCGTGGTGCGAGCAGGAACGGGATGCGCAGCGGCCAGACACCGGATCCCGCGGCCGTGGGGGTCGCGGTCACGGCCCCGCGGACCGTGACCAGGGCGCCCGGCGCCTGCGAGGCGGCCGGCAGCGCGGCAACCTCGCCCGCGGTCAACGCCAGCGTGACATTGAAGGAATTCTGGCTGCCGGCGGGCACGACGACCGACGGCGCCGAGAACGTCAGGTCGCTGCCGAGCGCGCTGCCGTTGAACGCCGAGGACAGCGCGTAGGTGATCGGGGCACCACTGCTGTTCGCGATCGTCACGGTCAGCGTCTCGGTATAGGCGCCTCCGAGCGGCTCATAGCCGTAGGAGAGGCTGGGAGCGGTCGCCAGAGCGACCGAGGTCGCGGCCCGGTCGACCTGAACGAGCCCGGCACCGGCGAGGCGCGGGTTGGCGTTCGTGAGCACGGACGCGTCACCGCTGGCGGTGTTCATGAGGGCGGCACGCACCTGGCTCGGCGTCCACGAGGGGTTGGCCTGGCGCACGAGCGCGGCGGCGCCGGCCGTGTGCGGAGCAGCCATGGACGTGCCCGAGATGCGCACGCCACCCGTACCGAGGCCGGCACCGGTGGACTTGATGCTGACGCCGGGGGCGGTCACGTCGGGCTTGAGCCCGTTGTCACCGCTGCGCGGCCCGCCTGACGTGAACGACGCCAGGCCGCGGTAGCCGGGATTCGCCGCGATGCCGGCATCGGTCACCGTCACCGTCGTCCCGTTCGCGGCGACCAGGCCCGCGCCTGCGGACCCGGGCACCCCGAGGAACGGGATCTCGACGATTCCGCCGTCGCGCGGGATCGGGCCCTCGAGGGGCGGCAGCGTCGGGCGAGTTGTTGACCATGATCACGGCGGCCGCGCCGGCCGCCTCACCGAGGATCGCCCGATCGACGCGGGCGCACACGCCTCGAAGCGCGACGACGATGTCACCAGGCTGCACACCGGCGTACTCGGCGGCAGAGCAGCCGAGGGCGATGCCTCCGGCGCCATCGCTGAGCACGCGGAGGGGGCCGCTGACCGGCGAGGTCAGCGGATGCTCGTTGGCGTTGATGGCGGTCAGGTTGACGGTCCCTCCGACGATGGTGGCCATCCGGAATTGGGGGATGGTGTCCATCGCGGCCACGGAAATCACGTCGGGTGCCGTGGACGGTGATCCGACCATGAAGGCGCTGGGGCCCTCGTTGCCGGCCGACGCGACGACGATGATGCCGGCCTCGATGGCGTTCTGGGCGGCGGCGGAGGTGGGATCGGCCGATGCCCCGCCGAAAGGAGCGCCGAGCGACATGTTGATGACGTCGGCGCCATCGATGACCGCCTGGTTGATCGCTTGGTCGACGACCTCGGACGAGCCGTCGCAGCCGAACACGCGGTACGCCAGGATCGTGGCCTCGGGCGCCACACCCGGCCCGATCTCGAAGTCGTTCGTGCTGAGCGTCGTGGTGTCGTACGGACCCGCGAAGGTGGCACCCGCGTTGGTGACACCGAACCCGGCTGCGGTGCCACCGACATGGCTGCCGTGGCCGTCGCAGTCGAGCGGGTCGGGATCGGGATGCGGGATCGCGGCGGCGCCGTCGGCGCTGGCGTCGTAGTCGTCGCCGACGAAGTCGGTCCCGCCGATGACCTTGCTGTTCGGGAACGCCGGGGTCCCGATCGTGAGTCCATTGTCGGCCGCGAAGTCGGCCGGGTCCCCGGAACCACCGAAGTTGGCGTGGTAGTAGTCGAGCCCGGTATCGATGACGGCGACCGTGACACCGTCACCGGTCAGGCCGCCGCCCCAGGCGATATCGCCGTGGATGTACGGCACGCCCTGGGTGTTGGTGGGTTCGAACCGGGTGACCCCGTGGACGGCGACCACGCCGGGAAGCGCGGCCAGGGCGGGGATCTTGGATCGGGCGACGCGGACCTTCACGCCGTTGTAGGCGTCCTGCAGCTGGGCGAGCACCTGTCCGCCCGTCGCCTGGATACGCGGTCGCAGCTGGTCCTGCTTGGCCTTCAGCGCCCCCCGGGCAGCGGCCCGCTGGGCGTCAGACAGCTCGCGGCCCTGCCGCCTTGCGGCGCCCTGCTGGCGGGCGACGGGCTGGCCGTTCAGTTCAAGCATGACCGTGACCGTTCTGGCGTCGTCGATCGAGGCGGGCAGGATCTGGGGGTCGATGCCTGCGAAGGGGACGCGCTCGAACTTCCGCTCGTTCGGTTCTGCCCCCGAGACCGGCGCAGCGACGACGGAGACGAGCAGTGATAGGACGGCCAGCGCGCTGACCGACTTGATGCGATAGCGGACCACTTCGCTCCTCCTCAACAACCCAAAACGGCACGCATTGGGTTAGGCAGCGCATGGATCTGGCCACAGGCACGGAATCGGCACCCGACCGCACCCGACCACCCTGGACCGCCAACGATAGCGATGCCCCTCGCCAATTGGTAGCGCCGAGTAGCCGCCGCGGTGCGCAGTGGCACCACGTGTGTCGTGGAGATCATGACGCAGGATCAGTTCGTCCAGCCGACACAGTTGGCTCGCAAGCGTCGAGTATGGGCAGGGTCCTAACCCTTTCGGGCCATGGTGTCGTCGCGCAACTGAATGCACCGTGAGCATCACCTGTGGACCGGGGCCACACGCTCATCGGGTAAAGAGCACGACCGTGACTCAATAATGCCGGCCGCGTCGGGCCACCAAGACAACATCCTGCTCAACCAAGGCGTTCCGCTGCCGAGCATGCGGAGCGAGCCATCGTGATCGCGCGCCAGCTGAACCGCGCGGCACTCCGCGACGGGCTGCGAAGGCTAGGGTCATCGACAACGGGCACTGCCCGGGTCTGGGCGCTTACGGTCGTGCTCGCCACGGTCGCGGTGGCGCTTGCGACACTCGAGCTCCCGGCCGGGCCGCCGGCGAAGGCCCCGGTCACGTTGCCGTGGTGGCTGCTCGCGGCCGTGTTCTATCTGACCGAAGCGAAGGTCGTCCACCTTCACATCGGCCGCAGTGCGCACTCGTTCTCGATGAGCGAGATCCCCGTCGTCTACGGGATCTTCTTCTTCGCGCCGGCCGAGTTCATCGCGGCCCGTCTCATCGGAGCCGGCCTGGCGCTGGTCATCAACCGCCATCAACGGTCGGTCAAGCTCGGCTTCAACCTCGCCCAGTTCCTGCTCTGCTCCGTCGTCACGGTCGGAGTCGTCCAGTTGCTCACCGGCGTCACCTCAAGTTTCGGGCCGCGCGATTGGCCGACGGCGTTCCTGGCGACCTCCGCCGAGAACATGGTGGGCGTGTTCGCGGTGACCGCCGCGATCTCCCTGGCCGAGGGTGCGCCGCAACACGCCCGGATCCCGCGCATGCTCATGATGGGCGAAATCGTGTCGCTAACGAACACCAGCCTCGCGCTCCTCGTAATCACCGTCCTGTTCGTCGAGCCGGCCGCCGCGCTGCTGTTCGCGGTTCCGATCATCGCGGTCTTCGTCGCCTATCGCGCGTACGTCTCGGAACGCCAGCAGCACGAGGGCCTCGAGATGCTGTACGAGTCAACCCGGATCCTCCAGCGCAGCCCCGAAATGGACCGAGCCCTCGTGTCCCTCCTCGACCATGCTCGCAAGATGTTCCGGGCGGAGATCGCTGAGGTCTCGCTCCTGCCCCAGGTCGAAGGTCAGGACATCCTGCGGACGAGCGTCGGGCCGCGCGAGGCCGTCGACATGATGCAGTCAATCGGGACCACGCTTGACGACCCGAAGCTGGTGCAGTGCGTGGCGGAGCGCCGGGCCTTCCTCGTCGCCCACGGCGAGCCGAAGACATCGTCGGAGGATGGGACTCGCTTCCGGAACGCCATGTACGCGCCGCTGGTTGGTGAGTCTCGCCTGGTTGGAACGATCCTCGTGGCGAACCGCCTGAGCGACCTCAGTCCGTTCGATGCCGACGACCTCAAGCTGTTCCAGACGCTCGCCAGTCACACGGCTGTTGCGCTCGAGAACGGCCAGTTGGAGCAGTCACTCAGCTCCCTCTCGCGGCTCCAGGAGGAGCTCCAGCACAAGGCGTACCACGATGCCCTGACCGGTCTCGCCAATCGGGCGTTCTTCGCCCAGAGCGTGGCGCAACGCCTCGAGTCGGCTGACGCCTCTGGGCTCGTCCCGGTCGTGCTGTTCCTCGACCTCGACGACTTCAAGATCGTCAATGACACCCTGGGTCATGCCGCCGGCGACCAACTCCTCGCGTCGGTCGGCGAACGCATCCAGGCGACGTTGCGGACGGGCGATCTGGCCGCCCGGATCGGCGGCGACGAGTTCGCGGTCCTCCTCTGGGATACGCCCGAAATGCCCGTGGCGAGGCGTGTGGCGGAGCGCCTCATCGGCGCGTTCGGGTCTGGCGCCGAACAGGACGGCGCGCCGGCAAATGCGCCTGTCAGTATCGGCGTCGCGGCCGGCCATCCGGGCTTTGGCTCGGCCGACGAGCTCCTCCGAAACGCCGACGTGGCGATGTATTCGGCGAAGGCGCGCGGAAAGAACCGGGTTGCGTTCTTCGAGCCGGAGATGGCGACTGCCGTCGCGGCGCGGCACACGCTCACCGAGGCGCTCCAGCGGGCCGTGGCGGCGGAGGAGTTCGTCCTCCATTACCAGCCGGTCTTCGACGTCGCGACGGGCCGCATCACCGGAGTCGAGTCGCTCGTTCGCTGGCTGCACCCGACCCGCGGGATGGTCTGGCCGGGGGAATTCATTCCCGTGGCGGAGGCCTCGGACTTGATCCTCGACATCGGCCGGTGGGTGCTCGAAGAGTCGTGTCGACAGGCAAAGGACTGGCACGACCGCTGGCCTGAGCTGAAAGACCTCGAGATCAGTGTCAACGTCGCTGGTCGCCAACTCGAGCAGGCCGATTTCGCGGACCAGGTGGCCGAGATCGTGCGGTCGTCCGGCGTTGACCCCGCCACCGTCGTGCTCGAGGTGACGGAGACCACGCTGTTGCAGAACGCGGAGGATGCAATTGCCAAGCTCGAGGCCCTGCGAGGCCTGGGCCTCGGCGTCGCGATCGACGACTTCGGCACCGGCTATTCCTCGCTGAGCTACCTCCAGCGGTTCCCGGCCACGGCGATCAAGATCGCCCGCGACTTTGTCGCTGTCGACGAGGCCGACGCCGACAGCTGGGAGCTCGCGACCGCCATCGTGTCGATGGGACGCGCCCTCCGGCTCATGGTGATCGCCGAGGGCGTCGAGGAGCCGTTCCAGCTCGAGCGGCTCCGGAAGCTGCGCTGCAGTCGAGCCCAGGGCTACTACCTCGGTCGACCGCTCCCGGCAGAGGAGCTCGAGCAACTGTTCTCGTTGCCGCGGGCGTCGATGGCCTGGTCGCGCAACTCGGCACCCGAGATCATGGGCCTGTCGTCGCTGGGAACGCCGGGGAGTGCCGCCTGAGGGCTCCGAGGGTTGACGGCACCGGCTCATCGCGTAGTCGGCAACAGCGTCCCCAAATACTTGCGATGCGGCGATGCACCAAACGGTACTTTCGGCCCATTGGGGTCTCGCGCTGGTGGGCCGTAACTTCCGGGTGTCGGCAGCCAGGTTGGCTGTCGCACGATCCGGTCTGAAACAGGGCAAACCCGCCGAGAGACGGGGACGCAAAGCCAGGGATCTTTCCGAGACATCGGCAAGACCGCCCGGTTACCAGGCGCCGCATCAACAAGCCCTCCTGAAGGTGGACTTCGATGGTGCAGTCGCAGCGAACGGCCTTGGACGAGCCAGGGCAGGGACGGAGCACGCGAGAGACCGGCCGCGCCGGCGCCTGGACCCGATCACTGACTGTGGTCCGATGACGCCCACCTATGGCTGGAGCCTCGACTTCACCGGCGGCCGGCGGCTGACCGTCACCATCTCGCTTGCCCTCCTGATGACGGCCTTCGGGGCCACCGGCGTCCAGGCGACGGGCTATGACCCGGCCGACGACGTCAACTCCATGGCTCTTACGACCGACTACACGGGCGCGCAGGCCTGGTGGGCCGCCGGCTACACCGGCAGCGGCGTCGACGTCGCCGTGATCGACTCCGGCGTCTCCCCGGTCGAAGGCCTTGCCACTTCCGGCAAGATCATCTACGGGCCCGACCTGTCACTGGAGTCCCAGGCCCCCAACCTGACGAACCTCGACACGTTCGGCCACGGCACATTCATGGCCGGCCTCATCGCCGGTCGGGACGCTGCCCTGACCGCTCCGTATCAGAATGCACCCGCTTCGGCCTACCGCGGCATGGCGCCGGATGCGCGCATCGTCAGCGTCAAGGTGGCGACTGCTGACGGCGGGACCGACGTCTCGCAGGTCATCGCGGCGATCGACTGGGTCGTCCAGCACCGTAACGACAACGGCATGAACATCCGCGTGCTCAACATCTCGTACGGCACGAACTCGTCGCAGTGGTATGGGGTGGATCCCCTGGCCTTCGCGGTCGAGCAGGCCTGGGATGCCGGCATCGTCGTCGTGGCTGCGGCCGGCAACAGCGGCTACCAGTCGAAGGGCTCCTCACCGGCCCTTGCGAACCCCGCGTTCGACAAGCGGATCATCGCCGTCGGCTCGTCGGACTCGATGGGCACCGCAACCCTCACCGACGACACCATGCCCGACTTCTCCGCCGCTGCGAAGACGGGATCGGCGCGAGCACCGGACTTCGTCGCCCCCGGCGTTCACATCCAGGGCCTGCGCGTACCGGGCTCCTGGATCGACAACCTCGATGGCAAGACCGTCCTCGACGACCGGTTCATGCGCGGTAGCGGCACCTCCGAATCGGCCGCGATCGCCTCCGGCGCGGCAGCGCTGATCCTCGAGCAAGTTCCCCCACGCGACGCCGGACCAGGTCAAGCGACTGATCCGGAATGCCGCCTATGACATGCCGACGCAGAACAGCCGGCAGGTGGGGGCGGGTGAGCTTCGTCTGGCCCCGATCCTCAACGCGGCGCTCCCAACGGGCATCCTGCCGATCGCTCCGGCCGTCGGTGGCGGTTCCATCGAGCAGGCGCGCGGGTCGGATCACCTGACCCGGGACGGCGTCGTCCTCAAGGGCGAGCGCGACATCTTCGGCAAGGCGCTCAACGCCGAACTGCTTGCGATCCTCGAAGCCGCCGGGAACTCTTGGTCCGGCGGGACGTGGAACGGCAGCAGCTGGTCCGGCTCCTCGTGGTCGGGCAGCAGCTGGTCGGGCAGTAGCTGGTCAGGTTCCTCGTGGTCCGGCAACAGCTGGTCCGGCTCCTCGTGGTCCGGCAGCAGCTGGTCAGGTTCGTCCTGGTCCGGTTCGTCGTGGTCGGGCTCCAGTTGGTCCGGTTCCTCGTGGTCCGGCAGCAGCTGGTCGACAGCCGGCTGGAACTAGCCCCGCTGCTGCGCCGGGTTCGCCCGTCGGAGCGTCAGATACGCCCGGTCGACGTAACACCAGGCCCATGCCTCGTCGCCTTCGATCGAGCGGATAACCGGATGACCAGTCTCGTCGAAATGGCCGCGAGCGTGCTTCCGCGTTGAGCTGTCGCAGCAGCCGATCGAGCCGCAGGCTGAGGCACATCCGAAGGTGGACATACCTCGAACCATCACGTTCGCACCCGGGACACACGAGAGCTGATCGCGGCGCGTCCCTCAAGTCGGTGGCGTGCGCACACGGCCGCCGCCTGAGGGAGCGCTGGAATGCTAGTCGTCGGAGCGCGTCTGCGAATTGATGCTGTCCCATTGCAGTAGTGACGCGCGGGTTGGTCCGTCGTTACACGAAGCTCAGCCGGCGAAGGGGGCGCGTGGCACACCGCGCGTGCCGACAGAAGCGCGGAAGAGACTTCCAGCGTGGGGCTGCGCATCACGCTCCTCGTCGGACAGGGCCGTCCAGGCCGTGGTGATGAAGAGCTCATCGAGCGACCGTCCACCGAAGACGCAGCTCGAGACCTCGGCGACCGGCAACGGAAGAATCGCGTCGAGGGTTCCGTCGGCGAGGTAGCGTCGCACGGACCAGCCGGGCCACAGGGCGATCCACACGGCGCCCTCGACATCGACGCAGAGGCCGTCCGGCCGGCCCTCGCCGTCGATCTCCACGAACGGGCGACGACGGGACATGGCGCCCGAGTCGACGTCGTAGTCGAAGGCATCGATCCGCGCCGTCGGTGTATCGACGTAGTACATCGTCCCGCCATCCGGGCTCCAACCGAGCCCATTCGAGATCGTCACCGAGTCGAGGAGCCGGCTGACACTCATGTCTGGTTCGAGGCGGTAGAGCGACCCAGCGCCGGGTCTGACGTCATAGGCCATTGTCCCGGCCAGGAAACGTCCGGCCGGGTCGCACGCCCCGTCGTTGAAACGCAGACCACGGGCACGGTTGTCGACTGCCGCGATCAGCTCCGTTCCGCCGCCATCGTCGATCGAGTAGAACCCGTCCTCCAGCGCCGCAACGAACCCACCCGACTGCCGCGGTACGGCGACCCCGATCGGCAGGGGTACGGGCTGCGTCGTGGTCGCGCCCGTCTGGGGGTCTGTCGAGTGCAGAGCCATGCCTTCGATATCGACCCACACGAGCCGCTCCGAACGCGCGTCCCAGACCGGACCCTCGCCCAGCCGCGCACGTGCATCCACGAACAGCTCAGCCTCGGGCAGGTTCCTGACGGTCATGAGGAGAACCGTAGCCGAAGAACGGGACGCTCGCTTGGTTCGACCAACGGGCGCCGTTGTCGTTGCGTGCGCCTTCGGGACCAACGCCGCGGCCCTTGACACGCGGGCAGCTTGGCAATATCGTTGTGATATCACTTCGATATATAGCTGGGAGAACGGTCATGAGGGAGCGAAACGCGATGGCCCTGCCGGGCCTGCTGATAGTCGTGACAATCGTCGCGATGTTGGTGCTGGCAGCCTTGCTGCTGATCGCCGGCCTCGACGACATCGACGACCCCGTGTCGCCGGCGCTAATCATCGCTGGGATCGTTGTCGCCGCCGTCGCGGGGATCGCAGCGACCGGGTTCGTCGTCATCCAGCCGAACCAGGCGGCCGTCGTCACCTTCCTGGGCTCGTACCTTGGGACCATCCATTCGAGCGGATTCGCCTGGACGTGGCCGCTCACCCTGCGTCGGATCGTCTCCCTGCGCGTTCAGAACTTCGACAGCCAGATCCTCAAGGTCAATGACGCCGTCGGCAATCCCGTCGAGGTCGCCGCCGTCATCGTCTGGCGCGTCGTCGACACGGCGAAGGCCGTCTTCGACGTGGAGAACTACGAGGAGTTCGTCAAGATCCAGACGGAGACGGCGGTCCGGCACATGGCGAGCCTCTACCCGTACGACAGCTACGAAGATGGCGTGTCGTCACTACGAGCGAACGCTGACGCCGTGACCGACTCCCTCCATCGCGAGCTCCAGGAGCATCTCCAGAAAGCCGGCGTCGAGGTCCTGGGAACGCAGCTACGGCGGCTTGCATACGCCCCCGAGATCGCCGCCGACATGCTCCGCCGCCAGCAGGCCGAGGCGGTCGTGGCGGCCCGGTCGAGGATCGTCGAGGGCGCCGTTGGAATGGTCGACATGGCCCTCGAGATGTTGAGCAAGAAGAACATCGTCCAGCTCGACGAGGAGCGGAAGGCCGCAATGGTCTCGAACCTCCTGGTCGTGCTCTGCGGCGAGTCCCGCGCCCAGCCAATCGTCAACGCCGGGACGCTGTACCAGTAGCCCGGTGGCCAGTCGAAAGAGCTTCCTGCTGCGGATCAGCCCGGAGCTCTATGAAGCGCTCGAGCGCTGGGCAGCCGATGAGCTGCGTAGCGTGAACGCCCAAATCGAGTACCTGCTCGCCGACGCCGCGAAGCGGGCGGGTCGGAATCCGCGGCGTGCGTCAAACGGGCGAGCCGGCGGCGGTAGCTAGGCAGACGCTCCCGGAGAGCCTCCGCCGCGGCCGTAGCGATCTTCGTCGCGGGTGGCGCCGGACGCGCGATGACCGCTGGGAGAGCTAGTCCGTCGAGCCGAAGAGCAGCGAGAGCCACGACTCCAGCGGGGTCGGCCGTTCCTCGGGCGCTCCGACGCGGAGCGAGGCCGAGCCCGGAGCATCCGGGCCGGGATCAGGGACGGATGGATCGAGGGTGAACGGGATTTCCTGACGCGAGCCCACCTGATAGCCGCGCGCCTGCTGAGCGACGTACTCGGGGCGCTCGATGATTTTTAGCTCGTTCTTGAGGGCGGTGACCTCGGCGGCGAGGGCAGCGTTCTCGCGCGCGATCTGTTCGGCACGGTTGGATGCGGCGGCGGTCTCACTGGCCTGTCGCGCGAAGACGACGACGATCCAGGCCGACACGAGCGCGGCGACGACCCAGCCGACGCGCCGGCGGGTGATTCCGGCGATTGACAGGCTCGAGAGATCGACTGATTCGGGTTCGTCTGCAACTGCCGGCTCGACGGCGCCAGCCGACGCCTCATCGGCGTCGCGCGGGCCTTCGTCCTGGCGGCGGGGCTGCGCCGGCTGGGGCGCGGAGGGGGGCGTGTTCACGTTCCGACAACCGTAGCTGCCCGCAGCTGACATGTCAACGCGCGGACGGATCGTGGGCGGGCGCGCGGATGCCGCACTCGTGACAGCCAAGGTGGCACAACCCGCGCCGACGCTGCTGCTACACTCGCGCCAATTGGATCATCCGTTCGGTTTCGGAGTCGACGATGCGCACCTATGCTCCCGCCGCCACCGAGTCCGTCCTGGCCGACCTCCTCGATGAGCCGTCACTCGCCCGCGGGGTCGTCCACCACGCCGTGATTCCGGCCCGCGAGGCGGAGTTCGGACCGTTTCCGCCGTGGCTCGATCCACGGATCCGGGCCGGCCTGGCGGCACGCGGCATCGACCAGCTGTACACCCACCAGGCTGATGCGGTGGAGGCGGTCCGCGCCGGCGATGACATCGTCGTCGTCACGCCGACGGCCTCCGGCAAGACGCTCTGCTACGCCCTGCCCGTCCTCCAGGCGATCGCGGACGACCCGGCAGCCCGCGCACTCTTCCTGTTCCCCACCAAGGCCCTCGGGCAGGATCAGGTCGCGGAGTTCGCGGAGTTGTCGCGGGCGGCCGGGATGTCGATCTCGGCGGCGACGTATGACGGCGACACGCCGGCCGCAATCCGCTCGGCCGTGAGGAAGGCGGGGCAGGTCGTCGTCAGCAATCCGGACATGCTGAACTCCGCGATCCTGCCGCACCACACGAAATGGTTCCAGCTGTTCGAGCAACTCCGGATGATCGTCATCGACGAGCTCCACACCTATCGCGGTGTCTTTGGGAGCCACGTCGCAAACGTCATTCGTCGGCTGCTGCGCCTGTGCCGGCACTACGGCAGCAACCCGGTCATCGTCTGCTGCTCCGCAACGATCGGGAACCCAACCGAACTGGCGGCGCTGCTGACGGGACGGCCGGCCCGATTGATCGATCGGAACGGGGCGCCGGCCGGCGAGCGCCACGTGCTCCTCGTCGACCCGCCGATCCTCGACGCGGCGACAGGCGCGCGAGGATCGCCCCTGACCCTCGCGAACCGATGGGCGCTGCCGTTCCTGCGAGCCGGCCGGCAGACGGTGGTGTTCGGTCGATCACGGGTCGCGATCGAAATTCTCCTGACGGGACTGCGCGAGACGCTTCGCGAGAGCTATGGACCGCGGACGCGTGTCCGGGGCTATCGCGCGGGCTATCTGCCGACGGAACGGCGGGCCATCGAGCAAGGACTGCGGGCCGGCGAGATCCTCGGCGTCGTCGCCACGAACGCGCTCGAGCTCGGCGTCGACATCGGGCGGCTGGACGCCGCGGTGCTGGCCGGCTATCCGGGATCGATCGCGGCGACCTGGCAGCAGATCGGCCGCGCCGGGCGGCGCACCGGCACCAGCGTTGCGGTTCTCGTGGCGTCGCAGGCCCCGATCGACCAATACGTCATCCATCACCCGGAGTTCCTTCTAAGCGGGAGCCCGGAGGAGGCCCGGCTCGACCCGGACAACCTCCACGTCCTGCTGGCCCACGTGCGGGCCGCTACATTCGAGCTCCCGTTCGAGCCCGGCGAATGGTTCGGTCCTGGCCCGGCCGACGATCTCCTGGCATTCCTCGCGGAGGAGGGCCACGTTCGGCAGGCGGGCGACGGGCGCTGGTACTGGAGCTCGGAGAACTTCCCGGCTTCGGAGATCTCGCTGCGGTCGGCCGCCCCGGAAAACGTCGTGATCATCGACACGACGCCGGATCGGCCACGGGTCCTCGGCGAGGTCGATCTGTTCGCCGCCCAGGTCCTCGTTCATGACCACGCGATCTATCTCCACGAGTCGGTCCAGTACCACGTCGACAAGTTGGAGTGGGGCGAGCGGAAGGCGTATGTCCACAAGGTGGACGTCGATCACTACACGTACGCCAACCGGGCGGTGACGCTGAAGCCGCTCGACGTGTTCGGCGAGGCGCCCGCCTCCGCGGGCCGCCGCGTCCACGGCGAGGTGATGGTCGCCAGCCTCGTCACCCTTTACAAGAAGCTGAAGTTCGTGACCGACGAGAACGTCGGCTGGGGTCCCGTCGACCTGCCGGAGATCGAGCTCCAGACGACCGCCTATTGGCTGACAGCGGAGTCCCTCGCGGGTCGCTGGAGCCGGAACGACCTCGACATCGCCCTGATGGGCGCCGGTCGCGCGATTCAGACGATCGCCAGCGTCCTGCTGATGGTCGATCCGCGCGATCTCGGCCTCGTGACCCAGGTCCGCTCGCCCCACCAGGAAGCACCAACGATCTATCTCTACGAGTCCGTACCGGGCGGCGTCGGCCTGTCGGAGCGGCTATGGCAACGTCACGACGAACTGATCGCCGGGGCGACGGAGCTGATCGCATCGTGCGGCTGCGACGCGGGCTGCCCGGCCTGCACAGGACCGCGGCTCGAGCCGGACGCCGATGCGAAGGGACTCGCCCTGAGGCTCCTTGGCGAAATCGGTGCCGGAGCGGTCGCCGCAGCGTGAGTGGAGCGACGCTCGAGCGCCGGCTCGCGAACTATCGGGCCGCCGTCCGGCCGCCCGCGGGCCCATCGGTCGCCAACCTGTCGAGGTCGGCGACTCTCGCGAGCCTCATGGCCGAGGCCGTCGACGGCGAGATCGTCGGGAGCGACCTCGACGCGGTGGTCCGCTGTGAGCCACTGACCGTCGTCCTGCCCCTCGACCGCGATCGCCTCGCCGGCGTTCCGGGCCAGCCGCCACCTGACGTGCCGCTCGTGTGCCTCGACACCGAGACGACAGGGCTCGCGACGGCGGCCGGAACGATGGCGTTCCTCGTCGGGCTGGGTTGGTGGGAGGCCGATCGGTTCCGGCAGGCCCAGCTGCTCCTGCCGGACCAACCGAACGAGCCGGCACTGCTCGCCCTGCTCGAGGCGCACATCCCTCGGAACGCCTGGCTCGTGACGTACAACGGCCGCGGCTTCGACTGGCCGCTCCTCGTCGCGCGGTATCGCATGGCCCGACGCGACCCACCCGTCCACGCCGGACACCTCGACCTGCTGCCGTTCGTGCGGCGGGTGTTCAAGCACCGGATGACCGATGCCCGGCTCCGGACGGTCGAGTCAGAGCTGCTCGGCGTGGCCAGACATGAGGACGTGGACGGCTGGGAGATACCCGGACGCTACCTCGACTTCCTCAGGTCCGGCCTCGCCGAACCCCTGCTCGCGGTGGTCCGTCACAACCGCGAAGACGTCCGGTCACTGGCTCGGCTCCTTGTCCACATCGAGGCCCAGTTTGCCGATGACGACGGTCGTCGCCTCGCCCACCGCGGTGACCTGGCCGGTCTCGCTCGGGCCTATTCGCGGGAGCGCCGGCTCGAGGAAGCCCTGGGGTGCCTCGACACCGCCATCGGTGGGTCGTCGCCGACGGCCCGTTCCGAACCCGACGACGACCTGTGGTGGACGGCCCGCACGCCCGTCGATTACGGCGGGAAGCCGCGGACCAGGGCGCCTGCCGCACCACCCCGACTCGACTCGCCTTGGACGGAGGAACGGATCCTCGTCGAGCGGGCGCGGCTCCTCCGGCGTCTGGGCCGATTTGCCGCTGCCGCGGACGCGTGGGAGGCGCTGGCCGCGGGCATCGGGCCGATCGCCGTCGTCGCCTGGGTCGAGGTCGCCAAGCTCCGCGAACATCGGCTCGGGGATCTTGCTGGTGCGTTCGCGGCCGCGGGCAGGGCTCGTGACCTCGCCGACCGCCGCCGGCGGATGGGGCGGATCGACCCGCCGCTCGATCGAGCCATCGCGATTCGCCTGGGCCGACTGATGCGGCGCCTCGACGTCCCGCGCTCCCGGGCGGCGCGGGTCAGCTGACCGCGCTTGACGCGACGGGAGGAACGAGTGGGACACGGGGATCGGGCGCCATCGATGACCAGGTGTCGCGGACCCAGTCCAGGTCCGGGTCGAACGAGCAGGCCATCGTCCGCCGATCACCGGCTAGGGCATTGAGGTAGTACGCATCGTCGCCGTGGGCGGCGCTGAACGGGTGATAACCGTCGGGCACGATGACGACATCCCCGTCGCGGACCTCCCAGATCCCGTCCCGCGACCGGTCGGCCCGGTAGACCCGCTGGATGGCCCACGCCCGCGGTCGGCGGAACCTGTAGTGGTAGATCTCCTCTAGCACGGCCTCCGCCGGCATGTCGTCGACGTCGTGTTTGTGCGGCGGCCAGCTCGACCAGTTGCCAGACGGCGTCAGGACCTCGACGACCTCGAGGCGATCGGCCGGGAAGCCGGGCGCGATGATGTGGTTGATCTGGCGGGTGGCGTTCCCGGCGCCGCGGATCTCGACCTTCACGGCTTCAGGACGGACGACGATCGGCTCAGTGGCGACGCCCTCGCGCGCCGACCGAGGTGCGCGGGCAATGGCGAGCATCGCCTGTCCGCGGGGCGCGCTGAGCCGGAGCTCACGACCATCTGGGAGCCACAGAGCCGACGGCATGCCAGCGAACGGATCGTCGCGACCCTCGAGTTGCCAGCGCTCCCCTCCCCCTTCGATCGCAATGTCCCAGCCGGCGAGCACCACGAGGCATGTCTCCGATCCCTCGGCGGCAGCGATGGCTACGCCCTTGCCGGTGACAACGACCGTCTCGAACGAGAGGTAGCGCCAGCCGGCGCGGGCCGGGTCGAGGCGAATCGTGCCGTCGGCGCCGGGCCGCAGGTGAAGGGCGTCAGCCGGCCGGTCGTCGGGCAGGGCGCGAGGATGGATCGTCGGCTCGCTCACGATCCTGAGGTCAAGAAGAGCGGACGTCCGGGTTCGGGATCATCGCGTCGGTCACGGCGTGAAGCAGCTCGTGGTACGAGGCGATGAACGCCCTGAGCGTCCGGGCCGTCGGCGGGTAGGTGTCGAACGCGTCGCGGGTCAGGCCATCCGGCTCGTACGCCCGGACGAAATCCGGGAAGCGGGCGGTCAGCTCGGCCACGATCGCCGGATCGACCGGGTCATCCATTCGCGGCCGGACCTCGACATCCGACGCGTTGAACCGTTTCTGCCAGCTCGACGGCATCGTGATCACGACATCGCCGCCGATCAGCTCCGACCAGTGCATGTGGTGGCGGATCGCTGCCCCCAGGAGTCGCGCCCGGTAGCCTCGCTCCCGGAACATGCCATAGGCGCGCTTGAAGACGGCGACACCCGACCACGGCAGCGCGCCCGGGTCGGCGACGATCCCGTCGCGCTCCGTCTGGACCCTCAGCCAGTCCTCTATCCGGCCCATCATCACCGTCACCACGGGGCCCATCGACGTGACGTCGAGACCCTCACCTTCGCGTCGCGTGAGGCCCTTCTCGATCGCATCGCCGGCGGCGAGCGCCTGGGCGACCGAGAAGCATACGGTCGTATTCACGCTGATGCCGCGATATGTCGCCTCTTCGATCGCCGCTATCCCCGCTGAGGTCGCGGGGAGCTTGACGATGATGTTCGGGGCGAGGGCCACGAATGACAGGCCCTGGGCGACCATCCGATCCGGCGAGCGATGGAGCGTCGGATCGGTTTGCATCGAAAGGCGACCCTGGCGGCCGCCATGGGCAGCAAATGCCGGCTTCAGCAGCTTCGCCCCGCGCGTCGACATCTCCTCGACGACGGCCCACGCAAGGTCGACCTCGGTCGCGGTCGGTCGCTCGCGGGCAAGGGCCCGGACGCGATCTCGCCAGAGCGCCGGCTCCGTCTTCCAGACGTCGGTGACGATCGTTGGATTGGCGGTCGCCCCGACCGCCCCGAATGAGATCGCGTACTCGAGCTCGTCGATCGCGCAGGAATCGTTCCAGATGTCAGTCGCCGTCGTCGAGATCGTCCGGCCCAGCGGGCTGTCGGCCAGTGGGAGGGAGGCTGCACGCGCGGCCGGTGCGGCGGACGCGGCGTCGGGCGTGGCGGAGGCGCCGCCTGGGGCGACCTGGGTCATCGGTTGCCGTCTCCTTGTCCCGCAAATCGCCGTTGACAAGCCCGGCGGTCATGCTACCGTTTCGCCGCAGCATTGGTCAATCGATTACACGCCCCCGTCACCACCCACCCATCAGCGGCGCGGGAGACCCCTGAACGTTGAGCGATGCGACCCAGCGCACCCTTACCGGCGCCCAGATCGTCGTCGAGTTTCTCGTCGATCACGACGTTGAATTCGCGACCGGGATTCCCGGCCACGGCTGTTGGGCCATCACCGACGCCCTGCTCGACCGAACGGACCGCATCCGCACGATCCAGGTGATGCACGAACAGTCGGCCGTCCATCTTGCGGACGGCTATTTCCGCGCCAGCGGCCGTCCGATCCCGGCCTTCACGAGCATCGGGCCGGGGGCGATGAACACCGTCGTCGGCATGGGCACCGCATACGTGGATTCGACGGCGGTTCCACTCATCACCGGGTCGCCGCACACGTACATGCGCGGCCACGGCGTCCTCCAGGAGTTCGACCGCCGCCATCACGCCGACAACCCGCGGGTGTTCGAGCCGGTCGTCAAGGAGTGGTGGCAGCCGTCGCGCGTCGACGAACTGCCGTTCGTCCTCCATCGGGCCTGGAATGCGATGCTGTCCGGCCGGCCGGGGCCTGTCCTCCTCGACCTGCCGATGGACGTCCAGGCGGAGGCTGCGCAGGTCGGCCTGCCGGATCCGGAGCGGCGCGAGGCGAGCGGCCGGGTTCGGCCGGCCGCAGACGACGTGGAACGTGCGGCTGACCTGCTCCGCTCGGCCCAGCGGCCGGTCATCGTCGCGGGCGGTGGCGCGATCTTGTCCGAGGCGTGGACAGCGGTCACGGCACTGGCGGAGCGACTCGGGGCGCCGGTCGTGACGACGTGGAACGGCAAGGGCGCGATCGACGAGACGCACGACCTGGCCGGCCTGACGATCGGCGACACCGCGTCGACCTGCGGCAACTCCCTCGCCTCGTCCGCAGACGCGCTCCTCTCCGTCGGCAACCGGTTCACGGACTGGTCGGCGTCCTCGTATCGCAAGGGCGTCACCTTCGCGATCCCGCCCTCGAAGCTGATCCAGCTCGACATCGATCCCCGTGAGATCGGCAAGAACTACCCGGCCGAGGTCGCGCTCGTCGGAGATGCCCGGGCGGGCCTTACCGACCTTCTCGCGGCTCTCGGCCCGGGCGGCGGTCCGGCCGCCTACCGCGCGACCCCTTATTTCGCGGAGATCGATCGGCTGCGGCGAGCGTGGCTGGAGCAGGTCGAGATCAAGTCCGGCTCCGACGCGACGCCGATGACGATGGCCCGGGCGGTTCGCGAGGTCCAGCGAGGGACGCGCGACGACGCGATCGTCGTGACAGGCGCCGGGCTCCCCCAGGGTATGGTCAAACAGCGCTGGGTGACCCGCCTGCCGCGCACGCACCTGACATCCGGCGGGTTCTCGACGATGGGTTTCACGCTGCCGGCCGCGATCGGGGCGCAGCTGGCGCAGCCGGATCGGCAGGTCCTCGCGGTCTGCGGCGACGGCGACTTCCTCCAGACGATGCAGGAGTTACAGGCCGCGGTCCTCGCCGGGACGCCGGTCTGCATCGTCGTCCTCGACAACTCGGGCTGGATCAGCATCAAGGGCGGCCAGCAGACGTTCTTCGGCCGAACGGCATGGACCGACTTCGTGACGCCCGACGGTTCCCTGTACTCGCCGGACTTCGGCGCGATCGCGCGGGCCTTCGGGATCCATGCCGAGCAGCCGGAGGCTCCGGACGACGTCGCGCCGGCTGTCCGCCGCGCGATCGCGTCCGGTGGCCCGTCGCTCGTCCATGTCAAGGTCAACCGAGACCTCGCGGTCGCGGGACCGGACAAGACCGGTTGGTGGGACGCACCCAGTCCGGTGAACCATCCCGAGCAGCACGCGCGCTGGCTGGCTGGCGTTGCCGAGGAGCAGCACCGATGATCGCCACGGCCGCCCCGGAGCTCGTTCTGCGTTCGCGCGCCCTGCGGGAGAGGCTTCGCACCGACAGCGGTCCGCTCACGGCGGCGTCGATCGGGACGGTTCCGATCCTCTGGAACAACGTGGATGTCGCCGAGCTCCGGCTCGGCACCGGTGCGGCGACGATCCTCGACGAGATTGCCAGGCTCGGGTACGACGGCTGTCAGCTTGGCCTTGGCTTCCCGGAGGGCAGCGAGCTGCGAGACGCCCTAGCGGTCCGGGAGCTGCGACTGGCCGAGGTCTATGTCGCGCTCCCGACTAGCGCCGACGGACCGGCAGACGGAGCGCTCGACGAGGCCGTCGAACGACTGCGCCTCCTCGTCGCAGGCGACGGCGACGTACTCTGCGTCGCCCTCGACGGCTCGCCCGAGCGATCTGCCTGGGCCGGTCGCGCCGACGCGGACGGAACCCCCCGGCTGACGGCAGACGGCTGGCGCCGACTCGTCGACGTCGTCAACGACCTGGCTCGCGCCACGGCTGAGGCGGGTCGCAGGCTGGCGTTCCATCCCCACGCAGGAACCTTCGTCGAGACGCCCGCCGAGACCGACTACCTGCTCGCCGCGACCGAACCGGATCTCGTTCCGCTCTGCCTGGACGTGGGCCACTGGCTCGTCGGCGGTGGCGATCCTGTGGCGGCGCTTCGGAGGTACGGCGATCGCGTGACCCACGTCCACCTCAAGGACGTCGACCCGTCCGTGCTGGCCCGATTGCGGAGCGGCGAGCTGGCCGATTTCGGCGCGGCCGTCCGGGCGAGGCTGTTCACGGAGCTCGGTTCGGGCGCGCTCGACGTCGACGGTTGCCTCGCGGCCCTCGCCGAACGGGATTACCGAGGCTGGCTGATGGTCGAGCAGGACAGCAGCTGGGGACCGCCCTCGGAGGCGGCGGCGATCGGGCGTCGCGTGCTCGCCCGTGCCCTGCAGACCGCCGGTCGTGAACCGGCTCCCGGTCGGGAGGCTGGTACATGAAGATCGCCCTCATCGGCGCCGGTCGGATCGGCCGGCTCCATGCCCGGCTTCTCAGCTCGACGCCCGGTGTCGACCGCTTGATCGTCGCCGACGCGGACGCGGCACGAGCAGCCGAGGTCGCGGGCGAGGTAGGTGCCGAGGCGGCCGCCTCGATCGATGACGCTCTCGCCGGCGCCGACGCAGCCGTCATTGCCGCGGCGACCTCGGCGCACGCGGAGCTGATTCGCGCCTCGATCGCGCGCGCCCTCCCGACGTTCTGCGAGAAGCCACTGTCGAACGACCTGGAGGACTCCATCGCGCTCACGGGCGAGATCGACGGGAGCGGCATCCCGTTCCAGCTCGGCTTTCAGCGACGGTTCGACCGCGGCTACGCGGAGGCCCGGCGAAAGGTCGAGACCGGCGAGCTCGGCAATCTCTACATCGTTCGCCTTGCCGGACACGACCCGGCGCCGCCCCATGAAAGCTACATTCCCCAGTCGGGTGGCCTGTTCCGCGATTTTTCGATCCACGACTTCGATATCCTGCGCTGGCTGACTGGAGCGGAGGTCGAGGAGGTGTACGCAGATGGGGGCGTGCTGGGCTTTCCGGTGTTTGCCAAATACGGCGATGTTGATACCGCCGTCGCGACCTTCCGCCTCACGACGGGTGTGTTGGGCGTGCTGACCTGCGCACGCCACGACCCGCTCGGCTACGACATCAGGGCCGAGCTGTTCGGCTCTGGCGATTCGATCAGCGTGGGCCTCGGGCCGCGGACCCCGATGCACTCCGTCGAGCCGGAGGTCCCGCCGCCGGCCGGGCCGGCCTGGGCGGACTTCATCGATCGGTTCGAGCCCGCCTACGCGGCAGAGTTTGTCGAATTCATCCGGGTGGCGCGACGGGAGATCCCGAGCCCGTGTGTCGCCCGCGATGGTCTCGCGGCCATCCGTATCGCAGAGGCCGCCACACGTTCACTCCACGAGCACCGACCGGTGCGACTCGAGGAGATCCCCGGCTGAGACCGGCCACCCGGTCGGTGAAAGGAGGTGTCAGGATCGCGCGGCGGGATCACGGGAGGTTCCAACTCGCGATCGTGATCGGAAAACCTGGGAACCGGCGAGACCGTGTGGATGATCCACGCGGCTCGGCAGTTGCGGTCAGGGGTCGCGCTGCGTGATCGATGTCCACGGAGGAGAACACGGCATGGATATTCGAAGGTCCCTAGCCCTGCTGACCATCGCCCTTCTCGTCGCTGTCGCCTGTCAGGCCACACCGTCGACCTCGGGCGGTGCGGCTGGAGGCGGGAAAGGCCCCGACGGTGCGCTCGTCGCGCGCAGCGCCATCAAGATCGAGATCGTCACCCACGGTCAGGCCCAGGATGGGTTCTGGGGCGTGGTCCGAAACGGCGTCAAGGCCGGCGGGAACGACATGGGAGTCGCGGTCAACTACAGCGCCCCAGGGGCAGAGAGCGACATGCCTGCCATGTCCGCGCTCATCGACGCGGCCGTTGCCAAGAAGCCGACCGGTCTCGTCGTCTCCATTCCGAACCCCGACGCCTTGAGCCCGGCCATCAAGAAGGCCGTCGACGCGGGGATCCCGGTCGTCTCGATGAACTCCGGCTCGGACGTGTTCAAAAGCCTCGGCATCCTGGCCCATGTCGGCCAGACTGAGTTCGAGGCTGGCCTCGGCGCCGGACAGCGGTTCAAGGACGCCGGCGTGAAGAACGCCGTCTGCTTCAACCAGGAAGTCGGCAACCAGGCGCTAACCCTTCGCTGCAACGGCTTCTTCGAGGGTCTCGGCGTGGCCGAGGGCCAGGGCAAGGTCCTGACCGGCAAGATCTCCGATCCAGCCGGCATGCAGGCGACCATTGCTGCAGCGATTCAGGCTGACGGAACGATCGACGGCGTCCTGACCCTCGGGCCGTCCGTCGCCGTACCGGCGCTCGCCGCCGTCGGCGCATCAGGCAAGGCGATCCATCTGGCGACGTTCGACCTCAGCGCCGACGTGCTGACGGCGATCAAGGACGGAAAGATGGACTTCGCCATCGACCAGCAGCAGTTCCTCCAGGGCTATCTGCCG
Source organism: uncultured Chloroflexia bacterium (assembly GCA_963775855.1). Classification (GTDB taxonomy): domain Bacteria; phylum Chloroflexota; class Limnocylindria; order Limnocylindrales; family CSP1-4; genus CF-46. The sequence goes on along the minus strand of CAVZKO010000005.1, from coordinate 542,456 downwards.
ATCGTGATCCTCACGAACTACGCAGAGACCCGAAACCTTCCGACGGGCGACGGCACCGGCCTGATCATGACCGGCCCGGGCTTCGTCACGGCGGACAACGCGGCCGACGTTATCGCCCTCGCGGCGAAGGGCCTGCGCTGACCTAGAGCTCGTCGCGTTTGGGCAGGGCCCGGCGCAACCCGGAGGGGTCGGATCTTCATCCGGCCCCTCCCAAGTTCTCGGAGGAGAGGATGGCGACCACCGCCGACGCGGCCCAGGCTCCCAATCCCGAGCGCCTTCGTCGTGTCTCAATGACCCAGCGCCTGCTCGCGAGGCCAGCCGCCGGGGCTCTGGTCATCGTCGTCTTTGTCTGGATCGTCTTCGCGGTGCTCTCACTGGTCCGGAACACGAGTCCCGGGCTGCCTCCGTTCCTGACGATCCCAGGGGTGCTCAATTACGTCGGTGTCGCTTCCCAGGTCGGGATCATCGCCACCGCAGTTGCCCTCCTGATGATCGCCGGCGAGTTCGACCTGTCAGTTGGCTCGATGGTCGGCTTCGCCGGCATCCTCATCGGGATCTGTGTCACGGTCTGGGGCCTGCCGGTCTGGCTGTCGATCCTCATCGCGATGGCCGTCACGACATGCCTGGGTGTCATCAATGGCCTGATCGTCGTCAGGACCGGGCTGCCATCGTTCATCGTCACGCTGGCAACGCTGTACATCATCGCCGGGATGTCGTCCGTCCTGACGTCAAGCGTCACAAACATCACGTTCATCCGGATCGAACCCACGACGATCGCCGCCGATCCGCTCGCCGCGATCTTCAATTTCAAGCTGTCCTTCGTCTTCGACGGTGCGACGTCGGACCTGTACGTGTCGGTGTTCTGGTGGATCGCCATCGCCCTGGTCGGTGCGTACATCCTCGGGCGGACCAAGTGGGGCAACTGGATCACCGGCGTCGGAGGCTCGGCAGGTGCCGCCCGCAACCTCGGCGTCCCCGTCGCGCGCGTCAAGGTCGCGCTGTTTGCCGCAACCGCGTTCTCGGCATCGATCGTGGCCGTGCTCCAGAGCATGCAGTTCGCATCGGCTGACATCAAACGCGGCGGCGGATACGAGCTGACGGCGATCACGATGGCGGTCATCGGCGGGTGTCTTCTGACCGGCGGGTACGGCTCGGTCATCGGCACGCTGCTCGGGGCACTTGCCTTGGGAATGGCCCAACAGGGGATCGTGTTCGCTTCGATCAACGCCGACTGGAACCTGATCGCCATCGGGACGCTGCTCCTCTCCGCGGTCGTCCTCAACAACTGGATCCGGCGCCGCTTCGCCGGCCTGCGCTAGAGCGGAAGGAGCACGCCATGACGACGTCAACCACCGCTCCGACGGGCGCGTCGGCGGCAGACCAACCACCGCTCCTCGAGGCCCGCGACATCTCGAAGTACTTCGGCGCCGTCGTTGCCCTCGAGAATGTCTCGCTCACCGTTCGGGCGGGCGAGATCAACTGCCTGCTCGGCGACAACGGAGCGGGCAAGTCGACCCTGATCAAGACCCTGTCGGGCGTCCACCCGCCCGACATCGGGACGCTCGCCGTGGACGGTCAGCCGGTCCAGTTCGGCTCGCCCCGCGACGCACTGAACGCGGGGATCGCGACTGTCTACCAGGACCTGTCGGTGATGCCGCTCATGAGCATCAGCCGGAATTTCTTCCTGGGCAACGAGCCGACCGTCGGCTTCGGGCCGCTCCGCCGCTTCGACTCGGCGAAGGCGGCACGCATCGCCCGGGAGGAGATGAAGAACATCGGCATCGACGTCCGCGACACGGAGCAGCTCGTCGGGACGCTGTCCGGCGGCGAGCGCCAGACGCTGGCGATCGCCCGGGCGGAGTACTTCGGGGCGCGGGTCCTGATTCTCGACGAGCCGACCTCCGCGCTCGGCGTCAAGGAGTCGGCGATCGTCCTTCGCCACGCGATCTCCGCCCGTAAACGTGGGCTGGGCGTGATCTTCATCACCCACAATGTCCAGCACGCCCTGCCGATCGGCGACTCGTTCACGATCCTGACCCGCGGCCGGTCCGGCGGCACCTACAAGCGGGGCGAGCTCAACGCCAGCGAGCTGCACCGCCTGATGGGCGGCGGCGAGGAGCTCGAGGAGCTTCAGGCCGATCTGGAGAATCTCGCTCGGCGAGAGGCGCGCGGCGAGGAGGTCCCCACGGTCCCGCTCGGCACCGGGGCTGTCGAGGCCGTTGAGGCCTCCGAGGCGCTCGGCGAGAACAAGCAACTCTGAGGCGATGGCGTGGCGACGACCATCGGCGATGTCGCCAGGAAGGCCCGGGTCTCGACGGCCACGGTCAGCCGGGTGCTGGCCGGCCACGGTCGGGCGCGTCCGGAGACCCGCGACCGGGTCTTCGAGGCGGCCCGCGAGCTCGGCTACCGGCCGTCCGGTGTCGCCCGCTCGCTGCGCCAGCGCGCGACTCGAACGCTCGGGCTGATCGTCACGGACATCGAGAATCCGTTCTTTCCGCAGCTCGTCCGGGCCGTCGAGGACGCGGCGCGAGACCTGGGATACGCGATTCTCCTGTGCAACGCCACCGACGATCCGGAACGCGAGGCGGGCTATCTCGACCTGCTGGTCGATCGGTGGGTCGACGGTGTCGTGATCGCCGCGAGCAGCCTCGGGGGTCGGCATCGCGAGTGGCTGGCCGACGCCCAGCTGCCGATCGTCCTCGTCAACTCCACGGATCCGGAGATCGGCCTGCCGTCGATCGCCTCCGACAATCAGGCGGGCGGCGCCATCGCCGCCCGGCACCTCGCCGAGCTAGGCCACGAACGGTTCGGGCTGATCACTGCGCCGCCACGGAACATCGACGGGCCGGATCGCCTTGCCGGCGCCCGCGACGCGCTGCGGGCGGTGGGGATCGACGGCGACCGGGTCCTGGTCGCGAGCGACGAGGCCGGCGTCGCCGGCGGCGAGCGCGCGGCGACGGACATCCTCGATCGCGATCGGCGGGTGACAGCGCTCGTCGCCTACAACGACCTGATGGCGATCGGCGCGATGCGGGCAGTCCGTGCCGCCGGCTTGCGTATCCCCTCGGATGTCAGCGTCGTCGGGTTCGACAACGTCGACCTGGCGGGATACGTGGACCCGCCGCTGACGACCGTCGCCCAGGCAACGTCGCAGATGGGCCACTGGGCGGTCACCCAGCTGGCGGCGGAGCTGGCCGATCGCGCGATCGCCAGGGCCGGCGGCGCCGCCGAGGTCTCCGGCGAGCGGCCCACGACCCACGTGATACTCCCGGTCTGGCTCGAGGTCCGGGGTTCGACGGGGCCGGCACCTCGCGGAGGAGCGGCGACGGGCTAGCGGCGTCAGACCGGCCGGCTTGAGCCCTCGTGTCGCGCCGCGGCCATCCGCTCCATCACGGCGGTCCGATCCGGGACGCCCAGCAAGCCCGGCCCCTCGAGGACCAGCGAGGCAGCTCGCGGCCGCCAGGAGGAGGTCGAACCCCGCGTCAACCCGCCCTCCGATCAGGCGTGGCTCGATCCGGGCCGCCGCGAGGGCCGCGAGGAAGACGTCGCCGGCACCGGTCGGATCTATCGGGTTGTGGCTGCGGACCGGCGGGTAATGGCGCGGATGTCCGGGCCCGTCCGGACCGCCGTCCATGACCAGGCCGCCGCGATCGCCGCGGGTGACCGCGAGCGTCGAGCCCGGACGCAGAAGCCCGCACAGCCAGGCGAGCTCGGTGGCCGGGTCGACGTCATCGCGGCTGAGCCCGACGAGATCGGCCCGGGCGATGACCGGACTCGGCTGCGGGTCGACGTGGCGGACGGCTTCGCCCGGGACCAGGTCGCGAAGGAGCCCCTGCCACCCCACCGCGACGACCGCCGGCGCGGAGGGTACGTCGGCCCAGGCCTCGGGGAGCTCTGCCGCGACCGGGGCGAGGATCCAGCCGCGGGCCGAGCGCCACGCCTCGGGGACCGCGGCGACCGGGACCGGGTCAGAGCGCGAAATGCACAGCTGAAGGCGGCCTTCCGGCCGCTCCAGATTGACGAAGACCGGGCCGTGCTCGAGCGGCACGAGCTCGATGCCGACACCGGCTTGGCGCAGAAGGTCGAGCTCGAGGGCGCTGCTCGCCTCCTCGTCGACGCCGATGATGGCGGCCGTCGGAATGCCCAGCCGGGCCGCGGTCAGCGCACTGTACGACACGCCGCCGCCCAGCCGCCAGCCGCGCGGGTCCTCCTCGGCGATGTCTCGCGCAGCCGCGCCGACGACGACGACGACCGGGGCGCCTGCCACCGGCGACGGTTCGATCATCAGCTGGCTGACAGGACCGGGCGAGGTGCGACCGTATACTTGCCGTCCAAACCCTTTCCTTCCCGACCGGAGTCAGCGTGTATTTCTATGAGCTTCACGAAGGCGACGACGAGATCTTCTCGGACGTCCTTCTCGTGCGCGAAACAGAAATGGAGCCGGACGACTTCTTCGAGCTCGTCCAGTCGATTCGTCGCCGGGTCCAGGACACCCACGAGCACGATACGCTGATCGAGGCGATCGCCGCCGAACTGGAGCGCGACGAGGAGTTCGTCCTGGTTGGCGACGACCGGCTGACTGCAGCGGTGAATGTTTCCCCGATCGAGACCGAAAACGTCCTCATCACTGTCGACGACGAGGATGACGAAGGCGACGAGGACCGTGCCGCCGACTACCGGGCGATCATCGCCGAGTTCGATCCGCACGGCGAGGCGGGCACGAACTAAGCACGGCCGGCTCCTCCCCTACCGGCTGAAGAGGATCTCGACCACGTCTCCGTCGCGGACCCGATAGGTCTTGCCCTCCGAGCGGAGTCGGCCGGCCTTCCGCGCGTCGGCCATCGAGCCCAGGGTCAGCAGGTCCTCGTACGCCACGGTTTCGGCCCGGATGAAGCCCTTGGCAAGGTCGGTGTGAATTGCCGCCGCCGCATCGACCGCCGTTGAGCCGTCGCGGATCGGCCAGGCCCGGACTTCATCAGGCCCGGCGGTGAGGAACGAGATCAGCCCGAGAAGGCGGTACGACAGCGCGATGACCCGATCGAGGCCTGACTCCGCGATCCCCAGCTCCTCCATGAACACCGCCGCCTCATCGGCCTCCAGTTCGCCGAGCTCCATTTCGATCCGTGCCGATAGGGCGTCGACGATCGCCTGGCGATGGTCATAGCCCGCGACGATCCGGGCAACTTGTTCGCCGGCCGTGGCCAACTCGCTCTCCCCGACGTTGAGCAATACCAGGACCGGCTTCTGCGAGAGGAACCGGAAGCCGCGGATCGCCTTCTCCTCGTCCTCGTCGAGCTCGACGTCCCGGATGGGCCGGCCGGCCTCCAGCGCTTCCTTCAACCGAACGAGGACCACCTCCTCCCGCTCGTTCGTCTCGCGCTCGGCGGGCGTGCCGTGTCGACCGCTGGCCTTGAGCCGATCGAGCCGCCGATCCACGAGCGCCAGGTCAGCGATGACGAACTCGAAGTCGAGCCGCTCGAGGTCGCGGGCAGGGTCGACCGAGCCCTCCGGGTGCGGGTGGTTCGGGTCTTCGAAGTCGCGAACGACGTGGAGCAGCGCGTCCGACTCGCGAAGCCGTGCGAGGTGCTCGGCGGGCAGCTCCTCCGCGCCGACCTTGCCCTCCGACGATGCCGGCGGGGCCGGCAGATCGACGTAGGTGACGTCGGCCTGGACGAGCTTCTTCGGCTTGAAGATCGCCGCGAGGCGATCCAGGCGCTCGTCGGGAACCTTCACGACGCCGATGTGGAGCTCGAGGCCGCCGAATTCCGCCGGTATCGGCGTGACCGCGCGTCAGCGTGTTGAAGACGGTCGTCTTGCCCGATCCGGCAAGCCCGACGATGGCGATCTGCATGGACGAAGTATGGTCGTCCGGCTGAGACAGGGACCTTGATGCGCTCGGGGACGGCGGGCAACCACCTGAGACGCCAGGATCCGTCCTGAGGGCTAGAGTGCCCCTGATGACCACAAGGGCACCCGTAAAGCAGCCCGAATCGGCGCCGCGCCGACGTGCCGCCACGCTCGCGGTTGGCTACGAGCGACGCAACACCGGCACTGGGCCGAAGGGCGCGCTCCTCTCCGGGACGATGCGTGAGTACGGGGCCAACCCGACCGAGGCGATGCTCCGCTGGCGTGACGCGCACGGCGACTTCGTCCCGATCCGATTTCGGACCGTTCCGCGCCCACATGGCGTACGGCCCGGCCGAGATCGAGGAGGTGCTCGTCGGCCGCGCAGCCGACTATCGCAAGAGCTTCGGCACCCGGATGCTGATCCCACTGCTTGGCCACGGCCTGTTGACGGCCGAGGGCGACGAGTGGCTCAGGCATCGCCGACTGGCCTCGCCTGCCTTCCATCGTGATCGAGTCGCAGGATATGGCCGGACGATGGCCCGGTACACCCAAGAGCACGTCGAGACATGGTCCAATGGCGAGACGGTCGACGTCCATGAAGAGATGACGAAGTTGACTTTGCGAATCGTCGCCCGGACGCTATTCGACGCCGACGTGACGCCTCGTATCGAGGAGGTTGCGCGGCTCGGCGGGGAAGTTCAGGACTTCTATTTCGGGCGGTTCGCGAGCCTCCGGTTCCTCATACCGACCTGGCTACCGACACGCGGCAACCGCCGGCTCGCCCGCGCCATCCGGCGTCTCGATGAGGTGGTCTACGACATCATCCGCGAGCGGCGGCCCGGGGAGGATCGAGGCGATCTTCTTTCCCTATTGATGTTGGCTCGCGACGAGCGCGGTGCCGGAATGTCGGAGAGGCAGATCCGGGACGAGGTCATGACCCTGCTGCTGGCCGGTCACGAGACGACCGCGCTGGCGTTGACCTGGGCGCTGGTGCTGCTCGAGCGAAATCCAGACGCTCGCGGCCGTCTCGAGGCCGAGCTGGCGACCGTCCTGGGCGACGCGGCCGCATCGCCGGATGAGATCCCGGCGCTGCCCTATGTCCAGGCCGTCATCAACGAGACGCTTCGCCTCTATCCGCCGGCCTACATCACCGGGCGGGAAGCCATTCGCGACACCGTGATCGGAACGGTTCCCATCCCGAAGCGTCACATCGTCCTCATATCGATGTACGCAACGCACCGCGATCCTCGATTCTTTCCGGAACCCGAAGCGTTCCGCCCTGAGCGTTGGCTCGACGGCCTCGAGAAGCGCTTGCCGCGTGGGGCGTTCATCCCGTTCGGGATGGGCTCCAGGAAGTGCATCGGCGCCGCGTTCGCGATGATGGAGGCGACTCTCCTCCTGGCGACGATCGCTCGCCGTTGCCGGTTCGATCTCGCGCCAGGGGAGGTTCCGACTCTCCCGTCGATCACCCTCCGGCCGGGGACCGCCGTGTGGGGACGCACGCGGTCGGCTGCCAATCCGCCTGAGTAACCGGCCGGCGTCGGTCAGTAGCCCTGGCGCGGATCGACCACGTTGAGGAGCGGTTCGCCCGCCGCGAAGCGACGGAGGTTGTCGCAGAAGAGCTCGACGCTGCGGTCGAGGACGCGGCTGCTCGACCAGGACGTGTGGGGCGTGACGATGACGTTCGGCAGGTCGTAGAACGGCGAACTCGGCTGGAGGGGCTCGTCCCGGAACGTGTCGAGGATCGCGCCGCCCAGCGGCCCATCGCGGAGCGCCCGGAGGAGCGCTCGCTCGTCGACTAGCCGGCCGCGGGCCACGTTGATCAGCCATGAGCCGGGCTTCATCGCGGCCAGTGTGTCAGCGTCGATCATGTTCTCGGTCTCGGGGGTCAGCGGCGCGGCCAATACGACGAAGTCCGACTCCGCGAGAAGCGCCGGCAGGGTTTCGGGGCCACCGACACGATCGAGCATCGCCTCGCCGAAGGACGGCTCGTCGGCCGACGCGTCGCCTTCGGACTGCGCCGCGGCTTCCGGCCGGCGGCGGGTGGCGATGACCCGGCAACCGAAGGCAGTCGCGAGCGCCCCGACCGCTCGTCCAATCGATCCGAGCCCGACGATGCCGACCGTCACGTCGCGCAGCTCACCGCCTTCGAGCGGCTGCCACGTGCGCTCGCGCTGCAGCTCCAGGAGGCCCGGCAGTTTCCGTCGGACGGCCAGGATCATCATCATCACGTACTCGGCGATGGGGCGGGAGAAGACGCCGCGGGCGTTCGTGATGACGATCCCCCGCTGGCGGGAGGCCGGAGTCAGGGCCCGCTCGACCCCGGCCGAGGCCGAGTGGACCCACACGAGCCGCGGGGCGCGGGCGAGGAGTCGATCGAACGCATCGGCCGACAACCAGCCGTGCAGGAGCACCTCGACGTCGTCGACTGGTTCATCGGACAGGCCCTCGACCGACAGCGTCACGATGCGTGAGCCGGGCGCCGCCGCGCGGACCCGCTCGATATCGCCGGCACGGTAGCGGGCTGACAGGATCGGCGACAGGGCGATCGCCGCCGGAACGCCGTCGGCGCCGCTGCCCGGCCCGGCCGTCCGTGCTGGTTCGGCCGGCTCGCCGGCGCTCATCCGCTAGCCTCCGGCATGACCCGGGCGATCCAGTTCGAAGGCTCGTCGATCTCGCCGTGGCGGGGCAGCGATTCCGGCCCGTCCCAGAGCCGGCGGAGGGCGGCGGGGCCCCCGGCCTCAGCGATCAGCCGGACGAAGCGCTCCCCTTTTCGGTACTGCTCGAGCTTCACGTCCATCCCGGTCAGGCGCATGATCGCCCGCTCGAACGGCGACCGGCGGGCGTGGCGACGCTCGTGGAAGCGGGTGCTGATCTGCTCGACCCCCGGGACCAGGTCCCGGCCGACCTCGTCCATCACGTAGTCGCTGAACCCTTCGAGCAGGCTCATGACAGCTTGCGTCTCGCGGAAGAGCCGGCGCTGCTCCTCGTTCATCAACCGTTCGATCCAGTGCTCCGCGCCGGCCTTGTCTGCCTCGCCGCGGATGGCCCGGCCAAGGCTCTTTAGCGCCTCCCGGCCGAGCCCGCTCGCCTCTCGCCCGAAGAGCCGGAGCTGCCGCTCGAGCCGTTCGGCGAGGTAGGGACGCAGCCACGGGTGAGCCTCGAACTCGAAGGCGTGCGTGGTCTCGTGCAGCGCGATCCACGTCCGGAACGGACCGAGCGGGACGTCGAGCGCTCGTGCTGTCTGGCGGATGTTCTCCTCGACGAACAAGAGCCGGCCGGGTTTGGCCTCAGCCGACAGGAGCGCGAGATCGTACTGGCCGAGGACCTTTGAGCCCATGAACCCGAGCAGAAACCCGAGCTGACGGGTCGTCACCCAGCGGTTGGCGAGGGCCATCGTCGCCTTGCCCAGCCCGCTGCCCGATGGCACCACCTGGTCGAGAAGCTCGTCCTCGAGCGTGCCAATCAGCGCCGCAAAGGTCGCGACGTTGGCGTGGACCCAGCCGGCCCGATCGACCACGGCCGAACGCTCGACAACCCCCGGCAGCTCGGTTCCCAGCGCCGCCGACAGGCGCGGCACGATCCGGGCCATCGCGGCGGCGTAGTCGGCCTCGGTTGCCTGCAGCTCCGCCGCGGTCAGGGTGCCGGGTGCCGAACGAAGTCGGTCGGCGGCGATCCGCTCGGCCCTGGACCAGTCGACGAGGCCGCGCCGGGCGACCGACTCAGCCCGTCGCCCGAGGACGGTCGCGGCTGCCCCGAGCGCCGACCCGACGAGGAACCCCGCCTGCCAGAGCCGATCGTCGCGCCAGGCCGGCCCGCCGCGACCTCGCCGCCCGGTCACGAGGCGACCGCCGTGAGCTCGACGGGCTCGACGTCGACGAATGCATCGCCGAACAGCCGGCCGGCCACTGAGTGGAAGCCGGCAACATTTCCTGTCGTGAGCTGGATGTGGATCGGCTCGCCGGGCTGCGCCGGCGGCGCCTCGAGCCCGTTGATCGCGAGCAGTTCCGACAGGGCGGACGCGGTCGCCGTCGCTGAATTCGACGATCGCCACGCCCTCGCCGGCGACCGCCGCGATGACCGGCAGCAGCAGCGGGTAGTGCGTGCAGCCGAGCAGGAGCGTGTCGATCCGGCCCGACGCCGGCAGCGGGAAGACGAATTCGCCCGCCGCGTCGCGCTCGCCGAGCAACGGCGCGAGGCCGTCGGCGACCGCGGCCTCGACCTCCGGCCCGGACAGCCGACCCGCCTCGACGAGCGGCACGAACGCCGGCGTCGCGTGCTCATAGACCTCAACCGCGGGGTTCTCGTCCTTGATCGCGGTGAAGTAGGCGTGGGATCGGACGGTGGCCGGTGTGGCGATAACGCCGACCCGCCGGTTCCGCGTCGTCAGTGCGGCGGTCACGGCGCCGGGCCGGACGACCCCGAGGATCGGCAGGTCGTAACGCCGCCGGAAGTGCCCGAGAGCGACCGCGGTCGAGGTGTTGCAGGCGACGACGATCGCCTTGACATCTCGGTCGACCAGAGCGTCGAGCGCCTCCGTCGAGAAGGACCGCACCTCCTCGTCGGGGCGGATCCCGTACGGAGCCCGGGCGTTGTCGCCGAGATAGATCGTCGATTCGTGTGGCGACCGGCGAAGGATTTCACGCAGGACCGTCAGGCCACCGACACCGGAGTCGAAGATGCCGATCGGTCGCGAATCCGACACCGGGCCCCCGACTAGCGCCTGCCCGCGACCGTCGCGCGGGCCATGCCGTGTGCGGCGAGGATCTCGGTGGCGACGCGTGCCACGTCCTGGCTGATCTGGGCGTTCGGGTCGGCCAGGACGAAGGGCACGCCCTCGTTGTTGCTCTGGACGACGAGCTGGCCGCCGGATACCACGCGGTGTTCGGGCACACGACCGATTGCGCGATCGAGATCGCCCGGATCGATGCCGCCCGTCGAGTCCGCTCGGTTGACCAGGTAACGGACCTTCGAGGCCGGGTAGCCGATGCTCCGGAACGCGTCGGCAACCGCAACCGTGTTGTGGATCGTGGTCGAGTCGTAGGTCACGATCTCGAGGATCGTGTCGCTCAGGTCGAGGAACGCCAGGTTGATGTCATTGAGCACGGCCGACATGTCGATGACGATCGAACCGTAGACCCGTCGGAGGAGCGACAGGACCTTGTCGATATCGCGGGGCGTGATCATCTCGGCCATCTCGACACGCGGCGGCGCGAGGAGGATATCGATCCCCGATGGGTCGCGCCAAAGGACATCCTGGAGATCCGATTCAGCGACCCGGTCCGTCGGCAGGTCGAGGATCGACGGGGCGTCGACCGGGACCTTCAGGAGCGCCCGCAGGTCGCCGAACTGGAGGCTCCCGTCGATGAGGACCGTGCGCTGCTCGAATTGGGCGAGGGCGACGGCGATGTTGAAGGCAAGAGTCGTCTTGCCGACGCCGCCCTTGGGCGCGAAGATCGAGAAGATCCGCGACATGCCGGTCGTCGACGAGGCGGCGTGCTCCTTCTGGACCGCGCTGATCCGGGTCATGAGATCGAAGCCGGAGAAGGGCATCGCCAACACGCCGTGGATGCCGGCAGCCGGGTCGGCGTCGACCGGGTTCTGCGGAACGGTAATGACGATGACCGGCACACCGAGTCCGGACGCGCGGAGCTGCTCGACGAGCTGCAGCCCCTTGACCCGGCCCTGGAGGAGCGCGTCCACGACCACGACGTCAGGCCGAAGCTGCTGAACCTGGGGGATCACCTTCGAGCCGTCGGTCAGAACGTCGAGCAGCTTTACGCTGCTCTGCGAGTTCAGAAGGCCACGGATGTATTGCGCCACCTGCGGTACGTCCTCGACGAGGAGCAGGCGGGTCGTATCACTGGATGCCATTGGCCCGAGTGTACCAAGCTGAGGGCCGGTCCCCACCCGGCCCGGAAGTCCGGGTGGCTGCGTGGTCCGGGGGCATCATCGACGAGCCACGAGGATCGCCCGCTCGCTGCCGAGCCCGAGCGGCTCCAGGTCGTAGTCACCGGCCAGGGTCTCGACCACCAACCCAGCGCTCTCCGCGAAGTCGCGGAGCTCGTCCGCGGACACGAGCCGGAGCGCATCGCGGCGGACGAACCTGGCGGCTGAACTCCCCTGATCGCCTTCCTCGTAGATCGAGGTGAGGTTGACGATGGCGCTCGCAGCGTCATGTTGGGCGGCCGCGACCTTCGTTACCAGGGCATTGGAATCTGGATCGTTCCGCTCGTACTCGAGGATCAGCCGGCCGTCGAAGCGGGCGAGATCGTCGGCGTCGGGCAGCCAGACGTCCACGACCGCGAGGCCGCCGGGTGCGAGATGTCGGGCCATCGTCGTGAACGCCTCCCGCTGGGACGACCGTGTGGCGAGGAGGAAGAGCGAATTCAACGCCACGAGCGCGAGCCGGAAGGTACCCGCCGACGGGAGGTCCAGGCCGAGCAGGTCGGCCTCCACGAACTCGATTCGATCGCGTCGCCGCCGCGCCGGCCATCTCCGCTCGTCGTCTCGCCCGCTCCAGCATCGCGGGATCGATGTCGACCGCGGTGACGTCGTGGCCGGCGGCGGCGAGCGGAACCGCGAGCCGGCCCGTCCCGCACCCCAGCTCGAGGATCGGGCCGCCGGTCCTCGTCGCGAGGGCGAGGTAGAGGTCCAGATCGCCCGGATCATCGACCAGATCGAGGTCGTAGAGGCGGGCGAGCGCGGCGCCGAGGGAGCTGGTGTTCTCGGCCATGCCGGCCTAGACGGGCCGCTCGAAGCGGACCGTCGCCCCGTCGCGTCGTTTGATCGCGAGGGCGCTGATCGCCTCGAGCGCCGCCCGGTTGCCGATCATCGACGTCTGCTCGGCGTGGTCGTACGGCGGCGATACCTCGACGATGTCCATCCCGGCGAGATCGACGGCCGCCACGATCCGTCGGATCGCCCGGAGCAGCTCGCGGGTCATCAGGCCTCCTGGCTCCGGCGTTCCGGTACCGGGGGCGAGGCCAGGATCGACGACGTCGACATCGATGCTCAGGTAGATCGAATTGGCGCCGTCGAGGGCCTCCGCGATCGCGTCGTCGACGACGGCATCGGCGCCGCGCTCCTCGATCTCGCGCATGAAGTGGTAGCGCAGGCCGTTCTCCTGCATCCACTCGAAGACATCGAGGGGCGGCCAGTAACCGCGAAGACCGACCTGGACGAAGTTCTTGCCGAGGACGGCGCCCGATTCGATGAGCCGTCGCATCGGCGTTCCATGGCCCGCGAGGACGCCCCAGTCGTCGTTGGCGGTGTCGGCGTGGGCGTCGAAGTGAACGATCCCGACGCTGCCGGGTCGGCGGATTTCGGCAATTGCCGTCGCGGATGGCCACGTGATCGAGTGATCGCCCCCGAGGACGATTGGGATCGCGCCAGTTCGGGCGACCTCGAGCACCTTGCGGTAGATGAGAGCGTGGCCACGCTCGATCCAGGCCGGGACGATGTTCGCGTCGCCGGCGTCCACCACCGTTAGCAGCTCGAACGGCTCGATGTCGAGCTGGAGCGAATAGATCGATCCCGACGTGTACTGCGCCTCGCGGATAGCTCGGGGGCCGAACCGTGCGCCGGGTCGATGGCTCACCGCGTCGTCGAACGGCGCCCCGATGATGGCCACGTCGACACCCCTTGCGATGAGCTGCAGCGGGTCCGTGATCCAGGGCAGGTTCATGAACGTCGTCGGGCCGACGTAGGTGGGCAACTCGAAGTCGCTGTACGTCTCGAATTCGCGGTCCCAGCCATTGGCCGCCGCGAAATCGCGCTCGGACGAGGTATCTGGGTCGTGGGGGCGCTCAGCCACGAAGTCCTCCGGAGACGGACGGTCGGCGCCTCGGGCGACCGATGGAAAGCGCCGTCTCGCTGGGGGCGCCGCCGGTTCGCATCCAGCGTCCAGCGGGGCGCGCCGGTTCGCATCCTAGCACCCGGCCGACACGTGCTGGCCACTCGCGCTGTCTGCGGCGGCCCTGCAGCCGCCGGCGCATTGACGACCGCGATCAGTCCTCGCCGCGAAACTCGCGCCACGCGGCGTCGACGAGCAACGGATCGGCGAACAGCTCGTACGCCGTCTGGGCAACGAGCGTCGCCGCCAGGAGCGTGGTCTCGTCGGCGCGCGGCGTGGCTGCGGCGTCGCGGAAGAGGATCGAGTGGCCGGGCGTCCCCTCGTCGGCGATGGACAGCTCCGGGTGGATCGTCGGGCAGACCCAGCTCACGTTTGCCATGTCGGTGCTGCCGGAGTTCGGGTCGGGGCCCTCGTCGCGGATCCCATAGGCGGTCGCATTGGCGACCCAGCGCGCCTCGAGCGTCCGATTTCGGTGCATCGACATCGCCCCGCCGGTGAAGGCAAGTTCGACGGTCGTGCCCGTCGCGAGCGCGGCCGCGTCGGCAAGCGCGCGGAATCGCTCCTTCATCTCCGTGTAGTAGGCCTGATCCGGGCTCCGGAGCATGAACCAGGCTTTCGTCCGGTCGGGAATGATATTCGCCGCCGTGCCGCCTTCCTGGATGATGCCGTGGACGCGGGCCTCCGGATGGAGCTGCTGGCGCCACAGGCCGACGGTTGCGAATAGCGAGACCATCGCGTCGAGGGCGTTCCGGCCCTTCCATGGGTCAGCGGCGGCGTGGGCCTGCAGCCCGTGGAAGATAACCTCGACGTCCTCCGACGCCAGCGGATGCGATTCGACGTGGCTCCGATCGCACGGGTGGTACATCAGCGCGGCGTCGATCCCCGCAAACAGGCCATCGTCGATCATCCACTGCTTGCCGCTTCCTCGCTCCTCCGCCGGCGTCCCGAGGAACACGATCTCGCCCGGCAGCTCGTCGGCGACAGAGGCGAGGGCGATTGCGGCCCCGACCCCGGAGGCAGCCATCGTGTTGTGGCCGCAGCCGTGGCCGAGCCCTGGGAGCGCGTCGTATTCCGCGAGGATCCCGATCCGCGGCGCAATACCGCCCCGTCCGCCTCTGCGCGTCGCCCGGACCGCTGTCTCGAGCCGGCCCGCCGGGTGCTCGACCTCGAAGCCATGACGGGCGAGGATCTCGGCGACCCAGCCGGCCGCCTTCCGCTCCTCGAACGCCGGTTCCGGGCTGGCGTGGATCCGGTGTGACAGGTCGAGGATCTCGTCTCGGGCGGCTTCGACAGCGGCCGCGAGTCGCAACTTTACGTCCGGGTACGGCTCCGCCGGGTTCACGGCTGAACGCTCACCGATCAAGGACGACCTCCGGGGCTTCAGCGCTCGACGGACAGGGTCGCCTCAGCGAAGACGACGAGCGCGAGAACGAACAGGGCAATCGGGGGTTGGAACACCTGGTTGAGGCGGAGGACCACGAACAGCGCCGTGACGAGAAAGACCCAGGCGCCCCGCCGGATCGCCCGCGGCCAGTCACCACGATACGCGATTCGACGGTGGCGGCCGAAGACCACCAGCCAGAAGAGTGACGTGGCCAGGAGTCCGACTGCCAGCGCAAGAAGGAGTGCTCCCAGGTAACCGGCGGCCGGGTCGATCGTCGGATCGCGCGTCGTGAATACCAGGGCGACGAGGATGAACACCAGTCCGCCCGCGGCCAGGAGGCCGAGATTGGCAAGGCGGTCGCGGGATTCCATCACCGCCGATTCTAGGGGTTCCGACTTGCCGGCCGAGGCCTGGCTGGCGCCAGACGATCAGCTCAATTGGACCTCCGCCGCCGCCAATCCCGCTGCGGCCAGCAGTTCGCCGGCCGTGATCGGCTTGACGAGCACCCGCCCGACGAGGTCCGGCCGATCGCGAGCCGCCTCGGCGCTCGCAGGATCCCCGGTCATCATCACGACCTGGATGCCCGGCCGGAGCGCCCTGACCCGCGCCGACAGCTCGATTCCCGTCATGGCGGGCAGCTCGATGGCGGTCAACAGGAGTGACGGCTTCGAGACACCGTCCGCAACGGCGCGGAGCGCGGCACGACCGCTCTCGACGGCGATCACCTCCGCGCCGGCCCGACGCAGGACGCGCTCCACGAGGTGCAGGACTGCCGGATCGTCGTCGACCACCAGGACGGATGGCGTCACGACCGGGCGGCCCGCGGGCCGACCTGGGGGTTCGGCGCGCGGGTGGCCCGGCCGTACCTCGCCATCGGCGATCGAACCTCCGTGCCCTGGGCTCCGTCGTCAACCGGTCTCGGGCGGTGCATCGTCCCACCGAACGGGACGCTGGCCCAATGAGGCGAATGCCCTATCCGGGGCGATGCGCGTCGGCGGCTTCGAACAGTGCCGGCAGATCGGCCACCGAGCCAATTTCGAGATCCGGCGCGACCGTCTCGTCGCGCTGACTCGCCGGCAGGGGCGAGTCGTGCGGGCGGTCCGTCACGTACGCGGCACGCCACCCGGCGCGGACCGCGCCGACGACGTCCGCGGCCCAGTCGTCCCCGACGTGGAGGATCGTGTCGGGCTCCGGATCGCCGAGTAGCCGGCGCGCCTCCGCGAAGATCGCGGGGTGGGGCTTGATCGTCCCGACCCGTTGGCTGATGACGATCGCCCGGAGGTACGGAAGCCAGCCCGCGGCTTCGGCGTAGCGGTCGACCGTTGCCGCCAGCGGCCAGTTCGAGAGGATCGCCAGCGTTGCATGCCCAGCGAGCGTCCCGAGGAGGCGCTCGGTCGCCGGATCGATTGGCATCCCCATCACAAAGGCGTCGCTATACGCGCCGACCGCCCAGTCGATCTCAGTCGGGTCCGATCGCGTGGCGGCAGCCGCCTGGTCCCAGCGATCGTGTTCTGCGGGTGCGGGCATCCCCCGCAGCCGAGCCAGGACGCGGACAAACCGGTCCGCCAGGTCCACCTCGCGGAACTGGGGCACCTCTTCGCGGAATTGCCGCTCGCGTTCCTCGGCCCAGATCGAAAGGAAGGCCTCGGGCGGGAACGGGCCGAGACGCTCCACGACCGCCCGCGCGGTCACTTCGACGACTCGCCGGAGGCCGGCCCGGTCGACCGGGATGAGGGTATTGCCGAAATCGAACGTGATGGCGCCGATGGACGCGAGGTCCATCTGGGTCACGTGGCCACGCTGGACGGGCAAATCTCACGGAACGGGCAATAGGAGCACGCCATGCGGTCCGGCTTGGCCGTGTAATCGCGGGCCCGCATCCCGGCGGCTGCGACCGCGATCTTCTGGCGCGCCTTAGCTAGCCGCTTCGGATCGACCTCGACCCGGCCGACGAGCCCCGAATCGAGGAAGTGGAGCTGGAGGTAGTCCGGCAGGCGGCCGGTCAACGCCTCGTAGCCCATCGCGTAGATCTGGAGCTGGAGCGACTCGCGGGCTCGCTGGCGTGCCTTGACTGGGTCGCGGACATCGCTCGACTTGTAGTCCGTGATCGTTACCCGCTCCCGACCCGTCAGGTTGAGCGTCGGCGACACGGTGTCGGCGTGCGGCACGGCTGTGCTGCTTGGCTCCGCCGCCGTGTCCTCGCCCGCAGGCTCGATGTCCACGCGGTCCCACCGACCACGGACCCGATCCCCGTCGAGCGTGAAGCTGAAATCCCGCTCGACGTACGCCGGGATGACCGCGTCCGGCCTCAGCTGCTCGTCGCGGAACCGACGGAGAGCGTCGCGGCCGGCGGCCAGGCGAGCCTCCTCGTGGTCGCGGGTAAGGAACCCCTCGTTGGTCCAGGCGAGCTCGAACGCCGCGGTCAACTCCTCCTCGCTCATGACGTCGCCACGAGCGTGGCGGCGGTGGAACTCCTGGACCGCCTTGTGGAGCGCCGAGCCGTAGATGAGGGCATGGTGGGGTGCCAGCGGCACCCGGAGCACGTGCCCGTACTTGAACTTGAGCGGACAGGTCAGGTAGTCGTCCACGGCGTAGAAGCTCAGCAGCAGCGGCTCCTCCAGCGGACCGCGCGCCACTGCCGGACCGGGCGGCGGCGGATCGAAGGCGGCGAGGCGATCGAGCGGCGGGACGGCGACCACCCCGGATCCCGGCATGGCCTGGGCCGTCGGGAGGTCCAGCGCCTCGAGGACGAACGGCGACAGGCGGCGGGCCACGCCGCCCCCGTAATCGGCGGCGTGGGACAGGACCAGCTCGTCGCGCGCCCGGGTCATGCCGACGTAGAAGAGCCGGCGCTCCTCCTGGAGCTGGAAGTCCCCCTCCGGCAAGGTCTCCTTCACGAGCTCCAGCGGCAGCCCGAGCGGCTCCCGTCGGGCGTGAATCGGGAAACGGCCGGCGACGAGACCCGGCATGAAGACCACGGGAAACTCGAGGCCCTTCGCCTTGTGGACCGTGAGCACGGCAACGGCGTCGGCATCGGGGTCGAGGTCCGCCGTCGGCGGGTCGTCGCCCGCTTCGATGAGCGTCTGAAGATGACGAGCGACGAAGATCGCCCGGTCGTCCGACAGGAGTGCCGACTGGGCCCGGACGATGTCGAAGAAGCGGGCGATGTTCCGGAGGGACTCCTCCGCGGCCACCGTGTCCGTGGCCGTAAGCCGGCCGAGCGTCCCGGAGTCGCGAAGGAAGCGATAGAGGACCTCCCCGGCCGGATTGACGTGGGCCAATTCCGTGAACCGGTGCATGTCCGCGACGAAGCGCGAGACGGCGGCTCGGGTCGCCGGCGACAGACGAAGGATTCCCGGCTGTCCCTCGACCTCGTCGAGCACCTCCCACACGCTGCGGTGGCGCCGTCGGGCGGTGTTGACGATCGCGGTCAGGTCCTCCCCGCCGAGCCCGTACGGCTCCGCGACGGCCAGCGCATAGACGTCGACGCTCGATGATGGGTCGGCGATCGCGCGCAGGAACGCGAGCAATCGGCGGACCTCCGGCCTCGCATAGAGCCCGGACGTCCCCGAGAAGCGCCACGGGATCCCGGCCACGTTGAGGCTGCGCAGAATCGGATCCGCGTGGCCGTTGGCACGAAGCAGGACCGCGAGGTCGCGAGGCCGGGCGCCTGCCGCGATCCGGCGACCAAGCTCGGCGGCGATCCAGTCCGCTTCCTCGGCGTGGGTCGCGAACGCCTCGAGGCGGACTATGGGGGCATCCCCATCGGTCCGTCGTTCCGCTCTCAGCCGCTTCGAGATTCCCGCCCGGACCTCCAACCGATCCGGGTCGTTGAAGCGGACCAGGCGGTAGGACGCGTCGAGGATCGGGGCCAGCGAGCGGTAGTTGCGGCGAAGGACGACGGTTCGGGCGTCCGGATACCTGTCTCGGAAGCCAAGGATGTTGCTGATTGCCGCGCCTCGGAACTTGTAGATCGACTGATCGTCGTCGCCGACGACCGTGACGTTGCGATGTGGCTCGGCGAGGATCGAGACGAGTTCCGACTGGGCACGATTGGTGTCCTGGAACTCGTCCACGAGGACAAACCGGAAGCGAGACTGGAGCTCCAGGCGAGCCGCGGCCGACGTCCGGACGAGCCGGAGCGCCATGCTGACCTGATCCCCGAAGTCGATGAAGCCGTTGGCCGCCAGCAGCTCCTGGTAGCGTCCATAGGCCCTGGCCAGTTCGCCCTGGCGACGTGCCTCCTCGGCGATTGCCTCGTCGTCCGGGGCCGCGACGGCGCGTGCCGCGAGCGCCTCGGCGTGCTCGAGGTACGCCGCCGGCGAGATGTCCTCGTCCTTGCAACGGCTGAAGAGCGTGGCCAGGGCCCCGAGGAACCGGGTTGGGTCACCCAGCGGGCGATAGAGATCGAGGTCGAATTCGAACAGGTGCTCGCGGAGGAAGATCACCACCTCCGCCCGGGTGAGGACCCGGACATCCGTCGGCAGCCCGAGCTCGAGGGCGTACTCCCGGATGATCCGGTCACCGAAGGCGTGGAACGTCCCGATCGCGGCGTCCGTGTAGCCGTACGGGACGAGCTGATCCACCCTGACCTGCATCTCCGCGGCGGCCTTCTCGGTGAAGGTGAGGGCGAGGATCTCCGACGGCTTCGCCCGCCTCGTCGCGATGAGCCAGGCAATCCGCCTCGTGATGACCTGGGTCTTGCCGGTGCCCGCCCCGGCGACCACCAGGAGTGGCCCCTCGCCGTGGGTGACAGCCCTCAGCTGCTCCGGATTGAGGCCGCCGAGAAGCGCGTCGAGACCGGCCGGCGGGTCACCCTCGATGACCGCCGGAGCGTCAGGGACGAAGCCGTCCCAGACAGGGAGCTGTTCCAGAGGTGTCGGCTCCCTGCGGGACCGCGTCCGTCTCACGGTGTCTGCGGTGGCAGCGGGGGGATTGTCATTCGAGGCCATGCGGGCATCGTGCCTGCTCCTCGTGACAGCTTGCCTGTCAGACCGAGACCCGGGTTCGCGCGGCGCCCCCGCTTGGCGGCTTGGCAAGCGCGACACGGAGGGCCTCGGCCTCCTCGGCCGAGAGCGCCGAATCGGATCGACCGGCGACGATCGCCTTCGCATAGAGGCGTGTCCCCGTGCGGGCATGAAGGCTGCTCACGACAAATCCGTCACCGTTTCGGTCCGTGAGAGCGAGGGCGAAGCTCTGGTTGCCGCCTGTCTCCTCGAACGGATTGAACCGGACCAGGCCGATCCGCTGAACCGCCCGACGCGCCTCCGCCTCGAGGACCGCCGAACGCGCCGACAGCTCGTCCAGCTCGCGGGCGACCGCCAGGACCTTGTCGAGGTGGGCGTCGAGGATCGCTTCGAGACTGCGCCCTTCCGCCCCGCGAGTGACCCCGTCGAGACGGCGCCGCAGTCGAGTCTGGCGACGTGCCTGGACGGCGACGATGACGAGGAGGAGCAGGACCACGACGACGAGGCCGACGACGATGGCGCCGAGAAAGGGGGCGACGAGAGCGTTCAGATCGATCGGACGGTCCTCCCGGCAAGCGTCGGAAGCGGGCTACTCGGCGGGCCGAGTCTAGCAGGTGCCACGCTCCGCGAACCCCGAACGCGGCCGATGCTATCCTCCGCGGGTTCCACCGGTCATCCCTCGGAGGCATCTCTAACACATGGCGAAACGCTCCCGCACCGGCGGTCGACCTGGCCAGCGTCGGCCCATGCAGCGAACCGCCGCCCGACCTGCGGGCGCCCGACCTGCACGTCCGGCAGGATCGGTGACGCACGAGGAAGAGGCCCGTGCGGCGGAACTCGAGGCCGCAATCCTCGCCGAGGAAAGGGTGGCCGAGGATGCCCGACGCGCGCGCGAGCGGGGCAAGCGGCCGGCCGAGGGAGCCATCTACTCGTCGACGCCGCTCGCCACGCGTGCCGCCGAGGAGTACGGCTATGTCAGGCGCGACGTGCGCCGCATCGTCGTCGTCGGTGGCAGCCTCCTGGGCGTTCTTGTGATCCTCCACGTGCTGGTCAACGTCCTCCACGTGATCTAGGCCGGGCTCCGAGGCCGGGCCCGCGGGTTCCTGCTTCCGCTGGTCGCGGTATGCTCGGCTGCCAGTGACACTCCTCGGGCGCCTACCCCTCCACCCACTCCTGCTCGCGGCGTATGCGGTGCTGTTCCTGTACTCCGTCAACGTCGACGAGGTCCTGCCGGTCGACGCGGCGAGCCCGCTCGCGACGAGCGTCGTCGGGGCCGCGGCGGTCATGGCCGCCCTCGCCATCCTCTTCCGGGACCTCCGGCGGGCGGCGCTCGTGGCCACGGTCGCCGTCGTCACGTTCTACGGGTTCGGCCACCTGGCGCCGACCCTGGCCGGGGTCGGCCTCGACGATCGTGCCCAGCTCGTCCTCTGGGGCATCCTGGTCGTCGGCACCGTGCTGTTCGCACTCCGCGCGCAGGCGAGCCTGTCGCGCGCGACGGCCGGTCTGAACGTAATCGGCGTCCTGCTCGTCGTCATCGCGTCCGCGACGATCGTCCCGTACGAAATCCAGCGGGCCGGGCGGACCCCGATCGCGCCGGTCAGCACGGTCGAGGCCGCCGCCGACGTCGCCCGGCGGCCCGACATCTACTTTCTCGTGTTCGATCGCTACGGTTCAGCCGACGCGATCCACCGCCAGTTCGGCCTCAAGAACGATCTCCCCGACTGGCTCGAGTCGCAGGGCTTCACGGTGGCCGCCGGCGGCCACGCCAACTATCGGGCGACCGACTTCTCACTCGCGGCCACCCTCAACATGCAGTTCCTGGACAACCTGACCGCCGAGATCGGGCCCGAATCAGGCGACCGAACGCCGGCCCACAAGATGATCCAGGACCACGCGGTCGGACGGTTCCTCAAGGACCAGGGATACCGCTACTACCAGCTGGGGTCGTGGTTCGGCCCGACGAGGTCCATTGCGATCGCCGACGAGAACATCGTGCTCGGCGTCACGAGTGAGTTCGAGACGGTCCTTCGCGACACGACGATCGTGCCGGCGGTCGAGCGCCTGCTCGGGACGGCCGCCGGAACGGCGCCGGTCGAGGAACGGACGCACCGCGAGAGTCATCGGGACGGCACGCTGTACGCGCTGCGGCAGCTCCGCCGGATCTCGACGGCGCCCGGCCCAAAGTTCGTCTTCGCCCACGTCCTCCTGCCGCACGACCCGTACGTCTTCCGGGCCGATGGATCACCGATCTCCGAGGAGGAGGCGCGCGACACCCAGGAGCGGGCGCTCTATGCGGGCCACCTCGCGTTCGCGAACGCCCAGATCCGGGAGATCGTCGGCTACCTGGTCTCCGGACCCGAGGCGGAGCGGCCGATCGTCATCATCGAGGGCGACGAGGGACCGCTGGCCTGTCGGCGGATCGACTGCGTCACGAACACGCCGGAGTACCTGCGCGTCCGCCTCGGGAACCTTATTGCGATGTACCTGCCGGAGATCGAGGCGGACCTGCCCGACTCGTTCACGTCGGTGAACACGTTCCGGCTCGTGTTCCGCGAATACTTCGGGGCTGACCTACCGCCACTGCCGGACCGCAGCTTCACCTGGCCGGACAACAACCACATCTACGACTTCCGCGACGTCACGGAGCTGATCCGGGCCCCGAAGGTTACGCGGAGCGAACCCCCCTCGTAGACTGCGCCACATGCCGACCACACGGACAAAGGCGGGTGGCGCTCGTCCCGAGCCACTCTTCAAGCCGCCGCCCGAGCAGCAGCCGCTCGCCGCGCGTATGCGTCCGCGAACGCTCGACGAGTTCGTCGGCCAGGAGCACCTCGTCGGTGAGCGCGGGCCGCTCCGCCGAAGCGTCGCGCGCGGCCACCTCGCCTCGATCGTGCTCTGGGGACCGCCCGGGACGGGCAAGACCAGTCTCGCGCGCCTGCTGGCAGACGAGATCGGCGCCCATTTCTCGACGATGTCGGCCGTCATGTCCGGCGTCGTAGAGGTTCGGGCGACGATTGCCGAGGCGCAGGACCGCCTGGCGCTGAACCAGCAGCGAACCGTCCTGTTCCTCGACGAGATCCATCGCTTCAACAAGGCCCAGCAGGACGCCCTCCTGCCGCACGTCGAGGACGGCACGATCACGCTCGTCGGAGCCACGACGGAGAACCCGTATTTCGAAGTGAACTCGGCTCTGCTCTCGCGGATGCGCGTCTGGCGGCTGGAGCCGCTGTCCGACGAGGATGTCGGCACCGTCGTCAAACGATCGCTGACCGATGCCGAGCGAGGCCTCGCCGGAGCATTCGGGCCCGACGGTGGCGTCGCCCTCGCCGACGAAGCCTTCGACCACCTGGTCTCGCTCGCCGGCGGCGACGCCCGGTCCGCGCTCAACGTTCTGGAGGGCGCCGTGGCGCTCGCCGAGGGTGAGGGCGTTCGCGACGCCGACGGCCACGTCGCACCGCGGCTGGAGGACGTCGAGGCGGCCGCCCAGCAGCGGATCCTCGGCTACGACCGGGCCGGCGACGGCCACTACGACACGGCGTCGGCGTTCATCAAGAGCCTCCGCGGCAACGACCCCGACGCTGCCCTGTATTGGCTCGCGGCGATGATTGCCGCCGGCGAAGACCCGAAGTTCATCGCCCGGCGCCTGATCATCAGCGCCAGCGAGGACGTCGGAAATGCCGATCCGCGGGCCCTCCAGGTCGCAGTCGCGGCCGGCCAGGCGCTCGATTGGATCGGCCTGCCGGAGGCCCAATACGCCCTGGCCCAGGCGACGACGTACATCGCCACGGCACCGAAGTCCAACCGAGCCGGGCTTGCCTATTGGGCCGCCGCGGGCGACGTCGAGAGCCGCGGCTCGTTGCCGGTTCCACTCCACCTGAGGAATGCCGCCCATCGTGGGATGAAGCAGCACGGGATCGGCATCGGCTATCGCTACAGCCACGATTACGATGGCGCGGACGTCGATCAGCAATACCTCCCCGACGAGCTCGCCGGTCGGCGCTACTACCTGCCTACCGATCAGGGCTACGAAGCAACCCTCGCCGCTCGCCAAACGGCCCGAAGCGAAGCCCGGGAGGCCGCGAAGGCCGCCGGCCGAACGCCGAAGTCGAAGTTCCCGACACCCGAGGCATCCCACCATGCGGGTGAGGGCATCCAGCAGATCCGGGAGGCGAATCGCAAGAAGCTCTCCGCGCAGGAAAAGGACGACGCG
Organism: uncultured Chloroflexia bacterium; assembly: GCA_963775855.1. GTDB lineage: Bacteria > Chloroflexota > Limnocylindria > Limnocylindrales > CSP1-4 > CF-46. The sequence continues at coordinate 518,193 of CAVZKO010000005.1, read as the reverse complement.
GCGCGCTGAGCGTCCGGACCCCGCCAAGCTGGCACGGCGACACACGCACCGCTATGCGATCCTGCCTCGATGCCACCGAACGTCGGGCCGGAGGCGCCTGATTCCCGTCAGGCGGTCGCGGCGATCGTCCGCCGCGCGCTGGAGATGACGTTGGCCGAGCGGCGGCGCCTCGGGCGCTGGACCAGCGCGTCGTTGCGCGACCCGCGGATCGCACGAGGACTCGAGGCCGCGCGGGACAAGGCGCTAGCGGTGCTCGACGAAGACCCCGCGCGCCGGAAGCGTTGGGACCGCGTTAGCCGGCCACTGCACGACGAACTCGTCGCATCGACGAAGGAGGCACGTCGATCGCGAATCTGGATGCTCGTGTCCCACCTGGCTGCGCTCCTGGCCATCGTCAACGTCCCCAGCGGGCTGCCGCCCCTCGTCGCCTTGGCGATCACCCTGACGGCGCCGATTTCTGCCTGGGCGGCCTGGGGCAGCGGAATCGGCTGGCTCGGGGCCATCCACGCAGCTCTCGCGGACATCGTTGAGGATCGCCTCGAGCCCGACGAGGTGGTACGCCTCCGCCAAGCCTGGCAGAACGGGATCGTCGCCGATCCGCCCGTGTCGCCGCCGCTCCTGGGGGCGGTCAACGCCCTCGGACCGAGCGCGCTGCTCGTCGTCGCCCTGTTCGTCGTCGTTGCGATGTCGACCCGGTGACGAGGCTGCGCGCGCTCATCGGCCGATTCCTGCCCGAGGGCGCAATCACCCTGTCGGTCCTCACGTTCGGCTACTTCGTGATGGGCCAGCTCCGGAACCGCGTTCTCGCGAACGAATTCGGGCTCGGAACGGAGCTGGACATCTACTACGTCGCCTTCCGGATTCCGGAGGTCGCCCTTGACGTTCTCGTGGCGGCAGGGCTGACCGCGCCGTTCGTGCCGATATACAGCGCTCTCCGCCAGGAGGACGAGCGGAACGCAAATGACTTCGGGAGGACCGTATTCACCGCCGCCGTGCTTGTCATGGCGGCAGCGATGGCGGCGCTCATCTTGTTCGCGCCGCTCGTTGCCGAGCTCGTCGGTGGCGATCTCGACGCCGCAGGCCGGCAGCTCTACGTCGACCTGCTGCGAATCAATTGTGTCGGCCAAGTGCTCTTTGCGGCGTCGATCGCAGTCGGCGAGGTCCTGATCGCGAACCGGAGATTCGCGTTCTACGCGCTCGCCCCGATCATGTACACGGCCGGAATCGTTCTCGGCACGATCGTGGCTCGGCGACAGCCTCGGGATCTACGCACCGGCTCTCGGTGCGGTCATCGGCGCAGCCGCCCACTTCGCCGTTCGGACCGCCGGAACATTCCAGACCTCATTTCGAATCAGGCCGCAGTTACGGGTTCGCACTCGCGCGTTCCGTGAGTTCGTTCGGCTGATGCTGCCACGAATGTTGAGCTACCCGATCGACCCGATCCTGCTCACGTTCTTCGGGGTCCTTGCCCTCGGTTTTGGGGCGGGCAGCGCCTCGGCTCTGAGTTTCGCCGACGATTACCGCGTCGTCCCCGTGATCCTCATCGCTCAACAGTTCTCGCTGGCCGTCTTTCCGTCACTTTCGGCGGCCTACGCTGACGGCGATCGAGCTGCGTTCAATTCGATCCTCCGCCGGAATCTCGTCACGATCGGGGTGCTCACGACCGCTGCCGCCATCGGGCTTGCCGTCATCGCTCCGCTACTGATCGACATACTCCTCGGTGGTGGAGTCTTTGGGCCCGACGACGTCGCCTTGACGGCGGGTCTGCTCGCGGCGTTCGCGATCTCCATTCCGTTCGACAGCCTCACCTATCCCCTCTCGCGGGGGCTCTATGCCACCCACAACACGCTGCTCCAGGTCATCGCGTCGATCTGTGGCTTCGCGACGATTGTCGTCGCCGCCCTGGCCCTTGCGCCGGCGATCGGAATCCTCTCGATTCCGGCCGCGTATGCCATCGGAACCGGCGTCAAGGTCGTCCTGCTGGCGGTGTTCCTCTACCGCCGGCTCAGGTCGTTCCGCCAGGCATCGGCGGGCGAGGGGGCGTCGACCGCCTGATCAGCCGACCGGGATCGTCGGGACGAGGATGATGTACTTCCCGTCGCGGTCGGGGTACGTGCCCTCGGGTCGCTTCCAGGGCAGGAAGTTGCGCTCCATCTCGGGCCAGTCCTGGAACGCGCCGGGCGGATCGGATTGGCCCCAGATCGTTGAGTTCCACGGGTACCAGGGATCCAGGATGTAGGCACCCGGTCATGATCGCGTCGGGAAAGATTGTCGGGTCCGCCTCTGCCGTGTAGCCGGTCATGACCCAGGTGTGGGCGCCCTTCCAGGCGAGGAGGATCGCCGGCGACTGGGTTGTCGTGATCGCGACGGCGGCATCCCGGACGGCGTCGCTACGCGACTTGTAGGCGCGGATCTCGTAGCCGGGCGCACCGTACGCCTCGAGGGCAAGGGCCATCGCCGCCGGCCCCCACTCGCCGTTGCGGCTGTCGGCCTTGCTCTCCCACTCTCGGACCCGCGAATGGAGCTCGGCCTGGAACGCGTCGGAGGTATCGCTGAGGCCCAATGCCGCGAGTGTCATCTGGACGCCGGCCGGTGCACACCAGTCCTTCCGTGCCTCGTGGGCGAAGACCGCCTCCGGGTCGTCAATGATCGTGACGTCGACTGGGGCCCTGACGGCGGCCGCTGGCGTGGCCGTCGGGCTCGCGCCGGGTGAGGCAGTCGGGCGCGTCGGAGGCGCAGTGACCTCGACGGTCGGCCGAGTCGATCGCTCGGGAACGGGATTGATCACCCGATCGACCTTTGCGACCAACCGGTCGAACAGGTCCCCGGCACCGAAGGCGTTGGTCGCAACGGTGCCGAATCCAACCGCACCGAACACAAGGAGTATCGCCAGCAGCACGCCGACGGCGGCGAAGCGGCGGCGGGGCGGAGGCCTTCGGCGGCGGCGGGCGGAGTACGTCACATGATCTCCGGCGGGGGCGACCAGATGACGACGCACGGGCTCGAGCCGGTGCGACGCCCCAGGAACCCGCGTTGGATCGCCGCGGCGAGTCTGGCTACCGATCGGTTGCCGGAGATCGTATCGGTCTTGGCCGTATCCGACACCGGGCAAGGGCCCGGGCGGGACGTTTCTGTGCGACCATCGGTCCGCTCATCCCGCTCGCCAGGAGACCGTTCCCGTGGACCGATTCGAGCCCAACCTGCGCATCCCCGGCCCGACTTCCCTGCCGCCGTCAGTGCGCCAGGCCGGTGCCCGCCAGATGATCAACCACCGCGGGCCGGAGTTCGCGGCGATGCTCGAGCGGATCCTGACCGGCATGAAACCGTTCTTCGGAACGACGAGCGACGTCGCGATGCTGACATGCGCCGGCTCTGGCGGCCTGGAGGCGGCGGTCGTCAACACGCTGTCACCGGGCGATCGCGTCCTTGGCGTGTCGATCGGGTCGTTCGGCGACCGGTTCGCGAAGATCGCGGCCGTCTACGGCGCCGACGTGACGAAGATCGACGTCGAGTGGGGCCAGGCCGCCGATCCGGCCGTGGTCCGCGAGGCGCTGACGGCCAATCCGGGCTACCGGGCCGTCCTCCTGACCCACAATGAGACTTCGACCGGCGTGATGAACCCGATCGCGGTTCTCGCCGCCGCGATTCGCGACGAGGCCCCCGACACGCTGATCCTCGTCGACAGCGTCTCCGGCCTTGGCGCGGTCCCGTTCGAGATGGATGCCTGGGGCGTAGACCTCGTCGTCACGGGATCTCAGAAGGCGTGGATGGCCGCGCCGGGTCTGGCGATGATCGCCGCCTCGGCGCGGGGCTGGGAGGCGATGGAGACGGCTCGGATGCCACGCTTCTACCTCGATCTACGGGCCCATCGCGACGCGGCCGCGAACGGCGAAACCCCGTTTACGCCGGCGATCGCCGTCGTCTACCAGGTCGACGAGGGGATCCGGCTGATGACGGCCGAAGGACCAGCCTCGATCTTCGCCCGCCACGAGGCTGCCGCGGCGGCATCGAGGGCCGGTCTCCAGGCGCTTGGCTTCGAGCTGTTCGCCGACGAGCGGTTCGCCTCGCGAACCGTAACTGCGGCAAAGCTGCCTGAGGGGCACGACTGGAAGACGTTCAACGGCGCGATCAAGGCCCATGGCGTCATCCTCGCCGGCGGCCAGGGCAAGTTGACGGGCAAGATCTTCCGGCTGGGCCACCTCGGGTCGGTGACGGTCGAGGAGATCCTAGGCGTGATTGCGGTCCTCGAATCCGTCGCGCTCGAGCAGGGTCGGCGGACCACGCCGGGCGCCGCCGTTGGAGCCGCGTACGCCGCGGCCGCCGACGCACTCGGCATCTCGAGCCGGGCCCCAGCGAGCGGAGCCGGCGTCCCGGCGTGAGGATCCTCGTCGCCGAGCCGATCGCGCCCGAAGGCATCGCGCTCCTCCGGGCCCATCACGAAGTCGACGAGCGGCCAGGCCTGACGCCCGCCGAGCTGTGCGCGAGCCTGGCCGACTACGACGCGCTCGTCGTCCGCAGCCAGGTCCAGGTCGATGCCAGCATGATCGCGGCAGGGTCGCGCCTGCAGGTGATCGGTCGGGCCGGGGTCGGGGTCGACAATGTCGATCTGAAGGCGGCGACCCGCGCCGGCATCACAGTCGTCAACGCCCCGACCGGCAACACGATCGCCGCGACCGAGCACACGCTGGCACTCCTCTATGGCGTCGCCCGCAAGATCGCCGCAGCCGACGCCTCCGTCCGACGCGGGGAGTGGCAACGGACCCAGTTCACCGGCCTCGAGCTGCGGGGTCGGACGCTCGGGCTCGTCGGGCTCGGCAAGATCGGCCAGGCGATCGCGGCCAGGGCCCGGGCGATGGAGATGGCGGTCCTCGCCTCCGACCCGTATGTCACGGCCGAGCAGGCTGCCCATCACGGCGCCGACCTCGTCCCGCTCAACGAGCTGTTGGCCCGATCCGACGTTGTGTCAGTCCACGTGCCGCTGTCGCGAGCAACTCGGGGCATGATCGGGGTGAAGGAGCTCGACCGGATGAAGCCGGGCGCGATCCTTCTCAATGTCGCGCGCGGTGGAGTCGTCGACGAGGCCGCGGTCGCGGCGGCCCTGACCAAGGGGACCCTGGCGGGCGCGGGCGTCGATGTCTTCGAACACGAGCCCCCGGTCGACTCGCCGCTGCTCGACGCCCCGAACACCCTGCTGACCCCACACCTCGGCGCCTCGACCGCCGAGGCCCAGGTCGCCGTCGCCGAGGAGATCGCGGACCAGGTCCTCGACGTTCTCGCCGGGCGAAGCGCGCGGTACGCGGTCAACGCCCCGCTGCTGACGCCCGAAACGGCCGAGGCCCTCGCGCCGTACCTGCCGCTCGCGGAGACCCTCGGCCGGTTCTTCGCCCAGTTCTGCCGGACCGGCGTCAAGACCCTGACCCTCGAGATCGCCGGAGACCTCTCGGCATTCGACGGATCGCCGCTCGTTGCTGCCGTCCTGCGCGGGCTCCTCGAGACCTCGACGACCGAGCGGGTGAACCTCGTAAACGCCGGTGCCCTCGCCAAGGCCCGCGGCATCACGGTCGTCGAGCGCAAGACACCCGACGCGGGCGCCTTCGCGGCACAGCTCAGCCTGTCGGGTGAGTCGAGGGGCCGCACGACGACCGTCGCGGGCACAGTCGCGGCGGGCGAGGCCCGGCTCACTCGGCTCGACGAGTATCGGCTCGACATGGAGCCGTCAGAGGTGATGCTGATCACCCGCCACAGCGACCGGCCGGGGATGATCGGCCGGATCGGCCAGACGCTCGGACAGGCCGACGTGAACATCAGCGCCATGCATCTCGGCCGGTCGGCCCCGCGAGCTGACGCGCTCATGGTCCTGGCCCTCGATGACGATGTTCCGCCGGCCGTCGCCGACGAGATCAGGACGCAGGAAGCGGTCCTCGACCTGTGGATGATTCGGCTCGGCAGCGAGCGCTGAGCTCGCCCGACGGCACGCCGGCGCCGCTCGTCCCGGACGGGCTCGACGCGACGATCGTCCTCGTTCGCCACGGCGAGTCGGAATTCATCGTCGAAGGTCGGTTCCAGGGCCAGGCCGAGACGCCGTTGTCGGCGATCGGGCTCCGCCAGGCCGAACGGGTCGCCGAGCGCCTCGCCCGCCCTCACACGTCCCCGGCCCTTCCGGTGCCCACCGGCCCGCCGCTCGAGATCGTCCATTCGCCGCTCGTCCGGACCACCCAGACGGCGGAGGAGATCGTCCGGACGATGGGCGACGAGGGGGCGTTCGGGCTGCCGATCCCGACGCGGGCCGAGCCGGGGCTGCTGGAGATCGGTCAGGGCGAGTGGGAGGGCCTCCACCGGGACGAGATCGAGCGTCGCTGGGGCGACGTCCTCGCCACCTGGCGGCGCCGACCGCTCGAGGCGTGGGCGCCGGGCGGCGAATCCATCCCAGACGTCGCGGCTCGCCTCCGACCCGCCCTTGCCGGCATCCTGTCGCGGCTCGCCGAGCGGAGCGCCCCTGGCACGCTCGATCGACCCCAGGTCGCAGGCTACCTCGAGCCGCCGACCTCGCAGCCGTGGACCGTGGTCGTGGGGCACGACGGTATCTTCAAGGTCCTGCTCCTTACCCTCTTCGAGCTGCCGCTCGAGCGGTTCTGGATGTGGTCGTTCGACCTGGCCGGGATCGGGGTCATCGAGTTTCGCGGTGGCCGGCCGCTCGTCCGCGCGATGAACCTGACCGAGCACCTCGCGCCGCTCCTCGACGAGGCGGCCCACGAAGCGAGCGTGGAGCGCCAGCGGTCAGGGGCGCTGTAGGCTCCTGCCCCGGGGTCACGGGCCACGGGCCCCGACCCCGGCTTCTGGTCCCGGCATCTAGCTCGATTTGCGTGGGGAGAACGTTAGCGGGGGTCTGTTGCCGCATCGCTGGCTTGGCCGCTCTCTTTGATGCGCGTCGAGCGCATCAAAGGGCGCGCGAAACGGGTCCGCACACCGGCCGCCGACCGCCACGAAGCTCGGCCAACGTTCTCTGGGAGCAAGTCTGGCCAATTGCGGGGCCAGATATTCCTGGAGGGACTCTTGGGCCCGGTGCGTGGGAGGAAATCGTGTCTAACAGCGTCTTCCAGCCTGAGTTGATGCGCCTTTTGCGCATCACCGGACTGATGCAACTGGCCTACGAGTCTCCCGGTGGATATTTGGCCGGGAGAGCGGGCCGAGAGCCGGACTCCGACGTCGCAGCCGAGATGCGGGGGCGACTCCCGCGCCGGAATCGTCGGAACACGAGCCGCAGCAGGCCGACGCGCAGCCGACGGTACGACGCCCGTAAGGCCCTGATCCGCTCTTCGCCAAGGGTCCGTCGGCCGTAGGCCACTTCGACCTTGGCCGTGGCGACCGTCTGAAGCTCCGGCCGAATGTCCGGCAGGACGTCGCCGAGTGCCGCGGCGTACTCGTACGCGGTTTGCGTCGGCCGGGGCCCGAATCCGAGCCGCCCGGCGAGTCGGGCCACGCCGTCGTACGCGCTGTCGGGGGTCGTCGGGCCGCGCGGGCCGCGTTGCCAGACGACCCATGCGACGCCGCCGACGGCCGCAAGGAGCAGCAACGCGACGACGATGAACGCGCCCGCGCCGCCGGGACCGTTCGTCTGTGTCGTCGGCGCGACGCCGGCGCCCGGCGTTCGCTCAGGATCGGGCCCGTCATTGCGCGGCGCGACACTCCGGGACGGCCGCGGCGAGGGGCCATCGACCTGCCGCCCGATCGGCAACGTCTCGACCCGGGAGCGGTCCCCGCCGGTCGGATCGAAGATGACCCAGCCGTAGGCCGGGAAGTACACCTCGACCCAGGCGTGGCCATTCGAGTTCGGGATGTCCTCGAAACCGGTCAGTGGGTTGACGTTGCCAGGCAGGAATCCCTGGACGTAGCGGGCCGGAATGCCGTGCTCGCGGAGGAGCAGCGTCATAAGCGTGGCGTACTGCTGGCAGAAGCCCTGCCGGGAAAACGCGAAGCACTCGGCGACGCTGCGTTCGCCGCAGTCGACGTCTGCCACGTTCGTGTCGTAGTCGAAGCGACGGCTCTGGAGCTCGTTGACCATCGCGGTCGCGATGTCGAACGGGTTGTCTTCAGTAGTCCTGGCGAGGACATCGTCGAGCACCTTCTGCGCATCCCGACCGATCGCCCCTTCCGGGACCTGCAGGTATCGCGCCAGGATCTCGTCGGGATAGTCATTTCCGGCTACCCGTAGCTGGTTCTGCGTCAGCGCGCCAGGCGGGTCGTCGCCGAGGAGCGGGATCCGCGCGGTCACGACGTACGGTTCACGACCATTGACCTCGATGGCCTCGAACAGGACGCCTTCACCGAGACCCAGCACGTCCGAATCCCGATCGATGTTGATTGGCGTCAGCGGACTGAGGACATAGGAGCCGCGATAGGCCCTCGGGGTGATCGTGAAGGTCACCTCCACGGTGCCCTCCTCGGCCGGTGCGTCGAGCGACCCGACGAGGAGCTCCTCGCCCGCGGGACGCTGGATTCGGTCGGACCCGGTCCACCCCCAGCCGAACTTGTCGGCCCGGTCGTAGGCGATCGCGCGCCAGTAATAGGGCCGGTTGTCGCCGACCGGGCGCTGGATCGACAGCGAGATGTCCTGGTTCGTACTCCACGACGTCTGGACCACGGCGGAAGGGCCGAACTGGACGCTGCCGAAGCCACGGTTGTCGCCACCGGCCGGAAGGAATCGCTGGATCGCCGCGCTGATATCGAGCAGCACGGGCTTCACGTCCTCCCACGCGCCTGCGAGCGGCGCCGATCGGGCGGAGGCAGTCAGGAAGAGCGAGCCGACCACCGCAATGGCGATGAACGCCGTCCCGCCGCGGAGATAGATCGAGCGGACCGCGGCCGGGTCGCCGATCCTGCGCCGCATCCAGGTTGCCTGCTCGTCGAGGGCGTGGAGCCGGATCAGCAGGAACAGGGAGGCGAGGCTGAAGAGGATCAGATAGCCGAGCTGCTCGCGGACCGTCGCCGCCATGTTGCCGATGAGGATGGCCCCGACGACGACGACGGCGCTCAGCGGCCGACGGTGGCGGAAGACGGCCGACGCGGCGAACTGACCCGTGCCCCAGACGAGCAGCCCGAGGACCAACAGGTGGTGCCCCGTCGCGCGCGTCGCCGGCTGCCCGAGGACGATCAAGTCGTTCCAGGCCTTGACCGCTGCGTCGGCGGTCGCCACGAACTGCGTTCCAGGGATCCCCCCGTTATGAGGCAGAACGCTGCCGACCATGATCGGGACGATCAGCACCGCGAAGGTGGCCCCGATGACGTGGGCGACCCAGCGGCTCCAGCCCGTCTTCGCACCGATGAAGCCGACCGCGACCCCGAGCACGGCTGCCCACGCCAGGAAGTCCGTCCATTCGGACCTGCCGAGAACCCAGCCCGCGTCGTCGATCGACCAGGCCATGGTGACGACCATCAGCCCGACGAGGAAGACGGTTGCCCAGCCTTCCTCGGGTGCCAGCTTGGTCCGCGAGAGATTCATCCGACGAGTGCCTCCCCGAGCGCCTGGCCCGGCAGGACAGTGTGGACCTTCATCTCGTACTCCGACAGTGCGTGGCGCAGGGCGCGCGCCCGCTGAGCACGCTGCTCTTCCACCGCCGGATCGATCGGCGCAAGGATTTCGCCGTCTCGCTCGCGGTCCCTCCGGGCGACGCGCTCGAAGGCCGGCCCGTCGATCGCCACGACGACCGTGGCGATCCCCCGCGTCCGGAGCGAGGCGATCGGGCGGATCCAGGTCGCGTCGGTCGACGGCGTAACGAGGATCGCGGTCATGCCGCGCCGCAGCCGGCCGGCAGTTGCGACGATCGTCTCGACGAGCGGCGATGTGCCGTCCCCGTCGACGGCGGCGAGGAGTTGCATGATCTTGAGGTGCTGGCGGCTGCCACGGTCGGCTGGCAGGACGGTCGTCCGGTGGGCGTTGACCGTCATGCCGACGGCGCGGTTGTCGCGGATTGCCCTATCGGCGACGGAGGCCGCGACCCGGACGGCCGCCTCAACCGTCGATTCGTCGCCGCGGCCGGTCTGGATCGCGCGCTCGAGGTCGAGAATGATCCACGCGTCGGCGGTCTGCTCGAGCTCGAACTCCTTGACCTGGATCTCGCCGTGACGGGCCGTCGCCCGCCAGTGGATCCGGTTGAAGCTGTCGCCGGGTGCCCACGGCCGGACGGTCGTCGCGAGCGGCGTCGTCTGGAGGGTTCGCTCAGGTGATGCGTTCGTTCCTTCGAGATACGCGGCCGGAAGGCGCCACAGCGGAATCGACTCGATCCGGGGATAGACGACGACCGCGACGCCCTGCCCAACCGACGCCGACGCCTCGAAGAAGCCGAAGGGGTCGCCGGTCCGGATCTGGAGCGGCTCGATGCGGAAGTGGCCGCGGCGGACAAGGGGGACTCGGACGAGCCACGATCGCTCGGCCCTTGGACCCAGCGGGATTGCCCGGCCGGGCAGGCCACCGGGCAGCGTCGTCGGGTTGTGGACCTCGAGCCACGGTTTCGGGATCCGGCTCGTGTTGCGGAGCGTGTAGGTGACGCGGATCTTGTCGCCGACGTGGCCGTTGAGCTGGCTCACGGCATAGCCGGCTTCGAGGTCGGACAGACCGAGCCGGGTGACGATGTACGAGCCGCCGATGACGATGATCGCGAGGTAGACGAGGTAGAAGAGGAACTCCAGGCCGGTTGAGAACGCGGCGATGAGGAGGATCGCCGCGATCAGGATGAGCTGGAGTCGGCGCATCACCCGATCGATTCGCTGGCCGGTCTGCTCGTCTCGCTCGGCCTAGGCGCTCGCCGCGCCCTGGCCCGCCGGGCGAATGGCTCGAGGGCCGTCGGGGCCGCCGGTCGGCCGGATGCCTTCGATCGGCGTGGCGTCGAGGAGCTCGCGGACGACGTTGGCCGACTGGACGTCGTGGATGGACGCACTCGTCTTGATGATCAGGCGATGGGCCAGGGCGGGCTCCGCGACGGCCTTGATGTCGTCCGGAATGACGTAGTCGCGGCCGAGCAGCCCGGCGAGCGCTTGGCCGGCCCGGTACAGGGCGATCGATCCGCGCGGCGACGCGCCGAGATAGACGTCGGGATGGTTTCGCGTGCCGTTGACGAGGCGGACGATGTATTCGGCGACGGTCGAGTCGACGTAGACGTCGCGGACCGCCGTCTGCATGCCGCGCAGCTCGTCGACAGAGCAAACGACCTCGATATCCTCGAGCGGATGGGTTCGCTTCTGCTCGTCGAGGATCACGACCTCCTCGATCGGCTGGGGATAACCGAGCCGGATCCGGAGCATGAAGCGGTCGAGCTGGGCCTCCGGCAGGGCGAACGTGCCCTCGTACTCGATCGGGTTCTGGGTGGCGATGACGAGGAACGGGTCAGGCATCGCGTAGGTCGTGCCGTCGATCGTCGCCTGGCGCTCCTCCATGCACTCGAGGAGGGCCGACTGGGTCTTCGGCGTAGCCCGGTTGATCTCGTCGGCCAGGACCACCTGGGCCATGATCGGCCCGGGGCGGAACTCGAACTCCTGGTTCTTCTGGTTGTAGATCGACAGGCCGGTGACGTCGGATGGCAGGAGGTCTGGTGTGAACTGGATCCGCCGGAAGCTGCAGCCGAGGCTCCGGGCAATCGCCTTGGCGAGGACGGTCTTGCCGGTTCCCGGCACGTCCTCGATCAGGAGGTGGCCGCGACAAAGCAACGCGACGAGCGCCAGCCGAACTTCGTGGTGCTTGCCAACGATCACGCGCTCGACGTTGGCGAGGACCTTCTCGCCTGTCTGCTCAAGGTTGGTCATCAGGCTCCTCGGGGAATCGCGATGCCGCTGTCGGGCTCGCACAGGGGTTTCGACTGATAGTACGCCGGAGACGTCGATTGGGTTCGGAACGTGCCGAAACCTCGGACCAATGGCCTCGGAGCCAAGCCTTGGACATCGGTGGGCCGGCCGCTGGCCCCGCTCTCGCCGATTCGAAGCTTAACCCCGAAGGAGCGTTACTCCGCCGACGGCCAGAGTCATCATGCAGCCGACCAGGCCCATCGCGGCCAGGAAGAACTCGCCGCCGACGAACGCGGCGACCGCAACGGCGGCGAATAGAGCGGCCATGACGACTGCGACGGCCGCCAGCCCGATTCGCTCGAGGGCCGTCCGTCGCTCTCGCTCGACCGCCGCCGGGCCGACGTCCGTCAGGCGCTCGGCGTCGTCGTCGGCGTCGTCATCCGGCCGGTCCGCGATGGGCTCACCGCTGCGCTGGTCGGTCATTTCGGTGCCACCGTATCGAAATATGCCTTCATGAGCGAGCCCGCGAGCGGCGCTGCCCTGGCTCCTCCCCTACCGCCGCGCTCGACGAGGACCGCGATCGCGATCTGTGGGTCGTTCGCCGGGGCGAACCCGATGAACCACGAGTGCGGTTCGCCTGAGCCCCCAAGCTCCGCGGTGCCGGATTTACCCGCAGTGGGGATGCCGGGCACCTTGGCGCCGCGCGTGAACAGGCGCCCCAGGTCGCCCTCGACCGCCTCCAGCATGGCCGCAGTGATCGAGTCGGCGTCGGCGGCCGAGATGACCCGTTCGAGCGATTCCGGCCCGATCCGACGGGTCCCTTCCTTGCCAGTCAGCGCGGTCACGAGGCGCGGCCGCATCAGCTCGCCGTTGTTGGCCACCGTCGCCGCGACGAGGGCCATCTGGAGCGGCGTGACGAAGGTCTTGCCCTGGCCGAAGGCGGCGCTGGCGAGCTCGACGTCGTCCTTGAAGCCGCCCGGCGCCGAACCCTTGCCGTCGGTCACCTGGGAGACGGCCGTCGGGCAGGTCGAACGGCAGCGGGGCGCCGAACCCGAGCTTCTCGGCGTAGTCCACGAGGTTCTCGCCGCCGATCTCGAGACCCGCGAGGGCGAACCAGATGTTCGACGAAACCTCCATCGCCGTCGCGAGGTTGAACGTCCGCGCCGGCACGCCTGCGTGCTCGTTGATCCGGAAGCCGCTAACGACCAAGCCAGTCCTCTCTGCCGCCGCCTGCTTCGGAAACGTCGTCGTCGGCTCGATCGCGCCCGAGCCCAGGCCGGCGATCGCGGTGACGACCTTGAAGATCGAGCCGGGCACGTAGCGGCCCTGCGTCGGTCGCGTCAGGAGCGGCAAGGCCGGGTTGTCGGCGACTGCGGCCCAACCCTCGGTCTCGGTGGCCGGGTTGGCGATCGCGGACGCGTCATAGAACGGGGTCGAGGCGAGGACGAGGACCTCACCGGTCCGCGGATCGAGCATGACGACCGCGCCACTGTCGTCCCCTAGCCCGCGGATCGCGGCCCGCTGGAGCGTCAGGGAGAGGGAGAGCGTCAGCGTCTGCGGGTCATAGGGATCGGCCTGGAACTTCCGGAGGGCATTCCGGATCGGGTCGAGATCGCTCAGGCCAGTCAGCTCCGGACCGAACGAGCGCTCGAGGCCGGCCGACCCGTGGCCCCGGCTCGCATACCCCACGACCGGCGCGATCGACCGGTCGAGGTAGACGCGGTAGAACCCGCCCTTCGAGTACTTCGCGTTGGTCGCGAGGACGTTCCCATGACGATCGATGATCTCGCCGCGGACCACGGTCGCGGCGGCGACGGCGACCGCGGGGTTCTCCGGCGCCGTCGACAGCTCCTCCGAGCGGACCACCTGCCAGTAGCCGGCGCCCGCCGCGAGCACGCCGAACGCGAGCGTCAGCGCGAGCCCAACGTGGGCGATGCTGCGGGCGACAGAGCGGTTCGCCATCAGGCCCCCGCCCGCCGGGTCAGCCGCGCCAGCCGTCCGGGCGGCTTCGGCGCCGGTGGCGGCTCGACCCCCTTGTCCGACAGTGCGAGCAGTAGGCCGACGACGATCCCGTTGACGAGCATCGACGAGCCGCCATAGCTGATGAACGGCAGCGTGATGCCGGTCAGGGGGATGAGCTTGAGATTGCCCGCTGCGATGATGAACGCCTGGACGCCGACGACGAGAGCCAGCCCGGTCGCGAGCAGGGACCGGAAATCGTCGCCCGCCGCCGCCCCGATCCGCAGGCCGCGCTCGATCACGACCAGATACAACCCGAGGATCGCCATGATCCCCACCAGCCCGAGTTCCTCGCCGAGCGCGGCGAACGGGAAATCTGTCTCAACGGCCGGGATCGTCGTCGGTATGCCGCCGCCCAGGCCCGATCCCGACGAGGCCGCCCCGGGCGAACGCGTAGAGCGCCTGGATGATCTGGTAGCCGGTGACCGCCGAATTGGCGAACGGGTCGATCCAGATGTTGACTCGCGTCTGCACGTGGGACACGAGCTGGTACATGACGAATCCGCCCGCGAGGAACAGGAGGATGCCTAGGACGACGTAGCCGGGCCGCGCGGTCGCGGTGTAGAGCATCAGCAGGAACACCGCGAAGAAGAGGAGCGCCGCTCCGAGGTCCCGCTGGACGACGACGATCCCCAGCGCGATCGCCCACATGGCGACCATCGGTGCGAGGTACGGCAGCGGCGGGAGAGCGATGGGCCCGATCCGGGTCGATTCCTCGACGAGCAATGAGCGGTTCTCCGAGAGGTAGCCAGCGAGGAACACCACGAGGATCACCTTCAGCAACTCGGACGGCTGGCCGCTGATCGGCCCGAGCGAGAGCGTGAGGCGCTGACCGTTGATCTCCGTCCCGAGGACGAACGTCATTAGCAGAAGGGCGACGCCAGCCGCTGCCCAGGTGTACTTGTAGAGGCGCAGCCAGCGATCGGAGCGGACGACGATCGACAGCGTCGTTGCGATGCTGATCGACAGGACGAGCCAGACGAGCTGGACGTCGGCCAGCCCGAGCTCCGCGCCGAAGAAGCGCTGGACGACGAGATCCTGCGGCAGCCGTTCCATCAGCAGCAGGCTGATCCCGCCGAGCAGCCCGACCGCGGGTAGCAGCACCTGGTCGGTCCGTCGCCCCGTCAGGACTTGAGCAAGGTGAGCTGCCACCAGGACCCCGAGATAGATCGCGAGATGGAGCGGCTCGGCCGGCGAGAAACCCGCGGTCGCCGCCGTCTCGTCGCTGTGCCGGGCGAGTTCCAGGGAGACGCTGCCGGCGAGGATCGCGGCCGCGACGATTGTGAGAAGGCGCGCCTCACGCCACCGCGGGCGGGGCTTGATCTGGCCGAGGATCCGGGGGAGCGGCGCGGCGCTCGCCGTCACCGGCGCGGTCGCTCCAGCCGGAACCGGACCTGGCCGAGCTGGATCTCGTCGCCGTAGCCGATCTGAATGACGCCCTCGACCGGCTGCCCGTTGACGAACGTGCCGTTCGTGCTCTTGAGGTCCTCGACGTACCAGGTCCTGCCCCGGAAGGTCAGGACAGCGTGCTGCGCGGAAGCGAACTGGTCGTCGACCACGATCGCGTTGTTGACGTCGCGGCCGAGGGTGGTGATCGCGTCAAGGGCGAGCGTGCTCCCCGGCGCGGGCTCACCGGCGGGCGAGGCCACGACGACGAGCCGGCCGAGCTCCGTCGTCGGCTCGCGTGAAGCTGCGCTGAGGTCGCGAAGGAGCGCCCGGGCAATCCCGAAGAGGAACAGGTAGAGCAGCGCGAGGAACAGCAGACGGACGACCCAGATCGTGACGGTGAACCCGTCCATCAGGCCTCCTCGACCGATTCGACGATGAGGATCGTGTCGCCGATGCGGATCTGGTCGCCCTCACCCAGGGCGATCTCCTGGACGCGGCGGTCGTTGACCCACGAGCCGTTCGTGCTCCCAAGATCGGCCAGAAGGAGGGCGCCCTGGCGGCCGTAGATCCGGGCGTGGTGGCGCGAGGCGCGGCTGTCCTCGACGACGAGCCCGTTGTCGGGGCCGCGACCGATCGTCAGCGGCCGGCCGTCGACGACGAAGGACTGCGTCGACCCGTTCGGCCGAACCTCGCGGAGCGTCGCCCGCGGGGACTCCACGGCCGGGACGACGAAGACCGCGGTCTGGTCGACTCGTGGCCTGGCCTCCGCGCCGTCGTCGCCGCCGCGTGCGCCGGGCTCCGCTGCTTGGCCCGGGGCCTTGTCAGGCGCGCCGGGCGAAGGCCTCGCCGCCGAATCGAGGCTGGCCGCCACGCGAACGTCGCCGGTCTCAATCGTCGAATTGGCGATGAGCGCGACCGTCGGCCGATCGGCGAGGTGGTAGCCGTGGCCGCGGGCAAATCCGAGGGCGGCGTCCGCGAGATCCGCCGCGAGCGATGGATGGGCCTCCCGCAGGGCCGCGAGGTCAGGCGGCGCGAGGTGGATCGCGTAGCGATTTGGGACGAGCGTCCAGTTGCCGTCACGGACCCGCTCGGACTCCATCGCCCGCTCCACCCGCCTTTGCAGCTGGATCGGCTGGAGCTTCGTCCGGAAGAGCCGCGCGGTCTGCCGTTCGAAAAGTCGCTCGAAGAACCGCTCAAGGGCGGCCAGGGGTCCCATGATCGGTGGCGACTCTATCAGTCTGGTGAGTACCGGGCCTGCGAGGAGTACGTCGAGGGACCATCGTCGCTGATTCGTGGTACCTGCGGTTGAGGACGGTGAAGACGGCTGCGATATAGTGTTGCCCCGTTCGGTCGGCCCGTCCTGCACCGACGTGTCCAACGCATACCGGGGGCACGATGCCCGAGATCCTTACCGAGTCGTTCTGCGAACGCTGTGGCACGCGCTACACGTTCGAGTCCGCCGCGCCCACGCGCGCGAAAAAGCTCGGTCGGTTCAAGACGATCTCGAAGGGCCTCAAGAACTACGTCCTCAGCGACGATTCGTCGATGGACGAGGCCATGGCGGCCGCTCGGAGCGACGAAGAGCGCGAGGTGACGTCGCACCAGCTCGATGCGTTCCACGCAACCTTCAATTTCTGCATGACCTGCCGCCAGTACACGTGCGGCAACTGCTGGAACCAGGCCGAGGGAAGCTGCCTGACGTGCGCGCCGCACCTCGGTCACGAGATCATGCCGGCGCCTTTCCCGGACCTGACCCCGATGCACGGCGAGCCAGTCCACGTCGACGCTACCGCCTGGCCGACGTCGGACCTGGCGACGGACTCGCCGGACGTCCTGGCGCCCGCGCCGGATCTCGAGGAGATTCTCGCGATAAACCGGCTGGCCCGGATCTCCGAGTCGCAGCCTGGCGAGGCGGTCCCGCCCGAGATGGCGCCAGCTGTCGAGGCCGAGGCCGACCCTGCCGGAGCTTGGCCGATCGCGACCGAGCCCGGGCTGGAGGCCGCTGCATCGATCGAGGCCGTACCGGACACAGACGAGGCCGCGCTCGCCGAGGCTGACTCGTTCGCCGAACCAGTCGCCGACGCTGAGGTATTGCCCGTCGAGGCGGTCGCGGCGCAGCCCGCGATAGAAGAGCCCCCCGCCGGCGTCCACGAGCGAGCCGCTGCAGCGACGCTCCGCACCGCCGCGCTTCTTGCCAAGTTCCGCCCGGGACAGAACATCGACGCGGAACTGGCGGCCTACGAAGCGTCCGTCGGCCCCGAGCCGGCCGTGGAGGCTCCGACGACCGAAGGGGTCGCCGAGCCGATCGAGGCGGCCGCTGAGCCGATTGCTGCTGAGCCTGCCGGGGTCGAACCGGCGATTGTCGCCGCGGTACTGGCGGCACCCGAGCCCGAGCCCGAGCCTGTCGCGGCGCGCGAGAAACGTGCGGCCGCAGCAGCCGCCCTTGCCGCCGCGTCAGCCGCTGCCGCGCGCGTCGAGCGAGCGCCCGAGCCCGAGCTCGTCGCCGCGTTCGACACTGCCGCGCCGGTCGAGGAGCCCGTGGCCGTTGAGGCTGCCGCGCCGGTCGAGGAGGTGCCAGCAGAGATCGCCACCGAGGCGCCCGACGAACGCGCGGCCGCCGCGGCCGCCCTCGCCGCCGCGGCAGCCGCTGCCGCGCGTGTCGAGCCAGAGCGCGAGCCCACGGCGCCGCCACCGGCGCCAGAACCCGTCCGAGCCGACCTTGTCGAGCAGCCCACCTGGCGCATCGTCGCCCCCGATGCTCCGGCCGTCCCAACGAACGGCCACGACCAAGCGGACCAGGGCCTGCCCGCAGCCGCGTCTGCATCACCGCTCCCGCCGGCGCCGCCAGCGCCGCCCGCGCCGGAGTGGCCCGCCAATCCTCAGTGGCCGGTCGCAGCGCCCAACGCCGCGCTCCTGGCGACTCGGCAGACATCCACTTCCGCTGCCAACGATGCCCTCTGGGCCGCCTCCGCGCGCGACGTCGTCGCCCATCCCCAAGGCGCGCCGGGCGGAGGAGTCCAGTCCTGCAGTAGTTGCGGCCTGTCGCTGTCCGCCACGGCTCGCTTCTGCCGGCGCTGCGGCTCCCGCCAGGGCGGCTGACGCCGCCGCACCCGGACGTCACGCGACGGCCGCGGTCTCCTCGGTTCCGATCATCCGTTCGCTGACCCATGCCGCGCCGATCAGCACGATCGTGTAGGTCAGCCCGAGCCAAGTGAGTGCGACGAAGATCGCCCCCAACGTCCCATAGACGAAGTTCGCCCCCAACGCGAGCGGCGCGAGGATCGCGAAGAGTCGCGTGATCACGACGAGGCTGAACCCGATCGCGATGGATGGACGCCCGATTGCAGACAGCCCAGGGCGGACTGGCGGAAGGAACCGGTAGATGAACCCGACGGCCAGAGTGCTGAGGGCGAGCGGCAGCACGAACAGGACGACATCAACGAGCGCGCGGGTGGCCTCGCCACCGATGCCGGAAATGTCTGGCAGGAGCGAAGAGGCCGAGGTCGCAACGACCGCCAGGGCGATCATTGCGACGAGGATGATGATCGATAGGGCCCGTCGCACGGTCTTGACCACGAGCCCGCGACGCGGCGCTCCGGAGAACATCGACTCGATGCCCATCTCGAGCGATCCGAACAACCGCGTCGTCCCCCACACCATGCCGAGGAAGCCGATGATGGACAGTGACGGCGCGGCCGTCGCGAGCCCGTCGAGGACCTCGTCGACGACGCCCTCGAGCGGCGGTGCCCAATCGGTGAGCGCGTCCCTGACCTGTTCGAGCTGTGCCGGATCTGTGACGAAGAACCCGAGGATGGAGCTGGCGAACAGGGCCATCGGGATCAGCGCGAAGAGCGTGTTGTAGGCGATCCCGGACGCGATCAACCCGCCTTCCGCGTTATTGAACCGGTCGATGACCGCCCGTGCGCGCGTGACACGTCGGCTGTCGAAGACGCGCAGCGCGAGGGTCTGGAGGCGCTCGACCCACGCCGGCGGGCTGGCCCGGTCCGGCGGCACAGCGGTCAGCCTTTCAGTTCCTCGAAGAGCGATGGCTGGAGCTCTTCAGCGCGGACCCGGCGCGGAGCGGCCACGAGCGCGCGAACCTCACCACGGCGGACGAACCGCCTGCCGCCGAGCTTGATGCTCTGCAATTTGCCCGTCCGAGCCCAGTGGCCGATCGTCGCCGGCCGGAACTCGATGTTTGCGGCCGCCAGGATCCGGGAGGCCTCGGCGAGGGTGATCCAGTCGGTCGCTGCAGCGGGCATCGCAGCGGGCTCAGTCCGACGACCCGGACGTCGTTGGCGAGCCACCCGAGGAGGTGGCCTTCGACCCGGCGTCCGTTTTCGAACCGGACTCCGATGCCGACCCGCCGGACGAGCCGTCCGAACCGGAGGTCGACCCGGCGTCGCTCTTCGCGGTTGCATCACCGCCCGCCCCGGCCTTCTCGTCCTTGGCCCGAGCTGCCCTGGCCGACGAGCCGCGGTCCATCTTCGCCCAGCCGCTGCCTTTGAAGTGGACGGCCGGGGCAACGAACGCTTTGGTCATCGTCCCGGTGGCTCCGCACTCGGGGCAGAACTTCGGGCCGTGGTCATTGATCCCGTGGATGACCTCCGTGACTCGCCGGCATTTCGAGCAGGTGTAGTCGTAGATCGGCATCCGTCGCTGCTCGCGCTCAGCCGCGGAGCAGCCGCATCCCGCACTTCGGGCAGTAGAAGGCCCGATCGTGGGCGGACGCGAACCCGCAATGCGCGCAGACGAGCCCGCCCCGTCCGGCAGCCGGAACGGGACGCTCGATCGCCGTCAGGCCGAGGGCGAACTGGTTCGCGAGGACATTGGTCAGGATTCCGGAAACGAGCTTGGCGCCGATGCGATCCGTGTCGCCCCGAACACCCTTGCCGCCCCAGCCCACGACCGCCCGGACGATCATGTCGCCGGTCGATTCATCCCAGTGGGATGCGACGCCGCCAATGACGGCGCTGTACTCGGGATAGCCGGAGGTATCCACGTCGCCGTCGAGTAGGGCACAGACGAACGTGTCGAAGGCGAGGTCGATCGCATCGATCGACTCGAGGACGACGAGGGCGTGGCGCGTCACCGGGGAGTGGACGTGGTGGGCGTTCAGCCACTGCATCGCCTCGGACGGTCGGCTGATGACTGGCGTCGCCTGGCTGAACTCGATCGGCAGCGGCTCGACCATCTCGATCTCGCTCTTGGCGAGGCCGTGGAGCATCGACGGCAGCTCAGCCATGGCGTTCGGGCCGGTCCGCATGCGGACACCCTCGCTGCTCTTGCCAGCGTAGTAGAGCTTGAGCTGGTACTCCTGCGCGATGACCTCTTCGGGCAGGGTGATCGCCGACGTCGACGGCTTGGCCGGCGCCTCGGGGGTCGGTTCGGCCGCATTCTTTCGTTTCAGGAACTCGAGCGGCATGGACGCCTCCGGATCGATCGGTGGGTGGTCCTATCGTATCAGCGCAGCAACCGGCGGCCTGATGCCAACTGGCGGCCGAGGGCAGGACGCCGGTCAGCTGGCATTGAGGATGACGGCTTCATAGGGCCGGAGGGTCAACTCGTCGCCCCCCACGACCCCCGCCTGAGCCGGCTCGTGCGTATCGAACAGGGTCTTCCAGCGCTTCGCGGTGCGAATCCGGAGACTTCGCGACGTCGCCGAAAAGTTCACCGCAACGATGATGGTCTCGCCGTCGGTCGAGCGCTCGAAGGCGAAGACATCATCGGACCGGCTCGCAAGCCGGCGGTAGGCGCCAACCTGGAGCGCTGGGTGCCGCCGTCGCAGCCAGAGCAGCCTGCGATAGGCGTTGAGGACCGACGATGGATCAGCGTCCTGGTTCGCGACGGTCCGGCTATCAACGTCCGGCGCCATCCGGATCCATGGCCGGCCCGTCGAGAAGCCGCCGTTCGGACCGCCGCCCCATGGCATCGGCGAGCGTGCCTGGTCGCGGTTCCACCACGGTACGAGGCGCCGGATCAGTCGCCCCCCACGGCGTGCCGGCGGGTCGATGATCTCCTCCCACGGCACCGGGACGCTACGGGCCCCGATCTCCTCGCCGTAATAGACGAATGGGGTACCGCGAAGCGTCAGCATCAGGGCACCGGCGGCGCGCGCCACGGCATCGCTCGTCGCGGCGTCGGCGCTCGGCGCGAGGCGGCTTGCCTGTCGCGGCTGATCGTGATTCGACATGACCAGGGTCGGCCAGAGATCCGTCCCGAACGTCTGCTCGTGCCTCTCGCTCGCCGCGGCGAAGGCCTTGGCCTTCCAGGGCGCCCCGATGAGGTTCCAGTCGAAGACCATGTGGCCGGGGGCGCGTCAGCCGCACAGCCTCCAGCGGGTCCGACGAGAAGAGTTCGCCCACGGACATACGCTCCGGATACGAATCCAGCAGCGCCCGGAACTCGGCCAGGAACTCGATGAGCTCCGGCTGGTCCTTGTCGTAGAGGTGGACCTGCCGGTCGTACGGCCGGCGACCCCGCAGGCGGCGCGGGTTCGACCGCAACTCGGCGTGCTTGAAGAACGCATTGAAGACGTCGAGGCGAAAGCCGTCGACGCCCCGATCGAGCCAGCCGCGAACCATCGTCAGCATCGCCTCGCGGACGGCTGGGTTGCGCCAGTTGAGGTCGGGCTGCTCGGGCAGGAACGTGTGCATATAGAACTGGTCGCGGACCTCGTCCCACGTCCAGGCCGAACCGCCGAAGAACGATCGCCAGTTGTTGGGCCGGGCCCTTCGGCCGAAGCGGCCCGGCTTCCCGTCGCGCCACAGATACCACTCGCCGAACGGACCGTTCGGATCGCGGCGCGATTCCTCGAACCAGCGGTGGGCTGAGCTCGTGTGGTTCATGACGAGGTCGAGCATCACCCGAATCCCCCGCCGGTGAGCCTCCGCGATCAGCCGGTCGAAGTCGTCCAGGGTCCCGAAGACGGGATCGATCGCGTCGTAGTCGGAGACGTCGTAACCGACGTCGAACCCGGGCGAGGGATGGATCGGCGACAGCCAGATCGCATCGACGCCGAGGGACCGTTCCGTGCCGTCGTTGAGGTAGTCGAGCTTGTCGATCAGTCCGGCCAGGTCACCGACGCCGTCGCCGTTCGAATCCGCGAAGGACCGTGGATAGACCTGGTAGACGACGCCACGCTGCCACCAATCGGCGCCGAATGCCGGGTTGAGCACAGGATGCTTGCGCGTCGTCTGACCGGCCCGCACGCGCGGGCTGGCCGAATCCGGCCTTACCTCTGGCTTGGCAGTGCGGCGTGACTTCGTGGCGGGCTTGGCTGCTTCCGGTGGCGGTGCGCTCGGCTCGGCGTCGTCGGACATCGAGGGCAGCCTACGGCATGGCCTCGCCGTCCGTCCTGCGCTCCGGGCGTGTGGAAGCGGCCGATATACTCCGCGGCGATGGCCTCCCCCGCCGAGCCCACGGCCGCGCCCGAGCGTGTGCGGGTCGCCATTCTCGGCCTCGGCGCGGTAGCCCAGGCCGTCCACCTGCCCCTCATCGACCGGCTCGCCGACTGCTATTCGATTGGCGCGATCGCCGACCTCTCGCCCGGCCTGATCGCCTCGATCGGCGATCGCTACCGGGTGCCCGAGCGCGCCCGCTTCGACGGACTCGATGCCCTGCTCTCTGCCGACGCCGACGCCCTGCTCGTCTTGACCTCCGGTTCGCACGGCTCGGCCGTCCTGGCCGGCCTGGATCGCGGTTGGCCGGTGTTCGCGGAAAAGCCGCTCGCCTGGACCCTCGCCGAGGCCGACGCGATCGCGGCCCGTCTCGCTGCGGATCCCGCCCGGAAACTACAGATCGGCTACATGAA
The DNA here is from genome assembly GCA_963775855.1 of uncultured Chloroflexia bacterium. Taxonomy (GTDB): domain Bacteria; phylum Chloroflexota; class Limnocylindria; order Limnocylindrales; family CSP1-4; genus CF-46. The sequence goes on along the minus strand of CAVZKO010000005.1, from coordinate 495,197 downwards.
GCTCTATGACCCGGCGGTCGTGCGGGCCCTCGCAGCCGCACGCGGCGACCGTCCCGAAGGAATGGACGGCCAGGCCACCGGCTTCGGCCCGGTCCGATCGATCGAGGTCACGGTCCTCCACCCGAGCAGCGAGCGACAACTGGCGCACGCCCGGCTTCTGCCGCCTCCAACAGACGTGCCGATCGGGATCCTTGAGGCGATTCGGGCCGAGGAGGATCGACTCCGGACCGTGGCCGTCGGGAGGGCTGACATCGGCCGCCTCTACTCTGACGTCGTCCTCGGCAGCATCGTCCACGATCTGGCCCTGGTTCGGGCATTCGCCGGCGACCCGACCGCCATCGATACCGTCGACGCCTGGCCGGCGGCGGCGTGGCCACCTTCCGTGGCGATCGGCGGACGTCTGCCTGAAGATGGCCGGTTTTCGATTCGCTGGCACTTCCTGCCGGATTACGCGGCATATCGCGAGGAAGTCCGCGTCGTGTACGAGGCGGCGACCTTCGAACTCGAATTCCCCTCGCCGTACCTGCTTCACGCCGCGACGCGGCTCAGGATCACGGAGGTCGAAGGCGACGCCCGCCGGGACCGACGCTACCTGTCCGTCGTCGAGGCCTTCGAGGCGGAGCTATTGGCGTTCCATGGCCTTGTCACCGCTGGGCGGCCACCCAGCGCGGGCATCCGCGAAGGCCGAGCGGACATCGTTACGTCGCAACGAATCGCTGCCCGCTATGCCACCCAGATGGGACTGGCGATCGGAGGCGAAGCATCCCGGATGAAGGGTTGACGGGAGCCTCCCGATCGGGGTACTAATACGCGTCACTAACGCGAGTTAGTTCCCCCAGCGGTCGCTCGGTGCGAGGCCCTGCTTGAGGGCCCCGAGACGACCCCGCCCGGTCTCGGAGCTGAATGGCGATCGCACGCAGGAGACCCACGAGTGCTGATGTGGCGGCTCGGGCGGGCGTGTCGCGCACGACCGTGTCCTTCGTCCTCAACGACCGACCGGGGACGAACATCAGCGTGACGACGCGAGAGCGGGTGCTCGAGGCCGCTGCCGAGCTAGGCTATCACCCCCACGCGTCGGCTCGGGGTCTGGCCGGCGGCATGAGCCACATCCTGGGCTTCGTCCTCCGTCAGTCGGCGGAGCAGGTCGCTGGTGACGCCGCCCTGGCCGAGACCCTCAGCGGACTGGCGTCGGCTGCCCGGACGGCCGGCTTCCGGGTGATGGTCGAGCCGCTCGACCCAGTCCATGGCTCGTACGATTCGCTCCTGCGAGCCCAGCACGCCGACGGGATCGTCGTATCCGGACCGCGATTCGACGACCACGGACTGCTGAAGCTCGCTCATGACGGATTCCCGATCGTGCTCCAGGGCTGGCTGCCCGGGATCGAGGCACCGAGCGTCGATATCGACAACGTTGGGGGTGCAATGCGGGCTGTCGAGCACCTGATCGGCCTCGGTTGGCGGCGGATCGCCTGCATCACGAATGCCCCCCTGACGTATACGGCCGCCCAGCAGCGTCTGGACGGATATCGTGCCGCCCTCGAGGCCGCGGGGCTGCCGTTCGACGAGCGGCTGGTCGCTCACGCCGCCTTCGATGCCGGCAGCGGCCACCGGGCGATGGCGTTGCTCCTCTCCCAAGGCGCGGTCGAGGCAGTGTTCGTTGCCAGCGACGTGGTCGCCTTCGGAGCGATCGCCGCGATCCGCGAAGCCGGCCTGCGCGTGCCGGATGACATATCAATCGTCGGCTTCGACGACATCGCGCTGGCCGCGTTCTTCGATCCGCCACTTACTACTGTTCACCTGCCCGCCTACGACCTCGGGGTCGCGGCGGGTACGGCCCTGCTCGATCGGGTCGCAGGGCGGCCGGTCCCCGACCGGACGCTACTCTCGACCGAGCTCATCGTGCGGTCCTCGACCGCCCCGGCGATCAAGAAGGAGGCACAAGGACCGGGGCCCTGAACGAATGATCCGATGTGGGGGGCATGGAGGAGATGGGTCGCGGCCAGAAACCGCGGTCCGGGAAAGGAGTCACGGATGGAGAAGCGGAACACTTCCTGGCGCCGCGTCGCCGCGATCGCGGGTGCGGCGGCGATGGTGTTCGCCGCCTGCGCGAGCCCGAGCGGCTCGGGCGGCACCGGCAAGAGCGTCACCGTCATCGGCACCTGGGGAGGCGACGAGGAAAAAGCCTTCAAGGCGATGGTCGCGCCCTGGGAGACCCAGACAGGTACCACCGTCAAGTACACAGGCACCCGCGACCTGAACGCGGTGCTGACGACCGGTGTCGCGTCGGGCGTCCTGCCCGACATGGCCGGCCTGCCGGGACCAGGCCAGATGGCCGAATTCGCCAAGGGCGGTTCGCTCAAGCCGCTCGACGATGTCCTCGACATCGCCAAGTACAAGGAAGAGACGGCGCCGGCGCTCGTCGAGCTCGGGACAGTCGACGGCAAGGTCACCGGCGTCTTCATCAAGGCCGCCGTAAAGGGCCTGATCTGGTACAACCCCAAGCTTCATGACTGGTCATCGGCGCCGCCGAAGACGTGGGACGAGCTCCAGTCGCAGGCCACGGCCAACAAGGGCGACGCCAATGCGATCTGGTGCGTAGGCGTTGAGTCCGGCGCCGCATCCGGCTGGCCGGGCACGGACTGGATCGAGGACATCGTCCTTCGCCAGGCAGGACCCGAGAAGTACGACCAGTGGTGGCAGGGCACGCTCAAGTGGAGCTCGCCCGAGATCAAGGCCGCCTTCGAGACCTTCGGTGACGTCATCAAGAATGCCGACGGAGGCGCGAACACCGTCCTCACGACCAACTTCGAAGTTGGCGGCGATGGCCTGTTCAAGACCCCGCCCGGCTGCGTCTTCCACCACCAGGCCAGCTTCATCACCGGCCTCGGCGCCTTCAAGGCGGCGGCAGCCGGCACCGATTACAACTTCTTCCCGTTCCCCGACATCGACCCGCAGTTCACCGGCGCCGTCGAGGGCGCAGGCGACCTGTTCGGCATGTTCCACGACACCGCAGAAGCCAAGTCCCTCATGAAGTACCTGGTGACTGCGGAAGCGCAGGACATCTGGGTCAAGATCGGCGGCGCCCTGTCCGCCAACAAGAACGCCACGAGTTATCCGGACGACATCGCCAAGCGGTCCGCCGAGCTCCTGACGAACGCCAAGGTGTTCGCCTTCGACGCGTCGGACCTCATGCCGACGGCCATGAACCAGGCGTTCTGGACAGCGATCCTCGACTACGTCAAGGATCCGTCGAAGCTCGACACGATCCTTGCCGACCTCGACAAGGTGCAAACCGACTCGTATGCGCAGTGATCCGTAGCTGAAGGCGGGGAGCGGGCCGGCGGTCCGCTCCCCGCTCCCCGTTGCGCGCGTTTCTGGAGGAGAACGATGGATCCACGGCTCGGGACGGCGATCGTCGTGTTGGTCGGCGTGCCCGCGGTGCTCATCGGCTACATCTACGCGACCGAGCTCGTGCTCCGCTTCGTGCCGGATCGGCTCCGCGGCCGGATCCGACCGTGGCTCTGGCTTCTGCCAGCGCTTCTCTTCGTGGCGGTGTTCCTGGTCTTTCCGACAATCGGCACGGTCATCCGCGCATTCCAGGACAAGCTCGGCACTGAATTCGTCGGGTTCGACAACTTCGTCTGGTTCTTCGGCTCGTCGGAGAGCCTCATCGCGCTTCGGAACAACGCCATCTGGGTCGTCGTTCTGACGCTGCTGACCGTCGGCGTCGGCCTGATCATCGCGGTCCTCGTGGACCGGGTCCGCTACGAGACCGTGGCCAAATCCATCATCTTCGTCCCGCTCGCGATCAGCATGGTTGCCGCGGGCGTGATCTGGAAGTTCATGTACGAGTACCGGCCGCCCGGAGCCACCCAGACCGGGACGGTGAACGCGTTTCTCGGGCTGTTCGGGATCGGACCGATCCCGATTCTCCAGACAGATACCCTGGCGTTCAACACGATCGCCCTGATCGTGGTCATGGCCTGGATGTGGACGGGCTTCGCCATGGTCATCATCTCCGCCTCGCTGAAGGGGATCAGCGCCGAGCTACTCGAAGCTGCTCGGGTCGACGGGGCGACCGAGTGGCAGGTGTTCAAGAAGATCGTCTTCCCGCTCCTCGTGCCGACGATCGCGGTGGTCGCCACGACGATCATCATCACGGCCCTCAAGGCCTTCGACATCGTCTACGTCATGACCGGCGGCCAATACGACACGACCGTCGTGGCCAAGCTCATGTACGACGAGATGTTCAGCTTCGGCGAGTTCGGGCGAGCGAGTGCCCTCGCCGTGATCCTCCTACTCGCGATCATCCCGGTGATGCTCTTCAACGTCAGCCGCTTCCGAGCCCAGGAGGCCATCCGATGACCGCAGCGCAGGCAACCAGCGACGTCGTGGTCGGCGAGCGCGGCCGCCTGTCCAGGACGTTCGGCCGGTTCGGCGTCCACATCGCCGTCATCCTGCTGATGATCGTCTGGCTGTTGCCGACGATCGGCCTGCTGGTCAACTCCTTCCGATCCGCCCGCGATGTCGCGACGACCGGCTGGTGGGTTCCCTCGACGTACTCGCTCGACAACTACATCGAGGTGTTGGGGACGAGCGGCATCGGAGACTCGTTCGTCAACAGCCTGTTCATCACGATCCCGGCGACGATCATCCCGATCATGGTCGCCGCCTTCGCGGCGTACGCCTTCGCATGGATGGACTTCCCAGGCCGCAACTTGCTCTTCGTGGCGGTCGTCGGCCTTCTCGTCGTCCCCCTCCAGACGACCCTGATCCCGATCCTGCGACTGTTCGCGCAGTTCGGAATCAACGGGCAGTTCCTCGCGCTCTGGCTCGCCCACACGGGATACGGCTTGCCGTTCGCGATCTATCTCCTTCGGAACTTCATGGGCGGCCTGCCGCGCGAGGTCTTTGAATCCGCCTACATCGATGGCGCGAGCCCGGTGACGGCGTTCTTCCGCCTCGCCCTGCCGATGAGCGTTCCGGCGATCGCGGCGCTGGCGATCTTCCAATTCCTGTTCGTGTGGAACGACCTGCTCGTCGCGCTGATCTACATCGGCGCCACGAATCCGGAGAACCAGCCCATGCCGCTGGCGGTCTCCAACCTCGTCAACTCGCTCGGCAGCGGCTGGCACCTTCTCGGTGCCGCGGCCTTCCTCTCGATGGCCCTGCCGCTTGTCGTGTTCTTCGCCCTTCAGCGCTACTTCGTCCGGGGTATCACCGGCGGAGCCGTCAAGGGCTAGTCGTAATTGGACGGGCGGATCCCTATTGGGTCCGCCCGCCGTCGCGCGGCGAGTCAGCGACCGAGGCGCTCGCGCAACCGCTCGACCTGGTCGGCCAGTTCGGCCTCGCGGGTGCGCGCGCCCTCGACGACCTGAGGCGGAGCCTTGGACGTGAATGCGTCGTTCGCGAGCCGGGCGCGGGACGCGTCGAGGAAGCCCTCCGCGTCGGCGAGCTCCTTCTCCAGCCGCGCCCGATCCGCGTCGGCCGATGCGCCGTTGCCGCCCGCGGCATCGATCAATGCCTCGATCTCGCCGACGATCACCGCCAGGCAACCCTCCGACATCGCCCCGTGAAGCGCGTCCCGCGTCAGATAGCGCTCGAGCGGGCGGGCGTGGGCGAGCCGCTCGATCGCTGGACGGAGCGCCTCGAAGGCAGGCCCAAGCGCCTCGGGCACGGCGACCCCGACGGGAAGCCAGCTCGACGGCTCGACACGAGCCTCGGCTCGGGCGTTGCGTAGCCCACGGACCAGCTCGACGAGCGCGTCGACCTGGGCCTCAGCGGCGAGGTCGCGCTCGCCGACCCCTGGCCATCGGGCGACGATCAGCAGCTCCGGGTCCGAGGCGCGATGCGGCAACGCTCCCCATAGCTGCTCGGTGACAAATGGCATGACCGGATGGAGCAGGCGCAGGTATGCGTCGAGCGCCTCGACGAGCGTCCACCACGTTGCCTCGCGGACCTCGGCGGGAAGCGCCCCGTCCGCGAGCCGGACCTTGGCGAACTCCAGGCCCCAGTCGCAGAACTCGGACCAGATGCCGTCGTAGAGCCCGCGAGTCACCTCGGCGAAGGCGTAGTCGGCCATCGCCCGGTCGACCTCGGCCGTCGTCGCGGCAACCCGCGACAGGATCCACCGCTCGGCGGCGCCGAGACGGGCAGGATCGGGCGAGAGGCGGGGCGAAGCCGGGTCGATCGTCTCCGGTCGCGCCCCGACGACGAAGCGGGTCGCGTTCCAGAGCTTGTTGGCGAAGTTCCTGGCGCTTTCGAGCTTCTGCGGGCCGAACTTCTGGTCAAGCCCGGGCGTCGCGCCGTGGATGAGCGCGAACCGGAGCGCATCGGCGCCCGACTCCTCCATCACCGAGAGCGGGTCCACGACGTTGCCCTTCGACTTCGACATTTTCAGGCCTTCGGCGTCACGGATCAGGCCCGACAGGTAGACGGTGTGGAAGGGCTCGCGGTCGGTCAGGTGCAGTCCCAGCATCATCATCCGGGCGACCCAGAAGAAGAGGATCTCGTGGGCGGTCTCCATCACCGACGTCGGGTAGAAGCGCCGGTAGTCCGGCGTGTCGTCCGGCCAGCCCAGCGTCGAGAACGGCCACAGGCCGGAGCTGAACCAGGTGTCGAAGATGTCGGGGTCCTGGGTCAGGTCCGACGCCGGCCGCCCGCAGACGTCGCAGGTCGTGGGCCCGCCCTCGGCCGCGGACACCGTCACGTGCCCGTCCGGGCAGTACCAGGCCGGGATACGGTGGCCCCACCACAGCTGGCGAGAGACGTTCCAATCGCGGATATTCGTCAGCCAGTGCTCCCAGACCTTCACGAACCGCTCGGGAAGGATCCGGGTGCGGCCGGTCCGGGTGGCCGCAAGTGCCCGCTCCGCGAGCGGCGCGGTCCGGATGAACCATTGCGTCTTGAGCCGCGGCTCGATGACGTCATTTGAGCGCTGGCACCGACCGATGAGCATCTCGTGCGGCCGGGAGCTCACGAGATCGCCGCGAGCCTCGAGGTCAGCCAGGATCCCCTTCCGGGCCTCGTACCGATCCAAACCGTCGTACCGGGTCCCGGTCCCGTCGATCGCCGCGGTGTCGTCGAGGACGGTGATCATCGGCAGGTCGTGGCGCCGGCCGATGGCGTAATCGTCGTTGTCGTGGGCTGGCGTGATCTTCAGCGCGCCCGTCCCGAACTCGCGCTCGACGGCCTCGTCGGCGATCACCGGCACGTCACGCTCGACGAAGGGGATCCGAACCTTGCGGCCGACGAGGTCGCGGTAGCGGAGATCGTCGGGATGGACGGCAACAGCCGTGTCGCCGAGGATCGTTTCCGGGCGCGTCGTGGCGACGGCGATCGTCGCGTCGGCTGCGGGCTGCCCGGTCGACTCGTCGATGAGGTGATAGCGGATCGTCCAGATGGTGCCGGTCTCCGGCGTTGGAATCACCTCGAGGTCAGACACGCTCGTCCGGCAGCCTGGGCACCAGTTGACGAGGGCCTCGGTTCGGTACGCGAGGCCGTCGCGGTGGAGGCGGAAGAACGCCTCGCGGACGGCTCGGCTCGAGACCGCGTCCATCGTGAAACGGAGTCGCGACCAATCGAACGATCCGCCGACCCGCCGCTGCTGGCCGAGCATGACCTCGCGCGTCTCGTTGATAAACCGCCACATCCGCTCGAGGTACCGCTCGCGTCCGAGCGACTGGCGGGTCTCCCCTTCGGCGGCGATGATCCGGTCGAGGACGTACTGGGCGGCAATCGATGCGTGATCGAGGCCCGGCAGGAACAGCGCCGGCCGGCCCAGCATCCGGGCATGCCGGATCATCAGGTCCTCGACAGCGGTCCGCTGGGCGTGCCCGAGATGAAGCGAGCCCGTGATATTCGGTGGCGGCTGGATGATCGTGAAGGGCTCCGCGTCGGGGTCGGCCTGCGACCCCGCGCCGTCTGGCGCGAAGACGTCGGCCGCCAGCCACCTCTCGTAGATGGCAGCCTCGAAATCGGCCGGCCGGTAGGCCTTTGGCAGCTCCTTCGCCATCGTCGTCCTGGTCGTTTCGGTCGTGTCGGTCATCCTTCTCGGTTCCCATGAATCAACGAGCCCGCTCGTCCAGCGGACGAACGGGTCGTGGTACCACCTGCTGGTTCGGCGCAGGGGTCGTGCCGCTCATCGCGGCCGGCCGGTTCCGGCGCCCTCTCGGCGCGCTATCGTGCGCCAGGCGTCTCGGCTCGCGGGTGACGTTCACGCTGCCGGTCCCGCGCGGCTCACACCGTCCCGCGCTCGCTTCGTGGCCGTGGAAGCGCTACTCCTACCGGTCGTCGCCGAGAGGCCGGGAGTGTAGCACGGGCGTCGACGCGGTCGCGGCGGCGGAGACTTCGCTCGCCGCCGCGTAGATTGCCTCGAGAAAGCGGCTCGGGACGCTTCCGATCAGCCTCGTGTCGGCCAGGCCGACGGCAGACGCCATCGACTCCCAACGCCCGTACGAGAACGGGTGCGGGACCCACGGGTTGCCGCTGTCGTTGTCGTACTCGACCACGATGACCCGAGCGGCGGGCCGGAGGATTGGCCGGAGCCGATCGATGACGGCAGCCGGGTCGCGGACGAAGTGGAGCGCGTTTGCGGCTAGGAGCCCGTCGAATGGAGGCCCGTCGGTCGACATCGGCGCCGTGAAGTCCGCGTTCACCGTACGGAGCCTCGTAGCAGGAAAGCGCGCGGCCATCGACGAGGCCAGCTGCCGGAGGTCGCCGGCGTTGCGATCGACCGCGACGATCTCACCACCGGGCCCCAGCAGCTCAGCGAGGGCGAGCGTGAACGCGCCCCGCCCGGCCCCGAGCTCCAGCCACCGCCGGCCGGTCCCTTCGACGCCGTCGCGTATCAGGCGAACGTGGTCTTCGTGGTCCATTCGAGGAATGATTGTGGCGGACGCGCGACAGGTTGGCGGCAGCGATGACATCAACCCCTGGCCGGCCGGTGCACCCGCGCGCCGGTCCGGTAGGCGCAACACGCCCTGTCTCTCGATCGGGGGCATCGTTTCGGCTACTCTGCGTCAGGAGCGCGACCACACGGCGCGGCGCGACGAGTCAGCGCCATGGCCATACACAACCGGGGAGGACCCACTCTGTCGACCGTTGCAGTTACGGGTGCCGACGGCTTCATCGGCTCGCACCTCGTCGAGGCCCTCGTGGCTCGCGGCGACAGTGTTCGGGCGCTGGCCCAGTACAACTCGTTCGGGAGCTGGGGCTGGCTCGACCGCCTGTCGCAGGAGACCCTGGGTAGCGTCGACGTCGTCCTCGGCGACGTCCGCGATGCGGGATCCGTCCTCGACTTCCTGGGCGACGCGGACGTCGTCTACCACCTCGCCGCGCTGATCGCGATCCCCTACTCCTACCGGGCCCCGCGGTCGTACGTCGACACGAACGTCAGCGGCACGCTGAACGTCCTGGAAGCCGCGCGGACCCTCGGCACCGGCCGCGTCGTCGTCACCTCGACGAGTGAGGTTTATGGCACAGCCCGATCCGTCCCGATCTCCGAGGAGCATCCGCTCCAGGGGCAGTCGCCCTACGCGGCATCCAAGATCGGCGCTGACAAGCTGGCCGAAAGCTACCACCTCAGTTTCGAGCTGCCCGTCGTGACCCTCCGCCCGTTCAACACGTTCGGGCCGCGCCAGTCGGCCCGGGCGGTCATCCCGACGATCATTACCCAGCTCGCGGCCGGGGAGCGCCGGGTCAACCTCGGCAATCTCGCCCCGACCCGCGACTTCTGCTACGTCCGGGATACCGTCGCGGCGTTCCTTGCCGTCGGCGCGGCGCCCGCGGGCGACGTCGTCGGGCGGGTCCTGAATGCCGGGACCGGGATCGAGACGTCGATCGGCGATCTGGCCGAGACGATCGCCCGCTTGATGGACCGAGACATCGAGCTCAACCAGGAGGACCAGCGCTTCCGGCCCGATGCGCTCGGAGGTGATGCGCCTCCTTTGCGACAATCGTGCCCTCAGAGCTGCGACCGGCTGGAGCCCGCAGTGGAGTCTCGAGGACGGGCTGCGCGAGACGATCGGCTGGTTCACCGATCCCACCAACCTCGCCGCGTACAAGTCGACCGAGTACAACGTCTGATGACGAATCCGCCCTCAAGCACGATGCCTGCGCAGGTCGCCCTGTGCATGCCGTGATCCTGGCCGGCGGTCGCGGGACGAGGCTTCGACCCTACACGACCACGTTGCCCAAGCCGCTCGTCCCGATCGGAGACGAGTTCTCGATCCTCGAGATCGTGCTCCGCCAGCTGGCCCAGCGTGGATTCCTGCGGGCGACGATCGCCATCGGGTACCTGGGCTCCTTGATCCGAGCCTATGTGGGCGACGGTTCGCAGTGGGGCATCGCCGTCGATTACGTGACAGAGGAGGTGCCACTCGGGACGATGGGTCCGGTCGTGCTCAATCTCGACAAGCTGCCCGAGCATTTCCTGGTGATGAACGGCGACATCCTGACCGATCTCGACTTTGCCGACCTCCTCGGCCGGCATTCGGCCGGCACGGCGCCGCTGACCGTCGGGACCTACCGCCGTGACGTGCTCGTCGACTTCGGAGTGCTCGAGGTCGCCGACGAGCAGATCGTCGCCTTTCGCGAGAAGCCCGTCCTGTCCTACTCGGTCAGCATGGGCATCTACGGTCTGTCGCGGACGACGCTTGAACGGTACGAACCCGGTCGGCCGCTTGGCTTCGATGAGCTTGTCCTCGACCTGCTGGCCCGCGGCGAGCACCCCGCCGTCTATGCGTTCAGCGGCCATTGGCTCGACATCGGCCGGCCCGAGGACTACGACCGCGCGAATAACGATATCGACCTGATTCGTCCGACGTTCCTGCCCCCGGCGTGACTCCAGCCCGCCTCCTTGTTCTCGGCGCGGGCGGGTTCCTCGGAGCGCACGTCCGGGCCGCTCTGCGGTCAGCAGGATGGGACGACGTCGCCCTCGTGTCGCGATCGCCGGGCGACCCCACCGCGAGTCACCGACACGAGCGGTGGCACAGGCTTGACCTGTCGACCGCCGGCCGCGACGACCTTGCCGGGCTGCTCCGAGGCGAGCGGCCGGACGTCGTGATCAACTGCAGTGGCGTCACGGACGGCGATGCCGGCCGGCTCGTCCGCGGCAACATCGTGCTGGTCGCTGACCTGCTGGCGGCGATGGCCGACATCGTACCGGGGAGCCGGCTCGTACAGGTCGGATCGTCGGCGGAGTATGGGGCGGTCCCGATCGGAACGCCGATCGCCGAGGAAGCCCCGTCAAACCCGGTCGGGATGTACGGCCTCACGAAGCTCGCTGGTTCGGAGCTCGCCCTCGCCGCCGGCCGTGCGGAGGAGGTCGACGCGGTCGTCCTGCGAGTCTTCAATCCGATCGGCTCCGGAATGTCGGCCAACACCCTCCCGGGCCGGACGGTCGCCGCGCTGCGGGCCGCCCTGACCGTCGGCGAGCGCAGGATCTCGCTGGGCGCGCTTGACGATCACCGCGACTTCGTCGACGCCGACGATGTCGCGGATGCGATCTGCGCAGCGGCGACGGCGGCCGGACGCCTTGGCCCGCGGGTTCTCAATGTCGGCAGCGGCCGGGCGACCCAGGCGCGCGACCTGGTGACGGCGCTAGCCGGCGTGGCCGGGTTTGAGGGTGAGATCGCCGAGGATCGGGCGACGTCGACGCGCTCGACAGCGGTGCCCTGGCAGCAGGCCGACATCGCCGCGATCGCGGAGTTCCTTGATTGGCGACCACGGCGGGAGCTAGCCCAATCGATCGATGCCCTGTGGCGGGGAGCCGAGGGCAACGGCGCGGATCAGTCAGCCTGACGGACGAGGCCTCGCGTGTAGCGTCTGGTAGGCGGCGATCAGCCGGGGCACTTCGTCTTCCCAGACGATGCCCGCCGCTCGGGCCCGGGCGCGGTCGGGGTCGTCGGGTCGCTCAGCCGCCCGGACAATCGCGGCAGCCAGCTCGTCGGTCGTCGGGTCGCGACTGACGATCTCGCCGACCTCCCCGTCCACCCACTCGAGGGTGCCCGGAATCGCGTTGACGACGGGAACGAGCCCCGCAGCGAACGCGTCCATGAGCGCCGCGCTCGTCGCGTCGCTCGTCGGCGACGAGATCATCGATTCGTGCCCGCAGCAGCGTCTCCTGGAGCTCGTCGTAAGGGAGGACTCCGACGAACTCGATCGTGGGATCGTCGGCGGCCGCTTCGTGGACCCGCGCCGACTGGCTGCCCTCGTGGGTCACGACCAGCCGCCAGCCCTCGAGGACCGCCGGGGCCATCGCCCGAGCGTGGCGCCAGGCCGCGACGACGAGATCGACTCGCATGTCCGGCTCCATGCGACGGGTGCTCAGGGCGAGCCGCTCCGGCTGGCGGGGGCTTTCCAGGAGGTGACGCTCCGGTCCCCAGACAAAGCGATGCGTCCGAGCCTTGGGCGCCAGACGCTCGACGACCTCCCGGAGGCTGGCGCTGTTGATCGTCACGAGATCGGCCCGGCGAAGCGTCAGCGTCGCCAGCCATTTTTTGATCCGCGACCGGCCGGGTGCGACGAGGAGGTCCGAGCCGAGGGCCGACTGGACAACAGGCGGGCGGACCCCGGTCGACCGAACGAGCGTCGTCGCGAGCGCCGTCATGAGGCCGTAGCTCGAAACGAAGCTGGCATGGACGAGGCCGGGACGGGTGCGTCGGATCAGGCGGGCCAGAGCCGGGATCGCAAACAAATAGCGCCGATCGCGGGCTGGCGGCATGCTCCCGAGGCGGTGTATTCGGACGCCCTGGATCGGCCCTCCCTCGAAGCACGCGAGGTCAACCCGCAGTCCCCGTTCAGCGAGCGCGGCCGCGAGGCGCCGGACGTGGATGTTCAGGCCGTCGCCAACGATCAGGACGTCCGGGTGACCGCCGGCGAGCTTCGGCGGGTCGTCGGCGGGCCGTGCGCGTACCTCGTCGTTCGATTCCGGCGGCTCGTCCCCCGGGGCTGGGCTGGCCTCCCCCACCTACGCCGTCTCGCCGCGCTCCGCGAGCCATTCTTCGTAGTTCGTCTCGTCGACGCCCTTGTCGACATCCGTCTTTGTCAGCAGGAGCGGCAGCCTGCCCTGGCGGATCGTCTCCTCGGTGATGATGCATTTCCGGATATCGGTCCGCTCCGGGATGTCATACATGACCTCGAGAAGTGATTCCTCGACGATCGAGCGGAGCGCGCGGGCGCCGGTCTTGCGATCGAGCGCGACCTCCGCCGCGGCACGCAACGCACCGGGCGTGAATGCGAGCTCGACCTTGTCGAGCGACAGGAACTTCTGGAACTGACGAGTCACCGCGTTCTTCGGCTCAGTGAGAACCCGGACCAGATCGTCGGCCGTGAGCGCCGACAGCGTCACGATCACCGGCAGCCGGCCGATGAACTCGGGAATGAGGCCGAACTTCAGGAGGTCCTCCGGCATCAGCCGCTCGAGGATCCGTGCGCGATCGGCCTTGACGATGGCCCCCTCCGACCCGAACCCGATCGACCGCCGGCCCACCCGCTCCTCGACGATCTTCTCGAGGCCGTCGAAGGCGCCGCCGCAAATGAAGAGGACGTTGGTCGTGTCGATCTGGATGAAGTCCTGGTGGGGGTGCTTCCGGCCGCCCTGGGGCGGGACGTTGGCGACGGTTCCCTCGAGGATCTTCAGGAGGGCCTGCTGGACGCCCTCGCCGGATACGTCGCGGGTGATTGACGGGTTGTCGGCCTTGCGGGCGATCTTGTCGATCTCGTCGATGTAGATGATGCCGCGCTGGGCCCGGGCAACGTCGAAATCGGCCGCCTGGATGAGCCGGAGGAGGATGTTCTCTACATCCTCGCCGACATAGCCGGCCTCGGTCAGGGAGGTCGCGTCGGCGATGCAGAACGGGACGTCGAGGACGCGGGCAAGGGTCTGGGCCAGGAGCGTCTTGCCGGAGCCGGTCGGCCCGACGAGCAGGACGTTCGACTTCTGGAGCTCGACCTCATCGACCGCGTGGCCGGCGTTGACCCGCTTGTAGTGGTTGTAGACCGCGACCGAGAGGACCTTTTTCGCCCGCTCCTGGCTGATGACGTACTGGTCGAGTGCGAACTTGATCTGTCGTGGATTCGGGAGCTTCGCAACCGAAGGCTTGGCCTTCGGCTGGTCGAGCATCTCCTCTTCGATGATCTCCTGGCACAGGTTGATGCACTCGTCACAGATGTACACGCCCTGGCCCGCAATCAACTTGCGGACCTGTTCCTGGCTCTTCCCGCAGAAAGAGCACCGATACGGGACCTTGGGTCCCTTGGAGCTGCTGCTCGACGTCACGTGCCCTGTCTCGTCCCTGGTCCTACGGCTCTTTTGACTTCTTGGCGGCGGGGTCGGCGGTCTCGGGGGTCTCGCCCGCGGCTGCTGCAGACCCTTCGCCACCGGACATTCCGGCGTCGTGGGCCTGGGCGATCAGAGAATCACCGGATAGCGAATACACCGCGTCGATGATGCCATAGTCCTTCGCATCCTCGGGAGCCATGAAATAGTCCCTATTGGTATCCTGCTGCACCTTTTCGAGCGGTTGGCCGGTGTGCTTGGCCAGGATCTCGTGGTTGCGCTGGACGAGGAACTCCCACTCCTTCATCTGGATGACGGCGTCCGGGGCGGCGCCTCGGAACCCGCCTGACCCCTGGTGGATCATGATCCGGCTGTTCGGGAGCGCGTACCGCTTGCCCTTCGCCCCGGCGGCCAGCAGCACCGCGGCCATCGACGCGGCCATGCCGATGCAGATCGTGCTGACCGGCGCCCGCAGGTACTGCATCGTGTCGTAGATCGCGAGCCCGCTCGTCACCACGCCGCCCGGCGAGTTGATGTAGAGGCTGATGTCTTTCTCCGGGTCCTCGGACTCGAGGAACAGGAGCTGGGCGATGACCAGGTTGGCGAGATGGTCCTCGATCTGATCGCCGAGGAAGATGATCCGTTCCCGCAGCAGCCGCGAGTAGATGTCATAGGCGCGCTCTCCACGGCTGGAGGATTCGATCACCATCGGCACGAGCATCTGGGGTCTCCCGAGTTCTGACGGCATTAAGAGAGTAGTGGACGGGGTCAGCCGGCGGGCGCCGGCTCGTGATGGTGGTGATGGTCGTGGTCATGGTCATGGTCGTGGTCGTCGCCACCGAGGGATTCCGGATCTGTGGCGTCGATCTCGGCCGATGCCTCGGCCGAGGGGCTGTCGATGGCACCGCTCGGCCCGTCCTCGACGTGGGGCAGGGCCGGGTGCTCGGGATGGGCAGCGAGCCACTGATCGACGAGATACTCGACGGTCCGGCTGCGGCGCAGCGTCGAGCGAATGAAGCTCCGGCCCCGCTCGGATTCGAAGTACTTGGCGAGCTTGGTGTCGCCGGCGTAGCGCTGCCGGCCCCGCTCGACCTCGGCATCGACGTCCGCGTCGGAGATCTCGACGCCCTCGGCTTCGGCGACCTTCGACAGGATCAGGAGGACCTTGACGCGCTTCTCCGCATCGGGCCGAAAGTCGGCGTGAAGGTCTGCCTCCGATTTGCCCGTGACCTTGAGATAGGCCGCTTCGTCGATGCCCTGGCGAAGGATCGATGTCCGGAACTCGTCGTGCATCACCTCGACCTCCTGGTCGAGGAGGATGTCGGGCAGGTCGAGCGTCGCGTTCGCGACCGCGTAGTCGATGATCTTGTCGGCGAACTGGTGGCGCGCCTTGTCCAGGGCATTCCGCTCCAGGCGTTCCTTGACTCCCGTGCGGAGTTCCGCCATGTCCGTGAAGTCGCCCATCGACCGCGCGAAGTCGTCGTCGGCCTCAGGCAGGACCTTCTCTCGGAGCTCCCGGAGCTCGACGTCGAAGTGGGCACCCTTGCCGGCGAGCGATTTCTCCATGTAGTCGTCTGGGAACGTGATGTCGAACGCCTTCTTGTCGCCCACCGCTAGACCAACGAGGTTGTCCTCGAACCCCGGGATGAGCCGGTCCTCGCCGATGATCAGCGGCATCCGCTCTGCCGTGCCCCCATCAAACGGGACGCCGTCGTGGCTACCCTCGAACTTGATAACCGCGTAGTCACCCTTCTGGGCACCACGGTCCTCGACAGGCGCCAGGGTTCCGTTCTGGTCGCGCAACTCTTCGACGACCCGATCGACCTTCGCGTCATCGATCGTCTCGATCTCCGGCTCGAAGTTGAAGTTCTTGTAGTCGCCGAGCTCGACTTCCGGGCGGACCTGGACGGTCGCCTTAAAGATGAGCGGCTTGCCCTCTTCCGCCTGGACGATCTCGACGTCGGCGTTCGTGAGCGGCAGGATCGCCCGCTCGATCAGTGCCTCGCGGTAAGCCCCCTGGACGAGGCGGTCGACGGCCTCGTCGAGGACGGCTCCAGGCCCGAGGACTCGCTCGAGGACTGGTCGCGGGGCCTTCCCGGGCCGGAAACCGGCGACGCGGGTCCGGCGGCTGAGGGCGCGGACCGCCTCGTCGACGGCGCGGCTGAGGCGCTCGGCGGGGAGCTCGACCTCGAGAATGACGGAGCTCTTCGGGGCCGGTGTGGCTGTGACGTTCATCGCCGGGGAAGTATAGGGCGGGTCGCCGGGCGAGGCCGCCGCTCAGGGGCGGCTGCTCCGTAGACTCATCTCGTGAACGCGCCGGTCATCGCTTTTGTCGGAGGCTTGCTCCTCGTGGGCTGTGTCGCGGCCGGCGTGATGCTTTATGCGAGTCGCACGGGCGACACGTCAGCGAGCCGGCTCGGGTTCTGGGTCGTCCTCGGGGTTATCGTCATCCTTGTTGGGATGATCGCGACCACGTTTCTCAGCGGCTGGTTTGGCGGCATCGGGGACTGAAGAAAACGGGATGGACAAGCGGACGAAACGAACACTCATCGCGTGGTGGCCGATCATCTTCCTGGTCGGCCTGGCGATCTTCGTGTACTTCTACGTGGTCGTATTGCCGACGGTGGGCACGACCTAGGGGTACGGACCGGGACGAACGCAGCGAGTGCCGGCGCGTCTGCCACTTCGCCACTCGCCCGCCGGTCGCGCCAGCCTCGACGAGCGCGGGGTGCCCACGCGAGTTCGTCGAGGCCGGCGGCGGGTGCCGGGGGGCGGGCGGAGTCTAGGCCGGTGACCCCGATGCATGTCTGTACTGAGATTTACCTATTAGGCCGGGGCGACACCCCTTCGAACCAGCGGATCAGATATCGCATCGTCAGGAACTGGATCACGCCCACGACGACCGCGATGACAAGCGTCAAGACGCCAAGCTGCTGGCGAGCGCCGGAGTAGACGACGATCGCAACAGGAAGCCAGGCTGACCACAGCAACGCGGCACGATCGGTTCCAATGCTTCCGTGCGACCACCGGCGCATGACAAGAATGCGTCCGATCGACACGCTCAGGGCAAGCGCGATTGCGACAGCAACAGGGTTCATTGCCCCGAGTCTACGCCCGTCGGAAGGGTCGGAGCCAAGCAGCCGCCAGCCGTCGAAGTTGTAGGCGAGGTCGGGGTCGAACCGACACGCCGCTCACGCGGCACCGGCTCCTAAGGCCGAACCCAGAGACCGTTCGCGTATATGGATGCAACGTGGTGCATCTTTTCGCAGGACGGCGCGAGGAGCCTAGAACCCTACGGCGCGTCCACGAAGGGGATTGGGGCGACGAGCGGGCACTCCGCTGAAAGCGACGCCACTTCGTCGTCGACCCACGCCGTGTCGCCCGCCGTGACGCACGGGCCGCTCGCGCCCTCGGGTGTCCACGGTGCGGCGCGGATGACGCTTCGGCTGAGATCGCGCATCCCCTCCGTCGTGGCCGCGGGCGCATGGAACGGGTCGACGCCGGCGACGATCGCGACGACCGGGACGTCAGTAGACACCGACCGAATCGTTGACGCATCACGCAGATCGCCGACCCACGCATCACAGATCGCGTCCCAGGGATCCGCCGCAATGAGGCCGGCAACCCCGAAGGGATCGTCCGCGGTCACCGCCGGCGGGGCCGCGGCGGGCGGCAGGCGCCCGAGACAGACGGTCGAGAGCTCCCCGCCGCCTGTCCACCCGGTCACCGGTGAGCACGCAAGCTGATACCCGAGGCACCAGCCCCGCGCCAGCAGCAGGTCGGACGCCCAGGCGATGTCGCCCGCGGCGACCCGGTCGAGATGCGACGGCAGGGTGGCGGCCGTCGTGGACCCGGCCAGCGTCGAGCGAACCGCGCGAGCGACGAGGGCGGCGTCCTCCCCACGCATCGCGGCGCCATAGGCGTCGCTCGGGCGGCCGTACCTGCCAGCGCAGAACTGGTCCGCGTCGCACAGGGCCGTCAACGCCTCGATCGACGCCGGCACCGCTTCCTGCGCGACCTGCGCCGGATCCTCGCCCGGGAAAGATGGGTTGACCAGCACGATGCCCGCGACGTGATCGGGGTAGCGGCGGATGAGCTCCAGGGCGAGACGCGAGTCGTCGCCGAAGGTCCGCACCAGCCAGCGCTCGACGCCGAGCGCCTTGCGGATCGACTCGAGATCCGCGGCCTGCTGGGCGAGCCCGAATGCGTTGATATCAATGCCTGCCGCCGTGAGCCGCTCCCGGCAGCCCCGGACGGCGTCGGCCAGCGTTCCCCGCCACGCGGCGCCGGCCATCTCCGCGGGATCCCCTGGTGTCGCCACCGTCTCCAGCTCCGGGCAAGCCAGCGACGGCTCCGACCCCCCGGTGCCGCGTGCGGCCACCCCGATCACCGGCCGGCCAATCCCGCGCGCCGAGGACGCGAGGTCGACGATCGTCCGCTCCCCGCTCGGGTCGAGCGAGATCGGCGTCAGGAGCGGCTCGGCGCCCGGCAGGGCCGCGGCCCCGCTCGTCGGGAACTCGGCGACAAGCACCCGGACGCTCGGCCCGGACGACAGCTCGTGCCGCTGTGGCACGGTGGCCATCCGGCATCGAACCTCTCCTGCGGCGGCAAACGCCCCCGGGCACTCGACGTCGGCGAGCGCGGCCGGCTCCGCGGGCAGCGCGGTGAGCCGGTCGAGCCACGGTCGGACCCGGCTCGCCACGGTGACCGTCGCGATCGAGATCGCCAGCAGCAGGAGCAGCGCTACCGCGATCCACGCCCAGCGGGGCACCTCGACCGAGGCCGGCCGCGAAAGCGCGTCGAGCAGCGGCGTCCACGGCCGCCACGTGTCCTGCCGGATCGAGGCAAGGTCGGCGAACGTGGCGTCGAGCACGCGCCGCGAGCTCGCGCCTTCGGGCGCGGTCAGCCAGGCGAGGGCCCGCGCGTCGAGGTCGCCCGGCGTGCCCCGGACTGGGCTCGCGCCGCTCACCGCCGCACCTCCGGGCCGTCCCGGTCGAGCGCCTCGAGCGCCGATCGCAGGGACCGCAGCGCGTAGTGGAGGCGCGAGCGCGCCGTCCCGTGACTCACGCCGACGATCCGCGCGACCTCCACGAGCGGCAGTCCGGCGACGTGGTGGAGGACGACCACCGCGCGATGCGCCGGACTGAGCTCGAGGAACGCCTGCGACAGCGCCTCGTGGTCGGCGAGCGTCGCCGCGATGTCGCGACCCACCTCGACCGGCGAGATCTTCCGGACATGGCTCCGGAACCGACGGCTCCGGTTCGCCTCGGCATAGCAGGCCATGACGAGGATCCGGTACAGCCATCTGTCGAACTTGTCCGGATCGCGCAGCTGCGGCAGGCGGCGCCATGCGCGGATCACGGCCTCCTGGAGCGCGTCCTCCGCCGCGTCCGGGTCGCGCAGGATCTTGCGGGCGACGGCGAGGAGGTGGTCGCCGGCAGCACGGATGAGCGTCTCGAAGGCCTCGGGATCGCCGGATCGCGCCCTCACCACGAGGTCCGTGCGGGAGGAGGACCCAACGCGGAGCTCGCCGATCGCCTCGTCTCCGGCGATCAGCCATCGGATGACGGCGTCGGCGGCGACCGAGGCCGTCATTGGAAGTCGACCGAGCGGACCCAGCGATCGAAGACGCCGGATCGGTCCGCGAACCGCGCGTCGTCTGCGGCCTGGTAGGTAAACAGGATCGGCGTGCCCTCGAACTCGACGACGACCACTCGGAACCGCGAGCCGTCGAACACGACGAACGGTTCGTCTTCCGTCGGACCGTAGCCGACGGGCACGCACTGGAGGTTTTGGTGGTGGCTGCCGCACTGGACCGGATCGGCAGGTAGCAGGTCCATCTGACGCGCGGGATGGCCGTCGACGTCGAGGTCCTGGCGCGATCCGAACACGACCTCGAACCTCGGATGCTGCTCGAACCAGGCGAGCGGATCGCCGTCCAGTGGCTCGACCGTCCGCTGCCCGACCGGGTCGAGGACCCGGTCGAGGTACATCACATCCCACTCTTGGTCGGCGTTCACGGGCGCGTTCTTGTCCTGGCCCATGAACACGAACCGTTCCTCGTCGCCGCCGTAGAGAAGCCCGAGGTCCGTGTCGATCTCCGCCGTGAACGCGGGCTGGAAGGCCCTGGTGACATACGTGCCGGCTGGGTACTCCACGGCAGGGTAGTGGGCGTAGCCGAGCGGGCCGGTCGACGCCGAGGCGGCGGCCGTCGACGGCGGGGCCGAGGCGATGACCGTCGACGACGGGGCCGCGACGGACGCTGGCGCGGACGCTATGGCCCCAGGCCCCGACCCGGCACAGCCCGCCAGACCCAAGGCGATGACGACCACCCCGACCACCGAGGTCCCGCGCATCGGCGGAGTATGGGCGGCCAATCGGGTAGCCGTCACCGCGCCCGACCGCACGCGTCAGCCAAGGAGCCCGCAGAACAGGGGCTGGAGGTTGGCGTCGTACTCGATATCGTGCTTGCCGGCCTTCCACAGGAGGATCGTCTGCTCGAGGTCGCCGTACGTGATGCGCCCCACGTCACGCAGGACGACCCCTTCGCCGGGCACGTTCACGAAGTAGCGGTAGCCGCTGATCGACTTCTCGAACTGGTCGGTTCCAGGGATGGGCGTGAGGGTCTCCTGGAACTCGCCGCGGTTGACAACGAACTTGCCGGTCGTCGTGTTCGTGAGCGTGTCATACGGGGCCCGTACGCGCATCACGATCCTGGTCACGTCACCGTTGGCGTCGAGCGAGACGATGAACGTTGTCGTCGACGTGCCCGAGATCTCGATCTGGAAGTCGCCGCAGTCGAAGCCGACGAACGTGTAGGTGTCCACGAACGGCCCGAACACCTCGGGCTTCGCGACCGCGAGGGTGCTGGCCGGCCAGAAGGCGCCCAGTGCCAGGGCGAAGCCGACCATGACGGAGACGCGTGAGCGGTGCATCGATGGCTCCTCGTGCGCGCCGGCTTGCCGGAGGCGAGCTTGGGCGGTCGCGCTGTCCCATCGATCACCCCCAGGCCCCGAGTGTTCAAACTTGCCTGCAACGTGACAGGACCTGGCCGCGCTCTTGAAGATGATGGAAACGATGACGATCTCGCTGGCCACGTTCGAGACGCTCGGGGGCGCCGCGGCGTCCGTTGAACCGACGCCGCGGACCACGGGCCTGCTGCTCCCGGCTCGCGCTCGCTCGCGGGGGTCCCGCGGCGACGCGGGCTATTTCCGCCGGCTCGACGCGCACCTACGGCGGGATCGCCCGGGCGATCGAACGCCTGGACTCTGCGGCTCTGCTCCGGTGACCGGCCAGTTATGCAGGGCCGTTGGATACAGATACATTGATTGGTAGGCGAGGTCGGGGTCGAACCGACACGCCGCTCACGCGGCACCGGCTCCTAAGGCCGGCGCGTCTGCCATTCCGCCACTCGCCCGCCGCGAGTCTAGCGTCCCCGGCCGTGGTGCGGGTCCGCGCGCCGCGGCCGTCTCTGCAACTGGCCAAAGTTGCACGGGGAGACGCTTAGCGGAGGTCGGGTTGCGGTTTGTGCAGCACGAGCGCCTGTTGTATGCCGCTGAAGGCTAACGTCGGCAAATTCGGTCCCGTCCATGCCGGTCTACATGCGCTAACGGTCGCCGGGTGCAATTCTGGCCAGATTGGGCTGGGAGGAGCCGTGGCCGGTACCGGCTCCCGACTATCCGATGAAGCGGTAGCCGAGCCCCCGAACGGTTTCGATCGAGCCCGCGCGGTCACCAAGCTTCCGCCTGAGCGAGCGAACGTTGGCCTCGATCACGTTGCTTCCGCCGGTGTACTCGTATCCCCAGACGTCTCGGAGCAGCGCGGCTCGCTCCACGACAAGGCCCTGGCGCTGCTGGAGATAGCTGATCACGTCGAACTCGAGCTTCGTGAGGTCGACCCGCCGCCCGTCCAGGACGAGCTGATGCTGAGCGAGATCCAGGATCGAGTCGTCCTCGACCTGGATCTCGGCGGCGACGAGCTTGGCCAACCAACCGTCGATTGACGAGGGACCGAAGTCGTTCTGCGTGGCGTAGTACGGCACGCCATCGAACTCGATGGGGTCGCCGGGAAGCAACTCGAAACCCAGCGGGGCCACCATCGGGCCGTACGTCGCGGCGTCCTGGACGATCGAATAGATCCGCCGGAGCGTCGGCCGCATTTCCATGTAGAGGCGCTTGATGTCGAGCCAGCTGGCGGCCTGGACCGGAGAAGGCGCCTCGCCGTAGTCGCGGGACAGCCACGCCCGGCTGAACAGAACACGCTGGCCGGGTGGCACGGGATTCCGCCGGAGGTGGTCCCAGCACCTTGCCAGGAGGGGATCCTCGCCGACGAGTCGGTGGCTCACGCGGTCGATCTCGCACACGTTGTAGAAGCCGGCGACCGTATCGAGCCGGTCCCGCAAGACGCGAAAGGCCTCCGGAGCGAGACGCCACCAAGCCTCCATCACGCTTGCCGAGGCGGGCGGCATGTGTCGTCTCGCGATCTCGGAGATCGCCGGGCCGTCCGCCGGTCGGGCGGCCTCGGCGGAATAGAGGTGGTCGGTCGTCGGAAAGAACGCCTCACGGACGATCGGGTTCTCGAGGATATAAAGCAGGTCGGCGGTATAGCGCCACATCTCGTGCTGCGGAGCGTGGGCGACCTCCTCGCGGAGCTCGCGCCAGGCCGCCGCCCGATATCGCTTGGAACGCGCCGGATCGGACGAGCGGAGCAGGGCCGCGATCGACTCGCGAACCGTGTCGTGGATGACGAGACCGTCGTCGCCGAGCTCCACGAACGGCAGCGTTTGCAGACGGTCGAATGCATCCTGAGGAGCGGTTTCCGGGAGCATTGCGGCCAGGAGCGAGAGGGTTGGCCGGCGGACGACCGAGGCGGCATCGAGAGCCAGGCGGGTCTTCGGGTCGAGGCCACCGAGGTAGAGATCGGTCAGGCCCTCGACGATCGCCTTGACGGTCACCGCCTCGAGACTGACTCCCGGTCGCTCGGCCAAGGCCGACGCGGCGAGCCGAAGCGACAGCGGGTGTCCGCGCGCGAGCCTGTAGATGCGGTCGGCATCGCCGTCGTGGACGCCGGCCCGCCTGAGGAGATCCTCGGCTTCATCGCGGCGAAGGTTCTCGAGCGCAAGGCCCCGGAAGAGTCCGCCCAGGGCGGTCGGCCACCCGGTCATCGGCGGCTCCCTGCCCGACAGCACGATCCGGACCTTGTCGGATAGGGCGGGCACGAACGCCTGGCGCAGCCATGGATCGAGCAGCCGAGCGAGTTCATACGTGTCGAGAACGAGCACGACCCGTTCACCGAGCCCGTCAAGCCGCGTCGCGGCGGCCTCCGCGGTGGCCAGCTCGCCGCCCGTCTTGCCTTCGAGCGCCGTGAGGAACCCTCGCTCGGTTGGCTCAATCGAGCGGCAATCCAGTCGGAGGACCGTCGCCCCGGCGGCCCGCGCCTCGACCCCGAACGCCTCGACGAGAGCCGACTTGCCGATGCCGGCGATGCCATGGACGAACACGACGAGAGGGCCGCCCTCGCCGAGCAACCGGCGGAGGACGTCCATCTCGTCTACACGCCCGGCCAGGCCGGTCGCCTGCTCGTCGATCAGCTGGCGGATGGTCACGGTCATCGGCTGATTCTGCGCGGTGCGTCAATCAGGCCGCGACCGCGATCGAGGTTCGGGTG
The DNA here is from genome assembly GCA_963775855.1 of uncultured Chloroflexia bacterium. Classification (GTDB taxonomy): domain Bacteria; phylum Chloroflexota; class Limnocylindria; order Limnocylindrales; family CSP1-4; genus CF-46. The sequence continues at coordinate 471,250 of CAVZKO010000005.1, read as the reverse complement.
ACCTGGCTTGGGCCATCCAGGATTCCGAACGTCTTCGAGGTGATATTCGCGAAGTTCGGATTGGTCGCAAACGCCTTGAAGAAGTCGCTTCGGGCGAAGGCGTCCATTGCCTGATGGTCGACCCACGTGTACACGCCGCCGTAGGTGTTCGTAGCTTCGTCGGCCAGCCAGACCTTCGAGACGAGTCCGGGAACCCGGGCGAGTTCCGGGGCCAACCCGTCGCATGCGCTTCGGTAGCCGGCGTCGCTGAGGTCCTTGAGGTTGAAGTTGACGACCTGGATGATCACGGTGCTCGCTCCTTTCGTGAGTGTTCGAAGCGTCTCCGTGACCGTACCGCCGCCCTGGCCAAACGGCGTGAGCGTTTCCTGAAAAGAATCTGAAGATGATTGGGGACCGGCTCCGCCAGCCGATACGACGAATTGATCGTGGTCGAACACGCCATGCGGAATCCGGGGTGAGACGGCTCCTAGAGCCCGGCGCCGCCGCTCGGGCCGCCCTCGTCGCCGCTGTCCTCGCCCTGCTCGCCGCGGCGGGCGAGGAGCCGCTCCATCTGTTCCTTGAACGCTGACGGATTCGGGTGGAGCGCCCGATCGGCGAGGTTCCAGCCGACGCGGGCCGCAGCCGGTCGAAGCGCGGTCACGGCGAGAGTCGCCGCCGCGGCCCTCAGCCCCTCCTGCTTCCGTTCCTTGTCGTGTTCCTTGAGGTACTTCGCGAACTCCCGCTCGAGCGTGCCGCGAACGTGCTCGCCGTCCGACCCGAGCCGCCTGACTGCCTTCTCGATCTCATCTGGCAGCAGCGCCTCGGGGAGCGGCTCCTCCTTGCCCAGGACGGCGCGCTTGGCCCGCCGAAACAGCCGCCTCGGGCCACCGACGGCGAGGAACGCGGCGCCGGCGACGACCCCGGCGGCCTTGACCGGCTCGCGCCGAACCTTGGCGGGGATATCGACAGCTGCCCGGCCGGAGGCCTCGAGCCGGTCCAGCTCATCAGCGAAGTCGGCGCGGGCCGCTACGACCTGCGCAAGAGCGGCATCCGTTTTTGTACCCACTCGATCGTCTCCTTCGTCATGTCGATCGTCTTCTGGGGGGTGAACCGCTTCATGAGCTCTTCGCCGTCGACGCCGCGCCTCGCGACATCTGCGCCCACCACCGCGATCCAGACGGCCAGGCCGACCGCCAGGCCGACCGCCGCGCTGACTCGCGGGCCGAGAGCAAGCGCGGTCAGCACGGCCAGGAACGTGCCCAGGACCGTTCCGATCGCCAGCCCGGTGGTCAGCGCGTGGCCGGGACGCCAACCACTGAGGAGGACGAGGATCACGAGCGAGGCGACGAACCCGCCGACGCCGACCCCGATGATCGCGGGCTCCGGCCAGACCAGTCGTGTGCTGTAGGAGTAGATGAACGCCGAGAGCCAGCCGACGTAGATGGCGGTCGGAAGGGCGACGGGCACACGCTCGCCCGCGGCCGGCGCCCGGAGTCCTGCCTCAGCGGCGGGCCGGCGGAGCGCCTGGACCAGGCTGATCAGACCGATGAGAACGGCGGCGGCCACCGGCAATACGACGAGTGCCGCGGCAAGGGGCCGGGGACCGGGGTCGCTGAGCGGCAACAGCGAATCGCCAACCAGCGCCCAGGCGCTGTTCGTCAGGCCCGCGCCGAGGACGAGCCCTACCAACACGCCGGCGATGAGTCCGACCGCGAAACCCCGGCCAACGGCAGCCGGTCCGCCATCGAGCGCCATCGTGATCGCCGCCATGGCGACCGCGGCGAAAACGAGCAGCCCATGCAGGAGCCCCCAACCGATCGAGCCGAATATCCACTCGCCAAGAAACAAAGGCGTCCCGACGGTGACGAGAAGGCCGGCAGCAATCGCAGCGCCGATGGCGATCCCGCCGAGGATCGATACCCGCTTGACCTCCTCGAGGACCTCGCCAAGCTCGGCCTTCGCTAGCTCGACGTGGGCACCGACGAGACGAGCCGCAGAGTTCCCGGTCTCCCCGATCTGCGCGCGGAGGCCGGGTGGGTCGGCGGGAGGCACGGCGGGGTCGGGCCCGGGAATCGCGCCGCTGTCGGCCGGCGAGGGCTCGGACTCAGGCGAGGGCGTGGAGTTGGCGCGGGGTGCGGTCGGTTGCGACTCGTCCAGGGTGGGCTCCCGTGCGTCCTTCTGGGGGACGCGCCGATCATACCAGCGACGTCAGGCCGGCCCGCCGAATGCCCCCATTCCGAGCCGGTCGGCTGCATCGAAGAACCCATACGCGCGCCGGAATTCCGGATTCCCGGGGTCCGGCGTCCGTCCGGCCGCGGTGCGCCAGAGCTGGCGCTCGAGCTCGTCGAGGCGGCCGGCGAGCTCCGCCGGTCCCCGCGGGGCGGCGATATCGGCATACGTACGCCGGCCGGACGGGTAGCGGACGTCCTCGTCGGGGATCCGCGGGAGGAAGGCCAAGACGACGCGCGCGTGAGCGAGCGCGGCGAGGTTCCACGGCTCGGGGGTCTGCAGCGAGCGAGCGGGACGCCCGGCACGGAGCGCGAATGTCCGCTCCATGGCCTCCTCCGCGGCCGCCGCTCGTCGTTCAGGCTCGTCCAGGGCCGGCTCGACCCGGGTCGAGGCGACGCGGCTGAGCAGGAATCGGAGCTCAGCGATGCCCGCCGTATCCGCGCGGAGCCAGCCCAGGAATCCGACCTGGACGCCCTCGACATGTGGAAGGGTCCGATCGGCCAAGTAGTCCGCGCCGCCGGCTGGGAGCCCGCCATCGTCGACCGCGGCGGCCAAGAGCTCGCGCGTCCGCCGGGCGAGACCCAGCCAGCGATCGAACTCGAAGAACCCGCTCTGCTCGATCTCGCTCACTCGGCACCTCCGCCGGATCCCGTCACGCCCCATCGTGCCGTCTCGCGAGCGTCGGTCGCCTGACGATCGTCCGGCACACTGCAAAGGTCGCATATAGGTTCGTCCGATGGTACTGCCTGGATCGAGCGGCTCGACCATTGCCGCTGCGATACGCTGCGATGATGGTTCGGTCTCGACCGCTCTTGTCCGCAGAACTGCTGAGCATCGGCAGCGAACTGATGGTCGGCGAGACCCGCGACACGAATGCCGGCGAGCTTGCACGAAGCCTGACCGCCCTCGGGATCACCGTTACGAGGATCCAGGCGCTGCCGGACGATCTCGATGCCGTCATCCACGCGTTCGCCGAAGCGCTGGAGCGCGCCGATCTCGCAGTCTCGACGGGTGGCCTCGGCCCGACCCCCGACGACCTCACGCGCGAGGCGATCGCCACCGTCACGGGCGAGACGCCGGTCGTCGATCCCGAACTCGAATCCTGGCTTCGTGGCCTCTGGTCCAGGCGCGACATGGCGATGCCGGAGATCAACCTCAAACAGGCGTGGCTCATCCCGTCCGCCGAGGCCCTCCCGAATGCGAACGGAACGGCCCCGGCCTGGTGGGTCACCCGCCCGGGCGGGCGTCTTATCGTGGCACTCCCCGGCCCACCGCGCGAGATGCGTCCCATCTGGCTCGAGCAGGTGCTTCCGCGGCTCCGCGACCTCGGCGCGGGCGGCGACACCGCGACGACGACTCTCCGACTGGCTGGAATTGGCGAATCGGCCGTTGCCGATCTCCTCGGAGAGGCTCTCCTTCGGGCCCCCAACCCGATCGTCGCGACCTACGCCCGCGCGGAGGCGGTCGACGTCCGGATCTCAGCTCGTCCGGAAGGCGAGGCGGCCGGCCCAGGCGGCTCCGGGCCACGCTCCGCGAACGCGCTCGTCGAGGCGACCGCCGCGCACGTTCGAGAGCTCCTCGGAAGCCACATCTGGGCGGAGGGCGAGACCACGTGGGCGGATGCGATCGGGGCGGCGCTGACTGATCGGGGCTGGACGCTCTCGTGCGTCGAGGTCGCGACCGGTGGTTCCTTCGCGACGCTGCTGGGCGATCGCGACTGGCTCAGGCTTGCGGAGACGCTTGCGGCGGACGCACCGGCGGCCGCCAATCACGCCGATTCGGTCGATGCCGGCGGCGATTCGCCAACCAGTCCGACGGATGGCCTCGAGGCGTTGGCTCACAACGCCAAGCTGGTCGGAGGGTCCGACGTCGGGATCGGGATCAGGGTCCGCGCACGTGGCGACGACACGGCCGTGACCGTCGTCGTCGTGCTGCCGGATCGCGTGCACCGAGAACGTCGGTTGGCGTTCCTCGGTGGACCCCAGGGCCGCCTCCGCGCGGCCCTCACTGCGGCCCAGATCCTCCTCACCGAGATTACGCGGGCCGCTCCGCCCTGACGTCAGCGGCGGGCCGCCCGGTGGAGTCGCTCGAGATCAAGCACGACGATGCTGTCCCGGTCGAGGCGGATCAGGCCGTCGTCGGTGAACATCCCGAGAAGCTTGTTCACGCTCTGCCGGGTGCAGCCGATCATCGCCGCGAGGTCGCCCTGCGTCAGCGGCGCTCGCAGTCGGATCGTGCCATCCGGGAGCTTCTTCCCCGATTCCGTCGCCAGGCGGGCGAGACGCGAGGCGAGTCGGCCGGTGATATCGAGGAAATGCAGCTCCTCGACGTGATTCGTGAGTCGGCGGAGTTCTGAGGCGAGCGACGCCAGCAGGGCATCGACGATCGCCGGCTCAGTTGCGAGCAGCTCGCGGAACTGGCCTCGCGGCAGGATCAGCGTCTCGGTCGGCTCCAGGGCCGCCGCCGTGGCGGATCGCGGCGCGCCGTCGAGCAGGGCGAGCTCACCAAAGACGTCGCCCGGACGAAGCGTTGCAAGAATGGCCTCATCCCCGGCGTCGGAGGGAAGCATGATCTTGATCGCACCCGTCATGACGATGAACAAGGCGTCACCTGGGTCGCCGAGGTGGAAGATGACTTCGCCGCGGCGGAAGCGCCGGGTGCGCATCCCGCGTCCGACTCGCTCGAGCGTGGCCGCATCGAGGCCGGAGAAGAATGGGACGCCGGCCAACGTTTCGGCGAGCGGGCGAGCCTCGATCATGCGCGCCATCGTACAGCGGCCGGACACGCCCAGACCCTCGATTTGTCGGATTGCCGACACCGCAACGCCGGTTTGGCCGTGCGACGATCTCAGGATGGAAGGCTCGGCGTCGTCGCGATGACTCGCGTCACGATCGTCGGCTCCGGGACATCGGCACCCGAACCGGATGCGCCCGCATCAGGGATCCTCGTCGAGACAAGATCGACCGGGATCCTGATCGATTGCGGCCAGGGTGTGATCCGCACGCTCATGCCGCTCCGTGACCCCGGGAGCCTCGACGCGGTCGTCGTCGGGCACCTTCACGCCGACCACTTCGTCGATCTTGTCTCGCTCCGGTACCTCCTGCCGTGGGCCGGCTACGGCGGCCGGAAGATCCCGATCCTGCTCCCGCCGGGCGGGCGCCAACGGATGGACGAATTAGCCGCGGCGATCAGCGAGCGCGAAGGTTTCTTCGATGACGCCTTCGAAATGCTCGAGTACGACCCGGCGACGACCGTGAGGATCGGTGACCTGTCGATCCGGTTCATCGCCGGGCGCCACTATGTGCCGGCCTGGGGTTGCTCGATCATCGACGCGGCCGGCCGCCGGATCGTGATCTCCGGCGACACGGGTCCGAACGAGCCGCTCGTCGAGGCGGCACGAGGCGCCGACCTGTTCATCGTGGAAGCCACGCTGCTTGCCGCCGAGGAAGACGACCCGATCCGCGGGCACCTCACGGTCGATGAGGCCCTCGACATGGGCGAGCAGGCCGGTGTTGGCCAAACCGTGCTGGTCCACTACCGCGGTCAGGATCGCGAGGCGATCGAGGCGGCTTGCCGGGAGCGAGTAGCGTCGGTGGTCGGGCGGTCGGGGATGGTCCTGGGGCTCGATCCGGCCGCGACCGATTGGAAGGCCGTTCAGCCGGTCGGCGAAACCCTCAGCGGCACCGCCTCGAGCACCGTTCGCGCCCTCTGACGGTAGGCCTCCGCCGCTTCACCCGCTCCCAGCAGGTCCGCCGCGGTCGTCCAGAACGATGCCGCTTCCGCCGATGCGCCGACGGCGAGCGCCTCCTCGGCCGCCTCCGCGAGCATCGGAACGGCTCGCGCTTCATCGCCCGCCGCAGCTCGGTGGCGAGCAATGGCACCGATCGCAGCGCGATCCGATTGCGCGTCGAGCAGATCCGCAACGCGCGCGTGAAGCCGCCGCCGGCTGCTCCCCAACAGGCCGGCGTAGGCCGCGTCGTGGATGAGCGGGTGGGAGAACCGCCAGCCTCCCGCCATATCGAGAGCGACGATCAGCGACGCTTCGCCGAGGCCCTCGTAGAGGTCGCGCTCCGCACGCTCACCGAGGATGTCGGCCACGATCGTCTCGCGGAACGTGACGCCGATCACCGAGGCCACTCGGAGGACGGTCCGTGCCTCATCCGACAGGGCATCGATCCGAGCCCCAAGAAGGGCGCGGAGCGTTATTGGCAGGCCCTTCGCGGACGCCCCGTCGCCCAAACCAAGGCGACCCGACGGCGTCCTGGGCGGCGGGTCCTCGAGAAGCGCCCTCACGGTCTCGGTGATGAATAAGGGATTGCCTGCGGTTCGCTCGTGAAGACGCTTGGCATCGGACTCGTCGATCTGGCTCCCCGCGACGGCAGCGGCTAGCTCCTTCGTCTCGCCTTCGTCGAGGCCTTCCAGGTGGATGTGCTCGAGCGCTTCGATCGATGCGGGGGCGTGCGACTCGCCGGGACGCGTCCCGATGACGATCAACAGAGGACTGGAATTGGTCATGCGGATGATTTCGTCGACCATGCCAGCACTCGAGGGGTCGAGCCAATGGAGGTCGTCGATGAAGACAGCCCGCGGGCCCGATACCTCGAGCAGACGCTCCATGTATCGCGTTGCCATGTCTCTGATCGCCGTCGCGACCTGGGCAGGTTCGCCGGGAACGAGTGGGGCCTCCTCCTCCCAGCCGGAGAAGGCGGCATCTCTGGCGATGGCGGCGACGGCGCCGGCCCAGAGGCGCGCCCGTTCCGGAGGGGCGTCGTCGGTAAACAAAAGGCGACGGGCCAACGCGCCGGAGTCCGTTCCGTGCTCGTCGGCGATCGCCTGGGCGAGGGCGCGTCCGAACCGATACGGCTCCTGGGCGCCGTACGAGACATTGTCCACCCAGGTACTCACGAGACCGGCCGATGGCGCCGCGGCGGCAAGCTCGGCCATGAGTCGAGACTTGCCCATCCCGGCCTCGCCCTCGACAACGATCGCAGCGCCGCGCTGCTTCGTCACGACGTCGAGCAGCGCGCGCAGGCGCGCCCGCTCCCGCTCGCGGCCGACGAGTATTCCGACCGGCGGTCGCCATGGCTGGAATCCGGCCTCGCCAATGAGTCGAGCAACCCGGATAGGCCGCGTCTGACCGCGCAGCAACTGCGGCCCGCGATCTTCGACTTCGAACCCCTTGCGGGTCGCCCGCAGCGTCGCCTCGTCGAGGAGGATCTCGCCGGGCTGGGCGATGGTCTGGATTCGCGCCGCGGTCGTGACCGCGGGACCTGTCAACGACCACTCTTCCGAGCCATCGCCGCGCGGCGCGGCGACCACTTCGCCCGTCGCAAGGCCGATCCGGACCTGCAGTGGCTCCTCCGAGGTTGAGACGGCGACACGGGTCAGCGCCTCGCGAATGGCCAGGGCACAGTGAGCCGCCCGCAGGGCGTCGTCGTCGTGACTGTTCGGCCAGCCGAAGACCGCGAACACTGCGTCGCCGATGAACTTCTCGCGGGTGCCGCCGAAGGCCTCGATCGCCTCAACCATGGCCATCAGCGCGTGGTCGACCTGGCGGCGGACGTCTTCGGGATCGTGTTCGGCGACAAGCCGGACGTAGTCGACCAGGTCAGCGAAGAGCGCGCTGACGATGCGACGATCGCCCGGCTCGACATCCGTGGCCCCCGAAGCGGCGCGGCGCTCGGGCACCACGATGTCGCCCAGCTGCGAGCCGCATTGGTCGCAGAACTTGGCCCCACGTCGAGTCGCAGCGCCACACGTCCCGCAGCGCACGAGCGCTCTCCTCCCCGTCCTCTTCCGAGAGGCTTGCCCCCGTCGAAAATTCTAGCCCCGATTGATCAGCTGATCGAGAGCACCGGCTGCTGGTCGGCTGCCGCGGCGCGGACGCTGACCCGGGCGGCAACCGCCCCGGCGACGGCCTTGAGCGCCTTCGCGGCCGGTCCCGGTTCGCGCTGAGCGACCGCGGGCACGCCCACATCCCCGCCTTGCCGGACCGTGATGTCGAGCGGCACGCCGCCAAGGAAGTCGATGCCGTGCTGGGCCGCGAACCGCTCTCCACCGCCACGCCCGAAGATCTCGGTGGCCTCGCCGCAATGGGGACAGATGAAGTCCGTCATGTTCTCGACCACGCCCAGGATCGGGACCGACAGTCGCTTGAACATCGCGAGCGCCTTGGTGACGTCCGACAGCGAGACTTCCTGGGGCGTCGTCACGAGGACGGCGCCACCGAGTGGAACCGCCTGGGCCAGGGTCAGCTGGGCATCGGAGGTTCCGGGCGGCAGGTCGATGACGAGATAGTCGAGGTCGCCCCACTCCACGTCCCGCAGGAACTGCTGGATAGCCCCGCCGACGAGCGGGCCCCGCCACACGATCGGCTGGCCCTCCGGAACGAAGAACTGGATGGAGATGCACTTCACGCCGTGGCGTTCGAGCGGCGTGATCTTGTTGTTCGCGCTGGCCACCGGCTGGCCCTCGACGCCGAGCATCATCGGGATGTTCGGACCGGTGATGTCTGCATCGAGTAGGCCGACCGCCGCGCCCGATTGGGCGAGCGATACGGCGAGATTGACGCTGATCGTGCTCTTGCCGACACCGCCCTTGCCCGATGCGACCGCGATCACGTTCTTCACGCCCGGCAGAAGCTGCTGGGGCTGCTGGGGTGTCGCCCGGCGGACCATCGACCCCCACGTTACGGCGATCTTGTCGACCCCGATCTCGCGCAGGGCGACGTTCACGTTGCGCTCGATCTCATCCTTGAGCGGACAGGCCGGCGTCGTCAGCTCGATCGTGAATGCGACGTCCGCGCCGTCGATCGCGATCTCCTTGACCATGTTCAGGGTGACGATGTCGCGCCCGAGCTCAGGCTCCTGGACATTGCGGAGAGCGTCGAAGATCGCGCCTTCTGTCAGGGTCGGCATCGGTCGGGAAACCTCGGCGGTGGATATCGACGGCACCCGCGTCGATATCGCCATCCTACTCCCAGATCGCGCGGCAGGCCGCCACCGATCTGACCTGAACACGGCCTTGCATTCCTCCCACGCATGTTTGGCCGAGACGCGGAGCCCGGAGGAGCGACGAGACGGTCGGGCCGTCGGCGTACGAACTACCCGCCGATATCGGCCTTGGCCGTGCGAATATCGCGCGGCAGTGGCGGTGTCGGCTCGCACCTCGGATTGTTGACACCCTCGACCGGGGACACCTATCCTCGGCGAGCCGACGGTGATCACGGGGTCCCCGCTCGACCGTGCCGTCCGAGGCACGCGCGGGCTGCGCCCGCCGTCGGTATCCCTGGCAGGGTTTTCGGGAGAGCCGTGAGTGTCTGAGGTCGAGGTCCGCCTCGTCGATGTGGTCAAGACGTTCGGCGACGCCGTCGCCGTCGACCACATCAACCTCGAAGTGCGCGACGGCGAATTCTTCAGCCTGCTCGGGCCGTCTGGCTGCGGCAAGACGACGACGCTGCGGATGATCGGTGGCTTCGAGCAGCCGACCTCGGGCCTGATCGAGCTGCAGGGCAGGGACGTCACCTGGCTGCCGCCCTACCAGCGGAACGTCAACACCGTCTTCCAGAGCTATGCGCTGTTCCCACACCTGACGATTTACGAGAACGTCGCGTTCGGCCTCCGCCGCAAGGGCATCAAGGACAGCGAGATCAAGAGCCGTGTCTCCGACATGCTCCGCCTCGTCGAGATGCCCGGGTTCGAGAAGCGCAAGCCCGGCCAGATCTCTGGCGGCCAGGCCCAGCGCGTTGCCCTCGCCCGCGCCCTGATCAACCGGCCCGCCGTTCTTCTTCTCGACGAGCCGCTCGGGGCGCTCGATCTGAAGCTCCGCAAGCAGATGCAGGTCGAGCTGAAGCGCATCCAGCAGGAGGTAGGGATCACGTTCATCTACGTGACCCACGATCAGGAAGAGGCGATGACGATGTCCGATCGGATCGCCGTGATGCACGCCGGGCGCTACGAGCAGCTGGGCGACCCGGAGGGACTCTACGAGCGGCCGACGACCCGGTTCGTCGCCGGATTCCTCGGGATCAGTAACCTGCTCCCGGCGACGCTGTCCGGGACGGCCGACGGTTACGCGATCGCCACGCTTGCTGACGATGCACGGGTCCGGGTCCCGAAGGCGCTCGTGAACGGCCAGCAGAACATCGAGGTCGGTATCCGTCCGGAGAAGATCCGGATGTACAAGGAGGGCGCCGATACGCCAGCCGGTTGCAACGAGATCGACGGAACGGTCATCGACGCGTCCTACCTGGGCGTGTCGACTTCCTACGTGGTCGAAGCGCGCTCGGGGGCGCGCCTGACGGTCTATGAGCAGAACGTGGAGCGGACCGTTCACGGCTCGCTCCATCAGCCGGGGGACACGGTTCGTCTGTCATGGTTGCCTGACCACAGCTTCGTGGTCCGGGCCGACCCTGTCGATGCCCATCCCGGTCACGAGTGACCGGTCGCGCTGACCCCGGAACTTCAGGAGGAGACATGAACGAGCGCAACCCCCGCACCATCCCCGACGTCAGTCGCCGCCGGTTCCTGCAGGGCTCGACGCTGGCCGGATTCAGCGCCTTCCTGGCAGCGTGCGGGACCAGTGGAACGGGCAGCTCCGCGCCCTCGGCCGAGCCGGGTGGGTCCGCCCCGGCGTCGACCACACCGTCAGCGCCCGCGTCCTCGGTGCCGCAGTCGCCATCGGCCGAGCTGAACTTCGCCAACTGGCCGCTGTACATCGACACCGACGAAGATGACGAGACGAAGCACAAGACCCTCGAGGACTTCAAGGCCAAGTACGGCACGACCGTGAAGTACTCCGAGGTCATCAACGACAACGATGAGTTCTTCGGGACGATCCAGCCGGCGCTCCAGGGCGGCCAGGACACGGGCTGGGATCTCGTCGTGCTGACCGACTGGATGGCCGGCCGGCTGATCCGGCTGGGCTGGGTCGAGCAGCTCGACCTCGCGAACATGCCGAACAAGGTCGCGAACATGCAGGACGTCTACAAGGGCGTCGACTTCGACCCGACCGACGACCACCACGCGCCGTGGCAGTCCGGCATGACCGGCCTCGGCTACGACACCGCGGTCACCGGGGAGCTCACGAGCCTCGCCTCGCTCTGGGAGGCGGATCCCAAGTGGAAGGGCAAGGTCACGTTCCTGACCGAGATGCGGGACTCGATCGGCCTGTGCCTGCTCAAGCTCGGCAAGGATCCGTCGCAGGCGACCCAGGCGGACGCCGACGCCGCCATCGCCGAGATCCAGAAAGCGATCGACGCCGGCATCATCCGGGCGTTCACGGGCAACGAGTACGCCGAGGACCTCGTCTCGGGCAACGTCGTCCTGGCGATGGCCTGGTCCGGTGACATCGTGGTCAAGCAGGCTGAGAAGGAGTCGCTCGCCTGGCAGCTCCCCGACGAGGGCGGAATGCTCTGGACGGACAACATGCTGGTCCCGAAGGGTGCCCAGCACAAATACACGGCCGAGCTCTTCATCGACTTCGTCTATGACCCGCCGATCGCCGCTCAGATCGCCGCCTACGTCAACTACGTGACGCCGGTCAAGGGCGCCAAGGAAGTCATTGCGGCCGACGCCGATCCAGATGTGGCCGCTCTGGCAGAGAGCCCGCTGATCTTCCCGCCGGACGACGTCCTGGCGAACGTCAAGATCTTCAAGACGCTGACCGAAGAGGACGAGACCTACTTCAACGACAAGTTCTCGGCCGTCACCGGCAACTAGACCGGCCGGCGGGGTCAACCCTGATCGATGAACGTGCGCAAGCGGCTGATCCGACTCACGCCCTATCTGCTGCTTGCGCCCGGGCTCCTCTGGCTGCTCATCTTCTTCGTCTACCCGAGCATCCAGATGTTCATCAGCTCGTTCTGGTCGGGGACGCTCGAGACGGGCTTCACGGTCTCGCTGGACAACTGGACCACCTACACGCGCGCCCTCGACCGGTATCAACCGCAGTTCCTCCGCTCGCTCGTCTACGGCGGCGCGGCGACGATCATCTGCTTCCTGATCGCGTATCCCCTGGCCTACACGATCGCGTTCCGGGGCGGTCGGTACAAGAACCTGCTGCTGTTCCTCGTCATCGCCCCGTTCTTCACGAGCTTCCTGCTCCGAACCCAGAGCTGGAAGATCATCCTGGGCGACGACGGGATCCTGTTCGGGCCGCTGAAGGACTTCGGCCTGCTGCCGCCTGAGTTCCGGGTGCTCGCGACGCCGGCGGCGGTGATCGCCGGTATCGCCTACAACTTCCTGCCGTTCATGACGCTGCCGATCTACGTCTCGCTCGAGAAGATCGACGGCCGGCTCGTCGAGGCGGCCAAGGACCTCTACGCGGGGCCGTGGCGGCCGGGCGGGACGGTCGCCGGCGCGGTCGTCGGGGCGCTAGTCGGCGGCGGGCTGGCGGCGGCATTCAGCTATGACGTCGTCGTACTCGCCGGGCTCGGATTGCTCGTCGGCGTCGTCGTAGGCACGTTCTTCATCTCGCAGTCGTTCCTGCGCGTCGTCCTGCCGCTCTCGTTGCCGGGCGTCTTCGCCGGCTCGCTGCTCACGTTCATCCCGGCGATGGGCGACTTCGTCAACGCCGAGATCCTCGGCAACACGCAGACGCGGATGATCGGCAACGTCATCCAGAGCCGGTTCCTCGAGAACAACGACTACCCGACTGCGGCGGCCCTGAGCTTCATCCTGATGGCCGGCATCCTCGTGATGGTCGCGATCTACGCCCGTGTCCTGGGCACGGACGAGCTGACGAGCGCCCGATGAGCGAGAACATGTCGGCCAGCACCCCGGTCCGCCCATCGGCCGTCGTCCGGGCCGGACGGTTCATCCACCGGAACGTGCTCTACGTCTATCTGCTCTTCGCGATCCTGTACCTGATGCTGCCGGTCGCGGTCATGGCCCTCTTCAGCTTCAACGACCCGCCCGGCAAGAGCAACGTCGACGTGGCACGGTTTCAGCCTCGATGCGTGGCTCAACCCGTTCGGCGTGCCGGACCTGTTCGAAGTGGTCCGGACGAGCGTCGCCGTCGCGTTCATCTCGACGATCGTCGCGACGGCGCTCGGCACGCTGATCGCGCTTGCCCTCGTCCGCTATCGGTTCCGCGGCTCCGGGGCGACGAACACGTTGATCTTCCTGCCGATGGCCACGCCGGAGATCGTCATGGGCGCCTCGCTGTTGACGCTCTTCGTCGCGATCGGCGGGCCGCCGTTCTTCCCGACGAACTTCGTGACGATCGTGATCGCCCACATCATGTTCAACATCAGCTTCGTGGTCGTCACCGTTCGGGCCCGCCTGTACGGTTTCGACCGGCATCTCGAGGAAGCGGCGATGGACCTCGGGGCGAACGAGTGGACGACGTTCTGGAAGGTCACGTTCCCGATCATCCTCCCCGGGATCCTGGCGGCGGCGCTGCTCGCGTTCAGCCTCTCGATCGACGACTACGTCATCACGAGCTTCACCGCCGGTCGGACGACGACGTTCCCGATCTTCATCTGGGGCGCGGCCCGCGTCGGCGTGCCGGTCCAGGTCAACGTGATCGGGACGGCGTTCTTCCTGATCGCGGTCGGATTCGTCGCGATCACGACGTTCCTCCAGGGTCGGGCCAACCGGCCCGCCCCGCCGCCGAAGGTCGAAACAGGGGCGACACTGCCCGCGAGCGAACGGACCCTGGCACCCACGGAGGCCTGACGATGGTCGACACAGCAACTCCCGGCGTCGGCGCTTCCGGCGACAAGGTCGCCTCCCTCCCCGACCGGTCGGTCGTGCCGCCCGTCTGGGGCCGGATCACGAACCTCATCGTCGAGCGGGGCGAAGGCTCGTGGCTCATCACGGCCGACGGCGACCGGTATCTCGACTACTCGTCGGGGATCGGCGTGACCAACACCGGTCATGCCCATCCGCGCGTGGTCGCGGCGATCCAGGAACAGGCCGCAAAGCTCCTCCACGGCCAGCAGAACATCATGTACCACGAGCCGGGACTGCGGCTGTACGACCGGCTCTCGCGGCTCCTACCCGGCGATGGCTGGGGCGCGTTCCTGTCGAACTCTGGCGCGGAGGCGATCGAGGCCTCGGTGAAGCTGGCGCGTTTCGCGACCGGGCGGCCGGTCATCCTCGCCTTCCGCTACGGCTACCACGGCCGGACGGCCCAGACGATGGCCATGACGAGCGCCAAGGACGTCTACCGCGGCCACTTCGAGCCGCTGCCGGGGTCCGTCTATCACACCGCCTATCCCTATTGCTATCGAGCCTCGGGCGGCCCGCACTCACCGGACGCCTGCACGTGCGACTGGGAGGCCCAGCTCGATCTCACGTTCCACCAGCTCATCTACCCAGAGCACGTCGCCGCCGTGATCGTGGAACCCGTCCTCGGTGAAGGCGGCTACATCGTCCCGCCGCCGGGCTTCCTGCCGCGGCTCCGCGAGATCACGAAGCTGCACGGGATCCTGCTCATCGCCGACGAGGTCCAGACCGGCTTCGGGCGGACGGGCGAGATGTTCGCGGTCCGGCACTGGGACGTCGAGCCCGACATCACGGTCGTGGCCAAGGGCATCGCATCGGGCCTGCCGCTGTCGGGGATCATCGCCCAGCGCGTCCTCCTGGATCGGTTGCCGCCCGGGTCGCACGGCGGCACGTACGGCGGCAACGTCGTCGCCTGCGCCGCCGCCAACGCGACGCTGGACGTGATCGAGGACGAGGGACTCGTCGCGAACGCCCGGGAGCGGGGCGCCCAGTTCCTGTCGGGACTCCGGGCGCTGGCCCCGAAGTACCGCTCGATCGGCGACGTCCGGGGACTCGGGTTGATGCTGGCCCTCGAGTTCATCAAGCCCGGCGAAGGCGATGGCCGCGTTCCCGAACCCCGACCTGGCGAAGCGCGTTCAGGCAGAGGCGCTCGCCCGGAAGCTGATCGTCCTGACCGCCGGAACGTACGTCAACGTGGTCCGGATCATCCCGCCCCTGGTGACGACGCGCGGACGAAGTCGACCTCGGCCTGCGGACGCTCGACGAGGCTCTTGCCGCCGCCGGCGCCTGAGGTGGGTGACCCGCTCGATCGGCTGCCGGCCGGGGCCCGCACGCGACTGGACGAGTTCACCAGGGCGCTCGAGCGGATCCGTGTCGACGACCTGACCCTCTACGTCGTCCGGCCACGGGAGCCGGACCACCGCCGGGCGGTCGAGGCTGCCTCGATCGCCATCCGGCGAGGCCGGCCTCGACGAGCCACTCGAGGCCGCGAGGTCGCTCGTCGTCGACTACGTCGGCCGGGCGTACGCGACCGCCCAGTTCCGGACCAGCTGGTTTGGCGACAATTCGGCGCCCGGTCTCGGGCCGACCGACGACCGGGTCCGGGTCATGCGCTCGGTCGGTGACGCCGTCAGCGCCCTCGTCGCTCTGGGATTCGATCGACGAGGCGGATCGCGCGGAGCTCCTCGGGGCATGGGCGAACGTGCCGCGATAGCCGCGATCGAGGTCGTCCCCGCGACCCCGGAGCGCTGGGCCGACGTCGTCACCCTCCTTGGCGGGAACGGCGACAAGGGCTGCTGGTGCCAGGCGCCGCGGGGCAGGGCGGTCGGCTACGGGTCGAGCGAGCCGGGCGCCCGGCGGGAGGCCTTGCGCTCGCAGCTCGACGAGGACCCGCCGCCCGGGATGCTGGCCTACATCGACGGTGAGATCGCCGGCTGGTGCGGATTCGGGCCGCGACCCAACCTGCCCCGACTCGAACGCTCGAGGACGATCCCGAAGATCGATGATCTGCCGGTCTGGTCGATCCTCTGCTTCAACGTCCGCGTCGGCTATCGACGCCGGGGCGTTGCCGCCGCGCTGCTCGAGGGCGTTGTCGATTTCGGCGAGGCGCTCCGGCGCTCCGGGCGTGGAGGCCTATCCGATCGATCCCGAAGGCGGCCGGGTCGACGTCAGCTTCGGCTACGTCGGCGTTACCACCGATGTTCGAGAAGGCCGGGTTCCGGCGGGTCGTCGAAACGTCGGCGCACAGCGCCGGACGGCCGCGAATCCTGATGCGGCTACTGTTCTGAGCCTGGCGGGGGCGCTGGGAAGCGGATCTCCAGCAGTCGCTCGATGGCCTGGAACTGGCGGAGGGCGGCCAGCCAGATGACCGCCGCCAGGATGGCAAACGCCGCCAGACCCGCCACGATGCCGATCATTGGACTTGCGCCAAGCAACAAGACGAACGCCGCCGCGAATGCCCCTCCAACGGCGGCGGTGATCGTCCCGACCATGCCCGGCGTGGTGGTCATCCCATGCGCAAAGTTGCCGAGAAACGTCGGCCGTTCCGGCGTCGCGCCGTAGATCGCGAGGATGCCCTGGAGATCGTCGTGAGGGCTGGTACTGAAATACGGTTCGAGCGTCGGCACCATCTCGAGGTAGGCGTGACGGAGGCGGTTCATCCCCTGCATGGCGCGGATTTCCTCGGCGCTGGCGGACGAGATCCGGCCCAGCGTCGCGAGCCCGATGAACAGGTCGAACCCCAGCAAGACCGTCGCGAGAAGCAGGAACTCCCGCGTGTAGCCGCTGCCCTGCGAGACGAACCCCAGAGCGACCAGCGTGCCGGTGAGGAACGTCAGGAACATGCCGGCCCGGGCGAAGGCCTCGTTGTAGACGAGCGAGCGGGCCGTGAGCAGGCTCCAATGCTCGGTCGTCAGGATCGTCAGTGCGCGCGGGTCGGCGAGATGCGCTGGGCCGGGCGAACCGTTGGCCTCCGCGGCCGCTGAGATCGGCCGCTCGGTCGCGGCGGACTGGACGCTTCGATCTTCCATCACGCTCCCTCGCGCAGTCGTTCAAGGATGATGTCGTGGAGGACGCCGTTCGACACGACGAACGTCGCCGCTGTCGATCGCCCGCCGTCCGTCGAAGTCCGTCGCCCGGCCGCCGGCCTCCTCGACGAGCACCATCGGCGCCGCGGCGTCCCACGACGATAAGCCCACCTCGACCATCGCCTCCGCGGCGCCTTCGGCCAGCAGGGCGTAGCCCCAGAAATCGCCGAATCCACGCTCCCGCCAGACATCGCCCAGCAGCGCCCGGAAGCCGGGCGCCCGGCCCGACGACTCGATCTCGTGGGCGGAGCCGTGAAGAATCTGGGCATCGGCCAAGCGACGCGACGCGCGACACGTGGAGCTGTCGCGGCGCGGCGTCGTCGCGGCCGCGAGCCCACGCTCCGCCGCCGCGACGGGCCCACCAGCGCTCGTGGAGCGCCGGCGCCGACAGGACCGCCGCTTGAAGCTCGCCGTCCCGCTCGACCGCCAGAAGCGTCCCGAACAGCGGCACGCCGCGGATGAAGTTGTGGGTGCCGTCGATCGGGTCGATGTACCAGCGGGTCGGGGCGTCGCCGGACTCGGTCCCGTACTCCTCGCCGACGAGGCCGTGATCCGGGTAGGCCGCCGCGATGCGTGTGCGTATTGCCCGCTCGATCGCGGTGTCGGCCTGGGTCACGAAGGTGCTATCGGGCTTGGTCGAGATCTCGAGGTCGCGCCGGAAGGCGCCTCGGGCGAGCTCGTCGGCCTCGTCGCAGGCCGCTTGAGCAACCGCGAGCCAGGCGTCGAGCTCCACCTCGGACCCTCGCCGGAGACTCGCCGACCACTCCGCGCCGTAGGAGGCCTCCCGCGTCACGAACGTAACCGCTCGCCGGCGGGATCCCAGAGCGGCTCCCTGACGACCTCGAAGCCGATCCACTCGCCGAAAACGTCGATCTCGCCCCGCGTCCCGATCCCCGCTTCCGGCGGAAGATAGGCATAGGCGATCGAGCGTTCGACGCTGAACCCATAGCCGCCCGAGGTCACCCGCCCGGCGATCTCGCCGTCGACCCGGACCGGTTCGTTGCCCAGGCAGACCGAGCGCGGATCGTCGAGGACCAGGCAGCGCAATCGCTTCCGCGGACCCGCGGCCTTCGCCGCGACCAGCGCATCCCGACCGACGAACTCGCCTTTGTCCAGCGCGACCGCGAACCCGAGACCCGCCTCGTACGGCGTCTCGTCCGGGGTGATGTCGCTCGACCAGGCCCGGTAGCCCTTCTCCAGGCGCAGCGCCTCGATTGCACGATAGCCGGCCGCCACGAGGCCGTGCCCCTCGCCCGCAGCCCACAGGGTGTCCCACAGTGCCGCCCCGTATTCGGCCGGCGGGTACAGCTCCCAGCCCATCTCGCCGACGTACGTGACCCGCAGCGCCAGGAGCGGGACGTAGCCGATCGCGATCTCGCGCGCTGTGAGGTACGGGAAGGCTTCGTTCGAGACGTCGTCCTTCGTCTGGCCGGCGAGGATATCGCGCGCCCGCGGGCCCCAGATCCCGATGCAGGCCCGGGCCGACGTCATGTCGCGGACCTCGACCGAGCCGTCGTCCGGCAGGTGCTTCCGAATCCAGCCGAGGTCGTGGTTGCCAACCGCGGTGCCCGTCACGATCAGGAACCGGTCCGCCGTCAGGCGAGTAACCGTGAAGTCGGTCTCGATGCCGCCGCGCGTGTTCAGCATCTGGGTGTAGACGATCCGCCCAAGATCGACGTCGACGTCGTTTGCGCACAGCCGCTGGAGAAACGCGCAGGCGCCTGGCCCACCAACCTCGATCTTGGCGAACGAACTCTCGTCGAACAGCCCTGCGGTCCGACGGGTGGCGAGCGCTTCGGCGCCGATCGCGGTCGACCAATTCTCGCCCGCCCAGCCGCGCGGGCGGACCGCCTCGAGCGCCGGGTCCTCGTTCGGCGCGAACCAGTTCGGGCGCTCCCAGCCTGACTTCTCGCCGAAGACCGCACCGAGGTCCGCCAGCCGCGCGTAGGCCGGCGACAGGCGCAGCGGCCGGCCCGCCTGGCGTTCCTCGTTGGGGTAGTGGATGTCGTAGTAGGTCGCGTAGACCTCCGTCGTCCGGGCGAGGCTGAGCGCCCGGCTCCGGTACTGGGCGCCGAACCTGCGGATGTCCATCTTCCAGAGATCGAGTTCCGGCTCGCCTTCCGTGATCCAGGAGGCCATCTGGCGGCCGATCCCGCCGGCCCCGGCGATCCCGTGGGCACAGAACCCGGCCGCGACGAAGAACCCGCGGACCTCGGACTCGCCGAGGATGAACTCGTTGTCCGGGGTGAACCCCTCGGGCCCGTTGATCATCCGGCTCACCCCGGCGTCGGCGATCGCGGGGACGCGCCGGATGGCTCCGGCCATGATTTCCTCGAACCGCGGCCAGTCGGGGGCAAGGAGCTTGCCATTGAAATCCGGGGGGACGCCGTCCAGCGACCAGGGAGCCGGGTTCCGCTCGTACCCTCCCATGCACAACCCGCCGACCTCCTCGCGGAAGTAGACGAGGTTGTCCGGATCGCGCAGCTGGGGCATATCGGCGTCGACGCCCTCGAGTGCTTCGGTGAAGAGGTACTGGTGGGCCATCGGAATGATCGGGATCGTCACGCCCGCGAGCCGGCCGATCTCGGGCGCGAACATCCCACCGGCGTTGACGACCACGTCGGTGGCGATGGTCTGCCGCTCCCCGCGATGCTCGATCTCGACCCCGGTGACGTGCCCGCGGTCCGCGGTGATTGCCACGACCCGAGCGTTGGTCCGGATCCGGGCGCCACGCTTCCGTGCCCCGGCGGCCAGCGCCTGTGCCAGGCCCGACGGGTCGAGCCAGCCGTCGGTGGGCAGCCAGACGGCTCCGAGGACGCCGTCGGTCGACATGAGCGGGAAGCGGTCGCGGGCCTCCGCGGCAGAGATGAGCTCCAGCGGAAGCCCGAACGTCCGGGCCCAGCCGACCTGGCGCTGGAGCTCCTCGAAGCGGGCCTCTGACGACGCCAATCGGAGCGAGCCGACCTCGTGCCACGACGGATCGACGCCGGTGTCGTCACGAAGCCGCCGATAGAGGTCGGCGCCGTACATCATCATTTTCGTCAGGGTCACGGAGCTGCGGAGCTGGCCGACGAGGCCTGCCGAATGAAACGTGGAGCCCGATGTCAGCTCCGCCCGGTCGACCAGGACGATATCCGTCCAGCCGAGCTCCGCGAGGTGGTAGGCGATCGACGTCCCGCCGACGCCGCCGCCGATGATCACCGCCCGGGCGTGCTCAACCATTACGCCAGCCTATCGGGTTGCCGGGTCACTTCGCCGGCCAGCGTGGCGGGTCGTCAGTGGCAGGGCGCGCGACCCGAGTCCGAGAAGTCCCCCGTCGTGGGAATGAACTGCCAGTCGTAGCTCGACGGGTGGAGGGTGAACTTGAGGACGCCGAAGATGCCGGCAGCGCGCAGCTCGCTGTTAGCGGCAAGCTCCTCGAACGGGCGCAGCGTGATCCCTCCCGTTCCCGCCACGAACTCACGGATGCCCCTGACTCGATCCTCGACCGCATCCGGGTCCTGCGGGGCGAAGCGTTCGTAGTCGTGGTCGTGACCGTTGACGATCACATCTGCTCCGGCGTCGTAGAGGATTTGCCAGAAGTCATCGAGGTCGTTGTCGTTTTGGTGGAAGCCGGAGCTGAACCGGGGCACGTGCCACATTGCCATCGTGCACAGCGCGTCCGAGGCGGCCAGGTCGGCCGCGAGCCACCGGCCCTGCTTGGAATTGGGCACGCAGTCGTTCGTCTCTTCGCACTCTGAGTCGAGGGCGATGATGTGCCACGCTCCCAGGTCGTACGAATACCAGGGGTCGCCATCGGCGTTGACGGCGGCCTTGCCGAAGTAGTCGAAGTAGGCACTGGCGCCCTTGGTGTGATAGTCGTGATTGCCCGGGATCGGCCGGGTCCGCTGCTTGTGCCGGCCCCACGTTGGGTCGTAGCAGTCTTCATACGCGGCCGCCGATCCGTCGGGATAGGCGTTGTCGCCGGCCGCGAACACGGTCCCAGGGATGTCATCGAGGAGGGCGGCCGTGGCCTCGTCGTTGTCCGTATTGCAGTCGCCGATGTCGCCCGCGCCGACGAGAACCGGGTCATCTGCGCTTGGCGTGGCCGGCACCGGGCTGGCCGAAGCGGGTGGGCCCGGCGTATCCAGCGATGCGGCTGGCGTCTCGGACGGGGCTGATGGCGCGATCGAGACATCGCCCGAGCTCGATGGCGCGCTGCCGCGGACGACGAGGACGAGTCCCGCGAGCAGGATCAGCGTCGCCACGAACGCGAGCACAATCAGGCCGGAGTTGCGGGCGACCGAACGGCGATCCTGCATCGCGCAAGCGTATCCGACGAGCGGATTTCCACCTTCGGACGACGCGCTCGAGCTTCTTCGGCGGGCAGCCCGGCTTGACGCCCCGTTTCACGGCTGACGGGCGCTAGCCGACCGCTCCATCGTCAGTCTCCCGCCGCCTCGCGCAACGACCGTTCGAAGGTCGGCGTCGTAGCGCCCGCCAGTAATCGGTCGAAGTGCTCGGCGGCGTAGGCGACGAAGTCCACATCGAGGGTGCTAATTCCCTGTTGCAGCACGCCCCACATGGCCTCCCGGAAGTCGGAGATCGTCCGCATGAGCGTGAGCCGAGCAATTCGATCCGCTCGCACATCTCCTTCGTACGCGGCCAGGAGCGCGCGATCCTCGTCCGGGCTCAGGCCGTGGTTCGTGGAGAAGTTGCCGAGGTCGAAGAACGGGTCGCCCATCCCCGCGTACTCCCAGTCGACGATCCGGATCCGCTTCCCGTCGTCGATGAAGTTCGCGTTGAGAAGGTCGTTATGGCAGGGCCGCAGGGCGACTGGATTGGAGAGAAGCGCGAGCTCTATCCGCCGGGCGGCGGCCTGGGCGACCTCGTACTCCGGCGGGATGGTCACCCCGCGCGCCTCGGCGAGCGCGCGGTAGGCCTCCACGATCCGGAAGGGCACGAACAGGCCCGGGATCGGCGGTCCATCGTGGATCCGGCGGATCGAGTCGGCGACCCGGGCGAGCGTTTCAGGGCGATGGACTGCCTCCTCGGAGACCGGTCGGCCGACGATGAACCGGGTGACGAGGTAGCCCTCGGGCCGGATGAAGGCCGTGACCTCGGGGCCGACGCCGACCCCGGCGGCGGCGACTGTCGCAGCGTGCTCGACCTCCCGACTGATCCCGAGTAGGTGGGTGTCGTTGCCGGCGAGGCGGATCACCCAGCGTTCCGCCGTGTCCGCGGCCTCCACGAGGAAGTTGCGGTTCGTGATGCCGCCGGACAGGGCGCGCAGCGTGAGGTCGCGGCCCGCGAGCTCCGGGACGCGCTGCATTGCCCGAACGAGCTCGTCGCGCAGCTCGCCGCGGAAGATCCCACCGACCGAAGGTGCGGTCACGTTCTCTCCTGACATACGAGAAGGCGGCGCGCCGATCGCTCGCCGCGCCGCCTCTACCTCCTCCCCGCGAGTAGTTCAGCCGATGATCGCCTCGCCGGTCGCGGCGTCAGCCGGGACGTCCGACGCGCGGCCGCGGACCGAAATGACGTAGTAGATCGCTCCCGCGACGAGCAGCGTCCCGACGATTGTCTCGTAGAGCGGCCATGGCGGCAGCTGCTCGAGCGGCTGGCCGAACCACTGCAGGAACGAGTTGATGTAAGGATTCCAGAACCCGCGACCCTCGCCGCCGAAGTCGCCGAACAGGCTGGGGTCATTCCACAGCGCGATGTTCATGATGATCACCGCGCCATACACGAGGGCAAGGATGTTCACGGGCATTCCCCAGCGGCCGAGGTTGAACCAGGCCTTCTGACGGGGCCAACCGCGTCGACGCGCGATCAGGACGCCCAGGTTGCAGAGCAGATAGCTGAGATAGATCAGCCCCGTGGCGGCAATCGAGAGAACAAACCCGCCATACGGACCGGTGACAAGAATCGGCAGGGCAGCGAGGACGCCGACGGCGATCGCCGCATTGGCCGGCGTCCGGAATCGCAGGTTCACGTGGCCCCAGACACCGCCGAGGGGCAGCTGTCGGTCGCGACCCATCGAGAACATCATCCGGGTGGCTGCGCCCTGGATTGCGAGCGTGCACACGAAGACCGAGGCGAGGATGACGAGCAGGTAGATCTCGCCGAACGTGATGCCGGCCGCGATCTCCGTGTTGAGGTTGGTCGTGATGATCGTGGCGATGGGGAATCCGCCCGCAAGTCCTTCCTCGATCGTGGCAGGCACGTCCGGAATCGCCAGCAGGATCGCCAGGAAGAAGACGATTCCGACGGCCCCCGAGGCGAGCACGGACGAGATGACCCCTCGTGGCGCCTGGCGGCTGGCGTCGAGGGTCTCTTCACCGAATGTTCCAGCGGTGTCGAACCCGTAGAGGATGAAGATCGACATGTACATCCCGAGCGCGAACGTCGCGAGGACGTTGCCGTTGTTCGCTGCGTCGGTGCCGGCCATGTCGAAGATGATGGCCGGGCTCTGGTGGTTCGCGAACACGAGCAGCACGATGGCGAACACGAGCATGCCCAGGATCTCGGTAGCGACACCGATGTTGTTGAGGATCGAAAGTAGCCGTACGCCGAAGGCGTTGATCATCGTGGTCACGAGCAGCGCGGTCAGCGCGATGAACGTGTGCATGTTGGCGCCGAGCGGCGACGGCGAGTCGAGGAATTCCTGGCCGCCGCCCGTAAACCCGGCGATGACATAACCGACGATCACGGCCACGGCGCTGACGGTGATCACCTGGGCCCAGAAATAGAACCAGCCGGTGAACCAGCCCAGGGTCCGGTTCGACAATCGCTTCGACCATTGATAGATCGATCCTGCGACCGGGTAGTGGCTGGCCAACTCCGCGAACACAAGCGCGACGAGCAGCTGGCCGCCGACGACGAGGATCCATGACCAGAAGATCGATGCGGGTCCGCCAAGGCCGATGCCAACGCCGAAGTTGCCGAAGGAACCGGTAGAGACGCTGATGAAGCTGAACGCGATCGCGAAGTTGGACAGGAACCCGAGCGTCCGTCTCAGCTCCGGCTTGATCCCCAACGAGCGCAGGTGGGCATCGTCGCGCTCCGACTGATCCTGGACAGATTCCGCCACGATCTCCTCCTCCTACCTCCGCGCCTGGCAGGCGCGAGACTGACCTCTGGAGTGGGACGCGAAGACGCAAGGCTGGCGGCGAGCCTCCCTCCGGGGCGCCGCGACTCGGCGAGGATAGGGCTCGGAATCGGCCGAGTCAACGAGCGTTCCGATCCCGCCGCCGCGAACCGTCAATCGACGTCGATCCCATTGACCGACGGCGAGCCGACGGACCACCATTGGGCGACGCCGTGCAGCGACGGACGGAGCTTCCGCGTGCATGGCATCGAGAGGGTGAAATCGATGATCTCTACCTCGGCGTCGACCCAGCGCGAGGCGTTCACTCGCCGCTTGACCGAATCCACCAACGGCGGCTTCGACGTCGCCGCGGCATACCTTGGATTGCGACTGGGCCTTTACCAGGCGCTATCCGACGGCGGGCCCGCGACGCCAGCCCAGCTCGCGGCCCGGACGGGCACGAACGAGCGGCTGGTCCGCGAGTGGCTAGAGCAGCAGGCGGCAACGGAGATTCTCGAGGCCGCGCGGGATGGGCGGGACGGTGACGCCTGGCGTTTTAGCCTCCCCGATGACTACGCCGCGGTCCTGCTCGACCCCGACGCGCTCGATGGGATGGCCGGCACGATCAGGGCCCAGATCGCGTGCTTCACGCTCCTGCCCCGGCTCGTCGACGCGTATCAGGAGCGGTGGCGGCATCCCGTTCGCCGACTACGGACCGGACATGATCGAGGGCCAGGCGGCGTCGACCCGGCCGGTCTACTCCGCGGAGCTCGCAACTTGGTTCGCGGCGGTCCCGGAGGTCGCCGAGCGGCTGGCCGGAGAGACGGCCCGGATCCTCGACATCGG
This sequence comes from uncultured Chloroflexia bacterium, assembly GCA_963775855.1. Taxonomy (GTDB): domain Bacteria; phylum Chloroflexota; class Limnocylindria; order Limnocylindrales; family CSP1-4; genus CF-46. The sequence continues at coordinate 446,312 of CAVZKO010000005.1, read as the reverse complement.
CTGCGGCGAGGGCTGGTCAAGCGTGACGATGGCCAGAGCCTTTCCGAATGCCCGGATCGAAGGCGTCGACCTCGATCCGGCCTCGATCGAGGCGGCCACGGCTACCGCCGAGCGCGAGGGTGTCGCCGATCGAGTGAGCTTCGAGGTTCGTGACGCGGCCAGCCTCGCGGGCGCCGGCTTCGACGTGGCGACGATGTTCGAGATGCTGCACGACCTCTCGCATCCAGTCGAGGTCCTCCGAGCCGCCCGCGAGGCGTTGGCGCCCGGCGGCGTCGTCCTGGTGGCCGACGAGATCACCGAGGACGAGTTTGCCGGCCCAGCGGGAGAGGACGACCGCCGTCATTACGGTTGGAGCGTCCTTCATTGCCTCCCGGCGAGCATGACGGAGCCCGATTCGGCCGCGACGGGAACCGTGATCCGGCCGTCGACAGTTCGTGCCTACGCCGAGCAGGCCGGCTTCTCCTCGATCGAGATCCTGCCCGTTGAGAGCGTCGCCTTCCGCTTGTATCTGCTGCGAGGCTGACCGATACTCGACTGGGCATGCGAATGAAATACTTCTGTCACGCCTTGCGATGCGCACGTACTGAACCGCGTCGCGTGGTCTGGCGAACCTAGGCTACGGGCCTATGGTTGAGAAGCGTTCCGTCACCGCCGTTGCCGTCGCCCTGATGCCCGGCCTGGTCATCGCCGTGGTCATGGCGACCGGGATCCGGTCGCCTGCGTTGCCTGCGTCGGGCGGCCCCGACGCCGCGAGGATCGTGATCGCGGGCGCCGCCGCAGCGGCGTCGCTGCCATCCGCTGGAAGCGCGATCCCAGGCACTTCAAGGTCTCCCGCGGCCGGCGCAACTCCTGGACCCGGAGCGAGCGCGGGTGCGAGAGGAACCCAGCCGGGGCCGATCTCCAGCGGCGCCACCGGCTCGGACATCACGGGCACGGCGGCTTCGGGGACACAAGGGGTGCCCGAAGAGCCCGCCGTCTCCGGGTCGCCCGGCGTGCCGATCACGACCGTTGAGCCGACCCTTGCGCCAACCGCGGCGCCCTCGGCGACGCCACGGCCGACTGCCACGCCAGCACCCACGCCGACCCGAACGCCAACGCCCACGGCTGCGCCGACGCCGACGCAGAAACCGAAGCCGAAACCGAAGCCCACACCCGCGCCGACCCCCGAGCCTACGCCCGCGCCAACGCCTGAACCAACGCCCACTCCGACGCCGGCGCCGGAACCCACGCCGACACCGCTCATCTGCCTGCCGCTCATCGGCTGCATCTGAGGCCGCGGCCGCGGCCGCGCCGCTCGTCAACCGGCGGGCGTCGACTCGCGCAGCGCATCGGGCACCGGCCGATGGATCTCGACGGGGTGGACGTAGCCCTCGACCATCTCCATCGAACCGTTCACGCCGAGCTCGGTGAACAGGAAGGCGATCTTCCGGCGCTGGGCCGCGAGGATCTCTTCCTTCGTTGGCAGGTCCCAGAGCTCACGCTTGAACGGGCCGATCGCCTTCTTCCTCGTCGTGTAAACGAACTGCTGGTCTGTCTGGCCTTCCTTGCGCTCGTCGGCCGCGTTGCCGTAGCACCACGATTCCATGGCGCGATGAAGCTCTACCGGGAACGCCGGGTGCTCGAAGAGTGTGTTCTGGAAGCCCGTCGCGAGGTGGATCTCGGCTGTTTCGACCGCGGGAAAGCGGTGGAACAGCTCGTCGGGCAGGGTTGACGCGCCGTGTTGGACGGCGCCGGACAGGCCGTACTCCCGGGCAACCTCGCCGAGCCGGCGGAGCACTTCGAAATCCAGCTTCACCTCCGCGACTGTGCCGTCAGGCAGCGGAACGCCTCCGTGCGAAGTGCCCGTCTGGACGCTGACCTTGGAGAGTCCCGGCGCCCCTGGCGCACGAGCATCGAGCTCGCGACGGTAGCCATCGAGATACGCCCGTAGCTCCTCCTCGGTCGAGTTCTTCTTGCCTACCTCGCCGATCTCGCCGCCGACGCTGATCGTGACGCCGTCGGCCTCGAGCGAACGGATCAGGGCTGTCAGCTCGGCCGCACGGACGTAATTCTCGCGCTGCTCCTCGTCGACAGTCGGCTTGGAGAGATCGACCAGCGTCGAGGAGTCGATGTCGATGTTGCGGTAGCCGGCCTCGATCGCCAGCCGGCACGCCCGCCGGATCTCCTCCGTGGTGCCTTCCGGGTCTTCGGCGTACTTCTTGGCGTTGAACTGGTAGTGATCGCCCTGGATGAACACGGGGCCCACCCAGCCCGCGGCGATGGCCCCGGCCAGGACAGCCGTCGAATAATCGATCGGGCGCTGGAACGTGTACGTCTGCTCGCTCCGGGCGAGCTCGAGGATCACTGCCCCGACGTCGGCCGATGCCGCGGTCTCATAGGTGGTCTTGGCCATATCGAACACCTGGGCCCGCAGGTTCAAGGCGGGCACCGTGAACCCGTGCACCTCGCCGCGGGCTCGCGCCATGTACAGCTCGTGGATGCTCGCCGTTCGCGCCCCGAGCGCCTGGGCGGCCTCGTGGATCAGCCAGCGGGCGATGTCGACAGTCGGGCCTTCATCGGCGAACGACGCCGTCCATGCGAGGTCGCGGATGACGTCGCCGCGGAAGGCCACCGGGTCGTCGACCACGAGCCGCTCACCGTCGACGTGGGCTGAGCCGCCGAGTCGGGCGAGCAAGTCGGTCGGGGTCGCGGCGACGTGCGGCATCGGTCGAGTGTCTCCTGTCCGGCTCGGTGGTTCGCCCATGGTAGCCGCCGCGCCGCGCGAGGCGGCCCGGTCCCGGGTCAGAACTGGGGCTTGAGCACCATCAGCAATACGATCAGAACGACCATGACCCCACTGAACATCCCGCCGAGCTGGACCCTGCGGACCAATGCGAGCAACTCCGGCGGCGGTCCGGACGAGCCCGGAGGCGGCGGCGTCGACGTCATCTCGATGATCTTCTTGTCGTCGGCAGTCTGAACGAAGAAGTTGTAGCTGATCGTGATCACGTACAGGACGATCCCGATGAGAAGCCACGGGGTCGCGAAGAGGTTGATCCCGGTCACGAGGATCAACCCGACGCCGGTGATGCCCTGGAAGATCGCCAGCGGAAACACCCGTTGCTTGCTGATCGTGTCGCTGACCCGGGTAGCGAAGTTCGCGTGCTGCGGCTCCTTGCCGCCCATTGCCCCGATGATCGGGAAGGCGTAGACCGGCCCGAACGCGACGATCGCCCCGAACACGTGGAGGAACAACAGCCAGGGGAACAAGCTCATCCAGGACCTCCCTCTGACGCGGCGATGGTCGCCGGTGAATTGGCCGATGCGCCCGCGATGCGACTCTACGACACCGCCCGGGTTCGCCGCGACACGAAGTCGACGAGGACGTACTCGCCGAGCCGCTCCGGCGTCGCGTAGAACGCACGTCCCCTGTTCATCCGGGTCATGAGGGCGACGAACTCGGCCAGTGCCCGCGACCGCTCGAGCATGAACGTGTTGATCGTGATCCCGTCCCGCGTGCAGCGCTGGACCTCGCGCAGGGTTTCCTGGATCGTTCGGCGCGTCGGCGGGTAGCTGAACTCGACCTGGCCATCCTCGAAATGGGCCGTCGGTTCGCCGTCCGTGATGACCACGATCTGCCGGTCGCCGCCGTGGTGGCGGGCGAGGATCCGCCGGGCGAGCATCAGGCCGTGCTGGAGGTTCGTGCCGTATTCGTAGCCGTGCCACGTGAGCTCGGCCAGGGCCTCCGGTCGCAGCTCCCGCGCGTAGTAGGCGAACCCGATGACAGCGAGATCGTCATGCGGGAACTGGGTCCGGATGAGAGTGTCGAGCGCTACCGCGACCTTCTTCGCCGCAAGGAAGCAGCCACGCAGGAGCATCGAGCGGCTCATGTCGACGAGGAGGACGGTCGACGTCCGGGTGAGCTGCTCGGTCCGAAAGACCTCGAAGTCGGTCGCCTCGAGGTCGACGCCGGCGGTCGGCCGGAGGCCCGGCGCATTCGCCGGCCGGCGAAGCGCGTTCTCGATCGTGCCGCGGATGTCGAGATGGAACGGGTCGCCGAACTCGTATGGCTTTGTCGTCTCCTCGCGCTCCCCTCCCCGCCCGGCCCTGTCGATCCGATGGCCGCCGAACGCGTCGCGCGACAGCCGCGAGAACAGGTCGTCGAGGACCTTCTGTCCGATCCGCCGGCTGCCCCTCGGCGTCAGCTCGAGGCGATCGCCCCGTCGGCCGAGGTAGCCGGCCCGTTCCAGCTCGCGGGCGAGCTCGTCGAGCGCGTCCAGGTCACGAGCGGACTCGTCCCCGAGCAGCTCACGGACGCGCTCGCGGTCGAGATCCGCGAGATCGCCCGGTCCAGCTACGTCGGCGAGCGAGTCTTCCAGCGCGTCGAGCGCCTGCAGCCGTCCGATCTGCTCGAGCGCGGGCTCCAGTCCGAGCCCCTCCTCGCCGCTGAAGTCGTAGCCCTCCCCCAGGCCGTCGGGCATCAGCTGGTCCATGTTCGCCGCGAGGCGGGCGAGGTCCCAGCGCAGCCGGTCGTCGCGCAGCAGCGCGTCCATCATCGATTGGAGCTCGGCGCGTTGCTGGGGGGTCATCGAGCGGAGGAGCGACTGCATCGCCGCCATCCGCTGGGTCAGCTGCTCGACGATGTCGTCCAGCGTCCGGGCGCCGGGAAAGAATCGGCCGTGCCGGGACAGGAAGTCGTCGACCTCGTCCTGGCTGGGCTCTCGCCCCTCGAGGCGATCCTCGAGGAGCGAGTTGAGGTCGCGGACCATCTCGCGATTCGCCTGGAGCTCCTCCGGCGTCGTGCCCTGGATCGCCTCTGACAGGCCCTCGACGAAGCGGTCGAGAGTCTGGCGGCGGAGCCGATCCGTGAGCGCCGCGAACCGATCGCGCGCTGCCGGCTCCATGAAGTCGTATTCCTCGAGCGCCCGGATTCTGCCGCCGACGTCCTTGGGCAGGCCCTCCAGCTGATCGAGCCTGCGGGCGGCGGCGTCACGCAGCATCGAGCTCAGTGTCTTGTCCACCGCGGCCCCGTCCGGCGGAGTGGCCGCGTCGTCGAGACGGCGCTCGATGCCGGCCCGCTCGTCGGCCACGATCTCCTCGAGCTCCTGTCTGACGTCGGCCAGCACGTCGCCCAGCTGATAGCGCTCCTGAAGTTCCTCGCGACCGCGGCGAAGCCGCTCCCGCAGGTCGTCGAGACCGTGCAGGTCGGGGCGTGTCGGGTCGCGGCCCCGCCAGCCGCGTTCCATCAGCCGCCTGAGCGCCTCCCCGAGGTCCCCCTCGGCCATGACGTCGTCGGCCAGGGCGTCCATGATCTCGTCGGCGTCGAGGGCCGGGATCGTCTGGCTGCCGTCCCAGCGCGCGTAGCGGGCAGCCCGAGCGAGGAGCGGATCGCGCGCATATCCGGCGGCGGAGCCTCCGTCGAGGTCGTGCCGGTCAGGGACGTACGACGTCATCGCCGTTGGCCGACGGCCGGCTGCCGGCGATCATCGCCGGTAGACCGTGCCCGTCCCGGCCCGGTCCTTGTTGATCCGGCGCGACAGGTGCAAACCCTCGAAGATGAACTCGACCGCGGAGGCGACGACGCTCGGCTCTTCTGCCCCGTCGGTGACATCGAACGCGCCGAGCCGCCGGATTGCCTCGTGGAGCCCGGGAATCTCCCGCATCCAGGCCACGTATTCGCGTGATGGGACGCCCTCGCCCGTCTCGACGACCAGGCCATCCTCGAAGGCGAGCACCACGTCGTCCAGGTCGTCGATCGGCACCCGCCGGCCGAACGTCGAATAGAGCGCCTTCGTGATGAGGCGCTCGACGACTCGCTCCTCGGGCGCCTCGTCGCCGACGGATTCCAGCTCGATCTTGCCGACCGTCGAGGCGATGACCGCGCCCAGGTCGGATACCCGCGGCGATGCCACGGACTCACCGAGCCGAACCGCACGCCGGAGCGCGGCCGCTTCCAGCACTTCAGCGTTGGCGACCGTGACGCGGACGCTGACCCCCGATCGCTGGCTGATCTCCGGCGACCGTCGGGCGAGGTGGGTCAGTTCGGCGAGCAGCTCCTCCATGAACGCCGGGACGGCGATCGCCGGCTCGCCCTCTCTGGCCTCGAAACGCTGCTTCTCCTGGTGGACGATCGCGAGCTCGTGCTCGAGCGTCCGCGGGTAATGCGTCCGCGCCTGGGTCCCGAGACGATCCTTGAGCGGAGTGATGATCCGTCCCCGGCTCGTGTAGTCCTCCGGATTGGCCGATGCGACGACGAAGAGGTCGAGCGGAAGCCGCACGGTGAAGCCGCGGATCTGGACGTCGCGCTCCTCGAGGATGTTGAGCAGGCCAACCTGGATTCGCTCGGCGAGGTCGGGCAACTCGTTGATCGCGAAGATGCCGCGGTTCGAGCGCGGGATGAGGCCATAGTGGAGCGTCAGCTCGTCGGACAGGTAGCGGCCCTCGGCGACGCGGATTGGATCGACCTCGCCGATGAGGTCGGCAATCGTGATGTCGGGTGTCGCGAGCTTCTCCGCGTAGCGCCGGTCGCGCGGGAGCCAGTCGATCTGAGTTTCGTCGCCGTGCTCGTCGATCGCGGCCCGGCCGGACGGGCTGATCGGTGCGTACGGATCGTCGTTGAGCTCGCCGCCCCGGACGACCGGCAGCCACTCGTCGAGCAGATCCACGAGAAGTCGTGCCATCCGCGTCTTGGCTTGGCCGCGCTCCCCGAGGAACACGAGATCCTGGCCCGCGACGATCGCGTTTTCGATCGCCGGAACGACGCTCTCTTCGTAGCCGACGATGCCGGGCATGATCCCTCGGCCCGAGGCGAGGCGCGCCAGGAGGTTCGCCCGGAGCTCCGCCTTCACCGTGCGGCTCTCCCAGCCGGAGGCGCGCAACTCCCCGAGCGTCGCAGGCAGGCCGGTCGGTTCGACGGGGTGGCGGCTCACGGGCGGCGAGCGTACGACCGGCTTTGCGGGTCGTCAAACGGCCCCGGTGCGGGCCGGCACCACGGGGCGTGAGCCCACCATCGGCTCACTGGATGTGGCGGTGATCCGGCCCTGGGGCGGTCGCTGCACCGCGAAGCTGAATCGCCCGTCGGACGGCGTCCACCTCCGTGGTGCCGGCGTCGACGAGCGCCTGCAGCAGCTGCGCCCGCTCTGCCTGGTCGACCTGGAGGTCGCCCGCCTTTCGGCCGACCCGGATCGCCAGCTCCGGCATCACGCCCCAGGCGAAGTGCTCCAGGGCATCGGAGTCCGCATCCCTGGCTGCGACAACCGCTGGTGGCAGGCGCTGGACGTGGCCATGCTCGTCCCGGCCGACGGGGCGCTCGTAATGCGCAGCAACGACCCGGCGCCGGACGGTGCCGTCCGGTTCGCGCCAGGCTCGCACGATCATGACCAATCCCAGGTACGACAGCTCGTCGTCGGTCAGGCCGACCGGCCGTGCTTGGAGATCTTCGTGGACCTCCTCGAGCCGATCGGCGTGGATCGTCGCGCCGATCCCGTACCCGATCGTGGCCGCCCTGACCAGGGTTCGCGCGGCCGCCCCCCATGTGTAGACCGGGAGGTGCTCGGACAGCTCCGCCGCGACGAGGACCGAGGTCGCAGGGCTGACGGGCGAAGAGCTCGCGACGGTCGGGCCGGTTGGTGGCCAGCCGAGCGCCGCCGCCTCCGGCAGCCAGGCGAAGTCCTCTGCCTGACCGGCGAGGTCGATCCGGCGCACCGACGCGGGGAGGAAATCGAGCATAGCCTCGAGCACCGTCGACTTGCCGGCCCCACGAGCAAGCCCGCCAACCACGATCGGAACTCGCGCCTCGATCAGCACCCATGCCAGCGCCGCAAGCTCCGCGTCGAGGACGCGGTCTGCGATCAGCTCGACGATCGAGCGGCGCGGCGGCGCCGGCCACGTTTGGGCTCGCATCACCTCGTTGTCCATCGCCGGGATCATGACAGGCGCTGGCGGACCGATCGGCTAGGATGCGGCCGTGTCAACCCGCGACGACGCCGCCGCGCTCGAGATCGTGCCCCTGACGCCGGATCGCTGGGACGACGTGGCGGCGCTCTTCGGCGAGGGCGGCGACCCGAAGACGTGCTGGTGCATGTACTGGCGCATCCGCTCGAAGGACTGGTCGTTCGCCAACACGCGGGAGACTCGCAACGGCTTCCAGCGACTGGTCGAGGACGGTCGTGATCCAGCGCCCGGCCTCCTCGCCTATCGGGACGGCGAGGCTACGCCCGTGGGATGGGTCAGCGTCGCACCCCGCGACGATTACGAGCGGCTGACGAATTCACGAGTTCGGCCGAAGATCGACGATCTTCCGGTCTGGTCCGTCGTGTGCTTCGTGGTCTCGAAACGCGAGCGCGGCCAGGGTCTGACGAGCCAGTTGCTTGACGCGGCCATGGCATATGCGGTCGATCACGGGGCGCCCGGGCTGGAGGCCTACCCGGTCGATCCGGGCGACGGCCGCGTTCCCGCCGCTCTCGGCTACACCGGACTCCTGTCGACGTTCGAGGCGGCGGGTTTCCGGGTCGTTCGCGAAATCGACTCGCCGCAATCGAAGGTCCGCCGGGTGATCGTCCGTCGCGAGCTCTGACCCCGTCAGTCGTTGAACCGCCGATACACCGCCCCGACGAGCACCCAGACTCCCACGTACAACCCGCCGAACATCACGACGATTGAGCCGAGAACGAACGCCACGAATGTCAGGATGTTGGTTCCAGGGCCCAGGAACAGCGTGACGGTCACGACGACCACTGAGACCAAGACCGCCTGGCTAAGGAACGTCAGCCAGTTCGGGGGACGCCGTCGCGGCCGCGCCGGCCACGCGCCCAGCGGGTCGATTGTCGGAATCTCGATCCTCGGGCCCGGTCGTCGGAGCTCGTCGTACCGTGCCCGCTTCGTTGGATCCATCAGCCATTCGCGGGCAATGTTCAACCGGACGGTTCGCGTCGTCGCCGCCGTTCGTCGCCGGTGCGCGCCCGGTCAGGATGAACCGAGCGAACGCCGGCGCGCCACGCCCGCTCGATCGCATCCGCATCGGCGAAAGGTGCGACGTTGAGCTCGGCGTAGAGATCGAACTCCGGGATAGGGTCCAGTGGCGGCACCGACGACTCCGTTTCGACGGACGGATCGCCAGCATAGTGCGGCCCGCCGCCGACGCTCGGTGTCGATTTCCCGACATCATTGGCGTCGGGGTTGACACTCCCTTCGGGCCGCGCGTAGACTGCCGACCGGCGCGCAGATCGCCCGCCATGTCTAGCTCAGTGGAGGCGGCTCCGAATGACAGAGTTCTTCCGGATCCCGCGCAGGATGGCGCCACTCAGTGGCGACGCCATCGGGAGATTTGCGCCCATCTCGAGCTAGCCTGAGGCGGTCAAACCGCCAGACGCGAGCCACGAGCCGTGGGCCAGATCGGGCCCCCGGCTTTTTTGATGCCTTCCCTTGATTTGAGTGCATCGAGAGCCGCGAGGCCCACCCGACGCGAGAGCGTCAGCGGGCCCGCGGCTCTTCTTTTGTCCGACCCGCAACCATCCAGTCACAGGCAACACGCAGCAACCAGGAGCGCGAAACGTGACCGCCACCTTGCTCCACCAACCGAATATCGCGAGGCCCGTCGACTCCGTCGGCGCGCTCGCCGGCCACGAAGCCGTTCCCGCGCTCGTCATCGAGGGCGTCACGAAGCGGTTCACCGTGGGACGCAAGCGCAAGCCCGTCACCGCGATCGCCAATGTGTCGCTCCGCCTCGAGCGCGGCGGCATCGTCGGCATTCTCGGTGCGAACGGGTCAGGCAAGTCGACCCTCATCCGCCTGGTGAGCGGCCTCCTCACGCTCGACGAAGGTCGGGTCGAAGTCTTCGGCCACGACATCGTCCGCGAGGAGATGGCCGTCAAGCGACTGATCAACCGGGTCAGCGTCGACGCCGCGTTCTTCAAGAAGCTCAGCCCGATGGAAAACCTGCTGTTCGCAGCCCGTCTCTACGGGAAGAACGCAGGACTAGCTAAGCGGGAGGCGATCGAGATCCTCGGTCGCCTGGGCATCGCCGAGAAACGTGTCGGTCGACCCGTCGAACAGATGAGCCGAGGAATGCAGCAGAAGGTCGCGATCGCGCGGGCGCTGCTGACAAGCCCCTCGCTCCTCCTGCTCGACGAGCCGACAACCGGCCTCGACCCTCGCTCGAAGCTCGACGTCCAGTCGTTCATCGAAGAGCTCCGACTGACGCATGACGCGTCGATTGTGCTCACGACCCACGACCTCGCCGAGGCAGAGCGGCTGTGCAACCGAATCACGATCCTCGACGGCGGCCGCGTCGTCACCGAGAACACGCCTGACGGCCTCATCGCCGCCCAGGCAACCACAACCGGAGCGAACGCAACGCTCCACGACGTGTTCATGGCCTACACCGGTCGGTCACTCGACGAGGACGTCGAGGACGAGTCCGACGACAACGACGAATGAAAGGAGGTGAGATAGCAATGGATAACCAACGCCTGTATCCGCTGGCCCTGTTCCTGGCCAACGCCGCCCGCGAGGACGACCTTCGCGCCGCGGCCGCTGCCCGCCGGGCACCGCGCCAGCCCCGTCGTTCGTTCCGACTGGCCGTTGGGCAGTCCCTCGTCCGAGTAGGCGAGCGGCTCGCCGGCGAGCAGTCCCTGGAGCTGGCCCGATTCCGCTGAGGATCGGGCCAGCTCCCACCGAAGGAGCACCACCGTGTTTGGCGTCGCCCATGAGCTGAAGGCCTCGTACGCCTTCATCGAGCGCAATTTCTTCCTCACACGCCGCTACTGGGGCTGGGAAATCGCATTCCTGGTCTATTCCGTCGCGGGCGCGCTCTCGATCTCGCTCATCGGTGCAGACCAGGGCAGCCCTGAGCTGATCCTGATGCTGATGGTGGGCGCGATCTTCTGGAACTACCTGTCCGTCGTCTTCTCGTGGATCGCCGAGACGATTTCCGTCGAGCGATGGGAAGGGACCCTCGAGTACACGATGATGGCGCCGATCCGGCGCTCGTCACAGCTACTCGGCTCGGTCCTCTACGCGATGCTCTACGGCCTCGTCCACACGGCCGTGATCTTCGTCGTGCTCGTCCTGTTCTTCCGTGAGCTTGACTTCAGCGGCGCGAATCCGGCGACCGCGGCCGTCTTCATGCTCCTCGGCTCGTTCAGCTTCGTCGGGATCGGCATGATCGCGGCGATCCTGCCGCTGCTCTACGTCGAGCGCGGAGCCCAGATGACGTTCGTCCTCCAGTCGTGCCTCCTGCTCGTGTCGGGGGTCTACTACTCGGTCGAGGTCCTGCCCGAGTGGATGCAGGTGCTATCCCGGCTGTCGCCCGCGACGTATGTGCTGGACGGTGTCCGCCAGGGGCTGATCTACGGCACGTCGGTCGGTGACCTGTGGCACGACGTTTGGCCGCTGCTGATCATGGGCGTCGTCTTCATCCCGTTCGGCCTCTGGGCGTTCGGCCGCGCCGAGCGCTACGCCAAGCGGACCGGCAAACTCAAGAGGGTCGGCTGATGACCGCAACGGTTTCCGACCTCGTTGCCTTCGGCTGGACGGTCGACGTGTCGACTGCTTTCGCCGCGCACGCCGCCGCCGGTTTCGAACCGGCGCGCGTCGTGGCGGAGGATCGCGGCTCGTACATCGTCCAGACCGCCGGCGGCGAGCGACGGGCGAGCGTGACCGGGCGCTATCGGTTCGATGCCGGCGACGATCCAGCTGCCTACCCTGCGGTCGGCGACTGGGTCGCGGTCGAGGCGCGCGACGACGATGCATCCGTCCACGCGGTCCTGCCCCGACGGACGAGCGTCCTTCGGCACGCGCCCGGCGTCCGATCGGTCGCCCAGGTCGTTGCCGCGAACGTCGACGTCGTGTTCGTCGTGGCGTCCCTCAACCAGGACCTCAACCTCCGCCGTCTCGAGCGGTACCTGGCGCTGGCCTGGGAGAGCGGTGCTGAGCCGGTCGTGGTCCTCTCGAAGGCCGACCTCGGCGAGGGCCTGGAGGCTACCCTGGCGCTCGTCGAGTCGGTCGCCGTCGGCGTCACGATCATCGTCGTCAGTGCGATCGACGGCCGGGGAATCGACGAACTCCGGGCGCACATCCGGCCCGGCGCGACGGTCGCGTTCGTCGGGTCGTCAGGCGTTGGCAAATCGACCCTGGTCAACACGATCGCCGGGGATGAGGTGGCCGCGGTCCGCGAAATCCGCGAGGATGACGCCCACGGCCGCCACACGACGAGCCGGCGCCAGCTCCACCGAATGCCCGATGGCGGGCTCGTCCTCGACACGCCCGGGATGCGCGAGCTGGGCCTGTGGGACGCGGACGCGGGCCTCGAGCGCTCCTTCGCGGACATCGACGCCCTCGCCTCGACCTGCCGGTTCTCCGACTGCGGCCATGCCGGTGAGCCCGGCTGCGCCGTCGCCGCGGCGATCACCGACGGTGATCTCGACGCCAGCCGGTTCGAGGGCTGGAAGAAGCTCGAGCGCGAGGCCCGCCACCTCGAGCGGCGTGTCGACCATTTCGCTCGCGAGGCGGAGCGCCGACGCTGGCGAACGATCAGCAAGTCGGTCGGGAAACGGATGGAAGCCAAGTACGGAAGGGACGGTTGGTGATGGCGGCGAAGACGACGATCGGCATCGAGGTCCAGCTGCCGGATGCTCCGCCGGTCGCCGGGCTTCGCTTCCGATCGTTCGACATGGACCGCGACGTGGCGCCGCTCGCCAACCTGATCGTCGAGGCGGACCTCGCCGACCAGGACAACTACCTGCCTTCGGTCGACGACCTTCGGAACGAGCTGGAGCACCAGGCCGGGTTCGACCCGGCTCGCGACATGCTCCTTGCCGAGATCGAGGGGGCGCTCGTCGGTGGCACGCTGCGCACGGTCCGGGTCCGGGCGGGCGTCGTCCAGCACGAGCTCGATGGCTGGGTTCGGCCAGAGTACCGTCGCCGGGGCATCGGCCGGGCCCTGCTCCACTGGACGGAAGCCCGCTCGCACGAGGCTGCTGGCGAATGGGCCGGAACGGAGCCCCACGCCATCACCAGATGGGTGAGCGACACTCAGGTGGGCGCCGTCGCCCTGCTCGAGGCGGAGGACTACCGGCAGGTCCGATACGGCTTCATGATGGTCCGGAACCTCGCCGAGCCCATCCCCGACGCCGCTCTGCCCGAAGGGCTCGAGGTCCGGCCGGTCGTGGAGGCCGACCACCGGCGGATCTGGGACGCCGACACCGAAGCCTTCCGCGATCACTGGGACGCAGGGCAACGAACCGAGGAGGACTTCGTCGGCTGGTTCTCGACGCCAGGCATCGATACCTCGATGTGGCGGGTAGCCTGGGATGGCGACGAGGTGGCGGGATCGGTCATGAGCATGATCTTTGCCGAGGAGAACGAAAGGCTCGGTGTCCGTCGAGGGTGGCTCGAGCACATTTCCGTCCGCCGGCCGTGGCGCCGCCGCGGCCTTGCCGCGGCGCTCATCACGGATTCACTCAGGGAGCTTCGTGCGCGCGGTCTCGACGAGGCAGCGCTTGGCGTCGACGGCGAGAACCTGTCGGGAGCGCTCCGGCTCTACGAGTCGCTGGGTTTCCGCCGATACCGCACGGGAATCGCGTTCCGGAAGCCGCTCTGACCCGGTGATCGCGGTCACCGATCGGGACCATCGGGTCAGGGCCCCGGCTGGCCGCCGTGGCGCACGATTCGGCTCATGTCCCGCCTGACTCCGTCCCGACCGGGCGGCCTCGTGATCTTGTTCCTGGCGACGGCCCTCGTCGCGGGCTCGATCGGGACGGTCGTCGCCCGTGAGACGCCGACTGTTTCCGGTCGCGGGATCATCGGCAGTTGCACGATCCTGCCGGCCACGAACGTGTGGAACCGGCGGGTCGACGCGCTCCCGGTTCGGAGCGACTCCGCGACGTTGATGAGCCGGATGGGCCTAACCCGCTACCTCCATCCGGACTTCGGGACGTACGCGGGCTACGGCATCCCGATCAACCCCGTCACCGCGGCGACGCCGCGCAGCCCGGTGACGTTCACGTGGCCGAGCGAGTCGGACGCCGGCCCCTACCCGATCCCGGCGTCGCCGAAGATCGAGGGTGCCGGAGCCGCTGGCGACCGCCACATCCTGATGATCGACACCGAGGCATGCCGGCTCTGGGAGCTGTTCGCGGCCCAGAAGGTCTCCGGTGGCTGGCGGGCCGGATCAGGCGCGATCTTCGACCTTCGCTCGAACGCGCTTCGGCCGGACGGCTGGACGTCCGCGGACGCGGCCGGCCTGCCGATCTACCCGGGCCTCGCCCGCTACGACGAGGTGGCCGCCGGGGTCATCGCTCATGCCCTCCGGTTCACGGTCCCGGAGACCCGCAAGGCGCACATCTACCCGGCCCGCCACGATGCGAGCTCGCTGACCGGGGCTTCGTACCCACCGATGGGCCTCCGCCTCCGCCTCAAGGCCAACGTCGACATCAACGGCTATGGCCCGCAGTCGAGGGTGATCCTCCGCGCGCTCAAACGGTACGGGATGATCCTCGCCGACAACGGCTCCGCGTATTACATCTCCGGCGCCCCGGATCCGCGCTGGGACGACGACGAACTCCACGACCTCCATGGGATCACCGGCTCGATGTTCGAAGTCGTCAATACAACGGGCTTCGTCAACGGCCCCTAAGCCGGCTTGGCCAACGGGCCCTCGGCGGGCTCCCGGCTACGCGAACAGCCGCCGTCCGTCGCGGACCAGCTCCATCCAGGCCCGTTCCCGGCCCACCGTCGTCACCTGGCCGTGGCCGGGCAGGACGGCCGTCTGATCCTCCAATGTCGTCAGCCGGCCGATCGACTCGACCATGAGGTCTGGGTCGCCACCGGGCAGGTCGACCCGGCCCCAGCCACCGGCGAAGAGCGTGTCGCCGCTGAACAGGATTCCCTCGTCAACGGCATGAAGGCAGACCGAGCCCTCGGTGTGGCCGGGCGTGTGGAGCACGCTCAGGCGGATCTCACCGAACCGGATCTCACCACCCTCGGCGAGCTCGACCGCGGGCACGGATGGCGGGATCTCGAACGGCGCGAAGAGGGGCTGGGGGTGTTCCAGGCGCGGCCGATCGAGCGGGTGAACCGCGATGTCCGCGCCGGTGTGGGCGGCGACCGCGGCGTTGTCGCCGATGTGATCCCAGTGGCCGTGGGTCGAGATGATGAGCTTCAGCGTCCATTCCCGCTGCTCCAGCTCGTCGCGAATCCAGGCGAGCGACGGGGTAGCGGTATCGATCGCGATTGCCTCCCGCGTTCGAGGGTCGGCGAGAACGTGGACATTGGTCGCCACCGGGCCGACAACCCTCATGAGGCGCTCCATCAACGATCCGCACCGCGCGACCGGGCCCGCAGCAACCCCTGCATGCCGAGGTCGCGGTATCCCTCGCAAACGATCGGCGGCAGCTCGACGATCGCGTCGACATCGCTAGCCGTCCGAACGATGAACCGATGCGCATTCCAGCGCGGCCCGTCCGACTCGATCCGTTCGATCCATGGGGCTTCGAGCCGGCGTGTCAGCGCGATGTTGAGCCGGACGCGGTCCCGCAGGACGGTCGCCCCGGCGAACCGGACGCGGCCCATGATCACGATCCGTGTGCGCTGGGCAATGACCTCGATGGGCCCGCACTGCGCGGCCAGGTCCGCGAACCGTTCGAACCCGGCGCGGGCCTCCGGCGTGGAACGCGCGAAGGCCTCATCGAGGCTGATGCGCGTGCACGAGTGCCAGAGATTGGTCGTGACGAAGCTGTGGCCGCAGCTTGGACAGGTCCATAGCGGTCGCTCGGTCGCATCCGACGTTGTCAGCCGCCCCCTTCGAGCTTCGTCCGGATGCACTCGAAGGTCTGGCCGATCATCTTGTTCGCCGTTCCCTCGATCATCCTGGCCCCGACAGTCGCCAGCGACCCGCCGATCAGCACGTCCGCCGCCCAGTCCATGACCGTGCCGCCGTTGGTCCCATCGCGGAGCGACATCGTCGCATTCGCGTCGACCGCGCTGCCGGGTGCCTGGCCATGGGCCTTGATCACCGCCCGCTCCGGCGGTTGCGTCTCCGCGATCTCCATGTCGACGTTGAACCGTGCGCTGATAAAGCCGATCCCGACCTTCGCCTTCGCCTTGAAATGGGTCTCGTCGACGACCTCGATGCTCTCGACACCCGGACCGCACGGCCCGACCTGGTTCGGGTCCATGAGAAACGCCCATACGCGATCGCGCGGGGCCTGGATCTCCACGGTGCCTTCGAACTTCATCGCGTCTCCTTGGCGACCCTGGGAGCTTCGGCTTCGACCGACGCCGAGAGGAACGTGGCGGGATCCTTCACGAACCGAGTGCGGCAGCCGAGGCTGCAGAACGCGTAGACGACGCCTTGATGTTCCGCGAGATGGCGGGCGTGGACGCGGTCGACGGTCATACCGCAAACCGGATCGAGCAGGACGATATCGTCCGGCGCGGCCGTCACAGGGGCTGGGCTGACACTGGCGCCGGCAACGGTCGCGGGCCCGGGCGAGGCGACGAACTCGGCTCGGCCGCGCCGGACCTGGATCAGCTCCGCGAGGATCGAGAGGGCGACCTCCTCGGCTGTCTCCGCTCCGAGGTCCAGCCCGGCCGGCGCTCGCAGGGCCGCCAGCCGCTCCTCGGCAAGTCCCGTTTCTTCGCGCAGCCAGGAGCGGACAGCCGTCGCCCTCGTCGGAGATGCGACCAGCCCGACGTAGCGGGCGTCGCGGCGGAGCGCGCCGGCGAGCGCCTCCTCGTCCCACTGGCCCTGCGTCGCCACGACGATGTACGGACTCGATCCAGGCTCGACCGCGACAAGGTTGGTATCCGTCCGGACCTGCGCGGCGTTGGGAAACGCGCCGGCGTCTGCGATCGGGTCGAACACGGTGACACGAAAACCGGCAGCCGAGCCGAGGTCGACGAGGGCGCTCGCAATCGGCGTCGTGCCGGCCACCCAGAGAAGCGGCGGCGGTAGGTTCGGTTCCACGTAGATCTCCAGCGTTCCCCCCGAATGGCAGGTCATGACGAGCTCAATAACCCCATCGCCACGCCGGCCCTCGGCCGGCGCGTCCTTCGACAGCCGCAGCAATCGCGGCTGGCCGTCGGCGAGCGCATGGAGCGCCTCGCGGACGACGACCGGCTGGGCGCATGAGCCGCCGACCCAACCCTCGATGGTGCCGTCGGGGTGGACGATCCCATGGGCACCGGGCCGCGCCGATGTCGGCCGCGCCACCGCAACGACCGTGGCAAAGGCGAACGGGCGTCGGGCCTGGGCGAGCTCCGCAGCGCGCGCGAAGAGTCCGCGCCCGCCCGGTTGCGGCGTGGTCAGGCGGTGACCCCGTTCTCGCGCAGGATCTTCCAGACCTTCTGCGGGGTGATCGGGATGTCGATGTTGCGGACGCCCAGGTGCCACAGCGCGTCGACGACGGCGTTGGCGATCGCCGGCGGCGCGCCGACCGTTGCCGACTCCCCTACGCCCTTCGCGCCGATCGGGTGATGGGGCGACGGGGTCACGGTCTTGGCGACCTCCCAGGCCGGCGTCTCGAGGGCCGTCGGCAGGAGGTAGTCCATGAATGTCCCGGCCTGGTTCTGGCCGTTTTCGTCATAGGTGATCGACTCGTAGAGGGCCGGTGCGAGGCCCATCGTCAGACCGCCGTGGATCTGGCCGTCGACGATCATCGGGTTGATGATGTTGCCGCAGTCATCGACCGCGACGAAACGGCGAACGCTCACCTGGCCGGTGCCCTTGTCGATGTCGACGACGCAGATGTAGCTGCCGAACGGGAACGTCAGGTTCGGCGGGTCGTAGTAGTCGACCGCCTCGAGGCCGGCCTCCATCCCCTGCGGGTGGTTCGTGTAGGCCGCGAAGGCGATCTCCTGGATCGTCTTCGACCGATCCGGCGAGCCCTTGACGCTGAACTTGCCGTTCGTCCACTCGAGGTCGTCCTCGTTCGCCTCGAGAAGGTGCGCGGCGAGCTTTCGCGCCTTGTCCTTGATCTTGCGGGACGCCATCGCCGTGGCAGCGCCGGCGACCGGCGTGGAGCGTGAGGCGTAGGTGCCCAGTCCGTAGGGAGCCGTGTCCGTGTCGCCGTACTCGATCTTGATGTCGGCGACCGGGAAGCCGAGCTCCTCGGCGATGATCTGGGCGAACGTCGTCTCGTGGCCCTGGCCCTGCGTCTGGACGCCGATCCGGGCGAGGACCTTGCCGGTCGGGTGGACCCGGATCTCGCACGAGTCGAACATCTTCAGGCCGAGGATGTCGAAGTCGTGCGACGGCCCGGCCCCGACGATCTCGGTGAACGAGCTGATGCCGATCCCCATGAGCTCGCCGCGCTCGCGCTTCTCGGCCTGCTCCTTGCGGAGCCCCGCGTAGTCGATGATCTCCATCGCCTTCTTGAGGGCGCCGGGATAGTTGCCGGAGTCGTACTCCCAGCCGGTCGGGGTCTTGTAGGGGAACTGCTCCGGCTGGATGAAGTTCTCCATGCGGAGCTGGGCCGGGTCCTTGCCGATGTCGTGGGCGAGGATGTCGACCATCCGCTCGATCGCGTGGACCGCCTCCGTCACCCGGAACGAGCAGCGGTACGCGACGCCGCCAGGTGGCTTGTTCGTATAGACCCCGTCGACCTCGACGAAGGCGTTGTCGAAGTCGTACGACCCGGTGATCACGTTGAAGAGTCCGGCCGGGAACTTCGAGGGGTCGGCCGCAGCATCGCTGTAGCCGTGGTCCGCGATCGTCTTGACCTTGAGCCCGGTGATCTTGCCGTCCTTCGTCGCGCCCATCTCGGCGTGGATGTGGTAGTCGCGAGCGAACGAGTCGGCCTGGAGGTTCTCCGAGCGGTCCTCGATCCACTTGACCGGCTTGCCGATCAGGAACGAGGCCGCGACGGCGAGGACATAGCCCGGGGTAGACCGGAACCTTGCCGCCGAATCCGCCGCCGATGTCGTGGGTCTTGACCCGGATGTTCTGCTCCGAGATCGGGAGCCCGGCCCCGGCCGCCACGAGCGCGAGGACCGTGCGGATCGCGTGGGGCGCCTGGCTGGTCATGTGCAGGGTGAGCTGCTGGCGGATCGGATCCCAGTCCGCGATGCAGCCGCACGTCTCGATCGAGGCCACGTGGATGCGGGGGATGTAGATGTCCTCCTCGATCCGGACCTCCGCGGTGTCGAGGGCGGCATCGGCCTTTGCCCGGTCGCCCGACTCCCAGTGCCAGATGCGATTGGTCTGCTTGTCGGCGGCGCGGTCGGGTCGGAGGACGAAGGCGCCCTCTTCGAGCGCCTTGTGCGGATCGACGATGACCGGCAGCGGCTCGTAGTCGACGAGGACTGCGGCGACGCCGTCGGCGGCGGCGTACCGGCTGGTCGCGATAACTGCGGCGACCTCCTGCGCTCTGGTACATCACCGTGTCGGTCGGCAGCACCATCTGCATGTCGCCGGCCAGGGTCGGCATCCAGTGGAGCTTGTAGCCCTCCAGGTCCTTGCCGGTGACGACGGCAGCGACCCCCGGGACCTTCAGCGCCTCTGAGCTGTCGATCGACTTGATCTTCGCGTGGGCATACGGGCTGCGGACGATGTCGAGCCAGAGCATCCCCGGCAGGACGAGGTCGTCGATGTACTGGCCGGCGCCGCGGATGAACCGCGGATCCTCCTTGCGCTTGACCGAGTGGCCCATCCCGCCGACTTCGGGGGTGGTCTGGAGCGTCTCCGTCATCTCGTCACTCCCCGCTCAGCTCGCCGGAGCCGCTTCGATGGTCTCGGCCGCTTCGACCGGGGCCGACTCGCCCGCCTCCAGCTGGCCAGACGCCTGCTGTATCGCCTTGACGATGTTCACGTAGCCGGTGCAGCGGCAGAGGTTGCCGCTGATCCCCTCGCGGATCTCCTGCTCGCTCGGTTTCGGGTTCTCTTCGAGGAGCCAGGCGGCCTGCATGATCATGCCCGGGGTGCAGAAGCCGCACTGCAGGCCGTGCTGGTCCCAGAACGCCTGCTGGAGGGGGTGGAGCGTGGCGCCGTCGGCCATGCCCTCGATCGTCTTGATCTCGGCGCCGTCGGCCTGGACGGCGAGCATCGTGCACGACTTGGCGCTCTCGCCGTTGACGTGGACGGTGCACGCCCCGCAGTTGCTCGTATCGCATCCGATGTGCGTGCCCGTCAGCAGGAAGTTGTCCCGCAGCAGGTGGACGAGGAGGAGGCGCGGCTCGACGTCGGCCTCGCGAGCTTCGCCGTTGACGGTGAGCGAGATGTGCTGAGTGGTCATCGTCTCGTGCCTCCCGTCAGCTGTTGGCCAGTGCGCGCTCGACCGCCGTGCGCAGCGATCGAACGGCGAGTTCGTCGACCATCGCCCGTTTGTAGTCGACGGGCCCGCGGGTGTCTGAAGCCGGTTCGCTCATCGCCGCGGCCGCTTCGCCAGCCGCCCGGAACGCATCTTCGGATGGACGCTGGCCCTGGAGCGCAGCTTCGGCGTCCGTCGCGGCAAACGGCGACGGCGAAACGCCCGTGACGCCGATCCCGGCCCGGGTGATCGTGCCGCTGTCGTCGAGCAGGACGACTGCGGCTATCCCGGCGGTGGCGAAGTCGCCTGCGCGACGCTCGAGCTTCGTGTAGGCGCCGCCCATCCCGCGTGGCCTTCGGCCGAATCGAATCTCCGTCAGGACCTCGGTCGGCTCGATCGCCGTTGTGAACGTGTCGAGGAAGAAGTCTCGGGCGGCCGACGACCCGCTCGCCGCCCGGCCCGCGGCACACGATCTCCGCATTGGTGGCGAGCAGCGCTGCCGGCCAATCCGACGCCGGGTCGGCATGCGCCACCGAGCCGCCGATCGTGCCCCAGTTGCGGACCTGGGGATCGCCGATTCCGCCGGACACGTCGTGCAGCAGCGGGTAGCGCGCGATGATCGAGTTCTCGTGGATCTGGCGGTGCGTCGCCTTCGCGCCGATCCGGAGGTCATCGTCGGTCTCGACGATGCCATCGAGCCCCGTGACGTCTCTCAGGTCGACGAGGAGCCCGGGCTCGGCGAGGCGGAGCTTGAGCAACGGGATGAGGCTGTAGCCGCCGGCGAGCAGCTTCGCTTCGCCCTCGCGCTCGGTCAGTATCTTGAGCGCCTCGTCGAGATCAGCGGGACGCACGTAGTCGAACTGAGCCGGAATCATCGCGCGATCGTCCTCCTCACCCACTGGCCTGGCATCGGTGCCCTCGAAGAGCGGGCGTGCACGGCGGTGACGATCGGGCCGACGGCCGGGCCGGGACGGGTCGCGTGGGTCCGGCCGGAGGTCCGCAGGGTTAGATACGAGTATGCGCGCGCGTTAGTTTCAACGTCAACGAGTTTGGAGGACGGCCGCGGACGCCGCGATCGCCGATCCCGAGGGCCAGATCTCCAAGTCGGGGTCCCGCGATCAATGAAACGGATCAAAATGTGAACAGACGAGCGTGGCTCGGCCCACGAATCGACAGTCCTGCGTCGAAACTCGAGCGGAGCTACGCACGGTTGCTACAAAACAATCAGCCAGCCGAATACCGGCAGCACGTCCGACCGGCGGCTTCAGCTCGCCTCGACCGGGACGGCCATCGGGGCGCCGGTCTCGACGAGCGTCTTGAGGCCCGACACGATGTAGACGATGCCGCCGCTGAACTCCTCGGCCATCTTCGAGCCGGCCACGAGGCCCGCGGTCGTCACAGTCAGCTTCGAGCTCCCGTCCTCGGTTGGCTCGATCGCCCAGGTCATCGTGACCGGCCCCGACGTGTCCTCGGGGTCCCATCGGGCTGGAACGTCATCGTCAGGAGCCGGCCGGGATCGATCTCGAGCACCTCACCGTCGGCCGCGACCCTGCCGTCGGGGTACTCGTAGACGATCCGGCCGCCCTTCGACCAGTCGGAGTTCACGCGAGTGCCGTAGTAGTACTGCTCGGTCTCGACGCCGTCGGTGATCGCTCGCCAGACCCGGTCGGGCGCGGCCTTGATGTAGACGGCATAGACGTGATCGGGGCTGGACATCGTTTCGGCCTCCAGGTGTGTCTTGATCGCCGCCATCGCACCGACGACGGGCTCGGCGAACTTGCTGATCCAGCGGTCGTGGACGAGCCGGATCGGGACCGGGTTCAGGAAGTGCCGCTTCTCGCGTCCTTCCCTGCGCGTCGTGACGAGATCCGCCTCCTCCAGCACGCCCAGGTGCCGCATGACCCCGAACCGGGTCATCGACGGCAGGTAGGCGCACAGCTCGCCGAGCGTCTGGCCATCGCGCTCGAAGAGCCGATCGAGAAGGAGCCGCCGGCTCGGGTCGCCAAGGGCCCGAAACGCCGGCGCCATCGGATCGTCAACCACGTTCGCGACTATATGTGACTAATTAGTCACGTGTCAAGGAGAGCCGGCTACCGCCTTGCGATGGTATCGGCCGAGCGGCACACTCACCCGATGAGCCTGATCGACACCTACCTCGCCCGGACGCCGGGCTCGCGCGCTCTGTTCGAGCGGGCGACCGCCTCGATTCCGGGCGGATCGACGCGGACGACGGTCTTCAACCCGCCCTACCCGCCGTACATGGCTCGCGGCGAGGGCCTGCGGACATGGGACGTCGACGGCAACGAGTACCGCGACTTCCTCGGCAATTACACGTCGCTGATCCTCGGCCACGCTCACCCGGATGTCGTCGCGGCGGTCGAAGCCCAGGTCCGGCTCGGCTCCGCGTTCGCCGCTCCGACCGAGATCGAGATCGAGCTCGCCGAGGAGATCCGGGGCCGCCTGCCGTCGGTCGAGCGGATCCGGTTCACCAATTCCGGCACCGAGGCGACGATGTTCGCCATCCGAGCGGCCCGCGCGTTCACCGGCCGGCCGCTCCTCGCCAAGTTCGCGAGGGCCTACCACGGGACACACGACACGGCGCTGGCCGGAACGCCCGGCGTGCCAGATGGGATCTCCGGCCTCGTCGTCGAGCTGCCGTGGGACGACGCCGACGGCGTGGAGGCCGCGCTGAATGGCCGCGAGCGCGACGTCGCCGCGATCATCATCGAGCCGGTTCAGGGCGCCGGCGGCATCCGCGCGGCCGACCCGCTGTTCCTGCGCTTCCTCCGCGACTACGCCGATCGGATCGGGGCGGTTCTGATCTTCGACGAGATCATCGCCTTCCGGATCGGACCGAACGGGGCCCAGGGCGTGTTCGGGGTCCGGCCGGACCTGACGACGCTCGGCAAGATCGTTGGCGGCGGCTATCCCCTCGCCGCGTTCGGCGGCCGGGCCGAGATCATGGATCGCTTCGACGCCCGGCGACCCGGTGCGCTGAGCCACGGCGGGACGTTCAACGGCAATCCCGTCGGCGCGGCGGCCGGCCTCGCGACCCTGCGCTACCTGACACCCGACCGATACGACCGCCTGGCGAGCCTCGGCGAGCGCCTGCGGGACCGACTGGCCGAAGGATTCGTCGCCGGCGCGGCTCGATGCCCGCGTCGACGGGATCGCGTCGCTCTTCCAGGTGTTCGCGGGGCCGACGCTCCAGGGCGAAGAGCAGCTCTCCGCGACGGAGACACTCTTCCTCGGCCTACTCATCGACGGCTTCCACCTCGCCCCCCGCGGGATGGGCGCGATCGCAACCCCGGCGACCGAAGCCGACGTCGACGCCCTCGCCAACGCCGTCGTCCGTCGCCTCGCGGCCATGCAGCCGGCCGCAGTATCGGTCAGGTAAGCAGGCCGATCCCGAGGGCCACGACACCGAGCGCGAGCGAGACAGCGCCGACGTAGATCAAGACGATCAACCGGTTCGGCTCCGTCACGTCGCGGCCGGCCGACGAGAAGAAGTAGCCGGCCGGGATGAGGATCGCGGCGAGCGGCACGCCGCTCCGGGCGAGGCTCGCGAGCGGGCCCTCGAGCGCTACCGCGTCGGCGAAGATCTGGCAGATGAGGGCGAGGCTCACGAGGACGCCGGCGTGGGCGTGGCCGGCCCGGGCGAACGTCTTCTGGAACGGGGTCGCCTCCTGCCGGCCGGTCACCAGTTGGAGCACGTACCAGCCACCGAACTCGACGGCGACGATCGTCAACAGCAGGACGCCCGCGGTCGTCTGGCTGGCGGACGAGAGGATCAGGGTAGGTTCCATTTCGGCTGGCCTCTGGGCGGGAACTTGTCGCCGTCAAGATAGGCGGCTGGCACAAACTTGTCAATGACAAGATACGGCGCTACGCTCCCCGCATGACGACAGCCCCGACTGAACGCCGATATCACCACGGCGACCTGCGGCGCGCCCTCCTCGACGAGGCGCTCGCCGCGATCGAGAGCGACGGACCGGGAGGCATCAGCCTCCGGGAGCTCGCCCGGCGGGCCGGAGTGTCGCACGCGGCCCCCGCGCATCACTTCGGCGACAAGGTCGGCCTGTTGACCGCAATCGCCGTCGAAGGCTTCGATCTCTTCGCTGACGAGCTCAATGCCGCCTTCGCGGCGACAGGCAGCTTTCTCGAAGTCGGCGTCGCGTATGTCGGCTTCGCCGTTCGGAATCGCGCTCATTTCGAGGTGATGTTCCGACCCGAGATGCTCCGCGTCGGGGATCCTGCGCTGGCCACCGCCCGCGAGCGATCGCGACAGGCGCTCTACGGCCCGCTCGGCTCGGTCGCGCTCGCCCCCGGCGTGGACTCCTTGCGGGCCGGCGTCGCAGCGTGGGCCCTCGTCCACGGCCTCGCAACCCTCTACCTCGACGGAAACCTACCCCCTGCCCTGGGCAACGACCCCGAGCCGATCGCCCGCGAGATCGCCGTCCACCTCTTCCCGAGCTAGTCGAAGTCGAAGATGGTGTTGCCGTCGTAGAACTGCAGCACGAACTGACACCGCTCACAGATGAGCATCGTCACGCGATGGGCCGTCAGGCCCCACGCGCTGTCGACCTTGCCTCGCTCCTGCTGGAACGTGTTGTTGCCACAGATCGGGCACATCGGCATGTTCCGATCGCCGAGCGGTCGATCCTCGGTCATTTCGATCCTCCCTTGGCTGGTGGCTCCCAGGTGACGATGCCGATCGGCGGCGCGGCCTGACCGGTGAGGCCGAACCCGCCGTCAGGGCCCTCGACGATCAACTCGTCGAGTGCGGCGTTGAACCGACGCTCCTTCTCGCCGCCGTCCTCGATCCACAACTGACGGCGCAGGAATCCCTCGAGCTCCGCGCGGCTCGAGAAGCGACGCGGCTCACGCTCCGTCGTCGTCACCGTCGGGGAGCGGCCGGCCGCCTCCAGCAGGTCGACGAATTCGGGCAACGCCGGCAGCGAGACACGCGCCTCGCCGTGGACGATCGGCCAGAACGGGTCGGCCAGTGACGCCGGCTGGCGCTCCATCAGGACGGCGACGCAGAGCCGCCGCGCGGACGCCTCGGCGGCGCGAACGAACGGCACGATCGCCTCGATGTCGTAGCCGACGTGGGCCATGAGCGCGACGTCGCCAGCCGGCGGGTCGTCCATCGGCCAGCGCGCTTCGACCGGACGGATGTTCGTGATGCCGTGGGTCGACATGTCCTCTCGCAACGCATCGAGCATCCCAGTCGAAGGCTCGATCGCGACGACCTCCTTGACGACCCGGGCGAGCGGCAGGGCGAACCGACCCGCCCCCGCCCCGATGTCGAGCCACGTTTCACTCGGACCGGCGAGCGCCAGCAGCTCGACGAGGACCGGATCGTCGCGCCGATCCGGATCGACCCTGAAGAGCCCGCTGACCGGCGCGTAGAAGTCGGCCCCGTCCGGGACCTCGCGAACGCGGTCGACCTGTTCCCGATTGGCCCGCACCCGTTCGGCCCAGGCGAGCTCGGCGAGATCGAGCGGCGCATCAATATCGGGGTTCGAGCCGCCGACCGGCACCTCGAGGACGAGATCGGGATCCGAGGCAAGGATCGGCCCGAGCCCGCGGTCGCCGCTCGCCTCGTCGACCAGCCCGAAGCCGTCCTCGCGCAGGAGAACGGGGTTCGCGCCGCCGCCGTCGGCGTACTGCGGGATGACCACCGGATGCTCGCCCGATCGGCCGGCCGCGATCAACGCCCTGATCACCTCCGGCCGCGTCCGCGGCTGGTCGCCGAGGACGACGACGACCGCCTTGACCGGCGGCTCGATCTCGAGCGCGGCCGCGAGACCGATCTGCAGCGAACCGGACAGATGGCGTGGATCGGGATTGCGAACCCGCTGCTCCGACAGCCAGTCGATCCCGTCCTCGATCTCCTGGGCAGCGTGACCGAGGACGACGACGATCTCGTCGATCCCGGCCGTCCGGACGGCATCGAGGACATGCTCGAGGATCGGCCGGCCCTCGAGGAGCGCGAGGGCCTTCGGCGACCCGAACCGGCTCGACGCCCCCGCCGCCAGAACGATCGCCGCGACGTTCACCTCGTGGCCTCGACCACCCTCTCGCGCATCGGCACGCCGCTCCCACCGTAGCGGTTCGCGACGACCTCCGCGATGATCGCAAGGGCGGTCTCGGCCGGAGCCCGGCCGCCGAGGTCGAGGCCGACGGGACCGCGCAGCCGCGCCAGCTCATCTTCCCCCACTCCGGCCGCTCGCAGCCGCTCACGCCGGTCGCCCTGCGTCTTGCGGCTGCCGACCGCCCCGACGTAGCGGCAATTGCGGCGGAGGGCCTCGATGATCGCTGGCTCGTCGAACTTGACGTCGTGGGTCAGCACCGCGACGGCGTCGTCCGGCCCGAGCCCGATCTCGTCGGCGACCTCGTCCGGCCAGCCGACGATGAGCCGGTCGACCTGGTCGGGCGGGAAGCGCTCCGGTGTCGCGAACGACGCCCGACCGTCGATGACGATCGTCTCGTAGCCGAGCTCACGGGCGAAGCGGACGAGAGAGCGGGCGACCTCGACTGCGCCGACGACGACGAGCCGTGGCCTGGCGGGGAACGCCTCGACGAACACCGATCGGCCCTCGATCTCGACCGTCCGCGATGTCCCCCGGAGCAGCGCTTCCCGGACAGACGCGACGAGCGCGACATCCGCTGCGGGCGAGCCCAGCGTGCCTTCGACGATCCCATCGCTCCCGACGACGACCTGCGGCGGCGGCGGGGCGCCGTCGCCCGGCGGCCACGACCCGAACTCGGCGGGCGGCGCGTCCGCGGGCAAGACCGTCGCGACGGCGATGCTGCGGTCCCGCGCACCCGTCTCGACCGACGCCGGCAAGGCCGGCTCGATGAGGACGTCGATCGTGCCGCCACATGCCAGCCCGACGTCCCACGCCTCCTCGTCGCTGATCCCGTACCGGATGACCCGTGAGTTGCCGTCGCGCCGGGCGCGCTCGATCTCCTCCGCCGCCGCGCCCTCGACACAACCGCCGCTGACCGAGCCTGCGATCCGCCCGTCGTCGGCGCGCAGGAGCACGGCGCCTTCGGGACGCGGCGCCGAGCCGAACGTCCGGACGACGACCGCCCGGCCGATCCCGACGCCGTCCCGGCGCCAGGCTTCGAGCGTCGGCAGGAGCTCCTTCATTGGAGGGGCCGCGCTTCCGTGGTCGGGACGTGGCCGGGGAAGACCGTCCGTGGCGGCGCGAGGTCGCGAATCGTCACTCCGGCGCGCGCGCCGGCATCGGCCGAAGCCGCCGCTTCCCCGCCCCGCCGGACGTCGCTCGAGCGGACGCCAGCGAGGATCTCGCCGAGGCGCTCGAGGCTGGCGACGGTCCCGGCCGGCAGGAAGTCGTCGATGTACGGGAACGCCGCCCGCATCCCGCCGGCGAGCGGCTCGTAGCCGAGCGTTCCTGCGAGCGGGTTGAGCCAGACGAGCCGATGGCAGTTGCGGCGGAGGCGCGCCGTTTCGGTCGCGACAAGCGCCGGATCGCCCCGGTCCCAGCCGTCCGACACGACGATGACGATGCCGCTCGTCCTGAGCGTCCGACGCGCCCAGCGCAGGTTGAACTCGCGGAACGACTCGCCGATCCGGGTCCCGCCCGCCCAATCGCTGACTGCGTCCGCGACACGGGCGAGGGCGCGATCCCTATCGCGGTCGCGCAGCAGCCGCGTCACCCGGGTCAGCTTCGTTCCGAACACGAACGACTCGGTCTTCACGGCCGACGACGCCGAGAGCGCCTGGACGAACCGCAGGAGCAGCCGCGAATGACGCTCCATCGAACCGGAGATGTCGCACAGGACGACGATCTTGCGCGGCCGCTTCACCGTCCGCCGCCAGACCCATTCGGTGAATTGGCCGCCCGTCGCGAGGTTGCGCCGGAGCATCGCCCGTGGGGCGAGCAGCCGGCCGTGGTGGTGGAGCTCGTAGCGGCGCGTCCGGCGGAGCTCGAATCGGGGTACGAGTAGGTCGACCAGCCGCTCGGCGTCGCGGAGCTCGGCCGGGGTCATGCGGTCGAAGTCGCGGTGGCGGAGCGCCTCGGCCGCACTGTACGCATCCGGCGCGGCGACGTGCCCGTCGATGTCGGCTTCGTCCATCGACTCGTCGCCGCCCGACATCGGCATGGGGACGCCATCGACAGTGCCTTCGTCGGCCCCGGCATCGTCGTGGTCCGCAGGGCCGCCATCCGCTTCCTCGGCGCCGGGCGGCGCCTCCTCGTGTGGTGCCGCCGGCAGCGGACCTTCCCCGGGCAGCCGCCGGCCGCGCCGCCGCCACCAGCGATCGAAGATTCGGTCGTAGACCTCGCGATCGTCGCGGCGTCGGACGAAGACCGCGGAGCCGGCGGCGCGGACCGTCTCACGCTGGCCGAGATCGACGAGCGTCAGCGCCCGGGCGTAGTCGACAGCGGCACCGAGATCGATCGACAGGCCGGCTCGCCTGAGGGCCCGCCCGAACCCGACGGCTTCGGCGAGCAGCCGTCGCCCGTCGACCTCGTCGCCGCTCGGCGACCGGACGATCGCGGGATCGGGAGCGTGGCTCATGGCCATCCGGTCAGGGCCGTGCGGCCGCCTCGGCGAGATACCGGCGTGACGTCTCGCCACGGACCCGCCGGATGTCCTCCTCGTACTTGAGGACGACGCCGAGGGTCTCGTCGACGATCTCCGGCGCGAGCTCGCGGGCTCCGAGCGACAGGAGGGCGGCGGCCCAGTCGAGCGTCTCGGCGATCCCGGGCACCTTTGTCAGGTCGGCCTCGCGCAGCCGGTGGACGAAGCCGACGACCTCGCGGGCGAGCTGTTCTGGCGCCTCGGGCACACGCGCGGAGACGATCTCGAACTCCTTCTGGGCCGACGGATAGTCGATCCAGTGGTAGAGGCAGCGGCGTTTGAGCGCGTCATGAACCTCGCGAGTTCGGTTCGAGGTGAGGATGACCCGTGGCGGCCGCTCCGCCTTGATCGTGCCGATCTCCGGGACCGTGACCTGGAAGTCGGACAGGATCTCGAGGAGGTAGGCCTCGAACTCCTCGTCAGCGCGGTCGATCTCGTCGATGAGCAGGACCGGCGGCTCCTCGGCGGGGTCGGCCTCGAGGGCCTGGAGGAGTGGCCGGCGGATGAGGAAATCGGGCCCGAAGATGTCGTGGGCGTTCGCGCTCGTCGCCTCGCCGCGGGCCTCGAGGAGCCGGATTTCGAGCATCTGGCGCGGGTAGTTCCACTCGTAGACGGCCGCGTTGACGTCGAGCCCTTCGTAGCACTGGAGCCGGATCAGCCGCGCCCCGAGGCTCGCTGCCAGGACCTTCGCGAGCTCCGTCTTGCCGACTCCCGCCTCGCCCTCGAGGAGCAGCGGCCGGGCGAGCTGAAGGGCGAGGTACGTCGCCGTCGCGAGGGATCGGTCGCACACGTAGTCGCGGGCGAAGAACGCGTCCTGGATCCCCTCGATCGTGGCGAGGGCGGCCGCGCCGGTCGGGAGAGGCGTGCCGGGAGCGTCTGGCGGGTTGGGCATCTTCGGAATCTACACCGCGCACGGACCGTCAGCCGTCCGGAGCGTCGAGCTCGCGGGCATAGCGGGGAAAGCGGAACCGCTGGTCGCGGGTCAGGAGGCCGCCATGGCCCAGGCCCGCAACGAGCCTCGGACCCGGGCGCTCCCCGGCGAGGAGTCGCGGCAGGACGAGGTCGGCGGCGGTGGCCTTCGAGTAAGCGCCGCATGTCGGGAGGCCGAGAACAGCAGTCCGGCCGATCCGCGCGAGCCAGAGCATCGAGCCCGGATGGGCCGGCACCCCGTGCCGCACGACCGCCCCACCGAGACGCTCGATCGCGACGTAGAACGGGTCCAGCGGGTCCGTGCTGCGACCGCCTGCAGTCAGGATGACGTCGGCCTGGGGCGAGCCCGTGGCCACTCCGGCGAGGGCCTCGGTCACGGCGGCGTCGTCGTCGGCGACGTACATGACCGCCGTCAGCATCGACCCCAGGGCTTCCACCTTGTCGCGGACGCTCCGCTCGAAACGATCGCGATCGGCGGCGCGGAGCGACTCCTTGACGACCGCCACGACGCGCATCGGCCGGAATGGATCGACCCAGACGAGCGGCCGCCGCGCCGACCCCAACCGCGCGATGGCCTCCTCGATGACGGATTCGGCGACCACGTGCGGCGCGATCTTGACGCTCGCCACGAGATCGCCGGCCTCGACGATCGAGCCGTCAAACGCCGTGAAGACCTCGAGCGGGTCGAGGCGATTGACGCGCTCCAGCGTTCCGACCCTGACGTGGAGGACGCCGTCGTTAGCCGCCCGCAGATCGACTCGGCTCTGGACCGGCCCGCGCGTTTCCAGCCCGGATCCGGCAACGGCGAACGCGAGACGCAACGCGGCGTCGTCCTCGTGCAGCTCGCCCGGGTCGAGGATGAGAACCGTGGCGCCACCCACGGTGAGCTCCGCCCCGTACTCGTCCAGGTCCGCCTCGGACAGCCGCCGGCCCTTCGACCAGCGCCGGCCGCCGACCACGACGTCGACCGTCAGGATCGCCCCGACCAGCCCGTCCGGAGGGCGACGACCGGCAACGATCTGCGCGAGTCGCACGCTCCGTGGATGAGCCCGGCCTCAGCGGCCGAGAGCGCCCTCGATCGCGCGCCGCGTGTAGACGACGGCCATCGCCGCGCGGTATGTCGGATCGGCGTGGATATCGCCGTTGACCTCCACACCATCGGTGACGTGGGCGGCCGCGGCGGCGATCGCCTCGTCACTCCCGTCCGTCCCGATGAGCGCCGCCTCGACGTCCTCGGCCCTGTACGGATGCTCATGGACTCCGGTGACGCCGATGCCGGCGTGGGTGATCTTGCCGCCGGTCATCGCAACGAGCGCAGCAACCCCGACGATCGAGTAACCGGACGCCGGCTGCGCGAGCTTGCGAAATGCGAAGCCGGCACCGTCGGGGACGGCCGGTCGGCGGATCGAGACAAGGATCTCGTCGTCCCGCATTCCGGTGGTGAACGGCCCCTCGAAGAAGCCGTCCAGCGGGACGACCCGTTCGCCACCGGGCCCGCGCAGGACGGCCGAGCCGCCGTACGCCAGGGCGATCGCCGGCGCGTCGGACGCCGGATCGGCGTGGGCGATCGAACCGCCGATGGTGCCGCGGTTGCGGACCTGGACGTCGGCGATCAGGTCGATCGCCTCGGCTACGGCCGGGACGGTCGTCGCCGCCTGCCATTCGGCGTAGGTCGTCAGGGCCCCGATCTCGACGCCGCCATCGGGCAGCGACCGGTAGCCCTTCAGCTCCGCGATGCGACCGATGTCGATGAGCCGGTCCGTTGCGGCGACCCGCAGCTTGAGCAGGGGCAGGATGCTATGACCCCCGGCGATCACCTTGCCACCGCTTCCGATGGCGGCGACGGCCTCGTCAAGCGAGGCGGGCCGGGTGTAGTCGAACGCCGCCGGGATCATGCCGGGCCTCCCTTCCCGTTCGAACCATTCGTACGGTCGGCAGTGCCCTTGGCTCCGCCCTTCGCTTCCTGAATCGCCCGCCACACGGTCTGCGACGTGTACGGCATGTCCAGATGTCTGATCCCGAGCGGCGACAGCGCGTCGATGACCGCATTGGCAGCCGCCGCGGTCGAGGCGATCGCGCCGGCCTCGCCGACGCCCTTGACGCCGAGCGGATTGACAGGCGACGGAGTCACGGTCTCGTCGAGCTCGAGGTTCGGGAACCACGAGGCTCGCGGCACCGCGTAATCCATCATCGAGCCGCTCTGGAGCTGCCCGTCGTCGCTGTAGATCGCGCCTTCCCAGAGCGCCTGGCCGACGCCCTGGGCGATGCCGCCGTGGAGCTGCCCGTCGACGATCATCGGGTTGATCTTGTTGCCGACATCGTCGACCGCCACATAGCGGACGAGGTCGACCTTGCCGGTCTGCTCGTCGATCTCGACGATCGCGATATGGGTCCCGAACGGGAACGTGCAGTTCGGCGTGTCGTGGTAGGCGGTCTCGTCGAGGTACGGCTCCATTCCGTCGGGCAGGCTGAAGCCGAGATCGATCGCGAACGCGATCTCCTGGATCGTCTTGACCTTGTCGGGCGAGCCCTTGACCGAGTAGTTGGCGCCGTCGACCTCGATGTCCTCGACGTTCGCCTCGAGCATGTGGGCGGCGTAGCGCTTGGCCTTTTCGCGGACTTTGCCGGCCGCCTTGATCGCGGCGGTGCTTCCGACCGATGAGGTCCGGCTGCCGTAGGAGCCGTAGCCGAACGGCGTCCCCAGGGTGTCGGAGTGCTGGACGATGACGTCCTCCATGGGGACGCCGAGCTCGCTGGAGATGATCTGGGCGTAGGTCGTCTCGTGGCCCTGGCCCTGCGGCTGGGTGCCCATGGTCAGGATGATCTTGCCGGTGAGATGGACCTTGAGGTTGGCCGATTCCCACATGGCCGCGCCCCAGCCCTCGCCGACTGCGCCGATCCACTTTGAGGGCGCGACGCCGCAGATCTCGATGTACGTGCTGAGGCCGACACCCAGCAGCTTGCCCCGCGCCTTGGCCTCCGCTCGCTTCTCGTCGAGCTTGTAGTAGTCGACCATCGTGAGGGCCTTGTTCAAGGCCGGCTCATAGTTCCCGGAGTCGATGTAGACCTTCTCGCCGTTCACCGCCGTCCCGAGGCCGGAAGGGTTGTCATACGGAAAGGCGTCATTCGGCAGGAAGTTCTTCCGACGAATCGCGGCATGGTCCATGCCGATCTCGTCGGCGAAGAGGTCCATCGCCCGCTCGACCACATAGGTCGCCTCGGGGCGCCCGGCGCCGCGATAGGCGTCGACGAACGTCGTGTTCGTATAGACGCCGATCACCTCGCCATGGACGTTCGGGAACTTGTAGGGCCCCGCGAGGACGCGGCCGTAGAGCGTCGTGGGAATTCCCGGTCCGATCGTCGAGAGGCGTCCGCCGAGATTGGCGTACGTCTTGACCCGAAGCCCGGTGATCTCGCCGTCGCGGGTGCCGCCGATCTCCAGGTAGGTGATGTGGTCGCGGCCGTGGATCGTGCTCTGGTAGTTCTCGCGCCGGGTCTCGACCCATTTGACCGGCCGGCCACCGATCGCCTTGCTGGCAAACATGACGAGTGCCATGTCGGCGTAGCAGAAGATCTTCGTGCCGAACGCCCCGCCGATGTCGGGGGCGATGACACGGACCTTGTGCTCCGGGATGCCGGTCACAAAGGCCGTGAGCAGGAGCCGCTGGATGTGCGGCGTCTGGCTCGACATCCAGACCGTGTACTCGTCGGTGCCGGGGTTGTACCAGCCGATATCGCCCCGAACCTCCATCGGGTTCGGGATCAGACGCTGGTTGATGATCCGCTGGCGGACGACGACCTCGGCGGAGTCGATCGCGGCGTCGGTGCCGGCCTTGTCGCCAACGTTCCAGTCGAAGACGATGTTGTTCGGAGCGTTCTCGTGGAGCTGCGGCGCGCCGGCCTGGGTCGCCTTCTCGGCGTCGACGACCGTTGGCAGCGGCTCGTAGTCGACCTGGATGGCCTCCAGCGCGTCGACTGCCTGCTCCGGCGTCTCGGCGATGACCGCGGCCACGCCTTCGCCGGTCCACTTGACGTCGTCCGTGGCGAGGATCCTCGGCGTGTTGACGTTGTTCTGGAGGCCGCTCGCGCCACCCGCCGGCCAGGCCATCGGCAGCGGGTTGTACGGAATATCGGCGCCGACGAACACCGCCAGCACGCCCGGCATCGTCTTCGCGGCCGATGTGTCGATCGAGCGGATGTTGGCGTGCGCGTAGGGGCTCCGAAGGATGGACATGTGGACCATGCCCTGGAGCTTGATGTCGTCGAGGTAGCGGCCCTTGCCGGTGATGAACTTGGGATCCTCGGTTCGCTTGACCGGGGTTCCGAGGACGTCGGTCGCCATGGCTGTACCCTCCTCCTCGGCCCTAGGCCTGCGAGCTCGCCGGCGCCGGCGCCGCGGCGCCTGCCTGCATGGTCTTGGCGGCCTCGCGTATCGCCGCGACGATGTTCTGGTAGCCGGTGCAGCGGCAGTAGTTGCCTTCGATGGCGTGCCGGATCTCGTCGTCCGTGGGGCTGGCGTTCCGAGCGAGCAGATCCGCGGCGGCCATGATCATCCCCGGCGTGCAGAACCCGCACTGGAGCCCGTGCTTCTCCCAGAAGCCCTGCTGGAGCGGATGCAGGTCATCGCCTGAGGCCATTCCCTCGATCGTCGTGACGCTGCTGCCATCGGCCTGGACGGCGAGCATCGTGCAGGACTTGATCGCTTGGCCGTCGACGTGGACGGTGCACGCGCCGCACTGGCTCGTGTCGCAGCCGACGTGGGTGCCGGTGAGGTCGAAGTCCTCGCGGATCAGCTGAACCAGGAGGCGTCTGGGCTCGACGTCCGCCTCGCGTCGCTGCCCGTTGACCGTGAGCGCAACGTGCTCGGTCACCAGTGAGCCTCCTCTCCCCTGTCGGACGACCCATTCTGGCGCGGACGGGTCGCCGAAATGCGGTGGCTGGTGCGGGTTGCCGTGTCGGCGCGGAAGACCCTGAATGCTGGCACTGCGGCCGTTCAGAATCAAGCGCAAATCTCGTTAGGTGCGGCGCCGTTTGAGCGCGCCGGATTCCCGCACCCGCCCGGGCTGATTCGTGATCCGTTCAAGCAAGCGGAACGATCGCAGGAACCGACGCTACCCAGGGGAGTTCTGCTTGTTTGGACGCATTTCGAAATCGGGTTTGAGCGACCGGACTTAGCGCGCTTCGGCAGGAACCAGTCGGAAATAGACGCCGACCGCGGCGATGTGACGATTCGCCGCGCGGTAGACCAGGTTGCCCGGGAACGGCTGCTGCGTGCGGGTCGCGCGGATCACGGCATCACGTTCTGGGCCCGGCGGGAGACGAACGACCGAGAACGTGTCGCCATCGGCCGCCGGCGGATCGATCTGCACGATCCCAGCAGCTTCGGCATTCCGAGTCCAATCAGCGTCGCCGTTCGGGTGGCCGATGTACCACTCGCCATCGACGCCCAGCAGCGTGAGCAGGGTCGTGCGCATCGCTCCTGACCTACGGCCGGGCACACGAACCTCCACCACGCCATCGAGGCCGCCGACCCCCGTCCGCAACCACGAGCGGATGAGCGGATCGATCAGCCGAAGGAAGCGATACATCACCCGCAGGGCCAGACGCCAGGCGACGGACCCCCGGGCGCCGGTCTCGGTCACCTGGACTTGGGCGTGTATCGGCCCAAGGCCGCGGACCGGATATCGACTGCCCTGGGATCGACGGCGGCGGCCAGCTCGTCAGGCGAGGCGGTAGCAGCGAGCCGGGCCGCCGACGCAAGAACCTGGACCTTCGCGTGAGCCCGCTCGCGACTCAGCCCGCCGAGGCTCGACGCGTTGGCGAGCCCGACGCGGACGAGGCCCCGGCCCTTGATCGACGCCGCGTAGTGGGCGGCCCAGATCAGGAGTTCCGGGTTGTCCGTCGCGTCGGCGGACGGGTCGAGCGCTCCACAGACGATCCCGCGATCGGCCGGCGCTTCGGCGATGAGCCGCCAGTTCTCGGGCCCCGCGATGAGATCGAACGCGTAGCTCGAGAACGGCAGATCGTAAATCGTCGCCGCCCCGATCCCGTCGGCGTTGCCTCCAGTCAGTACGAGCGACAGGTGGACCTTGTCCCCGAGGCCCGCCGTCGCGTTCCGGAGCGAATCGCCGAATCGGCGCCGCCTGCCCGCGTCGTCGCCGATATCGACGGCGGCCGGTTCCTCGATCTCGATCATCTGACAGCCGGCAGCCGCAAGTGCCTCGATGGTCGCCCGAATCGCTTCGGCGATTGCGGCGGAGGCGGCGCCGTCGCCGGCAGCAAGGGAGTAGGGCCCGACAAGCACCTGCTTGACCGCTCGATCCGTCAACGAAGCCGCGTGCCGCCACGCGGCCACGATCCGCTCCGCGTCGTCGGGGCGCCCGGCTTGCTCCGCGCCGCGCCCGTCGCTGATCGGCTCGAGCCCCACGGCCGTGAGCTCCTCGACGACGTCGCGGACCGCCTCCCCTTCTTGCTGAGGCTCGCGGGCGGCCGGATAGGCGCCGATCAGGGTGGCGAACACTGGAACTCCTGGGCGGGGCCCTCGATCCTAGCGCATCGAGTAGTCTCGGCCGTATGCCAGCCCCCGGGGCCCTCCTCGCCGGCCGATATCGGATCGTCGCACCGCTCGGTTCGGGCGGAATGGCGACGGTCCACCGGGCCAGGGACGAGCGGCTCGACCGCGACGTCGCGGTGAAGATCCTGCTGCCGAATCATGCCGGGGATCCCGTTCTGGCCGGCCGTTTCGAGCGTGAGGCGAGGTCCCTTGCCGCGGCGGCGCATCCCGGCGTCGTCGCCGTCTTCGACGTCGATCCGGGCGATCCCGCGGCTGGCGTAGAGCCGTTTTTCGTCATGGAGCTGTGCCAGGGTGGGTCGCTCGCTGACAGGTTGGCCGGTGCCCAACGGCTCGCCCCCGACGACCTCATTCCGATCCTAATTTCGGTCACCGACGGACTCGCTGGCCTCCACGCCCGGGGCGTGGTTCACCGCGACGTCAAGCCATCGAACATCATGCTCACGACCGATCGAGCGAAGCTCGCCGACTTCGGGCTGGCGCGCTCCGACGACCCCGCGGAGGTGAGCGAGCTGACCGCGCCGGGTACCGCCGTCGGGACGATGGCCTACCTCGCTCCCGACGTTCTCGCCGGAGGCCCGGCTGGCGCGCCGAGCGACGTGTATGCCCTCGGCGTTGCCGCGTTCGCGGGGCTGACGGGTTCGATGCCGCGCCTGGCCAATTCCGTGGCGGATCTCGTGGCCGCGGGATCGCGCCCTGCGCCGCTCGTCTCCTCAGTCGCGCCGGACCTCGGCACCGCGTTCGACGCGCCGATTGCCGCGGCGCTGGACATCGATCCGGCTGGGCGGCCGGATGCGCTGTCGTTCGGCGGGTCGCTCGCCGCGGCTCTCGGCCGCTGGAGCCGGGCGCGACCCGCTGCCGGCGCACTGGCCGCCTCAGTGGCATGGCGCGGATCCTCAGACCCGAACGCCACGACCGCGGCCGTGCCAATTGCGACGATGCCGGCAACGTCGCCGGCCGCGGCCAGTCCCGTCACGCCGTCCGCGGTTCGGCCTGTCGCCGGCCCGTCCCAATGGGGTCGGAGCCTCGTGGCGGCGGCAGCCGTGGCCGTCCTGGTCCTCGCCGGACTCGCAATCGCCAGCGGACGCCTCGCGCTGACCGGCCCGCCCGGCGGCGCAGCCGCCAGCTCAAGCCCGTCCGCCCGTCCCAGCCCATCGCCATCGGCGAGCCCCTCGCCCTCCCCATCCCCCTCGCCCTCGCCTTCGCCCTCGCCGGTTCCGACCGTGTCGGTCGCCGCACAGGCCCTCGCCGCCCTCGACGGGGTCGACGAAGCCATCCAGGCCGCGCGCGGCTCAGACGGTCTGAAGGGCAAGGAGGCGAACGAGCTGGAACGCCGCGCCGGCGACGTCCGCTCGGCGCTCGAGCAGGGCGACCTGGATGGCGCGACCGAAGCCGCCGGCGCGCTCCGGGAGAAGGTCGACGACGTGGCCGATGAGATCGATGAGGACGCAGCACGACGGCTTCGGAACGCGGTCACCGCCGTCATCGACATTCTTCGTGACGGCTGAGGCGCCCGAAGCCGCCTAGCCCCAAGCCGAGATCCCGATCGACATGCACCATGCGAACGCGGCGATCAGCACGGCGACCGCCCCGACCGTCACCAGCGGCGATCCGATGAACCGTGTCGCCCCGCCGCGCGTCGCTAGGCCACCCGGCGGGAACGCAACGGCCATCAGGACGCCGGCCGCAAGGCCACCGAGATGGGCGACGTTGTCGACGAAGCCGAGGGAGAAGCCGATGAGAATATTGATGACGATCAGCGAGCCCACCTGGCGGAGGAGGGCCATGCCGCGCCGGTCAAGCATAGGCAGGTGGAGCCTGGAGGCGACAAAGAGGACGCCAAAGATCCCGAAGATCGCGCCGGACGCACCAACGCCGCCCTCGGCAGAGCCGAAGGCGAACGACGCGAGAGATCCGCCCAGGGTCGCGACCAGATAGAAGAGGACCATCCGGATCGGTCCATAGATCTGTTCGACGAGTGGCCCGGTGAGGTAGAGCGCGTACATGTTGAACCCGAGGTGCATCAGCGCGAACAGCGGCTCTTCCGGTACGCCGCCGTGGACGAGCGTCACCGTCCAGAGGCGCCAGAATTCGCCGTCGGCGACGAAGCGCTTGTGCAGCGCCAGGGCGTCGTAGATCAACTCGCCGTCGCTCGAGAGGATTGCCGTCATCGAAACGGCGATCGTGATCCCGAGGATGGCGTACGTCGCGAGAGGAAGGACGCCGCCGCGCCCTCGGGCGAAGTACCGCCTCGATGCCCGGACGTTGCCGGTCTCCTTTGCCAGCCAGCCGAGGCGGTTCGCAATCTCCGGCTTGTCGGCGAGCGGCGCGCGGCGGTCGGCCTCGCGATATGCCGCGATCGCCCCCTGGAGATCGCCGTCGCGGACGCGTGCCGCGGCGATCTCGCGCCAGGCGTAGTAGGTTGTCGGCGTCTCGGGCAGCTCGAGGATCGCCTCCCAGGTCGCGACCGCCCCGGCCTCATCGTCCATCCGGAACCGGCTCTGGGCCGCCCCGAGGAGGGCCGCTGCGGTCACCTCCGGGTCGTCGAAGCCGATGACGCGCCGGTAGTGCTTGAACGCTTCGGCGAATTCGCCCGCGGTCAGGAGCTCCGCGCCCCGATCGAGGAGCGCCCGTGCTTCCTCGCGGCTGAGAGGACCATCGACGTCAAGGCCGCGCGGGCGGTCGGGGGTCGCGGGGCCGTCCATTTGACCCGACGATACAGGACCGACGGCTAGACTTGCCCGCAATGTGTGGACGCTTCACCCAGCAACGCCCAGCCTCGGAGCTCGCCGAAATCTTCGCCGCCGAGCCGCTTGACGATGATCCGGGTCCCCGGTTCAACGTTGCCCCGACGGACGATGCCCTCGTCGTCGTCCAGCGCGATGACCGCCGTGCGATCAAGGCCTACCGCTGGGGCCTGATCCCGCATTGGTCAGAGAGCGCCAAGATCGGGTCCCGGATGATCAACGCGCGAGCCGAGACGCTGACCTCGAGTCCGGCCTTCCGCGATGCGCTGCTGCGCAAGCGCTGCCTTGTGCCGGTCGAATCGTTCTACGAGTGGCGGCGCGAGGGGACGATCCGCCAGCCGTACGTGATCGGCCGCGCCGACGGCCGGCCGCTGGTCCTTGCCGGCCTCTGGTCGGGCTGGAAGGACCCGGCCCTCGACCGGGTCCGCCGCACGTTCACGATCGTGACGACGACACCGAACGAGACGATGGCACCGATCCACAATCGAATGCCGGTCGTTCTGACAGATGAGGAGTGGGCGACGTGGCTCGACCCCACGCTCACCGACGCCGGCGAACTGCTGGCGATGCTCGAACCGCGCGACGACGTGGAGCTGGCCGTCCGCGCCGTTAGCCAGCTCGTCAACAACGTCCGCAACGACGGCCCGGAGCTGGTCGTTCCGCTCGGCGCCTGAGGAATCAGTCCGCGGCTGCCGCCCAGCCGCCCGCCGTCGACGCGGTGGCGAAGGCTTCGGCCGGTTCCTCGCCGCGGTCGAGCGCCGCCGCGTAGCCTCCGACAACCGACGCGAACGCGTCGTCGGGATCGCCCTCAGGGGCTTCCAGGATGGTGGCGTCCGGGACATCGACCGGATCTGCGCCATGGGCCAGGACGATGACGAGCGCCGCGCCGCTCCAGCGGCTCGCGGCGAGGACGACGTCGAGGGCCGCGGGGGCCAGCGGCTCGGCGACCACGAGCACGCGATAGTCGGGCAGATACCGGAGCGCGAGTTCGATGTCGGCCGGCTCGAGCGTCGGCCCTGGAGGGGCGTCCGCGGGCGTTGGCTCAGCCGCCAGCTCGTCGAACAGCTCCGCGTCCGCTACATCGGGGTTAGTCGTCTCGGGCGTCGGACGGCTCGGATCGCGCAGGATCGCAACGTGGTCGATGCCCCGAGCCGCGAGGTCGAGCAGCACCACCTCGCCAGCCGGATCGTCGCCGATCTTGCCGACGAGCTCGACGTTCGCCCCCGCCGCAGCCGCGGCCGCCCCAACGCCGACAGCCGTACCTGCCGCCTCCTGCTTCGACGCGCGAAACCGGAGGTGCGGGCTGCCGATGACGACGATCACGTCCGCCAGCCTACCCCACGTCCCGCCGAATCAATAAGCCGGCCGCTTGGCGCGACCGGCTGATCGTGGTGGCTCGGATGTCCCGGTCAGACTTGGGTCGGCACGGCTCCCGTGGCAAGACCTGCAGGAGCGAGCGCAGCCGGCCTCGCTGCGCGTCGATGCAACTGGGCGGCGACGATCAATCCGGCCGTGGTCAAGCCGACGAGCGGACCAACGAACTCGGGAACGCCTGCGACGCCATGGAGGATGGACCCCGCGTAGACGGCGGCGAAGAACCAGAGTCCGGCGGAGAGTAGGCGGGTGTACATGGAGGCAGCATCGGGGCGTTGCCGCCGATGCGCCAGTCAACCAGTGGTACCGGCTAGGAGCGCGCGAAGGCCTACTGCTCCACTGACAACTTCGGCGTAGTTCCCCTTCCCGCCCCTAGTCGACGAGCCCGGCGGCGATGATCACCGAGTCGAAGCCGACCCTGGCAAGAACCTGGATCGTGCCTCCGTTGCCGTTGATGTCGTACGTGCCGGCGATGATCTGATCCACGATCAGCGTGCCGCCGTTACCGTTGAGCTTGACCTGGCCGTCGGGCACGTAGATCACGCCCGAGACCTCGGTCCCGGAGGCCGAACCATTGAGCGTGACCGGCGTCGTAACGGTTCGGTCCTGGAAGATCACGATGTTGTTGTAGATATCGAGCGGATTGCCAGCCGGGACGTTGAACGCCTTCAGCTTCATCACCGCGCCACTGCCGTTCAGGTGGATCTCACCGCCCGCGCCGCCAGCGACGGGAAGCGTGGAGTTATAGAGAAGGACGCCACCACCCCAGGTGGCCAAGGTCACGTTCGCGTTCGCGTCTGCTTCCCTTGCGATCGTGACGATGGAGGCGCCGCCCTTGACGCTCAACCCGCCTCCGCCGATCCAATAGATCCCGGGCATCAGGTATACGATCCTGTTCTTATCGATCTCCAGACCCCCGGGATAGAGTCCTGGGTACAGGATCCACGCGACGTTCGCTGGTGAGCCACCGGAAGGAATCTTGCAGAGCTTGGGGGTGGTCTCCGATGGCGCCTTCGCGGCCGGCGTGGCGCCTGGGCAGTTGTCAGGTATTGGATTGGTGTGCCCAACCGGAACCATCGCGTGGGTTGGCAGCGCTGGCTTGACCGGAGCCGGGAGATTCCGCAGCGGGTCCGGCAGGGCGAACGAGTTCTCAGCTTCCGCGCACGTCATGAAGCCGCTGCCCTCGTCCTGGATCTCGCCCACGGACCGACACGTCGCGTCGTCCGCGATCACGTCGATCGTGCTGCCGCCGGTCCGGCTGAAGCCGACCCCGTCGCAATCGGCCCCACTCGAGTTCGACTGGATGTTGGCGTACGCCTGGACTGTACCCGTTCCTGCAACGTGGATCGCTTTGCAAGCCGTTGGGTCGAGGGCGAGCATCGAGAACGGGAACGTCAGGTTCTGATCATTCGTCGCCACGGCGTAGGCGCCGACAGGCCATTGAGCCCGACCGATGATCCCCCCGAACACCGATGGACGGACTCCTTCGATCTGGACCTCGATGAAGCCGGGCAGGCCGGCGTACCGCCCGTGAATCGCCGGGATGTAGACGTTGACGACCTCACTCGCATCGGCGTCGTCGAATCCGTTTGTGATCGCGATCGCGCGGGCTGCTGCCTCGGCCTGGCCCGGATCGGTGAGGACGTAGCGAGCTCCGGCCAGGGCGGCGGCGTCGGCCGCATTCTGCTGGTCGCGCCGCTCCACGAGCATCATGCCCACGTCAAACGCCAGGGCGGCGATGACGAACAGCGTAAAGAGGGCTCCGACGAAGAGAACGAGAATCTTGCCCTCGTTCGGTATCTCGGCTGTTCGTTGACGATAGGTTGCTAGTTGTTGACGACAAGGCTCGACTCCGCTTCCACGGTGATTGCAGGCAAGGGGACAATGGGCACGAGGCTGGTATACGTGTATGTGGCGCTCACCTTGACGGTCGCGCCTCGACTGTTGTCAGGCGGGTTAGTCCAGTCCGAGCGTGACGTCGACTCCGAGGCCGAGGGCGCCGAAGGCCGCATCGCGCACGCGCTGCTCGACGTCGCCGCCGTCGGTATCGCACGGGATGCTGCC
Organism: uncultured Chloroflexia bacterium; assembly: GCA_963775855.1. Lineage (GTDB taxonomy): Bacteria > Chloroflexota > Limnocylindria > Limnocylindrales > CSP1-4 > CF-46. The sequence goes on along the minus strand of CAVZKO010000005.1, from coordinate 403,785 downwards.
CGGGGCGGCGGGCCCTGTTGGACACACCAGTGAGTTGGCGCCGTTGACAATCGCGTACCGTGCTCCCTCGCGCGTCGCGTTGTTCAGGACCTCGTAATAGAACATGAAGCGTCCGGCTTCGATGATCGCGAACAGGACCAGGAAGAACACCGGAGCGAGGAGGGCGAATTCAACGAGCGCCTGACCTCGGCTACGCCGGCGACCGGCGCGTCGATCGGCACGAGATCGCCTGATCATGGCGCCGGAGTCGCCAGGTCGATGTCGGTCATCGCATACGTGCTGTTTCGCACGACCTCGATCGTCGCTGGCAGACCGATCTGATTGCCCCCGATGCTGATGTTGAAGGGGGCGAACAGGTGGAAGTCATAGGTGAGCGTGACGGTCACAGTGCACGGGTTCCGGTCGGAGCGGGTCCACGCAGCTGTCGTCCGGGGGGCCGCATATTCCCGTCTCCGGCACCGTCATGCAGTACAATCTGTTCGAAACATCTGGGTTGGTGCAGGCGCCCGTGCTGGGATCATCAGGATCTTCGTAATCGGGCAGGCTGCTTGAGGCGACGCACGCCCGCCGCTTCATCTCTGAGACGGTCTCGTCCCTCGGCACGCCGAGCGCGCCGTTCTCCCATTTGCCGGCCCCCAGCGTCGTCCCGAAGTCCGCCGCCTCGCGCGCGGCCGATTCGACGGTCATCATCGTGGTGTAGATCCGCGCGAAGTCGACGATTGCCAGAAGCAGGACGACCATGATCGGCAGCACGAGGGCGAACTCGACGACGCTCTGGCCGCGCGCATGCTTCTTGTGAGGCACCGCATGGGTCCCAGTACGTCCGTGGCGGCCATATTCGGGGCAGATCAGAGAAGTGCATCGCGCGCCCTAGCGAAATTCTCCGATAGCGGTATTGGGCCCCGGCGGCGACGATCGGATGGCCGACTATCGCAGCGTGACCTTGCAGCCCACCTTACGTCTAGTACTAGGATTCCCCCAGGACTATCTTCTGGTGCCCGTGGGCACCGTGGACGGACGATGATTCCGCCCGATCCCGATGCCGTCAACCCCTCCTTCTGCTCTGTTCGGCGCGCAGGCCTCGCAGCACCGGGAAGTTGATCGCGACGATGACCAGAATGACCAGCGTGGCGGTTCCGCCCGCCGGTGCCGGTCGCCTGGGCCGTCGCTGAGCCCGCCTCGGGCTGGGAACTCGGTTCAGCGGTCGTCGTCGTCCTCGCTCGAGGTGTGCGGCTCGACGGGATCCCCGGAGCCCTCGGGCGTTGGTTCCTCGGCGCCCTCCGTCGGCCCCTGCGGGCCGGCGTCGACCGGGCCGATCGCCGCGGCGGCGCCGGCGTCCCTCCCCTCCTCGATGGGCCCGCTGTCCCGTTCGAGCGTGACCGGACCGAAGCCGGCCGCCTCGAGCTCCGCCCCGAACGCATCGGCGTCGCCTACCAGGAGAATCGCGGCGCGATCCGGGTCGATCCGTGACCGCGCGGCTTCCAGCACGTCCTCGACGGTGACAGCTTCTATAGCCGGTCGGTAGCGCGCGAGCTCATCCTCGGGCAGATCGTGGACGACGAGCCCGGACAACGCCCCGACGATCGGGCCCGGCGTCTCGAATCGGAGCGGGAAGACGCCCACGAGAAAGTCGCGGGCCGCCTGGAGCTCCGAATCGCCGACGGGCGCATCGCGGATCCGGTCCAGCTCAGCGAGGAAGTCGGCGACGGCCGGCACCGTCACCTCCGTGTTCACCGCGGCGCGCGCCGCAAACGGCCCGGCGGCTCGGCGGAGATCGAAGCCCGCGCCCGCCCCGTACGTGTAGCCCTTCTCCTCGCGGAGCTTCATGTTGAGCCGTGAGTTGAACAGCCCGCCGAGGATCGCGCCCATGACCGACAGGGCGTGGAAGTCATCGATCCGGCGCGGCACCCCGACATGGCCGATGCGGATCTCCGTCTGCACGGCACCCGGCCGGTGGAGGACGCGGACGAACCGATGGCGGACGGCGCCGGCGTCGACGATCTTGCCGGTGGCGCCGGCCCCGACCGCCGGGCCCCAACCCCCGAGGAGCCGCTCCGCCACGGCGCCGACGTCGATCCCGGCGAGGTCACCACCCACGATCAACGCCGCGCGGGCTGGATCGATGCCCCGCTCGTACGCCGCGCGGAGGCGGGCGGGGGTCAGTTCCAGGACAGTCTCGTGCGTGCCGCCGGACGGGCGGTGGTAGGGCGACGCCGCCTCGTAGATCGTTGCCGTAAATGCCTCATCCGCGCGGCGGCGCGGATCGGCCTTCGCCTGGAGCAGATCGTTCAGGCGCTCGTCCCGAAGCCGCTCGACCTCAGCGGCCGGGAACCTCGGCCGAAGCGCGATCTCCGCGAGCAGCTCGAGTGCGGGCTCGAACCTGGCGGCGGGGACGTCGACGCTGACGCTCATCGCGTCCCAGCCGGCGTCGGCGTGGATCGATGCGCCAAGTCGCTCGCTCGCCTCGACGAGGGCGATCGCGTCGAAGTTCTGGGTCCCCTCGGACATGGCCCGGGCCGCGAGGACGGTCGCGCCGGCGTGCGCCGCCGGCTCGTCGGACGCGCCGTTGCGCAGGACCAGCGACGCGGAGACGAGTGGACGCCCGGGCAGGTTCGCGACGATGACCCGGAGGCCGTTTCCGAGGTGGAAGCGCTCGACTTCGGGGAAATCGTAAGGACGCGGCGTTCCGGGCGTCGGGCGAGTGGCGACGACGCCGTCCCGCTTCGTCATGCCGCCGCCTCCGCCCGTTCGGCGGTGGGGTCTCCCACGGCGGAATTGGCGGGAGGAATCTCGGGCAGATAGGTCAGGACGACCCGGTTGTCCAGCCTGAACACCGCCGACGCCACCGACTGGATGTCGTCGGGCGTGACCGCCAGGTAGCGCGGGAGCATCTGGTTGATCAGGTCCGGATCGTCGAAGAGGGTCGCGTACATCGACAGGCGATCGGCTCGTTCCTCCACCCGCCCCAGAGCGCCCAGCTCATCGCTCTCGATCAACGCACGCGCTCGCTCCAACTCGTCGGCCGTTACCGGCTCGCGCCCGATCCGCTCGAGCTCTTCGTGGAGCGCCGCCTCGACCCGCCCGACTTCGACCCCAGGCCTGACGGTCGCCCAGCCCGCCGCGACCGACGCGCCGCCGACGAAGCCAAGCGTGAAGAGCGCGACGTCCTGGGCGATCCGCTCGTCGCGGACGAGCCGGCGATGGAGCCGGCTGCCCTTGCCGCCGGCCAGCACCTGCGCGGCGATATCCAGCGCGTCCAGTCGCGTGTCGCCGAACATCGGTGCGCGGTATCCGACGTAGACGCGCGGCAGCGGCACCTTGTCCATCACCGTCTCGCGACGCTCCTCGCCGAGGACCGCCGGCAGCGACAGGTCACCGAGCGGCGGGATCGATGGATTCGCCGGGATTCCGCCGAAGTAGCGCTCGACCCAGCCTCGCGCGGCCGCGGGGTCGACGTCCCCAACGATCGAGACAACGGCGTTGTTCGGCGCGTAGTAGGTCCGGAAGAACTCGCTCACGTCCTCGACCGACGCGGCGTCGAGGTCGGCCATCGAGCCGATCGTCGTGTGATGGTAGGGATGCTCAGGCGGGAACAGGTGGGCCTGGAGCTTCTCGTTCCACGAGCCGTAGGGCCGGTTGTCGTACGACCAGCGTTTCTCGTTTTTCACAACCTCTCGTTGGTTGTCGAGATTCTCCTGGCTCAGCGCGTCGAGGAGGCTCCCCATCCGGTCCGCCTCGAGCCAGAGGGCGAGCTCCAACTGGTGCGACGGAACCGTCTCGAAATAGTTCGTCCGGTCGAGCCAGGTCGTCCCGTTCATGGTCCCGCCCGCAGCCTGGACCAGGGCGATGTGCTCCGCCTTCCCGACGTTCCGGGAGCCCTGGAACATCACGTGCTCGAAGAGATGGGCGAAGCCGGTCTTGCCCTCGACTTCGTGCTTCGAGCCGACGTTGTACCAGACGTTCACCGCCACGACGGGGGCCAAGTGGTCCTCGGCGATGACCAGGCGGAGGCCGTTCGGGAGGCGCTCGTCGGTGAACGACACGGTCGGGATCGGCATGCGCGGACGGCTCCTCATCGACTCCGGGGCTGAGCCAGATTGTAGGCCCGGGAGCCCGTCGAGCGCCTCGCAAACGAATTTCGTTCTTGACACGCGGCGCGCCGTGACGTTAGATTTCCATCTAACATCAGTTAGGGAGATCACGAGCACCAGATGTCAGCCCGACCGGCGACACGCCACACTCGCGACCGGCAGCCGTCGGACGTCCAGGTGCGCGCGCCCGTGCGCGACCTCACCCGCGGGTCTCAGTCGTTCCGGATCCACTGGGACGTCCGTCCGGCCTACGATTTCGTATTCAGTCTGTCCGATACATGCCGGCTCGACCGATGATCTGCCGATGGCCGATCGGAGCTGGCTGGCGGAGGCGAAGGCCGGCCTCCCCCGGCGATGTCCAGAGGGCCGCAAAGCTCCTGTTCGAGCAGTCCTCGTCCGTCGCCGTCGTTGTCATCGATCGCCCGGCGATCCGCACGGCCGACGAGGTCGTCGCCGCGATCGGGAGCATGGATCCGCGCGACATGATCCGCGCGATGTTCGAGACAGCCCCGAGCCGGTTGCCGCGCTCGTCGATCGTGCGATGGCCGGCGACGACTCCGTGCTGCCCGCGCTCGAGGAGACGATGCCGGAGGACAAGCGAGAGGCTCGGCTGCAGATCCTCCGCGAACCGGAGCAGACCGTCGCCGATCTGCGCGGGGTGCTGGAGGCGTGGTCTGAAGCACTTCACGCCGATCGAATCGAGGGTCGCCGGGATCCTCGAGCGCGACTACGACGCCCGAGCGGCCGACCGGGCGAGCCTCGCGCCAGTAGATCTCATCGAGCGAACGACAACCGGCATCCGCTGGCTGCCCGAGGGCGGCGTCAAACGGGTGATCCTCGCTCCGTCGTACTTCTCGCGGCCCTACAACTTTCTCATGTCGGGCTCGGACTTCCGGTTCTTCGGATATCCGGTGCTGGACGAGGCGCTCGAGACAGATCGACCCACTGGCGGCGCCGCAGTCGGTCGTCCGACTCCACCGGGCGCTCGGGGATGAGACCCGGCTGCGGATCCTGAAGCTGCTGGCCGGACGCGATCTCTACCTCACTGAGATCGCCCAGCAACTCGAGCTGTCGAAGCCGACGATCAAGCACCACCTGGCCCTGCTCCGCTCGGCCGGCCTCGTGACGATCACGGAATCCGGGACCGTCATCTACTACTCGCTCCGCCGGAATCGTCTCGACGACGCGTCGGCGGACATCAAGCGGTTCCTCATCGGGTAGCGAGCCGCCAACCGGCCCGGCGGCGCAGGGTCGCGGTCGTTGCCGCGGCCCATTCCAAGGGCCATGAGTTAGATATCCACCTAACAGGGAGAAGGAAACAATGGAAGACCTTCAGCAGATCATCGTCAGCGAGCATATGGACGAGCTCCGACACGACGCGGACGTTCGGCGGCTCCGGGACCCGAGCTGGGACGACCCAGGATCCGACGGCGGAGGCGGGCTGGCGGCGGCGCGCGATCACGAATCGGCGAATGGCTGATCGGCGTCGGGACGGCGGTCGCCGGTTCTGCTGGCGACCGCAGGGGTGGGACGGCCGACTCCGCCCTTTGATCGTAAACTCCGGCCATGAATCCAGGACCACGAAGGCGCGGGTTTCGCGCGGCCGGTTTCTTGTTCGCAGTGCTGCTGGCGGCCTTCGCGATGCCGCTCGTCGCCCTGGCGCACGCGGAGCTCGAGTCGGCATCGCCCCCTGACGGCGCGGTCCTCGACACCCCGCCCAGCGAGATCGTCCTCACCTTCACCGAGGCGCTGGACGCGGTGAAGAGCCACATGGAGCTCATCGGCCCCGATGGCACGCAGGTGGCGGCCGGCGTGGCCGACCCCGCCAACGACAAGTCGATGCGGATCGACCCACCGGAACTCGCCCCGGGCGCGTACGAGATCCGATCGACCGCGTTTGCGGCCCACGACGGGGCCCTCAAGCGCGAAGTTCTGACATTCACGATCAACGCGCCATCCCCCACCCCGACTCAGACGCCGACGGCCGCGCCATCGGCGAGCGCAACCCCGTCACCGTCACCGTCAGCATCGCCATCGGCGAGCCCCACGCCGGCGCCGTCTGCCGGTGGTCCGACGAGCGCATCGGGCGCCGACGTGCTCCTGCCGATCCTCGCCGCGCTGATCGTCATCGGGCTGCTCGGGGCGATGCTGCTGCGCGGACGCTCGCGAGGCGGCGGACCCGAGTGAGCCGGACACCGGCCCTGCGTCCCGCAGTCTTAGCCGCGGTCACCGCCCTCCTCCTTGCCGGGCCAACTGCCACCCTCGGCCACAGTCTCGACGCGACCTACCAGTCGCGGCTGCCGCTCTTCGTCTACCTCATCGGGGCGGCCATGGCGGTTGCCCTCTCGTTCGCGTTTCTCCTGCTCGCGGACGTTCGCGCCGACCCGCCGGCCGCCCCCGGTCCGGGCCGGCTGCCGCCAGCTTGGCTCCGGAACGGGTTGCGGGCCGTCGGACTGATCGGCTGGTCGTGGATCATCCTCCAGGGGATCTTTGGCGGGGATAGTGCGGGCGACGTCTCGACGCTCTTCCTGTGGGTCTACGGCTGGGTCGGCGTCGCGATCGTGTCGGCGTTCGTCGGACCGATCTGGCACTGGCTCGACCCGTTCGCAACGCTGTTCGACATCGGCGCGACCGTCGCCCGCAGGGTCGGCATCCATGGCTGGGATCCGGCGGAGTATCCTGCCCGCCTCGCTCGCTGGCCAGCCGTCATCGGCCTCGTGTTCTTCGTCTGGCTCGAGCTTGTCGGTGACGGCGGCGGACCGAACTCGCTGTTCATCGTCCTCGTCGGCTACACCGCCTTCACGCTGGCGATGATGGCCCAGTTCGGGCGCGACGAATGGCGCCGCAACGGCGAGACCTTCTCCGTGTGGTTCCGGCTGCTGAACCGTCTCGCGCCATTCGGGCTCGTCGACGACGAGGGCCACGTCCAGCGCCGACCGTTCGCTTCAGGTCTGCTTCAGCCCGGCTTTACGACCGCGGACATCATGCTCGTCGCGATCGGAACCGGATCGATCCTGTACGACGGGCTGTCGCAGACGACGCCGTGGTTCGCCGTCTTCGGGGCGCCCGCGGTACCGATCGAAACCCTCCAGCTGCTCGGCTTTCTGGGCATCATCGCCGCGGCCGCGCTGGCCGTTGCCCGTCTCGTGGGCACGGCCGCGACCGGGGCGGGACTGCTGCCCATTGCGGTCGGCTATCTGATCGCCCACTACTTCACCTACCTCCTCATCGACGGCCAGCGAATCATCATCGCGATCGCGGATCCGCTTCAGCAGGGCTCGGATCTCGGCGGCTTTGGCTGGGCGTTCCTCGAACCGACGAGCGCCTTTCTCCCGCCCGGCTTCGTCTGGACGATCCAGATCGCCGCGGTCGTCGGCGGCCACATGCTCGGCGCGTGGGCTGGCCACGTCGTCGCCGCGTGGTCCTCCTCGGGCAGCGGCCGCTCGCACCGGACGCGCGAGGTTCCCCTCGCGGTGATCATGGTCGCTCTGACGACGTTGACGCTGTGGTCGCTGGGCCAGTCGCTCATCGTCGAGCAACCGGCGACTGCCGCCGCCCAAGCCCTCGGACTAGCGCCCGGCGGCGGCCTCAACTAGCCCGGGCAGGTCCCGCATCTCGGCGAACACGACGGCTCCGGGGCGGGTCAGGCGCTCCGCCGGCGTGACCCCGCCGGCGTAGGCGAAGGGCCGCATGCCGGCCGCCAGCGCCGCCTCGACGCCGTGGACGCTGTCCTCGACCACGGCGCACCGGGCAGGTTCGGCGCCGAGGGTCCGGGCGGCGAGCAGAAACAGATCGGGTGCGGGCTTCCCATGCTCGACATCGGTCGCGCTGAAGATCCGCTCGCCGAAGTACCCCGACAAACCTGTCAGCGCGAGGTTTCGCCGGATGTTGTCGTGCTTGCCACTCGAGGCGACGCAGCGCGGGATGGTGATGACGTCGAGGGCCTCGCGGATCCCGTCCACCGGCAGGAGTTCCCGGTCGAAGATCTCGCGGTAGATCCGACTGAACTCCTCCTCGATGTCGGGCGGGATGGGACGGCCGATATGCGCTTCGATCTCGGTTCGCATGTCGGCGTCGGATCGGCCGACCCAGCGCTGGACGATCTCCTCTTGCGACATCGGCCAGCCGAGGCGCTCCAGGAAGATCGCATCGATCCTGATCGCGAGGCGCTCGCTGTCGACCAGGACCCCGTCGCAGTCGAAGATGATCAGCTCGAACGCGTCGGTCACGCGCCGACGACCTCGGCGACCCGGACACCGGGCGGTCGGCCGCCCGGCACCCACTCGTCGAGGGATCGGACCTCGGACAGGCGGGCGGCGATCGCAGGATCGAGTGCTTCTGACGCGGCGACGGCGGTCTCGATGGCCGTCAGGCAGAGGATCCCCTCGGCGGTCGCGGCGTGGCGGATCTCCGCTGCATCGCGGACGGCTCCGGAGCGGGGCGTCGGCGTGTTGACGACGAGGCGCACCTCGCCGCTCGCGATGAGGTCGAGGATTGCGATCTCATCGGTCCCCGCCGCCGGCTCCTCGCCGAGCTTCGCGACCGGCGCGGCCTCGAAGCCGGCAGCCGCCAGCGCCTCCCTCGTTCCGGCCGTCGCCGCGAGCCGATAGCCGGCCGCCGCCAGCGCCGCCCCGAGCCGGGGCAGCTCCGCTTTGTCTCGTTCCGCGATCGAAAGGAGCGCGAGGGCGCCCTCCTCTCCCGGACGGGGCGGCACGAGTGCCGCGCCCAGGAGCGCCTTCGCAAGCGCCACCCGCGGATCGGTGTGGATGCCGATCACCTCGCCCGTCGACTGCATGCCGGGCCCAACGGACGGATCGACGCCCCGCAGCTTCGCAGTCGAGAATGCCGGCGCCTTGACGGCGACGAACGGCGGCGGCGGCAACAGGCCATTCGGCCAACCCATCTCGGCCAGGTTCTCGCCGAGGGAGATCCGAACGGCAAGCTCGACCATCGGGACGCCCGTCACCTTGCTCATGAACGGGACGGTCCGCGACGCCCGCGGGTTGACCTCGATGAGGTAGACACCGTCCTCGCGAACGATGAACTGGGCGTTGACGAGGCCCGTCGCGCCGAGCGCGAGGACGATCCGTTCCATCGTCGTCACGATCAGCTCCTGGTCCCATTCGCTCACCGAGCGTGGCGGGAAACACGCCGACCGAGTCGCCGCTGTGGACGCCGGCCCGCTCGACGTGCTCGAGAAGGCCCGGAATCAGGACCCGCTCGCCGTCCGAAACCGCGTCGATGTCGACCTCGATGCCCTCGAGATAGCGGTCGATCCGGACGGGGCGATCGGGATCGACGACGGTCGCCGCGGCGAGCTGCCTGACCAGGTCGTCGCGCGAGTAGCAGAAGTCGATCGCCAGCCCGCCGATGACGAACGACGGCCGGACGATGACCGGGTAGCCGATCCGCTCGGCAAGAGTCACTGCCTCCTCGATGCTGTGGGCCATCCCGCCTTCGGGCTGGGGGATGCCGAGCCGGTCGAGGAGGGCCGAGAAGCGCGTCCGCTCTTCCGCCTGGTCGATCGCCTCGAGGTTGCTCCCGAGGAGCGGCACGCCGGCGGCGGCGAGGGGCCCGGCGAGATTGAGCGGCGTCTGGCCGCCATACGCGACGACGGCGGGGAGCGTATCCGAGCCCGGCGGCGTTTCGGCGTCGATGACGCTCCGCACGCTCTCCGCGTCGAGCGGCTCGAAGTAGAGCCGCGACGACGCGTCAAAGTCCGTCGACACCGTCTCGGGATTCGAATTGATCATCACAGCCGACCAGCCTCGATCGCGGAGCGTCTGGGCCGCCTGCACCGCGCAGTAGTCGAACTCGATCCCCTGCCCGATCCGGACCGGGCCACTGCCGATGACGAGAGCAGCGGGCCGATCGACCGGCGGAGCCTCCGGCGCCGATCCAGCGGCTGCATACGTTGCATAGAAATACGGCGTCTCGGCCGCGAACTCCGCGGCGCACGTATCGACCATGGCGTACCCGGGTCGCAGGCCAATCGCGAGCCGCGTCACCCGCAGGTCCTCCTCCCCCACCCCGGCGATCGCGGCGAGCTCACGGTCGCCGAAGCCCGCCCGCTTCGCGGTCGCCAGCAGCGTAGCCGCCTCGCCGCTCGGCTCCGATCGGGCGTCAAGCAGGCCCGCGCCGACCCGCCGAACCTCCGCCTCGAGGGCGACGTTGCGGGCCATCTCCGCGAGGAACCACGGCGCGATCCCCGTCGCCTCCTGGATCGTCGTCTCCGGAACTCCGCGGCGTAGCAGGCCAAGCAATCGCCACAACCGCGAGTCGGACGGCGCGAGGAACCGGCGCAGGACGATGGGCGCGGCGGCGCGCTGGGCGTGGCGGGTGGATTCACATGCAGCGCCGGTCTCGTCCACCCAGCGGATCGGCTCGTCGTCCTCGCGCTCCATGTCGCCGTCAGCCGCGCCATAGACGGCGCCGAGGTAATCGAACATCGGCGTCCAGCTGGGATCCTCGGCCAGCGGCCCGGCGCCTGCCTGCTCCAGGCCGCGGAGGGCCTTGTTCAGCGCTGCCCCGAACGTCCGATCGATCGCCATGACCTCGCCGGTTGCCTTCATCTGGCTGCCCAGGGTCCGGTCGGCGCCCGGAAACTTGTCGAACGGGAAGCGCGGCAGCTTGACGACGACGTAGTCGAGGGCCGGCTCGAACGCGGCCACGGTCGTGCCCGTGACGACATTCGGGATCTCGGCCAGCCGCCGCCCGACGGCGATCTGGGCCGCGACGCGGGCAATCGGATAGCCGGTCGCCTTCGAGGCCAACGCAGAAGACCGCGACACCCGCGGGTTGACCTCGATGACCGCGTACTCGGTCGAGTCCGGGGAGAGAGCGAATTGGACGTTGCAGCCGCCCTCGACGCCGAGCGCCCGGATGATCGCGAGGGCCGCGCTCCGGAGCCGCTGGTGGACCGGATCGGGCAGCGTCTGGACCGGGGCGACGACGATCGAATCGCCGGTATGGACACCGAGCGGATCGACGTTCTCCATCGAGCAGACCGCGATGCACGTGTCGTCGGCGTCGCGCATCACCTCGTACTCGATCTCCTGCCAGCCGACGAGGCACTTCTCGACCATCACCTGGCCGATCGGGCTCGCACGCAGTCCGGCTCGGATCCGCTCACGATAGGCGTCCTCGGTTTCGACGATCCCGCCGCCGGTGCCGCCAAGCGTGAATGCCGGGCGGACGATGGCAGGCAGACCGATGTCGGCCAATGCCCGGTCGGCGGACGTCGTGCGCTCGGCCGCGCTCGAACCCTCCACGATCGCCGAAGGCGCGTATGGCTGATCGATCCGATCGAGCAGGTCGCGGAAGCGCTCGCGATCCTCTGCCATCTCGATCGCCAGCAGCGGCGTGCCGAGGAGCTTGACGTCGTAGCGCTCGAGCGTGCCGCGCTCGGCGAGGGCCATCGCGAGGTTGAGGGCCGTCTGTCCGCCGAGCCCGGCCAACAGGCCCTCGGGCCGCTCCTTGGCTATCACCGCCTCGACGGCTTCGGGGGTGAGCGGCTCGAGATAGATCGCGTCCGCAACCTGGGGGTCGGTCATGATCGTCGCCGGGTTGCTGTTGACGAGGATCGTCCTGACGCCCTCGGCCCGCAGTGCGCGGCAGGCCTGCGTCCCGGCGTAGTCGAACTCGGCCGCCTGGCCGATCACCACCGGCCCCGAGCCGAGAATCAGCACTGAGGCGGGCTTCCGCGCGAGTGTCCCGGTCACGGCGACCGCCTCAGCGTGCTGATTGCGGTGCGAGATCGCTCGATGAGCCCCGACAGACCTGGCCTTGTAGTCCCCCGATGGATGTTTGGCCATCTCGGCGGGCTGGGACGCAGGTACGGACGTCACCCGCGCCGGGCCTCTGCAGCAGCGACGAAGCGGTCGAACACGGCCAGGGCATCGAGCGGGCCCGGCGCTCCCTCGGGGTGGTACTGGACCGTCTCGATCGGCTTCGTTGCGTGGCGTAGGCCCTCGACCGAACCGTCATTCAGGTTGACCTGGCTGACCCGGAAGCCCGACTCGCGCGGGACCGATTCACCTACGACCTGGACCTCGTGGTTTTGGGCAGTCACCTGGACCAACCCGAGGTCGATGTCGCGGACGGGGTGGTTCGCGCCGTGATGCCCGAACCGCAAGCGGCGCGTCTCGGCGCCCGCCGCCCGCCCGACGATCTGGTGGCCGAGGCAAATCCCGAGCAGTGGCCGGCCGTCCTCGATGATCTGCCGCGCAAGCGCGACGGGCCCGTCGAGTCGGGCGGGATCGCCTGGCCCCGGGGACAGGATCAGACCATCGATGTCCGGGGCGAGGGCGACGGCAGTCGAAATCGTGTGCGGCAGGATCCGGACCCGCGCGCCGCGGCGCCGCATCCCTCGGACGATGTTCGACTTGAGTCCGAAATCCACGATCCCGATCAGCGGTCCCCCTTCGTCGTGGCTGCCCACGTCCATGATCGATGCCGGCGAGACCTGGCCGACGAAATCCTGGTCCTCCCAGCGCGGAACAGCCCGCGCCCGATCGACCGCCTCGTCGCGGTCCACGAAGCCGGGCTCCGTGACAATGCCGCGGAGCGACCCGTTCGCCCGGAGATGACGGGCCAGCGCGCGGGTGTCGACGCCGGCGATCGCGGGGATGCCCTGGTCGCGCAGGAGCGCGGCGAGCTGGCGGACGTCATCGACAACGGCCGCGGTGGCGTTGGCGACCACCAGCGCCTGGAGCCACGGCTGAAGCGACTGGTCGTCGTCGATCAGCCGGCCGTAGTTGCCGATGAGCGGGTAGGTCATGACGACCACCTGGCCGGCATATGACGGGTCGGTGCAGACCTCCTGGTAGCCCGTCTGGCTCGTGTTCACGACGAGGTCGCCGCCCGCGGCGACCGCGGCGCCGAATGCGATCCCGGGGAAGATCGTGCCGTCCTCGAGGGCCAGCAGCGCTGGGCCGACATCGCCGACCCTCGGATCGACGATCGAGCTCGGCCGTGGCAGCGGCGGAACGATCGTCTCGGTCACGCCCTCGTCCCCGACATGAAAACGCCACCGGCCCTCGGGGCTCGGTGGGCGCGCGGACACACTCTGATCTGCCTCCTTTCCGGCCTCACGGAACCGGTTCGCCGGCCTCACAGGACCGGCCGTCAAGGACCCCCGAAGCGTAGCACCGAATCGGGCGCCGCCGCCCGCTGGTTGGAAGTGCTTCGGTCAGTTCGGGCGCGAGGGTCCTAAGCCCGCTGACTCAAATGGACTAGGCCCTGTCTGACCATGGGGTCAACGAACTAAGGACCTCTCTAGTACAGAGTCCGTACACAGGCCCCGGCAAACGGCTGCTCAGCGATGGGAACGTGAGAGATCCCCGCTGGTCGCAGACGACCTCTTGCCACGAACGCTCAAAGCTTCACCACTATCGAGGGAACACGGATGTTGGAACAGGACGCCGCAAAGTCCACCAGGCGAGCACTCATGCCGAAGCGACTGCTGCTAACGATGTCGGTCGCGATCGGCCTCGTTGGCGCCATGGTCGGCGTCGCCGCCGGTCGCACGAGCCCGGCGACGGAGCACAGGCAGCTCGCTCCTGCGGCGGTTGCACCAACGTACGTCTACATCCCAATCACCCCGAATCGCCTCGTCGACTCGCGCTTCAACGTCGGGCTCACCGGCCCGCTGAAGAGCCGCGTCGCACGGACGTTCCAGGTCACCAATCGCAACCCGAGCAACCCCGCGATTAACGTCCCGAACTCGGCCGTCGGCGTTACCGGGAACCTGACGGTCGACAAGCAGACCGCCTACGGCTACCTCTCGCTGACGCCCGCTCCTACCAACGCCCCGACGACGTCGACCCTGAACTTCCCCCTCGGCGACACGCGGGCGAACTCTGTCCAGGGCAAGCTGGGAACTGGCGGCAAGCTGAGCGTCACGTATGTCGCGCGACTCGTCGACCTCGACCACCCACGTCGTCTTTGACGTCACCGGCTACTTCATCGAGGGCAGCGGTACCGGCGTTGCCGGGCCTGCCGGGCCCGCCGGCCCTGCGGGTCCTGCTGGTCCTGCCGGGGCTACCGGGGCTACCGGGGCTACCGGGCTTGTCGGTCCTGCCGGAGCTATCGGCCCGGCCGGGGCCGCTGGAGCCACCGGTCCTGCCGGGGCTGTCGGTCCTGCCGGCGCAGCCGGTCCTGCGGGCCCTGTCGGGGCCGCTGGGGCTACAGGTCCTGCCGGGGCTGTCGGTCCTGCCGGAGCAATGGGTCCTGCCGGTCCCGCAGGCGCCGACGGCGCTGATGGGACAGATGGAGCCGACGGCGCTGATGGGGCTACCGGGCCCGCTGGCGCCGACGGAGCCGATGGGGCCGACGGAGCCGATGGAGCTGATGGAGTTGATGGGGCCACCGGTCCTGCCGGCGCCGACGGAGCCGACGGAGTTGATGGGGCCACCGGTCCCGCCGGCGCGGTCGGTCCTCCAGGTCCCGCGGGTCCCGCGGGCGCCGATGGGCAGAGCTGATGGGGCCACCGGTCCTGCCGGCGCCGACGGAGCTGATGGGGCCGACGGGGCCACCGGTCCCGCGGGTCCCGCCGGTCCTGCTGGTCCAGCCGGTCCTGCCGGACCAGTTGGTGCCGACGGCTTCACGAGCTACCGAGCCGGCAGCGCGACGCTGCGGTCATCCGGGACGCCCACCGGTGAGACGATCGTTACGTTCTCGAGCAACATGCCGAGCGCGAACTACAGGGTCGCCTGGATGATCACCAGCGACACGGACTGGGGCGGCAACTCCGGCTGGGGTTACATCTTCGTCACGTCCAAGACGGCGAGCGGGTTCACGCTTCACCTGAATGACGACGACGGGTCTCCCAAGAACGCGCCAGCTGGCACCACGGTCGACTGGATCGCGCTCCCGTCCAACTGAGTAACCGGCGAACCTCTCGCCAACAGCGAACGGCCCTCGGATCGCTCCGAGGGCCGTTTTCACGTTCAGAGGCCTCAGCTGCAGGCTGGGCGGAGAAGGCTGGTCGTCGTATCTGACGTAGACACGCGCAGGCCCGACCAGTAGAGAGGATTCGTCGAGATAAGCCGGTCCCCGTCGTAGAACACGAGGAGCTCGGAGTAGAAGGGCTCGTTGTGGCCGTCGACGCCGCACACCTCAAGTACCTGTCCGCCGACGATCCAGGTGCCATCGGCCTTCTGGGTCGAGGCTATGACCCTCGTCCGCGATGACCTTGGGAAGCGTTCTGGGCACGGACGTGAGGTCGGCGTTTCTGAGATCGTGGGCGCACGTCCCAGAGCCCAGCGCGCAAATCGAGAGAACGTCGCCGCGCTCGACGAGGTCAACCACGGTGGCGAAATAGGCAAGGGCCGCCTCCGACGTTGGCGTCCGTGGCGCCGTGTTCGCCGTCGGCGCACACCCGATCACCAACGCAGCGATGACCCCGACGAGGGCACCGCCTCGCGTCACGGCATTGCATGGTACGAGGCGCTCAGGGTCCAGATCGCGGACTTTCCGTTCAGAACGCTGATCACCTGGAGGTAGTCGATTTCACGGACGTTGGGATAGGGCTGACCGAAGGTCGGAACACAGCCGCAGCTCCATTCCTGCTTGTAATGACCTGCGTCCGCGTACTTGTACATGTTCCATCGCTCGCACATCAGCCCGGACGCCGAGTAGGACACGCCGAGAGCCGACACGGAGAGCGGCACCGTCTGGCAACTGCCTGACACCGTGCTCCGAGGGCTCCAATCGATCCAGGACATGGCGGAGCTGGACGAAGCCTTCATCGCGCCGAGTGACCCGGAGTAGATCTTTCCGAGGACCTTGGCGCCCTCGCTGCCGTACTGCTCCAGCTTGTAGAAGTCTCGCGGGTCGCCCTCGTTTGTGAGCTTGTGGACCTGGTAGCAAGAGTCCAGCCAACCGAAGAGGTTTTGCAGCCGGGTGAAACACCCCCCGCTGATGTAGGACCACGCCGCCTGGACGGACCCGCCGTCGACAGCGATACGGGAGGTGGAGGCCGACTGGCGACCGCCCACGTCGTATGACATCGAGACCGTCGTCATGCCGGAGGCATCCGTCACCATCCTGGACTTGAAGTGCTGGGGCCACTTCTCGCCGATCAGATAGTCATCGGGTCCAAGCCGCCAAACGCGCAGGTTGGCCGCCCGGACCGGACGCGATGACGAGCGCCGCTCCGCCGTTTGTGTGGCGAGCCTTTGGCCGGTGTCCGTACTTGTGATCTCGACCGGGCCAAGCGCTGGCTTGGCCGCTGCAAAGGCGGGCGGGGCGAGGGATGAGCCCGACACGAGCGCCACCAGTAAGGCCGTTCGCAGGAACCGCAACGTTCACATCCTCCCATCATTGCGACGGGCGTTTGAGACGTGGCGGTCTACAGATCTCCGGCCATCCGCTCCCATGGCGATGGCGGTATCGACGCGCTAGGGGCAACCTACGCCTGCCCGCTTCAGCTGCCACTTATCTGAGGATTTCATCCGGGGCGCTCGGTTCGGCTGCCGGTTGGCCGGCAACGCCTCGCTCCTGCGCGGGAGGCTCAGGCAGTCCGTGATGGGCTACGAGGCCCCCGGGCGAACCGGTCACGCCGGGGGAACGGCTGGAGCGCCGGAGGGCCTCACCTGCCGAAACGACACGCCGATCCCGCTGTTAGGCGGATAGGTGCCCGGCGTCAACGACATCGAGAGTGCGTGCCACGGATCGCGCTGTTTGCAAGCTCCGGCGCAAGGTTCGGATTTGTACGGTGTCCCCAACGGACTACCGGAGAGAAGTCGCTCGCGACGGCGGGGGGGCCTCGCCTGCGCACCTCTCCGGGAGTCCGTTCCTCGTTGGAATGCCCCCGGTCGCGCCCTCTCGGACGGGCCCGCCGCGTTGGGGGGAACGTGGCGGGTTAGTCCTCAGTCGCGGAACCGGGGAGCCTCGAGCGTCTCGCCGGCGGCGTAGGGCGGATCGTCTCGACCGGCCGAGCCGGGGGTCGGGCCAGGCTAGTGAGGGTCAGTTGCCGCGGCGTAGCCGGGTAGGCTCGATTAGCTCCGTTTTGAGATCCGCGACAGTCGGCGGCTCGATCGCCGGTGGCATCGTGGCGTTGAAGAGGAGTGCCCTTCCCACGGGGAACCTGCCGGACTGTTCCACCCAGGTCATTCGGACCAGCTGACCGGACCGGGTCGTGACCAGGGACGTTCCGTTCGGGTCGGTGGCCAGACATTCGGTATCGGCGACGCGAGGTGACTCCCGCAGGCCGTCACCCGGCAGGTCGCCCGGGAACGGGAAGGCGCTGAACGTGCCCTTGAACGGAAACACGCCGTCCAGCATTGTTGCGAAGTCGCCCGCGGAGGAGGGGGACGACTCGGCCAAGCGGGCGTTGGCCGGGTCGGGGGGCGACGACGCTGGCAAGCGGGAGTACGACCACATTCGGTCCCCGATGATGAAGTGGCCGTGCCGAATGCCGACCGGATCCCAGCCCACCACACGCAGGCGGTCGGGCGCGACGTACTCCACCTCCCCGCTGAGGTGGGAGGGCTGCGGCAGGCCAATGGCCCCGCGGGTTGCCCAGGCCTCGTACGACCAACCGGGCAGAGCCATGATGGCTGCCCGTACGTCGTCCCCAGTGAGGCTGGCACAGGAGTCGGAGGCGGGACTCTCACTCGGTGCGGCCTGCTCCGGGCTCTGGCCGGGAGAGGGCGATGCCGGCGTCGGCGGCGTCGGTGTGGCGCACCCTGTCACGGCGACCAAAGCCGCGGCGGCGACCAGTGCCCCAAGCACCTTGCTCATGCGTTCAAGTATCTGCGATGGAGGGCGGGCGGCCGCGGGCGGCCGCGGTCCGGGCTGGCCGCCGAGCGGGATCGCGCGACTCGGACGGAGCCGGGTGCAGCGTGATGCTAGGTGGAGCCCGCTCATGCGGTGCTCTAACTAGGACGAGCCAGGCGACCTTGACGCTGGCCGTGCTATTCGCCGTCAGGTGGATCGTGAACGTGTTGGCCGCCGTGTCGATCGCGACCCGCCTGACGGTCGTCGAGCCGCCCGCGTTGCCGTTCAGGGTGGCGATCACCGCTGACGACGAGGTCAGGTCGATCCCCGGCGTCACGACGACGCTCGAGGCGCCCGACGCGATCGACGCCTGGCCGGCGCTCCGGTCGAGTTTGATCCGGCCCCTGGTCCGGAGCGCGTAGCCAGTCGTCGCCTCGGCCGAAACGCCAATGCCTGTCGTCGCGAAGCCTCGGACGCCCAAGCCCGACGTCGCCTCGCCAAAGACCCCGCGGCCGATGGTCGTCTGGCCGTGCACACCTCGGGCGGTGGCGTCCTGGACCGCGTAGCCGTGGACACCGGTCTTGGGTGGCGATGGCGGTGCCGCGGCCGCGGGGCCGCTGTAGCCCTGGACGCCCGTGGATGAGCCGTAGCCACCTCCGAAGACAGCGGCCTCTTCGATGGAGTGACTGGAGCCAAAGACACCCCACGAATCACCGGCGTGCCCAAACACGCCCGGGCCCCGGTCGGCGTGACCGGAGACGGCAGTGCCGAAATGACTCTCAACGACCAGGCCGTCGCCGTCGAAGCAACTGACAAAGACGCCGAGTCCCGACTCACTGGACACGTGAATACCTCTGGCCGAATCGCTAACGACCTCGAAAACCGTGCTGCTAGTGGTCGTGTTCTCAATGCTGGTCGTTGTCTCAGCGATGTTGTGCTCCCCGAGCACCACGTCACCATCGACCCCGGCTTGGACAGCATCGGGACGCCCCAGCGCATTCGCCGACGAGGGCGGTCAGGCCACCCAAGCCCCCAGCGAGGATCGCCCGCCGAGTCCGGGGGACGGTGGAGTCGATAGCCATGGCGGCCTCCTTCCGGCCGGGGCCGCCCGAGGGCGACAACCCCGGTAGCGGTATCTTCGGCTTCGCCGTCAAGGGCCATACCATCGCCAACGAGCGATACGACACGATCCGTGGTCGACGCGCGGTTTCCACGGCATAAGGGGTAGACGAGGGGCACGGCCCGAATCAGAGAGCCCGCCGGGACTGCCCCGGACGGGCTCTTTCGTGCGCAGATTGCTGGTGAGCCGGGGGAGACTCGAACTCCCAACCAACTGATTAAGAGTCAGTTGCTCTGCCATTGAGCTACCGGCCCAGCAGGATCACGCTCAGCTAGAGCATCCAACTGAGCAGCGCGGCCGAGTCTACCGTAGCCGGCGCCATCGCGGCCCGAGACGGCGCCCGCTCTCGCCCGGCAGATAGGTCACTCCACCTAATGGCATCAGGAACCCAGACGCGGTTACCCTCGGCGTCCGGTCCGCCAGCCCCCCGGCGGACCACCTGGGATGGCGGAGCGCAAGGGCACACCAGCGCCGTCAGCTCAAACGCCCGGAGCGGTGGTTGCCCCCGCCCTCCGGGCGTCGTCCACTTCGCCGACTGAGCGTGAGCTCGGATGACCTTCAGGCCTCTATTGGCGCCCGATCGGTATGTCGGCGGCCTGGGTGCCTGGGGAGGCTCAGTCGAGCGGAACCCCTCGCCGACGTGGCTGCCTCGCCCGGCGATTCCGATCCGCCGTCCCGAGCCGGCTGTTGGGCGGCCTGGGGTCGGCTCTGGGCGACCCGGAGGTCGGAGGCGACTGCGTGTGCCAGGGCAAGCACGTCGCAGGCCCCTACGGGCCGACCGCACGCACGACAATAGCGGCCATCCTCAGGATCCAGCCTGTGGCGCCGGATGATCCTGAGGGCAGCAGGCGAGAAGACCTTCTCGTCTGCCTGGTCGATGTTGTTCACTTCTCCCTCCACGGCCGCGCGCGCCGGAACGTGATCTTACGTGCCGATGCAAGCGTGTCCCGCCAGGTGAAAGCCCGAAATGGGCCAAGAGTCACCCTTGCGAGTAGTCCTTGGTGGCGCCGATCAGGCGCTCGCCCCCGCGCCCGCAACCTCCGGCTCGTCGGATTCGCCTTCGACCGTGACGTGAGGCAGCCAATCGAGCCAGCGTGGCAGCCACCAGTTCCAGTCGCCCAACAGGCGCATCGTGGCCGGCAGTAGCACGCTCCGGACGACCGTCGCGTCGAGGAACACGGCGACCGCGAGCCCGAGCCCCAGCTGCTTGATGATCGTCGAGCTCGAGGGTTACGAACACGCCGAAGACGACGACCATGATCGCCGCGGCGCTCGTGACCGTGCCCGATGTGATCGCAATTCCCCGGGCAACCGCCTCATTCGATGGCAGCCCGCGGTCGCGCGCCTCCTTGATCCGGGTGAGGATGAAGACGTGGTAGTCCATCGACAGCCCGAACAGGATCGTGAAGATGAAGACCGGGATGAAGCCCTCGATCGGGCCCGGCTTGAAGCCGAGCAGGTCGGCGCCGTTGCCGTCCTGGAAGACCCACACGAGGACGCCGAATGCCGCCCCGGTCGAGAGCAGGTTGAGAAGGATCGCCTTGATCGGGATGACGACCGAACGGAACGCGACAAGGAGCAGCAGGAACGACAGCGTCAGGACGAACGCCATGATCAGAGGCATGCCGCGGGCGTAGAAGTCGATGATGTCGAGGGTCTCGGCGGCATCGCCTGTCACGTAGCACCTCGGCGCCCGACACGCCGCTGAAGGCGGCCGGCACAACGGTCGAGCGGACCTCGCGGACGATGTCCTGATTGCGGATGTCGTTGCTGCCGCCAGCCATCACGTAGTTCACGAGCGCGACGTGTCCGTCCGTCGAGGTGAAGCTGCGTGATCGGCTCGCTGATCCCGTCGATCGCGAGGACCGCCTGCGACAGCTTCTCGATCGCCGCCTTCGTCGGGGCCTCGTCCGCGCGGGTGACGACGACGGTGAGCTCCAGCTCCGATCCGCCCGGCCACTTCTCGTTCAGGATGTTGACGGCCTGGACCCCGTCGAGCGTGTCGGGGAACGCCGTGAAGTCGGCCTGGCCCATGTGGAGACGGAGGACCGGGGTCGCGATCGCCAGCAGGAACAGTGCCGTGGCGGCCGCAGCGATTACCGGCCGGCGCATGACCCTCCGAACGACGATCGCCCAGAAGCCGCTTCCTTCTTCGCGGTCGCGGGCCATCAGGGGAATGCCCAGCCGATTCACCCCGTCGCCGAGGATCGCCAGGGTCGCCGGGAGGAACGTCAGGGACCCGATGACCGCCACGAGCACGACCGAAATCGTGCCGATCGCCATCGACCTGAAGAGCGGATCGTCGAGCAGGAACAGCCCGCCGATCGAGATCATCACCGCGAGGCCCGAGAAGAACACCGCCCGGCCGGCGGTGTTGCTCGCGACGTGGATCGCGGCGAGCTTGTCGCGGCCATGGCGCCGCTCCGTCCGGAATCGAGTCAGCATGAACAGTGAGTAGTCGACCGCCACAGCGAGCCCGATGAGCACGACGAGCTGACTCGCATAGGGACTGACGGGCGACACGAACTGGCTGTACAGCCCGAGGATCCCGAACGCGGCGAGCAGCGAGGTCACGGCGAGGACGAGCGGGATGACCGCCGCCACGACCGCCCCGAACGCGATCAGCAGGATGACGAACGTGAGCGGGATCGTGAGCCGAAGCGAGGCGTCGAGTCCGCCGTTGATGAGCTCCTGATCTCGTCGTTCGTCAGCGTGCCGTTGAGCGCGTGGATCCGATACCCCGGGTAGGCGCCCTTGATCTCGGCGACGACCGCGGGCACCGGCTCCAATCGTGCAGCGAGCTTCTCCCCGTCGCCCGGGACGCGCGCCACGATCCTGACGGTCGTTCGATCGGGGGACACGAGGCCTGCCGATGGCGGCGCGGTCGTCGGGTCGACAAGCTGCTCGAAGACCGGCCCCGTCGTTCCTTCGGCCGTCGTCTGGAGTGCCCCTAGCCGCGCCACGATGTCGGCGATCGCGGCCGCGAAGCCAGGATCGTCGATGGTGGCGTCAGGACTCGAGACGACCAGCAGGAACTGCTGCGACGCCTCCTCCGCGCTCTGCGTGTTCGCGGCACCCCAGACCACAAACGCCTTGCTCGACTCGTATTTCGTCCGTTCATCGTTCGAGACCGCCTCGGCGGAGTTGGTCCCGCCGGCAGCCAGGCTGGCCAGGAAGATGCCGATCGTGGCCACGAACCAGAGGACGAACACGAGCCAGCGGTGGCGGGCGCTCCAGCCCGCGACGCGGACCGTCCAGGGCACCGCGACCTTGTGATCGGCAGCGGCCGGGCCCCGGTCTGACGCGGTCATCTGGCGAGTCTCCCCCTGCGTGACGGGCGGCGAGGACGGCGACGGCTAGGGTAGCCGACGATCCCGAAACGATGCCGCACCGCACCGAGTTGTCGATCACGACGCGAGACTCCAGAGGCGCGGGGCGCGTAGGATCACGGCCCGCGCCGCCCGTCACGGCAAGCGCCGCCGGCGCCAGGGAAACTGGAGGGACAGATGGATCAAGTCGGCCCCGACCGAAAGGATCCAGATCCACATCCGGATTCCACGTCGTCAGGAGCGACGCCACCGCCGCCTGAGGCGCCTTTGGCGATCGATGCGGCGGCCGAGGCGGACGCCACCCAGCGTACGCCACGCCTGTCGACACCGATGCCGCCGTCCACACGGAGACAGTCGAGCCTCCGCCTGTTCACGCCTTCGTCCCGGAGCAGGCCAGCGGGCGGCGTCGGGTCGGTGGCCGCCTGTCGGCGGTCGTGGCGGTCCTCGGCGTGGTTGCGATCGGCGGCGCCGCGGCCCTGGGCTACTCGCTCAACCAGGACCTGGCCACGACCCGTGCCACGCTCGCCTCAACCCAAGGCGATCTCGAAACCACGAAGGCGACACTCGTCGACACGACCGGCACGCTCGACGCGACGAAGACAACACTGGCTGGCGCCACGGAGGAGCGAACGAAGCTCGACTCCACGGTGGCCGAACTGGAGGCCCAGGTCTCGACCCAGACCAAATGCGTCGACCTCCAGGCGTTGGCGCTGGAAGAACTGGTCGGGATCACCGAACTCCAGAGGATCAACAACAACCGGACAAAGGTGGACTCGACCTGGGCAAAGTCGGACACGAAGCGAGCGAATGCGGCCGGCGACGCACTTAACGCGTATTACCAGGCCTACAGCAAGTCGTTCGATCGAGCCCTTGCGTCGGCGCGGTCGTGGGCCGCGAAGGGCAAGGAAGCTGTCGGTGTCGTCGCGATCCAGGCCAAGCAGCAGCTCGCCGAGTTCGAGCTGATTGATCGGTCGGCGACGGAGATCGAAGCCGCGATCAAGGCGCTGGAACGGCAGCTGAAGACGACCGAAGCGACCTGCGCGGACGTGGGCTCATGAACACCAACGCGAAGCGGTCCGGCATCGACCTCCGCATCGTAGCCATCGGCGTCATCGTCCTGGTGCTCGCCGCCGGCGGCGCGGCCGCCTGGGCGTACTCGACGAACACCGATCTGGAGCGGACCAGGCAAACCCTGGCCGCGACCGCCGCTGATCTCGATATCACGAAGACGTCGCTGACGGAGACCCAGGGCAAGGTGACCGACGCGAGCGCCAAGGTCGCCACGGAACAGAAAACGATCGCGACCAACAAGTCACGAACGAAGGTCCTCGAGTTCCAGATCAGCCGCAAGTCCGACTGCATCAAGGCCCAGGCGGCGAACCTGACCGAGATCCGCCGAATTCTGGCGATGCAGCGCGAAAGCTTCGACCGGACGACCAGCGGTTCCGCGTGGAACAAGGCCAACAACGCGCGGTACAAGGCATTTGATCTCGCGATCTCCTACATGGCCAAGGCGTACACGAGCGCGGCGGCCGGCAGTTACGCGACGGCCAATTCCTGGCTCAGCAAGTCGAACGCCCAGGTCAGGATCAGCAACAGGCAGGTCGAAGTCGGTAACAAGGAGGTGGCCGAGATCAATGCCGCGATCGAAGCCATCAGGAAGGCGAACGTCGCCTTCGCCGAAACGCTCGACAAGACCGAATCGACTTGCGGGAGCTGATCGGACTAGATCGAACTCGCTGATCGGCCATGGGCACGTGGAGGCAGCCGCGTTTGCGCGCCTATCAGGCCTCCTCGATGGTCGCCGCGAGTCGCTTCGGGGCGGTCAATCGCCACGCTTGCCGGATGAGTCGTTCCAGCTCGGCGTCGTCGATCCTGTCCAGATCGACGTAGATCCAGCCGAACCGGCCGACATAGGCCGCGGGAGCGAACGTCTTCGGGTCACGATCGACGAGGTCGGCCTGGACGAGCGGCGTGGCCTTGATCGACGCGTGATCGGCCCCGTCACCGCCCATCGCGAAGATCTTGCTCCGGACCCGGAAGGTGATGTCCGTTTCCCAGGTGAGGATCTCCTCGGCCTCGGGCAGCGCCATGGAAATCCGTCGGACGTCGTCGAAGGTGGCCACGACGCCAAGACTACTGATTATCTATCTGGGCCCGTTGTAAGCGGCCGCTGAAGTCGACGTAGATCGACTTCCACTCGGTGTAGGTGTCGAGGGCTGCGTGGCCGGCCTCGCGGTGGCCGTTGCCGGTCTCCTTCCAGCCGCCGAACGGGAGGTGGGTTTCCGCGCCGGTCGTTCCCGCGTTGACGTAGACGATGCCCGTCTCGAAGTCGCGCATCGCCCGGAAGGCGGTGTTCGCGTCACGGGTGTAGATCGACGACGACAGTCCGTAACGCGTCTGGTTGAGCGCCGTGACCGCCGCATCGTACGAATCAACGGGGATGACCGACAGGACCGGCCCGAAGATCTCCTCCTGGGCGATCCGGTCCATCGGCTTCACCTCGGAGAACACGGTCGGCGCGAAGAAGTGGCCGTGCGCCAGATCGCCATCGCGTGGTCCGCTGCCCTCCGGTCACGAGCTCGCCCTCGGACCGGCCGATCTCGACGTAGGACGCGACCTTGTCGACCGCCTCGGCGTTGATCAGCGGCCCGACGTCCGTGGCCGGGTCGCTCCCGGGTCCGAGCCGGAGCTTCCGCGCCCGCGATCTCGAGGCGACCAAGCAGGGGCTCGAGGACGGGTCGCTCAACGACGACGCGGCTCGCGGCCGTGCAGCGCTGGCCCGTCGTCCCGAACGCCGACCAGAGGATCCCGTCGGTCGCGAGGTCGAGGTCGGCGTCGGCCATGACGACGATCCCGTTCTTGCCACCGAGCTCAAGGCTGACGCGCTTCAGGCGGCGGGCGGCCCGCTCGGCGATGCGCTTCCCGGTCGCCGACGATCCGGTAAAGGAGATGACCGAGACGTCGGGCGAGTCGACGATCGCGTCGCCAACTTCGGCTCCCCCGCCGGTCACGAGATTCACCGTGCCGGCCGGGAACCCCGCTTCGGCCATCAGCTCGACGACGAGGGTCGCGCAATGGGGCGTATCGCTGGCAGGCTTGAACACCACGGTGTTGCCGGTCACGAGCGCCGGCGTCATCTTCCAGCACGGAATGGCGATCGGGAAGTTCCAGGGCGTGATGATCCCGGCCACGCCAATCGGCTGGCGGATGCTCATCGCCCACTTGTCCGGAAGCTCCGATGGGACGGTTTCGCCAAACATCCGGCGACCCTCGCCGGCCATCAGGTAGGCGATGTCGATCCCCTCCTGGACGTCGCCCCGCGCCTCGGCGATGACCTTGCCCATCTCCCGGCTCATCGCCTGGGAGAGCCGCTCCTTGTTCTGGGCCATGAGCTCCGCGAAGCGGTAGAGGATCTCGCCGCGCTTCGGCGCGGGCGTCCGGCGCCAGAGCGGGAACGCGGTCTCGGCGGCGCGGGTGGCCATGGCGACATCGGCGGCCGTGCCCTGCTGGAAGCGACCGACCACATCTCTCGTGTCGGCCGGGTTGTGACTCTCGAAGGTTCGGCCGCTTGTCGACTCGCACCACTCCCCGGCGATGAAGAGGCGGAACGTCGGCGGGGCGGTCCCGGATTTGGAGCGGGCGTCCTCGGCCGTCGTCGTCATGTCACTGGACCCGCTCGAACGCGGCAGCGACGGAGCCACCGCCGCCGAGACACAGCGTCGCGAGGCCATAGCGGCCTTCGCGCCGGTTCAGCTCGTGGAGAAGCGTGGCGACGACCCGCGCCCCGCTGGCCCCGATCGGGTGGCCGAGGGCGATCGCCCCGCCGTTCACGTTGACCTTGTCCCAGTCGAAACCGAGCTCCCGGCCGTCGGCGA
This sequence comes from uncultured Chloroflexia bacterium, assembly GCA_963775855.1. GTDB lineage: Bacteria > Chloroflexota > Limnocylindria > Limnocylindrales > CSP1-4 > CF-46. The sequence goes on along the minus strand of CAVZKO010000005.1, from coordinate 377,645 downwards.
GGACCTGGGCGGCGAACGCCTCGTTGATCTCGACGAGGTCGAACGCCTCGATCGGCAGCTCGATCCGGTCAAGGAGGCGCCGGACGCCCTGGATCGGAGCGAGGAACAGCCACTTCGGCTCGACCTCCGCCTGGGCGTAACCGACGATCCGGGCGAGGGGTTTGAGGCCAAGGCGCTCGACGGCGCGCTCGCTGGCGACGATGGTCGCGGCCGCTCCGTCGGTGATGCCGGGGGCGTTTCCCGCGGTCACGGTTCCGGTGGTCGCGTCGCCGCGGTCCGGGCCGTCCGGCAGGGCGAACGCGGGCTTGAGGCGGGCGAGGGCCTCGGCGGTCGAGTCGCGCCGCGGGTTCTCGTCGATCGCGACCTCCGTTTCGCGGCCCTTCGCGTCACGGACGATGACCGGCACGAGCTCGTCGTCGAAGCGGCCGGCGTCGATCGCGGCGATAGCCCGCTGATGCGAGGCGAGCGCGAACGCGTCCTGGTCCTCGCGACTGACGCGGCTGCCGATCGCGACGCGCTCGGCGTGGGTGCCCATGTGGCAGTTCTCCACCGTGCACCACAGGCCGTCGGCGATTACCGCGTCCACCAACTCGCTGTTGCCCAGGCGGTAGCCGAACCGGGCGTCGCGCAGGAGGTACGGGGCCTGGTTCATCGATTCCATGCCGCCGGCGACGGCGATCTCGGCGTCGCCCGCCCGGATCTCCGCGGCCGCGAGCATGATCGACTTGAGCCCGGACCCGCAGACGCGATTGATCGTCGTCGCGCTCGTTCCGTCCGGGAGGCCCGCCCGCAACGCCGCCTGCCGAGCCGGCGCCTGGCCGACGCCCGCCTGGAGAACCTGGCCCATGAGGACCTCGTCGATCGGAGTCCCATCCGGCAGGCCCGCCCGCTCGACCGCGGCCCGGATCGCCACGCTGCCGAGCTCCACGGCCGGGGTATTCGCGAGCCCCCCGCCGAACTTCCCGATCGGCGTCCGCGCGGCACTGACGATATAGACGTGGCCGTTTCGGCCGTTCAGCTGGTCGGTCATGGCTCAAATCTACACCGGTAAGCCCCAGATAAGCCTCAACGTCGAAACTGCCTCGATGGATGACCAGTTCGGCTCGGTCTCGGCGATCAGGTCCGCTTCGGCTCCGTCGTGGGCTGCGGCAGACTGACCTTGCAACGGCCGCCGGCATCCCGCGCGGCGCTGTGATCGCGATTCGAGCCGGACGACTGGATCGACCGTGACCGTTCTGGCCATGTTGCGACGCATGGCCCGCGCCTTGACGCTCGGATCGATCGGCTCCCTCGCTGGCGAGGCGCCGATCTTGACCGCCTGGTCAATCGCGACACACGCGATGATGCACGAGCGCTGCGTTCAGCGGCTCAAGGAGATCGCCGGCTGGTTCGTCGCTGCCAGAAGTCATCTTTCTCCACTTCGGCGAGCGGGGCGTCGATCGACATCGTCGCGTGGCACGCCGGCGTCGCGCATCATGCTCGTGATCGAGGTCAAGACGAGCGATCGGCGACATCGATGACCTCGCCTGGCACGTCGACATTCGTCTACCGATCGCCTGGCTCGCGACTTGCCGCGAATCATGGCTGGGATCGCCGTCGCGAGTCGCGAGTCTGGGTTCTCGTCGCCGCTGGCCGCTCGAACGCCCGCGCCGCTAGCCGAGCATCGCCACCGTCCTGCGAGCAAGTTCCCAGCCGACGGACGCTCGATGCGGCGCTGGCTGTCGACGCGCCCGACCGCGACATCAGCGCGCTCTCGTTCCATGCCAAATTCCTCGCCTCGTGAGACCTTGGACGGCGCTCCACGATCGCCTGCCTGATCCGACGATCGTCGCCGAACACGAAAGGCTCGCCACGATCCGCCCTCCTGCATGCCAATTGGGCTGCTGATGAGAGCCTGACATGCGCTAGCCCGACCGGTTCGCTCGACGCTGAGGATTTGGCAGGAGAGGCGCCGCGCCGGCGTCGGGGGCGCCTCAGCTTGGGCCCAGCCGCTTGTAGAGCTCGTCGGCGACGATGAGGCGGTGGATCTGGTTCGTCCCCTCGTAGATCTGGGCGCCCTTCGCGTCTCGCATCAGGCGCTCGATGCCGGTTTCGCGCGAATAGCCGGCCCCGCCGAACAGCTGGACGGCGTCCGTTGCGACGCGCATCGCGGTGTCGGAGGCCGTCCATTTCGCGAGTGACGACGCCTCGCCAATGGGTTCGCCGCGGTCCTTCGCCGCGGCCGCCTGGCGAGTCAGCGCCCGTGCCGCCTCCACGTCCCGTGCCATTTCGGCGAGCATGAACCGGAGGCCCTGCTGCTCGGCCAGTACGCCCCCGAACGCCTGCCGCTCCCCGAGGTAGCGGGCCGCCTGCTCGAGCGCCGAACGGGCCAGCCCCACGCACGCGGCCGCGATCGAGATCCGCCCCTCGGCCAATGCGGACAAGGCGATCCGATACCCGTCGCCCTCCTCCCCGAGGCGGTTCGCCACCGGAACCACCGCTCCATCGAGAACGAGCTCCGCGGCGGGACAGGATCGGATTCCCATCTTCCGCTCGTGGGCGCCGAAGCTGAAGCCGGGCATCCCCTTCTCCACGAGGAAAGCCGTGATCGCCGCTGGTCCCGCGGCGGGGTCGAGCGACGCAAATACGAGGTAGCGGTCGGCCTCCGGCGCGTTCGAGATCCAGATCTTCGTGCCCGTCAATCGGTATGCGTCGCCGTCGCGCTCGGCGCGGGTCCGGATCGCGCCGGCGTCGGATCCGGCGTGGGGCTCAGTCAGCGCGAACGCCCCTAGCGCCTCGCCCGCGATCATCGGGCCGAGCCAGCGCCGATGCTGCTCGTCGCTTCCCCAGGTGACGACCGGGTACTGCGAGAGGATGTGGACGGACAGCATTACCGCTGACGCCATGTCGGCGGCCCCGAGTTCCTCCATCACGAGCGTCCAGCCGACGTAGCTGAAGCCGCCACCACCGACCGACTCCGGGAGCGGCGCGCCGGTCAGCCCCAGCTCACCCATCCGGTTGAAGATCGACCGGTCGAAACGCTCGTTTTCGTCCCGATCCGCGGCACTTGGCGCGACCTCGCGACTCGCGAACTCGCGGGCAGTGTCGCGGAGCAGTCGCTCCTCGTCGGTCAGCGGCCAGCTCAGGGCATTTCCTCCGGGGCAACGGGCGAGGCAGGAATACGAGTTCGACCGGACGTGGAGCGTAGGATACCCGCGTGCCCGACCCGGACGACGCCCCGGAGCCCCATGCCCAGCGGCTCGACGCCGCGCTCATTCACGATCTCAACAACTCGCTCGCCGCGATCGTCGCGTTCAGCCACCTGATCCGGACCGATCCAAGCCTGCCCGAGGAACTCCGCCACCACGCCGCGATGCTCGTCGAGGAAGCCGACCGAACCCGACAGATCGTGGCGAACCTCGTAGGCCCGTCAGCGGCTCAGGGCGGCGCAGGCGCGGACCGTCCCGGTGGCGCCGGACCGGACCCAGGGACGTCGCGACCGAGCCGCGTTCTCGTAGTCGACGATGAACCGGCGATCCGTGAGTTCCTCGCCCGCATCCTGCGTCGCGGCGGCTACGAGGTGACGCTCGCTTCGGACGGCCCGTCCGCAATCGAGATCGTGAGGAACGGTCCTCCCGACGCGATCCTGTGCGACCACCGAATGGTCGGCATGAGCGGGATCGCCTTCCACGAGGCGGTCACGGCGATCGACCCTGGACTCGCCCGCCGCTTCGTGTTCATGAGCGGCGACGTGCTGAACTCGGAGTTGCGCGCCTTCGCCCTCGCCCGCGGCATCAGCGTCATGGCCAAGCCATTCGACATCGAGAGTGTCGATCGGATGATCGGGGGACTCATGGGTCCGCTGCAGCCCGTCGGCTGAGGCTAGCCGCTCGTCTCGTCGTAGCGGTGGAACCCGCGGCCGGTCTTCTGACCGAGGTGGCCCGCCTCGACAAGGTCGAGAAGCACCTTCGGCGGCCGGAAGTGTTCGCCGCCGATGCCCTCGTGGAGCACGATCATGATCCCCTTGCAGACGTCGAGCCCGATGAAGTCGGCGAGGGCGAGCGGGCCCATCGGGTGGTTCAGGCCGATCCTTGCGCCGGCATCGATGTCCTCGGCGCTCCCGACGCCCTCCTCGAAGGCCCGCATCGCCTCGCCGAGGAACGGCATGAGCATCCGGTTGACGATGAACCCGGGCCGATCGGCCGACACGATCAGCTGCTTGCCGAGCTCCGTCGAAAGCTCGCGGATCGCGGTTGCCGTCGCATCGGATGTCGCGGTCCCACGGACCAGCTCGACGAGCGGCATGACCGGCACGGGGCTGAAGAAGTGCATCCCGACGAACATCGGACGGCGCGCCGGCTCGACGGCCGCCGCGAGTTCGTCGATCGAGATCGAGCTCGTGTTCGAGGCGAGGAGCGCGCCGGCTGGGGCGATCGCCCCGACCTCGCTCCAGAAGCCGCGCTTGACGGCGAGGTCCTCGAAGATCGCCTCGACGACGAGGTCGGCCGAGGCCGCGGTCGCCGGGTCGTCGGTCGGCTCGATCCGGGCGAGGGTCGCCTCCCGATCCTCCGGGCTGAGCTTGCCCTTGGCCACGGCCCGGTCAAGGTTGCCGGCGATCCGCTCCCGACCGGCGACGGCCCGGACGAGGTCCGGCTCGTAGAGCGTCACGGCCTTGCCGATCGCGGCGTGGACCTGGGCGATGCCGTGGCCCATGAGGCCGGCACCGGCGACGAAGACGCGCTCGATTCCCATGCCAGGAGACTACTCGGTCGCGAAGACGACGGGTCGCTCGAGGCTCTCCCGGCGAGCGACGAGAAGGCCGGCGGCGGTCGCGGCGAATCCGGCCGATACGAGGAACGTGACGCCGTAGTCGGTCGCCTCGGCCACGAACTTGAGGATCGCCGGCGCGAAACCGAAGACAAGATCGAGAAAGACCGTCGCCGTGCCGACGACGGTTCCCCGTTCGGTCGGCGGGACGCGGGACACCGCCAGCGCGAGCAGTGCGGGCATCGTGAAGGCGACGCCGGAGGCGAACACGATCGTCCCCACCATCAGCACCCCGACGTTCGGGGCAAGGCCGATGATCGTCAGGCCGACGGCAGATACCGCGAGCGCCGCCCCCGAGAGGCGAGCCGCCCCGAACCGGTCGGGCCAGGTCGCCCCCACGATCCGCAGACCCACGACGACGAGGGCGTATGCGGTCAGCGGCAGCCCGACGCCTTCGAGCCCGACTTCCGGGCCGTACAGCGGCAGAAACGTCAGGAACCCGGCCATCCCCCAGAGACCGAGGAGGATGACGATCCCGGGGAAGATGCCGGCGGGGTGGATGAGCCGACCGCGCGGCCGACGCTCGCCGGAGGAAGCGGCCAGGCCGGGAGCCGACTCCGGCACGAGCAACGTGAGCGCGACGGCGACGGCGGCGACGAGCGCCGCACCGATCCAGACCGCTGCGTACGAGCCCGCGGCGAAGATCGCCTCGGCGACCGGCGGACCGATCGCGATCCCGAGGTAGAGCGACAGCGACAGGAAGCTGATCGCCTCGCCGCGGCGCGCGTCCGGGGCGATGTCCGCGGCAGCCGCCAGAGCCGCCACAAAGAAGAAGCCCTCGGCGGCGCCGAGCAGACCGCGCGCCGCGGTGAACACGAGCAAATCGTTCGCGACGAGATGGAGCGCCAGCGCGGCGACATTCGCAATTGCCCCGCCGATCAGCAGCGGCCGCCGGCCGAACCGGTCGCTCGACCAGCCCACGATCGGCCGGAGGATGAGCGACACGACGCTGAACGACCCCATCGCGACCCCGAACCCCAGGGCATCCGCTTCGAGCGCGAGCTCCGCGAAGCGTGGCGCGATCGGCAGCACGATGCCCCCGGCGATGAAGAAGGCGAGTGTCGCTGCGGCCAGCGCGAGGAACGCGGGAGTGACGAGTCGCGGCTTCGTTGCCACGCCGCGATCGGCGCTCACGACTTGCGGAGGAGGGGCTCGAGGAGCCTGTCCGCGGCCGCGTACGGATCGAGCCGATGATCCGCAACCGCGTCCAGGACTTCCTTCGTGCCGGCGGCACGCTCGGGAACGTGAAGGGCATCCCCGAGGCGGTCGGCCAGGATCGCCCATACCTGCGCCTCGGCGCGGGCCAGGCGGGCGCCGTCCGACAGGCCGTTGCGTCCGTCGTCTCGGTGACGGTCGAGCGCGGCGAGGAGCTCCGGCACGCCGTCGCCTGTGGCCGCGGTCGTGATGAGGACCTCCGGCCGTTTCGGGCGCGGCCGACCGGGATCGATCTCGCCGCGTCGCGGGCCGGGTGCCGCGGCGACGAGCATGGCCCTGAGCTGGGATGCCGTTCGCTGCGCGCCGGGCTTGTCGCCCTTGTTGACGACGACGAGGTCCGCGACCTCGAGCAGGCCGGCCTTGATCGCCTGGATCTCATCGCCCATCTCCGGCGCCTCGAGAACGACGGTCGTGTCGGCCGACGCCGCGACCTCGACCTCGCTCTGCCCGGTCCCGACCGTTTCGACGAGCACGAGATCGAAGCCTGCGGCGTCCAGGACGGCCGCGGCCGCAACGCTCGTCGAGGCGAGGCCGCCGGCATGGCCACGGGACGCCATCGACCGGATGAAGACGTCGCCGTCCGAGGCGTACGCCTGCATCCGGACCCGATCGCCAAGCAACGCGCCGCCCGTGATCGGCGACGACGGGTCGACGGCGATGACCGCCACCGACCTGCCGGCGCGTCGGACCTCGCCGATGAGCGCTGCGACGAGTGTCGACTTGCCGGATCCCGGCGGTCCCGTGATCCCGACCAGGTGGGCGCGGCCGGCGAGCGGGTAGAGTCGACGCATTGCCGCCTCCGCGATCGCGGTCCGGTTCTCGACGGCAGTCAGCAGCTTGGCGAGTGCCCGGCGGTCTCCGGCGAGCGCGGCATCGGCGAGCGTCTCCGCTGAGGAATCCGCTCCGCCCCGCTGCCCCACCCTAGTCGCGGGGGCGGGCGTTGGCCCGGAGGTATTCGGCAACCTCGGCGATCGTCGTTCCGGGCCCGAAGACACGGGCCACCCCCGCCTCCCGCAGCGCCTCGATGTCCGCGTCGGGGATGATGCCGCCGGCCGTGACGAGCACGTCGTCGAGGCCCCGCTCGCGCAGCAGCCCGGTGATCCTCGGAACGAGCGTCATGTGCGCGCCGGAGAGGATCGACAGGCCGACGACGTCGGCGTCCTCCTGGAGGGCAGCGCTGACGACCATCTCCGGGGTCTGGCGGAGGCCGGTGTAGACGACCTCGAAGCCCTCGTCGCGGAGGCCGCGGGCGAGGACCTTCGCGCCCCGATCGTGGCCGTCAAGTCCAGGCTTCGCGATGAGCACCTTGATCGGTCGGTCCGTCATGGCGCCGATTGTAGGCGCGCTCCGGCCCGCAGGATCGCTCCGAATCCGAACAACGCGCGATCCACGCCCCCGGAATTGCGACTCGAGATAGCTCCGACCAATCGAAATCATTCCGCTTGATTGGAACTATCCCGAATCCGACTTGAAAGGATGCCCGATCGATCTCCGACGAAACGGAGTATTGCCGGCCGGCGGCGGAGAGCCTGGAGGCAGCGGGCCCGTCAGGACGCGGACCCGCTGACGTGGTCTAGGCGTTCGCCCGGCTGAAGGCCCGCGACGCGACCCACACCGCCACGCACGCGAGCGCGGCCGTGATCCCGACCCCGATTGCGATCTCCGGGTTGCCCCAGTCGCCGTTGAACAGCGCCCGAGCCGCGTCGACCGCATGGGTAAGCGGGTTGATCGTGCTGAGGAACCGGAGCCAGTCCGGTGCCAGCGCCATCGGCAGCAGAATCCCCGACAGGAGGAGCAGCGGCATCACGATGCCCTGGACAAGCGGCGCGAACGCATCCTCACTCTTGAGCGCCAAGCCGGCGGCGTAGGACAGCGGCGCCATCACCAGGCCGATGAGCGCCAGCAAGGCGAGCGTCACGGCGACGCCAGCGGCGTCGATGTGGAGGCCGAACGGGATCGCCAGCCCGATCATGATCAGTGCCTGCATCATCAGCAGGACGACATCGCGCAGCGAACGCCCAAGGAGCATTGCGGTGCGGCTCATCGGGGTGACACGCATCCGCTCCACGACGCCGTAACGCAACTCCGCGATCAACCCGAAGCCAACGAACGCGGATCCGAACAGGGCGACCTGGATCAGGAGGCCTGGCACGAACCAGTTGTAGGCGCTGACGCCCGCTCCGGCCTGGCGGACCGCACCGTCGAGGAGCGGCCCGAACAGGACCAGGTAGAGGACCGGATACATGATCCCGAAGATGATCCACGTGGGCTGACGGATCGTTAGCACGAGGGAGCGGTGGAAGATCAGCCAGGTATCGCGGAGGGCTCGCATTCGAGGGTTCCTTTCGATGGTCGTGGTCGTCTGCTTGACGTTCGCGGCGGCCGTCCCGGCCGTCATGCTGCTTCCTCCCGGAGCGAGCGCCCCGTCTGGCGGAGGAAGACATCGTCGAGACTCGGCTTGTTGAGGGTGATCGAGGTCGGCTCGAACCCCGCCTGGTCGAGACTTCGGAGCAGATGCGGGATGGCGGTCTCACCGCGGTCGACGTAGAGCCGGACCAGCCCGGCGTCGACGTCGTGCGAGGCCTCCCGGACGAAGGGCATCGTCTCGACGAGGGTCAGCACGGATGCTCCCGAGCCGTTGACTCCAATCGTGACGACGTCCCCGGCGACCTTCTGCTTGAGCTGATCGGACGTCCCCTCGGCCACGATCTTGCCCTGATCGATGATCGCGAGGCGGTCGCACAGGGCGTCGGCCTCCTCGAGGTAGTGGGTGGTCAGGAAGACGGTGGTCCCCAGCTCCCGGAGGTTCCTGATCTCGTCCCACATCCGGGCGCGGGCCTGGGGGTCGAGACCCGTCGTGGGCTCGTCGAGGAACAGGACCTGGGGGCGATGGACGATGCCGAGCCCGACGTCGAGCCGGCGGCGCATTCCGCCGGAGTACGTGCCCGTTCCCCGATCCGCGGCCGCCGTCAGGTCGAGCGCCTCGAGGACCTCGGACGCCCGTGCTCGCGCGTCGACGCCCGACATGCCGTAGAGCCGACCCTGGAGAACGAGCTCGCCGCGCCCCGTCTCGGCCGGATCGGTCGAGCCGCCCTGCGGGACGTAGCCGATTCGCTGGCGAACGAGCTCCGGCTGACGCCGGAGGTCGGCGCCCGCGACCGTCGCGTCACCGGATGTCGGCTTGATGAGGGTCGCGAGCATCCGCAGGGTCGTCGTCTTGCCCGCCCCATTCGGGCCGAGGAAGCCGAAGATCTCGCCCGCCCCGACCGTCAGGTCGACGCCTTGGACGGCTTCAACGCTGGTCTTTCGCGTCCTGAAGGTCCGCCGCAGGTCGGACGTCTGAATCATCACGTTGCGGATCGGCGTTGGTGCCGTCATGCCCGTTCTCCTTGCCCGCTGGCCTATGCTGTCGACGGCGCTACTTGCACTGTTCAGCAACATGGGTCATTATCTGAGCAGTGCAGATAGTTACCGACACAGGAGCTAGATGTCAAGACATGACCCGCGACAACATCGATTCGGTCATTCGCGCGCTGCGCCGCGTCAACATCCAGGGCTCGTTCTTCGGCCAGACCGTTGCGATCCGCTTCGGTCTTTCCGAGTCAGACATCGAGACCCTTGAATCCCTCATGGAGCTCGGAGCCACAACCGCCGGCCGGCTCTCCGAGCTGACCGGGCTGACGAGCGGCGCCGTCACCCGTGTCATCGACCGCCTCGAGCAGGCCGGCTACGTCCGCCGGGTCCCCGACCCTGCCGACCGGCGGCGGGTCATTGTCGAGGTCGTCCCAGAGAAGGTCGCCGCGATCCAGTCAACGCTCGGCCGGATTGGTGAGGCCGGAGCGGAGGAGATCGGGCGGTACACCGATGCCCAGCTCGAGCTGATCGGCGACTTTCTGACGCGCATGGAGCAGATCACGCGCGAAGAGGCGACGACGCTGCGCGAGCACCCCGAAGCCGGATCGGCGAGCGAGACACCGTCCGAGCACTCGGCGCCGTTGGGCGGCCTGACGAGTGCTCGACTGCTCATCCGATCCGGGCTGTCGGAGATTCGCCTGCGCCCCGGAGGGGTGCCCGCCGAGCTTTATCGGGCGGAGTTCGAAGGCGCTACGCCGCAGGTTCGCCTCCGCGACGGGCGCGTCATCGTCCAGTACCGGGGCCTCCCGTTCGACTGGCGCAAGCGAAAGGCGACGATCGCCCTCAACACGTCGATCCCCTGGACGATCGAGATCGTCGGTGGCGTTCAGCGCGTGGAGGCGGACCTGCGGGAAGTCGAGCTAGCGCGGTTCGAGCTAACGGGCGGAATCGAGCGGATCCAGCTCGAGCTCGGGGCGCCCCGCGGTGAGGTCGGCGTCAGGCTCGTAGGCGGCGCGCGGACCGTCCGTCTCGAGCGGCCCGCGTCGGTGCCCGTTCGGCTGACGAATGTCGGTGGGTCTGCGCAGACCATGCTCGACGGCACCAGGCTCGGCGCGCAGGGCGGCCGGACGACCGCCGAATCGCCGGGCTGGGACGGGACGAAGGACCGATACGACGTCGAGATCATCGGCGGCGCCGAGACGATCGACGTCGTCGGCCGAGGCTGAGCGTGGGCGCCCGGCTACGCGCCGGGCGCGGCTCGGTCGAGGTGGGCGAAGAACTCGGCCCGGGTTCGGTCGCGGGAGCGGAAGAGCCCCAGGACCGACGACGTGGTCATGATCGTGCCTGGCTTGCGGACGCCGCGCATGACCGCGCAGAGGTGGGTCGCCTCCAGCACGACACCGACGCCCTGCGGCTCGAGCCGCGTCTGGAGGAAGTCGGCGATCTGCTGGGTCAGGCGCTCCTGGATCTGGAGCCGGCGGGCATACATCTCGACGACTCGGGGGATCTTCGAGAGTCCCAGGACTCGCCCGCGCGGGATGTAGGCGACTGCGGCAGTCCCGAAGAACGGGAGCAGGTGATGCTCGCACAGCGAGTAGAACGGGATGTCCTTGACGACGACCATCTCGGAGTAGTCGACCTCGAAGATGGCCTTGTTGATCAGCCTGTCGGGATCGACGTGGTAGCCGGCCGTCAGCTCCGTGTACATCCGATGGACCCGTTCGGGCGTCCCGACGAGGCCCTCCCGATCCGGATCGTCGCCGATCTCGAGGAGGATCTCCCGGACCGCCGACTCGACCTTGCCGTTGCCCGCGCCACCATCGCGCGACACCTCGCCGGCGATGTCGTCGGCGGCGAGGACTGTCTCACCGATCTCATTCTCGATCTCATCGACGAGGCGGCGGACGTTGGCGGGCAGATCCGTCGGGCTGGGCACGTCGTTCACGTTCTCCGATACGAGCCGCGATGGTACGCCGGATCGCCTCAGCGTCCCTCGGCGCCGCGCAGCCACCCGACCGCGTTGTCGCCGAGCGCCGGCCGGTAGTAGCCACCCTCCTGGAGGATGACGAGCCGCCGGCCCGTCGCCGCGACCCGCCGGCCGACCTCGTGATACACGGGAGTCGTCAGGGCGAAGTCGCCGATCGGGTCGCGGCCATATGTGTCGAAGCCGAGCGAGACGACGATGATCGAGCCGGGCCGGTCGAGGATCGCCCCGAGCGCCCGATCGACGGCGGCGAGAAATGCCCTCATCGGAGAGGGCCACCGGCTGGGGCAGGTTGAGCGTCTCGCCGGCACCGTCACCCTCGCCTCGTTCGTTGGCGTGGCCGAGGAAGAACGGGTACTGCCGGGCCGGATCCGCGTGAATTGAGACGTAGAAGACGTCGCCCCGGCGCCAGAAGATCTGCTGGGTGCCGTTGCCGTGGTGATAGTCGACGTCGAGGATTGCGACGCGTTCGCCGGTTGCCCGGACGATCGCCTCGGCCGCGATCGCGGCGTTGTTGAAGAAGCAGTAGCCGCCGGCCATCGATCGCGCGGCGTGGTGGCCCGGCGGGCGGCACAGGCCGTAGGCCGCTCGCTCGCCGCCAAGGACCAGGTCCGCGGTCGTCAAGGCTACGTCGACCGCCGCGCGCGCGGCTCCGTATGTGCCCTCGACCAATGGGTTTGCCGTGTCCAGGCCCCACCAGCCGGCCCGCCCGCCGACCGCCTCGGGCTCCGGCTGGCCAGCGACGAACTCCGGGCTCATGCCCTCGAACATCCGGAACGTCGGGTAGGTATCGGCGACGAGGTACCGGAGGTCCAGCTTCTCGTGCTCGACCCGTGACCAAGCTTCCTCGACGAAACGGACCAGGCCCGGATCGTGGACGGCCATGATTGGCGATTCCCCGTGTTCGGACGGCTCGGCGAACGTGAACCCACCGTCGGCCTCGAGGTGTCTGCGGATGATCTCCGCCCGCTCCGCGACCTCGTTTGCCGGGATCTGTCGACCGAAGACGGTCTCGGTCGTGATGTCGTGGCCGAGGTGCGCCCGTGAATAGACGACCTGCAAGTGATTGCCCTCCTCTGCCGAAGCCTACCCGGGCGCTCCACCGAGAATCGCGGCCACCACGTCGTCGGGCCGGTAGCGCATGAGGTTGTGGCCTGTGGCGGGGAGGACGGCCAGGTCCATCGGCGGCAGGCCCGCTCCCGGCGGCGGCGACGTCGCCGCCAGGGCCACGATCGGCGCGCTCACCGCGGGCAGAACCGTCGCCGGACGGTAGTCGAACATGGCCTCGACGCAAGCGGCAAGTGCGTGTGGCCGCGTCGCAGGAAGGAGCCGCCCGGCCGGCGTTTCGACCACCGTCGCCCGGGCAGCCGTTTCCTGGTCGGCATCCCACGTCGCCGGGTCGAAGGCGGCCCGGTCGGCGAGATAGGCCCTCATCGACCGAAGCACCTCCGGCGGCTCGTCGAGGCCGCGCAAGAACTCGTCAGGCTCCAACCCGGACGATGCTGCGACGTCCTCCCAGCCGCCGTCGACGAGGACCAATCGCCGGCACCGCTCGCCGAGCGCCGCCGCGGCCCAGGCGGCGACGATCCCGCCGAACCCGTGGCCCGCGAGGACGACGCCGTGTGAGTCGAGGGCCCCGGATCCCTCCGCGACCGCGACGACGTCAGCGGCGAGGACCGCCGGCTCGTAGCGCCCGGTCGGCGCGTCCGACAAGCCGTGGCCGCGCAGATCCATCGCGACGACGCGCCGGTGCGCGGCGATCTGGCGCGCGACCGGGGCCCAGGCCCACGCAGTGTTGGACAGGCCGTGGATGAGCACCACGCCGGGCATGCCCTCGCCGCCCCAATCGAGGAAGTGGATTCGATCCCCCGTGTCCGAGTCGACGACGAAGCCAGCCGGCTCGATCGAGGGATCCACGACGCTAGGATAGGCGCCGATGCCGAAGCGCCGCCGCGGACCACGTCCCCGATCGAGGCCGCGCCCTCACGTCGGGTTCGATCGACTTGTCGAGCGAGCGCTGGCCGGCATTCCCTCGCCGTTCCGCGAGTGCCTGAGCGAAGTGGCGATCGTCATCGACGATGAGCCGACCCGCGACCAGCTGGCTGAGAACGATCTCCATCCGGATGACACGCTCTACGGGCTGTACGAGGGTGTTCCCAGGACGGAGTACGGCGCGGACTGGCTCGTTGCCCCGAACCGGATCACGCTCTTTCGGCTGCCGCTCGAGGAGGACTTCCCCGACCCGGACGACCTCGCCGAGGAGGTGCGCGTGACGGTCATCCACGAGCTGGCTCATCACCTCGGCATCGACGACGACCGCCTCGGGGAGCTCGGAGTCGACTGACCCTGTGTCAGCTCAGATCCAGGACGCCGGCGAGGCCGACAAACGCGCCAAGCCCGATCGCGAAGAGCATCGGGATGCTGATCCAGCGCACGGGCAACGGTGCACCCTCGGTCCGCCGCGACCGATCGAGGCCCGCGCCGTAGCCGGTCATCCCGACGAACGCCACGACTTGGGGGGCATCCCGCAACGCCGTCAGCGTGAACGTCAGCGAACCGACAGCGAGCACGCCGGTCAGGACGACGATTGTGAGGGCGATCGTTCCGCCCGGCGAGTCGAAACCGAGGTGCAGCATGTTGCCGAACCTCGTCAGGATGTCGACGCCCGCTCCGATCGCGAATAACTGGACGTAGGCCATGATCGCCCCGACTGACGACACAGCGATCGCCAGCCGCCAGCGCGTCCGGGCCAGCCTCGTGGACCTGCGGACCGCTTCCCCGGCCCCCACGTCGCCAAGGACGATCCCCGTCACGATATAGGCGAACGGAGCGGCCAGCAGCGCGCCGATACCCGTCGCGATTACGGTCGGAGCTTCGGACGTCGCGTCGAACGCGGAATCGAGGATGGCGTTGAGGGCGAGATTCGGCACGACAAGCAAGAAGCCCACGAGGAGCGATGCGCCGACGATCCGCCAGAACACCTGGCGCGATCGGTGGAGGGCCTCCCGAAGGCTCATCGGCCGGCCGAGCGCCCGTCCCCCGAGGATCGCAGCGGCGATGATCTGGCTCTCGACGCCGATGACGAAGAAGCCGATGGCCGCCACGAACGCACTGACCACCAGGTACGTCCCGACGCTGTCGTCGACCGGCAGAAGGTCAGGCTCGATGCCGAGCATCATGTCCTCCAGCCAGCCGAAGCCGCCCTGTGAGGCGGCGAAGGCGAGGACGATGATGACGAACGGACCTACCAGCGCCAGCGTCAACAGGCCGATATAGACCGACGCCCCGCGAAGCTGGCGATTCGCCGACAGGCTCAGGTCCAGGCCGCCGCCGAGGCTTGCCCATGCGCCCGGGATGGGCGCCGCCGCCAGCGGAGGCTCCGGAGTGGCTTCCACCGGGAATCCCGGCGCCGGCTCGAACGGCGCCGCTTCCGGCGGCGCGCCGGCCGCCTGGAAACTCGGATCAACCAGCGGCGATGGGGCGGTCTCGTCCTCGCTCATTCGTCCCCCGTAGCGTCGATGGACGACGACGTCGGGAGCGGCGCAGCGGCTGTGAGGAGCTCGCCCAGCCGCGAGATCTCGACGTTGCCGCCGGAGGCGACGACGCACACGCGGTCACCGTCACGCAGCGGAATGCGGCCGAAGAGGACCGCGGCCAGTGCGGCGGCGCCGGCGGGTTCTAGCACCTGCTTCATTCGCTCCGCCGCAAATCGCATTCCAGCAAGGATCGTCGGGTCGTCCAGCAGGACGATGCCGTCGAGGTAGCGCCGGGTCATCGCCAGCGTCCACACGCCGGCGAACGGGGCACCGAGGCCGTCGGCGACGCTCTTCGGTTCGATTCGCACGACCTCGCCCGCCGCGATCGCAAGCTGCACGGCATTGGACTCGGTCGGCTCGACGCCGAAGACCCGGGTCGCCGGCCGCGATTCCTTGAGGGCAGCCGCGACGCCCGAGATCAACCCACCGCCACCAATGCCGACGACCACGACGTCGACATCGGGTAGGTCCTCGAGGATCTCCAGCCCGATCGGACCGTGACCGGCGATCACCTCGGGATCGTCGAAAGGGTGGACGAACGTCAGGCCGCGCTCGTCGCGGAGACGCTCCATCTCGGCGAATGTCTCACCGACGTGAGCGCCGTGGAGAATGACCTCGGCCCCGTAATCGAGGGACGCCTCGACCTTCGACCGGACCGCCGCCTCCGGCATGACGACGGTGACCCCAACGCCCGCCGCTCGACCGGCCCAGGCATATGCCTGCCCGGCGTTGCCGGCCGAAAGGGTGATGACACCGGCACGGCGCTGGTTCTCGGTGAGCGTCAGGATCCTGTTTGTCAAGCCGCGGGGCTTGAAGGATCCTGTGGCCTGAAGGTGCTCGGCCTTGACGTAAAGGCGGCCATCGGCGAGCGCGGGACCGTCGGCGTCGCGCAGCAGACGTGCGGCCGTCGATGACGAGAGCATCGGGGTCCGGTGGACGCGGTCGCCGATCCGGGCCCGGGCAGCCGCAATGTCGGCGAGGCCGACGGTCCGCTCGGTGGTCTCCATCGGCCGGAGTATCGCAGAGGCCGCACGGGCCTCGCCTTCACCCAAGAGTCAGCCGGTCAGCGGTACGCCGCGACGACCGCCCAGACGTCTCCGGAGCCGAGGTCGGTCACGTAGATCGTCCCGTCCGGACCTTCGCCGAACGAGCTGATCGCGAGGTTCGTGTTGGCCATCAGGACGGGTGATTGAGTTGCCGGCCCATGGGCCCTGAGTGCCCAGACTCGACCCGAGCAGAAGTCGCCGAAGAGGTAGCCCCCGACCAGGCCACGATATGCGAGGCCGCGATAGACATAGCCGCCGGTCACCGAGCATCCCGAGCTGTGGCTGTAGACGGTCATCGGCGGCGTCTTGCCCGACGTGCTGCAGCCGCTCGACGGGTTGTAGCAGGCGTTCCCCTCGAGGACGCGCCAGCCGTAGTTGAGCCCTTTGCCCGCGTCGACGCCGTTCACGGCCTTTGAGCGGTCGATCTCCTCGTAGCGGTTCTGCCCGACGTCGCCGATCCACAGGTCGCCCGTCCGGCCGTCGAACGAGAAACGCCACGGATTGCGAAGGCCGAACGACCAGATCTCGTCGAGGCCGGCCGTCGGCCCTGCGTACGGATTCCCGGGCGGGATCGCGTAGTTCTTGCCCGGGGCTGTGTTGTCGATGTCGATCCGGAGAATCTTGCCGAGCAGCGTGTCACGGCTCTGGCCGTGGTTGCCCGGATCGCCGCTGCTTCCGCCGTCGCCTGTGCCGGCATACAGGTAGCGATCCGGGCCGAAGGCCAGCATCCCGCCGTTGTGGTTCGTGTACGTCGGGTGGCCGATCTTCAGGATCGTTAGCGCGGTCGCGCTGGCCACGTCTGGGTTGCCCGAGACCAAATGCCGAGCGATGACGATGTCGCCATTCACGTCGGTGTAGTAGATGTAGAACCTGCCGTTCACCTCATAGTCCGGGTGGAACGCGAGTCCGAGGAGTCCCTGCTCGGAACCCTTCGACACCTTGGCCGAGATGTTGAGGAATGGCGTCGCGAGAACACTGCCGTTCCGCAGGATCTTGATCCGGCCGCCCTGCTCGACGATGAACAGCCGACCGCTGCCGTCACCGGCGTGGGTGACGAAGACAGGCTTTGAAAGGCTGCGAGCTACCCGCGAAAACGAGATCCGGATCTGCGTCGCGTCGAAATCCTCGCCGGACGGCGGGCGCCCGCTGACCACGACCCCGCGGTCTCCGGCCAGGGTCAACTGGACTCCGATGACCGGCACCAGAATGAGGCCGAGGATGGCGGTGCGGGCGGCGATCGACAGTCGAAAGGATCGCAGGGGTGATCTCCTTCGGCTTCGTCCACAGCGAGTCGCCCTTCCAGGATGGAGGGCCTCGGGGAAGCGGTGCACGGACTACGATACAGCCGACGCACCACCCCATCGAGGTGACATGACGACCCACCGGAGGTCGACGCGCCGGGCGGCCAAGGTCGCACTAGCCGCAGCCGCGCTCGCGCTCCTGCCGCTCGTCGGCTCGCTCCAGGCCGCCGAATCCGTCCACGCGGGCGCACCCTCCGACCTCCTGCCGGACCTTTCGATGAGCATGCCGACGGACCTTCGCATCCAGACGACGTCGGCGGGCGCGCGCCGGCTCCGGTTCACGGGGGTGATCGTCAACATCGGGTCTGGTCCGTTCGAGACGCGTGCTTCGCGCAGGACGACGTCGACCCCGACCATGCTGGTGAGCCAGCGCATCTACAACGCCGCCGGCGGAACGCGCGTACACGACACGTCGGCGACCGCCCGCTACGCCGGGGACGGCCACGACCACTGGCACGTCCAGGCGGTCGCCGGGTACGCGTTGTTCGCGCCGACCGGCAAGGGCCCAGCCCTGCGCCGCGATGCCAAGGTCGGCTTCTGCTTCTTCGACACGAACCCGTATCGCCTGTCGCTGCCCGGTGCCCCGCCGAGCCGGCAGTACCAGCAGAGCGGTTGCGGGACACGCTCATCGCTCTTCGTCAAGAACGGGATCAGCGTCGGCTGGTCCGATAGGTACCCTTGGAACTTCGCCTGGCAATGGATCGACATCACGAATCTGCCGGCCGGCGAGTACCTCCTCAAGGTGTCAGCCGATCCGAATGGCAACTTCGAGGAGGAGCGCGAGAAGAACAACTGCAACTGGACGCGTATCCGGTTCAACGCCAGCGGGCCGGGCCTGACCATCCTGGAGTCCGGCTGGGGCTGCGCGCTTCCCGGGAGCGACGATCCACCGCCGATCGGCCGCGTCGTGATCCCGCCGCGCGACGGGAGCTGAGATTCGGGACTTGCGTGTTTGCGCAAGTAGTGACATCATCAACGCATGTTGGAGACGACGACCCCGACTTCGAGCGAGTTCGATCGGCAACGGTATGCGGCCGTGGGTCGCGCCCTGGCCGACCCGAAGCGCCTCTGCGTCCTCGAGACGCTGGCCGGGGGCGAGTTGTCCGTGAGCGATCTCTCGACCACGGTGGGCTGCCAGGTTCCCAACATGAGTCAGCATCTCGCTGTTTTGCGGAGCGCCGGCCTCGTCCAGAGCCGGCGCGAGGGCAGCACCGTCTATTACCGCCTCGCCGACGTTCGGGTCCTCGAGGCATATCGGCTCATTCAGAGCCTCGCCCGGCAGGGCTGAGAAATCCGCGCTAGACAAGCGGGAGAAAGGGACAGCGTTCCAATGGTGGAGATCAAGCACGCAACAGATGCGACCTTCGAGGAGCTCGTGCTCAAGAGCGAGCGGCCGGTGGTCGTCGACTTCTGGGCGGCCTGGTGCGGCCCGTGCCGGATGGTTGCCCCGGAGCTCGAGAAGCTCGCCGAGAAGTACGACGGGGCGGTCGATGTCGTGAAGGTCGACGTCGACGCGAACCCGGCCCTTTCGCAGGCGTTCAACATCCTAAGCATCCCGACGATCGCCTTCTTCCAGCCCGGTAAGCAGCCGATGGGCGTCCAGGGCTTCAAGCCGCTCGAGCAGCTCGAGGTTCAGTTCGGCCTCGCCGAGTACGCGCTCGACGCGGCTGAGGCTGCTCCATCGACCGAGACCGTCGCCTCCCCGGAGAGCTGAACCTCGATCGGACGCGCTACTCGCCGCGGTCACGACGCTGTCGAGACGGGGGCGTGATCAACTTTCGAGAAACGCGGCGATCGTAGGTCGCCTGGGGGCAATCCACACGAACGCCGCTCTCCTCCCGGCGGCGGGACAACGCCACCTCCCGCGGCGGTCCCGCCGCCGCTCCATGTTCCGAGCTCAGCCCTCGGCGTCTGCTCGCCGCCAGGCGCTCGCGAGCCACGCGGCGGCGCGGTCGATCGCGTGACCATCGAACTGCCGGGGTGCAAATGCGACCCAGTCCGGTCCTCGATCTGATGTCGTCGTATCGGGGGTCCTGAGGGCCGCCGCGACGACGGGCCGGGCGAGCCGGAACTCGGCGCGATCGCCGCTGACGGCCGCGAAGATGATGCCGCCGGTGGACCACTCGACCCCGCCGTCGACCGCCTGACGATCTACCGCCTCCAGGTCGGCAGCGGTCGCTTCGATCACCGCCCCGATCCCGCCGGATGGGCCACCGGCCGGCTCGCCGGTCATCGGCCGGCCGCAGCGAGGATCGCTGCAAGATCGGCGCGGTGCTCCTCGTAGTGGTCGAGGGTGTCCTCCGTGAAGGTCCGCTGGACTTCGGCGTTCTTGATCCAGCGGGACTCCGGGACCACAGTCAGGAACCCCCGCAGCTCCCCGGAGGCTTGGCCGAACTCGTCGCGCACATCGGCCAGGGGCCGTGCCGCCCACTGAGCCTGGATTTCGGCGTTCACAACGTCGCCGCCGCGAGAGTCCCAGTCGGCCTTGACACGGGCTGCCGTCGGCGAGTTCTCGCTCACGGCCAGCTCCTTGGCGATGTCGAGCGCGAGCAGCTGCCAGGCGACCAGATGGGCCATGAGATCGCGGCCCGACCAGCCGCCGGCCTCGCTCACCGCTACTTCGAGCTGTTCGTCCGACAACTCAAGCAGCGCTTCGAATGGACGCCAGGCATCCCGCTCGTCCTCCAGGAACGAAAGCGCGTCGAGGTACACGCGCCATGGTAGCGGCGATACCGGCATTGTCTTCGTCCAGGTAGGAGCGGCGGGTCGTCAGACCGCGACCGGCTCGCGGTACTCCCCGAAGACCTCGCGAAGGACCCCGCACTGCTCGCCGAGCGTCGCGTAGGCCGCCGCGCAGCGGATGAAATGGGGCATCAGGTTGTCGTCCGATGAGCCGGCCCGGCGAGCAGCCTCGCCGAGGCCGGTGAGCGCCGACGCCACGGCCGCCGGATCGCGCTCACGGCGGGTTCGGTCGAGTCTCGCCATCTGTCGTTCGTAGGAACCCGCAGGCACCTGAAGGACCGGAATCTCGGTCACCTCCGAGCGATCGACGAAGGCATTGACCCCGACGATCCGCCGCTCGCCCGCGTCGTATTCCCGCTGGAAGCGATAGGCAGCGTCGGCGACCTCGTTCTGGGGATATCCCTGCTTCGTCGCCTCGACCATGCCGCCGCGTCGGTCGATCTCGTCCAGATACCGCCAGACGTCCCGCTCCGTCTCGTTCGTCAACGCCTCGACGAACCAGCTCCCCCCCAGCGGATCGATCGTGTTCGCGACCCCTGATTCCTCGGCGATGATCTGCTGCTGGCGAAGAGCGAGGAGCGCCGCTTCCGCTGTCGGCACCGCGAGCGCCTCGTCGTAGGCGTCGGTGTGGAGCGACTGGGTGCCGCCGAGGACAGCCGCCAGGGCCTGGAGCGCGACCCGGGTCAGGTTGTTGAGCGGCTGCTGGGATGTGAGGGAGACGCCCGCGGTCTGGGTGTGGAACCGCATCCATGTCGAGCGCTCGTTCTCAGCCCGATAGCGCTCCGTCATGAGCTTGTACCAGATGCGGCGAGCCGCCCGGAACTTGGCGATCTCCTCGAAGAAGTCGCTGTGGGAGTTGAAGAAGAAGCTGAGCCGCGGGGCGAAGTCGTCGACGCGAAGGCCGCGGGCCATCGCGTGCTCGACGTAGGCCATGCCATCGGCGATCGTGAACGCCAGCTCCTGGATCGCAGTCGAGCCGGCCTCGCGGATGTGATAGCCGCTGATCGAGATCGTGTTCCAGCGGGGCATCTCGCGCGTCCCGAACTCGATCGTGTCGGTCACGAGGCGCATCGACGGCTCCGGCGGGAAGAGGAATTCCTTCTGGGCGATGAATTCCTTGAGGATGTCGTTCTGGAGCGTTCCCTCGAGGGCGGCCCGCGGGAACCCCGCCTTCTCGGCGGCGACGATATACATCGCCCAGATCGGCGCGGCCGGCGAGTTGATCGTCATCGAGGTCGAGACGCGGTCGAGTGGCAGATCGGCGAGGAGGACCTCCATGTCGGCCAGACTGCTGACACCGACGCCGCACGTCCCGAACTCGCCTT
Organism: uncultured Chloroflexia bacterium; assembly: GCA_963775855.1. Classification (GTDB taxonomy): domain Bacteria; phylum Chloroflexota; class Limnocylindria; order Limnocylindrales; family CSP1-4; genus CF-46. The sequence continues at coordinate 356,336 of CAVZKO010000005.1, read as the reverse complement.
CGGCCTCGGGGTCGTCGGTGTCGTAGCCGTAGAGCGTCGGCATGTCGTAGGCGATCGACAGGCCAGTCTGGCCCGCGGTGAGCAGGGACTTGAACCGACTGTTCGTGTCTTCGGCGGCCCCGAACCCGGCGAACATCCGCATCGTCCAGAGGCGGCTTCGGTATCCGGACGGGTGGATGCCGCGGGTGAACGGCGGCTCGCCCGGGAAGCCGATGTCGCGGAGGGGATCGAAGTCGTCCCATCGGCCGGGCTCGCGTCGAAGCGGTTCGCCATGATGGTCGACTGCGGTCGGTCCCCCGCCGCCGACGGGATCGCCACCACCCTCAGGCTGCCACGACCAGGGCCCGTACAGTCGATCGACCTCGGTGTCGCTGATCGTGCTGAAGCGGATGCGTCCTTCCGGCGCGCGATCGAGAGCAGGCCCCAGGCGCTTGGCTTCCCAGGCCCGACGGCGTGCCGACCAGGTCATGGCGGCGACTCTAGCACGAGGACCCGTCGCACCCGGACGGCGCGTCAATCGGCGATCCGCGCCTCAGCGACGCTTGGCGGACGGCGGCAGCGGCGGCGGCGGGGCCGTCCGCGAGTCCAAGGGCTCGTTGACCGGCCGCTTCTGCTTCTGAAGGTCGCGGACGATCCGGAACAGCTCGATCGCCGTCAGGATCGGCAACAGCCGGCGCGGCAGGAATCGAAGAAAGAGGCCGCGGGCGATCCAGCTAAGCATTCGTCAAGTGTGGGGCATTGACGGGTCCGGGCGAAACGCCGTAATGACGGCGGGACGAATCGGGCGTCTTGCGGACGCCGCGCTCCCGTGAGGTAGCGAAGCAGCGATGGCATCCGTGACGACCGCCTCATGGGCTTCCTTCGTCGAGATCTCGCGAATGAAGCTGGCGACGAGCGCGACGCGCACGCGATCGTCGTCGGGCCAGACGACAACGGTCTGGTACGACTCGCCGTTGAGGGCATCGATCCGAGTGGCCGCCGTGCCGTCGGACAGTTGAATCGGGCCGGAGTCGACCGACTCCACGCGCCGCGCCGTCCGGGCGCCGGCCTCGAAGAATTCGGCCACCCAGGCGGCCTCGAGGCCTGGGGCGTCGAAGACCGCGAGCGTAACGCCGCTGTTCGATCCGAGATCCCAGGTTCCACCGGCGAAGCGCAGCTCCGAGACATCGTGGAGGGCCAGCGTCGCGAGGGCCGCAGTAGTGCAATTCCTGCCCGAATCCACGCGATCCGGGGCACGACCCTGGAAGGAGCGAGGCACGACTGCCTCCAGCTCCGGGTAGGCACCGGCCGCCCGCCCGTCCGAATTACACGGCCCCGACGGGTCGAACCTTGCCCCTGCGCAGCCGCTCGCAAGCGCGCTCAGAACCACCAGACCCGCGACGGCGAACGCGGCGCGCACACGGAACCTGGCGGCGATTCGAGGGGGCACATCCTGATGATACGGGCGTGCGGCCGACGAGCCGGTCGGCGCGAATGCCGAGTCGCAGGTGGACATTTCATTCGCATTACACGCGGCACTGGTGCCTTTGCGCACCTGGTACGGCCGTCCCGGGAGTGGTGCAGTTAGGCGTACGACCATCGCCGGAGGCGTTTCGGGACGGACGAACCATTGAGGTCTACGGGCCCCGCACCTAACGTGACACATGCGCCGTAACGCGACGATCGGGAACTACCTGGGGCGTCGGTCACGGATCAACGGTCGGCCTTCGGTTCACCTGATGACGGTTCAGATGCCGCGGACCCCGACCCAGATCACGAGCCGAGTAACTACGGATCATTCGGCCAGCAGGCCCGGTACGCGTTACGGCAGGGCTTATCGCTCGGATCATTCGCGCATCGACGGTCGCCTCCCGGTCATCGGGGGGCGATCGCTGCGTCTGGGTTCGGCGCCCGCGCGGCTCGGCCTCGCGCGACGCCAGGCCGACTAGCCGGGGCTCAGGCCGAGCGGCCGGACGGAGCCCCTGGAGCGGCTCGCACGCTGACCCGATCCCGTCTGGCAATCCCCCGCCGGTCGAGGTCCTCCTGAACGACCCTCGCGGCGGCCACGAGTTCGGGGTCGCGAGTGATCGTCCTGGCCAGCCAGTCGATGTAGGACGGCTCGAACGCCGCGACCTCGCCGAGGGTATGGCCGCGGAACCGTCCGAACTCCAGCTCGCGGGCGACCGCGTCGTCCAAAGGTGGCGGCGGCGGACGCCTGAAGTCCCGAATCCGCCCCCGTTCGAGGGGGCCGGTCGGGTCGCTGGCGCGCGGGGGTTCGCGGTGTTGCGCGGCGAAACGGAGCGGAGCCTGACCCCTGAGCGTCGTCGCGGCCCCCGCGCGGCCGTCGGCCCCATGGGTTCGAAGTGGCGCGTTACGCGGCCGGACGGTCCCCGACGTGTCGAGCCTTCCCGTCACCGGCCTCGTGGGTTTCGGTCGCGGCGGGCCGCCCCGTCGCGCCCCGCTGGACGTCTCGTCGAAGGTGGCCCCGCCGGCGCGACCCGCCCCGCCCTGCCGAGCGGCGTCGCCCCGCGAGATCGCCGCATACGCCTCATTGATCTCGGCCATCTGGCGCGTCGCAACCCGTGACGCCTCGGGGTCGTCGCCGATGAGATCCGGGTGGTGCTGCCTCGCGAGGCGGCGCCAGGCGGCCTTGACCTTCGGGGGCGGAGCGCCGGGTTCGACCCCGAGGACCTGGTACGGGTCACGTCTGGACACGCGCTGAGTGTATCCCGCTGTTCCCCCAGCACCGACGCCCGCGGTCGCCCGGCGGCGACGCTTGACAGGTGCACTGCTCGTGCCGTCCTCTGTACCTGTGCCATCCATCCGTCGAGCGGGCTTCGCGGCCGCTCTCGCCGCCGCGCCGCTTGCGCTCGCCTATCGCTTCGCTCTCATCTACCGGGGACGTGCAGGCTTCCCGCGCCGCCAACCGCCCCTGACCACACCGACCGAGCTTGGACTGCCGTTCGAGGACGTGACCGTGCCGTCGCCAGGCACGACGGGACTGCCCGCCTGGTTCATACCGGCCCGCGGTGGCGCTCCCGGCCCTGGCGTCGTGCTCGTTCACGGCTGGGAGTCGGCGAGGGATCGGACGCTGCCGTTGGCGCAGTTCCTGACGGCTGCCGGCTTCCACTGCCTGACCGTCGACGTTCGCGGTCACGGTGGCAATCCCGCGGAGACTTTGCCGGTCAGCGCGGGTGAGTTCGGAGCCGACGCGCTCGCCGCGTTCGAGGCCTTGATGGTTCGACCAGAGGTGACCGTTGGGGCGATCTCGGGTCACTCGATGGGCGCGATTGGGGCGATCCTCGCGGGCGCGGCCGACGAGCGCGTGGCGGCAGTCGTTGCGACCTCGTCTCCGGCCGATCCCTATCGCCTGACCCGCCAGACCTTCCGGCTCGCCCATCTCCCTATCCCCGATCCGATCGCCTACCCGCTCGCATGGCTGACGACGCGGGTGTATCTCCGGCCGCGCGGACATCAGGTGGCGACGGTCAGCGCCGCGACCGCGCTCACCGCCAACGATCGCCCGATCCTCCTCGTCCATGGCGACGTCGACGACGTCGTGCCCATCGCCCACCTCGAGCGCCTGATCCGCACGGCAGCCAAGTCGGGCCGACGCATCGAGTCGCTCGTCATCGCCGGCGGCCACCACAGCTGGCTGTATGAGTTCGAGGAGTATCGACGGGCGGTTGCGCGTTTCCTGGCGGAGGCGCTCGGTGGCCCCTACAGCCCCGCCGAGGCTGCCGATCGGGCCGCCGCCGTGCCCAGCGAACGGGTCCCGGCTGGCGAAGCGACGTTCGAGGCGATCGCAGCCGAGCCCGGCGGGTTCCGAACGCTGGCGGGAGTCGCCCTACCGAACCGCAGACCGGCACCGACGCCGGCCGCGACGGGTTCGACACGGCCGGATCTCTCCACGGAGGCAGCGTCGTGACCGAACCCACGATGTCCGTCTGGCGGGCGATCTCGACGAAGCGGGCGGTACGCAAGTTCGCCGACACACCGCTCGAACCGGCCCAGGTCGACCGGATTCTTCGTGCCGGGCGCCGGTCGGGCAGCTCGAAGAACCTCCAGCGCTGGGAGTTCATCGTCTGTCGGGATCGGGCGCACCTGCGCGAGCTCGCCGCGGTCGGGCCGTGGGCCGGCCACCTCGCCGGTGCGGGCCTCGGGATCGCCCTTGTCACCCCGAATCCGGAAGCGGCGGACGCGCCGCTGTCGGTGATGTTCGATCTCGGTCAGGCCGCCGCGTACATGATGCTCGCGGCCTGGGAGCTCGGCATCGGTAGCGTTCCGGCGACCGTCTACGAGCACGATCTCGCTCGTCGGCTGCTCGGCTACCCGGAGACCCATCATTGCGAGTACCTGCTGTCGTTCGGCTACCCGGCCGACGCCACGGAGCTGACCGCACCGAACCGCCCCGGCCACCGTCGACCGCTCGAAGAGATCGTCCACGATGAGCGCTGGTAACAGCGCGACCGTGGTAGGCCAGCCGCCAGGACGGGCCCTACTGCCAGCGGAAGTAGCGAGCCGCTATACCGAAACACACGACCAGCCAGCCGAGTAGGACCACGAAGCAGACCCACAGGGGCGAGAACGGCGTGCCATTGACCATCACTTGGCGGAGGGCGTCGCCCAGGTAGGTGAGGGGCATCGCCCGGGCGACGGTTTGTAGCGCGTCAGGCATCGCTCCGATCGGGAAGAACGTCCCGGACAGGAACATCAGTGGGAACTGCACGACGCTCGTCATCCCGTTCGCCGACTCCTCCGATGAGGCAAACGAAGCGATCACGTAGCCCAGCGCGATGAAGGTCAGGGACCCCAACAGGACGAAGCCCCAGATAAGGAGCCAGCTTCCCGCGACCTGGACATCGAAGACCGCGGTGCCGACCCCGACGATGATCGCCGTCTGGACGACCGCGATGAGCAGCCGCATCAGGACGTTGCTGCCGACGAGCTGCCAGCGCCGAAGTGGCGTCGCCTGAAGCCGCTTCAGGATCAACTTCTCGCGGTCCGCTACGAGCGGTATCGCCGCGAACACCCCGAGCTGCATCAGCGACATCCCGAGAATCGACGGCACCAGGTAGGAGATGAACGAGAGATCCTGCGTCTGGACGGACTGCGGTGCGAACGTAACGGCGGGTGGCTGCCCGCTGGCCGCCTGGTTGACCGCCGCCAACGCCCCCCCGACCAACTGGAACGTGGCCGCCTGGGCAGCTGCCTGGCTGGGATCGGTGTAGACCGTGATCGTCGCCGGCCCGGCCTCGCTGTCGATGGCCGCACCGTAGCCGGACGGCACGACCAGCACGGCCGCCAGCTGCCCGTCCTTCATCTGGGCGACCAGCTCCTCCTCACTCCCCTCGATGAGCTTGATATTCGGCTGCGACTCGAAGATGGCTTTGAGCTCCGCGGAATGGGCCGAGCGATCCTCGTCGGCGAAGCCGATCCGCTGCTCGTTGTTGCCACCCGAGAAGATCGAGCCGAACAGGAAGACGAAGATCAGCGGGAACGCAAGCGTCCAGAAGAGCGCTGCGCGATCGCGGACGAAGCTCTTGATGTTGGCGACGGTCAGGAGGACGAGCGCACGCATTGATCGGGCTCTCAGTCGCGCAGCGCTCGGCCGGTCAGGTCGAGGAACACGTCCTCGAGCGTGGCCCGCCGGACCGCGAGATTGGCGGGCTCGACGCCCAGTCGATCGGTCGCCGCCAGGACCGCCCCAATCGTCCCCGGCACGTCGCGGGTGTAGAGCAGCACCGCGCTGCCCTCATGCTTGATCGAAGCGACGCCCGGAAAGGCGGCGAGCTGCTCGTCGGCCAGCCCCTCGATCGAGTCGAACCGAACGGCACGCTCGTGGAAGCGGCGGCTGACGAGCTCGTCGACCGTGCCTGACTCGAGGATCCGGCCGTGATCCATGATCGCGAGCCGGTCGCACAGGACCTCCGCCTCCTCCATGTAGTGCGTCGTCAAGAGGACCGACCGGCCGCGCGCCTTGAGGCCCAGAACGACGTCCCACAGCGCCCGCCGGGCGGCCGGGTCCATGCCGGTCGTCGGCTCATCGAGGAAGACCAGCTCCGGATCGTTGACCAGGGCGAGTGCGACGGAGAGCCGCTGCCGCTGGCCGCCCGAGAGGTCCTGCGTCCGGGTCCGCCGCTTCTCGCCCAGGTCCATGAGCTCGACGAGCTCCTCGACGGGCCGGCCGCTCGGATAGAAACCGCGGAACAGCTCGAGGACCTCGACCACCGTGAGCTTCGGGTAAAGGGCGGCGGTCTGGAGCGAGACGCCGATCCGCGACCGGAGGTCGTCGGGCCGCCGGATCGCGTCCACGCTCAGGACCGAGACCTCGCCTGAGTCGGGCTGGCGGAGGCCCTCGAGCACCTCGACGGTGGTCGTCTTGCCGGCGCCGTTCGGGCCCAGCAGGCCGAATACCTCACCTGCTTGGACCTCGAAGCTGATGCCGTCGACGGCGACGAGGTCGCCGTACGTCTTGCGCAGGGCGTCGACGCGGATGACGGCCTCCGCGCCGGACGAGGTCGAAGGTGTCACCAGTCGATGGTGACACGATCCCGAGACGCGCGGCGGGCGGGGCGGCTGGCCGGGCGCGACGTCACGGGACCAGCGGGTCCTCTGCGCCGATCCGCTCCAGGTCGAGCGCAACCGCGGGTTCGCTGTCGCTGGTCAGCGTCTCCGGGGCCGGGGCGCCGAGGTAGATATAGGCCTCTGTGGCGAGCTCGAGCCCGACATCGAAGCCGGCTGCCTCCGACAGATACCACTTCTGCTCGAGAACGTCGCAGTACGCCTGGACAAGGTCCCGGCCCCGGCCGACGGTTTCCGCGATCCGGCCCAGCGTCGGCCGGTAGACCTCGCGGAGCCAGCGCTCTGCCGCCGTTTCCGGTTCGACCGGCTGGCCCGACTGCCATTCGAGCCAGGCGTGATACTCGTTGAGGTCGTTGAGGAGGAGCCGGGCCTGCCCCTCGAGAGCCCGGATCCTCGTCCGCCGCTCCATCTCGCGGGCGTGGAAGCGCCGCGTCGTCACGTTCATCCGGAGCCGGACGAGACCGTCGGCGCTCGTCGGATCGAGGGCAAGGTCGACCGAGTAGCCGAGGTCGTTGAGCCGGCGGATCCGGGCCCGGATCGCCTGCCGGTCGCCGGCTGGGAGGACGGGCTCATCGTGGAGCTCGGCCCACACTGCGCGGTAGTGATCCCGGACCCGCTCGGCGGCCTCGATCGCCTCTTCCGGATCGCCCGTCTCCTGCATCGCGGCCAGGTCGGCCAGCCCGAAGGCGACGTTCTCGACGAGGATCTCGGCGTCGTATTCGCGCTGCCCGTCGGACAGGCTCTCGTGGATCTCACTTGTCTCCGCGTCGACGAGATAGGCCTGGATCCGGTCGCCGTCGCGGCGGAACAGCGTGTTGGCGAGCGAACAGTCGCCCCAGAAGACGCCGTTGCGGTGTAGGTCGACGAGGAGGAAGGCCATCGCGTCGAGGAGGCGGTCGCGGTGGCGGCTCGGGCCAGGCGGCAGGCGCATGAGCAGCCGCCGGTACTGCAATGAGTGGGCCAGGTACTCGGTCGCGAGGATCGCCATGTCGCCTCCGGGTGCCTCGGCGATACCGGCGGGACTGACTGCGGGGAGGCCGGCCGCCTCGAGTCGCAGGAGGACGTCGTACTCGCGCCGCCCGACTCCCAGAGGGAGCTCCTTCAGGGCGTAGAGGACGCCGTCAACGGCGAGGAACCGGACGAGATGGCGGGACGGGCCGACGGGGAGCTCACGGAAGGCGAGATGGTCAGCGGACCACGCGGCGAGGGGCTCTTCCCACGGCAGCTCGACGAGCGCGATGGCCGGGTCACGGAGCCGAAGGCGCGGAAAGGCCGACACGTGCGAGGTCGCGGGGATCGAATGGCCTAGAGGCGCTTGCGGAGGTAGGCGGCGACGGAGCCGTCGTACCCGAGCGCCTCGTACAGGTGCTGCGCATCGGGCCGGTGGCGGCCCGCCGTCACCTCGACGAATGCGGCCTCCAGCTCCCGGCCGATCCGCTCCGCCTCCTCCATCAGCAGGTGGCCAACGCCGCGCTCCCTGACGCCCGCGTCGACGACGAGTGCCATCACCCTGATTACGCGATCGGAATGTTCGAAACGAGGCAGGGCGTGGAGGGCGATGAACCCCAGGATCTCGCCCTCGTAGTCGGCCACGACGACCCGCGAATGGGGCGATCCGAACCGCCCGAGCCGCTCGACAATGTCGGATGGGCCGGCCGGATAGCCCTCATCGGTGAAAAGGGCTGCGATCCGATCGGCATCGGCGTCGGTCGCGCTTCGGAGGGTGATGCTCTGGCGTTCGATCATCGTTCGATGGTACCCGCTGGACCAGCCACGAGGACGATGTGCGGCCCCGCAGCCGGGCCGCCCAACACCAGGGCCGAGGGCCCGAACGGGCCGTCATCGGCGCGCTTGATGGCGATCCCCGCGGCGGCGGCGCGGACCGCGAGGCTCGACAGGCCATCGGTCGCGACGATGTATTGCCCGGCCGGTCCCTCGCCGGAGTGCGCGAGTGTCGCGGCGATTTGCCCTTCGGTCGTCGGCTCGAGGAACGCGATCGGCTCCCCAACGAGCGGGTGAACGAGCCGGACGGCAGCGCCAAGCAGCCTGTCGTCGGGCAGTTCTTCTGCGGCGAACCCGATCTCGGCGAGGACACGGTCGACATCGACCGTCGCCCAGATGGCGGCCAGAACCCGCGGTTGGCTGCCAACCGGCAGCAGGCGCGCGATGACCGCTTCAACCGACGGCCGGAGCGTCATCGCAGGATGAGATCGGGAGCGGGACCACCGATCGGGACGAATCCCAGCCCCTCGTACATTCGCCTGGCGACCGGGTTGTCCGCGAACACGCCGAGATACGTCCAGCGGCTGCCGGCGTCGATTGCATCGCGGAGGACGACTTGGCTCACGAGCCGACCCAGACCGACGCCTCGGAAGCGGGACCGAGTGCCGATCGACGACAGGTAGCTGGCATCGGCGAACGTCGTCCGCCTCGCGGCCGCGGCCGGTTCGCCATCGACCCGGAGCAGACATGCGTTGAATTCCTCCCGGCCGAAGAGGACGAGGGTCTCCTCCTCGATGGCACCGACTCGGTCGGGCTCGACGGCGAAGGCGTCGGAAAGGACCTCGGCGATGGCGCGAGCGCCTTCGTCTGCGGCCGGGCCGGCCGTTCGGTGGAATCTCTCGATACTGATGCCAGGGCCCGGATCGGCAGCACCCAGCGGCGAGAGGCCCGGACCGGCCGGATCGAATGCCATGAGGATGCCCGGCCCGACGTCCTCGAAGCCATGGGACAGGAGCCGAGCGGTCAGATCGGCGGGCTCGTCAAATCCCGGCAGGGGCCAGGCGTGGGGGATCCTGTCGAGCGACCCGAAGAGGGCGATGATCTCGGCGAGGCGGCGATCGAACGCCTTGGGCTCGTCCGGCCACGCCATCCCCGCGACTCGATTCCAGAACGGCTCGCGGTCGACCGGGTCGTGGAGCATGACGGCGTCCCCGAGCTCCCTCACCTCTCGCCCCGCGAGCCCATGACAGCAGGCCTCGTGCCACGCCAACCAGCGCGTGTCGGCGGCAGTGAGGTCGGCAGGGCGGCCGGGCGGAACGGGCGTTGGCACTCGCGCACGATACCCGGAGATCCGGGCCCGACGGAGCGGAACGCCGCTAGGCCGGTCGGGCCGCCACGAACATCGACGCGGCCGACGGGAGCTCGACCACGCCGGGCGGCGGGATCCCAGCCTCGGCGAACATTCTGTCGAAGCCCTCGTGGGTGTACATCCGGGTCCCCTGGTAGAGCTCGTCGATCTGGATTCCCCACATGAGCTCTGCCTGGAGGTTCTGCGAGTCCTCGAGCGACGACGGCAGGCACCATTCGAAGACGACGAGTCGACCGCCGGGGCGGACCGCCTTCCACGCAGCTTTCAACGAGGCGACGGGATCGGGCAGCTCGTGCAGCGCATCCTGCATGTAGACGAAGTCGAATTCATCGACATACGGCATCGTGGGAATCTCGCGAGCCTCGATCCGGATCCGTGCCTCGAGCCCCGCGTCGGTCACGTGACGCATCGCCCGGGCGACTGAGTCGGGCTCGAACTCGACGCCGACGAGCTCCGTCGCCGGGAACCGGGTGGCGACGGCGATGAGCCACTTGCCGCCGCCGCAAGCGACGTCGAGGACCCGGATGCCCGCGGCGAGCTGCCCCGCGAGATCGGGCAGTGCCGCCAGCCCCTCCTGGAAGAAGACAGCGATGTCCTGGACTGTGACCGCCTCGATCGCACGATGGAACCGCGGCGGTCGCTCCTCGATCGGCCGACCGGTCTTGAAGAAGTCGGGAAGTCCCGCGTAGTCGAGGCTCGAGACGACGGCGACGACGAACTGGCCGCCGAGATACTCCGGTCGGGTTTCGTCAAGCAGGACCGACGCCGCGCCCTCGTCCATCCTCACCCGCGACCCGTCGTATTCGAGGAGCTCGCTCGCGTGGGCGGCCCGGACCCATGCCTCGACGGGCTCCGGCGCACACCCTGCAGCTGCTGCGAGTTCGACTGGTGAGATGCCCTCGCGCTCGGCGGCATGGATCAGCGCGAACAGGCCGAGGTGGAGGCCGAGGTAGATCACCCAGCTCCGGTAGAAGCCCCCGAGGCTCTGGGCGAGGTCGTCGAACCGGTCGTCGGGGGGCATCGTCGGCCGATTGTCGCATGGGGCGACGGTCCCAGCCGGACACCAAAGCGCCGCCCCGATCGGGACGGCGCCTCGGTGGTAGGGGTAGCGTGCCGATCTGGGCGATCGGCACGCCGGGTGGGTTACTCGACGCCGGCGCGCCGGCCCCCGACGGACTTGACCGCGTCGGGCGTCCGGGGAGCGAATTCCGGGTCGGCCTGGTAGGCGGGCTTGCTGGGGCTGGTGCCGGCCTGGCTCCAGCCGTGATCGATGACCGCGGGCGGCGCGCCGGCGGCGGGGCCGGTGCTCGTCCCGGCCTGGCTCCAGCCGTGATCGATGACCGCGGGCGGCGCGCCGGCAGCCGGCGTGACGTCGGTCTTGACCGCGCCCATCGAGCCGAAGGCCACGAGGGCGGCGACCACGATGGCCACAGCGACGACGGCGAGCGCCGCGCCGATCTGGCCGAAACCCAGCGGCTGCTGGATCGTGCGAGTTGATGCGGACATTCTGTCCCTCCTGTGCGCCGGCCGGCTCCGAATGGTTTCGGTGCCTGTGAGCCGGGCGTCTCGATGGCCATATCCTCCCGGTGCGGGCCGGCGCCGCCATCGGGCGGATGCCCGACGCGATGCGAGCCACTGCCTCAAAGTCGCGGCCGCGGGGGCCTTACTCGCCTTATGGCCCGCCGTGCAACCAATCGGGACCGCGTGGTGTTTCATAGGTCGATGGACGACGCGCTCCGCTCCGACGAGGCCCTCGCCGCCCGACTCGCCGCCGATCTCGACGGCTCATTCGAGGCGCTCGTCTCGGCCCACGCGGGCCGCTTGTTCTCCATCGCGCTGCGTTTCATCGGTGACCGGAGCGACGCGGAAGAGGCTGCCCAGGACGCGTTCGTCCGCGCCTACCAGGCCCTCGGCGGCTACGACGCAGGTCGAATTCGCCAGATCAAGCTGCGTCCCTGGCTGGCCACGATCGTCCTCAACGTCTGCCGCAACCGGGCGCGAGTAAAACGGGTTCGAACAGTCGAGCTCGCGTTCGAGCCGTCCGCCGAACCCACCGTGGATCCCCTCGGTCGGGCCAACGAGAAGGAGACCTGGGCGTTGCTCCTGGCGACATTGCCACCCGCCCAGCGAGCCGCAGTCGTCCTTCGTCACGTCGACGGCCTGTCCTACACGCAAATGGCCGAGGCCCTCGGCCGACCCGAAGGAACTCTCAAGGCCCAGGTCCATCGCGGCCTGGCCGCCCTGCGCGATGCGCTCGTCGCCGCCGAACGGCGTGAGCGGGAGGAGATGACCGCATGAATCGCCCCGCCCCCGACTTCGACGCGATCGAGGCCGCCCTCGCCACGCTCGCCGAGCCCGCCCCGCCAAGCCTGGCCCACGGTGCCCTCGTTGCCATTGGCCTGGCCGACGATTACGCGCTCATCGAGTCGCCCGTCGGCCCCCTGCGGGTGGCCTGGAACGGTCGGGGCGTGTCAGCCGTGGAAAGCGCGCCTGACGATCACGCGTTCGAGGTCAGGTTCCTCGCCCGCACCGGCCGTCGAGCGAAGCGCCGGGACGCTCTCCCGGCCGGCCTCGCCCGCGCGGTCGAGCGACGCCTCGGTGGCGACCGGCGAGCACGAATCGAGCTCGACCTCCGGGGCAGCTCCGCCTTCGAGCAGGCAGTCTGGCTGAAGGCGCTCGAGATCCCACGCGGCGAAGTCCGACCGTATGGCTGGGTGGCCGCGGAGATCGGGCGGCCAAAGGCGGTTCGGGCGGTCGGAACGGCGCTCGGTCACAACCCGGTGCCGCTGATCGTGCCCTGCCACCGGGTCGTGCGCAGCGACGGAACGATCGGCCAGTACTCGCTCGGCGGGCCGGGCAACAAGCGGACGATCCTGGCCGCGGAGGGCCTCGATCCGGACGAGCTCGAAGGCCTTGCCCGGGCCGGGATCCGCTACATCGGCTCGGATACGACGCGGATCTACTGCCTGCCGACGTGCCACAACGCGAAACGAATCACGCCCGCCCACCGGGTCCCTTTCCGCTCGGCCGGCGCAACCGAGGCGGCCGGCTACCGGGCATGCCGCGAGTGCCGTCCACGCGGCGCTGCCGTCGCCGCCGCGTAGGCCGCGGGCGCCGGCCGCCAACGCCGGCGCCCGACGCGCCACGGCACCGGCGCCTTTCGGAGGGTCTGCTACACTCGCCATACTTTGGACCATCCGACTATGCCAACGCTCAGACGCGCCGTCGCGGACGAGCCTGATCTGGGTCGGAATTGCGATCCTCTACGTGGTCTGGGGCTCGACGTACCTGGGGATCCGGATCGCGGTCGAGACGATCCCGCCGTTCCTCCTCGCGGGGAGCGAGATTCGGGCTCGCAGGATTGGTCATCCTCGGCGTTGCCCTGACTCCGCCGACGGGGCCGGATCCCGTTCCCGACGCGGCGGGAGTTGCGCGACATGACGATCATCGGGGCTGCGCTCATGGCCGGCGGGATGGGTCTGGTCGCCCTCGGCGAGCAGACGGTTCCTTCTGGGATCGCCGCTTTGCTGATCGCCATGATGCCGTTGTGGGTCGCGGTGCTCGGTCGTGTCATCTACGGCGAGCGCCTCCCCCGCGATCGCGATCGCCGGCGTCGCGATCGGTCTGGTCGGCGTGGGAATCCTGGTCGGGCCGTCGGCCTCCGCCGCCGAGACGTTCGACCCGGCCGGCATCCTGGCGCTCCTCATCTCGCCCATCAGCTGGTCCATTGGCTCGCTCTATTCGTCGCACCGGGCGCACCTGCCGAAGGACCCGCTCGTCGCCACCGGCGGCCAGATGCTCGCCGGGTCGGCAATCCTCATCGTCCTCGCAGCGGTCAGGGGCGAATACGCCGGGTTCCGACCCGACGCCGTCTCGCCGGAGTCCCTCGTGGCCTTCGTCTACCTGACGGTCATCGGCAGCCTCGTCGCGTTCACCGCCTACGTCTGGCTCCTGCGGGTGGCGCCCCTCCCGCTCATCGCGACGTACGCGTATGTCAACCCGATCGTCGCGGTTGTCCTCGGTGCAATCGTCCTCCAGGAGCCGATCACCCCGCGGACACTCGTTGCCGGAGCGGTGATCATCTTCGCGGTCGCCCTGATCATCACTGCCCGCGGCAGGCTGATGAGCGCCGCCCGGCGAAGGGCTCCGGTGGCTGAGCGTGAGACTGCGATCCGTGCCGATGGCACCGAGACTGACGCCGCCGCCTGAGCCGCCCGTCCTCAGGCGTCGGCGAGGATCGTCCGGCTCACCCGCCGCGCGAGGACCATGATCGTGATCATCGGGTTGACCCCGAGGGCCGTCGGGCAGAGCGAGCCATCCGCCACGTAGAGCCCGGGGATGATGCGGTCATGGCGGTCATCGCGGCGGACGCGGCCCCATGGGTCGCACGGATGGTCACGTGGCTCCGCGCCCATCCTGACCGTCCCCATCTGGTGGGCGGAGAAGACGGTTCCGCGGTTGGGTCCGAAGTCGAATGACGCGAGGGCGGCCTCAAATTCGACGAAGGCCCTCGACTCGCCGCCGGGAGGGAAGCCGGAACGGCCATACCAGGCCGGGCGCGTCCCGACCGCGACGATCTCGGGAGCCCCCGCTGCCCGCGCCAGACGGGCCATCGACAGGAGGGCGTGCCGCAAGGTGGCAATTCCGGTGCCATCCAGCCGGTAATCCACCCGGACTGTGCCCCTCTTCGTGAGCGTCGTTCGACCCGTACCGCCGTCCCGCGTGACGGCGACGAGCGGCGCGATCCGACGGGCGCGAAGCATGACATCGGCGTGGGCGTCTGTGCCTTCCCAGGCCAGGGCGAGGGCGAAGAGACCGGGATGACCGGGCGCCGACTCGATCACGTAGCCGTTGTTGCCGCGGGCCGGGCGCGACGAACTCGAGGGAGCGGGCAGCCTGCATCGTGCCTCGCCACATGTCGATCGGCTGAGGGAATAGCGCGGCAACCACAGGGACCGGCTGAAGCCGCAGGTTCCGGCCGATTGCCGGGTGGTCCAACGCCGACGCCTCCAGGATGGCGGGGGTTCGAAGGCCACCAGCGCTGAGGACGACCTTCGGCGCCCGGACGATCAGGCGCCGGGTCCGTCCATCGGCCGCGGGCGCACCTGTCTCCGGATCGGTCCATTGCACCGTGGCTTCGACGCCGCTCGCGCCGCTCCCGCGCCCGGGCGAGAGCAGGACCCGGTTGACTCGAGCTCCGGGCACGATCCGCGCTCCAGCGGTGTATGCCGAGGCGACGTGTGCACGGATTCCCGATTGTTTCGTTCCCTGCCGACACCCGAACGGACAGCTGCCGCAGTCGCCGCAGTCGACGGCGTCCCGCCTCGTCCGGGCCGCGTCCCAGCCGAGCGCAGCGGCGCCTCGGAGGAGCGCTTCGTCCTTCGGCGGGATGACCGTTGCCTCGCGGACCGCGACCTCCTCTTCGATCGTACGGAGATCCGCGTCCCAGGCGTCGCCGGTCAGATCCTCGATTCCGTGGTCGCGCGACCATTCGTCCCTGAGCCAGGTCGGTGCCGGCAGGCATGTCATCCAGTTGACCAGCGTCCCGCCCCCGACCGCGGCCCCGGCGAGCATCGTCACGGACCCATCCCAGGTCGAGAGGAGGCCATGGTTCAAGTAGAGCCGGCCATACGCGTCGAGCTCGTCGGTCGGCATCGAGGCTTCGTCGACGAGCGGCCCCGCCTCGAGGACGACAACGGAGCGACCCGCCCGGGCCAGCTCGGCAGCGACGACCCCGCCGCCGGCGCCCGAGCCGACGACCACCGCATCGGCCTCCATCTCCATCGGCTCGTCCGCCGACCCGGTCTCGAACGGCGGACGCGTCGCCCGGATCCGGGTCGCCTGCGCCGCGACCGGTCGGGCGTCCTGGACGTAGCCCATCGCGGTGAGTCGTGGGTTCGGGCGCTCGACGCCCGGATCGGCGTAGGCGAGGAAGGTCAGCAGCTTCCGAAAGCCCTGGAAGGCCGACCGGCGAAGCGGGACGCGGGAATTTGCCCACGACAGGAGGTACCGCTCGCGGGTCGCCGGCGACATGGTCCGGAACGATTGGGCGCGACGGGTCAGCAGCAAGTTCACCAGCGGCGACTCGATGAGCCGCAGGACGAGCCGGAGCTGGCGGAGCTGCGAGGGATCGGCCGCGCGCTCGAGCGCCTCGGTCGTGAGCCTCGTCCGTCGAAGCGCGTCACCCCGAACGAACGTCTCGGCGAGCTCGGCGAGCGTCGCGAGCTCACCGTCAGTCCAGCGGGCTCCGATTCCTGCCGGTTTCGCCCCGCTGTCGCCCTCGCCCGCTATGGGACCACCGCCGTCGCCTCGATTTCGATGAGGAGTCCGTCTCCCTCCAGGCCGCCGACCCGAACCCAGGTGGCTGCCGGTCCTTCCCGCGCTGGGAATGCCGCCCGCAACGCATCGCTCACGCCGGACGTGTCCGACGGGTCGCCGACGATGTAGATGCGAAGCGCCGTCACGTGGCCCAGCTCGGCGCCTGCGGCGGCGAGCGCCCGTGCAACGTTTGCCATAGCCGCGGCCGCCTGTCCGGGGAGGTCCGTGGCCACCAGCCGTTCGCTAGCGTCCCAGGCGACCTGGCCGGAGACAAAGATGAGCCGTCCGGCGGCGACGCTGACGGCCTGGGCGAACCCGTACTGGCTCGCATCGAACAGGTCGGCAGGGTGGTGGCTGATCCTGCGAGCGTCCATCGCCATCAGCTGCCGGCCGGCTGGCGTTCCCAGCCCTGGGCCGGCCACGGCTCGCAGCGGATCGGTCGATCCTCGCGATAGCCGAGCGCGTAGTCGGCCTGGATGAGGGTGTGGAGCTGGCTCGTGCCCTCGTAGATGACCGCGGCCTTCGAGTTGCGCAGGTAGCGCTCGACGGGGAACTCGTTCGAGTAGCCGTTCGCGCCGTGGATCTGGATCGCGTCAAGCGCGCTCTGGACCGCGTGCTCCGTTGCGTGCCACTTCGCGAGCGACGTCTCGCGAGTGTTGCGCCGCCCCTGGTTCTTCAGCCAGGCGGCGCGCCACACGAGCAGGCGGCCCATCTCGGTTCCGGCAGCCATCTTGGCAATCATCTGCTTGACCAGCTGATGCCGGCCGATCTCCTCACCGAACGTCTGCCGCTCGCGCCCGTACTTGACCGATGCGTCGAGGCACGCCTGGGCAAGTCCGACAGACCCCGCCGCGACCGTGAACCGGCCCTGATCGATCGCGCTCATCGCCACGAGGAACCCCTCGCCCTCCTCGCCAATCCTGCTCTCGATCGGCACGGGCACGTCATCGAGGTTGATCAGGCCCGTATTCCCGGCCCGGATTCCGAGCTTGCCGTGGAGCGTCCCCGTCGTCAGCCCAGGCATGCCCCGCTCGAGCATGAACGCCGTCACGCCCTTGTGCTTCTTCGACCGATCGACCGATGCGAAGACAAGGAAATGGTCGGCGATGTCGGCGAGGCTGATCCAGATCTTCTGCCCGTTGAGCCGATACACCTCGCCGTCACGACGGGCGGTGGATGCCAGGTTGCCGGCGTCCGTTCCAACCCCCGGCTCGGTCAGCCCGAACGTCGCGAGCTTCTCGCCCCGCGCCTGCGGAACCAGCCAGCGCCGGCGCTGCTCCTCGGTTCCCCACTGGAGGAGGGCCAGCGAGTTCAGGCCGACGTGGACGCTCTGGACGACCCGGAACGCCGTGTCGGCGCGCTCGAGCTCCTCGCACAGGATCGCGAAGCTGACGTAGTCCATCCCGGAACCGCCGTACTCCTCGGGAATCGGAGCGCCGAGGAAGCCGAGCTCGGCCATCCGGCCGAACAGCTCGCGCGGAAAGCCGCCCTCCTCGTCCCAGCGCCGAATGTTCGGCAGGATCTCCGTCTCCGCGAAGGCGCGGGCGCTCTGCTGGACGAGGCGGTTCTCGTCGGTCAGGGCGAAATCGACCATGCCCGAATGCTAGCCGCCGCGAAGCGACGCCGGGGACACCCGGCGCGACTGCGTTCGACGGCCGGAAATGTCGGACTGCGACAGCCGGAGGTCCCGCCTCGTTCCCTATACTCGGGCGATGGAGGAACCGGTCACTGCCGTCGCCGATCTCGCCTCTCAGGCCGAGCACCTGTCGCCGGTCCTGGGCCGCTATTTCGAGCGTAGCTGGAGTCACGGCGTCGGCCATCGCCTGTTCGACACGGCCGGCCGTTCCTACCTTGATTTTGCGAACAGCATCGCGGTCACGGCCCTCGGCCACGCCCACCCGCGGGTGACCGCGGCGATTCACGCCCAAGCGGACCGCCTGATCGGCCCGACCGGCGCGATCGGCTACTCAGAGCCTGTGGTCACCCTCGCCCGGATGCTCGCCGAGACCCTGCCCGACCCGATTGACACGATCATGTTCCTCAACTCGGGCTCTGAGGCGATCGACGGCGCGCTCAAGCTGGCTCGGCGGGTGACGGGCCGGCCGGGCATCGTGGCGTTCCGCGGCGCCTTCCACGGCCGGACATTCGGTGCGACGAGCGTCACGACGTCGAACATCAATTACCGGACCGGCTACGAGCCCCTGCTCCCGAGTGTCTACATCGCGCCGTTCCCCGACGCCTATCACGGTTTCGGCGGCGACGAGGACCGGGCGACGATGGAGAGCCTCGCCAGCCTCGGATCAATGTTCTCGGCCGTGATCGCCCCGAGCAACGTTGCCGCGATCATCATCGAGCCGGTCCAGGGTGAGGGCGGCTACACGCCGGCACCGGCAGACTTCCTGCGGGGCCTGCGCTCGATCTGCGACGAGCACGGCATCCTCCTGATCGCAGACGAGGTCCAGACGGGCTACGCGAGGACCGGGCGGATGTGGGCCTTGGAGCGCGCGCAGATCGTCCCTGATGTGGTCGTGGTCGCGAAGGCGATCGCGAACGGCCTGCCGCTCTCGGCAATCGCCACGCGGCGCGAGCTCCAGGAGCGTTGGGGCAAGAGCGCCCACGGCTCAACGTACGGTGGGAATCCAGTCGCCTGTGCGGCGGGTATCGCCGTCCTTGAGACGATCCGTGACGAGGATCTCGTCGCCAATGCCGAACAGCGCGGCAATGAGCTGACCCAGGGGTTGCTGCGCCTGATGGCGGAGGATGACCGTATCGGCGACGTGCGTGGCCCGGGCCTCATGATCGGCGTCGAGCTCGTCCGGGACCGCGAGACCAGGGAGCCGGATGGCGATCTCGCAATCGACCTCATCGCCCGCTGCGCCGAGCTTGGCCTGCTGGTCCTGTCCTGCGGCCTGGCCCACCAGGTCGTCCGCTGGATCGCGCCGATCGACGCGACGGCCGCCGAGATCGCGGAGGGCGTCGAGATCTTCGGCGAAGCGCTCCGAACCGTTTGATCCTGCAGTGAATTCTGCGAGCGCTAGCCCGCGGGCGGCCCACCGAAGTCCAAGGCGGAGCTCACGAGTCGCAGAGCGGCGAGTTGCAGCGCCATTGGCCAGAGGTGACGCGACGAAGCGCCCGCCAGGAGGTGACGGACGCTCCGTGAGCTAGTAGTCGTGTGAGGGCACCCTCGTCGGGCGCCGAATGTCAGCGGTTCTGGGAGAGGAACTTCATCACGTCGTCAAGTCGGAAGCGGCGATCGCCTCGCTTGCAGACGCGATAGAACGGCAGCTCGCCGCGGTCGCCGAGTCGCTTCACGGTGTTGACGTGGAGATGAAGCATGTCGGCCACTTCGGTGGCGGTGAGCATCGGTCCGAGTTCGTTGACGGCCATGGACCCCATGTGGCGCTTGCCTCGCTTAGAGCACTTCACGACAGGTCCGCCCCTCTGGGGTGGCCAGAGGTAGGGTGCGGCTCGCTGATGGGCGGAGCGTAGGGGTGGGGTGGTGGCCTCGCCAAGCCGTACTTTGGGATAATCGCGAGTACCAGACCGTTCGGGGACCGCCACAGTTCGGCTTCACAAAGACTCGATTCCCGATGCTGCAACGTGGCGTTGATCCAATACCGGGTTATCCTTCGCGCTGCCGAGGCATTGTGGCAACGCGCCGCAGAGTCACGGTCGCTCCCGGATCGGGCCGACACGAAGGAGGGACGCACGAATGCCCGAAGCTGGCCGTGCGCTTCGCGACACATCGGACGAGCTGATTCGCGACCTCGAGGCGCTGTCGACACTCGAGGAGGAGAAGCGCCAGATCGCCCCTGACGATCCACACTTCGTCGATCTCGCGGCGCGGATCGAGAGCATCGCGATGCGGGTCCTCGTGGCAAGCGGACGCCAGCGGGAGCTCACCGAACAGGTGCACCGCATGGCGGACGAAGGATCGCCCGCGGATGTCCCGGACTCGATCGAGGCAATATCCCGCCCGATTTCGGTGATCCTCGCCGATTGGCGCGACGCCGAACGTCGCCTCGAGGGCACGTCGGCCGGCTCCGCGGAGGAACGCGAGGTAGAGGTCCTCGTAGAACAGCTGCGCGACGAGTACCGCGCGGCGCACGAAGCGGCCGCGCGCGAAAAACCTCTCTGAGCCATCGGCGTCTTTCGCCTGTCTGTCCGCCTTCGCGACGGCTCTGGATCTCAGATTGAAGAAACGCCCGGGTCCCGTGCTCATACTTCCCGAGCGGCTCACGACGGGCCGCCGCCGATGGAGCTGATGCGGTGCAGCGAGACCTGGTGGAGCGTGCAGGGCGCGGCGAGCACGAGGCATTCGACGCCCTCGCGCGCCTCGTCAGCGGGCGCCTGTTCGCCGTCGCGTATCGGATCCTTCGCGATCACTATCTCGCCGAGGACGCCGTCCAGCAGACCTTGATCACGATCTGGAACGAGCTGCCCAGGCTGCGAGATCCCGAGCGGTTCGACGCCTGGACCTACCGCCTGATCGTTCGCTCGAGCGTCGCCGAGGCCCGTCGCGAGCGTCGCGGCGGTGCGTCCATCCAGTTACTGCCCGAGGACTCGGACTTGTCGCCGGCGCCAGACCAGTTTCGGGCCGTCGCCGATCGCGACCAGCTCGAGCGCGGCTTCCGGCGCCTGACACCGGAGCAGCGGGCAATTCTCGTGCTCCAGCACTACGCCGGCCAGTCCCTGGCCGAGATCGCCGACGTTCTCGGCATCCCGGTGGGAACGGCGGGCTCCCGACTCCACTATGCGACCCGGGCCCTCCGGGCGGCTATCGAAGCCGACGGCCGCAACATCGCGGCGGAAGGACGGCTGGCATGACGGCGCTGAACGACTTCGACCGGCTTCTCGGCGAGTGGCTCGACGAGGGACCGAACCGCGCGCCGGATCGGCCTGTCGAGCTCGCCATGGAGCACGCGCGCAGCCATCCCCGCCGGCGAGACCCGCTGAACTTCCTGCGACCAGACCCGATGGCTCCGCGGTCCCGCGGCCTGGGCATGGGCCTGCGACCTGGGCTGGTGCTCGCGGTCCTGGGGCTTCTCCTCGCCGCTGTCGCGATCGGCGTCGGCGGGTCGAGGCAGCCTGCGATCGTCGTGCCTGACACCGGCCCGATCGCCTCCCCGAGCGCGAGTCCGACGCCATTTGCGAGCCCCACGGGACCCGCCTCGGCCGGGATCCTCGTCGAGCTCGTCGTGGCGGCGGGCCAACCGCAGACTGTCGACGTCGTTGACGAATCCGGCAAGCTCCTCGAGGCAACCTCGGGCTCACCGACCGGCGATGGTCAGAGCTTTCCATTCGATGACGTCGACGTGAAGAACATCGACGCCACGACATTGCAGCTCGGGTGGGCGGGGTTCCCGTGCCGCACCGATCACGACCTGCTCGTCGGGACGGACCCGCTGGTCATGACCCTCGTGCGGCCGCCTTGCGAGGGCGTGACCGACTCGATCGGGGTCGACCGGATCCTGACTCTTCGCTTCTCGGAGCCGATCGTCGCCGCCGATGTGGACATCACCCTCGACCAGAGATAGGGCCCGGGTCAACCGTCCGCATCGGGACGGCCAGCGGCGTCGTCGCCGCGGCGAAACCAGGAACCCATCAGGGCTGCTGAGCTTCGCGGAGGTACGGCGTTCGACGCGACCGGCGTCTCCACCGCCTGGGCCTTCGTCTCGGCCGGCTCGCCCGGCTCGTCACGCGGTTCCGCATCGGCTTCGGCTTCGACGCTTGCAACCGGCTCGACGTTCTCCGCGGCGGTAGCCGCTCCGCCGTCCTCGATCGCCTCAGTCGGGGCGCTTGTATCCATCACCCCGACCAGCGATTCGTCCGCGGGCGGCGGTTCGTCGTGACTGGCTGCGTCAGCCTCGTCTGCCGGCCCGGTGGCGGTGTCTAGCGCAGCCGTGCCCGACCCGACAGTATCGAAGCCGGGGAACTGCGGGCGCCTCCCCGCCTCGCGTGCGATGGCGACCGGATCTGTTTCCGCATCAAGCCGGCTGAAATAGACCTCGACCTCGGTTCGGAAGGTCGCGATCACCGCCTCGACGGCGTCCACCTCGCGGCCGATCAGCAGGCGATGGTCCTCCAGCCGTTGCGCCAGTTCGCCGCGTCGGCCTATGATCCGTCGCTCCCGTTCCGACTGGATACGCTCGATCTCGGTGTCGGCCCAGGTGTCGATCGCCTTGACATCGCCCTCGGCGAGTACTTGCAGTTCCTCGGCCTCGGACGTCTCCCGCGCCCGGATGAGGTCGAGGTGCGCGTTCCGGCGGCGCTCGCTGTCCTCGACGATCCGAGTGCGCTCCGCAGCCGCCGCGGTCTGCATGACGCGGGCAAGGTCGGCCAGAAAGGCGGCGCTGTCATCGTCGGTTGAATTCGTCGTTGGATCGTCGGTGGCGGCAATCGTGTCCTCGGCGTCTGCGCCCAAAGCCGGCGCGCTGCCGTTCGTATCCGACGAACCGGCCGGTTCTTGGTCGCCATCCGTCAACGCAGGCTGGAACTCTGACTCGTTCTCGCGCATATCTGACTCGTTCTCGCGCATAGATGCCTCGACCTATCTCCCCGGTGGGGGGCCAGATCGTACGTCCGGACGTGCCTGCGGGCAACAGTCGCATCCGGCTCGTCCCGGACGGCGGATGTCAATCGGGCAGGGAGAGTGTCTCCGGGGCCCAGGCGCGGTCGTCGTCGCCCTCGGGTGCGTCGAGAACCTTCCGGACCGCGTCGATGAATTGGGTGAGGGTGAATGGCTTCTGCAGGAAGTGCGGCTCGGCGTCCGGGGAGCTCGTCCCCGAGGCCTCGAACTGGGCCGCATACCCGGAGACGTACAGAGCCCTCAGGCGTGGTCGCGTCCGCCGCAGGAGGCGGACGACCTCGGGCCCGTGGCCATCCGGCATGACTACGTCCGCGATGACGAGGTCCAGGCGGCTCCCCGGATCAACGGCGGACAGGGCCTCGGGGCCGCTCGAGGCGGCGAGGACCACGCAGCCCGCTCTCTGGAGGGCGCGGGCCATGAGCTCGCGAACCTGGTCCTCGTCCTCGACGACGAGGACCGTCACCTCCGGGCCGAGCCGTCGTCCCGCCGGGCCACCGGCTGCGCTGCGCTCGGCTGGTACGGCAGCGCTCAGCGGAAGGTAGATCCGGAACGTGGTCCCGTAGTCGGGCTCTGATTCGACACCGACGTGACCGCCAGACTGCTGGACGGTCCCGTAGACCATCGCCAGTCCGAGACCGGTGCCCCTGCCCACGTCCTTCGTCGTGAAGAACGGCTCGAAGATCCGGGCCTGGGTGGCGGGATCCATCCCGATCCCCGTATCGCTCACGACCAGCATCGCGTACAGCCCCGGCGTCACGCCCGGTCTGATCTCGGCGTATGTGGTGTCGAGTTCAACGACCCCGGTCTCGATCGTCAACGTCCCGCCGGCGGGCATCGCGTCGCGGGCGTTGACCGCCAGGTTCAGGACGACCTGCTCGAAGTGGGCGTCGTCGATGTCGACGACAACTTGCTCGTCGGGGGTATGGACAACCACCGTGATGTCATCGAGGACGACTCGACTGAGCAGCGGGTGCAGGTCGGTGACGAGCTTGTTGAGATCGAACGGTTGCAGCCGGAGCGCCTGACGGCGACTAACCGACAGGAGCTGACCGGTCAGGCTCGCGGCGCGCGCCGTCGCCCGCTGGATCTCCTCGACGAGCTCGCGCCGGGCATCCGTCGTCTCGAGCTCGTCGAGAAGCAGCGTCGAGAAACCATCGATGACCGTCAGCATGTTGTTGAAGTCGTGGGCGACGCCACCCGCGAGCTCTCCGATCGCGTCCATTTTCTGCGCCTGGCGCAGGCTCTCCTCAAGGTGACGCTGGGCGGAGATATCCCGGACGTAGCCAGTGAACATCGGGGGGCCGGGCTGGTCGATCCGGTTGATCGCGACCTCAACGGGGATCTGCTGTCCGTCCGATCGCATGGCTCGCAGCTCCACGCGTCGCCCAAGGATGGCCGCTTCTCCGGTGGCCAGGTACCGGGTGAGGCCGGTCCGATGGCGCTCCCGGAGTTCCGGCGGCACGAGGACCTCGGCCAACTCCTGGCCGATGACGTCCTCGCGCCTGTGTCCGAATGTTCGCTCTGCGGCGGGGCTGAACTCGATGATGCGACCGGAGTCGTCCATGACGATGACTGCGTCGATGGCGGCCTGAAGCATCGCGCCCTTGCGTGCCTCGCTCGCACGAAGCGCTTCCTCGGCCATCCGTCGTTCCGTGATGTCCAGAACGCTGCCCTCGTGCCAGCGCATGTCGCCGTCTCCGTCCCGGATGCCCCGGGCCTCGACCACGACCCAGCGAACGGCTCCGTCGGCGCCGTGCAACCGGGTCTCGAATCCCCGGACCACACCGTCGCGCTCGATCGAGACGAGCCACCGCTCCCAATCGGCCGGTTCGACCCACAGCTCGTTCCAACGCGTGGTGGCGAGACTGTCGCCGTCCCGAAAGCCGAGCATCTCCGAGAGGGCGACGTTGGCCTCCAGGAACTGGCCGTCGTGCGTCGTCCGGTAGAGCCCGATCGGAACCCGATTGAAGAGCTCGCGGTAAAGACCCTGTGACTCGGAAACCGATCGCCGCTCCTCATCCATCCTCGAGATCTCGTGGTATTGCCAGGATCATCCTCGGGACACCATTCGGAGGTCGACGAATGTTGGCGCCCCCGGCAGGATTCGAACCTGCGACCTTCCGCTTAGAAGGCGGTTGCTCTGTCCGCTGAGCTACGGGGACGCGGGCGGATGCTCAGTTTACGCACGAAACTGGAGGATTGACGCCGGATCGACTAGCGCTCGCAGCGAGCCGAAGGACCGCCACGCCGTGGCGAG
This sequence comes from uncultured Chloroflexia bacterium, assembly GCA_963775855.1. GTDB lineage: Bacteria > Chloroflexota > Limnocylindria > Limnocylindrales > CSP1-4 > CF-46. The sequence goes on along the minus strand of CAVZKO010000005.1, from coordinate 331,517 downwards.
CGCTTCCTGGACGGCCTCCTCGGCTTCGCTCGCGTTCCCGAGCAGCAGACCCGCGAGCCGGTAGGCTCGATCGAGCTTCGGTGACGCGAGTGCGACGAAGCGCGCCCTGCGCGTATCGAGCCGCGCCATCGCGTTTGCCTTGGAACTTCCGGGTAAAGGAGCGGCGTCAGGCTTCACGATGGTCCAGACGAACGAGCTGTCCGCACGGTTCTCGCCTGCTCACCTGGCGAGCGTACGTGACGCGCCCGGCACTGGCGCGGCCGCACCACCATCGTCGAGCTCCGCACGAACCACGGATCAAGCGGCTTGAGCGAGAGCGCGCCGACGGTGGCGAGCAGTCATTCGCGACCGTCTTGCTGGGGAGAAGGCGCCCGTCGAGCGTACTTGCCGGCACCCTCACTTACGGATCGGGCCGCTCGGCGGGCGGCTGAGGGCCGGCCAGGCGTTATCGGCGTCGACGGAAGTACAGGACAGCGCCGACGATCGCAACGATGATGGCCACCATCACGACCTCCGGAGCCCCGATGTTGTACGACATCTCCCCATCGCCCTCCCTTCTGGGATCACTCTACGATCGTGCCTCTCGCTTACGCCTGATCCACTTCCAGCCGCGCTCCCAGTAGGCTCCGTCGCGCTGTAGCCCGTCTCGGGCCGCCTGAGCGTTCCACGCTGCGATCCAGGCATCGGCCGTAGTCTCTAGCGCGCCATCGAGGACCAGACGACGCCGGGTAGCGGCGTGGCGGGCCTCGTCGAGGCGTTCGGGGGTTGAACGGCGGTGCTCTATGGGCTGGGGGCTGGCGAGGGGGTGGCGAGCTCCGGGGTGTCAGCGTCCGCTGCTTCTAGGAATTCACCCAATGCCAGATCTGCATCATCAACCGCCTTACGGAGCGCCGAAGCGTCGGCGTTCTCGACTTCGAGTGCCTGGCCCTCTTTACCAGCGGCTTTCGTGAACGCAACTGCCGCCCGATTGGTGGATCGGTCGCCCACCATATAGATGGTCGCCGCCGCCGTGTACGTTCTGAAACGGGCAGCCTCGACCTCCTTCCGTTCCTTTGCATAACTCGCTTGATCCTCGAGCTCAATCGCAGTGATAAGGTCGTTTAGCTCATCCCGGAGCTGAGACGCTTCCGAAACGAAGGCGACGTACGCCGTGGTCTTGGTCCTGAGGTCGTCGCGCATCTCCTGTGCCGCGAGCTGAACCTTAACTTCGTGTAACCGAGCTTCGTTCGTGACGACCGTCCCGAGGAAGGAGCCGACAAGGGATAAGAGTCCTCCCGCAACTGTGCCGATGACCACGTACCGAGCGGCGTTCGGGTGGCTCTCGCTGTTTACAACATCCGTCATTGGTGGGCACTCCCCCTCGTACTGGACGCTTTGGTCCTATTCGCAGCTTCGGACCGTCCTCGACATGATGCACCCCCCGTAAGCCGGAGTAGGTTAGTCCGACCCCGGCTCCGAGCGATCGCTCCGTCGTGACAGCGGCGCAGCTCCTCCTAGAAGCCTTCGCTGTCCCACGGTGCGACCGCCAGCACGATGAAGGCGAGGCCGAGAAGGACGGAGAAAAGGCTAGCGAGGACGACCTGAGAATTCGAGTATTCGCCGGCAATTGGTTGCCCAGTGAAGACCCTGTACAGGGCCTTCGAACCCAGCCCGACCATCGCGAGCCCGAGGAGTCCGAAGAGGAACCGCGCCACGAGAAATCCAATTGGCCATTCCAGGAACCGTTCCACGCCCACGGCCACGAGGACGTAGAACGCCCCGATTAATAGGACCGCGAGGATCCCGCCGATCACAATTGAGACAAGCAGGCAAGGCAAGTCGAGCCAAGCCAACCAGGAGGCTCGTCGCGTGGTTCCGGCCGCTGGTTCCGGGCGCTCGGCTCGACGACTGCTCGTCCCGCCGTCGCGCGCTTCATCTTCTATGTACAGCGGTAACACACTCAGAGACCAGCGGACATCGTTCGCGCGACTTCCGTAAAGGACTTGGTTGGCCTCGTCGACCGCGGTGACGATGTCCGTTGGAGCGGCGTCACTGGCGATGAATCGCCGGGTGTAGTAGCGCGAGCCCGAACTCTCCCCTTCGAGCGCCCAGCCGATCGTGCTCAGCTGAGCGCGTCGGCTGACCGGGCGGCCGACTGGGATCCTTGCCTCTAGAATTGCCCCGTCCGGAGCCGACGGCTCAACACTAACCTGATGCATGCGACGGCCAAGAGGAGCCATCTGAAGCATGTAGCGGCGGCCATCCCGACGACCGCGAGCCAGGGGATAGTCGCGAACGAAGTCCTCGATGGCCGATGCCAGCTCGATTAAATCGGCGGCCACGGCCTGAAACGCGAACTCCCCGAACCAACGGATCTTGTCGCGCGGCGTCTTCAAGTTCATGTGAGTGTTGACGCCGCGCGTCTCTCGCCCGTTGCAGCGGAACTGGGCGCACCGGATAAACCGTGCTATTGCATTGCTGAACGGGAGTCGCGGCTAAGCGCCCGCGCCGTAGACTCACCGCCCCGAATTCGCACGTCCGCTCCGTTGTGACAGCGAGACGGAACGGCGACCGGGGCCGGCTATCCTTGCGCGGACCGGTGTGGCTTATGCTCCGATCCCGGCACCTGAACTCATCCAGAGTCCCGAATGGATCAGGGCCGGAGAGCAGCAGGTCTGGGCTGAGTGACAGCAAATCGAATTCTCTTCGGCGCCATCCTGGTGGTCCTCGTCCTGCTGGTCGTCGGGATGCTCGTCCTTGCAACCGGAACCCCGGACGGGCCCGAGGGGCTGTCGGTGCTCGCGCGGACGCTGATCGGAGTCGGCATCGTTGTCCTGGTGATCGAGGCTATCCGTCGGTTGGTCCGCCGAAATCGCGCCCCGTAACGGCAGGGCAGGGTCGCGCGTCCGCTCCGTCGTGACAGCGAGACGGACGGCGACCGGGGCTTTCCGATTTCGCCGACCGACGACTACGCCTACGGAAGCGGGGTGAAGGTCACTACCCACGCGTTCCTGATGTGGGGGGCGCGGCAGCCGCCGCGCCCCGAAACGCGTCCTAAGCGCCCGCGCGTACCACCAGTCTCATACGTCCGCTATCGCCACCGAATCCGCCGGCCTGCACGTAGTACGTCGTGCCCGCGTCGGTATCGATCGTGACCCGTGACTGGAGACTGAACGCAGGGTCGGAAACGTCATCCACACAGGCAACCTGGGTGAACGACCCTGGCGAGCCCGTGTACACGGCGATGACCGTGTCGAAATTGGAGCCCGCGCTGTCGACGGTCATCAGGCCGCCGTTGCCGACGAACGTCCACCAGGCCGTGTTCCCGAAGGGGACCTCGAACGTCTCGTTGGTCTCCGGGTCGACGAAGAGGCAGGGCTCCTCCGGGGCTTCCGCCCCGCCACCGGTCACGATCCGGATGGTCTTGCCGAGCTTCGCGGCGATCGCGTTCTCAGGTGCGTCGTTGGCCAGTGGCCCGGGCTTGGGACCGCTCGGTCGCACCGAGTGGAAGAACGCGCGCTCCTGGGCGGCGAAGCAGTGCTCGTCGTCCATGGGTAGCGTCTCGTCGCCACCGGGCGCACTGACCTCCAACGATCCGTCGACGGTGAACGGCTCGGTCGTGAATCTCGCGAAGTTCGGCGGGCTTCCGTCCTTGGTGCGGATGACCTCGCCTGTCGACGCCAGGGTCGCCGAGGCCGATGCGCTGCCGACGGGCGTGTCGGCGTCCGGCTGGAGGAACAGTTCCCATGATCCGTCGAATGCGCTCCTCGTGAAGGTCACGTCAGCAAAGCCGGCGTATTCGCCGGTCTCGTCTTCCACGAAGACGTCGCCGAACGCACCGAACGTATCGGCGCTGGCGAACAGCGCGACAAAGCCGTCTGCGGTCTCCCAGCTGCAAGACAACGAGAAGTTCTCGAACCGGTCGACGAACGATGCCGGGTTCGTCGCAAAGAAGGTCAGATCCTGGACCGCGCCGAAGCAGCCGGCCGCATCGAAGATCTCCGCACCGGGCACTTCGACGGTCCCCTCGACCGCCATCAGCTGGAACGTGCCGTCGACCTGGTTCCACCGGTTCCCCTCACGGAAGCGGTCAGAGACGGTCTCCAGCGGGCCACTCGGTGTCAGAGTGACCCGGAGCTCGGAAGTCCCGGCAGGATCGCCGCTGGCGAGGTCGATGAGTTCAAAGTCGGCGCTCATGCTCGTATCGGTGCTGGACACGTCGGCGCCGACGCTCACGAGCGTCGGGTCGTTCTCGGCGGGCGTGCTCGGAGACGCCCAGAAGCTGAGCTCCCCGAACGCGCCGAACTCAGAGCTGTCGACCGCGAACACGCCGACTATCCCATCGTCGTTCTGGAGGAAGCAGTCGACGGTGACGGCGTGCTCTGTGAAGCGCGTCGGCGGTGCGGCGCTGACCGTGGCTGGAAGGGCCATCAGGAGCAGGGCGGCGAGAGTGGCGAAGATGACTGGCCGACGCATGGATCGAACCCCCTTTGATTGCGCGCTGCGGTGCATCAAGCGCGGACACCATAGCGGAAGTGGCGGAGCCGGTACAAGAGCGCCTTGGCGAGGTCCTTCGGAGTTACCTTCAGCCCAGATAAACCTTCCCTTGCATTGGTATTCGGCTTTTTCCTTGCCTTGGCCGATGTACTCGTTGGTGGCGATGCTGAACTGGTTCAACAGGTTTCTAGCGAGCGATCCGCTGACAAGAGCTCTCGGCGGAATCTCTCCCCGGCTGCGCTCCTGTGTGACGTGACGCTGAAGGAGATCTAGGCTAGGCCGACGATGGAGCCATCAGAGCTCCGGCGCGCGGTCGCCGCCGCCATATCGACCGCCAGCGAGCTCGGCCTGACGGCCGACGCCGCCCTTGTTCTGCACGACTCGAACAGGGTCGCCCTGCGCGTGATGCCTTGCGACATGCTCGCCCGCGTCGCGGGTCCGGCGCACGCAGGAGTGGCGCCGCTCGAAATCGAGATCGCTCAGAGGCTGGCCGAACTCGGGGCTCCGGTGGCCGCGGTCGCGTCTCGCGTTGGGCATCGTGTCTACCAACGTGACGGCTTCTGGATCACCCTCTGGACGTACTACGACTCGGTAGCATCTCCGGGGCTGCAACCGGCCGACTACGCAGCTGCCCTGAAGCGCCTGCATGCTGGCCTGCGGAACCTCGATGTCATCACGCCCCACTTCACGGACCGAGTCGCCGAGGCGCACCAACTCGTTGCGCGACCCGAAGAGACGCCGGCACTCGCCGACGCCGACCGCGAGCTTCTCGACAGCACGTTGCGCAGCGCGACCCTGGCGGCCGCCCGCCGAAGCGCCGCCGAGCAGGTGCTGCATGGCGAGCCGCACCCAGGCAACGTGCTCAACACGACGCGCGGGCCGCTCTTTATCGACCTCGAGACCGTGTGTCGCGGACCCCTCGAATTCGATCTCGCCCATGTACCGCACGAGGTCAGCGACCGCTATCCCGGCGTCGATCAGGAACTGCTTGGCGAACTCCGTGGGCTTGTTCTCGCGATGGTCGCGGCGTGGCGCTTTGACAAGACCGACAAACTGCCGAACGGCGGCCGAGCGGGGCGTCAACTCATCGACGCCCTTCGGCAGGGCCCCCCGTACCCGTCGCTCGACTCGATGATGGGCGACTCCTGAGGCTCGGCCCCGGCGCTGTACCCCTCCGACGGCTGGGGAGCGTAGGCGACCCCGCTTAGTGCGGCCTCGCGGGCTGCGATTCGGACTCAAGGGTGTGTGACCTGATCGTTACGACGCGGCGAACTCCCGGAGACGGCGCCGGGCCAGATTGGCAGTCCAATCCCGCCCGCACAGGAGCCCATCGATGAAGCGCCCGATCCCGATCAGCCTCGTCTTGATCCTCACTGCCGCCCTCGTCGCCTGCAGCGCGCCAGTAGGCGCCAGCGGCGGGGCGGTCCCGCCGGTCGCCTCGGTCGAGCCGTCTTTCGAACTTGGCAGCCCGGATCTCACGCCGGCGCCGAGCGGGACATCAACGCCCAGTTCACCACCATCATCGCAGTCCGCCAAACCGATCCCGTCCCCGGATGCGACGCCCGCGCCATCGCCCAGCGGCACGATCGTTGTCCGTGCCTACTTCATGCTTGGCGGACCAATCCGTAGCGCGGGACTCGTTCCCGTCCTCCGCGAGATTCCCGCCACGACGGCCGTCGCGAGGGCTGCGATGAATGCTTTGCTCGACGGGCCGAACGCTGATGAGCGCGGGGCCTCACCTGCGATCTCGAGCATGGTCCCCGTCGGGACCGAACTCCTGGGCCTATCGATTAACGATGGCGTAGCGACCGTCGATCTGTCCGCGGCATTCGAGCCAGGAGGCGACCTCGAGTCCAGGGTTGCCCGCATCGGCCAGGTGGTATACACGCTAACCCAGTTCCGGACGATCAAGTCCGTCGCCTTCCGCTTGGAGGGCCGGCCCGTGAGTGCGTTCGGCCCGGAAGGCATCGTTCTGCACGGGCCCGTAAGCCGCGCCGAACTCGCCGAAACCGGCTTCGAAGGAATGTTCGAGAGTGTCCTGCCAGCCGTCTTCGTCGACGGGCCGGCCTGGGGCGCGACCCTGGGCAATCCCGGTCGTGTCACGGGCACCGCGAACACCTACGAGGCATGGCTCCTGGTTAGCCTGTACAACGCGTCAGGTGGGCAGCTCTACGAGAGTCACGCCACGGCGACTTGCGGCACGGGCTGCCGTGGGAAGTTCGACATCACCGTCTCTTACGCTCTCTCGAACGCTCAATGGGGCACGCTGCGCGTCCTCGACGGGGACGAGAGCGGCGAGACGGATGGAGTCATTCGTGAGTATCGGGTGTGGCTCACGCCTGGCCAGCCGGTCGAGCCAGAGCACACCTGCGGGTGCTGACGGGCATGACGCGCCGGAACCCATGACGTCAGCGGTGCTGCCCGCCGCACGGCCACAGAGGCGGCGCGGCGGGCGTCGCATGAGCCCGGGTGGCCTCTTCGCCGGAACCGGTCCGGACGGTGGGGACGGGCCCTCGTGCGCGCCGGATGTCACGAAGGTGCCGGTAATGACACCTCAGTGACGTTCGACGCTGCGCGTGGTTCCGTACACAGCCTCGGGCTCGGGACCTAGCCTAACGCCGCGTCGCGACGCGGTCTACGGGCCAATTTCGATCGATTCCGCGCGTGCTATGCTCCGCGCCCCTTCGACCGATCGAGGACCGTCGCGCCATGACCAGGATCGCGCCCGCCCGATGACCTCGCCACGAGTTCGCGACAGTCAGCTCGCACTCGAACTCGCCCCGGATCTGCCCGTCCTTTCGGTTGCCCCCGAATGGAAGGACCAGCAGCGGTTGTGGGGCCACTCATTCCACCCGATGTGCTCGTACCTCGCGAGCTTTCCGGCGGCACTCGTCCACGCCTTCATTGCCCGCTACTCGCGTCGAGGCGACGTGGTGCTCGATCCTTTCTCCGGACGCGGAACGACCCCCCTCCAGGCAGGCGCCGAGGGACGGATCGGGGTCGGCAACGACCTGAACCCCTTCGCCCACCTGCTGACGGCGTCCAAGGTCGATCCGGCTGCGCCGGCCGAGGCACGGACGCGACTCGCGGCATTGCGCCTCGCGTGGGCGGCCGACTCCCAACCCTGGCAGGCACTCGCCAGCCGGGTCATTGACGAACCGTTTGGCGCGGCAAGCCTCGTCCCCGGGGCGGGTTCCGGAAGCCGGCCATCGGCAGGGACGGAGCGGGTCCCGGCGGAGGTCGTCGTGTGCTTCCACCGGCGGACCCTCGCGCAGCTCCTCCTCGTCCGGACGATGCTCGACCTCTCGCGGCCGACGGACCGGTTCCTGGCCGCAGCGTTGACGGGCATCCTCCACGGCAAGAGTGCGTCCTACCTCTCGGAGATCATGCCGAACACCTTCAGCATGGCGCCGCGGTACGTCCGCGACTTCGCGGCGCGTACGGGCTTCAACTCACCCGATCGCGACGTCTTCGACTGCCTCGAGCGGAAGCTCTCCCGGTTGTACCGCCAGGCAGCGCCGCAGACCCCCGGCCTGGCACTCCTCGGCGACGCGCGCGATGCCGGGCCGCGGGCGAGGGTCGCGCTCCGCGAGCGGGGGCTGCCCGACCGCGCGCGGCTCGTCGTCACCTCGCCGCCGTATCTCCGCGTCGTCAAATACGGCTACTACAACTGGCTCCGGACGTGGCTGCTCGGCTTCGACGCCCGCGAGATCGATGCGAGTCTTGACGATGCCCATCACCGCGAGCCGTACCTCGTCTTCCTTCGCGACGTCCTGGCCGGGCTGCGAACCGCACTCACCGATGACGCGATCGTCGTCCTCGTCATCGGCGACGTGGAGTTCGACCGAGGGCGACCGATCACCGGCGCGGCGGGCCTTCGCCTGGCAGAGCGCGTCTGGGAGGCCGCCGCCGCCCCGGAGGGGTACCGACTCGCGGGCGTGGCCCTCGATGACGTGGCGGCTCACCGAAAGATGACCAAGTTGTGGGGCGCCGAAGCTGGCCGGGCGACGAAAACGGACCGGATCCTCGTCCTCGGCGCCACGGAAGCGGGACGCCGACGCGCGCTCGCCGGGGCCGCTACGCCGGTCGACTGGGAGTGGCCGCCCCGCGGACTCCGCGCCCTCTGAGGGACCGGCCACGTCCTCGGCCGTCATCGTTCGGGCACACCTGCCGCCCGGGCTCGAGCATCTGCGGCAGTCGTCAGTCGCCGACGCCGCCGACGGTGTGCCGGCCCACGTGACGCTGCTGTATCCGTTCTTCGATTGGGAAGAGCTCGATCCGTCCGTCGGTCGGAAGATCGCCTCGGTCGCGGCGAGGCACGCGGCCTTCGACTACACGATGACCGGCCCCGAACGATGGCCCGATACGATCTACGTGGCCGTCGAGCCGGTGGAACCGTTCGTCCGGCTGCAGGCCGATCTTGCCGCCACATTCCCTGACTACCCAATCTACGGCGAGGCGGGCGACTTCGAGTTCACCCCTCACATCACCGTCGCCGAGGGGCGGCGCGTGGACGACGCAGAGACCGTACGTGACGCTGGATGGGCTGCCCTCCCGGTGGTTGCTCGGGCGGCGTGGCTAGACGTGATCGCCACCGACGGGGGGAGGTGGGACCTGATCTGGCGGGTCCGGCTCGGTCGCTCCGAACGGACAGCCATCGCTACAATCCGGCCATGAAGCAGATGTACCACCCGTCCGACCTCGCAGCGATGGATCCGCTGGTCCTGATGAAGAACCTCGACCATGTCCGGATGACGAGCCGGCGGCTGTCGTACGTCCTGCAGCAACAGGTCCACCTCTACACGCCCGAAGCGAACGAGGTCCGCGAGCAGATCGACCGCTATGTCGAAGCGGAGCGGCAGATCGAGGGCGAGATGGCCCGACGCCAGATCCGCGCCTGACTGACTCTTCGTCGCGTCACTGCGTTCGACGCACAAGACTGCGTTCGTCGCACAAGACTGCGTTCGTCGCGGATGGGCGTCGCTGGGAAGGCGCGTCCGAGCACCGGAGCGAGCGGGCTTAAGGGCCCGTGAGCGAGGAGCGCAGGGCGCAACGCACCCAGCGGCGTCCAGCCGCGACAGCCCTGAAACGGAGAGGACCCCCGCCCTGACCGGCGGGGGTCCTCCGTTTCCGCCGATAACGGCGGGAAGAGATCTGGGACGCGTGGCGCCGTCGGTGACGGCGTGGGCTTCAGAAGCCAGCCGGCACGGCAACAAGCCTGGCGTGCTTCTCTGATGGATCGGCCGCGACTTCCTCCGTTGCTACCTGTTCGATCGGCGCCGGGGCCTCCCCCACTTCCGGCGCGACGTACCGTGCCCGGACGGCTTCGGCGCTGAGCCGACGTCGCTCCAGATCTTCGGCGACGACCTGCTGGACGATCGTGGCCAGGGCCGGCATCTCGAACAGGGCGAATCCAATTCCGATTCGGCTCAGGTCCTCGGCGCAATACCCGTGATACAGGCCACGTCCGGCGACGGCGCACATCTCGTCGTAGAGCTCGGGCCAGCCAACGTGGCGGCGCCGATAGCAGAAACGTACGAAGTCGATCGCCTCCGGCTCGTCTGGCGCGGGATCGGACGATGATGCACGCTCTTGTGCTGTTCCAGGATCCATCGATGGCGTGCCCTCCAGTCTCATGGCATGACGATATAGTCCCGAAGGTCGCCGGGATTGGCTGACCCACGGGCGCTCCGCGCGGGGCGTTCGGTCCGGGGTGGCTTCGCCCCTCTCCGGGAAGCGCTCCGCGACCGAGGTGCCATCGTAGGCCCGTCGCCCCAGCGCCGGAAGAGGGTTTGTCCACCAACTCGTCCACCAAGTTATCCACACGAACGGATGTTCGGTGAACGCCGGCACGGATCGCGCCTGAACCCGTTGGAGATGCTCACTGCGCGGCCGGCCGCCGGCTGACCCCGAGACCCGGGTCCTCGCCGAGCCGCCATCGACAGTCCGGCCCGAGTTCCAGGCCCTCGAACGGATCTGCGTCGAGAAGCAGGTTGCCGTCGAGGTCGACCCAATCCGCGAGGGACGCCACAGCGGCCGACGCGGCAATGCCGACGGACGTCTCCTCCATGCAGCCGAGGAACGTTCGAAGCCCTAGCTCGCTCGCGCGGCTGAGCATCCGCATCGCAGGCCCTACGCCGCCGCATTTCGCGAGCTTGACGTTCACGCCGGCAACGACCCCGACGAGCCCCTCGAGTGCATCGAAGGCGACTGCGCTCTCGTCAGCGACGATCGGCAGGGCCGATCGCTCCTGGAGCCAGCGAAGCTGATCGAGACGATGGGCGGGGAATGGCTGCTCGATCAGCTCGACCCCGAGGCGTTCGAGCTCCGGCAGCAGGGCGAGCGCAGCGTCCGGCGCCCAACCCGTATTGGCGTCGACGCGGATCGGGCCGTCGTATACGGCCCGCACGGCCTCGAGCGTCTGGAGATCGGCAGGCCCGCCGAGCTTGATCTTGAGCGCGGGAAAGTGCGCTGCACGCGCGGCTCGCTCCGCGACGACCTCCGGCCGGTCGATCCCGATCGTGAAGTCCGTCGGCGGGACGTCGGCGGACAACCCGAGGAAGCGGTGAAGGGCCAGGCCGGCGGCCTTGGCGGCCAGGTCGTGGAGGGCGATGTCGAGCGCACACTTGGCGGCTCCGTGATGGGCGATCGCGGCATCCATGGCAGCAGCCGCGTCCGCGAGGCCATCCGCCGTCATGTCGGGCTCCGCGACAGCATCGACCAGGAGAGGAAACACCGCTTTCATCGTTTCCGGTGTCTCGCCGTAGAACCGATCCGGGTAACCCTCCCCCACCCCAACCAGTTCGGGAAAGCGATCGTCGCGCAGTTCCACGACGACGGTGGTCGAGGTCTGGCCGCTGCCATGCTCGGAACGGGCGATCACGAATGGATCCCGAAGCGCGAGGGTAAGGACCTCGTTCTGGAGCGTCAGTGCCACGTCAGACCCACGGCAGGGCCTCGACCCCGGCCTCGATATCGGCCCACAACTCGTCCGCTCCGAACCGGTACGGGTCGCCGCAGGGCAGGCCGGTCTCGGCGGCTGTCCGCGCGATCTCCGCCCGCGCCTCGTCGTCGGACTTGATCAGGGACGTGTTGAGCGCGACCGCAACGACCTTCGAGGGTGCAACGAGTCCCGCGACCTGCTCGTGGAGCGCGATGAACGGCTTGAGCGACTGGATCGGGAATGAGCGCTCGGTCGGATGGTCGAAGTCGTGCTCTGTGAGGCCGGACTTGTGGACGAGCACCATCGCGTGCGGCGTCGTGCCGTGGATGAGGCCAAGGGTCACGGACGAGTACGCGGGGTGATCGAGCGATCCCTGCCCCTCGACGAGGATCCAGTCGCCCCGCGCCTCCGCCTCCTCGAGAAGCCACTCACAGGTTCCCTGGACGAAATCGCTGATGACCCGATCGACCGCGACGCCCCAGCCATCGATCATGATCCCGGTCTGGCCCGTGGGCACGAACACCGCCGAGCGGCCGGCGGTAGCTGCCGACTTCCGGAGCTCGAGAGCAACCGACATCTTGCCGATCCCGCAGTCGGTGCCGACCATCAGAATCACCCGCTTGCCGGGCAGATGCCGCCGGCCGACGGCGGTCTCCATCCGCTCGGGAGGGCGCCGATAGTCCACAATTTCGGTTCCGGCGTTGCGAGCGGCCGCGGCGAACTCAGGATCGTCGCCCAGGAACGTATGGAGGCCGGACAGGACGTCGAGCCCCGCGTCGATCGCCTCGAGAACCATCGCCCGCCAGGCCGGCGGCAGCCGGCCGCCGGTCGGGGCGATACCGATCAGCAGCGCATCCGGCTTCGACGGCATGGCCAGGGCCTCGGCAAGCGAGCCAACTGCGGGTATGTCGTGGCCCGGCATCCACTCGGCGACGTTGCGTCCGGCGATCGTCGAGTCGACGACCGCGACGACCTCGTCGCTGCCATACCGGATCACGCCGGTCGCCGTCTTGGCGTTATGGACGTGCCACTTGCCTTCCGTGAGGATGGCGAGACGGCGTCGGATGGCGCTCACCGGTGCCAGTCTACGGATTCGAGCGTCAGAAGTTCGGAGGCGTGATCGCCGAGACGATCTCCGCGGGTTCGTCGCCCAGGGCCCGGGCCTTGTGTGGAAGACCGGAGTCGTAGTAGATGGAGTCGCCCTGGTTGAGCTCGTAGTCAACGTCCCCGACGGTGATGACGACGCGGCCCTTCAGGACGAGCGCGCACTCCTCGCCCTCGTGAGCCATCGCGGAGCCGTCGACGCCGGGCTTCAGCCGGACGATGATCATCTCGATCTTGCGACGAACGTCAGGAGAGACCAGCTCGTACGACATCGACGCGCCGGGCGGCTGGATCACTTTGCGCGCCTCCTTACGGACCACGAGACCGTTGGACTCCGGTGCCGTGAACAGGAGGAAGACCGGAACCTCGAGCGCCGACGCGATCGTGCGCAGCACGAGGATCGACGGGTAGGCGACCCCTCGCTCGACGCTACTCAGGAAGCTGCGGGTGATTCCGACCCGGGCGGCCAAGCCGGTAAGGGTATGTCCGCGCTCAGTTCGAAGGGCCCGGATCCGCCGGCCAAGCTGATCATCGCGCTCGAGGGCCGTCGTCTGCGGACGGCCGGTGGGCCGTCCACCCACGGTGGCCCGGCCTCGAGCCCGGCGACCTCGCGCTGTACCGGCCGGGCGACGTTCGCGCGGCCCCAGGGTGGACATGGGTCGTCTGCACCTCAGCCGGCGACGACGTCGGCGCGCACCATCTCTGCGCCGTACTTGCGGGCGAAGTATGGCAGAACCTCGTCCCGGCAGACCTTCGCGACGATCCATGGGTCTGGGCTCATGTCCGCCCAGATGATGTGGTCGCAGCCGGCCTCGATGAAGGCCTCGAAGCGGGCGATGATCTCCTCGCCGGAGGTCGCGATGCAGAAGGCCGCCGCAAGCGCCTCGTCCCGAACGAGCAGGGCCCGCTGCTCGATGACTCGCGGATCCTGGATGTACGAATAGGCCTCCGGGATCAACAGCCCGCCGTAGACGCGCGCCCCGTCGAGCGCTCGCTCGCGGTCGGGATGGTAGGACGTGCTCACCCACGCCGTCCGGAAGCCCGTGGGCGCGGGCCTCCCGGCCTCCGCCGAGCCGGCCTCGAAGGCTGGCATCAGGACATCCCGATGGACTTCCGTGGGCACGCCGACTGCGACGTAGCCGTCAGCCAGTCGCCCCGCATTGCCAGCCATTTTCGGCCCGCCGGCAGCGCAGACGATCGGAATCCGGTGTTCGAGTTGCTGGTAGAGGCGGAAAAAGGAATCGAAATACTTGCCCTGGTGGTGAAAGTAGTCGGGCTCCTCCCAGCAGCGACGGATGAGCCCGATCGCCTCGACAAGCCGCTCGATCCGCTCGCGCAATGGCGGCCAGACACCGGTCGTCGTCTTCTCGTTCATCGCCTCTCCGGTGCCGACGCCGAGGGCAACCCGACCCGGGTAGAGGAGCTCGAGCGTCGCGATCTCGATTGCAACGTCGACCGGCTGGTGGCGGATCCCGATCGGCGGGATCACCATCGGGCCCACGATCGCCGCCTCGGTGTTGGCGAGGAACGCCGTCAGCGTCGCCCAGATCCCGGCTGAGTGGCCCGAGGAATGCTGCCATGGGAGGGTGTGGTCTCCTTCCCAGATGTGCGTGAACCCGGCCTCCTCCAGGTCGCGCACCCGCCGGACGTTGTCGCGGACGTCGTGGCAGAGACATTCCGGCGAAATGCCGAAGGTGACCATCAGGCAACTCCCACTGGCAAGCCCAGCTGACCGAACAGCGACGCCGAGTCGTAGTAGACCGTCTCCCGCGTGAACAGCTCCCCCTGGTACTCGTAGACCGACACCGCCTTGATTCGGAACGACCGGCCGGTCGGCTCGTGGCCGACAAACGAACCCGTGTGGGTCCCGATCAGGTCGTACTCGGCCGTCACCGTGTTGCCCTCGCCTGCCACGCAATTCCGGACCTCGATGTGGAGATCCGGAAAGCCTCGGTAGAAAATCGCCATGAAGTCGCGCATCTCTGCCTTGTTACGGCACGGCTCTGGCACAGACACGTCCTCGAAGTAGACGTCGTCCGTGTAGTAGGCGAGGACGGCCTCGAGGTCGCCACGGCTCAGGTCGGCGATCTCGTCAAGGACAGCTTGGCGAGGGTCCCACATACGGCACTGCCTCCTTGAGATCGAGCAGTCGGAGCGCGGCGCCACCGAAGAAGCTCTGCTCGTCTTCCTCGGTGATGTAGGGATCGAGATCGTGGCGCTCGGTGTAGTCACGGACCTTCTCGAAGAACGCCTTGCCGGTCTCGAACGGGACGTACGGGTAATCCGAGCCCCAGAGGAACTTGCCGAAGACTCCCAGCTTCTTGGCCCAGGTCCAGATCTGGGCGACCCGCCACAGCGGCGCGGACTCCGCCCAGAAGGCGAAATCGCCGTAGATGTGCTCGAACTTCGCCATGAAGTGCATCGTTTCCTCGGCCCAGGCGAACCCGACATGGCCGATCACGAGCTTGAGCTGCGGGAAGTCGATCATCACGTCCTCGAGATGGAGCGGATGGTCGTACGCGAGCATCTTCCCCTTCGGGAACATGCTCCAGCCGGTATGGGTGATGAGCGGGACGCCCATCGCCTCGGCCGCCTCGAACAGGGGCCAGATCCGGCGGTCGTTCAGGGCGACGTAGTTGTATGAGGGCAGCATCTTGATGCCCTTCAGGCCCTGTTCCTGGATCGCCCGCTCGAACCGTTTCACCTCGGCGTTGCCGCCGATGGGATTGGCCGTGTAGAAGCCAAACAGGCGGTCGGGCCAGCGCTGGACCATCGACTGGACGTAGGCGCCGTTCTCCGGATCGTAGGCATCCCATGGAAGGTAGCCGACGCCGAGCACGAAGGCCTTGTCGATCCCTGTTGCATCCATGTCGGCGATCAGGCGCTCGCCGGGGACGCAGAAGTCTTCCGGCGTCCAGGGCTTGCCCGTGTGCCAGCAGTCCTGGCCCTTGAACATGTTGACGTAGAACTCTCCGAGCTTCCGCGGAAAGTCGACTTCGAACCGCTGCATGTGCGTGTGGCTGTTGATGAGAAGTGGTTTGGCCATGCGCTACTCCTTTGATCGACAATCACTGGGGCGAGACGATCACTGTGGCTCAGGCGTCGGCACCGCCTCGGCGGACCACCCGCCCGGACCGAGCCGTGACGTCGACCACCCCGTCGCGGACGACGGGCCGGCCGTTGACGATCACGTCGTTGATGCCGGCAGGCGGGGCACCCGGCGTCCGATAGGTCGTCCGGTCGTCGACCGTCGCGGCATCGAACACCACGACGTCCGCGAAGTTGCCTTCGCGCAGCGTGCCGCGACGTCTGAGGCCCATCCGCTGGGCCGGCAACGACGTGCATTTCCGGACGGCCTCCTCCAGGCTGAACAACTTCCGATCCCGGACGAAGTGGCCGAGGAGCCGGGGAAAGGTCCCGAAGGCCGCGGGATGGGGCTTCCCGCGGCCTGTCAGGATCGCGTCGCTTTCAGCGGCCGCGAGGGGATGTGCAAGGAGCAGCTCCAGGCCGGCCTCTTCCTCGGGTTCGCCGGAGACGCCGAAGTAGAGGGCCATGGCGTGGCCGTTCTCCTCGAGCACGAGGTCAGCTGCAACGTCAAACGCATGAGTGCCGCGTTCGTCGGCGATTTCCGTTAGGGAGCGGCCTTCGAGCGGCTTGTTCGCGTCGCTCTCGACCCACATGATCGAGACGTTCTGCCAACCGGTCGCCTCCACGAGGTTGTGTGGCCAACCGCCCGGGCCCCAGCACGGCCAGCTTGGAACGTCCTCCTCGATCGACCGCAGGATCTGGGCCCGCATGCCGGGATCGCGGAGGCGGGCAAGAAGCCCATCGACGCCACCTGCGAGCGCCCACGGCGGAAAAATGGCGAGCAGCGTCGTATTCGCTGCGATGTATGGGATCACGTCGAAGCCGGTGTTGACGCCGCGATCACGAGCGGCTTCGTGGAGCTCGATGATGGCGTTGATATTCGACCAGTTCGGTCGCCCGAACGCCTCGATATGAGAGTGCTGCGTCGCGATGCCGTTGGCCTCGCCGACTCGGATGACCTCGCTCGTCGCGGGGATGAGGGTCTCGCTCGAGCCCCGGATATGACTCGCGTAGAGACCGTCGAACGGACGGAGCCCGGCAGCAAGCGCCTCGATTTCCTCGGGTGGGGCAAAAATCCCGGGCGCGTAGAGCAGCCCCGACGACAGGCCCCACGCGCCTTCCTCCATCGCCTTTCGCAGCTGGTCGCTCATCCCTTGCTGCTCGGTCGGGGTCAGTTCGCGACCTTCGAACCCGACCTCGTGAATGCGAAGAGCGCCGTGGGCGACCATCGGGACCACGTTGAACATGACCCCTTTGGATATCGAGATATGCGAGGTACTCGCCGAACCCGGTCCAACTCCCGGACACGTCGCCGGCTCGGAGAAACGTCGTGTAGCTATCCAACTCGGCGCGGGTGCGAGGATTGACCGGCGCCGGCGAGTAGCCGCAGTTCCCCGTCACGAGCGTCGTAATCCCCTGGGCGGCGAACGGCGAGAGAACGTCGCCGTGCGACTCGTCCGCGACGACGAAGTCGCTGTGGGAGTGGATGTCAATGAAACCGGGGGCAACCGTCATCGACGTCGCATCGATGACGGTCGCGGCGGGCGCGTCGTCAGGAATCCGGCCGATAGCCGCAAGCGTTCCGTCGATGATCCCGACGTCGGCCGGGAACCACGGATTGCCGGTGCCGTCGACGACGCGCCCGTTCCTGATCAGGACATCGAACAACCTGACCTCCAATACCGGGACCTGGGGATCAGAAGCCCGGGTTCTGGGCGAGATAGGCGTCGATCTCGGCCTGGGCCTTCTTGTGTTCTGCAGCCGGATCCGCCCCGTGGAACGATGCGGAGACAGCCGCTTCGACAACGTCTGAGATCTTCTGGTAGCCGGCCCGGGTGCCGTAGCGGTTGCCCTTGAATTCCTGCTGCTTGAACGTCACCTCGACGATCGTCTTGTCCCCCTCCGGGATCGACGGATCCGTGTACGGGGAGATGTAGGACGGGAAACCGCTTTCGTCGGCGGGATCGAACGTATGAATCTCGGTCCGCTTCGTCAGCAGTCCTAGCTGGGTCGCCGCGTTGGAGTAGTGCTTGATCAGGTCGAGCGCGGCCTCCTTGTACGGGCTCGTTTTGGCGATCCCGAAGCACTCCCCGACGTACTGGCCACCCGACTCCGGCAGGCTGCCGCCCTTGCCGGGGATGATCGTAACCTCGACGGGGTCGTCGCCGAGGGCCGACAGGGCTGGGTCGCGGGCCTCGTACCAGATGTGCTGGTAGTCGATCAGCATCGCGGCCTTGCCGCCGAGGAAGACCTTCTTCGCCTCGGCGTCGTAGATGCCCCAGGGCGACTCGATCACCTCTTTGGGCATCGTCGGCAGCAGGTCGATCATGTCCTGTGTCGCCTTGATGGCGATCGGATCGTCGAACTTGACTTCGCCGTTCGGCCCGTACAGGTCGCCGCCGTTCAGGTGGTACCAGACGCACCACTTCGGGAACAGATAGAGCGGCGCCCAGCCATCGACGTAACCGAACTGGTCGCCGGTTGTGAACTGCTTCGCGGCCGCGGTGAATTCGTCGTAGGTCGTCGGAATCTTCACGCCCGCGTCCGCGAACGTCTTCTTGTTGCAGTACAGGACGTAGGTGTAGATGTTGCTGGGCAGACCCAGCCACTTGCCGCTCGAGCTCATCGACGCCTCGACCGCGGCTGGCAGCATGTCGGAATTGTCGACGGTGACGCCGACCTCGTCGAGCGGCGTCAGGTACTTTTCGTACAGGTCCACCCACGCCCGCCACAGATAGACGACGTCCCAGCTCTCGCCGCCGCTCTCGAAGGCCGGTGTCAGCTTGAGGGGCAGAGGCCCGAACGCCTCTCGCGTGAATTCGACCTTGACGCCGGTGCGCTGCTCCCACTCCGGCGTGACCATCGCGTAGAAGCCGGTATGGTTCGCGAGGATCACCGTGAGCGGACGGTCGAGCGCAAATGACGGGCCGGCCGACGGTTCGGCGCTGGTGCCCGTCCCCGTGGACGGCGCAGACGTCGCCGCCGCGCTCGGCGCCGTGCTGGCAGCCGGGCTGCACGCCGCAAGCGCGGCACCCACTCCCGCGAGCGTGCCTCCGACCAGGAACTTCCGACGCGTGAGCGGCGGCACATTCATCGGGCGCTCCACCTCGAGAGATCGCTGTTCGTTCGCCATGTCGTCCTCCTCCATAACCTGCCTACGGTCTACTTCACGGCGCCTTCGCCGAGTCCACGGATGAGGTATCGCTGCATGAGCAGCGCAAGTATGAGCACAGGAACCGATGCGATCACCCCCGCCATCGACAGTTGCGGTTCGATCCGGTTGAGGGGATCCATGAGGTTGACGATCGCGGGTGCAAGCATCGGCGTGCTGCCGACGTACAGCACCTTGGATACGAGCAGATCGTTCCAGGACAGAACGAATGCGAAGACGGCGGCCGTCACGATGCTCGGAACGGTGAGCGGAAGGACCACCCGTCGAAGCGCCTGGAGGCGACTCGCCCCGTCGATCCGGGCGGCATGCTCCAGTTCGGGCTCGACCCCGTCGAATGTCCCGATAAGGATCCACGTCACGAGCGGCACCGTCAGCGCGATGTGGCCGATCGCCATCCCCGGCAATGTGTCAATCAGACCGATGCCCTTGAAGATCGCCACGAGCGGCACCAGGATGGCCACCCCCGGCAGCATGTAGGCGAGCATGACCGCCGTGTATGTCGCGCTCCGGCCAGGGAAGCGGAGCCTGGCGATCGCGTACGCACCCAGCAGCCCGAGGAGGGTCGTGACGATCGCGGCGGTCGTCGAAACCAAAAGGCTGTTCCGCAAGCCGGCTTCGAAATACGGGATGCGCATCAGCTGGTCGAACGCGACGGTGGTCGGCGCGGGCGGAAAGACGTGCGGGCCGGTCAGCAGATCCACGCGACGCTGCAACGATCCGAGAACGACGACCACGCCGAACGGGACGACGATCATCAGCACGATGCCGAGCGCCAGGAGCGCGGCCACGACTCGTGCACCAAGTTCCTGGCGGACCTGCGTTCAGGCCTCGCCAGAGCAGGGCCAGGCCAATGAGCGTGGCAGCCACCCAGGCCCAGAACGGGAAGCCGTATGGGCTGGCGATCTGGACCAGCTCGAGAACCGCGGCGACGGCGATGAGCACCGCTCCGGCGGCCCCCAATGCCCGGCCGCGGCGCAGCTCACCATTCAAGAGAGAAGCCCCTTCGCACGCCCTCTCGTCAGGAGGAGGGCGAGTACAACGACGAACGCCGTGACGATGTACGCGAGGACGGCGCCGTACCCGAAGTCCGTCTGTTCGAACGTCGTCTTGAACGTGTAGAAGTAGAGGTTGTAGGTCGAGTAGCGACCCGGGCCGCCCCCGGTCAGGGCGAAGATTAGGTCGAACAACTGGAGCGTGATCAGGACCTGGATGATTACCGCGGCGACGAGGGTCGGCCGCAGAAACGGCAATATCACGTGGCGGAAGCGCCGCCAGCGGCCCGCGCCATCGATCCGCGCAGCCTGGACCGTCTCCTCGGGGAGGTACTGGAGAGCCACGAGGAAGATCAGGGCAATGAGCGAAAACGTCTTCCAGATGTGGATCCCGGTGAGCATGAACAGTGTTCCGGGCACGCCACCGAGAAACACCGGTGGTTGGTCTACGAGCCCGGCGTTGACGAGCCATTCGCCGAGCAGGCCGCGGCGCGAGTCCAGGAACCACTGGAACATCGCGGCAACCACGACCGGTGGCAGGGCCCACGGAATCAACAGCGCCGCCCGAGCGATGCCCCGGCCGGGGAATCGCTCGTTGAGGACAAGGGCGGTTCCCATGCCGAGCGCGACGCCGATGACCGCCGAAGGCAGCACGTACATCAGCGTCTGGATGGCTGCCTGGCTGAAGATCGGGTCGGTGGTGATCTTCAGCCAGTTGTCGAGTCCGACGAACGACCCCAACTGGCCGGGAGCGGCCGATCGGCCGGTGACGGTCAGCAGCAGGGAGTAAACGACTGGGTAGCCAAGGAGCGCTATGAACGCCACCGCCGTGGGCACGAGGAACAGCGCGGCGTACGCACGGTTCTCATTGCGGATGGATAGCCGGCTCAGCCGGTTCCCCCGCACGACCAGGACCGTCGGCTCCGCGGTCATCGGGCGAGGCCCGCTCGTGGGGTGATGGCCGCGGCACTGTCGGCAGCCATGGCAATTCGCACCCCGGTCTCCGGATCGAAGAACAGGAGGTGCGATGGCAGGAAGGCCACCCCCACCTCGTCGCCGACGGCGACGCCCTCCGCCTGGACGCGGGCCCGAAGGCTCCTGTTCGCGACCACGATCGTGGCGTACTCGTCGGGAGCGACCACCTCGGTCAGCGTCACACGCCCGATCATTCCCGACTGGTCGCCGCGCGGGGCGACCGTGACGCCCTCGGGGCGGATGCCCAGGACGACGGGGCCCGGTGCGACGGGCGGGTCCTGAGTCTGTAGCTCCACCCGAATGACATCCGACGCGAACCACGTCCGATCGTTTTCGGCAACGATGTGGCCGGGAATGAAATTCATCGGCAGACGTCCGACGAACGATGCGACGAACCGATTGGCCGGCCGCCGGTAGATGGTCGCCGGCGGGTCGACCTGTTGCACCGCTCCCTTGGCCATGACCACGACACGGTCGCCCATAGCCTCTGCGTCATCCTGGTCGTGAGTGACGTAGATGAATGTCGCGCTGAGCTGCTGATGGATGCGTTTCAGCTCCTCGCGAGTGGTGGCTCGCAGGTTCGCGTCGAGGTTGCTGATCGGCTCGTCGAGCAGGAACACTTTCGGGTTGCGAACGATTGCCCTGCCCAGCGCGACACGCTGCCGTTCGCCTCCGCTCAGAACGCGCGGGTGGCGGTCGAGCAGGTCGCCGATCCCGAGCATCCGCGCCACCTCGTCGACGCGCCCGTAGCGATCCGGCTTCTTGAGTCCGCGGAGCATCAACGGAAAGGCGATGTTGTCCCGGGCGGTCATGTTCGGATACAGCCCGTACGACTGGAACACCATCGCCACGTCGCGTCGTTCGGGCGTGACGTTCGTCACGTCAGCCCCGTCCATGAAGATCCGCCCCGATGTCACTTCCTCGATGCCGGCGAGCAGCTTGAGAACCGTGCTCTTGCCGGATCCCGATGGGCCGAGAACGCAGGTGAACAGGCCCTGCTCGAACGTTAGCGATGTCTCCTGGAGGGCGTCCGCGGCGCGGCCCGGATAGCGCTTGACCACCCGATCGAGCCGGACCTCAGCCACCGTGAGACCCCGCCTTGCTGTCGACCCGCTCGCGCCGCGAGCCAATCAACTCCCACTCCTCCCGCACGAATGCTGGATCGGTGTTGAGGTCCTCCGCGAGGAAGGCGACCTCGAAATCGGCCAGCCCTCGATCGTCGACCCGCGCCGCGATCCGACGAAGGTAGGACCGCCGGAGCTGTGACAGGTCGACCTCGCTGTAGCTCATCTCATCGACGCTGGCCGGAAAAACGATCCGCTCGCCAGGGCGATCGTCCTCGCGAGGCCCGATACCGACGTTGATGCCAAGGTCACGGGCGAGGGTGAGTTGCGCGGTCGGATGCTTGCCGGCTCCGGTGTACTCCGTCTCCTGGACGACGACCAGCTCGTCCTCACCGAACTCTCGTGCCAGAACCATGGCGGCCGCGAGCGAGGTATTGCCCGCGGGCCCGCGCTCCAGGCCCTCGAGATCGGCGAGCAGCTGCGTCGCGTAGAACACCTCACCTTGCGTCACGGTGACGTAGCGGTCGAGATAGCGCAGGCCGCGCGCCGCGTTGCGGGGGACGTCGACGCGGTCGGGATCGACGCTGAACGGGAACCCGAACCCGGTATGGCCGGTCGTGAAGGACTTCCGATTGAAGTCGTGATCGCTCGCCATGTGGAGGCCCGTCAGATCCACGCTGACTCCGACGATCGCAGCATCGTCGGCCCCGCCGCGGCGCAGCCCGCGGGCGGTGCCCGTGATGTTCCCGCCACCGCTGTGCGTTGCGACGACGGCCGCAGGCTGTCGGCCGAACCGCTCTGCGCACTGGACAGCAATCTCGTAGCCGAGGGTCTCGACCCCGAGCGTGGCGTATGGCGTGTACAGGCTGGAGTTGAAATAGCCCGTTTCTTCCAGGAGGAGCAACTGGATGTAGAAAAGCTCGGGACCGACCGTCAGCTGCCAGACCTCCGCACCGTAGGCTTCGCAGGCGCGCGTCTTTTCGAGCACCTCAGGCTGGCCTCGGCCCGTCGAGTCGAAGACTTCCTGCAGGATCAGCGCTTTCAGCCCGTACATCGCGGCCTGTGAAGCGATGGCCGCGCCGTAGTTGCCCGACGTCGCCGCGATCACGCCGCGGAAGCCTTGCTCCGCGGCCTGGGCCAGGCACATCGACGCCCGCCGGGACTTGAAACTGCCGGCTGCGTTCGCTGCCTCGTCCTTGACCAGGATCCGCGCCCCTCTTCCTGGCGGTGCGCCGCTCCGTACCAGCTGGCTGAGACGGCGCAACTCGAGGAGCGGCGTGTCGCCTACCTTGTTCTGGCGCTGGATTCGGCGGACGTCCTCGATCCCGTAGGGTGGAGTCTCGGCGAGCGCCGGATAGTCGAAGGCGATGCCCCCCTCGAGTTCATATCGGTCATAGTCGATCCCGACCGAGCGGCGCATGATTTCAGCCCGCCGAGCCATGACCGATGCATAGGACTTAGCGCTCATCGGGGCTCGAGCGCGTCGAGCGTGTCAAGGGCCTGCCTGGCCCGGGCGCCGAGGTCGAGGAGCTCCGGCACGGGATTTCCGTAGTCCGCCGGGTTCCGCGGATTCACCGCGGTCAGGACGCCAGTAACTTCACGCCCGACCAGGGTCCGTACCATGACGTCGTCGCCAATTAGCGCGGAAGCGATCAGGAAGCCGCGGATGCGAGCGACGAAATCGACCTGTGCGGTGTCCGGCGGCACGTTCGGCGCTCGCTCCCCAGCTCGGAGCACGACCTGTTGGATCTCGACCCACGATCCAGCCGGGATGGGGCTCGCGCTGGTTGCTCGGCTCCCAGAAGGATGCGGCACGTAGCCCTCGGACGTCGCGTTCTGGCCGGTGCGCTGTCATGCACGATATGGCATGTAGGCAACTTGCGTCAACGCATATAGTACAGATCGGCCCTGCAGTGGAGGAGGGCAGAGAGTGACCGGCCTCATTCAGGATGATCCCCTGATCGACCTCTATCTGAACGACTCAGAGGCGAGCTGCTGACCCCGCAATCGGACGGATATGACGCAGCCAGGCGAGTCTTCAATGGCATGATCGATCGTCGCCCGGCGTTGATCGCAAGGTGCCGCGGAGCAGCTGACGTCCAGGCCGCTGTGTCGTATGCCCGGACGCATGACCTACCGGTCGCGGTGCGTGGTGGCGGCCACAACGTGGCTGGTCACGGCACGTGTGATGGAGGTCTACTCGTTGACTTCTCGCTCATGAGGAGTGTCCGTGTCGATGTGGCGCGACAGACGGCGCGAGCCGATCCAGGTTGCTCCTGGACGGACTTCGATAGCGAGACCGTTGCGCTCGGTTTGGCCACAACCGGCGGGACCGTCGGCAGCACCGGGATCGGCGGGCTGACGCTGGGCGGCGGGCTGGGCTTTCTCATGGGCAGCCACGGGCTCACCTGCGACAACCTCGTGTCTGTCGACATGGTGACGGCGGATGCGCAACTCGTGACGGCGAGCGAATCGAGCCATTCGGACCTCTTCTGGGGAATCCGCGGAGGAGGCGGGAATTTCGGGATCGTCACGTCTTTCGAGTACCGGCTTCATCCCGTCGGCGAGCTGCTGGCGGGATTGGTCGTCTACCCGATGACCCACGCTCGGGAAGCCCTTGAACTCTTCCGCG
Organism: uncultured Chloroflexia bacterium; assembly: GCA_963775855.1. Lineage (GTDB taxonomy): Bacteria > Chloroflexota > Limnocylindria > Limnocylindrales > CSP1-4 > CF-46. The sequence continues at coordinate 307,072 of CAVZKO010000005.1, read as the reverse complement.
ACACGTGCTCCACGGCGCCCGACGCGCTTACATGCGCCTTCGCGATGGTGAGTACTCCTGACGGCGTTCGGATGGCCGTGATCGCCGCCTGCTACGACGGAGTCGTCGAGGATGGTGAGGCCCTTGTTGCTCCGTTACGGCGTCTCGGGCCACCGCTCGACGACGGCATTCGTCCGATGCGATACACCGATGTGCAACAGATCTTTGCGGAGATCCCGTTCGGGCTCCAGAACTACTGGAAGGGCGACTTTCTCGGGGACATGCCTGACGAAATCATCGATGCGACGGTCGCCTCCTTCGACGCCGTCACGTCCGATCATTCGGCGATCCTCATCGAGGCGCCGCACGGTGCGGTCCGTCGAGTCCCCGACGATGACACCGCCTTCGGCCAGCGAGGGGCTCGCTACAACGCCAGCGCGCTGGCGATCTGGGAGGACCCCGGCGACCCGGACCGTCACGTCAGCTGGGCACGGGCGTATGCCGACGCACTCGCGCCCTTCGCGTCGGGTGGGTACGTGAACTATCTCGGTGACGACACGTCCCGAGACGAACTGGCCGCGGCCTACGGTCGCGATCGCTACCGGCGATTAGCGGCTCTGAAGGCCGATTACGACCCGTCCAACATGTTCCGCTTCAACCAGAACATCGCGCCGGGATCGGGGTAGCCGGGTCCCGGTCTCGATCGAGATAGTCCGGCCGTCAGCGGTGTCGGCGATCGCTCAGCTTTCGGCCTCGGAAACGTCGAGCACGACCACGGCACGCTCGCGCGGCTGGGCTTCCCACGGCCGCTTCAACTCAAACTCCAGCTCGTAGTGGCCGGGCGTCGGCATCTCGATGCAGAAGACACGCGTGCCGGATCCACCGACCACGAGGTCATCCGCCTCGGAGCGAAACTCCCGGTCGATCTCGCGCACCCCCGGCGGAGGATCGACGAGTCGCCACACGAACCCGGTCGTTGGCGACTCGGGAAGCTCGATCTCGACGACGCCGGGTGTTGCCTGAAGTTCGAGGCGCCTGTCGGCCGTCATCGCCGACCAGCTTATCCCCACCACTTGTGATGCATGTGGTTGTCCATGCCGCGAGCAAAGACGTCGATGCGGTCCCTGGCCCACGAGACCGCGGCCGGATTGTCGTCGATCATTCCGCCAAGACCTTCCCAGTCATGCCACGAACCATCGAACCACTTGTGATAGAGCGCGTTGTTGGTGCCCTTGGCGAATACGTCCAGCCGCCCTGACGCCCAGGAGGACGCCGCCGGTCCGCCGGTGATGATCCCGCCGAGATCGTCCCATCCACGCCACGCAGTTCCGTCGAACCATCGATGATGGAGATGGTTGTCCATACCACGAGCGAAGCAGTCGATGCGGTTGGCGCCCCATGACACGGCTGCCGGGCCATCGTCAATCACGCCTCCGAGGCTCTCCCAGCCGCGCCAGGCGGTCCCGTCCCACCAGAGGTGCCACAGCGCGTTGTCCGCGCCTTTCGCGAAAACGTCCAGCCGATTCGATCCCCAGGAGGCGACCGCCGGGCCGGAGGTGATGAGTCCGCCGAGGCTCTCCCAGCCGCGCCAGGCGGTCCCATCCCACCATTTGTGATACAGGCGATTGTCGATACCGCGGACGAAGCAGTCGATCCTGTTCGAGCCCCACGATACGGCCGCAGGCCCGTCCTCGAGCACGCCGCCCAGGTTCTCCCAGCCGCGCCAGGCGGTCCCGTCCCACCACTTGTGATGCATCGCGTTGTCCGCGCCGGTGGCAAAGACGTCCAGCCGATTGGCGGCCCATGACGCTGCTGCAGGCCCGTCGAGGATGACTCCGCCAAGGTCTTCCCAGCCGCTCCATTTGGCCGGACTGGTTGGGACGACGACGTCGTTGATCCCCCACATCGGGAAGCGGTTCAGCGTTCCGCTCGGGTCCCGGTCGTTGCTCGTCTCGTCGATCCCGCACTGGCCGTACGCGATCTTGAAGAAGCCTCTGTCGCCCCAACCCGGCCCCCAAGAGTTCTTGGCGATCCAGCAACCCTCGGCGTCGGAGTAACCGATGACTTCCACGCAGTGATAGCCCGCATGACCTCCGGTCAGGTGGCTGTAGACCCCAGTCGAGTACGAGAAGAAGTCGTCGTAGACGTGAAAGACGGCGGATACGGGACCGTTCGACGCCAGCCACGCCTTGCGCTGCGCAGTCGTCGCCAGGACCGTCGAGCCGGTGATCTTGAACGCGCGCTTGTCTCGATCGACACACGTCGTGCAGTGCGGATTGCCGGCAGCGTCAAACGCGGTCGAGTACGGGAAGCACGTGTCATCCGGCGTACCGCGGGATTGCAGCTGTCCCATCGCATCGCTCGGCCACCAGCCACCGCAATTAGCGCCATGTGAGCTACAGAAGTGGAGATCGGCCTCGGACAGATCCGCGGTAACGCCGCGCTTGATCATCAGCATCGATTCCAGCGTGGCGCAGGAGCAGAAGGAGACGCACGAGCCGCACCCTCCCTGGTCCTTCACCGTAGTCACGTAACTCCGCCCGGCCATGTTCCGCCAGTCGATGGCCGGCGGAGCAGCGGCAACCGCGGCACCCGCCCGCGCCGCTCGAGCCCTGGCCGTGCGCGTGAGAGCACGGACGTCCTGCCGGTCGACGACCACTCCGAGCAGACCCGCACGGGCCGCCGCATCCATCCCGGTAACCACATTGGGAGCGGCCGCCCACGACGCCTTGCGCCGGCGCAACGTGGCAGCAAGCTTCGCCTGGTCGAGGTTGGCCATGGCTGTCCTCCCCGGCTGGTCCCGGCGCGAGGTCAGTCATGACCGGTTCAGCCGGGCGACGCGCCGATTGCCTCACAGCGGCGTCTCGCGAGCGTCTCGCCTGCCTCGACATTTACGGGCACGACCGAGTATCCGACGCTGGTCGTTACGCCGGCGTGCGGGACGGTAGATTCCGCTCGGTGAGCTTCGATGTCGCCGCCGAGGCGTATGACCGCTTCATGGGCAGGTACTCGCTTCTGCTTTCCCCGCAGCTTGCGAACCTCGCCGGAGTGCGCGACGGCCAACGGGTGCTCGACGTCGGCTGCGGTCCCGGGGCTCTGACGGCTGAGCTGGTCGCTCGGCTCGGGTCGGCGGCCGTGGCCGCCGTCGACCCCTCCGAGCCGTTCGTCGCCGCTGCTCGATCGCGCTACCCCGGGGTCAGCGTCCAACGGGCGTCCGCTGAGCATCTGCCATTCCCTGACAACTCGTTCGATGCGGCCCTCGCCCAGCTCGTCGTCCACTTCATGGCCGATCCGGTCGCGGGCCTGGGCGAGATGGCGCGGGTGACGCGGCGGAATGGTGTCGTCGCCGCATGCGTCTGGGATCACGGCGGCGGTCAAGGGCCGCTCAGCCTGTTCTGGCGAGTGGCTCGGGAGCTCGACCCCGGAATTGACGATGAATCGCAGCTCGCGGGTGCCCGCGAAGGCCACCTGGCGGAGCTCTACGAGGCTGCGGGGCTGCGCGACATCGAGGAAACGGTCGTCTCGGCGAGCCTCGAGCATTCGAGCTTCGAAGAGTGGTGGGAGCCGTACACCCGCGGCGTCGGCCCGGCGGGATCCTACGTGGCCGGCCTTGACCCCGATCGGCAGGTCGAGCTGAGGGAAACCTGCCGCGCCCTCCTCCCGAGCGCACCCTTCGTGGTCACGGCTCGGGCCTGGGCAGCCCGCGGCCTCGCCTAGCCCGCCGCTAGCCCTCGCCGCCGGCGTCGATGTAGGCCTGCGGCGCCCATAGGTCGATCTGGGGGAGCTTGAGGATGCCGAGCGTCTGCGAGAGCTCGCCGCAGTGGTAGGCGTCGTGGCTGAGGAGCCGCATGATCACCGATTGGCGAGTGTGGATCTGCTGCTTGCCCGCGTACTCGCGCGTGAACGGCTCGCTGAGCATGTCGGGCGTCCAGCGATCGAGGCATCTGTCGACAATCGCCCAGGTCGTCTCAAGCGCCGTGACCAGTTCATCGGCGTTGCGCGGGTGGTCTTCGTCGTCCTCCCAGCCGTCGGCGTTCGGATCCGGAAACGGCGTCGTTTCGGCGCCGGGCTCCTTGAAGACGCCGCAGAGCCAGAAGACGCGGACGCCAGCCGTATGGCCAACCGTCGCCCAGATCGGCGCCCTCTCAGGAGCGGGGCGAAGTTTCAGCTGATCCATCGACATCGGACGGATTACGCCAACAAGGCGCTCGTTGTACTGCTGCCACCCGTCATAGAACCGGCGAATCGACTGATGCTGAGTAGCCATTGCCAAACGGTAGTCGTCGGCTAGGAATCATGTTCCGCGTCGGGCGCCGGAAACAGGGCGGTGAGCTTCTCCTGGTGGCGCGTGACGCTTCCGGCTGTCAGTCCGTAGAGGATCGCGAAGACGAGCACACCACCGCCGACGCCGACCCAGACCGCCAGCCCACCGGACACGCCAATGATCAGGCTGAGCACCGCGGCAAGGACCCCGCCGACCATCGACGTGATGAGAGCGATCATCCCGCCCGACGTCGTCAGCCCGTAGAGGAGCAGGCCGAGCCCGCTGCTGGACGGGCTGCCGTAAGCGCTGAGAACCGACGCTGAGGTCGTCGTGAGTGGCCGAGGTGAAGTACGGAGCCACGATCGGCGCGATCTCCGTATATCCGTGTCGGATGCGGGCCATGCCATAGACAGCGCGCAGGTCGTCAACGTTTGCACCGTTGATCCGACCGTAGGTCGCAACACCGATGACCAGGTCGAAGGCGAGAACTACGGCCGCGACCGTCAGGAACGCGTCGCCGAACGTCATCGCCTGGGCGACGAGCGCCAGCGCCACGAACGACGTGGACAGGAAGGTGAGGAACATCCCGCCGCGAGTGAAGGCCTCGTTGTAGGCGAGGGATCGGGACGTGAGCAGGCTCCAGTGCTCGGTGGACATGATCTGGACGGCACGAGGATCGGCGAGCGACACGACCGGTTCCGGTGCGGGCGCGCTCGTGGGCTCCGATGGCGGCATGGCTTCCTCCAGTGCTGTGGCCACAACGGTGCTGAAACACGATTAGACAACAAGAGGCCCCAATCCAAGAATGGATCGGGGCTCATGTTCTGGTTTGGTACCGCATACCGGATTCGAACCGGTGATCTCCGCCTTGAGAGGGCGGTGTCCTGGGCCTCTAGACGAATGCGGCTCCGCAGCGCGTCCGGCAGAGCGGTCGCGGCCGACCGGGATGATACCAATCACCGGCCCATACCGCCATCTCAGAGGCGGTTGGCGTCGAGGAAGCTGCGGATCGTTTCGGCCACCTGCTGGTGACTCTGCTCACCGATGACGAGCCCGTAGTGGGAGTGTGCCCCGAACGGCTCGTACTCCGCTCCAAGCCACTCGGCGAGGCGCTCTGACCCCTCTTCCGGCACGGTCTGGTCGAGTCCGCCGCCGATTACAAGCCGCGGGATCTCCACGAACGGCCGCCGATCGACCGAGATCCCCTGGAGTACCTGCCGGCGGGCTGCGCCGCTCTCATGCGGCTTCTGCCCGAGCAGGTGCTGGATGCGCATGACGTCATCGATGGTCAGGTCGCGATGGTCCCGCTGGAGCTTCTCGGGGAGGGTCTCCCAACCCACGAGCGATCGGCCGAAGACGGGCGGAATCTCGCGCAGCTCATGTGACCTGGCCGCCACCCGCAGATCGCGCGGCAGCTCCGACGAGATGAGGACGATCCCTGCGATCGGCATCCGTTCGGCTGCCTTGAGTGCCAGCAGGCCGCCCATCCCGTGGCCGATGATCACCGTGGACGGCCCAAGGCGCTCGAGCGCCGCCACGACGTCCTCCGTGTACGTGTCGAACGACAGCTCGGTCGGATCGGCGGTTCGCGACCAGAAGTGGTTCTGCAGGTTGAGCGCGTGGCCCTCCCAGCCACGACCGGCAAAGTAGCCGAGGTACCGCTCCCAAAGCCACGAACCGGTCAGCTCGCCGTGAACAAAGAGGAGGGGCTTGCGGCGCGATCTGCGCTCCGGCAGCCAGGATTCGATGTAAAGGCCGCGGTCGAGCAGCTCGATCTCATCCTTGCGGACGGGGCGCCCATTCGGGCTCGACGCCTGGGCGCGAGCGAGGATGTGGTCGGGGGTCGTCTCGGTCATCGGCGGATCACCATCAGAAACTGCCTCACCACTCGTGTGGATTGATGACGAGCCCGGTCAGGGCCTTGGGGTAGAAATAGGTCGACTTCTGGGGCATCACCTCGCCCGACCCGGCGACGGCGGTGATCGATGGCACAGGCGTCGGTTCGAGCAGGAACGCGGCATCTGCCTCGTCCTTGCCTACCCGGGCGACCGCTTCACTGATCGACTTCGTGTAGGCAATTCGCTCCCCGCCCGCGACGGCGGCATCGTCGATCCCGAAGAGGCGCTCGAGCGCGACGCCGAGCAGCCAGACGTCGAGCTGCCTGACAGCCGGGGCTACGCCGGCCGAATCCGCCGAAAAGGCATGGCGGCGGGCCGTCAGGATCGATCCCCCGTCCCGTGTCCAGAGCCCGAAGCGTCCGGCACCCCCGCTCGCCAGACCATTGCCGAACGTGCGCTCCAGCTCTGCGATTCCGGCCGGCCGCGATTCGAACAGCTCGAGGAGCGGACCTGCCAGGCGGGCCAGCCCATCCGATCCCAGGCCTCGGACGAGCCGGTGCGTCGGCAGCACCGTCAGCGGCTCGGACGTCGTCTCGAGGAACAGCATGAGCAGGTAGTCGAAGGCCGGATCCTCCTCGCACGATCGCGACATGCGCCGCTCGTCCCGGTAGCGGAGCGCAGTCTCGTAGCGATGGTGTCCGTCGGCGATCGTCACGGGCCCGGCGCCGGCAGCGGCAATCAGCTCGCTGACATGCTGGCCGGCGTCGCCCTCTAATTCGGCGATCCAGAGCCGATGCCGAACTTCGTCCGCGTCGCGGAGGTCGATCGTGGCCGGTCCACCGGCAATGGTGGCGAGGATCGCTGCGCTCGTCCCGGACGCATCCTCGTAGAGGCCGACGACGGGCGAGGTATTGACGCCCGTCGCCCGCAGCAGGCGATACCGATCCTCGCGCGGGCCCTCCAGGGTGCGCTCGTGTGGGAGCACGCCGGACTCCGGACCGAACGACTCGAGTCGCAGCCGGCCGAAGAAGCCTCGCTGCGTTCGCTCCGTGTCGGTGCCCGGCACGCGGTACGTCTGCTCGTAGACATAGACGGCAGCACGGGGATCCTTGTGGAACGTCCCATCCGAGCGCCAGGCGGCCAGGGTCCTTGCCGCGCGCCGGTACCGTTCGTCAGGCTCGTCGCCGGCGGCGACGCTGGGCAGGTCCAGGCGGACGACGTTCTTCGGGTGGCGGGCCAGAAGACGCGCGGCCTCCTCTGCGCCGATCACGTCGTACGGCGGTGCCACCACCGCGCCGAGGTCGCCCACCGACTCGGGGTCGTAGCGCAGGGCACGAAACGGACGGACTTCGGGCACGGCCTCCCTCAAAGCGAGCGCGATTGGCGGCGGACATCGGCCGACCGGGGCTGACGAACGATTGACCGGGGCCGAACGAACGACTGGCACACCGGCTCTGTGCTGCCGCGTGGCCATCGTACGATAGCGGCGGCGGCACCGCCGTCGATAGCTTCTCCCGCGGCTCGCAGGTTCAGCGCACGCAACTTTTCGGGGGAGTCGGGCGTCGATGCTGGGACCGCCTTGCCATCCGCCGCTGGAGTCGCTGTGTCCCGGTCAGCCCGAACGCGCGTTGCTCGTGTGGCGCTCTTCGGCGTCCTCGTTGGGGCGATCGCTGGGCCGGCTGCCGCAACGGCGGCCGCCGCAGATGGCCCCTCGCTTGAGGCGCGGGTTCTCCTCGAAGGCCACGCCCGGATCGGTTCCTGGCTCGCCATCGAGGTGCGCCTCACCAACGAGGGCGTCCCCATCGTCGGAGAGTTGCGGCTGCAGGGCGGGGCGCAGGGTGGCACCCGGTTCTCCCTGCCGGTCGATCTGCCAAGCCCGTCCGACAAGACCTATCTCCTGCACGCTCAGCCGCCATCGTTCGGCCAGCAGCTCGAAGTCCTTCTCGTTGGCGCCAATGACGCCGTCGTCGCTCGCCGGAAGGTCGCGTTCACCGTCCACGACGCCGCTCAGCTGACTGTCGGCGTCGTCGCCGCCGAGGCCCAGGGAATCGTTGCGGGGATCCAGCTTCCAGGCGGTCAGAACCTCAACGGTGGGCAGAACCTCGCGCCGATCATCATCCCGCTCGATCCCGCGGACCTGCCCGAGCGGATCGAGGCCTGGTCCGCTCTCGATCGGCTCATCTGGCAGGACGTCGACACCAACACCCTGACGACTCGCCAGATCGCGGCGCTCCGTGGCTGGCTGGCACTCGGGGGCCGGCTGATCATCGTCGGCGGGACGGCCGGGCCCGGCGTGCTGTCCGGGTTCCCCGACGAGATTCTTCCCTACCGCCCCTCGACGACGATCGACGTCGCGCCGGAATCGCTGACGTCGCTCCTCGGCCAGCTCCCGGCCTCCGCGACCGATGTTCAGGCGCTGGCCGGTGAACTGACGCGGGGACGGAGCCTGGCCTCGTCCGGCGACCGGGTCGTGGCGGCCGAGGCCGACTATGGCAGTGGTTCCGTCACGGTTCTGGGGATCGATCCGACGGTCGGCTGGATCGCCGAATCGAAGGTCACAGTGCCACTCTGGCGGACGCTGATCCCGCCCCGAGCCTCTGCCCAGATCGGGATGGGCGACGACAGCCAGATCGTCGGCGCAGTCTCCGAGCTCCCCGCCCTCGCCCTTCCCCCGACTGGCGGTCTGCTGATCCTGCTGCTCGGTTACATCGGCCTGATCGGCCCGGTCAATTACCTGATTCTTCGACGCCTCGATCGTCGCGAGTGGGCTTGGCTGACCATGCCGGCCCTCATCGCGATCTTCGCCGTGGGAGCCTACGGCTACGGGTCGGCCCTCCGCGGCAGCGATGTGATCGTCAACGAGGTCGCGATCGTCCGCGGCGCTCCCGACGCTACCGAAGGCTCGGCCCAGGTGTACCTCGGCGTCTTTTCGCCGACAAGGGGCACGTACCAGCTCTCACTCCCTGGCGGCGCACTCCTGTCGGCACCAATCGTTGGTGACTTCTTCGCTGGCCAGGGGGCCCTCCTCGACGTCGTGCAGGGTGATACTGCACGGGTCCGGAACCTGTCCGTCGGGTTCGGCTCCCTCCGGACGGTGCGAGCGGAATCGCCCGTGGAGGTGCCGAGGATCCACGCGGATCTGCGCCTCGTCGATGGGGTCATCACCGGCACGATCCGGAACGACTCGGCGATGGTCCTCGAATCGCCGGCAGTCGTGCTCGGTGGCAATGTCGTGGTCCTGGCGGACATCCCGCCGGGCGCCGAAGGCGCCGTCAGCTTGCGGCTCGCCGCAAGCCAGTTCGGTCTGGGGCTGGCGGACAAGCTGTTTAGCCAGGGCTTCTCCCCCGAGAACGTGGCCAGCAACGATAAACAGCGCCGCGATCAGATCCGTCAGCGGATCGTCAGCCAGCTGACCTACGACCGGTTCACTGGCAACCTCGGCGCTCTGCCGTCGGACGGGGCGGTCGTCCTGGCGTGGGGTCGCAACAGCCTGCTCGACATCGAGGTCCAGGGCCAGAAACCGGCCCGCACCGCGAACGTCCTGTACTACATCCCGGTCCCGTTCACCGCAAGCGGAACGATCGCGTTCACCCCGGATCTGATCCGAAGCACGGTTCTCGCCGCGGACGCGGCCATTTTCAACAAGGATCCCTTCAACATGAGCCTGGGCCAGGGCTCGGTCACGATCGCCTACCGGCCAATCCCGTTCAAGGGTTCGTTCGAGGCGACGAAGGTGTTGCTGGCGATGGGATTCGGCCAGATGGTCGGGCCCGGCGGTAAGCCGATTGCCCCGCTGCCGGATGTGGAGCCGGTGGTACCGCCCGAGATCTGCGCCGAAGCATGCCTCCCAGGCGAGCCACTTCCAAACGGCTTCGACGGACTGCCCGAACTCGAGGTCCTCGATCTGACGACCGGTACCTGGGTGCGGCTTCCCCACCTCGACCAGGGCATGACGTACGAGCTGACCGACCCCGCGACCTATGTCGACGCGGCGACCGGTACGATCCAGGTCCGCTTCGTCAACGAGCACGCGAACGAGGTCGGGATGTCGTTCAGCGTCGCAATTCACGGGGTCATCCGATGACGGCCATCGTTCGAACCGTGGGACTCATCAAGCGATACCCAGGGACGCTCGCCGTGGCCGGTCTCGATCTCGACATCGCGGAAGGTGAGATCTTCGGCCTTGTCGGACCTAACGGGGCCGGTAAGACCACGACACTGCGGATTCTCGCGACGCTGCTCTCCCCGACGTCCGGCGACGCCGAGGTAGCCGGCATTTCCGTGCGGCGGAACCCCGACGATGCACGTCGCGTCCTCGGCTTCATGCCAGACGTGTTCGGCGTCTACGACGACATGAAGGTCTGGGAGTACCTCGACTTTTTCGCTCGTTGCTACAACATTCCCGCCGATCGTCGCCGGCGAATGATCGGCGACTTGCTCGATCTCGTCGATCTCGGCGACAAGCGCGATGCCTACGTCCAGAGCCTGTCGCGCGGGATGCAGCAACGGCTCTGCCTCGCCCACACGCTGGTCCATGACCCGCAGGTCCTGCTCCTCGACGAGCCCGCGTCCGGCCTCGACCCGCGCGCCCGCGTCGAACTCCGGGAATTGCTCCGGGAGCTCCGCTCGCTCGGCAAGACGATCGTCATCAGCAGCCACATCCTGCCTGAGCTCGAGGAGCTGTGTACGAGCGTCGCGATCGTCGATCACGGCCAGGTCCTTGCTCAGGGACGCGTCGCGGACATCGAGAAACGGCTCCGCTACGGAGCTGTCCTGAGGGTCCGTGTCCTGGGCGATGGGATGGCCATCGAGGCCGCCCGAGAGCACTTCGCCCGGGAGGATCGGGTTGCCTCGGCGTCGATCCTGGATGACGGCCAGATCGAGCTCGGATTCCGGGGCGATGACGACGAATCGGCGGCGCTCCTGTCGCGCGCGATCGGCGCGGGCGTCCGGGTCGCCAGCTTCGCCCGGGCCGCCAGTGACCTCGAGGAGCTGTTCCTTCAGGTCACGTCCGGGCAAGCGCCGATAGACGCGCGGGTGGCCTGATGACGGAGATGACCGACGTGCTGCGCGATCCCGACGCCGACGTCGCCGACGCTGATGTCACACCGGTCAGGCCGCGCGAACGAGGCCGCGGACGGCCGCAGCCGTTTCGCAGGCTCCGTTTCGGCCTGAACGGCGTCATCGCGGTCGGTGTCAAGGAGCTCCGGGGCCGGATGCGAGGTCGCCGCGCGTTCGTGATTCTGACTCTGTACCTGCTCTTCCTCGCGGGCTTCGCCTGGGCCTGGGAGCTCATCGCGGAACGAACCTACGCGAACTCCGGGTCCCTCTTCGGAGGCTCGGCGGCGTTCGCGTCCTCCCTCATCGGCCAGGAGATCTTCGGTGCCTTGCTGATCATCGAGACGCTCCTCGTCGTCTTCCTCGCCCCGGCATTCACGGCGGGGGCGATCAGCCTGGAGCGCGAGAAGCAGACACTCGACATGCTGGCCGCCACGCCGATCTCCTCGCTGGCAATCGTCATCGGCAAGCTCCTCAGCGCCCTGATCTACGTGTTCATCCTGATCGTCGCCTCGATCCCGCTAACGGCAATGGTGTTCGTGTTCGGCGGCGTCGGGCCCGAAGAGGTCCTGCGCGGATACGCCGTTCTGTTCGCGTCCGCGATCGGGCTCGGCTCTCTGGGCCTCTTCATTTCGGCGCTCATGCAGCGCACCCAGGCGGCGACGGTCGTGACCTTCTTCGGCGTCATGGCCCTGACGATGGGCTCGCTCTTCATCGTCCTGTTCTGGACGAAGATGGCGGGCGTCGCGCCGAACCAGGTGGGCTTCGCTAACCAGGGAATAGGGCCGATCAAGGGCCGCCCGCCCGAGGCCCTCCTGTGGTTCAACCCATTCGCCGCTCAGTACGACGTCATCTGCGGCGCATCTGACGGCTACGGTGGCTGGTGCTCTCGCCTGGCCGAGGTGACCAACGGCGCCATCAGCATCGGAATCGGCGGCGGTGCGACGGGCGGTTCGACGATCCTGCCTTCGGACACGGGCCTCGCGGTTCCGCAGGACAGAGTCATCACATTGCCGGACAAGGCCGTCATCAACGATGTCGTTCCCGTGCAGCCGTTCGGGATCCGTCGGGACACATTCTGGCCGCGGAGCGTCGCCGCCTGGATCGTGCTTTCGACGGTATTGATCATCGCGTCAGTGCAACTGGTTTCACCCACGCGCCGTTGGCGACGCGGGTTCCTTCGGCGACCGTCCCGGAGGATCACCTGATGCCGTCACTCAACCTTCGCCCTCGGGGCCGAACGCTCGCGCGGCGGCAACTGAACGCGGCTGCCGAGCTACCGGACCCGCGAGCAGTCCTGAGCGGTCCACTCGATCCAGCATTGCTTGCCATACGAGCCGACCTGCGGCCGTATCGCCGCCGATTGTGGCTCCGCCGGATCGTTCGCCGAGCCTGGCTCGTGGCGGCGGCGGTTCTGGTCGCGGAGGTCGTCGTCTTCACCCTGGCCCGGATCATTCCGGTCGAACTCCTGCCCACGATCGCTGCGGCCATCCCGGTCATGGGACTCGTTGGCCTCGTGTGGCTGGCTGGCCTTGCCCGGCCGACGCTCGGCGAGACCGCGCTGGCGATCGACGCGGAGGCGCACCTCGGCGACCGCGTGGCGAGCGCGCTCGCACTCGCCGTGAGCTTTCCTGAACTCGCCGCGCCGGCCACGGAAACGGCATCCCGGGATGATGACCCGGCGGACGAATCCCTTCAGACGGAGCGTTTTGTGCGCCGCCAACGCGCTGACGCGGCTGCGTCCATCCGGCTGGTGCCCTCCAACCTCTTCCGGCCGCGCACGTCACGCACTCCGGCGGCGATCGCGTTGGTCGGAGCCCTGCTGCTCGCCCCGCTCGTTCTCCTGCCGAATTCTCAGGATGCCGCGATCGCCCAGGCGCAGAACGTCAGGGAAGAGGCTAAGAAGCAGGCCGATCGCATCGACCAGATCGCCAAGGACCTCGAGGCCAAGGGAACGAACCCGGAAGACCCCCGGACGCGGCTCGCCCAGGAGTTGCGAGACCTTGCCAGGCAGACTGCGCGAGCGGCCGGAGGACCTGAAGCTCAACCTCGCCAAGGTTTCGAGCGCCGAGACGAGCGCCCGTTCCCAACTCGATCCGGCAAACGAGCAACGAGCATCCTCGCTCGCTTCCCTGAGCCGATCCCTGTCTCGCGCCGCGACCGGACAGCCGAACGCCAACAAGGACGGCGACCCGAAGGAGGCCGCCGACGACCTCAAGGAGCTCGGCGACAAGCTGGATCAGCTAACTCCTGCCGAGCGCAGGGAGCTAGCGGCCGCGCTGGCGGAGCTGCAGTCGGCGGCGAGCCAGGCGAGCGGTGCCGCGGGCACGGCCCTTCGGGACGCCGCCCAGAGCCTCGCTCAGGGAAACAACGCCGCCGCCCGCGAGGCCCTGGATCGACTCGGTGAGGCCATCCAGGGCGCTGAACGAAACGTCGACCTCAATCGCGATCTGGCCCGGGCGGCGTCCGAGCTCCAGGACGCGCGCCGCAATCTAGCGAACGCCGGCCAGCAGGGACAGGGCCAGCAAGGCCAACAGGGCACCGGCCAACAGGGCACCGGCCAACAGGGCACCGGCCAACAGGGCACCGGCCAGCAGGGCACCGGCCAGCAGGGCACCGGCCAGCAGGGCACCGGGCAGCAGGGCCAGGGGCAGGGCGGAGGCCCGGCACCGGGCAGGGCCAGGGCAGGGTCAGGGCCAGGGTCAGGGCCAGGGCCAGGGCCAGGGCCAGGGCCAGGGCCAGGGTCAGGGCCAGGGCCAGGGTCAGGGCCAGGGCCAGGGCCAGGGCCAGGGCCAGGGCCAGGGCGCCATTGGGGGCGGTGGGTCCAGCGCCAGCCACCTCGGAACAGGCACGAGCAACAGCGGCGCCCCGGCGGGACCGACGAACCCGAACCGGCCCGGAGATCTGGGCGAGGACCTGTCGAGCATCTTCGCGCCGTTCGACCGGCTCGGCAAGCCCGGTGATCCGTCCTATGTCGCCGGCACCGGCGGGGACGGGCAGAGCCAGCAAGGCAACCAGACGGGCCAGGGCGACAACAACGGGGCCTTCACGCCGTACCAGCAGGTCTTCGGGGATTTCTACGACTACGCCCTTACGACTCTCGACCGCAACTACGTCCCGCTGTCCGTGAAGGACTTCGTCAGGGACTACTTCAGCTCGCTCGACCCGTCGAATTGAGCCTGACGCCCTGCGAACCCACCCGGAGGATCCGATGAACGCATCGACGACGACCGACCACGCCGCCTCCACCGCCCACATCTCGCCAGAGACGTTCGCCGAACGCGCTCAAGCGATCGAGCGCGAAGTCGGTCGGGTCATCGTCGGTCAGCGTGACCTCGTCCGGCAGACGTTGACGGGTTTGCTCGCGAACAGCCACGTGCTGCTCGAGGGTGTCCCGGGTCTCGGCAAGACGATGCTCGTCCGAACGATCGCCGATGTCATCGACTGCACCTTCAACCGGATCCAGTTCACGCCAGACCTCATGCCGGCCGACATCACCGGTACGAACATCCTGGTCGAGGAAGGCGGCGCCCGCGTATTCCGCTTCCAGCCCGGCCCTATCTTTGCCAATCTCGTCCTTGCCGACGAAATCAACCGGGCGACGCCGAAGACCCAGTCGAGCCTGCTCGAAGCTATGCAGGAGCACCAGGTCACCGTCGCGCGGCAACGCTTCCCTCTCGATGCGCCGTTTTTCGTGCTGGCCACCCAGAACCCACTGGAGATGGAAGGGACGTATCCCCTGCCGGAGGCACAGCTCGACCGCTTCCTCTTCAAGGTCATGGTCCCCTTTCCGTCCGAGGAGGACCTCATCACGATCATGGACCGCACGACCGGATCGGAGTCCGTGACCGCGCAGAAAGTCGCGACCGCAACGGAGATCGTCGAGATGCAGCGCCTGGCTCGCGCTGTGCCCATCGCTCCGCACATCACGGCGTATGCCGTCAGCGTGCTCGCCGCCAGCCATCCCGACCAGCCGCGGGCGCCCGAGCTCGTGAAGGAATACGTCCGCTACGGCGGATCACCGCGGGGAGCCCAGGCGCTCGTCACAGCCGGCAAGATCTTCGCCCTCCTCGACGGGCGTTTCAATGTGTCAGTCGACGATATCCGGGCCGCGGCGCTGCCCTCGCTGCGGCATCGGATGATCCTCAACTTCGAGGGCGAGGCCGAAGGGATCACGACGGAATCGACGATCCGCGCGATCCTCGACTCGGTCGCCCCGCCGGCGGTCGAATGACCGGCCCCGGTCCTCTGGGCCGAGGCTAGGCATGGGCACCGATCCAGCGGCGATTCGGCGATGACGCAGCCGACGGCCAGCCCAGCCGCGCCCAAGGGAACGCGGACGGCGTTCCTTCCCAACGATCTCGATTCGACGGTCTTCGACGAGGGCTTCCTGCGGCAGCTCGAGCGGCTCCTCCTACTCCTGCGGTCGCCCGTTCGCGGCGGCCTGAAGGGCGGCCGGCGGAGCGTCAAGCGGGGTCAGAGCGTCGAATTCGCCGACTATCGCGACTACACGCTCGGCGACGACCTGCGGCAGCTCGACTGGAACGTCTACGCCCGCCTCGAGAAGCTCTTCGTCAAGTTGTTCGTCGAGGAGGAGGACGTGACGATCACGATCCTCCTGGATACGTCGGCCTCGATGGCGACCGGCCGCCCGGAGAAACTCGTCTTCGCCAAGCGGGCCGCGGCGGCGCTCGGGTACATCGGCCTGGCCTCCGAGGATCGCGTGGCGGTCAGTGCACTCGGCGGCCGGGCAAGCCGCCGCCAGGCGCCACTTCGCGGCACCGGGCGAGTGTTCCGGCTGCTCTCCAACCTGTCGTCGATCCAGCCGGCCGCGGGACCGACGGATCTCGTCGCCGCGGCCCGCCACGCGGCCGCTCAGCTTCGCGGTCGCGGCGTCGTGGTCCTGATGTCCGATCTTCTCGATCCTGCGGCCGATCGCGTGATCCGCGAGCTCGCGGCCACTCGGTCGGAGCTGATCGTGCTCCACATCCTGTCGCCCGACGAGCTCGACCCGCAGCTCGAGGGGGACCTGCGGCTAGTCGATACCGAAACGGGCGACGGCGTGGACATCACGGCCGACCTCGCGACGCTCGACGCGTATCGCTCACGCCTCGCTGCGTGGAAGGAATTGTTCGCGGACCTCGCGGCCCGACGGCGCGCGAGCTACGTGGACCTGTCCTCGGACGTCCCGCTCAACGACCTGATCTTCGCCGAGCTCCAACGGCGACGGGTGCTCGGCTGAGCCTGCGCTGATGCCTCTGACGACGCCGCTCGCGTTGCTCGGGCTCCTCTTTGTGCCGGCCGTCGTGGCGATGTATCTGCTGAAGCTGCGACGCGAGGAGCGGGTCGTCCCTTCGACCCTGCTGTGGCACCGACTCGTGGCGGATGTGGAAGCCAACGCACCGTGGCAGCGGCTCCGGCGGAGTCTCCTATTCCTGCTGCAGCTGCTCCTCGTCCTCATCCTCGTGCTGCTGGCGGCGCGGCCGTTCATCGAGCGGCCGGCCGGGCTGGCCCGGGACATCGTGCTCGTCGTCGACACGTCGGCGAGCATGGGCGCCACCGACCTGTCTCCGAACCGACTCTCGGCGGCGAAGGACGCGGCGCTCGCCGCCCTGCGGGACCTGCCGGCCGGCGGTAAGGTCAGCGTAGTGGAGGCCGGGCGGACGGCCCGGATCGTCGCTGCGGGCTCGACCGACATCGGGCGAGTCCGGCTCGCGATTGAGTCGAATTCGGCCGACCACGGCTGCGGGAGACCTGAGCGATGCCCTGGAGCTCGCCTCGGAGCTAGCCTCGCAGTCGGGTGACGCCGAGGTGCTCATTGCGACCGACGCCGCCCTGACATCGATCCCGACGACTGCGGTCGATGCCAAGGTTCGGGTTCTCCGGGTCGGCAGCGAGCGCGGGAGCCGCAACCAGGCGATCGTCGCCCTCGCCGTCCGGACCGCGCCGTCGGCAGTCACCCGATCGGTCTTCGTGAGCATGGCCAACCTCGATCTCGAGGCGGCCGTGCGGCGGCTCGAAGTGTGGGGTGACGGGCGCCTCCTCGAGGCCCGGGAGGTGAGGATCGGAGCCCAACAGCGGGCGGACGTCATCATCGATGATGTGGACCTGGGCGTCGGGGTCGTCGAGGTCCGTCTCGTCGCGGCCGACCCTTCGTCCGACCCATCAGCGCCGCCTGACCAGCTCGCCGCGGACGATCGCGCCTGGGCCATCGTGCCGCCGGATCGACCGCGGGAGATCCTCCTCGTCGGGGACGGGGATCCGTATCTCGAGACCGCGCTCTCGTACCTCCCCAACACGAGCCTGTTCGGCGTCAAACCGGATCGCTATCCGGCCGACGCGCAGCGCCGCGACGGCACGGATTGGGACCTGATCATCTTCGAAGGGTTCGTCCCGGCGACCCTGCCGAGCACGCCGACGCTCGTGATAGCGCCACCGCGGACGAGCTCGATCGGCACGGTCACGGGCAAACTGACGAACCCCGGCATCGGAACGCTCTCGCCCGACGAGCCGATCCTCCGCTATGTCGACCTCTCGACCATCCACATCGCCGAGGCGGCGCGGCTCGAGCTGCCGGCCTGGGCGCGATCGGTGGTCCCGGGGCCGAGGGGCGCGCCGCTGCTTTACGCGGGCCTCCGGGCAGGCGTCCCGAGCGCCGTGCTCGCGTTCGAGCCGCGCCGGTCGGACCTGCCCCTGCAGGTGGCGTTTCCCATTCTCATCGCGAATCTCACCGGCGAGCTGATGGGCGGCAGCGCCGCGCCGGCCGATGCCGTCAAGCCCGGCGACCCGGTCTCCCTGCCCATCCCGACGGGAGCCACGGGATTGCGGATCGAGCGGCCGGACGGATCGGTCGTCGAGCTCGCTCCGGGTATCGCCGGCGGGAGCAGCGTCACGTTCACCCAGACGGACCTCCTGGGTGTCTACGTGGCCACGGCGGTCCGGCCCGCCCCCACGGACGCGTCCGGGAGTCCGCCGCCGACGCCGTCGCAGACACCGTTGCCGTCGGCGACCCCGCGCGCATCGGGCGCCACCGCCGGAACCGGACGCGTCGACCCGAACGCCCCCGTCCAATTCGCGGTCGACCTGTTCGATGTTGCCGAAATCGACGATCACGCCCGGATCCGCCGCGGTCCTCGAGCAGCTCGGCCGCGCAGGAGCGGTCCCGGGGGGATCGGCCGCCCCCGGTGCGTCGGCGGCACCTAGCGCGGCTGTTGCGTCGCGGCCACCGGCCCGCGACGAGCTCTGGTTCCCGATCGTCCTGATCGTGCTCGTCGGCCTGTGCGTCGAGTGGGCCTTGTATCACCGCGACGTCGTGACCCGGGCGTGGCGCGGCCTGTCGAGCCGGGTCCGGCGGCCCGCGCGAGGGAATGCCTGACGTGGGCATCGCCTTCGACGCGCCGCTCGCACTGCTCCTTCTCATCCCCGCTCTCGGCCTGACGTTTGCGCTGTATGCCGCTGCGCGGCGACGGACGGGCATCGGCCGGCGGCGCATTGCGCTCGTCGTCCGGACGCTGCTGCTGACCGCACTCGTCTTCGCCCTCGCGGGCTTCAGGCTCGTCCTCCCGGTCGACCGCCTGGCCACCGTCTTCGTCGTCGACCTGTCCGATTCGGTCGGCGAGGCGGGCCGCGACGAGGCCCTCGCATTCGTCCGCGACACTCTGGCCCTCATGCCCGAGGGGGACGCGGCGGGAATCGTGGGTTTCGGGAAGGGCGCACTAGTCGAGCGCCTTCCGGCCGAGCTCCGCGAGATCGACCGAATCGCGTCGACGCCGGTCCGATCCGCCACCGACATCGGGGCGGCTCTCCGCCTCGCCTCCGCGCTCTTCCCGGACGATGCCCAGAAGCGAATCGTCCTGCTCTCCGACGGGAATGACACCACGGGTCAGGGCCAGGCCGAGGCCGCCCTCGCGGCGGCACGCGGGGTCCAGGTCGAGACAAAGGTCATCGGCCTCGGATCGGCGCCAGAGGTCCTGATCGAGCGGCTGACGACACCCTCGACGTCGCGACTGGGTGAGGCGATCGAGGTGGTAGCGGACATCCAATCGACGGTGGCTCAGCCCGCGACCGTCCGCCTGTTTGCGAACGGCGAGCAGGTCGCAATCGAGCGGGTCGATCTCGAGCAGGGCTCGAACAAGGTCGCTTTCGACAACGTCACGCCCGAGGAGGCGGGCTTCGTTCGTTTCCGCGCCGTCGTGGAGGCGGCCCAGAACACGTTCAGCCAGAACGATCGGGCCGACTCGAACACGATCGTCAAGGGCGAGCCGCGGATCCTCGTGGTCGCGGGCGACGAGGGAGTCGCCGCCGAGCTGGTTTCGGCCCTCGAAGTCGAGCGCCAGGACGTCGACACGGTAGCCGCCGCCGGCCTGTCGGCGGATCCGCTCCAGCTCGCGTCCTACGACTCGATCGTCCTCGTCGATGTGCCGCGGCCGTCACTGACCGAGCGCCAGATGGCCGCCCTCCAGGTCTACGTCCGCGATCTCGGCAAGGGCCTCGTGATGATCGGCGGGCCGCGGAGCTACGGCGCCGGCGGCTACGAGAACACCCCGATCGAGGAGACCCTCCCGGTCGACATGGGCGTCCGCGACCGGCAAAAGCAGCCCGACATCGCGCTCGTGGTCGTCATCGACAAGTCGGGCTCGATGGACGCCTGCCATTGCAACAGCTTCGACGGCGGGATGGGCGGCGGCGGGGGCGGCTCGAACGTCCGGAAAGTCGACATCGGCAAGGAGGCGATCCTTCGGGCGGCCGCGGCGATGACGGCCCGGGACGAGCTCGGCGTGGTGGCGTTCGACGAGTCGGCCCACTGGGTCGTCCGGACCCAGCCGCTTGGCGGGATCGCTGACCTCCAGGGCAGCGTCGCCGGCATCCAGCCGCTTGGCCAGACGAACATCTTCACCGGCCTCGAGCAGGCGGTCGACTCCCTCGAGGACACCGTCGCCACGCGGCGCCACATCATCCTGTTGACGGACGGCTGGTCGAGCTCCGGCCAGTACGACGCGATCATCGCGAGGATGAAGGCGGCCGGCATCACCCTGTCGACGGTCGGGGCGGGCGGCGGCTCGAACCCGTTCCTCGAGGGCCTGGCGAAGTCCGGCGGCGGGCGCTTCTATGACGCGGCGAATCCCGCGAGCATCCCGGACATCTTCCTGAAGGAGACGCAGCAGGTCTCCGGCCAGCAGATCGTCGAGGAGACCTTCCACCCGATCATCACCTCCTCGTCGCCGATTCTGCGCGGGCTCGACCAGGGCTTTCCCCAGCTGCTCGGCTACAACGGGACCACGGCCAAGCCCGCCGCGCAGACCGTTCTCGTCACGGCCCGGGACGACCCGCTCCTCGCCCAGTGGCAGTTCGGACTGGGCCGAGCCGTTGCGTGGACGTCCGACTCGACGGGTCGCTGGGCGCGCAGCTGGGTCGGCTGGGACGGGTTCACCAAGTTCTTCAGCCAACTCGTCGGCTGGACGTTCCCCGGCGAGGAGACCGGCGGCATCGAGGCGTCGCTCGTCACCGAGGGCGCCACGACCAAGCTGCGGGTCGAGAGCGTCGCGGAGGACGGCTCACCGCGCGACTTCTACACGACAGGCGTGGCGATCACGGCCCCCGACCTGACATCGAGGGCGGTCGAGCTGGCCCAGATCGCTCCAGGCGTCTACGAGGCACCACTCGGCGAGATCGACGCCGGGGCGTACATCGTCCGGGTGTCGCAGACGCGCCCGGGCTCGACGCCGCTCGGGCGCACGCTCGGCCTCGTGGCGCCGACGCCGGCCGAATACCGCCTACTCGGGTCGAACGAGCCCTTCCTTGCCACGCTCCGGTCAGCAACGGGCGGCCGCGCAATCGAAACCGCGGCTCAGCCCTGGACCCACGACCTCGCGACGACCGACACGTACGCCGACCTGTGGCCGACCCTGCTGATCCTCGCCCTTATCCTGTGGCCGCTCGATATCGCGCTTCGCCGGGTATCCATTGGACGGCGAGAGCTGGCCGACGCCCGACGCTGGCTCGCCGGCGGCTGGCGACGGCGCGCCAGCGTCGCCCCGCGGCCGGTCGAGGTAGCCGGGATGCTCGCCGCGCGCGACCGCGCTGCTGGGTCATCGGCTCGGGCCGCGATCCTTCGCGGCGACGTCGCGGCGAGCAGCGAGCCGACAGTCGCGGCACCGGCGGCCGCGACCCCGCCAGTCGCGGGCGCGGCACCTGCCCCGTCGACAGGCAGAGCGGGCGAAGCCGACACGAACCGTCCGATGGCGCCGCCTGTGCCGCCTTCGACGCCCGTCGCACCGCCGCCCGCGGCGGTCGATCGCGCGCCAGCTGCGCCGGCGCCCGCGCCGGTCGCCGACGATCCGGCCGATACGATCGCCAGGCTGCGCGAGGCCAAGCGCCGGGCCCGCGGCGGCTGACCGGAGCCGACGCGGGCGCGGCCGGGCGTCCGATGGTAGCCTCAGATCAATGTCCCTCACCACGCCTGGGCGCGGCTCCCTGGTGTCCGCCGTCAACCGTGGCGTCCTGTTGATCGCGGTCCTTGTGGGCGTTGCCGGCTGTGGCCTGACGGCCAGCCCACCGGCCCCGACGCCTGCCGACTTCCAGGGGCTCGCCGGCGAGGTCGTGAAGCGCGGGATCGAGATCGAACACATCGTGTCCGGCGACGCCGGCTGTGACGACCTCACGCTCAAGCAGACGGCGATCGGGCTCGACGCGCACGGCCTGGACCAAGACCGTCCCACGCGCCTGTACTTCTACATCTTCCGCAACCGCGCTAGCTTCGAACGGCTCCGCCAGACCGTCGACGGCTGCGCGGCGTCGTACGCGACGGACCCGGCGACATTCGAGTCGATCGAGGCGTCCCCATTCGTCGTCGCGAGCGCCGGTCCGTGGGCGCCTGAGTTCAAGGCGGCGCTCCGCGCGGCCATCACCGAGGCAGCCGGGACCGGCGACTGATCCCGGCCGGGACGGTCCGGGGCGACGCGGGGCGGTTCAGGGGCATCTGATGTAGTCCTAAGGACGCAGGACCGGCCCCATCGTCACGTAGCGGTCGGGACGACCGGGCCACGGAGGCGAGCGGGTGAGCCGCCGATCCTCAGGCCATGGCTCTCCCCACGCTCTCCCACCGCCGTCTCCTGCTGCCCCTGGTGCTCGCGCTGGTGCTTGCCGGGGATGCAGCGGGGCTGGCCATCGCCGCGCGCGGGACTCCCGGACGGAGCGAGGCTGCCGTCGCCGCGCCCACACGCGTTCACGCGGGATCGCCCCGGTCCAGCGCCCACCTGGCAGCCCACCGGGCCGGGCAGACTGCACCGCCGCGGGCGCTCCCCGAAGACGACGGCGCCATTTCGAGCCAGGAGCACGTTCGTCCGTCGTTGAGCCGTGGCGCTACCGTTCGGCCCGAGCTCACGCCAGCGGCCCGCGAGACGACGGTCACAGCATCGACGGCGCGGATCGCCTCCTCCTACAGCGGCCGGAACCACGTCTGGATCCCGTCGCTCGGAATCAATCGGTCGGTCAGCGGGTTCCCCTGTTCACGAAGCCGTCCGCCGGACAACCTGGTCTACCGCTGGGGCTGTGCCGGACGGAACAACGTCTACCTCATGGGCCACGCCCACAGCGTTTTCAAGCCACTCCACGACGCGTATGTACAGGGACGCTTGAAGAAGGGCATGCAGGTCGTCTACGCCGATAGCAGCGGGCGTGTCCGGACCTACTCGGTGATCTGGTGGAAGGTCGTCCCTCCGACGACTGCGGCGGCGTGGGCCTGGGCAGCCCAATCCAAGCCGAGCATGACCCTCCAGACCTGCGTGGGTCCGAACGGCAACCTCCGCCTGATGGTCAGGCTCGCCGCGACGAACTGAAGACGCTCGACGGGAGTTCCCGTTGAGACGGCACGGGAATATCATCGCCCGCATGCCGGGCACCCTATCGAGCCCGATCCTCGTCGGGCGTGCGACCGAACTCGCGGCGCTCGCCGCTGCTGTGCGGCGGGCCGAGGCGGGCACGCCCACGATCGTCCTCATCGGCGGTGACGCGGGCCTCGGCAAGACGCGGCTGGTCGACGAGTTTGCCGCCGGAGCCCGAGAGTCCGGGGCTCGGGTCCTCATCGGTGGCTGCGTGGATCTTGGTGGCGACGGCATTCCGTATGGTCCCTTCCTCGAGGCGCTCCGGGCACTCGGTCGAGAACTGCAGCCCGACGCCCTTGCCGCGCTCCTCGGCGAGGTCGGGCCGGAGCTTGCCGCGGTCGCCCCGGGTTTCGCCCGCTTCCTGACACCACCCGACGAGGGCGCTGCCGCGGCGAGTGGCGCCGCCGATGCCGTCGCTTCCAGCACCGCTACGCCGACGCCCGGTGGCGCGACCGATCAGGCCCGGCTGTTCGAGCTCACGCTCGCACTGGTCGATCGCCTGAGCAGCGACCGACCGCTCGTCCTCGTGCTCGAGGATCTGCACTGGAGCGATCCCGCGACCCGCGACCTCCTGGGGTTCCTGGCCCGTAACCTCACGCAAGGGCGTGTCGTGGTTGTGGCGACGTTCCGCTCCGAGGACATCGAGCGCGGCCACCCGCTCCTCGTCAGGCTGGCCGAGATTGCTCGGAATCCCACTGTAGAACGGCTGGATCTCCGGCCGCTCGATCTCGGCGAGCAGCGCGAACAACTCGCCGCCATCCTCGGCCACCGGCCGGCGCGCGGCGTCGTGGAGCGGATCCACGCCCGGTCGGAGGGGAATCCGTTCTTCGCCGAGGAGATCGTCGCGAGCCGGCTCGGCGCTGACGATGTCGACCCGGACCCAGGCGCGATGCCGCGCTCGCTCCGCGACATCCTCATCGGCCGCGTGGCGCGACTGTCGGAGGCCGCTCAGCGCGTTCTCGGCGCGGTCGCCGTCGCTGGCTCGCGGGCCGACGAAGAACTCCTCACGACAGTCACGGATCTGCCAGAAGGCGAGCTGGTCGAGGCGATCCGCGAGGCGGTCGCCCGCCACGTGCTTGAGGTGGACGACCGGGCCGGGACCTACCGTCTCCGCCATGCGCTGCTCGCGGAGGTCGTCTACGCCGACCTGCTGCCCGGCGAGCGGCGACGCCTGCACAACGACGTCGCCCACTGGCTCGCCGAACCCGCCGCAAGGGATGGAACCGGCGCACGAGAGCGCCGGGGAACGGCCGCCGAACTCGCCCACCACTGGTTCGCGGCCGACAACCTCGCCGAGTCACTCAGGGCGTCCGTCGAGGCCGCCGACGCGGCGACGGCCGTCCACGCCCACGCCGACGCGCTGCGCCACCTCCGGCGCGCCATCGACCTCTGGGATCGCGTCACCGAGCCGGGGGCACTCGCCGGAGTGGACCGCGCGACCCTCCTCGACCGCGCCTCGCAGGCCGCCGATCGCGATGGTCAGGGCAGCCTCGCAGTGGAACTGGCCCGAGAAATGCTCGCCGCCGTGGACGAAAAGGCCGAGCCCACTCGAGCAGGGGTCATGCGTTCGAAGCTCGCCTTCTTCCTCTGGACCACGGGCCAGACCCAGATCGCGGTCAACGAATATCGGGCGGCCGTCGCCCTGGTCCCCGCTGAACCGCCGTCGGTCGAGCGGGCGCGGGTGCTCGGCGGTCTCGCCGCGACATTGCCGGCGGCGGGCCGCTACCGGGAGTCCCGCGAGATCACCGAGGAGGCCCTCAGCACGCTGCGTGCGACGGGATCCCACGAGGGCGAGCCGCGGTTGCTCAATCTCCTCGGGATGGACCTCGTGGGCCTCGGCGATGTCGATGCCGGGCTCGATCACCTGCGAGTCGCCGTCAGGATCGCCCGCGAGACAGGGGCGCTCGACGCCCAGCTCGGCGCGCAGCACAACCTCGCGTTCTTCCTCAGCCAGACGGATCGGTTCGAAGAAGGTCTGCGGGTCGCGGCGGATGGCTTGACGACAGCCGCGAGGGTCGGCCTCGAGCGCCGATACGGGGCCGGCATGCGCGCGAGCGCCGGCGACATTCTCATGCGCTCGGGACGCTGGGACGAGGCGGACCTCATGACGGCCGTGGGCCGGGATGGCGGCGACGACACGTCCAGCGCGATCTACCTCCGGGCGACGCGAGTCATGTTCCTGACGGCTCGCGGGCAATTCGAGGCGGCCGCAACCGAGCTAGCCGGCGCCGAAGAGCTAGCCACTGGAGACATTGACCCTGACGTCCAGGCCTACCTCCTCCAGGCCACGGCGGAGGCGGCGCTTGCCGACCGGCGGCCAGCCGATGCTCTCAACGCCGTCGAGGCGGCGCTCGCTCAGTTCGCCGGCAGCGACGAGATCCTGCTCGTCGCCCCGCTTCTCGTTCTAGGTCTGACCGCCGCGGCCAACCTCGCCGACCACGGACGCGCCTTCCGGGACCCGCCGGCGGTGGCGGCGGCACAGGCGGCGGCCACGGGACTCGTCGACCAGGCGCGGGCGCTCGCGGCTGACAGCCCGATTGGCGCGACGCCAACCCCTTCGGTCACCGCGGCTGTCGCGACCGTCGAGGCAGAGCGAACGCGCCTCGAGGGACGCTCCGACGCCGCTGCCTGGCTGGCCGCGGCCGAGGCCTGGGATCGGGTTCCGATGCCGTTCGCCGCGGCCCAGGCTCGGGCCCGCGCTGCGGAGGCCATTCTCCTAGCGCGCGGTCCGCGAGACGAGGCCGCCCGGCTGCTACGCGAGGCTCACGTCGCGGCCTACTCCCTCGGGGCGGTCCCGCTCCAAACCGCGATCGAGGCGGTGGCGACGCGGTCCCGGATCCCGCTTGAGGTGCCCGCTTCCGCGTCAGCAGCAGCGGCCGCCGCCGCCGAGGAGCCGGCCGGGGCGACGCCGGCCGCGGCCGATCCAGCCAAGATCCTCGGCCTATCGGCCCGGGAGTGGGAGGTCCTCGAGCTCGTCGCGGCCGGCCGTTCGAATGCGGAGATCGCCGAGACGCTGTTCATCAGTCCCAAGACGGCGAGCGTCCACGTCACCCACATCCTCGACAAGCTCGGCGTGAGCAACCGGGTAGAGGCGGCCACGATCGCGGTCCGGGTCACCGCGGGCAGCGACCCGGTCCGGACCGTCGACCACGCCTGAGGGATCAGTCGCCCCAGAATCGCGCGTCGAACCTCGCGACTGACTCGTCTTCCCAGAGCGGGAGCAGCCGCGCAGTTCGCTCGTCCCATTCGCCGCCGTCATCGGGCTCGTCCGGATGGTGCTTCCGGTTCACGCTGTAACCGGCATCCTGCAGGAGGGCCACGGCGTTGTCGGCCTCCGCGGGATCGAACCCGAGCCCGACCACGGCCCGATTGCCGTGCGGCTTGAGAACGAGCACGCAATAGATATTGATCTCGCCAACTGCCTCGGCAACGGCACCGAGCGCACCCGGGACGTCGTCAAGCTCGACCTCGACGCTGGCGAAGCTCATCCACGGGACTTGCAGCTCCGCGCAGACGTTGGCGAAGCGCCGCAATTCCTCCCGCCCGTCATTCTTGATGATCAGGCACAGCGGGCCTTCGTGCTTCCACTCCGCGCCGCCGAGGGTCTGGATGTCCAGGCGTTCGCGCCCCAGGGCCTTGCCGAATACGGCGAGCTTGCCGGGCGAACCGCCGGCAGAGACCACGGCGTTGATCTGTCGGTGCATGGCACCACCCTC
Source organism: uncultured Chloroflexia bacterium (assembly GCA_963775855.1). Lineage (GTDB taxonomy): Bacteria > Chloroflexota > Limnocylindria > Limnocylindrales > CSP1-4 > CF-46. The sequence continues at coordinate 280,335 of CAVZKO010000005.1, read as the reverse complement.
CTAGCCCACGCGACCCTGTTCCGCGGTCACGGCCGGGACGGCGCGCGGAGCGTCTGCGGATGCTACACCGGCCGCCGTGATGATTCGTCTCGATCCGTCAGACGATCCGGAGGCCGAGGATCTTGCGGGCGATGACGAGCCGCTGGACCTGGCTCGTCCCTTCGCCGATCTCGGTCAGTTTCGCGTCGCGCATGAAGCGCTCGACCTTGTACTCCTCGACGTAGCCGTAGCCCCCGTGGATCTGGATTCCATTGTTCGTCGCCCGTGAGCTCACTTCAGATGCAAAGAGCTTCGCCTCGGCGGCGGCGAGGCTGTAGTCGCGATCCTGGTCCTTGAGCCAGGCAGCCCGCCAGACCATCTGCCGCGCCGCCTCGATCTCGGTCGCCATGTCGGCGACCATGAATGCGACGCCCTGGAAGCTGCCGATCGGCCGGCCGAACTGCTCCCGGGTCTGGGCGTACGGGATGGAGGCGTCGAGGGCGGCCTGGGCGAGTCCGACGGCGAGGGCGCCGATCGAGATTCGGCCGCCGTCGAGGATCTTGAGGAAGGTCCGGAAGCCTTCGCCGCGGGCGCCGAGCATGTTGGCGGCGGGCACGCGGGCGCCGGAGAAGATGAGCTCGCCTGTCGCCGACGCATGGAGGCCGAGTTTCTCCTCGAGCCGGCCGACGCTGAACCCGGGCGTATCGGCGGGGACGATGAAGGCGCTGATCTCCGCGCTGCCTTTCTCCGTCTCACCCGTTCGGGCCGTGATGATGTAGGTCCCTGCATGGCCGGCATTCGTGATGAACCGCTTGCCCCCGTCGATGACCCAGGCGCCGCCGTCAGCGCCGTCCTCGTGCCGAGCAGTGGTTCGCGTGCCGCCGGCATCGCTGCCGGCCCCGGGCTCCGTCAGGCCGTAGCCGCCGAGGACCACCCCGGACGCCATCGGGACGAGGAAGCGCTCCTTCTGCTCCGGCGTTCCCGCCAAATGGAGGGGTCCGCAGCCGAGGCTGGTGTGGGCAGCGACGATCAGACCCAGCGACCCCCAGACCCGGCCGATCTCCTCGATCGCGATCGCGTAGGCCAGGGTATCGAGGCCGGCGCCGCCTTCGTCCTCCGGGATCGGGATGCCCAACCAGCCCATTTCGCCGAGGCGGCGCACGATGTCGACGGGGAAGCGGCGCGCCCGCTCGTGCTCGTCGACGACCGGGGCGACCTCCTTGACCATGAAGTCGCGAATCGTCTGGCGGAGGAGGGTGTGTTCCGCCGAGAGATCGAGGTCCATCGGCCCGAGAGTACCGCAACGGACTTGGCCCCTCCGCACCGATCCTGCGGTCCTCCTGCCCGAGTGCTAGCCTTGCGGCCATGCCTGCGCAGCCATCCCAGGCCTTCCCGACCCCCCGCTCGGTCCAGAGCGGACGCGTCCCGGCCCAACCGGCCGCGTCGGGCCTGCGCCGCGAGATCCTCGTCCAGCTGCGCCGGGACGGACCCAGCTCGCCGGAGCAGATCGCGACGATTCTGGGCGCCAGCCGGACCGGCATCCTCCAGCAACTCCGATCCCTGGAGGCCGCTGGGCTCGTCGACCGGCGGACCGTCCGTCACGGCGTCGGCCGCCCACGACACCTGTACGACGTGACCCCCGATGCCCAGATCGCGTTTCCCTCGAACTACGACGCGCTTGCGGCGGGTCTCCTGGCCGCGGTCGGCACCGTCGGCGGCGACGAGCTCGTCGCCCGGGTCTTCGCCGTCCGGCGCCAGCTCATCGCCGAGCAGGTGAAGAGCCGGCTCGAGGAACGTCTGCCGGCCGGCGCGACGCTCGAGGCGAAGGTCCGGGAACTCGCCGTGATCCAGGACGAGCAGGGCTACCTGTCGAGCGCGACCGTCAGCGAGGACGGCACGATCCGGCTCCGTGAGTGCAACTGCGCGATCTTCGGGATCGCCTCCCAGAGCTCCTCGCCGTGCGATGCGGAGCTGGACCTGTTCCGTGACGTGTTGGGTGCGGACGTCATTCGGGAGACGCACATCGCATCCGGTGATCGAAGCTGCACCTACCGAATCCAGGAATCGGTAAACCTCGGGCCGATGGCGCACGACTCCTCGCGTCCGCTCGTCGTGAGCTCCGCCTCGGACCTCGGTGAGCGATTGCCGATCGAACGCTGAGGGTGCCAGTTCCGGCCTAGGCCTCTTCGCGCTCCACGACATCGCGGGTGGCTGGGGCGACTCGGGTCGCCGGGACATCGGAGACGTTCGGGACGAACGACGAGGCCAGCGACGTCGCCGCCGCCAGCTCCTGGTCCTCGACCGACAGGATCCCAAGTCGCCCGAGGGTCGCCATCTCGTCGCGGATGTACGTCTTGAGCATCTCAGGCCCGTCGGTGTTGATCGTGAACCTGATCTCGTTCCGTCGGAACGTGTCGAAGATCCAGCGGAACTCGTCCCAGCCGGAAACGACGCGGGTGTTGAGGTTCGAGGTCGGGCAGATTTCGAGGACGATCCCGCGGTCGCGGATCATGGCCATCGCCCGAGGGTCGTAGGCCGCCTTGACGCCATGGCCGATGCGGTCGGGTTCCAGCAGCTCCACGACCCTGGCGACCTCGTCGACCGACCCCGATTCGCCGGTGTGCACCGTGAGGCCGAGACCGAACTGGCGCGCCCGCCGGAAGAGCCGGCTGTAGTCGGCGACGCGGAAGGTCGACGACTCCGGGCCGGCGATGTCGATCCCGACGATTCCTCGATCGCGCCAGGCAATCGCCTTCTCAGTAATGATCTCGTTCAGCTCGAACGGGAAGGCGCGATCGAGACAGAAGATGAGGCCCGGCTTGACCGGGTACTCGAGGCTGGCCCGGTCCATCCCGCGGGAGGCGGCCGCGATGATGTGGTCGAGATCCTGCTCGCCACCGCGGTTGCGCTTCATCGGGTTGAACCGGAGCTCCATCGTCGTGACGTTGTTCTTGCGGTAGGCGCCGCCCACGACCTCGTATACGGCCCGCTCGACGGCCAGCGGCGACGACTGGATGAGCTCCGTCCAGTGGAACAGCTGGAGGTAGCCGTCGAACGAGCGATTGCGCTTGTCCGAGACCGTGATCGTGTCCCGAAACTCCCAGTAATCGCGCGTCGGCAACTTGATGCCCTGGGCGTGGGCGATGCTCCACATGATCGCCGGGGTCACCGCCCCGCCGAGGTGGCAGTGGAGCTCGGCGAGCGGGATCTTGCGGGAGAGCTGGCGGACCATCGGCCTCAGGATAGCCCGAAGGGAGGCCTCAGTCAGGCGACCCGTGACGCCCGTGGCTCGTCGCGCCTGGTCGGCTTCGCGACGTCGGGCCCGAAGGCGAACTCGAGTTGGAGGTCCGGCTCGGCGGCGGGCGATGGCATGAGGCGCACCGGGCGCCGGTCGGCGATGCCGAACCGGTCTTTCAGGTCCGCAACTTCGCGGCGGACCGGCTCGATCTGGCGTTTCGGCAGGTAGGCCCGGCCGGCGTACTGACGCTCGTACCGCGGCACGAGCTCCGGCCAGTCCCGGGCGAGGTTCTCGAGGAAGTGCTCGCGGGTGCCGGGCCGGAGGTAGAGGACGTTCGTCCAGATCGACGTCGCGCCCGCGTCGCGGGCGGCCTTGACGACGTCAGCGAGCAACTCCGGCCGATCCGACAGGCCCGGCAGGATCGGGGCCATGCCGACACTGGCGTCGATCCCGGCCTCGACGAGGCGGCTGAGGGCTCGCAGCCGTTGCCGCGGCGGTGCGGTTCCCGGTTCGGTGGTCCGCCAGATCTCATGATCGAGTGTCGGAACGGAGAACGTCACCGACGTGCGGGCACGACGCGCAGCTTCGACGAGCACATCGACGTCGCGGATGACCATCGGGCCGCGGGTGATGATCGAGAGCGGGTTGCGCGCGTCAGCAAGCGCTTCGATCAGCCCGCGCGTGAGGCGGTACTTGCCTTCCGCCGGTTGATACGGGTCCGTCGCCGCGCCGATCGCCACGAGCTCGTGCTTCCAGCGTGGCCGCGCCAGTTCGCGTCGGAGTACCTCGACGACGTTGACCTTCACCCGGATCGAGCGACCGTATCTGTCGTCCGATGGACGATCCGCGCGGCGTTCGAAGGCCCGGACGTAGCAGAACGTGCAGCGATGGGCGCAGCCCATGTACGGATTGAGCGACCAGCCGAACATCATGCCGCTGACCCGGTTGAGCGCCGACTGGCAGGGCTCCTCCCGATAGTCGACCGCCATCGACGAAGAATAGAACGTCTGTTCTACGAAGTCCAGCCCCTCAACTCGCCGCCGGGACCACCCGCCCGTCGGCGTCGAGCGTGGCCTGCCGGCGGCGGAGCGCACGCAGCTCTGCCCCGGGCACCTGGTCACGGGCGTGGTAGCTCGACCGGACCAGCGGCGCTGATTCGACATGCTTGAAGCCGAGGGCAAGCGCCTCGTCCTTCATCGCGGCGAATTCGTCGGGATGGTAGTAGCGCTCAAGCGGCAAATGCTTCTCGGACGGCCGCAGATATTGCCCGATCGTCAGAATGTCGACGTCAACGTCACGCAGCGCCACGAAAGCCTCGGTCAGCTCGTCGCGGGCCTCGCCGAGCCCGACCATCAGGCTCGACTTCGTGTGAGCCGGGTAGCCGATCTCGACTGACATCTCCTTCGCCCGGCGCAGGACATAGAGGCTGCGATCCCATCGGGCGCGCTTGCGGACCGGCTTCTGGAGCCGCTTCACGGTCTCGAGGTTGTGGTTGAGGATGTCCGGCCGGGCATCCATGACAGTCCGCAATCGGTCGTCCGAGCCGTCGAAGTCAGGAATGAGGACCTCGATCCCCATCCCGGGGCTTGACGCCCGCATCGCGAGGATCGTCTCGGCGAAGATCCGGGAACCGCCGTCAGGCAGGTCGTCCCGGGCAACGCTCGTCACGACGACATGCTCCAGCCCGAGCTGGCTGACCGCCTCGGCGACCCGTCGTGGCTCATCGTCGTCGAACCATGTCGGTCGCCCCGTCTTGACGGCGCAGAAGCCACACGCCCGGGTGCACGTATCGCCCAGGATCATGATCGTCGCGGTCCGCTGGTCCCAGCACTCGCCAATGTTCGGGCAGTGGGCTTCCTCGCAGACGGTGTTGAGGTTCAGGCCCCGCATCAGGCCCTTCAGGTCGTGGTAGTTCGGACCCGACGGCAGCCGTGACCTGATCCAGTCGGGGTGGCGGCGCAGCGGCGTTACGGAGCCGCCCATGGCGATCGTCTCTGGCGCCGACGGGCCGTGGTGCAGCGCATCGGGAGGAGTGAACATCGGCAGTTCGCGGGCCATCGGATCGAGTGTAGTCACGCCGCCCCGAACGTGTCGCGCAGGCCCTGCTCGATCTCGCGCGGCGCGAACCCGAGCTCGCGGGTCGCCCGGTCGTGGTTCGCCCAGTACGTGACCCCGGCCGACGACGAGATCACCTCGGCCAGGTTCGCCTGGCCGATCAGCCGCCCAAGGGGGGCCATCACGCGCAGCAACCGCGTAGGCAGCCGCAGACGGGGCGGCCGGCGGCCTCCGATCCGCGCAGCGATCTCGACCGCGTCGCGCAACCTGGTCACAGGGCCGGACAGGACGTACGACTCCCCCACCACGCCACCGTCGAGGGCAGCGACGATCCCCGCCGCCAGATCATCGACATGGACCAGGCCGACGCCGACGCTGTCGAGGGCCCGGTACGGCAGGCGGCCCGTATTGGCCAGGCTGAGCTGCTCACCGAAGGCGGAGTGGTCACCCGGGCCGTAGACCTGGCTGGGCAGCACGATGAGGACGGGCACACCGGCGGCGATCCGCTGCTCGGCGACCTCATGGGCGCCGTATTTCGTCTCGTCGTACCAGCTGAGAAACCCGTCCGCCAGGTCGCGCCCGTACGTCTCGTCGACGATCCGCCCGCGAGTGTTGCCGAAGACGTTCACCGTTGAGACATACACGATTCGCGGGACGCGGGCCGCTTCTGCCGCATCGAGGACACGGGTCGTCGTACCGACGTTTGCGTCCCACATCGCGCCCCGCTCGCTGCGGGTGATGCCGACGCGATAACTGCCGGCAGCGTGGATCGCGGCGTCCGCCTCGGCGAACAGCTCGACCATGCGGTTGACGTCCGACAAATCGTCCTCGACGACCTCGACGCCGAGGTCGCGAAGCGCGGCCGCACGTTTCTGGTCGCGGACGAGCGCGACGACGTCATCGCCTCGTTCCCGCAGGACGCGGGCCACGGCTCCCCCGACGAATCCGGCGCCTCCGGTCAGCGCGATTCGCATCAGCTGGGCCGGGTCATCGGCTCAGTAGACCGGCGTCTCCGGACCGATCGCCTCGAGCCATGCCTTGATGTCCCGCAACAACGCGGCTCCGCCGGCCCCGTCGTTGGCGCGATGGTCGACGCCGAGGACCATGTTCATGACCGGCCGGATCGCGATGACGTCGCCGTCGGGGGTCGACACGACAACGGGGCGCTTCGTGATCGCCTCCATCGTGATGATCCCGACCTCGGGGACGTTGAGGATGGGCATGACGAGATTGGTCCCGAGATACCCGGTGTTGTCGACCGTGAACGTGCCGCCACCGAAGTCGTCGAGCTTGAACTTGCCGGCCTTGGCCCGGACGGCGACGTCGGCGATCGCGACATTAAGTCCGTGGATCGAGAGTTGATCGGCGTCGCGGATGACCGGCACGATCAGTCCCTCGTCGACGGCCACGGCGACTCCCACGTTGATCCTGCGTTTCGCCATCAGTCCCTGGTCGGTCCAATGGGCGTTGAACGTCGGGTTGCGCTTGAGCGCCTCGGCCGAGGCCTTGACCACGAACGGGACGAAGCTCAGGCCGATGCCTTCCTTCGCCTGGTAGTCACGCTTCGCTCGTTCGCGGAACGCCACGAGCCGGGTGACATCGACCTCCATCTGGACGTAGGCGTGAGGCGCGAGCAGCGCCTTTGTCATCTGGGCCGCGATGCCCTTCCGCATCTGGGTCATCGGCACGAGGTATTCGTCCGCGCCATCGGGGAAGGTGATCGACGTGCCGCCGGACGCGGCCACCCGGGCCGGCGCCGGGCTCGTGGACGCGGGGGCGGCGGAGGGCTGGACCGACTGCGCCGGGGCAGGAGCCGCAGCCGGTTGCGACGGTGCCGCGGCGCCGGCGACAGCTTGACCGCCGACCGGCTGACCGGTTCGCTGTGATTCGACGTAGTTGGTCACATCGTCGCGAGTGATCCGACCACCGCCGCCCGTCCCGACGATCTGGGCCGCGGTCAGGCCGTGCTCGCGGAGGAGGCGCCGGACGGCCGGGGTCATGCGGGCGTCGGGGTTACCCGGTGCGTCGGTTCCCGTAGCAGTGGGTGGGGCTGGTGCTGCCGCTACGGCGGTGGCGCTTGGCGCCGCGGCACTGGCGGCGGCGGGCGCGGGGGCATCGGGCGCGGCGGGCTCGGTGGCGGGCGGAGGCGCGGCTTCGCTCGGCGGTGGCGCGGTCGCCGGCGCGGCCGGGCGCTCGTCGGAGCCTGCTGGGCCGTTCGCCGGTTCCGTGGCCGGCGCCGACTCCTTGGCGGCGGCGGCGGGCGCCTCCGCCTTCGCCGCGCTCGTGCCGTTGCTCTCGTCGGCCGTCTCGATGATGGCGATCTCGGCGTTGTTCGGGACCGTCGCGCCCTCCTCCGCCAGGATCTCCTTCAGGACGCCGGCAAACGGCGAGGGTACCTCGGCATTGACCTTGTCGGTGATCACCTCGAGGAGGGGCTCGTACTTCTCGACGGTGTCGCCGGGCTGCTTCAGCCACTTGCCGATCGTCCCCTCGGCAACACTCTCGCCGAGCTGGGGCATCGTCACCTTGGCCACTGGTCATTCCTCCGAGGTTCGCGAATGGTCCCAAGTGTCGCGCATCGCGCCGCGACGTGTCGCGTTCGCTATCGTCGGTCCCATGCATGCCAAGCTCAAGGCACCGCCCGAGATCTCTGTCTCGTGGGCGCAGATCGCCTCGCTCCGCCTCGCGCGGCAGCATCTGGTCGACCGCCTGCCGGCCGATCGAATGCTCGATGTCGTGTCCGGACATGTCGGGATCCAGGCCCAGGTGATGAGCCTCGCGGAGCTCCAGCTCAACGCCCGCCTCGACGGCCTGCGGCGCGACGACGTCCGCGATGCGTTGTGGTCGAAGCGGAGGCTGGTGAAGACCTGGGCAATGCGTGGCACGCTGCACCTGATCGCCTCGCGCGACCTCGCTGCGCTGGTGGCGGCGAGTCCCACCCGCCGGGTGGCGCCCACCGGCGCGTGGCTGAAGTACTTCCAGGTCACGAAGGATGAGCTCGACACGATCTTTCGCACGGTTGACGCCACGCTCGGCGGCGAGCCACGCACGAGGGCGGAGCTCATCGACGCCGTCCGGGACGCGACCGGCCGCCCCGACCTCGCCGCGAAGCTCCAATCGGGCTGGGGCTCGTTCCTCAAGCCTTCGGCGACGCGTGGGACGCTCGTCTTCGGACCGGACCGGGGGCGGAACGTCACGTTCGTCGATCCGGAAGACTGGCTCGGGAAGCCGGTGCGGCCAACGGGGGCGGACAAACTCGACCCGAACGAGGCGCTGGGCAGGCTGGTCGAGCGGTTTCTACGTCTCTTTCCGGGTGCCGACATGGCGGGAATCGGCCGTTGGTGGGGCAGTCGCTACACGATGCGGAAGGCGATCGAAGCGGCGGGTCTCGACCTCGTCAACATCGACGTCGAAGGCACCGCCGGCCTTGCCCTCCGGTCGGACGTCAAGGACCTCTCGGCGACGAAGCCCTTCACCGGCGTTCGCCTGCTGCCCGGCTTCGATGCCTACGTGAACGACCTTCCCCGCAAGATCGACGCGCTGATGCCGGTCGATCGGCATGCCGCTGTCCATCGCGTTGCCGGCTGGGTCTCGCCAGTGGTGATCATCGATGGCCGCGTCGCCGGCACGTGGGAGCTGGCAAGTGGCAAGCGCGGCGGCATCACCGTCCAGCCGTTCGGCCGATGGCGCGGCGGCGCCCGATGGGAACTGGCAGCCGAAGTGGACCGAATCGCCGCCTTCCTCGATCGACCGCTGGCGGTGGACTTCGGCCAGTAGGGTCAGTGCTTGACGGCCCGCCCAGACTTGGGCGGCGGTGTCGCGGTTCGCCGCTTGCAGTTTCGGTCACGTGGCTTGTCTCGAACCGCGTGGAGGACCCTGCGAATGGCGCTCGACACCGCTTCTCCCCGCTCGCGGCGGGCTGTCCTGGCCGCAGCACTTGGCGGCGTCGCCGCTTTGGCTGCTAACGCGCTGGGCCGACCGACGCCAGTTCACGCCAGCGACCCGAACGATGTGGTCTTGGGCCAACCCAACGTCGCAGCGACGCCGACGGAAATTTCCAACCCGGACGGCGACGATGACGTCTTTCGCGCCACGAGTGGCGGCGCGGGAAGTGCCATCGAGGGTTTCAGCAGCACGGGTGCCGCAATCGTTGGTTCGAGCGGCTCGGATGTTGGCGTAACGGGTTCGAGCGAAACACTTATCGGCGTCCATGGCTACACCCTCGCCGCGACCTTTCCGGCGGTCATCGGCCGGTCGCTAGCCAACGGACCTGCGGTCTACGGTTACAGCGGCGGCGATGAACTCGCGCCGACCGCGCCGGTCAAGACGGGTGTCTATGGGCGGGCAACTCAAGATGCGAGCTCGATGGGCGTCGCCGGGCAGTCGACAGCCGGCCGCGGCGTCCATGGAACCTCAGAGAGCGGCCGCGGGGTGAACGGCATCGCGACGACCGGCCTCGGTGTGCGCGGCTACGCGACTGACGGGGTCGGCTTGTCCGGCGAAGCCGTGACCGGATACGCACTCCGGACCAAGGGCCGGGTCCGGCTCGACAAGAGCGCGGGAGTCGCGACGGTCGCGCACGGCACCGCAACGAAGCTCGTGACGCCTGGGATCGACCTCACATCGACATCAGTGGTTATCGCCACCCTCAACGGCGACGCGGGCGGGGCAACCGTCGAACGGGTGGCGATCGACACAGCAGCCGATACGTTCACGATTGTCCTGACCGCCAACGCGACGGTGTCGGTCAAGGTCGCCTGGCTGGTTCTGGGCTGAGCCGACGTACCTGCCGATTGACGCGCGGAGTACGGTGGGGTCGATGCTCTTCGAGGCGATGTTCCTCAACCCGCCCGGGATTAACCCGCAGCTGTTTGGCTTTGCGATCGGCTTTACGGGACTGGTCGTCGGCCTGATCTGGCTGAGGCGGATCGCCGGCCCCGATCCTGACAAGGAGCGTTCGTTCTGGCGCTATCGACAGGTCGACGAGGTAGGTCGGCCGTCGAAGGTCAACTTGCTTCCGACGCCGGGCTGGATCGCGACCCGCCTCGCGATGGTCGTGTCGATCGGCGTCCTCGCCTTCGTCCTCCTCGCTCCGGCGCTCCTCGAGGCCTTCGTGTTTGCCGCCGCATACGCGCCGTGGCTCTGGTTTGCCGCGATCGGCCTGGCATCAGCTGGGACCTTCTGGATCTTCCGGATCGCCCACCGGGGCCCGGAGGCCGGTGCCGGCGTGGACCTCGACGAATTCATGGCCGAGTCGAACGCCAGAGCCAAACGTGGCCGCGCGACTCGGGCGCTGGATGATTTTTGGCGTCCTGGTCGTTCTCGCATTCGCCGCGTTCCTCTGGATCGCCGCGCCCAACGGTCCCTCGGCGATGTACCTCCAGGAGCCAGAGTCGCGTGCGCTCGATGTGGCACTCCCATTTGTCGGAGTCGCGGGCTTGGTGATCGGGCTCATCTGGATGGTCCGGATCCTGCGGGCCCATCAGGAGCCGGAGCCGAAGGGCTGGCGCTACCGCGACTTCTGAGGGCTCAGTACGCCGCCAGCTTGCGGATGCTGTCCGCGATCTTCTCCGGGTTCACCATGAACCATTCCTCCAGGGCGTGGTTGTACGGCACGCCCGGAACGTCCGGCCCGGCGATTCGCGTGACGGGTCCGTCGAGATAGTCGAAGGCCTCCTCGGCGACGATCGCGGCGACCTCGGCGCCATATCCGCCGAACCGGTTGTCCTCGTAGACGACGAGGCACTTGCCGGTTTTGCGGACCGAGTCGAGGACCGTCTCCTTGTCCAGCGGGCGGAGCGTCCGCAGGTCGACGACCTCGACGCTGATCCCCTCCTCCGCCACCCGATCGGCGGCCTCCAGCGCGTAGTGGGCCATCAGCCCGTAGGCGATGACCGTCACCTGGGTGCCGGGATGGGTCACCGCCGCCTTGCCGAGCGGCACCGTGAACTCGCCGTCGGGGACGTCGCCGCGGACGCTCCGGTACATCTTCTTGTGCTCGAAGAAGAGGACCGGGTCCTCGTCGCGGATCGACGAGCGCAGGAGGCCCTTGGCGTCGTACGGCGTCGAGGGGATCACGACCTTCAGGCCCGGGATGTGGGTGAAGAACGCCTCGACCGACTGGCTGTGGTACAGCGCGCCGTGGACCCCGCCGCCGTATGGCGCGCGGACCGTCATCGGCAGGCCGTAGCCGTTGTTCGAGCGGTAGCGCATCCGGGCAGCTTCGGAGATGAGCTGGTTGAACGCCGGGAAGATGAAGTCGGCGAACTGAATCTCGGCGACCGGCCGGAGCCCGTTGATCGATGCCCCGATCGACGTGCCGATGATCTGCGACTCGGTCAGCGGCGTGTCGATTACTCGCTCATCGCCGAACTCGCCCCACAGCCCGTCGGTCGCGAGGAAGACGCCACCCTTCTTGCCAACGTCCTCGCCGAGCACGATGACCGACTCGTCGCGGGCCATCTCTTCCCACAACCCTTCGCGGATCGCCTCGATGAACGTCTTCGTCGGCACCTATTCGGCGCTCCGCTCGATGCCCTCGCCACCGGGACCCGCAGGCTCGGGCTCGTGCGGCGGCGCGCCCATGCCCCACGCCGGCGGCGTCTCGCCCGGCCAGTCCTCGGCGAAGACCCACTTCATCGCGGTCGCGGGGTCCGGGTCCGGCTGGGATTCCGAGTACTCCGTCGCGTCGTCGACGGCGGCGGTCACCTCGGCGGTGATCCGGGCCTCCGCCTCCGGCGTCAGGATCCCCGCGTCCGCGAGCTGGGCGCGGAACAGCGGCAGCGGATCGAGGGCCTTCTCGGCGGCGAGCTCCTCCTCGGACCGGTACTTGGTCTGCTGGTCGTCCGATGAGTGGGCCGTCAATCGCATGACCTTGGCCTCGATCAGGGTTGGGCCCTCGCCGGCCCGAGCCCGGTCGACTGCCGTTCGCGCGGCCGCGTAGCAGGCCAGGACGTCGGAGCCGTCGACGAGGACACCCGGGATCCCGTAGCCCGCGGCACGCTCCCAGACGCTGGTCCCCGCGACCTGCCGAGCCATCGGCACGCTGATCGCGTAGCCGTTGTTCTCGACGACGAAGATGAACGGCAGCTTGTGGATGGCGGCGAAGTTGAGACCCTCGTGGACGTCGCCCTGGTTGCTGCTCCCCTCTCCCATCGAGGTCATCGCGACCTGGCCGGTCTTGCGGATCTTGGCGGCCAGGGCGATCCCGACGGCGTGGAGGAGCTGGGTCGCGACAGGCGAGGAGACCGAGACGAGGTTGTGCTCGTGGCTGCCGTAGTGGCCGGGCATCTGGCGGCCGCCGGACGAGGGGTCGGTGGCGGTCGCGTACTGCGCGGTCAGGATGTCGCGGGCGCTCATCCCGAACGTCAGGCAGGTCGCGATCGAGCGGTAGAAGGGCGCGATCCAGTCCTTCTTCTTCTCGAGCGCCCAGGCGATCCCGACCTGGGCACCCTCATGGCCCTGGCCGGAGATCACGAACGGGATCCGGCCTGCTCTGTTCAGGATCCACATGCGCTCGTCGACCGCGCGGGCGAGCGCGACGAGGCGGTACATCTCGAGCAGCTGCTCGTCGGACAGCCCGACGGCGTCGCCGAGGTGGGTCGCCTTGGCTGCGCGGGGCGTCACCGCCATCAGGTCCTCCGCTGCCGGATCAGAAGTTGATCGACCGGCCGTCGACGGCCAGCGCGGTCTCGCCCAGGATCTCCGAGTATGTCGGGTGAGCGTGCGTCGCGCCGCCGATCTCCCACGGCGTCGCCTCGAGCTCGAACGCAACGGACGCCTCTGCGATCAGGTCCGTCGCGTGCGGCCCGATGATGTGGACCCCGAGCGTCTCATCGGTTTCCTTGTGGCCGATGATCTTGGCGAAGCCCTCGTACTCGCCGCCGATGATCGCCTTGGCGATCGCCTGGAACGGAACCTTCCCGATCTTGATCGGCAGGCCCTGTTCCTCGCATTGCTGCTGGGTCAGGCCGATGGAGGCAATCTCGGGCCGGGAGTAGGTCGCCCGCGGCTGCCTGACGTAGTCGATCGGGTGGACGTCCTTCTCGCCTGCGATCACGTGGGCGGCGACGATGCCCTCGTGCGTCGCCGTGTGGGCGAGCATCAGCCCGCCGACAACATCCCCGACCGCATAGACATGAGGCTCCTTCGTCCGCATCCGCCCGTCGATCTTGATGAACCCCCGATCGACCTCGACTTTGGTCGTCTCGAGCCCGATCTCCTCGACGTTCGGCGCCCGGCCCGCCGCGACGAGCATCATCTCGGCCCGCAACTCCTGGGGCTCCTTGCCCTCGGGCCCGACCATGACGCAGATCCCGTTCTTCTCGACGTCGACCTTGCTGGCGTCGAAGCGAGCGTTGGTCATCACCGTCATGCCGCGGCGGGTGAAGCTGCGCTCGAGCGCCTGGCTCACCTCGCGGTCCTCGAGCGGGACGATCGCCGGCAGATACTCGAGGAGCGTGACCTTGACGCCGAGGTCGTGGTACATCGACGCGAACTCGACGCCCACGGCGCCGCCCCCGACGACGACGACGTCCTTCGGGCAGCTTGTCGGAGCGGAGGACGTCGTCGGAGGTGACGATCCGCTCGCCGTCCGGAGACCAGGCCCGGCAGCGACTTGACGCGCGAGCCGGTCGCGACGATGACGTCGGTCGCCTGGAGGACGCGGTCGCCGCCCTTGCCCGGCGTGCCGTCCTCGCCGGCCTGGGCGACTCGGACCTTGTTCGGGCCTTCGAGGCGGCCTCGGCCCTGGACCCAGGCGACCTTGTTCTTGTCGACGAGGGTCTTGAGTCCGGTCCACATCCGCTTCACGACCTGGTCCCGCCGAGCCGCCATCTGGACGTAGTCGATCTCGGGCTCCGCAGTCAGCTTCAGGCCCATGTCCTTGGCGTGCCGGACCCTCTCCGCGAAGCCGGCCGATTCGAGCAGCGCCTTCGTCGGGATGCAGCCGCGGTGAAGGCACGTCCCGCCGATCTTGTCCTCGTCGACGAGGGCGACTCGCAGCCCGAGCTGGGCGGCGCGGAAGGCCGCCGCGTAGCCGCCGTTGCCGGCGCCGAGCACGACGAGATCGAAGTCATTGGACGAGCCGACGGCCATTGGTCAGGAGCCTCGGGCGGGCCGCATCCCGAGCACGCCAAGCGGCCGGGTGGGCGATTGGGTCATCGCTGCGATGGTACGCGTGGCCCCGCGCACCCGCAACCGAGAGGCAACTGAGCCGATGTTAGACTCGGCCCGCTTTGGTGTCGCCGCGCCGATTGGACGGAGCGCGATGGACGGTTCGACAGTTCTCCTTGTCGCCGGCTCATACCTGTGCGGCTCGATACCGATCGGCGTCGCCGTCGCGAGGCTGACTGGCGGCGCGGACCCGAGGACGGTCGGGTCTGGCCGGACGGGCGCCACGAACGCGCTGCGGGCCATGGGCCGCGGTCCGGCTGCGGTCGTTGTTGCGGGCGACGCGCTCAAGGGCGGGATTCCGGTTCTTGTCGCGCAAGCGCTCGCTGTGGGGCCCGCAGTTGAGGTCGCGTGCGCCATCGCCGCCGTGGTCGGCGCGACGTGGTCGATCTTCCTTCGACTCAGGGGCGGGCGGGGCGTCGTTACCAATGCGGGTGCGATGCTCGTCATTCAGCCGCTCGCGGTCCTCGCGGCTGCTCCGGTGTTCATCGGCGTCGTCCTGGCCACCCGCTACGTATCGCTGGGATCCTTGCTTGGGACCGTGGCGATTGCCGTGGCGACGTGGATCCTGTGGGCTGCCGCCAACGGTTCGATCTCAGGCGCTTATCCGCTCTACGCATCTGCTGCCGCGGCCGTTGTGTGGCTGGCCCATGCCGACAACATCGACCGCCTGATCCACGGCACGGAGCGCAAGTTCGACCTCGGGCTGCTGGTCGGGCGGAGCCAGTAGGCGACGTCCGTGCGCGCCCCAGCCGGACGCGGCGCCAACTTGGCCAAAGTTGCACCGTGGGAACGTTGGCGGCGATCCATCGGATCCGCCGGCCCAGAATCAGCCCACGCCACGACTTGATGCGCTACGCGCATCAAAGCCTGACAGACCATGAGGCAGCCTGCGACTCCGCAGTCTCCCACGCAAGTTGGATATGCGGCACTGCGACGCGTTCGTCGCGGATGGGTGTGCCAGCGCAAGGCGCCCGCGAGCACCGGAGCGAGCGGACTCAAACGTCCGTGAGCGAGGAGCGCAGCGGGCAACGCAGCGATGGCGCACCCAGCCGCGACAGCCCCAGGAATCGATCGAGCCAGGTCGGCTGACGACCTGGCTCGGGATCACGTTGTTTCGGCGGGCTCTCGATGGCCCGCGCCGAGAGGACTGGATTTAGTAGCTGGATCCGCCGCGCTGGCTGCGGAAGCAGTCCGAGCAGTAGACGGGCTTGCCGCTGGTCGGACGGAACGGGACCTGGGCCTCGCGACCGCAGGACGAGCACGTTGCGGCGAACATCTCGCGGGGACCGCGATCACGGCCGTAACCGCCGCCGCCGCCACCACCGCTGCTGTAACCACCTGCGCCGCCGCCGGCACTGTAGCCGCCGCCGGCGCCATAACCGCCGCCGTAGCTGCTACCGCCGCCCTCCGCACCGCGGGCAGCCTTGCGGCTGGCGCGACACGACGGACAACGGCGCGGCTCGGTGAACCCACGCTGTGCGTAGAAGTCCTGCTCACTTGCGGTGAACACGAACTCCTGGCCGCAATCGGCGCAGGTCAGGTTCTTGTCGTTGTACACGAAACGAAAACTCCTCTCGGTAGCCGCGCGATCCCTCTGGGTTTTCTCGCGTCAGCCGTGAGAGGAGTCCGAGTCGTCGGTGAGCTACGTTCTTTAGTCGCGGACGCTTCCGCGACATTCCGTGGGGGAGTCTACCCGCCTCCGAACGCTCTTGTACAGAGGGTAAATCGACCGACTGGGCCGATCTCAGGGAACGGAGTACTCCGCTCGGGCGGAATCCAGGAACGTCGTGCTCTCACGATCGCACCGAGCCGCATCCCAACCAAGCTCCCGACCGAGGATCTCGGCGACCCGCGGCACGATCGAAGCAGCGCGGTCCGGCAGCACGTGAACGAGCCGCATCCGCCGCGCAAGCACGTCGTCGAGGCTCTGCGCCATCTCCTCCCGAGCGGCCCAGGCGACTTCCGCCTCGAGCTGGTCGATGCCAGGCCCGAGCGTCGACAGAAGCCCCTCCGCGGAGCCGATGGCCGCCACCGCCGCCGCGGCAGTTCCGTGCCGATCCACCAGGCGGCTGGACGACGGCCGGCGCGAGCCCGTGGTCATCGGCGAGGCGCGAGGCCAGCCGGTCAAGTGCCTCGCGCTCCGCCGCTCCCGACCAGGGCCATGGTGGCGGTCCGGCTCGGCCGGTCTCTGGGCTCGAGACCCAGCTCCCGAACGGCCGCATCGATCGCATCGCGGGCCATGACCCGGTAGGTCGTGTACTTGCCGCCGCCGACGCGGACGAGCCCGTTCGCTTCGACCACGACCCGGTGCTCCCGCGACGCGGTCACCGTCGAGCCGCCCGACGGAGCGATGAGCGGCCGCAGCCCCGCGTACGTCCCGAGGACGTCGTCTCGCCTGAGATCGACGTCGAGCACCCGGTTCACGGCAGCCAGCAGCTCGTCGACCTCGTCGGCGCCGGCCGTGGGACGGTCGATCGGGCCGTGGTACGGCGCGTCCGTCGTGCCGATCAGCCAGTGGCCGGGCCACGGGACGAGGAACACGACCTTGCCCGGGACCCTGATCGTCAACCCGACGGTGCTCGGGATCCGGTCGCGACGAACCACGAGGTGGGCGCCGCGGCTCGGGACGATCGGGGTGGACCCGCCCGACAGCGGCGCGGAGGGATCGGCCGCCCAGACCCCGGTCGCATCGATGACGCTTCGGGCCCGGACCTCGATCACTTCCCCGCCGATCCCATCACGCACCCGCGCCCCGACGACCCGCCCGCCCTCCTCGATCAAGCCTTCGGCCGCCGCGCGTGTCACGACGGTGGCACCCGCCCGTTGGGCCGTCCTTGCCACCGCCAGCGCGTACCGGGCGTCGTCCTCGACGCCGTCGTGGTAGACGAGCGCCCCGCGCAGCCCCGCCGGACGCAGGGCCGGCGTCCGCTCGAGCGTCTCGGCCGTCGAGAGATGCGTGTGCCAGCCGCCGTCGCGCCGCGCCCCGAGGAGGTCGTACACGGTCATTCCGGACTGGTAGAACGCGCGCGTCACGCCCGCGGCGGCCGTACAGCGGGAAGAGGAGCGGCTCGATCCGGACGAGATGCGGCGCCAGGCGGAGGAGCCGCGATCGCTCCGCGAGCGCCTCGCGAACGAGCTGGATGCGGAACTGTTCGAGATAGCGCAGGCCCCCGTGGATCAGCCGCGACGACCGGCTCGACGTTCCCACGGCGATGTCCTCGCGCTCCACGAGAGCCGCCCGCAGCCCTCGTGAAGTCGCATCGAGCGCTGCCCCGCAGCCGACGATGCCTCCGCCGACGACCAGGACGTCGAACCGCTCATTGGCCAGCGCCTCGAGATCGTGGCGCCGTCGATCCCCGGGCGCCTCGGTCATCAGCCCGGTGGCCGCGGCCGCGAGATCCGCCAGAGCGCGACCACGGTCCCGATCAGCAGCACGAAGATCAGCAGCGGCGTCCTGAACACGATCGCCTGGCCCTCGGCTGGGCAGCAGGCTCGTGACGACCGCCGCGCCGAGAACGACGACCACGCTGACTGCCGCGGCGGCGAGGACCTCTCGAAGGCCGATCACTCGCTCAGCCACGATCGGCCTCGGGCGGGATCCCGATCGGGGCGACGAGCACCCGCCCGGCGAGGGCCGCTCCAAGCCGGGTCCGGAGGCCCGTCTTTGGTCGGTGGAAGGTGATCGTGAGGTCGGCCCGGACGGCCGGGTCAGATGGCTGGCCGCTGGACAGGTCGACCGCGGTCGGCGTGTCGATCGCGAGGACCGGGACCATCGCCGCCCTCGCCCGGTTGATGAGCTCGACCGCGCTCCGGATCGGCTCGCGCAGCTCACCCCGGACGCCTGTGCCCAGGAGCGCGTCGACGACGATCGATGCCTTCTCGATCCCCTGGCCCAGGATCGCGACGTCCCTGCGGACCGGGGCGTGGATGAGCGTGACCCCCTGCTCGCGGACCAGGCGATCCCAGTTCCGGGCCGCATCCCTGCCTTTCGGCCGGCCGTCTGGGGCGACGAACGCGACGACGACCTGCGCTCCCGCCTTCGCGAGCCGGCGTGCGGCCACGAAGCCGTCGCCGCCGTTGTTGCCCGGCCCGGCGAAGATCACGATCGGCCCTTTGAGCCAGCGATCCGTTTCGATCGCGAGCGCCCGGGCCGCGGCCGCGGCGGCAGTGCCCGCCTGTTCCATGAGCCGCTCGCCGGGAACGCCCAGCGCCTGCGCCTTGCGGTCGGCACCGACCATCGCTTCGGCGCTCATCGGCGGCCGGCCCGCCGTGGCCGCCCAGCGGGCGCGCAGCCCGCGGAGGTCGAGCTCGAACAGACCGGGATCGTCCGCCGGCAGCGGCGACTCGGTCAGCGACGGGGCGCTCGTGCGGGGCGAAGCCATGCTCGCAAGCGTAGCCGCTGCGAACGGGCGACGCGCGAACTCAGCCGACCGGCAGGCGAGCGCTGAGCCGAGACGCGGGATCGAGCTCGACGAGACCCTCGGCGGCAAGCAACTCCAGCGTCCTTTCGATCGTTGTCCGGTCGTGATCGCCGATGGGTGCGTCGATAACTACCCAACCGGCACCCTCGACCTCCCGGAGGCGGTCCATGATCCGGCCCCGGAGCCAGCGCGACGTCGAGTGGAACGGAGACGCGACCCGGCCGTGCCGCTTGACGCGGCCATCAACCGGCGCCGCAGCGGCGAAGCGACACCGCGTGCGCGCCGGGCACTCGGCACAGAGCGGCCGCGCCGTCCTGCAGAACGTCGCCCCGACATCCATGAGGGCATGCGTCCAGTCGGCCGGCCGATCCGCCGGGACGGCGGCGTCGGCGACCCGCTGGAGCTCCCGCGCCGGGAACGCATCGATCGCCCCTCCGATCGTCCGACCGAGCACCCGGCGGACATTCGTATCGACCGGACCAACGGGCGCCCCAAAGGCGATTGCCGCGACAGCCCGCGCGGTGTAGGGCCCGATTCCGGGCAGCCGCTCGAGCCCCGCGACGTCCGACGGCAGAAGCCCGCCGTGTTCGTCGACCACGACTCGCGCGGCACGCCACAGGTTCAGCGCGCGGCGGTTGTAGCCCATCCCTCGCCACGCCCGCAGGACGTCGGCCGGCGAGGCGGCGGCGAGATCGCGGATCGTCGGGAACGTCGCCATGAAGGCGGTCCAGGCCGGGGCGACGCGCGAAATCTGGGTCTGCTGGGCCATCACCTCCGACACGAGGACCGCGTAGGGATCGGTGGTGCCCCGAAACGGCAGGCTCCTGCCACGAGCGTCATACCAGGCCAGGATCGAGTCGCGGAGTCCCTCGGGTAGCGCCGACGAGGGCGCATTCGGGGCTGTGACGGCCATCGTTTGACTGGCCGCCCGACCCGGCCCCCCTCAGACCCCGGTGTTGATCATCACGTGCTTGACGAACGTGTAGTCCTCGAGCGCGTACTTCGAGCCGTCCTTGCCGTAGCCGGACTGCTTCACGCCGCCGTGGGGCGTCTCGGACGCGAGGGTGAAGTGCTCGTTGATCCAGACGTGCCCGAACTCGAGGGCCTTGGCGACGCGCATCGCCTTGCCGATGTCGCTCGTGAAAACCGAAGACGCGAGGCCGTACGGCGTGTCGTTCGCCCAGGCGACGGCCTGGTCCTCGTCCGCGAACCGCTGAACGGTGACGACCGGGCCGAAGATCTCGTCCTGGATGATCTCGGATTTCTGGTCCGGACCGGCGATGACCGTCGGTTCGTAGTAGGCGCCCGGCCGATCCGGCCGGTTACCCCCGACGACGACCTCCGCCCCGGAACGAGCGCGGTCGACCATGCCCTGGACCTTGTCGGCCTGGGCCCCGGCAATGAGCGAGCCCATGTCGAGGTCGTCCGCCTCGGCTGGATCGCCCCACTTGATCGATCGGACCTGGTCGGATAGCTTCGAGACGAAGTCGTCGTAGACCCCCGGCCCCGCGATGACGCGGGTGGCCGCGGTGCAGTCCTGGCCGCTGTTCCAGTAGCCAGCCGACTTCAGGGTCTCGGCGGCGAGGTCCAGGTCGGCGTCGTCGAAGATGATCACCGGCGCTTTGCCGCCGAGCTCGAGATGGAGACGCTTGACCGTCCCGGCCGCGATCTGGGCGATCCGCTTGCCCGTGGCCGTATCGCCGGTGATCGAGACCATCCTGACCTTCGGATGGCCGACGAGCGTGTCGCCGATCGCCGCACCGGAGCCCGACAGGACGTTGACGACGCCCGCCGGCAGATGCTCGCCGAGGATCTCCGCGAAGCGGAGGGCGGTGAGGGGCGTCCGAATCGACGGCTTGAGGACGACCGTGTTGCCGGTCGCCAACGCCGGACCCAGCTTCCACGAGGCCATGTAGAGCGGGTAGTTCCATGGCGCGATGCTTGCCACGACCCCGATCGGGTCGCGCCGGATGATCGAGGTGTGCCCGGCCACGAACTCGTTCGCGGCGAGGCCGTCCATCACCCGGGCCGCACCGGCGAAGAACCGGAAGAGATCGGCGCAGACGGCGATCTCGTCGATCGCTGCGGCCACCGGCTTGCCCGCATTCGCCGACTCGAGCCGGCCGAGCTCGTCGGCATTGGCATCGAGCGCATCGGCGATCTTGAGGAGGATCAGGCTGCGGTCCTGGGGCGTCGTCTGCTTCCAGCTCTGGAACGCCTTGTCGGCCGCCTCGACCGCCCGGTTCACGTCCTCGTCGGCGGACGCAGGCACCTTCGCGATGACCTGGCTATTTGCCGGATTCTCGACGTCGAGCGTCTCGCCCGACGCGGAGTCGACGAACTCGCCGCCGATGAACTGCTGGTACGTCTTGACGCGGTCGATGACGTCGGTCATGTCGTGGGCCCTCCTCTGGCGGCGGCGTGGCGCCGGCTCATTGATGCAAGTTGATCGCGATCGCGGGGTTGTGTCTCCTACGTTACGCCGCTTCGGAACTCCGTTCCGGCAGGCGCGCCCCACGAGACGCCCGGTACCACGGGATCACCGCCCGCTCGGCGGCGACGACCAGCGCGAAGAGCGCGATGCTGAGCACCGCGGTGAGCAGAATCGCTCCGAACACGAGGTCCGTCCGGAACGATCGCTGCGACAGCACCATCCAGATCCCCAGGCCCTCGGTCGCGCCGACGTACTCGGCGATGACGGCGGCGATGACCGCGTAGGTCGCCGAGATCCGAAGGCCCGTGAACAGCGCGGGCAGGCCTGTCGGCCAGCGCAGCTTTCGGAAGGTCTGGCCGCTGGACGCGCCAAACGAGCGCATCAGCTCCGTGGCGTCGGCTGGCGTCGAGCCGAAGCCGTCAAGGAGTGCGACCGTGATCGGGAAGAACGTGACGAGGACGACGACGAGGATCTTTGGGGCGAGACCAAAGCCGAACCAGACGACGATCAGCGGTGCGATCGCCACGATCGGGATCGTCTGGGAGCCGATCATCAGCGGGGCGAGGGCTCGCCGGACGACCGGCAGCCTGTCCATCGCGACCGCCGCGCCAACCGCGGCCGCAATCGACACACCGAAGCCCACAAGCGTTTCCAGGATCGTCGGAACGGCGTGGCGCAGCGCGTCCTGCCGGAATAGCCACAGCGACTCCAGCACTCGCGATGGCGGTGGGAGGACGAACGGGCTCACGCCTGATGCGCGGGCATAGATCTCCCACGCGACGAGGAACGCCGTGACCAGGACGGCCGGTGGCACCAAGGCCTGGCGCGTCACGACCGAAGCCTCACGGCAAGAAGTCGTTCGTGAAGAGCGATGCGTAGTCGAGTGGCGTGGTCAATGGCTTCCCATCGGCGTCGGCGAGAAGGCCCTCCTCGAACAGAAACTCCGAGTACGCCTGCCACTGCTGGAGTGTCTGCCGGCCGAACTCGCCGTGGCCGTCGACCAGGTAACCGCCCTTGATGAGGAAGTCGAGGCTTGCCCGCGGGAGCTCCTTGTTCGCATCGAACACGCCCGGGTTCTCCGCGATCAATGCGTCGGCTGCGGCGGCTGGGTCGGCGATGGCGGCCTCGAAGCCGAGCACGGTCGCCCCGACGAACCGGCGGGCCGCATCTGGCTCGCGGTCGAGCCACGCTCGATCGCAGGCGAGGACGACCTGGTAGAACTCCGGGAAGCCGTAGTCGGCGAACCGAAAGTAGCGCAGATCGATCCCGCGGAGGTCGGCTTCGACCCCCTCCCATGCCGTGAACGGGATCGTGAAGTCGGCCTTCTTGTTGTAGAGCGCTTCGTAGGCTGCGCTGTCGAGCGTCGCGACCGTGAACTCGCCGGTGCCGCCGTCAGCCTCGATGACGGCCTTGATCGTCGGTACCTCGTTCGCATAGCCAAAGCCGGCATATGTCTTTCCGTCGAGATCTCGCGGCCGAAGGATCGGACCGTCAGCGAGCACGCCGATCGCGGAAGCGGTGCGCTGGAGGATCGCGGCGACGCTGACGATGTCGGCACCCTTGGCGACCGCGAACGTCAGCGAGTCCTGAAAGCTGATCCCGCACTCCGCCTGGTGGGCCGCGAGGAGCGTCTCCGGGACTGCGGTCGCGTAGGGCAGGATCTCGAGGTCGATCCCGACCGCATCGAACAGGCCCTTCGATCGCGCCACGTAGAAGCCGACATGGTTGGTGTTGGGCGTCCAGTCGAGGGCGAGGCGGACGGTCGACTGCCCCTGCGACGGTGAGGGCGAGGTGGTGGGGGTGGGATTGCTTTCGGACCTGCATCCCCAGAGGAGAGCCACGCCCAGGCAGACTGCAATGATCTTCACGAAGAGGTTCCTTCCGACAACAACGCCGCCCCAGGAAACCGGGACGGCGACGAGTCGGCGGGCCTGCTTCCTTCGCTGGTATGAACCAGATCAGGTTCCGCGGGTCTGTGGTCGAACCACACTCTCAGCGCGCGCTGCGCTCCCCGGAGGCGATGTTCAATTGCAGCAATCCTAGCACCGCGAGTCCGTTCGGTCGCTCGGGCGTCAGGCGCCGTCAGCTCCCTCCTGCTCGTACAACTGGTGCGCCTTCCGGCGAATGGCGAAGCGAGTCTGGGATGCCTCCGGCAGGACCTGCTCGCGGATCCAGCCGACCACGTCGTCGATGATTGACGGACCCTCGGGCTCGTTGTGGAGCTCGTGACGAATGCCCGGGTATTCGCGGCGAGCCACGCCCGTGAGCCGGCCAAGCGGCTCGCTGGAGGACGGTGGCACGAGGCCATCGTCGGCGCCGTGGATGACGAGTGTCGGGAGCGCCAGTCGCGTCAAGTTGGCCTGGACGCGGGTCTGCTCCGCGAGCGCCTCCGCCCCGAACCGCGCCGTCGTCACGTGTTCGTTCAGCGGGTCGGCGAGATATCGCTCCGCCACGACTGGATCCCGCGAGAGCACTGCTCCGTCGAAAGAATTCGGGATCGGCGTTCGCGGCGCCACGCGGCTCATGAACCGGGCCACGTTTCGCTTCCAGCCAGGGACGCTCGATTCGATATCCGGCGCCGAGAGCACGAGGAGATCGGGCTTGGACCGATCGGTCAGCACGTAGCCCAGGGCGATGAGCCCGCCGAGGGAATGCCCGTAGAGGACGACCGGCCGGCCGGCCGCATCGGACCGGACGGTTCGAAGTCGCTCGCCAAGGTCGTTGAGCTGCTGATCCCAGCGATCGACGTAGGCCCGCCTCCCACTCGAGGCCCCGAAGCCGCGCTGGTCATAGGCCTGGACATCGAGGCCGGCCGCGGCGAAGCGGTTCCCGACCAGCTCGTAGCGTCCGCTGTGCTCGGCGATGCCATGGATGAGTAGCACGTTCGCCCACGCCGGGCCGGGCGGAGCCCATCGCCGGACGAGAAGCTTCGTCCCGTCGGCAGCGGTCGCGGGCTGCGTCGATGACGTCATCGTGGCGATGGTAGGCGCCCAACCGGCTACGCTGCGCGAAATGTCAGATTGGACGGAAGTCGGCGACCGCGTCTATGTCCGGCGATACGCCTTCTACGACCAGAATATCGGCGTCGTCCTCGGCGATGCGGGCGTCCTTCTCGTCGACACGCGGATCAGCCACCGCCAAGCAGCCGAGGTAGTCGGCGATCTCCGGGCGATCACTCCCCTGCCCGTCCGGGTCGTGGTCAACACCCACGGCCACTCCGACCACTGCTTCGGCAATCACGTCCTGAGGCCCGCAGAGATCTGGGGCCACGAGCGCTGCGTGACGATGATCCAGGCAACCGGCGAGCGGCAACGAACCGGGGCCGCCACCGCGCTCCCCAACCTGGCCGCGGAACTTGCGGAGGTCGTTCTAGACCCGCCCGACTGTACGTTCGCGGAGACGGCGACGGTCGACATCGACCCCGGTGGGCGGGCGGTCGAGCTCGCGTATCTCGGGCGCGGACACACCGATAACGACATCGTCATCAGCGTTCCCGACGCCAACGTCCTCTTCGCGGGTGACCTCCTGGAGAATGACGCGACGCCCTTCTTCGGCGACGCATACCCGATCGACTGGCCGGGCACCGTCGAACGCCTCGTCGAGCTCGCGACAGGGACCGTCGTCCCCGGCCACGGCTCGATCGGAGACCGCGGCTTTGCCGTCCGCCAGATGACCGAATTCCGTGCCGTCGCCGAATTGGCAAAGCTCGTCCACGACGGCAGGCTCGATCTCGACGCAGCCGTTCTCCGGACGCCCTACCCGGCCGACACGGCCCTCGAGCCACTCACGCGAGCGCTCGCCCAGCTCCGTGGCGAGCTCGACTGACGCGTCAGGCGGAAACGCGCACCAACCACCGGCCCCGGGCGGCGCCCGCGAGAATCCCGTCGAGCGCCGGTTCGATGCTCTCGAGGGTGACCTCGGTCACGCCCTCGCCGAGTCGGTTCGGGCGGAGGTCGGACCCGAGCCGAGCCCAAAGCGCGCGGCGAGCCTCGATCGGGACCGCCGAGGAGTCCATGCCCAAGAGGGCGACACCGCGGAGGATGAACGGCAGGACGGTAGTGCTGAGGTTCGGGCCTCCCGCGTTGCCGGACGACGCGACAGCCGCACCCGGCCGAAGGGTCCGAAGCACGTAGGGCAAGGTCGCTCCGCCGACGGCGTCGACGGCTCCCGCCCAGCGCGCTGAGTCGAGCGGACGCGGGCTCGCCGCCGTCACGTCGTCGCGCGGTACGAGGCCGGCCGCGCCGAGCGACCGCAGACGCGGCTCCTCGTCGGCCTTGCCGGTGGCGGCCCAGACCTCGTGGCCGCGGGCGGCCAGGATCGCCACGGCGCTGCTGCCGACGCCACCGCTCGCACCGGTCACGAGCACCGGGCCATCTCCGGGGCGAAGGCCACGGCCCTCCAATGCCGCGACCGACATCGCGGCCGTGAACCCTGCCGTACCGATAGCCATCGCCTCTCGGGCGTCGAGGCCGGGCGGCAGCGGGACGACATAGCCGGCTGGGAGCCTCGTGTATTCGCCGAACCCGCCATGACGGGCGACGCCGAGATCGTAGCCGTGGGCGAGTACCGCCTGACCCGGCGCAATCGCGGGATCCGCCGAGGCGACGACTTCCCCGGCGAGGTCGATCCCGGGGATCAGCGGGCTGATCCGGGCAACCTTTCCAGCCGCGATCGTGGCCAGCGCATCCTTGTAGTTGACGCTGGACCAGTCGACGCGGACCTCGACGTCGCCCTCCGGCAGGTCCGCCGCCGCAAACTCGCGGACTCCGCGCTCGACGGCGTCCTCACCACGCCGCTCGGCGACGAACGCCCGGAACGTGTCGGGGATGGCAGCCACGGAACGAAGCCTACGCGAGGCTAGCCACGGTCGGCGCCAGCGTTGCGACTCGTGACTGTCGCCGGCCGGAACGGACGATCAGCCCTCGACGAGCGGGATGTCCACCACGTGCGACGCGATGAACCACGTCTGGAGCTCATTCGTGCGCAGGACATCGCCCATCAGCAGGTCGTTCGAGCCCCAGTCGCCGCTCTTCTCCGTCCGATCGATCGCGTCCCGGACCTTCTCGATGATCGCCTCGTGGGCGTCGAGCAGCCGGTGGATCATCGCCGGGACGTCCTCCGCACCGTTCGGCGGCCGATCGATCGTCGTCAGCTCCGCGGCATGGCGGGGATCGCCGACGGCGACGCCGCCCAGGCTCTGGACTCGCTCGGCCAGCAGATCGATGATTTCGCTTTGTTCCTCGGCGTGCTTGTCGAAGAGGAGGTGGAGCTGGTAGAACGTCGGCCCCATGACCAACCAATGGTGCTTCTTGTAGAGGCCGTAGAGGATCATCGAGTCGGCGAGGATGATGTTCAGCAGCCGGCAGCTCTCCGAGCGAGCCGTCGACTCGAGCGCGATCGGGGCCAGCCGGAGGGACCCGAACCGCTGGATCTCGATGCCGAGGGGCGCGAGGTGCGGCTCCGGGGAACGGCGCCGGCCGTTGGTCGATGCCGCCGTGGGCGCTCCGCCTCGAGCTCTACGCTTGGCCGTCTTGGGTGGCATATCTGCTCCTCCTTGCTGGGCCCTAACCTTGACGGAAACGGACCACGCCGCCAAATGCCTTGGCACGCGGCGGCGGGTCGCCGGCCGTATCCGCGGCTACCGGACGGGCCGTCAGTGAACGAGCGGGACGAAGTCGCGCCGGTTCATTCTCGGCAGCGTCGGATCGAACAGGCTCGACCCAACGGCGAGGAGCCGCCAGATGAGGATCACGGCCTGGATCGCGAAGAACGCGGCGAGGGCGACGGGGTCCAGGGCGAGGGCGACGAGCCGGACGGTCGGGGTGAAGACGACGATGACGATCCCGATCAACAGGAGGCCGAGAAACGGCAGGGCGAACATGGCCGCGCGCTGTCGGCGCCCGGCGAGCAGGTGACCGAGACCAGGAAACAGAGCGTCGAGGAATGCGGACACATAGCGGATCCGCCGGCGCGGCGTGACGGTCGCCGCGGCACTCACCTGCGGGTGGCTCACGAGGACGGAGAGAAGCAGAGGGCGCGCGGGTCAGGCCGGGGCTGGCTGCTGCGGTATCATCTCGGGCGCGTCACTGGCGAGTGGCCAAGCGGTAAGGCGCCTGACTCTGGATCAGGAGATCGAAGGTTCGAATCCTTCCTCGCCAGCCACCACCCAACGGGTAGCCGGCCAGAGCACTCCCCACACCACATCTGGTGGTCTCGTGTGGGAAGTGCGTTCGCGCGGGCTCCGAGAAGGAGCCCCGAGATGCGCCGAAAATCACCTGATTTAACTTCTGGACGTCGTCCACGCCGCAAGGTCGTCAGACTGCAGCACAGTTCCGCGGTCCCGACAGTTGTCGCCGTCTCGAGACGAGCCAGGGCGTACCCCCGCGGCTCATGACGATTGTCATCGCCAGTCGGTGATTCACCTCACTACCGACTACGTTCGCCCGACAACGACCATGTGCCCGTGCTTACGAGTGACATTGGCCTGCCGCTCACTCGACACGAATCTAAGGTGGTGAGAACACGATGCAGGGTCACGGACGGGTCCAGCTCTGGCTGGCCAATGAGCTCATCCGGGAACGAATCGCAGAGGCCGCCCGCGAACGCCGGTTCGCCCGAAACGAGCGACCGTCGCTCCGACGGTCGGTCGGCAAATCAATGATCGCGCTTGGTCAGCGACTGGCCGCCGATCCATCCTCTCACGGGCCGGCAGCAGACACGGGGCGGCTGAGAACGGGCAATGCGTTCGCCCCGCGACCCGAGCTATAGATAAAGCAATCCACCGGAGGGAACTATCGATGGCAACCGTCGACGAAGCGGTCCAGAGCCAAGCGCGCAACATTGAGCGAGCCACGGGCCGGTCAATCGACGCGTGGGTCGCGCTGGTCAAGGCGAGTGACAAGGAGCGGCACTCGGAGATCCTCGCGTGGCTGAAGGCCGAGCACGGGTTCAGCCACGGCAACGCCAACCTCGTGGCCTTGACAGCGAAGCGGGGCTCAGCCGTCAGCGGTGGTGACGAGCTAGTCGCCGCGATGTACGCCGGTCCGAAGGCGACGCTGCGTCAGCTCCACGACCAGGTCATCGAACTGGCTCGAGCCTTCGGCGACGATGTAGAGCTGGCACCAAAGCGAGCCTATGTGAGCCTTCGCCGCTCGAAGCAGTTTGGCACCGTCGGTCCCGGGCCTGGGGGGCGGCTCGAGGTCGGGCTGAATCTCAAGGGCATCGAGCCCGCGTGGCCGCCTGGAGGCCGCCGGCGGGATGTGCACTCATCGTGTCCGACTGTCGTCGACCGACGACGTCGACCCGGAGGTCATCGGGTGGCTCCGTGAGGCGTACGAGCGAGCTTAGACGGGGCGACACGCGAGGACCCATACCGTGATCGACTTCGATGACCGCCATCCCGGGCTGGCAGGTGTATGTCTGGATCCTGGCCATTTGCCTGCCGGCTGCGGTCCATCTGCGCGCGGCCCGCGTCGACGGTCGCGCCCGCCGGTCGGAGGCAGTCCTGCTGTACGTCCTGGGCGTCTCCGGAGCGATCGGGATGTTCAACGTCGTGATCCACACCGTCTTCGCCGACGACGTTGCGACATCGATCGGGTGGCCGGCCGGGAACCCGTTTCAGATGGAGGTCGGCTTCGCCAACCTCGCGATCGGGATGGTCGGGTTCACGTGCTTCTGGCGCTACGATTTCTGGCTGCCAGCGATCATCGCGAAGTCTATTTTCGCGTGGGGCGCCGGCTTGACACATGTGCTCGACATCGATCGGACGGGGAACCTGGCGTCAAACAACGCCGGGCCCATCCTGGCGTGGGACTTCCTCCTGCCGGTCGCGATGATGACCCTTTACGTCCTCGCCCAGCCGGCCCGCGACCGGGTGACCATCACGCCCGCCCGATACTGGTCCACCCGGTCGCGACTCGACGCAGCGTCGGAGGTCTCGTAGCGTGTTCGTCGCCGGATGGGCCTACTGGCACGACGAGGGGCGACCTTAGGATGAGCACCGCACGGTGACCGACTCACCACCTGACCACGCGCGGTTGATGCGCTTCCTGTGGCTCGCCTACCTCGGGGCGCTCTTCGTCGAGCCGGCCTTTGACGCAAAGGCTGGCTGGCTCGACTGGGCCGCCGTCGCCGCGTTGGTCGCGGTCTTCCTGCCGCTCTACGTGGCGGGCTACAGGGCGTCCGACGAGCGACAGCTCCTGATGATCATCGGAGCGATGGCCGCGCTCGGCGTTGCCGGCTCGCTGATCAACGGCGGCGCAAGCGTCTTCATCATCTACGCCGCCGCCGTGGCCGCCTATCTCGAACCGGTGCGGCGCGCGGTCGGAGTCATTGCCGGGCTCATCGGCGTCATCGGGCTGGTGATGGTCCTCTCGCCGGTCCCGCTGCCCATGGCGATTGGTGGGCCTCGTCCCGGCTCTGGTCTTCACAATCGTGACTGGCGCCGCGAACCTGTTCGACGCCGAACGCGAACGAGCGCAGCAGCGTCTCCGCCGCGCCGACGAGGAGATCGAACGACTCGCCACCCTCGCCGAACGCGAGCGCATCGCGCGCGACCTCCACGATCTGCTTGGCCACACGCTTTCGGTAATCGTCGTGAAGTCCGAGCTGGCCGCGCGCCTGGCGGAACGCGAGCCGGCCCGAGCTGGCGACGAGATGCGGGATGTCGAGCGTATCGGTCGCGAGGCACTCGCCGAGGTTCGCGCCGCCGTGGTGGGCTACCGAGCCAAGGGCCTGCGCGGCGAGGTGGACGGCGCGAGGCGCGCCCTGGCCGCCGCCGGCGTCGAGGCCACGATCGAAGCCGACCTCCCGTTCATGTCGATCATCCCACGAGTCCGCACTAGCCCTCGCGCTGCGGGAGTCGGTGACAAACGTCGTTCGCCATGCCGACGCGGCGCACGTCACCGTCCGAATTGGCGTTGAGGAGGCGAACGTCGTCCTCGAGGTTATCGACGACGGACGCGGCGGGGCTGGGCCCGAAGGAGCAGGACTCACTGGCATGCGTGAGCGAATCGCGGCCCTGGGCGGCGCGGTTCAGCGAACTGGCGAGTCCGGGACGCGAGTGCGCATGCACCCTACCGGTCGAGGCGACGACGAGGGTCGCCGGCGCGCGGCCCTCCGAATCGAGCGGGCACCCGTGACGATCCGCCTCGTCCTCGCCGAGGATCAGCGCATGATGCTCGGTGCGCTCGGCGTCCTGCTCGAGCTCGAGGACGACCTGACGGTCGTCGGGACCGCGGTCGACGGCGACGAGGCGCTTCGTCTCGTCATGATGCTCACCCCTGACGTGTTACTGACCGACATTGAGATGCCCGGTTTGACCGGCCTCGAAGTCGCCGCCGAGATCCGGCGACGCGGCCTGCCTACCCGCGTCGTGATCCTGACCACGTTCGCGCGCAGCGGCTACCTCCGCCGCGCGCTCGACGCCGGCGCAGCCGGCTACCTGCTCAAGGACGCGCCGTCCGCCACCCTGGCTGAAGCGATCCGTACCGTTCACGCCGGCCGTCGTGCGATCGATCCCGAGCTGGCCGCCGATGCCTGGGGCGAGGCCGACCCGCTGACCGACCGCGAGCGCGAGGTCCTGCGCCTGGCCGGCGAGGGGCTCGCCAACGCTGAGATCGCAGCACGCCTCCACCTGTCTGACGGGACGGTGCGGAACTACATGTCCGAGGCGATCGGGAAGCTCGGCGTCACGAATCGCATCGCCGCAGCGCGGCTCGCCCGCGACCGCGGATGGCTATGACCGGCTGCTGAGCGCATACGTGGCGCTGTCCTGACTCCGTTTGATGGACGCCGGGCCTATGGGAGTCGTGGGAACACCGGGAACCGCTCCCCTTCCCAACCGTCGTCGAGCGCGATACGGTCGATCCCGGAGTTACTTGAACGTATGACGTTCACCTGACTCCGTCCGGCATGTTCAACCTGATTGCCCGCCGGATCGACCGAAATCCGAGTCCGCGCCACGCTCAGATCGCACCGACCATCGGCAGAAACGTCAGGAGTCCTCTGGATCAGGAGATCGAAGGTTCGAATCCTTCCTCGCCAGCCACCTACCCCGATCGGTCGACGGCGGTATCGCGGCGCGGATGAAGCCAGACGGAACACTGCTCCACATCGCGTGGAGGATTCAGACCGTCGGCCCGGGAATTGCCTGCCTGGTCTGCCTTGGGGCGCTGCGTAAAGCGAGGTCGCGCTGGACGCGACGGCAAGCTCGACGATCCGGACTACTTGGCCGAATTGTCCGAGGCGGAACGCGCCGCCGTTGCTCGCGGCAACGTCTTTTCGTGAACTGATATGGAGCGAACCTCTCTGCGCTTCTTGGATGTGAGGTTCATGTGCGGGATCCGCGTACTGTCAAGCGTCGGAGTGTGGGCCCTGTCGGAGCGCGCCCAACGACTTCGGCCTTCAGGCGCAAGGGTCGTATCACCAGGTCGGGCGACAGTCGAGTCGAACGACAACTCGACCGTCGCGCTGCCTGTCGGCGAGACGATGCCGGCTACCCGGCCTCGACCACGAGTGTGCCACCCATGCCCGGGTGCAGGGTGCACACGAATGCGTACTCGCCTGGGTCCGGAGCCTTGAATTCCAGCGTCTCCGAGGCTCCCGGCGCCACGACCGTCGACGTGGCCGCCGCGATCGGACCTTGGAAGGTCAGGTTATGCGGGACAGTCGATCAATTCTCGAAGGTGAGGCGAACGTCGACCCCGGCCTGAATGGTCACCTCGCCCGGGTCGAACTTCAACTCGGCGCCGGTGTCGGTTCCGACTGTGACCTCGACCGTCGTGCCAGACGGCGCATTGCTGGGCGCCGCCGAAGCGGTGGGCGCAGGGCTGGCGCCACCCACCGTGTCCGCAGGCCCGATGCGGTAGACCGCACCGGCGCTGATGCTCGAGACATACAACTGGCCATCGGCTGCGTGGACGATGCCGGTAACGACACCGAAGCCTGTGCCGACGACATACTTGGCGCTCTCGCCGACATCACCCTTCTCGGTGTTGTCGTCGACGCGGTCGCTTAGCCCTGCGTCCCCGGCGAAGTCGAAGCCTGAGCCATCGGACGCGAGTGGGTAGCGATACAGACTGTCGGTCAGGACCGTGCCCAACCAGGCGGTGTTGGATGACGACGCTCCGAGCGACTCATCCGTCACGAACCCGATCGAGGTGACCGCGACCGGGTGCTTCCACGCGATCACAGGCGCGACGTAGGTGCTGCCTTCCAGGATGAACATTCGCTGTTGGGCTTCGGCGGCATCTGCGGCCAGCTGGTCGGGTGGGAAGTCCCTGTTGTCCATCCCATCTTCGGAGTCCAACTCGATCTGCTTGAACTCCGCGAAGCGCTCCGGCGGACCGATCAGTTGAATCCAGCCCGAGTTCGACCCGGCCGGGAAAATGTTGACCTCGTCCCAGCTGTCGTCGCCGTTCTCCGTCTCCCAGAGGTCGCCCGTGACCGGGTGGATCGCCAGCCCGAAGCTGTTGCGGACTCCATAGGTCCAGATCATCTGGACGTTTGCGCCGGCCTCGCCACCGAGCGCGGCGCCGACGGTGAAGAACGGGTTGTCCTCAGGCGTGCTGCCGTCGTCGTTGAGGCGGAGGACAACGCCGGTCAGGTTGGTGTCATCGGGTGCTGCCAGGTCGGGCAAGTTCTGGAGCTGGCTCCGCTGGTTCTGGTCGCCGATGATGATGAACAGCTTGCCGTCTTGGCCGAAGACAATTGGTCCGGCATCGTGATTACCTCGGATCCGGCCCGAGGTGTCGGTGTCGAGCGTGTTGCTTCGGAGCTTCACAAGATTTCGATCCCAGGAAAGCTTGGTGCCATCCCAGATGAAACGATCGACGCGATTGCCCAGGTCCGGGAGCGTCTTTGCCTCGTCGCTGTCCGCACCGAACATTCCGTCGCCCGACTCTCCCGCGGCGCTCTCAGTCCAGTACAGATAGACGAAGCGGTTCGAGGCGAAGTCGGGATGGAGGGCGATACCCAGTAGGCCCCGTTCGTCGAAGAAGTTGACCGCGAGATCCAGGACTGGCTCGCTCACCTCACCGTCAGTCACGCGGTGCACCTGGCCCGTGCTCTTCTCCGTTACGAAGAAATCGTTGGTGCCCAGGAATGCCAACGCGGTCGGCTCCGTCAAGCCTGTCGCGGCGACTTCGACACCGAGGGATGTGTCCGTCATGACCGGCCCGGTGGGGGGCTCGGTTGAGGCCGGGGGCTGGCCGGACGCGCCAGCGGGAGGAGTGACGCTCGGAGAGCCCGGCGCCGTGCTCGAGCTCGGTTGGTTGGTGGCCCCGCAGGCGCCAACCACCAACATGACGGCAACAAGCACGCCAAAGTATTTCGGTCGCATGGTCCGACTGCTCCTTCTCAATTCGTGAATTGTGTTGACATCGGAGAGGCTTTCTGCGTGGTCACGAGGAAAAGCACGAAGATCAGCGGACCGGCGCCACGACGGGCGCACTTCGTTGGGAGGTCTGGCGGCGCCAGACGAGGTACGCACCGATGAGGAAGGGCGTCAGGTGCATCGCCTGGAGGCCGGCGGCCGTGATCTGATTGACGAAGGTATCGAAGGCCATGGTGGCGCCTCCCTCATGTCGTTGGCAGCCTCGTGACGCGCCGCCAAGAAGACGCCGGTCAGCGAAAGCGCGATGGTCGGCCCTGGGTTTCCCCAAGGCTCCATCGAGGACCATATGAGTGAGGCCTATACCGCCGCGGGAATGGGGATGAACAGGGGGTGAATTCGGCGCGGACCAGCCGCCGCATCGACAGCCTGTCGTCGCAGCCACCCCGACACTCTCCACCAGAGGGAGCGGCGCTAACCGCCCGGGTCGTTCGTTCCCGTGCCGGTATCGCCGCGCTAGTCACTGCCGCTGATCAAGATCCGCCGTGCAACTCCCGGACCCATGAGCGCAGGTGGCCGAGGTGTTCGCGATAGTGTTCCGCGCCAGCCTTCGCCACCCACCATGCTGCTGCGTCGGTCCGGGACGGCAGCGCGTACCAGACCTGGAGCATCCGAAAGCGGGACGCCTGGGCCTGGGTCAGGATGACGTCCCAAGGCTGCCCGCTCATCGCTGTCCGGAATTCGGCGTTCAGTGCTTCGATGTCGAGGTCGCGCGGCTGATACGTGCCGGCCTCGATTCGTCGGAGTTGGATCCCGGCTTCGGCCAGCCACGTTCCCAGGTGTGCGACGAGATCGGCCACCGACCAGTCGGGGTCGCGGTAGTAGCCGGGCCGGACGATGTCGTCGAGATCGAGAGAGTGGACAAGGTCAAGCAGCTCGTACCATCCGGCCCGCTCGGCCTCGATCTCGGCGTGGATTGGGTGGCCGTGCGGAGCGGCGGGTTCGACGAGCGTCGGGGCCGAGATCTCACGGTCGACTGGCTTGGCCACGTACGGGGCCTCAGGCCGGCGCGAGGTGGAGGTGCGACACGTACGCCCCGACCGGCTGCCTGAAGCCGACCGCGAGGCGGTTCCAACCATTGATCGCCACGATCGCGAGCGTCAGGGCGACCAGCTCCTCGGGTCCAAACTGGCCGGCTACCTCGGAGTACACGTCGTCGGGTGCCCCGCTCTCGGACAAGAGTGTGAGTGCCTCGGTCCAGGCGAGTGCCGCCCGTTCCCGTGGCGAGAACACCGGCGCTTCACGCCATACAGCGACGAGGTGGAGACGCTGCTCGTCCTCGCCCATCGCGTGGGCGTCCTTCGTGTGCATGTCGACGCAGTAGGCGCAGCCGTTGATCTGCGAGGCGCGCAATTTGATGAGCTCACGCAGCTTCGGATCGAGCGTGCTGGCCTCGACGATACGCTCCAGCTGATTCATGGCGCGTGAAGCCTCCGGGAGTTCGTGCCGGTAGTCGAGTCTCATGGATCTCGCTCCCTTCAGTAGCCGGTGAATTCTTCGGTCCGAATGTCGTCCTCGTCGACGCCTGAGTCCACGAGCATCGTCCGCAGTCCCTTGACCATGCCGGGCGGGCCGGTCAGGTAGTAGATGGCGTTACTGATGCCGTCCAAGTGGCGTGCCAGCATCGAAGCATCGATGTGGCCGCGCTCGCCAACCCACGGCTCCGCCGGGTCCAACCCCGACATCGTCGGCACGAAGTTGAGGTTCGGGTCCTGCGTGGCGAGTTCGCGGAGCTCGTCGAGGAAGGCCGCGTCCTGCGGTCGACGATTGGCGTACAAGACGACCACTGGGTACGGCAGACCACCGTTTCGGATCGTCTCGATCAGGATGCTCCGGAACGGCGTGATCCCGATCCCGCCGGTGAGGAGGACGGCGGGCCGATCGGCGTGGTGCAGGCGCAGGTCCCCGAACGGCCCTTCGATCATGACCCGGGTAGCAATTGGCATCGCCTGCAGGACTCGCTTGAAGGCCGTGTCGCGCAGGCGGGTGGTGATCATGATCACGTCCTCGCTGGGCGCGCTCGAGATGGAGAAGCCACGCGTGTTGCCCTCGGCATCGGTCTCGGGCGGGTCGAGGAGCGTGATGTCGACGAACTGGCCGGCGCGATAGGTCCAATCCGCGGGCTTCGCAAAGCGGAACGCCATCGTCCGATCGGCGACGAGCTCCCGGCTGACCAGGGTCGCCTCGAACGTCGGCCAGGCTGCGGTTGCGGTCATCGGCCTACGTCCCGTCCAGGTCGGCGTCCACAGTGATCGCGGCGCCGGCGAAGAGTCGGGAGATCGGGCACAGCCCGACGGCCTCGTCGACGATTGTTCGGAAGGCGCCTTGTTCTACGTCCATGACCTGCGCGATTACCCGTAGGACGGACGAAACGACAGTTGGACGACCATCTACATCGTCGAGCGAGACCGTGGCGGTGACTTCGAGTCGCTGCGGCGGGACCCCGTGTTCGGCGAGCCGGAGCGCCAGAGCCATCGAGAAGCACGAGGCGTGCGCGGCCGCTGCCAACTCCTCGGGGCTGGTCCGGCCGTTCGATTGCTGCGTCCGAGACGGCCATGTCACCGGCAGATCGCGCAGGGCGCCACTGCCTGACGTGAGGCTCCCGCGTCCGGTCGCCAGGTCTCCCGTCCAGACTGTCTGAGCCGAGCGCTCCGCGATAACCGGGAGTTGTGCGATTGCCATGAACAGTTCCTCTCAGCCGTGCCCTTTGAAGTCAGGACGACCGTAGATCGCGGCGATGAAGATTCGGGCTGCCCTGCATGAAACGCATGTGAATGGGCGATGCGGTAGCCCGACGATCAAGCCCGGGCACCGACCGGTAGCTTTGCGGCGACAAGCCCGATGAGGTCGGCGACGCGACACGAAAAGCCCCATTCGTTGTCGTACCAGGCGAGGACCTTGATCAGCGTTCCCCCGATCACCATCGTCATCGACGAGTCGATGATCGATGAGCGGCTATCGCCTTGGAAGTCGGAAGACACGAGCGGCTCATCGCTGACTCCGAGGATGCCCTTCATCGGACCGACCTCCGCCGCGCGGAACGCCGCGTTGATCTCCTCGACCGATGTCGATCGGCCGACGTCGGCGGTGAAGTCGACGACACTGACCGTCGGGGTCGGAACACGCAAGCTGAATCCGTCGAACTTGCCTGCCAGTTCGGGCATGACGACGCCCAGGCTCCGCGTCGCGCCGCTTGTCGTCGGGACGATGTTCAGACCGGCGGCTCGAGCGCGGCGCGGGTCCCTGTGTGCGGTGTCGAGCAGCCGCTGTGACGTCGTGTACGAGTGGACGGTGTTCATCAGACCGCGCTCGATCGTGACGAGGTCATGAACGACCTTGACCGCCGGTACGAGGCAGTTCGTCGTACACGAGGCGTTGCTGACGATGTGGTGCGTTTCGGGGTCGTAGCGATCCTCGTTGACGCCGAGGACGACGGTGACGTCGGCGCCTGCGGCCGGGGCGCTGATGATCACTTTCTTCGCGCCAGCGTCGAGGTGCGCCTGTGACCTGTCCGGGTCGCGGAACTTGCCGGTCGACTCGAGCACGATGTCGACGCCCAGGTCGCCCCATGGCAACGCCGCTGGATCGGACTCCTTGAACACCTTGATCTCGCGGCCGTCGACGATCAGCCCGTCCTGAACGTGGTCGACGGTGCCGGGATAGGCCCCGTACGTGGAGTCGTGCTTGAACAGCAACGCGTTCATCTCAGCGTCGACGAGGTCGTTGACAGCGACCACCTCGACGTCCGGCGTGCGCTCGATGAGTGCTCGGAGCGACTGGCGGCCGATCCGCCCGAAGCCATTGATCCCTACTCGAACGGTCATAGCTGGTTCGCTCCTGACATGTGTCCGGCATACATTCGAGGCCGCGGTCTCACCCTATGGCCGGGCCGTGAACATCCCGAGCACTGGCCGTGAACGCGAGATGAATGGACGGGATACCCGGCCCGAAAGGACGGCGCGCTAGCGACCAAGGAGTTGTCGGGCAGCGGCGACGATCGCCGGCGCGTCGATCCCGGCCTGGGCAAGCTGCTCGTCCGGCGTCGCCGATCCGGGCATGTTGGCGACGACGAGGCGGCAGACCTGCACCTCGATACCCGCGTCGGAGAGGGCCCCTAGGACCGCCTCTCCAAGGCCGCCCTCAGGCCGGTGGTCCTCGACTGTCACGATCCGGCTATGAAGATCGCCTCAACGGCCAGCATCCTCGACAATCGCGGTCCACCCGACTCGGTTTCCGCCGTGCCAGCTGTCCTAGACATGCGAGGGCTCTTGGTCATTGGTCGCTGCCGCGGGCGCGTTCGCCTGGGCTGCTTCCCAGTCCCGGCGGAATTGGACGATGCCCTTGTCTGTCAGCGGGTGATGGATCATCTGCGTCAGGACTTTGAGCGGCACCGTTGCGATGTGGGCGCCCGCCAGCGCGGCCTCTGTCATGTGCCGCGGACTGCGGATCGATGCGGCGAGCACTTCGGCGCCGAGGTCGAAGGTCTCAACCATCGCGACGAGCTCGCGCACGACCTCCATGCCGTCCTGGTTGATGTCGTCCAGACGACCGACGAACGGCGAAAGCAGAGATGCCCCCGCCTTGGCGGCCAGGAGGCCCTGGTTGGCGCTGAAGATCAGCGTGCAGTTGGTCTTGATCCCCTCCTCGGCGAAGCGGGCGATGGCCTCGAGGCCGTGCTCGCTCATCGGGACCTTCACGAAGATGTTCGGAGCCAGGCTCGCGAAATGACGACCCTCGCGGAGCATGCCCTCGACGTCGTCCGCGACGACCTCAGCACTCACCGGTCCGGGCATGATCTCGCAGATCTGCTTGAGGACTTCGTCGTAACTGCCGCCCACCTTGGCAAAGAGCGACGGATTGGTGGTGACGCCATCGAGCACGCCCCAGCGGCCGGCGGTGCGGATCTCCTCGATCCCGGCGGTGTCCAGAAAGATCTTCATGGTGGATGCCTCACGCCTCGGCGAGTAGCTCGTCGCCCTCAACCCGGATCGCGCGCGACCGGACAGGCCGCTGGGCCGGGCCGCGGAGAACGGCGCCGGTGGTCACGTCGAACTGGCTGCCGTGGCAGGCACATGTCACCGTGGTCCCTTCGAGAGCGCCGTTCGCCAGCGAGCAACCCACGTGGGTGCACGTGTCATCGAACGCGTACAGGTGACCGTCCGCATTCGAAACGTTGACCTTCGTCCCCGCGACGTCAAAGACGCGCATCTGTCCATCGGCGACATCCGCCGCCTTACCGATCCTCACCAACATGATCTGACCTCCACTCCGGGGTTCTTCATTGGGTTCCGAGAACGCTGTCGCCGACAGCGGGCGAGCTCCTGAGTGCGCATTCGCGAGCGTCCAGCTACTGGGAGCCCGCTTCGACCAGCACGCTGCCCTGCATGTCCTTCGGATGCAGCGAGCAGTCGTACTGGTACAGGCCAGGGGCCGTGAAGGCGTGCGTGACGCTCTCGCCCGGCTTCATCATCTGGGTGTCTCCGCTGTCCAGCATCCGGACGGAGTGGGTGAAGTTGTCGTTGTTCGTCCACGTGACCGTGGTGCCTGTGGGGACGGTGATGTCCTCGGGCGCGAACTTGTATGACCTCGGCAGATCGACCTGATTAGTGGCCACAGGAGCGCTGGGCTCAGCGGCCTGGCAGGCGGCGGCGAGGAATAGGACGAACAGGATGGCGAGTGCCAGGCGGAAGGGATGCCCGGCACTCGCGCGGAGGAGGGAAAGCATGATGGTCAGCGGTCAGCCGCTGCGCCGGCGGTCGCACGACGCACCGTCCAGCTGAAGATCAGGATGAATGCCAGCAGATCCAGCACTTCACTGACCGTGTGCGCGAACAGGAAGACCGTCCAGTCAAGGTGATAGGTCATGTAGCTGAGCTCGGCCAGGGCGAACAGGCTGAAACCCCAGCCGAGCGCGCTTGCTCCGGCGCCAAAGGAGCGCCAGGCGAAGTACGAACCGATGAGGAACGCCGTCGCGTGAATGGCCAGGAAGCCCAGAGCTGGGATCTGGTTGATGAAGTCGCCGAATGGCACTGGGTTTACCTCCGTTGAGTGACGGTGCCGCCGGATCGGCGACCTGAGCGCACGCCGTCAATGACGACGCCGATGAGCACGAGAGCCATGCCGACGAAGACGACCAGGTGCGCGGAAAGCTCCGGACCGGTCACGCCTCCGTGGTGGTGATCGAGAGCGGGGTCCAGGTGGGCAACCAGATCCGCCGTGATTCCAAGGACCATGACCGCAAATCCGATCCTTGATCCGAGTGGCAGCTGATGAGCTGTCTCGGACACCCGTTCGATGACCGCGACTCTTGACATCGGTTCTCCAGTTGGCGCCACGACCTGGCGTGGCTCACCTGTAGGACCGTAGGAGTGCGGCCTATACCGAGACGGAAATCAGGGTGAACAAGGCATGAATTCCGACGAGCCCCGCGTCACTTCCATCAGCCGCGTCCTGCCCGTGCTGCGACCGTTGCCGCCACCAGCTAGATAGTGGCTGCCCGTCGGGCTGTATTCATGTCGGTTTAACGCGTTTTCGCCAGAACATGGAGACACAGCGGGTTAGGTTCGCCGTCTCCCCTACGGGAACCTCTGCATGCTAGGGAGTGGCGCGTCTGTGTATCGACTGGAATCAAGACAGCCTGACCGAGCCATGCCGATGAGTGAACCCAGGAAGGGTGAACAGGCCATCCGACCAGCGCTCGGCCAGAGCCCAAAGCTCTCGTCCTGGATGGCCAGGTCTATCGCGCGAACTGAGGCGCGGAGCCGGCTCGAGAGCGAACTACGTGCGATCGCCATCGACCTGCTCGGCCGTCCTCAGCCGGACGAGCTTCCAAGCGACTGTGCCACTTGGCTCGCGACGACCGTCGAGGCCGCGGTGACAGGCGTCTGTGACTCCTCGCTGACGGCTCTGGCCGAGGCGCTGGACTCCCGACTAGGCACCGCGCCTCGTTGGGTCGTTCGGCGCCTCGATGA
Source organism: uncultured Chloroflexia bacterium (assembly GCA_963775855.1). Lineage (GTDB taxonomy): Bacteria > Chloroflexota > Limnocylindria > Limnocylindrales > CSP1-4 > CF-46. Next base: position 239,672 of record CAVZKO010000005.1, on the reverse strand, counting down.
CGCCGAAGTCCGTCACGATGCCGGCTACGTCTGAGGACCGGACCCGCTTCAGGGGCACTCTGCAGTGGACTGGACCGGAGCAAAGGAGAACCAGGTGGAATACGGAAAAATGCAGACACCCGTTCGTGTGCGGGCGCGTCCGATGCCGTCGAGCAACATCCGGTTGCAGCGGGCCTACGACGACCCACAGCCCGACGATGGTCATCGAGTCCTTGTCGACCGGGTATGGCCTCGAGGCAGGACAAAGGCCGAACTGCGACTCGATGCCTGGGCGCGAGATCTCGGCCCGAGCACCGGCCTTCGCAAGTGGTTCGGGCACGAACCCGCCCGCTGGACCGAGTTTCAGACGCGCTACCGAGCCGAGCTCGCTGACCCGGGACGGGCGCAGGCGCTCGACGCGCTCGCGGCCATTGCGCGGATTGGCAAGGTCACGATCGTGTATGGAGCCCGCGATCGCGAACACAATCAGGCCCAGGTGATCGCCGACGAGCTCGCCCGACGGCTTACTGGCGCTCCCCAGCCCCGCCCCTAGCGTGGCGCGGTGCTTCAACCGTGCCGATGAGGCTACCTTGGGCCAAGCGCCCCTCCGCCGTCACGGCGCACGGTCCATCGAGCAGCGTGGTCGAGCGCCTCGTCGATCGTCCGTTCGACCTTGACCGAGATATCCGCGTAGCCAGCGGCGCGCATCAGAACTTCGAGCCTCGCGGCCGCTTTTGGCCCATTGATGAGGAGACCCTCACGAACGACCTGTTCGTAGGCTCGCTCGTATTCCCGCACGAAACCAGCATCGTCCCAGGGAATCAGCTCCGCCCGAAGGCGCGCCGCCTGGGTCCGAGTCGACTTCGCCCTACCAGCGGACGACGCAGCGGGTTTGTTCGGCGAGCCCGAGGCCCAGTCCTGGACACCAGGATTGCGTCGATTTCCGCTTATCCCGGGCTCGCCCTCGCGCATCTCACTGGGTGCCTCAGGTGCGGGTCGGCGGCCGAGGCGGTCTTCGCCAACCCATTGCGCCTTGTTCCAGCTAGCTTGTGCTCCGGGGTCCGCGCCGCTTGCCTCAGCGTTTCGGACGGCTTCCGGTTTGCGGATCGCACTCGCCCACTGTCGTCGGTCCCATTCGCGGAACCGTTCAGAGTCGTCAGCCATCGCGCGGCCTCCTTGCCCGGCGGTCGCAGAGCGGGCGACAGCGATCATCGGTCGCTACGCAGCGACGCACCGTTCAGAGAGCGTGTCGAGCCCGCATTTCGGATCGCCCGAAGGGGCGTGAACGGAGCATGAAAAATTGCAGGAACGGCGAGCAAGCGTGCCTGCCTAAGCTGGCGCGATAAACCGGTATCCGAGGCCGCGCTCCGTCTGAATGTAGCGAGGGGAGTCTGATGCGTCCCCCAGCTTGTCCCGTAGCCGGCGAATGTAGACGCGGATGTAGTCGACCTCGTCGACGTACTCGCGACCCCAGACCTTCGCCAGAAGCGTTCCATGCTCGAGCACGTGACCGGCGTTTCGCACGAGGTGATAGAGCAGCTTGTACTCGGTCGGCGTCAGATCGAGGCGGGCGCCGTCCAGCCGCGCCTCCTGCTTCGCGAAGTCGACTTCGAGGTCGCCCGACTTGAAGGAGGGGGCACGACTGGTGGGGGCGGGCATCTCGAGGCGCCGCAGGACTGCCTTGACGCGGGCCATCAACTCCAAATGATTGAACGGCTTCGTGACGTAGTCGTCGGCTCCGAGCTCCAGGCCCTTCACCTTGTCCATCGCGTCATCGCGCGCCGTGAGCATCACGACAGGTACATCGGAGAACGCCCGGATCTGGCGCAGGACCTCATACCCATCGATGCCGGGGAGCCCCACGTCCAGCAGCACAATGTCCGGATGCTCCCGCTCGACAATGTCCAAGGCGGCTTCGCCCTCCCCTGCCCCCAGGACATCGACGTCGCGCCATTGCAGCGTAAAACCGAGCCGAACGGACTCGACAACATCGGGTTCGTCGTCGACGACGAGGATCTTCATCACATCTCCTCGGGCGGTCCGGCGGAGGGGACGACAAGGGTGAACGTGCTGCCATGGCCCGGACGGCTCCGGACTTCGATCGTGCCGCCGTGCGCCTGGGCGATGGCGAGTGCCCTTGGCAGGCCGAGCCCGACGCCTTCCTGAGCTTGGACCGGGTCATGCCGCCCGACGAAGAATCGCTCGAACAGGTGCGCCTTGGTCCGCCTTGGAGATTCCCGGTCCGTCGTCCTTCACAGACCAGCGAATCATCCCGTCGGTTGGCCCCTCGAGCTGCACCGTGATCCGCCCACCGTCCGGTGCAAAGTGCTGGGCATTTGCCACCAGGTTCAGCAGCGCCCGATCGAGTCGCGGCCGGTCGCCATAAACACGTGGACTCGGACCCCGCGGAAGACGAAGGTCCACCGTTTGGTCACGTCCCTTCGCCAGCGGTCTGATCGTCGCTACTGCCGACTCGGCGAGCTCGGTCGCGTCAAACTGGCGAAGCTGGAGGCCGATGGTCCCCGCGCGATAGCGAGCGAGGTCAAGGATCTCGCCGATCAGGTGCTGCATCCGTTCCGCGTTTCTCTCCATGGTTTCGAGCATGGTGCGACGCTGCTCGGCTGTCGGCTCTGACGCCGGGTCGAGCAGCAAGCCCGTCAGCGTGCGCATCACCGTGATCGGTGTCCGCAACTCATGCGCGATGATGGACAGGAAGTCGGTACGCATCCGCTCAAGGTCCTTCATGGAAACGGCGGCATCAGTCCAGGCACCGTGCTCGACCAGGCGCCGCCCGAGACTCGAGAGGACATACTCTCGAACGGGTGCTCCCCGAGCGATCCGAACCAGACCCAGCGATTCAAGTTCCCTCAGAAGATCCTCGACGATGCCGGGCCGAAGGTCGGCGCCATTCTCGGAGAATCGACTCTCGAGGTCGGCAACCGTTGCCCCGCCCTGCACGAGCGCGAGCGCGGAAACTGCCAGGGGCGAACTGCCGGCACCCGCCGTCGTCATGTAGCTGAGCATACGACTCGCTACTCGACCGAGAGAACGGTGACGACCCGGCGTCCCACCGGCGCATTGACCTCAACGGTGTCGCCGGCGGTGCACCCCATGACCGCAGCCCCGAGGGGGGAATCGGCGGAGATCCAGCCTTGGATCGGGTCGCCGTCCCCAGGAAAGACCAGCGCGTAGGTGACCGCGTCGCCTTCCTCCTCGAGGAGCGTCACTCGACGCCCGATAACGGCTCGATCCGGTTCGTGAACCTTCTCAGAGGCATCGAGCACCGCAGAGAGGACGTCCAATCGGCGGGCGGCCTTGACGACCGGGAGGTGGACGACGCCGTCGTGAGGCGCGCTGGCGCCAGCGAGCGCGGCCACATCGATTCGTAGCTGGCCAAGCTCATCGACGAGCGTAAGCCAGGCCTCCCTGGTCATCGGCCAGCGTTGGATGGCTGAGGGCTGTCCGATGCCCGGCTCGTTCATGGTTGGTGACCTCCTCGTCGTACGAACAGTTGCACGGTCCTCCCGCGACGCAGCCAGAGCAGCAGAACGGAAGGCCGACATGAAAGACCGCGTTCCCGACGATCTCGACTTCGCAGGTAACGCAGGTAAACGGGTATTCGGTGCTCAAACGGCGCATCAGGGAACCTCGTTGATGAGACGGGTCCGCGGCTAGTCGCGCGTGCTCGTCCCAGGGACGTGGTCGTTGACGCTACCGACGGCACCTGAAACCACCCGGGAACCTGGATGAAGAAAGCGTGAACACGGAAACGTTCCGGGTTGGCATTCACGCGCCGTTCATGTTTGTCCACGGTTTCGTAAGTGCGCGCACGCGAGTCTTTTGCGATCAGCACGAAGACGCACGCATGGAGACGTTGATGCAACAGATCACGACGCGAACCTCGAAGTCCGCGGGAACCGATGCCCTAGCGGCGGCGCTCGCACAATTCGATGCCGCGGCCGACCACATCTCACTCGAGACCGACCTGCGTGCGGTGCTGCGCGTTGCCCAGCGCGAGCTCACCGTCCACTTCCCCGTCAAGCGGGACGACGGCTCGGTCGAGGTCTTCCAGGGATACCGAGTCCAGCACAACGTCGCACGCGGCCCGGCCAAAGGCGGCTTGCGGTTCCATCCACTGACAGACCTCGATGACGTCCGCGCGCTGGCGATGTGGATGACCTGGAAGGCAGCTCTGGTCGACGTCCCGTTCGGCGGCGCCAAAGGCGGAGTGACCTGCGATCCGAGCTCGATGAGTTCGAAGGAGCTCGAGGCACTGACCCGCCGGTTCGCCACCGAGCTCGAGGGGATCATCGGCCCGGACTCAGACATCCCGGCACCCGACGTCGGCACCAACGCTCAAACAATGGCCTGGATCATGGACACGGTCTCGATGCATCGGGGCTACTCGGTGCCGGGCGTCGTCACCGGCAAGCCGATCGCCATCGGCGGTTCGGTCGGGCGAGCGGACGCAACCGGCCAAGGCGTCGTCTACACGATCGCCGACGCGGCCCGCCGCGGCGGGTTCGAACTAGAACGGCTCCCGTGTGGCCGTACAGGGCTTCGGTAACGTCGGCGAGGCTACTGCCCGTTTGCTCTTCGAGGCTGGCGCGCGCGTTGTCGCGATCACGGATGTTCACGGAGGTGTCGCCGATCTCGACGGGCTCGACGTCCCGTTCCTACGGCGCCACCTCGGTGAGCACGGCACGATCGCCGGCGCCCCGGGAACACGACCGATCGGGAACGAGGAACTGTTCGGGCTCGATGTCGACGTCCTCGTCCTTGCGGCCCTCGAGGGTCAGATCACGGCGGCAAATGCCGACACGGTGCGGGCGCGAATCCTCGCTGAGGCGGCAAACGGGCCGGTAAGGCCCGACGCCGACCCCATCCTCCGTCGGAACGGAGTCGTCGTCCTCCCCGACATCCTGTGCAACGCCGGTGGCGTCATCGTCAGCTACTTCGAGTGGGCCCAGAACCGAGCTGCCCTCGCCTGGACCCTCGACGAGATCAACGACCGCTTGCGTCGCCAGATCCTGGCCGCCGCTGACGCCGTCTGGGATCGCGCAGCAGCCGACGATGTCGACCCGCGATTGGCCGCTCAGGCGATCGCCGTTGAGCGCGTCGCCGAGGCTACGCGGCTCCGTGGGCTCTACCCGTAGCAGGGATTGGTCGTCCAACGCGCGGCCGCCACCGTGGTGCCTATGGCACGCACGCCCCGCGGTGCGGCGCAGAACCACGCCGTTCGCGCCGGCGTGCCGCTATTCACGTTGCGTACACGGGAGTTCTCGCGGAAGTCCCCGGGCAGTCTCGATGATCACCGCATGAACACCAACGACTTCCGAGCTGGAGGGCCCCGACAACTCAGCGACCGCTACGAAGGTTCCGCACGAGTTCGCTCGTCGTTGCTCGTCGTCGTCGGGGTGTCCCTTGCCATCGCTGGAGCCGTGCTCGCCGTCGCCGCCGATCCCGAGCACGGAGTCGGCATGACTGTGGGCTTCGGGCTGCTGCTTGTGGGCGCTTTGATCTGCCTGGCATTCGCCGAACGCGGCCAGGCACCTTCCGACGCGAGGCGGAAGGACGGGGTAGCCGGCCAGGGCGACAGACGCACGGCATCGCTGGCCAAAAGGTCCTATGAGTCGTCATCGATCCAACTCGGCCCCGACCGCGAACAGGTGATCGGGCGGCATACCGGCGCGCGGACATAACCGGTCGACCGCGTCCCTGGATGGTGACCGGGGCATCCCGTTGCCGCCCAAGTCTGTCGTGCCGCGAGTGAAAACTTGACGTCCAGTAGGCTGGGCTGATCGATGGGACATGAGGCAGCCATGGGCGTCGACGCGGATCCTGACAATGGCCGTCGTCCCCGCCTGCTCACTGGCGATCGGCCGACTGGCCCGCTTCATCTCGGCCATTTCATCGGTACGCTGCAGAACCGGGTGTCGCTTCAGCACAGCCACGACACCTTCATCGTCGTCGCCGATCAGCACATGCTCACGACTGGGCTCGAGCGACTCGGCGAGATCGAGGCGAACATCCGAGATGATGTCCTCGGCAATCTCGCAGTCGGCCTCGACCCGGATCGGACAACGATCTTTCTCCAGTCGCGCGTCCCCGAGACGACCGAGCTGTTCCTCTATCTCGCGATGCTTGTTCCTGTCTCGCGGGTCCGGCGGATCCCGACACTCAAGGACAAGGTACGGGAGCTGCAAATCGCGCGGCCGTCGTACGGCCTTCTCGGCTACCCCATCCTACAGGCGGCCGACATCCTCCTCATGAGAGCCGACGTCGTTCCGGTCGGCCCGGACCAAGCCTCCCACGTCGAGCTTGCTCGGGAGATCGCCAGGAGCTTCAATCAGCGCTTCGCGCGGATCTTTCCGGTGCCGGTTGCCCTGGCGCCAAAGTCCGGGACGCTGCCCGGCACGGATGGGTCGCCGAAGATGAGCCGTTCCGTTGGAAACACCATCAATCTCTTCGACGATGCTGAGACCATCCGGACCAAGGTCATGGGGATGTACACGGATCCGAGCCGCCTTCGGGCGACTGATCCGGGTCATCTGGACGGAAATCCCGTGTTCGCCTACCACGACGCGTTCAACCCGAACGTGGACGAGGTCGCCGCCCTAAAGGCCCGATACGTCGCTGGACGGGTTGGAGATGTAGAGGTCAAGCGGCGCTTGGTCGCTGCCCTGAATGCCTTCCTCGACCCGATTCGGCAACGTCGGCGTGATCTCCTGGCGGAGAACCCTAAGGTCGTCGAGGACACGTTGCGATCAGGCGCGAGGCGGGCACGATGCGAGGCTGCCGAAACGATTCGCCAAGTCCGAATTGCGATGCAGATCGACTACTTTGAGTAGACGGGGTCGCGCCGAGACAGCCGCTTCGGCCGGGTTGCCGGCCGGTTCGTCCCTCACCGAGTTGGCGGCGGACATCGTCGTTTGCCGCCTTTGCCCGCGCCTGGTCGCCTGGCGAGAGCGGGTGGCGACCGAGAAGATCGCGCGCTTCGCCGACGAGACCTACTGGGGTCGACCCCTGCCCGGTTTCGGCGACCCCGAAGCGCGGGTGTTCGTCCTTGGTCTGGCACCGGCCGCCCATGGCGGGAACCGGACGGGTCGCATTTTCACGGGTGATCGCTCGGGCGACTTCCTGTACGCCGCGCTCCATCGAACAGGGTTCGCCAATCAGCCAAAGTCAACTAGCGCCGATGATGGCCTGGCCCTGACCGATCTCTACGTCGCCGCGGCCGTCCGCTGCGCGCCACCGATGAACCGTCCAAGCACCAGTGAACGCGACAACTGCGCCCCGTATCTCGTTCGCGAGCTCGCCGCATTGCGTCGGGTCCGAGTCATCATCACCCTCGGCGCATTCGCCTGGGACGCCGCTTTGCGAGCCATCGCCAGTCACCCGTCGATCCTCCTGCCTCGGCCGCGACCGCAGTTCGGACACGGCACGGAGACAGTTGTTGGGCCATACGACCTAATCGGATCGTTTCATCCGAGCCAGCGGAACACGTTCACCGGGCGGCTCACCGCTGAGATGCTCGAGGCGGTCCTTCGGCGCGCCGCGGAGCTCGCGGGCGTCTAAGGTGCCGCGACTCAGAGTTGTTGCTTCGATACCACGCGAGAGCAGCCGGAAAGCAGGCGTCGCGCTGCGACCTATCGCGCGAGCGCGCGGACGAGGTCACTGTCCGAGATGACCCCGAGCGCCGTTTCAGCGTCCTCACCGACAACGACCAGACGGGCAATCTCGCGATCGGTCATTAGTCGCGCCGCCTGTTTGAGGGACGCCGAACCGCGGATAGTCACGGCGGGGGCGGTCATCACATCTCGAACGACGAGAGCCGGCCAGGCGGAACGTGCGATTGAGGAAGCCCACAGACGGACGAGATCCGTTTGGCTCACCACGCCGACGAGTCGCCCAGACGGATCGACTACGGGTAGGCCGCCGATGTCGTAGTCGGCGAGCACTTCTGCGACCTTGACGACGGGGACGTCCGGGGCAACGACGATCGGGTCGCCCGCCATCAAGTCGACCACCAGCGCCCGGGATTCACGTTCGAAGGCCATCGCCTTTCACCTCTCGGAAGCTCTCGCGTCTTGCCCGATCAACGTTGACAGTGCGACATGACTGGGACCGTTGGACGCAAAGCCGCATGAACGTGGCGTGAACACGGACACCCAAACGGGGCCTCGAGATCGGCGACGGCCGTTCACCAGACGTTCACCGCTTTTCGGCCGATCCTTCAAGCCCGCGGGTCATGCTCATCGCTGCCTACGCTGGTGCCGTCCCGAATTGACCGTTCGCGTTGACGACTCTTGCGTAGGTGATGACCCAGGAAGGAGACACGAAATGAACGAGCGACGGATCCTCGTTGCCTACGACGGAACCGAAGAGGCCTACTGGGCCCTCATGCAGGCAGCCGACGCCGCCCTGGCCAAGGGCGCCGCGATCGGCGTGATCACCGTCCTGCCGAAGCTCACAACTGCCGCAGCCGATGCGGTCGAGATCCTGCGCGAACACGAGCTCGAGGCGACCGTGCACACGCCGATCGGTGACCCGGCCACCGAGATCGCCCGGGTTGCGCATGAGTGCGCGTACGATGCGATCTATGTCGGGCGCCGCGAGGATGGTGCACTCGCCCGGGAGCTGCAGGTGAGTGTGTCCGATGGGGTCGTCGGAGCCTCCGCCCGGACGACAGTCGTTGCGAGGTAGGTCGACCAAATGCAGGGCACAGTTCCCCGGATAGTGGCCGTGACGATCTTGGCCACAGCGCTTGTCGCCTGCGGGACTGCCGCGGCGCCAACGTGGACGTTCCCGCCGGTTCCGGAAGCGTCGGCCGGGTCCGGCCCTGAACCCTCGCTGGATTCCAGCTCGCCGCCGGCTGGCCCGGCCAGCGGCAAGATAGAGGTCGAAGCCTTCGATCTCGGATTCGAGCCAGCGGCCGTGATGGTTCCAGCGGCCGGCACGTACGAGGTCACCCTCAACAATACCGGCGCAGCGATCCACGACATCACCTTCGCCGATGGGACGAAGATCGAGGCCGCTCCCAGCGCAACGGGGACGGGAACGGTCACGGTCCCGGCCGGCGGTCTCACGTTCATCTGCTCGATCCCGGGTCATGAGCAGGCTGGCATGAAGGGGACTGTGACCGTCGAAGGCGCCGCACCCGCCCCGAGCGGTAACAGTCATGGCGTGCCGCTCCCGACCGGCGACGTGGCTGCTGACCCGAACGCACCCCCGTACAAGCCATACGATGCGACGGCGCCGCCGCTCCTGGACGGCACGACCCACGACATCGACCTCGTGATGACCGAAGAGCAGATGACAGTCGCCCCGGGCTTCGCGCAGGCAGTCTGGACGTTTGGAGGCACCGTCCCCGGTCCCGTGATTCGCGTCAAGGTGGGCGACACGATCCGGGTCCACCTGAAGAACCCGATCGAGAACAAGATGTCGCACTCAATCGACTTCCATGCGAGCCAGGTCGCATGGAACGACGAGATGCGCTCGATCGCTCCGGGCGAGGAGTTGCTATACGAGTGGACTGCCGACTACGCCGGTGTATGGATGTACCACTGCGGTACCGCCCCGACGCTCCATCACATCGCCAACGGCATGTACGGCATGGTGATCGTGGAGCCGCGGGAGGGACTTCCCAAGGTCGACAAGGAGTTCGCGATCGTCCAGAGCGAGTGGTATCTCGGTGCGCAGGGCAAAGAGTCCGATCTCGACAAGGCGATGGCCGCTGCCCCTGCGCCCGATTTCGTCCTGTTCAATGGGGTCGCGAACCAATACCAGGATCACCCGCTCGTGGTCGGGACCGGCGAGCGCGTCCGGATCTTCGTGTTGAACGCCGGACCTTCAATCGATAGCTCGTTCCACATCGTCGGCACGATCTTCGACACGGTCCGGAAGGAAGGCGTCGCCCTGAGCCCGGGAAATGTGGGCAACTGGGGCTCCCAGGCCATGGACCTGTCGCCGGCTCAGGGGGGATACGTCGAATTCGTCCCCGCCGAAGACGGCATGTACCCGATCGTTACCCACGTGTTCAACTTTGTCGGGCGTGGAGCCCTCGGCATCCTTCAGGCTGGCGACGGCGACCCCGCGAACTGATCCAACCCCTTGATCGGGTCTTAGCCGGCCCGGTCCGGACCGTGGACGATCAATACCGACGCCCTACTGCCCTGCACGACGTTCCGGGCGACGCTTCCGAGGAGCACCCTCGCGAGCCCAGTCTGGCCACGCGACCCCATGACGACCAGGTCGGCGCCGACTGCCTCGGCCGCCGAGATGATCTCCGAAGCGGCATCGCCGGTCCGCATCTCGGCCGACACTTCGCGCCCGCCAGCGCGGAGGCTCGCGGCCGTCTCATCGGCGATCCGTCGGTGCTCGGTCCGCGCCTCGGACAGGTCCTTGGCATGCGCCTCGACGACCTGGCGATACATCGTCGGCGCGATCCCCGTATGCCAGGGCTCGACGACGTCCGCCACGCTGACGACGTGGATCGGCAGGCCGGTGAAGATCGGCCATGCAGCGATCAACAACGCAGCGGCTGCCGACGGCGCCGAGCCGTCAATGGCGAGTAGGACGGTGCTGATCGAGGCAGTTCTCGCGATGAGAACCGGGCAATGGGCGTGATCGACAACCTCGGCGGACACCGAGCCGAGCAGGAGGCTCGAGATTGGTCCATGTCCCCGGGATCCTCCCATCACCAGGTCAGCCCCGAACCTCGCCGCCTCGTCGACGAGAACCGTCCCAGGTCGACCCCGAAGGACGACTCCCTCGACCGTCCGATCACCGGAGCGAAGCCTGTCGGCTGCGGTGGAGACGAGCTCCTCGTCGGCGGCCATGATCTCTTGGTCGATCTGAGGCGCGCTGAGGGCCGCGCCAGGCGGCCGGGCGACGTACAGGAACGTTGGGTCCATGACGATGACCACGCGGAGGGTCGACTCTGCGGGCCAGCGGATGGCACCGGCGAGGGCCAGGGCCTGCTCCGCCCCGCGTGAGCCGTCGTAGGCAATCAAGACCTTCACTCCGCACCTCCTTCGCGCAACTCTCCGGCGTGGCAGGCTGTCGGCGGCTCGCGTCGCGAGTCCATGAAACCACGCCTAATGATCCAAGGAGCCTCTCGTACCTCGTCCGCGCCCGGAACGATTGGGTCCGCAGGCATGAATGGGCAGACATCATCGAATGCATGCCCTCCCGTGCCGTTCGTCATAGGATCTGTTGACATGAGAACCATTCCTGACAGCGTTCGCGAATTCGTCGCGGGCGGCCTTTGGGCGCACGTCGTGACGATGAACCGGCGCGGCGAGCCCCACGTCAACATGTGCTGGGCAGGTTTCGACGGCGACGAGATCGTCTTCGCGTCGTTCTTCGACGCCAAGCGAGCTGCGCGCCTCGGGCGCGACCCACGCGTCACACTCTCCTTCCAGGCGAAGGAGTACGACGGGGGCGCGCTGTTTCCATACCTGGTGGTCAACGGCCGTTCGAGCGTCGGAGAGGGTGGGGCGCTCGCGGTGATGGACCACCTCGCGCAGTGGTACATCGGCCCAGGCGCCAAGTACCCGGCTCGCGACATGCCGTCTGGCTGGACGTTCAGGGTCGCCATCGACAAGATCTACGGCCAGGGCCCGTGGAACGATCGGTGGGTCGAGATGGATCGGGCGAGCCGCCGGGCGTCTACCAGGTAGGAGCGTCCGAGGACCAGACTCGCAGCTCCTCAAGCCGATCCAATGATGGGACTTCGGAGTAATGGGAACATCGGGAACCCCTCCCCTTCCCAATCGTCGCCGAGCGCGATACGGTCGATCCGGAGTTACCTGAACGGATGACGTTCACCTGACTCCGTCCGGCATGTTCAAGCTGATTGCCCGCCGGATCGACCGAAATCGAGTCCGCGCCACGCTCAGATCGCACCGACTAACCGCAGAAACGTCAGGAGTCCTCTGGATCAGGAGATCGAAGGTTCGAATCCTTCCTCGCCAGCCAACTTCCGCTCAATGGCCGTCGAGGCGGTGCGGGCTGGTCGGCACCCAGCGGGAGTCTTGGAACCCTGTCAGCTTGAGCCCTCCGCGTTTTCTCGGAGCCGCGGGGCGTTCGGCACGCACCTACCATGGGACGACGGCGATTCCGGGACCTCTGGCTGTCAGGCCGGCGGGCTGTTCAGCACTGGCAACAGGAACCCGACGGCCGTGGCCGCCCCGGCGAGCGCACCACCGCGCTCGTAGGCGAACGGCATCAGGGAATTCGTGAGCATCGCGAGCAGGCCCCCGGCGGCGATGGCAGCCGCCCGGTCGCCCATCGCGTCAACGGCTACCTGGGTGACAAGAAAACCGAGCGCCGCGGCGATGCCGCACGAGAGAACCACGAGGCCCCAGAGCTGCGCGAGCCTGGCGGCACTCCAGCCGGCAGCCCTGAGGTCGGCTGACGGCGCGATGGCCTGTGGGATGTTCGACACGAACACCGCCACGATGAAACTCGGGCTTACCGTGAGACCCGCCCCGATCTGGATGCCGAAGATGATCGATTCGGGGACGCCGTCGACGATCGAGCCGACCACGATCCCCATCGACGCACCGGCTCCTTCCTTGCCGAAGCGCGTCTCGACCACGGCGTCGCCGATGAGGAAGATGCTCACGCCGATGAGCGTCCAGAGGGCGAACTCCGCGCCCGAGATGTTCGTTTGGCCCTCTGGGACCAGCTCAAAGGCGATCGCGGCGATCAGGGCGCCCGCGCCGAACCCGGCCAGAATGCCGATCACGCGGGTCGGCACTGTGATCCAGCAGACTGCCAATCCGGCCAGGAACAGCGACGACTGTGCGATCAGGCCGAATCCGAACGCCTCGAGCAGCATCGGGACCTCCAAGTCCCAATGCATACCGTGGAACGGCGACCGGTCCATCACCTCGGATGGGTGACCTCGGCCAAGGCGGCTCCGACGCCACCCTCAGAACACACCGACAATCGCCGGAACGTCCCGAGTCCTTCGGATCAGAAGATCGAAGGTTCGAATCCTTCCTCGCCAGCCATCCCTACCAGCCGTAGGGATCGGAGAACTCCCGACCACCACATCTGGTGGCTTCGTGCGACAAGAGGATGGCGCGGGCTCCACAACGAGCCGCGAAATGCGCTGAAGGTCGATGACGCTCAGATCTGGTGATTCAGAGGTCTGATTCGCTCAACAGCGAAGTCTCCTGCCGAATGCGGCCACTCTGCGGTGCCGCGCGTAGCAGGTTGTTACGGAAAGCGAAGACCAGGAACACGGCACCGAACTGCAGCAGGATCCAGGCGGAGCCGACCGTCAGCATCTGGTCATCACCCACGTCGAACAGCCGGAACGCGTGGGCCGCAACGTGCAGGATCACGCCGGCCCAGATCGTTCGGCCGGCTCGTTCATAGAGGAACGCAAAGGGGAAGGCCGCGGAGATCGCGAGCAGTGTCGCGAGGAGCGCCACGATGAACGGGTTCGACGCGAAGAGGAACAGGTGGACGGCGCCGAAGATCGCCATGGAGATGAGCCCTGCACGAAGGAAGGAGTGCCCAGCCTGTCGCAGGTGACCGAAGACGAAGCCTCGGAACAGCGTCTCCTCCGCTAGGCCGTTGAGAACGAAGGCGCCGAGGAGCACCCAAAGCCAGTCTGCTTTCAGGCTTAGCGGCGTGCCTGTTGCGGCCGAGTACAACGGGAAGAATGCGAGCATGGCTACACCGATGATCGTGGCGGCGACGAGCGCGCCGGGCCGAGGACGTCCGAAGCCAAGCGCGAGGAGTCCCTGGCGCACATCCCGCCCGAAGGCAAGCCGTTCGATCAATACCGCCAGTGCGAGCATCACCGCCGTGACGATCAGCGCGCTCCACGTCTGATCGAGCCGCGGGACCAGCAGGGTCAGCCCGCCCTGGAGGATGACGAACATCACGGCAGCCCCGGCGAGGATGCGACCGAGGTACGAGCGGGCCGGTGGCGCGGGGATGGCCGTCGCGCTCACGTCGGGCTGGCCGGCTGCACGACCGCCGGGCTCCCGACGCTCCTCGGGCGGAACCCGCCGAGCGCGATCACCGCCAAGGCGATGATGGCCGCGACGACAGCACGGAGAGCCCACGAGAGATCGGCGTCCACGCCTGCCATGAGCGGAGTGACGCCGTTGAGGCCCGTGTGGACGAGCCCCGCTAGGAGAACGCTACCGCCGGTCCCGACGAACACCCACGTGAGCACGACTGAGTACGCGAACAGGCTGAGCACCGAAGGCCACAGCTCGGAACCCTCGTTCACGCCGCCGGGCAGGAGCAGCACGAGGTGCATGATCGTCCACGGGATTGCCAGGACGAGGCTCGCGACGAGCGGTGACATTACCGTCATCAGCCTCGGTACGGCATAGCCCCGCCAGCCCACCTCCTCTGCGAAGGCCGGGATCAGGACCACGAGCGGAAGGATGAGGGCCATCGGACCCAGCGTCGCGAACAGGCCCTGACTCGGTTCGCCTAGGGCGACGGCAGTAACGACGACCGCGAGGGCCCAGCCGACGGGCAGCAGCAGGACGAGATACCAGCGCCGGTCCTTGGGCCGGAGCGTCAATGACCGGCGGAGCCGCCCGAGCTCACCTCCCCCAGCCCGCCACGCGAGACCCGCGGCGATGACGGCCGGTCCGAGCGCCAAGGCAAACGGCACTAGCGCGGGCGCCGAATCCGACAAGAGGGCCGCCACGCCGGCCAGGGCCAGGCAGAGGCCCACGAACCATGCGGCGCCCAGGTAACTGGGGGGTCTCTCTATCGTCGGCGTGGATCCCGCGGCAAACGCTTGATGTCGAGGCCGAGCTTTCATCCGCTGGACCCTCCTCGCGACGGCCATGTTCGACCCTGGTCCGACGCCTAGACGCTGCCCTCACGTGACCATTGGAGACAGTCCTGAACGTGCGTAAATCGTCGCACACGGCACAACCGTCACGAGCAGGCCCGGACCGGTTCGAGACGCACGCCAGCCAGCTACCCGACCGGGAAGCCATCCAGGACTTCCGACCACCACATCTGGTCGTTTCCGTGCTGGAAGGGCGTGGGGCGGCTCCAAGAGTAGCCCCCCAGGGCAGCCAGCCTCCCGGTCACATCAGGATTTAACATGCCTGCCGTGGCGATTCTCACCCGAGTTCGCATGGCCATTTCAGGACCAGACGGCCGGGGCTCGTCGCTACAGTGTCTCCGAACTGCGCAACGGGGAGGCGAGCGTCCAGCAGTGAATGCCGGCTACCGGCCGCCGGGTAACGCATGGTGACCGTGTCGTTGTGGCGACACGCGGACTTCATGAAGCTCTGGGCCGGCCAGACCGTGTCCGAGCTTGGCTCGGTCGTGACCCGAACGGCGGTCCCGCTGGTCGCACTGCTCGTCCTCGGAGCCGGTCCGTTCGAGATGGCGCTGATTGTCGTCTCGGCCAGCCTCGCCGTCCTTCTCGTCGGCCTCTTCGCCGGAGCATGGGTCGACCGGCTGCGGCGGCGACCACTGCTCATCTGGGCGGACGCGATCCGAGCGGTCCTGCTGTTCTCGATTCCAGCGGCCTATCTCGCCGACGTGCTGCGGATCGAGTACCTGTATGTCGTCGTGTTCCTCGAGGGCAGTCTCGGGGCGCTCTTTCATGCCGCCTACCCGGCCTACGTCCCGTCGCTGATCGGGGTTGATCGCGTGCTCGAGGGCAACAGCAAACTGGCCACGAGCTCATCGCTCGCCGAGATCGGTGGTCCGGGCCTGGCGGGCGGGCTCGTGCAGCTCATCGGCGCACCGTTCGCGATCCTCGTCGACGCGATCTCCTTCGCTGTCTCGGCGATCTCGCTCGGCCTGATCCGCCGCCCCGAGCCGGCGCGTCCAGCTCGGCCATCGCCCACGCCGATTCGACAGGAGATCGTCGAGGGCCTGCGACTCGTCGCCCGGCACCCGCTGCTCGTGCCGTTGACGCTCCGCTCGATCATCGCCCACGTTGCCGGCTCCTTCTACGGCGTCCTCTACACGATCTATCTCATCGAGGACCTCCATCTCAGCCCGCTGCTGCTCGGTGTCGTCGTCTCGGCGGGAGGGGTCGGCTCGCTCATCGGCTCGATCCTGGCCTCAAGGGTGATCCGCCGACTGGGCTTCGGCCCCGCCCTCATCTGGGCGGCGGTCGGTGCGTCGATCGTGGGCGTGCTGACGCCGCTCGCGGGCGGGCCTCTCCCGCTGGCGGTCCTGATGGTCTTCCTGCCCCAGCTCGTCGGCGACGGCCTCCAGACGATCGAAGGGGTCGCCGAGCTGTCGCTCATCCAGGGCGTGATCCCAGATCGCATCCTCGGGCGCGTGAACGCGACCCTCGAGGTCTTCTCGCACGGGATCGCTTATCCGCTCGGCGCTCTACTCGCGGCCGCGCTGGCGGGGTCGATCGGCGTCCGCGGAGGGATCGCCATCGGCTGGGCCGGGATGGCGGTCTCGATCCTGCTGCTCGTACTATCACCGCTGCCGCGTGTCCGGCAGCTCTCTGATGCGGTGACCGTCGACGGCTGAGACCCTCAAGCCGCAGCGTCGGCCGCAGGTATTGTCTCGTCCGGATCGTCGCGACGGTACGGGACGTTGACGACGACCGTATGTCGCCGCCCGAGCAGCGCCGTGCGAAGTCGTCGCGCCGACTGGTTGTAGAGAATCCGCTCCCACCAGCTTCGCGCGACGTACTCGGGGATCACGATGAACGTGACAGGGGCCTCCTTGTCGGGCGGCCATGCCTGGTCGAGGACGTCGAGATAGGCGAGAAGCGGGCCGACGAGAGCGCGGTAGGGCGATTCGACGAAGACCAGCGGGATGTCCGAAAGCTGGTTGTCCCATTGCGCGCGGATGGTGGCCGCTTCCTCCGGGTCGTCGGAAACGAGAACGGCCCGTACATCCGGGGCGATTGACCTGCCGACGTTGATTGCCCGCACGACCGCCCGGTTGATCCCGGGTACCGGCACAACGACCCGCTCCTCCCGCCGGCCGCGCGGGATCGAAGCGTCCGGTCGGATCGCCAGGGCGACACCAACCGATCGGTACTGGCGCTCGATGAACAGCATCATCGCGACGAGGAGCGGGATCAGGATGAGGACGATCCAAGCGCCCAGGGCGAACTTGGCTGCCGCGACCTCGATGGCGACGACGCCGGTGGTGATTGCGCCGATGCCGTTGATGAGGGCGCGGCGGCGCCAACCCGGGACCTCGCTCCGAAGCCGCCGCCAGCGGCGAACCATGCCCGATTGGCTGAGGGTGAAGGCGACGAACACGCCGACGGTGTAGAGCGGGATCAGGTTCGTGACGCTGCCGCCGAAGGCCACGATGAGCAGGACGGCGATCGCGGCCAGGACGACGATCCCGTAGCTGAAGGCAAGCCGGTCGCCGCGGAACTGGAAGACCCGCGGCAGGAAGCCGTCCCGGGCAAGAATGCTCGACAGGCGCGGGAAGTCGGCGAACGCCGTGTTGGCAGCGAGGACCAGCAGGACCGCCGTCGACACCTGGACGAGGTAGTGATACGGGGAACCCGCCCCCACGAACGTTCGGGTCAACTGGCTGATCACCGTTTCCTGCTCGGTCGGGTCGGGCAGGATCCCCAGCTGGCTCGCGAGGAAGCTCATCCCGAGAAAGATCAAACCGAAGAACGCGCCCATGAGTATCAAGACCCGCTGGGCATTCCGCGGCTCCGGGGGCCTGAACGCCGGCACGCCGTTCGACACTGCCTCCGTCCCGGTCAGCGCCACCGAGCCGGACGAGAACGCCCGGAGGATCAGCAGGATGCCGAGCGGCTCGGCCGCTTCTGCCCCGAGCCAGGCCGCCGGCGCCTGGTAGTCCGGCATCGTCCCGGTCACGTACCGAAAGAGCCCAAACGCGAGCAAGCCGAAGATCGACACCAGGTAGACATAGGTCGGGATGCTGAACACGGCGCCGCTTTCGCGGATCCCGCGGAGGTTGACCATCGCGATGAGGATCACGAGGAAAACACCCAGGCCGACGCGGTACTCGAAGAGTTCCGGCACGATCGAGGTCAGCGCCGCCACGCCGGCGGCGATCGAGACGGCCACCGTGAGGACATAGTCGGTGAGCAGCGCGCCGGCGGCGACAAGACCCGGCTTCGTCCCGAGGTTGTCCTTGGCCACGATGTACGAGCCGCCGCCATGAGGGTAAGCGGCGACGGTCTGTTGGTAGCTCGTGACGACGATCGCGAGGACGAGGACGATCCCGATCGTGATCGGCATCGTGAGGGCCAATGCCCCTGCCCCAGCGAGGACGAGGACCCGCATGATCTCCTCGGTGGCGTAGGCCGAGGACGAGATGTTGTCGGAGGCGAATACCGCGAGACCGGTGAAGACGTTCAGCCGCTCGGACAGCTCCTCGTGCAGCGAGATCGGGCGCCCGAACATGATCGCCCGAGCCCGGGCGAAGGCCCGGCCCGCCGGCGTGCGCGGGAGCGACGCAGCTTCCTTGGCCACGAGGGTATCCGGGCCCGCGTAGCGAAAGTAGGGCGAGTGGGGCCGCTCGACGCGGACCCGCCGATCGGCGGGCTTGCGGCCTTGCACCGCCCGACGACCGCCGATCATCGGGCGGCTCCGATGAACGGCTGGACTGTTGCTAGAAACGCGTCGAGGGCGAATGGCTTTGGTAGATAGCCCGCGACACGCGCGTCCGCCAGGCGGCGCGGACTGACCGAGGCCGCACTCGTGATGACGACGGGCGGAGAACCTGCATTTGTCAGGTCTGCATCACGGAGGAATTCCCAGCCGGTTGCGCCGGGCAACTGAAGATCCAGCAGCACGAGGAGTGGTCGGAGTCCTCTCCCGAGGAGTTCGATTGCAGCCTCGGCAGAGGCCGCCTCCGCGACATCAATTCGGCGAGCCCGCAACGAACGGGCCAGCAAGACCCTGAGGCTCTCGTCGTCCTCGACGATCAGGACCGCGCCCTGCTGCGTCATTCGTCGATCCGCTCGACGGCCAGATCGGCCCCACGACCCGTCGGCAGTCGCGAGCCGCGTCAGCCGAACGCCGGCCTCGACCGCCAGCCGGCTTCCCGGTTCGAAGAGGAGCTCGCCGAGTCCGATTCCTGCAACGACCACGCGTCGAGCGCCACCCGAGGCCACCATCACGATCGCCTCGCGGACGAGCTGCATCTCGCGATTGATTGCTGCCGCATCCAGTTGCGCCCGCCGGTCACGGATTCGTTCCATGCCCCAAGCGTCGCAACCGTCCCAAGAGGAATTGGGCTTCGACGGGCCCGGCGGGCCTAAAGGGTGTCTAAGGTCGGTCTCCGGCGAGGTCATCTCGTACCCGGTATCCAACGCCGGGCTCGGTCACGATGAGGTCGCGGAGGGCTCCCGATGGATCGGCTGCCGCCAGCTTCCGCCGGAGCTGGCTGACATGGACGTAAACGTAGGCATCCTCGCCCTGGTATGCCTCGCCCCAGACGGCGCGCAGGAGCCTGCCCTTCGTCACGAGCCGACCCGCGTTTGCCAGGAGCACGCGAAGGATCTCGAACTCACGGGGAGTAAGGTCGACGCGCTCGGTTCCGACAAAGACCTCGTGCCGCGAGGCGTCCAGAACGAGCGGGCCGGCGGCCAACCGACCATCGCTCGTCGGCCATTGGCCCGGCGGCGTGCCGGAGAGCGACGCGAAGACGGGCGTTGAGCTCGTCGACCCCAAACGGCTTGGTCACGTAGTCGTCGGCGCCGCGCTCGAGCGCCTCGACCTTCTCCCGTTCCTCGTAGCGGCCCGACAGGATGACGATGGGTGTTCTCGCGTCGCGTCGGATGCGGCGGATGAGTTGTAGCCCGTCCATGTCCGGCAGCCCGAGGTCGAGCAGCACGATGTCCGGGCGGCGCGCCTCCCAGCGCTCCAGGGCGGCTCTTCCATCGGCCGCCTCCGTGGTCCGATAGCCACGCCCGGTCAGCTCGCGGACGAGAACCGCGCGCGTCTCGTCATCGTCCTCAATGACCAGGACATTCGGGCCGTTGGCCTCTGGCGAGTGGCTCATCCTTCGCCGACCGGGACGCCATCCGTCGCCTCGCGCGCGACGGGTAGGTCGAGATCGATCGCGAGCCCGCCGAGGTCGCTCGGGCGGGCACTTACCTGACCGCCCATCGTCTCGATGAGGCCGCGCACGACGGCCAGGCCGATGCCCGTGCCCGAACGCGATCCGCGACTCTGACCCGGGACGCGAAAGAACTTGTCGAAGAGTTTCGGGAGAGCATCTGGCGGAACTCCGGGGCCAAAATCCTCGACGGTCAGGCGAATCGACCCGTTGCCGTGAGGCTGGGCGCTGATCCGGATCCGCGTGCCGGATGGCGTGTGCTTGACCGCGTTCTCGACGATGTTCGTGAAGGCCTCGTCGAGCAGGACCGGGTCGACGATGACCGGTGGCGCGTCCAGGTCGACGTCGACCGGGCGGTCTGCTGAGCGAGATCGGAGCCGCTCCATCGCCTGGTCCGAGCACGTCGTCGAGCTCGAAGGCGTCGAGCTCCGCACGAAGCGCGCCAGCCTCTATCCGACTGAGATCGAGCAGATTCGTCACCAGCCTGTTGAGATAGTCGACCTCACGGTCGATCGCGTCTGCGCTCAGCTGCTGGTCGTCGATGCTCAATCCCGTGCCTGGCCGAAGTGTCCCGGCGGCGGCTCTGATCGTCGCCAGAGGCGTTCGAAGGTCATGAGACACCGATTGCAGCAGAGCGGACTTCAATGCATCGCTCTGACGGGCGATCTCGGCGGCCTGCGATTCGGCCGCAAATCGATCTTGGCGGAGTGCCTGCCCCATCTGGTCGGCAGCGGCTGCGAGCAGTCGGGTCTCGGTTCGGTCCGGTTCACCACGAGTTCGGGGCCGCGTGGCGACGATCGAGCCAAATGTGTCCTCGCCGGCTTCGATCCGAACCCGATACGCCTCAAATCCCGTCGATGGCCGTGGCCGGGGCGGCGCCGGCCGATGAACCCGCAACCATCGAGCCGGCGCATCGCCCGGTGTCCGCTGCAGGATCCATTGAAGTCCGGGATCGGGCCGAGGCGCCTCCCCGCTGTCGGCCGCGACTCGCTCGCGCGCGTCGTCCGGACCAAGGCTGACCCAGACTCGATCCATTTGGGTTTGTTCCTCGAGGATCCCGACGATCGTCGACAAGACCGCGGGCGTGGAGGGCCGCGTCGCGAGAGCGCGACTGACCTGAAACAGGGCGCGTGCCTCACGCTCTCGTACCTGGGCGATCTCGGCGCGGTCGCGCTGGAGTGCGGCGAGTCGGCCGACGACGATCCCGACGAAGAGCAGCAGGAAGAGGTTGACGAGTTCCCCTGGGTGATCGACAACGAACGTGTAGCGCGGGTCGACGAAGAGGAAGTTGTAGAGGATGAAGGAGGCGATGGCCGCCAGCACTGCACCCCAGGTACCCGACACAACGGCCGTCGTGACGACCGCGACCAGATACAGCGCGGATGGGTTGGGTATGCCGAGGCCGTCCTGGAGGATCGCGATCGCGAGCGTTGCCGCAGCCAGGGACGAGCCCGACACGGTAATGAATCGAGCGAGCTGGCGGCGGTCGATCTGGCGCATGTCGAGATCGTAGGCGTTCACAGCCGATGATCTGCACGGTCGTCGGCGCCGCGATGACGGCGCCCGGTCGAGCGTACCGAACGGTGAGTTGACGGACCTCGCCGAGGTCAGGAAGATCCGGACGAGTCCGCCCCACCACGAGGCCGAAGCGCGGTGCCTCGGCCTCTCGGTAGAGGACCGAGCCGGCGGGCACGTCGAGCCGGATCGCCCCTGCGAGGAGGCGCGCCTGCGTCGTCGGCGGAAGGCCGGCGAGGAAGCTCCGGCGCAAGTGCCTGGTCGATTCGGTCCTGTGACCTGCTGCCATATCGGTGACGGTAGCAGCGATGGCATGCCAGCCAGCAAGTGCCGAACCGAGCTCTATCTGCAGGCCGCGCTCCGCCTGTACCGAGGGGATGCCGGTTTACGCGCTCTGCCGGAGCACGGGTGGATCGTCGAATTGCAACGCCGCGCGGGAACGACCATCGCCGGTCGCCTACGGCCCGGCTGGGCCGGCGTTCACGGGATGCGAGCGAACCAGGCGAGGGAGCAGGCCGCGGCGACCGCTGCCGCCGCGAGCGCTGCGAGGGCCAGGCCGTCGGTGATCTCCCGCGGCTCTGTCCGGGTACCGACCCCCTCGCCGATGTCCTCGAACACGGACACGATCTCCTCGGCCGAGTCGGCCTCGAATGCCTTGCCACCGGTGGTCTCGGCGATGTCTCGCAGCGCCGCGCGATCGACCGGGACAGGGACCGGCAGGAAGTCGACCACCACCGATCCATGGTCGGTGCCGAAGGCGACGGTGCTTACCTTGACGCCACGGCGCTCCGCCTCACGGGCTGCTTGCCCCTCCGGTCGTCCTGTCGTCGTGTCGCCGTCCGACATCAGCACGATCGACCCTGAGGAGGCGTCCTCGGCATCGGCGGGCACATCCGACTCGAGCAGATCCAGCGACGTGTAGATCGCCTCGCCGATCGCCGTTCCCTGGCCTAATGACAGGCGGTCGATCGCACGGTCGAGGACCGTCTTCGACGTCGTTGGCGGGATGATGACCCGAGCCGTCTGGTCGAACGCGACCAGGCCCACCCGGACGCCCGACGGGACGACCTCGATGAACCGATGGGCTGCGTCACGGGCAGCCACGATGCGGCTGGGGGCGACATCCGTCGCCTCCATCGACAGCGAGGTGTCAAACGCGAGCACGAGCGTCGGCTCATTCGCGACCTCGGTCGCGAGGGCGGGGCGGGCAGCCGCGATGACGAGGAGGGCCGTCGCCCCCAGGTAGACGGCGGCGACGAAATGGCGCCGAAGGCCCGGACGTCGTGGGGCCACCGCGTCGATCAGGTCCAGATCGGTGTATCGGACCACGTAGGCCCGGCGTCGGCGCTGCCTGACGAGGTATAGCGCGGCGAACAGTAGCGGCACCAGGAGGAGTGCGAACCGCTCGGGCGCAAGGAACGTGAGATCGGGCGCGACCGGGATCATCGGGCAGCTCCCGTGGTGGGATGGGACGCCACGTGCCGACCCAGCGCTCGGGCGCGACGGCGTCGGTCGAGGCAGGCCGCGAGCGGACCGGTCCATTCCGTGTCCGTCCGCAGTCGCAGGTGGGTGGCCCCTGCTCGCACTATCGCGGACGATCTCGCGGCGCGTCGACGATCGGCGCCCTCGGCCAGGCGGACGCGGAAGCGCTCGTCGCTCGTGTCTATCGTCCGTTGGCGGCCGGTCTCGGGATCCTCGACCACCAGCAGGCCCACGTCAGGCAGTCGGAGCTCGCGCGGATCGAGGACCTCGACGGCGATGATCTCGCTTCGGCGTCCAAGCCGGGCAAGCGCCGGGCTCCAAGTCTCGGGGGCAGCGATGAAGTCCGAGACCACGATCGCGAGTCCACCCCGTCGCAGGACCCGCTGGAGAACGTCGATGGCGCGACCGAGATCGACCTGCCCCCCAAGAGGTGACCGTGCCACGCTGCCCACGAGGGCCGACAGATGCCGGCGACCTCCGCGGATCGGCACGATCAGTGGCCCGCCGGCGGTCGCGACGACCGCTCCGATCCGGTCGCCGCCACGGACGGCGAGCCCCGACACGGCCGATGCGACGTTGACAGCCAGATCCGCCTTCCGCCAGCCGACGGTCCCGAAGTCGAGGCTGCCGGACCGGTCGACCAGGACGGCGACGTCGAGGTCGCGCTCCTGGATCGCGTCCCGGACGTGCGGTTCGCCTGTCCGGGCAAGGATTGACCAGTCCATCCGGCGGACGTCGTCGCCCGGCTCATACGGTCGTGCTTCCCCGGGCTCGACTCCGTGGCCGAGCACGACCGAGGCATGACGGCCGTCTCGGCGGCCGACCAACTTTTGGCCCACCGCGAGCTCGATACGGCGGAGCCGTGCCGGCAGGTCGAGACCGGCACGCGGTGCGTGAGGTCACCTCGTGGTCGGTGGATCGCCCGGCAGGACGATCGGCGGCGTCTGTACGGACGCGCCCCAGGGCGTGCTGACGGGCGTACCAGGTCCCTGCATGGGCTGCGAAGACTGGGCCTGCGGCGCCGGGGTTACGTATGCCGCGGCGTCGGCGTAGGCCGGCGCCACCTGCGTCGCATACGCCGGAGGTGGCGGGACCGTGGATGCCGCCGGCACCGGCGGAGGCCACGCGGTCGAACCGGGTGCTGGGACCGTCGTGAGCAGCTCGACGAGGACGTCGTCGATCGTGAACCCTTCGGCCAGTGCCCGGTAGGACAGCGCGAGGCGCGCGTTCAGGATGTCGTACGCGACGTCGTAGACGTCCTGCGGCACCGCACGCATGCGTCCGCGCAGGAGCGCCATGGCCCGGGCGCTCCGGACCAGCCCGAGTGATGCTCGCGGGCTCGCGCCGTACTCGAAGAGCCCCACCAGCTTCTGCAGCCCGTGCGCCGCGGGGTCGCGCGTCGCGAGCACCAAACGGACCGCGTAGTCGACAGCTGCATCGTCGATCGCGACTCGCCGCGCGGCGAGCTGAAGATCAACGACGTCGGCAGGATCGAGCAGGCGGGCCGCCTGCGGTGGCTGATCCGCCATGCGGGCGACGATCGCCCACTCCTCGGCCGGGGTCGGGTAGTCGACTGGGACCCGCATCAGGAATTGGTCGCGTTGCGCCTCGGCGAGCGGGTAGACGCCCTCCGACTCGACAGGGTTCTGGGTTGCCACGACCAGGAACGGCTGCGGCAACGCGAAGGTACGACCGCCGACGGTGACCTGACGCTCTGCCATCGCCTCGAGCAGCGCCGACTGGACGCGCGCGGGCGCGCGGTTGATTTCGTCGACCAGGACCACGTTGGCGATGATCGGCCCGGGTTCGACGTCGAACACCTCCGACGAGGGCCGGAAGATCCGGGTCCCGACGATGTCGGACGGGATCAGGTCCGGTGTGAACTGGATGCGATTGAAGGAGCCACCGAGGATCCGCGCCAACGTCGCAAGCAGCAGGGTCTTGCCGAGGCCGGGCGCGCCTTCGAGAAGGACGTGTCCGTCTGCCAGCACGGCGACGAGGAGCCGATCGACGACCCGATCCTGGCCGACGATGACTCGGCCCAGCTCGTGGCGGACCTGGGCGAGACGAGTGGCGGTGAGATCGATGCTCGCGGTCATGTTCCCTGGCCCTCGGTGCCCCCATCGGGGGTGAATGGATCCGACATCCCGTTCGGGCTCAGCCCCTGCATCAGTTCGTCCAGGAACTGCTGCATCAGGCGGTCGATGGCAGCGGCGGCCGGGTCATCCGCACCGTCCGGCGCGGGTGTCGCGTCCGGACCCGGCGCGTCATCCGGTGCCGGCTGTGGAGCCGGGGCCCCGGGTGTGAGCTCACGCAGGAGCTCGTCGAGGAGTTGGCGGAGCAGCCGGTCGGCCATGTCCGAATCCGCCGGAGGGACCGTCCGGGGTCTGCGATCCGTCGGGCCCCAGCCCGAACAGGTCGCGCAGGCCGTCCAGCCCGTCAGGACCGAGGAACTGGTCGAACAGCCCACCGAGCGGGTCCATGCTGTCGGCGGGGTCGTTGTCCTCGGCCTTCCACGTGCCGTCCTTGACCTTGTCCAGGATCCGCGCGGCCTGGTCGACCGGCACGGCGAAGCCGATGCCGTCGCTGCCCCCCGAGGCGCTAGCGATGGCGGTGTTGATGCCGATCGCCCGACCCTCCCGGTCGGCCAGCGGACCACCGGAGTTGCCAGAGTTGATCGCAGCATCGGTCTGGATCAGGTCGTGCAGCTCGCCCATCGGGGTGGGGACCGTGCGGCCGAGCGCGCTCACGATGCCGGTGGTCACCGTCTGGCTCAGGCCGAACGGGCTCCCGACGGCGATCGTCATCTCGCCCACCTGCACATCGGCGAGGGCGCCGAGGGCGAATGGCTTCAGATCGGACCCAGCGCCCTCCTCGGCCCGGATGACGGCGGTGTCAATGGACTTGTCGACCGCGACCACGGCGCCGGAGATGCTCGTGCCATCGTGGAGCCGGAGCGTGACCGAGTCCGCTCGACCGACGACATGCGATGCGGTGAGGATGAGGCCCCCTTCGGCCGCGACGAACCCTGAGCCGAGCGCGCCGTTGGCCTCGATCTGCACGACCGAGGGCAGGAGCCTCGCGGCCGTGTCGGCGAGCGGCTCATCGCTCGGCGGGATCGCCGCGGCCGCCTTGTTTGGCTCGCCCGGGCCACCGGCCGAGGCACGGCGCCAGCAGCGCCCCGAGATGGTTGCCGGTGGCGAGCATCCCGGTGCCGACGAGGACGATGGCCCCCACCAGGAGGGCGGTGCCGACGACGAGCCGGCGTCGCGGCCGCCTCGAGGCTTCGGCATCGGGCATCGGAGACGCAGAAGCACCGACCGCCGCTGTCGCGAATGCCGGTGCGCGTGGTGGGCCAGACGAGAGGTGGGGTCGACGGCAGGTCGCGCCAGCTCTTGTGCTGACGCTGGTCGCCGGCGAAGGGATCGTCCACGTGATTGGGCCTCCGGATCGGGAGCGGTCGCATGCAGGTCAGACCGATACCGGTCCGGCCAGTGATCCGAAGGCTAGAAAATGAGCGATAACGTGGACGTTCGGATGGTGTAAGGACGGCCTAAAGAGTCGGTCAGGACACCGCGTCCACCGTCCACAGCGGGTCGGCCATCGCTCGGAGATCAGCCACCGGGACCGGCTCCGCATCCGTCCGCCGGTCCGGCAGCCACACAACGAAGCTTGCGCCGTGCCTGGGGACCGAGGCCACGCTGACCGTGCCGCCATGTGCCTCGGCGATCTGGCGGACGAGGGCCAGCCCCAGGCCTTGCCCGTCGCCTTCCGCCGTGGGAGCGCCATCGCGCCAGGCGCGGCGGAACACGAGGGCCTGGTCATCGGGCGCGATGCCGGGCCCGACGTCGCGGACTCCGAACCACAGCCATCCACCGGCACGTCCGGCGCGGGAGTGGACCACCGAGCCAGGAGGAGCCACGCGGAGCGCGTTCGAGACGAGGTTCGCCTGGGCCCGCTTCAGCGCGGAGCGGTCGCCGTCGACGACCAGACCGGACGGAGCGAGCCGGGACAGCCGGACGCCGCGGGTTGAGGCCACCGCGTCGTACTCCTGGGCGACCTCGGACACGACCTCGGCCAGGTCGACGGGGACCCGCCGCTCCGGCTGGACACTCGTCCTGCCGAACGCCAGGAGCTCGTCGACCGTGGTCGACATCCGGTCGGCAGTCCGACGAGCCACCTCGGCTGCGCGGCGGAGGCCCTCGGCGTCCTCTGGCTCCGAAAGAGCGACATCAAGGGTCGTCCGGATGACCGCCAGTGGGTTCCGCAACTCGTGCGAGGCGTCCTCGACGAAACGGCGCTGGGTCCGCACGCCTCGATCGAGCCGGTCGAGCATCGCGTCGAACGTGTCGGCGAGATCGCGCATCTCGTCGGGTGGACCGCCAAGGCGGATCCGACGCGAGAGATCGGTCGCCTCGATCTCCCGTGCGACGCTGGTGATCGTGCCAACGGGCCGCACGACCCGGCCTGCGACGGCCCAACCGATGGCGAGGCCGACCGGCACCAGCACGAGCAGCGCCACGAGCGAGAGATTCCGAACCATCTGGAGCGTCTGCTCACGGATGGTCTGTTCCACGTTCAGGAGTGCATCGGTCGCCCCGGTTTCGCCGCTTCCGTCGAGCTCGGCGAGGCTCATGCCGAGCACTCGCAGCAGCTCCTCCTCGAGTGTCGTCGGCTGCTCCGCCGGGCTCGTCGCGGCCACCGTATCCAGGGCCAGGTTCATGCCCAGCACAAGCACGCCCGCCGTCACGATCAGGGCCGTCGTCACCAGCATCGCGAGCCGGAAGCGGACCGATCGAACGGACGCGGCGAGGCGTCGGAGCGGCGACCGTCTCATTCCTCGCCCTCCACGAGGCGATAGCCCACCCCCACTACCGTCTCGATGGGCTGTCCGTGGCCCGTCTCGGCAAGCTTGCGGCGGAGGTTGCTGATCGTGACCCGGACCGTGTTCGTAAATGGGTCGGCGCGATCGTCCCAGACGTGCTCGAGCAGGCGCTCCGGTGTCAGGACCTCGCTCGGATGGAGCATGAAGTAGCGGAGGAGCGCGAACTCTTTAGCGGTAAGGTCAAGACGTCGTTCATTACGGTGCGCATCGTGCCGCGCGGCGTCGAGCTCGAGGCTCCCCAGCCGGATCGTCGCCCCACCGTTGATCGTCGGGCGGCGTGCGAGGGCGCGAACCCGTGCCGCGAGCTCCACGAAGCTGAACGGCTTGACCAGGTAGTCGTCGGCACCGTCGTCCAGACCTCCCACTCGATCGTCGAGACCGTCCCGGGCGGTCAGCATCAGGACGCGCGGTGGCGTGGCGTCCGGTAGCACCAGCTCGCCTGCGCGAAGCTCGCGGCAGACCTCGCGACCGTCCCCGTCGGGCAGCCCGAGGTCCAGGCACACGACGTCGTACGGTGTGTCATGGAGGCGCTCGCGCGCCTCGGCGGCGGTCGTGGCAGTGTCGGTCGCATAGCCTTCGCGGCGCAACCCGGTGGCAAGAGCAGTGGCGAGGTCGAGCTCGTCCTCGACGATGAGCAGTCGCACGGCCGACGGAGGATAGCGTGGTATCGCGAAGTCGTCAGGAATTGACGCCGTCGGTCATACCGGTGTAGCTCCCACCCGGTCGGTTCCATCCTCGTCCCCCATAATGCGAGCTGCCCTGCTTGGGGCACGTACGGGGATACGGGATGGCAACGAGGACGGACTTCACCGAACCGGAGTGGGTGGCCCTGCAGAAGGGCATCACTGGCAGCGGCATGCTCGTCTCGCTGAGCGATCGTGACCTGAGCGACACATTCGGGGAAGTGGGCGCGATGGCGAAGTACCTCGCGGGCCAGCAGGTCGGCGGGTCCAGTGAGCTCATCCGCGAGCTCGCGAAGGCGCACGGCACGGGATTCGGCCTAACCACTTCCCCCGAGCGTGTGCGCGCCGAGACGATGGAGGCATTGCGGTCGTCGGTCGCGAGCCTCCAGGCGAAGGCCCCGACCGAGGTCGAGCCATATCGCCAGCTCGTCCTCGGCGTCGCCGAGGCGGTCGCGGGTGCGAAGGGCGGCGAGGCACCGGTCGAGGGGGCGATCATCGAGCAGATCCGCGAGGGCCTAGGCGCCGACTGAATTGTCGCCATCATCGAGGGCGGGAGCGTCAAGCATGGCGAGCACCGGCCGACACGTCAGCACCCGTCAGGCGGCGTTCATTGAGGTCGGGCTCGATCGGGCTGACCGGTCTCGGGCGAGTCGTGGAGCCGTTGCTGGCGGCGGAGGTCAAGGCCGGCGAATTGGCCGAGCTCCGGCGTCTCCGGGAGAAGCTCGAGTCGGCGCCGGTGACCGTCGGCACGCTGAACGGCGCTCCGTTCAGACCTTGACATTCGAGGGACTCCAAGGTTTGCTGGGCCGATGAGGATCGGCGAGCTGGCCCAGCGGGTCGGGGCGCCCACTGATACGGTCCGCTACGTCCAACTGACCGGCGGAGGCCCGATCATCGACGCGCTTACATGAGCCTCAACGAACTTCTCGGCTGGATCGTCTGGCACGGGCTCGCCCTGCTCGTGGGCGGCCTCGTCCTGTTCGCCCTCTATCGCTTTGCCGTGAGCATGACGCACCGCGTCGTCATGGGGCTGCTCCAGGTCCAGAGCGCGACGCTCCAGGCGGGGAGCGACCCTGCCGAAGAGCAAAAGAAGCGGGCGGTGACGCTCGAGGTCGTCCTCGGGAAACTGGTACGCGCCGGCTTCATTGTCGCCTTGGTCATCCTTGTTCTTGGCGTGTTCGACCTCTGGCCGCTGCTCGCCGGTCTCGGGCTAGTCGCCGCGGCCCTCACGCTCGCCGGGCAGGCGATCGTGCTCGACTACCTGATGGGGATCCTGATCCTCGTCGAGGGCCCGTTCTACAAAGGCGACTGGATCTCTGTGCAGGCCGCCCCGGGAATGATCACCGAAGGTGAGGTCGATGAGATCGGCCTGCGCCGTACGACGCTCCGCGATGGGTTGGGCGCGCTCCACTCGGTCTCGAACGGGCTGATCCGCGCCTCGTCGAACCTGACCCGCGTCTACTCGATCGCGTCGGTCGACGTCCAGATCCTGCGGCCGCAGGACCTCGATCGGGCGATCGCAGTCGCCGGTCGGGTGGGCCGCGAGCTCGGAGACGACCCGGCGTGGAGCGGTCGTCTGTTCGAGTCGCCGATCGACACGTGGGTGACGGCGCTCACGCTCGACGGCGCGGCGATCACGGTCCGTCGCCGCGTGCCGCCGGACCTCCGTCTCGCGGCGACCAGCGAGATGCGTCGTCGCCTTTTGGTGGCCTTCGCGGCCGAGTCGATCGGGACCGGCCGCTGGGACACACCGCCGGCGCCAGGCGCGTCGGTGGCCACCGCCACGGAATTGCCGGGCCCGGACGATGGACCCGATGAGTAGCCGCCCTTCGCCGCCGCAGGATGTCCTTGGAGCGCCTCGTCGCCGAGGCTGACGAGATGTCGCAGCCATACGCACGAACCGGCGGAGCGTCCCGGCCGACTCGGAGCGAATGGCCCGGCTCGACTTCACCGTGCTGGACGGGTGACGCCGCGACCTCCCGATGACTTTGCGTCGCTCGTGCAGTCTTACGGTCACCGCAGCAGCACTCTGAGAGGTGGGCATGGGCAAGGTCGTGTATTTGATGAACGTGTCACTAGACGGCTATGTCGAGACGCCGGACCACTCGCTTGACTGGACGAAGGTCGACGACGAGCTCCACACGTGGTTCAACGATCGGCTGCGCGAGACCGACGTCTCTGTCTACGGCCGGCGGCTCTGGGAGGTCATGGCGGCCCACTGGCCCACCGGCGAGGCCGACCCGGCCTCGACAGAGCCGATGCGCGAGTTCGCCCGGATCTGGAACGCGACGCCGAAGGTGGTCTTCTCGCACGAGCTCGATTCCGTCGAGCACGGCGCACGGCTCGTCCGCGGCGACGTTGGCGAGGAGCTGGCAAAGCTGCAGCTGGAGTTCGACGGCGAGATCGAGGTTGGCGGGCCGACGCTCGCCGCGCAGTTCATTGAGCGCGGGCTCGTCGACGAATACCACATGGTCGTTCACCCGGTCGTCCTCGGCGCTGGGATGCCGTTCTTCCCGCCCGGCGTCTCGCGGATCGACCTCCGCTTGACCGAGACCCGGGCCTTCGCCTCCGGCGCCGTGTACCTGCGCTACGAGGCTGTCCGTTGACCGAAGCGGCAAGCGCGCATGGCCGACCAGCATCCGGCCGGGCTCGCTGACCTTCCACTAGGAAAGGAGTACGAGCCATGTCACTCGCCCGCGTCCAATTCTTCTCGATCTCGCTCGACGGTTTTGGTACCGGCGAAGGTCTGAGCCGCGACGCACCGTTCGGCCACGCCGGCGAACGGCTGCACGAATGGATGTTCGTCACCCGGTGGTGGCGTCAGATGGTCGGCGAGCCCGGCGGCAGCGGCGGCCTCGACGACGCCTTCCTGCGGCTGCACGATCCGGGAATCGGCGCCGAGATCATGGGTGCCGGGAAGTTCGGCCCGCCCGGATGGCACGGGGACCCGGAGTGGAAGGGCTGGTGGGGTCCCAACCCGCCGTTCCACACACCGACCTTCATCCTCACCCATCACCCGCGTCCGTCGATCGAGATGGAGGGCGGCACGACCTTCCACTTCATCGATGCTTCGCCGGCCGAGGCGCTCGAGACGGCACGCGAGGCCGCGGGCAGCCAGGACGTACGTCTGGGCGGGGGTCCCACCATGATCCGCGAGTTCCTTGCTGCGCGGCTCATCGACCACATGCACATCGCGGTAGTCCCGATCCTGCTGGGTCGGGGCGTACGCCTCTGGGATGGACTGGAGGGCCTCGAGAAGGATTACGAGATCGAGGCCACCTCCTCGCCCAGCGGAGTAACGCATGTGACGTTCAGCCGTGCGGGTATCTGACTTCGCGGCATTTCTGGCCGGTTTCGGCGCGCCGCAGATGCCGATCGGAGTGCACCGATGACCGACCATGCGGTGGTGATCGCGGGAGGAGGTCCGACTGGGCTGATGTTGGCGGGCGAGCTGGCGCTGGCGGGGGTCGATGTCGCGATTGTCGAGCGCCGCGCCAGCCAGGACCTCCCCGGTTCGCGCGCGGGCGGTCTGCACTCACGCACCATCGAGGTCCTCGATCAGCGTGGCATCGCCAATCGGTTCCTCGCGGAGGGACAGGTGGCCCAAGTCGCGGGCTTCGCCTCGGTGCGATTGGACATCAGCGACTTTCCCACCCGCCACCCCTACGGGCTCGGGCTGTGGCAGAAACATATCGAGCGCATCCTGGCCGGCTGGGTCGGCGAGCTGGCGGTGCCGATTTCCTACGGCATTGAGGTCACCGGTTTCGCGCAGGACGGCACCGGCGTCGACGTCGCGCTGTCCGACGGCCAGTCGCTGCGGGCGCAATATCTCGTCGGGTGCGACGGAGGACGCAGTCTGGTCCGCAAGTTAGCCGGCATCGAGTTCCCCGGCTGGGATCCGACGACGAGCAGTCTGCTCGCCGAGGTCGAAATGACCGAGGAGCCGGAATTGGGCATTCGCCGCACTCCCTCGGGCATGCATGCCCTTGGCAAGGTCGAGTACGAGATCAAGGACGGCGAGGTGGTCTACAAGCCAGGGGGGACGGTCGGGGTCATGCTGACCGAGTCGCAGGTCAGCACGAGCGAGCCCACCCTGCGCGATCTCAGCGAGGGCCTAATCGCCGTATACGGGACCGACTACGGGATTCACAGTCCCACCTGGATCACCAGGTTCACCGACATGACTCGGCAGGCCGCGGCCTACCGCGACAGGACGGGTCCTGCTGGCCGGCGACGCGGCGCACGTGCATTCCCCGGTCGGTGGACAGGGCCTCAACACCGGTGTGCAGGATGCGGTGAATCTGGGATGGAAGCTGGCCCAGGTGGTCCACCAGACATCGCCGGAAAGCCTGCTGGATACCTACCACGCCGAGCGCCATCCGGTCGCTGCCCACGTGCTGCGCACCACGATGGCGCAGGTCGCGCTCATGCGCGCCGACGATCGCATCGAGGCGTTGCGCGACACCGTGTCCGAGCTGCTGAGCATGGACGAGCCGCGGAAACGATTCGCCGCGATGATGTCCGGTCTGGACATCCATTACGACCTCGGCGAGGGACACCCGCTGCTCGGACGCCGTATGCCCGATCTCGACCTGGTCACCGCCGACGGCCCGGTGCGGGTCTTCACCCTGCTGCACGATGCCCGGCCGGTCCTGCTCAACCTCGGTCCGCCCGGCGGCTTCGACATCACTCCATGGGCAGAACGCGTTCAGCTGATTGACGCCAAATACGCTGGTACGTGGGAGCTTCCGGCACTCGGGCCGGTCACGGCTCCCGCCGCCGTGTTGGTTCGGCCCGACGGATATGTGGCGTGGGTGGGCGACCTGACCCAGCCGGGGCTCGCTGACGCGCTAACCACTTGGTTCGGACCGCCTACTGCGGCGTAGCGCACAGGCGCCCCCTAAGCTCCCCGCCGGCGCCCGGCCCATCCGATCGGCAGCGCTGCAGCCCAGACGCGAAGCGACCCCGAGTCTCGTCCTCGGGGTCGTTGACGTTCGGCGTGGCACTCCCGGCGAGACTCGTCGATCAGCGGCGGTCGTCCCCTGGGGCGAGGAGCCTGCCGTTCTTCGACAGGTCCGGGTCTGTGCATGCGGAGAGGTCGAAACAGCAGGGGCGTCTCTTCCCGCTCTTCATCTTCGAGATGCTCACTTCGACCCGTCGTCCGCGCGTATCAGGGTTCTTCGTGGAGTTGACCCAGCGCACCCATTCCCAACGAGCCATTGGGGTGATCTCGTTCCACAGGGCCTGGATCTGCTTCGGGGCAGCTGCGAGAGCTGTCGCAAGATCCTGGGGCACGCTCGGCTCTGGCCAATCCTTGGTCACCTCGATGTCGAGCGTCGCACGGTCACCCGCGCCGATGCCAGCAAGGTGTTGCTGCGTGTCGTCGACCTTCATCCAGTGGCCAGAATTCCCGTCGGGTTCGAGCACCGTCTGGAACTCGACGCCATTGATCGTTCCGTGGACGGCCACCTGCCCGCGCGAGGGCAGGTCCTTGCTCGCGGTGTCCGGCAACCGCAACACAGTCGATGTGTCGATCGTGGAAAGCGTGGCGTCGAAGCGAATGGTCGATCCCTCTGTGTGCTGCCTTGGACACATGGCACGGTGCGGCGCTGACGATCAAGTGTAGGCACCCACTCATCAGTCAGCGTCCCGCAGTGTCATCCGGTGGGAGCCGCCCCGGAAGCTCGCCCATCGCGACAGACGACGCAAGGGTCAAGCGGCTTTGGTGTGCAACAGCGAGATATCGGGCCCCGAATCGTCAGCGAAAGTAGCCCGTGACGTCGAAGATGAGGTGGGTCGTCGAGCCCGGGCTGCCGGTCCAGACGGCGGCCAGCCTGCCACTCGACGACAACTTGACGGTCAGCCCGTTGGCCCGGGTGTCAGCCCGGGGCGCGTTGAGCGTCGAGGTCGTCGGATTCGGGATCATCGTCGGACCGACGCTGACGTAGCCGGCGCTCGTCTGACCGGTCACGGTCAGGTTGCCGGTGACCGCGAGGGCGTGGGCCGGCACCCCGCCCCGGTCAGCCACGATGAACGTCCGGACGATGCCGGTCTTGAACGTCCCGTTCAGGCCGTTGCCGAACCGGCTGTCGAGCAGGCGGACCGGGGTCAACGGGACGTACACGGCGCCGGATCCGGACTCGGTGAAGTAGCCCGTGACGTCGAAGATGAGGTGGGTCGTCGAGCCCGGGCTGCCGGTCCAGACGGCGGCCAGCCTGCCACTCGACGACAACTTGACGGTCAGCCCGTTGGCCCGGGTGTCAGCCCGGGGCGCGTTGAGCGTCGAGGTCGTCGGATTCGGGATCATCGTCGGACCGACGCTGACGTAGCCGGCGCTCGTCTGACCGGTCACGGTCAGGTTGCCGGTGACCGCGAGGGCGTGGGCCGGCACCCCGCCCCGGTCAGCCACGATGAACGTCCGGACGATGCCGGTCTTGAACGTCCCGTTCAGGCCGTTGCCGAACCGGCTGTCGAGCAGGCGGACCGGGGTCAACGGGACGTACACGGCGCCGGATCCGGACTCGGTGAAGTAGCCCGTGACGTCGAAGATGAGGTGGGTCGTCGAGCCCGGGCTGCCGGTCCAGACGGCGGCCAGCCTGCCACTCGACGACAACTTGACGGTCAGCCCGTTGGCCCGGGTGTCAGCCCGGGGCGCGTTGAGCGTCGAGGTCGTCGGATTCGGGATCATCGTCGGACCGACGCTGACGTAGCCGGCGCTCGTCTGACCGGTCACGGTCAGGTTGCCGGTGACCGCGAGGGCGTGGGCCGGCACCCCGCCCCGGTCAGCCACGATGAACGTCCGGACGATGCCGGTCTTGAACGTCCCGTTCAGGCCGTTGCCGAACCGGCTGTCGAGCAGGCGGACCGGGGTCAACGGGACGTACACGGCGCCGGGCTCGTGCAGCGCCATCGGGATAACGGCAGTCGAGGCAAGCGAGGGTGGTCCGGTCCCGACCGTGTTTGTGGCGGTGACCCGGAACGTGTAGGGCGTCCCGTTCGTTAGACCGGTGACGATGCAATTGAGGGTGTCGGCTGTGCAGGTCTTGCCTCCGGGAGCGCTGGTGACGGTGTATGAGGTGATCGGACTACTACCCGAGGCAGGGGCGGTCCAAGCGACGAGCGCCGAGGCGTCAGCGGGCGTGGCGCGTACGGCCGTCGGGGCACCGGGGACGGATTGCGATGGGAGGGAAGCGACGGCACTCCCTGCATTCACGATACCGACGCCGCAGCCCAGGGCCGCGCAGCCGGTGCCCGAAGCATCGGAGGCGAACGGCGTGGACGTCGCAGCGAGCACCGCCTCGATCTCCGCTGGCGTCAGCGTCGGCGCCGCAGCCGCAACAAGCGCTGCAGTGAGAGCGACGTGAGGCGCCGCCATCGATGTCCCTTCGTAGTCGTCATACGTAGAACCCGCCGGGACGGTCGTGCCAGAATCGATCGTGCTCAGGATCGAGACACCAGGTCCGGCCATCTCAACGACGGCTCCGTAGTTCGAAAAGGACGCCCGTCGCCCGGTCTGACCAGTGGCGGCCACGGTGATTACGCCCGGGCAGTTCGCGGGGGTAGCGAGGCTCGCATTTGTCGCGTCATTGCCCGCTGATACGACGACGACAGCCCCGCGACTCCGCGCATTCGAGATCGCCGATGACAGTTCGGCCGGGCAGGTTGGGCTGCTTCCGCCGAGCGAGAGGTTGAGCACCCGTGCCGGCGTCGGGTTGGACGCGACGCCTGGAACGCTGCCGCCTGCGGCCCAGCGGATCCCGTCGGCAACGTCAGAGTCATAGCCGCCGCAGACGCCGAGCACACGAACCGGCTGGATCCTGACGCCCGGCGCCCCGCCGAAGACGCCGATCCCGTTGTTGGCCAGCGCGGCGATTGTTCCGGCGACGTGCGTTCCGTGCCAGGAGGACGGGTTGGGGCCGCACCAATCGCCCGGGTCGGACGCATCGCCATCGCGGCCGTTGCCGTCGTTGGCCGTCGCGACCTCCGCGATCATGTCGTAGCCGGCGACCGCTTGACCGCCGAGGTCGACGTGCGCGACGAGCCCGGTGTCGATCACCGCGACGACAACACCCTCGCCAGTCGTCCGCCCCCACGCGCCGCCCGCATCGATCCCGTACGGTGACCCGTCGGCGGCGCCGAGGAGTCCCCACAGGGAGGCGGAATGCGGATCGTTCGGTAGGGTGTCCGCGGTCAACCAGAGGTCGGGTTCAACGGCCATCACATCCGGTACCTGACCGATGGCCTGGACAATGCGCCCTGCGTCACGGCCGAGGGGCGCACCAAGATCGTAGATTGCCGCGCCGGACCCACTGATACGAACGAATGCTGCTTCGCGACCGCTCGCACGTGAAAGGACCGCGAGCCGCGAGGAAGCGCCGGCCTTCTCCGCTGTTGGGTTGGCGGACCAGCGAACGACCACGCGATTGGTGCTCGTTACCGCCTCGGATTCCTGATCCGAGTCGCGCATGTCGACGCGGAGCCCGGGCAGGTCCGACCGGCTGTCGGCAGCCTGGAGGGGCGCCGGCCGCGTCGATGGCGATGCGTTCGCAACGGGGACACCGGCGAACATGGCTCCGGCGACCGCGAGTCCCAGCAGGCTTTGCCTACTCCTAGCCCGCACGGACCCGTCCTTGGCGATGTTCATCTGCCTTCCCGCCCCCAGTGATACCGGATCCCGTCGGCCGTCAAGGACGACCCTGCGCGCTCGGCCTAACCTGAATCGCAGCGTCCGAGCAAACCGTTGAGCGCCTTCGACCCCGATCTTGACCTCCGGCGGTCCGCGGAGGATATGGGAAGATCCGGCACCCGGCTAGGGGAACGCGGTGTACGGACGCACCAGTAGCGACCTCGCCGAAGCAGTGGAAGCAGCACCTCACCGCCTGACCGTTCTCGGGCGCGACAATCGGGGCGGTTCGGTTCGCTCACCTGTCGAGCGGATTACGGCACCGCCGATGCTCCCTGGCTTCAGCCGAGCTGCGCCTTCAGCTCCGCCGCAGCCGAGGCGAGGATCTCCTGAGAAAGCGCTTCGTCATTGACCGCTCGCGCCATCGACACCGCACCTACCAGGGTCGAAAGAGCGGTGATCGCCGTTGCCCGACTCTGGTCGCCGGTTCCGGATGGGAGCAGTCGT
Source organism: uncultured Chloroflexia bacterium (assembly GCA_963775855.1). Taxonomy (GTDB): domain Bacteria; phylum Chloroflexota; class Limnocylindria; order Limnocylindrales; family CSP1-4; genus CF-46. The sequence continues at coordinate 201,958 of CAVZKO010000005.1, read as the reverse complement.
ACCAGCATGTCGATGTAGACGCCGACCTGATTGGTGTACGCGGCGCGCGCGCGAAGATTGCTGCGGGCAACGTCCCCGGCGAGCGTCGTGACGGCGCAGCTCGTCGCGAGGTTGTCGCGGTGGGTAGTGCTCAAGTACGCATCGATGACTGCCGCCAGCGGATCGTGTGGCGACTCGGCGACGGCCGCCATCGCCTGCCCGCCGTCATGGAGCGCGCGTTCGACCGCTTCCGCCACGAGTTGGTCGCGCGACTCGAAGTGACGATAGAAGCCGCCATGCGTCAGCCCGGCGTCGTGCATCAGGTCCGCCACGCCCACCCTGTCGACCCCGTCTTCGCGGAAGCGGGATGCGGCCACGCCGACGATCTCGTCGTGGTGCTCGCGTTTGCTGGCTCGCGAATGGCCCATGCGCTTCGCTCTCCTGGGGTGGTTGACAGCGTAGATGATGATCGTCATCCTGCGGTCTGGATGACGGGCGTCATCGTGGGAGTTGCGCCCACCCACCGCGATCGGCGCGACGCGCTACGCCGCGGACTTTGAGGACGGAGCCTGACACATGCCGATGATCGACGTCTACGCCGCAGCAGGCACCTTCCGCGACACGCACATGCTGGCCCGCGACCTCGCCACGGCCGTGATGACCGTCGAAGGCGTACCCGACATCCCGATGTTCCGCGACAACACCGCCGCCTTCGTCCACGAGCTTCCAACCTCGGCGATCTCGAACGTCAACGGCGACAGCACGTACGTCCGAGTCCAGGTCCTCACCAATGCCGGCGCGCTCGACCGTGAGAAGCAGGTCGCGGTCGTCGCCCAGCTCACGTCGATCGTGGCCAACGCGGCCGGCGATCCATCACTCGCCGACCGCACCTGGGTCCTTTTGACGGAAGCGCCCGAGGGTGGCTGGGGTCTGCACGGACACGCCAGCACGAACGCCGAACTCGTCACGGCGGCCCGGGCGGAGATCGCTGAACTCGGCGGGGCGGCGGCGAAAGCCTGACGAACCCTGCCGCATCGGCCTCGAACCGGTGCGCACCCTATCGGCAAGCTCGAGATCACGTCACAAACACGACTCCACCTCGCCCTCGAGAGTGCGGTCGCGTCGGCGTGAAGTATGTCTACGGCGGCCTGCGGGGCGGACAGGTCGAACCTCATGCGCGCATCGTCGCGTGGGCGACCCTTGGTGCAACTGTCGAAACTCCTAGACACGTATATCGCTAGTGACCGATACTCCGCGGTATGACGGAAACACGCCAACATGCCGGCCGCCCGCCTTCGAGTCGGCCAGGCCGCCGAGATGCTCCAGGTGTCGGTCGAGACTCTCCGGCGCTGGGAGACCGAGGGTCGGCTCCGAATGGAGCGTTCCGAAGGCGGTCAGCGCCTGGTCGACATCGGCGAGGTGTCCCGCCTGCTCGATCGAGCGCCGGAAGGGCGTGACCGACCGGCCGATCGTCGCCCAGTCGGCGCGCAACCGGTTCCCGGGCATCGTCACTCGCATCGAAGCCGACAAGGTCGCGGCCGTCGTCGAGGTCATCGCCGGCCCGCATCGGATGGTCAGCCTCATGACCGCCGAGGCCGTCGAGGAACTCGGTCTCAAGGTCGGGGACGAGGCAGTCTGCGTCGTCAAGGCCACCAACGTGATCGTCGAGATCCCCTCTGCCAGGGAGTCCCGAGCATGAAGCCGCGCCTCGGCGCTCTCCTCTCCGTGCTCCTCGTCGTCCTGGCGGCCTGTTCGAGCGCTGGTGCGTCACCGTCGGCGAGCGCGGCGCCGCCGGTCGCACCGACGACGGCCGCCTCGGCGTCATCCTCTGCCGAGCCCGCGGAACTCACGATCTTCGGGGCCGCGTCCCTGAAGGGCGCGCTCGAGGAGGCCAAGGCGGCCTACGAGACGGCGAACCCGGGCACGACCGTGACCCTCTCGACCGACTCGTCGTCCGCCCTCGAGACCCAGATCGAGCAGGGCGCCCCGGCCGACGTCTTCCTGTCGGCCGACACGACGAACCCGAAGAAGCTCGTCGACGCTGGCCTCGCCGACGGCGCCGCGGTCACCTTCGCCGGCAACAAGTTGACGATCATCGTGCCGACCGCCAACCCGGCCGGGATCGCGACGCCAGTCGACCTCGCGAAGGCCGGCGTCAAGGTCATCGCCGCCGGTGACGAGGTCCCGATCACCAAGTACGCCAAGCAGTTGGTCGACAACCTCGCCAAGGAGGCTGGCTATCCAGCCGACTTCGCGGCCAAGTACACCGCCAACATCGCGTCCAAGGAAGACAACGTGAAGGCCGTGGTCGCCAAGATCGAGACTCGGCGAGGGCGACGCCGGCATCGTCTACGTGACCGACGCCAAGGCCTCGACCAAGGTCACGACCGTCGACGTGCCCGACGCGGCCAATGTCCCGGCGACCTACGCCGGCGTCGTCGTCAAGGCCTCCAAGAACGCGGCCGCGGCCAAGGCGTTCCTCGACTGGTTCGCCGGACCCGACGGCCAGGCGATCCTGAGCACCTTCGGGTTCCTGCCGCCCTCCTGATGGAGGACGCGGCCGGGACGCCGGCTGCGGCGGCCCGGGCGAGCGACCGGCGAGCGAGCGGCTGGGGGGAGCGCTCGCTCGCCGCCCTCGCCGCACTGTTCGCGCTGTTCCTCGGACTCCCGATCGTCACGCTCGTCGCGCGGGCGGTCCTCGATGGTTCGCTGACCACGGCGATCGCTTCGCCGGTCGTCCTCGACGCGCTCTGGCTGAGCCTCGTGACCACGGCCATCAGCCTGGCGATCACCGTCGTCTTCGGCTTGCCGCTTGGCCTTTGTCATGGCCCGACGGCAGTTCCGCGGCAAGGGCTGGCTCGAGGCCATCGTCGATCTCCCGATCGTCCTGCCGCCGTCCGTCGCGGGCCTCGCCCTGCTCCTCGTCTTCGGCCGGCGAGGACTGTTGGCGGAGCCGTTCGAGGTCCTCGGTGTCTCGATCCCGTTCACGACGATCGCCGTGATCCTGGCCCAGACCTTCGTGTCGGCGCCGTTCTTCATTCGCTCGGCGCGGACCGGGATCGCCGGCGTCGACCGTGACCTCGAGGATGCCGCCCGGGTCGACGGCGCGTCGGAGCGCCAGCTGTTCCGCTCCGTCACGGTGCCGCTGGCGAGTGCCGCCCTGGCCGCCGGGCTCGTGATGACCTGGGCCCGCTCGCTCGGCGAGTTCGGCGCCACGATCATGTTCGCCGGCAACGTCGAGGGTCGGACCCAAACCCTGCCGCTCGTCGTCTACGGCGAGTTCCAGGGCGGCGACCTCGACGCCTCGATCGCGGCCGCCGCGATCCTGGTCATCGCCGCATTCGGCGTGCTGCTCGCCGTCCGAGTGTTCCACTGGGGTCGGGTGCTCGACGCCCGCGGACTCGCATGAGCACTTGCGGCTGCTGCGGTCGTCCCTCGATCGTCGCAAGGGGCGCTCGACGCTGGGCTGGTCGACGAGCGACAACGGGCCCCTCAGGCGGCCTCCCTGTACCAGTCGAGGGTGGCCGCGATCGCGTCCCTATGGGGTGTCACTTCCGCGCCAAAGGCGCGGGCGAACTTCGAATGGTCCACGACCCACGGCGCTTCGCGCTGGTATTGCTGTTCCTTGACAGCGCGCAAGGTCGGGCTGACGAGCGCGAGGGCGGTCAGGAGAGGCGACGGCATCACGCCTAGCTTCAGCGGCTGCCCGGCCGCTTCGAACACAAGTCGGGCGAACTCCCGAGTCGACAGCGTCTCGGAGCTCGGTAGGTGCCAGACCTCGCCGAGAGCTTCGTCGTGTGTGCCGAGGGTCACCAGGCCGCGCGCGAAGTCGCCCAAGTAGGTGAACGTATGCGGCAGGTCCGGATCGCCGAGGATCCGCGTCGTCTTGCCGACCAATGCGGAATCGAAGAGCCGCTCGCCGGCGGTCGATTGACGACCCCATGGGCCGTAGTAGTCGGATGCGCGCCCGATCGTCGCCCGGACCGTGCCGGCCGCGTGGGCCTCCATCAGCTGATCGGCGAGGGTCGTCCGGACACGACCGTTCGGGCCGGTTGCACGAGACGGGAGGTCTTCGGTCAGCGGCCCGTCGACCGGGCCATAGGCATACAGGTTGTCGGCATAAATGATCCGAGCACCAGTCGACGCCGCACCGTCGAGCACGCCACGCATGAGCGGGGGCAGTAGCGCCGGCCAACGATGGTACGGCGCCGACGCGACGTGGTAGACGACGGCTGCGCCGGTCATCGCCCGGCGAGCCGCGTCGGGATCGGTGACGTCTGCCTGGACGAGATCGACCTCGCGGGGCAGGCCCATGACCGGGTGACGGGCGATGGCTCGAATCTGGAGCCCTCGACCGGCCAGCTCGTTGATCACGGCCCGGCCGACCGCTCCGAGACCCGCAACGACGTGGAGCTTCGGTTCTGACACGGTGGGTTTGATCCTTCCTGGGCTGTCCCTGGTCAGGTGACTCTCGCTCCACGCTCGCCGCCCGGCGATTTCGGGCGACACGAACATAGTCAGGTGTGGCGAAGATAGGCCAAGACTGCAAGGACCCGGCGGTGATAGTTCGGTAGTTTCGTCGAGCCCGAGCTTGAGCAGGATCTGGCCGGCAAGTGCGCGTGCGCGGGGCGGCGTTGCAATCTCGGTGCGTGTGGGCAACACCGGGCCGGAAGGGCCGGCCGAGGCGCGAGCCCATCGATTAGTATCGGGCGCACTTGAACCGGACCCGATCGTGGCCCGTGGAGGGCCGAGTCCGCTGGACGGGCTTGAGCCGCCACATCGGGAGCCGGCGACGACCGGCGCGGAACGCGCTGGCCAAGGAGGAGGATTCGATGAAGCGCCGCAGTGCGGTGGCCGTTTCGGTCGCCTTGCTCTTGATTTTCGGGCTGGTCCCGATCGTGCCGGCCGCCGCACCCGCGGCGTCGACGATCGACAGCGCATCGGCCATCGTCCAGCTCAGCGGAGCCCCGCTCGCGACGTCACCAAAGACTCGGCCCGCCAAAGCCAAGAAGATCGACTTCGCGAACGCCACGGTGAAGGCCGAGCGCGCGGCGCTGAAGGCCGTGCGCGACGACTTCCGGCGCTGGCTCAAGGCGAATGCGCCGAAGGCGCGCATCACGAGCGAGATGGACATCGCGGTCCACGCGGTCGGTGTGGAGCTGAACGGCACCCCAGTCGCCACGCTCCGCACGGCGCCGATGGTTCGCTTTGCCGAGCTGCAAGGGATCTTCCGTTCCGTGGCTCACGACGACCCCGATCTCGAGCCTGATCCACGCGAACGAGGCGTGGGCCGCCGTCGGCGGTGAGGCGAACGCCGGCGCCGGCGTCAAGGTTGCCGTCATCGACAGCGGCATCGACGCGACCCACCCCTGCTTCGACGACGCGGGCTATGCCGCACAGACGCAGCTCGGCGACACCTCCCTGACCAACAACAAGGTCATCGTCGCCAAGGTCTTCAACAACAACGCCAAGAAGTTCGGCTTTGACGCAAGTGCGGTCGATTCGCATGGCACGCACGTGGCCGGCACGATCGCCTGCAATGCCCACACGCCAGCCGTCATCAATGGCGTGGACATCCCGTACGACCCGTCGGGCGTCGCGCCGCGTGCGCTGTTGGGTAACTACAACGTCTTCCCGGGCGACACCGGCTCGGCCCGCTCAGAGGACATCCTCGATGCCATGGACGAGGCGTACGAAGACGGCTTCGACGTCGCGAACATGAGCCTGGGCGGCGCCCGCAACGACGGCGGCGGCGCGTTCCTGCTCGACAACGCGATCGACAACCTCGATCTTGCGAATATGGTCGTCGCGGTCGCCGCGGGCAACGAAGGTCCGGGTTACTTCACGGTCCACTATCCGGGCGCCGCGCCGCGGGCCCTCACCGCCGGTGCCAGCACGGTCGGCCACTCGATCGTCAATCTCGTCACGGTCGATGGCGCGGACTACGAGGCGGTCGTCGGCGACTTCGGCACCATCACCAACGACATCACCGCGCCGCTCGCGGTCGTCCCCGGCACGAGCCCCTATCCGCACGGCCTTTCGCTGGCGTGCGATGGGCCGTTTGAGGGCCTACCGGCCAATACCGACCTGACCGGCAAGATCGCCCTGCTGGGCCGCGGCGACTGCGACTTCACGGTCAAGGTCCGCAACGCCCAGAACGCCGGTGCCGTCGGCGTGATCATGGTCAACCGGGTGCCGGGTGAGGCGCCCTTCGTGATGTCCCACAACGGCCTCGAGGCCAAGCCGACGATCCCTGCGGTGATGGTCAGCCTCGAGGACGGCGCAGACATCGACGACCATGATGGCGACTCGTCCACCATCCAGGCCCTCGGCGTGTACGTCACGAGGCCCGAGGACACGAACCTGATGGCGGGCTTCAGCAGCCAGGGGCCGACCCACGGCGACCTGCTGATCAAGCCCGACGTCGTCGCTCCCGGCGCCGACATCGTCAGCTCCTTCCCGCAGCATCACTGCAATCCTCTCCCGCCCGAGGGCTGCTGGAGCTTCCTCGGTGGGACGTCGATGGCAACTCCGCATCTCGCCGGCACCGCCGCCGTGGTGCGTGGCGACCATCCGACCTGGACCGCCGCCCAGGTCCGCTCCGCGGTCGTCAATACGGCCCAGGAAGGGCTGCTCCGCCATCCAGAGACCGGCGTCGTCACCAACGACGCCCAGATCGTCGGTGCTGGCCTCGTCGACGTCGCGGCCTCAGTTGACGCTACGGCAGCGCTCGATCCGGTCAGCACGTCGTTCGGGAATGTCTCGAGCGGATCGGGCGGCAGACGATCGTCCTCGGTCGTGATCACGAACATCACCGGCGCCACCAAGACGTTCACGGTGAGCGTGACCGACAACGCGACTGACGGGGTCGTGTTCAGTACGACCGGCGGGTCGATCACCCTGGCCGCCGGGGCCTCGGCGACGTTCAAGGTCTCGGCCGTGTCCAGCAAGGGCGCCGCGGATGGGCACAAGCAGGCCACCCTGCGCGTGTCCGTCGGCGGGACAGAGATCGCCCACGCGATGCTCTACGTCCTCATCGGCGAGGGCGAGCGTGCCCCCGGCCGCCACATGCTCCCGCCACCCAAGGCGTAACACCAGGCACTGCGCCGGCCAGTCGGATCGATCCGACTGGCCGGATCCTTCCCCCGCCGGTGCCATCCAGACCGCGCCACGGGTCACCTGAACGAATGACGTCCCTGGGGTTCACGCCTCGGCTTCGGGCCGTGGCTCCAGGATGACGACCGCCGTATCTCTTGATCGCCGCGCGGCATAAGCGTCCGTTCCGTCGCCAAGGCCAACCCACATGGCCCACAAACGCGCCCGCTCCTCCCCCTCTGCTGCACGCGCGTCGACGCTGAGCGATCCACCTGCGAGATCGATCCTGGCGTGGGGGTTCGCCTGCAGGTTGAGCCACCATGCAGGCTCCGGGTCCGCCCACCCGTTCATGGCCAGCGTGATCAGGTTGGGACCATCATCGAGGTAGCCGAGGATGGCCGTCCGCTCCGCGCCCGTCCGGCGCCCGACCGTCCTGATTCGGAGCATGCCCCATCGGCCGACCTTTGCTCGCCGGAGGCCGAGCCTGCCGCCGGTGACTCGGCAAATGGCACGGTGAACCACCCAGAAGGAGCGGATGAACCAGCGCGGCGGCAGTCGCGGCGGTCGTTCGGGCTCACGGAGCAGCGCGTCATCGTCGCCGACGACCGGCGTGTCGACGTCAGCAAGTTCGACGGCGTTGGTCGAGCCGTAGTCATCGTGGACCGCCTTCATGGTCTCTCTCTCCTGTGTACTGGACTGTCTCGCCAGGGCGCTCATTGAACTCTCCCGCAAGCCGATTGCGATCAGGCCAGGGATCCGTGTCCCTGCTCCCATGTAAAGTCTCTTTGACACGGCCAATGTATAGTGAGCCATACACGATGTCAAGTGTTCTTGACAGCTTGCAGAATGAGGGCGAGGCCAGGAGCGCTGTGCGATCGCGCTCCTTGTCACGTGAAAGCGGGCCCGCGGGTCAATGACATGATCCGACCAACCGCACGAGCGTGACCCGTGGATGACCAGGACTGGCTAGCCGACCGATTTGAGGCAAACCGATCTCACTTGCGCGGCGTCGCCTTCCGGATGCTCGGTTCCTTGACCGAGGCGGATGACGCCGTCCAGGAGTCCTGGATCCGCCTGAGCCGCACCGACACCAGCGATGTCGACAACCTGCGGGCGTGGCTGACGACGGTCGTCGGGCGGGTCTGCCTCAACATGTTGCGATCGCGCAAGACGCAGCGCGAAGCGCTGGAGACCCATGTTCCGGATCCCATCCTTAGCCCGGAGGCGGGAATCAGTCCCGAGCAAGAGGCCTTGCTGGGCGATTCAGTCGGACTCGCAATGCTCGTTGTCCTCGACTCCCTGACGCCCGCGGAACGGGTCGCCTTCGTACTGCACGACGTCTTCGCCGTGCCGTTCGACGAGATCGCACCGATCGTCGGCCGAACTCCGACCGCGGCGCGGCAACTCGCGAGCCGTGCCCGCCGCCGCGTCCGGGGTGCGCCGGTGCCCGACGTCGATCTTGAAGGCCAATGGGCCGTCGTCGACGCCTTCCTCGCTGCGGCGCGTGACGGTGACTTCGAACGCCTCCTCGCCGTCCTCGACCCGGAGGTCGTGCTGCGCTCCGATGGCGGAGTGGCGCGTCCCGATCTGGTCACGCTGCTCCGCGGTGCGCAGGCCGTTGCCGAGGGGGCGATGACCTTCCGCCGGTTCGCCGAGACGGCGACGCGGATCCTCGTCAACGGGATCCCCGGTGGCGTTGCCTGGTCGCCCGACGGGAGTCCGTTCGCGGTCGTGGCCCTGTCGGTCAAGGGCGAAAGGATCGTCGGGATCGACATCCTTGCGGATCCGGACCGGCTCGGCCGGCTGGACCTCACCCCGTTCGCTCGCTGAGGGTTCGAGCCCGTCGGGCGGCGGTCACATCCGCGCCTTCTTGCGGGTCCCCCGTGTGGCACCCAGAACTCATCAACCAAGAAGGAGCCATACATGAACGATCAGATTGGCAGCGCGGCCCGCGTCCCATGGGTGGTCCCGTTGTTCAACCCAGTCGCCAGGATCCTGTTGTCAGCCGGCGTTCCGCTTGGCTTCAACGGGCTCATCACCATTCGCGGCCGGAAGAGTGGCCTGCCTCGAACCACGCCCGTGGCGATCATCGCCGTCTCCGGCAGGCGTTGGGTCTGGGCGCCCTGGGGCGAGGTCCACTGGGTGCGCAATCTGCGTGCCGCCGGCTCCGCCACGATCATCGTGCGAGGCCGAAAAGAAAACGTCAGCGCGAGCGAGCTGGACCCGACAGAGCGAGTTGGTTTCTTTCGCGACGTCCTTGGTCCTGTCGCGCGAGGCATCCCGTTCGGTTTCTGGTTCATCCGCACCGTCGATGGCGTCGATCTCGACCATCCGGTGGACGCGGCCGAGGGTCGATCTGTCTTCGAACTCCACCCTCTTCGATAACGTCGGCCGCTAAGAGATCACGTGGCCCGAACCAGGACCGAGAGCGCACCCGGACGGATGCGAGCATCAAGCGACCCCGCACCATATGGGTCTCCGTCGACCTCGTTGGGCTGGGCGGGTTGGACCTCAACACGGACTCGCCGGCCGACAAGTCGCAGGGCCGAACCCGACGGCGAAACGCCGGCGGCCTCCGCCATCATCAGTTCAACTGTGCCTTGCAGGCCACGGACGACGCCGCCCTTCGGCAGCACGAAGACGTGGAGAAGGCCGTCGCCAGGGTCGATCGCCATTCGCGGGCGCGCGCGGCCGGGGATCAATTCGCCGCAGTTTGCGACGAGCACGACGACCGCTTCCAGCTCGGTCTGCTCGTCGTCGATCGTCAACGTCGTGGGCTTTGCGGCGAGGTGTTTGAGCAACCGTGCCGCGGCGATGAAGTAAGCGGCCAAGCCGAACCTTCGCTTCATCTCGAACGAGGTGGCGGCGATGAGTCGCGCATCGAACCCAGTCCCGCAGGCGACGATGAAGGGCATCGCGGTCGGTGAACCGGGTTCCCAAGCCGGCCGCAATGGCCCAAGCCGCACCTCACCTGTGTCGAATGCCTGTGGCGACCCGATCGATAGCGTCGTCAGGGCATGACGCAGGTCTCGTGACAGGCCTATCGAGGACGCATATAAGTTGCCCGTCCCGCACGGCAGGATCCCGACGGCTATCCCTGTCCCGGCGAGGACGCCGGCGGCGTCGCGGATGGTCCCGTCGCCGCCGGCCAGGACAATCAAGGAGGACCCTCGCTCGAGGGCGCCAATCGCCGCCATGCGAACGTCGATCGTGGACGCGGCCTCGGCGACCACTACGTCGCGATGACCTCGGGCGTCGAGCGCCGCGACGACGCGTCGGGTCACGTCGGCGCGCACGCTTGCGTCTCGGATCCGCGATGCCAGGGTGCTGACGATCACGGTCGCGACCGCTGGGTCCGAACGGAAGGATGGGTCGCCCGTCGTTCTTCGGCGCTCCCCGCAAGTGGCACGGCTCACATGGTCAGCTCGTCGGGCGCCTCGGGGCGAGCGCCGATGGAAACTGGTTCGCCGGCCAGCTCGCCCGGTGACTCGCCCGCCCGGGCCCTCGTCCGGCGCACCCCGATCTGGACGATGTCGTGCTTGAGGATCAGGTCGAGGGTCCAGTCGATGGCGACCCGAATCCGTCGGTCGAGCGTCGGCAGCCGGAGCAGGTAGTAGCCTCGCCACAAGAACCAGCCAAGCAGGCCGCTGACCTTGATTCCCAGGACATCGCCGACGGCCTTGAACCGACCCACCGAGACAAGCATCCCAAGCTGCCCGTAGTCGAACGGGGTCTGCGGTTGGCCGTCGAGCGCCGCCAGGACGTTGCGCGCGGCATGCGGGCCTTCGCGCACCGCGTGCTGGGCGGTGGCCGGCATCGGCCGATCCGTCTTGGGATCGATGATCGAGGCGCAATCGCCGAGCGCCCAGACGTTCTCCACGCCGGGCAGGGCGAAGGTGGCGTCAGGCGTCAGCCAGCCCCGGCCGTCTCGTGCGGCCGGAATCGATGCGAGCGCCGGGTTCGGTGCGTTGCCGACGGTGCTGACGACCGTCGCGGTCGGGATCGTCGTCCCGTCGTCGAGCTCGACCCGATCGACCTCGACGCGAGCGACGCGACGGCGGAGCCGCAGGTCGATCCCCGCCTGACGCAGCTTCTTGGTTGCGTACCTTCCGAGGCGCTCGCCGAGCTCGGACAGGACGATCGGGCGGCTGTGGACAAGTACGACCCGTGGTTCGAGATGGACGTCCTCGAAACTCCGGGCGGCGAGCTCGACGAGATCCCTGAGCTCGGCGGCGATCTCGACGCCGGTGGACCCACCGCCCACCACCACGAACGTCAACAGCCGCTTGCGCCGTTCGGCGTCCGATTCGATGCGCGCCTCTTCGAGCATGTCGAGGGCACGGTTGCGCAGGTAGAACGCATCGCCGAGTGTGCGGACGCCGACGCCGTGCTCCGCCATACCGGGTACGGCCGCGAGGTCCGTCACCCCACCGAGGGCGAGGATCAGCGCATCGTAGTGAACCGCGACGACCTGGCCGCTCAGGCGCCGCCGGAGCTGAACCGTCTTTGCCTCGACGTCGATGCCGTCGACGTAGCCGACCTCCACCCCGCATCCGGGCAGCATCCGTCGGAGCGGCACGACGACGTGGGTCGTCTCGATCGTGCCCGAGATGATGTCGGCGAGGAGCGGCTGGAAGACGAAGTAGTTATCGCGGTTGAGGAGCAGGACCTCGATCGCGTCGTCGCTCGTCGAGCCGGATGCACCCGCAAGCCGGTGCTCTTTGCGCAACTGGCGCGCCAGCTCCTGCGCGGCGCTGACGCCGGCAAATCCGCCGCCGAGGACCACGATCCGTTTCGTCATTGCAACCAGTTTCTCAGGGCGGGCTATTGGGCGCCGTCACGTCAGGCTGGTCGGGCCAAGCGATCCACGGCGCTGCTCGAGCCAGGGAAGCACGAGCTCAAGGCACAAGCGAACCGCTTCGTCCGAGGAGAGACCGCGCGCTCGCATGGCGAAGAATGTCGGCGGCCCGATCACCGAGGCTACAACGGCCACCGACCGCTCGTCGGCTGACAGTTCCCCGAGTGCAGCCCGCATCAGGCGATCGATGTCCGCGTAGTACTGGTCGACACCGCCGCTCCACGCATTGATCAGCTCTGGCTCCCGCTCGTATGCCCGCCACCAGGGCTCGCTTCGCTCGTAGAACGCGGCGAGGTCCTCTGCGAGCCGCCGGACACGGGCCGGCAGGTCGTCGAGGCCCTCGAAGATCGCCGGCGTCGGGACCTTCAACTCCTCGAGCAGGGCCTCGAAGACCGCGCGGGCGAGGTCGCCCGGCTCAGGAAATTGGTTGCGGACCGTGCCCGGCGCGACGTCAGCCGCCTTCGCTACCGCCAGGTTCGACGCGCCGGCGAGCCCGCGGTCGCGATAGATCGCGAGGGCGGCCGCGACGATACGGGCCCGCGTGGTGGCCTTCGAAGCGGCCCGCCGGCCGAGCTGGTAGGGGCGGGGCATCGACTATTCTCGTCCGTTTCTATTGACTACCGGTGTCAGACAAATAATACTACTCGGGTTGATCTGTTCGCGTGTAAGGGAGGTCACATGATGGACGACACAGAAGCTCGCAACACGGGGCGTCTCGCCGTGGCGACCGGTGCGGTCGCCGCCGGCAGCGTAGTCTGCCTTGCGACCTACTTCGTTGCAGGCGGGCCGTTCGGAACGCTCAATGACATCGGCAATGCCGCGACGGGCGTGCTGAGTGCGTGCCTGGCCTGGCGACTTCGCCGGCAGATCCCTGGACGGGCAGGCGACGTTGCCGCCAGCACAGCGTTGGTCGGCGCGGCGATCACCGTGGTGGGTTCCACGCTCGTCGTCTCGGGCACGACGGGCTTCCTTCTCGCCGGGCTCGTGTCGAGCGTAGGGTTCGCGGGCATCGGGGCCTGGCTCGTGGTCGCCAATCGACGCGCTGACAAGGCGGCCGCATGGCCTCGAAGGCTTCGAGCGCTCGGGGTTGTCGCCGGCTCGTTGATGGCGCTCGGTGTTGTCACGGCGCCGGGAATCCTCCTCCGGTTAGACGACATGGCGACTGCGCCCGCATGGGTTTACATCGGATTCTTCGGCTGGCTCGGGACATATGTCGCCTATCCGATTTGGGCAGTCTGGGTGGGCACCGTCGAAACGCGCCTTGCCGCCCGATCCCTGACTACGGCTGATGTCTCCGGACTCGACCCGCGACAGTTTCACGACGCTCACGAGATCGCCCCGGCCCAGCCCACGAGCGATGTGTCGTGATGGACTGGTTGCTGATCGTCCTACGGATAGTCCACGTCGGGTCGGCCATGGCCTGGTTCGGCGGGGCCTTCATCGGATCGTTCTTCCTGTTCCCGGCCGCGCAGGCACTGGGTCCGGCCGGCCAGCCGTTCATGGACTATCTAACAAAGCGCCGGCGGATGGGTGTCTACTTCCCTATCGTGGCAACGTTGGCCATCGTCAGCGGTGCGACGCTGTACTGGCGGGACTCCAGTGGCCTCGCGTCGGCCTGGATCTCGTCGCCATCGGGGCTGGCTTTCGCGATCGGGGGTCTGGCGGCGATCGTCGCATTCGTCGGTGGGCTCATCCTCGTCGGTCCCAGCGTGGCAGAGCAGACTGCCGTGCGGAACGAGCTGGCCGCGCGGTACCGGCATGCCGAGCGACACCCAACGCGAACGTCTCGAGCGGGCAGATCGACGGATGCAACTCGCCACTCGGATCGACCTGCCGCTGATCCTCGTGGCGGGGCTGACGATGGCGATCGGTCGGTATCTCTAAACGGTTGCCGAGCGGCAGGGGCCACCGAGCCTGGTGTCGTTCACCCAATCAGCGAAGCGGCCACGTCTCCGAGTAGCTAGAGCGCCGCGCGTGCGCGAAGTTCGTCCCGGAAGTCGGGGTGCGCGATCGCGATGAGCGCCTGGGCTCGCTCCCGCAGGCTCCGACCGAGCAGATCCGTGACGCCGTACTCGGTCACCACGGTCCGAACGTGTGCTCGGGTGGTGACGACGCCCGCGCCCTCCCTCAGCGTCGGCGTGATCCGCGAGACGGTGCCGCCGGCCGCGGTCGACGGCAGCGCGATGATCGCCCGGCCCTCGTCGGCCAGCGCGGCACCGCGGATGAAGTCCATCTGGCCGCCCACGCCCGAGTACGGCCGCGAGCCGATCGAGTCGGCGACGACCTGTCCGGTCAGGTCGATCTCGATGGCCGAGTTGATGGCGACCATCTTGCGGAACGTCCGGATGATCGAGGTGTCGTTCGTGAAGTCGACGGGCCGCATCTCGACCATCGGGTTGTCGTCGACGAAGTCGTAGAGACGGCGCGATCCCATCACGAAGCCGGTCACGATCTTGCCGCGGTTGCGTTCCTTGGCCGCCCCGGTGATGGCGCCCGCCTCCACGAGGTCGACCACCGAGTCGGTGAACATCTCGGTGTGGATACCGAGGTCGCGCTTGTCCCGCAGGAACAGCGCGGTGGCGGCCGGGATCGCGCCGATCCCCAATTGCAGGGTCGCCCCGTCCGGCACCAGCTCGGCGACGTGGGCGCCGATCTGTCGCTCGATCTCCCCTATCTCACCGATCGGCCGCTCGTACGGCGGCACGTCCACCTCGACCGCGAAGTCGATGTCGTTCACGTGGATGAAGCTATCGCCGAGTGTCCGCGGCATCGCCCGGTTGAACTGGACGATGACCGTCCTTGCGGCCCGGACGGCCGCGTGCATCGCTTCGACCGAGGTGCCGAGCGAGCAGAACCCATGGACATCGGGCGGCGTTGCGTTGACGAGCACCGCATCCAGCGGCAGGGCACCCGATTCGAAGAGGCGGGGTACGTCGGACAGGAACACCGGCACGTAATCCGCCCGACCCTCGTTCACCGCCGCACGGGCGTTGGGTCCGATGAACAACGCCCGGTGCCGGAAGTGACCGTCCATCGCCGGCGCGAGGTGCGGCCCGGGACCCTCGATGTGGAGGTGGATGATCCCGACGTCCCGCAGATCGGGCGCGCGCGCGACCAGGGCGTCGAGCAAGACGGACGGCGCGGCCGCAGCACAGTGGACATAGACCTGATCGCCGGACCGGATCCCGGCGACGGCCTCGTCGGCGGTCACGAGTCGCATCAGCCGGCGGCCGGTACCTGGCACACGAGCGCCGTCGAACCGGTCGCACGGGCGGCCGTTACGACCGGGCTCTCCGTCGGGCTCAGCCTGGCGGCGCCGGGCTCCTGGACCACGAGCGCCGTGACCATCCCGAACATCCCGTCCTGGCCCTCGGCGTGTTGCAGGATGTGGCAGTGGAAGGCCCACGCTCCGGGCTCGTCGCAGCGGATCACCACGTCCCACCGCTCGCCCGGGTTGACGCCCAGCGTGTCGCAGGTGAACGCCGCCGGCCCGAGCGGGTAGCCGTCACGCGCGACGACCCGCATCGGCATCCCGTGGAGGTGCCACGGATGCATCATGTTCCCCTCGTTCATGAAGCGGATGACGATCGTGTCGCCGAGCGTCGCGACGATCGGCGACGTTGCCGGGAAGCCCCGGCCGTTGATCGTGAAGCCGCCAAGTGAGTCGTTGCTCACCCAGATGATGTCCTGACTCGCGCCGTACAGCTGCTCATAGCGATCCGCGGGATCCTTGGGTTGGACGATGAACGCGCCGAGCAGCCCGCGCCCCACCTGGTCGGTCGCGTTGTGGTGGGAGTGGTACATGTGCGAGCCGGGTGTCCGAGCCACGAATTCGTACGTGAAGGAGTCGCCGGGCTGGATCGGGTCCTGGGTGACATGCGGCACGCCATCCATGTTGTTGGGCAGCTTCTGACCGTGGAAATGGATGCCGGTGCTTTCGCCCATGTTGTTCGTGAACGTGGCCCGAACGCGGTCGCCCTCGACGACGGTCAGCCGCGGACCGGGCCACGTGCCGTTGAAGCCGAGGGCCTTGACCGGGTCCTTCACGGCATCGATCTTGTGGTCCATCTCCTCGACCGTCATCTCGAAGATCTTGACGCCGCCCTCGACCCGCGGCTCGAGCGGGACATTGCCCTGCCTCTCGAGCGAAGCGCCCTCGCCACCGAGGAAGCGCTCCACGACCGCGAGGGCGTTCGCGTCGTGATCCATTGCCGGGGCAGCCGACGGGGCGGCCGATGGCGCGGCCGAGCCGTGGGCCATCGAGGGTGCGGCTGATGCGCCCGACGATGGGCTCGCGCCGACGGCGGGAGCGGCGGTCGGTCGGTACGACCACCCCGGGCCCGTGGCCGCCGGTGCACACGCAGCTACGCCGACCGCGACCAGCCCGGTCCCGGTGACCGCGGCAGCACGCAAGAACCCGCGCCGGGTCAGGTCTGCCGGTGGTTCTGGATGGTCGAGCGGCTGCATATGGGGATCATTGCTGACGGTCGGGGCGGCGCTGTTGGTCGACATGCCGGCATCATGCGCCGCGGAGGAGCGACAGGGCACGGGCAGGTGGCCCGAACCGAACGGGCCGGATGGCCTTGCGACCGTCCGGTCGGCGGTCAGTCGCCCTGGTGGCCGCTCCGGTGCTTCGCCACGAAAGCCGCGGCCTGCGCCCGGCGCTCAAGATTGAGCTTCGAGAGAATCGAGCTCACGTAGTTCTTCACGGTCTTGTCCGACAGGAAGACGTCCGCCGCGATCTCCTTGTTGGTCTTGCCCTCCGCCACGAGCATCAGGATCTTGCGTTCCTGCGCGGTCAGGCTCGACAACTCGTCCGTGTCGGCGCCGGATGCCATGCGTCGGATCCGCTCGAGGACCTTCTCCGTGACCCCTGGGTCGAGCAGTGACTCGCCGCGACCGACCGTCTCGAGTGCGGCCACCAGGTCGCGCGCCCGGATCTGCTTGAGCAGGTAGCCGGAGGCCCCGGCGATGATCGCCGACAGGACCGCCTCCTCATCCGGGTACGACGTGAGCATGACGACCCTGGTCGCGGGCAGCTCCGCCCGGATCTCGCGACACGCCTCGATCCCGGAGCCGTCGGGAAGCCGGACATCCATCACGACGATGTCGGGCTGATGTGCGCGCGCCTGTTCGATCGATTCCGCGACCGTGCCCGCCTGGGCGACGACCTCGAAGCCCTCGCGCCGGTCGAGGAGCGCGACCAGACCCTGGCGGACAACCTCATGGTCATCGACGACGAGGAGACGCAGGGAGGACGGCCTTCCAACCGGGGACGTAGGTTCGTCAGTCATCGGCTCTGGCGGCCTCTCCGTACCCTGCGACTGGGATCCGGACGATGATACGGGTCCCGGAGCCCGGGCCACTCTCCACCAGGAGGTCGCCGTGGAGTGCCTTCGCCCGGTCGTTCATGTTGGCAAGGCCGTAGTGGCCGTGCGGCGGCGTCGCCATCGGCTCGAAGCCTCGGCCGTTGTCGCGGATCTCGAGCACCAGGTCCGACCCTTCCGGCGCAAGCCGCACGGTCGTTTTGGTCGCTCGGGCATGGCGGGCCACGTTGGACAGAGATTCGCGGGCGATCTGCAAGAGCTCGGCGCGAACGTGTGCCGGAGGCTCGACGAGACCGTCGGGCAGGTCCAGGACGACCTCCACCAGGCTGTTTTGACGGAGTTGCTCCGTCAGGGCGACCAGGAGGCCGACGAGGTCGGTCCGATCGACGAGCTCGGGCCGCAGCCCGAAGATGAATCCGCGGAGCTCCCGGATCGTGTCGTGCAGGGAGTCGATCGCGCGATCGACGCGCGCCCGAGCCTCGGCGGGATCCTCGTCCATCAGCTCCGGCATGTCTTCGAGCGAGAGCGATACGGCATACATGCTCTGGATGATGCCGTCGTGCAGGTCCTTGCCGATTCGGTCGCGCTCCTCGATCACGGCGATGCGCCCGACGGCCTCGTGCAGTCGGGCATTCTCGATCGCAATCCCGGCGTGCAGCGCGAACAACTCGATGAGCCGCTGGTCGGCGTCGCTGAACTCGGCCGCGGCTTCCTTGTCGGTCAGATAGAAGTTGCCGATGATGCGGCCCTTGATCCGGACCGGCACGCCGAGCAGCGATCGCATCGGCGGATGGTGCGGCGGAAACCCCGAGCTCGCCGGGTGCGAACCGATGTCGGGAACCCGGAGCGAGCGGCCTTCGGTGATGATCAGCCCCAGGAGCCCGTGGCCCTCGGGCAGCGGCCCGAGACGCCGCGCGTTCCGCGGCGGAGATGCCGCTCGTGATGAAGCGTTCGATGCGCCGATGGTCGTCGACGATGCCGAGCGCCGCGTACTGGGCACCGACGAGGCTTCGGACGCGGTCGACGATGAGCTGCAGGACGGTCTCCACGTCCAGCTCGCCGGCCACCGCGCCGACCGCGTCGCTGAGCGCGTCGAGCGCCGCGCCGGAGACTGGTGTCGCGGGACTTCAGCCATGTCGAGAACGGTACAAGCGCCGCTGCAGCCACGCTGGTCTCGCGGCGGCTTCGGGCCGACCTGTCCGGCTCGATGCGGGCCGAACGACGAGCACGGGACAGGGCGCGTTGCGCACGACGTGGTCGGAGACGGAGCCGAGGAGCAGACGCCCGATCGTTCCGCGCCCGTGCGTCCCGACGACGACAAGGTCGACGCTCTCGGCTTCGGCGGCCGACACGATCGATTCCCCCGGGTCTCCCGTCCAGACCAGGAACGACACCGTGACCCCGATCGCCCGGCCTCGCGCGACCAGCGCCTGGGCGGCGTCGTGACGGCCGTCGCGGACCTGGTCCCAACGGATGCCGACGGGACCTGCCGGCTGGCGCAGGTCGCCCGGATCGATGACGCTGACCACGAGCAGGTCCGCGCCGTGGCGCTGAGCCAGGTCGAAGGCCCGGTCGGTCGCCAGCTCCGACGTGTGGCCGAGATCCGTGCCCAGCAGGACCCGACGGATGTCGGGCGGCAGACCTTCCGCGGGCTTGTGGTCGGGAGTGGGGAACATGGTGGCCTCCGTAGCCGAAGCGCCGGGCTGGGGACCCGGCGCGTCGGAGGTGGCTGGGGATTCCGGGTCGAGGACCCGGTGGTGACTGCTTAGGCGAGGGTGGTCGCCGGTCGGAGGACCGGGGCCTTGACCTGCTCGGTCCCGGCCCGCGTCGCCCACACCAGGCCGAGGCCCGTGAGCAGGAACGCGAAGCCGAAGCCGGCGAGGAGGGCGGCCATGCCAAGCCCGATCTGGAGAGCCGAGGCGGTGACGCTGCCGACTCCGAGCTGGCCGATCAGGGCAAGCGCCGTGCCTGTCCAGACCTTCTCGCGAGCGGCACCCTCGATCGGGTTCGTCCGGTCGAAGCCGGTCCAGTACTTGCCGGTGTTCACGAATTCGTACGTTCCGGCCTTGGTGACGACCGCGCCGTCGACCACGACGTCCTCGGCGAAGGTGACGCTCGTCGTCGCGTGGAGGGTGTGGTAGGAGATCGTCGCCATCTGGTACATGTACTCGCTGGCGGTGTTGACGAGCGGGTCATTGGGGTTCAGTTCGGCTGCATCGACCGTGTAAGCCCCAGTCGTTTGTCAGGAGCGACATGATCGCGGCGGCGCCTTCGGTCTCGCCGCGGTCGACGAGCTGTCCCTCTTCGTTGTAGTTGAGGGTGACGTTCTGCGCGGCGCTGAATGCCTGCAGCGCCTGCGCTCCCTGGTTCGTCTTGTAGAGGGCATAGCCTCCGCCCGCGATAAACGCGAGGCCGATGACCGCCATCATGGCGCCCAGGATCTTCAATCGACCGTTCATGGTTCCAACCCTTCCTGACTGTTTCTCTAGTGGTTCTTGTTAGGCAACAGCGTCGGACATGAGGTGGATCCGGGCTACGGGCCATGCCGACCCATCTGACGGGCAATTCGACTCTCGACGGGGGCCGAATGGCCCCCCGCGACCGACGACGGGCAGCCCTCGCCGCTGAGCTCAGCCTGTCCCGCCTGTCAGCCGCGCAGCGGCCGATCCCCTCCTGTTCGGCGGCTTTTCGCAGCCTTTCGGCCCTCGTGGATGAACGTGTAGACCGCCATCACGACCATGAACCCGCCGACGACTACGAGCAGCCCGCTGAGCACCGGGATCCCGAGAAGCCAGGCGACAACCGCGATCGCGCCACCGATGCCGCCCGCGACTGCGGCCTGTATCGCCCCGCCGGGCCAGAACGTCGCGCTGGCGTGGGCGGCCATCTCCTCGAGCGGGAGGTGGACGCGCCGGCTCCGCGCGTCGAACACCACGAGGTCGTACTTCGTGGCGAGCCCGAAGATCACCTCGAGCGTGTCGCGCGGTGCGGTCGGGGCCACGCTTATGCCCACGACCCGCGCGGGCGGCTCGTCCGTCGCCGCCAGCCAGATCGGCGCCGAGCTCGGGTTCCCCACGGCGTCCGACTTCGCTACGACGCCTGGGACATCCTTCAAGAGCTCCCGGTAGAACCACCCGACGTCGGTGCTCGGCTCGAACGGACTCGTGCCGGGATCGCCGCCCGCGTCCTGCCAGCTCTCGAGCAGCGCAGCGGCCTGGTCGTCGTCGAGGTCGCGCGGGGATTTCCAGACGTACAGATCGAAGGCCATATCGGGTGAACCCTCCCACCTTGAGTTCGTCGTCGGCATGTCAACGGATCTGAAGGACGAGACGAACGCGTTTCAGGACGGGGACCGGGTGCTCACGCGGCCGGCCGCTGCCGAAGGCCGTAAACGCGCATCGGCGTTCAAGTCCGAAAGATTCGACCGTTGTCCTCGTCGGACTGTTCGCCCAGGGCCTGCTCGAGGCCGTCGACGACGCCGGCGTAGCACGCGGCGAGCAGGCAAACCGGCCAATCCGATCCGAACATGAGCCGCTCAACGCCGAACCAGTCCGCGACCGACTGGACAAACGGGCGCAGGTCGGCCGGCGTCCACGACGCCCAGTCGGCCTCCGTGACCATGCCGGAGAGCTTCACGGCGACGTTCGGAAGTGCCGCCAGGGCAGGCATCTGCTCCCGCCACGCGAGGTCCTGGCCATCGGCGATTCGCGGCTTGGCGATGTGATCGAGCACGAACTGGAGGTCCGGCAGCGCCCCGAACCGTGTCCACGGCCGCATGGCAGCTCGCGCGCGCGCACGAGGAGGTCGTACCGGAGCCCACGAGCCTGGACGGCCGCGAGCCCGCGGCGAACGTCCGCCCGACGCAGCCAGTCCGGATCGCTCTCGTCGTGGACCTGGTGCCGAACGCCGACGAGGCGGTCGCCGCCGGGGCCGTCCATCAGAGCGTCGAGATCGTCGCCGACCGCGGCTGACGTGAGGTCGACCCAGCCAACGACGCCCCAGATGAAATCCCATCGGGTCGCCAGCTCGAGGAAGCCGCGCGTCTCGTCGAGGCTCGAGATCGTCTGGACGAGCACCGTCCCGGAGATGCCCTGAGCCGCGAGCTCCGGCGCGAGGTCTTCCGGACCAAAGGGCCTCCGGATGGGAGCCAGCTCCTCGCCGGCCAGCCACGGATAGGAGGCTCGGGCCGGGTCCCAGAAATGGTGATGCGCATCGATGCGTGGATACGTGCCGCTCATCGTGCTCGTGACTCTATCGGCGGCGACGTCCCGCCGCCCGGCCGCGTCGTGCGGCGGCCCTCAGATTGGACCTCGCGCCCGCTCGAGGCCATTCAGGATCACATCGAGGCCGTAGTCGAACTCGTCGGCGTAGTCGTAGCCGGGCTTCATGGCGTGCTCGGTGATGAAGTCGGCCAGGTTCTGGTACTCACCGGGCGCGAAGGGCGCGAGCATGGTCTCTGACAGCTCGACGATATCGCTCGTGTCATCGAACGGCAGGTTCATCTTCGTCAGAGCGAATCCGTAGATGTAACTGTCCAAAAGCGAGTAGGCAGTCGCAGTCGCGGCCATGTCGAAACCGGCCGCCCGAAGACACCCGATGACCGCGTCGTGGTGTCGAAGGTTCGCCGGACCGGGGCTGGTCCGCGACTCCATCAGCCCGATCGCCCATCGATGCCGCAGCAGCGCATCGCGGACCGAGATCGCCCGCCGGCGCATGGCCGACTTCCAGTCGGCGCCGATCTGTGGCAGCTCGATCTCGCCAAAGACCAGGTCCACGATGCCATCGAGGACACGCTCCTTGTTCGCGAAGTGGTAGTAGAGCGCCATCGCCTCGACGCCGAGCGCCTGACCGAGCTTGCGCATGCTGAGTGACTCGAGTCCGCCCTGATCGGCGAGCTTCAGGGCGGCTTCGAGCACCCGCTCGCGGCTCAACGGGATGCGGCGCTGATCGGGCTGACTAGTGCGTGTCGACATTGATTCCTTTCGGCCATCGCCACCGAGCCATGGGTTGACAGGTTTTACTTTACACCGTACAGTCGCGGTGTTGGTGACTTTACACCGTATAGTAGATGGAGTCCAATCATGAAGGCAATCGTTCAAGACAGATACGGCTCAGCAGAGGTCCTGGAAGCTCAGGACATCGACAAGCCGGAGATCGGCGACAACGAGGTGTTGGTTCGCGTCCATGCCGCGTCGATCCACGTCGGCGACTGGATCCTCATGACGGGCTCGCCGTTCGTCATGCGCTTCGCTACCGGACTGCGAAGGCCGAAGAACCGTGTTCCCGGAACGGATGTCGCGGGGACGGTCGAGGCGGTCGGCAAGGACGTGACGCAATTGCAGCCGGGCGACGAGGTCTTCGGCTGGGCCGCGGGCGCATTCGCCGAATACACGCGGGCAGCTGAGGACCAGTTCATCAAGAAGCCGGCCAATCTGACGTTCGAGCAGGCGGCCGCCGTCGGCGTGTCGGCGTCGACCGCCCTCCAGCTTCTCCGCGACAACGGCAAGGTCCAGCCCGGGCAGAAGGTCCTGATCAACGGGGCGTCCGGCGGCGTTGGCACGTTCGCCGTGCAGATCGCCAAGGCCTTCGGGGCCGAGGTGACCGGCGTGACCAGCACCAAGAACGTCGAGATGGTCCGCTCGATTGGTGCCGACCACGTCGTCGACTACACCCAGGAGGACTTCACAGAGGGCGCCGAGCGCTACGACCTCATCCTCGACAACGTCGGTAACAACTCGATGGCCCGGACCCGGCGCCCACTGACGCCAACCGGCACCCTGATCTCGAATGGCGGTGGGCACGCCGACGGCAAGCTAGGCCGCACCGTCCGGGCCATGCTCGCCTCAATGGTCGTGCGCCAGCAGGCGAGCCCAACGGTCAAGACGCAGAACCACGACGACCTCGTCGCCCTGAAGGGCCTCGTCGAAGCCGGGAAGGTGAGACCCGTCATCGACCGGACGTACCCGTTGACCCAGACCCCCGAGGCGATCGATCACGTCGCGACGGGACATGCCCGGGGCACGGTCGTCATCAGCGTCTGACAACGCCATCGTCCACGACCTTCGTGGCTTGCCCGACGTCCACCAGCTGCGACGTCGGGCATTCTCATGCCGTTGGTGAGTAAAACACTCTTGACATGATGTAAGCGTCCCTTTACATTGCTCATGTCAACGATGCTTTACACAAAAGGGAGCTAGGGATGTCCTTCGAAGAGAAGAGCACCTGGATCTACGCCGTGCTCGCAATTGCGATACCGGCTGTCTACTTCGCGACGATCGTCGGGCAGGTCCAGAACACGGCCGTCACCGAGATCGCGTACCAGGGACCTCTACTCGCGGCCATTGGTGCGGCGATCGTGATCGCGATCGTGGCTAACATCGTCGTCGCGATCTCTTCGCCAAAGGACGCCGGGAAGGCGGACCAGCGCGACAAGGACATCAATCGCCTCGGCGAGTACGCCGGCGGCATCGTCCTCTCGGTCTGCGTATTGGTGCCGTTCGGCCTGGCGATGGCAGAGGCCGACTACTTCTGGATCGCCAACGCGATCTACCTCGCGTTCATCGCGTCCGCGATCTCCGCAACGGCCGTGAAGCTGGTCGCCTATCGGCGGGGCTTCTAGCCATGGGGAAGCCGACCAGGGTCACCAATGACATCCGATCGCTCAGGTTCTCGAACGGCGAGATGACGCAAGCGGATCTTGCGGATCGGATCGGTGTCACGCGCCAGACCATCATCGCCATCGAGCAGGGCCGCTACTCACCCACGCTCGAGATGGCGTTCCAGATCGCGCGAGCCTTCAACGTGCCGCTCGACGAGGTCTTTCACTACCCGGAGAACGAGTCGTGACCACGATGAAAGCGATCGTCTTCTCGAGGTACGGCTCACCGGATGTCCTGGAGCTCAAGGAGATCGACAAGCCGGAGGTCAAGGCGGACGAGGTCCTGATACGGATCCGGGCGGCTGCCGCCAATCCCGCTGACTGGCGCGTCATGCGCGGCGATCCGTACCTCATGCGGATGACAACGGGTCTGCGCAAGCCGAGAAGGGTTGCCGTCCTCGGGAGCGACATGGCCGGCCAGGTCGAGGCGGTTGGCAAGGACGTGACGCGGTTTCGTCCAGGCGACGAGGTATTCGCCGAAGTCGATGCGGGCGGCTTTGCCGAATACATCAGCTTCCCTGAGGACCTGCTCGCGCACAAGCCGACGAACCTGACGTTCGAGCAGGCGGCGGCCGTGCCGATGACAGCGATGACGGCCCTTCAAGCCCTGCGCGATCCAGGACGGATCGAGCCGGGGCAGAAAGTCCTGATCAACGGTGCGTCGGGCGGAATTGGGACATTCGCCGTGCAGATCGCCAAGTCGTTCGGCGCCGACGTCACCGGCGTGTGCAGCACGAGGAATGTGGACATGGTTCGATCGATCGGTGCGGACCGTGCCATCGACTACACCCGCGAGGACTTCACCAACGCCGCACAGCGCTACGACTTGATCCTTGACACGGTGGGCAACCACTCGCTCGCAGCGTTGAGGCGGGCGTTGGTCCCGAATGGGAGCCTCGTCGTCACCGGAGGCGGAGGCGGCCGATTGTTCGGCCCTCTGACACAGATCCTCTCGGCGATCGTCTCGTCACCGTTCGTCAGCCAGCGCCTGGTGCCGGTGTACGGGAGGCGAAGCAGGGACGACCTTTACGTCCTGAAGGGACTCATCGAGGCGGGCAAGGTGACCCCCGTCATCGACAGGACGTACCCACTCTGCGAGGTTCCCGAGGCCATCCGATATCTGGAAACGCGACACACGCGAGGAAAGCTCGTGATCACCGTGTGAGCCGTCGCCCGTGCTTACCGAATATCCTCGTCCGTGTGACATCAGCAGCGGGAGGCTCGATGGCGATGACGTATCCCGAACCGCGATACCTCGGCGACACGGGCGAGGTCAGCGCCCTTTACCGCCCGGCCGACCAGCCGGCCGAACTGACCTACGCGAACGGGAACACGGCCCATTATCTGGCCACCGGAGACTCGACCGATGGCCTGTTCGGGCTCTACCGCTGGGTCATGGGGCCGGAGCCGAGCGGCCCGGGCCCGCACTTCCATCGGTCGATCACCGAGTCGTTCTACAACCTCAGTGGGACGATTCGGATCTACGACGGAGCGCGCTGGATCGAAACCCGGCCCGGTGACTTCGTCCACGTACCGATCGGCGGGATCCACGGATTCCGGAACGAATCCGGTGAACCGGCGACGATGCTCCTGCATTTCGCACCTGGCGCTCCCCGCGAGGGCTACTTCGAGGGCCTGGCCGAGTTCGCCCGATCGGGTCGACCGAGCGACGACGAGATGGCCGACTTCTACCGGCTGCACGACAACACCTGGGTCTAGGGCACAAACGAGGCATGGCAAACACGGGAAGGCGATCAAATGACTGATGGTTTCGACATCGACCCCGAGGTCCCGCCCAGCGGCGATGGCTGTGTCGAGTGCCTCGCAACGGACGGCTGGTGGTTCCACCTGCGCCGCTGCGCGCAGTGCGGCCATGTCGGTTGTTGCGACTCGTCGCCCTCGCAGCACGCCAGCCACCACGCCGCCGATACTCAGCACGCGGTCGTCCAGAGCTACGAGCCCGGCGAGGAGTGGTTCTGGGACTACGGGAGGCAGCAGTTCCTCGAGGGTCCCGTCCTGACGGCGCCCAACCATCACCCGCTCGATCAGCCGGTGCCGGGACCAGCCGGCCGCGTGCCGGCTGGATGGGAGCGTCAGCTGCACTGACGTCTACACCGAGCCGGCCACCGTGAACACCCGGGCCGGCAGCACCTCCCGATCCTCCAGCTGGGTGGTCGTGTGGACGTCGTACGTGGCAAGGGGGATCAGGAAATCCGCGGGGAGATACCGCCGGCCGGGGTCGCCCACGAGGACCCGCGTGCCGCGGCCTGCCGCTCGACGAAGCCACGGCAGCACGCGCTCCGCCAGCGGACCCTCGTACCAAGTGTCACCCGCAAGGAGCACATCCGCATCGGGCGGGTCCTCGTCGAGCATGTCCCGGCCGATGAAGCCGACCTTCACGCGGTTCGCCCGAGCGTTGAGTGCCAAGGCCGCCTCGGCGAACGGGTCAATGTCGATCCCGGACGACTTCGCCGCGCCCTGGCGCATCGCCACGATCGCGCACAGGCCGGATCCCGTCGCGAGGTCCACTACCAGCTTGCCGCTGACCTCGTCCGGGTACTCCTCGAGATAGCGGGCGATCGCCAGCCCACCGGCCCACGCAAACGCCCAGTACGGGATCGGTGCGGCGCTGATCCCGAGGGCGGTCTCCGTGGCGCGCCAGACCGGCTCCAGCTCATCCGCGAGGTAGAGTCGAACCTCCGTAACGCCCATTACGGGCTGCAGCCGCGTGTGGCGACCTATGAGCGCCCGGCGATGGGAGAGCGGGATGCGGCGCGGGGTCTTGTCGGTGCGGGGCCTCGTCGTCATGGCTGCCAAGCGTGCCAGACTCAGCGCCAGGACCCCGGATCAGGGCCGCGCGTTAACTGGCGGCGAGTGGCGGGCCGGCGGACCCTCCTCCCGCCGCCCCGGCTCCGGCGGTGAGGAGGGCCGCGGCGAGGAAGGCGATAATTACGGGCCCGTCTCCGGGGGATCCCACGACCCGGCCCTCCGCTTCGACCGCCTGGCTCGTGAAACGAAGGCCCGGATTTTCCGACGACGCGCTCGGCGGCGGCCCATTCCGTGGCATCAACGAATAGGCTCACCGCCTGCCACGGATACGGTCCAAGACGGATGACGACCCGCCCGTTCCCGTGGCGTGGTGGCACGACCTGCACGTCCCGCAACGTGCTGTAGGGCCAGGACCTGACCCCGCTTCGGGGGCGGTATTGGGCTCCCTGTCGGACGAGGACGGCGCGCGTGGGGGTGATGATCAGGGTCGCCCCAAGACCCAGGACCTGGTCGACGACGTCCTCGCCTAAGTCGGCGATCGCTGGGTCAGACGACCACGGACGTCCGCTCGGTCCTGGCGGTGGTTCGTCACCCATCGACGCGCTCTATCAAACCGCGGACGATCAACTTCCTCCTGTCCGACGCCGTCGGTGTAACAAGCCACCGCGGGGGCGACGCAGGACGATCAGTCGGGTCGGTCCAGTGACGGGCTCAGGCCGGCGGCGGGCTCACGATTGCACCGGCGCACGCCGCGTGGCGAGGAATATGTTCCGCAAAACGCGTGGGCGCGGGAACCGCCCCTTCGCGGCGACGCAGGGTTTTCATAGATGCGGGCATCCGGAGGGCGAGCGTAAGTTGACTTCGGGGACGCGGCGCATCCGCGCGTTCCAGCGCGCCCACAACTGCCGTCCGAGGGGCAAGTGTCCAACCACGATCGAATCGGAGTTGCCCGCAGGGCAGATCGGGAGACGCCGGTTGACGTCCGGGGCCAGGCGACCGAGGACGTCAGGCGGCTTCTCCTCGTCGTCGAAGATAATCCCGGAGACGCTCGGCTGCTCCGCGAGATGTTCAGCGAACAGGACGCTCAGAACACCGAGCTGACGCACGTCGAGTGCATGAGCGAGGCCGAGAAGCATCTCGCCGAGCGCAGGGTCGACCTCATTCTCCTTGACCTCGGACTGCCCGACGCCCAGGGCCTGGAAGCTGTGAGGCGCGCCCACGCCGCGGCCCCGCACATCCCGCTTGTCGTCCTTAGCGGCCTCGACGACGAGTCGCTTGCCGTCCAGGCCCTGCAAGAGGGCGCGCAGGACTATCTGATCAAGAGTCGGATCGACGCGCACGGCCTGATGCGGGCGGTTCGCTACGCGATCGAGCGCAAGACCCTCGAGGACGCGGGCACTGTGGCCGCGAACCAGCTGCTCCAGGCGCAGAAGGTTGAATTGCTCGGGCAGCTGGCAGGAGGCATAGCCCACGACTTCAACAACATCCTCTGTCGCAGTCCACGGGTACGCCGAGCTCCTCGTCACAGGACCTTGCCTCGAACGACCCTGACCGTCTCGATCCCGACTGCCTGCTGCTCAGTGTCAACGAGATCAGCCACGCTGCCGAGCGCGCCACCGCCCTGACCGGGCAGCTCCTGGCCTTCAGCCGCCGGCAGATCGTCACGGCCAACGTGCTCGACGTCAACTCCGCCATCAGCAGGATCGAGCCGATGATCCGCCAGCTGATCGGCGCGAATTTGCGGCTGATCTTGAATCTGGACCCCCGCGCCGGTCACATCTGCGCCGATAGCGGACCAGTTCGACCAGATCCTCGTGAACCTGGTCGTCAACGCCCGCGACGCCATGCCCGACGGGGGCACGGTCACGGTCGAGAGTGGCAACGCCGAGTTCAACGGCGCAACGACAGAGCGAGCCGGGGTCACCGCGGGCTCATATGTCTTCCTTTCGGTCAGTGATACCGGCGTCGGCATGGATTCAAGCGACGCGGGAGCACATGTTCGAGCCGTTTTTCACGACCAAAGCGGTCGGCAAGGGCACGGGCCTCGGGTTGGCCACGACGTACGGCATCGTTCAATCAGGCCGGCGGCCACATCTCGGTCGACTCGGAGCCAGGGGTCGGGTCTGCCTTCAGGCTCTACTTTCCAAGGGTCGATGGCGCGGTCGAAGAGCCGCCGGCCGTGCCGGTGGGGCTGACCGTCGGGACGGGCAGAGTCCTCGTCGCCGAGGACGACCCCGCGGTCCGCGAGATCACGACCCGTTTCCTCGAGCGAGCCGGCTATGACGTCCTCGCGGTGGCAGACGGCGTCGAGGCAATGGCCGCCGCCCACAGCTCCCCGCCGTTCGACCTCCTGGTCACCGACATCGTCATGCCCAACATGTCCGGCATCGTCCTCGCCGAGCGGTTGATGGATCAGTTCCCCCTCGTTGGCGTCGTGCTCCTCTCCGGCTACACCGCGGAATCTGTCGCCGTCCAGCGGGCTACGGAGCGCGGCGCGACGTTCCTGGCCAAGCCTGTGACCTCCAGCGAGCTGCTCCACGCCGTGCACCAGGCCATCGCCAGCGCGGCGTGCGGCGGCGGCTCGCCAGGCCGTCTCGTGACGGAACGGAAGGGCATAGCGACGAAGACGCCGCCACTCCAGGATCGCCTGCTGACGGCGGAAGGTGAACGGAAGGAGTCGCGGGCGCGCTACCGCGGATTGCTCGAGGCAGCCCCGGACGCGATCGTCGTGGTGAACCAGGCCGGCGAGATCGTCCTGCTCAACCTCCAGGCCGAGAAGCAGTTCGGCTACCGCCGCGACGAGCTCGTCGGGCAGCAGGTCAAGAACATCATTCCGGAGGGCTTCGCGGAGCGGCTCCTGGCCGACGACCTGCGCTCCGCCGAGGACGCCCTCGCGCAGCAGATCGGGACCGGGATCGAGCTGACCGGCCGGCGCAAGGACGGCAGCGCCTTCCCGATCGAGATCATGCTCAGCCCGCTCGAGAGCGCCGAGGGCATCCTTGTCACCGCCGCCATCCGCGACATCAGCGTCCGCAAGGCCGCTGAACTGCACCTCGCCCATATGGAGGCTCGCTACCGGGGGCTGCTCGAGGCCGCCCCGGACGCGATCGTCGTGGTGAACCAGGCCGGCGAGATCGTCCTGCTCAACCTCCAGGCCGAGAAGCAGTTCGGCTACCGTCGCGACGAGCTCGTCGGGCAGCAGGTCAAGAACATCATTCCGGAGGGCTTCGCGGAACGGCTCCTGGCCGACGACCTGCGCTCCGCCGAGGACGCCCTCGCGCAGCAGATCGGGACCGGGATCGAGCTCACCGGCCGGCGCAAGGACGGCAGCGCCTTCCCGATCGAGATCATGCTCAGCCCGCTCGAGAGCGCCGAGGGCATCCTTGTCACCGCCGCCATCCGCGACATCAGCGTCCGCAAGGCCGCTGAACTGCATCTCCTGCAGACGGTCGAGGAGCTGAACCGCTCAAACGAGGAGCTGGGTCAGTTCGCCTACATCGCGTCTCACGACCTGCAAGAGCCGCTTCGGATGGTCGCGAGCTACACCCAGCTCCTGTCCCGGCGCTACAAGGGACAGCTCGACACGGACGCAGATGAGTTCATCGCTTTCGCAGTCGACGGGGCCAGCCGCATGCAGCGGTTGATCGACGACCTCCTCGCCTATTCGCGCGTCGGCACCAAGGGCAAGGAACTGCTGGATACCTCCAGCGAAGGAGCTCTCGAGCAGGCGCTACTCAACCTGCGGGGAGCCATCGGCGAGAGCGGCGCGCTCGTGACACACGATCCCCTGCCAACCGTCCTTGCCGATGAGATGCAGCTGGTCCAGCTCTTTCAAAATCTCGTCGGCAACGCCATCAAATACCAGGACCCCGGGGTTCCACGGGTGCACATCTCAGCCGCCCGGAATGGCGGGAAGAAATGGACCTTCTCCGTGCAGGACAACGGACTCGGGATCGACCCGCTGTACTTCGAGAAGATCTTCGGCGTGTTCCAGCGGCTGCAAGTCCGCGATGCGTTCGCCGGCACCGGGATTGGCCTCGCGATCTGCAAGAAGATCGTCGAGCGCCATGGCGGGAGCATTTCGGTGGAATTGGAAATTGGACAGGGCTCGATCTTTCGCTTCGCCCTGGCCGGCGGGAAGGGAAATTGAGAGGCCAGCGAGGCGAGGACATGCCGATTGATGTTCTGTTGGTCGAGGACAATCCCGGTGACGTGCGGCTGACCCGGGAAGCCTTTCGCGACGCCAACATTGCGATCCGTCTCCATGTTGCTCCCGACGGCGTGGATGCGATGGCCTTTGTCAGGCAGGAGGCAGGGCACGCCGACGCTCCACGACCCGATCTCATCCTACTCGACCTCAACCTGCCCAGGATGGATGGTCGCGAGGTCCTCGCTCGCATCAAGAACGATGAGAACCTGAAGGCGATCCCCACGCTCATTCTGACCACGTCCGGAGCGAAAGCGGACATCCTGAAGAGCTATCAGCTCCACGCCAACGCCTACGTCAGCAAGCCCCTGCAGCTGGACGCATTCCAGAGCCTCGTCTCGAGCATCTACGTATTCTGGCTGACGAAGGTCAGGCTCCCCCACCAACAAAGCGGACAGCACGTGGGCCGCGACCTCTGACACGTGTTACGGGTGTTCTAGTCGTCAGGTGTGCGGGCGGCCTGGCGTCCGCCGCCGTGATGGGGTCGACCTAATGCCACGCCGCCCGCGGGGGAAGGATGAGGCGGGCACAAGCGGGTATACCAACGCGGCTATGCCGAGCGTCGTCGTCTTGGGATGGTCAGCTCGCGCCATTTGCGCCACGGCTCGATCGCCGCCGGGCGCGATACCAGGCGAGGTATTCGAGGAGCTCCTCTCGCTCGTCATCGGTGAGATCGGCGAAGAGCGCGGCGCCGACAGTCTCCGCCGGGGCCGGCTCGTCGCCGCCGGGCACGCGATAGCCGCTCAGGCGCATGAGCTCGGCATACGGTATCGCCAGGGCCTCGCTCAACTGGTGGAGGACAGGCGGCGAGGGCTTCTTGACCGAATCGTTCTCGAGCTTGCTCAGGTAGGCCGGGGAGATGCCCGCGGAGCGGGCCGCGTCGATGGCCGACAGCTCACGCACTTCCCGCGCCTGCTTAAGAACGGCTCCAAGTGTTGCTCGCACGGCTCCCTCTACGGCGGCGACGAGTTCGTGCGCGGGCGCGCCCTCGCGGTCGGCGATCCCGTGGATGAACCTCCCGAGCGGACGGACGCTGCCATGCTCGAAGTCAAGGCAACACACCACGCGAGGCTGTAGCCGCTGCGGCCGCAACGCGATGGCTTGAACGCCGGCGGGCGCGATACCAGGCGAGGTACTCGAGCAGCTCCTCCCGCTCGTCAACGGTGAGGCCGCCGAAGAGAGCGGCACCGACGGTGTCGGTGGTATTGATCGCTTGCTCGCCTGGCACGCGATAGCCGCTCAGGCGCATCAGCTCAGCGTAAGGAACGTCCAGCGCCTCGCTCAACTGGTGCAGCACCGGCGGCGAAGGCCGCTTGACGCCGTCGCTCTCGAGTCTGCTCAGGTAGGCCGCCGAGATGCCGGCCGCCCGTGCGGCGTCTCCGGTTGACAACTCGCGTACCTTGCGCGCCAGTTTGAGAAAAGCTCCGAATGAAGATGCTAGCATGACCATCGTCCTACAGTTGACACCTTAAACTACAGTTGACAATACCATCTCTCGGTGGTTCACTGCAAGCACAGCAGTGGCCGGAGCGCAGCCCGGCGGTGGTTATTTGATGCCCCGCTTCTCCCGGATGCCAATACGCAAGGTGAAGGCTCATGACCATCGATCGAACCGACCGGACCGTAATCACCGAGGAACCCGCAGCTCCCGGACATCCAGCGGTCCGGACCGACACGCGACGAACGACCACCGCCGGCCCCGGTGGCCCCGAGCAGATCCGACGAGTCGTCGTCCTTGTGTTCGGGCTGATCCAGGTGCTGATCGCGGCCCGCTTCGTCCTTCTGCTCCTGGACGCCAGGGAGGCCAACGCCCTCGTTTCCGCCATCCTGAACTTAAGCCAGATCTTCGTAGCGCCGTTCGAGGGGATCCTTCGGACGGACGCCCTCCATGCCGCGGGTTCGGTGCTCGATATCACCGCCATCGTGGCCTTCGTCGGCTGGACGATGATCGAGTTGATCGTGATCTGGGCCGTGGGGATCTTCCGGCGCGATCCAGTCAGGGCCTGACCGCGCGAACGAAAGGAACGAGTTTCTAATGGGCTTGCTCGCTTGGATCGTGGTCGGCGCGATCGCCGGCTTCCTGGCCAACCAGATCACGGGCTCCCGTGAGGGCCTCCTACGGATGATCGTCCTCGGCGTCGTGGGCGGCCTCCTTGGTGGGTTCGTCGCAATGAGCCTCAGGCTCGGAGCCGTGGACGGCATCAACGTCGAGAGCATCGTGATCGCCACGATCGGCGCGATCGCGGTTGTCTTCCTGGCAAGGCTCGTCACGGGTCGACGTGGCCTCAGCCGAGGCTGAGTAGGGATCTCACGCAACTTCGAGCTCCCCAGAGCTCGACTCCGGATAGGACCGGTCCATGCGGGCCGGTCCTTTCTTTACGTCAGAGGCTAGAGCCTGCGAGCTCGTCCTGGACCTTCAGCCTGTCGCCGCGAAGAGCCCCCGCTGTTCGCGGCTTAGCCCTCGGGACTTCCTCTGGCGGCCGTGAAAGCAACCCAGTCGCCCGACGCGATCAGCTCGCCGAGCTCGTCCGGCGAGCCGCGGTAGAGATACGCGTGAGCACTGCTGACCGGGCCGTCGGCGACCTCGAGCACCCGGCGCACGTATTGTGAGCCCGCGTCGTCCGACGGATCGAACCGCTCCAGGGCATCGAGCGAGGCGAGCATCTCGTCGTCGGCGAGCCGGTAGATCTCGACCGCGACCCGCCGGGAGGGCAGCTCGACGAGGGCCGGGTAGGCGTATGTCCGGTAGGGCGTCCTGGGGACGTCGAAGAGGGCGCCGCGGATGACTCCGGTTCCCAGGAACTCGGCTCCATCGAGGAGCCCGTGGTTCCGCTGGCCGCGCCTCAGGGTCCCGTAAACCGCGACCGCCAGCTTGTCGAGCATCGCTATCGGATGGTGTCCGTGCCGGTTTCGCCGAGCAAGCGCTCCAGTTCGACGCGGGTCGGGAGACCGATCAGGTCGCCTTCAGCACTCAGCGCCGCCGCGGCGCAGGCGTTCGCCCAGCGCAGCGCGGTGGTGGCGTCGAGCCCTTCGACCAGCGCGGCCAGGTAACCGGCACAGAACGCATCTCCGGCGCCGACCGGGTCAACGACCCTCGCGACGGCGACCGCCGCTGCGTCGACGAGGCGCGCCCTGCCCGACCAACGTCGCACCCGCAGCGCCCTGCTTGACGACAACCGAACCGCTGCCTCCGGAATGCAGCGTCCGAGCCGCCTCGAGACCGTCCGCCGACGGCGCCACCCCGGCCACCACCGCCAGCTCGTCGGCATCGCCGAAGACCACATCGGCTCCGAGCGCGATCGGGTTGAGGCGCTTGGCCGCCTCCTCGTCCGACCAGAGACGGCGCCGGAGATTGACATCGAAGCTGATCCTGACGTCGTTCGCGCGGGCGAGCTCGATCGCTCGGAGCACCGCCCCGTGAGCGCCGTCCGACAGGGCAGGGGTGATGCCCGTCAGGTGCAGCCACCGGGCGCCGATAAAGGCGGGTGCGACGGCATCCACGTCGGGCAGCCCAACCGCGGACCCGGCACTTCCCCGCCGGTAGTACAGGACCTCCGACGGTCCGAGCGCCCGCCGCTCCCGAACGAGCAGCCCGGTCCGGCGCTCAGGATCGACGACGACCCCCGAGACATCGACCCCTTCGCCGCGCAGTCGCCGGGCAATGATCCGCCCGAACCCGTCGTCCCCGACCCTCCCCACGAACAGCGCCCGGTGGCCGAGCCGCGCCAACCCAACCGCGACGTTCGCCTCGGCGCCCGCGACATGGCGGCTGAACGCCTCGACGTCGGCAAGCGGCGCGGAGCCGATGGCCAGCAGCGCAACGAGCGGCTCACCGATGGCGATGACCTCTGGCGCCTGCCCCATCAGCCGCTCCCGCCGGCGAGCGTCCGGATCAAGCGTGCCGCCCGTTCGGCGATGCCATCGGGTTCACCGTCCCCGGTCAGCCAGCTGCCGATCCCCACGGCAACTGCCCCCGCGCCAAGGAAGCCCGGCGCCGATTCGATCGTCACCCCACCGGTGGCGATCAGTGGGATGTCCCGGAACGGGCCGCGGAACTCGCGGACGAAGGCCAGTCCCGCGACGGACGCGGGAAAGAGCTTGACCGCGGTCGCGCCCGCGCGCCAGGCGGTGAGGATCTCTGTCGGGCTGAACGCGCCAGGGAAGACCGCCAGTCCGCGAGCGACGGCCCAGTCGATGAGGGCTGGTTCGGTGTGGGGACTGACGATGAAGCTGGCCCCCGAGTCGACAGCCTGCGCGGCCCCCTCGACATCGAGGACCGTGCCCGCGCCGACGAGCAGACGCTCCCCCCAGCGCTCCGCCAGCGCCGAGATCGCGCCGAACGCATCCGGGCTGTTGAGGGTGATCTCGAACGCCCTGATCCCGCCCCCCACGAGACCCTCGGCGATCCGTTCGGTCCGCTCGACCGGCAGCCCTCGCCCGATCGCCACGACCCGCGGGCCGGCGATCTCCTCGGGGATTGGCGATCGCCCGGTTGGTGGAACTGGCACGTTGGCGAGGGTAGCGCCTTCGATGGCGCGCCGTGTGCCGGTCTACGCCAGCGACGCCAGGAACGCGATGGCGTCCCGCTCCGGGAGGTGCTCCGCTCCGCTCGTCATGGACGCTCCGAGCACATCCAGCTCGCGGAAACCATTCCCTCCGACGAGCCCGACGACCACATCGTCGGGCCGGACGAGGCCGTTCGCCGTGAGACTGCGGACGGCCGCGATGACGCCACCCGACGACGGCTCAGCGAAGATCCCCTCGACGGCAGCAAGCTCCCCCACCCCCGCGATCGCCTGGGCGTCCGTGACGCTGAGCGCGGTCCCGTCAGAGTCCCGGATCGCGGCGAGGGCCGCCGCGCCGTCGGGTGCGTAGGTGTGGGCGATCTTCACCTGGACCGTCACTGGCCGTTCGACGAAGGCGTTCGTCCGGAGGTCGGCGTCCGTGATCCAACCGTGTTCGAGGGCCGGCGGAAACGTGTCGTAGCCGGTCGGCTGGAACGATGCAAGTCGTGGCAGCCGGTCGGCGCGGGCCATAGCCTGCAGCTCGACGAAACCGCGATGGATCGCGGCGAGCGTCCCGCCGCCGCCGGCCGGCACGACGACC
This sequence comes from uncultured Chloroflexia bacterium, assembly GCA_963775855.1. Taxonomy (GTDB): domain Bacteria; phylum Chloroflexota; class Limnocylindria; order Limnocylindrales; family CSP1-4; genus CF-46. Next base: position 165,959 of record CAVZKO010000005.1, on the reverse strand, counting down.
CAGTCCGGCACGCGGCCGAGGCCCTCGAGGAGTTCGTATGCGATCGTCTTCGGTCCCTCCGCCTGGGCGGGATTTCCGGCTCGCCGGGTCGAGACGTCGTGGAGCCCGGTCGCGCGAACGGCCTGGTCGAGGAGATCGAGTGCGTCATCGACGGAGCCGCGAATCCGGAAGATCCGGGCCCCATAGGCTGCGATGGGCAGGAGCCTGCGCTCTGACGCGTCCTCGCCGACGAGGACGACGCAGCGGACGCCGGCCCGGGCCGCAAACGCGGCGGCCGCCAGTCCAGTGCTACCGGCGGAGGCGACGAACACGGTGCCTATCCCGAGCGCGCGGGCCCTCGTGAGAGCCACGCTCATCGCCCGATCCTTCTGCGAACCGGACGGATTGACCGCCTCGTTCTTCCACCAGGTCTCGGCGCCGAAATCGAGCCGGGCCCGGATCAGCGGCGTGAGTCCCTCGCCGAGCGTCACCGGGTCCACGCCGGAGGCGACCGGCAGAAGGTCGCGGTATCGCCAGATCGAGTGCTGGCTGTCGTCGAACCTGATGTCGGCGAGGTCGTAGCGGTATTCGAGGAGTCCGCCACAGCCGGCACACAGGGCCCGGCCGTCGTCGGGGGCGAAGGTCGCGCCGCAATCGATGCAGGAGATCGCAAACGTCATCGCGGGCCAGGGGGATAGAGCTCGATGAGCATCGCGCCGGTCGCGTTCGCGACCGCTGTCGAACCCGACTGCTCGAGGAGGCTCGTGACCGACGCCGTGGTCGTGTGGCCGTGGATCCAGATCGGCGGACGGAGCACACGGAGCAGCCAGAGGTACGCCCCGAAGCCCTGGTGGTAGAGGTCGGGGGCGTCGCCGACGCCGGCGGGCGGAACGTGGCTGATGACGACGAGGGGCTCGCTGCGCAGAGCCAGTCGCCTTCGCAGGGCACGCGCGGCGATCGCGAACGCCTGCCGCCACGCGAGCCACGGTCTCCGCCGGTTGCCGGCCTCGAGCACGCCCGGCCAGCCAAGGCCGACGATCGGGATGCCGGCCAGGCGATCGACACGACCGGCCTCCAACCAGGCCGGCACACGCAACGGCCGTTCCTCCCATTCGCCGCCCCGGTCGTGGTTGCCACGGACGTAGACGAGCGGCACGTGGAATGCGTCGGCGAGGAATGCCAGCCATTCCGGATCGAGATCGCCGCAGCCGAGGATGCCGTCAAGCGAGCCCAGCGACTCGCGATTGGCGGCGTCCTCCAGGGACGGTTCCTCGGTGTCCGACGCGACGAGGAAACGGATCGGGCGACCGGCGCGCGCGGCGAATGGCCGCGGATCGGGCCACGGGACGATGAGGCGCCGGATCATCCGTCCTCGGCCGATCGACGCGGTGGCTCCCCGGCCTCGTCGCCCGCCGGCCGGGCTGAGGTCCTGGTCAACGACGCACGCAGGTCCCGATGGTCCGCGAGTTGCGCGGCCAACGACGACGGCGGCTCGGATCCCGATTCGCCGGGAAGGCGAAGGTCGGTGACGTTCGCGTCGATGGCGAGCTGGCCGCCGTACAGTGCGGAGGCGACCCGATTGTGGCCGTCGAGCACCCAGTAGCGATCGCCGAACCGGACGACGTCGATCGGCGGCAGGACGGCCAGCCGGTCCGCCGCGGATCGAAGGCGCTGCCAGCGCGCTTTCCAGTTGTCCGATCGGAAAGGCCTGAGCGGAAGGAAATCTCCTCCTCGTTGCCGCGCGCCACCAACGGCCGTCCCGGCAATATCGGCGACGTCGATCGTCCGGATGCCCACCTCGTGAGGCGACGCGCGGCGCGCCTCCGGGTGGTCGTCGTACAGCAGAGGGAGGGGCTGGTGTCCGAGTCGACGGACCGCGCGAACTCGCGCGCCTGGTCGAATGTCCAATCCCCTGCTGGTCGCGTCGCGAGCAACGTCCGCCACTCCCTCGATCGCCCCGACCGCAGAGTGGACGGCGTCGTCGATCGCCGAAACGACGCGCTTGACGACGGGCTGCTGCTGCGGATCCTGGACGCGTTCGTCGGACATTGGCCCATCTTCGCCCGGCGATCGGATTCGCGTCGAGCTATCAGTTAGGCGACTCCTGCCTCGACGCGCCGTGCCACCCTCGCCATCAGGCCGGACCTCGGCCCGACCGCCAGCGCGACGAGGAAGAAGAGCGTCTCGACGAGCACGATCGACGCGCCCGACGCGAGATTGAGGTAGAAGCTCGCGTAGAGCCCGATGACGGCCGATGCCGACGCAAAGACCGCGCCGAGGACCATCATCTGGCCGAACCGCACGACGATGAGCTGCGCGGTCGCGGCCGGCGTGACGAGCATCGCGACGACCATGATGATCCCGACCGCCTGGATGCTGACGACAATCGTCACGCCGAGCAGCGCCAGAAGCAGGTATTCGAGCCCTGCCACCGGAAGCCCCGACGCCGCCGCCCCGAGCGGATCGAACGTCGAGAACAAGAGCTCCTTGCGCAGGGCGAGGACGACGATCAGCACCAGCGCGCCCAGGACCGCGACCTGGACGAGATCCTCGAACCCGATCCCCAGGACGTTGCCCAGCAGATAGCCGAGCAGGTCGGCGACATAGTTCTTGATCGTGCTGAACAGCACGATCCCGAGCGCGAATGACCCCGCGAACAGGACGCCGACCGCGGTGTCGAAGCGAAGCCTGCCGCGGCGCGAGACATATCCGATCGCAAGCGAGACCGCGACGGCGGCGATCGCCCCACCGAGGTAGAGCGGCGCCCCGACGAGGTAGGCAATGACGAGTCCCGGGAACGTCGCGTGGCTGATCGCGTCACCGATGAAAGCGAGGCCCTTGAGGACGACGAACGTGCCCATCACCGCGCACAGGACACCGACCATGACCGCCGCCACGAGGCCGCGCTGCATGAAGCCATAGCCCATCGGGTCGGTGACGAAGGCGATCGGGTCCATCAGCGTGCTTCATCGTGGAAGTGGCGCTCGCCGCCGGCCAGCTCGTCGTGGTGGTGGGCGTCGTCGAGCACGAGCCGTCCGCCGTCCCCGGGTAGCACGAGGACGTGCCCGCCATACGTCTCCGCAAGCAGGCGCTGGTCGAGCACCAGGTCGGCGGGACCGTGGGCTACGAGCCGGCCGTTGAGAAGCGCCGCCTCGTGGAATCGCTGAGCGGCACAGATCAGGTCGTGTGTTGTCGCGATTACGGTCTTGCCGGCTCGGGCCTCCGCTTCCAGGACGTCCATCAATTCTTCCTGCGTCCGGATGTCGACCCCCGTGACCGGCTCGTCAAGGAGATAGAGCTCTGGTTCGGCGGCGAGCGCCCGTGCCAGGAAGACGCGCCGTCGCTGGCCGCCCGACAGCGCCCCGATCTGGCGACGGGCGGCAGCCGCCATACCGACCGTCTCGAGCGCCTCGCCAACGCGCTCGCGATCGATGGCTCGTGGCTCGCGTCCGAACCCAAGCCGTGCGTAGCGGCCCATCATCACGACCTCGCCGACGGTCACCGGGAACTCCCAGTCGACGGCCTCGGCCTGGGGCAGGTAGGCGACCGACTTCGCGGCCGCGCCGGGGGGGCCGCCGAGGACGGTGAGGCTCCCGGCCGACGGCCGGAGGATGCCGGCAATCAGCTTGAGAAGCGTGCTCTTTCCGGCGCCGTTCGGGCCGATCACGGCAAGCAGCGAACCCGGTCGAACCTCGAGCGACACTTCCGTCAGGGCAGGCCGGCTGCCGTAGCCGGCGCTGACCCGGTCGACGGCGACCGAGACCGGGCCCGTCGCGACGCCGGCATCGGCCGGGCGCCGTGCGATGACGCTGGTTTCGCCGCGCTCCTCCACCGTCATTCCAGGGCGGCCACGATCTGGTCGACGTCCCAGTGCATCAGGCCGATATAGGTGTCGGCCGGCGGCGGCCCAAGCGAATCGTTGTAGAGCGTCGTGACGACCTTCGTGATGCCGGCCTCCCTTGCGAGCGTTTCGGCGAGCTTCGGGCTGAACTGCGCCTCGCTGAAGACCGCCTTCACGTCAGCCGTCTTCACCTGGTCCACGAGGGCCGCCAGCTCGGCTGCCGTTGGCTCTTGGCCCGGGTTCTGGAGTATGACGCCGACGAGCTCAAAGCCGAAGTGGCGGGCGAAGTAGGGAAAGGCGTCGTGGAACGTGACGAGCTTGCGATTTGCCTCCGGGACCTGATCGACCTTCGCCTTGAGCTCGTTGTCGAGCGTATCGAGCGCCGTGCTGTAGGTGGCGGCGGCCGCATCGAAATCGGCCTTGCCGGCCGGATCGAGCTCGGCGAGCTTGGCGGATATCTTCGGGACGTAGTACTCCTTCACGAGGCTCGGATCGAGCCAGAAGTGGGGATTCGCTTCTCCGTCCTCCGTGACCGTCGGGATGCCCTCGCCCAGAACGAGTCGGGGCGTCGACCCGCCGCTACCGGACGCGAGCAGGTCGTCGAGGAAGTCGTCGAGCCCCACGCCGTTCGAAACGATGAGCCCTGCGTCGCTGAGAAGCTTGGCGTCGTCGGGCTTGGGCTCGTAGTCCTCGGGCCCGACTCCCGCGGGGATGATCGAGCTGACGGCCACCCGATCGCCCCCGATGCTCCGGGCGATATCCGCGAACACAGTCGTGGTCGTCACGACCTTGAGGCCGTTCGAACCTGGCGACGCGGTGGTGGCGGCCGGGCCCTGGCACGCCGCTACGAGGCCGGCTGCCAGGCTGAAAGCGGCAACGAACGCCACCACCATGCGACTCAGTCTCAAACCAATCCACATGTAAGAGGCGTCCCCTTCTCGTTAATCGGAATCAGGCGTCGGGGGTGGTCCGCGCCTGGCAGTGCCGGCAGAGCCCGAATAGCTCGAGCCGGTGGCTATCGATCCGGAAGCCGGTTCGGCGGGCGATCTCGGCGACCGCCTCCGAGACGCCGCAATCCTCCGCCTCCGCCGTCCGCCCGCAGCGCGAACAGACCACATGATGGTGGTGGGCCCGGGCGCAGGGAACGTATGCGTGCTCGCCGGTCGGGAGATCCAGCCGCTCGACGACCCCGAGCTCCGTGAGCAGTTCGAGCGCCCGGAAGAGAGTCGCCCGACTGATCCCAAGCCGGCGGTCACGGACGAGCCCCTCGAGATCGGATGCCGTGAAGTGCCCCGTCTGCTCCGCGATCAGGTCCGCCACCGCCCGCCGAGGCTCGGTGAGGCGGTAGCCGGCGAGGTCGATGGCGGCGACGATCGGGTTCGGGTCTGGCACCCGCGAATGGTAGCGGCTGGAGGTCGCGTTGTCGAGACTCGATCTCAACTGGCCGGGCCAACGTTCGACGGGTTGGCTCAGCGGCGCCCGGCGTGGGACCATCTACCTGTCAGTAGACCGCCCCCCTTTGGAGGAGTGCCGAATGGACAAGAAGGCAAAGACCCCAAAGAAGCCGAAGCAGCCCAAGAAGGACAAGGCCAAGTAATCGAGGCGGGAGCGCGGCCGAGCCGGCCGATGCTACCCGCCGCGCGACCTCTCGCTGCTGCGCGCCTCAGTCCTCAGCGACCGGGCCGCACGCGGCGCAGCGCCCCGCGATCGAGAGATGCGTGACGTCGACCGCGAAACCGCGCGCCTGCTCGAGACCACGGACGAGCGATCGCGCCTCCGACTCCGGGATCTCCCAGGACGCCCCGCAGCCGAGGCAATGGAGATGGCCGTGGTCGGCGTCGGGCAGGACGTGGTATTCCTCTCGGCCATCGGCCCGGTGGCTGTGGCTGACAAGGCCGAGCTCCTCGAGGACGTCGAGCGTCCGGTAGACGGTCGACGGGATCGTCGCCGGGTCGACCTCGCGGCAGCGTTCGACGAGCTCGGCGCCAGTGATGTGACCGTCGGCCCTGGCGAGGACTTCGATCAGCACCCGGCGCTGCGGCGTCCAGCGCATCCCGCGGGCACGAATCCGCTCGCGAACGCCGTCCCACGTTCCCATCGGATCAGGCGCCGCCCAACAGCCGTTCCAGATCCGGGAGCGACGACTCCGCGCCGATCAGGAACAGCAGGCCGACGAACACGCTGAACGTACCCGCCAGGAGGCCGATCGCGATATAGAGGCGCGTCCGTACCTGGCTGGCGACGAACCCGGTCGCCGAGACGACGACGACGATCGTATTCGAGGCAAGGAGCCCGACGATGAACGCGAGCATCATCGGGACTCCGAGCCCCTGGCCCGCGGCGCCGCCGACGGCCGCGATGATGAGGACCTGGCTGCCGGTCTCGGCGCCGATGCCGTGGATCATGCCGACGCCGAACGCGGTTTTCGGGCCGTACGAGCTCATCTCGATTGGATCGACGTGCTCGTGGCCGTGGAGCCGCGCCTGCATCCGCCGCCAGGCGTAGCGACCACCGTCGAAGACGAGCATCCAGCGGCTGCGAAGCCGAAATTCGGTTCCGTGGCGGGCGTACTGGTAGAGCGAGAAGAAGACCCAGAGGCCGAGGACCAGGAGCGTCACGCCGACGATCCGCCCCATGATCGGGTCCACCCAGTCTGGCAAGAGCGCACCGAACGCAAGGGCGGCAAGCCCCAGGAGGGCGACGACCGCTGCGTGGCCCAGCGCGTACAGCGTCCCGAGCAGGATCGCGTGGCGCTGATGGTCGAGGACGCGCTCGCGCGAGAGCGCAGGCGCCGCCATCGCCACAGCCCCACTGCCGGCCGGCTCACCGTGGGCGCTCGCCTCGGACCGACCACCATGCAGGTGCTCGTGCGGCAGGAGCTCATGGGCACGCTCGTGGATCTCAGTCCCAGCATCGGCTGTCGAGGTTGTCGACGTAATGTCGGTGATCGCCGCGATGTGATCCCAGTCGAAGCCGTGCCGGAAGCCCAGCAGGAGTCCGGTCACGAGCAAGCCGAAACCGGTCCCGGCGATGACCGTCGCGGCAGGGTCGAACTGGATCATACGAGTGCTATCGCAACCATTTGCGATAGCATGCCGTTGCAGATGGGCGACCGTCAACCGTGGCCGAGTCGACTCAGCGCGGGGCGCAAAGAACCCCGCTGACGGGCCGCACGGATGCGGGCCATCAGCGGGGGTCGTGACTCAGAGGTCGGAGCTGGATGCGTCCGGGGACGCGTCGGGCGTGACGTCCGGCGAGGCGTCGGGCGTCGTGCCGTCATTGCCACGACGTCCCGTGCCATCCGCCGGACAATCGCCCTTCGGTTTGGCCGTCGAAGCGGGAGCATCGGTGGCCGACGGCGCGTCGGTGGCCGGAGGTTGGGTCGTCGGTGCACCCGGTGACGGATCAGCGGCGGACACCGCCGCCACACCGCCCAGGGCGAGGAGACCCATGGCCATCGTCCCGACGACGATGCTTCGGCGGAACCCTCCGAAACGCGTCGGTGCGGGCGGCGGGGCAGCGGGATGAAGGGGCTGGTCGTCCCAGTTCATATGAAGACTCCGTGTACGGTTGATTGACGGGTGCGGCCGCGGAGGCGGACGTGCGGTGGTCGGCTCAATGGCGTTCTCCGTGCTGCGTTGGCTGTCCCGCGGGCCGTCCGCGGTCGTGACGTCGGACCGGCTCCGTCCCTCACGGGAAGCGGTTGAACCAATGGGCTGCGAGACCCGCCCCGGCCACGACGAAGAGGAGGCCGGCCGCAGCGAACAGCTGGGTCACCTCGCGTTGCTCCTCGGTGAAACCGACTCGCGAGCCGAGGTTTTCGTAGATCTGGGCGAGGTCCTCCGCCGTCGGGGCGTCGAAGAACCGCGCCCCGGTCGTCTCGGCGATCGCGGCCAGCGTGTCGGTGTCCGGCGGGACCTCCAGGGTCTGGAGCTGGCCCTGCCGGTTCGGGACCTGGACAACTCCATCCTCGGTGCCAAGAGCAATCGTGTAGACCGGCACTCCCAGCGCGGCCGCTCGTCCGGCGGCGTCGAGCGGCTCGAGCTGGCCGGTCGAGTTCGCGCCGTCCGAGAGGAGCACCGTCGCCACGAGGGGCGGCTCGTCCGAGGATGGCCCTGCTGACGGGTCGGCCGATGGACTGGCCGAGGGATCCGTCGAGGGCGACGGGTCCGGCGTGGGAGCGGCGGCAGTCGCAGCGCCGGCGGCATCGAGTGACGTAGCAATGGCGTCACCGAGGGCCGTGCCCCCTTCCGCAACGAGCGAATCGAGGGCCTTGTGGAGCGCCACCCGGTCGGTCGTCGGCGAGACCGCGACTCGTGGCGTGGTCGAGAAGGCGACGAGGCCAACCTGGAAGCTGTCGGGCAGCTGATCGACGAAGTCGGATGCCGCCTTCTGGGCCGCGGCGAGGCGGCTCGGTGCGACGTCGGTCGCCTTCATCGAGCCGGACACGTCCATCGTCAGGATGATCGTGGCCTCCTCTCGCGGCACGGCGAGGATCATCGAGGGCCGGGCCAAGGCCAGGACGAGCGCCCCGATCGCCACGAGATAGAGCGCCATCGGCACGTGCCGTCGCCACGACGGCGTCCGCGGAACGAGGTTCGCCAGGAGGTCGACGTTCGTGAACGCCACTGCGTAGCGAGCGCGGCGCCGCTGGACGAGGAGGTAGGCGGCGACGGCCAATGGGACGAGGAGAAGCCCGACGAGGAGCTCTGGCGAAGCGAAGGTCATGACGCGATCCTCAGGAGACGGAGCTGGGAGGCGAGCGACCGGAGCCAGCTGCCCGACGTCGAGAGGACGACATGGCCGACGCCCAGCCGGCGAAGGTCGCGCGCAAGGGCAGCCCGGTCCTCCGCAGCGGCATGGGCAAAGCGTTCGCGAAGCGCTCGCGAGGAGGTGTCCACCCGGACCTCACGACCCGTTTCGGTGTCAAGGAGGGTCAGATCGCCGATGTCGGGCAGCTCGTCTTCGCGCCGGTCCCGGATCTCGACGACGAGCACATGCGACCGGGCGGCGACAGCCGCGAGAGCGGTCAACCAGTCAGACGAGCCGCGCCCGCGGAAGTCGGAGATGAGCACGACCAGGCCGCCGCGGGGAGCGACGCCGGCGAGGAAGCGCAACGTCGTTGCCGGCGATCGGGCTCCGATCGGCTCACTATCGCCCGGCACGACATCGTTGCCGGCGGCGAGAAGGGCCGAGAGCAGGCCGCGCCGGCCGCCGCTCGCTGGCATCCGGCGGTCTGACCGGCCGCCGAACGTGATCGTGCCGAGGCGGTTTCCGCGCTGAGTCGCGACGTGGCCGAGCGCGAGCGCGACTCCCTCTGCGACATCGGCCTTCCGCCGGTCCGCCGTTCCGAACGTCATCGATGGCGAGACGTCCAGGGCTAGCCAGCTCGTCAGCGCCCGCTCGGGCACGTGGACCCGGACATGCGGAATGGTCATCCGGGCCGTCACGTTCCAATCGATCGTCCGAACATCGTCGCCCGGTTCGTACGGTCTGACCTGGGCGAGTTCCGTCCCGCCGCCGCGGTCGTGGGCCCGGAAACTCGCCGGATAGCAGCCCGTGGATCCGCCGCCCGACGGTCAGGTCGAGTGATCGGAGCAGGGATTCCGGCGTTGGGCCGGGCCCGGGTCGGGACTTCGGCCGCGTGGCGATGGGGATCGGTCCGGTCATGCCGACAGCTCCTCGCGGCTCACTTGCGGGACCGGAACGGCCGGAATGAGCCGATCGAGGATCATGTCCGAGGACACCTCTTCGGCGAGCGCGGTGAAGCTCGGCACGATCCGGTGGCGGAGGACGTCGCGGGCGAGCTCCTCGACGTCTGAGGGGAGCACGTACCGCCGGCCGCGAGCGACCGCGAGGGCCCGCGCCGCGTGGACGAGGTTGATCGAGCCGCGCGGGCTCGCCCCGAACGCAATGAACTCCTTGACCTTCGGCAGTCCCACTTCGTCGGGCTTGCGGGTCGCCGCCGTCAACGCGACGGCGTAGTCCACGATCGTTCGGTCGACATAGACGTCGGCGGTCAGGCGCTGGAGCTCGTCGAGGCCGGCGGCGGTGAGAATCGGCCGGACCTCGGCAGCCGGCCGGAGCGAGCGCTCGACAACGACTGCCTCCTCGCCGGCGCTCGGGTAGCCGACGACGACCTTCATCATGAAGCGGTCGATCTGGGCCTCGGGGAGCGGGTACGTCCCCTCCGATTCGATCGGGTTCTGGGTGGCCATCACGAGGAACGGCCGCGGCACCGGGTAGCTCTCCGGCCCGATCGTCACCTGTCGCTCCTGCATGACCTCGAGGAGCGCCGACTGGACCTTCGCCGGGGCGCGGTTGATCTCGTCGGCCAGCAGGAAGTTGCAGAAGACCGGCCCCAGCTCGGTGTCGAATGTGCCCCGGTCGGGTCGATAGATGCGGGTGCCGACAAGATCGGCCGGAACGAGGTCTGGCGTGAACTGGATCCTGCGGAAAGACGAGTCCAGGACGTCGGCCAGAGTCTTGATCGTCAGCGTCTTGGCGAGTCCCGGCACGCCTTCCAGCAGCAGGTGCCCGCCGGCGAGTACGGCGACGAGGACGCGCTCGAGCATGGCGTCCTGGCCGACGATGACTCGGCGGATCTCGTAGAGCAGTGCTTCGCTCGTCGTTCGTCCGTCGATCGTCTCCGGGACAGGCAGGAGCTCACGGGCTGGGTCGGTCATCTGTTCCTCCGCTGCCCGTGGGCTCGGGCGTCAGTTGGGGATCGGTGGCGGCTCCTCCCTCGGTCGTGGGACCTTGAGTCCGGATGCTGAGGATCGATCCTGAGAGATTTCTGAGGGGGTTAAGGCACGGGCGGCGCGGCGCTATTCCTCGGACTGCGGCTGGCCGCCCGGCGGACGACGCCCGCCGTGCGCTCGTCCCTCCTCGAGCCGCAATCGCGCCCTGACGGTCCCTACGAGGGCCAGCGCGTCATCCCAATGGTCGGCCCGAACGAAGACGCTGGTCGCGCTTCGGCCCCACTTGATGACGAGGCTGCCGCTGCCCTGGCGAACGAGACCGGCGCGGACGGACACGCCGGCGCCCAACTCCCACTCGCGGACGCCGGTCCTCGGCCGGAACGACGAGCCTTCCCGAACGATCAACAACCGGCGCGGGGTGAGGGCGATGATGCAACCGATCGCCGGGACAAGGTGGGTGATCTCCTCGCCCTTGGCGAGGATCGCCCGAAGACGGCTGACAGTGCTATCCGGATGAGCACCGGGCGCTGGGGTCGCTGGGTTCATCCGGGCCAGTGTGCCGGATGGCCCGGATGGAATCAACAAATAGTTGATGCGTCGCTAGACGAGTCCGAGCGCCTCGCGACTCAACTCGTAGGCTCGCTGGTGGTCGCCGGACTCGGCAAGGAGCTCGCTCCACTCGCCCAGGATCTCCCGGAGCCGGGGCTTCGGCCCGGTCCTTGCGAGTTCGACTGCGCTCCCCAGGATGTCCGCGGCCCGGGCCGAGTCTCCCCGCGCACGAGCCGCCCGCGCCGCCGTGAGGAGCGAGCTGATCTCGGCCTTCTGGTTGCCGGTCTTGCGGGCTAGCTCGATGGCCGCGGCTGCCCTCGTCGTGGCCTCCTCATGATTGCCCTTCGCGAGGGCGATCTGGGCCTCGGTCTCGGCGACGTGGGCGAGCCAGAATTCGTCGCCGGCCGATTCGAACGCCGCCCGAGCAACGCCGGCGTGCTTCGCGGCCTCGCGGAGATTTCCCAGGCCGATGTAGATGAGGGCCAACTCGTTCTCGATCGATGCGGATTCCTTGGTCGCATCACTGGCCCGGAAGAGTGCCAAGCCCTGGAGGCCCGACCGGATCGCCGCTTCCATGTCTCCCGTCGCGCGATAACCCACGGCCAGCGAGTACAGCATCGATGCGCGACGACGGTCGTCGAGGTCCGCACCGATCCCACGCGCCTCTTCGAGGAACAGCAGGGCGCGCTTCGGTTCGCCTGCCTGGCTGAGCACCGACGACAGCGCAATGAGGACGCGGACCCGAGAGTCCGGTTGAAGCTGTGGCAGGCCGGGGTCGGGCGCCAGGAGGCCCTCGAGGAGCAGGCGAGCCTCGGTCGGGTTGTCCGACTGATGGTGGGCGAAGGCAAGCCAGTATCGAGCCATGCGGGCCGACTCAACCTCACCCGCCGCGGCGAGGAGCTCGTCGGCCTGTGCAGCAACCCGCACCGCCTCGGCCGGCCGAGCCAGACGGCAGAGCGCCTCGGCTAGGCCGAGGAGAACCTTTCCGCGTTCCGCCGCCGGCGGATCCGCGTCGAGAATGGACCGAAAGGCATCCTCCGCCGTGGCCCAGTCGCCCGCCGCCAACCTGAGCTCGGCCTCCATCCGTGTCCAGCGCCCGTCGGTGTCGGCGAGAAGGTCGCTGGCGGTCGTCCCGAGCCGGACCGCGAGGAACCGCAGCGCGGCCATGGACGGCTTGATCAAGCCGTTCTCGAGCGCACTGACGTAGGCCTTCGTGTAGCGCCCCTCCGCCACCTCGCGTTGGGTCAGTCCGGCGCGAAGGCGCGCGGCCCGAAGACGGACCCCGATCAATTCCGCAAGGTCTCGGTCTTCGGCGGCGAGGCTGCGGCGCTCAACGGTCCTCATGGACGTCAGGATACTCCACGCTCAACGTCCGATTGACCGCCCTGAGTATTTCGTCCGCCGACGTTCCCAGGCGCTCGGCGAGGACGATTAGAGCGGGCAGCGAGGGCAACGTCCGCCCCGACTCGACCTGGGAGATGTAGGCCCTCGTCATCGGGGCGCTCACATTGGCCTGAGAAAGGTGTGCCTCCAAGCGTCGTCGACGCAGCTCGAGCCCTAGGCCGGATCGGAGGCGTCGAGCGCGTTCCGGCGGCAACAGGTTAGTAATACTTGCCTTTCCCATGGCTCACCCCCTAGTATCTGACATGTTCCTTGCGCCCTTCCCGGCGGGAAGGAGTCCCCAAGATGCGATTCCCCGTTCGAGCCCGAACCGTTCTCGCGTCCGTCAGCATCGCAGCGGCAACCATCCTCTCCCTGGCGGCGACCGTGCTTGCCGACTCAGGACCCGGGCCGTTTCCTAAGTGAGCGATCGAGTCACCGTCTAACTCGAAGAACCAAAAACGTTCGCCTCAAGAAGGGCGCGAGGACATCCCTCAAGTCGAATTGGCCGGCGGTGCCGTCGTATCGTCCGCCGCAGATCCCCATCCGGTCAAGTATTCATAACACCGTAGCCGCCGCGGCTCGTTTCGCGCCCCGACTGATACCTGTGGTTCCTTGCTGGAATCCCCTTGCCGTCGCGGCCGTCGCTGGGGATGGGCCTTCGATCTCCGGGCCGGAGGCTGACTCGAGGCCACCCGTGTAGATTTCCCTGGTGAGGAAGCTCGAAGGCACTCCGGATGACGCTGGACAGATAGCGCCGTGGACACCGCTGACGTCGCAACTCATCATCGACATTGCGAGTGCCGCAGCGGGCGAGCGAGACCTGGACCAGATCCTTCACGAAACGCTCGACCGGCTGCAGTTCGCGATGCCGCTGACCGGGGGCTCGATCGCCCTGGTCCAGGGCGACGAGCTCGTCATCCGGGCGGCCATCGGGCCGTTCGCCGATGAGGCGCTCGGCCAGCGCTCTCGGCGCGGACCTGGTTTGAGCTGGCGGGTCGTCGAGACGCTCGAGCCGTGCCTCCTCCCGGATCTGCGTGCGAGCGAGGCCGTAATCCGCGGGCCCAAGGCGCGGCAGGCGATCAGAACGTGGCTCGCCGTCCCGATCGTCAGGCGCGGACGCGGGATCGGCCTCCTCGAGATCGATTCGACCCAGCCGAACGCGTTCTCGTCCGCCGACATGGAGCTGCTCGAAACGATCGTCCGGGTCCTGTCCGGCCCCGTCGAGCTGGCCGACCACTACGCAGCGGAGCTGCGCGCCAACCAGCTGCGCGACGCATTCATCGGCGTGATCAGCCACGAGCTTCGCACGCCGATCACGACGATCTATGGCCTCTCGAAGATGCTCCGCCAGCGGGGCGCCGACCTCGACCCGGAGGTGATGGTCAGCACGATCGAGGACGTCGAGGCAGAGGCGGATCGACTCCAGCGGCTCGTCGAAGACCTGCTGGTCCTGTCACGTGCCGAACGCGGAGCGATGGATATCGAGGGTGAGCCGCTCGGGATGGCTCGGATCCTGCGCCGGGTCGTCGAGGCCGAGCAGGCCCGCCTGCCGAGCCGGGTCATCGAGCTCCGAGCCGCCGAAGGGCTGCCGCTCGTGATCGGCGAGGAGACCTATGTCGAGCAGGTGGTCCGGAACCTCCTGACAAATGCGGCGAAATACGCTCACCCCGCGGCCTCAATCGTGGTCGTCCTCGAAGCCGTGGGCGACGAGGTCGTGACGAGGGTGCTCGATGAGGGGATCGGAATCGCCGACGGCGACACCGAGCGCGTGTTCGAGCTCTTCTATCGGTCGACATCGGCGACCCGGATGGCCGGCGGTGCCGGCATCGGCCTGTTCGTCTGCCGCCAGCTGGTCGAGGCGATGGGCGGCCGGATCTGGGCCGCCCCACGCTCTCCCGCCGGCACCGAAGTCGGTTTCGCCTTGCCGGCCCACCGCGAAGAGGACTCCGCTTCCTGAGGGTCCCTCGTCGTCGTGATCGAGTTGTCACACGAGGGGACTAGACTTCCGGCATGCAGTTCCTTCGACGCTCCCCATCCATGCCGTCCCCCACCGATGCCCTCCCCGGTCGAACCGAACCGCTCCCGGTTCCGGAGAGCCATTTCGTCAACGGCGCCCCGCTCCGCGGGCCATGGCCGGACGGGGACGAAGACCGCGATCTTCGCCCTCGGCTGCTTCTGGGGCGCCGAGAAGGATTTCTGGCAGACGCCCGGCGTCATCAGCACCGCAGTCGGCTATGCCGGCGGCTTCACCCCGAACGCGACGTACGAAGAGGTCTGCTCCGGGCGGACCGGCCACGCTGAGGCGGTCCTCGTCGCATACGATCCCGCGCAGGTCACCTACGAGCAGCTCCTGAAGGTCTTCTGGGAGCACCACGACCCGACGCAGGGCATGCGCCAGGGCCACGACGTCGGCACGCAGTACCGCTCAGCGATCTGGGCGACCGATGACGAGCAGCTCCGGACGGCCGTCGCGTCGCGGAACATGTACCAGGCGAAGTTGAGTGAAGCCGGTTTCGGCGAGATCACGACGGAGATCGCCTCAGCGCCGACGTTCTACTACGCCGAGGACTACCACCAGCAATACCTCGCCAAGAACCCGCGCGGCTACTGCCCCGATAACTCGACCGGCGTCTCGTGCCCGATAGGGCTGGTGGTCTCTGCAACCGGCACCGGCGTCTCGGCGAGCGGCTGACAGCGCAAACGCGACGGCCGCCGGACATCCTGCTCGGCGGCCGAACCCGCGTCTCGAAGGGGTCTCGTCGCGAGTCGGCGTGGGGCTAAGGCTACGAGCGAGTCGCGCCGTCCTCGCGGATCAACCCGCCCTCGCTGGATCGCGGTTCGTCGCGGGCCATCGCGATGAGCTTCTCGACCTCCTTGTCCAGCCAGCCCTGATAGATCCTGTTCACGCGAAGCAGTCGCATGAGGCCAGAGAGTGGGCCTGAGATCTCGATCGCGTGGCGGATGCGCGCGCCTTCCGGGGTCTGGTCCACCTCGTAGGTCTGGATGACCCGTATCAAGGGCGGCCGAACCTCGAACTCGATCGCGCGGCTGGCCACCAGGCGCCGAATGCGGCACGCGTAGACCTTGCCGTAGCCGGCTCGGACGTGAACGATCCCGCCTTCCACGAGAGGGCCGTCGGCGTGGGCCGATTTGGCGTTGTGACCCCAATCGGGCCACGTGGACGGGTCTGCGTAAAGCCGCCACACGGCCGCGGGATCGACTTTGGCCTCGCTGACGCTCTCGATCAGCCAGCTCACGGTGGCCTCCGCTATATCGCGAGACGATATAGTGACCAGTCGTCAAGTGTCAATCCGACCAACGTGAAGAGACCGGCCTGCCCGAGGGCGAGGCCGGTCTCCTGTTTGTGGCGTCGGGCCGGTCAGGCGTTCGCGAGCAGGGCCGCGAGGCGGTCCCAGGTCTCCAGCCCACCGGCAACCATGCCCGTGGACAGCGCGCCCTCGAGGACCTCGACGGAGCCCATGTGCCCGGTCGAGATGACCTTCGTCTTGCCGCCGACCTCTTCGAAGATGTAGGTCTCGGGGCCGCCCATCGGGCCCACGCCCTCGACGTCGAACATGAACGTCCACTTGAAGCCCTTTGGCGGGTCGACCTCGAGGTACTCGCCGTAGAAGGCGACGTCGTCGCGGTCGCCGGCGCGGTTGACGTAGCGCCACTTGCCGCCCGGCCGGACGTCCATTTCCTCGACGATCGTCGTCGTGCCGTGCTTGCCCCACCAGCGCGGGATCGCGTTCGGGTCCGTGAACGCCTTCCAGACCTTGTCGCGCGGCGCGTCGAACGTCCGCTCGAAGGTGAGGTCGCCGCCGTCCGAGTAGACGGCCGTCGTGTCGGTGCTACCCCTGTCGATTCGAGTCGCGGTCATCGTCGTCTCCTTTCGCTTGCTCCTGGCTTTCCTGTATGTCGCGGAGGTAGTCGCTCAGCCGTTCGAAGCTCTCCTCCCAATGGCGCCGGTACTGCTCGACCCAGCCAGCCACGTCCCGGAGCGGTTCCGGCGCAAGCCGGCAGGGCCGCCACTGCGCCTGGCGGCCCTGCTCGATGAGTCCGGCCCGCTGGAGCACCTTCAGGTGCTTCGAGATGCCGGGAAGGCTCATGTCGAAGGGCGCCGCAAGCTCGGTCACCGTGGCCTCTCCCTGCGCCAGGCGGGCGAGGATCGCTCGTCTGGTCGGGTCGGCGAGGGCGGCGAACGTCGTGCTGAGGGGGTCGGTGTCCATGTCCATTTTCGCTATATGGTTAATTAACCTATCGGCATAATACATGACCGCGGCGAGATGTCAAGCCCCGGTTCCGGAGTCAGTTCGTTCGCGTGACCTTCGCGATCCAGCGGGGCGATTCAGGGTCGATGCCTCGGGCGACCGCCAGGTGCAGCGCCAGGAGTTGGCCGGGCACGATCGCCGCGATTGGCATCAGCCAGTCCGGTAGGCCGGCGGGGAGGCGGATCCCGAGGCCGCCCGCTGCGATCGCTTCGGGGCGATCGGAGAGGACGATGGGCTCGACCGCGAGCTCCGCGAGTCGGTCGAGAAGAGCGTCGATGTCGGCCGCTGTCGGCCCGGACGGGGCTAGCACGATCACCGGGTAGCCCGGCTCGACCAGGACGAGCGGCCCATGGAGGAAATCGGCGGCCGAGTACGGATCGGCCGCCAGTCGAGCCAGCTCCTTGAGCTTGAGAGCCATCTCGCGGGCCGTCGCATAGTTGAACCCTCGCCCGACGACGATGAGCCGATCGCGGCTGGCGAGATGGCGGGCCACCGCTTCAGCCGCCGGCTCCGTGTCGAGCGTCGCGGCTAGCGCGTCCGGGACGGCCGCCAGTGCCTCGTCCCTCCCGGCCGTCGGATTGAGGCGTGCCTCGAGGGCGGTGACGAGCAGGGCGATCGCGAGCAGCTCCGCGGTATAGGTCTTGGTCGCCGCGACTGCCCGCTCCGGGCCCGCCCGCAGGTCGACGTGGTGCTCGGCCGCGGTCGCCAGGTCGGAGCCCTGGTCATTGGTCATCGCGATCGTCGGCGCGCCCTGGCGGCGCGCGGCCGCCACGACCCCGACAATGTCGGGCGACTGGCCGGACTGGGAGACGCCGATCACCAACGATCGATCGAGGCGCGGCTCGACGCCATAGAGCGAGATGAGCGACGGCGTCGCGAGGGCGACCGAGAGGCGTAGATGGGCCCCGAACAGGTACTGGGCGTAGATCGCGGCGTGATCGCTCGTGCCCCGGGCGGCGATCACGACGTGGTCGATCTCGCGATCCGCCAGCCGGCCGATCAATCGATCGGCGATGCGATCGATCTCCGGACGGCCATCGCGAAGGAGCCGGACCGCGACCTCGGGCTGCTCCCGGATCTCGTCCCTCAGGCCCACCGAATCCTCAAGCGCACGGACCTACCGACTCCAGGCCTTCAAATCGTTGCGGAGGCGTTCGCGCGCCGCGTGACGAGCGGCCCCGGAGCCACCGACGAGGTCGAGGCCATGGAGAGCGGCACCGGTCACCGGCGGGACGTCTAAACGGACAAGCCTCGCATCGCGTACGACCGCCCGGACTCCGCTCTCGATTCGGGCGAAGAACGGCTTATCCGTCGTGCTGAATACGCCGCCGGCCAGAACGACCTCGACCGGGCGGCGAGTCATCGCCGTCCGTCGGGCCAGGGCGACCGCCATCGTCGCGAGCTCGTCGGCCAGGCGGTCGACGATCGACCGAGCGACCGGGTCGCCCTCGCCCGCCGCGCCGAACACGACCGGCGAGAGTTCGCCGACGCGGGCGTCGGCAATGCGATCGTCGTAGAACGCCCGCGTCACCGCCGACGGCCGGCCGAGGCCGAAGTGGGCCGGGACGAGGCGCTCGAGCGACGTCCGCGGGCCTCGTCCGTCCCGGGCGCGGACAGCGGCGGCCAGGCCCGACATGCCCACCGATGTACCGCCGCCCCAGTCGCCCGAGATGTCGCCCACGCCATCGAACCGCGCCGTTCGGCCGTCCGGCGCGATCGCCGCACCGTTGATCCCCTGGCCGCAGATGAGGGCAATCCCCCACCCCTCGCTCGCCCCGGCCCACAACGCGCCGATGCAGTCGTTGGCGACGACGTCTCGCCCGCTGAGCTCGGCGCCGGCGAGGGCCCGCTCGAGCATCCGAACGTCCGCGATGAAGTCGGCCCCGGCGATGGCGTGGACGCCCACCGTCGAGATCGGTCGAGCCGTGGGATCAAGCCCGGCTTGTCGCGCGACCTCCTCGACGAGTCCGACGAGGCGATCGATCCCGGCCTCGAGCCCGACCGCCTGGTGCGACGTCGTGGGGCCACGCACGGCGCCGAGGAGCCGGCCGTCGGCCGCCACCAGCGCGATGTCCGTTTTCGAGTTGCCGCCGTCGACGGCGAGAACCGGGGCCGTCAATCTGGGTGCTGAGTCGGCAGGCTGCCGAGCTCGTCGACCGCGACGAACGTCGCACCGCGTTCTCGGAGCGCCGCGACGATCCCCGGAATAGCGCCGAGGGTCTGGTTCGGCCACGTGTGTTGGAGCACGACCGCCCCATCGCCGTGGGCCGTCACCCCATCGATGACCTTCGCCGCGACGACGTCCGTCGAATTGGTCGGCTCCCAGTCCTCGGCGCTCACGTCCCAGCCCACCTCCCGGTAGCCGAGCGCCTCGATCCGGGCGATCAGCCGCGGGTCGTCGCCTCCGGCCCCGAACGGGCAGCGGAACCATGGCCGCGGATCGACGCCCGCATGCTCGAGAATCGCGTTCTCAGCGTCGCGCAGGTCGGTCGCGAGACCGGCGGCCGACAGGAGCGGCATGCGAGCGTGATAGAAGGAGTGGCTGCCGACCAGGTGTCCCTCCCGCCCGATCCGCCGGGCGGTCGCCGGATACGCCTCGGCCCAGCGGCCCTGGACGAAGAACGTGGCGCGGACGCCCGCGGCGGCGAGCGCGTCGAGCAGGCGCGGGGCGTTGCCGTCGTCGGCCGGCCGATCCGGATGCTCCGCGTCGAACGTGAGGGCGACCCGGAATGCCACTACTTCTCCACCCCGGTGATGACGATGCCGCGGATGAAGACACGCTGGAAGACGATGAACAGGATCACCGGCACGATGAGGGTCATCATCGTGCCCGCCTGGACGTAGGCCGGGTTCTGGTAGTAGATCCCGTTGAAGCTCGCCAACCCCACCTGGAGCGGGTACAGCTCAGGGTGTCCGGAGAGGTAGATCAGCGGCCCGAAGAAGTCGTTCCACGTGTAGACGAAGTGGAAGATCGCGACGGCGATGATCACCGGCCAGGCCTGCGGCAGAACGACCGATCGGAGGATCCGGAGCGGGCCGGCCCCATCGATCGCCGCGGCCTCATCGAGATCGCGCGGGATCGTCAGGAAATACTGGCGGAGCAGGAACACGTCGTAGGCGTTGGCGAAGAACGTCGGCACCAGGAGTGGCAGCCACGTTCCGACCCAGCCGACCTTCACGAAAATCGTGTAGGTGGGGATGAGCGTCACCGCGGCGGGCAGGAAGATCGTCGCGATCAGCAGTGTGAACAGCGCGTTCCGGCCGCGGAACCTGAAGCGAGCAAAGCCGTAGGCGACGAGCGTGCAGGAGGTAACGGTCCCGATCACGCCGATGATTGCGATCAGGATCGTGTTCCGCAATAGCAGCGGGAAGTTGATGAGCGCCCAGACCTCCGGGTAGTTCTCCCACTTCGGCGAGAGGGCGAACGCCGGCTGGAGCGTGCGCCACGAGCCAGTCCAGGTGATCAGCCCGGCGCCGGGGTTGGCCGGATCGACGAACTTGCTCTCCTGCCGGCCCTTCGTGACAAGCGCCAACTCGCGAACGGCCCCGTCGATGGGAACCTCGTAGACGTCGTAGTTCCGGCCCTCGTACTCGTAGGTAACCGGGTCGGATGGCAGAAACGGCGAATGGAGCTGGCTCGTCTGCTCGTCGCTTCGGACCGATGCAATCGCGCTGTGGAGCAGCGGCGACAGGAAGGCGACGATGATTGCAATCATCGCCAGCGTCAGGATCGTGGTACGTGTGACCGAGGCGGCGTCTCGCGGCCGAGCCCTGCGTCGCTCGATGATGCCGGTCGGCTCCCCGATCCCGCCGATCTCCTCCACAGCCTTCATGGCTGTCTCAACGCTCGCCGGCGTAGTAGACCCAGCGCCGGGAGGCTCGGAACAGCACCACCGTCACCAGGAGCGCAAGGATGAAAAGCGCCCAGGCTAGGGTCGCCCCGTATGACATCTGCTGGAAGGTGAAGAAGGTCTTGAAGATATAGAGGTTGTAGAACAAGGTCTCGCCGCCGGGCTCGCCCGTGCCGTTGAAGAGGACGAGCGGCACGAGGAAGTACTGAAGAACGGCGACCATCGCCAGGATCAGCGTGTAGAAGATGACCGGCGACATCATTGGGATCGTCACGTTCTTGAGCTGGGCCCACCAGCCGGCGCCATCGATCCGGGCCGCGTCGTAGAGCTCGGTCGGGATCCCGCGCAGGCCGGCGAGATTGACGATGATGCCCGCCCCGATGCCCCAGATGCCGGTGATCACGAGGGCCGGTGTCACCCACCCGATGTCGAACAGCCAGCTGGGCGGGTTCTGGATGCCGACGAACCGGAGGAACTCGTTGATCCAGCCGGTATCGCCGAGCATGTTCTGCCAGATCAGCACGCCCGAGACGAACGGCACGACGTAGGGCAGAAACAGGAGGACCCGGAAGACGGCGCCCCCGCGGAGATGGCGACTGTTCAGGGCAAGGGCCAGTGCGAACGGAATGACGATCACGACGGGCAGCCAGAAGAGGGCGAACCGCATCGTTACCCCCAGCGACGCCCAGGCCTGCCCGTCACGCATCAACCGGGCGTAGTTGTCCACGCCGACGAACCGCAGTGGCTCCGCCTGGCTGAGGGTGACATTCAGAAAGGTGAGGACAAAGGTGGCGATCATCGGGATTAGCGTGAACGCCAGGAACCCGATGATCCAGGGCGAGATGAAAAGGAGTCCCTGGCGCTCCTCGCGGCGCGCCAGGGGTGTCAGTTCGGGCACGGTGCCGGAGGGGGACCGCGGTCATCGTGCTCCTTTCAGGCTTGCTGGTGGAATCTCAGTCCCGGGATCAGCCGTCCCAGAGTGCCTGGAGCTCCTTCTTCAACGCTTCGATCTCGGTGTCCATGTTGAGACCCGCGGTGCCCACCCATTTGGTCTCGTACTTGGTCAGCAGGTCCTGGGTCTCGTTGTACTTCGGGACGAAGGCCTCGAAGCTCGGATTGTCGGCGTACTGGACGCTGTCCTTGGCGACCTGCCAGTCGACGCCCTGTGGGAACTTGATCGCGCCGGTGTCGTCCTTCGACTGGTCGAGCTTCTCGAAGAACGCATCCTGCTCCTCAGGCCGGGCCGGCATGCCGCCGTAGATGCCGAGGAGTTGCTCGGAGCCCTCACCGAGGAGGTACGTCAGCACTTCGAACGCCTCGTTCGGGTGCTTGGTGTCCTTGAGGATCCGGAAGGTGTCGGCGTTCAGCGGCGCGGTGACCTTGCCGTTGTGCGACGGGGCCGCCGCCAGATCCCAGTCCGTGCCGGCCCCGGCAACGCCGTAGGTCGTCCACAGGAAGTTGGTGCTCATCGCGAGCCGCCCCGAGAAGAACGGGTACGAACCAGCCCCGAATTCCTCGCTCTCGTTGACCGGGCCGGTCATGATGAAGTTGGAGTTCCACATGCCGTCGTACCAGTACTTCCAGGCATCCGCCCACGCCGGGGGGATCTCGGCGGTCTTTCCGTCCGAGGCCATGAGGCTGCCTGCACCGAAGAAGGCGGCCGTGCCTGGCAGCAGGTCACGATATGGGTCGAAGCCGTACTGGACGATCTTCGTCTTGTCGAATCCGGCCTCAGTGGCGTCCTTGCCGCTCGCGTCGACGGTCAGCTTGAGGCCGATCTCCTTGATCGTGTTGTAGTCCCAGTCCTTCTCCGTCCCGTCCGGCATCTTGTACTTCTCGCCGTACTTGTGGGGCGGCGGGTTGAGGCCGGCCTCTTCGAACAGATCGGCCTTGTACCACAACATGGAGGGATAGATCGCGAAGGGCAGCGCGTTCTGGACGTCGCCAACCTTGTAGAAGTCGACGGCTCCAGGATCGTACTGGGTGATGTCGTAGCCGGTCTCGTCGATCAGCGGCTGCAGATCGAGCCACTCGTCGTTGAACGCCACACCGCCGCCGACGCCGATCGGACCGGTGATGTCGGGACCGTTGCCCGAGGCGATCTGAGTTGCCAGCGTGTTCCTGGCGGCGTCGAAGGTGACGACTTCGAACTTGAGCTTGATGTTGGGATGGCTGGCGTTGAACTCTTCGACGACCTTGTTTTCGACAGGCAGCTGCTCCGGGTTCTCGCCGGTGCCGAGGCAGCAGTACCAGCGGATCTCGACGACGCCGGCGGGCGCCGCCGACTGTGATGTTGCCGGTGCGCTCGCCGCGGGCGGGCCCGACGCGGCAGTCGACGGGGTGGTCGCCGGGCCGCAGGCCGCGACGACGAGCACAAGCGTCGCAAGAAGCGCGCTGGCTCGGAATAGGTTCGTTCTCATGCTCCTCCTCAGGATCATTTGACCTTGACGTTGGACCTTGATGGCACTGGCGCTGATCGCTGGCCTCCTCTCGCTCAGCCGACCGTTTCGGCCACGGCTCCTCGCTCCGCCCGGCGTTCGCCGGCCGGCGTGATACTCGGATCGGCGTCCAGCCATCTGGTCCGGACGACGACCCGCTCGACGTAGTAGCGCGTTCGATCTCCGCGGACATAGCTCCGGGCGAACTCGATCGGTCGGTCGTCTGCGGCGTACGCGACCCCCTCGACGAGGAGGGCCGGCCGGCCCGGAGCCTGATCGAGCAAGCGCGCCTCGCGGGTCCGCAGGAGCACAGGTTCGAGGGCCTCGCGAGCTCGGACAATGGGCGTCCCATACCGCTCGACGATCAGGTCGTAGAGGGAGTTCTGCTCGAGGTCGGATGCCAGCAGACCGGGGAATCGTTCCGCCGGTAGGTGCACCTGCTCGAGAAGGAGCGGCTCACCGCCGGCCAGGCGGAGGCGCTCCACGTAAAGCGTCGGCGAGCCGGGCTCGAGCTCGAGGCCTGCCGCCACCGCCTCACCGGCCGATTCTGGCCGAGCTGCGATCAGCTGGGTCGTCGGGTCCAGGCCGCGGGTCTGCATCTCGTCGGTGAAGCTGCGGTTGCCGCCGAAGTTCAGATCGAGCCGCGAATGAAGGACGAACGTGCCGCGGCCGCGCGTCCGCTCGATTCGCTGCTCGCGGGCAAGCTCCATGAGCGCCCGACGGACGGTGATCAGGCTGCAGCCGTATCGCTCGGCCAGCTCGCGCTCGGCCGGCAGCCGGTCGCCCGGCCGCCACTCGCTCGCGTCGAGGGCCGACACCAGGTCGAGGTAGACCTGGTGGTGCAACGGGACGGGACCGAGCTCGAGCCGGAAACGTGCCATCGTCGGGCGTGGATCCTCTTGCGCGCCGCGCGAATGGTGATAACGTTATAAGCAATCATTCCGGTTCGACGCGCCGCTGTCAAGATGGCAAACGCTGGCGCGGTCAGAGCACAGAGGGACCGACAGGACGGAGGCTGCGTGGGCGTCAAGATCGCGGTCGTCGGCGGCGGGAGCACCTACACGCCGGAGCTGATCGAGGGCATCACCGTCCGCGGCGACCGGCTACCGGTCGATGAGCTCGTCCTGCTCGATCCCGATCCAGATCGCGCCGAAGTCGTCGGCGGGCTCGCTCGGCGGATGCTGGACCGGATGGAATGGCCTGGCCGGCTGATCATCACTCCGACCACCGATGCCGCCCTCGACGGCGCGGACTTCGTCGTTGTCCAGCTCCGGGTCGGGGGACAGGCCACCCGCTTCGTTGACGAAACCCTGCCGCTGCGGTTCGGGACGATCGGGCAGGAAACGACTGGGGCCGGCGGTTTCGCGAAGGCGCTGCGCACGGTCCCCGTCGTCCTCGATATCGCCGAGCGGGCCGCGCGCCGAGCCGCCCCTGGCTACTGGATCGTCGACTTCACCAACCCTGTCGGGATCGTCACCCAGGCACTCCTCGACGATGGTCACCGCGCGATCGGGCTGTGCAACGTGGCGATCGGATTCCAGCGGCGCTTCGCCGCCCGCTTCGGCGTGACTCCGGACCGGGTTGAGCTCGAACATGTCGGCCTCAACCACCTGACGTGGGAGCGGGCCGTCCGGATCGATGGCGTCGACCGCTTGCCGGAGCTCCTCGACACCGACGGCCAGGAACTGGCCGACGACGTCGGAATGCCGCTGGAGCTCATCCTCGGGCTCCGGGCGATCCCCTCCTACTACCTCCGCTACTACTACCTGTTCGACTCCGTCCTCGCGGACCAGCTGAGCGAGGGCCACGAGACGCGCGCCGAGGAGGTCATCGAGATCGAGACGCGGCTGCTCGAGATGTATCGGGATCCGCATTTGACTGAAAAGCCGGCCCTGCTCGCCGACCGGGGCGGCGCGTTCTACAGCGAGGCCGCGGCCGAACTCATCGCGTCGCTCCACGACGGTTCGGGCGACGTCCAGGTCGTCAACGTCCGCAACGGCGGCTGCCTGCCGGATCTGCCGGCCGATGCGGTCGTCGAGATTCCGGCCCGGGTGGACCGAGACGGGGCCCATCCGCTGCCCCTCGCGCCGCTCGATCCGCTCATGCGCGGCCTCGTCCAGCAGATGAAGGCGTACGAGGAGCTTGCAGTCGCGGCCGCCCGCAGCGGCGACCGGGGCATGGCCCTCAAAGCTCTGCTCGCCAACCCGCTCATCCGGAACTGGGAGGTCGCTCGGCCGTTGCTCGACGCGCTGCTTGCGGCAAATGTCGCCCATCTGCCGCGGTTCGCCCCCGTCTGAGGGCTTCGCGCGGAAACAGTTCGCGCTGCAACAGCTTGTCACGCGACCGTAGCCCGCGCACCAGAACCGGCGCGGGATGGCATCCTTTCCCGAACGCACACAGATCCGGAGTCACCCTTGTACGAAACCACTGGCGCCCCTCGCCGCGCCCCGGAGGAGCCCCGGACGCGACCCAGCGCCGGCGGCACCATCGCCCTCGTCATCTTCTTTCTGTTGGCAGGCATTGCGCTGCTCGTCGCCGTTACCACGGTGTCCGCGTTCGCCGGCCTGACATCGGGCCTTGCCGAGCCAGGCGACCTCGACAAGCTTTCGTTCCAGGAGGAGTCGATCGTCTACGACCGAACAGGGCAGACAGAACTGGCGCGGTTCGGCCAATCAAGCCGGGAGGTCGTCGCCTTCGAGGACATCCCGCCGATCGTGGTCGACGCCCAGACAGCCATCGAGGACAAGACGTTCTGGGAGAACACGGGCTTCGACCCGATGGCAATCATCTCGGCCGGCGTCGACAGCGTCCGCGGCCGGAGCCGGGGTGCCTCAACGATCACCCAGCAGCTCGTTCGCCAGCGACTCCTCGATGACGAGCTCGTCCAGGACCCGGACCGACAGGTCGAGCGGAAGCTCAAGGAGATCATCCAGTCGATCCGCCTGACTGAGGCCTACCCCGGCATTGCGGGCAAGCGGAAGATCATCACCGCCTACCTCAACCAGAACTACTACGGCAACCAGAGCTACGGCATCAAGGCGGCCGCCAAGTCGTACTTCGGCAAGGAGCTCCAGGACCTGACGGTCGCCGAAGCCGCGATCCTCGCCGGACTGCCGAAGTCACCGTCCAACTACGACCTCGTCCTGAACGCCATCGAGGAATGCGACGTGCCCGTCGCCGAGGACGGGACCTGCCCCGGCAACGCCACGCTCGTAGTGCCTGCGGAGACCGAGATCGTCCAGCGCCGCAACCAGATCCTCGACCTGCTGGCCGAGGGCGATCGCAATCCGCTGTCGAGCGATCAGTTCGATGCCGCCGACTTCCGGGCCGCCAAGGACGAGAAGGTCGTCCTCGCGCCGCAGCAGACACCCAACTGGATCGCCCCGCACTTCGTCTGGGCCGTCCAGAAGGAGCTCACCACCAAGCTGTGCGGAGAAGACGTTCCGACCTGCACCGCCCTCGAGAACGGCGGTCTCCGGATCACCACGACACTGGACACGAATCTCCAGAAGATCGGCGAGAAATGGGTGAAGGCGGCGACGTTCGTCCCAAACGCGAAGGATGGCGCCGCGGCCGCCGAACTGATCGGCGTGCCGTACGAGGCCTGGATGAAGGACCTCCGGGACAAGGACGTCAACAACGGCGCGCTCGTCGCTCTCGACTACCAGACCGGAGAGCTGGTCGCCTATGTCGGCAGCTCCGAGTACTACTCCCCGATCAGCTCGCCCCAGTTCCAGCCGAAGTACGACGTCGTCGGCAGTGGCTGGCGCCAGCCGGGTTCGGCCTTCAAGCCGTTCAACTACCTGACCGGCATCGACGATCGAATCATGACCGCCGGCTCCATGTTCATGGACTCCGCGGTCGACTTCGGCGGCGGCTACACGCCGGGCGACGCCGATAACCGGGAGCGCGGGCCGGTCCGGGTCCGAAACGCGCTCCAGTTCTCGCTCAACATCCCGTCGGTCAAGTCGGCTGCGGTCAATTCGGTCGAGCACGTCTTCGCCCGAGCGAGGGACTTCGGGATGCGCTTCCGGACCGAGACGACGCAGGCCGGGCTGTCACTGGCGCTGGGCGTCCAGGAGGTCCTCCCGATCGACCTCGTGACGGCGTACGGCACGATCGCCAACGGCGGAAAGCTCGTCCCACACACGACGATCCTGAGCGTGAAAGACGCCTCTGGCACCGATGTCATCGATCCTTACGTCCCGCCGGAGGGCACGCAGGCGGCCAGTCCCCAGGCGGCATTCATCGTGACCGACATCCTCGCCGGCAACACCAACCCGAGGGTGAACCCCTTCTGGGGCAAGTTCGCCATCGAGAACGCCGATGGCGACAGGCGCCCCGCCACCCTCAAGACGGGCACGAACAACGACGCGAAGGACCTCAACGCCTATGGCTACATAGCGCCGCCCACGGAGGACGGTCGGGCCGCCGGCGAGTTCGCCCTGGCGGTTGGCGCCTGGAACGGCAACAGCGACAACTCGGTCGTCTCGACCCCGAGCAAGCCGGTCTTCTCGATCAACGTGACGACCTTTGTCTGGCAGGGCTTCTTGGCCGAGGCCTCGAGCACCTGGGCGATCAACGACTTCGCCGCGCCGGACGGTCTCGTCCACGCGAAGATCGATCCCTGGACCGGCCTGCTGCCGTCGTCGGGCGGCCAGTCGGTGGACGAGTTGTTCATCGCCGGCACCGAGCCGAAGAACAGCCTGCCGGAGGGCCTCTGCGGGTCAGTGGTCCTGGACCACGTGGGCTTCGAGAAGAACTTCGAGAACTGGATGCGGGCAGACCGCAACTGGCTCTCTCGCGCGCGACGCGGCCCGGGCACCACGGGCGGGGTGAACAACACACCGGTCGTCTACTTCTACGACGGCAGATTCACCCCGTACGGCAAGTCGTGGGGACCGTTCGTCGAGGGGCGCGGCTGCTCCGGGCCGACCCCTGAGCCGACCTGTTTCCCCCAGCCCACGCCTGACGAAAGTGGCGTGGTCCCACCGTTCGAGCTTCCAACGCCGGATCCATCCGCGTCCGGCGGGGCGGCCCTCGTGCCCTGCCCGACACCGGAGCCAACACCGTCGGCGTCGGCTGAGCCGACTCCGACGCCTGAAATCACGCCGGAACCGACCCCCGAGCCGACGCCCGAGCCGACGCCGGAGCCGACGCCGGAGCCGACGCCGGAGCCGACAGCGCCGCCCTCCCAGGCTGCCGCCCAGCCAAGCCCGTAGGTCGACGGGCGGGCGGCGCGAGGTGAGGGTCGATCTCAACGCCGACGTCGGCGAAAGCGTCGGGCCCTGGCCGATGGGCGATGACGAGCGGCTCATCCCGCTCGTCACCAGCGTCAACGTCGCCTGCGGCGCGCACGCCGGCGATCCGCTCACGATCGATCGGACGGTCCGCGCTGCGGCCGCTCACGGCGTTGCCGTAGGCGCCCATCCGGGCTATCCGGACCTCGTGGGATTCGGCCGGCGGGATCTCGACATGGCGCCGGACGAACTCGAGGCGTCGCTCCTGTACCAGGTTGGCGCCGTCGCGGCCTTCGCCCGTGCCGCCGGGACGCCGCTCCGCCATGTCAAGCCGCACGGCGCGCTGTACAACCTCGCGGCTCGCGACCCGTCAGTCGCCGGGACAGTGGCAAGGGCCGTCGCCCGGGTTTCGGGTGAGCTCGTCCTCGTCGGCCTCGCCGGGTCGGCGCTCCTGGCTGCCGCTTCGGATGCGGGCCTCACGCCGGCCGCCGAGGCCTTCGCCGACCGGGCGTACGAGGCGGACGGGGCGCTCCGTTCGCGAAGGCAACCGGGAGCACTCCTTGAATTGCCGGAACTGGCCGCGGCTCAGGCCCTCTCGATCGTGCGGGACGGCTGTGTCACGAGCCACGACGGCCAAGTCATTGCGGTCCGCGCGGACACGATCTGCATCCACGGCGACACGCCCGGTGCCGCCGACTTCGCCAAGGCCATCCGCGCCGTGCTCACAAATGCCGGCGTGACGATCGCAGCGCTCGGATCGTGACCGAACCGGCGTCCACGATCGCGCACCTTGGCGACAGCGCGCTCCTCGTGACGTTCGGCGACCGGATCGATCCCGGGCTGAACGACCTGGCCCACGATCTTGCGGCGGCCGTGGAGCGGCTGCGAATGAAGGACCAGCGGTTCGGGCGGGCGGTCCCGGCGTACGCCAGCGTCCTCGTCCCGTTCGACCCGGTCGCCGTCGAACCGGAGGAGGCCCGGAAAATCGTGGCGGGACTGGTCGACGAGGCGCCGCTCGGCGCAGGGACTCAAGGCGCCGGCACGCTCGTCGAGATTCCTGTCCGCTACGGTGGCGACGACGGCCCCGACCTCGCCGAGGTCGCGGCCTTGCACGGACTTCGACCGGACGACGTCGTCGAGCACCATGCCGGCACCGAGTACCGCGTGTACTTCCTCGGGTTCGCTCCGGGCTTCGCCTACATGGGACCGGTGCCGGCGCAAATCGCGACGCCACGGCTCGACGCTCCGCGGCAGCGTAATCCCTGCCGGCAGCGTCGGCATCGCCGGCGAGCAGACCGGCGTCTACCCGTTCGCCCTGCCAGGCGGCTGGCGCATCATCGGCCGGACCGACGTCTCCCTGTGGGACCTCCGGCGCAACCCCCCGTCCCTCCTCCGACCCGGCGATCGAGTCCGCTTCGTCCCGGCGCCGTGATGCTCGAGGTCCTCGAGCCGGGGGTCCTCACCTCCATCCAGGACGCCGGTCGGCCCGAGTGGACGCACCTCGGGGTCCCGGTCGGCGGGGCGTGTGATGCGTGGAGCCTCGCGGTTGCAAACCTCCTGGTCGGCAACGACGCGGGCGCGGCAGCCGTGGAGATGACACTCGTCGGCGGGACATACGCCGTCCGCGCCACGATCAGGATCGGATTGGCCGGGGCGGACCTGGGCGGGATCGTCCGGGAATCTGGGCGATCGCTGGCTCCGGGGCGAACTCATCGGCTGGAGGAGGGGTCGACGATCGCGTTTCCCGGAGACCCCGACCACGATGCCCGATCCGGCGCCCGGGCGTACCTCGCGTTGCCCGGCGGCATCGACGTCCCGCCGGTCCTCGGCTCGGCGTCGACCGCCCTTGGGGCCGGGTTCGGCGGCATCGGCGGCAGGCGGCTCCGGGCCGGCGACGTTCTTCGGGCTGCCCGGGAACCTGATGCCGTCCTTGGTGCTGACGCGGCGTGGCCGGCGCTCGCCGATGACCCGCTGGCCGCCGCAGAAACGGACCCCCTCCGGCTGCTCGCCGGACCCGCGGCCGGGTTGGGGGCGATCGTCGCGGCCCAATGGACGGTCGGCGTTGCGAGCGACCGAGTCGGGTTGCGGTTGGAGGGGCCGCCGTTGCCAGCCATAGCGTCCGGCGAGCTGCTGTCGCACGGCGTCGTCCGAGGCGCGATCCAGCTCCCGCCCGGCGGGGCGCCGATCGTCCTCCTCGCCGACCACCAGACCACCGGCGGCTATCCGATCGCCGGCGTCGTCGTCACCGCCGACCATCCGCGACTCGGTCAGCTCAGGCCCGGCGAGAGCGTCAGGTTCGCGGCGACGACGATCGACGACGCTCGAGCCGCGCTTGCCCGCCAGCGAGAGGCGCTGGCACGCGGAGCGGCCACCCTCCGGGCGGGAGCCACCTGGGACGAGCTCTGGCAGTCGGCCGGTGGGTAGGATCGCGGGATGATCCTTCGCCTGTCCGATGTCTCGGTGCGGCGAGGTGGCCGAACGCTCCTCGGGCCGATCGACTGGTCGATCGGCTCGGGCGACCGGTGGGTCGTCATCGGGCCGAACGGTTCGGGCAAGACGACTCTCGTCCACGTCGCGAGCACGTACCTGTGGCCGACGAGCGGCACCGTCGAGGTCCTCGGCGAGACGATCGGGCGGGTGGATGCCCGCGAGCTGCGGCGCCGGGTCGGCTACGCGGGTGCCGGCCTCGAGGTCGCGATCGACGCGGGTCTGACCGCGCTCGACGTCGTCGTGACCGCGCGCCATGCGGCTCTGGGTCCGTGGTGGCACACGTATACAGACGTCGACCGTGCCCGTGCCCGCGACCTGCTGGCCGCGATCGGCGTCGGCGACCTTGCTGAACGAGCCTTCGGCCAGCTCTCGACCGGCGAGCGCCGGCGGGTCCAGATCGCCCGGGCCCTCATGCCGGCCCCCGAGCTGCTGATCCTCGACGAGCCGGGGGCGAGTCTCGATCTCGGAGCCCGCGAGGCACTCGTCCGGGATCTTGGCGGTCTGGCCGCAGCGCCGACACCCCGCGCAGTCGTCCTCGTGACGCATCACGTCGAGGAGATCCCGGCCGGCTTCGGTCACGCGCTCGTGCTCTCGGCCGGGCGGGTCGTCGCGGCCGGCCCGATCGACGAGACGCTGACCGGACCCGTGATCAGCGAGGCGTTCGGCCTGCCGATCAGCGTCGAGCGCACGAACGGCCGATTTCGCGCCTGGATGGACGAAGGCCGCGGGTGAAGGCCGTCATGCGAACGTCGCCGTCCGGGTAGACGATGTCCCCATGACCACGACACCCGACCGGCCCGCGTGGCGTGCCGCGATCGCCGGCGCCGTCGCGACGCTCGTCGCCCTCGGACTTTCCGAGCTCGTGGCCGGGCTGCTGACGGCCCAGTCGCTGGTGGCAGCCGTCGGCGGCGCGGTAATCGACCTCCAGCCCGCCGGCGCCAAGGATTTCGTTGTCGCACTGTTCGGCCAGAACGACAAGGTCGCCCTCGAGTTGTTCATCGTGGCCGCCTCGATCGTGGTCGGGGCGGCGTTGGGACTGGTCGCGCGCCGGTCATTTACCGTGGGCGCAGCGGGGTTCGCGCTCTTCGCGGCGATCGGCTTCTTCGCCACCCTCTCGGATCCGTCGTCCGCCGCCGCCCCGGCAGCCATCGTGGCCGGCGTCGCGGCCATCGCCGGCATCCAGGTTCTGTCGTGGCTGCTCGGTTCGTCGGCGCAGTCCCTGGACGATCCGCCGGCACAGGGCTCCATGCCCGACTGGTCGCGGCGCGGCTTCCTCCTCCGGAGCGGCACCGTGGCCGCGGGGGCCGTTGTCGCCGGACTCGGCGGCCGCAGCCTGCTCGAAGCGTCTCGGTCCATCCCTGAGACGGCCAACGCCGCGATCCCGCCGGCCGGTGAGATCGCTTCGCTGCCGGCCGGATCGTCGCTGCCGATCGAGGGGCTGACGCCCGTCGTCGTGCCGAACAACGACTTCTACCGGATCGACACGGCCCTGCTCACGCCGAACGTCGACCTCCCGTCGTGGAGCCTCCGGGTCCACGGGCTCGTCGATCGCGAAACCCGACTCAGCTACGCGGAGCTCGTGGACCTGCCACTCATCGAGCAGTACGTGACGATCGCCTGCGTCTCGAACGAGGTCGGCGGCACGCTCGTGGGCAACGCGAAATGGACGGGGGTCCGCCTTCGCGACGTCTTGGAGATCGCCGGGGTCCAGGCGAGCGCGACCCAGCTGGTCGGCCGATCGGTCGACGGCTGGACCGCCGGGATGCCGACCGGCTGGGTGATGGATCCGGCTCGCGAACCGATGATCGCGGTCAAGATGAACGACGAGGTTCTGCCTCGGATCCACGGCTTCCCGGCTCGCCTGATCGTGCCCGGCCTCTTTGGCTACGTGTCGGCGACGAAATGGCTCTCAGAGCTCGAGCTCACGACCTGGGAATCGTTCGACGGCTACTGGGTCCCACTCGGCTGGGCCAAGGAAGGGCCGATCTTGACCCAGTCGCGAATCGACGTGCCACGGAACGGCGGATCCGTGCCGGCCGGCCGCGTCGTGATCGCCGGCGTCGCGTGGGCGCCGGATCGTGGCGTCTCGAAGGTCGAGGTCGCGATCGACGGGGAGTGGCGGGACTGCACGCTCGCCACGCCGATCTCGGACGCGACCTGGGTCCAGTGGACGCACGCCTGGGACGCCGCGGCCGCGGGCCCCGGCGACCATCGGATCGAGGTCCGCGCGACCGACGGCAACGGCGAGGTCCAGGCGGCCATCGTCACACCGCCGGCGCCCGATGGCGCGCGCGGCTACCACGCGATCACGGTCCACATCGGCTGACGACCGACCGGACGCCCCGGCGGCGATAACGGGGTAGATTTGTTGCCATGCCCCGACGACTGTTCTACTTCGACCCACCCGATCGCTTTGTTGCCGGCACCGTCGGCGAACCCGGCCAGCGAACGTTCTTCCTCCAGGCACGCAAGGCGAGCCAGGTCGTGAGCGTCGTCCTCGAGAAGGTCCAGGTCCAGGTCCTCGCCGAGCGGCTCGATCAGCTGCTCGATGAGCTCGAGGAGCGCGGCGTCACCGAGGCCACCTCTGAGGAGGCGGGCGCCGACACCGGGCCGCTCGACGAGCCGCTCGTCGAGGCGTTCCGGGCCACGACGTTGACGCTGGGCTGGGACGCCGATGCGGGGCTCGTCCTCGTCGAGGCGCGGGCGGAGCCGATCGAGGTCGAAATCGAGGCGGCGGACGATGACGACGACGATCAGGAGTCCGACGAGGACGACGACGAGGATGACGATGACGAGGGCAGCGTGGAGCTCGACGCGTCGCTCGCTGCCTCGATCCTGGCCGCGTTCGAGACGTCCGACGACGAGGACGGCCCGGACGTTCTCCGCGTCCGGGTGACTGCCGCGACCGCCCGCTCGTTCGTCCGGCGGGCCGCCGAGGTGATCGCGTCAGGGCGGCCACCCTGCCCGCTGTGCGGCCAGCCGCTCGACAAGCAGGGGCACATCTGCCCCCGTAGAAATGGCCATTACGTCAACTAGGCCGACTCGACGCCTCGCGAACCGGCCTGACGTGATCGACATCTCGGCCGCCGTCGACGTCCTGCGCGACGGCGAGATGCAGCTTGTCGGGCGGTTGCTTGGGTCGACGAACCACGCGATGCTCGGGCGGGTGACCCGGGTCTGCCCGCCGCCCGAGCCGACGCAGACCGTGGAGGCCGTCTACAAGCCGATCGCCGGCGAGCGGCCGCTCGATGACTTTCCGGACGGAACTCTCGCCCGGCGCGAGGTCGCCGCGTTCCTTGTTTCTGAGGCGAGCGGCTGGGGCATCGTGCCCCCGACCGTGCTTCGGGACGGGCCGTTCGGCGAGGGCGCCGTCCAGCTCTGGATCGACGTCGACACGGCCGTCGACGTGGTGGCGATGGTGATTGGCGACGACCGACGACTGCGGCGGATCGCCGCCTTCGACGCCGCGGTCAACAACACCGACCGCAAGGGCGGTCATCTCCTGCCGATCGACGGCGGCGCACACATCTTCGGCGTCGACCACGGCGTCACGTTCTCGACCTATCCCAAGCTCCGGACCGTGCTGTGGGGCTGGCGCGGGACGGCGTTCGAGGCGGACGAGCGCGACGGGCTGCAGCGAATCGCGGACGGGCTACGAGGTGACCTCGCCCGGCAGCTGGCGCCGCTCCTGTCTCGGGCCGAGATCGCGGCTACGCGGCGGCGCGTGGACGAGCTGCTGGAGGCGGGCCGCTTCCCCTACCCGCGGGGCGACTGGCCGGCGATCCCCTGGCCGCCGTTCTGAGGCTCGTCCGCGGCTGGTCCGGCTCGCGGACCACGCGGAGGCGCTGACGATCAGGCGCCCTCGGGCGGCCGCATCCGGCGCCGCGTCGTCACGTCGATCCGGCCGTCGGATCCCTCCTGGGCGGGATGTTCGACAAGCGCGATCAGCCGGCTGGCCATGAACCGGCCGGTTCGAACGGGTGTGCCACCGCGGGTCACCTCGGTGACCTCGACGACGCCGCGTGCGGTGGTCACCTCGAGTCGCCGGCCGTTCTTCGTGGCCGCGATCATGAAGGTCTGAACGCCCTGGCCCGTATCGACGACGACTTCGACGCGATCACCTCTCATGGGGGGACGATACCGCGCCTGTCGATGCGTCACGATGGCCCCGACAGGAGGTGGCTGTGCGGCGCTGGAACGGCTGGGCCGACGAGGGCTCCCACCCTACCCTGCCGCCTGAGGCGCTCCGGCTCCTCGAATCCGAGATCGGCGTTGGTAGGGCTCACCCGGACGCAGAGCTCGCCGGTGTCGTCGCCGCCGTCGCTGAGACGCGGCTGGCGGACCACCCGCTCATTTCGCGCGACGCGGAGGATCGCGTCCGGCACGCCCGGGGTCAGAGTCTGCCCGACTGGATCGCCCTCCGGAGCGGGCGCCTCGACGCAGTCCCGGACGGAGTAGCTCGGCCGGCCGAAGCCGGCGAAGTCCGCGAGCTCCTGGCCTTCGCGGCCGCGAACGGAGCCTGCGTCATCCCGTACGGCGGCGGCACGAGCGTCGTCGGCGGCGTCACCCCGCCGGCGGGCGGGCCACCCAGTCTGACCATCACCCTCGACCACCTGGCGGGCCTCGTCGGCCTCGACGAGCGGAGTGGCCTCGCGACCTTCGGCGGCGGCACGACAGGCCCGGCCCTCGAGGCGGCCCTAGCCCCACACGGTTTGACGCTCGGCCACTTCCCGCAGTCCTTCGAGCGCTCGACCCTCGGCGGGTGGGTCGCGGCGAGGTCGGCCGGCCAGCAGTCGCTCGGGTTCGGCCGGATCGAGGACCTGTTCGCGGGCGGCCGCGTTGAGGCGCCGTCCGGGTCGCTCGTGCTGCCGACGCATCCCGCATCCGCCGCCGGTCCCGACCTCCGCCAGCTCATCCTCGGATCGGAGGGGAGACTCGGGATCCTCACGGAGGCAACCGTCCGTGCGGTGCCGCGCCCCGCGCGCGAGGCGTTTCCGGCCTGGTTCCTGCCGGACTGGCCACACGCCGTCGAGGCCGCGCGGTCGGTCGCGCGGGCTGGCCTGCCGCTCTCGATGGTCCGGGCGTCAACGCCGCTCGAGACCGCGACGCTGCTCTCCCTCGCCGGCGAGTCGCGCTCGATCGGGCTGCTGCGGCGGTACCTCCGTCTGCGCCATATCGGACCAGAGCCGTCGCTCATGCTCGTCGGCGCCAGCGGCGCCGAACGAGTCGTCGAAGCGGCGGTTCGCGAAGTGGCAAGCCTCGTTCGTCGCCAGGGCGGGATCGCCGTCGGTGGGTCGCTCGGCCGGCGCTGGATCGCGAGCCGTTTCCGGACGCCCGACCTGCGCGATACCTTGTGGGACGCGGGCTACGCCCTCGACACGCTCGAAACCGCGGTCGACTGGACCCGCCTGCCGGATCTCGCCGTGGCGGTCGGGCGCGCTCTCCGGCACGGTCTCGGGGAGCTCGGCGAGCGCGTTCACGCATTCAGCCACATCTCCCATGTCTACCCGAGTGGGTCGAGCCTCTATGCGACGTACGTCTTTCGAAGAACCGCGGACCCGGACGAGACCCTTGCCAGGTGGCGCCGGCTGAAGGACGCGGCCAGCCAGGCGATCGTCGAACATGGCGGCACGATCAGCCACCAGCACGGCGTCGGCCGCGACCACGCGCGGTATATTCCAGCGGAGAAGGGAGAGCTCGGCATGGAGGTGCTCGCCGACGTCGCCCGCCGGTTCGACCCGGACGGGATCATGAACCCCGGCGTTCTCCTCGAACTCCGTCGCTGAGCGGGGCGGCGCGGTGAATGCGGCGGCATCCGGCGCTCAGCACGTCCTTGCGCTTGACGCCGGCACGCAGAGCGTCCGGGCACTCGTCTTCGATCCGGGCGGCCGTCTTGTCGCGGGCGCCCGCGTCCCTATCGAACCGTACGTCTCGCCCCAGCCCGGCTGGGCGGAGCAGGACGCCGAGCTCTACTGGCGATCGATCGGCGAGGCCTGCACGGCGCTCTGGGCAGGCGGCGTGGTCCGGCCCGAGGCGATTGCGGGCGTCGCCTTGGCCGGCCAGCGCGGGACGATCGTCGTCACCGACGATGACGGACGTCCGCTCCGGCCCGCGATCGTCTGGCTCGACCAGCGCCGGACGGAAGGACTGCCACCGCTTGGCGGGATCAACGGCCTCGCCTTTCGGGCACTGGGGGTCCGCGAGACGATCGCCGCGTTCCAGGCCGACTGCGAGGCAAACTGGATCCACGCCAACGAACCCGACACATGGCGGGGAATCCGCCACTACTTCCTGCTGTCGGGCTTCCTCATCCATCGCCTGACGGGCCGCTTCGTGGACTCGGTCGCCGACCAAGTTGGCTACATCCCGTTCGATTACAAGAACTTCCGCTGGGCCAAGAAGGGCGATTGGCGGTGGCAACTCGCTCCGATCGACCCGGCCTGGCTTCCGGAGCTCGTGCCGCCGACCGAATGGCTCGGCGAACTGACCGCGACGGCGGCCGCCGTGCTTGGGCTGCCCGCCGGGACGCCGGTCATCGCAGCGGCGGCGGACAAGGCGTGCGAGGTGCTGGGTTCGGGTGCCCTCGAGCCGCATATCGGAACGATCTCGTACGGCACGACCGCGACGATCAACACGACCCAGCGGCGCTATGTCGAGGCGGTCCCGCTCGTGCCGCCGTACCCCGCCGCGGTCCCCGGCGCGTGGTCGCTCGAGGTCCAGGTCTATCGCGGCTACTGGATGGTCGAGTGGTTCAAGCGCCAGTTCGGGAGCCGCGAGGTCCAGCTGGCTGACGAGCTGGGGGTGACGCCGGAGGCGCTCTTCGACGATCTCGTCCGCGAGACGCCGCCGGGCTCGATGGGCTTGATGCTGCAGCCAACCTGGTCGCCCGGCGTCAGGATCCCCGGCCCGGAGGCGAAAGGCGCGATCATCGGCTTCGGCGGGGTCCACACTCGCGCTCACGTCTATCGGGCCATCCTCGAGGGGCTGGCCTATGCGCTGCGCGAGGGCGGAGAGCGGGCCGCCGGCCGGGCGAAGGTGCCGCTGCGGGAGCTCCGGGTGTCCGGTGGCGGCGCCCAGTCGCCGTCCGCGGTCCAGTTGACGGCCGACATCTTCGGGCTGCCGACCGGCCGGCCGCATACCCACGAGACGTCCGGGCTCGGCGCGGCGATCGTCGCGACCGTCGGGCTGGGTATCCATCCCGACGTCGAGACGGCGGTGCGCGAGATGACCCATGTCGCGGAGGTCCTCGACCCGGATCCGGAGCGCCACAAGCTCTATGACGCGCTCTACCAGCGCGTCTACCGCCGGATGTACGACCGGCTCAAGCCCCTGTACCAGGAGATCCGGGCGATCACGGGCTACCCCCCGCGCTAGATTCTCGTGTACGTGAGGTAGAAGTCGATCTGCCAGTCGGCCCCATTGTCCGAATTCTCCCAGCGCCCCTGGATCGTGTTCCCATCCTCGCTGAACTCGCCGATCCAGCGCTGCCAGAAGTCCGACCGCGGCCCGCTCGGCGCCCGCTGCAGCGTCCAGGTTCGGCCGTCGAGGCTCATCTCGTAGACGCGTGAGACGCCCCGCGAGTCGAAGTAGTGCATGACATATCCCGCGCCCTCGTCAACAGGCCCGATGACCGCGAGCGTGTTGGGAAACTCCTCCCGCTCGGTGGTCGCCCGCTGAACCAGAAACCCGCCTCCCTCGATCCATTCGAAGCTGGTCCATCCACTGATCTCCATCGGCTCGTCGAGCGTCAACGATCCCGAGACATTCCACTCGCCAACGAATTCATCCAGGGCCTTGAGCGCATCACTTGTGTCGGGCATGGTTCCTTTCTCCGAGCGTCAAATTGGGATCGGTGCCTCAGGCTGGAGCCGCTTTTCGTAGACCACTACCTGCCAGAACAAGTTCGTACGCCGGAGCAATGGCGCGAATCCCGCGGCCCGCACGATCGCATCGACCGCTGCCGTCGAATGGATGTGGGCCCGGACCTGCTGGCGGGCCAGTCGGGCGAACGCGTTCATGATCCGGCTGCCGGCCCGGATCCACCACGGGTCGCGCGGATACACCAATCCGTACCGGCGCCTCGAGTGGGCGACGGACAGTTTGACGAGCGCCTCCATGTCGGGATAACAGCAGACAACCCGATCGAGGACCACGATGTCGGCGGGTTCGATCACCGGAGCGAGGGCGACGAAGTCGCCGACCTGATGCGCGACCCGACCCGCCACACCCCGACGCTCTGACTCCGCTCGCGCAACCGCGACGAAGGCCGGCGACCCATCGACGTCTGTCGCCGCGGCTGCACCACTCGCCAGCAGCTCGAGATGGACTGCCCCGACCCCGGCGCCGATATCGAGAACCGTCATGCCCTCAACACCGCCGGCCCGGAGCCCGTCGATCAGCCAGGCGGTTGTCCGGGGCGGCCCAGACCGGCGATAGGATCGGAGGCTCCGCCGCGCCGCCGACTCGCCGAACTCGTTGCCGCAACACGCGCACGAGGGATCGCAGCCGGGCGGTCCGGCCATCGTCAGGCGCGGACCTCCTGGCGCATGAACCGGACGTAGGCGATTGCGAAGAAGGCGACGGTTAGCGCGACGAGCGCCACGACCTGGGGCCAGACGATGATGAAGCTCTGGTCGAGCGACGTGAGCGAGGGGATCTGCTGCTGGGCCTGGACGTATCCGTCGATC
This sequence comes from uncultured Chloroflexia bacterium, assembly GCA_963775855.1. Classification (GTDB taxonomy): domain Bacteria; phylum Chloroflexota; class Limnocylindria; order Limnocylindrales; family CSP1-4; genus CF-46. The sequence continues at coordinate 126,529 of CAVZKO010000005.1, read as the reverse complement.
GTCGCCGGCGTCGAGATGTCCCGCGACATCGCCTGGGGACTCAGTAGAACCAGCGACGCCTCACGGTAGAGCGTGTCGGGCAGCAGCCGGCTGACGAGTTCCTGGACCTGGTTGTTCGCGAGCCGCTGCGCGTCGGTTCCGCTGATCGGGGCCAGGAAGCCACCGACGAGCGAAGTGATCAGCCCGCCGAAGATCGTAACCAGGATCCAGACGCCAAACCCGATCAGGGCCGATGTGGCCGCCTGACGGACGACGACCGACAGGAGCATCCCGAAGGCGAGCCACAGCGACACATACACGAAGGTCACGATGACCCAGAGCGTGAGCCGCAGGATCTCGCTGGGGGCCGGCAGGATCCCGAGGCGGATGATCCCGAACGCCGCGATCAGGCCGACGATCGAGACGAGGACGATGCCGATGACCGCCAGCCCGGCGGCGAACTTGCCGTTGATCACGTCGTCGCGGTAGATCGGCTGGGAGAGGAGGCGCGGCAGCGTCCCCCGAGCTCGCTCGCCGTTCACCGCGTCGAACGCAAAGGCGATCCCGAGAAGGGGCGCGACGATCCCGAGAAACCCCGCGACCGACGGGAGCGTGATCTGGTCGGTGACGTCGGGGGCGAACCAGAACAGGGCGATGAAGATCGCCGGCGTCCCGCTGTTCGCCTGGGCGGCCGATCGGATCGTGTCCGCGACGAAGTAGAGCGGGATGGCGGCAACCAGGCCCAGGACGAAGAGCAGGATGATGAATCGCGCCGACAGCAGGTGGTCGGCGAACTCCTTCCTGGCTACGACCATCCAGCCGGCCCGGGCGACCGACCGTTCGGCGCGGGGGGACGCGGCGGTGGCGGTCAATGGACTGCTCCCGTGGTCTCACCAGTGCTTCGGGCCACCGCCGACCGATAGATCTCCTCGAGGGACGGGACGATCGGTCGCATGGACACGAGGTGGAGGCCCTCGGCCGCGGCCACCGACAGAATCGCCTGGCGAACGGCGCTCCCGGCCAATGGCGGCCGGACCGTGACGAGCCACGGATCCTCGGGCCGCGGTCCGGGTTTGACGTCGACGACGCTGTCGATCGCCCGAAGGAGTCCTCGCGCCCGCTCCTCATCGGCGGCGTGCTCGAACTCGAAGCCGGCCTCGATATGCGCTGCCCCGTCGCCAAACCGCTCCGCGAGCTGGCCGATCGTGCCATGGCCGATCAATCGCCCGGAGGCAAAGATCCCGATCCTGTCGCAGACCGACTGGACCTGGTTAAGCAGATGGCTCGACAGGAGGACGGCCAGGCCTCGCTCCTCGACCAGGCGCCGGAGCAGCAAGAGAACCTCGGTTACGCCCAGCGGGTCGATCGCCGTGGTGGGCTCGTCGAGGATGAGCACGTCCGGGTCCTTGACGAGGGCATCGGCGATTCCGAGCCGTTGGAGCATGCCCCGCGAGTACGTGTCGGTAAGGTCGTCTGCCCGATCCGTCAGGCCGACTTGAACGAGGACCTCCTCGATCGTCGTCTCGGCGAGCTCGTCCGGGATCCGGTTCAGGCGGGCCGTGTAGCGGAGGTTCTCGCGACCGGTCAGGTCGGAGTAGAACCCGACGCTGTCCGGCATGTACCCGACCCGGCGCTTCACCTCGAGCGGATTGCGCGCCGGATCGAGGCCGACGACCCATGCCTCGCCATCGCTCGGCTCCGTCAGGCCGAGGAGCATCAGGATCGTTGTCGTCTTGCCGGCCCCGTTCTGACCGAGCAGACCGAAAATCTCGCCCGAGTGGATCTCGAGATCGAGATGGTCGACCGCGACGAGGTCGCCGTAGCGCTTCGTGAGCTTCCGCGTCCGGATCCGGATTGAGCCGCCTTCGATCTCGTCGGTCGGCGGCGCGCCGGCTGCTGCGGCGCCCTTCCGCGGGACGATGCGGCGCTTAGGTGCCAGTCGAGGGCCGGATGTCATCGGCGCCCGTACGTCCGGAAGACGTAGAACAAGCCGATGAGGATTGCCGCGATGAGGCCGATCCCTACGAGCGCCCAGATCGGCGATGTCTCCACTGTGAAGCGCACGGCCGCAGTCGCGTCGGCCTGATCGCTGGCGCCGGCGAAACTGATCTGGTAATCGCCGGCGATCGCGTCACTCGACGGCTTGATCGTCGCAGCGATCGTCGCGGCCTCGCCCGGCGCAATCGATGCGACCGTCGGCGGTTCGAACGTCACGTCCCAGGCGGTCGGCGGCGTCGCCGTTAGCTTCACGTTCGTGATTGGTGCCGTGCCGGTGTTCGTGATGATGAAGTCCTGCTGCGTCGTGCCGCCCGCCGAGCCCGACGCCGAGAGCAGCTGGCCAGGAGTCGTCACCGTCATCGAGTAGGAGCCCGTCAGCGTGACCCCGAAGTCGCCGGGGATCGTCTGGTCGCCTGCCTTGACGTCGACGTGGACCGTGTAATCGCCGGCGGGCGCGTTCTCGGGCGGCGTCGCCGTCACGTTGATGCTCGTCGTGCTGCCGGCTTCGACGACGGTGGACGCGGCCTGCTGCTGGCCGGCGATCTCTGCCTTGACTTCCCAGTCGGCCTGATCCGTGACGGACGCTGTCGCCGACACCGTCACGTCCTGGGCGGTGTCGTTGTGGAGCGTCAAGGCAAACGGGAAGTTGCCGTTCGACGGACCGGTGAGGGTCGGGGTGTTCGTCGTGATCGTGATGTCGCCGGCGGCGCCCGCGTCGACGCGGATGCTAATTGGCAGGAGGTCGCGGGTGCTGCCGAGCGAGGCGTTGACGCGGAGCGTCTGGGTCGACGCGGTCGCGTCGCCCGGGACAGAGATGTCGAGGCGGGCGGTGGCATCGACACCGGGACCTGCACTGACACCATCGACGACGAACCCGCCGCCGTGAAGTGTGGCGGTCCAGCCCGTTGGCACCGCATCAACGCTCAGCGCCACGTCCCCGGCGCGGGTCGACGTAACCTTGAGGTCGAAGCTGACCTTCGAGCCGGGCGCCACTGCGACGGCCGGATATGCGGTCGTAACCTCGAGACCACCGTCGGCGGATGCGGTTGATGCGAATGCGCTGAGGAGCAGTGTTCCGACGGCGAACACGGTCGTCGCTCGGATTAAGCCGGCACGCGGGATCCGCGCGGCAAAGGATGTCGGCAAGGGACCCTCCTGGTCTCTCGGATGTACAAATCGGACGGGGTGGAGTCTGCCAAGGATGACGGGATTCGCGCAACTCACGTTCAATTCGGGCTCGATTGCGATTTCGCAATCGACCTCAGTCGCGCAACTCCTCGGCAAGCATTTCCATGAGGAGACCATCCTGCCACGTATCGTCGGGAAAGTGCTGGTAACGGCGCAGTCGGCCGACTTTCCTGAACCCGACCTTCTCGTAGGCCCGGATAGCTCGCTCGTTGGCCGCGGCCGGATCGATGGTCAGGCGGTGGTGACCGCGCTCCGCGATGAGGAACCCGGCCAGGGTCCGGATCGCGTCCGGACCCAGACCTTCGCCGTGGTGAGCGGGATCCAGGAACAGGTCGATTCCGGCGTGACGGAACTCCGGATCGCTCTCCTCCTGGGACTGGATCGCGCCGACGACCCGGTCGTCGACGAGGATCGCGTAGACCTCGACATCCTCGTCGCGGCCGGTCAGTTCCGCTTCGACCCGTGCGAGGTCGAAGGCCGGCCACCAGCGGGCAACCTCCGGCGTCGCCAGGATCTCGGCAAGCGCAGGCGCGTCCGCGTCCACCGCTGGCCGCAGTACGACCCGCTTGCCGCGCAGTTCCATTCCTTCAGCGTAGCGACCGTTTCAGGCTCATCGGTCCCCGGCCCGTGCGCCGGCGCGCGAAGTCTCCGCAACTATCCAAACTTGCACCAAGCGAACGTAAGCCGAGAACGCTCGGCGAATTGCGGGCTGGAGGGGCCCGATTCCGAAGCGGTGATGCGCGCCTACGCATCAACTTGGGCTGCCGAGGGCACAATTCGGGGCCACACCGCGGCTAACGTTCTCCGGGCGCAAGTTTGGCCAGGTGCAGGCGCGCCCGAACCCGTGTTGAGAGTCGCGAAAACGTTTGGCCGCGACCGCCGCCGAATGGGTCGTTTGACGAATCGGGCTCGGTCGACGATGATTCGGTGGTCCGCAGAAGCGAACCGCCGGTCGAGCCAAACCCGCTCCCGACATCGCTCCGGGCATGGAAACCACGAACCGCTCCGGTCCTTTCTATTCGGTGGACCGTGGAGCAGAACCAGTCGCGACGCCGCGTCGAGCGCCATTTGCGCCCGCGAGACGCGCGACAAGAAGGAACAGAATGCATCCGAGAACCACGACCACGACGGTCGCGGGCCGGTCCGTCGCAATGCGCCGTCTTCGGCGCCGAGCCGCCACCTCCGCCCGACCCTACTGCAGCACGAACGGCTGCACCAGCTATCTGACCGTCGACTCCGCCACCGGAGTCGCCCACTGCGAGATCTGCGGCTACACCCGCCGACTCAACTAGTCCCCGGCGGCGTCGCCGCGCATGTTGGCCTGATGCCGGACCTGGCCAAATATTCGCCCACAGACTATTAGGCCGACTTCTATCGTCTAATCGGCCAGGTTCCGGCGCCAATTCGCTTCTGGCAGCTACCAAATTGCGGCGAAGCGCCAAGACGAGGGCCCGATCGATCCCGGATCGGGCCTTATAGTCCCCCCACGGATATTTGGCCGGAAAGGCGTGGAGGGAGAAGGTGAGCGAGGGGCAAGCACCATTTGGGAGGCCGCAGCGTTTGCTGTGGGCGACCCTCCCGATCGGCATCGTCCTGTTGGTCACGTGGGTGATCTGGCTCGTCGCTGAGATCGCCCTCGGCGATACCTTTTCGATCGTGTCGGCGGTGCTCGGATTCTTGACCTCTCTGATGCTCATCGTGAGCGGTCTCTACTACCGGCGCGCGCTGCGTCGGTAACAGCCGTCGCGCCGCTCGGGATCGCGAGACGGGCCGACCGCAGCCGGTGCATCATCGGCTGATGGCGACCACACCAACTCGCAGGATCGACCGCAACCGACTCGCCTCGCTGAGCGAGGCCGAGAACGAACGGTTCCGCGCCGCCCACCCGCGCTCGGCGGAGCTGTTCGAACGGGCCCGCCACTCCCTTCTCGACGGCGTCCCGATGAACTGGATGGTCGAGTGGGCATCCCCCTTCCCGCTCTTCGTCGACGAGGCCTCCGGCGCCCGTTTCCGATGCGTCGACGGGCACGAGTACGTCGATTTCTGCCTGGGCGACACGGGCGCGATGGCCGGCCACGGCCCCGCCGCGACGATCGCTGCCGTCGAGCGTCAGATGCGCCGCGGCATCACCCACATGCTCCCGACCGAGGACGCGATCGCCGCCGGCGAGGAGCTTGGCCGGCGGTTCGGGCTGCCGTACTGGCAGTTCACGATGACCGCCACCGATGCCAATCGGTTCTCGATCCGCCTCGCCCGCCAGGCGACCGGCCGATCCAAGATCGTCGTCCACGACCACTGCTACCACGGCTCGGTCGACGAGACGTTCGCGACCCTCGACCCAGATGGCAAGGTCATCGCAAGCGACGGCAGTGTCGGACCGCCGGTTGACCCGGCCCTGACGACCCGGGTCGTACCCTTCAACGACGTCGCGGCGCTCGACCGAGCCCTTGCCGACGAGGACGTCGCGGCGGTGCTCGTCGAGCCCGCCCTGACGAACGTCGGCATCGTCCTGCCGGAGCCCGGTTACCACGAGGCGCTCCGCGAGATCACGCGGCGCACCGGGACGATCCTCATCATCGACGAGACCCACACGATCTGTGCCGGACCGGGCGGGATGACCGGCCGCGACGGCCTGGAGCCGGACATGCTTGTGATCGGCAAGACGATCGGCGGCGGGATCCCCGCGGGCACCTACGGCATGACCGAGTCGATCGCCGAGCATGTCCGCGCCACGATGCCCGAGCGAACGGATGTCGGCGGGGTCGGTGGGACGCTGGCCGGCTACGCCCTGTCGCTGGCGGCGATCCGGGCGACGCTCGGTGAGGTCCTCACGGACGATGCGTTCGGTCGGATGATTCCGCTCGCCCAGCGCTGGGAGGCCGGGGTCAACGACGTCATTGCCTCACGCGGCATGCCGTGGCACGTGACTCGTCTCGGTGCCCGGGCCGAGTACCACTTCATGGCGACCCCGCCGCGCGACGGAGCAGAGCAAGCGGCCCATGCCGACCCCGCGCTCGAGCGCTACCTCCACCTCGCGGTCATGAACCGCGGCGTGCTCATGACCCCCTTCCACAACATGGCGCTGATGAGCCCGGTGACGACGGCGGCCGATATCGACCGGCACACGGAGGTCTTCGCCCAAGCGGTCGACGCCCTCGTCGGCTGAGGCGTCAGGGCCTTGGCGCGCGGCTAGTCCTCACGGGCGCGCCCGAGGGCCTCGAGTTCGCGGTCCAGGTCGAGCAGACGCCGATGCTGGCGTTCCGTCGGGGCCTCGCTGTTGAGCCGCATGATCGCGCGATTGGCCGCCTCGACGACCCGTTGCAGCTCGGCCCGATCCCGCCGATGGCTCTGCGTCGTTGAGCTCGTGGCCCGCTCGAGAATGGCGTCTCGCTGCGCCAGCAGGTCCCGGACCTCTTTGTCGGTCTCGATCCACGGTGGCGCGAAACGGGCATTTCGGAGCATCCGGTAAGCCAGAGCCCAGTCCCCCGCCGCCGAGTCGTCCTCGAGCGGGATCCGCTCACCCTGGAACGGCAGGTCGTCGAACGCACCCGCCTCCTGCGCCTCGCGGATCTGCCGCTCGATGAGCTTCTCACGCGACGGCGGCGTCCACGGATTCCCGGGTTCGGGGCGTTTCTCGGCCATCGAGCGCATCGTAGCCGGGCCGTGCCTCCCTAGCTGACACAGGTCGCGGGTAAGGTTTGCGTGTGCAGCTCGTCGACGGAAGCATCATTGTCAGCGCCACTGATCTCGTCGGTTATCTCGCCTGCGATCACCTCGTGACACTCGAACTCGACGCTGCCGCGGGCCGAATCGAACGACCAATCAGGAACGACCCGGAGCTTGACCTGATCCGGCGGCGCGGCTTCGAGCACGAGGCTGCCCACCTGGCGGCGCTCCGCGAGGAAGGGCGCTCGATTTACGAGATCGAGACACGCGACGCGAAGACGCCGGCGGAGCTGCGCGAGGCCGAAGCTGAGACATTCGCGGCAATGCGGGCCGGCCGGGACGTGATCTTCCAGGCGACCTTCTTCGACGGCCGATGGCGCGGCCACGCCGACTTCCTCCTGCGGGTCGAGCGGCCGAGCGCCCTCGGCGACTGGAGTTACGAGGTCGCCGATACCAAGCTCGCGCGCCGGGTGAAGGCGGCCGCGCTCCTCCAGATGTGCGTCTATGCCGACCGCCTCGAGCAGCTCCAGGGCGTCGCTCCGGAGTCGATGTACGTCGTGACCGGCGACGGCGTCCGGCATCCACATCGGGTGGCGGACTACGCGGCCTACTACCGCCGGATCAAGGCGAGCTTCGAAGCGCGAGTGTTCGGCGGCGGACCGGCGCCCATCACCTACCCGGAGCCAGTCGATCATTGTCGAGTCTGCCGCTGGTATGGCCTCTGTGCGGACCGTCGCCGGGCCGACGACCACCTCTCGCTGGTTGCCGGAATCACCAGGAACCAGCGGACGCACCTCGTCGACGCAGACGTTCCAACGCGGCGTGCGCTTGGCATGAGTGACCCGGGCACGCCAGTAGCGGACATCGGTCAGCCGGCCCTGGAAAGGATCCGAAGCCAGGCCCGGATCCAGCTCGAGGGCGAAGCCGCCGGCCACGTCCTCTCGGAGCTGATCGCCCCCGAACCGCCCGATCCGGAGGCGAGTGGGCCTGCACGACGCGGCCTGGGGCTGCTCCCGGAGCCATCGCCCGGTGACCTGTTCTTCGACATCGAATTCGGACCCGTGGGCGCTGGAAGATGGACTCGAATACCTTTTCGGGGTCGTCGATGAGGTCGACGGGGAGGCCAACTTCACCGCGCTCTGGGGTCACGATCGAGCCGGCGAGAAGGCGATGTTCGAAACGTTCGTCGACCGCGTCATCGATCGGCTGAACACCGATCCGAACATGCACGTCTATCACTACGCGCCATACGAGCCAACCGCCGTCAAGCGGCTCATGGGTCGCCACGCGACGCGCGAGGACGAGGTGGACCGCCTTCTCCGGGGCGGGGTGTTTGTCGACCTCTACCGGGTCGTCCGACAGGGCGTCCGCGTCTCGACGGAGTCGTATTCGATCAAGCAGGTCGAGAAGCTGTACATGCCCGTCCGCGAAGGACCGGTCACCGACGCCGGGTTCTCAGTAGTGGCCTACGAGCGCTGGATGGAGAGCCGCGATCAGGCGATCCTCGATGGCATCGAGGCCTACAACCGCGATGACTGCGTGTCGACGTGGATGCTGCGCGGCTGGCTCGAAGGGCAGCGCGCGAACGCGGAACGGGCCTTCCCCGATGCCGATTGGTCGCGGCCATCGATCGTCGACGGCGCCCCGAACGAGGATCTGGCAACGGCCCAGGCGGAGACCGCGGAGCGAGCCCGGCGTCTGACCGAGGACGTGCCAGCGGACGCGACCGAGCGAACCGACGAGCAGCAGGCCCGCTGGCTCCTGGCCGGCCTCCTGGATTGGCATCGGCGGGAGGCGAAGCCGCAGTGGTGGGCCTGGTTCACGCTGCGTAACGCGTCGCCCGAGGAGTTGTACGCCTCGCCGGATGCGCTCGCTGGACTGGAATTCGTGGCCGACAGGGAGACCATCAAACAGTCGCTCGTGACTCGCTACCGCTTCGATCCCGCACAGGAGTACAAGCTCAAGGTTGGCGAAACACCGATCGACCCGGCGACGGGTGCCGGGGCAGGGGTCGTCCTGGAGCTGGACCCAGCTGCTGGCACGATCGACCTTCTCCGCGGTCCGTCGCGCCAAGGCACCCACCCGGCCGCCCTCATCCCGTCGCAGCCGTTCGACACGAAGCTCCAGCGCGTCGCCCTCGGCCTGGTGGCCGACCGCGTCCTCGCGAGCGGGATCGACGGTCCTGGACCGTATCGAGCGGTTCGCGAGCTGCTGCTCCGCCGACCCCCACGCGTCGTCGGCCTGCCGGAAGGTGCAACGCTCGCCGGCATGGACGAGGACATCGTGGCCGCAGCACGGAGGATCGCGCTCGGGCTCGACCAGACGGTTCTGCCGATCCAGGGGCCGCCCGGCTCGGGAAAGACGTACACAGGCGCACGGATGATCGTCGAGCTCGTAGCGGCCGGGAAACGGGTCGGCATCACTGCGACCGCTCACAAGGCGATCACGAACCTCGTGGACGCGACGGTTGCCGCGGCCGCTCTCGAGGCAGTCGACCTAGGCGTGATCCAGAAGGGCACGATCGACTCCGGCTCGCGAGCGCCGGGCGTCAAGCTGACCAATGAATCGGGGGAGGTGGCACCGGCCCTTGCCGCCGGCACCCACCAGGTGGCCGCCGGGACCAGCTGGCTGTTTGCTCGGCCGGACATGGCCGGCGCCATTGATGTCCTGTTTGTGGACGAGGCCGGCCAACTGTCCCTCGCGGATGTCGTGGCCGTGGGCGGGGCTGCCCCGTCGATCGTGCTGCTCGGCGACCCGAACCAGCTGCCTCAGGTGTCGCAGGGAAGCCATCCCGACGGAGCGGAGGCGTCCGCGCTCGAACATCTGCTGGGTGACGCGCAGACCGTGGCGGCCGATCGCGGCCTCTTCCTCCCGACGACCCGACGGCTCCACCCGGACATCTGCGACTTCATCTCCGAGGCGTTCTACGAGGGTAGGCTCAAGCCCCACGCTGAGACCGTCCGCCAGCGGGTCGGCAGCGGTGGTTTCGTTGAGGGCACGGGCATCCGCTTCGTGCCCGTCGTCCATGCGGATAACCAGGCCCGCTCCCGCGAGGAGGCCGAGACGGTTGCAGACGCGATTCGCGGCCTCGTCGGCAAGCACTGGACGGATCAACGGGGCGTCACGCGCGACCTGACGGTCGAAGACGTCCTCGTCGTCGCGCCATACAACGCCCAGGTCGCGGAGATCGTCCGGCGGGTCGGGGTGGAGTTCGGGCCGCCGAGGATCGGGACCGTCGACAAGTTCCAGGGCCAGGAGGCGCCGATCGCCATCTACTCGATGGCGACGTCGACGCCGGAGGATGCCCCGAGGCAGATGGAATTCCTCTACTCGGGGAACCGGCTGAATGTCGCGATCTCACGTGCCCAGGGCGTCGCGATCCTCGTCTGCAGCCCGGCTCTCCTGCGCGTCCGCTGCCACACTCCGGCCCAGATGCGGCTCGCCAACGCCCTTTGCCGATACGTCGAGATGGCCGCGGAGGCGGCGATCGGCGGCGGCGATTCGGGAACTCGGCCGGAGGATTCGGACGGGCCGGCTCCGACGGAGCCCGGTCGTCCGCGTGAGGTCCTGACACTCGGCCTTTGAGGCTAAAGTGCGCTGCTATGCTCGTTGCGACTGCAACAAGGACCTCGGCGTGCCCGACGAAACAGCATTGCCCGTTCACCTCCAGGGCATCACCGACCACTTTGTGACCCCGCTCGGCGCCGGCCAGCGTGCCTCGATCCGGGCGACGCCCTCGAAGCTACTTCCCCCCGACCGCCCGCCCGGATGACGGACGCGCCGACCGAGAGCCGGCGGGTCCGCCAGCGGCAGCGGGCGCTCCGGACACTTGTCGCGGGCGTTGCGCTCGGTTCGACGGGGCATATCGCCGCAGCGACTGTGGCTGCGATAGCCGCCGACGAGATCGCAGGGACGTCCGCGTTGAGCGGCGCCCCGGGCGCCGCGGTCGTGCTCGGAGCAGCAGGCGGAGCCACAATCCTGTCCTGGATCATGGCCAGACGTGGCAGACGAGACGGCCTGGCGCTCGGCTACGCAATCGGCGTCGTTGGGGCCGCGTTGGCGATCGCGGGGATCGTCGATCGGTCCCTGCCGCTCCTGATGATCGGAACCGTCCTCGTCGGCTTCGGTAACAGCTCGAACCTGCTCTCGCGCTACGCGGCGGCGGACATGTACCCGGAGGATCGGCGGGCGTCGGCGATCGGGATCGTGGTCTGGGCGGCCACCGTGGGCGCGGTGCTCGGGCCGAACCTGATCGGACCGGCCGGCGTCGTCGCCGAGTGGCTCGGGCTCCCGACGCTCGCGGGCGCATACCTCGTGCCGATTGCCTTTGTCGGCGCGGCGTCGGCGCTGTCGTTTGTGTTCCTCCGCCCCGATCCTTTCGAGCTCGCCGAGCCGTCCGCGGCGAATCCGGATCCGGACCCGGCCACGGTGACGATCTCAGAGCTCCTCCGGCGGCCCGGCGTCGCAGCGGCACTGGTCGCCCTGATTGCCGGCCAGACCGTCATGGTCCTGATCATGACGATGACGCCGGTCCACATGACCGCGCACGGGCACGGCGTCGAGACCGTCGGGCTGGTGATCAGCGGCCACACGTTCGGCATGTACGCTCTTGCCCCCTTGTCGGGCCGACTTACCGATCGATTCGGGACCGGCTGGGTGATCGTGGCAGGCCTCGTCATCCTGGCCGGGGCATCGGCGATGGCTGCGGTCGCGCCGCCGGACGGCGGGGTGGTGCTGTTCGCGGCGCTGTTCCTGCTCGGCTTCGGCTGGAATTTGGGTTTCGTCGCAGGGAGCACGATGTTGACGCAGGGCGTTGAGGTTGGTCAGCGAACGCGCCTCCAGGGCTTGGCGGACTCGCTCATCTGGAGCATGTCGGCGGCGGCGAGCCTCGGTTCGGGCATCGTCTTGGCTGCGGCGAGCTATACGGCGCTGGCCCTGCTCGGCGTCGCCCTTACCGCTGTCCCGTTGTGGCTCTTCCTCACCCGAACTCGCGGCGTGGCGCGAGCGACGTCCTAGCCGGGAGGACGTCCGCCCAGCTCTCGGACCACCCACGCGGCAAGAACGCGGGCACAGTCGCCGACCTCTGCCAGCGGGACGTGCTCGTCGGCGCTGTGGGCGAAGCGGACGTCGCCGGGACCGAAAATCACGGTCGGGGTTGCGCCCTCGTTGACGAGCAGGCGCATGTCTGCGCCGTACGGCTCGCCGATGAGAGCCGGGCGGCGGCCGAGTGTCTCCTCCGCCGCGGCCGCGACCGAGACCGGCAGGTGATGGTCGGCGGGCACCCGCGACGACGAGAACCTGCCGCCGGTGATCTCGAGGCCAACCGGATGGTCGCGCAGGAACGGGTCCGCGGTGCAGGCCGCGTCAATGGCCGCTCGCAGGTCCGCCTCCGCGTCCCGCCACGTCTGACCGAGCTTCACGCCGTAGCGACCCTCGGCGACGACGCGATCCAGCACCGTCGAGGCCCACTCCCCTCCCTCGACCTTGCCGATGATCGTTGGGTACGGCAGTCCCAGAGACGTCATGAGCGGATCCGTCTCCGCGGCGTTGCGCGCGGCCTCGTCCGCCTCGAGGGCGCGGATCAGCGTGTAGAGGTTGTCGAGCGCGGAGACACCTTCGCGACGAACGGAGGCGTGGGCCGCTCGACCGGGGACGGTGAGTCGGAACGTGATCGCGCCGGCATGGGCAATGACGACGTCGAGGCCCGTCGGCTCCGTGATCACGGCGGCATCGCCCGTGCAGCCGGCCCGGATCGCCGCGAGCATCCCTTGCCCGCCGTCCTCCTCCGACGGGACCGAGACCGCCAGCACCTCCCCGTCCAGCGCATCCGCAGCCCCCGAGACAACGAGAGCTCGCAGTGCGGCGATGATCGACACGACCCCGCCCTTCATGTCGCACGCCCCGCGCCCGTACATCGCGCCATCCCGTATCTCGCCGCCCCACGGATCGGCCGTCCAGGTGGCGGGATCGCCCGGCGGGACGACATCGACATGCCCAACCAGGAGGAGCCGCCTCCCACCGGCCCGGCCGATCCGGCCGGTTACGACCGGTAGCGACGTCCGAGGCATCTCGGCGCCCGGGAAGTCGGAATCCACGGCAAACGCCGCAGGGTCCGTCTCGATGCGCGCCGTCGCCAGTCCGATCTCGCGGAACAGCCGCTCCATTTCGGCCTGGACGGCTTCCTCGGATCCCGTGATCGAGGGGATCCGGATGAGCGTCCTGAGGTCCGCCTCGATCCGCCCGACGTCGATGGCGTCCGCCGCGACGGTCATCCGCGCAGGATCGGCCGGGTCAGGCAGGTCGGTCCACCCGAACCGTTCTCCCCGACTTCGCCCAGCGGGATCGCGTGGACCTCGCAGCCGGCCGCTTCCAGCGCCCGTCGGGTCACCGGGTTGCCATCGGCCACGATCACGACCCCTGGCCGGACCGCCAGGACGTTACAGCCCAGCGTCGGGTACTCCTCCTCCGCCACCTCGACGAGCCGGACCCCGAGCTCCCGGAGCAGCTCCCAGAGGCCGACGGGCAAGAGCGGCAGGAAGACGACTGCGAGATCGTCGGCGACCGGCGAGACGACCGATAGGAGATGGACGAGCTCCGCGGGGCCTCGCCAGTAGGGCACGTCGAACATTCGCACCTCGCCTCCGACGATCTCGGCCAGCTGGCGTGCGCCGGCGTCGTTCGTCCGGAGCGTCCGCCCGATGCACAGCAGGTCCGGCCGGAGCCAGAACGTGTCGCCGCCCTCGATCGTGCCGGGCGCCTCGATTCGGCCGGCGGTCGGGATCTCGGCGGCCCGCGTCCACGCCTCGAGGACCGCGGGTTCGCGTTCGCGGTTCGGCTTGCCCGGCCGAAGCGGGATCGCGCCACGCTCTCCGACGAGGAGCGGGTCGAAGGTGTAGACGAGGTCCGGATCGTCCGTCTCGTCCCCGAGGACGTGGACGCTGACCCCGAGTCGATCGAGGGTCTCGACCAGGCCGTCGTGCTCGCGCCGTGCCCGCTCCAGATCGACCGGCCGGAGGAAGCCGTGGGCAGGGTCGTCGAAGGCCCGGCCGAACGCAGGACCGGGACGCGAAACGAGGACATCCCGCAGGTCCGCCGTCATGCTCTGGGCGCCGTAGCGCCGCTCGGTCAGCGTCATCGCCGCAGGATACCCTCGGCGGGCGGGCTGCCTCGAGACACACCGTTCGGGCGCCTTGCCGCAGAGGCGTAGGCTAGCCCCGATGAGCGCGTACGCCGCGACCGCCCGGATCGAGTCTGTCACACCCCGCATCGCGATCGGCCGGCCTCATGACGACGGTGATCGCGTCGTCCTGGGTCGTGGAATTGGCGGTCCCCGTTGATGTTGCTGCCGTCGACGACGCCGACCCGCTCATCGACCGCCTCACCGCCATCAGCGAGCGCTGGTCGCAGCTGACGTTCTACCTCTTCAACGCCGAGGGCTGGCGCTGATCGTCGGCGCCTGACGAGCGCGGTCTATCGGGCTGGGCCGAACCGGGCGGGGTCCAGCGCCGCCGGGATCGGCGTCTCGCGATCGAGAATGAGGTCGGCGATCAGTCGGGCGGTGGCGGGACCCGTCGAGATGCCCCACGGCCCGTTTCCCGACGCCACGTACGCCCGGTCGATCCCCGTCACCGCGCCGACGAGCGGACGGCCATCGAGGGCGACCGGCCGGGCGCAGCTGCGCAGACCCATGACCGGCGCGCTCCCGATCGCGGGCACATATCGCGAACCCCGCTCGCGGAGGGCACTGGCGAAGGCCTCCGGCCGCGGCTCGGTGGCGAGGAACGTCGACCCGAGGGCGCTCGCTCCCTCCGCCGTCACGAGACTGAAGCCCAGACCACCCTCGACCGTCGCCCGCTCGCTCGCTTCGGAGGCCGGCTCGATGTCGATGTCGATCGCCTCGAGGACGTGGCCGGGCGCCTTCGCAAGGTCGACCTGTGCGACGACGCCCCAGCTGCTGCGGATCGGTTGCCATGCGCCGGTCGGGTCGACGAGGGCCGGAGTCCACGGGCCGGCCGCGATCAGGACGGCGCCCGCGGGCTCGACCCGCCCCTCGATCTCCACGCCGACCGCGGCATCATCGCGGAGAGCGAGAGCCACGTCGGCCCCGATTCGGACCGTTGCGCCGTGCGCCTCGGCGAGCTTCGCGTATGCCCGCGTCGCCGACGCGGGCCTAACGGGGTAGCCGATCGCGAGACGGCACGCGACGAGGTCGGGCGCGAGTCCAGGCTCGAGGTCACGTAGGCTTCGACCAGCGACGATCTCCGGGCGGGCATCAGGGTACGTCTCGGTCCAGGCACCCGCGATCTCGGCGGCCGCAGCCGCCGCCTCGGCCGTCCCGATCATCAGGAGACCCGCCGGTTCGGCCGGGAGCTGGAACTCGCCCGCAGACGCGGCCGCGAGCTCACGATAGAGCGCGAGCGACTCGAGGTAGAGGGCGACGAGGACCGGGTCGAACGGATGCTGGATCACGCCTGAGTTGCGGCCGGACGCCGCAGCCGCGACTCCGGAGCGTTCGTAGAGCGTGATGCGAGCGCCGGCGGCGGCCAGAAAGGCGGCGGCCGCAGCGCCGACGATCCCGCCGCCGACGATCGCGACGTCCGGCGCGGTATGGCGGCCCGTCACGCGACCGCCACGCCCTCCGCAATCCGGGCCAGGGCGCCGACGACGCGGTCGACCTCGTCGGCAGTGTTGTAGTGGGTCAGTCCGATCCGAACGACGCCGCCACTCCGTGTGAGACCGAGGCGATCGATCAGGCCCGTGGCATAGAAGTCGCCGTCCCAGGTCGCGATCCCCTCGCGCCCCAGCGCCTCCGAGATCGCCCGCGGCGTGTGGCCGTCGACGGTGAGGGCCGCCGTCGGCGTCCGATCGTCGAAGCGCGCCCGATCGGTGATGCCGTACAGCCGCACGCCCGGGATCGCTTCGAGACCGTCGACCAGCCGCCGATACAGGCCCATCTCGTAGTCGCGGATCGCGGTCATCGCCGCGTGGACCTTGCGGCCGCGTCGCGCTGCCGGGTCCGCGCCGCCATATCGCACCCCGACGTCCGCGAGATATTCAACCGCCGCCACCACGCCTGCCAACCCCTCGTGGTTCATCGTCCCTGTCTCGAACCGGTCGTGAGCGGGCCCCACCTTGTAGCTCGGCAGCGAGTCCAGGATCGCGCCCTTGCCGTAGAGGACGCCGGCATGCGGGCCGAAGAACTTGTACGTCGAACAGGCGAGGAAGTCCGTATCGACGGCAGCGACGTCGATTGGCAGGTGCGGGGCCGCGTGAACCGCGTCGACGTACGTCCAGGCACCGGCCGCGTGGACGCGTCGCACGATCTCGGCGACCGGGTTGATCGTCCCGACGGCGTTGGACGCCCAGCCCACGGCGACCAGCTTCGTCCGCGGGCCGAGCAATCCGTCGAGATCCGCCAGGTCGAGCGTGCAGTCGTCGAGCCGTGGCTCCCAGACGCGAATGGTGAGCCCGCGATCGGCCGCGGCGCCCAGCCACGGGTCGACGTTGCCGTGGTGGTCGAGCCCGGTTACGACGATCTCGTCGCCGGGGGCCATGGTCGCGGTGATCGATCGGCTGATGTGAAACGTCAGCGTCGTCATGTTCGCGCCGAACTTGATCTCGGACGCGTCGGCCGCGCCGAGCATGTCGGCCATGGCCTGATGGGCATCCGCGACGATGGCGTCGCTTCGCTGGCTCGTGAGAAACGCGCCGTCGGCGTTGGCGTTCGAATCGCGGTAGTAGTGCGCGACGGCGTCGATAACCGAATCCGGGACCTGGGTCCCGCCCGGCCCGTCGAACAAGGCGACCGGCTGGCCATCCTGTTCGATTGACAGCGCCGGGAACCGCCGGCGGAGCGCCGCAACGTCGAATTCGGTCATGGGATCCTCGGCTGAAACTGGGTCAGCCGATGCTAGCCGAGTCGGCGCCGCCGGGTGCGCCGGGTAGGTGCCGTACGAAGGCGGTCGCCGGGTGGTTGCGCTGTCAACTATCGGTTCGGTATCATGGGGTCCGATGACGACACCTCGAATCGCCCGCACCCTGTCGCCACGGGACCCGCGCATCGAGACGTGGCGCGACTTCTTGACGGCCCATGCCCGCCTTGAGCGAATGCTCGACGACGATCTCCGAGCCGAGCACGACATTTCCCTGGCTGAGTACGACGCGCTGCTCCAGCTCGCGGAGGCTCCCGGGCGGCGCCTCCGGATGCATCGGCTCGCCGACCGGGTCCTGCTGAGCCGCAGCGGTGTTACCCGGCTGATCGATCGCCTCGTCCGAGACGGGTCTGTCGAGCGCGACACGTGCCAGACGGACGCCCGTGGCGCAGAGGCCGTGCTCACGGCCGCGGGCCTGGCGCGGCTGCGGACGGCCGCCCCGACCCATCTCCGGGGGATTGCAGATCACTTCCTCGACGCGATCGACCCGGCGGATTTCCAATCTGTCGGCCGGGCGATGCGCGACGTCGTCGCCGGCATTGACCCCGATGTCGCCCTGGAGGATCGCCCGACGGGCTCATGACGGGGACCGTTCGGGTCGGGACCAGCGGGTTCGCGTATCCGGCTTGGGCGCCTCGCTTCTATCCCGCCGGCCTCCGCGGCGACGCGCTCCTCCGTCATTACGCCTCCCGGCTCTCGGCCTGCGAGCTGAACAACACCTACTACCAGCAGCCGACCCCGGCGAAGGTTGCCGCGTGGCTGGACGCCACGCCGCCCGACTTCCGTTTCGCGGTCAAGGCCCAGCGAGGCGGCTCCTATCGTTCACTCCTCGTCGACCCGGATGCGAGCGTTCCGTGGCTGACTGGTCCTCTCCGGGAGTTCGGCGAGCGGCTTGGGACCGTCTTGTTCCGGGTGCCCGACAATGTCCGGCGCGATGACGACCGGCTCGCCGCGTTCCTCGCGGCGTGGCCCAGAGACTTGCCGCTGACCGTCGAGTTCCAGGACCCGACGTGGCACGTGGACGAGGTGTTCGCCCAACTGCGCGACGCGGGCGCGGCCGTCTGCACAACCGAGTTGCCGGACGACCCGGAGCCCCCCACCATCCGTCGGACTGGCTCCTTCCTGTACCTCCGGCTTCGCCGGCACGACTACAGCGCGGCGGACCTGGCTGGCTGGGCAGCGCGAATCGAACCGTTCGTTGCGGACGGCCTCGACGCGTTCGTATTCTTCCGCCACGACGACGTGGGACGGGGAGCGGAACTCGCCCTCGAGTTCGCCGCCCTGACGGCGGACTAGCCCCGCGATCCTTCGGCCGGACCGAAGGCGACGAACAGCGTGAGGTCTTCGGTGATGTCGTGGAACCGGTGCGGGACCCGCGCGGCCACGAAAACGACCGTCCCCGCTCGAACGTCGCGGACCTCGTCGCCGACCGTGATCCGACCGGCACCGGAAATGACGTAGTAGACCTCGTCCTCGGCATGGGGCTGCTGGAGATCCGGCTGGCCGACCGCCAGGATATACAGGCCGACGCTCAGGTCCGGGACCGAAATGAACTCGAGATAGGGTCGCCCGGAGTCCTCCCGGCGAGCGGCTAGATCGGCGAGTTCATGAGCATCCATGGAGGCAGCCTAGCAGCCGGGAACCGACCGGGCCGGAGGGACGTAGGATGACGAGATGACCCTTCGTTGCCTCCGATCCGTGCTGCTGCTCGTCCTGATCGCCCTCGCGGCCGCGGTCGCGGGCTGCGCCGGACCTGGGCCGACGACGAGTCCGCTGTTGGGTTCTCCAGGTCCATCGGCTGCGTCGCCAGGCCCGTCGAGTGCCTCGCCCGGCCCGGCCGTGTCAGTCGCGCCGGGCGCTGCGTTCGACCCCGCGCGGGTCGGCCTCGCGCTCGAGCCGTTCGTCGGCGGGCTCAACGGCCCGCTTGCCGTGACCCACGCGGGCGACGGCAGCGGCCGGATCTTCGTCGCCGAGCAGGAGGGCACGGTCCGAATCGTCCGCGACGGAGGGCTCATCGCCGAACCGTTCCTCGACATCTCGGGGCGGATCTCGGCCGGCGGCGAGCGCGGGCTGCTGGGCCTCGCGTTCCATCCCGATTTCCCGACGGACCCGAGATTCTTCGTCAACTACACGGATCCGAACGGCGACACGCGCGTCTCGTCGTTCGCCGTCGACCCTGCAACTCCGGACCTTGCCGATCCCGGATCTGAGGTCGGGCTCGTTTCCATCGACCAGCCATATGCCAATCACAATGGCGGGGCCCTGGCCTTCGGCCCGGACGGGTTCCTCTACATCGCGACCGGGGATGGCGGCAGCGGCGGCGACCCGCACGGCAACGGCCAGTCACTCGAGACGCTTCTCGGCAAGATCCTCCGGATCGACGTCGACACGACCGAGGGCGACCGCGCCTACTCGATTCCCGCCGACAACCCCTTCGTCGGTCAGGCCGGCGCGCTGCCGGAAATCTTCGTGTTCGGGATGAGAAATCCGTGGCGGATGAGCTTCGATCGGGCGAACGGGGACCTCTGGATCGGCGACGTCGGCCAGGGCGCATGGGAGGAGATCGATGTCGTGAGGGCCGGGACGTCAGGCCAGAACTTCGGCTGGAACCTGATGGAAGGCGCTCATTGCTTCCGGCCCGCGGAGGGCTGTGAGGACCCGTCGCTCGTGCTCCCGGTCACCGAGTACACGCGCAACCTGGGCAGCACGGTGATCGGCGGCGTCGTCTACCGCGGGTCCGACCAGCCGGCCCTCGTGGGCGGCTACGTCTTCGCCGACTACGGCTCCGGGAATGTCTGGCTCATCGACGCCGCGCTCGACGGACCCACCGACCCGGTCCTCGCCCTGGCGAGTGACGCGACGATCAGCTCGTTCGGTGAGGACGAGGCCGGCGAGGTCTACGCGACGGACCTGGCAGCCGGCGAATTGCTCAGGGTTCGCGCGGTCCCCCGCTAGCCCGGGCCGTGCGCCACCCGCCCTAGCCGCCGGCCGGGCCGGCCGCGATCAGGAACGTAACTACTACGGTGATGACCACGTCCTGCGTCCCGGCCTCGATCGGTGTGTCCGAAGCGGCCTTGAGCGCCATCCCCTCGATCCCGCCTCGCTCAAACATTGGCGCCCGGCGAGGGCCCTCGACGATCCCGACGACCGGCCCGAGCCTGATGTCCGCTGCCGCTGCCAGCGTCGTCGCGCGACGCCTGGCATCCTCGACCGCGGCGCGACGGGCGGCGTCTTCGGCCGGGGCCGGATCGTCGAGCCGGAACTCGAGCCCGTCGAGGCTCGATGCGCCAGCCGCCAGCCCCGCATCGATGACCTGTCCGGCCAACAGCAGGTCGCGAACCGTGAGCTCCACGGTGTTCGTCAGCTGGTAGCCGGTGACGCGTGGGCCCCGTTCCGACGAGTAGTCGGTGATCGGTCCGAGGCCGACGAGCGAGGTGCGGACATCGCGGCGGGCGACGCCAGCGGCGGTGATGGCCTCGAGGAGGCCGGTCATGGTCGCGGCTGCCGCCTCGCGGGCATCTGTCGCGGTCGGCCGGGTGATCGAGACCCCGAGACGGACCGCCGCGACGTCGGGCTCGACGGTCACCCGCCCGAGCCCCGGCGCGACGATCGTTCGATCCGCCGCGGAGGCGGCGGGATCCACCGTCAAGAGCCGGTGACCTGGGGGGCCGACTGG
The DNA here is from genome assembly GCA_963775855.1 of uncultured Chloroflexia bacterium. GTDB lineage: Bacteria > Chloroflexota > Limnocylindria > Limnocylindrales > CSP1-4 > CF-46. The sequence goes on along the minus strand of CAVZKO010000005.1, from coordinate 106,090 downwards.
GTTGGCGGAACCCGCGGCGGCAGCGGCCTGAGGTACAGCGCCAGCGTCACCACGAGGTAGCCGACATAGACGAGCAGGGTGAGCACCTCCGGCGAAGCCGAGTAGCCGAAGATCGCTCGCAGGAACGCGCCAACACCCTCGTCGTGGGAGAGGACGCTGCTGAGATCGAATGCCGTCTGTGTCCAGGGTCCTGAGCCAAGCGCGCCGATCTCGATGAACTCGTGGATCCCGTGGCTGAGCAGCCCGGCGGCGATGAAGATCAGGGCGATACCCGTCCACCGGAAGAACGACGCGAGGTTGACCCGCCGGCTGCCGCGGTAGAAGCCGTAGCCGATCAGGGTTGCGATACCTAGTCCGACGACCGCACCGACGAGCACTGAGCCGGCGTTCGACTGGGCCGACGTCGCCTGGCCGACGAGAAACAGCGACGTCTCGACTCCCTCCCGAATGACGGCGGTGAACGCCAGCAGGGCAAGTCCCCAGGCGCCGCCGGCGTCGAGGACCCGGTCGACCGCGGCCTGGAGGTCGCCCTTCACGCTCGCCGCCTGCCGCCGCATCCAGAACAGCATCCAGGTGACGACGGCGGCCGCCAGGAGCATCGTGGTGCCCTCGAAGATCTGCTCGTACGGCTCCTCGAACGAACCGACGGTATTGAAGAGCACCAGTCCCAGGGCAGCACTCGCGAGGATCGCGATCGCTGTTCCGAGCCAGATCTTGCTGATGTGCTCGGCGTTACCCGTCCTGACGAGGTAGGCCACGACGATGCTGACAATGAGGGCGGCCTCTACGCCCTCGCGAAGGCCTGTGAGCAACCCGCTCGAGAACGAACCGAAATCCACGGCGATCTGCACTCCTGCAATGCGTTGGCGACCCTTGGCGGCGCGAATTGTAGCGTTCACCCGGATCATCAGTCAAGCGCCCTTGAATTGAAAACTAAGGGCACGTTGAGTCCAACCATCGTCACGAGTTTGCAAGTCGGGCTCAATGACCCCGAGACGCTGCGTGACGCCCGTGCGGCGATGATCCCTCGGTGTACGAGCGTGTGAGCCTGGTCAGCGCGCGCCCGGAGCGACGGCGATCATCGCCCGGCGGCCGGCGTCGATCGGCCGCGCTCCACCGCATCGGCCAGCCGAGGCACGTCCAGAGCTCATCCCGGATCCCGCGCCTCCTCGCCGTCCTCCTCCTCGCGCTCGTCGTTATCGTTTCCATGATCGCCGGATCCGTCGGCCTGGCGGCGGTGGCGGCGGTAACGGTTCTCTCAAACGACCTGCCGGAGCCGTCGACTCTCGGGTCGCTGACCTTCGCCCAGCCGACCATCATCTACGACCGAACCGGGGAGGTCGTCCTCGGGACGTTCCAGCGCGAGAAGCGTCGGGTCGTCGGCTATGACGAAGTCCCCCACCTCATCCTCGACGCGACCACCACGGCGGAGGACCGCTCGTTCTGGCAGAACGGCGGCTACGACCCGGCCGCCATCCTGTCGGCCGCCGCCGAGCATGCCAACGGGGAGGGCGAGCGCGGCGCGTCCACGATCACCCAGCAGCTCGTTCGAGCCCGGCTGCTCCCTGACAGCGCTACGGCCGCCGGCGCCAACCGCTACGTGCGCAAGGCGAAAGAGGTCATCCAATCGGCGCGACTGACCGCGGAGTTCCCCGGCGAGACCGGCAAGGAACAGATCGCCACCGCCTATCTCAACGAGATCTTCTACGGCCATGGCGCCTACGGCATCGCGGCCGCGGCCGAGATCTACTTCGGCGTCGACGACCTTCGGGAGCTGACTCCGGCCCAGGCTGCGCTGCTTGCCGGCCTGCCGAAGTCGCCCTCGACGCTTGATCCCTACAACTTCGTCGAGCCCGACGCCGACGGCCGCCTCGTCGTCCCGTTGGACGCCCCGGCGGTGCTTCGTCGCGACTGGATCCTCAACAACCTTTCGAGCTCACGCTGGACGACGCTCACGCCGGCTGAGCTGAAGAGCGCCCTGGCCGAACCGGTCGTGCTCGCCGGTGAGGTTCCCCTCTCGTTGCGCGCGCCGCATTTCACCTGGCAGGTCCGGCGCCAGCTTGACGAGATCCTCAAGGGCCGGGCGCCTGTCGAGACGGGCGGCTACACGGTGATCACGACGCTCGACTGGAACATTCAGGCCCAGGCCGAACGCTGGCTCGGAGCGGCGGCGATCGCGCCTAACCTGAAGCCGTCCGAGTCGAAGTACGTTCTCGACGTGTACAAGATCGGCAAGGGCGATCGCGCCTGGATCAACGCGTTGCGCGGCAAGGACCTCCACAACGCTTCGCTCACCACGATCGACTACAAGACCGGCGACGTGCTCGCCTACTCCGGCAGCGCCGCCTACTACCGCGATGCGATGGCCAGCCGGAAGTTTGACCCGAAGTACGACGCTGCGGGCGCGGGAGCTCGCCAGCCGGGATCGGCTTGGAAGCCGATCGTCTATGCGACGGCCTTCGACAACCACGCCCTCACGCCCGGCAGTCTCCTGCTCGACATCACGACCGAGTTCAATCGCGGTGAGAACTGGGCGCCGCGTGACGCCGATCAGCTCGATCGCGGCCCGGTCCTCGTACGTCGGGCCCTCCAGTTCTCGCTCAACATCCCGGCGATCCGGGCGCTCCAGCGAGTCGGCAACGAGGCGGTCGCCGACAAGGCCGAGGCATTGGGGATCCGCTTCACGGGCGGACGGGAGGCATTCCTCCAGGCGGGCCTGGCCGGCGCGATCGGGACCGTCGAAGTGCGGCCGCTCGACCTGACCTCGGCCTACGGGGCACTCGCCAACGAGGGCTACCGCGTGCCGCCGCGGATGGTCCTCGAAGTCCGCGACCCGAGCGGCTCGGTCGTCTACAGGGCGCCCGACCCTACCGCACCGCGGACGATCAGCGCGGAGGCGGCCTACCTCGTGACCGACATCCTCGCGGGCAACACGGATCCGAAGCAGAACCCGATCTGGTCGGCCGCCCTCGAGATTCGGAACGGTCCGAACGGCGAGCATCGCCCCGTGGCGGTGAAGACGGGGACGGCCAACGACGCCCGTGACCTTGCGACCTACGGCTACCTCGCCCCGCCGGCCGATCCGAAGGCGCCGGGACTCGTCGTCGGCATATGGATGGGCAACAGCGATCATTCGATGCCGAACTCGAGCAAGCCAGCGACCTCATTGACGGCTGCGGCCCCACTCTGGCGGGCGTTCGTTCGTGACGTCACCGCGGGCACACCGATCGCGGACTTCCCGCGACCCGGCGGGGTCATCAGCGCCACGATCGACAAATGGTCAGGCGGGCGGCCGAGCAGCTGGTCTAAGAGCAGGATCAAGGAGTACTTCATCGACGGGACGCAGCCAGGCGCCAAGCACGCCGTCGACCCGGATGGACTTCTATACAGCCACGCGTGCGGCGGTTGGCGAGTCGACCCACTCAAGGCTGAGCTCGGGCCGAAGGAATGGGATGCCGACGTCGCCAACTGGCTCTACCGAGCCCGGCGCGGCGTCGGGGTGGGCGGTCAGCACGGCAGCCGGACCGCCTACTTCTGGGGCGAGCGATCGTGGGGCGGCCCACTCATCGGGACTTGCTACAGGCCGAAGCCGGTGGCCGCGCCGCCAAAGGAGAAGCCACCCAGGGAGAAGCCCCCGAAGCCGGGCCCTGGGGATAAGCCAGGCCAGCCGAAGCCCTGAATGTGATCGGTCTCGCCGCCTGGACAGGGAGGGGCGCCGCGCTCGCGGTGGGCGTCGCGCTCGTCGTGGGCGTCCTCGCCCTCGTGTGGGCCGCTGGCCCGGTACTCGTCCTCATGTTCGTTGCCGTGATCCTGGCCTCCGGGCTCCAGCCGATCATTGCGTGGCTGCGGGGTCACCTTCCCATCGGCCGTGGGGCTGCGATCCTGCTCGTCTACGGCGTCTTTCTCCTGAGCGTCATCGGGATCGTGGTCGTCATCCTGCCGTCAGCCATCGCCCAGTTCCAGACCACGCTGGAATCACTCCCGCCCCTCTTCGAGAGCGGGCGCCAATGGGCGGGCGATCTCCGGCCCGCCGCACTCGCTCGGAGCTTGAGCGCGGTCATCGATGCGGCGGCGCGGGTCTTCCGTCCGGGCGCCCTCGTCCCGGACGGCGAGGAGTTCGTCGGGGTCGGCGTAACGGTCGCCGGCGTGATCGTCTCGATCCTGACCGTCCTAACGGTCGTCTACTTCTGGCTCACTGAGCACGCCCGGCTCCAGCGGTACGTGCTCGCTTTCGTTCCTCAAGATCGCCGGACGCGAGCCCGGGACATTTGGAACCAGGCCGAGACCCGTCTCGGCATGTGGGTCCGGGGCCAGCTAATCCTCATGTCGGCGACCGGGTTCGCGATGGCGGTCGCGTACAGCCTCCTTGGCGTGCCGGCGGCGCTCCTGCTCGGGCTCATCGCGGGGCTCGCCGCGGCCGTCCCAATCGTCGGACCGCTGCTCGGCGCGATCCCGGCCGTCATCGTGGCCGCGACCGTCGCGCCGGAGCTCGCCCTCGCAGTCGTCGCCGTCACGCTCGTGCTCCTGTTCGTCCAGGGCAATGTCCTCGTGCCGATTGTCATGCGCAATACCGTCGGCATATCGCCGTTCCTGGTCATTCTCAGCGCCCTCGCGGGTGCTACGGTCGCTGGCTTCCTTGGGGCCCTGTTCGCCGTTCCGATAGCGGCCACTGCGGAAATCCTCCTCGAGGGCCTCCAAGCGCGCGAGGTGCCGATCGCCCAGGACCCGACAGCGTCACCGGAGGGCGAGGAAAGCCTACGGGGGACGGGCGAATCCAAGGATGCCTTCAACAGCGCGGCGGAGCCGGATGGACCTCGGCAGCGACGTGGCCGCCGTGCAGTCAAACGCTCCTCGGATCCCGAGTGAAGTTGTAACGCTTCTGCAATCCTGATCCTGAGACACCGCGTCGGCGCGATATCTGGCCGATGCGCTACTGAAACGCGCCGCCCCGCACGCGGCACGTTCAACGAGGGGTCACTTGGTCGAGCATCTGTCGGATCGACAGGCGACGACCGTCGACACCAGCCAGCTCGCGGAGATTCTCGACGCGGTCGACTCGGGCGTGACGGTCCTGGACGCGGATCTGCGGCTGGTCTACGTCAACCAGGCGGCCGCGAGTCTCTGTGGCTGGTCGACGCCCGAGGAGATGCTCGCGGCCTCCCCCAGCGAGACTCTGGCTCGCTTCGAACTCCTCGACGAGGCCGGCGACCCGGTCTCGCCGGCTGTCCTTCCCGGGCGCCGCGTGCTGGCCGGCGAGGATCCAGAGCCCATGGTCCTCCGATTCCGGGTGCAGGCGACGGGCGAGGAGCGGTGGTCGATCATTCGCGCCCGCGCGATCGAGGTCGGGTCCGGGCAGCGGCTGGCGGTCACGACCTTCAACGATCTGACGGCGCAGGTCCAGGAGGGCAAGGCCAGCCAGGCGAGTGAGCGGCGATACCGCGAGATCGTGGAGGCCCTGCCGGTCTTTGCGTGGTTCGCGGATCCTGACGGGGCGATGATCGCCGCGAACGCCCGCTGGCTCGAATACTCGGGGGCGATGGCCGAGTCGGGTTCGCTCGAGAACGTCGAGCAGGTCCACGAGGACGAGCGGTCGGAGCTCGCCTCCCGCTGGCGTGTGGCGCACGAGGCGATCGAACCCCTGGAGGCGACGGTTCGCCTCCGCCGCCACGACGGCGAGTTCCGCTGGCATATCCTGCGCGTGGTTCCGCTGCGGGGCGAGGCCGGCACGCTCCAAGGCTGGATCGGCACGGCAACCGACATCGACGACGAGCGTCGTGCGTCCCTTGCCCTCCTCGGAGCGGAGCGCCAGTTCCGGGACCTGACTGACAGCGCTCCGATGCTTGTCTGGATGGCCGGTCTCGACGGCCACCACACGTTCTTCAATCGGGGCTGGCTGGAGTTCACCGGTCGAACGCTCGCCGACGAGATCGAGCATGGCTGGATCGGTGCAGTTCATCCGGCCGACGTCGAGCGACGTCAGGCCGCGCTCGCTGACGCTTTCGCGAGGGAGGACCGGTTCGAGGTCGAGTACCGCCTACGCCGGCACGATGGGGTCTACCGTTGGGTCCTCGATATCGGTGCGCCCCGCCGCGGTCTCGACGGGGAGTTCCTCGGGTTCGTCGGCTCCTGCGTCGATATCGAGGAGCGCAAGCGGGCGAGCGACATCGCCCGTCTCGTCGCCGATGCCGGACTGCGGCTCGACGAGACCCGCGACCTTGCCGAGACGATCCAGGCCGCGGCCTCGCTGCCGGTCCCAGACCTCGCCGACTTCTGCATCATCGACCTGGTCGAGCCCGACGGCAGCCTTCGACGGGTTGCGGCGGTGGCCACGGACGCAGCCCAACAGGCGATCCTCGAAGGGATTCCGCGGCTTCCCGACCGCCTCTGATTCGCCTCGCCCGGCGGCCCGCGCGGTGGGTGAGCGGCGGCCAATCCTTCTGACCGATCTCGAGGACCCCGAGATCCTCGCCCGCCACACCGCCGACAACCAGGCCCTGGCAGGAATCATCCGGGCGATGGACGCGCGAAGCGCGATTGTCCAGCCGCTGATCGCCCGCGGGGAGACGATCGGTGCGATGTTCTTCGTCGTGGGGCCCGACCGGGACTATGGTCCGGCGGACATCGAGATCACGACGGAGCTCGCCCGTCGCGTCGCGCTGGCCATCTCGAACGGCCAGATTCATTCGGCCGAGCAGGCCGCCCGCCGCTCGGCCGAGGCCTCAGCGGAGCGGATTACGCGGCTGCAGCGCGTCACGCGCGACCTGGCGGGAGCGATGACGCGCGACGAGGTTGCCTCCCTCGTCGTCCGCGAGGGTCGCGCGGCCCTCGGCGCGAGCGGGGCACTGGTCGCCCTGGGCCAGGACGACGCGCTCAACATCGTGGCGAGCGATGGCTATGACGACCAGATGATGGCGTCGTACCGGGACACGCCGATGGCGTCGTCCACACCGTTGGCGCGCGCGGCCCGCGAGTCGATCCCGATCTGGCTGCCGGACATTCAAGCCGCGGAGACTGACGACGATCGGACCCGGACGGCGTTCAAGGGGACGAGAAACCGCTCGCTGTGTGCGGTTCCCCTCCTCGCCGACGGCATCACGTTCGGGGTCATCGGACTGTCGTTCGCGGAACCCCGGCCGTTTGACGAAGACGACCGGGCGCTCATCGGCGCCTACGCCGACCTCTGCGCGCAGGCCCTCGCCCGTGTCGCGCTCACGAGCATCCGCGAGCGACTGGTCACCGATCTCGAGTCGCAGCGGGCTCGCCTCGAGGCCCTCCTCCAGCAGCTGCCGGAAGGCCTGATGATCGCCGAGGCTCCGAGCGGCCGGATCGTCCTCGCCAACGATCGACTCGAGGAGATCCTCCGCATCCCGGCCAGCGAGATTCATCACATTGCCGGCGGCGAGGCCTACCAGGGCTTCGATGTCGACGGACGCCAGCTGCTGCCCGAGGATTGGCCGCTCGCCCGGGCGGTCCGGGGAGAGACCGTTCCCTACACCGAGATCGAGCTGGTTCGCGCCGATGGGACGCGGACGTGGGTGGCGAAGCAGGCCGGCCCCGTGTTCGATCGCGAGGGCCGGGTGGTCGCCGGCGTGGCCACGATCATCGACATCGCCGAAGCCCGCCGGGCAAGCGAGAACCGCCAGTTCCTCGCGAATGCGACCGAGGTCCTCGGGTCGTCGCTTGATTACGAGGAGACGATCCGCCGGGTCGCCGAGCTCTCCGTCCCGAGGATCGGCGACTGGTGCGCGGTCGACATCATCGACGAGACGGGAGTCCCTCGCCGGATCGCCGTCGCTCACCCCGATCCCGACATGATCGCGTTCGTCCGCGAAATCCAGGACCGCTACCCATCCGATCCCGAGTCGCCACGCGGGCTCCCATTCGTCCTGCGAACGGGTCAATCCGACATGATGTCGGACGTGCCGCAGGACCTGATCGAGGCCGCGGCCAAGGATGCCGAACACCTCAAGCTCCTCAGGGCCCTTCGGCTCGGGTCGTACATGTGCGTTCCGATCGTCGCCGGCGGCCAGATCCTCGGCGCCATGACCTTCGTCGGGGCCGAATCCGGCCGGCACTACGGCCCAGATGACCTGGCATTCGCCGAGGCCCTCGCGGCTCGTGCGGCGTCGGCGATCTCGAACGCCCGCTCCTTCCGGGAGGCGTTGCGCTACAAACGAGTCCTCGACGCGACGCTCGACACCGTCGTCATGTTCGATCCGGTGACCCTGCGCCTGTCGTACGCGAACCGCGGCGCGATCGATCAGCTCGGCTACAGCGAAGAGGAGTTGCTGAACACGGACGCGACGGTGCTCATCGAGGACCTCGACGCGATCGGGATCCGGGGGCTCGTCGAATCCCTCGTCAGCGGCACCCTGGACGCGCATACCACGACGCTCTCGTTCCGCCACCGGGATGGGAGCTCGATGCCGGTCGAGGTGCTGCTGCAGCACGTGGCACCGCCCGGCGAGGACGGCCGAATCGTGGCTGTGGCTCGCGACATTGCCGACCGGATCGAGGCTCAGGCGAACCTCCGCCGGGTGGCCGAGTCCGAACATTCGAGGGCAGCCGAGCTCAACGCGGTCATCCGGGCGATGGGCGACGGCATCTTCGTCTGCACCGGCGACGGGCAGATCCGCCTGTCAAATCCGGCCGCCGAGGTCGTCTTCCCCGACGTCGAGGAGACGACGTATGACGACGTCCTCTCCCAGCTCGAAGATCCTGACGGTGCGGCGCCTGCCCTGGGCACCGCTGGCGGCCCGATCGAGCTGCGGGCTCGCGGCTCCGAAGACCGCTGGATCGAGCTGAGTACCTACCCGGTCACGAGGGGCCAGGGCGAGGAGGGCGACCAGGACGAAACGATCGTGATGCTCCGGGACGTCACCGCGAACCGTCAGCGGCAAGCGATCCGGGACACATTCCTCGGGGTCCTGTCGCACGAGCTGCGGACACCGGTCACGACGATCTTCGCCGGTTCGAAGGTCTTGGCCCGCGACGACGATCAGCTGCCCGCGGAGACCCGCAAGGAGATCTTCTCCGACATCGTCGTCGAATTGGAGCGGCTGCATCGCCTCGTCGAAGACGTCATCGCGATGACCCGCTTCGGCGAGGACGAAGGCGAGGTCGGGACCGAACCGGTGCTGATCCAGCGGCTGCTGCCGGTCGTGATCCGTTCAGAGGAACTGCGTTGGCCGGGCGTCACGTTCGTCCTCGACGTGCCGCCGGGCGTGCCGACGGTCGTAGCCGATCCGACGTACGTCGAGCAGGTAGTCCGCAATCTGCTCTCGAACGCTGCGAAATACGGCGGGATCGGGACCACGGTCCGAATCTCGGTCGAGACTCGCGACAAGGAGGTCGTCGTCACGATCGGCGACGATGGGCCGGGCTTCCCCGACGACGAAGCGGAGCGCCTCTTCGACCTCTTCTTCCGCTCGGCGCGGACCTCCGCGTCAGCGGCTGGCGCCGGGATCGGCTTGTTCGTGTGCGCCCGCCTCATCAAGGCAATGGGCGGACGAATCTGGGCCCAGTCGCGCCCCACCGGGGGCGCCGACTTCGCGTTCGCCCTCCGGATCATGCACGAGGAGATCTGAGCCCGGGCTGGGTCAGATCCAGCCGCGCCAGCGTGACACGCCGACGATCGCGATTGCGAGGGTCGCCATAGCGGCGATCGCGACCCAGAAGTTGGTTGAGTTGTCGAAGAACGGCAGCTTGAAGTTCATGCCCATGATCCCCGCCAGGACGATCGCCGGCAACGCGATCGCCGAGACAAGGGTGAGGGTCTTCATGACGTCGTTGGAGCGCTGGGCGCTCCGACCCAGGTAGATATCGAACGAGCCGACGAGCAGATCGCGGGTTTTGTCCACGCCGTCGATGGCCCGCTCGAGGCGGTCGATCGTCCCGGGCCAGGCCCGGACGAGGTCCTCGTGAACCTCGAAGTCGGGGCGAACGATCGGCGAGAGCGCGTCGCGGTTCGGGGTGAGGGCCCGGCGAACAATCGCGATCCGGTGGCGCAGGGCGACCACTGCTGACAGGAAATCGCCCCCGCCCCGCAACCGGAGCGCGACCTGGTCGAGAGCCTCGATTTCCCGCTCGATATGGTCGATCTCGGCGAAGTACGTGTGAAGGACCGCATCGACCAGCGCGGTCATGAATGAACCGGCGTCGAGCTCGCCGAGTCCGCTCTCATCCTGGAGCTGGTCCTTGAAGTCCTCGATGGCGGTGAGCGGGCCGTCGTGAACCGTGACGACGAGGTTGCGACCGACGAGCACGTCGAGCTCGCGCTGGGCGACCTCGTCGCCGTCGCGCTCCAGCGCGACGAGCGTGATCAGGATCCGGTCCGGAAAGCGGATGAGCCGCGGGCGGCCGCGGTCGGCGCTGAGCTGATGGGTTAGCCGCGGCTGGAGCTCGAGGGCATCGGCCAGTGTCTGGAGATCCGCGTTTGTGCGCTCGTCAATATCGATCCACAGCAGACGCCGATCGTTTACGCGGCCGACCTCCTGACGCGTCAGCTCGACGTCACCATCCTGCCCCTGCGCGTCGTAGAGCCGCGCGATGAGGGTCATCGGATGAAGGCGAGAATCCCCGCGACGACGAGCGCCACGAACGCCATTGCATATTCGATGACCCGCATCGACCCATCTTCGAGGTCCGACCGGTCCGCCTGGGTTGCCTGGATGGCCTGGTGCCGGATCATCTGGGGCTCCGTTCCGTCGGTGCGGTTTGGCCGACGCCGCGCCGGTGTGGTCGAGCGGCGTCGATGTCAGCGGAGCATGAGCGGGCGCCACTCCCATCCGCACGCGACCGGCTGTCCGTCCCCTATCACGCTCGTGTCACGGCGCCGCGACCGGTGCGTCGGCGCACCTGCTAGACTGCTGCAACGCCAACCGCGGAACAGGCGGCTTGGGCGTCGCCACGGTCTGCGTAGTGTCGGTACCGGCCCCAGCGGCCAGCTCCAGGACCCCAGACCGACCAGCGCCGGCAACCCGTCGGCTGACGCAGCGGAGGAGATTCCATGTTCAAACGATTGTTGCTTGCTTTTGCGATGGTTGCCGCCCTGGCGGCGTGCAACACGCCCGCCGGATCGGCGAATCCGACAACGAACGTGTCGTCGCCGGCAACGAGCCCGGCCGCCCCCTCGTCAATGGAGCCGAGCATGGCGCCGAGCGAGTCGCCTTAGGCTTCCTGACGCGCGCGTTGCACGAACGACCCCCGGCCTGGATGGCCGGGGGTCATTTTCGTGTGCCTCGTCAGAAGCGCAACCGGCCGGTCTCGACGATCGACCGCAGGAACAGCAGGTGCTCGATCTGGCGGACCGTCCAGCCACTCTTCGCGGCCGGCAACCCGTTGAGGTGCGCCGTCAGATTCGACGCTTCGGACACGGACAGGCCACACAGCTGAAGTCGCCATGTCGTCGTCGCCACGGGCAGGTTGCGACGGGCGCGTTCCCGCGGGCGGGGTGGCGAACGTTCAACCATGGCCTTCACGATGAAACGACTCGCACGCCGGATGTGAGGATGGAATCTGACCCTCGTGATCGTGGGTGGAAGGCCATCGGCGGCATCGTCGACTCGGCCCGCTCCGCTGACAGGCCGTTGAAACGCGAATCGCCGTCGGCGTTGCCGACTCGGAGGTCGCAGGGCGCGAGAGTGCTGACGTCACCCGTCCCGGGTGGCACGCAAGCGCAACTCAAGGGATGGAGGTTTCCGAATGGGAATCATTGCATGGCTCGTGCTCGGCGCGATTGCCGGCTACCTCGCCGGATTCCTCGTCAAGGGTGACGAGGGACTCGGAGTCATCGGGCACGTCGTGCTCGGCATCGTCGGCGCGCTCGTCGGCGGTTTCCTCGCCAGCGTCCTCTTCAACAAGGACGCGATCAATGGCGCGCTCGACATCGGCTCGATCGTCGTCGCCACAATCGGCGCGATCCTGACGGTCGTCATCGTGAGCGCGGTGACCGGCCGCTCCCGCTCGGGCCGCGGCGCAATCTGACCTCGCTGCCGGCTACGCCGGTAACCAGCCCAAGGTGAACGCCCACCGACCAGCGGTGGGCGTTCCGATTCGTCGCAAGGAGAACGATCGCATGTCACAGATCATCGAATTCGTCGAGGTCGAAGTCCCCGTTCGGACGGTCTACGACCAGTGGACCCAGTTCGAGAGCTTCCCGATGTTCATGGAGGGCGTCGAGAAGGTCGAACAGCTCGACGACACGACGCTCCGCTGGACGGCGGAGATCGCCGGCCAGACGCGCACCTGGAAGGCGAAGATCACCGAGCAGGTCCCGGACCAACGGATCGCCTGGACCTCCGTTGAGGGGGCCATGAACGCCGGCGTCGTCACGTTCCATCGCCTGGACGACAGCAAGACGCGCGTCACGATCCAGCTCGACGTCGATCCCGAGGGGCCGGTCGAGAACATTGGCGATGCCCTCGGCTTCGTGCAGCGGCGCGCAAAGGGCGACATGGAGCGCTTCAAGGACTTCATCGAATCGCGCGGGTCGGAGACCGGTGCCTGGCGCGGAACCGTGAGTCAGTCGACGCGAAACTGATCCTCGCTCGGATCTCGATCGACCCGGCGGACCGAGGATTCGGTCGGTCGGGTCTCCTTCTGCCCGGGACTTGCCGCCCGACTGCAACGCCGTTGCCGGGACGGCTGGCAACGGTCACCTGCAAGCGCCGCTAGGCTCATCCAATGACTGACATCTACATCGATCCATCCGTGGCGGGTATGCCCGACGCTGCCGACCACCTGACTCACCTCATCCAGACCGGCCATCAGCTGATCCTCGTTGGAAACTACCCCGCGCCCGTCGCAGCGGCATTGCCAGACGCCGTTCTGGTCGAGGCCATGCCCGACCGCGTCACGGCCGGGTCGTGGTACGTCAGCGCTGATCCGGCGATGTGCGGCGAGCGACGAGCGGGCCTCCAGACACTGCTCGTCGGGCCGCGGCTCGCGCCATCGCCTCGCCCGGGGCCCCGCTGCGATGCCGAGGCCCGTGACCTTGCGTCGACGGTCCTCGAGATCCTTCGGCGCGATGTGATGGGCTGACGCCAGCAAATCATCTCGCCGGAAGGCGGCTGCAAGCCTGTGGCCAACGGCGTCACATCCCCGACACCGCCCGCCACGCAGACTACTCGTGGGCTCCCGACCACTGGGGGTCCGGGAGCCCTCTTACGTTCCTGGGCTTCCGGCTCTCGGTGGTCGGGGCCTTTTCTATCGAGATATCCCCCTTTGTGAATGTCCAGTGACGGGCCGCGTCGCAATGCCGTTGTAATGCGCATCCGGCCGGACGGAAGATGGAATATGTCAGCCTGACCATAGGCTTCGCGGTGTCTCTCGGCCAGCATGAGTGCGGCCGGGTCCAACACGGTTCATATCTCGAGTGGGAACGCTTGTGACGGGGCGTTTCCCACCCCGATCCTCGCGGACGCCCGGAGCCCCCTCCTCCGGGCGTTCCGCGCGTCGTGGGCCGAACCTGCGGAAGTGGGTCAGACTTAGCTGTACGGGTACGGGATCGGTATCTGGTAGCGGATCGGGCGCCCGGTTCGGAACCATGATTGCGCGATCGTTGACGGGCCTCAAAAGGCCCAAGGCGGCCCGCCGATCCGGACATGGCATGGCGACGCGGCCGTTCGGGCTCCGGAAAGCCGGAGGGAACGGCCGCGTCGGACGGCGGGGATCTTTTCTAAGGCTCCGCGTGTCAGCTCGAGCGGGGCGTCTTGGTTCGGCCGCCGAAGCGATCGAGCAACGTGAAGCCCATTGCGGTCGCCGGGATCAGCGCGAGCGCCACCAGGATTCGGTTGGCGCCACCGATGAGCATTCCAATTGCCACGCCGAGAGAGAGGGACGCGCCTACCGCGAGCATCTCGTCGGAGCCGGCCTCCATCCGCCTGGCTGCCTCTTCGACAGCGCCCCGGGTCGTCGCGGCCGCCTCAGGCAGCCGCGCAGCTACCGAGTTGGCCTTGTCGGCAACCTCGGTGGCGACGTCACGGGTGGTTGATGCGATGTCCCGGGCGGTCGATTCCGCACTCGAGCTCGGACGGGTCGTCGTCTGGTTTGCTGCCATGGACCTTCCTCCTGATGAAATACGATCGTACCCCGTGACGGTACGGGTCCCGTCGCAGCACGCGTTCGTGCGCCCGCCGCGTGGCAGTTGCAGGCGCGTGTCAGCCGAGCGACTGCAAGCGTGCTGTCACCCCTTGCTCGGCAGCGTCACCCGGCCCGCAACCACTCACCGCGTAGGTTCGAACGCAACGGGACGAGCCTCGTCCCACGTACACGGGAGGCCGACATGGGCTACGAGGACGCCAAGGCTGACGTCAAGAAGACGATGCGTGAGGCCGACGAGAAGGCCAAGGAGACGTGGCGCCGCGCCGATGGCGAGGAGAGCCTGTCCGACAAGGCCGCCAATCTCGGCGATGACATCCGCAACGAGCTCGGCAACGCCGGCGACAACATTCGTCGCGGCGCCGACGAGCTTCACGAGGATGTCGAGGACAAGCCCGTCTGACGATCCGCTTTCACGCCCACGTTCAAACCGCTCGCCGGACCTCCGGCGAGCGGTTCTTTGTGTAGGTGCGACGCGGATCAGGCTCGCAGCGCGATCCCGATCGGACGCGCGGCCTCAAACTCCTCGCCGCACCAGGCGCAGATAGGCCAGTCGAGCCCGACCGTGGCGCCACAAGCGTGACAATGATGGCCCAGGGGACGGCGACAGCCGGGACACAGCAGCCAGTCCTCCCCAACGGGCTTCCGGCACTCGGGACATCGGGGACTCAGCGTCTCGGCTGCCAAAGCCGCCTCACGAAGGTTGGCTACCCGCCGTTCAGACGTTAATTCGCCTGGCCGGAGGATCCGGTGGATGAGCAGCGCGGGCAGGAACAGGACTGGCGAGGCGAGGATGATCAACGCCGCAGCCGCGTAGGCAGCGACCGGATTGTTCGTTCGCCGCCGCATGTCCACGAACGCCCAGAGCGCGACCGCCAGCCAGACGAGCACGACATAGGCGCCGATCAGCGCGATGACGAAGCTGATGACGGGATCGTCGAAGAATCCGGCCAACGCGCTCGTGACCGCGTCGCCCATTCCGGCGCCGATCCCGTCCATCGTCCGTGGCCTGGTCAGCGAACCGGCGTTGGAGCGGATTCGCGCTCAGCGCTCACCCGCCGCCGAGCCATTCTCTCGCCGAGCTCCTCGAGCTCGGCTTCATCGAAGACCTGCCGAGCCTTCTTGAACATCTCGCCCTCTTCCTCCTCGATGTGATGCTCGATGTTCTCCTGCATCACCTTGGCCTTGGCGCCCCACGTCTCGTGGTCGAAGGGAAGCGCCGACAGCTCGCTCATGAGCGTGTCGACGACGTTGTGCTCCTCGTATCCCTCGAGGACGATGTCCCTGGCCTTCGGGTGCTCCTTCAGCGCCGGATAGAAGATCTCTTCCTCGATGATTTCGTGGACGGTGAGGTCGGCCTTGATGCGGGTGAAGAGCTCCTCGCGGGTCTTGACCCCGCGTTCGGTCGTCGTCTCGAGCTTGCTGAGAAGCTCCTTCACGGCTCGGTGATCGTCGGTAAGCATCGTGATCGCGTTCATTCCGGTCCTCCAAGATCTGGGGGCCGGCGGCGCCGGTTCCCATCACTCAGTTCACGGCAGGAGGAGTGCCGCGGACGCTACGGTGGGTTCATCGGGATGACACGTGCGTTGCACAGCGGCAGGGACCGCCGCGCGGCCTGTGCGGAGCTGTCACAGGCCCCCTGGACCGCATTCAAGGCCGGTCGGCTGCGATGCGCCCTTAACGGCCCTCGTTGGATCGCCGGTCCGGATCGCACCCCTCCCGACCGATGCTCTGGACGGGACGTGGAAAGGAGACCGGCCCCAGATGCAAGAACGAGAGCCCGTCGCCGGTCGACGCCATCGACCCGGCCGCGTCGCCGCGCGCTCCGCCGTCGCCCCAGCTGCCCAGGCTTCAGGCCCGCCGCCGGAGTTGCGCGCCGTCATCGATGCCATGCCCGAGGCGGTCCTCGTCTGCGATCCCGGCGATCAGGTACGCATCGTCAATCCCGCGGCGGACCGGCTGTTCGCGGGCAAACCCGTACAAGACGCCGGCGATCTCCTGTCGCGGTTCGAGCGGCTGCCCGGAAGCCAGGCCCGGGACGAGCCGGTGATGCTCCGTCCACGAGCCCTGCCGAACCGCTGGTTCGAGCTCCGGACGTTTCCCGTGGAGCGCATGGACGCGGGCGCCGAAGCGAGCGAGAAGGGCGGCAAGATCATCGTCCTGCGCGATGTGACCGCGGCCCGCGAGGACCGCGCGGAGCGACGGGCCTTCCTCTCGATCCTGTCGCATGAGCTCCGAACGCCGATCACGACCATCTATGCGGGTAGCCGCGTCCTCGCCCGGCGGGATCCCACCATGGTCCGCGGCTCCCAGGAGATCGCGCGGGACATCAGCGCCGAGGCGGCCCGTCTCTACGACGTCGTCGAGGATCTGCTCGTCCTGACTCGCGCGGAGCAGCACCTCCTGGAGCTCTCGGAGGAGCCGATTCTCCTCCAGCGCGTGGTCGAGGGCGCGATCAGGGTCGCCCGCGGCCGGTCCCCGGACGTCCCGATCGTCACCGCCGGCGCGACCGAACCAGCGGCTGTTGCGGGCGACGCGGTCTACGTCGAGCAGGTCGTCCGCAATCTCGTCACGGCCGCGTCGCGGTTCGCTCAGGCGGGAGCACCCGTCGTGATCCGCCTGGCTGAGGGAGAGGATGAGGTGTCGCTGACCGTCCTCGATCGGGGCCCGAATCTCACCCCGGAGGAGCTCGAGACGAGCTTCGCGCTGAGTGACGACACGGCCGCGCGCGCGTCGGGAGTCGGCATCGGGCTGTTCGTGTGCCGTCGCCTCGTCCAGGCGATGCACGGCCGGGTCTGGGTCACGCCCCGTGACGGCGGCGGGGCCGAGTTCGGGTTCGCTTTGCCGCGCTACGAACCGGGGTAGCCACCGCCGCGAACCGTCAATGGCGACGCAGCCGCTCAGCAAGGGCCAAGGCGACGTCCGCGGCCGTCAAGACGAAGCCGCCGGCTGCGATGGCGGCAGGCAGCCAATCGGGCAGGGCGTCGGCTTCCCGCCCCCGTCCATTCCGATCCGGCGCCAGCGTCCTTGGCCCGCCGCCCGGGAAGGACGCTCCGGGTCGCGAGCCGGCGAGCAGATCGCGTTCGACCTGGAGCCGTTCCCGGTAGAGGACCTCCCATTCCTCGTGCGGGATCGGCAAGGTGGCCAAGGCCTCGTCGATCGAGCGAAGCTCGGCCGCCATGTCGACCGCCGCGCTCTCGCTGTCGCTGGCGGATGCGGCACCGGGCTCTCCGCCGGCCGACCGCGCCGCCGCCAGCCGTTCCAGTCGCGCCTCGATCTCCTGGGCCTCGGCCGTCGTCGTCATCCAGGCGGCGGTGGCGATGAGCCGGCTCGCGATCGCCGCCCGGGCCCGGGCAACCCTCATCCTGTCCCCGGAGATCGCGATATCCGAGGGGTACAGGCCCACCTCGAGACCATCTCCCGCGAGCTGGACGAGGCTCTCCGGGACCAGTGATCGGACACCCGGCCCGGCAATCGATCCGAGGAGGCGTCCGGGGACCGCCAGCACGGCCGGGGCAGGCCGCCGACTCACGGCCAGACCGGCGTCGTCGAGAGCTCGCTCCAGGTCGGCGACGACTTGCTCGTAGCCGCCGGGCCGGACGACGACGGCTACGTGGGCGTCCGTCCAGCGGAGCGTCAGGTGGTGAACGAAACGGGCGATCCCGACGAGTCCGAGAAGGACCAGTGTCACCGCCAGTGCCGCACTGACTGGGTAGCCGCGCAGGACCTGGGCAATGATGCCGACGCCCTTCGGCCGCGACGCGGGCTCAACGACGAAGATCGAGGCAATCCCGACGAACGCCGGGACAACCAGCGCCCCGATCAGCATCCCGACCCGCAGCAAATCCTCCGACACGACGCCCGGAGCTGGGACTGCAGCGACGAGGAAGGCACCCACGTATGGCAGCAGCACGCCGATCGCGAGGGCGGCCCAGATGACGGAGCCGAAGGTGATGAGCGCGAGGACGATCTGGCGATCGCTCGGCACTCGCCCGAACAGGAGCGTCGAGGCCCAGCCGAGCATCGTCGTCAGGACCTTGCCGGCGAACCGGCCGACGAATCCGACGACGCCAGCAAGAATCGCCATCGTCTAGCCTGCCTTCCTGACACGCGACGCGTCGTCGCGTAATCGCTGTCGCAGGAGCTCGGCCACGGCCTGCTCTTCGGCGGGTGTCGTGCCCGCGGGCGGCTCCTCGGACTCCTCGGCGGCGCGGACGAGCGCGCCGCTGAGTCGACCGTCGAGGTAAGCCTCGACCACGATCGGGTGGACGTACGCCTGGCGGCAGACGGCGACGGTATTGCCCAGCAGATCGGCCGTTTCGCGCATCGCCCCCAGAACGTTCCGGCGGCCCTCGGCATCCGTCCTTGGCGCATCAAGTGCACGCAGCGCCCGGAAGGCGAGGACTGTCCCGGCCCACGTCCGGAAGTCCTTCGCCGTGACATCTGGCGCGATGTCGCGGAGATAATCGTTCACATCGTCGGAACGGACGTCGACGACCTCACCGTCCTCGTCGATGTACTGGAACAGCTCCTGGCCGGGCAAGTCGCGGCAGCGGCGAACGACGGCCGCGAGGCGGCGATCGCGGAGGCTCACCTCGTGCTGCTGACCCGACTTCCCGCGGAAGCGGAAGCGGAGTGACGATCCGCGAACGGTCGCATGACGGTTGCGCAGTGTCGTCAAGCCGAACGAGCGATTTAAGCGGACATACTCGTCGTTGCCGACCCTGATGAGCGTCAATTCGAGCAGCCGGACAACGGCCGCAAGGACCTTCTCGCGCGACATCTTCGGTCGTGCGAGGTCCCTATCGACGCGCTTGCGAATCGCGGGCAGGGCCTTGGCGAAGGCCAGAAGCCGCTCGTATTTCGCGGCCTCGCGTCGGCGGCGGTAGCGGGCGTGATACCGGTACTGCTTGCGACCACGCGCGTCCCGACCTGTCGCCTGGAGATGGCCTGTCGGGGACGGGCAGATCCAGACATCGGTCCAGGCCGGCGGGATCGCGAGCTTTCGGATCCGCTCGAGCGTCTCGGGATCGCGAATCGGGCGGCCGTTTCGGGCGCGATAGGAGAAGCCCCGACCCGAGCGCCGGCGGCGGATACCTGGGTCGCGATCCGTGGAGTGGCGCAGGCCGGGAGCGGTGGTGGAGGGGTCAGTCACGCGCCGAGGATGGGCGCCCGGGCGTGTCGCAACAAGCTGTCCGCGCGGCGGCCGAGTCGCAGACATCTTGCAGCCGTTCGCCACGATCGTCATGTTGACGTAGCGCGGACGAGCCCACGGCGCGGTCCGATTGGATGGTCGGCCACGGATACTCCGACCGCCGGGCGTGCGCCCAACGCAGCGGCCCGGGTTCCCTGCACACACGGGAGTTGTACCCCATGACCGACGAGCGTCCCGTAGAGGATCCCCGTCGCGACCAGGCGTCCGACGCCGATGGCACGACCGAGCTCGAGGACGGGGAAGCGACATCTCCCGCGGGCGAGGCCGTTCCAGCGGAAGGTCGGGCTCCCGCTGAAGCTGCCGCACCGCCTGAAGCACAGCAGCAAGCAGCGATGGGCGACATGCCGGGGCCCGACGACGTCGTATTCGTACGGGGCGTTTCTCGCGCGTTCGACGATCGGACGGTCGTCCGCGACATCGACCTGGTCGTCAAACAGGGCACGATCCTGGGGGTTATCGGGCCCTCCGGTTCCGGCAAGACGACGACGATCCGGATGATCACCGGCGCTCTGCAGCCGACGACCGGCGAGATCAGCGTCCTCGGGGAGCGACCGACGAGGTTCCGCCGATCAACGAGGGAGCGCATCGGCTACATGCCCCAGCTGTTTACGCTCTATCCGGACCTCACCGGCCGCGAGAACGTCGACTTCGTGGCGAGCCTGTTCGGCCTCCTCTGGCCGCGCCGCCGGCGGCGGACAAAGCAGGTCCTGAAGCTCCTTGATCTGTGGGATGCACGGAACCGCCGGGCGAGCCGGCTGTCCGGCGGCATGCAGCGACGGCTGGAGCTCGCGTGTGCGCTCGTCCACGATCCGGCTCTTCTAATCCTCGATGAGCCCACCGCCGGCATTGACCCCCTCCTCCGAGCGACGGTCTGGGAGGAGCTCCATCGCCTGCGCGATGCGGGACGGACGCTCCTAATCACGACCCAGTACGTCAACGAAGCGGAGGAGTGCGACGAGGTTGCGCTCATCGTGAATGGCCGCCTCATCGCCGTGGCGCCACCGGAGGAGCTACGACGGACGGCACTCGGTGGGGACGCGATCGAGATCGAGACAGCCGAACTGTTCGACGGCACCGCCCTCGACAAGGTTCCGGGGGTTCACCACGTCCAGCAGATCGGGCCACGCGAGCTGCGGATCCGGGTCGAGGACGCAGCGACCGGCCTGCCGACCGTCGTCGACGCCGTCGGCGAAGCGGGCGCCGAGGTCGTGTCGGCCCGCGAGCTTCGCCTCAGCTTCGACGAGATCTTCGCCGAGCTCGTAGCGCGGGCCAATGAGAATCACACCAAATCTGATGCGGCGGGCCCCCGGGAGAGCGTGGCATGAGGGTCCTCAAGACGCTGACCCGAATCCTGGCGTTCGTCGGCAAGGAGCTCGTCGAAGTCGTCCGTCGGCCTGGAGCCCTGCTCAGCCTGATCCTCGGGCCGTTCTTGATCATGGCGGTCTTCGGCATCGGCTACAGCGGGTATCGACGGCCGCTCACGACGGTGATCGTCCTCCCCGAGGGGACCGCGCTGCCAACCGACGTCCCGTCGTACGACGAGATCTCTGGGGCCGGCCTGGAGGTCGTCGAGGTCACGATGGACGAGGCGTCGGCCGATGCCCGACTCCGCGATGGAGCTATCGACGTCGTCCTCGTGGCGCCGTCCGACGTGGAGGAGAACTTCCGATCAGGCAAGCAGTCGGTCATCAAGGTCCGAGTGAATGCCATCGATCCGGTCGACCAGAACTACGCGGTCTTCCTCGGCCGCGGGCTCGAACGCGAGGTCAACCGGATCATCGTCGAACGGATCGCCGAGGAAGGCCAGACCTATGCCCTCAGCAGGGGCGCAGAGGAGGCCGCCCAGATCCCACCCGAAGTCGTCGCCGCGCCGACGAAGGCCGAAGTCGAGAACATCGCGCCCTCGAAGCCGGGCGTGGTCCAGTTCTTCGGGACCGCCGTCCTGGCCCTCATCCTCCAGCACATGGCGGCCACGCTCGTTGCCCTGTCCGTTGTTCGCGAGCGGACGACCGGACTGTTCGAGCTTTTCCGGGTCTCACCGATCACCACGCTGGAGCTGATCATCGGCAAGCTCCTGGCCTTCGGTCTCTTCAGCGCCGCGATCGCGATGGGGACGCTGCTGCTCCTCGTGGGCGCGTTCGGCGTGCCGATGCTCGGCGACCCAGCCCTGCTCGCGGGGGTCGTCGGGCTGCTCGTGGTTGCCTCGCTGGGCCTGGGGCTGCTGATCGCCGCGGTCTCTGATTCCGAGCGTCAGGCGGTTCAGCTCTCGCTGCTCGTCCTGCTCGCGTCGGTGTTCTTCTCTGGCTTCGTCCTGGGCACCGACGAGTTCACCGAACCGGTCCGCACCCTGACGGGCATCCTGCCGGTGACTCACGGGATCCGGCTCATCGGCGATGTGATGCTCCGCGGAGCGGTGACCGAGGCGTGGCCCATCGCGGCGCTCGGAGGGCTCGCGGTGGCATTCATCGGGATCTCGTGGGTTCTGCTCCGCCGGGCGATGCGGAGCGCCTGAGGACGCTAGGACGCCGAGCCGGAGCGTCGGCTAGCCATGTCGACGACCCGACCCTGGGCTTCTCCTGGACCGACCGCTTCGCCGGTCTCCTCGGCCTCGTCGCCGTCGCCGGGTTCGGCCGAATCGCCGGCCTCGAGGACGCGACGGTAGAGGGCCTCGTAGCCATCCGCCATCCTCGCCGCCGAGAAGCGATCGAGGACCGACTTGCGGATCGCCTTCCGGTCGAGCTCGGCAACCTGCGGCACGAGGAATGCCAGCTGGGTAACGTCGTCACCGAAGAAGCCGTCGACGCCGTCGCGGATGATCTCGGCAAGGCCGCCGACGCGCCGGGCCAGGACCGGCGTGCCACAGGCGAGCGATTCGATCGCCACGAGCCCGAACGGCTCCGGCCATGAGCCCGGCATCAGCACTGCGTAGCTCGACGCGAGGAGTCGATCGCGGTCGCGGCCCGACAGCTCGCCGAGAAACTCGACGCTGGAGCCAGCGGCCTTGAGGGCTGGCTGGAAGACCTCGTCGTTGTACGCGCGTTCCGAGGGTGTCGTGCCGATCTTGGCGGCGATTCGCAGCCGGCGACCGCTCAGCTTGGCGACCTCCATCGCCTCCACGATCCCCTTCTCCGGGTTGACCCGCCCGACGAAACAAAGATCGTCAGATGACCGGCGTCGCTCGAATGGAGCGCCCGAGAGGTCAAGGCCGTTGTGGATGACGGCCCAGTCGAGATTTGGATGCGTCCGCGCCTGGGACTCGCTGATGGCCACGAGTCGTATGTCGTTCGGCGCGCCAAGCACATCCGTCGCCCACGGCAGATCAAGGCGACCATGGAAGGTGGCCACGATCGGCTGTCGCGCAGCCCGTCCCAGGATCAGGCTCGACCACTCGAGATGGCTGTGAATGACATCGAATTCGTTCTCGTGGTCGAGCACCGTCAGCATCGTCGAAAGCATGAAACCGGACGGGTCGTCGCCGAAGCCGGCCGGGCGGAGCGACTGGGGCACGGTCGGCACCAGGCGGCCCGGGACGTCGGAGTCGCCCGACGCGAACGTCGTGACATCGTGGCCGCGTCGAACGAGCTCGACGATGAGCTCGTGGACAACGCGCTCCGTGCCACCGTACATCTCGGGTGGGACGCGCTCGATGGGCGGGGCGACCTGGGCGATTCGCAGGGATCTTGTCATTGAGAAACCTTCAGGACTGATCACAGTAACAGCCGACCGGGTCCGTGTCGCCACGGCTCCGGCCGGCTGGGATGCGAGCGGGCGCCACCGTCGTGGCGACGCCCGCGATAGGGCCTAGATGTTCCGCGGGTCGACGTAGTCGGCCTTGCCGGTCTCTTCGGCCTCTTCCTCGGCCTGGTCGCCGACGCCGGCGCCACCGGCCGCGCCAACCGCGCCACCGACGACCGCACCGGGGGGCCCAGCGACCGCGCCACCGATGGCCGCACCAGCGAGTCCACCGGCCACGCCACCGGCGCCCGCGCCGGCCTCGTCGTCGCCTTCAGCCGCCTCACCCGCGACCGCACCGCCGAGGGCGCCGATTGCGCCGCCGACGACCGCGCCGGGAGGGCCGCCGACGGCCATGCCGACGGCCGCGCCGCCAAGAGCGCCAGCGCCGGCCCCGATGGCCTCGCCGCCGCCCTCTTCGTTCTCGGCTGCGGTGTCGTCGGTCCGCATCATGCCGCGGTTCCAGTTCTCATCGTGGACGTGGCCCGGCTCGCCGTGGCCCGGATCGTGGTCGTGTCCCATGTCCGTATCTCCTTTGTCGAATGGTTGCGCCGACATTCGGCCGGCTGTCACCGACGCAACCGACGCCGGCCACACGACGGTACGGAGCAGGCCCCCGCAGCCAAACGTCAGGAAATCCGATGTGCGTTTCAGGCGCGTGACGGCCCGCAGAATCAAACGCATGCCTCGGCGATGCCGTTCGTCGCATCACCCGCTCCGGTATGCAAAGAACGGCATCGCCAGGAGAGGAGCAATTCTCCCGGCGGAAGCCCACGGCGGCGGGCGCCTACAGCGCGACGGGGTCGAGCTTCTCCGGGTCGATGCCGAGCTCGCGGATCGCGTCGGCCGCCTTTTCGGCGGGGATCGCCCCGCAACGGGCGAGTTCGACAACCGTCGCCGCGGCGATGTGCGGAGGATCGATCTCGAACAGCGATCGAAGATCCTCGCGCGTCCCGCTCCGCCCGAAGCCGTCGGTGCCGAGTGCGACGTAGTACGGCGGCAGCCAGCGCGAGACCATGTCCGGGAGGGCCTTCAGCCAGTCCGTCGCCGCGATGATCGGGCCGCCGTCCGGCCCGAGAACCGTCGCGACGTAGGGCACTCGCGGCGTCTCGGTCGGATGGAGCCGGTTCCAGCGCTCCGCAGCAAGCGCGTCGCGGCGAAGGAGCGGGAACGACGGCGCCGAGTACACCTCCGCCGCGATCCCGAACTTCTCCGCGAGCAACTCCTGGGCCGCCACCGCCCCCTGCAGGATCGAGCCTGACCCGACGAGCCGTGCCCGCTGCGCCTTGCGGCCCAGGTCGGGCGCCTCGCGCAGCCGGTAGATGCCGCGGATCAGCCCGTCGTCGATTCCGTCGGGCTTCTTGGGCTGCGGGTAATTCTCGTTGTGGAGCGTGACGTAGTAGAAGACGTCCTCGCCCTTGAGGTACATCCGATCGATGCCGTCGCGCACGATCGCCGCGAGCTCGTAGGCGTAGGCCGGGTCGTAGGCGCGCACGTTCGGGACGGTCGAGGCGAGGATGTGCGAGTGGCCGTCATCGTGCTGGAGGCCCTCACCCGCGAGCGTGGTCCGGCCGGCGGTGGCGCCCATCATGAACCCGCGTCCGCGGGCATCGGCCAGCGCCCAGATCTGGTCGCCCGTCCTCTGGAATCCGAACATCGAGTAGAAGATGTAGAACGGGATCATCGGATGGCCGTGGGTCGCATACGACGTCGCCGCGGCCTGGAGGCTGGCCATCGAGCCCGCCTCGGTGATCCCCTCCTCGAGGACCTGACCATCGACCGCCTCGCGGTACGAGAGCAGCAGCTCCGAATCGACCGGGTCGTATCGCTGGCCCAGCGCGGCGTAGATTCCGACTTCCTTGAATAGCGGATCCATGCCGAACGTCCGTGCCTCGTCAGGGATGATCGGCACGATCCGGGAACCGAGCTCCTTGTCGCGGAGAAGGTTGCGGAGGATCCGGGTGAAGACCATCGTCGTCGAGACGGCCGTGTCGGAACCGCCAGCGAACTCCTTGTCGACGGCGTCAGACGGCGACGGCAGCGGCTTCGAGCGGACGATCCGCTTCGGGATCTCGCCGCCCAGAGCTCGCCGTCGTTCGCGGAGGTACTGGACCTCCTCCGAATCGGGTCCCGGGTGGTAGTACGGGGCGTCCTTGATCTTGGAGTCCGGGATCGGCAGCTCGATCCGGTCACGGAAGATCTTCAGCTCCGCCTCGGACAGCTTCTTCGCCTGATGGGTGATATTGCGCGCCTCGACGCCGGGTCCGAGCGTCCAACCCTTCACCGTCTTGGCGAGGATCACCGTCGGTGCGCCCGTCGACTCGGTTGCGGCCTTGTATGCCGCGTAGACCTTGCGATAGTCGTGGCCGCCGCGGCGGAGCCTGGCGAGGTCGTCGTCGGAGAGATGTTCGACGAGCTTGCGCAGCCGCGGGTCCGGCCCGAAGAAGTGCTCCCGGATGTAGGCGCCGCCGGCGACCGAGAACTTCTGGAACTCGCCGTCGAGCGTCTCGTTCATCTGCTGAACGAGGAGGCCGTCGACGTCGCGGGCGAGGAGCTCGTCCCACTCCCGGGCCCAGATCACCTTGATGACATTCCAGCCGGCGCCACGGAACGTCGACTCGAGCTCCTGGATGATCTTGCCGTTGCCCCGAACCGGCCCATCGAGGCGCTGGAGGTTGCAATTGACGACGAACGTGAGGTTGTCGAGGCCCTCGCGTGAGGCGAGGCTCAACGCCCCGAGCGACTCGGGCTCGTCCGTCTCGCCGTCGCCGAGGAACGCCCAGACGCGGGAACCGGACGTGTCGAGCTGGCCGCGGTTCTGGAGATAGCGGTTGAACCGCGCCTGATAGATCGCGCTGATCGGCCCGATCCCCATCGAGACCGTCGGGTATTCCCAGAAGTCCGGCATGAGCCGCGGATGCGGGTACGACGGGAGGCCCTGACCGGGAACCGTCTCGCGCCGGAAGTGGTCGAGCTGGTCCTCCGTCAGGCGGCCCTCGAGGAACGCCCGGGCGTAGATCCCCGGTGCCGCGTGGCCCTGGTAGAAGATCTGGTCACCCGCCTGGTCGTTGTCCTTGCCGCGGAAGAAGTGGTTGAAGCCGACCTCGTACAACGACGCGGCGGAGGCATAGGTGGCGAGGTGGCCGCCGATCCCGGCGAAGCGGCTATTGGCTCGCAGGACCATCGCCACAGCGTTCCAGCGGACGATCCGCCGGATCCGGAGCTCGAGCTGCTCGTCCCCCGGGAAGAACGGCTCCTGCTCCGGGCTGATCGTATTGATGTAACGGGTCTGGGTCAGCGGGGGCAGCCCGACGTGGAGCTGCCGCGCGCGCTTGAGCAGCTTGTAAACAAGGAACCGCGCGCGACTTTCGCCTTCCTGCTCGACGAGCTGGTCGAACGAGGCGAGCCATTCGGAGGTCTCATCCGGATCGATGTCCGGGAGCTGGTGCTTGAATTCGTCGAAGTACATCGGGGCCTCGTGTCGGGTGGCGCTCAGGCTGGCTCGAGCCGCAGTGTCGTGTCGAGGATGTCCGGTTTGATCATGACCTTTGCCGCCGGGTCGCCGGAGTACTTGCGCAGGTAGCCGGCGCTCGTTCGCTCGATCGAGTCAGGATCGGTCGCCGGGATCGCCGTCGCCGGCAGGCGCTTGCCGCCGACATGGACGGCGACCGCCGGATTGGCCTCGATGTCACGGAACCAACGTGACCCGGCTCCGCGGTACGTCCGGACGAACACCTCGCCATCGTCGACGACGACCCAGATGACGGTCCGCCTCGCCGCCTTCTCGGGCGCCTGGGTCTCGATCCCGATCTCCTGCGTCCGGTCGAGCAGGTCGAGATCCTCCGTCGAGAAGCTCATGCGGCCAGCGTAGCCGATCGCGTCAGGCGGCGGCGCGGACCGACCGGAGGCAAGTCGAGCACCTGCGTGAAACGGCCACATTGATATGCCCCTGCAACGGTTTTGCAATGTCGGACCTGATTGGGCGCGACGGCGGGCCACCGACGATGGGTGCCAGGTCGCCCGCGGGCGAAATGAACCTTCCGTGCCGAGATTCTCGGCCGCTTATTGGAGACACCACCATGGCTGACGATCACGACACCGTCGTCGTCGAAAAGGGCGGGGGTTCCGGCATGGGCGCCATCCTCGCCGTCATCGGCATCGTCGTTCTGCTCGTTGCGGTCTGGTACTTCGCTCTCGGGCCGGGTGCCGCGCCGTCGACTACGACCAACACCAACAACAACACGGTGAACCCGCCGGCCGTCTCTGCACCCCCGGCCTCCTAGCGAACGACGACAGGGTGCCCTCCCGGGTACTTGCATCCACCAGTCACTATCAGTGCCCTTGAAGAGAGAGGTGTGGCGTGGGTACACAGCCATTGGTGCTCGTCGCCGATGACGAGCCGCGGATCACGAAGCTGGTTTCTATCGCGCTGAGCGAAGAGGGCTTCCGGGTCGTGACCGCTACCGGAGGTGAGGACGCCCTCGCCAAGGCCGAGGAGGTCCGCCCCGACATCGTCCTCCTCGATATCGTCATGCCGGATCTCGATGGGATCGAGGTCATGCGGCAGCTGCGCGAGCAGCGGCCGGTGCCGGTCATCCTGCTCACGGCCAAGGGCGCGACCGCCGACAAGGCGAAGGGCCTGGACCTCGGCGCTGACGACTACATCGCCAAGCCGTTCCACCCCGACGAGCTCGCGGCCCGCGTCCGCGCAGTGATTCGTCGCTCCTCCGGCGTCGAGCCGGGCGCCGGCGTCCTCGCGTTCGACGACATCGAGATCGACCTCGAGCGACGGATGGTCCGGCGCAACGGCGAGCTCGTCCAGCTGTCACGAACCGAGTGGCTGCTCCTTCAGCACCTCGCGACTCACCCGGGCAAGGTCGTCCTCCATACCGAGCTCCTGACCAAGGTCTGGGGACCGGAATACCGCGATGACCTCCAGTACCTCCGAGTCTGGATCAGCCGGGTCCGCCGGAAGCTCGGCGCGAAGCCGGGCGAGCCGGGTCGGATCAAGACATTCCAGGGCATTGGCTACCTCCTCGACGTCGAGGGGCCGGGCCAGGCAAGTAGCGGTGACGGTACCGCTGAGTCCGCGCCCGAAGCGCCGGAGGCCAATCCCACCATCCGCCCGATAGATGAGGCAGCCCCGGTCGGCTGACGGGGGCCCGACAACCGATACCAAGTTGCAGGGCGCCCGAAACGGGCGCGACGCTCGGATGGGAGGCAACAAACGATGACCTACGACGAACGAACGGTGGTCCAGCGGGACGAGACTGACACGCCCGCCACCGCCCCCACCACCAGCACAGCGGTCACCAGCCGGACCGTCGAGATGCGCCCGAGCGGCGGCACGGTCGCCAGCCGGATCGTCATCTTCATCTTCGGCGTGATCCAGGCGCTGATCCTCCTGCGGATCGTCCTGCTCCTGATGGACGCCCGGGAAGGCAACGCCTTGGTGTCGTTCATCCTGGATGCGAGCCAGATCTTCGTGGCCCCGTTCGAGGGCATCCTGCGAACCGAGGCGCTCACTGCGGCTGGCTCGGTCTTCGACCTCACGGCGGTCCTCGCCCTCATCGGCTGGACGATCCTCGAGGCGATCATCCTCGCGGCCGTTCGTGTCTTCCGGCGCGAGCCGGCCTGACCGCACCCTCCCTCCTCAAAGGCGGCGGCACCCACGCGGGGCCGCCGCCTTACTCTGTCCGCCACCTGCGGTAGCGTTACCGCGTGCAGCGCTATGACCCCCAGACGGCACTGATCGTCGTCGACGTCCAGAATGACTTTGCGGATCCAGCCGGCGGGTTATCTGTTGCGGGTGGCGACGCGATCGTGCCCACGATCAACGGCGAGATCGCGGCCGTCGGGGCGGCCGGCGGCTTCGTCGCGTACACCCAGGACTGGCATCCGCCGTCGACGCCGCACTTCGCCAAGGACGGCGGCGTCTGGCCCGTCCACTGTGTCGCGGGGACATGGGGCGCGGAGCTGCATCCGGCCCTCGCCGAGGTGGCAGGGGCGCGCGTCCGAAAGGGTGTCAACGGCGAAGACGGCTACTCCGGATTCACGACGCGGGACCCGGCAAGCGGCGAAACCACGCCGACGGAGCTCGAGGGCCTCATCCGAGCTCGTAACATCCGGCGGGTCGTCGTCTGCGGGCTCGCGACCGACTACTGCGTCAAGGCGACCGCAACCGATGCGGCGGGCCTGGGCTTCGAGACCTACCTGCTGAGCGATGCCGTCCGCGCTGTAGACATCAAAACGGGCGACGGCGAGCGGGCGGTCGACGACATGCGGGCGGCCGGCGTGACCGTCTGGCAAACGCGGATGCGCTGACACATGCAACTCCACCTCGTCGACGCGACCTACGAGCTCTTCCGGGCGCACTACGCGCCGCGGCCCGACGTGCGCGGGACGAACGGGACGATCCTCTCGGGCGTGTCGGGGCTCTGCGACCAGCTCCTCTACCTCCTCCGCGAGGAGGGCGCGACGCACGTCGGCGCGGCAACGGATCGCGTCATCGAGTCGTTCCGCAACGACCTCTACCCGGGCTACAAGTCGAGCGCCGGGATGCCGCCGGAGCTCCTCGCCCAGTTCCCGATCGCCGAGGCGGCCATCGAGGCGCTCGGGATCGTGCTCTGGCCGATGGTCGAATGGGAGGCCGACGACGCGATCGCGGCGGCGGCCGACCGGTTCGCAGCGGACCCGGCCGTCGAGCGGATTCTCGTCTGCACGCCGGACAAGGACATGGCCCAGCTGGTCGACGATTCGCGGGTCGTCCTGTGGGACAGGCGGCGCGGGCTGACCTACGACGACGCCGGCGTTCGGGCGAAGTGGGGCGTCGCACCCACATCGATCCCCGACTGGCTCGCGCTCGTCGGCGACTCGTCCGACGGCTTCCCGGGCCTGCCCGGCTGGGGCGCGAAGTCGGCGGCGGCGGTGCTGACGGTCTACCCGTCGCTCGAAGAGATCCCGCCGCGGGCGAGCCACTGGGAGGTGCCGAGCTTGCGCGGCGCGCCGGTCCTGGCGGCCACGCTCCGCGACCACTGGGCGGAGGCGCAGCTGTACCGCGACCTTGCGAGGCTGCGAACGTCGGCGGACGGCGTGCCGATCGCCCAGAAGTCAGCGGAGGACCTGCGCTGGGACGGCGCACCGCGCGATCGCTGGGAGGCGTTCTGCGAGGAGTGGGGCTTGACGCGTCTCCGATCCCGCCCCCATCGCTGGCTGGGCGAGTAGCGGGCACTCCTCGCCGATCAGCGGATCAGCGGATCAGCTCGAGGATCCTCCCGTGGTGAGCGGAAGGGGCGGCCAAGGCACTGACGGCCCTCGCCGCCCGCGTGATGTCGAACCAGCCGCCGCCGTCGACGCTCGTCACCGTCGCTCCCGCTCGTTCCGCGATGAGGCCCGCCGCCGCGATGTCCCAGTTCGACATGCCGCCCTGCTGGATGAAGGCGTCGAATCGGCCGTTCGCGACGTAGGCGAGTGCCAGGGCGGACGAACCCATCGACCGCGAGATGCGGATCTCCTTCCGGACGGCCCGGGCCCGCGTCGCCGCGGCCCGTCCGGACAGCGACATCTGGATCACGAAGTCAGTCAGCTTGTCCTTCTCGGAGGCCTCGATCACGCGGTCGTTCAGGGTCGCCGGGCCGTCGGCCGTGGCCGCGAACAGCTCATTCCGGGTCGGGTCGAGGACGACGCCCGCGGCGGGTCGGCCGTCCACCACCAGCCCCAGCGACACGCAGAAGAACGGGATGCCGTTCGCATAGTTGATCGTCCCGTCGACCGGGTCGATGATCCACACGCGGCCGGTCCCGCTCGTCGGGCCTTCGCCGCTCCCCGTCGCGTGCTCGCCCGACTCCTCGGCGAGGATCGCGTCGCCCGGAAAGCGCTTCCGGATCGCCCTAATGATCAGCTCCTCGCTGAGGTGATCGACTTCCGTCACGATGTCGCGGGCGCTCTTGTAGTCGACCCGCTCGACGCGCTCGTACCGATCCATGATCAGCCGACCGGCCGTGATGACGATGGCGGTCGCGAAGGCGAGATCGTTGTCGAACTCGCTCACGGCGCGGCGCAGTCAACCGCGAGCGGGCGGACCGTCGTCCCGAATTCCAGCACCCGGTGGTCGAACTCGATGGTCGCCCCCGGAGCGATCCGCGCCGTCAGGACGAACGCGGACTTCCCACTGCCGCCCGCCGACGGGTCGATGATCCGGCAGGTCGTGGTGCCGGCACTCGAGCCCTCGTTCGTAACCCGCAAGGAGACGACCAGCCCGCCGTCGGCCGATTTGACGTCCACCATTTCAGCCCTGAAAGGGCCGATACCACTGACGGCGAGGCGGGCGAGGATTGCGAGGCCGACGATTGCGAGGCCGACGGCCACGAAAATCGTGCCGTGGACCTGCGAGCTCGCCGAGTCCTTAAGCCCCAGCGGATTGCAGCGCTCGCACAGTCCGACGTCGAGGGCGACCGGAGCGCCGCAGCGCGCACAGGGGTGGGTCGGAGCCGCCGGCGGATCCTGCGCGATCGGGCTGGACGTCGGAGTCGTCATCGCGGAGTCATCGTGCCATGAAGGTGGCCGCGAGGCGGGCGGCGTTGGCTCGGGCCGGCTACCACCGATCGACGGCGCGGACGAGGGCATCCACGTCAGCCGTCGTCCGAGCGGTGAGGAGGATGTCGTCGGCGCCGGCGGCGAACCAGCGCGCCAGCTCGTCGCGCGGGGCGACGAGGAGCGGGTCGGCGGCAAGTGGATCGGCGCCGCGTTTGCGCCGTCCACCGAATCCCAGGACGACCCGCTGCTGGGATCGCTCACGGCCGGCGGCCTCGAGGGCCTCGCGGTAGCGCGGCTCCAGATCGAGGAACGTGTCCGACTCCGCGGCCCAGCCGTCGCCGATCTCCGCCGCGAGCCGGACGCCGGCCGGCGTGCCCGCCCCGATCAGAATCGGGGGCGCAGGTTCGGGGATCGGATAGGCATGAGCCTCCGCGAGCGGGTAGAACCGGCCGCCGAGCGAGACCGGCCCGCCGGTCCAGAGCGCCCGGAGCACGGCGACGGCCTCCCGGAGGTGGAGTGCCCGCTCTTCGGGTGGCGGAAACGGGACGCCATAAGCCTCGTGCTCGGCGGGGTGCCCGCCGATCCCGATCCCGAGGACGAACCGCCCGTTGCTCGCCGCCTGGAGCATGGTGGCCATCCTGGCGAGGACCGCCGGGTGGCGGTTCATCACGTTCGCCACGAACGTCCCGACCGTAATGCGCTCGGTGACCATCGCCGCCGCCGTCAATGTCGTCCAGGCCTCCAGCACCGGATCCGTCTTCACCCCTCGGCTGACGAAGTGGTCCCACGACCACACGCCGGCATACCCGGCCACATCGAGGCGTCGGGCGCTGTCCAGCCACCAGCCGATGTCGACCCCGATCGTGCCCAGGACCACCCCGATCGGCAGGCGCTCGGTCACCGGATCCTTCCTCGCGGCCAGAACTTTGGCCACTGCGAAGGTGGGGCCGCCACTCCCCTACAGCCCGGTCCGGAAGAGGCGGATGTCCTCCGGAGCCGTCACGTGACCGTCGCCGCGGGTGAACTCGAGGGCGTTGAGAGCGCCCAATTCGTCGAGGTCGGCCGGGAAGCGCCCGATCATGTCCAGGACGACCTTCTGGATCCGCTCGGCGTTCTGGGCGAATACCTCGAGCACGGATCGGGCGTCGACGGCCTCCGTGCCCTCGTGGACGCCGGCGTCGTAGTCCGTGATCAGGGCGATGTTCACGACCGCCATCCCGAGCTCGCGGCAGAGCCACGCCTCGGGGAACTGGGTCATGTTGATGACCTCCCAGCCGGCGTCGCTGAACCACTTCGATTCGGCCTTCGTCGAGAAGCGGGGGCCCTCTATCACGACGACCGTGCCACCGTCGTGCACCTCGATCCCCTGCTCCCGGCAGACGTCGACCGCGATCTTTCGCAGCACCGGGTCGTATGTCTCGGCTGAAGACAGGTGGGTCACGATCGGGCCGTCATAGAACGTCTGGGCCCGGCCATTGGTCCGGTCGACGAATTGATCGCAGACAACAAAGTCGCCCGGCTTCACGGCGAGCTGGAGCGATCCGGCCGCACACGGCGAGATGACTGCCTTGACCCCGAGCGATCGCATCGCCCAGACGTTCGCCCGATAGTTGATCTTGTGGGGCGGAATCGTGTGGCGGCGACCATGTCGCGGCAGGAACGCGACGCGGCGGCGCTCGACCATCGCCAGGAAGAACGAATCGGACGGTGGCCCGTACGGCGTGTCGACCTTGATCTCGCGGACGTCGTCGAGGAGCGAGTAGAACCCGGAACCGCCGAACACGCCGATCTCCGCAAGATCAACCACCTTTGAGCCTCCTGCTGTCGAGAATGCCGCCGGTCGCCCGCAATTCTAGCCGGGCCCGATACGATGACGATCCACAGAGAGGGTACGTCCCGTGACCGAACCCGCCGACCCCAGTCCGCCGGAGCGTGGCGTCGACTTGCGCCCGCCGCGCAGCCGCGAGTCAAACGTAGCGTCGATTGTCGTCGGAATCATCCTGCTCGCCATCGGGGTCTGGTACTTGCTCGACCAAACGCTCGGGATCCAGATGCCACGGATCAACTGGAGCGACACTTGGCCAATCTTCCTGATCGCGATCGGCGGGATCATGCTCGTTCGATCGGCTCGCCGACGGACCTGATGCAGTCCGACACCGATGCCGGGCGCGGCCTGTCGGAGACCCTCCAGCTCGCCGACTGGCGGCGCCGGATCGCCGACCTCTACGCCGAGGTCCGGGCGCTCTCGGCGACCGACGTGGAGTCTGCGCTCGAACTCTGGCGGGCGATCGCGGGAGCGCCTCTTTCGCGAGCATCCGCAGTCGCCGGTGCCGGCCGAGAAACGTGCGGGGTTCTGGGCTCGGCATTATCCGGCGGACCCCGCGCTGCGCTTCGAGGTCGCCGTGGCAGCCGACGAAGCTCCCCCCGAGCAAGCGGCCGGTGGCCTGGCCGTGCTGACTGGCGAGCTCGGGATCGCGATGGACCTGCCGGTCAGCGCCGGCGGCACGATGTCGTTCAGCCGGATCGGCCATGTGGAGGTGCCCTTCAGGGATGGGGCGCGGCGGCTGGGCGTCTACTGGATGGCCGGCTACGCGGGTGGCATCTTCCTGCCGTTCCGGGACGCGACGAGCGGCAGCGAGACGTATGCGGCCGGCCGCTATCTGCTCGACTCGGCCAAGTCGGCCGATCTCGGCGGCGACCCGGCGCGCGGGACTCTCGTTCTCGACTTCAACTTCGCGTTCCAGCCCTCGTGCGCGTTCGACCCGAAATGGGCCTGCCCGCTGGCACCGCCCGAGAACCGCCTCGACCTCCCGATCCGCGCCGGGGAGCGTCTCGCGTGACCATGGTCCCATCCGGGGAGGGGACCCTTGGCGCCTCGGATCGACGAGGAGGAGGGGTCACAATGTCCTATGCGGGCTCCCAGACCCGCGTCCGGACGCAACCTGCCGGCGACAAGCTTGGATCCCATGCGTTTCTTTGCACCTCCTAAGCCCACCGAAGACCAGCGGCTGCTGTGGTCGCGCGACATCCGCTTCGCGCACCGGCTCGCCGAGGAGATCGATGGCGGTCGGGTCCTGGAGCTCGAGTCGGGGACAGTCCTGATCGGTCCGGCCTCGGAGCTCACCGACGCACTGGCCGCGGAGATCGCTGCCCTGGTCCACTCGCCGGCCTACGGCCTCGTCGACCTTGACGACTCGCTGCCCGAAGGCGACCGCCACATCGCCGCGATGTCCGAGGCCGTCCTCCTGTCCGGTCTGGCCGATCGGATCGGGATGGCCCAGTCGACGCAGGTCATCCAGACGAAGACCCTCGACTACTTCTTCAACCTTCGGAACGTCCATCAGATTGCGTTCCAGCCGATCATCGAGCTGTCGACGGGCGCTCTGTACGAGTACGAGTGCCTGTTCCGGCCGAACATGCCGATGCTGCCCCAGTCGATCACCTCGATCGTTCACGCGGCAATCGATACGGGTCGCTCGATCGAGCTGGACGCGTTCATCATCAAACTCATCCTTGCCCGAGCCGGCGAGCTCGAGCAGACGCGCCGTGAAACCGGGTTGCCGTCCCTCCGGCTGGCGATCAACTTCACGCCAGCCAGCCTGCTCGACAGCCACTTCGAGGCGAAGGCCCTGGCTGCCATGGTCACCGCTGCGGGCCTCTCGCCGCGCCACATCACCCTCGAGTGCACGGAGCAGCAGGCGGTGGCTGACGTCGTTCCGCTGGTGAGGCAGGTCAAGGCGCTGCGCCGGCTGGGATTCGGGTTCGCCATCGACGACGCCGGGGCCGGCTACGCGAGCTTCTCGCTCATCGCCGCGCTTCACCCGTCGATCATCAAGATCGACAGGGAGATCGCCCATGGCATCGCCCGCGACGACGCCAAGCAGGCTCTCGTCGAGGCGTTCGTTTCCTTCGGCCGTCGGATCGGCGCGCGGCTCCTCGCCGAAGGCATCGAGAAGCGGAGCGACCTCGCGATGCTGACGAGCCTCGGCGTCGAGCTCGGCCAGGGCTACCTCATCGGCAAGCCGGCGTATCTGCCCGCCCCGCCACGCCGGATCGAGACGCTCCGCCTCGACGCTGCCCGCCGCACGGTCGGTCGCAAGGTCGCCGCCGCGGTCCCGAAGCCGCGGCCACGGACGGTCACCGCAAAGTAGTTTCGGGCGGTCGCCCCCTACGCTCCGAACTCGCCACCCGCGCGCCTCGCGTACCATCTGCGGCAATGGCCCTCCCCGCGATTACCTCCCTACCCGACCACGTGCGCAGATTCCTCGGAACGCCGCGCTACGCGGCCGTCGCGACGATCGACGAGGACGGCGCCCCGCGGCAGGCCGTCGTGTGGTTCCTGCTCGAGGGTGACACGGTCGTCATCAACAGCCGACAGGGCCGCCGCTGGCCGACGAATCTGCAGCGCGACCCAAGGGTCTCGATCGCCATCACCGACCACGCCAGAGAATCATGGGTCGGGCTCGTCGGGACCGTCGAGGTGGTCGACGACCAGGAGCAGGCCCAGGCCGACATCGCCGCGATGGCTCGCCGCTTCCACGGCGCCGAGTCGGCCGAGGCGAAGGACGCGATCGCCACGTTCCGAACGCAGCGCCGGGTGAGCTTCCGCCTGCGCCCGACGAACATCCACGACCACGTCGAGGACTGACGAAGATGGCGATGACGACAAGGTTCGGAGCCCAGCTCTGGTCGCAGCGCACGAGCTGGCCGGAGTTCCGCGACGGCGCCCTGGCGGCCGAAGCGAATGGCTGGGATTCGGTCTGGACCTGGGATCACCTCCTCGCGATCTTCGGGCCGTGGGAGCAGCCGATCCTCGAGGGCTGGTCGACGCTGACGGCAGTCGCGGCGGTCACGAGCCGCATCCGACTCGGGCTGATGGTCGGCGCCAACACGTTCCGCAACCCGGGCGTCACGACGAAGCTGGCGACGACGCTCGACAACGTGAGCGCCGGGCGGGCCGTGCTCGGGATCGGCGGGGCTTGGTTCGAGCGCGAGCACGAGGCGTTCGGCATCCCCGACTGGGGCTCCGGCTTCGGCGAGCGCCTGGATCGGCTCGACGAATCGGTGATGCTCATGCGGCGCCTACTCGACGGCGAGCGGGTGACGCACGAGGGCCGCTTCTACCGCATGACCGACGCGCTCTGCGAGCCACGTCCGATCCAGGCCAAGCTGCCGATCCTCATCGGCGGATCAGGTCCGCGCAAGACGCTGCGGACGACGGCCCTGCGCGGGGACGCCTGGAATACAGCAGGAACGGTCGAGGAAGTGACCGAGAGACTCGCGATCCTCGACGGTCACTGCGCCGACGTCGGACGGGACCGCGCGGAGATCGAGCTGACGATCAGCTTCCCGATCGTCATCCGCGACGACCCGGCCGACGCCCAGGCGGCGTTCGACGCCCTGCTTGCGTACAACGGCGCCAAGGACGTGGGTCAGGTGCCGGTCCTTCTCGGGTCGCCCGCCATGGTCGCCGACGGGTTGCGGCCGTACCGGGACCTCGGCTTCCGCACGGTCATCGTCCGGCTCCCCGCGCCGTACGACCGCGAGACGATCGAACGGATCGGGGAGGTCGACGCGCTCCTCGCCGGTGGCTGACGCTGGGCCCAGCCGCGGCCCGGTCGTCGCGCTGGCGGGCGGTGTCGGTGGCGCGAAGCTCGCCCACGGTCTGCAGGCCCATCTCGGGGATCGGTTGACCGTCGTCGTCAACACCGGCGACGACCTCGAGCTCCATGGCCTGCTCGTCATGCCGGACCACGACACAGTCATGTATACCCTCGCCGGGATCGCGAACCGGGAGCTCGGCTGGGGCATCGAGGGTGAGACGTTCGCCGCCGGCGAAATGCTTGGGCGATACGGGGAGCCGACTTGGTTCCGCCTCGGTGATCGCGACCTCGCGACGCACATCGCCCGGACCGCCCGGCTTCGAGCGGGCGAACGTCTGACCGCCGTCTGTCTCGGGCTCCAGCGGTCGCTCGGCGTTCGGGCTGCGATCCTGCCGATGAGCGACGATCCGGTCCGGACGGAGGTGCGCACGGACGACGGCTGGCTCGAGTTCCAGGACTACTTCGTCGGCCGGCACCAGGAGCCGGACGTCCACGAGGTGCGCTTCCGAGGCGCCGACCTGGCCTCGGCCGCGCCGGGAGTCGCCGACGCGCTCGACGCAGCCAGCGCGATCGTGATCGCCCCATCGAACCCGATCGTGTCGGTGAGGCCGATCCTCGCGATCGACGAGATTCGGGCAGCCCTCGACCGCGCCCGGGAGCATGGCGTCCGGATCGTGGCCGTATCCGGGATCGTCGGCGGCAAGGCGCTGAAGGGCCCGGCCGACAGGATGCTCGTGTCGCTCGGTCATGAGTCGAGCGCGCTGGGCGTCGCCCGGATCTATGCAGGCCTTGCCACGGACTTCGTCCTGGATACGGTCGATGCGGACCTCGCGCCGTCGATCGAGGCCCTCGGCCTCCGGGCCCACGTCACCGACACGATAATGACCGACGACGACGCCCGTGCCCGCCTCGCTGCTGAGTGCCTGGCTTGGGCCGCGGAGCGCTGACGCCCCGCATCGCCCAAATCATTCGCCTGTCTGCCTGATGCCGTTGGTTGCATATCTTCTTTGGTGCCGGAGAACGCCGATCTCGGAGTGATGCAACCAACGGCATCGCGGGAGAACACGAGTGAAATCTCGTGGAAGCGGTGACTTGACTACGCCAGCGCGCATGTCTCACATTGCCGCCATGCACGTCCCCGAGCCAGCGTTGATTCGCCGCCAGCAGCAGTCCCCGACGAGGGACGGCTCGGCCTGACGACGCGCGCCCGGGTGGGCGCCGACCCGAACGGAACGAACGCCCTCGGACAACCCCGAGGGTGTTTTCTTATGCCCAGGAGATCTTCATGGACCCCCTCCTTTTCGCCAGAGGCCTCGTTCTCGGCTTCACGATCGCCGCCGCCGTAGGCCCGATCAGCCTGCTCACGATCCGTCGGACGCTCGCCCACGGCCGGATCTACGGCCTGGCGTCGGGTCTCGGGGTCGCGCTGGCCGATGCCACATACGGGGGGATCGCCGCGTTCGGGCTCACCGCGGTGACGTCGATCCTCGTCGGCGGCCGCTTCGTGCTGGGGATTGTTGGCGGCCTGTTCCTGCTCGTCCTCGCCTGGCGGACGATGACCAGCCGGCCCGACGCTGTCGCGGTGGCCGACGACCGGCCCGGCCTCTTCGGCGCCTTCATCTCGATCTTCGGGCTGACGATGACGAACCCGATGACGATCCTGTCGTTCGCCGCGATCTTCGCCGGACTGGGCGTCGTGGGCCGCGGCGGCGCCGACGCCGCGCTGCTGACGCTCGGCGTGTTTTGCGGCTCGGCGAGCTGGTGGCTGATCCTGACGTGGGTCGTGTCGGCGCTCCGGTCGCGGGTCACCGTCGGTGGGCTGACATGGGTGAACCGCGTGTCGGGCGTCGTCCTCCTCGTCATCGCAATCTGGTCGATCGCCAGCGCGTTCCTTTCATGACGGGCGGGGCGGGTAGCATTCCGGCGATGGACGCAGCTTCGACTCCAGGTCCGAGTGCGGATGCGCCGCGCGTCGTCGCGATCGTCCCGGTCGGGGCGCTCGAGGGCGCGAAGTCGCGGCTGGGCGAGACGCTCGACGCGGAGGAGCGGCGGGACCTGGTCGCGCGGATGCTGGAGCGGACGGTGCGCGCAGCGCTCGCCACGCCGGGCCTCGCCGAGACGCTGGTCGTCAGCCCCGATCGCGAGGCGCTCGCGGCGGCAGTGCGGCTCGGGGCGCGGACGCTCCTCCAGCGGAGCCAGGGGCTGAACCGCGGGCTACGCGAGGCGCGAGACGATGCGGTTGCCGGCGGCGCCGACGCGGTCGTCGTCGTGCCGATCGACATCCCGCTCATTTCGTCGGAGGCCCTCGCAGAGCTCATTGCGCCGCTGGCGGTCATCCGCGAGCGGCCGCTCGTCGTCCTCGCGCCAGACCGCCACGGCCGCGGAACGAACGCGCTGGTTCTCGCGCCGCCCGATGCGATCGAGTTCGGGTTCGGAGGCGACAGCAGGGCGGCCCACGCCGCGTGCGCCGACGAGTCGGGGGCACGTTACGTCGAACTCGAAGGCCCGCTGTCGCTCGACATCGACACGCCGGACGATCTCCTACTCGTCGAGTCCCTCGCAACGGGGGCGGCGGATGCCCGCTGACGACGACGGCCGTGTCGAGGTTGTCGCCCTTGACGGGATCCCCGAGATCGCCGCGGGTGACGACCTGGCGGCGATCCTCGGCGACGCGCTGGAGCGACAGGGCCACCTGTTGCCTCTTCGCGCCGACGACGTCCTCGTCGTCACCCAGAAGATCGTCTCGAAGGCCGAAGGGGCCGTCGTCGACCTGACGACCGTCGAACCGCGCCCAGAGGCCATCGAGTTCGCGGCGAAATGGGATCGCGATCCGCGTCAGGTCGAGGTCGTGCTCCGGGAGGCCCGACGTGTCGTCCGGATGGAGAACGGCGTCCTTATCACGGAGACACCGCACGGATTCGTCTGCGCGAACGGCGGCGTCGACGCGTCGAATGTCGGGCCGGGCAGCGGCCAGATCGTGACGCTCCTCCCACGTGACCCGGACGCGTCGGCGACTGGGATCCGCCGGGCGATCGAAGCCAGGTTCGGCGTCGACCTCCCCGTCATCATCAGCGATTCGTTCGGACGGCCGTGGCGCTGGGGGATCGTCGACGTCGCCATCGGCGTATCGGGAATGCTTCCCCTGGAGGACCTGCGCGGCGTCGCCGATCACGACGGCCGGGTCATGCGCTCGACCGTCCGGGCCGTGGCCGACGAGATCGCAAGTGCCGCCGAGCTGGCCTTCGGCAAGACGACCGCTCGTCCGGCCGCTCTCGTCCGCGGCGCCAACCCGACCCGCGGCGAGGCAAGAATCCGGGACGCGCTCATCCCCGCCGAGAACGACCTCTTCCGCTGACGACCCGGTGGCGGTCGAAACCGCGATTCCCCTGTCGCCGTATCGTTGAGCGATGGCACTCCACGACTACCTCGCCGGCGAAGTCGGCGAGGACTGGGCCGACGGGATCATCAGCCGGCGCGAGGCGTTGCGGAGGCTCGCGCTGCTCGGCTTGTCGGTCGGGTCGGCTGTCGCGCTCCTCGAGGCGTGCGCGCCGGCCGGTGGACCTGTGAGCCTGCGGCCGACGAGCGCAGAGCCCTCAGCGACCGGGAGCGTCGGCCCATCTTCGCCGGGCGTTTCCGCGCCGGGTCCCGCTGCCGACGGCGAAGCCATCACGTTCCCAGGGCCGACGGTCGAGCTCCAGGGGTTCTTCGTTGGCGCCGGCGCTCCGAAGGGCGCGATGCTCGTGATCCACGAGAACCGCGGGCTCAACGACCACATCCGGTCGGTGGCGTCGCGGCTCGCCGCCGACGGCTACTCCGCGCTCGCAATCGACCTCCTGTCCGAGGAAGGCGGCAGCGACGCGCTCGCCCAGGGCGACGTCCAGGCGGCGCTCTCACGAGCGTCGGATGAGCGGCTCGTCGGCGACATGAAGGCCGGACTCGACGAGCTCGAGCGGCGCGCGCCCGACGCGAAGGTGGTGCGATCGGTTTCTGCTTCGGCGGCGGCATGGTCTGGGCGCTGCTCGACGCGGGGGATCCGCGCCTTGCCGCCGCAATCCCGTTCTATGGCCCTGCCCCCGCCGCTCCCGACTTCAGCGGCAACACCGCCGCGGTCCTCGGGGTCTACGCCGAGCAGGACGCCCGCGTCAATGCGTCGCGCGAGGTGGCCGAGGCGGCGCTGACGGCCGCCGGACTCGAGCACGAGATCAAGGTGTATCCCGGCGTCGATCACGCCTTCTTCAACGACACGGGCGCTCGCTACAACGCCGAGCAGGCCGCAGCCGCATACGCAGACGTCCTAGCCTGGCTCGGGCGATACCTCGCCTAGCCATACCGATCCGGCCAAATATCCATCGCCGGACTGTTAGGCCGCGAAGCTGGCGACCTGCGGCCTCTATTAGCCGCGCCGTTCATGAGCGTGACGGGCAGGCGGACTCGCGTCGATTCAGTTCCGAGCCTGACCGGCGAGGCATGTAGGCGGCCGAAGAGTCCGTGGGTGGATATCTGGCCAAACTTGCGCCCCGGGAACGTTGGCGGAGGTGGAACGGTGCTCGGGCGGCCGATTAGCGCTCGTCGTCGTGCGTGGGTGGTCGCCCTTGGTTCCGCGTCGGGCCTGATTCGGTGGTTCAAGCTCCGCTTACGTTCTCCCGATGCAAGTTTGGCCCAGATGCCGGCGCGCCGGGCGGGGCCGCCGGGCGCCGCTGCCCTACGGCCTCGCCGGCAGCCTCGTGATCGAGTACGTGGTGTCGGGCGTGGGCGGCGTCCCGAAGCGCGCATTGACCGCGTAGACGCTCCCGGCGACCCACGCCGCCGTCGTCGGTACGTCCAGGGTGTTCGAGCTCAGGAATCCCAGCCGCAGGGCCACTGCGAGCCCGGGTCCGAGGGCGAATACCGCGACGCGATTGAGCTGGTTCTGCACGACGTAGAGCGTCCCGCCGTGGACCTCGAGCCCGTCACCAAACCTCACGTCGATACCGGCGCCAAGCTGGATCTCGGTGGCCTCGCCCGTCGCGGGATCGACACGGAACAGCTGCCCCGTGAACGAATTGACGATGATCAGCCAACCGCGCGCCGTGGCGATGCCATTGGCGTTGAACTCGCCTGCGACCAGCTCGAAGTCACCGCTCAGCGGGAGCATCGTCGCCTCGGACGGATCAGGCAGCGCGCCGTTGTCCCCCAGCGGAATGACATTGAGGTGGGCGAAGCCGGAATCCGTCACGTACACCGCGTTGTCCGTGACGACGATGTCGTTCAGGAACTCGGCCGGCGAGAACGTGTACGTCGCGAGGGGCGACCCGGAGGAGGCGTCGTACACCCGGACCTGGCCGGTCGGGCCGCCGGCGACCCACAGCCGATTCGCGCCAGCCTCGTACTCGACGCCGACGGCGGGGCCTCCCGCGGGAGACACGAGCGGTGCCGACTTGCCCGTCCTGACATCGGCCTTGAGGACCGAGCCAGTCGCGAGCGAGCCGACGTACACGGTCGTCCCGTTGCCAGCTGTGATGCCTTCCGGCGCCCAGCCGTTCGGCAGGGCGATCTCGCTCGGGAAGGGCCTCGCGGCACTCGCCGGGGCGGCGAACAGGGTCACGACCATGGCGAGGGCGAGAACGGCGCTGAGGCGTCGCTTCATCGGAGAATCCTCCTTCGTCTCGGCTGGCGGTTCGAGGTGGGTGGAGGCGCCTGAGACGGCTGGGTCGCGGAGTGAGCGACGCCGCGCCGGTGTTCCTGACAATGGTACGACTCAGCCCCGACGGGCGGTTTTCCGCGCCTCTGTCGCCCACAGGACGATCGCCGCGCCGACGGCTGTCACCGACGGCCGAGACCGCGAACATGCCCGGGATCGTGAGGGCCGCGGCGATCTGGCCCCCGATCACCGCACCGAGGATCGAGCCGATGCTGAACGCGGTCCCCGAGAAGAGGCCCTGGGCGGTCGCCTGGACGCTCGGTGGGACCGCCCGCGAGACGTACGTGACGGTCCCAACGTAGAAGAGGGCGTAGCCGATTCCGCCAAGCGGCGCGATGGCCACGAACAGGAGTGGCTCCGACGTCAGCGCCCAGAGCCCCGCGCGAACGGCGTATGCGAGGCCACCGAGGACGAGCAATCGCTCCGCGCCGACGCGACGGACGAGGAGCGGGAAGGCCAGCATCAGCGGAACCTCCACGAGCGCGCCCGGGGTCCAGACGAGGCCGACAAGGACGCTGCTCGCGCCGAGCTGGACGAGGTGGATCGACAGGAAGGTGTGGACCGCAGAGACCGCGATCCAAAGCAGAACCGAACCGATGAAGAACAGCAACAACGTAGGATCGCGAACGAGGTCGGACAGGCCTGATGCGAAACTCGTCTTGAATCGCCCTGTTGCCCCAGTCCCCTGGTCGGGACCGCCGAGCAACAGATATGCGACCACGCCCGTGAGGAAGAGCCCCGGAGCATAGACGAGGAACAAGCCCTGGGGACCCGTCTGGCCGATCAGGATCCCGACGCCGAGTGCGCCAATTGTGAACGCGAGCGATCCGAACGCCCGCGCCCGGCCGTAGCGGTCTCGGTTCTTGCCGACGATCTGAATCGTTCGGCTGTCGAGCATCGGGCCGAGACCGGCCGAACCCGCGGCCAGGATCGCGACGGCGATCCCGATGAGAAGTGGCTCGCGCGTCACCGCCAGCCAGGTCGCGGCGGCCGCCGACCAGAGTCCGGCGACGGCGAGCGGGCCCCTGACGTCGCGGGTGCGGTCGACGAGCGCTCCCCAGGCTGGTGCCGCGATGACCGCGACCCCGGCAGTCAGCGCAGCGAGCAGCCCGATCGCCGGC
The DNA here is from genome assembly GCA_963775855.1 of uncultured Chloroflexia bacterium. Classification (GTDB taxonomy): domain Bacteria; phylum Chloroflexota; class Limnocylindria; order Limnocylindrales; family CSP1-4; genus CF-46. The sequence continues at coordinate 62,104 of CAVZKO010000005.1, read as the reverse complement.
AGGTCCAGACCGATCGATCGGAAGTAGACCGCGATGTACGGGAAATAGGCGGCGACCGACCCGAACAGGAGGAAGTAGACGATTGCGGGCCGAACGATCGACGCGGGAACAGGGGTTGACGGGGTATCGGACACGGGCCCGCGCATCGTAGCGGTGCGGAAGTTATCCACGCGAATTGTGGAAAGTAAGGTAGATGTAATGTTGAAGACCCCGGCTGGCCTCGGACGCGGCCTGGGGATCGTGCGCGATTGCAAGCCTTTCGGCCGGGCAGGGACGCGCGCCGTGATCGGAGGTCGGGTACACATCCCGTCATGACTGACATCCCGCGCGCGGACCGGAAGGTCGGGGCGACGACCCAGCCACGGCTCGATGCCGCTCTCGCCGCGGTTACGACCGCCGCGAAGGCCGTCACGATCGTGTTCGCCGTCGATGCGCTGCTCAACGCCGACTCACCGCGGCTCCGGGGCAAGGCGATCCGGGCCCGCGCCTTGGGCTATACGGCGGCACTCTTTATCGTGCCGGTCGTCTGGCGCCTCCTCCCCGATCGCGGCCGGTACCCGCATGAGCTCGACCTCGCGGTGACGACGCCGCTCCTTCTCGATGCCGCGGGCAATGCGCTCGGGCTATACGAGAAGGCTCACATCGACGACGTCGTCCACATTGCCAACGCCGCGATCGTCAGCGGTGTGGCCGGGGCGCTCTTCGCCCCGCGCGTCGACGAACGCTGGCAAGCGGCACTCGCCGGCGCCGGCGTCGCGATCGCGGCCGAGACCGCATGGGAGGTAGCCGAATACGGCGCCTGGCGCCTGGGGGCCGATGGGATGAACCTGACCTACGAGGACTCGATGGACGATATCGCGGAGTCGTGGGTCGGCGCGGTGCTCGGCGCGTTGTTCACCCTCACCCGGATGCCGCGCTCCAAGTCGGCGCGGGAGCGTGCCGGCTGGCGAAAACCGCTCGGAGCGGGGAGGACGGGAAACGGCTGAGGAGCCGGCCGGCGTCCTCCGCATCGCGTACCTCGGTCACGCGACGCTGCTGATCGAACTCGACGGGGTGCGCCTCCTCACCGACCCTGTCCTCGGGGATCGTCTCGGGCCGCTCCGCCGCCACGGGCCGACGCCGCAGCTGGGGACGCTCGGCGCGCTGGACACCATCCTCGTCTCGCACGCCCATCCCGATCACTTCGACCCGGGATCGATCCGCCGGCTCGGCGGGGTGGCCCCGCTCCTCGTCCCACTCGGGCTCGGCGCGGCGGCGGCGCGACTCGGACGGCCTGTCGAGGAGGTCCGCGTCGGTGACTCGGTCCAGGTCGGCCGGGTGGTGATCACCGCGGTGCCCGCGCTTCACCTGCGCTGGCCGCTCCGACCGCACGCGCTGACGATCGGCTTCCTCATCGAGGGTTCGCGCGGACTCTATTTTGCCGGGGACACCAGGTTCTTCTCCTCGATGGCTGACCTCGCCGGGCGGGTCGACGTCGCCCTGTTGCCGGTCGGCCGCTGGGGGCCGCATCCAGGACCCGATCGCCTCGGCCCGGCCAGCGCAGCGCGAGCGGCCGTCGCCGTCGGCGCGAGCGTCGCCATCCCGATCCATTGGGGCACGTTCTACCCGGCCGGCTTCTGGCGCATCTGGCCACGCCCGCTCCGGGAGCCGGCCGCCCGGTTCGCGGCGGAACTCGAGACCAACTCAGAGGTCGACGTGATGGTGCTCGAGCCCGGTCAGGTCACGGACATCGCGGCACGCGGGCGACGCTAGTCCAGCGCGCACTATCCCGTCGCGATCTCGCCTGCCGGCTCGTACGTGCCGATCACGACTCCAGTCGTCGAGACCTTCGAATCCACGAGCTTCAGCCCAGACGGGACCGTCCCTTCAGCAAACAAGCGCTTACCCGACCCAATGACGACCGGGAAGACCCACAGGCGGTACCTGTCGACGAGGTTGTTGCGCATCAACGTCTGGACCAGGTTGCCGCTGCCATGCACCTGCAGTTCCGGTCCATCTTCCTTCTTGAGTGCCGCGATGCCTTCGGCCGCGTCCCCCTCGATCAGGACGGAGTTGCTCCACTCCAGGGTGGGCTGGCCTCGCGACGCGACGTACTTGGTCGCGTCGTTGAGCGGCTTGGCGCCCTCCTCCTCGGAGGCGTGCGGCCAATATGCGGCCATGATGTCGTAGGTCGTCCGGCCGAGAACCATGGCGAATGGCTTGCTCGTCGCCTCGTCCATGATCTGACCCATCATTCCGTCCCAGTAGTTCATCGACCAGCCACCCTGCGTGAAGCCGCCGCTCTCGTCCTCGCGGGGTCCGCCTGGGGCCTGCATGACCCCGTCGAGGGTCAGAAACGTGGTTACGAGCAGCTCTCTCATCCGTGACGCCCTTTCAACCGACGCTTAGCTTCGACGAGTGGCGCAGTCTTCGCCGGCGCCCCTGGCCGCCGTCCACAGGGCACGCCGGGCCGATTTCGAGCCGATCCAGCCCCGCGAACGCCGAGGTTTCTACCTCCCGGGCCACGCTCGCCCGCACCTCCCGGCCAAGGCTCCGGGCCCAGCGACGGCCGACCCAACCAGCATGGAGGCCCAGGAGCCTCGCAATCAGGTAGCCGGCCAGCAGAGCGGCGACGAGGGCAACGAATGGGACCGGCAGTTGCCCCAGAATCGGCACGATGACCGAATTGACCGGGAACTTGACGAACACCCACAGCACCACCCAGGCCACGGTGAACACGAGGGCCAGCGTGGCAAGGGTCTGCATGAGCCCGATCAGCGTCCAGAGCCGGCTCGACGGCACGGCCGCGGCGCGCGAAGCGATCGCCCGATCGACCGCGCGGCCAAGGTTCGCGCCGACTGCCCCGGGCTCGACGCTCGTGGCAAGCGTGCTCCGGGTGGTCGGCGGCGCATCCGCGAGCGGGACGCTGACGGCCGCGCGGAGGAGCTCGAGCGCCGGCGCGATCGAACCTCGCTCGCGCCATCGGGTGAGGAATGCCCCCGGATCCGCGACGCGGGCCTGGCGCCCAGACCAGCGATAGATCCGCGAGGTGATCGCGCCGAGCGGGCCGGCGCCCCGGGCCCGGGCACGGGCGCGCGTGGCCGCCACGGCCTGGCTCTCCGCGGCGGGCAGGTCGATGACGCGCAGGAGCTCCCCGGTGACGCGGTCGATGGTCCCGCGCCGCGCCGACCCGTCGACGAACGGTCGAGCCCGCATCGTGGGGTCGATGCCGGCAGCGCGAGCGAGAGCGGCGACGGCCGCCGCGATCGAGGTCACGAGGCGGGCCCGAACGACACGTTTCGCCTCGACCGCGCCGGCGAGCCACTCGCGGAGCTGCTCGATGCCGACTTGTCCGCCGCTCCGGGCCGAGGCGAGCAGCACCCGCACCCGCGGTCCGCGGCCGCCTCCGCCGGCCATCCGCGCCAGGTCGCGCTCGAGGTCGCGTCGGACGCGCTCGGCGTCATCGGGCGACAGCCGATCGGTCTTGTTGAGCACGACCACCTGGCGATCGAGCCGGGGCAGCCACGCGGCGAGGAAGTCGTCGTGGAGGATCGCGTCGTGGTACTTCTCCGGGTCCGTGACCCAGACAACCGCATCGACGCGCGGCAGGATCGCCTCGACCCGTTCGCGGTGCTCGCGCTCGATCGAGTCGAGGTCCGGCAGATCGAGGATCGCGACGTCGCCTGGCCCTTCCTCGTCGTGCTCAAAAACCTCCTCGTCCGAGACGCTGAGCCAGCCGAGCAGCCCAGCCAGCTCGGAATGGCTTGAGCGGGAGATCCACGCGATCGGGTGCGCGGTCGTCGGCCGGCGGGCGGACGCGTCGCTAACAGACGTTCCGGCGAGGGCATTGAGCAGGCTCGACTTGCCGACTCCGGTGCCGCCAACGAGGGCAAGGACGTAAGTGTCGGCCGGGAAGCCGAGCCGGCCGCCGATCTCGCTGCGGACGGCCTCGGCAGCCACGGTGGAGGCTCCCAGCGTCGCCGCGGCGGCGATGGCGTCGTCGAGCCGCTTGAGGCAGGCACCGATACCTCGGTCCTCGATCGAGGGGCCGGCCCAATCCGGGAGCGCGGGAACGGCGCCGCGGCCGGGCGCGGCCGGTTCCGCGACGGTCATCGGGACGTGGGCGCGGTCGCGTCGATCACGGCGTCCGCCTCGGCCTCGGGACTGTCGGTGGCGCCTGCCGCGGCCGCCCCACGAACGGCAGCCTCGTCCGCCTGGCCGAACATCGCGAGGGCGTCCATCGGCACGACGGCCGGCAAGTCTCGCAACTCATCCGCGGCCGACCGCAGGTCAGCGGCCAGCGCATCGAGCTCCTCGGGCGCCGGCGCCAGGGCGTCAAATCGCTGGCGCTCCTCGGCAAAGGTCGTCGCCAACGCGGCGTCCAGGCGTTGCCGGGCTCGCGAGATCAGCTCGACCATCGCCGCCTCGCCGAACAGCGCACCGAGGAGCTTCTGGTTCAGGAACGCTGTTGCCGCCGCCACCCCGACCTCGGTGCCGGTGAGGCCGGCCGTGTGGACGAACGTCGCGAGCATCACCCCGACGCCGATCGCGTTCACGCCGATCGACGCGCCTTTCGCGAGCCGGCGTTTGCCCTCGCCGCTCTCGCCGATGTCGGTGGCAATCGATGCGATCCACTCGTCGAGTCGGGCCCGGAGGCGATCGTCGAAGCCGGCCGACGGGCCCCACAGCGTCGGATCGGCGGCGACCGCCTCGGCGACGGCCCGCTCCTCGGACCAGGCCGAAGCCGTCCGCCGTGCCGCTTCCCCAACGTGGAGGCGGGCGACGCCCAGCAGATCGTCGGTCGTGGCCTCCCGCACCTCCGCGACCGGCGCGTGGGATGGCCGGAAGACGCTGGCGATCGCTCCGCGGATCGCCCCGATTCCCTTCGAGAAGAATCGCGTGACATCATCGGCGCCGACGTAGTCCTGCCAGTGGCGGAGGGCCTCTTCGCGCAAGAACGTGCCGCGCGCCACCGCCTCGCGGACCGCCGCCAGGCCTCGATCGTGGTACGTGGCCGCGATTCGGTGGAGAGCGGCCGCGTCGATCGCCTCGTGGGCGGCATCGTCGGCGATCTGATCGACGAGCGGTCCCAGCCCCGCGAGGGAGCCTGCGAGTGCCCGCGCCGCCAGCTCGATCCGCGCCTCGCGGTTCGCCCGGAGATGCTCGATCCGGGCCATGACGGGCGCAACCGATTCGGGCAGGATCGCTTCGCCGGCTGGATCGATCTGTCCTTCGGTCACCCCGATCACTTCGAGGGCTCCGCCCTGGTCGTCGGCCTCGTCCGGTCGGCCGGACAGCCCCGCCTCGGCGAAGAGGCGGCGGACGTCGTCGAGGACGATGCGGCGGTCGTCGGGCTCCGGCGGGAGGCGATTGACGACGACGACGAGTGGCAAGCCGCGCTCGCGGACGCGACCTAGGACGAGCCACGGGACCCGATCCGCGTAGCGGGTCGCCGTCGTGACGAACAGGCACAGGTCGGCGGCCTCGACGAGCCGATCGGCGAGCTCCCGGTTCGCGTGCTCAACGCTGTCGACGTCGGGCGCGTCGACGAGCGCGAGGCCCTGGGCGATCCCCTCGTCGGCGATGAACCGCAGCCGATGGGGCTCGACCGCGGCGAGCGTGCCCTCGCGCACGGCCGGCGCGTCGTCCGGGTTGGCGAGGACGATGGCCGATCGGGTGGTCGGCCGGAGCACGCCCGTGGGGCTGGCGGCGCGGCCGGCGATCGTATTGAAGAGCGTGCTCTTGCCGGCCCCGGTCGGGCCGAGCAGGAGCACCACGACCGGCGCATCGAGGCTGCGAGCACGCACGCGGAGGTGCCCCGCGAGGTGATCGCGGAGGCGGGCGGCACGGGTGCGGGCGGAATCGGAGGCCGGTCGGGTCGCCGAGCGGCGACCGGCCAGCGTTTCCAGGCGGTCGACGAGCTCGCGCAGGCTCGCCGGCGGCATGGCAACCCCCGACTGGGCGCGGTCGTTCACCGTCACAGGTTCGCCTGTCCTAGCAGCCGATGCACGCTTCCGACCGCTCCCTCTCTATCGGTTCCGTTGCAGACCACCGACGCCACTCGTGTGTCGGTCATTTGACGCACCAAGCATGGACATCCGTCGACAAGTTCCTCCACATGGTCGGAATCGATGAAGAAATCGCCCGATGACCTCCTCGTACGTGGTGAGTCCGGCAATCCCACGCCCGGAGAATTTGGTAGGCACCGGACGGTGCCAATGAAAGTAGGAACATCGCAATGACAACCCGAACGATTGATCGCCGAAGCCGGTCCGCCCAGATTATCCCCCTCGCAGCCGTCACCGCAGGGCTCGCCCTCGCAGCGGTCGTCGCGTTCGCCGCGGCGGGCGGCGGTCGAGGGGACGGCAAAGGCTACGGCGGAGTCGGAGCCCCACCGGCCACTGCCGGGCCGTCTGCCACGCCGGTCCCGACCGTGGATCCGACGCCCGTTCCAACGCCGGTCGTGACTCCGGCGCCGACCGACGACGGCTCCGACGCCATGCCGATCAGGGTCGACCTCGAAACCGTCGCGGGCGGCGATGTCTACGTCGACATCGTCGACCACACCGGCCTCCTCGTCGACGCCAAGTCCGGCACGCCCGCCGAGGGCCAATCGGTTGGGCAGTTCGAGCTCGAGGTCGAGAACATCGACGCGACGACGCTGAAGCTGTCATGGGTCGATTACCCGATCGAGAACGCCCTTGGCCTTTACATCGACGAGCACGAGGGCGCTATCCGATTTCTTCTCGTCCAGCCCGGGCCGACCGGTCCGACCGACTCGATCGCCCTCGATCGAGAGCTGATCCTGTCGTTCTCGCAGCCGATCTCGGCCGATCAGGTCGAGGCAATCCTCCAAGAAGGCCTGGACACCCCCGGCTGACACCGGGCCCCAACCCCACCCGCCTCCGGCTCCGGCTCGGAGGCGGGCTATTCGTTCGCCGCGGCGACGAAATGCGGCAGAAGCGTCGCCCAGCCGCCTCGGTTCCGGTCGCGCCAGGTCTCGCCCTCCGCCCCCAGCACTTCCCACTGCCGATGCTCGATCTCGACCCTGGTCGTCTCGCCGCGCTCGATGAACTGGATCTCGACCTCGGTCGCATCGGCCCGGTCGCGCCTGAGGTGCCAGAGATAGCCGAGACGGGTCGGTGGCTCCCAGATCGTCACTTCGCCCCAGTCGTGCTCGGTCCCCGTGGTTGTCCGCTCGAAAATCCGGCCGCCGGGGCGAGCTTCGAGGATTACGGTCGTGTCGGCCTCACCCGACGCGGTGTGATCGGCCGGCCACCACTCGCCGATCCGCGCGGTCCAGACCTCAAAGGCGTGCTCGGCCGGGCAATCGACCTCGAAGCTGATTCGGATCGGTTCGATCACCGACGTCGTGGATTCCGGTTCGTGTTCGACGCCATCAGCGCGAACCGCGCGGCCGCGTCGCCCCAGACCTGCTCGAGGTAGGCGCGGACAGCCTCGATCCCCTCGTCGTGCAGTCGGTAGATTCGCCGCGTGCCGACGGGTTCTTCGCGGACGAGGCCCGCCCGCTTGAGCAGCCGCAGGTGGCGCGACACCGCCGGTCGGCTGATTGGCAGCGCGTCGGCGAGTTCCTGGACCGAACGGCCGCCGGCCCCGAGCAACTCGACGATCGCCCGCCGGTTCGGGTCGCCGAGCGCGTCGAAGGGATCGCCCAGGGGCGACGCCCCGGCCTGGGCCACTGCTACTTCGCTCGCATCCTGTTGTTCTTCGCGTCGTGGGTGAGCTCGGCGAGTCCGAGGGCCTCGAGGAGCGGCGGCATGTAGACGCCGAACCGACCGCGCAGGCCCTTCTTCAGGCCGTACCAACCGCCGAGCGGGTTGTCGGCCGAGCGGCCCCAGGCTTCGACCGTGCCCTCGGGCGCCGGCTTTTGCTCGTCTGCGCCGCCGAGCGGCACCCAGTCGCCGGCCGCCTTGAGCATCGCGTGGAGGTCGTCGATCGCGCGGGCGTCGTAGAGGAGCCGAGTGCCGCCGACCTGGCAGACGATCGCCGGTGGGTCGGCCGCGTCGTCGCGCCACATCTGGTACTCCGAGGTGCCGGGCGGCGTCTTGAGGACCCACGGATCGTCCTTCGTGCCGCTGCCGCTGTAGTTCGCCATCGTTCGCCTCCCCGGCCGCTCTCTCAGCTTCGTTCGGTAACGATTTGGCTACGGTAGCAGCAGGCTGAAGGGCGGGCAACCCCGGAGTTTCGGGCATCATGGGCAGATGACCGAGGTCGCGGATCAGCTCCGAATCGTCGACAACCCGGAACGCCATCGCTATGAGGCGGTCCTCGACGACCACGTCGTCGGCATCTCCCAGTACAGCCTCAACGACGACGTGATCACGTTCCTCCACACGGAGGTCGACCCGTCCGGAAAGGGCAAGGGAATCGGCAGCCGGCTTGCGGCCGGGGCCCTGGACGACGTACGGCGACGAGGCCTCAAGGTCGTGGCCAGGTGTCCCGTTCATCTCCGCCTACATCAGGCGCCACCGCGACTACGCGGATCTCCTGGCGGGCTGAGCGTCCCGTCCGCCCAGGGTCGTCGGTCACATCGTCCTCCCTGCCAACTTGGCCAAATATTCGCCGGGTGACCATTAGGGCAGGTACGAGGCTCGCTCGAGGCCTTCGCCTCGCCCGAATTAGCCTTCAGCGGCTGACAAACACTCTCGCCACGATGGAATTGGGCCTTCGATCTCGCCTAACAGTCTGGGGAGGAATATATGGCCAATTAGCAGGCCGGGAGGGGCTCAGGTCGGTCATCGGTTGGTGCACGAAGTGGGGCAGTCAGTCGGGCCGCGGCTGTCAGTCCTGGAACCGGACGTCGCGCGTTGCCTCCGGCGCGAGGAACGCCAGCAGCCGCTCAGCTTCATCGCCCACAGCCTCTCGCTCCCCCGGCCCGTACGGCCGAGCCGGCATGACGACGAGCGTCGCCCGATCGCCGTCCCGGTCGACTCGCCAGCCGGAGTGGACGAAGCCGTCGACGAGGACCGAGCCACGAAGGAAGATCGCATCGAACTGGCCGCCGTCGACCGCCCATTCCGATGGGTCGCCGATGATCCGGCTGCGGTCCTTGTGCGAGAGCACGAGGTTGTCGTACGTCGGCAGGAATCGCGGTGGCGCGGGCGTGTCGGGATCGGGCAGCGCCCCATCCGGCACGTCGAACAGCTCCTTCCCGTTCTCGTCGCGGAACGTCCGGAGCTGGGGTCGGAGCCGCTCGACGATCGGGCCGAGGCGGGTCAGCCAGCACCACGCCTGGATGTCCATCACGCTCGCCGGGCCGTAGGCCGCGAGATACCGCAGGATCATCGCGTCCGGCGACGTGTCCGTTCCGACCGATCGGCCGAGCCACGTCTCGGCCGTCGCAAGCACGGGCAATCCCCCCTTGCCCCAGATGCCGCGTGGCGGAATCTGGACGAGCGGCAGGAGGTAGCGAACGGCGTACCCGAGCGACGTTGCGTCGCGGTCCGGCCAGCGTTCCTTGAGGAGCTTGCCGATGACGCTGTTGGTCCGGGGCTTCTCGTCAAGCAGCTCCCGACCTGCCGCCACGACCTCGTCGATATCGAGGCCTTTGAGCTGGCGCCCGAACGGGCTCCCCGTCGTGAAGCCACGTTCCTGCACGATCTGGAGCACCGGCCTTAGCGCAAGCCAGTCGCGCGCGGTCAGGAGGTGGATCGTCGTCCGCATCATCGCGTTGGCGCGCACGGCCCGGCGATCGAGGAGGAGTTGTGCCAGCTCGTCGGCCCGGAAGCCCTCGAGCCGCGACCAGAGCGCGGTGTACGGGTCGAACGGCTCCTGGGCCTGAAGGGCGATGAGGTGCTCGATCGCGGTCTCGGCCGGCATCTCGACGCGGCGAAGCAGGAGTTGCCGTTCGAGCAGGGCCCGGTTCAGCGCTCTGCGGCCGAGCACTGGGGCGTCAGAAACCGCTCGTCGCGTCGTCGTTTTCATGCGTTCGATCGTATCGTCAAAACATGACGCATTCTGTCCGGTATAGCTGGGTATCGTGTCGCCCATGACCACCCAACAGACCGCGCCCAGCCCTCGCCGCCAGCTCAAGATCGGCCACCGCGTGACGACGATGCACCTCGCGCTGCCAGCCTCCCTGGCACGCGCGGGGGTCATCGTCCTTCACCCCTGGTGGGGCTTGAATGACGACGTGATCGCCTTTGCCGACCGTCTCGCGGAGGCTGGGTTCGCGGTTGCGGCACCGGACCTCTTCGCGGGCCAGGTCGCGACGACGATCCCGGAAGCGGAGGGTCTGTCGGATTCGGTCGATGAGGACGTGGCCGATGCATTCGTCCTCGCGGCGGTCGACGAGCTCGGGGCCGTGATCGGCGAGCCGTCGGCACGCTTGGGCGTGGTCGGTTTCTCGTTTGGCGCCGCCTGGGCGTTGTGGCTGCCTGCCCAGCGGCCGGAGGTCGCGGCGACGGTCATCTACTACGGCACGACCGAGGGCCCTAGCCTCACCCGGGCTCGCACGCCCGTGCTAGGGCACTTCGCCGAGACCGACCCGTACGAAACGGACGAGGGGCTGGCCGCGTTCGAGAAGACGCTCCGAACCGCCAATCGGGACGTCGAACTCCATCGCTACCCCGGAACAGGCCACTGGTTTGCGGAGCCCTCGAAGGAGGCGTTCGTGTCGGACGCCGCCGAGCTCGCCTTCGACCGAACCGTCGACTTCCTGCGCCGAAACCTGCTCGAGGACGCGCGCTAGGCAGCCGGCCGTCGACCCACGAAGATCGTCCGCGCCTCGGGGTCGACGACGGACTGCGCCTCGAACCCGACGCTCGCGAGCAGGTCGAGCCATGTCTGGCGAGGAAAGAGCCCTTCAAAGTGGCGGTCCCGGCGAACCTCGACCGAGCCGTCCGCCGCTCGGAGCAGCATCGCGTAATCGACTTGGTAGGTCGAATCGTCGGGATCGGGATCGGTCGTCCACTCGAGGTAGCGAAGGGCCCGATCCGGACGGCCGTGGGCAAGTCCAGGACCGTCGTGGCCGCCGTGGTCGGTGCCTTCCGCGAACGTCTCGCGGACATGGTCCGGCATGAACACCGCGGCACCACCAGGCCGTAGATGCTCGAAGGCCGTCGTCATCGCCGCTCGCAGGTCCCCAGTCGTGGTCATGTAGCAGATCGCGTCGTGGGCGAGAACCGCGTCGAATGTCCGCTCGAGGCGCAGGGTCCGCATGTCGCCGGAGAGGTGCTCGCACTCCGGATTGAGGGTTGCGCTCAGAGCCAGCATCTGCGGGGAGAGGTCAGTGAGCGTCATCCTCAGGTCGCGCTTCAAGTGCGATGCCGTGTTGCCGCCACCCGACCCGAGTTCCAGGAGGGTCTCGACGGGGCCATCTGCGACCTCCCTCAACGCCACCAGGATGAACGCCGCGTCGTCGGAGTATTCCTCCGGCGCCGTGAGCAAGTGGAACCATGGCGCCAGATCGTCGTACATGGCTGGCAGGCTCATCGGGTCATTCTCGCCCGTCCAGCCACGAGGTCCGATATCGGGCGCGCGCGTTGGGACACTCCTCCGAGGACAGATTCGAGATACGTCGAACCAAACGGAATGATTTCGGTTGATTGGACGCTTCCCGGAATCGCTCTTTCGACAGGTGGATCGGGCGGCGTTCGATATCGGACTAATCGTCGGCGGGCGCTGGGCGGGTGCGGCCCCACCAGGCCACGAGCGGGATGAGCATCATCGGGATCTCGAGGGCCGAGTAGAGCGGACCGCCGCCGCGCGAGTTGACGACGGACGCCAGCCAATCGACCCAGAGCGAGCCGAAGGGCACGCTCAGCGCCACCAGACCGGCCAGCGCCAACCACCAGCTTCGCCGCCTCGCTCCGAACAGGGCGAAGGGGGCGAGGCTCGGCTTGAGCAGGACGAAGACCGACGGCCAGTACCACAGTGTCCCGAGTGCCAGCGCCGCGACGCACCAGATCACGGGGTTGCCGGTCCACGTCTTGAGCAGGGTCGTTGGCCAGGCGACGCACAGGGCGAGGAGCGGCCAGACCTCGGGACGCGGCCGAAGCCGCCAGATCGACCACGCCGTCGCACCCAGCGGGATCGCCCACCAGAGGGGCCACGCGAGCGCCGCCGGGAGCAAGGCGAACGGCACGAACAACAGCAGTCCGAGCGGGGGATACAACACGTCGCCGGCCCGGATCTCGTACGGCCCGGCGATCTGGTATGGCTCGAAGTACGGGCCGCCGGCCAGCCAGCGGGCGGCGACGTCGCGGTAGAGAACGAAGTCGACGCCGAATGGCTGCTCCAAGGGGTCCGGAATGAGCAGCACGAATGCCAGCGGAATCGCGAAGACCGCCACCGACAGGGCGATGGCGGTCCGGCGCGAACGTGGAAGGCCGATCCTCATCGGCCGATTGTCGCCGCTCCGCAGAGGGCTCACGCGACCCAACCCGGAGGCCCTGCGCGGCATCTGGATACCCGACAGCTCGAACGATGCCGATAGCGCGGCAACTCGCCGGCGCGTCAAAGCCGGGTCGAGCGGCGGAGCCACCCGACCCGGCCGGTCGCGTCAGGGCTCGATCTGGACGGAGTCCACGATCGCCTGGAGTTCCGTACGACGTTGTTCCGAGGTCCCGGCGTAGTCGAAGGTCTGGACGAGGACGCGAACGCCATCGACGTCGAGGACCCACACGTGCCAGCGCTGGCCCGCACCCTGGGCGTAGATGCCCGGTTCCCACGGACGGTAGATCGGGCCGCTCGAGGGATTGCCAGGCTCGGTTTCGCAGTTGGAGATGTCCGCCGGAACCTGAAGGTCGAAGTACTTCCCGGTGTACCCGGCAAGCGTGACATCGACGGGCGTTGTCGTGTCGAGGAGGGGATGGGCGGCGACCGCGTCGACGAAGTCCGCTACGGTCGGCCCGACCGGGACATCGGTGGCGATGTACTTGCATGGGTCGCTCAAGAGCCAGGCGCCGCGCGCGAACAACAGCCCCGCTCCATCGGGTAGGCTCATCCCCGGCCCGGTCAGCCAGACTCCCGTCCCGACTCCTGACCAGCCATCCGGGATTGTGATCGTGACGCGAATTGCGTTGTCGGCGTCCGTTTCGGAGCAGCCGGACTGGGGAGGCACGTGGCACATGCCTTCCCCTGACGAGAACGGTGCCACCGTATATGTGCCCGCCTGCAGCTCAGTTTCCGGGAATCTCGCGGGCATGTTGCTGGCCGACGGCGACGCCACGGGAGACGGCGGCGCGGCACTCGGCGACGACGCGGGACTCGCCGACGGGCTCGGCACGGATCCGACGCTGCCCTGACCGGGCAGCAGGCGAAGCCCGACGAACGCGATCAACGCCACGGCGGCGGCCGCGACTGCGAACTTGGCGAAGTTGTTCATCTCTCCAAACCTCCGCACCGGCCACCAGGGACGGCGCTGGGGGGTCGCGGGGAGCTGGTCGAGCACGGTGTCCAGGACGCGGTCCGGGAGCGCCGAGACGCCCTCCTCCAGCCACGACCGAACGATGCGGTTGACGTCGCGTTCGGTGCTCATTGGGCAGCCTCCCGCGTCGCTGGTCGGGCGTCGGCCTCGAGGGCCGCCCGCATACCCCGCATCGCGTGATGTAGTCGGGATCGAACCGTCCCGACGGGGACGCCGAGCACCTCGGCGACCTCGTCGAGCGGCAGGTCGAGGTAGTGATGGAGAACCACCACTGCCCGATGGTCAATGGAAAGTCGCCGGAAGCCGCGCTCGAGCTGGTCGCGATCGACGACCGAGCTCAGGCCCTCCGATACCTTCGGCTCATCGGCCGGAAGCAGTCGGACGTTCGGCGCCCAGCGGCGGGTACGGCGTCCCTCGGCGTAGCAGGCGCGCACGAGGAGCCGGTACGACCAGGCGTCAAAGCGCGCCGGGTCGCGGAGCTGCGGAAGGTCTCGCCAGATGGTCAACAGCGCCTGCTGGCTCGCATCCTCGGCAAGGTCGGTGTCGCGCAGGATCCTGAACGCCACCGCGTGGAGTCGGTCGCCCGCAGCGACGGCGAGGCTCGCGAAGGCCTCTTCGTCACCGAGTTGCGCCCGTCCGATCAGGTCGGCATCCACGCATCTTCCGCCTCTTGGCGCCCGGTTGATCCGGGCGTTCATACGGTATGGGCGAAGGGAAGACTAGGGCGACTCAATCTTTGCCGTGGCAGATGGGCGGCGGGCCGGCAGGAACATAGACACACCCGCGACCACGCCGGCGACAACGGCCAAGATCCCGAACCCGGTCGACACGCCGGCCGCGGTAACCGTCCCGCCCAGCACAGCGCCTGCGAGCGTCGCGCCGAGCGCTCCGCCGATGTATCGCCCGGTCAGGTACGTCCCCGCGGCCATCCCGACACGCTCAGGCTCGATCATCTCGAGGGCCGCGGCCTGGCGCGGCGAACCGGACAGCCCCATCCCGAACCCGACGATCGCGAGCAGGAGACCGAGCAGGAGAGTCGACGCCTCCGGTGCGACGAGCCACAGGGCGACGAGCCCGGCAGCGCTCGCGAGCATTCCCAGGACGGCCGGCCGCCGCCGCCCCACCGCGTCGGACACGCGGCCGCCGATCGGCGCCGCGATCGCCCCGAGCGCTGAGATCCCGAGCAACACGAGGCCGCTTGTCTGGGCGTTGCCGCCCTGCAGCTGCTCGACGAGGAGCGGCACGAGGACGAGCGTGGCGTGCAGGATCACTGTCGCCCCGAACACGCCGACAACGGCCGCCGTGAAGGACCGCGAGGCGAACAGCCGCGGGTCAATTGCCGGATGGTCCGTCCGCAGCTCGAAGAGGACGAACGCGACAAGGAGCGCCGGCGCCGCCACGATCGCGATCGTCTCCGGCCCGCGGTTTTCCAGGCCGCGCAGGCCCACTAGCAGCGTGACGAGAAACGCCGCCAGTAGACCGAGCCCGGGAATGTCGATCGGGCGCGGACTTGCGCGGGCCCCGACTCGTTGCGGTGGAGCGAGGACCCCCACGGCGAACGCCGCGAGCAGCGCAACCGGCACCGCGACGACGAACATCGACCGCCAACCGAGGCCACCGACCAACAACCCGCCCACAAGCGGCCCGACAGCCGCGCTTGTCGCCACGAGCATGTCGAACAAGCCGAACGCGGATCCTCTGCGATCCGGTTGGGCCATCGCCCGGATCAGCGCCACGGAGCTCGTCGAGACGAGCGCGCCGCTAACGGCTTGCAGCACCCGCGACAGGGCGAGGATCTCGAACGAGACGGCCGTGGCCGCGAGCGCCGACGCCAGGGCAAACGCGCCGACCCCCACCAGGAACACCCTTCGATGTCCGAACCGATCGCCGAGACTGCCGCTCGCCGGCAACGCGATTGCGACCGCGCCGAGGTAGAGCGTCACGAGCGACGCGACCGTGGCCGCGCCGACGTCGAACTCGCCCATGATGCTCGGCAGCGCGACGGCGAGCATCGTCGAATTGAGCGGAACCAGGATGGCCCCGCAGGCTAGCCCGAGCATCGCCCCGGTAATCAGCCGAGGCTGCGAAGGCGCCTCGTCAGTCACAAGAGCCGGACGTAGCCGGTGGTTCCGTCCAGTTCGACCATCTGCCCGTCGACGATCCGCGTCGTGGCGTCGCCGGTCCCGACGACGGCCGGCAGGTCGAACTCGCGGGCGACGACCGCGGCGTGCGAGAGGACGCCACCCGTGTTCGTAACGAGGCCGCCGGCGATGGTGAAGAGCGGCACCCAGGAGGGGTTCGACGACGGTGCCACGATGATGTCGCCCGGCCGGACCCGCCCGAAGTCGTCCGGGCCGAGGACGATCCGGGCCGGTCCTCTGACAATCCCGGCCGAGGCGCCGGTGCCGCGGACGATCGCCTCGTCCTCCTTCGCGAACCGCTCGCCGCTGAAGCGACCGGAGGACTCCGCCGTCGACGGCTTCCCGACGGTGGCCGGCGGCTTGACTGTTCGCCAGCGTGCGTGCTCGCTCTGGCGATCCGCCACCATCGCGCGGCGATCCGCCGACGAACGGATCACGTCTGGCACTTCGGACCGCCGAAAGTAGAGGATGTCCTCGGGCCGCTCGATGATGCCCTCGCGCACCAGCCGTGCCCCGACCCGCATCGCAAAGGTCCGCAGCCTCGCCTGGGCCATTCGGTCGATCCAGTAGTTGTGGGTCTCGGTGAGCCGGCCGATCTGACGAGCCAGCGCGAGCAATCGTTCGAACTCGGCGAGCTTTTCCGGCTGGTCAGCAAGCCGGGCCCGGAACGAATTCGGCCAGCGCGTCAGCCTCGCGGCCGAGCCGCGCGGCTCGGTCGGCGGCCGGTTCGACTGGATGTTCGAGCCGCTTCGCCAGCTCTGCGACGAGCATCGCCGGCTCCTCGGCCCACGACGCCAGGGCAAGGTCGTCAAACCCCTGACCGAGATGCCCGTGCTCGTCGAGGAACACACGCAACGCCGAGACGAACGCCGGACCGCCGGGAAGGGCCGCCAGGTCATCGATCGAGGGCGCCGGGGTGCGGTTGATAGCCGCGGCGAGCGCCGGCGACGTCGCGGCCATCTCGGTCAGTCGGCCCAGACCGGAGTCGACGGCGACCAGCTCATCGATCGTGCCCTGGATCAGGCGCATCGCCTCGCCCGGCGGCGCCTTCTCGACGACCGATTCGTACAGATCGGCCAGGTCGTCCATCACCTGGTACGGCCCGGTGATGGCGTAGAAGTGGATGCACCAAGCGCGCTGGGCTCTCTCCCAGGCTCCCTCCCACGAAACGGCCAGCTGGTCGGCCGGCAGCTCGTCGACAGGGACACCGGCAATCCAACGGTAGAGCTCGCGAAGCTCGGGCACCGCGCGCTCCCAGTACTCACGCGCGTACTGCGTGTGGTCGCGACACGCCTGGATGTATTGCTCATCCAGGGCCTTCTCTTCCGGTTCCGCGACGTTCCCCTTCCACGAGAAGTAGACGTAGCCGTTGAAGACCTGCGCCCGCATGTCGATGGGCAGGTCGAGTCGCTCATAGCGATATTCGAACCCGCCGGCGATGAGCTGTGCGTAGTCCCAGGCGAGCGGTGCCAGGCAGAATGGGGCGTGCATGTCGTCGTGCCGCCACGTCCGCTCCACATCCGTTGGGTCGGACCAGGCAATCGGGAACTCCGGCGGGGCCTCCGGCGCGGGAGGCGCCACCTCGGGGCGCTCATGTCGGTCACGGCGGTTTCCTCATACGGTCGTGATCGGGCGGGCCTGGAGCAGGTACCAACGGTCGCGGGCAAACGCGGCTTCGATGTCGACGGCGGCGCCGAATGCGCGCTCGACCGCCAGGGAGAGGGAGACGAGGTCGCGCAGGACGGGCGCGGCGAGGGCCGGCCCGCTCGCAGGATCCGCGACGCGCGTCACGCCGCCGTCTACAGTGACCAGCCGCTCTCCCTCGTCGCCTGGTGAGAACTCGCGGACGTCGCCACTCGCCTTGTCGATGACGATCGTGTCCGGCGTCGCCATGCCCGATACCATCGGTTCACCGAGGCCCCGCACGGCGTTGATGACCAGCTCGTCATCCCGGCCCGTGACCGGGTGGCGGGTGAACACGACGGCTGCGACGTCGGCCGGGACCAGGGCCTGAACGACGACCGCCATCGATGCCCCGTCGAGCGGCAGCGATCGCCTCTGGCGATAGGCGACGGCCGCCGAACTCCAGAGCGAGCTCCAGCAGCGCCGGACCGCGGCCTCCACGTCGCCTGCCGACAGACCGAGCTCCGTGTCATGCAGCCCCGCGAACGATGTCGCCTTGCCATCCTCACCAATCGCCGATGAGCGGACGGCGAGGGACGTCTCGCCCGCCGCGGTCAACCGGCCGAGCGCCGTCCGCAGAGCGTCGCAGATCGGTGGCGGCGTCGGCGAATCGCGGACGAGGTCGACGACGGTTGCACGTGCGGTCTCATCGGGCAGCGCCGCAAGGGCATCGCTCAGCGGCTTGGCGGCCGCGATTGCGGCGACGTGGGCGGAGAACGCCGACGTGGTCAGGCAGAACCCGGGCGGAACGAGGAAGCCGAGACGGGCGAGGCGGTCCAGCGATGCAGCCTTGCCCCCGACGGCATCGAGCGAGCCCTGGATCTCGCCCAACCACTCGATCGGGCCGGGGGACGCGGTGGCGGACACATTCATGCTCGGATCGCGCGCTCCCGCGGCTGGGTCCGGAAGAGTCGCGCCAGTGTAGCAACCGGCCGGACGCGCGAAGAAGCCGCCGGTCCGAACTGGACCGGCGGCTGGTAGGGCGGGTGCGAGTGGAGGGTTACGCGGCGGGGCCGCGGTCGATGCGCTGAATGAGCTTGACGATCGTCACGAGCGCCGCGACGAAGGCGGCAACTCCGGCGACGAAGAACGCCGGCGCGTACGTGCTGAACTGCGCGGCGAGCGCCATGTCCGAGGCTGAAACGTACAGGCCGTACTGGTCTACGGCGGCGATTGCGATCGGAAACGCGACGGCGAGTGACACGAGTGTGATGCCGGCGAGGACGAGCATCCCGGCGAGACCGAGGCCGAGCACCACGATCGCGACGATCCTCGTGCCCTCCGACGGGCCGGGGTTGCTGCGCGGGGCTTCGACGTTGAAGGCGGTGGTCACGATGAAACTCCAATGCTTTGCTTGCTGTTGTGAACGCCTAACGCGTCCGTGGGCTGATCTTCCCGCGCTGCTCGAGTCGCGACCATCGTCATCTGGCCGTCGTGGGGCGGGACAAGGGACTCGAACGGATGAGCATGGCGCGGCCGGCGATGCCTCTCCGGCCCGGACTCGGGCGCCGATTGTTGCGCTAACAGTCCAGGGAGGAATATTTGGCCAAGTCGGGGGGTCGGAATGGCCTTGAATCGAAAGGCGGAGCCGAAGCTCCGCCTATCCGTTGTGCCGAGCGCGCGGTTAGCGGCGGATGCCGGCCACCGAGAGGGCTTCCTTGGCCTTCGTCGGGTTATCGGTTACGAACGCGACCGAGATGTCGTTACCCGACATGCCCGTCGGGAAGATCGCCTCGATGTTCACGCCGGCTTCGGCCAGCCGCCGGGCCGCTTTCGCGAGCGTGCCGGGGACGTGGCCGAGGCTCGCCTCGGTTACCTCCATCTCCTTGAACGAGATCTTCTTCTCCTGAAGTGCCGCTCGGGCGGCCGCGTCGTCGGCCGTCATGATCGCAACGCGACCGCCGTCCGAGCAGCTCGTTCCACTCACGCCGAGGAGGTTGACTCCCTTCGCGGCGATTGCCTCGGCCACTGTCGCGAGCGCACCGGGCTTGTTCTTCAGATCGACCAGGAACGCGTTCATGGATCCTCCTTTTGAACGGCGTTCCGGCCCGTCCGAGCCGCGGGAGCCGACTCGTGGGCGGGTCGGGAGACCTTCAATTCTACGCTGCGTGTCCACGTCGAACCCCATCCGAGTGGCCGGCCGCGCCGTATCGTTGAGTGATGGACGAGGAGCGGCCCACTCCGGAGCCGGAGCCCGCGGTCGAGGACGCGACGGAGGCCGTGGCACCGGCCGACGACGCGGCGCCCACCGGCTCGCGCCACCGCCTCCGAATCGCGGTGGTCCTAACTCTCATCGCCGCCGTCGTATTACTCGCGGCGCTCCAGGTGAGCGGCGTAGTCAAGCTCCTTGGCGGCTCGTCCAACGCAACGGCCCCGCCACGCATCGCCGTCGTCGATGCTGCCGGAACTCTCAGCACGATGGACGACCGCGGCGGCAGCCTCGTCCCCCACCCCGTCGACGGCGTCCGGTTCGTCTTCCCAGCCTGGTCGCCGGACGGCACGCGGATCGCCGCGATCGGCGGCGCCACGAGTGACGGCGGGGTCTATGTCTTCCAGGCTCGCGGCGAGGGCAATGCGGACCCGACGGCCGTGACCGCGCCGCTCGCCCTCTATCGGAGCCCTGATCGACCGCCGTTCTACGTCTACTGGACGCCCGACAGCCGGCAGGTGACCTTCCTGACAACCGAACCGGATGGGCTCGCGATGCGCGTCGCACCGGCCGACGCGAGCGCCGCCGCGGCAGTGGTTCGCGAAGGCGCGCCGCTCTACTGGGACTGGATCGAACCCGCCCGGGTCCTCATGAATGTCGGGGCCGGCGGTCCCGATGCGTTTCTCGGGGAGGTCGGGCTCGATGGAGCGGCCGGAACGCCGGCGGCGTCCGCACCCGGCATCTTCCGGTCGCCGGTCGTGTCCCACGACGGAACCCATCGGGCCTTCGTCATCGCGACTGGCGGCTCGGAATCGATCGTCATCGAATCGCCGGATGGAGCCGAACGACATGAGATCCCGATCCCGGGCATGGCGGCGATCGGCTTTGCGCCGGGGGGTACGAGCCTGGCGTTCATCGCTCCGGAGACATCGGGGCCGGCCATCGGGCTACCGATTGGGCCACTTCGCATCGTCGACGTGGCCTCCGGCGCTGCTCGGAAGGTGCTCGACGGGCCGATCGTCGCGTTCTTCTGGTCGCCGGACGGTCGGACGATTGCGACGCTTCGCCTTCCGGGGCCGGACGACGACGAGCTCGCGTCGATCGGCATCGCCGCTCCAGCTCTCGCCTTCCGGCCGGCGGCCACTGACTCCGGTTACGCCCTGCGGCTCGTCTTCGTCGATGTCGCGAGCGGAACGATCCGCTCGTCACGGGATGTTCGCGTGTCGGATCTGTTCGGGCTGCAGCTCCTGCCATTCTTCGACCAATACGCGCTCAGTCATCGGTTCTGGGCGCCGGACAGCTCGTCGATTCTCCTGCCGCTGGTTCGCGACGACGGGGTCGTCGGCATCGTCGTGCTGCCGGCCGACGGCTCCGAGGAGCGTCGGATCGCCGATGGCGAGATGGGATCCTTCAGTCCGTGATGTAGCCTCGTCACATCGCAGCTGACTTCAGGAGGAGGATCCGATGCTCGCCAGGTCCCCGATGTTCGCGACTGTGCCCGCCCAGGATTTCGAGCGCGCCAAGCGCTGGTACGCGGAGAAGCTGGGCCTGACTCCCGTTACGGACATGGGTCCCGGCGGAGCCGTATATGCACCCGGCGGCGTCGCGTTCACCATTTACGAGACGGAGTTTGCCGGGACCGGCAAGCACACGATCGCGACGATCGTTGTCGACGACATCGACAAGGCAATGGCCGAAATGCGCGGCAAGGGTGTCGTCTTCGAGGAATACTCGATGGGCGACAAGGGCCCGAATACGGTGGACGGCGTCGACCGAGGCGCGGGAGACGGCGGCGGCGCCGCATGGTTCAAGGACAGCGAAGGCAACATCCTCGCGCTGACCCAGCTGCCGCCCGGCATGGAGCTGCCGACGCCAGGCGGCTGACCGCGAGGCGCGCGCCGAGGCGCCGAACGGCGCTCGATCCGGCCGGGGCCGCGCAAAACCCGTCCAAATGCGCGCGGCGCCGGTTTGCTCCTCATACAGTGCCGAATCCGGGTAGTTCCACCCAAATGGAATTGTTTCGCTTGGTTGGACGCACTTCGAATCGTCGACGGCAGGATGTCCGAAGGGCGGGCTACCGTTAGCGCATGGACTCGCCGCGACCGCGCCTCGTGCTGATGTGCGGGCTGCCGGGCTCAGGGAAGACGACAGAAGCACAACGGCTCGCAGAGAAATTGGGAGCCGTGCGCCTCGCGCCCGATGAGTGGATGGCCGGTCTCGGCATCGATTTGTGGGATGAGGAAATACGGGGCCGCTTGGAGCGGCTGTTCTGGAATCTGGCGCAGGAGCTACTACGACTCGGCCAGAGCGTCATCCTCGAATCCGGCTTCTGGCTTCGCTCGGATCGGGACGAGAAGCGAACCGGCGCTCGGACCATCGGCGCCGCTGTCGAGCTCCACTACCTGGATGTCTCGCTCGATGAGTTGTCGCGCCGCCTGGAGGCTCGCGTGGCAAGCGAGGTTGGAGCAGTGAGGATCAGCCGCTCGGACCTGGACCGGTTCGCGGGGTCATTCGAGGCACCGGATGCCGAGGAGTTGGCCCTGTTCGACGCGCCCGTCATGACTTGACAGTGTCACGTCACACTGTTATGTTACGGCCATGTCTCCTACCGATGCTCCCCGCTACTCCCTGACCGAACTAGCTGACTTGGCCGGTGTCACGCCCCGGACGGTTCGCTACTACATGTCCCAGGGGCTGCTCCCCTCTTCGGGCAGCTCCGGTCCAGGCGCGAAGTACGACGATGCCCACCTGGGCAGGCTGCGGCTCGTCCGAAAGCTCCAGCGGGAGCACCTCCCGCTCGCCGAGATCCGCCAGCGCCTGGCCGGGCTGGACGACGCGGCCATCGCGACCCTCGCTGACCAACCGCCCGAAGTGGCGGATCCACAGGACTCCGCGCTCGACTACATCCGGCGCGTCCTCGGGCCGCCGCCGGCGAGTCTGATGCGTTGGCCAGGCATCGGAGAGCGGCCAGCGGCTTCGTATGCAATGACCGCGGAACCCGGTCCCCCGCAACCACTGGCCGCGGCGCGGGCTCCGATCACCCTCGGCGTCGAACCGGCGCCGGGCCGGAACTTCGAGCGCTCCCAGTGGGAGCGCATCCCGCTCGCCCCAGACATCGAACTCCACGTTCGCCGGCCGCTCCCGCGGCCGCTCGCCAAGCAGGTCGATCGGCTCGTGTCGATCGCCCGCGATCTCCTCGAGGAGGATCCGTCATGACCAACACCGCTATCACCGCTATCACCGCCCGCGCCGATCGGCGCCTCATCCGGCCGCATCGTCGGAGCAAGCGCTTCATCCTCGTCCAGGTCACCGCGCCGGCTGCGACGCGCGAACGGGATCGGCTGCCGGTCAATCTCGCGTTCGTGCTCGATCGGTCGGGCTCGATGTCGGGCGAGAAGATCGAGCTCGCCAAACGGACCATTTCCGCCGCTCTCGAGCACCTCGACGGACGCGATCGGTTCAGCATCGTCGTGTACGACGATGTCGTCGATCTCGTCGTCGAGAGCACGCCCGGTTCGGCGGAGGCCCGGCGGAACGCGATGGCGCGGCTCGACGCAATCGACGCCCGCGGCAGCACGAACCTGTCCGAGGGCTGGTTCCGCGGCGCAGAACAGGTCGCGACTCAACTCGCGGCCGATGGTGTGAACCGCTGCCTCGTCCTGACCGATGGGCTCGCCAACAAGGGCCTGACGGATCCGGTCGAGCTGGCGAAGCATGCCGCGGAGCTCCGCGCCCGCGGCGTGTCGACGACGACGTTCGGCGTCGGCGCGGACTTCGACGAGGCCCTGCTCCAGGGCATGGCCGACGCCGGCGGCGGCCACTTCTATTTCGTCCGCGACGCGGCCACGATCCGCGACCACATCACGAGCGAGGTCGGCGAGACCCTCGAGATCGTCGCCCGCGACGTGGAGCTGGAGGTTGTCGCGGCGGAGGACGTCGGGATCGAGGCGATCTCGCCTCAACCGACCCGACCGCGCGGCAGCCGGACGGTCATCGGGCTCGGCGATCTCGTCGCGGAGCAGGTCCTCGATGTCGTTCTCCGCATCACCTTCCCGTACGGGGAGATCGGGCGCGAGACGGGCGTCATCGTCGGGCTGAGTGACCGTGACGGCACCTTCGCCGCCGGTGGACGGGCGTCGGCGTCGGACGCGCGCCTCACGTGGGCGTACGCAGACGACGCCGCGAACGACGCCCAGCCACGGGACACGGAAGTCGACCGGGCCGTGGCGACGCAGTTTGCCGCGCGTGCCCGTCAGGAGGCCGTCCGCCTCAACCGAGCCGGCGACTACGCGAGCGCCCGCCGAATCCTCGATGCGACCGGACACCGGATCCGGGCCTACGCCGGCCGCGACCCGGAGCTCCGCGGCCTCGTCGGCGAGCTCGCGTCGGAAGGCGACACGTTCGCGGCGCCGATGCCCGCCCTGGCGCTCAAGGAAGCCCACTTCGCGAGCGCGAACCTGGCCCGGACACGCGACGCGCAGGGCCGTTCGGTGAAGCGGCGGGAATGAGCGCGCCGCCGGTTGACTCGTTGCTCGAGACCCTGGTTTCGAGCATCCACGCGACTCTCGGCGACGATCTCGTCGCGATCTATCTCTACGGTTCGTACGTGTCAGGCGGCTTCGATCCGGGAGTGAGCGACGTCGACCTGGTCGCCGTGACCGCCACGGACGCCGACCAGATCGACCTTGCCGGTCTGGGGCAGGTCCACGACGATGTTGTGAGCCTGTATCCCGACTGGATCGACCGGCTCGAGGTGGTCTACATCGGCCGAGCCACGTTGCGGTCGTTCCGGACGACCACCGCTCGTCTCGCGGTCATAAGCCCCGGCGAACCGTTCCACCTGCGAGACGATCGCGTCGTTGAGTGGCTCCAGAACTGGTACCTGATCCGGGAGGCCGGCCGCACGCTCTTCGGGCCGCCTGCCGGGACGCTGGTCCCACCAATCTCCATGGGCGAATTCGTCGCAGCGGCGGCGCGCTATGCCGATCAGATCTCCCGTCAGAGCCTCGTCGGGGCTACGCCGGGTGCCCGCGCCTACGCGGTGTTGACGATCTGCCGAGCGCTGAGGACGGTCGAGACCGGGACGCATTCCTCGAAACAGGAAGGGGCGGCCTGGGCCCGAGCGCGACTGCCTGAGTGGGCCTGGCTGATCGATGCGGCGCTCCGCTGCCGGCTGTCCCGGGGCAGCGTCGGCTTTGATGACGAGCGTGCGCGGGCCGGTACCGACGAACTCATCGCGCTGGTCGCAGCGCGGATCGACAAGGCGCCACCTCCCGAGCTGGCCAGCGTGGATGCGACTACGCCTCGGGCGGAGCCGCCAGGCGCTGCATGAAGTTGCCGATCGTTGCGAGCGCCGCGCCGAAGCTGAGGATCATGCCGACTGCGAACAGCCACCACATCGAGCCCAGCTGACCAGCGGTCGCTAGGTCCGTCGCCGACAAGGCCACGGCCTGGCGTCCGGCCAGCGGCACGACAATCGGCGAGGCGATCGTCAGACCGAGGAAGATCGTCCCGGCGACGGCGAAGGCGACGATGAGTGCGAACTGAACGAAGACCGTCGCGATCTTCCAAGCGAGCCGGGGCGCGCGCCGGTGGCCGAACCTCGGGATGGCCATCGTTGGTGCGAACACGGCTGACTCCAGTCGATTGGTCGGGCGTGAACGGCTGTGCGTTCATCACCGCGATCGTCGACCACAGCCGCTTCCCCGACCATCGTCATCCGGCCGTTCCGGCCCACGACAGGCGTCGTGTATCGCGTCAGGGCAACCCTCGCCGGCGCCTGATTTCGGTCGCCGCGTCCGCCCGTTGGTCCGGCCGCCGCCTGCCTGCCCCGATTGCGTATCAACGTCCGAGCGGTGCGCGCTCGCACCGAGCGTGCTCCGAGTTCGTGGAGAAGTCACACCTCTCCGCGCCCGATTCGGGATGCGTCCAACCAAGTGAAACGTTCGGCGGGTTCGGCAAGTCGTTCCGCTTGACTGGACGCACTCCGAAATCGCCCGGGAGGGCACGGGAATTCCCGCGCGAACGTGCCCGCCTAGGCACGGACACACGAAGGCCCCGGCGTTGCGCCGAGGCCCAAGTGAACGCTTTCGGTGCGTTAGGCGGTGACAGGGACCCGTCCGGGTGCCGGGACGATGCCGAGCTGGACGAGCATGCCGAGCTGATCGACGATGCTCCAGTGCTCGGCCAGGCGCCCGTTGGCGACCCGCCCGATGTGGATCTCGGTCCAGGTTGCTCGCTTGCCCGTTGCGGGGATGCCCATGAAGTCGTCCTTCATTGTCCCGCTTGCAGTCAGGCGATGAACGATCCGGTCGCCACTCTCGATGGAATCATCGATCGTGTAGTGCAGATCCGGGAACGCCTTCTTCAGCGCGATCAGGGACTGCTTGAGGCCTTCCCGTGTCGGCGAAGTGCCCGGCTGGGCCGAGCGATCGACGAAGTCGGTCGCGACGAGCTCGTCGAGGAGCCCGAAGTTGCCGTTGTTGAGAACCTCGAGCGGAATCCGCTCGATCATCTTCTTGGTGTCCGTGGTCATGTTGGAACCACCCTCATGTTGCTATCCGCGCTGCCGTGGCGGTCCAGGTCGGAGCTCCAAGCGGGCGCCCACCGAGTGTGAATTTCCCCGGCACCTGGTCGGTTGTGGACAATGCGGAATACTACGTAGTGTATGGTACGGTCCGTACTATGTCAAACGAGCGGCTTACCCATACTTCGTACCTCGTCCTGGGGTTGCTCGCCCGCGAGGGGCCGTCGACGCCGTACGATCTCGAACAGCACGTCCGGGCGACGCTGGGGAACTTCTGGTCCTTCCCCCACACGCTCCTGTACAGCGAGCCGCCCCGGCTGGCGGCCCTGGGTCTGGTCACGGAGTCGCGCGAGACGGAAGGCCGACGGCGACGCGTCTTCACGATCACGCCGGCCGGGCAGTCGGCCCTGGAAGCATGGCTCGATCGACCATCCACGGCATCCACAGAGTTGCGAGACCTCGGGCTCCTCCAGCTCTTCTTCGCCGATCTCGCGTCACGACGAGGCACGGCTCCGTCTTGCCGAGCAGCAACTCGCCATCCACAGCGCCAAGCTCGCGTCCTACCGGGAGGACGAGCGTCTCGAGCGCAGCGCCGGATGGGCCGCGACGGGGCCAACGGACGGTCGAGCGCTGGCGAGGCGAGACGTTGCCCATGGGTGTGCTGTACGAGAGCGCGGCAGTCGAGTTCTGGACGGGCGTCGTGAGCAAGGCCCGCGCGGCCGCAGACGGAATCTGACCCTGGAATGATCGGCGCTGTGGTCAGGGCAGGACCTCGAGGATGGCGATCGATCGCGGCCCTTCGCCTTCCGGATCGCCAATGAAGAACGCGTGCTTCCCGGGAGCGAGGATTTCCTTAAACGCGTTGCCGCAGTAACCCATCAGGCCCCAGTCCTCGGCTCGTTGCTCGGCGGAGCATCCGACGTTGTCGAATCCGCCGATGGACGTCCCCTCCGTATCGCCGCGGGCGAATCGCGCGAGGTCCTCGTCGCTCAGCGGACCCGGAGTCTCAGCGGCGCTGGGTTGCCGTTGCGCGAAACCGACGCCCGACCCGGGCGTGTCGAGCACCACGTAGACGTCCCCGGCGCGAACGGTGGTCGGGTCGAGACGCACCTCGGACCCGGTGACCAAGACATGGACCTGCTGGCCGCCGGGCGGGATGGTCGCCTGGCCGCGGCCACAGCCTGCGATCGCGACTACCGCCAGTATCAGATAGCCGAGTCGTGTCCAATACCCTCGCATCGATCGGGCCTCCGGGATGACGCAGCGAACCGAGTCGCTCAGGGACGTCCGACGGGTTGACGTCTCCTGAACGCGTTCGTTACCGCGGCTCCCGTCAGATGGGCGAGACGACGAACCGCCCGTATGCAATCAACGCGGAGAGCACGCCGAGAATGGCGTTGAACACGATGTTGGGAAACTCACGCCTCGTGAAATGGAAGACCATGGCGCAGACCATCAGAAGCGCCAGCATCAAGGCCGCGAGCGGGGTCAGCCAGGGGAGGATCCCAGTCAGCGCCGGGAGGATCAGCGCGACGGCCCCGGCGATCTCGAGGATGCCGATCAGCTGGACGAAGCGCTTCGGGAGCGCCGTCATCCAGACCATCCGCGGGTTGGTGATCGATCGCTCGTAGCCGATCGAGTGGGCGTAGCCGGCGCCGAGGAAGGCGAGCGCCATCAGGATCTGCAGGATCCAGAGAGGGATGTTCCAGTCCATCGGGCGCCCTGGGTTCAGGTGACGGGGTCGGCTACCGGAACACGAGACCATATGGGCGTCTCCGGCGCGTCTTCCGGCGACGAGCTCCTCAGCGGACGGGCACCGCCGCTGCGCGGGCTCGTGCTCGCTCGAAGCCGGCAAGGCCCCGCTCGACCATCTCATCGCTCGCCGTCAGCGAGATCCGGAACCAGCCGGGCACCTCGACGACCGTGCCCGGGAGGACCAGGACGCCCTCCTCGGCGAGAAGCTCGCCGAAGGCGACGTCGTCATCGATCGGGCTCCGGGCCATGACGTAGAACGTTCCCTCCGGCATCGTCGTCTCGTAGTCGAGGCCGCGCAGCGCGCCCACCAATCGATCCCGGCGGCGTTCCAGCGCGCCGACGTCGACCGAGAGGCGCTCCAGGTCCTCGATGGCGTGCTGCAGCAGGGCGTTCGGAAACAGGAATCCGCCCGCCAACTGGGCCAGGAATACCCGCTCGCGGAAGGCCTCGCGGTCGGGCATCATCGGCGGGACAGTGAGGTAGCCGATCCGCATGCCGGGTGCCAGCAGCGTCTTGCCGTACGAGTACGTGACGATCGTGTCCGGGTAGACCTCGGCGGGGCTGTGGAACTGGCGTCCGTCGAAGACGATTCGGTTGTAGGGCTCGTCCGACACGAGGAAGACCCGCCGGCCGATCCGCGTCGACGCATCGACGAGTGCCGACGCGAGAGCGCGGAGATCCTCGAGCGGGTAGACGCGGCCGCTCGGGTTGTGCGGCGAGTTGAGGAGCACCGCGCGGGTGCGGGGCGTGATTGCAGCGGCGATCGCCGCCGGGCCCAAATCAAACTGCGGCGGCGCGAGCGGGACCCGGACCGGCACGCCGCCGGCCGCTCGGATGAGAAGCTCGTAGAAGAACCACGGCGGCGACAGGAACACGACCTCGTCGCCCTGCTCGACGACCGCCCGCAAGGCGACGGCGATGGCGGCGAACCCACCATTCGTCATCGCGACATCGGCCGGATCCCAGTCGAGGCCGGTTCGCGTCGTCAGGCTGCCTGCGACCGCGGCTTGCGCCTTCGGCTCGCTCAACTTGTAGGCGAACCACTCAGGGCCGTGCGGCTCGAGATGGGCGCGTAGCGCCTCGACATAGCCGCTCAGCGGCATCTCCTGCGGGTTTCCGACGGCGAAATTGGCGACCCCGGGCTGGCCGTTTCGAGCCCAGATGGGGCCGTTGAAGAAGCCGAGGAACGGTTCCACCGAGGAGCGCAGGTCGCTCATCGTGGTCTGGACGGTCATCGACCTTGCCCTCTCGCGCGCGGCGTTCGGCGGGCCGCTCCGCCCGTCTGTCCGGTGCCACGCAGGGTACGCGAATCCGAGGCGAGTGCCAGTATTTGGCTCCCGCCGCTAAGCTCTCCCAACCGGTGTGGACTGCGAACCAGAAGGAGAGAACGCAATGGCTATCGCACGTGTCACCGAGATCAGCTCCACCTCGACGAAGAGCTTCGAGGATGCCGTTCAGCAGGGCGTTGCCCGCGCCACAAAGACGCTCCGAAACGTCCGCAGCGCCTGGATCAAGGAGCAGCGGGTCGAGATCACCGGCGACAAGATCTCGCAGTACCAGGTCAACATGATGGTGACATTCGTCCTCGACGACTGACGCCCGCACGATGGCCTCGTACACGCTCAACAAGCGGGCGGTCACGCATGCGCGGAAGCTGATCGACGCCCGCCAGTACGTCCTCGACAGCGACTGGGGAGAGGTCGCGCCGACTGCTGCCGACGAGAACGCGTTCCTGAAGTCGCACTCCTGGGAGGAGTACGCCGAATGGCACCTCGGCCTGACCGACGGCGCCTCGGACGAGACGAAGGCTCGCTACGCGTTCGTCTGCGGCGACTTTCGGCGGGTCCACCGGACCGGGCTCATCGCCTGTGTGTATCGCGCAGCGGAGTGGCGCCACAAGGCGGTCGAGCTTGCCGCTCACGACCTCCTCCAGTACCTCGACAAGAAAACCGGCTGACCCGCGGCGCGCGGCGCCGCGCACGCCGGAGCGACTTGCATGGAGCATTAGGATTCGGGCCTGACCGCCGGGACGAGTTCGCGACAACGCGGAAGGAGGACCCTGTGAGCCGCTCCCTGTTCGAGCGACTGGGCGGCAAGGACGCGATCGTCGCCGTCGTCGATGCCTTCGTTGCGCGCTGCGCCGCCGATAGTCGCATCAACGGGAAGTTCGCCCGGACCGACATCGCGCGCCTCAAGGCGAACCTCGTCGACCAGGTGTGCGAGGCGACCGGCGGGCCATGCACCTATTCCGGACGCGACATGCGAACGACGCATGACCAGATGGGGGTAACCGGCGGGGAGTTCGATGCGCTGGTCCAGGACCTGATCGCCACCCTCGACCAGTTCGGCGTCGGCGAGGCCGACAAATCCGAGCTCCTGAACGCGTTGGCCCCGATGCGCGCCGACATCGTCGAGATTGAAACGTCGCAGACAGGCACGCCGCTTCCGGACGCCTACCGCAACGCGCCCCCGCTGACGAAGACAAGCGCGACCACGTAGGACCTTCGCCCGACGAGTCAGGCGACGCCGGGAATCACGCGCGGCGACGCAGAGGGCGCTCCCGGCGGCAATCAGCACGATCCCTAGCGGGCGCGACATCGCCCGGCCCCAGGTCGCGTTCTTCTCGATCGCCATGATCGCGCCGAGCACGAACATCCAGGCGAGGCTGCCGACGCCCACCGCGAACATCATCAGCATCAGCGACCAGCAGCAGCCGACGCAGAACAGCCCGTGGCGAACGCCGAGCATGAATGCCTCGCGTCGTTCGCTCCTGCCTCGCCAGTGATTCAGGACGAAGCCCAGCGGCGAGCGGCATTGGTCGAGGCAGTGGTACTTCAGTGGCGCGAACTGGTAGAGGCCGGCGACGAGGATCGTGCCGGCACCGATCAGTCCGGTGTGGGCGCCCAGCCAGCCGACTGACTCGACGGCTTCGTGGACCAATCGGTCGCCGGAGTGCAGCGCCAGCCCGACGATCGACCATGTGACGATGTAGCCGGCCGCGAGCAGGAGGACGAGCTGGCCTGGCCGCCTGCGCCGACCGACCAGCGCCTGGAACGTGACCAGGAGCGGCCACGTCGTCGGGAGCATCATCGCCACCGTCATGAGGGTCCAGCCGACGACGAACAGGAGCGTCTCAGCTGCCCCCGCTCCGTGCTCGAGCGTCGTGTGGCTCAGATAGCCTGACCAGGGCGAGGCGCCCCACAGAACGAGTGCCGCCCAGCCGGCCGCGACCACGGCGGCGAGCGAGCCGAGGAGGATTGCGCGGTCGCGGCCATGAACGCGGCCGGCGTGGACGGACAACATCGTTCTCTCCGATCTGCGGGCCTACGCCGCGAACTCGAAGTGGCCCTGGAGCGCGTTGTTTTCCCGGATGTCGACGCTCGGCAGGCCATATGGCGCGCCGTCGCGGGTGAAGTGGTCGGCCTTGGCGACGTAGACGGGTGACCCGGGGATCGTGCTGAACGCGGTTTCACCCAGCGTCGTCAGGTTCCCGGTTGCCCCGGAGTACGGGCGTGAGCTGGGCGTCGGCGACAGAGCCGATCACGAGGCGGCCCTTGCCCTCGTCGACGGTGAACGTGATTGGGACGCGCTCGACGGACACGACCTCACCGATCAGAGCGGCGAAGTCGGCGATGGCACCACCCAGCTGGCCGGTGAACACCTTGAGGATCGCGCCGTGCTGTTCGTCGGTCGCGGAGTCGGAGACGAAGACCGCCGCCTTCCACGACGCTGGCACAAGGACGTTGCCGGGAATGTGGACCGACATCGCGAGCGTCTGGCCGGAAACGTCGACGCCTTCGATCTCGCCCTTGTCGATGTGCCACGCCATCGCGGAGTCGCACGTGCCACCGTCCGGGTCCTCCCCGATCCAGCACGGACAGAGGACGTTGCACGAGCAGACCTCGAGCAGCTTGCCTTCGATTTGGTACGCCATTTCGGTACCTCCCTTTGCTGGTTTCCTCGGCGCCGGGCTACGACCCGGCGTGTCCGAGGCTGATCCGGCCGACGAGCTGTCGAAGGGTCCAGCGGCGCCAGACCGATGTCTCCTGCTCGTCGATCCCCTCGAATGAGCGCCCGGCCTTGACCATCCGGGCATTGGCTGCCTCCTCGTGGAGTTCCGCCATCCGAAGCTTCGCGAGGTCGTATCCCGTGATCGGGTTCATGACGATTGCCCTCCTCGTGCCCCGACGCTCCGGTCGGGTGCGTCTGGGGAGCAAGGTAGGGATCGGGGCAGACGGCGACTTCCGTGCCGACACGCGAAGTCGACAAGGCACGCGCGGACGATTTGCCAGGGGTTTGGCGGCCGACACGTAGTCGGCCGGCGGGGGGTCTAGGTCGGACCCGCCTTCAGGCTCGACTTGACCGCGAACGCCGCCGCGGCGGCGCGCGATGACCGCCCCTCGAGACCGAGCTTCACGTAGATGTTCGAGACGTGACGTTCGACGGTCCGCGGGCTCAAAACAAGCCGATCCGCGATCTCCTGGTTGCTGATCCCCTCGCCGATCAGGGCCAGGATCTCCTGTTCCCGCTCCGACAGCCCGGCGGCGTCACTCGCCGCCGGCGTCGGCGCCGGCTGGGGCTCGATCGGCTTGCCAAGGAGCGACTCCGCCGTTGCGATCGCTTCGGCAAGCATCGCGTCGCCGTCGGGCAGCACATTCGCGAGCAGCGTCTTGGTCCGCGAGATCTCGTAGGGCACGCCGAGCCGCTCGAAGCCCGCGACCGCCCGCCGAAGCAGCTCGATGGCATGTTCAGAGTCCCCGTCCGCGGCCGCGACCATGCCCTCGGCGCGGTCGCAGACTGGCACGAGGATGGCGAGGGACGCGCTTCGGCGTCGGGCGTCCGGCAGGAATGCCCGCAGCCGGTCCCAGTCGCCCAGCGCCTGAAGGCCTTCGAGGAGGGGGATGCTCTCGTGCTCGTTCTCTTCCAGGCTCGCCAGTCTTCCGCTGTCGATCATCCGCTGAGCGGCCGTGACGCCTCCGTCTGCGTCGCCGAGCGCGACGAGAACTCGCGCCTGCAGAGCTTCGGGCAGCCCCGGGTTCTCGTCACTCAGCTCCACCTGGGCAAGCAGCTCGCGTGCGCGCTCGAACTCGCCGAGGTGACCGGCGATCAATGCCCCGATCAGCGGTCCGCTCCGCATGTACGGGCAGTTGAAGACGTCCGTACCACGCACGGCCGCGAGCGACTCCTCGACCAGATCGGGGGTGGGAGCCCAGTCGCCCAGGTGATACAGGCACCACAGCATCGCCGCCGTGCCGTGGGCGTGCTCGTGTGGGCTCAACTTCCGACCGAGTTCGAGCACCCGGCGCGAGACGACGAGGGCATCCGCGTAGGCGCCTTCGATGTCGGCGAGGGCAATGACCGCGTACATCGACGTGAGCGCCTCCTGGAACACCGATTGGACGGCGCTGAGGTGCGGAATCAGCTCCCGGAACGCGGCCGCGCTCGGGCCGTAACGACCGGCCGCGAACTCGAATTGGCCGGACAGCCGCCCCGCGACCACGGAGAGGTCGGTCAGCCCGAGTTGCCGGGCGCCGTCGAGTGCCGCGGTCACCGAACGCGCACGGTCCGCGACGAACTCCGGATCCGACAGGTGGTCGGCGTCCCAGCGCATTCCCGCGCCACCGCGCATCGCCAGTAACCACAAGCGCGTCTCGGCGTCCTCGGCGAGCTTCAGGCCGTCGTCGACAAACACGTCGATTTCAGCGGGATCGGGCCGATCCGGAAACGCGCCCCAGCGGATCGCCAGCGTCCGCGCGGCCGCGAGCCGGATTCGGGCTCGCTCGTCGGCTGGCAGCTGCGCTCGGTCGGCCGCTTCGATCGCCCTGCGGTACGCGTCGATCGCCCTCGGCCCATCCAGCCCGGACTCGTGATCCTGGCCCAGCGCTGCCAGGACGCGGGCCCGCTCCGCGTCCGAGGTCGCAAGCCGCAGAGCGGCCTCGTGGAGTTCGATCGCCCTGTCGATCGAGTAGCGCTGATGGGCGCTCGAGCCGGCGAGCAGCAGGTATCGAACGGCACTTGCACGAACGCGCTCGCGATCGGCCGGGTCAGGCCAGGCCGTCGCATCGGCGTCCTGCTCGATCGCCAGCCGGTAGTGCTCGCCTATCAGTCCGGCGAGCTCGGCCTTCGGATCGTCGGCGATGCCTTCCAGCCATGCCCCGACGGACGCGTGCGAGCGCGCTCGATGCGTCGTCGTCATCGTTCCGTATGCCGCGTCGCGGAGGAGCGCGTGCTTGAAGCTCAGCTCGACCTCGCCGGAAAGGCTCGACGTCGGGCGGGTGAAGACGAGGCCGCGCTCAGCAAGGCGTCGCAGCGAGTCGCCGATGTCGGTGGCACCCAGGGCAAGTCGAATCGGTCCCTCCCAGAAGACGCGTCCCACGACGGCCGCCTCCTGGAGAACGCGACGTTCGGAGAGTGGCAAGGCTTCGATCCGCGCGACGAGCACCGCTTGGATCGAATCCGGGATCGCGGCACCGCCCGCTTCTGCGAGGTGGCGGACTGTCTCCTCGAGGAAGTATGGGTTTCCCTCGGCTCGGGCGACCACCGACCTGCGTACATCGTCCGCAAGCGCGCCTTTCGGGAGCAGCGCATCGACGAGGCCCGCGGCGAAGCCGGCGCTCAGCGATGGAACCTCGATCGTGATGAGACCTTGTTCGCGCCATGAACTCCGGCTCCCGTCCCAGGAACGCGGGACGGGCCGTCGCGACGAACAGGAATTGCCCATCGAGATTCGCCGCGATCGCGGGCAGGGCCGAGATCAACGCGGATCCCGCCCAGTGGAGGTCCTCGATGACGAGGATCGCACCGCCACGTCGCGTGTAGGACTGGAGGAAGCGCGTCCATGCGTGGCTGATCGCCAGCGGGACGAACCGGGGCTCGCCGCGCTCGAACGGATTGCCCGGAATCACGATTCCCGCGGACGTCGCCAGGGCCAGGAGCGTCTCCTCTGACTCGGCCTTGGTCAGCTCAAGCGGCGCGAGGGTCCGGGTCAGCCCGTCGCGGAGACGCTGTTCGGCATCCTCTGCGCGATCGTCGAGCCCGATGCCGCAGGCGCGTCGAAGGACTTCGCCCAGCGCCCAGTAGCTCGTCCCTCTGCCCGTCGCCAGGCAGCGGCCCTGGAGGATCGCCGCGGCCGATGTGCGCTCGCGTGCCGCCGCGAGGAACTCCCGGACGAGACGGCTCTTGCCGATCCCGGCCGCGCCATCCACCAGGACGTAGCGTGGCTGCCCTTCCCGAAACGCGTCGTCGAGGGCGCCGACCAGCGTCTCGAGCTCGGTCGCGCGCCCCACGAACGGGGCCTCGAGCGAGGGGCGCCCATCGACAGATTCGCGTACCGGCGACCGTGAGGTGTTGCTCATGGCGAGCCTGAGTCTATCTCTCGGGTTGCGCTTCCACGTCACGCGGTGCCTAGACTTCGTCGATGACCGTCGAACCTGACTGGCACTCCCCGCTGCCGCCGGGATTCCGATGGCCGGATGGCGTC
Organism: uncultured Chloroflexia bacterium; assembly: GCA_963775855.1. GTDB lineage: Bacteria > Chloroflexota > Limnocylindria > Limnocylindrales > CSP1-4 > CF-46. The sequence goes on along the minus strand of CAVZKO010000005.1, from coordinate 27,001 downwards.
CGGGCCGCGGCCTGCATCACGTTCGACGTCGACGCCGAAAGCCCGATTCTCTTCGAACACCCGGAGACCGCCGCCTGGCTGGACGTGATGACGCACCAGGCCTATGGCGCCCGGACGGGCATCGCCCGACTGCTGCGCGTTCTCGATCGGCGCGGCATCCGGGCGACCTTCTTCATTCCCGGCTACAGCGCCGAACGCTGGCCCGCGATCTGCCGCTCGATCCGCGACGCCGGCCACGAGATCGCCCACCACGGCTATCTCCACGAGGGCGCCCACGGCGCGACACCGGCCGAGGAAGAGGCCCGTCTCCTGCGCGGGCTTGCTGCGCTCGACGAGGTCCTCGGCGTTCGTCCGATCGGCTATCGGGGGCCGAACTGGGAACTGACCTTCGACACGCCGGCGCTTCTCGCGCGTCACGGCTTCGTCTACGACTCCGGGTTGATGGACGCCGACCATCCGTATCTCCTCGCCACGTCCGCCGAGCCGGGGGCGGCCACGCTCGTCGAGTTGCCGGGGCACTGGTCGCTCGACGACTGGGAGCCGTACAACTACCTGCCGGGCATCACCGGCTCCGGCGTGATCTCGAGCCCGGCCGACGTCCTGGCCCGCTGGACGCTCGAGCTCGAGGCGCTGGTCGAGGAGGGCGGGCTGTTCATGCTGACCAACCACCCGTTCGTGTCCGGGCGGGCGTCGCGCGCAGCAGCCCTCGATCAGCTCATCGCCCGGGCCCAGGCCATCGATGGCCTGTGGGTGACGACCGCGGCCGAGCTCGCGGCCCACGTCGCGACGCTGAGCCTCGAGCCCGTCGTCCACCGCCCTCCAGTCCTGCCCGATTGAGGTCCGCCGGGCAGAGAAAGACGGGCCCGTCGGCGACGGGCCCGTCCGACTGACGCCGGCAGTGCTCAGGTCGCGGCGGCGGCCTCTTCCCGGCCAATGCTCGCACGGGCCCCGAACCAGTAAACGGCGTACGCAACGATGAAGCCCACGAAGTAGGCGATGTCGGCGTACTTCAGGTCGTCCGCGAGGGCGTTGATCGGCAGTCCCGTGGCGTTCGCCAGTTCCTGGCCGAAGACGGAGGTCCCGAACGGCAGGGAGACGACGAAGCCGACGATCAAGGCCACGAGCGCGAGCGCGCCCGACGGCAGGCTCCCGAAGTCGACGAGACGGCTGACGTCGGCTCGGCGCCCGCGGAGCTGCCAGTCGGCCAGGATGACCGCTGCCCACGGCGTGACCCAGTAGATCACGAACAGCAGGATAGTTCTCGAATCTTGAGCAGCAGGTCGCCGCTGTTCAGGTACAGCGTAAAGAAGAAGCCGAGGACCGCCACGATCAGGGCGGAGACGACCCGCGGCACCCGGAAGCCGGCCGCCATGAGTGAGAGCGAACCGGTGTAGTCATTCATCGCGTTGACGGCGATCGTCCCGATCGCGATGGCAATCATCGCCAACGGGGCGAAGAAGGAGCCGCCGAGGACCGTGTTGATCGTGTTCACTGCGCCGCCCGCTGACTTGTCCGCGACGAGCAGCCCGAGGGCCTCGATCCAGCCGGCCGACAGCGTCAAGCCCGGCAACGGTCAGCCAGAACACACGCGACCGGGAGGCGTTGACCGGTAGGTAGCGCGAGTAGTCCGAGGCGTAGAGTCCCCACGCCAGGACAAAGCTCGCAGCGATCGTGCTGAACAGGATGAACGCCCCGACCTGGTCCAGGCCCGTGAACCCATCGGACCGCGCCATCCCGGTGCCGGCCTGGCCGGCAATCGCGACCGTCAGGACGAGGAACATCGCCCCGAGGACGATCGCCATGTACTTCTCGAAGGTGTGGATCGCCTCGTAGCCGAGGACGCCGAGCGCGGCCTGGGCGACGACGATGATGACCAGCGAGACGATGAACGGAAGCCCTGTCAGGATCGTCAGCGCGGCGGCTCCGAACACCGAGTTGATGCCGTCCCAACCGATGCAGCTGATCCAGTTGAGCAGGCCAGGCACCACGATCGACTTGCCGAAGGCAAGGCGGGCGAGTGGCATCTGGGCCATGCCCGTTGCCGGGCCCATCGTCGACAGGGCCCCGACGAGGACAGAGCCGACGAGATTGCCCACGATGATCGCGAGCAGCCCGGTCACGAACCCCACTTGCAGGAAGTCGGCGGCTGCAAGCGTCCCGATGAAGAACGCTGCCGGTACCAGGTTCGGCGTGAACCAGACCGTGAACACGCGGTTGACAGACCCATAGCGCGCCGATTCGGGGATCGGCTCGATGCCGCGAGCCTCGATCGAAAGATCGCCCTCGCGAGTCGGCATGCCCTCCCGAGACACGGTGCCAGCGGTCATTAATCCTCTCCTTCCTCGCTGAACGCGCGGTTCGGCCCCGCGCCGGCCATCTGCGGAGGCGCCGATGCGCCGCCGCGTGCTCCGGGATCGCGCCGGAATGTGACGGGCTGGGCAGTCCCGTTCACGTGCACGACGCTCCGTGCCGGTTCCGTCTCGGCGACGATCCGGCCATTTCGGACGACCAGGCGCGCCGCGGGGCGGAGACGGATCGCCTCCGCCTCATCGGCGCAATCGAAGATCACGAAGTTGGCGGGCAGGCCCTCGCTGATCCCCCACGGAACCTCTGCGGCGCGGGCGGGGTTCATCGTGACCATCTCCCACGCCCGGAACAGCTCCGTCCGACCCGTCATCTGGGCGACGTGGACGAGCATCGACAGCGCGTCGAGCATCGAACCCGCGCCCCAGCGGGTACCACGGATCCATGATCGAATCGTGGCCGCAGGCGACATTGACGCCGGCCGCGTCGAGCTCCTTGACGCGGGTCATCCCCCGCCGCTTCGGATACGTGTCGAAGCGGCCCTGGAGGACGATGTTGTCGAGCGGGTTCGCGACGATCGTCACCCCGGCTCGCTTCAGGATCTGGAGGAGCTTGAAGGCATAGGCGTCGTTGTACGAGCCCATCGCCGTCGTGTGGCCGGCAACCACCCGGCCCTGCATCCCGTCGCGCATCGTTCGGGCGGCGACGACCTCCAGGAAGCGCGACTGCTCGTCGTCGGTCTCGTCGCAATGGAGGTCGATCGGCGCGCCGGTCTCGCGCGCGAGGTCGAACAGGAAGTGGACCTCCTCGACGCCGTCCTCGCGGGTCCACTCGTAGTGCGGGATGCCGCCGATGACGTCGCAGCCCGAGGCGCATCGCCTCGCGCATGAGCTCCTTGCCGTTCGGGAACGACAGGATCCCGTCCTGGGGGAACGCGATCAGCCGCAGCTCGACGATGTCGCGGACCTCGTCGCGTAGCTCGATCAGCGCCCGGAGGGCGGTCAGCGACGGGTCGCAGACGTCGACATGCGAGCGGATGAGGCCCGTGCCCTGGGCGACTTCCCACATGATCGCCTCGCGGGCCCGGGTCTTGACGTCCTCGTGGGTCAGCGACGGCTTGCGGTCGGCCCAGGTGAGGATGCCCTCGATGAGCGTGCCGGACTCGTTGTGGCGCGGCTCACCGACGGTCAGGACGGCATCCATGTGGACGTGGGGATCGACGAGCGGCGGCGACAGCAGCCGGCCTTCGGCGTCGAACTCGGGGCGGCCGTCGGCGGCGATCTCGCCGGCCGGGCGGATGGCGGCGATGCGGTCACCGTCGACGAGGACATCGGACGGGTCGACGGGACGGCCCTGTGTGGGATGGACACGTGCGTTGCGGACGATCAGTCCGGTCGTCGCCACCTGCATCCTCTGGCTGCTCTGCCTGCAACCCCGCGGCAGTGTGCGACGTGGCGAGTCGGGCCGTCAAGACGTCCGACCGTAGGTGCTCTCGGAACGTCCGCGACCCTGAGGACGATCTCTAAGGGGTCGCGGCGCGGGGTCTCCCCGCGCCGCGACAACTCCGCGTTACTTCCCCTTCAACGAGAACGCATAGAACGTCGTGCTCGGAGCACCGAGGAAGAACCGCGCGTAGCCATTGCCCCAGTACACGACGCCGTCGTTACTGATCGCGGGACCAGCGTTAGACGCCCCTTCGCCGAGGAAGTCGAAGAGGACCTTGCCGTTGGCCGCATCGAGGGCGTACATGTGGCCGCTCAGCGAGCCGCCGTACATGACGCCATTCGAGACGGAGACGGCACCCAGATCATTGCCACCGCTGGGATCGGGTGTCTGCCACAGAATCGCTCCGGTGGCCGGGTCGAGGGCGGCAAACGAACCAACGTGCGGCAGGTCTGGGTTGCCGGGATAGGCCTCTCGATCGAAGTTCGCCTGGGCAAGGTAGATCCGCTTGCCGTCCGTTGCGGTTCCCCACAGGATCCCGCCGAGCGTCGAGCCGGGCCCCGCCTCTGTGCTCCACACGATCTGGCCGGTCGAGGCATCGAGCGCCCAGTAGATCCCGCTCTTGGCGCCAGCACCGACGAGCTTCCGGGTCTGCCCCTTCATCTTGGCCGTGAACAGGTTCGGTCCTGAGCCGAAGTCGTAGTCGGGCCCCGGCGTCGCCGTCGGGCACGGGTTCGGGGCGATGTCCGGAATGCAGGACACGATCCAGTCGTCGAAGCCCTGCACGCCGGTCGCCCATTTGACGGCGCCTGTGGTCATGTTGAGGGCGACGATCGAGTCGATGTGGTTCGACGGGTCGAGGCAGGCGGCAGGGGTGCCGCCGGCATCCTGGCAATCCTTGGCCGCTTCCGTGACGCTGTAGTTGTTGCCGGTCGTGACATAGACGGTATTCGACGCGGCATCGATTGCCGGGGTGGTGCCCCACACCGCGGCGCCGGAGTACTGACCCGCGTCGGCGGGGTTGTCCGCTGGAACCATGTAGGTCGTCCAGAGCACCTGCCCAGTCGTCGCATCGAGCGCACTGAACGAGCCACGGAACGTGCAGCACACATATCCGGGGATGAAGGCAGCGGCGTTCTCCTCGGCCGACGCCGCGCCGATGTAAACGACGCCGTCGTGCACGACTGCCGCCTGAGTGATGATCGTAAAGAAGTGGGGATTGATGATCGATGCCCAGAGCAGATCGCCGGTCCTGGTGTCGATCGCGAGGACCCGCCCTGCCTGCGGAGCGATCACGCTTCCACCGCCCTGGTCGCCGATGTACATGACGTTGCCAACGATCGCGGGCGCGGTCCGCGAGACGAGGTCGGCCGCCGTGTTGTAGCCGTAGTCGGTGAGCTTGCGCTGCCAGATCAGGGCTCCGGTCGCGGCGTTGACCTTGTTGATGTAGCCGCCCCAATCGGGAAAGTAGACGGCTCCATCGACCACGGCCGGGGTGGCCGAGACATCACCGTGCGTGGTGAAGGTCCACTTGGTCGCGAGCTTCCCCGCATTGTTGGCGGTGATCGCTTTCTGGTTGGGATTCTGAGCGGGTGTTCGAGAGGTCGTGGCCGCCCATGGACCAGCCCGACGAAGGGCCGGCAGCCGACCCTCCTGACACCGAAAGCAAAGCCGCGAGCGCGGCCAGTGTTGTCGCCCTGCGGATCAGGCGGCGCGCCATGACAGCCTCCCTCTAGCGGTCGGCGGGCAGGCCCTGAGGAGCTCGCCCGCGGCGAATCCCCGGCGGAATTGCCGCAAACGCGGTCGCCCGGATTCTGTCACAGCTGGGTCGCGGAGGCGTCTCGAAAACGGCGGCCAGGACGTACCGCAAGCCGTCAGACGGAGCCGCGCGCGCGTTACGCTCACTCAGTGACGCGCACGACATCGTTCACGGTGAACGGAGAGCCGCTCAGTCTCTCGGGTGACCTGTCGCGGTCCTTGCTCTTCGTGCTCCGTGACGAACTGGGTCTGATGGGCGCGAAGCCGGCCTGCGGCGAAGGCGTCTGTGGTGCCTGCACGGTGCTGGCCGACGGCGTCGCGATCCGATCGTGCATCACGCCCCTGGAGGCTGTCGCCGGCCGATCCGTGACCACGATCGAAGGCCTCGACGCGGGCGGCGAGCTCCACCCGGTCCAGCAGGCGTTCCTCGCCGAAGGTGCGTTCCAATGCGGGTATTGCACGCCCGGCATGGTGCTCGCGACCGTGGCTCTCCTCGAGCGAGATCCGCAGCCAACCGACGATGCGATCGTCGACGCCCTCGACGGCAACGTCTGCCGCTGCTGCACGTATCCGCGAATCCTGCGGGCGGTCCGTCGTGCGGCGGATCCAGCCAGTCCCGTGGTAGCAGGGCCAAGTCCGAACGCGGCCGTTCCGCCTCCCTTGATCGATGCCCGAAAGGCGCCCTGGCACCTGCGATCGCCGGAGGAACGCGACTACTTCGAGGCTCTCGGCGACGGGCTCGTCGTCGTCCTGCCACCCCCCGAAGGTGAACCCTCGTGGGCAGGCGCATGGACGACGACCGGAGGCGTGTGGCTGCACGTCGGCGGGGACGGCGTCGTGACGGCGTTCACCGGCAAGATGGAGATGGGCCAGGACAACACGACCGCGCTCGCGATGATCGTCGCGGATGCCGTCGGGGTCCGGCTCGAGTCCGTCCGGATGGTCCTGGCCGACACCGACGTGTGTCCCTACGACGAAGGCACCTTCGGCAGCCGCTCGACACCCGATGCCGGGGCCATGTTGCAGGCGGCCGGCTGGACCGCCCTTGAGACGCTGGTCGAATTGGCGGCCGACCGGCTCGAGGTGAGTCCGGCCGACCTGGTCCAGGGCGAGGGCGCCATCAGATCCCGTGATGGCGCTGTGGCGATCCGCCACGGCGAGCTATTGACCGGCGTGCGACGCATCGAGGAAGTCCACGGGCGACCCGACCGCCCGTCAGCCGCGGCGGGCCCGGCCATCAGCGGCAGGCCAGCTGCGTCGGTCGCCGGCCTCGCTGCCGTGACCGGCCGGCGACCATTCGTCACCGACATCTCCCGGCCCGGGATGCTCCACGGCAGAGCACTGGGACCACCGGTCGCGGGGGCTACCCTGCGATCGGTCGACGTGTCCCGGGCGCGCGAGGTGCCGGGCGTGACAGTCGTGCACGACGGCGACTTCGTCGGCGTCACCGGGCCAGATATCGGTTCGGTTGACCTGGCGATGGCCGCAATCCGGGCCGATTGGGACGTCCCGTCCGGTCCGTCAGAGACCGACCTGGAAGGTTACCTCCGCGCGCATCCCGTCGATGCCGAGGGCTGGGACGGCAACTTCGAGCACGATTCGGGCGACATCGACGCCGCGCTCGCGCAAGCCGAGACACAGGTCACGGCAACCTACACCGTGGCATTCATCGCTCATGTCCCCCTCGAGTCACGGGCAGCGGTCGCGGAATGGGCCGGCGAGCGGGTGACCGTATGGACGGCAACGCAGGCGCCGTTCTGGGCGCGGGAGGAGCTCGCCGAGGCGCTCGGCCTGAGCGAGGATCGCATCCGCGTCGTTGTGCCACCGACGGGCGGCGGGTTCGGCGGCAAGCACGGGGCGGGGGCCGGAATCGCCGCGGCGCGACTCGCCCGCGCAGTCGGGAGCCCCGTCAAGGTTCGCTGGCGACACGCGGAGGAGTTCGCGTTGGGCCACGCCCGGCCCGCCGCGGTCATCGACGTGCGGGCCGCTGCCGCCCCTGACCTCACGGTCACGAGCTGGGAGTTCCGGACCCTCAACGCCGGTCCGAGCGCGATTACCCCTCCCTATCGGATCGCCAACCAACGGCTGCGCTATCAACCGGCCGACGGCCCGCTGCCGCAAAGCTCCTATCGGGCCCTCGCCGCGACGGCGAACGTGTTCGCCCGGGAGTCGGCGATCGATGAGCTCGCGCACGGGCTGGGCGCCGATCCGCTGGCATTTCGTCTTGCCAACGTCGACGACGACCGCCTCGCGGCCGCGCTCCGCGCTGCGTCGGAGCGGGCAGGCTGGGGCCGAGGCTTCAAGGACACGGGCCGCGGGCTGGGCATCGCGGGAGCGGTGGAGAAGGACGCCCGGGTCGCGACTTGCGCCGAGGTCCAGGTTCGGCCCGACGGCCGGCTCGACGTCGTCCGGCTTGTGACCGCCTTCGACTGCGGTGCGATCGTCAACCCCGACAATCTGTCGAACCAGATCGAGGGCGCTGCCGTCATGGCCCTCGGACCGGCGTTGTTCGAAGCCGTCCACTTCGAGAACGGCAGGATCACGAACGACTCCCTCTCCTCGTATCGCGTGCCGCGGTTCCGGGACACCCCACTGATCGATGTTGTGCTGATCGACCGTCCCGAGCTTCCGTCGGTCGGCGGGGGCGAAGTGCCGCTCATCGCCGTGGCGCCGGCAATCGCAAACGCGATCTATGCCGCCTCCGGACGCCGTATCCGAGCCATGCCGCTCCTGCCCGACACGCCGCCGAACGGAGGTAGCTGATGGTCGACTTCGCAACCATGCGCTTGCCAGCCACGCGAACTGAAGTGGCTCCGGATGGCTCGGACGTTCGCGTCCTCCTCCTCGGGACAGCGGGCGGCATGGCCCATTTCGAGCTCGGTCCGGGTCTGACTTCCAAGCCCTTCCGACACCGAACCGTCGAGGAGATCTGGTACATCGTCGGAGGTCGCGGTCAGATGTGGCGCAAGCAGGGTAGCCGGTCGGAGATCGTGGATCTTGATGCGGGTATATGCATCTCGATCCCGGTTGGGACCCACTTCCAGTTCCGTGCTCTCGGGTTCGAACCGCTCGCTGCGATCGGGTTGACGATGCCTAACTGGCCGGGCGCGGAGGAGGCAATTCCGGTCGACGGATGCCCGGAATGGACTCCATCCGCCTGAGGCCCGCGCGCGGGGTCAGCTCGCGGGCACGGCGGCCTTGAGCGCTTCGATCGCGGCCTTGAGCTGCGCGCCGGTCGGCGTGTTGAGCTGGGCGGCGAACTCGTCAGCCTTCGTGCTGAGATTGTCGACGGCGGTTCGCGCCGCGGTCATGTCGCCGGACGTAACTGCGGTCCGGATCCCAGTGGACAGATCCTGAAGCGCCTTCGCATCGTCCGCCGTCAAAGCGTCGGACGACTGGTTCGCGGTGATGGCCGCATCGATCTGGTCGAGGGCTGCGAGCGCTGCCCCGGTCGCCAGGCTGGCCCCGGCTGAGACGTCGACGCTCGGCACGGCAAGCGAACCGGCCGGGACCCCGGACGCACTTGGCGAACAGGCGGCGATGGCGATCGCAAACGCGACGCCGGCGGCCGCCGCAGCGGCGCCGAATCGATGGGTCACGGTCCGGCCCTCGCGCCGGATCCCGTTTCGGTCGTTGGTCGCGATGTGAGGAGCGACGTCATGCGTATTCATCGGGCGACCGTATATCGCGCGGCGGCGCGGACACCCACCGGACAGGCCCCAGAGCATCGAATCGGGCTCGCAAACTCGGTACCCCGTCGCGGACAAATCCAACCCTTGACACTCGGCGTTTCATTGAATTGAACCCCCATCCGCCCCGTCGGCGCCCCACCTGACTCCGTGGAGGTCACCGCGATGAGCAGCCCGGTTCGACGTTCCTTGGTCCTCGCGACCCTGATGGCGCTCCTGCTCGGGGTGTCGGGCCTCTCGGCCTCGATCGGCCTGGCGCGGCGGGACACCTCGACGACCGTCCGGGGCATCGACGTCGACGCGGCGACGATCCCTGAGCTGCAGGCGCTGATGGAGCGCAACAAGCTGACCTCGGTCCAGCTGACCCAGTTCTACCTGCAGCGGATCAGGAAGCTGAACCCCGAGCTCAACGCGGTCATCACCGTCAGCCCGACGGCCCTCCGGGACGCGCGCCGGGCGGACCGGGTGCGGCGTCGCGGCGTCGACCTCAACCTGCCGCTCCTCGGGATCCCCGTCATCGTCAAGGACAACGTCAACACGACCGGGATGCCGAACACCGGCGGATCGTGGGCGCTGGCCGGCAGCACCCCATCGGACGCGTTCATCGTCCAACGGCTGAAGGCCGCCGGCGCGATCATCATCGCCAAGGCCAACCTCTCGGAGTGGGCGAACTTCCGGTCGATCCCGTCGTCGAGCGGCTGGAGCGGGATCGGCGGCCAGACAAACCTGGCCTACGTGCTCGATCGCAATCCCTGCGGCTCAAGCTCCGGCACCGGCGTCGCCGTCTCGGCCGACCTCGCAACCGTCGGCGTCGGCACCGAGACCGACGGCTCGATCGTCTGCCCGTCGGGGGCAAACGGGATCGTCGGCATCAAGCCGACCCTCGGGCTCCTCAGCCGCGCGGGTGTGATCCCGATCTCGGCCGACCAGGACACCGCCGGTCCGATGGCGCGCAACGTGACCGACGCCGCCGTGCTCCTCGGGGCGATGACCGGGATCGATCCGAACGACGCGGCGACCGCCGCCCAGGCGGGCCACGCCTTGACCGACTACACCCCGTTCCTCGACGCCGACGCGCTCGATGGCGCGCGGATCGGCATCTGGCGCTCCTACGACCCGGAGGTCGCCGATGCGGCGACTGTCGCGATTTTCGAAGACACGGTCGAGACGCTCGACGGCCTCGGGGCCACGATCGTCGATCCCGTCAGCCTGGACCTGAGCGACGCCGTCTTCGAGGCGGAGTTCGCCGCGCTGCTGTGTGAGTTCAAGACCGACGTCGCGACCTACCTTCGAACCTACACGGGCGCCGGCTATCCGAAGACGCTCCAGGACCTGATTGACTTCAACAACGACAACCCGGACCTCGAGGGGCCATGGAACTCCCTGATCTTCGATTTCGCCCAGGAGACCGGTGGTCGACCCGATCCTGCCTGCATTACCGCCCGTGCCGACACGACCCCCGGCACCCAGGCGCTGATCAACTCCGTGATGGAGGCGAACAACCTCGACGCCATCGTGGCGCCGACGAACAACCCGGCCTGGGTCACCGACCCGGTCAATGGCGACAGCTTCGAAGGTTTCATTTCGTCGTCCAGCCCATCCGCGATCAGCGGCTACGCCAGCGTCACCGTGCCGTCCGGCTACGTCGGGCCGCTCCCGGTCGGCGTGTCGTTCATCGGCGGCCGCTGGGACGAGCCGACGCTGATCGGGTTGGCCTATGCGTTCGAGCAGGCCACGCAGGTCCGGGTCCCGCCGACGTTCATCCCGTCGATCGGCCCGAACGTCGCGGCCGCGGCGCGCGGGCCTGCCGCGACCGAGCGGCGGGCGGTCGTCCCGAACCGCGCCGGGGCCTGGAGGATGCCGCCTCTGCGCTAATCGACCCTGTGGACTGGCGGCGCGACCCGCTCGGCAGGGCCGATCTCATGCCGCGCCATCGCCGGCCGTGTTGGCGCGTCAACACGACGTGTAGGCGAGTGGCGAGGGCTGGCCCGGACATGGCCGTCAGGGCACGCCCCGATGCCCGCGAAACCGACCGCAATTACGGTCGGACGCAGTCCTGAGCCGCCGGCTTGGGCTAACCGGCAGGCCAGGAGGCCCCAACCCCATGTCAAGTCCCTTCACCGCCCGACAGGCGGGTATCGCCAGCCTCGTCGCGGCCGGGCTCATCATCGTCAGCCAGATCTCGCAACTCGTGTTGCCCCTGACGATGCCCGAGTCGTTCTGGATCGCTACGCAGTCCCTTCGCATGGGCCTCGCGCTGGTGGCCATGTTCGCCCTGCTCGTTGCCCTGACGGGGCTTTACGCGAGGCAGGTCCCCGCCACCGGCAAGCTCGGGCTCATCGGTTACCTGACAGCGTCCCTCGGCACGTTGCTCGTCGCCGGCAACTGGTGGTACGAGGCGTTCATCGGTCCGATGCTGCGCCAGCAGGCGCCCGAGCTCCTTCGCACCGCTCCGAGCGGCTCGATCCTCATCGGGGCGGCCCTCACCGGCGTGATCTTCGCGGCGGGCTGGGTGATGTTCGCGGTTGCGACGTTCCGCGCTGGCATCGCACCTCGCGGGGCGGCGATCCTAATGATCCTTGCCGGCTTCGTGGGAATTCTTGCCCAGATCTCTCCGTTCCAGATCCCGTTGGCCCTCGCCGTCGGATGGATGGGCCTCTGGCTCGTCCGTTCAAGCGGTCGTGAGGATCAGCCCGCCGGATCGAGGGATGCGGTCGCCGCCTGAAACCATGGAACGGCTGACTCGCGTGCCGGCAATTTGCCGGAGTCGCGCGTACGTCGATCGTCCCGTTCTGGATGCGACGCCACGCGCTGGTCGCGGGGCCCGACTATCGGCTCTCCTTGTCCTGAGCCCACCGTGGAGAAGCCACGAGGCCCAACGCACGGCTCGATTGAATTGAACAGGGGATTGAGATGCATGCGGAACTCGCCCGACACCGCATCCTGACCGTGCCGCTCGCAGCGGCCGCGCTGGCCCTGGCCCTCGCGGTCGCGGTCACCGGCACCGCTCTCGGCAGCGAGCCGTCCGCGACGACCGGTCCAGGCCCGAATGCCTTCGGCCCCGTCGGGGTCGTGTCGAACGACGACAGCAAGCCGGTACCGCCGAAGACGACGAAGTCGAAGCCGAAGAAGCACCCGAAGCATCAGCCCCCGGCCGACCGTGACCAGGAGCCGCCCGGGCCGGGCGAGCGCCTCAGTGTCCCCGCCTCGCTCAACCTCTTCGCGTCAGCCGGGTTCCGATATCAGGATCCGAACTATTACGCCTGCACCGCGACGTCGGTGATGGATATGCTCAACTGGATCAAGCTCGGCGACATGGGCGGAACGGGCTTCAAGTGGGAGGTTCGGCTTGGCTCGGCTGCGCGTGATTCGATCCTCGCCTGGGAGCGGACCCACGACACGCTGGCTGGTGGCAACGGATCCGATCCGCACGGCTGGCGGAACGCCCTGAACTATTACGGCTATGGCAGCGCGTACCTCTCTGCGAGCACCCGCATCTACGAGGACTACGCGTTCAGTTCCTATGAGCGCGCCGTGAAGGCGGCCGTCCGGACGATGATCCGCTACCGCAAGCCGGTCGGGATCGCGGCCTGGCGCGGGACCCACGCCCACATGCTGACGGGCTACGAGGGCCTGGTCGGCGATCCGTTCGCCGTCGACGCCGCCGGGAAGTACACGAATGCCTTCACGATCACCGCCGTCTTCCTGACCGATCCGCTCCAATCATCGGCGGTCGTCAGCAAGCGGATCCTGTACACGACGCTCGGTTCGACGACGAATACCCGGATCCGCTTCCAGCCGTACTACGAGACCGACAGCCCGTACGACGACGCCTACACGGCGGGCGTCGTCCCTGCCCGAGATGAGTGGTACGGCCGCTGGGTGATCATCGCCCCGAAGCGGTAGGTCGCCGCGGTAGGTCGCTCGGTAAGTCGCTCGGTCCGCAAGCCTCGCTGGACCAATCTGGGCTCACATCGGAGCGCCCCGGATCTAGGTTCGTTGGCGCCAGGCGCCACGCGCAATGCGACCCGCGCCTCAGTCGGCTTTGGAAGCCTGTGGAGGCATTCAGAATTGCAGCGCCGATCTCGCAGTTTCTTCAGATCGTTCCGCTTCGAGAACTCGTGGACCAGGCGAAGCAGGGCGACGAGGAGGCCTTCGACGCCCTCGCCCGCATGGTCGGCGATCGATGCATGGCGATCGCGTGCCGGATCCTGCGCGACGCCGACCGGGCCGAGGACGCCGTTCAGGCGGCCCTCATCGTGGCCTGGCGCGAGCTTCGAACGCTTCGCGACCCCGATCGCTTCGAGCCCTGGCTCCATCGGATCCTGACGAACGAGTGCTACGCCGAGGCCAGACGTCGCACGCGCTGGTCGGCTGAGATCCGACTCCTGTCGCTCGAGAACCCACCCGCCGCATCGGAAATCTTGACCGTCGACGATCGCGACCAGCTCGAACGAGCCTTCCGGAGGCTGACCCTCGAGCAACGGGCCGTGCTCGTCTTTCACCACTACCTCGGGTTGCCGTTGCCCGAGGTGGCGGATCGTCTTGGCATCCCCCGCGGGACGGCGAAGTCCCGCCTCCATCACGCGACAGCGGCGCTCCGAGCGAGCGTCGATGCCGACGCGCGAACCCCGACGACATCCCAGGAGCGACTCGCATGACCGCGCCGCGCAATCCCGACGACCTGATCCGGGCATTCCTTGGTGAAGGCGAGTCGGATTTGCCCGATCGGGCGTTCGATGCGGTTCGCGCCGACATCCACCGAACACGTCAACGGGTCGTCATCGGCCCGTGGAGGGAACCCAAGATGTCCACCTTCGCCCGCGTGGCGATTGCCACGGTCGCCGTCCTGGCGGTCGGGCTCGTGGGTCGCGAAGTCCTTGATTCCGGGCCGGCGGCCGTCACGCCTTCGGCGTCACCACCTTCGGCGTCACCGTCGATCGCCCCATCGCCAACCTTGGAACCTGTCCTCGAATGGCCTGATTGCAATTGGGCGGGACGACGCCATCCTGCTAATCGACGCGGCCACCGGCGAGACCGTCAAGCGGCTTGCCGTTCCCATCGCCGTCGATTCACGGAGATCACCTGGGCTCCGGACGGGCAGAGGTTCGCGTTGCACGATCAGCGAGAATCCCCGGCTCAACGGCGTCTGGGTGATGAACCATCTCGGATGGGACGTCGCTGGCAAATTTTCACGTGCGGTGACGGACCTGACGGCTGCGGCATTGACTGGGCACCGGACGGCTCGCGCATCGCCGTGACCGCACGGACACCGGGCTCGAACTGATCGATCCGGATGGCGGCAATCCCACCGAGCTGCAGGTCTTCCCAACAGTGGGTGTTCGGCCCAACGTGGTCATCGGATAGCACCCGGATCGCCGTCTTTAACCTCAACATCAACAACGTCGACGAGGGAGGGCGGCTGTTTGCCATCGATCACCGAACGGTGCGGTCCTGTACCACTACTCGACCTGCCGCCCGACCGGGTCGCGACATCCTCGGAGTCAACCTGGTCGCCGACGGCTCGACATTCGCGCTACATCGATGCGCGGGCTGCTCGCGGCCTCGACGCCGAGCGCGTCCACCCACGCGGGAGGCTGCCCGATGAAATGGAGTCAACATGTTATGCGCATCTCCCGTCGTGGCTTCGGAGCCGACGGGAGCTCCGCGCGTTCGGGCGGTGCGGGTGCTTCGGCGTCGCCCGAGCGCCGACCCTGGTGGCCGGCGCGGAGGATCGCCGACATGAACAGTCTTGCCAAAGTAGCGGCCGCGATCGCGGCCGTCGTCGTGGCTGCCGTCGTGGGGATCAACCTGCTGCCGGGCGGCGGGCCGGGGGAGAGGCCAGACCCTCGCCCTCGCCATCGCCGACTCCGACCCCTCCACCTTCGGCAGCGGCCATCGGCTTCCCGCCCGCCGGGTCGCCCGATCCGGGCCGCCACTCGCTGACCGAGGACGACACCGTGTTCTCGATGCAGGTGCCGGCCGGCTGGCACAGCAGCGGCCCGAATTGCTCGGGATGTGCCAATGCCGACGGAGGCTGGCTGCAGCGGGGCCCCGACGACTCGACCGACCCGGGCTCGGTCTGGATGCCCCTCTGGAGTGTGGACGGCGTCGCGTCCGACCTGTGTTCCCGCACGCCGGCGCCGATCGCAACTTCAGTTGCCGAACTCGCCGACGACGTAGCGACAATTCCTGGTACGGACGTGGTCACGGCTCCTGAGGACGTCGTCGTCGGTGGCCGACCGGGAAAGCACGTCGTCATCCAGGTCCCTGCTCGTACATCGACTGCCCGGCCCGCCAGTTCAACATGTGGGCCGACCACGGCATCTTCCGCTTTGCGACCGCGCTCGAACAGACGAACGACGTCTGGATCGTCGAGCTCGAGGGCGGCGGCTGTTTCTGGATCGAGGCCGAGACCTACAAGGGGTCGACCCCGGCGCTCCAGCAAGAGATCCAGGCGATGATCGACTCCATCCAATTCGAGTAGTCGGCCGGTAGACACCGCGCCTGACGTCCTCGCAAAGCGGTGCGGCGTCGCACCTAGTACTTTCGTTTGGTATTGAAGGTACCGTTCGCGCACGTCATCGTCGGTCAGGCGGAGCCTCGGCTGGGATCCGATCCCAATCGGTGACAGGGGCCGGGGCTTCGCGCCATCCCGCTTCGGGTAGGCACTGCCAGACGGAATCCACAGGGGTTGCTATTTGAGACGCCTCGGTCCGGGGGCACCGACCGTCGCCGCCATGCTCATATCGGTCCTGCTGGCAGCGGTGTCGCCGTGCCCGACGTGCGGGCGGCGACAGACGCCGGATCGGGCCAACGTCATCCTCGTCCTGGACTTCTCGGCGTCGATCCTGCAGGACGAGGCGAACCGCAACCGCTTCGCGGCCGCCCTCGAGCGGATCGCGGCTCGGATCGACGAGACGTCGGCGGACCTGACCGTCGGTGACACCAAGATTTCGATCGTCCAGTTCGCGACGAGAGCGGCCGACCTGCCGGGCTGCGTCGATCTTGAGCTCTTCGACAGCGAGGAGACGGTCGGGCGCCTTGCCGACTGCCTCCGGTCGGTCGCCGCCGCGTATCGCACGGGCATGACGCCCGCCCTCACCCAGGCGATCGGCGACGACACGAACTACGTGGCGGCGATGGAGCTGGCCAACAGCCACCTCCCGCGGACCGCCGCCCGGCCGACGGTGATCCTGTTCACCGACGGCAAGCACGACGTGGCGGGCGTTCCCGCGAGCGAGGTCCCGGTAGCGCGCGATCGACTATTCGGTCGCCGTACGCCGTTCGCGCTGTTGCCGGTCGGCATGGGCCTCGATCCGGCGAGTCGCGACGCGCTCGCGGCCGGGCTCGAAGACCTGCGGGTCATCCGTGAGATGCCCGCGTGCGTCATCGGGACGGTGTTCGCTTGGCCGACGGTGGTGTTCGAGTCGGCCGAGGATGCGGGCACCGCCGTCGCGGTCGCGCTCCAGAACGCAACCTGCACGTTCACCGCCGCGCCGACGCCCGTACCGACGCCACCACTGACGGGACAATCGGCACTCGGCGTCCGGAGCATCCGGCTCACGGCCGCCGATGGAGGAATCCATGTGGTCTGGACTCCGCCGGCCGCCGCGACGGCGCCCATCGTCGACTACCGCGTGCGCTGCCGCGCCGGCGAGGGCGACTGGATCGAATCGACGGACGAGGTCTCGGTCAGGCCCGAGGCCACCGTCGAGGGACTGGCCAACGGGACTGCATACGAGTGCGAAGTCGCGGCCGTCACCGCGGACGGAGTAGGCGCATGGACGCCCGCGGGCACGTCGATCACGCCATTCGGCCGCCCGGCGGCCCCGGGCAAGCCGACGGTCCAGGCGCTGGATCGCGCGGTGGTGGTTCGGGTCCCGGCGGAGGGCGCCGAGGGGGTCTCGGGCTACCGTGTCGAATGCTCCGGCGACAATGGGGCAACGTGGCCGGTCGTGACCGACGTGTCACCTGACACCCCGACGGCCCAGATCGGCGGGCTCACCAACGGCGTCGACTACCGCTGCCGGGCGTTCGCAGCGAACGCGGTCGGGATCAGCGACGCGTCGGCGCTGTCAGACGCCATCAAGCCGTGCGGTTCGCTCCTCCAATGCAACAAAGTGCCCCTGGCGGTCGTCGGCGGCCTCGGCGTCCTGCTGGCCCTCGGGGTGCTCGCGGTGTTCATCGCGCTGTATCGCGGTCGGACGCACGGCTACGTCGTTGCGGTGGCGGACATCGTGCACACGGCCAATATCGGGCACGGGGCGACCCTCGGGATCGCGTTCGTCCAGGCGCCCGACACTCGCGCCGTGACCGGGATCGTTGCCGACAAGGGACGGAAAGCGGACATCCGCATCCGGCGGTTGCGCAGCGGCCGTTTCGCGATCAAGGACAGGACCGGCCGCCAGGTCGCGAGGGACGGTGAGGCCGTCATCGTCTCCGACTCCCACGGGGGCCGCCACTCGCTCGCGCTCCAGGCGTTCGAGACGACTCCGGCGTCCAAGGTGGCGAGCCGCCGCTGAGGCGCGACCGGATGACGTTTGACGACCATCGCGGCCCGGTCGGAACATAGGCGCATATTCAGGTCGGCACCGCCACCAGCGGGGACCGGTGGCGTCGGGGTTGCGACCGTTCGCATTCGGAGGAGACCACCATGCGCACACGCCTCGCGTCCCTTGTCGCGCTCCTCGCGCTCCTTCTCTCGGTCAGCCCGGTGGCCGCCATCACGAAAGGCGGCGTACCCGACGCCGGCGAGCACCCGATGGTGGGCCAGCTCATCTTCTACGTCCCCGACGCGTTGCCCTCGCCCTACCCAGATCCGGGCGGATGGTTCAGCTGCTCCGGGACCCTGCTGAGCTCGACCGTCGTCGTCACGGCCGGCCACTGCACGTTCGCGATCGGCCTCGACAGCGTCTCCACCACGACCGAGGAGGACCGCTTCACCGCCGCGGACGGCAACGGCTCCGGCGGCAACGACGTCTGGTTCACGACAACCGAGGACGGCAGCCAGTGGGACGGCTGGCCCGAGACGTTCGACGCCAACGGCGACCTGACCTTCCCGACCCAAGCGGCCCGCTACGAGGGCCGGAGCAACTTCCTCAACGGCAACCCGCTCTGGATCCGCGCCACCTCGTTCCCCCACCCCCTCTACGATGACCGGGCCTTCTACATCCACGACGCCGGCGTCATCGAGCTCGACGAGGGCCAGCCGGGACCGTACGGGACGATCCCGACCGAGGACTACCTCCAGCGCTACGCCGGACGCCGCAACGAGCACCGCTTCGAGGTCGTCGGGTACGGGCTCGAGAAGGTGTTGCCGTTCGCCGACTTCGGCGGCGACACCCGGATGAAGGCCGAGCCCCGGCTGCTCAACCTCGTGAGCAACCCGAAGGACACCTACATCCAGCTCTCGAACAACCCGCGCACCGGTGGCACGTGCTTCGGCGACTCCGGTGGTCCCACGTTCGACAACACGGATTCGCTGCTCGTCGTAGCGGTGACGTCATTCGGCTACAGCCCGAACTGCACCGGCGTCGGCGGCGCGTATCGCCTGGACCAGGCGGACGACCTCGACTTCCTCGCCGACCACGGCATCGAACCCTCAGGTTCGGCTCGACTCCTCGCCGGCGGGCTCCCCAGGGCGCTCACCGGCGGGGATACGGGGCGGCCCGGCGGCAGTAGACTCCGGCGATGGCAGGGGTCGATCCGTCACTCAGCTCTGAGCCGGACCCCGACGCGATCCCGATCACGCCGCCCGAGACCGAGGCGATCTGGCGCGGGATCCTGCTCGGGACCGACAAGCGCTATCGCGAGAGCTACACGTTCCTGAGGCGGCTACCCGGCGCGCCTCGCTGCCGATTCTGCAGCGCGCCGTTCAAGGGCCCGGGCGCGGTCATCGCCCGGCGGATGGGCCGACGACCCTGGGCCAAGAACCCGCATTACTGCCAGACCTGCTTCGTGCTGCTCGAGAACCAGCACGGCGGAGCGGAGATCGACTGCAGCCTGATGTTCGCGGACGTCCGCGGCTCGACCACGCTCGCCGAGAACATGACCGCGACCGAATTCCGCCGCCTCCTGGACCGCTTCTACGAGACGGCCGCGCGAGTCCTGTTCGCCCACGAGGCGATCCTCGACAAGTTCGTCGGTGACGAGGTCGTGGCGATCTTCGTCCCGGCGCTGACCGGCGAGCTCCATGCGGCCCGCGCCGTCGCCGCCGCCCAGGCGCTCCTCAAGGCGACCGGTCACGGTGAGCCGGCCGGCGCCTGGCTCCCCATCGGGATCGGCGTCCACACCGGCGTCGCCTACGTCGGCGCGGTCGGCGAGATGCCGAGCACGACCCTCACGGCGCTCGGCGACACGGTCAACGTCGCGGCCAGGCTGGCGTCGGCCGCCGGCCCCGGCGAACTGCTTCTCTCGATGGACGCGGCGCGGGCGGCCAAGATCGATGGGGAGTCCGGCGAGCGGCGTGACCTCGAGCTCAAGGGCAAGTCGGAGCGGGTGCCGGTGCTGGTTCTGGGCGGTGGGACATAAGAGTTAGCGTCACCCAAACGGCCCCGGCGGGCCACGAGCAAAGCTATTTCTTCGGCCCGCGGCCTGAATCGACAAATAGCCCGAAATCGTGTTGTACGCTCGCGCTTCGAGCCACGTCTTTCTAAGCGACATGGCCACGATGCTGTGGGGGCCTCCCATGCATGCGATTCGGATCGTTGTCGTGCTTGCACTGTGCGGTCGCGGCGCTGGGGGCACTCGCGCCGCCCGTTCTGGCGGCATCGAATCCCATCCCGATCCATCTCGTCAAGGACTGCAGCATGTACGACGGCGAGATTCCGAGCCTGTGTCGTATCTCCGCGTCGGATATGGCGGCGCTACCGCCCGGGACGAACGTCTGGTACAAGGGTCCAGTCCTGACGAATACGACCTTTCTGAGCAGCAACGTCCTCATCGACGCAGGAAACAACTCCACGGCTACCGGCTACTGCATCTTCGATGCCCGAGCCACAGCCTCGACCGGCCTCTGCACGTTCTGGTCGGGGACGGGGAATCTGACGGGATTCACGGCCATCCTCCACGTCACGATCGACGCCCTACACGAGTGGCATCTCGACGGCGTCTACTACTTCGACGGCGAGGTTCGGGCGCACCGTTCGCCGGGTCACCCGGCCAGCTCCCGGCCGACCTGAGGTGACGTCTCCACCGTGGGCGTGATTGCACTCCAGGGCCCGAAGGCGCATCCGGCGGAGGCCGCGGCCGCGCAACCGGCGCCCCTCGCCGCGACCGCGGTCGAGGACGTCCACGAGCGACGCGGCCGCGAGCTATTCGGCATGTGCCGGCGGTTGGGGCTCGATGACGACGAGGCGAACGACGCGGTGCAGGAAACATTCCTGCGGATGTGGAAGGAATCACTGCGCGGGATCGTCATCCTCGATCCCGAGGGTTGGGCCTTCCGGGTCGCGTATCGGCTGGCGATGGATCATCACCGGCTCGGCAGGCTCGCCCGCTCGGTCGCGGATCGGCTGGCCGCGCGACCCGTGGCCGATGAGATCGACCCGGCGGACAGGATGGCGGTGTGGTCGGCCGTCGACCGGCTGCCGCCCCGCCAGCGCACGGTCCTCTACCTGCGCTATCGGGCCGACATGTCGTACGACCGGATCGCCACGATCATGGGGATCACGGCCAATGGGGCGCGCAACGACGCCAGCGTCGCGACGGCCTCACTGCGGCGGCGACTCGCGAGCGAGGAGGGCCCCCGGTGACCCGTGCCTTCCATGCGCTCGAGCGCTCGCTCCGCGACGGACCGCCGGACGAGAGCGGCTACATCCCCGGTCCCATCGAGGTCGGCCGCGGCGCCCTTCCCGACCTCGCCCTCCCGGCCGTGACGCTGGAGCGCGTCGGGCCGGTCGATATCGGTCGTCCGCCGCGAAGTCGGAGCATGTCGCAGTCGTTCTCGTTCGTCGTGTCGATTGCGGTCGGGGTGGCGCTCGTGGTCGGTGGGTTGGCGGTCTTCGACCGGCTGGGGGGCATCGGTGCCGGCGACCTGCGCACCCCATCCCCATCGTCGTCGGCGGCCACTGGCCCGGCCATCGTTGTTCCACCGCTCACCGAGACGTACGTCTCGCCGCGAAACGGCTTCTCCGTGCGATACCCGGCAGGCTGGTCGATGAAACCCGCGACGGAGAGCTGGCCGGCCGATATCTTCCTGCCGTTGGGGAACCCCGCGTTCGACGAGCTGCAGCGGGCCGGAGAAGCCCGACTGGTCGTTGCGTCGCAGCCCCTCGGAGCCGGACAGACCGATGCAGACTGGCTCGCGGCATTCCACCACCCGTACCAGGGAGCCGCTCCTTGTGGGACAGCGCCGTCGGCATCGCCGCGGGTGACGATCGACGGTCACTCCGGCTACCTGGTCAGCGCCGGCTGCCCAATGCCGGCCGACGAGACGTTCTCCACGCCGGACATCCAGTTCCAGGCGATCGTCATCGCCGACGGCCGCGTCTACGACATCGAGCTCGACGGGAACGTCGACCGCTCCTACTTCGACGCCCTGGTCGCGACGATCCGGCTTGATCCGGCGAGCGCCATCGACCAGTAGCGCGGTGCCCTTCGACTGCGGTTTGTACGTTCTGACCGCGGGCCGCGTCTCTCAGGTGACAAAGCTCGCAACTGAGGAATCGAAGATGCGTTCGCTCCGTATCGGTCTCGTCGTCGGCGCCCTGGTCGCGCTCGCGGTCGCTATCCCGTCGGCGTCCGCCTCGACGGCCAGGAACTTCCACGTGGAGAAGGACTGCGCCAACTTGAGGTGCGTCATCACGTCATCGTCGTACAAGGGAATCGCCGCAGGGTCCGAGATCAACTACTCGGTGAACACGGACGGATCGCTGACGGCGGTCATCAGCGCCGCGCACGGTACGGCGACGGGCCGCTGCGTCCTCTGCGAGCCTTCCGGGCTCGTGCGTCTTCTCGTCCGGCACGGGTTCGTTGACCCAGTTCCATCTCGAGGTCGCCGTCACCACCACGGACTTCGTCACGTGGTTCTGGAACGGCTCCTACTGGTTCGGCAACGGCGGCTGACACCCGCGCACCTCCGCGACGGAAGGGCCGAGTCTCGGACTCGGCCCTTCCACGCACAGGTTCGGGTCGAGGTCGATCGTGACTTTTCACAATCTTTTCATTTGTTCGGGACAACCCCGAGATCGTCCCGCAGTAACGTGCTGATCGCGGCCCGGAGATGGGGGTCCAGACGATGAATCGCAGAACTCTTGCGACGACGCTCGTCACCAGCGTGGTGATGGCCATCCTCGCCGGGTCGCTCGCGACCAGCGTCCTGGCAGCGCCCCCGATCGTTCCGCTGACGGCGGGCACGTTTCACACGTGTGCTCTCACGCCCAGCGGTGACGCGATGTGC
Source organism: uncultured Chloroflexia bacterium (assembly GCA_963775855.1). GTDB lineage: Bacteria > Chloroflexota > Limnocylindria > Limnocylindrales > CSP1-4 > CF-46. Next base: position 4,405 of record CAVZKO010000005.1, on the reverse strand, counting down.
TGGGGCGCGGGCGGCGACGGTGCCCTCGGCAACGGCTCGACCGGCAACGAAAACGCACCGGTGCCCGTGGACCCGACGGCGCTGTCAAGCGTCGCGGCGATCGCTGCCGGCTGGTATCACACCTGTGCGCTCACGACCGCCGGCGGTGGGAGGTGCTGGGGCGACAACTCGCGCGGCCAACTCGGCGACGGCACGAACAACGGAGCTTTGTCGCCGACGCCGGTGACCGGTTACATCAACTTCGGGATCGAGGAGATCTCGGGCGGCGGGTTCCACACCTGCGCGATCGCCGGAGGCGGCGTGACGTGCTGGGGCGCGAACAACTTCGGGCAGCTCGGCGACGGCGGCACGAGCGACAGCAACGTTCCGGTCGCCAATCCGACGCTGACGGTCCAGGTGTCGGCGATCGCGGCCGGCTTCCACCATACGTGCGCGATCGCCAGCGGCGACGTCTGGTGCTGGGGCGACAACTTCTACGGGCAGCTCGGTGACGGCTCGAACGATCGAGCGGCATGCCCCGGTCGCGCGTGGACCCTCCCCTCCCGGCAAGTGCGATCGCGGTCGCCGCGGGCGAGGCCCACACGTGCGCGCTGATCGTCGGGTGGCCAGGTGCTGTGCTGGGGCGACAACAGCTACGGGCAGCTCGGCGACACCACGTTCGACGAGAGCAACACGCCAAGGTCATGTCGAAGGCCTCGGCTGGGGTTGCCGCGATCTCCTCCCACGGAAACCACACTGTGCGCGCTCACGACGGGCGGCGCCGTCTGGTGCTGGGGCGACAACTTCCGCGGCCAGCTCGGCGACGGGACGAACAACAACGTCAGGAACGACCCGTCCAGGTCGTCGGCCTCACGAGTGGCGTGGCCGAGATCGCCGCCGGCTACTACCACAGCTGCGCCCTGACCACGAGCGGCGTCGTGAAGTGCTGGGGCTACAACTTCTACGGCGAGCTCGGCGACGGCACGAACACGAACAGCAACGTGCCGGTGGACGTCTCGGGCATCTTCGGCGTCGCCGATACGACCGCACCCGACATCGTCGTGCCGTCCGACATCGTGGCCGAGGCGACGTCCGCCGCCGGGCGCGCCGTGACGTACACGGTGACGTTCTCGGATCCCGACGACCCGGTGGCGACGTCCGGCTGCACGCCGGCGTCCGGCTCCACGTTCCCGCTCGGGACGACGACGGTCGCGTGCACGGCGACCGATTCGCACGGGAACAGCTCGTCCGCGTCCTTCCACATCACCGTCCAGGACACGACGGCGCCGACGATCGGCGACGTCCCGTCCGACATCACCGTCACTGCCGGCCCGTCCGGTGACGCCGTGGTCAATTACACCAACCCCACGGCGACCGATCTCGTCGACGGCTCCGTCGCCGTCACCTGCGTCCCTCCGAGCGGCTCGACATTCCCGCTCGGGTCGACGCTCGTCACGTGCTCCGCCACCGATGCACATGGGAACTCGGCGTCGGCGTCGTTCACCGTCACGGTCGACGACGTCCCGCAGATCGCCATCGACGACGTGTCCGTCACGGAGGGTGACGCCGGAACCACGCCAGCCACGTTCGCGATCACCCTGGATCGGCCGAGCATCCATCCGGTCACCGTCGGCTGGTCGACAGTTGCCGTCGACGCGATCGCAGGCGAGGACTTCGCGGCTGCGTCCGGGATCGTGACCTTCCCGCCCGGAGATGTCAGCGAGCCAATCGTCATCGACGTCTACGGCGACACGCGGTTCGAGCCCGATGAGACGGTTCGACGTCCTGCTCTCGAACCCCACCCAGGCGACGATCGCGGACGGGACCGGCTCGGCGACGATCGTCAACGACGAGTCCGACCTCGAGGCCGACGTCGCGATCTCCAAGCTCGCCGACCACAGCACGACCAACCCGGTGGCGCCTGGTCAGCGACTCGTCTACACGATCTCCGTCTTGAACGTAGGCCCCGGGACCGCCACGGATGTCCAGATCACAGACGTGCTCCCGGGCGTCTCCAGCCCGAACGACGCGCGGTGGTGCGAGCCGCTGCTGACGTCCGGGACCTGCGACACGACGCTGGGCGATCCCTACGACACGTCGACCGCGATCCCGCCGATCGCGACGCTGCCCAGCGGCGAGCGTCGGACGTTCCGGATTGGCTACACCGTCGCGGCGGACCTGCCGACCGGACCCATCGTGAACCGTGCCTCGGTCGCGACGTCCTCGGTCGACCCGAATCCGGTGAACGACGTCTCGACGACGAGCGTCCTCGTCGATGCCCCGCCGGCGGCGTCGTTCACGTGGAGCCCGGATCGTGCCGGTGGCCGGCGGTCTCGTCCGCTTCGACGGCAGCGCCTCCCTCGACCCGGACGGGATCGCGCGCTACGAGTGGGCGTTCGGTGATGGATCGACGGCGGTCGGCGCCACGACAGCCCATTCGTACTCGCAGGACGGAGCGTTCGTCGTATCACTCACCGTGACGGACGCATACGGCGCACAAGCGGTCGCGACCAACCCCGTCGACGTCGTCCGCAACACCGCTCCGTCCACCCATCGGGCCCTGACCGGGACGATCAGCCAGCTCCTCGGCTGGGGTCCCGGCGCCGAGCCGAGCGCCACGAGCCGGCCGCTGGCCGGGGCGACGGTCTCGGTCTCGGCCGCCAGCGGCGGCGGCGGGACCCTGGCGACGACCTCGACCGACGCCAACGGCGTCTACAGCTTCATCAACCTGACCTGCCCGAACGGCTGCTTCCTGGCGGTCCGCTCGGGCGGCACGATCGTCGCCCTGCCGCCGCGGGTCATGCTCGGGCCCGATCCCAGCACGACCGTCCTCGACATCGTCACCGGTGCCCAGCAGAACCAGCTCTTCCTGGCCGGCCGGCTCGTCGAGCCGGAGAACCCGAAGTCGCCGGCGACGAACGTGGCCGTCCGGGTCTACCTCGGCAACAACGCTCTGCTCGCCGATTCCGCGGTGCTCTTTGGCGGGAAAGGCGGCTGGGGAACGTACCGGCTCGCGGTGGGCGCCGGTCGGCAACCAGCTCCGAGTCGGGACCACCCTCCGGGTCGTCCTCGTCGAGAACGGCCGTCGAGGTCCGCTCGACGACGGTCACCGTCCCCGCCCAGACCTTCGCAGCGGTCCAGGTGACCGCGGCCGACCTGCTCGGCATCGACCCGGCTCCGTCCACCCATCGGGCCCTGACCGGGACGATCAGCCAGCTCCTCGGCTGGGGTCCCGGCGCCGAGCCGAGCGCCACGAGCCGGCCGCTGGCCGGGGCGACGGTCTCGGTCTCGGCCGCCAGCGGCGGCGGCGGGACCCTGGCGACGACCTCGACCGACGCCAACGGCGTCTACAGCTTCATCAACCTGACCTGCCCGAACGGCTGCTTCCTGGCGGTCCGCTCGGGCGGCACGATCGTCGCCCTGCCGCCGCGGGTCATGCTCGGGCCCGATCCCAGCACGACCGTCCTCGACATCGTCACCGGTGCCCAGCAGAACCAGCTCTTCCTGGCCGGCCGGCTCGTCGAGCCGGAGAACCCGAAGTCGCCGGCGACGAACGTGGCCGTCCGGGTCTACCTCGGCAGCAACGCCCTGCTCGCCGATTCCGCGGCGCTCTTTGGCGGGAAAGGCGGCTGGGGAACGTACCGGCTCGCGGTGGGGCAGGCCGGCAGCAACCGCTCCGAGTCGGGACCACCCTCCGGGTCGTCCTCGTCGAGAACGGCGTCGAGGTCCGCTCGACGACGGTCACCGTCCCCGCCCTGACCTACATGGCGATCCAGGTGACCGCGGCCGACCTGCTCGGCGTCGACCCGGCTCCGTCCACCCATCGGGCCCTGACCGGGACGATCAGCCAGCTCGTCGGCTGGGGTCCCGGCGCCGAGCCGAGCGCCACGAGCCGGCCGCTGGCCGGGGCGACGGTCTCGGTCTCGGCCGCCAGCGGCGGCGGCGGGACCCTGGCGACGACCTCGACCGACGCCAACGGCGTCTACAGCTTCATCAACCTGACCTGCCCGAACGGCTGCTTCCTGGCGGTCCGCTCGGGCGGCACGATCGTCGCCCTGCCGCCGCGGGTCATGCTCGGGCCCGATCCGAGCACGACCGTCCTCGACATCGTCACCGGTGCCCAGCAGAACCAGCTCTTCCTGGCCGGCCGGATTCTGCCTCCTCCGGGTCCGCCCCGGCAGGCGCCGGTGATCGCCATCCGCGTCTACAGCGGGACCTCGCTCGTTGCGAACTCGAGCGTCCTGTACGGCGGCTCCGGCGACTGGGGCACGTACCGGCTGGCCATGGGCCAAGTCGGCAGCAACGCGCTCCGTGTCGGGACCACCCTCCGGGTCGTCCTCGTCGAGAACGGCGTCGAGGTCCGATCGACCACCGTGACGATCCCCGCCCAGACGTTCGCAGCGGTCCAGGTGACGGCGGCCGATCT
>CAVZKO010000004.1:0-12707 GCA_963775855.1 uncultured Chloroflexia bacterium | reverse complement strand
TCCCACGGACGCCGCCGCCACCACGCCCGATGGCGAAGCCAAGTCGACCGAGGCACTCAGCGACCAGGACACAGTCGATGCGCCTGCGGCCGGTGAGGACGACGAGCCAGAGCCCGTCCGGGACCTCGGTCCCGAGCCGACGACGATGGAGGAGCTCCTCGCCGAGCAGGACTCGGACATCAAGAGCTTCAAGCATGGTGACGTCGTAGAAGGCTCTGTCGTCCGGATCGACAAAGACGAGATCCTCGTCGACATCGGGGCCAAGTCGGAAGGCGTCGTCAGCAACCGCGAGCTGTACGGCCGCCATGCCGAAAGCCAGCCGCAGCTGGCCATCGGTGACGTCGTCCTCGTGTACGTCCTCCAGCCCGAGTCGCAGGAGGGCCACGCGGTCCTCTCATTGCGCCGCGCGGGCCTCGAGCGCAAGTGGCGCTCGATGCAGGAGCAGTTCGAGGCCGGCGTGATCATCGAGGCGCCAGTCATCGACCACAACAAGGGCGGCCTCATCGTCGATTGCGGCATCAGGGGCTTCGTCCCGATCAGCCAGATCGTCGACTTTCCGCGGAGGCCCCAGAACGACCAGCCGCGCGACGCCGCGCAGGAGATCGCCGAGAAGCTGATGCCGTTCGTCGGCCGCAAGCTCCGGCTGAAGATCCTCGAGGTCAACCGCAAGGCGAACCGCCTGATCTTGTCGGAGAAGGTCGCCCTGTACGAGGAACGCCGCGAGAAGCGGGACGAGCTGTTCAGTAGCCTCCAGGTCGGCCAGAAGGTCACCGGGACGGTTCGCTCGATCGCTCCGTTCGGCGTCTTCATCGACCTCGGCGGGATCGACGGCCTCGTCCACAAGAGCGAGCTGTCGTGGAACAAGGTCAACAACCCCGAGTCCGGCTACAAGGTCGGCGAGGAGGTCGAGGCCGAGGTCATCGACATCAACCACGAGCGCGGCCGGATCAGCCTTTCGATCCGCCGGCTCCAGCCGGACCCGTGGCACTCGACGGTGGCCGACTTCAACGTCGGCGATGTGATCGACGGCACGGTGACGAAGCTCGTCAACTTCGGCGCGTTCGTGCGCGTTCGTGACGGGCTCGAGGGCTTGATCCACATCAGCGAGCTCTCGCACCAGCGCGTCGCCCACCCGGGCGACGTCGTCCACGAGGGCCAAGCGCTCAAGCTCAAGATCATCTCGCTCGACTCCGAGCGCCACCGCCTCGGACTGAGCCTGAAGCAGGCCGAGGAACCGCCGGCTCGACCCGCACCCGAGGCCGGGCAGCCCAGTCCCGCCGGCCCGAGCGCTGCGGCGGGCGGCCCGCGACCCGAGCGCCGGCCGCGACCCGAGCGCGGCTACTCGATGTCGGACGCGGTCCAGGAGCCGGAAGGCGGCATCGACAATACGCTCGCGGCCGCGTTCGCCCAGGTCCGCGATCAGCTGGCCGCTTCTGAAGAGGCCCGATCCGATTCGTCGAGCGGCGACGAAGCCGAGGCAACGGCGGCGCCGACCGACGACGCGCCGGTCGCCGAACCAGAATCCGCGGCCGCGCCCGAAGCGACATCCGAGCCGGCAGCGACTGCCGACGCCGAGGCGGCCGCCGTTGAGGCACCCACGACGCGCAAGGGCAAGGCCGCGGCCGCTAAGGCCGACCAAACCGAGGCGACCGAAGCCGTAGCGGACGAGGCCGTCGCCACGGCCAGCGCCGAGGCCGACGCCCCGACCGACGAGGCCCCGCCTGCCGTCGAGACCGCGCCAGAGGCTGAAGCCGCCGACGTCGTCGCGGCGCCCGAGGCCGACGAGGCCGAAGCCGTCGCTCCGACGGAGACCGAGGCTGCCCCGACGGAGCCCGAAGCCCCGACCGAAGCCGAAGCGGAAGCGGTGACTCCGGAGGCCGAAGTCGCCCACCCGGAGGCCGAAGCGCCTGAGCCGGAGGCCGAAGCACCCGCGGCAACAGCTGAAGCCGAGGGTTCCGACAGCCCCTCTGCAGCGGCCGAAACGGACGCCGGCGCCGCCGACGCGACCGCGACGCCCGATGCGGAGCCCAAGTCGGCGAAGGACGCCAAGGACAAGTCCTCCGCCTCCTGACCGAGCGGCCGATATTCGGCCCAAAACCGGCACCAGACGACCCGCCGATTGGCGGGTCGTTTCAATTCCTTCATGCGAATCGCCCCGCGCTGCTGCATCTGACTGGCGGGCCGTGACGAATCATGTTCAGACGGCAACCTTTCCCGCGGTTATCGGTCATCCGAAATACCCCCGTTTGGGGAGGGCATTCCGGCTGGTTTGCGGAGGGGGATGAGCGTGCTAGCATGGCTTCAGCGTCAGGTTCGACGCTCGCAAGGGAACAGGCGTTCGACTCAATGGATCGCTTCGACAAGTTCACGGACCGCGCGCGCAAGGTCCTGACACTGGCTCAGGACGAAGCGCAGCGGTTCAACCACAACTACATCGGCACGGAGCACCTCCTCCTCGGCCTGGTCCGCGAGGGAGAGGGCGTTGCGGCGCGCGTCCTTGAGAACATGAACGTCGAGCTCGCCAAGGTCAGGACGGCCGTCGAGTTCATCATCGGGCGAGGCGACCGGCCGGTCGTCGGAGAAGTGGGCCTGACGCCCCGTGCGAAGCGAGTCATCGAGCTCGCGATCGACGAGGCGCGACGCCTCGGCCACAACTACATCGGCACCGAACATCTGCTCCTCGGCCTCGTCCGCGAAGGCGAGGGCATCGCGGCGGGCGTCCTCGAGTCGCTCGGCGTGAACCTGGACAAGGTCCGCCACGAGGTCATCCGCGTCCTGTCGCAGTCGTCGTCCTCCGGACCCGCCCAGGAGACGAAGCGTGCCTCGAAGACCCCGACCGTCGACCAGCTCGGGATCAACCTGACGGAGGCCGCCCGAGCCGGCAAGCTGGACCCGGTGATCGGTCGCGAGAAGGAGATCGAGCGCGTCATCCAGATCCTGTCGCGCCGGACCAAGAACAACCCCGCACTGATCGGCGAGCCCGGCGTCGGCAAGACCGCGATCGCCGAGGGCCTCGCCCACAGGATCGTCAACGGCGACGTTCCGGAGACCCTGCTCAACAAGCGGGTCCTGACCCTGGACATCGGGTCGCTCGTCGCCGGGACGAAGTACCGCGGCGAGTTCGAGGAGCGGCTCAAGAAGATCATCGAGGAGCTCCGAAACACGAATGATGCGGTCCTCTTCATCGACGAGCTCCACACGCTGGTCGGAGCAGGCGCGGCGGAAGGAGCAATCGACGCCGCGAACATCCTCAAGCCGCCACTTGCCCGCGGCGAGCTCCAGTGCATCGGCGCGACGACGCTCGACGAGTACCGCAAGTACATCGAGCGCGACGCGGCCCTCGAGCGCCGGTTCCAGCCGGTCATGGTCGAGGAGCCGACGATGGAGCAGTCGATCGACATCCTCATGGGCATCCGGGAGCGCTACGAGCAGCACCACAAGGTCGCGATCACGGACGAAGCGGTCAAGGCCGCGGTCGACCTGTCGATCCGCTACATCACGGACCGCCACCTGCCGGACAAGGCGATCGACCTGATCGACGAGGCCGCCAGCCGTGTCCGCCTCCGCCATGCCTCCGCTCCGCCTGCTCTCCGCGACGCCCAGAAGGACCTCGATCGGGTCACCAAGGAGAAGGACGCCGCGATCAACAACCAGGAATATGAGGAGGCTGCCCGCCTGCGCGAGGCCGAGGCCACGTCTCGAGAGAGCGTCGAGCGGCTTCGCGGCGAGTGGCAGTCGCAGGTCAGCAGCGACCAGCCGACAGTCGACGAGGAAGAGATCGCCCAGGTCGTCGCGATGTGGACCGGCATCCCCGTCACTCGGATCGCCGCCGAGGAGTCCGAGCGCCTGCTCAAGATGGAGGAGGTCCTCCACGGCCGGGTCATCGGTCAGCAGGAGGCGATCGAGGTCGTCGCCAAGGCCGTCCGGCGCGCCCGCGCCGGCCTGAAGGACCCCAAGCGTCCGATCGGTTCGTTCATCTTCCTTGGCCCAACGGGTGTCGGGAAGACCGAGCTGGCCAAGGCGCTCGCCGAGTTCATGTTCGGCAGCGAGGATGCGCTCATCAAGATCGACATGAGCGAGTTCATGGAGCGGCACAACGTCAGCCGTCTCGTCGGGGCGCCTCCCGGCTACGTCGGCTTCGACGAGGGCGGCCAGCTCACCGAGGCCGTGCGGCGCAAGAACTACTGCGTGATCCTGCTCGACGAGGTCGAGAAGGCCCATCCGGAGGTGTTCAACATCCTCCTCCAGATCCTCGAGGACGGGCACCTCTCGGATGCCAAGGGCCGGCGCGTCGACTTCCGAAACGCGATCATCATCATGACCTCGAACCTCGGGGCGAAGCAGCTCCAGTCGAACGCCAGCCTGGGGTTCCGGGCCATGGGCGACACGGACGCGGCGCGCGCCGAGACCTCCTACGAGATCATGAAGGAGAAGGTCGCGGCCGAGCTCAAGAACAACTTCCGGCCGGAGTTCCTCAACCGGATCGACGCCACCGTCGTCTTCCGCTCGTTGACGGTCGAGGAGATCGCCCAGATCGTCGACCTGATGCTCCAGCGAGTTCGCGACCAGCTTCGTGCCCAGCAGATGTCGCTCGAGGTCACCCAGGCGGCGAAGGAGCACATCATCAAGCTCGGCTACGACATCGCCTACGGCGCCCGCCCGCTGCGTCGCGTCATCCAGAACATGATCGAGGACGTCCTCGCCGAGCACCTCCTGCTCGGCAAGTACGAGCCGGGCACGACGATCGTCGTCGACAAGGACCCGGAGGCCGGCCTCGACATCCACGCTGCAGAGAGCCCCGAGAGCCTGACTCCGGTCGAGGCCGGCTGATCGCCGCCGCCGTCGCACAAGCGCTGGCGTGACCCGAGCCGCAGGTAAACCCCAGAGTCGTTACGTCTGCCAGTCGTGCGGCGAGTCCTTTCTCCGCTGGGAAGGCCAATGCCGTGCCTGCGCGGCCTGGAACAGCCTGGTCGAAACGATGGTTCGGGAGCCTCGTCGGACAGGGTCAGCCGCGTCGTCGTCGCCCGCCGGCGGGTTCGCCCAGGCCGTGGCGCTCGGTTCCGTTGCCGAGCCCGATGTCCCGCGCCGCGCGATCGGGATCGGCGAGCTCGATCGAGTGCTGGGTGGCGGGCTCGTCGAGGGATCCGTCGTCCTGGTCGGCGGCGAACCGGGGATCGGCAAGTCGACGCTCCTCCTCCAGGCCGCCGCGGGCATCGCCGCGTCGGGCGCCAGCGTCCTCTACGCGACCGGCGAGGAGTCGGCCGCCCAAGTCCGGTTGCGGGCCGCCCGGTTGGGCCTTCTCGATGGACCCGGACGCGAGGGGATCCGGGTGGTCGCCGAGGCGGAGATCGGGCGGATCGCCGAGATCGCCCGGAACGAGCGGCCCCAGCTCGTCGTCGTCGACTCCATCCAGACCGCGACTGTCGACGAGCTTGAAGGGCCGGCGGGGAGCGTCGGCCAGGTCCGCGAGTCCGCCCTCAGGCTGATGGAGCTCGCGAAGGGGGAGGGGATCGCCGTCGTCCTCGTCGGGCATGTAACGAAGGATGGCTCGCTGGCCGGGCCGAAGACGCTCGAACACCTCGTCGACGCTGTCCTCGCCCTGGAGGGCGAGCGCTACGCCTCACTCCGACTCGTGCGGGCCTCCAAGAACCGGTTCGGTTCGACCGAGGAGGTCGGGGTCTTCGACATGGGCGAGGCCGGCATGTCGGAGGTGACCGACCCGGCCCGCGCGTTCCTCGCCGAGCACGATGAGCCGGCCCCCGGCAGCGTCGTCGCTCCGACGCTCGAGGGCAGCCGGCCGATCCTCGTCGAAGTCCAGGCTCTCGTTGCGCCGGGAGCGGTCGGGTCGCCGCGACGGACCGCTAGCGGGGTCGATCCGAACCGGGTCGCGCTGCTCATCGCGGTCCTCGGGCGGCGCGCGGGCATCGGCCTCGTCAGTCACGACGTCTACGTCAACCTCGCCGGCGGGCTGTCAGTCGGGGAGCCCGGGCTCGACCTGCCGATCGCCCTCGCCCTCGGCTCGTCCCTGCGCGACCGGCCGATCAGGGATCGAACCGTGGCGATCGGCGAGGTGGGGCTGCTCGGCGAGCTGCGACCAGTCACGGGACTGGAGCGACGCCTCCGCGAGGCGGCCCGGCTCGGATTCACGCGGGCGATCGTCCCGCGCGCCGCCCGTGGCGCCTCAGTGCCCGAGGTCTCCGGCATGGAGATCGTCGCCGTCGCTTCGCTTCGTGAGGCGATCTCCGAGACGCTCGATGGAGCCGCCGAGCGTGTAGCGAGCGCCCCAGCACGATGCTAGGCTGGCGGCCGTGCCGCCCCGGGTCCCCGCATCCATCTCATCCGGTCCCGGGAACGGTAGATCGAGGGAAGTCGTGATCCGCAACATACGCCTGCTCGGCATCGCGCTCGGCGGCCTGGTGGGGCTCGGGCTGGCGAGGCCTGCCGGGCTGCTCCTTGTCACGCCGGGCGGCGGCATAGAGGTAACGCCGAGCGGCGGAATCTGGCTGATCGCGTGGATAGCCGCCTGGCTCGTCGTCGGCTTCGCGATCCTGCCGTACCTGACCATCGTGCCCGCTACATGGCTGTTCCGCGCGGTCCAGCAGCTGTCCACGGCGGAATTCGTGACGGCCGTCGTCGGGCTCCTGCTCGGCCTCCTCATGGGCCTGCTGCTTGGCCTGCCCCTATCGGCGTTCGAGGGGCCGCTGGGGACGTGGCTGCCCCTTGGCGTGTCGCTGTTCCTCGGTCTCGGGATGGTTGGTCTGACGGTCGCCAAGCGCGAGGACCTGTTGCTCGCGGCCGAGGCGATCGGCCTCGTTCGCCGGCCCAGATCCTCCGAGGAGACCCTGCTCGCCGCCGGCGACCCCCACATCGTCGTCGACACGAGCGCGATCATCGATGGCAGGATCGCCGAGATCGTCGAATTGGGGTTCATCTACGGGACGCTCGTCGTTCCGAAGTTCGTCCTCGAAGAGCTCCAGCACATCGCCGACAGCTCCGACACCCTCCGCCGCAATCGTGGCCGCCGCGGCCTCGAGATCCTCGCCCGGATGCAGAAGGAATTGACCACCCCGGTGGAGATCATCGATGAGGATGTGCCGGAGGTCAGCGAGGTCGACGCGAAGCTCGTTGCCCTGGCCCGGGCCAGGAGCAAGGCCATCCTGACGAACGATTTCAACCTCAATCGGGTCGCCGAGCTGCAGGGGATCCGTGTCCTCAACATCAACTCGCTTGCGAATGCCGTCAAGCCGGCGGTCCTGCCCGGCGAGGAGCTGCGGGTCCGCGTCATACAGGAGGGCAAGGAAGCCGGCCAGGGCGTGGGCTTCCTCGACGATGGGACGATGATCGTGGTCGAGGGCGGCGTGCGTTATATCGACAAGGACCTGGACGTGGCGGTGACCCGCGTCCTCCAGACGGTCGCCGGCCGGATGATCTTCGCCCAGCCGCGCCTCGATTGAATCCTCGGGCCAATGGCCTCGCGGAGCTCGGCCTTGGGCCTCGGAGGGCGGGTGCCTGCTCTGCCATTGAGGGTGCCCACTCGGAGCGGCCCAATGCCTGAACTTCCGCCGTCGGCCGATGCAATCGTTGTCGCCGCCGGAGCGTCCAGCCGGATGGCGGGCATCGACAAGCTGTTCCACGTCGTCGCCGGCAAACCACTGCTCGCCTGGTCGATCGATGCGCTCGCCGCAGCAGCCGCGGTCGAGCGGATCGTCGTCGTTGCACCGGCCGAACGGATCGTCGACATCCGCGACGCGCCGTGGCTGTCGCCGCGAGTGGTGGCGGTGGTCGCCGGCGGCGAGCGACGACACGAGTCGGTGGCGGCCGGTCTTGCCGCACTCGAGGGGCTCGATGCCGCCAACGGCACGAACGCCGACGGCCGCGACCCAGCCGGCTCCGCGGCCCGGATCGTCCTCGTCCACGACGGGGCCCGGCCCCTCGCCTCCGCGGCGCTCGTCGCGGCCGTCCTCGACGCCGCCGCCGAGCATGGGGCCGCAATCCCGGTCCTGCCCGTCACCGACACGATCAAGCGGATCTCGGGTGGGCGTGTCGAGGCGACCCTCGACAGGACGACCCTCGGGGCGGCGCAGACGCCCCAGGGCGCCCGGCGGAGCCTGCTTCGGGACGCCTTCGCCCGCTTCCCGCCCAACGGGCCGGAAGCCTGGACCGATGAGGCCGCGCTGCTCGAGGCCTGTAGAATCCCCGTTCATGCACTCCCCGGCGAAGCGACGAATCTCAAGGTGACGCTGCCCGCCGACCTCGCCACCGTGGAGGCCGCGCTCGGCGGCGCCCGGCCCCCAGGCTCGTCCGGCCTTCGAACAGGGACAGGCTTCGACAGCCATCCATTCGGACCGGGCACGCCGCTGGCGCTCGGCGGGATCGAGGTTCCCGGCGGTTTCCGGCTGCACGGCCACTCGGACGGCGACGTCGCGCTCCATGCCATCGCCGACGCCTTGCTCGGGGCCGCCGGCCTTGGCGATCTCGGACGCCTGTTCCCGCCTGACGCGTCGACCCCAAGGGGCATCGCCAGCCGCGAGCTCATCGAGGCGGTCGTGGGCCGTGTCGGCGTGGCCGGCTATCGGCCTTCGTCGGTCGACCTGACGATCGTCGCCGCGCGGCCGCGACTGGCCGGTGTCCTCGACGAGATGCGGGACGTCATCGCGGGACTCCTCGACCTGCCGCCCGGGTCAGTCAACGTCAAGGCGTCGAGCGGGAATCTCAGTGGCATGGAGGGCGCGGGACGGGGCATTTCGGCGGCGGCGATCGCGACCCTGGAGCGGATCCTGTGACGGTTCATCTCCACGACACGCTCTCCGGCGAGACGCGACCCCTCGAACCGCTGGAGCCGGGCAACGTCCGCATCTACAGCTGCGGCCCGACGGTCTACGGACCGGTACACATCGGCAACTTCCGGAGCTTCCTGCACGCTGACCTGCTGGTCCGCCTTCTCCGCTATCGTGGGCTGACGGTCACCTGGGTGATGAACATCACCGACATCGACGACAAGATCATCCGGGGCGCCGCAGCCGCAGGCGTCGGCATCGACGTCCTTGCAGACCGCTGGCTCGCCCAGTTCCTCGAGGACGCCCGAGCGCTGCGGATGACGCAGCCAGACGTCCTGCCCCGAGCGACCGAGCACATCGACGACATGGTCTCGCTGATCAACACCCTTCTCGAGAACGGGCACGCCTACCGGACCGATGAGGGTTCGATCTTCTTCCGAATCTCGTCGTGGCCGGCCTACGGCGTCCTCGCCAAGCTCGATCCGGATCAGATGCGGGTGGGTGAGCGGGTCGAGTCCGACGAGTATGCGAAGGACGACGTTCGCGACTTCGTCCTGTGGAAGGGCCCGAAGCCAGGCGAGCCGTCGTGGGAGACGGCGGTAGGGCCCGGCCGGCCAGGTTGGCATATCGAGTGCTCGGCCATGTCGATGAAGCATCTTGGCCCGTCGTTCGATATCCACACTGGCGGCGTGGATTTGATCTTCCCGCACCATGAAGACGAACTCGCGCAGAGCGAGGCAGCTACGGGCAAGCCATTCGTCCGGACCTGGCTCCACGCGGCCCACCTCAGGATGAGCGGGTCGAAGATGGCCAAGTCAACCGGCAACATCGCCCGGGTCGGCGAGCTGCTCGAGGCGGGGATCGACCCGCGGGCCCTTCGCTTCGCGCTGATCTCCGTCCACTACCGAGCAAGCCTCAACTACACGCCGGACTCACTCGCCGCCGCGGCTGCCGCCGTTGCCCGCCTCGACGCCCTCATCGCGGCCCTCGCCGCTTATCGCGAGGACGGCCCCGACGACCCGGAGCTGCCGGGCGTCCTCGGCGTGGCCCGGACGGCGTTCGATGCGGCGCTCGACGACGACCTCAATATCTCTGCGGCGTTGGGCGCGCTGTTCGATCTGGTTCGCGACCTGAACCGACGGATCGATTCTCGCTCGCTCTCGACGGCCGACGCCGGCCGGGCGACCGACTGGTTACGGCTCGTCGACACGGTCCTCGGGGTACTGCCGGACGAGGTGGACGATCTCGAGCCGGAGCTTGCGCGCCTGCTCGATGAGCGGATCGCGGCTCGCGGGGCCCGAGATTGGGCCGCATCTGATCGCCTCCGCGACGAGCTTGCGGCGCGAGGCATATCCGTCGAGGACACCCGCGACGGCCAGCGCTGGCGCCGGCTCGTGGAGGCCGGACATGACTGATCCGGACGACAAGGGCGACGCGAAGCCACCGAAGATGCCCAGCGACCGGAAGCCGAAGAAGGCCCGCCCGCCCGGTGGGACCGGTCCACGGTCGGCCGCGCGGAAGCGTGACGTCGAGCCGCCCCCGGCGAGCCCGCCCAAGGAAAGCCCCAATCCGGCGCGTCGCGGCTTCGGCATCCGCTCAGAAGGTGAGCCCGAGTCCATCCGGCCCGATCGACCGCGACCTGGTCCAGGACGTTCCCGATCCGGGCCCGGCGGCACCGCCCGGAGCCGACCCGCTGGCGGCGACGGCCCTCCGTGGCGGAAAGCCCGCGGGGGCGATCATCGACGAGGCGAGTCGGACGGGTCGCGAAATCCGCGTCCGGGCGGATTCCGTCCCGGCGGCGGCCCCCGCCGCGACGCAGACAGACCGCCAGATCGGCGGCTACCGGATGATCGACCCGAATTGGGTGGGCGGTTCCGCCACCGGCCGGGCCCGCCCGGCAAACCGCACGGCCAGGATCGCCAGCCCTTCCAGGGCGGTCGGCCGAGCCGGCCGTCGTTCGACCGCCCGAATCGGCCACCATTCGATCGTCAGGACCGGCAGCCGCTCGACCGAGCCAGAGGGCCTCGACCCGCGGGCCCTCGACCCGTTGGTCCTCGCCCACCGTTCGTGGGGCCTCGCCCGCCGTACGCAGGACCCCGATCCGGCCCGGCTCCGCGTCCGCGGCCGCCCTGGGTGGGTCCTCCCGCCAGGCCCGGCGACGCGCCCCAGTTCCGCGATCGCCGCCCGCCGCCGCAGCCGACGAACGACCTCCTCGACCAGGGCGAAGAGCTGGTCGCCGGTCGGCGCCCGGTGGAGGAGGCATTTGTCGCCCGACGACCGGCCATTCGGCTGCTCGTCGTCCCCCAGCGCCGCCAGGCGCTCGAGCGTCTCGTCCTGCACGCCACGAGCCTGCGCATTCCGATCATCGAGGTGGAGGGCGGCACGCTCACGGCCGTGGCCGGGTTCGACGGCCACCAGGGGATCGCGCTCGTGGTTGGCCCGCGCCGGTTCGCATCCCTCGATGAAATCCTGGCCCGGAGCATCGAGCGAGCCGAGCCGCCGTTCGTACTCGCCCTCGACTCGCTGGAGGATCCCCAGAACGTCGGCACGCTGCTGAGAAGCGCGGAAGCCGCGGGTGTCCACGGCGTGATCTTTCCGACGCATCGCCAGGCGCCCCTGAGCCCATCGGCCGTGAAGGCGTCCGCGGGAGCGGTCGAGCATCTGCTCCTCTGTCCGGTCGACGACCTCCCGGGTGCTCTGTCGGATCTGCGGATCCGGGGCATGCGCGTCGTCGGGGCCGAGGCCGGCGCGCCGCTGACCGCCCGCCAGTCGGACCTCCGCGGGCCACTGGCCATCGTCGTCGGCAACGAGGGCCAGGGCCTTTCGCCTCCAGTCCGCCGCCGCTGCGATTTCGTGGTCCGGATCCCGATGCGTGGAGCCATTGGGTCGCTCAATGCGGCTGTCGCCGGCTCGATCATGCTGTTCGAGGCGGTCGCCCAGCGGGATCCCGACGACAAGGGCGCGGAGCCGCGACCCGCGGAGATGGCCGAGCCCGCCGGCGGTGAGCACGATGTGCGTCCGACCGAGCCGGCTGAGGGGCACGGAGCCCCGGAGGAGAACCCGCCAAGCGACGAGCCGGCCGGGGATCTGCTCCCGGGCGGACCGCCGCCCGACTGACCGCGGTTTCGAAGCGCGCCGTTCGAGTCACGGCGTACGCTTGTGGTCGGTCGCGAATGGCGCCCGATGGCCGGGCCCGACCGGCGGAGAAGGTCTCATCCTCGTTCAACTGAAACGGCGGCTCCGACCGGTTCGGCCGTTCCTCCTCCCAGTGTGGCGGCGGATTCGGCCGCTCATCGAGCCCTCGACTTCGTGGCAGACCTCGCCCCTGAGCCGGCCATTCGACGACGCGTCGCCAATTCGTCCCTTGACGAAGGCCGAGTTCGATGCGGTCGCCAGGCGACACCCCTACTACCAGGCGCGCGGTCGCTATCTGTCCGTTGCGGCCGCGCTGGCGGGCGATCTCATCGCATCCCACGGGCTCCAATCGGCCCTGGAGCTGGGTCCAAATCTGCGGCCGGTGGTCGTCGGCGCCGACGTGATGGACATCACGTCGCAGCCCGAGCTGGAGTTACGCCCGCCCGCGCAATTGCTGCTTCACGATGCGACCCGGTCGCCCTGGCCGATCGCCGACGAGCAGTACGACCTCTTCGTGGCCCTCCAGGTCTTCGAGCATCTGCGCGACGGCCAGAACGCCGCGTTCGGGGAGGTCCGTCGAGTGGCCCGACACGCGCTGATCTCGGTACCCATCGACTGGGAGATGGAAGACCCGAGGAACTGCCACCACCGAATCTCGCACGAGCGGGCCCTGTCGTGGTTCGACCCGATCTCGCCGACCCGGGTTGAGGTCGGCAATCCTGGGCCGCGGAAGCGCCTGATCTATGTCTTCGAGAATCTCGGGTGATGGCGGCCGACGACAAACTACCGCGAGGC
>CAVZKO010000003.1:0-19287 GCA_963775855.1 uncultured Chloroflexia bacterium | reverse complement strand
GCTCTGGTACATCCCGAATGCGCTCGGCGTGGTGATGTTCAGCCGAGCCGTCGACCCGACGGCCGATGCCGGCCGGACTGCCGCGACCCTGACTCGGACGACGCTCGCCCTCACCGTCCTTCTCGCGCTCCCGGCGGCGGCGTTCGGGCCTCGCCTCGTCAGGTTCGTCTACGGGTCGCAGTTCGCGGACGCCGGCGTTGCCCTGCGGCTCATCATCCCGGGCGTCGTCGCGTACAGCGTGGTGGCCGTCCTGTCGCGCTATCTCAGCGGCCGCGGGCGGCCTGGGACCGGGACGCTCATCCTGCTACTCGGCCTGGCGACCAACGTCGCGGCCAATCTCGTCCTGGTCCCCCGGCTGGGGATCCTCGGCGCAGCACTCGCCTCGTCGCTGTCATACGGCCTGACGGCCCTCGTGATGCTGGCGGTTTTCGTCCGGGTCTCGGGCCGTGGCGTGGCGGAGACGCTGATCGTCCGCCGCTCGGACGTGGCTGCCGCGCGGGCGGTGATCCAAGCGCTGCTCCGGCGTCTGTCTGGTCACCGTAGGCCCTCGGCCGAGGACGACGTCAGCGTCGCTCCGCCGGCGGCCGACATCATCCTCGGCGAGCATGGCCCAGGCGAAGAGCCGTGAGTGGGATCCGGCTCCTCGTCGTTGATGACAACCCCCACCTCTCCTGGGGGGGCCGGGCCCATCCGGTCAACGCAACGTTCCACCGGTTCCTTGCCGCCGTCATCGACCTGCCCGACGGTCCCGTCGGCGAAGTCGTTCACGCGGTTCCGATGCGAGCGGCCCTCGGCCCGCCGCACAGCCCGCCGGTCGATAGCCGCATCCGTGTCGTGGGGACCGCGCCATTTGACGGGATCGCGGGGTTCCTGCGCCACGCCCGATCGGTGACACGGGCGAATCGAGCCGTCCTTGAGCCGGAGATCGAGACCGCCGATCTCATCTGGCTCAAGGTGCCGGCGTCCAATGCCGCCCTGGTGGCCCGGCTCGCGGCCAGGGCCGGGACGCCCCGCTTTGGCTGGGTCGCGGGCAGCGCGTGGCGGGTTGCCGCCGCCCAGGCGCGCAATCCGCTCCTGAGGCTCGGCGCGATGGGCGTGGGTGCGGCCTACGACGGCATCGGTCGCCTCGCCGCCGGCGATCGACGGATTGTCGTCGGCCGCGACATCGTCGAAGGCGAAGGCATCGTGGCGAGCCTCGTCGAGCCGTCAGAGGTGGGCGATTCATCTGCCTCCCCGTGGACCCCGCATCAGCCGGTCCGGATCGCTTGGGCGGGTCGGGTGGCCGCGGGCAAGGGCCTCGACTCGCTGCTCGCTCTCCTGGTCGCCCTGCCCGACACGGAGCTCGTCATGCTCGGCGAGGGGCCGGCCCGAGGTCCGACGGAGAAACGAGCCAAGCGGCTGGGCGTGGCCGGCCGGATCGAGTGGCGCGGCTTCGTGGCCGATCGCGTCGCCTACCTCGACGCGCTTTCGGCCGCCGACATCGTCGTCCATCCCTCCCCGGCCGAGGGCTTCCCGAAGGTCGTCCTCGATGCGATGGCGGTTGGAACGCCTGTCGCAGCGGCGCCGGCTGGTGGTCTCGCGGAGCTCGCCCATGCCCGCCTCATCGCCCCGATCCAGCGCGCGCGCCGAGCCCCCGCCGACCCGACGGCGTCCGCCGTGATGTCGCTCCTCCGCGATCCGGTCGGGACCCAGGCGATGCGTGACCGGGCTGCGTCCTTCGTCTCGGCTCACACGCGCCCCGCGGAGGCCGCTCGGCTCATCGCGCGTCTCGAGCGCTGGTTCCCCGACCTGCCCTGGCGCTGAATCGGCAGTCCCGCGCCCCCGACGCTCTCACCCCCGCCAATGGCCAATTCGATGTAGTTCGAACCATGCGGAACGACCTGAACAATCGCCTCGGACGCATCGACGGCGGAGCGAGGGACGAGGTGGGGGCGAGAAAGCGTACCCTTGACGCGTGCTGGTCCCCTTCTGGATCGCCGTCGGGCTTCTCGCCTGGGTCTACGCCGGCTATCCCTTGGCTGCCTGGGTCGCTGCCCGGCTGCGGCCATTCCGCCCGACCCCCGCTGGGCCTGGCCCTGCCTTCGTGACCGTCGGGATAGCCGCCCACAACGAGGCACGCCAGCTCGAAGCGCGGATCGCCAACGTCCTGGATCAAGAGGGCCCGTTTGCGCTCGAGGTCATCGTCGCCTCCGATGGCTCGACCGACGGCTCGGTCGCCCTCGTCGAGCGCCTGGCTTCGGCGGATCCCCGGGTCCGGCTGCTCGACCTGGAGCGAGGCGGCCAGACAGCCGCCCAGCGGGCGGTGTTCGGTGCCGCGCGCGGCGATATCGTCGTCCTCACCGACGCCGAGACCCGCTTCGCGGCGGGCTGCCTCGCCGCTCTCGTCGCCCCGTTCGCCGATCCCCGCGTCGGTGCCGCCACGGGCCGACTCGCGTGGCTCGATGAAGGGCGCACCGAGACCTCCCGGAACGAAGGGGCGTACTGGCGCTACGAACAATGGGTTCGTCGCCTCGAAAGTCATGCTGGCTGGTTGACTGCGGTGACGGGCGCGCTGCTCGCCATACGCGTTTCGGCCTATCGGGAGGTGCCCGACCACGCCTCGATGGATCACCTTCTCCCGCTCGCGGTTCGGGATCGCGGCCTCCGCGTCGTGGCCATTGCGGAGGCCGTCGCAAGCGATCGGACGGTCGGCGGCCTGCGCGAGCAGTTCCGCAATCGATCGAGAACCGCGACCCGCGGCATTCGGGCCAACCTGTCGATGGCGGGCCGCCTCACGCCGTGGCGTCGGCCGTCGGCGTTCCTCGCGATCTGGTCGCACAAGATTCTCCGCTGGGCGACGCCGATCCTGGCGGGAATCGCGGGTGCAAGCGCTCTCGCCCTCGGGCTCGGCGGCGAGCCCCTCTACCTCGTGCCCGTCGCCGCCGGCCTCGTCGCGATCACGCTCGCCGCGGTCGGCTGGGCACTTCGCGCCCGAGGCCGGCCACCGCGCTGGGGCAGCCTGCCGCTCGCGATCGTCGTCGTGAACCTCGCGTTCCTGAACGGCTGGCTCAACCTGCTCCTCGGGCGTCGGATCGAGGCCTGGCACCGAGACGAATGGGCGGCCGTTCCGGCCGGCGCCACAGGGGCCACGGCAACCCCGGCTGCCGAGCCTGCGCGGGCCGGCCTGGCCGGGGTTCAGCGTAGCCAGGAGCGGACGATCACCCGAAGGAAGCCGTAACCGTAGCGGAGCGTTCCGCCCTTCTTGGACGTCCCGGCCGACCTGACACGGATCGTGACCGGGACCTCGCGGATCCGGAGGCCAGCCCGCGCCGCCCCGAGCAGCAATTCGGGGTTGTGAAACTGGTCCTCTGTAAAGACGATCTCCGCCAGGCGGTCCGCCCGGATCGCGCGATAGCCGTTCGCGACGTCGGTGACATGCGTGCCGCCGAGGAAGTTGATGAGTCGCGTGAAGAGCCCGATCCCGAGGTTGCGGGCCATCGAGTCGGCGCCTTCCTCGCGCTCGTACGACCCTGCTCGCCGGGAGCCGACGACGAAATCAGCCTCGTCGGCGATGATCGGGCCGACGAGCCGCTCCATCTCGGTGGGGACATGCTGGCCGTCAGCATCGAGCGTCACGACGACCTCGACGCCGAGCCGTTCGGCGATCAGATAGCCGGTCTGGAGGGCGGATCCCTGGCCGCCGTTGACCGGGTGGGTGACCACGTGGGCGCCGTGCTTCATGGCCACGCGACGGGTCCCATCGCGCGATGCATCGTCGACGACGATGACCCGAGTCGGCCGACCAGCCACGGTCTCGGGCACCTCGGCGAGGACGTTGGGGAGCGCCTCGGCTTCGTTGTACGCCGGGATCACCACGAGGATGCCGCCGGCGTGGTCGCCCAGCTGTTCCTGCTCCAGCTGCGCGGCCGACAGGGCCCGGATGAGGCGCCGCATCCGCTGTGTCTGCCGTTCGGCCTTGAGGAGCGTGAAGAAGATCAGGCCGTAGGCGAGCATGACCGAGATGACGAGGACGGTGATGATCCGCCCCACGGGTTGATCACCGAGGCCGAAGAAGTCGGTGATGGGCCGGACCAGGTCCGGCGCGACGGAGATCGCGAGGAGGCCGACGCCGACGAGGAGGAGCGGCACGACGATCGCCCGGTTCGCATCCCGTCGGGCGAGTGCGATCACGATCAGCACGACGACGACCGCGACGAGCACTCCGATGAGCCGCAGGATGCTGGGCACGCAGACCTCTAGAGCGGCACGGGTCTCGCGAAGTGGCCGGTCCCGACGCCCGATGACTCGACCCGATACAGCATCAGCCGTTGATTCCCGAACCGCTGAACGAGAGTGTAGCGACTGTCACCAGCCAGAGCGTCGAAATCCGTCCGGAAAGGGCGGTAACCCGCCAGGTCGCTGCTCGTGCCCCGCGGCCCCACAACGAGCAGGTATTCGACGTCCTCGTCCGCGAGGAACGCCCGGCCGTCGGGATCGGCGGGATCCATGAAGAACTTCCGGGCGCCGAGCAGGAGGGACGTGGTTTCGCCGAGGAACTCCGGATCCTCGAGGTATACGGCGCGACCGTCGAGGATCCCGACGTCGCCCGACAGGAGCGTCAGACTGCCATCGGTGTAGGCGTTCGCGAGCACCCGCGAGCCGGGCGGCAGGTTCGTGCGCATCCAGTCGTACGCCCCGAACCCAAGGCGCGTCAACCCGGGCTCTTCGGACTCGCGGCGATCCGCGGGGGCGGAGATCGTGACCGCGACGACGACCATGCCGAGCACAACGGGGAGGAGCCGCGCCCAGGGCAGCGACAGGCGGGCCCAAGCCGGCCGGAGCCACCGATCGGCGGCCCACAGGCCGATCGTCGCCGCGACGACCGGCACGAACAACTCGTACGGCATGAGCCGCCGTCCGCCGACCCGTTGGGGTACGTACCAGTCGGACACCGCATAGATGAGGTAGGAGCCCGCGAACAGCCCGACACCGAAGATCAGCCACGTGACGATCGCCCGCCGGCGCCTGGCATCGAGCCGCCACCAGAGCACGAGTGGGAGGAGCAGGAGCGCGATGAGCGCGATCTGTCCGGGCCGCGTCATCCCGTCGAGGTTGGGCCAGATGTGGAGCGTCGAGCGGGGCAGGAGCCGGGGATCCGTGAACTCGACCGGCACGTCGCGGCGTGCCGGACCCGTTGCCGCCACGAAGAAGTCCCACGTGGGGTCCCCGGAGAGCTCCCAGCCCGGCGGGACCCGCTCGGCCGGAGGCGGCGGAACGTCCTCTGCCGCGACTGCCCGCCCGGCGTACGCCGCCAGGCGGAACTCACCCGCCGCGGCCGCATTGCCGAGCGAGCCCAGGACCGCGGCCAGGACCGCCACGGCCAGAACCGCGGCCGGACCTGCAAGGCCCCTCCGGCCAGCGACGAGGCGGAACCCGGCCCGCCCATTCGAGGGGCGGACTGGACCTCGAACGAGAGCGATGCCGGCCGCGACGGGGAGCACGACAAGAAACACCTCAACGTGGGCCGCGAAGACGACCCCGAGCGTCAACGAAGCGGCCGCGATCATCCGCGGTGTCCGCTCCACCGCGGCCCGATCGACGAGCCACAGCGCGAGCAATGCAAGGACGAAAGCGAACGCTTCCGGCCGATACGTCAGGAGGCGCTGGTCGAGCCGGACCGTCCCGAGCAGCAGGACCGTCCCGAGCACTGCGAGCCAAGTGGAAAACCAGCGGCGGAAGAACAGAACGCCCAGACAGAAGCCCACCGCCAGGATCGCCAAGCGGTAGCTCTCGAGCACGGCCGGAAGGTCCGTCGGCAGTAAGTCGAAGACCGCTGCCGAATGGGCGGTGAAGGGCGCGTAATCGGTCTGGAAGGGCCTGCTCCCGCCCCATTCCGGGAAGTCGGCCGGAAAGCCGCCTGTCGCGGCCACCGACTCGGCCAGGTGGGCGTAGTACCAGACCGTCGTCGACGCCGGCAGCGGGGCCTCGTCGAGCTTGGCATGAGATGGCAGGACGATGAACGTCGCAGCGAACCCGAGGCCGGCGATCGCCAGCGCCCAACCAACTCGCCGGCGAGCGGGGAACCGGAGCCTGGCGACGCTACGACGAACGGACGGGATCGTGAGCGGGGCCAGCGACAGGATGACGAGCATCGCCACCACGACCGCCGGCCGAAGCAGCCCGAGGATCGCCAGCGCGGTCATTGCGATCGCCGTGACGAGGAGGCTGCTGCCCAGGGTTCGCCCAACTCGGCTCAGGCCCGGCGGCGTGCCCGGGGCGATGAGGGGTCCCCACGTGATTCCCGGCAATACGAAGAACGCGACAAGGACGGCCGCCGTCTGGAGCGCCTCGATCACGGCGCGACGCGTGGCCCGCAGAGTGCGCCCGTCCTAACGACGAACGGTCCGTCGCCGGCCGCGATCCGGGAGCCGGTCCACGGAGCGAAGCCCGTCAGCTCGAGTACTTCCACCTCCTGGAGCGCCGTGATCGTCACGCCACCCTCGACGCCCGTGATGTCGACGTACTCCCAGCCGAGCCCTTCCTTGATGCGGCCGGCGATCCTCGCCTCCGCCGTCGGGGTCTTGATAGACACGATGTCGGTCCCGGGGAATGCGTCGGCCGCGACGAGCAGGCCGAGGCGCGACACGGCCGGGGCGGCCCACGGGATCGTGAGCGTGGTTCCCGGTTGGAGCCGCAGACCGTCCCTCACGTTGACGTCCACATACCAGACGCCCGGTTCAACCTCGCGAACGATGGGGGCGTCGGGGCGTTCGGCGGGATCGAGGCGGTACGGGGAGGCGAGCGACCGGTCGTACAACCCGACGAGCCCGCGATAGGTCCGCAGGAGGATAGTGTCGGCCTTTTCGGAGGAGGCCAGCGCGCAGATCCCCGCCGGGCCGGCGTCGAACGCAGCCTCGAGGAGACTGTTGCGCTCGAGATAGCTCTTGCCGGTCAGCGCCTTCGGATCGAAGCCGAGCTTGAACGGCCCCGGCGTCCACAGGCTGATCACCTGGGCGCCGCTGAACGACCATGCCCATGCCCCGTAGGAGTCGTACGTGACGAACGATTGCGCGACCCTGCTGGCGGACGAGCCCGTTGAGCTGACGCATCCCCACGCGCCACTTGGCGACGTCAAGCTGGCGGGCCATTCCAGCGTTGCCCGGCCGCCAGGCCACGCTCACCGCGTTCCTCACCCGTCTGACCGTGGCCTGATTCGCGGGAATCGACGGCAGCACGACGGTGACGATGACAAGGGCTGCCAGGACCACCGCCGGCGTCCGTTTCGTGACGACGACGATCCCGCAGGTCGCGAGGCCGACCACCGCCAGTGAGATAACCAGCCAGAGCCGCCGCTCCGTGAAGAGATCGAGGGCCGGAACCACCCGGCTGAGCGCGATGAGTGGCAGAAACGCGGCGATCCAGGCGACGAAGATCCAGGCCTGAGTGCCGCTCGGACGCCTGATCGCAAAATAGACGATTGCGGCCAGGGCGAGGACGCCCGCGCTGCCGAAGCCGATGAGGAGCTCGAGCAGGCCGGGACTGAAGGGCACTCGGCTGGCATGGTCGGCGATGAGCAGCGTCCCGGACTGGAGAAACGCGATGAGCCGTGGGATCCACCACCACGCTGTGACAGCCAGCGCAATTCCGCCGGCCAGCGCCACTTCGATGAGCGGCTCCGGCCGTCTCGACCTGGCGGCCCGCCAACCCGCCAGCAGGATGAGGAACCACGCCAGGAGGATGCCCATCTGGGCGTGGAACAGGAGGCAGAGGCCGACGATGAGGCCCAACCCGATCGTGCGCATGCGACGGCTGTCCGATAGCACCGCCCACAGCGCGATGCAGGCGAGGGCGAGGGCAATATCGCGCGGATAGACCGGCCAATAGGAGGCGCCTGAAGGCAGGATGCTCTCGACCCACAGCTCGTCCCAGTTCGTGGTGAACGGCACCGCGAGAGTCCCTAGGGTCACGAAGAACCCGATGGCGAACAGGTCGTTGCGCCACAGCCGCCAGCCGAGGAGGAGGAGCGCCGCTGGCATCAGCAGCGTTCCGAACCATGATCCGACGCTCAGGACCGAGTCGAACGTGCGGCCGGTCATCTCCGAGGCCAGTCCGAGTCCGAGCGGATAGAGCCCGCCGTAGTAGCTGATCAGGCCGGCATAAAATCCCTCGCCCTGGAACATCGTCCCCCTGCATCGTGTAGGCGACGCCACGGTGGTAGGCGAGGTCGGCGAGCATCCAGTTCGACTTGCTGAAGAAGACCGACTGGATGACGAACGCGAAGAGGAACGACGCCGCGATCATCCCGAGCCCGAGCAGCTGGCGGCCGACGGACGGGACCTCCAGGGCGGTCGGATCATCGTCGCCAAGCCGGCGGGCCATCGGGCGCCGATCCGATTGGGGGACCGGGCTGGTCAGCTCGTGGGCCGCGAATCCACGAAGGCTCCTTCGTGGGTTACGCAGTCTCATGCGGGCGACGGAGCCAGCTTGGCGCGGCTCACCACGTCATGAGGACTCCCGACACCGCCAGAGGGTAGCACGCAGCCTCAGCCCTCGACGCATACTGCCCGCCATGCGCCGATGGTTGATCTGGCTTCCGGTGTCCGTCGGACTGCTCGCGTTGCTGGTCTGGCGGACGCGGCCGTGGGAGGCGACGGCCCTTGCCGGACGTCTCGATCTCCTGACCCTGGCGGGCGCCGTCGCGCTCAACGTCCTGATCGTGGTGCTCTGGGCCGTCCGATCGGCGGGGCTTGATGCGGGCCGTCGGCTATCCGCTCTCGTTCCGCCGGCTTGTCCCGGTCGTCTCGTTCGCCAACACGGTCAACAACCTCACGCCGGCCAGCACCGGCGAGGTCCTCCGGGCCGTCATCCTCAAGCGCCGCTACGGGATCCCGTACGAGCGCTCGACGGCGGTGATCCTCGCCGAGCGGTTCTGGGCGATCCTCATCATGCTGGCGACGGCGCTCGCGGCGAGCGTCGGGACCATCATCCCGGCCGGCCCTCTCCTCGTCGTCGCCGCGTGGGTGGTCGCCGTCGCGCTGATCGTCCTCCCGCCTGTCGCGTACAGCAACGGAATTCGGCCGGGGCGCCTCGTGGAGAGGTTCGGCTCGCCGGCCGGATCGGGTCCCGGGCCGGCTGCGATCGCGTCGCCGCGCGCCTCGCCGCGGTCGATGACCTGCTGACGACGATCCTGACCTCTCCCCGCCGGGCGGTGGCATTCATCGCCTCGACCCTCGCTGTCTTCGCCCTGTTCACCGCCCAGCTCTGGCTCGTCCTCGCGGCGCTCGGCAGCCCACTGCCTCCGCTCGGCGTGTGGGCGGCGCTCGGACTGTCGATCGTCGCGGGCGTCATCAGCGCCTTGCCGTTCGGTCTCGGCGCCGCGGACGTCGTCCTCGTCGTCCTGCTCGGGGCGCAGGGTGTTGCCGGGACAGAGGCCGGCGCGGCCGCCCTGCTCCTCCGCCTCACCTCGACGCTGCCGCTCGGGATCGTGGGCACGGTGTCGTGGATCCAGCTCACCGGCGGGCAACGGGTCCAGCCGGAGGAGGCGCGCGGCCCCGACGAGCCGATCCACGCCCGGACCCCGTGAACGTCGCCGCCCTCGTCGCGGTCGTGGTGCTGCTGGCAGTCGGGGCGACCCTCGCGTGGCGAGCGGGCGGACCGGCCACAGCCCCCCGCGACCCGTCCACGCCGGTCCGGCTGACCGTCCTTGCCTACCTCGCCCTGTACGGGATCGGATCGCTCATCCTGGTCGCGACCGGGGAGAGCGACGGTCCGGGTCCCCTGCTCGCGGGGACGGGGCTGCTGGCGTTCGGGGCCGGCGTGTGGCTGGGGTCCCGGTTCCTCGGTGAGACCCCGGCGCGGGTTCGCGGTAACCCCACGGCAGCGACGGCGATCCTTCGGACGTTCCGGCCGTGGGTCGTCGTTGGTCTGGCGGTCGTCGGCATGGTGGCGCTGGCGATCCTGGTCGCAGAAGCACGGCATCCCGCTCCTTGCCGCCGACCCGCAGGCCAGCAGAGCGGGATTCGCCGGCCCGCTCTTCGATGCCTTCCGCTGGCTCGTGCCGCCAGCTGCGCTCGTTGCCTTCGCGTTCGCCTTGTCGACAGGACAGCCTCGCGATCGATGGATCGCAGGCGCTGCCCTGGCGGGGGTCGGTGGACTGGAGATCGCGCTCGCGTCGCGGGCCCTGCCCCTCGAGCTCGCGATCGAGACGCTTGTTGCTCGCCTGGTGGGCGGGCCGCCGGCTCTCGGTCCGCGCAGCAGCTGGATTAACGGCCGCAGCCCTCGTCCTGTTTGTCGGCATCCAGCTCGTTCGAGTCGGTCCGGAGGGCGGGTTCAGCGGTGCGGCGGACGTCGGCGCGTTCGCGGTCCGCCGAACGGTCGACCGGGTCCTGCTGATCCACCCGCGGACGCTCGATCTCGTCGCTACGGAGATCCCGGCCCGCGAGCCGTACTTCCTCGGCGCAACGTATGTTCGCCGCCTGTCGAACCTGCTCGGCCAGGAAGAGCGGCCGTCCCTCGGCTACTGGATCTACGAGCGGCTCTTCCCGGGCGAACCCGGCGGCTTCGCGGCTCCTGGAGTCCTCGGCGAGGCCTGGGCGAACGGCGGCCCGATCCTCGCGATCGCGATCATGCTGGCACTCGGGGTCCTCGCCCAGGCCATCGGCCGGCGGCTGGCCGCCCTGCCGTCCGGGCCGACGAACCTGGCGTTCGCCGCACTTGTCTCGGTCGCGATCGCCCGGTCCTATGCGACCAGCCTCAACGGCCTGCTCCTCACGCTCGCCGTCGCGACCGCCTGGTGGGTCGCGACCACGCCGCGGGATCAGTCGGTAGACTTGGCCGCCGATGGACGGATTGACCCAGTAGTGCCGCTGTCTCACCCGCCATGAGCGGCCTCGCGCCGGTCGAAGACGGTCCCGGGGGTTCCTCGTTCCGCCCCGACATCGAGGGACTCCGCGCCGTAGCCGTCCTGCTCGTCCTCGGCTATCACGCGCGGCTCCCGCTGCTGACCGGCGGCTTCGTCGGCGTCGACGTCTTCTTCGTCCTGTCGGGGTTTCTCATCACCGGGCTGATCGTCCGCGAGGTCCGCCAGACGGGCACGATCTCGCTGCCGGCGTTCTATGCGCGCCGTGCCCGCCGGCTGCTGCCCGCGGCCTTGCTCGTCATCCTTGTCACAGTCGCCGCGTCGGCAATCATGCTGCCGCCATTGCGCCTGCCGGACGTGGCCCTCGACGGTGCGGCGTCCGCGCTCTACGTCGGCAACATCCGGTTCGCGCTCCTCGCGACCGACTATCTCCAGGCCGAGCTGGACCCGTCGCCGCTCCTCCACTACTGGTCGCTCGGCGTCGAGGAGCAGTTCTATCTGTTCTGGCCCGCGCTCCTCCTCCTGGTGACGCGGTTGCGGGGCGCCGGCTCGCTCTGGATCGGTGGGTTCGTCGCCACATTCGGCGTGTTGTCGTTGGCGCTCTCGCTCGTGCTCACGGACACGAACGCCCCACTCGCGTTCTTCCTGCTGCCGGCGCGTGCCTGGGAGCTGGCACTCGGGGCGCTCGTCTTCCTCGGGGCGACGCAGCTGGCACGGATCCCGGGCAGGTTGGCGCTCCTCGCCGGGGTGGGTGGGCTGGCGATGATCGTCGTGGCAGGGCTCGTCATCAACACGACAACGCCGTTCCCGGGCCTCGCCGCCCTTCTGCCGACCGTCGGGACGGCGCTCGTCGTCGTCGCCGGGCTGAAGGCGCCGCTCACGGCGCCCTCCCGACTGCTCGCCACGTCGCCTGCTCGCTGGGTCGGCCGGATCTCCTACTCGCTCTATCTGTGGCACTGGCCACTCCTTGTCTTGCCGGTCGCGGCCCTCGGCGAAGAGCTGCCGACAGCGACGCGACTCGGCCTGGCCCTCCTGACCTTCCCGATCGCGGCCCTGAGCCAGCGATTCGTCGAGGAGCCGATTCGCCGCGGCCGCGTCACCGGTCTGCGCACGCGACGGACGCTCGCCCTGGCCGGAACCACGAGTGTCGCGGTGGCCGTGATCGCGCTCGGGCTCGGCCAGACCGGACCGCTGGCGGGGACGGCGCTCGGCGGTACTGGAGGGCCGACGCCGGAACTGATCCTGTCGACCCCGACCCCGACCTCAACCCCCGGCGTCCGTCCATCCCCTGGGGCGGGACCGAGCGGCTCGCCGGGGTCGCCCGGCTGGCCGTCGCTCCCGCCGACGCCCGGCGGCCCGGTGCCGGACGACCTGATTCCGCCGCTCCGGGATGCTCGCAAGGATCAGCCGGCAATCCATCGGGACGGCTGCCACGTCGAGGCCGCGGCGGTGAAGTCCGCCGAATGCACCTATGGCACGCTCGACTCGAGTACGACCGTGGTGCTCTTCGGGGATTCGCACGCCGCCCAGTGGTTCCCGGCATTCGAACGGCTCGCCAAGGAGCGTGCCTGGCGCCTCCTGTCGTTCACGAAAGCGTCCTGCCAGGCAGCCGATGTTTCGGTCTGGAGCCCCAGCCTCAAGCGCCTCTACACGGAGTGCGACGCATGGCGCAAGGACGTCCTCGAACGGATTGCCGCCGAGCGCCCGGCCATGGTCGTCGTGTCCAACTCACGCATCGCCCGCCTCATGGTCGACGCGGATACTGCCGTCATCTCGCAGACCCATGACGAGATCTGGGCGCCCGCTCTTCGCCGGATGCTGCGCATGCTCGACAGCAGAGCAGGCGAGGTCGTGGTCATCGGCGACACGCCCAATCCGAAGACCGACCCGCCCGTGTGCCTGTCGGCGCACCTCGATGACGTGCTGGCGTGTGCGACGTCGGCCGAACGATCGACTGCGCCGGTTCGCATGGCCGTCGAGGCAGCTGTCGCTGCCGAGGCCGGGGCGACATTCATCGATCCGACTCGCTGGATCTGCCCAACCGATCCCTGCCCCGCCGTCATCGGGCGCTGGCTCGTGTATCGCGACGGCGGCCACATCGCGACGGCATTCGCCCGGGGACTCGCGCCGTACCTCGCCGCGGAGCTGCCGGAGATCCCGTGAGGCGTCCGGATCGCGGCCGGGCTAGGGCGACACCCTCAGGGAATGGGCGTGATCCGGGGAGCAACTGAAGGATCAGGGATCGGGGTCATCCGCGGCAGGGGCTCGGGGGCAGCGACGGGCGCCATCCATTGAGCAGTCCAGGAGCGGACGACGTCCAGCTTCAACGTGAACGACGTTCCCGAGCCGCCCGTTGCCCACTTCCGCGGGCCGAAGACCACCTTTTCGGCGCCGCCCAGGTTTGCACTCGACACCATGTCGAACAGGACCGGGGCGGCCGCGAGGGGCAGATCCGTCTTGACGAAACGGTTCGCGATCGGCAGCAGCTTGCCCAGGTTTTTCAGACCCCGATCGCGAACGGCCGCCACGGCGCCAGCGACGAGCAGCTGCTGGCGGCGGGCACGCTCGAAGTCGTTATCGCCCTTGCGAGTCCTGGCGAAAATGAGGGCCCGATCGCCACTTAGGTGGTTGGTGCCGGCTGGGAAGAAGACACCGCGACTCCTCGAGGTGACCCAGTAGTAGGGGTCGCTGACGGACCTGGCAAGAACGACGTCGACGCCGCCGACAGCATTGATGAGTTGTCGGACGCCCTCGAACCCGATGACGGCATACGAGTCGATCTCGACGCCGATCCCGGCCCCGATGATCCGTTTCATCTCGGCCGCGGCCTTCGGCTGGCCGATCTTGCCCATGAGCGATTGGTACAGGCCATTGATCTTGGCCCGATAGATCCCTTTCGACGACGTTGGGAAGTTCGCCGTGTCCCGCGGAACGCTAGCCGCGGCGACGGCGCCGGTCGTTGGATCGAGCGAGACAATCATGATCACGTCCGTCCGGTTGCCCGAGTGGCTGGTGCGGGCGTCGGAGCCCAGCAGCAGGACGGTCAGGCGGCCATCGGATCCGAGGACGGGATCCGGGCCGACAGGGGCAGGCGAGGCGCTCGGCGACGGGCTCGGCGCGCGCGTCGGCGAGGGAGACGGAGTCGGCGACGGGCTTACAGTCGGGAGCGGGGTGGGCGCGGCGGCAACCGGCGCGGGTCCGGGCCGATTCACGAGCAGCAGGGCCGCCACGATCGACACGACGAGACCGACGGCCGCGGCCATCGAGATCAGCGCTGCCCGACGCGAGACGTGGGGCGGGAATCGGCGGCCAGGGGCGGCTACGTCCTGCGGTTCCACGACCCGACCCTACCACTCACGACCACACCAGACCCCCCTACGAACGTCCCGGTCGAGCATGGCCCGCCCTGGCCACGGCGACACGAGCCCGATCAGGGCGTCGCTGTCGCATACCGGCTGTCGGCCCCGAACAGCTCGATCGAGAGCTTGGCGAGGCGGTCCATGTCGATGACAAGCTGGTAGCCGCCGGGCGTGCCGGCCGGCGGGTTCTTGGCATACGGCGGTCCGAGGACGACCCGCCGGATCCCATCGTCGCTCTCGATCGCACGCCCGACCGCGAGCATCTCCTGGAGGCGGTCGCGGGGAAAGTTCGTCCGGACGGTGTTGGAGCCCGCCTCGATGATCGACGGCAGTTGCGGCAAGAGCGTCGGATCGGTCAGGCGGGCCCGCAGCGCGACCAGCAGCTGCTGCTGGCGCCGGGCCCGGGTGAAGTCGTTGTCGCCTGCTCCCTTGCGCGTTCGGGCGTAGGCCAGGGCCGTCTCGCCGTCGAGATCGTGGACGCCCTTCGAGAGCTTGAACCCCACGTGGCCGTCGAGCCAGCCGCCGTACGACGGGTCGTTGATCGCCTTCGGGTTGTCGATCGTGACACCGCCGACGGCGTCGATCAGCTTGCGGAACCCGTCTAGGTCGACGGCCGCGTAGTAGTGGATCGGAACGCCGAGGAGGTAGCCGAGCTCGCTGATGAGCGTCGGCAGCCCGCCGTCGGGGTATTCGTCCGGGTGATTGTCCGCGTAGGTCATGAGTGAATTGATCTTGCGCGGGAACGTGGTTCCGTCTGGCTCCTCGAACCGCGCGATATCCCGTGGAAAGCTGACCATCGCGACGTCGCCCGTGGCCGGATCGACGCTGACGACGATGAGGGTGTCGGTCAGGGCGTGTTCACGCCGCTCGGACGAGTCGATCCCGGTGAGCAGGATGTTGATCCGCGAGTCGGCGGTCTCCGGGGTCGCCTGCGGTGTCGCGAGGAACCCGTCGCTCGGTGTCGGCGCACCTGAGGCGACAGGCGCCGGGCCGGGATCGAACACCCGATCGGACGCCTCGTACAACGACCAGGCTACCGAGGCCGCCCAGATGTGGCTGACGACGACGAGGAGGGTCAACGCGGCGACTGCTCCCCCGACCGGCGGTTCGCGGAAGGCGGGCCTTCCGCCGGTCAGCCAGGCCGCATGGATGAGCGCCGCGATGCGCCACGCGCCATCGGCGAGCACGAGGACGATGAACGTGATCGCCACGGCCGGCAGGAGGAGATCAACGAGGGCGCGCTCGATTCCCCCCGCCAGCCAGACGAGGAGCAGGAGCAGGATCGCTGCGACGGGCGCCGCGAACAGCACCGCTGCCCGAGGCCAGCCGGCGTACCACTGGCCTAGTCCGGGCCATATGAACGACAGGAAGGCTGCGATCGCCGGCGAACGCGACTTCCGCGCGTGGGATCGCAGTCCCCTCGAATCCATTGTCACGTCCGAAGGAGTCTAGTCGAGGAGCCCGAGAGCGACCCGAAACCGAGGTCAGCGCGCCCCTGGCGAGGTGCTCGTGACGACACCCTGACCGTCGACAAAGGGCGAGGCGACGAACCACTCGGCGGTGCGCTTCAGTCCGACCTCGAGGGTGACCTGCGGCGCCCAATGCAGCATGCGTCGAGCTTTTTCGATGTTCACGACCCGGCGTCGGATGTTGTCGATGTCGCGCCGATCGATGTGCTGGAGCTCGACCGGCACGTCGAGGGCCCGGCCGATTTGCAGGCCGAGCTGATTGACCGATGTCTCGATGCCGGTTCCGACGTTGAAGATCTCGCCTTCGGCTCGGGGTCGAATGGCCGCGAGGAGCGTGGCGTCGACCGCGTCGTCGACATACGTGTAATCCCGCGTCTGCTCGCCATCGCCATGGACCGACAACGGCCGACCAGCGTGGGCGTCGACGAGGAACCTGGAGACGACCCCGCAATACGGGTTGTCGGGTCGCTGACCGGGGCCGTAGACGTTGCTGTAGCGAACGGACGCGGTGGGCAGCCCGTAGCTCTCGTAGAACGCCTGGCAGTAGTTCTCGCCGCCGAGCTTGCTCACCGCGTACGGTGAGAGCATGACCACCCCGTCGTCCTCATTGATCGGGATGGAACGCGGGTTGCCGTAGACCGAGGCTGACGAGGTGTACACGACCCGGTCGACCTTGTTGGCCCGGGCAGCCAGCAGCACGTTGAGCGTGCCGCCGATGTTGGTGGCGAAATCGTCCCGCGGGTTGGCGGTCGAGGCAATGATGTTTCGAGCGGCCAAATGGAACACGAGGCTGGTTGCCGCGACGAGTTCGTCGACGAGCCCGGCGTCTGTCACGGAGCCCTGCACGAATTCGGCGCCCGTCGGGACGGTCTCCGAGCGTCCTGTGAACAGGTCGTCGAGGACGGTTACGCGGGCACCCGCATCGACGAGCTTCTGGGTCACGGCGCCGCCCACGAACCCCGCTCCCCCGGTCACGAGGATCCGCCGTCCGCCGAACGCTCGCTCGAGTGCGTCGATCATCGCTTGACCCCAGTTCTGAGTAACAACGCCGGCCGGAACAGGCGCCACCAATCACGGATCCCGCGCATCTTGGTGTAGCCCTCGTTTGCGTGGTAGATCACGGTGCAGGGATGCTCGATGACGTTGTAGCCGCCCCGAATGGCCTTGTACAGCACGTACGGCTCGAGGTCGTAACTGTCCAGCCAGGACTGCTCGATGTCCAGCCTAGGGTCGGCCAGGATCGATGCCCGAAAGATCCGGAAGCCGTTGGTCGCATCGGAGACCCGACGGCCGCTGAGCAGGCTGAAGGCAAGCGAGTAGATCTGTGTCCCGAGGCCGCGTCCGCCGGTTGCGCCGAGGACCTTGCCGCCAGCCCGCCACCGGGACCCCTGGACATAGTCAGCGCCGGCCGCCTCGAGCGCCTCGAAGGCGGCGACGAGTTCGGACGGCTCATGCTGGTCGTCACCTGACAGGAGCGCCAAGTACGGCCGCTTCCGCTCCATGCCGCACACCCAGCCATCGCGAATCGCCGCACCGACACCTCCTCGCACGTCACGCCGAATGACAATGGCGGCGCCGTGCGCGCGTGCTTCCTCGGCTGTGGCGTCGGTGGAACCATCGTCGACGATGATCGCCTCGAATCGCGAGTCGCGCGGGAACTTGTCGAGCACGCGGCCGATCTTCCCGGCCTCGTTCAGGGCGGGGATGACGACGGCGACGAGGGGCTGCGAGGGCAGAGTCACGTACGCACCTTCATCCAGTGTGCCATCGAAGGAACGTGCGTCACGGGATGGCGGCGAGCGCCAAACACGCTCATGCAGTCGCCCTGACCCTCGGCGGGCTCGATCGACAGGACCGGCTGAGCGTCCTCCTGCATCGGGCGGAAGCAGGCCTGCGCGCCGAGGCGTTCGGCGAGGCTCTTCAGATCCGCCGACGCCGCAAACACGACCGGGCGAGCCTCGAGAAGGCTCCCGGTAGCATCCGCCATACCCGCGGCCTCCGCCTCGTCGAGCCAGTGGATGAGCGCGCCGGGCTGCGCGTGCAGCCGGACCTCAGTCGCTCGATCGATGAGTCCGGGCGTGATCTGGAAGATGTCGGCCGTCCCAAACTGCCTTACGACCGTCTGAACGAACGTCAAGCCGCCGGGCTGCCCATCGGCCGATCGCAGCGCAGGAAGCAGTTCCGTGGGCGTCAGCACGTGCGGAGCGATCAGCACCATGTAGGCCGCGTCGTCGGAGCCCAATACGCGCTGCCAGTTGGTCCGGGTGAGCCCGAACAGGGTTCCCCGTCTCTCGCCCAGCCAGAGGTACTCCGACGCGTCCGCGGGTCGCTGGACAACCGAAACCGGTAGCAGCCGAACCCGAACGTGCACGTCGAACAATTCCACGCCTAGCGGCGACCGGCCCCGGAATGAAGAGATGACCTCCTGGCCGGGCCGGAGGGTCGGGCGGATGACGGCCGCCGAATCTGCCGACAGGGAATCCTGGTGCGCCGCGCGGATGATCTGCTGGCCCATCACGGGGCCGGCGATGAGGACGAGGGCAACTGCCGCCGTGCCGGCGAGCCTCGCCCAGCTCGGCACACGGACCGATGCGCCTCGCGATACATCGGCCACGGCGACCCCCACGGCAATGCAGCTCAGGAGGACCACGACCGTGAGGTTCCGTTCCGGCTGGGACAGCAGGACTGTCGCGGTGACGGCCGGGGCCAGGGCAAGGGCGCCGAACGCGAGCAGTCGCACGCCGACGTCCCGGAAGCGCTTGAAGAGCAGATACGCCCATGCCGCCGCGGCTGCAATCCACGCCACAGCGCTCGTACGCGTCGGATCGAGGCTGAGCTCTGCCTCGTCCGGAACGATTGCCCGGAGCGAGTTGAGCGGGAACAGGAAGCCGGTTTCCCTCCATACGAGGAACCACCACCACCCGGCAACGACGGCGATTGCGAGCAGGAATACGAGGGAGAGCCGCGTCCATGTCCGCCAGCTCACGCCGGACCAGGGAGGTAGCCAGGCGAGCGGGAGCAGGACAACCGCCGGCGCGACCGTCTCCTTGACCAGCAGCGTCAGACCCAGCAGGCCGCCCGCGGCAAGCCAGTGACCCAGCCGCGCGTGCCACAGGAGGGCGATGGCCCCGAGATAGAAGGCAGCGTGGGGAAGATCGATCCCGAGCGAGACGATCTGCTCCCAGAACTGCGGAACCGCGATGACCGCCGCCGCGGTTGCCAAGGCTGCCAGCGGACCGCCAAGCCGCGCCGCCAGCCAGACGGCCAGCAAGAGGCCGACCAGGCCGAGACCCCACGCCACCAGGTGGGCCCCATCGCTCCCGGCAACCGCGAAACCTCCGCCGACCATCACCGGATACGCCGGCGATCGAACGTAGAAGGTCTCACCGGCCTCGCCCACGTAGCCCCGGCCGTCGAGCAGCGACATGCCGGAGAACACGTAGCGGCTGTGATCCGCCAGCATCGCGTCCCAGCCGCCCGTGGCGAGCCTGAGGATCGCCACGCCGGTCACCAGGGTCACCGAAACCAGGAGAAGAAGCGGTCCGTTGAGCGAGGCTCGCCAGATCGAAAGGCTCTGGCCATCCGGCGAGTGGAGGTTCAGACGGTCACCATCATCGGATCT
>CAVZKO010000002.1:12500-573104 GCA_963775855.1 uncultured Chloroflexia bacterium | reverse complement strand
ACGCGAGCACGATCCACTCCTTCTGGATCCGGCCGTGGCCTGGATCGAACGGCTCGCCCGAACCCGCCGCAACCATCGCCTCGACCCGCTTCCGATCGAGCTTCACGACGAGCCTGCCCTTCACGAGCATTGCGAAGATCTTGCCGTTCGTCTTCAGCGAGGTCGACCCGAAGGCGCGCTGGGCGCCTTCGCCTGCGCCGTACGTCGCGGCGGAGCCCTCTAGCATCGTCGAGACGAGCCGCTCCCAGCGCTCCTCGTTGGCCACCGCGGCGTCCCTAGCCGCCGGTCACGATGCGATCCGTGAAGTCGCCGCTCGCCGGGTCCTTGAGGATGAGCTTGTGGCGGCCGTCGGGCAGGATCTCGCGCTTGATCACGACCTGGCCCTCGAACGTCTCCGGCGCGGGCGCGATCCGGGGCGTCGCGCCGCCGCGCCAGTCGAGCTCCACCGGCTCCCAGGCGTCGCGCTCGTCGCCGAGCGATAACAGGCGTCCATGATCGCGTTGACGACGTAGCCGTCGTAGAACGTCTCCCGCGGCTGGGCGCCCTCGTCGATCGCCCGGAACATGTCGCTGAACATGTCGATGTAGCCCAGCTCGGACACCTCGTCGCCGACCGGGAACAGCCAACCGGCGGACGTCTCGGCCTTCTCGGCGACGTAGCCGCCGCCCGCGCCCGGCCGAGAACATCTCGAACCCGGTCCGCAGGAAGTGGTTGAGCCAGATCGTGCCGTGCGTCCCCGCGACCTCGTCGCGCAGGTCCATCCCGCCGCGGAACGTCCAGCTGACCTCGAACTGGCCGATCGCCCCGGATTCGAACCGGATCAGGGCGACCGCGTTGTCCTCGTCGGCGATCGGGTGGACGAGCGTGTCCGTGTGGCACATCACCTCGACCGGCCGGTTCCCCTTGCCGACGAAGTTCCGGATGATCTCGATGCAGTGGCAGCCGAGGTCGATGATCGCGCCGCCGCCCGTCAGCCGGCCGTCCCAGAACCACGCCGAATGCGGTCCCGGGTGGGCCTCGCGGGAGCGGACCCACGTGACGTCGCCGATCGGCGCCGGCCTCGCACCGACCGATCGCCTTGAGCGTCTTCGGCGTGTAGCAGAGATCCTCGAGGTAGCCCGCGAACACGCCGGCGGCCTCGACCGTGTCGAGGATCCGGCGCGCCTCGTCCGCGGTCCGACCGAGCGGCTTCGTGCAGAGGACGGCCTTGCCCGCCTTCGCGACGAGCTCCGACCGCCTCCTCGTGGAGGAAGTTCGGCAGGCCGACGACGACGACGTCCGTGTCGGGGTGGTTGATCGCGGCCGCGAGGTCGGTCGTCGCCTCGGGGATCGTCCCAGCGCTCGCGGAACGCCTCGGCCGCGCCGGCGCTCCGCGAGTACGACGACGCGGACCCGGTCGCGGCCGCGCTGGCCGTGGAGTGTGTTCGTGTAGAAGTCGCCGATCAGCCCGGTCCCGAGCATCGTGATGTTGTGAGCCGTCATCGCTGAGCGACCTCCTCGCTGACGGATGCGCGATCCGAGCGGCGTCCGCGGACGAGATCGCGACCGGCGACGAGGGCACGGAGCTTGGCGGTCGTCGCCCAGCGCGCCGTCTGGCTGAAGCCGCAGTCGGGGACGAGCGTCAGCCGATCGGCCGGAACGCCCGTCGCGAGGATCGCGTCGATCCGGGCCGCCACCTCGTCGGCGACTCGAGGTGGTAGTTCTTGACGTCGATCACGCCGGCAGCGACGTCCCGACCGGCATCGGCTAGCTCGCCGCAGGATGTCGATCTCGGCCATCTCGCGATTCGCGAACTCGAGCACCAGCTCGTCGACGCCGAAGCCGAGCATCGCGTCGCGGATCGGCCGGTAGGAGCGGGCGGCCAGCGGCCGGCCGAGGTAGTTTCCGAAACAGAGGTGGGCCCCGAGCCGAACCCGACCCCGGACCGGCTCGATCGCGGCGTTGAACAGCGCAGCGAAGTCGGCCGGCGCGTCGGGGTGGATCGCCGGCGACGGCTCGTCGACCTGGATGATCGTCGCGCCCGCGTCGACGAGACCCCGCAGCTCGGCCTGGAGGATCGGCACGAAGGCCTCTGCCGCCTCGACCCGACGCGCGGTAGACCTGGCCCGGGCCGTGGGTCAGCCGCCCCGACAGCGTGTACGGGCCCGGGCAGCGTGACCTTGAGCGGCCGGCTCGTCCGCCGTGCGCGCGGCCGCGAACTCGGCGACGACGCCGAGACCGTCCGGCGCCGCGATCGGCTCGAGGACCTCGAACCGATGCTGCTGGTCGTGGCCGCCGGCCCCGAGCAGCCGATCCGACGGCAGCGGCGCGGACGCCGGTCAGGTGCTTGTAGAACTCGGCGGTGAAGAAGCCGGCCCGCCGCATCTCGCCGTCCGTGATGACGTCGATGCCCGGCCTGCTCCTGGTCGCGGATCGCGAGGTCGACGGCGTCGTCGAGCATCTCGGCGAGGTCGGCCGGCCCGAACTCGCCGCGCTCGGCGGCGGCGATCCCGCGCGACGAACCAGCCGGGATGCGCGTGCGACCCGACGACGCTCGTCAGGAGTTCCTCGTGACTCATCCGATCGACCTCTGCAAACGCGAACGCCCGGGCCGGATTGTCGACGAAGAACGCGCGTCGGATCTCGGCGTCGAGGCCGCGCGCCTCCATCTCGGCAGCTGAACTCGCGCAGCAGGTACGCGCAGGCCCGGCGAGCCCCCGATATGCCCGGAGTAGCCCTGCCGGGCGGCGTCCATGCCGAGCATGATCTGCCCAGCGTGACCGTCTTCGACCGCCCATTCGAGCAGCCGGAGCGTCCCGTTGGCGGCGGTGTCCCCAGCGGAAGGCCTGGTCGTAGACGGCGAACGCTCCGGTCGCGAAGAGCTCGCGGTGATACCCGCGATCGACGACCTTGTCGACGTGGCTGAGCGAGATGTGGGCCGGCCGGCACGCCGGCGTCGACGAGAAGCTGGATCTGCTCGAGTGCGCCGGTGCCCGCCTCGCAGTGGGTGTGAACCGGGACGCCAGTTCGGAGGTGGGTCGCGGCGGCGGCCCCGAAGATCGGCAGATCGCGATCGCGACGGGCCGCCCCCTCGCTGCCGGCCGACCTTGACGATGCCAGCTCGGACTTCGGTGCGGCGGATGACCGGTCCGCTGTAGTCCCGTTCGTCGATGCCCTCGACAACGTCGGCGACGAACAGGTCGGCGAGCTCATCCATCGAGTAGCCCGAAGCTCCAGTGCGACGGCCTGTAGAACCGCTCGTGATGGAGGCCCGTGGCGCGCAACGATATGTACGCCGGTTCGCCGTGACAGCGCCGCGAGCTTCAAAGGGTTTCGGCCGCAATCTGCCGGCAGCGCGTCGATCGCCGATGCGAGCCCCGTCGGCGGCAGCGTCTGATAGCTCGGTCGCGATGAGATCGTCGTCGGCGAGGAGGAAGTCGGGAGACATCTCGACCGTGACCGGCCGCCGCTGATCACGAGGTGCTCGTGGGCGTACGTGACGCCGAGCTCGGACGGATCGACGTCACCGAGGACGGTCCGGACGAAGGTCATCGAGGCTCCGGCGAGACCGAGAGCGACCGACCAGCCGCCGTCGACCTTGAGCAGCTGGCCGGTCACGGCGCGCGACTCGTCGGACAGGAAGTAGACGGCGGCATGGGCGACCTCGATCGGGTCCATGCATCTCGCCGGCCAGTGGCTGCTTGCGCGCGCGCGAAGGCCCGGATGTCCGCGTCGTCGCCGGCCGCCCGGGCGGCCATCGGCGTATCGGTCAGCGACGGGCGCGACGGCGTTCACCCGGATGCGGTCGGCCGCGTACGTCGCCGCCATCGTCGTCATCAGTGCCGCGATCGCACCTTTTGCGGCCGCGTAGGCATGGGTGGCGAAGAACTCGGGCACCGGATCAGTGGCTGTGACGCTGCCCATCAGCAGGATCGACCCGCGCGTCCCTGAGTCGTTCGGCTCCTGGGCGAGCATCTGGCGGACGACCGCGCCGCAGACGAGCGCCTGCGTCCGCAGGTTCAGCGCCAGCGTCGCGTCCCACGCGTCACCGGTCACCTCGTGGATCGGGCCGTCGCCGAAGCGCCGCCCGCTGCCGCCCGCGACGGAGAAGAGGCCGTCGATCCGCCCGAACGCGGCGACGCAGGCGCTCACGGCGTCACCCGCCTGGCCCTCGTCCGCAAGGTCGGCGGCGCGGAAGGCCGCCCGCCCCCCGACCGCGATGATCCGGTCCGCGAGCTCGCGGCAGTGGTCCTCGTTCCTCGACGTGATGAAGACCGACGCCCCCTCGGCGGCGAAGCGCCCAGCCGACGCGGCGGCGATCCCGGTCGACCCGGTGACGAGACATGACCCGGTCGATGAGCCGGCTATCGGAGCATGCCGTCGGCGAGTGCGGGACAGTTCATACCGGGGAATCTAAGGGCTCAACCGATCCGAAGTGAGCATTGACGAACGCCCGTTCGGTCCGCTATGCTCCATGTGTCCCACCCCCGGCCTGCGCTGCGGATCGATTCTGCGCGACTACCAGCCCGGGCCACAGGCCTCCCCGAGGGAACCCCTACCCCATGCCCCAACTTGGTCCAGATCAGCGCCAGCGGAATCGCCGGCCACGCCGCCGGTCCCAGATGACATCCCGCGCGCCGGTCACCGAATTCGACGAAATGCAAGAGCTCGAGGCCGCCCGCGAGCGGAACGATCTCGACATCACCGACCTCCGCGAGATGAGCGTCCCCGAGCTCCGCCAGGTCGGCCGCGACCTCGAGCTCGAGACGGGCACCCAGGAGCGCAAGGACGACCTCGTCGAGCGCATCCTCGAGCAGCAGACGCTGCGAGCCGGCCACGACTACGCGACCGGCATCCTCGACGTCGTCGACGAGGGCTTCGGGTTCATGCGCCGGCACGGCCTCCTGCCGAGCCCGGACGACGTCTACGTCAGCTCCAGCCAGGTCCGCCGCTTCGGCCTCCGGATCGGCGACCGCGTCAGCGGCGCCGTCCGCGCCCCGCGCGACGCCGAGAAGTACTGGGGGATGCTCCGCGTCGACGCGGTCAACGGCGTCGATATCGACACCGCCCGCGCCCGGCCCGTCTTCGGTGACCTGACCCCCGTCCACCCCGACGAGCTGATCAACATCGAGTCTGACCCGAAGAACCTCAGCCAGCGGCTGATCAACCTCGTCAACCCGCTGGGCAAGGGTCAGCGCGCGCTCATCGTCAGCCCGCCGAAGGCCGGCAAGACGATGCTGCTCAAGCACATCGCCAACGGAATCAGCACGAACTACCCGGAGATCCTCCTCATGGTCGCCCTCATCGGCGAGCGGCCCGAGGAAGTCACCGACATGCGCCGCAGCGTCAAGGGCGAGGTCATCAGCTCGACATTCGACGAGCCGACCGAGAACCACACCCACGTCGCCGAGATGGCCCTCGAGATCGCCAAGCGCCAGGTCGAGACGGGCCGCGACGTCGTCGTCCTGCTCGACTCGATCACCCGGCTCGCGCGTGCCTACAACCTGGCCCTGCCGCCGTCCGGCCGGACGCTGTCGGGCGGTATCGACCCGATCGCCCTCTACCCGCCCAAGCGGTTCTTCGGGGCCGCCCGGAACATCGAAGAGGGCGGCTCGCTCACGATCATCGGCACGTGCCTCGTCGACACCGGATCGCGGATGGACGACGTCATCTACGAGGAGTTCAAGGGCACCGGCAACAGCGAGCTGATCCTCGACCGGAAGCTCGCCGAGAAGCGGATCTTCCCCGCGATCGACGTCCAGCGCTCGGGCACCCGGCGCGAGGAGCTCCTGCTCGAGGAAGGCACCCTCAAGATGGTCTGGACGATGCGCCGGATGCTGTCCGCCGTCGGCACGAACGAGGGCATCGAGCTGCTGCTCAACCGCCTCTCGAAGACCGAGAGCAACGTCCAGTTCCTGGGCACGCTGACGAAGAGCCTCGACGCGTAGGCCTTTCGCCGGTGCGCAAAAGTTTGCGCCTTCGTTATCCGTCTGGTAGCGTTTGTACCGATGTCGTAAGCCCGTTCGACGCGGGCATCGGCCGCGTAAGAGTCCCCCAGCTCAATACCGCGACCCGCGAACGGTCCCCCGTCCGCAGCGACCCCATTGCCTCACGGACCGTTCGTTCAACCAGGAGACCGTATTGCTGAACGCGTCGGTCGGCGTGCAGCGCGCCCTCGATCGCCTGCGCCCCGCCACGAGCCATCGTTCGTCGAAGGCCATCCTCGTCCAGCGTCATAGCCTCGCCATTGCGAAGGCCCTTCGTGGCCTCGTGGTGCGCCCGCGGCTTGACGTTCGGCCGCGGCGCGAGCTTCGCGCTGCTGCTGAGACCATCCGGATCGCTTCGACGAGCCCCGCGCCCGAGCGGACGCGGGGCATGGGCTCGCCCCACCTCAGGATCGCTCCCCGATCGGCGTACGCCGACGGCGCCGTCGTAACGAAGGCACGCTCCGTCGAGCGGCGATCCCTCGTATCGCGCTTGGGCGCGGATCGTGCCGTGCCCGCCGTGGCCGTGGGGATCCTCCTCGTTGCGACCGCGATCAGCAGTGCGCCGGCGGGCGCAACTGCCGCTGCCGGCCCGGTCGGCGGCCCGACCGGCGACGGTCCGGCGGCCCGGATCGCGGCTGCCGCCGGCGTGACCCAGGAAGGGCCCCACGGCGGCGTCGACGCCCGCTACCCCGACGCCCAGAGCACGATCGCCGAGCGCGACGACGCCGGTGGCGCCGGCTCAGAGGCGACCGACGCCGTCTCGCGCTCCGGCGCGTTCCTCGACGACGGAACGATCCTCAAGCCGGTCGCAGTTGACACGACGGTGGCCGACGGCAAGGGCCTCATGCGCACCTACCAGGTCCGATCCGGCGACACGCTGACCGGGATCGCCAACAAGTTCGGCGTCTCGATGATGACCGTCTGGTGGGCCAACAACCTCAAGTCGAAGGCGGATCTCCACATCGGCCAGACGCTGACGATCCCGCCGGTCACCGGCGTCGTCGTGACCGTCGGCCCGACCGACACGCTCGATACCCTCGCCGCCAAGTACGGCGTCGCGGCCGCCGAGATCGTCGACACGAACCAGCTCGACGACCCGAATCTCATCATCGGCCAGACCCTGACGGTGCCGGGCGCCCACGGCGCCAGCATCGCGACGCCCAAGCCTGGCCCGCGGCCCGAAGGCCACGAAGAGCAGCAGCGGCAGCAGTGGTCGGACCGTCAAGCCGCCGTCCCAGTACTCGGGCGGCGCGTTCGCGCTGGCCCGTCGCCGGCGGCTACATCAGCCAGTACTACCACTACGGCCACTACGCGATCGACATCGCGGCCGACCGCGGCACGACGGTCAAGGCCGCTGCCGCCGGGGTCGTGACCTGGGCCGGCTGGAAGAGCAACGGCGGTGGCTACCAGGTCTGGATCTCGCACGGCTCCGGGCTGTACACGACGTACAACCACATGTCGGGCAGTGTCGGTCGGACGCGGCCAGAGCGTCGGTCGCGGCCAGCAGGTGGGCCGCGTGGGTTCAAGCGGCAACGCGACCGGCCCGCACCTCCACTTCGAGGTCTGGAGAGGCCCGATCTGGAACGGCGGCATCCCGGGTCAATCCGCTCGCCTACCTCTAGCCGGGCGCCGCACAGTCCGTCGGCCGACCCGCGAGGCTCGAATCCCGCACGGAGGTCGCGTCGCCGACCCCATGCGACAATCCGGGCGATGTTTCTCGACCGCGTCAAGATCTGGGTAAGTGCGGGCGCGGGCGGTGACGGGGCCGCGACGTTTCGCAAGGAGGCGCACGTCCCGCGCGGCGGCCCGGACGGCGGCGACGGCGGTCGCGGCGGCACGATCTACCTCCGGGTCGACGCCGGCCAGACGACGCTCCGGGACTTCCGCTACAAGCACCACTTCCGGGCGACCTCGGGCGGTCGCGGCGAGCGATCGCGCCGCCACGGTGCCGCCGGCGAGGACCTCTACCTCGACGTGCCGCCCGGCACGGCCGTCTACGACGATGACACCGACGCCCTCCTCGCCGACCTCGTGATGGCCGGCCAGACCGCGATCGTCGGGCGCGGCGGGCGCGGCGGCCTCGGCAACACGCATTTCAAGACGTCGACCCACCAGGCGCCCAAGCACGCTCAGAAGGGCGAGCCCGGGCGAGGAGCGCTGGCTCCGCCTCGAGCTGCGGCTCATCGCCGACATCGGCCTCGTCGGGCTGCCGAACGCCGGCAAGTCGACGATCCTCGCCGCCCTGACGGCCGCCCGGCCGAAGATCGCCGACTATCCCGTTCACGACGCTCGAGCCGAACCTCGGCGTCATGGACCTCGGGGACGAGGACGAGCGGCGCCCGACGATCGCCGACGTGCCGGGGCTCATCGAGGGCGCGAGCAGCGGCGCCGGCCTGGGCCATGCGTTTCTCCGGCACGTGGAGCGGACCCGGATCCTCGTCCACGTCGTCGACGGCGCCGATCGCGATCCCGCGTGGAATCACGACGTCATCCGCGACGAGCTCGAGGCGCACGACGCCAAGCTCCTCGAGAAGCCGATGCTCGTCGTCTTCAACAAGCTCGACCTGCCTGCCGCCGCCGACGCGTGGCCGGCCTTCCGCAAGGCGCGCGAGCGGGCCGGCCAGG
The DNA here is from genome assembly GCA_963775855.1 of uncultured Chloroflexia bacterium. GTDB lineage: Bacteria > Chloroflexota > Limnocylindria > Limnocylindrales > CSP1-4 > CF-46. The sequence goes on along the minus strand of CAVZKO010000002.1, from coordinate 564,513 downwards.
ACGTGATCGCGGTGTCGGCCACGACCGGCGAGGGAATTCCGGAGCTCCGCGCGCGACTGGCCGCCATCCTTCCGCCGCCGGACGAGCTGGACGCCCCGCCGGAGCCCGCCGGCGTCGTCGTTCATCGGATCGAGGCGATGGGCGACGGTTTCGTCATCGACCGGGAGGAGGGTGCCTTCCGCGTCCGCGGCAAGCGGATCGAGCGGATCGCCGCCCAGACGAACTTCGAGGTCGAGGAATCGGCCGAGCGCTTCCAGCGCGACCTCGCCCGGCTCGGGATCGATGCCGAGCTGCGGCGGGCCGGCGTCGTCCCCGGCGATCTGGTCCGGATCGGGGCCGCCGAGCTCGAATGGGAGGCTCAGCCGTGGGAGGAACGGTGACCCGCGGCGGCCCGGCCGCCACGCCGCACGAGCCGGCAGCCGACGCCGACGGCCCGGATCGGGATGCTCGGCGGGACGTTCGACCCGATCCATGCCGGCCATCTCGGTCTCGCCCGGGTCGCCCTCGACCAGCTCGGGCTCGACCGAGATCCTCTTCGTTCCGGCCGGTCAGCCGCCCCACAAGCGCGGCCGTCGCGATCACCGGCGGCGGAGGATCGGCTGGCGATGGTCGAGCTGGCGATCGCCGACGAGCCACGGTTCGGCGTGACCCGAATCGAGATCGACCGCCCCGGGCCGTCGTACACCGTCGACACTGCCGAGGCACTCGTTGCCGGGCGGCGCGAGTTCGATGGCGAGCCGCTTCGATCTCACCGTCATCCTGTCGGCCGAGTCGTTCGCCGACCTCCCGTCGTGGCACGACCCGGCGAGGCTGCTCCGGCTCGCCCGGATCGCGGTCGCCCCGCGACCGGGCCATCCAGCGCCGACGCCCGGATGGCTCGCCCAGCGGCTGCCCGGCTTCGCCGACCGGGTGGCGGTCCTCGAGGGACCGCACCTGGACATCTCCGCATCGGACATCCGCGCCCGCGTCGCCGCGGGCCGCTCGATCGAACACCTCGTCCCGCCGCCCGTCGCCGCCTACATCGAGGCGCATCATCTGTACCGCGAGCCACAATCGAGGAAGGGCCAATCGTGACCGAACCCGTCGAGCCGACCACCACGCCGCCGCCGAGCGGATCTCCCCGCGCCGACGGGCTGCCGAACCGGGCCGCCGTCGCGCACTCGGAGCGGCCGCCGCTCGACGTCGCCCGGCGGATCGTCGAGCTGGCCGAGGACAAGAAGGCGGCCGACATCGTCCTGCTCGACCTGACCGGCCTGACGACGCTGGCCGACGCGTTCGTGATCTGCTCGGGCGGCTCGGAGCGTCAGCTCGACGCGATCGCCGACGGGATCGTCGGCGGCCTGCGAGACGAGAAGATCAGGCCGATCGGCCGCGAGGGCACGGCCACGTCGCACTGGGTGCTGCTCGACTTCGGCGATGTCGTCGTCCACATCTTCACGCCGCCCGAGCGCGACTACTACTCGCTCGAGAAGCACTGGGCGGAGGCGAAGACGGTGCTCCGGGTCCAGTAACCGGGAGCAACCCTCGGCACGGAGTACCGGGACCCACGGGTACCGTCGGGTCATGACGGCCTTGCCGGCACGCCCCATAGCATCGGGTCAGAGGTCGATCGTTCGGTCGGCCGGTCCCGAGGTCAGATCCGTCGATGTCCCGCCTTCGAGAGCGCTGCCCCACCTGCGGACGCCGCCTCATCACGACGCGCTTCGACACGACGTTCCGGATGACCGATCGGAGCGAACGGCTCTGCTTCGGTATTCCGGGTGGCCTCTGCGAGGACTGCCACCAGCTGTACATCGACCCGGACCTGATCGACCTGCTCGACCTGCGCGAGGGCCGCTGCGTCTTCGCCATCGAGAGCGATCTGGTCGTCCAGGAACAAGCCTGGTCCTCAGCTGACTGAAAATCGCCGCTGGGGCGGCCCCAGCGGCGACTTGACGTTCGGTTTCTCAGCCTATTTCGCCCGTGAAGGTCAGACTGGGCCACTGCCTGTACGGCCGCGTCGGGTCACCATGCCATAGCCAACGACGGCGATGACCGCGCCGATCACCGCGACGATGATCGTCTGGAAGTTGATGCCGGTGATGTAGTCCGCGCCGCCGGTCAGCAAGCCGGCGAGGAACCCGCCGATCACGGCGCCGACGATTCCGAGCACGATGTGGCCGATCACGCCGAGGCTCTCGTCGCCCTTGACGAGGTATCCGGCGATATAGCCGGCGATCGCTCCTACGACAAGCCACGAGATGATGCCCACGGGTGCACCTCTTCCAACGCCTACGCAGACTTTGCGTCCGCGCCTGTTTCTCACGATAACGCGCCTGCCGGGCAAACGCGAGTAGGGAATCGCAGTCGGCGCGCGGGCCCGAAGTGAACGCGCCGACCTACTCAGGCGGGCCGGGCCACCAGGTCAGCGATCCAGAGGGTGAAGCCGAGGCGACGCTGGGCGTCGCCACCCGGTGAGCCGGGAGCGCCCTTGACGGTGGCATCGAGCTCGAGGAGCCCTTCCAGCGCGGCCTGGAGCTCCCCAAGCGACCAGCGCCGTGCCTGGGTCGCGAGCTGCTGGACCCGGAACGGATGAAGCCCGAGCGTTCGCGGCAGCGTCTCCTCGCGAGCGCCGCTGGCCAGGTGGTCGGCCACCTCGAGCAGCTCGCGGATCCGACGATGGAGCACCGCCAGGAGCACGGGCTCCGGCGTCGTCGCGGCGAGGCGGTCGAGGAGCGCCGCGGCGCGGCCGCCGTCGCGCAGGCCGACCGCGTCGGTGAACGCCCAGACAGAACCGGGGACTGCCTCGGGCACGAGCGCCTTGACGTCGTCCGCCGAGACTGGCTCCGTCGGCCGATAGAGGGCCAGCTTGTCGAGCTCGTGGGCGGTCATCCGGGTCTGGTTGCGCCGGTCGGCGTCGTTGTCGAGGACGAATCCGCCGACCCGCAGCGCGAGCTCCCGCGCGGCCCCGGGCGCGAGCCGCATCTGGCGCTCGCGGGCCTCGTTCTCGATCCAGCCGGCCAGCTCGCCGGCCTTCGGTGCGCGGAACGCCCGGATGTCGCCGCCGATCGCCCGGACGGCATCGACGACCCGCTTCTGACCGGGCTCCTTCGCCCCGCTCGCGGTGGACTCAACGAAGGCGATGCCGCTGCCGGGGGCGATGAGCGGCAGGATCGCGAGTAGCGCGTCGCGGCCCTCGCCCGTGACCGTCAGCGCACCGACGTTCGTCACGACGCCCAGCGTCCCGCCGCCGAACATCGACTGCGTCGCGACGCGCTCGTGGAGCTGGCCGATGAGCTGCACGGCCTGGTTCCGATCGCCCCTGATGTCGAGCCGCTCCACGGGGCCGCCGGATCCCGAAGCGATCGCGTCCGCCATCCGCCCGACGGCTCGACCCGCCGCGAGGTCGTCGTCGCCCCAGAAGAAGGCGACCGATGGGACCGAGGATCCGACGCCGCCGTCACGCTCGGCCTCGCGCCGCCCCGAGCGCGGCGCCCGTCCAGCGCAGGCGTCGGACCTGGTTCGGGGCCACGCCGGCGGCTCGGCAGACGTCCGACTCGAGCTCGTCCGCCCGGCGCCGCACGGCCGCGGCCTCCGCCGGCGACCAGCCGCCGGGATAGCGCCGCTGCCACGAGGCGAACCGCGCCGCCATGGTCTCGAGGCGCTGCCCCGCCCGCTTATCGGCATAGGCGACGATGCGCTCCTCGGGGCTCGCGTCGGCCGCCCAGGCCCGGTGGCGCTCGCCGTCGACCAGCCGAGTGACCGGATGGGCCGCGACCGCCGGCCCCAGCTCCGGGTGTCCCTGCCGCGCGAGCCACGCGGCGGAGCCCTCGCCGTGGGACAGCGTCCGGGCAGGGTCCTCAGCCGCTGAGGAGTTTGTCGGCGTCGTGGAGGAGGGCCGCGGCCTCGACGAGCCCACGATCGACCTGGCGACCCCTGGACGTTGCCGTCGTTCGCAGCGCGAGCCACGCGGCCACCTCCGCGACGGCCCGCGCGTGGCGGAGGAACCAGGCCGGTGGATCGAGGGACAGCAGCAGCTCGGCGGCCTCGATCCGCCCGGGAACCGTCATCCGCTCGATGGTACCGCGCAACTGAACGCCGGGGCCGCGACCTTCGAGGCGGCCGTGACGGCAAGCCGCGGGCCTGGCGTCGGCTGCGCGAGCCCCGGTCGATCGGACGGTCATGCCGCCGTTCACGAAGACCGCCTCCACGGACCCGTCTGTGTCGGTCCGGAAGACCTCGGCGCCCGTCGCGGCGAGATGATCGAGGGTCGATCGGGCTGGGTGGCCGTACGGGTTGTCGGCCCCGGCGGAGACGACCGCGACGGCGGGCCGGACGACCCCGAGGAAGGCGGGGGTCGACGCCGTTCCGCTGCCGTGGTGGGCGACCTTGAGGAAGTCGATCGGCGGCAGTCCGCGGGCCGCCAGCAGCGGATCGACGTCGTCCTCGACGTCGCCCGTGAGGAGGATCCGGCGCCCGCCGACCTCGCCGAGCAGGACGATCGAGACGTCGTTGATCGCGCGGCCGTTGTCGGGCGGCTCGGCCGGCACGCGACCCGGGTCCGGCCAGAGCACGTCGAACTGGAGGTCGTCGACCGCGAGCCGATCGCCGGTGACGAGGAGTCCGCGCTCCGGCGCGCCCGTCGCGGCAAGTTCCGCCGTCCCATGCGCCGTAGCCCGGGCCCGGACCGCGCATGCCCGGCTCGAAGACCCGCCCGACGCGATAGCGATCCAGCAGCAACGCCAGACCGGCGACGTGGTCCTCGTGGGGATGGGTGAGCACGACGACGTCGATCCGCCGGTCCCACGGTGGGAGGCGTTCGTCGAGCTCGATGATCAGCCGGTCCGGATCGGGTCCGCCGTCGACGAGCATCCGTCCGCCGCGCCCGCCCTCGATGAGGATCGCATCACCCTGCCCGACGTCGAGGACGGTGATGGTCGTCGATCCGTCCGGGCGGTGGGCCACGGCGAGCCCGACCGCGACGAGCGAGATGGCGAGGACGGCAGCCACGGTCCCGCGCGCCCTGTTGCCCGCGACGGGCCGGTGGCGAGCCGCGCCCGAGGAGGCAGTGGCAGCCGACGGGAGCCCGGTCACGTCGCGGTTCGATTGACGAGACGGCGATCGCCGTCGGCGGCGTGACCCGACGACAGCCGCGGGAGCGAGTACCGCCACGGCGCCTGCGGCCACGTTCCACGGCGGTTCGAGCGTCGCGCTCGCAAACGGCAGCGAGGCGGTCGCCTCGACGATGCCGACGATGACGGACAGGAGGAACCATGCCGGCAGCCCGAGCAGGGTCGCGACGATCGCCGGCGCCCCGAGCATCGTCGCGAGCCCGCCGCCAAGGGCGATCGCGCTCGCCGCCATGGCCGGAGCGACCAGCGGCACGATCGCCAGGTTGACGATGGGCGAGACGATCGCGAGCCGGCCGAACGTCACGAGGACGACCGGGAGCGTCGCGGCCTGGGCCGCGAGCGAGACCGCCAGGCATTCGATCAACCAGCCCGGCGCGCGTCCCCGCGCCGCGCCGGTCAGCCACGCCTGAAGTGGCGTCGCCCAGGCCAGGATTCCGGCGGTCGCGAGGGTCGACAGCTGGAAGCCTGCGTCGGTCACGAGATGCGGATCGACGAGGAGGAGGAGAAGGGCCGCCCAGCCGAGAGCCGCCGCGGCGCGTCCCGCCCTGCCGCTCTCGCGGGCCACGAGGACCACGCCCGCCATCGCCGCCGCCCTGACGACGGACGGCGGATGCCCCGGCGAACGCGACGTACAGGATGATCGCGGTCGCGGTCAGCACCGCCCGTCGTCGCCGAGCGAGACCGCCGCCGAGCGCGGCGACGCTCGCCGCGACGATCGCGATGTTCCAGCCCGAGATCGCGACGACGTGACTCGCGCCGACGGTGGTGAAGTCGGCGGCGAGGTCTCGATCGACCCGGTCGCGCAGCCCGACGACGATCCCGGCCGCGAGGCCCGCCTCGGGCTCCGGGATCGCGGTTGTCGAGCGCGGTACCCGCTCCGCGGCGGAGCCGTTCGAGCAGGTTTGCCGGCCCGCTCTCGAGCGGGTCGGACCTCGAGCGATGCGAGCGCGAAGCGTTCCGGACACGCCGGTCCGGCGGAGGTAGTCGCCGTATGGATCGTCGGCCGGCGGAGGCCGGACGGCGCCCGACACGACGACCGCCATCCCCGGCTCGATCGCCGGATAGCGGGGCAGGGTCGCCGCCAGCCGCGGACCGTCCCGGCTCGGTCAGGCGGAGCGTCGCGACCTGGCTTCCGTCGCGGACCGCACCGACCGACTCGACCGTCGCCTCCCACGGGCCGCTGCCGCCCGGGAGCGTCGGCGGCGATGGGTGGTGGGGCAGGGATGACGACGAGGCGGATCGCGAGCGCAAGGCCGCCGACCGACGCGATCGCCAAGCCGCGGGCGCGGTGCCGGTGGACGGCAATGGAGCCGACGCTCCGGCCGGCGACCGCCAGACTGGCGGCCGAGCAGAACGACGACGAGGCGTCCGACCGACGGCGCTGCGAGCGCGGCCAGCACCGACCCGAGCGCCAGCCATCCGCTGGCGGGCATCAGCGAACCGTGACGAGGTCGCGCAGCTTCTCGAAGGTGCTCGGACCGACGATCTTGCGCTCGCGCAGCTCGTCCACGGTGGCGAACGGCTTCTCCGCGCGGGCATCGATGATCTTCTGCGCGGTGACGGGCCCGACGCCGGGAAGCTCGTCGAGTTCGGCCGCGGTCGCGCTGTTGAGATCGACGAGCCCACCGGCGGCCGCCGGGCGCGCCGGCCGCGCCAGATGCTGGTGCCCCGGCGGCTGGCGCCGGATCGTCGCGGGATGGCACGACGATCCGGTCACCGTCATGGAGTTCAGTGGCCAGGTTCAGCTCGCGGCCGGCTCGCTCCGCGTCGACGCGCGGCCCGTAGCCGCCGGCCGCGGCGATCGCATCGCCGACCCTCGAGCCCGGTGCAAGCTGGAGCACGCCGGGACGGAGGACCGCCCCCTGGACGTCGACGACGAGCGGCGGCCGAAGCGGACGGGGCGCGGCCGCTCCCCTCCGGCGACCCCGACGCCGTCCAGGCGGCGCCGCCCTCGACGCTGATCTCGCCGCCAGGACCTGATGCGGCAAGGACAAAGGCCCCGAGCCCCAAGGCGGCCGCGAGACCCAGTCCGCCGATCACCCTCCACGAGAACCCTGGGAAGAGCGTGGCAGAGGCGCCAGGGACATCGCCGGCGCCTCCGGCGGTGGGCACGCGGCCATCCTCAGTCGCCGCTGCGTCGTCGAGCACGCGCCAGGGCGTCGCCGATCTGTCCATCGATCCTCCGCCGGCGGGCAGTCCCGGGCGACGGTTCCCGGACACGATGACGCCCCGCGAACGTAGGGGGCACTTCCTGCGTCGGCGGGGCGTCTGGCGCGAAACCTAGCAGCCGTCGCTTATCTGGCGATTAGCACTGCGAGTGAGTCAGTGGCTGGTCGCCACCCGATCCGGGCCCAGGCGCTCGGCCAGGTCTTCGGCGACGTGATCGTCGAGCCGGCGAACGAGCGCGGCGGCGGCCGAGCTTACCGACGCGAACGCGACGGCGGTCGATCGGCGGATCGATCGTTCGTTCTCTGTCCGGCCGGCGCGAGCCAGCGCAGCGAGCCGGTCCTGGTCTGCCTCGCGCCGCCGCTGCTCGGCGATCTCGAGGGCGACGAATGCTTCGTAGAGCAACATGATGGATCCTCCGGCGTTGTTCATGACTGGTCACTCCTTATGGGAGCTGGGCCGCTCAGCGCTGGTGGTCATCCACCATGCCGGGCCGTGAGTCGACGCCCCACTCCGTGGCCGCGAGGTCAACCCGATCAGCGCGACGAGAGCGGCGACGAGAGCGAAGATTGCTTCCATGTCGGGTACCTCCTGGGCCTCTTGAATAACCCCTTTGTTCCGCTTGTCGGGTTACTGCCATACAGTACCCTCTTGCGCGTAACCTGTCAAGTGCTATAGAGTGGTTACATGCCGTTCAATCAACACCGAACACAGGCCCTCACGGGACCACCATCACGGGATGTCGCTCGACGACACCTTCGACTTCCTGAACACCATCGAGCTCGAATCGGGTTCATTGGTCGATCGCTTCGAATCGTTCGACGACGCCGCTGCCTGGCTGATCGGGCGGGGCGTCTGTCACAGCGGCCGGGGACCGGCGGCGCTGCGCCCGTCGGGCGTCGACGACGACGCGGCTCTGGAGCGCGTGCGTGCCGTGCGGGCGGCCCTGCGCGACGTCGCCCACGCCGTGAGCCACGGCCGGCCGGCCGACAGCAGACTCCCTGGCCGAGGTCAATCGGGCGATCGCGGCCCGCGAGCGAATCGAGCTCGTTCGCTCGCCCGACGGCGTGTCCGTCGGCCACAGCCACGTCGGCGATCCGCTCGACGATGCGCTCGCCCGGCTGGCCGATCCGCTCGTTCACGAGATCGGGGCCGGCCGAGCGGATCGCGTCCGAATCTGCGCGAACGACACGTGCCGCTGGGTCTTCTACGACGAGTCCCGCGCTGGTCGCCGGCGATGGTGCGATATGGCGACCTGCGGCAACCGGGCGAAGGCTGCCCGCCACCGGGCACGGGCCAAGGCCAAGTCCGCCACGACGGCCAGGAAGCCCCGCCGCGCGGACGCGGCGGCGACGGCCCAGCCGAACTAGCGGACGACCGCCTCGCGCTCGAGGAGCGGCCGAACCTCCGTCGCGAGGCGGGTCATCGTCTCCTCGTCATACACCGCTGGTACGCCCGCGATCAGGTGGCGGTAGCCGATCTCGAGGTAGGGCGCGAGCTTCTCGGCGACGTCCTCGGGTGTCCCGATGATCCCTTCGTCCCACGAAGCGACGGATTCGGTTTCGCTGGACGGCCTCGCGGTAGAGCCGCTCCGCCTCGGCCCGGTCGTCGCGGATGAAGATCGTCCCGACGTTCGTTGTCCGCTCGATCTCCGCGGGATCGCGGCCGACCTTCTCGCAATGCTCGACGAGGATCGCGTCCTTGCGCCGCACCTTCTCGAGCCCGCCGCCGACGTTGCACATGTCGGCGTACTTCGCGACGAGCTTGAGGGTCACCTTCTCGCCTCCTCCGCCGATGACGATCGGCAGGTGGGGCTGGATCGGTGGCGGCAGGTTGCGGGTGTGCTGCGAGCGATAGCGCGGGCCCGCCGCGGTCGGTTCGGTGCCGTCGAGCATGCCGCGCATGATCGGCAGCGCCTCGCCGAGCCAGCGGAGGCGCTCCGGCGGCCCCGACCCGAACTCGATCCCGAAGTCGCGGTGCTCCTCCTCGAACCACGCCGCGCCGATCCCGAGGATCGTCCTGCCGTTCGAGATGTGATCGTGCGTCGTCGCCATCTTCGCGACGAGCGCCGGGTTGCGGAACGTGTTCGCCCCGACCATCAGGCCGATCCGGATCCGTTCGGTCGCCTGGGCCCACGCCGTGATCGCCAGCCAGCCCTCGAAGATCGGTCCGTGGGAGTCGCCGATGATCGGGTAGAGGTGATCCCACGTCCAGAGCGTGTCGTACCCGAGCTCGGTCGGCCCGGACACCGGCGTCGAGGAACGATGGCCAGTCGGTGTACTGGTTCCAGCAGAGCACGCCAAGGCGGATGTCGGTCACGTGGATCCTCCTTCGGGCGAACGGCGGCGGCTAGGTCGGCGGCGTCAAGGCCCAGCCGCCCGACAACCTCGCCCTCGTCCATCTCGCCCGTCGGCTCGAAGCCGAGCTTCCGATAGAACTCCGCCGGACCGCCGTCGCCGGGCACCCAGCTCGTCATCAACGCGGTTGCGCCCGGGCGCGTCCGGACATAGTCGGTGAGGAGTTCCACGGCGCGCTTGCCGTAGCCACGGCCCTGGAACCCGTCGGCAATCATCAAGCCGCCATAGGGTGTACAGCGGTTTCGTGTCGTCGTCATCGAGCATGAGGAAGCCGACGGGTTCGTCATCCGCGTAAATCGCCCGGAACCAGGCGGTCGGGTGGAAGTAGGCCTCCGCGATCGAGACGGCATTCGGTGCAACGAACTGGTCCTGGCCCGGGGCGACCGTCAACCGACAGATCGCCCTGACCGTCTCGCCTGTGATCTCGCGAAGCTCGACCGTCATGCGGGTAGCTGCTCCCAGTCGACCCAGCGCGTTCCGTCCCACCAGCGGTGCCAGATCCCGCCGTCGCGCCCGGGCGCCAGCACGTCGATCCGGTCCGGCCCCGATGAGGACGCGGCCGGGTCGCCGGCGAGCTCACCACCCAGCGACTCCCAGTCGTGCCAGCTCGCGCCGTCCCAGTAGCGATTCCAGAGCTCGCCGTCCGGGAACACCGCGAACACCTGCATCTGGTCGACCGCCCAGGCGGTCACTGCCGGCCGCGAGGCGAGCGTGCCGCCAAGGACTCGACGTCGCCCCACGCCTCAGCCTCGAAGGCCCGATGCGCCAACCCGCCGTCGGCCTCACGCCAGAACAGGTCGACCCTTCCGGCTCCCCACGAGACCGCCGCGACGCCGTCCATCAGCGAACGTGGGCGATCTGCGCGTCGATGGCGGCCCGCACGGCCGGCGATGACGCCGCCTCGACCGATCGGACCTTGACGTGGCGGATGCGCTTGCCCGTGCCCTCGATCGAGCCGTCCGGATTCGGCAGGTCCGCCCCGTCGGCGAGCTGGAGGTTGACGTGCGACTTGTGGGGGATGATCGCGAACAGGAGGTCGCGCATCGCCATGCTCCGCCCGAAGGCCAGCAGGCCGTTGCCGAAATCGACCTGTTCGACGACGTCGGGCATCGCCGCCTTGACGGCGGCGCGGAGTGCGTGAGCCGTCGCGACGACATCCGGCGCGTTGCCGTCGAGGATCCTGCTCGAAACCGGCGTCGATCGATGCGGCCGGCTTGGTCGATTCCGCGTCAGGCATGCCCGTCCCCCTCAGCGAACGACGATGTTCACGAGCCTGCCGCCACCCGCGTGGATGATCTTGGCCGGCTCACGGCCGTCGAGCGCCGCGCGGACCTTGTCGCGGGCGAGCACGATCTGGTCGAGCTCGATCTCCGAGATCCCGGACGGCACCGTGACCCGGTCGCGGACCTTGCCGTTGACCTGGATCGGGACCTCGCGCGTCTCCTCGACGACCGCGGTCGGGTCGACCGTCGGCCAGGGTTGGGTGTGAATCGACTCCCACGGCCGGCGGGCCGACTCGAGGCGGCGGGACCAGAGCTCTTCTGTGATGTGCGGCGCGGCCGGGGCGAGCATCAGCAGCGCGAGGTCGACGGCTTCGTCCCATTCTGGCGTTCCGGCCACGATCGTCCCGCGATAGCGCATGAGCAGGTTCGTCAGCTCCATCAGCTTCGCGATCATCGTGTTGAAGTGGAACGCCTCGTAATCGCCGGTCACGTCGCGGAGCGTGCGATGGGCCGCCTGGCGGACCGCCGTCCGCGCGCCCGACTCCGTTTCGCCGGCCGGCAGCTCGCCGCTCTGTGGATCGCCGGCCTCGCGGCCGTGGGGGTCGAGAGCGACGGTCCAGAGCCGGTTGAGGAAGCGATGGATGCCGCCGATGCCGGTCGGGCTCCACGGGCCGCCCTGGTCCCACGGGCCCATGAACATCAGGAACAGCCGGATGGTGTCGGCCCCGTACCGCGCCACGAGCTCGTCCGGATCCTCGGTGTTGCCGCGGCTCTTCGACATCCGCTCGCCGTCCAGCCCGAGGATCTGGCCCTGGTTGAACAGCCTGATGAACGGCTCGTCCTGGTCGACCAGCCCGATGTCGCGCATCATCTTGGTGAACTCGCGGGCGTAGAGCAGGTGCATCACCGCGTGCTCCGAGCCGCCCGTGTACTGCCTGACCGGCGTCCACCTCTCGACGAGCGCGCGGTCGATCGGCCCGCCGCTCTTCTCCGGTGACAGGTAGCGATACCAGTACCACGACGAATCGATGAACGTGTCCATCGTGTCGGTCTCGCGGCGGGCCGGCCCACCGCATTTCGGACAGGTGACGTTGAGGAACGCCTCGTCGCGACCCAGCGGGTTCTCGCCGCTGCCGCGGTAGTCGACGGTGTCCGGCAGGCGGACCGGCAGATCCTCTTCCGGGACGGGCACGATCCCGTCGCGCTCGCAGTAGATGACCGGGATCGGCGTCCCCCAATAGCGCTGGCGACTGATCAACCAGTCGCGGAGCCGATACGTGACCGTCGGCTTGGCCTTGCCCTCCTCGGCCAGCTTGGCGACGATCGCCCGGCCGCCCTCGTCGGCCGGCATGCCGTCGTACGGCCCCGAATTGACGAGGACCTCGTCCGCGGCGTGGGCGAGGTAGGCGTCCTCGAGCTCCGAGCCGGCGGCGGAGCCGGGCGGCGCGACGACCTGCCGGATCGGCAGCCCGAATGCCCGGGCGAAGGCGAAGTCCCGCTCGTCGTGGGCCGGGACCGCCATGATCGCGCCGGTCCCGTAGCCGGCCAGGACGTAATCGGCGATCCAGATCGGGATGCGCTCGCCGTTGATCGGGTTGATCGCGTCGGCACCGATCGCGACGCCGGTTTTCTCCCGGTCGGTCGACAGCCGCTCGATCTCCGTCTCGGTCTGCGTCCGGGCGACGTACGCGTCAACCTCCGCCCGTCGCTCCGGGGAGGTCAGCGTCGCGACGAGCGGATGCTCCGGGGCGAGGACCATGAAGGTCGCCCCGAAGAGCGTGTCGGGCCGCGTCGTGAAGACCCGCAGCTCGTCGCCGCCTGGCTGAAAGCCATCGGGTGCGCCCGATGGCTCGTCGTCTGCCGCGATCGTGAAGACGAGCTCCGCGCCCTCACTCCGGCCGACCCAGTTCGTCTGCTGCGCCTTGATCGCCTCGGGCCATTCGAGGCCGCTGAAGTCGATCAGCTCATCCGCGTAGTTCGTGACCTTGAGATACCACTGGGCCAGGTCGCGCTTCTCGACCTTCGCCCCGCAGCGCCAGCAGTGGCGATCGGCGCCTTCGACCTGCTCGCGGGCGAGCGTCCCGTCGTTCGGGCACCAGTCGACGGCCGATGTCTGACGGTAGGCGAGCCCGGCCTTGAGGAACTGGAGGAAGAACCACTGGTTCCAGCGGTAGTAGTCGGGGTCGGCAGTAACGACCTCCGCCTCCCAGTCGAACGTCGCGCCCATCGTCCGCAGCTGGCGCCGCATGTTGTCGATGTTCGACATCGTCCATGTGCGCGGGTTGATGTTGTTCTTGATCGCCGCGTTTTCGGCAGGCAGCCCGAAGGCATCGAAGCCGATCGGCAGGAACACGTTCTCGCCGTGCATCCGGAGGAACCTGGCAATGGCGTCGGTCGGCGTGATGATGTACCAGTGGCCGATGTGGATGTCGCCCGACGGGTACGGGTACATCGTCAGCAGGTAGTAGGGCGGCCGCCCCTCCTCGTGGAGATCGGTCCGGTGCAGGCCGAGCTCCTCCCACTTCTTCTGCCAGCGCGGCTCGATCGAAGGCGGGTCGTAGCGCTCGATGCGCGCGCGCTCGATGGCCCCTGCGCCTTGCCGTGTCTGGGTTGTGGTCGTGTCGGTCGTGTCAGTCACTTCTGCTCGCTGATAACACGAGACCCCCCGCCGCCGGCAGAGGGGCCCGTTGGTGGGTGGCGTTAGTGGCGGGGAAATGGTGGAGCTAAGGGGGCTCGAACCCCTGACCTTCTGAATGCCATTCAGACGCTCTCCCAGCTGAGCTATAGCCCCACGCCGGAGCGCGGAGTATAGCAAACGCCACGCTCAACTCAGGCTGGGCGCTACGTCAGATTCGGGCGGCAACAGTGCCTCATCGGCCGTCCGACGGGCGGTTGCCGAAACAACGCTAGACTTCCCCTCCGGGCCGCGCCTTGGCCCGAAGACCGATTGCGTATCGCGTCGCGGGGCCTACGAGATGGCTCAGGAACTCCCACAAGGACTGGACTCGCCGCACCGGTCGGGCAGCCACGAGACGCGGTTCGCGCGTCTCCGGAGGGGTGCGCCGTTCGTCGCCGGCGCGGTCGTCGCCCTGATCGCCGCCCTCCTGTACGGCGCGCTGTTTCCCGGGCGACCGCCCCTTACACAGCAGGATGTCGATGAGACCGTTGCCGAAGCCCTCGCGTCGGTCACGCCGGCGCCGGCGCAGTCGGAGCTCGTGTATCAGGCGGTCCGGCCATCGCTCGTACAAATCGAGACGCAAGCGTCCGCGGCGATCGGGGAGCCCCGAAGCGACCGCGGGCTCGGTAGCGGCGTCGTCGTCAATTTCGGCGGCGACATCCTGACGAGCCTCCACGTCGTTGCAGGTGCTACCGCAATCGAGGTGACCTTCGCCGACGGAACGATGTCGAACGCGGAGATCGTCGCCGAACAGCCCGAGAACGACATCGCCGTGATCCGGGCGACGCAGCCGCCGGCTGAACTCGTGCCGGCGATTCTGGGCAATCCAGACTCCGTTCGAGAGGGCAGCGACGCTTATGCCATGGGGAGTCCGTTCGGACTCGGGGGGTCAGTCAGTGTCGGCGTCATTTCCGGGATGAATCGCTCGTTCAAGCTCGAGGACAGCGACCTGACGCTCCACGGCCTCATCCAGATCGACGCGGCGGTCAATCCGGGCAACTCCGGCGGGCCGTTATTGAATCGAGACGGACACGTCATCGGGATCGTCACGGCGCTAATCAACCCGACCGAGGAGGAGGTCTTCATCGGTATTGGCCTCGCCGTACCGATCGATGTCGCAGGCGGTGCGGCGGGCCTGCCGCCGTATTAGTCGAATTCAAAGGGGAAGATACGCGTGGACAAGCAAGCCGGTCCGGACCGCGCCGCGCCGATGGAGCGCCTCCTATACGAAGTCAAGAAGGTCATCGTCGGCCAGGATCACCTCTTGGAGCGCCTGATCGTGGCGCTGCTCGCACGCGGCCACATCCTGGTTGAAGGCGTCCCCGGTCTTGCGAAGACGATGGCGATCCGAACGCTCGCGGAGGCCATCGGGGGCGAGTTCAAGCGCATCCAATTCACGCCCGACCTCGTTCCGGCCGACCTCATCGGGACACGGATCTACAACCAGAAGACAGGTGACTTCGGGACGACCCTGGGTCCCGTTTTTGCCAATCTTCTGCTTGCGGACGAGATCAACCGCGCTCCCGCCAAGGTTCAGAGCGCCCTCCTCGAAGTCATGCAGGAGCGCCAGGTGACGATCGGGCGGGAATCGTTCAAGGTCCCGAGCCCGTTCCTGGTGCTGGCGACCCAGAATCCGATCGAGACCGAAGGGACGTACGCCCTGCCGGAGGCGCAGATCGACCGCTTCATGTTGAAAGTCCTCGTCGGCTACCCGAGCCCGTCGGAGGAGTTCGTCATCGTGGAGCGGATGACGGGCAAGGTGCCCGTGGTCCAGCAGGTGCTGTCCACGGACGACCTCCTCAAGATGCAGGAGGGCGCCGACGGCGTCTACGTCGACCCGGCACTGTTTGAGTACGCGGTCCGGTTGGCCACCGCGACGCGGACCCCAGAAGCTCACGGACTCGGTGAGCTGAAGCGCTACATCACGTTCGGGGCGAGTCCGCGGGCATCGATCAATCTGATCCTGACCGCGCGGGCGCTCGCGTTCGTCCGTGGCCGCGACTACGCGCTGCCCGAGGACGTCCTCGACATGGCGCTCGACATCCTCCGTCACCGCCTCGTGCTCTCGTTCGAGGCGCTCTCGGACGACGTGACCAGTGACGATCTCCTGAAGACCATTCTCGACCGGATCCCCATCCCCGACGTCCCACTCCGCGACCATGGCAACGTTCACGTCAGCGCCTGAGCGAATCCTCCAGCGCCTCGACTGGCAAGTTGTCCGTCGGCTCGACGGGCTGCTCCAGGGCGACTACCGGAGCCTCTTTCACGGCAACGGCGTGGACTTCGCCGATCTTGCGCGAGTACCAGTACGGTGACGACGTCCGATACATCGACTGGAACGTCACCGCCCGGATGGCCACGCCGTACGTTCGCGAGTACATCGAGGATCGGGAGATCACGGCGTGGTTCCTGCTCGACCTGAGCCCGTCGGTTGACTTCGGGACCGCGGACACGGAGCGCGAGAAGCGGAGCGTCCTGGTCGACTTCGTGACGACGCTCGCCCGGCTGCTGACACGCCACGGCAACCGCGTCGGCGCGATCTTCTACGGAAGCCGTGTCGAGCGCACGATCCCGGCTCGCGGCGGGCGGATCCAGGTCCTCCGCCTCATCAACGATCTCCTCGGGCAGCCTCGCTTGCCGAAGGCCCCGTTTACCGATCTGGCGCCACTGCTCGTGGCCGGCCAGCGGTCGATCAAGGGCCGCTCCCTCGTCTTCGTGATCTCGGATTTCATCAGCGTGCCGGGCTGGGAACGGCCGCTCAACCTGCTCACGCAGCGCCACGAGGTGCTTGCCGTCCGCCTCTTCGATCGGCGGGAGGTCGACCTCCCGGATCTCGGCCCGCTGATCATCGAGGACGCCGAGACCGGCGAGCAGCTCTACGTAGATACCCACGACAAGGGCTTCCGGCGCCGGTTCCGGGAAGCGTCGGATCGACGCGAAGCGACGCTGGCCGACACGTTCAAGCGATCGGGTGTCGACACTGTGTCGCTCTCGACGGACGAGGACCTCGTCCAGGCAATCATCCGCATGGCGCGGCTTCGGCAGCGACGCCGGAGGTAGCGCGTGTCGTTCATCTGGCCGTCGATGCTCCTCCTCGTCGCGGCAGTCCCGCTCGGTGCGCTGCTCTACCTGCGACTCGAGCGCCGGCGAGGGCGCCGGGTCGCCGCGTTCGGCGGCCCTCGCCACACCGGGCTTCGCCGGCCAGCCCAGCCGCCTCCGCCGCCGCATCCCGGCGGCCCTGATGTTCGCCGGCCTCACGATCCTGGTCATATCGCTTGCCCGACCGCAGAGCGTGGTCAGCGTCCCGAGGATCGAGGGCACCCTGATTCTGGCGTTCGACGTCTCCGGCAGCATGCACGCCGACGACATGCAGCCGACGAGGATGGAGGCGGCCAAGGTCGCCGCCCGGGCGTTTGTCGAGCGACAGCCGTCGTCGATCCTGATCGGGGTCGTCGCGTTCAGCGACAGCGGCTTCTCGATCCAGGTTCCGACCGCCGACGACACGCTGGTGCTGGCGGCGATCGACCGGCTCGCCCCGGAGCGCGGCACATCGCTGGGCCGGGGAATCATGACGTCGCTCACGGCGATCGCCGCCGCCGACGAGGACCCGGCTGCCGGCTACTACTCGAACCGCTCGCCCGAGCCGACGCCGCTCCCAACGCCCGTCCCCGACGGGACGTACGCGCCGGCGGCGATCGTCCTGCTGACCGACGGCGAGAACAACCAGTCGCCGGATCCGCTGGAGGCGGCCGAGGCGGCCGCCGACCGCGGCGTGCGGATCTACACGGTCGGGATCGGCAGCACAGCCGGGTCGACGATCGAAGTCGAGGGATTCAAGGTTCACAGCCGACTCGATGAAGGGATGCTTCAGCAGATATCGGAAATCACGGGCGGCGCCTATTACGCGGCGGAGGGCTCAGACGAGCTGAACGCGATCTACGACAGCATCGACACCCGCCTTGTGATCCGGCCCGAGGCGATGGAGGTCACTTCCCTCTTTGCGGGCGCCGGCGTCCTGGTTCTCCTGGTCGGCGGCATCGCGTCGCTCCTGTGGCTCGGACGGCTGCCATGAACCGAAGCCCGCGGGCGACCAATGGACGAGGAAGGTCGTAGATGGACCTCTTGTCGCCCGGTTTCCTCCTGCTCCTCGCGCTGCTGCCCTGTCTGGTCGCGGCCCGCATCTGGATCCTGCGACGCCGGCGGCCCGGTCTGCGCTACTCGAGCCTGTCCCTTGTCCATGACGCCCTGCCTGGCTCATCGCGCATCCGGCGTCATCTTCCGTTCGCCCTGTTCGTCCTCGCCCTGGCCAGTCTCGTGGTCGCGATGGCCCGGCCCGTCGACGTCGTCAGCGTTCCGGCGGGCCGGACGACGGTGATCCTCGCGATGGATGTCTCGCGGAGCATGTGCGCCACGGATATTCCGCCCAACCGCCTGCTGGCCGCGGAGGCCGCGGCCGCGTCGTTCATCGAGCGTCAGGGCTCGACCACCCAGATCGGAATCGTCGCCTTCGCCGGCTTCGCTGAGATCGTCCAGTCGCCGACAACCGACCAGGAGGTCCTCCTGGATGTGGTCGAGAGCCTGACGACCGGCCGCCGGACGGCAGTCGGCAGCGCGATCCTCAAATCGCTCGATGCGATCGCCGAGATCGATGAGAGCGTGGCCCCGAGCGAGACCGACAACTGCTCCAGGCGGCGCGGCCCCGGCGCCGGTCCCGAGAGGGGCGTACGCCCCGGCGATCATCGTCCTGCTGACCGACGGGGCGAGCAACGCCGGGGCGCCTCCCGGCGATGCCGCCGGGCAGGCCGCGGCCCGAGGTGTGCGCGTCTACACGATCGGGTTCGGAACGGAAGATCCAGGCGGTCGGCCCCCGCTTTGCGGCGCGCAGTTCATCGGGAACGAGCCGGCGGAGAGCCCCGATTTCGGCGGGTTCGGTGGCTTCGGCGGTGGCGGTGGCGGCTTCCGGCGGGCGATCGACGAGGAGACCCTGGTCGCGATCGCCGACATCACCGGCGGAACCTACCACCCGGCCAAGAGCGCACATGAGCTTCACACGGTGTTCCAGAGCCTCCCGACCGACCTGATCACCAAGCACGAGGTCATGGAGATCAGCGTCGCGTTCGCCGCACTCGGGGTGGTCCTCTTGGCACTTGCGATTCTCCTGGGCCAGGCCTGGCGCCCCCTGCCGTAGCATCTAGCCGCAGCCCCGCGGCATCGTCAGCGGGCCGGGTACGGGCCCTGATCGGCGGCCCAGCCGGCGAACCACGCGTCCCCGGCGAACGACGCTCGGGCGCCGTCACCGCTCACCGCCAGCTGGACGGTGGACGCCTGCGGGCCGATGAGGACGTTCCGCCCGTCGAGCGTCGGGGCAGCGTCGCTGACACCGTGAATCTCGAAGCCACCGTCGCTTGGCTGGTCGAGCGCCGTCACCGTCACGTCGGTCCATTCATTCGGCGCATCGGCGTGGGACAGGGCGTAGGTCACCGGACCCTCGCCTGTCACTCGCTCCGTGAGCAACCAGACGCCGTCGCCGGCCGCATTCCAGACGTAGTCCTGGACCACGCCGCCGCCCGACCCTGCCGTCCACCACACGACCGGCGGGGAGCCGGGATGCGTGGCCGACACCCTGCAGCTTTCCTGGCCCGCGTCTTGAGCGCACTCGAACGTCAGCTCGGAGCCGTCGGGCGCCCAGCGCCGCTCGCGTCCGGTCGACTGGAAGATCGGGGGCGGATCGTCCGTCCGCGTGTGGCTGCCGTCGAGGCCGAGCCGGCCGAACGCTCCCACGTCGTCGGCTCGCCACGTCGCGAACCCGCTGCCGTCGGCGAGCCAAGTCGGCGGGAAATACATCGGCGAGTCCGGCGACGAGACGACGATCCCTGCCGGCACCTCGATCGGTCGGCTCGTCTGTTCGTTCGCATCGTTGAGGCGTATCTCGCCCTCGTCGGCGACCGCCAGGACCGATCCGGGGCCCCATGCAGATCCGCCGGGCTCGCCGGGCACCAGCCACGGTTCGGCATCGGGAGCTCTGAGGTCGAAGATCACGATCCGCCCGCCAAACGGTTCGGCCGCCAGGCCGCCCTCGACGGCCAGGCGCCCATCCTGCCCGTACTTCGCCCCGCCGGGGAGCAGCTCGACTTCCTCGGGGACCATCGAGCCCGGGATCCGGGCGATGACGCGAGGCTCGAGGCGGGTTTCGTACGCCCCGGCGTCGAGCGTCAACAACGACACCTCGATCTCGTCGGGCCGCCCGAGGGCGCCGCCGAGCATCCGGACGAGGACGGCGTCGTTCGCCGCGCCGAGGGCCCCAGTCGCACGCACAGAGGATGCCGGCGTCGGTTCGATGCCCGGGGAGCCGATTGGCGACGGACTCGCCCCGTGGCTCGACGAGGGGTTTGGGGCGGGAGACGGTCTTGGGGAGGACTCGACGCTGGTCCTGTCGATCCTCCCGGACACCATGAGCGCCAGGATGGTGCCAAGTACGAGGGCAGCGGCGGCAACTGCGAGGGGCCGGCCGCGGCTCGACCGCGCGCGCGGGCTGTCGTTCATTTCCGGACCTCCTCCGACCCATGCGGTCGGCGCCCGCTCCAGAGGATAGATGCCTCGCCCAGTAGGTTCGTCTCGCCTCGGATGTGTCACCATCGAAGTCGATGACGATGCCGCCGGCAACCGCTCGTTGAGCCCGCTGCCGCCCTATACGCTTCGCCGCTCGGCTCGGGCTCGCCGCCTTCGGGTGACGATCGATCCCGGACAAGGCCTGATCGTCACCGTCCCACCAGCGACCCGCCGTGGCTGGATGCATCCGGAAGCCGAGATCGAGCGCTTCCTCTCGGAACGTGAGGGCTGGCTGCACCGCCACCTCCAGGGTCATGCCCAGCAGCGAGCCGAGCTTGCGGCACGTGGCGGCCTGCGCGACGGAGCGACGATCCGATTTCGGGGCGAGCTCCATCTGCTGCGGATCGTGGCCGTGGCGGCCGGCGGCCGGCGTTCGACGGTGACGCGCGAGGGAGGCGAGGCCTCAGATGAGCTGGTCGTCCGCCTCGCCTCTGCGGATCGGCGGCCCGTCGCCGCAGTGCTCGACGCGTGGTTCCGAGAGCGCGCTCGAGTCCTGATCGACAGGGAAATCGCGCGCCACGCCCCGGCGCTCGGCGTCAACCCGACCGCTGTCTCCGTACGCGATCAGCGGAGCCGCTGGGGCAGCGCGTCGCACCGTGGGCGGCTCAGCTTCTCGTGGCGCCTCATCCTGGCGCCGCCGGAGGCGCTCGAGACGGTCGTCGTCCACGAGCTCGCCCACCTCCGCGTCTTCGGCCACGGCCCGGCCTTCTGGGCCCTGGTCGCCGGGCGACGCGCCGATCACCTCATGTGGCGCAAGTGGCTTCGGACCCACTCGCTCGAGCTCCACGCCGCGCTCGACGAGAGCCCCGAGACTGCCCGCGATCGCGCCTCGGCCTGAGGTGCCGGGCTCAGGATCCCTCTAGTCGCTGCAGGATCTCGTCGGCGACCTCGCCCGCGGTTCGGTTATCGGTGTCGACGATCTGCGAGGCGACCGAGGCATACAGCGTCTGACGCTCGCGGGCCCGCTTCCGGACCCATTCCGGATCAGTCGCATCTCCCCGCCTGCCGCTGCCCGACCCGATTCGCTCCAGTAGCGTCTCCGCGCTGGCTCGAAGCCAGACTACGTGGCCGCCGTCGCGGAGCGCCTCTCGCGCTGCGGGGTCGAGAACTGCCGCGGCAGCGACGCCGATGATGGTCGGCGGCTCGAGGCCCAGGGCCTCGTCGAGCGCATCGGATTCGGCGAGATGGAGGACGTCCTCACCCTCCGTCGCCCGAATCTCGGCGGGGTCCCGGCCGGTCTGGCGGCGGAGCAGGTCGTCGTTGTCGACATAGGGCCAGCCCGTCCGCGCCGACAGCTCGCGGCCGACCGTCGTCTTGCCGGCGCCCATCATGCCGATGAGCAGCACGCGCGGTTTCGCGGGGCCGTCCGACGTCACGCCCACGCCGGGCACGATACAGCAGCGGCAAGCCGTGGGGCGGGGCGATTTCGGCCCACGTCCGTGATGTACTTTCTCTCTCGTGACCGGCGCCCGAAACCTCGACACCTCCGCGGAACGGGGAGACGTCTACCGCCGGATCGGGGTCGAGCCGATCGTCAACGCGGCGACGACGATGACGTACCTCGGTGGCTCCCTCATGCCGCCCGAGGTCCTTGACGCGATGCGCCAGGCGGCGGAGTGCTTCGTCGACCTGTACGAGCTGCAGGCGGCGGTCGGGCGGCGGATCGCCGAGCTGACCTCGAACGAGGCGGCGTTCGTCTCAGGTGGAGCTGCGGCCGGCCTCGTCCTCTCGGCGGCGGTCTGCATGGCCCGCGATGCGGAGGACGGGATCCTTCGACCTGCTGAGCTCGACGGGCTACCGAGGGATTTCATCATCCATCGCGCCCATCGGATTCCCTATGACTCGGCGATCGAGCTCGCAGGCGGCCGACTCGTCGAGATCGGATCGGAGTCCGGAACGACCGAGGCCGACTTGGCCCACGCGATCGGACGCGAAACCGCGGGGATCCTGTACGTCGCCGGAGCCCACCTCGCGGCGGGCGTGCTGCCGCTCGAGGCCGTCGTCCGCGTCGCCCGGCAGTCGGACATTCCGGTGATCGTCGACGCGGCGGCGCAACTCCCGCCTGTCGAGAACCTCTGGGCATTCAGCGCGGTGGGCGCCGACCTCGTCCTGTTCAGCGGCGGCAAGGGGTTGTGCGGTCCGGCGAGCACGGGTCTCGTCCTGGGCGCTCGCCGCTATGTCGAGCGATGCGAGCGGAATGCGGCACCGCGCCAGCGCATCGGCCGGCCGATGAAGGTCGGCAAGGAGGACCTCATCGGCATCCTGGCGGCCGTGGAGTGGTATCTCCGCCAGGACCACGATGCGCTGGCAGCTCGTTATGAGGCGATGGTCGAGCACCTCGTCGGCTGGGGCCGCGAACGGTCTGACGTGACGGTCACACGCGAGACGCCCGGCCAGGCCGGCCAACCAACGCCTCGGGCGCTGATTCGTCTCCTCCCGCCCATCGCGGCGCGCCGCGACGAGATCCTCGCCGCGCTGCGGGCACAGGCGCCCCGCGTCGAGCTCCTCCCGGAAGATGAGGATGCCTTGTACCTCGCCCCGGAGACGCTCGTTCCGGGGGAAGACCGGACCGTCACTCGCCGGCTCGGCGCGGTCCTGGACGAGCTCGCGGCCGCGGTCACGCGGCAGCGATAAACCGAAGCGGAATGGTGGAGATGAGGGGACTCGAACCCCTGACCCCCGCGATGCGAACGCGGTGCTCTTCCAGCTGAGCTACATCCCCACGGGAGCGATCGCGCAAGGGCGCCGATCGGTGCGAGAGTGTACCAGACGTCCCAGCCGAATCGGCTCGGCGGACCCTCGTCGGAGAGGCGTGTCGTCCCGCCCGAGAGAACGAGCCGCCAGGGTAATCGAGTGATCCCTACGCTGGGCTGATGCCGCTCGGACTCGACTATGGATTGATCGCCGCGCTGTGCTGGGGCTCGACCGACGTCATGGCGTCGCTTCGCCGGCCGCCGGCTCGGCAGCCTGCACGTCGTGGCGATTGCCCAGGTTGCAAGCGTGGTCGTCGCGATCCTGCTGGCGGTCAGCCAGGGGGTCGGCCTGCCGTCCGATCCCGTAGCCCTCTTTCTCTCCTCGATCTTCGGCGTGATTGCAGCGGGCGCGTACCTGTCGTTCTTCACCGCGCTTCGGATCGGACCACTCGCGGTCGTCAGCCCGGTCGTCGCGGCGTACGGTGGCCTGACGGTCGTCCTGGCGGTCCTCATCCGGGGCGAGACGATGACCGCCCTCCAGGGCATCGGCGCGGGCCTGGCGACGCTCGGCGTGATCCTGACCGGCATCGTGTTCGACGGCGGCTGGCGGGGGACGCGGATCGTCGGGCGAGGCGTGCTGTTCTCGCTGCTCGCGATGTTCCTCTTCACCGCCCTGACGGTCGGCATGGCGACACCGATCCACATGGTCGGCTGGCTGCCCGTCCTGCTGGCCTCGCGCCTCGCGAACGCGGCGACGATCCTGACAGTCCTCGTCGTCGTGACGGTCGCCCGGCCGCGCGGCTCCGATGTCCTGCTGGCCACCGCGGGTTCGCCGTCGATAGGGGCGGTCGCCGCCGCCGGGATGGCCGGCCTGCTCGACATCGTCGGCTTCGTCGCCTTCGCCATCGGGCTGCGAGGTCGCCCCGACCTGGATCGTCGGCCTCGCCAGCTCGTTCGGCCCGGTCGTCGCCGTCATCGTCGCGGTCGCCCTGTGGGGTGAGCGCCTGCGCCCGACGCAGTGGGTCGGGCTGGCGGGAATCGCCCTCGGCCTGGTGGCGGTGGCCCTGCCCTGAGCGACAAACAAGGGCATTGATCGACTAGAACATCTGTTCTATAGTAGGGCGATGGCGGCGCTCTCCCCGGACGTGTCGGCTGCTCTGGCGTCCCTCCAGGCACGCTGGGGCGCCGCAGCTCCGCGGGTCGTCGGGGCGCTGGCGACGGCGCCTCTCCCGGACGAGGCGCCGGAGCCGATTCTCCCCCGCGAATCGCCCGGCGGTGGCGGCGCGGAGCGGATCGTCCGGACCGGCTTTCCGGCCCTCGACGCGATCCTCGGTCCGGGCGGCCTGCCGCGCAGCGCGAGCGTCGCCCTCCGTGGCGAAGCGAGCTCCGGCAAGACGACCCTCGCCCTCCGGCTCGCGGCGGAGGCCCAGGTCGACGGCGCCATCGTCGCCTGGCTCGATCTCGCCCGAAGCCTTGACCCGGTCGAGGCCGTCGCCCGCGGCGTGCGGCTCGATTGGCTCGTCGTCCTGACCCCCGATACGCTCGACGAAGGCCTGTCGATCGCCGGCGCGCTCCTCGCGGGCCGCTCGGTCGACCTCCTCGTCGTCGACCTGCCGCCGCGCCCGGATCCCGGCACGACCGCCGCCAAGGTGGCCGATCGCCTCCGCCGGCTCGCCGCCCTGGCCCGCCGCTCGGAGACGCTCCTCGTCGCCCTCGAGCCACCCGGCCTGACAGCCGGCCTCGCCACGGCCGTCGCCGAAGCGACGGGCCTTCGCCTCGAGCTCGCCCGCCGATCGTGGATCCGGCTCGGGCGCGACGTCGTCGGCCAGCGGACGGAGGTGACCGTCGCTCGCAACCGCTTCGGCCCGCCGGGGAGGCGGGCGGAGCTCCGGATCCTCTATGCCGAGGGAGGAGGCCGCGATCGCTGTCTCGCTCGCGACGACCTCCTCCGCGACGACTTCCCCCTCACTGCCGCCCCCACCGGCCCTCTCCAGCGGATCACCACCGATGCGACTTCTCCATCTCTACTGGCCCCATCTACCCCTCCGGCTCGCCCGAGCCCGCCTCTCCGGCTCCTTCCCGACGGATCGGCCGGTCGTCCTCGGCGGACAGCCCTGGACGGACGGGACGGTCATCGACGCGGATCCGGCCGCACGGGCGCTCGGCGTCCGGCGGGGAATCCCGCTCGGGAGCGCCCACCGGCTCGCTCCTGAGGCGGCCTTCCTCGATCCCGAGCCGGAGGCCGATGCGGCGGCCGTCGAGGCCGCCTTCGAGGCGCTGGCCGGGTTCAGTCCCGGGCTGGCCGGCACCACCGACCAGGCCGATCCAGCCTTCGGCCTGCTCGAGGTCCAGGTCGACGGGCTCGAGCGACTGTGGGGCGGCGAGCCCGAGCTCGTCGGGCGCCTCGTCGCCGCGCTCGCCCCGATCCTGCCCGGCGCCCCGCGGCCGGGGATCGCCGGGACCCGATTCGCGGCGACGGTCGCGGCCGCCAACGCCACGCCGCCGGAGCCGCGGATCGTCCGGCCGGGCGGCGAGGCGGCCTTCCTCGCTCCGCTGCCGGCCTCGCTCCTGACCCCCGATCCGGACGTCCAGGCCCGCCTCAGGCGCTTCGGGCTGCGCCGGATCGGGGCGGTCGCGGAGTTGCCGCGATCGGCGCTCGTCGCCCGGTTCGGGGATGAGGGCGAGCGTCTCCTGGCCCGGGCGCAGGGGCAGGAGATCGCGCCGTTCCGCCCGCGGCGGGCCCCGGAGCGACTCGCGCTCGCCCTGCCGATCGAGCCCGCCGTCGGGGAGCTCGACCCGCTCCGGTTCGTCCTCCACCGCCTCGCCGGCGCACTCGCCGATCAGCTCCAGGCTCGAGGCACCGCCGCCGCCCGCGCCCACCTCCGCCTGACGCTCGACCTCAGCTTCGCCCGGAGCGGGACCCCAGCCGAACTCAGCGTCGACCAGCGGTTCCCCGAACCGACCGCGGACGCCGAGGCGATCGAGCGGCTCCTCTTCGCTCGCCTGGAGCGGACGCCGCCGCCGGCGCCGGTCTCGCGGATCGAGCTCGAGCTGGCCGGCGTCGAGCCGGCGGTCGGGCATCAGCTCCCGCTGTTCGTCCCCCAGGCGGCGCGGAACGCCCGCCTCGGCTGGCAGCTCGCCCGCCTTGCTCTGACGTTCGGGGAGGATCGGGTCAGGCGGGTCGCGATCACGGACCCGGACGCGCCGCTGCCCGAATCGCGCTGGACGTGGCGGCCGTGACCCGCCTGCTCCGCGAGCACCCGCCGATCGAGATCGAGCTGGACGCCGCCGGCGAGCTCGTCGCGATCCGCTGGAACGGCCGGCGCGAGGCCGTCGAGGTCTGCAACCGCTGGCGGGTGGAGGAGGCCTGGTGGCGCGCTCCGATCGAGCGCGACTACTTCAAGGTCGTCGGGTCTCGCTGGCTCGCTCTCGTCTACCTCGACCGCGCCGACGGCACGTGGCACTTGGAGCGCCTGTACGACTGATGGCCCCTGCGGCGACCGAGACGGTTCGGTTCGGCCGTAACGCTGCGGGGCGCCCACCGTCAACGTGACGACCAGGAGAATCAGGAACATCCCGACGACGAGGACCAACGGACCGAGATCGCGCGGTCTCGAGATCTGCATTGCGTTTACCCCCAGCGGCGATGCAACACGTGCCCAGCATCAGGATAGACGCTCCGCGTCAGGCTGGCGTTGCGCCGCCCGGCCTGGCGGCCTCCGAACAAGCGAGGACCCCGTCGCGCCCCAGCACGACGGGGTCCTGCGGCCGGTCGGACCCGCTCACCAGGCCCCTCCGGCGGGTCGGCGTCGACCGTCGCGGTCGCGTCGCCCGATCGTCCCGAGCCCCCAGGCGCGAGACGTTTGATGGTTCAGCCAGGACTGGCGGCCTGGGCCGCGAGCATGGCCGGGAGGATGACAAGGATCAGCAGCATCGCAAAGGCGACCATCGCCGCGGTACGGGCGGTCATCGTCAGGAGTGGAAGATGCTGTCGCATGGCTGTGAGACGCCAGGCCACCCGATGTTGTTTCAGGGTCCGACGGGGAATTTCGAGAGTGTTTGGACGAGTGATCAGAAGGGCTGGCGGAAGCGGCTTGGAGCGCTAGCGTACACGCCGTCGGGCGTGACGAAGAACACCTCGATGGTCCACGTGCCGGCGGGCAGCTCGGCGGCCGACCCGAGACTGATCCGCGCCGTCGCGGCGGCGGTCTTGCCGATGCTGACGGTCATCGTCGTGACGGTCCCGCGGGCCATCTGCCGGCCGTCCTCGTTGCGGGCCCGCCAGCGGATCTCACCGCGCTCCGGAACGTCGCCGAGGTTCTTCACCGAGTAGGCGAGGGAGGCGCGGACCGAGCCGGTCAACCGGGTGAGGCTGCTGATCGAGGCCGAGACCGCCACCTCGTGATCCGGCGCGTAGAAGACCTCGAGGGCGTCGGCCATCTCGGCATAGCCGGCGTCGTTGCCGAGGGTCCACAACCCGACACCGGCCAGTCCGGTCGTGATCGCGTACTCGTACTTCGCCGCCGCGCTTTGCTCGTCCTCGAAGTAGACCTGCCGATAGGTCAGGTGGCTCGGGTCCCAGTACGAGTAGAAGCTGCTGCCCTCGAGCGCGTCGTAGTAGCGGACGACGTCGGGACGCGCAGCGAGGAAGGTTCGCGCGGAGGCATAGGTGACCGACCGGACTGCTCCGTACTTCGTCTTGTCGGCCCGCACGGTGGCGTTCGGGACCGTGCTCGTCACCGGCCAGTCGTAGCCGTAGTACGGAACCCCGAGGATCAGGCTCTCCTTCGGGGCGTAGGCCATGAAGCGGTTCATATGGATCTTCACGTTCCGGCTGGCGTGGTCGAGCGGCGCGATCGCGCCGGTCACCGTCGAGCCGCTCCAGCGGTAGTTGTAGGTCATGACGAATTGCTGGTCGACGATCGGCACGAGGCCTTTGATCAGGTCCGAGGGCGCACCGGCGGATGACGCGTTGACGAGGGTCGCGTCTGGGAATCGCGCGTCCATGGCCGTGTTGAAGCGGGCGAGGAATGCGAGATACCGCGGCGTCATCGACGCCGGCATCGGCTCGAAGTCGAAGTTCGCACCGTCGGCCGAGCGGCGGGCCATCAGGTCGAGCGCCTGGGCGATGAAGCGGTCCTGGGCGGCAGTGCTGTCGAGGAAGGCGGTCATCTTCGGGAGGCTGCCCGAATCGAAGAGCTGGAAGGTCGGGACGACGCGGACGCCCTTGGCGTGAGCCGCATTCGTGACGGCGGTGGCGTTATCGCTCACATAGGCGACCGAACCGCGCCACGCCATGTCGATGTCGCCGGTCCCCTTGATGCCGAGGCCGAAGAAGGCGATCGTCGAGATCAGGTCATAGTCGAGCTGCGTGGCCGTGTCGGCGTTCAGGCGCCAGTACGGCAGATAACCGTAGACCTGGTGGCTGAGGAAGCTCTCGACGTCGGCCCGGGGCTTGATGCCCGGGTCCGCGGCGGCGGCCGACGGCGGAGCTGCGAGCGGCACTAGGGCGCTGACGGCGATCACGGCCGCGACCACGGCACCGAGGCGGCGCCGAGGGTGACGGGTCCGGGCCATGCAGCCATTTAACCCCCTGCGGCGAAATTTCGGCCATCCCTCGATGGGGCCATATCGGTCAGGGCGTTCGTCGGATCGGGTATCCAAGATAGAACAGATGTTCTATCATCGATGGTCCGCGATGGCACCCTACGCCGAGCTCCACTGCCACACCAACTTCTCGTTCCTCGACGGGGCATCGGCCCCCGACGAGCTCGTGGAGCGAGCCGTCGAGCTTGGCCTGTCCGGCCTGGCTGTCACCGACCACCAGGGTCTCTACGGCGCTGTTCGGTTCACGGCGGCGGCAGAGGCGGCCGGGATCCACCCGGTCATCGGGGTCGAGATCGAGCTGCTCGACGCGATCGTTCCGGATCCGAACCAGATCGCTGTTCCCGCCCGGCGACCGGCGCGGCGTTCCGGTCGACGGCGGGCGGCATCGGAGGCGGCCGACGGATCCGGGTTGAATGCCGTCGAGGGCCTGCCGGATCGGCCGCGCCCGGAGCGGGCTCGGCTGCCGGGTCATCGGGATCCGGTCAAGGAGGATCACCGCGGCATCGGCGAGCGCCAGCGTGGTTCGCACCTCGTCCTCCTCGCCCGCGACGCGACCGGCTATCGGAGCCTGTGCCGGCTCATCTCGCGGGCGAACCTCGCCGGAACCAAGGCCGTTCCGCGCTTCAGCCACGAGCTGCTTGCCGAGCATGTCGAGGGACTCGTCGCCCTGTCGGGCTGTCGCGAGGGCGAGATCGCCCGCAGGCTCCTGGTCGGGGATCGCGAGGGTGCCCGGGCGGCTGCCGGGGCACTCGCGAGCCGCTTTCCGGGCGGGTTCTATCTCGAGCTGTCGCACCACCTCCTGCCGGACGACGACTGGCTGGTGGCGGAGACCGCGGCTCTGGCCGGCGAAGTCGGGCTGCCGGTCGTGGTGACGAACGACGTCCACTATGCCCGGCCGGAGGGCCGCGAGTTCCAGGACGTGCTGACGGCCATCCGCCACGGGCGGACGCTCGGCGAGCTGGCGGACCTGCGACGTCCTGATGGCGAGTCATATCTGAAGTCAGAGGCGGAGATCGCGGCGTTGCCGCCGGCTGAGGATCCCTCCATCGCGGCCATCTGGCAGGAGGGCATCGCCAACGCCGGGGAGCTTGCGGCATCCTGCTCGGTCGACCTCGGGTTCGAGCAATACCGCTTTCCGGGGTTCCCGGTGCCGAAGGGCGAGACCCCGTTCTCGTATCTCGTCGAGCTGTGCCAGGCCGGCGCCCGGAAGCGCTATCACCCGCTGACCTCGGCCGTCGTCAATCGGCTCGCCCACGAGCTCGACGTGATCGAGCGGGCCGGGCTCGCCGAGTTCTTCCTGATCTGCTGGGACCTGATGCGGTTCGCCAGGGAGCAGGGGATCCCGGCCCAGGGTCGGGGCAGCGCGGCCAGCTCGATCGTCGCCTACACCCTCGGGATCAGCCGGGTCGAGCCGATCGGCCACAACCTCCTGTTCGAGCGGTTCATCAACGAGGGCCGGACGACCTATCCCGACGTCGACATCGACTTCAGCTCGGCGCGGCGGGAGGAGGTCATCCAGTACGTCTACCGAACCGTACGGACCGGAGCACACGGGGATGGTCTGCAACCTCGTCACGTACCGGGCGCGGTCGGCGGTGCGAGAGGTGGGAGTCGCGCTGGGGTTTCCGCGGCCGCTCGTCGACCGGGTGGCGAAGGCGCTCGAGACGTACGACTCGGTCATGGTCCGGCGCGACCTGGAGGCGGATGGCGGCTTTGCCGAGTTCTTCAAGCGAACGGGAGAAGGAGAGCCGGCCGAGGCACTTGCGGCGACGGAAGTCGAGGAACGCGGCTTAGTTGACGGCATGGGCCAGCTGAATACCCGGATGCCGCTCGTCGGGAAGGTGCCGCCATGGCGCCAGCCGCAGAAGCCGGTGGACCCGAATGCGCCGAAGCCGTTCGCCTGGCTGCGGGACCCTCAAGGGGGCGATGGGCCGTCGGCGTCGGGCATGTGGGAAGGGGCGCCGGAATCGCCGCCGTCCGTGCGGCCGGGCGGGCGTCACGACGACGAGGGTGGGCCCGGCGACACGCCCGCGAGCGTCGCCTGGCTGCGAGCGGGGAAGGGGACGGGGTACGCGGAAGAACGCGACCGCCTGGTGCCGCCGGCGCTCGTCGGTGGCCGGCTGATCGATCCGGAAAGCGGCCAAGTCGAGCCGCCGCCGCGGGCGGCTGATCGGCTGGGGCGGCCTGCTCGCTGGGACCCGCCCGCGCCTCCGACGGCGGCAATGGGACGAGGAGGAACGTCGAAGGTCGCGCGCGTCGAGCCGGAGCCGCCGCCCCAGGCGCTCGGCGGGATCAACCAGACATCTCTCCGACTGGGAGCGCTGGCTCGAGTTCTGTGCCCGGATCGACGGCTTCCCGCGTCACCTGTCGATCCATAGCGGCGGCATGCTCGTCACGGCCGCCCCGCTCATCGACATCGCCCCGACTCGAGCGGGCGACGATGCCGGATCGGGTCGTCGTCCAGTTCGACAAGCGCGACGTCGAGACCCTCAAGCTGATCAAGCTCGACCTGCTCGGGCTCGGCATGCTCGCCGCGATCGACGAGACGCTCCAGCTCATCGAGCACGACTGCGCCGCCTGCATCGATCTCGACCGCCTGCCCGAGGAGATCTCGGAGGTCTTCGAGATGCTCCAGGCGGCCGACACCGTCGGGGTCTTCCAGGTCGAGAGCCGGGCCCAGATGCAGACGCTGCCGAAGTCACGGCCGGGCAGCCTCGACGATCTGGTCGTCGAGGTCGCGATCATCCGACCCGGCCCGATCCAGGGCAACGCAGTTCACCCGTATCTCCGCCGGAAGCAGGGCCTCGAAGAGGTGACCTACCTCCATCCGAGCCTGGAGCCGGTCCTCCGCGACTCGATGGGGGTGATCCTCTACCAGGAGCAGGTCATGCGGATCGCGATCGAGGTCGCCGGGTTCAGCCCCGCCGACTCCGACGGGTTCCGGCGGGCGATGGGGACGTGGCGATCGACCCGCGAGATGGAGAAGCTCCACGCCCAGTTCCACGACGGCTGCATGCGCCAACCGGGGATGACCGAGGAGGTCGCCGAGGAGCTCTTTCGCCAGGTCGCCGCGTTCGCCGAGCTTCGGCTTCGCGAAGAGCCACGCCGCGGCGTTCGCTCGGACGGCCTACGAATCGTCGTTCCTCAAGCTGTTCTACCCGGCCCAGTTCCTGGTCGGGCTGATCAATGCCCAGCCGATGGGCTTCTACCCGGTCGAGGTCCTCGTCAACGATGCGAAGCGACACGGGGTGGCGGTCCTGCCCGTCGACGTCAACCGGTCGCGCTACAAGACGACGACCGAGTGGGTGGGACGGCCGGGCATGGGCGATGGCGAGCGGCGAGGACGAGCCACTCCCCGAGGACGCGGGTATCGATCGGCGGCCGGATCCGGTCCGGTCGCCGGCCTGTTTCATGCCGTCGATCGCGGCCCGCGAGCGCTGGGCGATCGACGGTGCCGTGGGCTGGGGCGTCCGCCTCGGCCTCGGGCTCGTCAAGGGGATCGGCGAGGAGCACGAGGCGCTCCTCGATCGTGAGCTGGAGCGGGGCCCGTATCGATCGCTCGCGGATGTCGTCGAGCGGACCGGCCTGGGCGAGGAGACGATCGAGCGGCTCATCCGCGTCGGCGCGCTCGACTCGCTCGGTCGGCCACGGCGCGAGCTGCTCTGGCAGCTCCGCGAGGTCGCGGGGTCAGTCCGGGGATCCGTCCCCGGTCGTGTCGCCGGCCGGCCGATGGACCTCCGACTTCCCCCGACCGACGCTCCGACGCTCCCCGGCCTCACCGAATCGGAGCGGATCGGCGATGCCTATGCGGTGGTCGGCCTCGATGCCCGGCGGCAGGTCGTCTCGCTCTATCGGCCGGCGCTGGAGCGGCTCGGCGCCGTCCCCAATGCGGCCCTGGCCGAGCGTCGCCAGGGTCCGGTCAGGATCGGCGGCCTGGTCGTCACCCGCCAGCACCCGATGACCGCGAAGGGCACGGTCTTCCTCGCCCTCGAGGACGAGACCGGCATGGTCAACGTCACGCTCTGGCCGGACACCTGGGCGCGGCTGCGCGGCGTCGTCCGCCGCCATGCCCTGCTCCTCGTCGACGGGGATCTCCAGCGCGAGGCGTCGGTCGTCAACATCATCGCCCGAGAGGTCAGGGCGCTCATCGAGGTCGCCGAGTCGGCCGCAGGAGCACCCGGTCGGCCGGACGGCGTGCGCCAGCTAGGCCACGCTGGGATGCGCCGCCTCGGTTGAGACGGCCAACGGTCAGCGGCGGCGCGCCAGCACCGGCCGATCGCCTGAATCGCGCTTGCGGGACCGGTCGTTGGGCTTGCTCCCCGTGGCTCGCGCCGCCCGAGACGGACTGGCCAGGGCGAGGAAGCGCTTGTACCAGGCCGCCGCGGCCGCGTAGAACGCCCCACCGACGATCCCCCAGAACAAGCTACCCAAGAGAATGTCGGGTGCAAGACCGGGCGCCGTGGTCGTCCCCGCCAATGCTTGCACGATGGCCGGTGACGAAACCAGAACCACGAGGGCTATCCACGAGACGACCCCCAGCAGGGCTCCGATCAGGTAGCTCGCCCGAGGAGCCAGGAAGCCCGCCAGAAAGACCGGCACAACGGGTTGGGGGGCAAGGAAGTACGGAACGAGCGTAAGACTGATCAGCTCCCTCGCACCCGTCGCGACAACGATCGCCAACAGGCCGACGATCAGACCGAGCGGGATCAGGAACGACCGGTGCCGTAGCAGTTGCGGCAGCGCGGCGATGTCGCCGCGAAGGTCGGTCGGGCGGAACGCCCCCTTGAGAGCGCCGAGGACGTTGGGTCGCGCCGGGGCCGTCGGCGCCGAGGCCTTCGCCGGAGCGCTTCTCCGCCCTGGGGTGGTGGGCCGATCGTCGATAGCCCCGGAGTCAGCGGCGACGCCTTCCTCCTCGAGGAGCTCCGGGTCATCGATCAGGGTGGCGCGATAGCGGCGGCGCGCCTCGGCTCGATTTGTCCTCTTGGCGCGGGCCACAGTGCCTCCAGACGGCAGGGAATTAGTCGCCCCATCGTAGTCCAATCCCACACGAGTCGAGGCCGGCCTCGCCGGTGACTCCGCGGTTGATCCGCTGGGAAGGCCCGATCAATCCGCCGTTCAGGCGCAATGAAGGCGCCGTTGACCCGTGGTGAAGGGCGAGTGCATCGCGGGTCGAGCGTCGGGGCAGCGGTGATGCAGCGCCTCCTGCTACAAACGTGACCGACTCGCCCCGTCCGCGTCTGCCGCCAGCCCGCCCGTCTTCGGGAGGTCGTCGATGGATCGCGTTCGGCATGCCGGCCAGGTCGTCCTGTTTCTCGTCATCGCCCTGTCGGCGGGGGCGTTCGGGGCCGGCCCGCCGGCCGCTCCGGCGCGGGCGGAACGGCTCACTGCCTTGGTCGCGTGGCCGACGTCCAAGGTGCTCGTGTCCGAGGTGATGACGGGCGGAACGTCCGCGTCAGACGAATTCGCGGAGATCACGAACGCGGGTTCCGTCCCGATCGACCTGACGGGCCACGAACTGGTCTACGTGACCTCGACTGGCAGCACGGTCACCCGAAAGGCGGCGTGGTCGACGCCGACGATCCTGGAGCCGGGCCGGCATCTCCTCGTGGCAAACGGCATCCGGGATTCACGCGGCCATTGCAGACGCCACGTACAGCGGCGGATTCGCCGCGACCGGCGGCGCTGTGGTGCTCAGACCGATCGGGGGCGAGCCGCTCGATGCGGTGGGCTGGGGCGACGCGAGCAGCGCCTTCGTCGAGGGAGCGGCCGCGCCCGCGCCGGCAAGCGGATCGAGCATCGAGCGCACGCCGGGTGGCTCGCTCGGCAACGGGACGGATACGAACGACAACTTGTCCGACTTCGTCGTCAGGACGCCGCCGTTTCCCCAGAATCTCGCCGCCGCGCCCACGCCATTCCCCTCGCCAACGCCCACGCCTTCGGCGACGCCGAGCGCAATGCCCAGCTCGACGCCGACGCCGACGTCGGCTCCGAGCCCGACCTTGTCGCCAACTCCCGCGCCGACTGCCGGGCCAACGGCCACGCCCATGCCTACGCCACCGCCCACAGCGACGCCGACCGCGGCGCCGACGCCGAGCCCTGCGCCGACGTCGACTCCAACACCGACGCCGGCTCCTACGGCCACGCCCACCGCGTCGCCGGCCCCCACTCCCACCCCGGCTCCTACGCCTACGCCCACCCCGACGCCGGACCCGACTCCGACCCAGATCCCGAGTCCGACCGCCGAGCCGATCCTGTCGATCGCGGCGGCACGGGCCCTCGCCGACGGTTCGCTCGCGACGGTGGCCGGGACGCTCACTACAGGTCTGGGTGTTCTCGACTCCGGCCGCATCGGGTTCGTGCAGGACGTGACTGGCGGGATCGCGCTGCGACTGGACGCCGCGCTGGCGACACCGTTGCCCGCCGGGACCTCGATCGTGGCGACGGGCTCGCTCGGGAGCTACTTCGGGCTGCGGACGCTCAGCGTCTCGAGCCGATTCGCTGCTCGAGATTGGCCCGTCGACCCTGCCAGCGGCCGTCGTCATCGAGACCGGCGCCGCCGATGAATCGCTCGAAGGCCTTCGGCTCACGCTGACCGGCGCGGTCACGTCTGCCCCGTCCCCGCTGACGGACGGGCTCGGCGTCACGATCGACGACGGGAGCGGGCCTCTGCGCATCGTCGTCGCCGACGCGGCGCTCGACGGTGCAGGCCGTCGGGACGGGGGACATCGTGACCGCGACCGGCCCACTCGGACAGCGGGACAGCAGCGGCACCGGGACGGCCGGCTATCGGATCCACGCGACACTGCCCGGCGGAATTCACGGCTCGCGCCGGCCCCGACGCCGACACCCTCCCCAACGCCCGTCGCCAGCATGGCTCCGGCCCCGAGCGCCTCCACCAATCCGACGCCGACGCCGACGCCGACCGCCGACGGGGACGCCTGTCCCGACGCCTTCGCCATCACCGACCCCAGCGCCGTCGGCATCGACTCTCACGATCGCGAGCGCCCGCCAGATGCCCATAGGGACGACTGTCAGCGTCGCGGGAATCGTGACCGCGCCGGCCGGCCGACTCGGAACACCACCGTTGATCGCGATCCAGGACTCGACGGGCGGAATCGTCATCAAAGTCCCGGATGGTGTGGCCGCGCCCGCTCGCGGCGCCCGACTTGAAGTTCGCGGCCCGCTCGCCGATCCGTACGGCCAGCTCGAGCTCCGTCCGCCATCGGCCGGCATCCGTGTTGCCGGGTCCGGCCCGCTTCCTGGACCACTGACGGTCGATGCGACCTCCCTCGGCGAGTCGGTCGAGGGCCGCCTCGTCGCGGTCCGAGGCGTGATCGAGGCGCGACCCACGAAGTCGACGAGCGGCGACATCACGTTCTTCGTGGTCTCGCCGAGTGGCCAGGTCCGGATCCTCGCGGACGCCTCGAGCGGGCTCACGGCAGATTCGGTCACCCTCGGGGCGGCGTACGACGTGATCGGCGTCGCGGGTCAGCGTGCTTCGCGCAAAGGCGCACTGGACGGCTATCGCGTCTGGGTGCGGGACGCAGGTGATCTGGTCCGGCGTTCCGTCCCCGTGCCGTCGCCCAGCCCGACGTCGGCACCGACCAGGTCACCCGCACCGTCGACTGGACCAGGCGGCGCCGTCCTGTCGATCGCAGAGGCCGTTCGTCGCGGAGATGGACAGGTCACGGTCGAGGGCATCGTGACGACCGCGCCGGACCTCCTCGACTCGACCGGACGCCGGATCGTGATCGAGGATCGGACGGCGGGCGTCGAGATCCTCATTCCCGTCGACAGCAGGGCCCCCGCCGTCGGCACGCGGATCCGCGTCGACGGCACGATCGGCCGGGCCTACGACGCCCCTCGAATCAAGGCCGAACAGATCGCCGTTGTTGCTGTCGGCGGTCGCCCACTCGCGCTCGACCTCCAGCGAGCCCCGACGGCGGCCCACGAATGGCGCCTTGTCCGCGTCAGCGGGACGATCATCGAGGTCAAGAAGCTCGGCGACCGATGGCGAGCGGAACTCTCGGTTGGGCCGGACCGCGTCGTGGTGAGCGGTCTCGCCGGCGCGCGAATTCCGGCCACGGCGATCGTGGAGGGGCGGACCGCCACGATCGTCGGGATCGTTCGGCGACCCTACCCGGGTGCCACGGACCGCCGCTGGTCGGTCGCTCCGCGGAGCACGGCGGACGTCATGACCGCGCCCGCCGGAGGCGCCGGAGCCGCCGGTGACGGGTCCGACCGTTCCGCCGGGGCCGGGACCGCCGCAGACGGGAGCTGCCGCCGCCATCCCGAACGTCGATCTCGTTGACCTTGCTGGGCATGTCGGCCAGATCGTCCGCGTCGGCGGGCTCGTCACGGAGCTCGTACCGGATGGATTCCTACTCGACGACGGGACTGCAATCGGTCGCGTCGTGCTCGCGGGGGCTGCCGCGGAGTATCTGCCGCTCCTCGAGCCCGGCGATGCGCTGAACGCAACCGGACGCGTCGTGCAGGACGGGGCCGGCTATCGCGTCGTGGTCGACGATCCCGCCGGGCTCGTTCGGGTGGGCGATCCGACGCTCGACCCGACAGCGACCGCGCCCGTCGGCGAACAGTCGGGCTTGCTGGAATCGGTTGTCCCCGGGCAGGACGGGCGCCTCGCCGGCGGCCTGCTCGGACCGGACGCTCCGGGCGCCGCCGGAGTCGTCGGAATCATGCTCGTCTCGGCAGCTTCGCTGGCCGTGACGCTCCTCCGTCGGCAGCGAGCTCGGCGTCGCCTGGCGGCCCGTATTGCCGCCCGAGTGGCGAGCCT
Organism: uncultured Chloroflexia bacterium; assembly: GCA_963775855.1. Classification (GTDB taxonomy): domain Bacteria; phylum Chloroflexota; class Limnocylindria; order Limnocylindrales; family CSP1-4; genus CF-46. The sequence goes on along the minus strand of CAVZKO010000002.1, from coordinate 527,276 downwards.
GGCGGCCACGCAGGGCCCGGAACGATGATTCGTGCGTGGCCACGCTCAGGGCTCGTGCTTGACGCTCGTGAGAACGCGGGGCTATCCTCGGCCGAGTTTCGCGCCTGCGAAGCACCACCTGAGCGAGGGACAGGTCTTGCCGAACGCGGATCACCGCGTTGCGCTCCCACTGGGGGAGCGGCAATACCACATCGGCCTCGGACCGGGAGAACTGGCCGAGTACATCCTCCTCCCTGGTGACCCCGACCGTACTGACCGGATCGCCACACGGCTCGACTCCATCGAGCTTGAACGGCGTCACCGGGAGTTCGCCTCGGTCACCGGGACGTATCGCGGCGAACGAATCTCGGTCGTCTCGACCGGGATCGGCACGGACAACGTCGAGATCGTGGTGGCGGAAGTCCTGGCGATCACAGAAAGGCCAACCTTCATCCGCGTCGGTTCCTGCGGCGCCCTCCAACCGGAGGTCGCCCTCGGGGACCTGATCATCTCGACCGGCGCCGTCCGGCTCGAGTCGACCACGAGCTTCTTCGTCCACGATGGGTACCCGGCGATCGCCGACTACGAGGCGGTCATCGCACTCATCGAGGCCGCGGAACGGCTCGGACATCGGAACCACGTCGGGGTCACGGCGACGGCACCGGGATTCTTCGGGGCGCAGGGGCGTCCCATCCCGCAGTTGCCCATCCGCTACCCTGACCTGGCGGAAGACATGGCGCGCCAGCGTGTCATGAACTTCGAAATGGAGGCATCCGCGCTACTCGTGCTGGCAACACTCGCCCGCTGTCGGGCCGGAGTCGTCTGTGCGGTTTACGCACAGCGGACAACCGGCGCGTTCGTGGAGGGTGTGGCCAAGGACGAGGCGGAGGCCGCGTGCGTGGAGACGGGCCTTGAAAGCCTGCTGATCCTCGCCGAGATGGATCGTCAGAAGCAACTGGCCGGGACGGAGCGCTGGCGTCCGTCCCTATGGAGCTACACGTGAGTTGCGGACACGGGACGAGGGTTCCCGTGACGCCACGCTGAACAGGAGGAGCCCTCTCCAATGGCCGAAGCATATTGCGTCAAGGACAAGCAGAAGGTCGAAGTCGTGAATCCCCAGCGGATCACGATGAAGAACGGCAAGCCCGCGCTTTCCGGGACATGTCCGATCTGCAAGGGCAAGGTCTTCAAGATCGGGGGCTAACCGCCTCACCCTGAAATCGCCCGAAGGGGGCCTCGCCGGCAACGGCAGGGCCCCCTTCGTGATTCCGGTCGACGGCCCTTCATCCGGGCCCTCGACGGCCGACCGCCTACGATGCGACCATACGTTCGGCGGTCGAGCGCGTGGCCGGACAGCCCAGCGCCAGTGTCGACGCCCCACCTCGATAGCAGATGACGCTCCCCGCCAGTGGGCGAGCGCAGGGTCGCGAAGGAGCACGTCATGGCAGTGCGAGTCGGCATCAACGGCTTCGGGCGGATCGGCCGCCAATCGCTCAAGGCGCTCATCGAGCGGGCCCCAGACGTCGAGGTCGTCGCGGTCAACGACCTCGTCGATACGTCGATGAATGCGCTCCTGTTCAAGCACGATTCGACGTATGGCGCCTACGACGGGACCGTCGATCACACAGAAGACGCGCTGATCATCGACGGTCGCGAGGTCAAGGTCCTCAAGGAGAAAGATCCCGCGGCCCTGCCCTGGGGCGACCTCGGCGTCGACATCGTCCTCGAGTCGACGGGCCTTTTCACCGACGCCGACAAGGCCGCCGCCCACATCACGGCCGGCGCCAAGAAGGTGATCATCAGCGCCCCGGCCAAGGGCGAGGACATCACGATCGTCCTCGGCGTGAACGAGGGTCGCTACGACGCCGAGGCCCATCACATCATCAGCAACGCCAGCTGCACGACGAACTGTCTCGCCCCTGCGGCAAAGGTCGTCCACGACCTGCTCACGATCGAGCGCGGCCTGATGAACACGATCCACAGCTATACGAACGACCAGCGCATCCTCGACGTCGCCCACAAGGATCCACGAAGAGCCCGTTCGGCCGGCCAGAACATCATCCCGACGACGACCGGCGCGGCGAAGGCGCTGGCCCTCGTGATCCCGGATCTCAAGGGCAAGTTCGATGGCTTCAGCCTGCGCGTGCCGACGCCGACGGTGAGCGTCGTGGACTTCACCGCGGACGTCTCGCGGCCCACGTCCGTCGAGGAGGTCAACGACGCGTTCCGGACCGCGGCCGAAGGCCCGCTCAAAGGGATCCTCGGGGTCAGTGACGAGCCTCTCGTCTCGACCGACTTCCGGGGCGACAGCCGCTCCTCGATCATCGACGCCGAGTCGACGATGGTCCTCGGCGGAACGATGGTCAAGGTGATCAGCTGGTACGACAACGAGTGGGGCTACAGCTGTCGTGTCGCCGACCTCATCGCCTTCGTCGCCGCGCGCCTTCCGGTGGCGGGCCGGGCTTGACCCGAGCCGCATGAACAAGCTGACCATCCGCGACCTGGACGCGGCCGGTAAACGGGTCTTCCTGCGCGTCGATTTCAACGTCCCGCTCGCTGACGGGAAGGTCACCGACGACTCCCGGATCAGGGCCGCCCTGCCGACGATCAACGCCCTCCTCGCCCAGGGCGCCCGCGTCATCCTCGCCAGCCACCTGGGCCGGCCGGACGGCAAGGTCCAGGACGGCCTTCGTCTTCGGCCCGTGGGCCAGGGAATCTCGACGCTCCTTCGACGCAACGTGCCGGTGACCGGCGACGCGCTCGGCGTGGGGACCGAAGATGCGATCAAGCGCCTCCGGGCGGGCGAGGCGATCCTCCTCGAGAACCTCCGATTCCACGCCGAAGAGGAGAAGAACGATCCGGAGTTCGCGGCCAAGCTCGCCTCGTACGCCGACGTCTACGTGAATGACGCGTTCGGGACGGCCCACCGGGCGCACGCTTCGACGGTCGGCGTCCCGAAGCTCCTGCCCGCCTACGCCGGGCTCCTGATGGAACGCGAGATCGAGATGCTCTCCCACCTCCTCGAGGATCCGGGCCGGCCGTTCGCGGCGATCCTCGGCGGGGCAAAGGTCTCGGACAAGGTTGGCGTGCTCGAGCACCTGATCTCGAAGGTCGACATCCTCGTCGTCGGCGGGGCGATGGCCAACACGTTTCTCCTGGCCCAGGGCAAGACCGTCGGCAAGAGCCTCGCGGAGCACGATCGGGTGGAAGACGCGAAGCGGATTCTCGCGGCGGCCGAGGCTCGCGGCATTCCGGTCATCCTCCCGACCGATGTCGTGATCGCCAAGGAGGTCACCCGCGGCACGGAGTACAAGACCGTCGGGACGGAGAAGTTCCCGGCGTCGTGGCACATCGTCGACCTCGGCGAGAACTCACGGCGAGCCATCGAGGAGGCCCTGGCCAAGGCGAAGACCGTCTTCTGGAACGGACCGCTCGGCGTCTTCGAGATTCCGTCGTTCGCTCACGGCACGAAGGAGATCGCGCGGTTCCTTGCCGACAAGGCCGAGAGCGGCACGACCGTCGTCGTCGGCGGTGGCGACTCTGTCGCCGCCCTGGAACAGCAGGGCCTGGCGGAGAAGATGACCCACATCAGCACCGGCGGCGGCGCCTCGCTCGAGTTCCTCGAGGGTCGCGAGCTGCCCGGAATTGCGGTCCTGCAGGATCGCCCGAAGGTGAGGAGCAAGGCGTGACCGTGGCCACGAATACGACGATCGAGATCGTCGACGCCCGCGAGATCCTCGACTCGCGTGGCAATCCGACGATCGAGGTCGACGTCGTCCTCGGCGATGGTTCGGTCGGCCGGGCGGCGGTGCCGTCCGGGGCCTCGACCGGCGCCCACGAAGCGGTCGAGCTGCGCGACGGCGACAAGTCGCGGTTCGGTGGCAAGGGCGTCCTGCGGGCCGTCGCCAACGTGACCGACGTGATCGCTCCCGCGATCTACGGACTCGACGCTGCCGACCAGGCCGGCATCGACGCCGTCATCCGCGACCTGGACGGGACACCCAACAAGGCCGAGCTCGGCGCGAATGCGATCCTCGGCGTGTCGCTTGCGTGCGCCCACGCAGCGGCGGCGGCCCACGACCTGTCGCTCTTCCGCTATCTCGGCGGCGCCGGCGCCCGGACCCTGCCCGTCCCAATGTTCAACATCCTCAACGGCGGCAAGCACGCCCAGGATTCGACCGACTTCCAGGAATTCATGGTCATGCCGATCGGAGCCGCGACGTACGCCGAAGCGCTCCGGGCCGGCGCCGAGATCTTCGCCACGCTCCGCGGCATCCTCCACGACGAGGGCCACGCGACCGGCCAGGGCGACGAAGGCGGCTTCGCCCCGAGCCTTCCCTCGAACGAAGCGGCCGTTGAAGTCATCCTCCGGGCGATCGAGAAGGCCGGCTACCGGCCAGGGGAGGACGTCGCCATCGCCCTGGACCCAGCCACGACGGAGCTCGTCGAGGAGGGCAGCGGCGCCGGAAGCACGACGCGCTACGTACTGGCGCGCGAGGGGAGGACGCTCGACTCGGCTGAGCTCATCGACCTCTGGGCTGACTGGGTCGCCCGCTTTCCGATCGTATCGATCGAGGACGGCCTCGCAGAGGACGACTGGGCCGGCTGGGCCGAGTTGACCCGGCGCCTTGGCGACCGCGTCCAGCTCGTCGGCGACGACCTGCTCGTGACGAACACCGAGCGGATCCAGCGAGCGATCGACGAGCGCGCCGCGAACAGCGTCCTCATCAAGCTCAACCAGATCGGGACGTTGACCGAGACCATCGAGGCGATTGATCTCGCCCGGCGTGCCGGTTGGACGGCGATCGTCTCGCATCGCTCCGGCGAAACCGAGGACACGACGATCGCCGATCTCGTCGTGGCGATGGGCACGGGCCAGATCAAGACCGGGGCGCCGTCGCGCAGCGAGCGGGTCGCCAAGTACAACCGCTTGCTCCGGATCGAGGGCGAGCTCGGCGATGGGGCGCGCTACCTCGGTCGGGCGGCGCTCGGGCGGCCGGGCCTGGCAACCGCGCCGGCCGCCGACGGCGACGTCAGGGTCGGCGCCACCACGTGACCCGAATTGTCGACCGCGGCGCCATCGCCGCCGCATATGTCGGGATCGGGATGGCGCTGACGATCGGGGTCAGCTTCCTGCTCGTGATCCCGATCGAACCGATCTACTGGCTACTCGCCCTCCCGGCGGGGCTGCTGATCGGCTATTACGCGAACCAGCGCAGCGACCGGCGGACCGGCCCGTGGCGCAGGATCCTGGCCAATGCGCTCGTCGCGGGCCTTGCGACGGCGCTGACGCTGGCCGCGCTGCTTCTCCTCGTAAAGGGCCTGTTCTTCTTCGCCGACAATGGATTCCCCGACTACAACCGTGCCGACCCGGAGACGGGCCAGCCGATCCCGCCCTCCTGCGATCCGGGCGCGAACTGTGTCTACTCGAGATACCTCGCTGCGGGCCGCGGCCCCGACTTCGCGTCGATCGGGGTCACCGATACGGCCTCGTTCACCTCGTTCTACTGGAGCCAGCAGTTCTCTACGGCCGGACTTCTCGTTCTCCTGACGACGGCCGGTGGCCTCGGCGGCGGCGTCCTCTATGGCGTGTTCCGGCCGAAGCCTCGGGCCGATGGCGTCGCGCTAGCGCGATAGGTCAGTTCGGCACGTAGGCGCAACTCACGCCGACCACGAACTCCATGCGAGGGCCCATGGCGCGGCCAGCCAAGCCGGGAATCCCGGTACGACGCAGCCTGCAATTCACACGGCCGAGAATCGCGACGCCCCGGGTTGGAACTCCGGGGCGGCGGGGGTGACCGCGACGGGCAGACTCGATTTGGCTACTTCGCGGCGGTCTTCCTGGCCGGGGCCTTCGCGGCGGTCTTGGGCTTGGCCGCGGTTGCCTTGGCCTTCGTCGCGGTCGACTTGGCGGTCGGCTTCGTACCTGACGTCTTCGCTGTCGTGGACTTCGCGGCGGCCTTCGATGTCGCCTTGGGGGCTGGGGCGGCCGCCGTAGCCGCGGCCTTCGCGGCGGCGTCGGCACGGGCGGTCTTCGAGAGTGCGGCACGGGCCTTGCCGGCCGCGGTCTGGGCGCCCTTCGCCTTGTCGGCCTTGGAGGCGGCGATCCGGCTCCTGGCGGCCTTCACGGCTTGGGCCTTGCTCGTCGTTTTCGTGATCCGCGTCGACGTCTGGACGAACGCCCCGCCGGTCGCGGCATTGAACTTCAACGTCAGGCGGGACTTCCGGCGCGCGGCTGCGTTCGGGTGGATCGCGCCGGCCTTGGCCGCTCGGTCGAGCGCCGCGTGGGCCTCGGCGAGTGCCGTCTGCGCGGTATCGGAATCGGTCTGATGGGTGGCGACATCGAGCGCCTTCGCGACGAACGTCTTCGCAGCGGTGCGGCGCGGCTGAAGGATCTCGCGGCGACGCTCGGCCTGTCGGACGCGCTTCAGTCCTGACGGCGTGCGTGCGCCCGTCCAGGTGCGGGGCGTCTTGGCCAAGGGGCAAACCTCACGGGAGCGGGTGATCAGCTGAATGGCCGCCACGAACGGTGACGGCACGGACGCGCATGGTAGCAGAGGCATCCTGATGGAGCCACCGACGATGCCCCACACTTGACCGCGTGATCCCCATTCTCGGTGGCCTTGGCGCCGCCATCTGCTGGTCTGTGTCCATCCTCTGCTCGTCACGGAGTGCCCGGCTGATCGGTGCCACGTCCTCGCTGGCCTGGGTGATGCTCATCGGCGGTGTTGTCACCATTCCTGCGATCGCGATCGCGGGTCCCGTCACGCTCGGCGGCCGCGAAGTTGCGCTGCTCGCCGCATCGGGCTTCTCGAACGTCATCGGAATCCTGTTCGTGCTGACGGCCCTGCGGAGCGGCAAGGTCTCGGTCGTCGGTCCGATCACCTCGACCGAGGGCGCCATCGGCGCCGTCATCGCCGTGGTTGCCGGGGAACAGCTCGCTCCGGGCGCCGGCCTCGTCCTGGGCGCGATCGTCGTCGGCGTCGTCCTCGCCGCCTCCGAACGAAACCCCGAGGCGATCGAGGGTGCCCGCTTCGGTCCGGTCGCGACCGCGCTGCTGGCGCTCGCGGCCGCGAGCTGCTTCGGGCTCAATCTCTACGTCTCCGGGCTGATCGGCCAGGCACTACCGGCGGCCTGGTCGGCCGTGCCCGCCCGGTTGGTCGGCATCCTCGTGATCGCGATCCCGCTCCTGCTGCTCCGCCGCCTCCGCATCACTCGCGCGGCCGTGCCGTTCGTCCTCGTGACGGGTTTCACCGAAGTCCTCGGCATCGCGTTCTACGCGTTCGGGGCTCGCGAGGGGATCGCGATCGCCTCGGTCATGTCATCGCAATTCGCGGCGATCGCCGCGGTCGCGGCGGTCGTCCTGCTCCACGAGCGGCTGTCGAGGGTCCAGGTGATCGGCGTCGCGACGATCAGCGTGGGTGTCGCGGTGTTGGCCTACCTCACCGCCTGATTTCGGAGCCCGCTGGCGGCGATGGACGTCGGGATCGGCGATCTCCATGAAGCGTCGCCGACCCAGGCGAAGGTGGCACCCGAGATTCTATCGAGACGCACTGCCTCCGGGCGTAGACTCGTCGCTCCCAGGCTTGGAACGGACCGGAGCATCGTCATGCGACGGGGATTGGCACCTTCGGATCTCGGCGACCTCTTCGATCAGCCGCTGGCGGCGGTGCTCTCGCTGAGCCTGCCGGACGGTCGGGTCTTCAGCCGGCCCATCTGGCATCGGTTCATCGATGGTCGGTTCACGTTCCAGTTCCCTGCCGGCGACCGCAAGATCGCGATGCTCGAACGCGACCCGCGGGCGACCCTGATCCTCGCGGAGAACGCCTACCCATACCGGACCATCGAGGTCCGCGGCCGCGTCCGGATGACGCGCGACGGCTACGCGGAGGTCGGTTTGGCGATCTGTCGGCCGTATGTCGAGGCGTTCGACCCGACCACGGACCCGGTGTCGTACCTGAGCAGCGAGCCCGGAGTGGTCGCGGAGCTCGAGCCCGACATAACCACCTGCTGGGACTACGCCGACGACGCGATGATGCCGCCGTCCGACCCGTAAACCTGACCGGCGAGGTTAGGGTCACGTATCGGCCGTGGACGGCGGAGTGTCCGCTACACTCCCGCCTCGTGGCCATCCCGCAGGAACGACTCCGAAATTTCTCGATCATTGCCCACATCGATCACGGCAAGTCGACCCTCGCCGATCGCCTGCTCGAGCTGACCCACACGATCGAGGGGCGGCAGATGATGAGCCAGGTCCTCGATTCGATGGACCTCGAGCGCGAGAAGGGGATCACGATCAAGGCCCGGGCTGTTCGCCTGGAGTACACGGCCCGCGACGGCCTCAACTACGGCCTCAACCTGATCGACACGCCCGGGCACGTCGACTTCGCCTACGAGGTGAGTCACAGCCTCCAGGCCTGCGAAGGCGCGATCCTCGTCGTCGACGCCACCCAGGGGATCGAGGCCCAGACGCTCGCCAACGTCCATCTGGCGATGCGCGAGGGCCTCACACTCATCCCGGTCCTCAACAAGATCGACCTTCCGTCGGCCGACCCGGACACGATTATCGATGAGCTGGAGAACGTCCTGGCGATCCCGCGCGAGGAGGTACTCCTCGCGTCCGCCAAGGACGGAACCGGCGTCCCGGAGATTCTCGAGGCGATCGTCGAGCGGATCCCGGCGCCGAAGGGCGACCCGGCCAAGCCGCTCCAGGGCCTGATCTTCGACAGCCATTACGACGCCTACAAGGGCGTCGTCGTCTACGTCCGGCTCGCCCAGGGCACGCTCCGCGAGCACGACGCAGATCCGCCTCATGGCCATCCGGGCGCGGAAGCAGAACCGCTTGAGCTCGGTGTCTTCCGGCCCCAGCTGGTCCCCGTCAAGCAGCTGGTCGCGGGCGAGGTCGGCTACGTCGCCACCGGGCTGAAGAACGTCCGCGAGGCCCAGGTCGGCGACACAGTCACGTCCGTCGCCCGCCCCGCCACCGAGCCGCTGCCCGGCTACCAGGAGGCCAAGAGCCTCGTCTTCGCCGGGATCTACCCGGTTAGCGGCGAGGACTACCCGGAGCTACGCGAGGCGCTCGAGAAGCTCCATCTCAACGACGCGTCGTTCACCTACGAGCCCGAGAGCTCGGTCGCGCTCGGGTTCGGCTTCCGCTGCGGATTCCTCGGCCTGCTCCACATGGAGATCGTCCAGGAGCGCCTCGAGCGCGAGTTCGGGATCGACCTCATCGCGTCGGCCCCGTCGGTCGAGTACCACGTCGTGCTGACAAACAATCGTGGCAGCCTCGTGATCGACAATCCCGCGCTCCTCCCCAACCCGACCGACATCGAGCAGATCGAGGAGCCCTGGGTCAAGCTCAGTGTCGTCACCCCGAGCCAGTACATCGGGCCGCTGATGGAGCTTTCGACGAACCGTCGCGGCACGTTCGTCAACATGGAGTACCTCGACCCGACCCGGGTCGTCCTCCACTTCGAGATGCCCCTCGCCGAGCTCATCGTCGACTATTTCGACCAGCTCAAGAGCCGCAGCCAGGGCTACGCATCGATGGACTACGAGGAGCTCGGCTACCGCCCGGCGAACCTTGCCAAGGTCGATATCCTCGTCAACGGCGAGCCCGTGGATGCCCTTTCGCTGATCGTCCACCGCGACAAGGCCCAGTCGGTCGGGCGGGTCCTGGCCGAACGCCTCAAGCAGCTCATCCCCCGCCAGATGTTCGAGATCCCGATCCAGGCGGCGATCGGATCGAACGTCATCGCCCGGGAAACCGTGCGGGCGATGCGCAAGAACGTGCTCGCCAAGTGCTACGGTGGCGACATAACGCGCAAGCGCAAGCTCCTCGAGAAACAGAAGGAAGGCAAGCAGCGGATGAAGCGGATCGGTTCCGTCGAGATCCCGCAGGAGGCGTTCCTCGCCATGCTCCGCACGGACGAGGCGTAGCAGCCGTGGAGGAATGGCTGCCGACCCTTCAGCGGCTCATCGCCGTCGGGCTTGCCCTGCTCCTCGTCATGCTCCGGCTCGAGGCCCAACGGTTCAACGCAGCGGAGTACGACGAGGCAACCGACGGCCACCCGCCCTCGTTCCGACGCCGTCTCGCGTGGTATGGGCTGGGCTTCGCGCTCATCGCCGGCATCGTCTTCATTCACCCGGCGGGCCGCGAGGAGTTCTTCCTCGGGGCCGGCGACCGCGGCCTGACGATCGTCTACGGCTTCCTCTACGCCGCGATCGGGACCGGCCTCGCGCTCGGGATCGCCTACTACCGCTACCGGCGAATCCGCTTCCCGGACGTCTGGTCCTATCCCGGTGCCTTGCTCAATTCCGTCGCCACGGCGCTTGTCGACGAGGCGGCCTTCCGGGGGGCGATCTTCGGGCTCCTCCTCATGACCGACATGAACCCGAGCGCGGCGAATGCGATCCAGGCCATCCTCTATGCGCTCGCGACACGCCTCGGGGCGCCCGGGCGGAACCGCTACATGCTGGCAATGGCTCTCCTGATCGGGCTCGCGGGTGGCTGGGTGACGGGCGTGACGGGCGGGATCGCAGCGGCGTTCCTCGGCCACTCGGTGACGCGGTTCGCGGTCTTCCTCTGCACGGGCCACGCGGGCCAGTTCCTGCCGCGGGGCCGTGAGGAGGAGGAGATCGACAAGCGACGCCGGCCGCCCGACGGCTGGCGGGTCATCGGTCCGCGGGAGTCTGCGCCGCGCGATCGCTGATGGTGAGCCGTGCAGCGTCGGCTGCGCGAACCGATCCGAGGAGACACTGGCCGCCGCCGCGACGAGCTCCCGTGGCCCTCTACGTCCACGTTCCCTTCTGCGTCTCCCTCTGTCCCTACTGCGACTTCGTCGTCTACGCGGGCGCGGCGGCGCGTGGTCCCAGGAACCGGATCGAGGCACTGCTTGACGCCCTCGAGACGGAGATCGGGCTTCGCGCCGATGCTCTCGACGGCGAATTCGGTGGGCCGGGGGAGGTCGGGCGGCCGCCGCTCGACTCCCTGTACGTCGGCGGAGGGACACCGTCGCTCGTTGACGCCGCGGCGCTCGCCCGGCTCGTCGACCGCGTCCGCCGGCGGTTCGGCCTGGCCGCCGGCGCCGAGATCACCATTGAGGCGAACCCGGGCCCCGACGAGCGCGGCGATCCGAGTGCCCAGCGCCGGGCCGGGATCACCCGCATCTCGTTCGGCGCGCAGAGCCTCGATTCCGGGGAGCTGAAGCGGCTGGGCCGACGACATGCCCCCGGTGACGTGGCCGACGCCGTCCGTGAGGCACGCGGCGCCGGCATCGGCTCGATCAACCTCGACCTCCTGTACGACGTTCCCGACGGGTCGCTGGGCACCTGGATGGGCACGCTGGACGAGGCGATCAACCTCGAGCCCGACCATCTGTCGCTGTACGCCCTGACCCTCGACGACCCTGACGCCGAAGGGCTGACCGGCCCCGGCGGCGATCACCTCCCGACCACGGCCGGTGCGCGTCGCTGGCGCGCTGCCGCCCGTCGGGCACAGGACGAAGACCGCGCCTCGGCGCAGTATCACTACGCCGTGCATCGACTCACTGAGGCGGGCTGGCACGGCTACGAGATCTCGAACTGGGCTCGCCCCGGCCACGAGAGCCGTCACAACAAGACGTACTGGGAGCGCCGGCCCTACGAGGCGGTCGGCCCGGGCGCCCATGCCTTCGACGGCGCCAGCCGGCGCTGGAACGCCGCCCGGCTAGATGCCTATGTGGCCGCGCTGAGCCCGCGGGACGGCGGAGCGCCGAGGCCTCCTCCTGGCGGCGTGGAGCACCTCGACGAGGCGACGGCCGCCGCCGAGCGGACGATCCTGGGGCTCCGAACGGACCGCGGCCTCCCGCTGGCAGATGCCGATGAGCCGCCCCTGGCCGAGTCGTTTGGCTGGGCGATGGACGCGGAACTTCTCGAGGTGACGGACGACGCGCGGGTCGTCCTCACGACGCGCGGCCGGTTGCTCTCGAACGAGCTCTTCTCGCGGCTCGTCTAGGCGTGGTCCTGGGCGGGCGTCGGCGGCATCACCGCAGCAAGAAGCTGGCAACCTCCTGGGCGAACGCGCAGAGTCCCGGGGCCGTCACGACGCCGTTCTCACCCAGGCCCATCTCGGGCGGCTGACTTTCGTCTGGCTGACCGACCGACACGTAGACGACGCGATCGCCCTGGCGAACGAGGACGCCGGCCATGATTCCCTGCGATAGCCCGTGCAGAAGGCCTCGTCGCCCAGGCCTGCCACCTCGCCGGCGTTGTAACCGTCGGTCTCGACCGTGATCCCGCCACCCTGGTCCTCTGACGTCGGCTCGGCGGCCTGTCGCTCCAGTTCGAACACGGACGCCGCGTCGCCGCCCTCGTAGCGGGCGATGCGAGCGATGTACGCCTTGTCGCCACCGGTGACCCAGCAGTCGGGAGCGGTTGCGAGGACCCGCTTGTCGATGATGAATCCGATCGTCGCGTCGGAGAGGCCGGACAGGTCGATCGCGTCGGCGCTCCCACCGAACAGCGTCCGAGCGTCGGCATCGGAGAGGATCTCGCAGTTGTCATCGATCGCCCCCGTCGGCGCCGCCGAGGTCGCCGACGATGTTGTTGATCACCGTCCCAGCGAGGGCCAAGAACGCGACGAAGGCAATCGCAAGAATGACGCCCAGGATGATCGCGACCTTCAGGCAACCCGGGATCCCGCCGGGCTTGACGGGAGGCGGCGCGGCCGAACCTCCGGCCCACATCGGGCCGGGTGGGGGAGCCGGCGGAAGGCCAGCGGCTGGCGGCTGTGGCGGAGGCGCCGGGCTTCCTGGCGGCGGCGTGGGCGGAGTTCCTCCTGGGGGCGGGGCCGCTCCCGCGCCCCACATTGGACCGGCCGGCGCGGCCGGCGGCTGGCTCGGTGCCGCGGATGGTGGTGGACCGGATGGCGGTGGCGTGGCACCGGCGCCCCACATCGGGCCCGGTGGCGCCGCCGGCGGGACGCCCGGCGGGACGCTCGGCGGAGCGGGAGGCCATGCCGGTGGAGTGGCCGCGGGCTCCGTCGGCTCGGCGGGTGGATCGGCCGGCTGGTCGGCTGAAGCCTCATCCCACGACGGCCGATCGGGAGGTGTCCCGCCGCCTGACCCGCCCGACGACTCGCTCATCCTGAGACCCCCTCACCGTCCAATTCCCCGGCCACATGCCTCCTCCGATGGTAGCGGCCGGACGAGCACCGATTCAAGGCAACGCGCGCCCCTCAATCCCAACCCTGCCATCGTTGACACTCGACACCCGCGACTGCTAGGATTCGTTAGCACTCGCACAGCTAGAGTGCTAACTCTCAGAAAGAACCGAGGCACACCCGTGGCGCGACGCGTACGCACCACCGGCTCCCTGGATCCGCGTGCACAATCGATCCTGCGAGCCGTCATCGAGGAATATGTCGCCACCGCGACGCCGGTCGGATCGGCCGCGCTCGTCGAGCGCTACCGCCTGGGCGTGTCGAGCGCGACCGTCCGGAACATCCTTGCCGATCTCGAGGCGGCCGGGCTGCTCACCCATCCGCACACGTCGGCCGGTCGCATCCCGACCGATGCGGGATACCGCTTCTTCGTCGAGTCCATCGGCGAGATGGCCGTTCTCGCGCCAGTCGAGCAGCTGATGATCCGCCACCAGTTCGGGCAGGTCCAGCATGCGAGCGAACAGTGGTTCCGCCTCGCTGCCACGATCCTCGCGGGTGCGAACCGGATGGCGGCCATCGCCACCCCGGCCAAGCCACGCGCCGCGCACGTCCGGCGGATCGATCTCGTCACGATCTCCGAGCGGCTCGCCAGCCTGATCATCGTGTTTAGCGAGGGCGCCTTGCGCCAGGTGCTCATCAACCTTCCCGAGCCGGTCGAGCAGGAGGACCTGACGCGGGCCGCGGTCATCCTCGACGGCCTGATGGCCGGCCGAACGGCGGGCGACGCGGAGCGGGCGCTCATGCGAATCGATGGCTCCGGCCCGATCGGATCGCTCGTCCAGCGTGTCGGCGAGCGCGTCGTCGCCGCGGTTCGCGAATACGACGCGACGCTGATCGAGGAGGTCTTCAGCGACGGCCTCCTCCATGTCATGGAGGCACCCGAGTTCGAACGGAGCGACAAGCTTCGGCGGGTCTTTGCCGCCCTCGAGAACCGGGCCTATCTTGGCCAGCTGTTCGACTCGATCGAGGGAACCGGCCGGGTCCAGGCCTTCATCGGCGCCGAGAACGGCCCCGAGGAGATGCGCGACGTCTCGCTCGTGCTTGCCTCGTATGGCGAGCCTGGCCGGGCCGTCGGCGTGGTCGGTGTTCTCGGGCCAACCCGGATGGCCTATCCCCAGGCGATCGGGACGGTCCGGTTCGTGTCGGGCCTGATGAACGAGCTCGTCGCCAACATCCACGCGTGACGCACGGCGTGACGCAATGTCCCGGAGGACCCAGATGAGTCAACGAACCCGAGCCCAGGAGCGCGTGGACGAGATCGACATCTCGCCCACGAAGCTGCTGGCCGATATCGAGAAGCTGACCGAGGAGCTGGTGGCGAGCCAGGCCAAGTCGGAGGAGTACCTCGCTGGCCTTCAGCGCGAGCGCGCGGAATTCGCCAACTACCGCCGCCGAACTGCCGAGGAGCGGGAGGCGATGCTCGGTCTCGCCGGTGAGGATCTCATCCGCAAGGTCCTGGCCCTCGCCGACGACTTCGATCTCGCGATCGAGGCACGGCCGGCGGAGATCGCCGGGGACCCGTGGGTCGAGGGCGTCGCCGCCATCGACCGGAAGCTGCGCGCCCTACTCGAGAGCGAGGGCGTCAAGCAGATCGACGCCTCGCCGGGGACGCCGTTCGATCCCCGCGAGCACGAAGCGATCGCGACCGTATCCAGCGCCGAGCATGGTGAAGGCGAGATCGTCGAGGAGATCCGGCGGGGCTATCGGCTCCGGGATCGAGTCGTCCGGCCCGCCCTCGTCGCCGTCGCTGCGCCGTCGAATGAGTCGGCCGACGCCGCCCCATCCATCAACTGACATTCCAAACAGACCACAACCACCCAGACAGGAGTAACGACAACCATGGCCAAGATCATCGGCATCGACCTCGGGACGACGAACAGCGTCGTCGCCGTGATGGAGGGCGGCGAGCCGACCGTCATCGCCTCGGCGGAAGGCGGTCGGACGGTCCCGTCCGTTGTCGCGTTCACCAAGACCGCCGAGCGGCTCGTCGGCCAGCTGGCCAAGCGCCAGGCGGTTACGAATCCCGCCAATACCATCTATTCGATCAAGCGCTTCATGGGTCGGCGCTGGGACGATCCGGAAACGAAACGGGCGAAGGAGCTCGTCTCGTACACGGTCGAGAAGGACCCCAAGAGCGACGGCGTCGTCGTGAAGGTCGCCGACAAGGCGTACACGCCGCCGGAGATCAGCGCGATGATCCTCCAGAAGCTCAAGGCGGACGCGGAGGCGTATCTAGGCGAGAAGGTCACCGAGGCCGTCATCACCGTCCCGGCCTACTTCGACGATACGCAGCGCCAGGCGACCAAGGACGCGGGCCGGATCGCCGGCCTGGAAGTCCGCCGGATCATCAACGAGCCGACGGCATCGGCGCTCGCGTACGGCCTCGACAAGAAGCACGACGAGAAGATCGCCGTGTACGACCTCGGTGGTGGCACGTTCGACATCTCGATCCTCGAGCTCGGTGAGGGCGTCTTCGAGGTAAAGGCAACGAACGGCGACACCCACCTCGGTGGCGACGACTTCGACCAGCGGGTCATCGAATGGCTGCTGGCCGAGTTCAAGAAGGACCAGGGAATTGACCTTTCGAAGGATCCCCAGGCCCTCCAGCGCCTGAAGGAGGCCGCCGAGAAGGCGAAGATCGAGCTCTCGTCGACCTCGTCGACGGAGATCAATCTGCCGTACGTCACGGCGGATGCGTCGGGCCCGAAGCACCTCGTGATGAGCCTGTCACGGGCCAAGCTCGAGGAGCTCGTCCGCGACCTCATCGAGAAGACCAAGACCCCAGTCGAGGCCGCGCTCAAGGACTCCGGCCTCAAGGCCGGCGACATCGACGAGGTCATCCTCGTCGGCGGTCAGACCCGGATGCCGGCCGTCGTCGAGGCGGTCAAGGCGATGTTCGGCGGCAAGGAGCCGCACAAGGGCGTCAATCCTGACGAGGTCGTCGGCATCGGCGCCGCGATCCAGGCCGGTGTCCTGGGTGGCGAGGTCAAGGACGTCCTCCTCCTCGACGTCACCCCGTTGTCGCTCGGCATCGAGACGCTGGGCGGCGTGACGACCAAACTGATCGAGCGGAACACGACGATCCCGACCTCGAAGTCGCAGGTCTTCTCAACCGCCTCTGACAGCCAGAGCCAGGTCGAGATCCGGGTCCTCCAGGGCGAGCGGGAGTTCGCCTCGGACAACAAGACCCTCGGAACGTTCGTGCTCTCCGGCATCCCGCCGGCGCCGCGCGGCGTGCCCCAGATCGAGGTGACGTTCGACATCGACGCTAACGGCATCCTCGACGTCAAGGCCAAGGACCGGGCGACCAGCAAGGAGCAGCAGGTCCGGATCACCGCCTCGTCGATGCTGTCGAAGGACGACGTCGACAAGATGGTCCGCGAGGCCGCCGACCACGCCGACGAGGATCGTCAGCGGCGCGAGGAGGTCGAGACCCGGAACCAGGCGGAATCGCTCACGTTCCAGGCCGAGCGGACGATCAGCGACCTCGGCGACAAGGTGTCGTCCGAGGACAAGGTAACCGTCGAGAACCAGGTCGCCTCACTGCGCGAAGCGCTCAAGGGCTCCGACATCTCCGCGATCACGGCCGGCGCGGCTGCTCTGGCCGAGACGCTGAACCGCGTTTCGACCGCGGCCTACCAGGCCTCGGCCTCCGAGGCCGGCGCGAACGGCGCGAACGGCTCCGGCGAGGGCGACGGTGGCGCCGGTCCGGCCGAGGGCGAAGCCGAGGGCGAGCCCGCCGGTGCGGCCGCGGGCGGCGGTGCCGACGAGACGGTCGAAGGGGAGTTCAAGGAGGTTTAAGCCTCCGAGTTCCTCGCAGACGACGCGCCCGGCCGGGTCCCCCGGCCGGGCGCTTCCGTGCCGATCACCCGGCGGTTAGCCGACGAACAAATCCACTGACGGAGCCACCGCCCCAGCGATCAGGACGACGAGGTAGGCGGCCATGAGCAGCAGCCCCGCGTAGAGGTGGACGTTGATGTTCACGGCCATGACCGACATCAGGCCGTACGGGTTCTCGTAGTTCGGTTCGAGGCCGCGCGAAACCTGGAGGGCGAGAGGCACCGTGAGCAGGGCGAGTAACGCCGGGATCGGCAGGAGGCCCGCGAGCACGCCGACGATGACGATCGCGTAGGCGGCCGTAGCGGCTAGTCGATAGCCGGCGATCACGGTGTCCTTCGACAGCCGAACCGGAAGCGTCCGCTTGCCGGCCCGGGCATCGCCCCGACGATCGGGGATCTCGTTGACGTACAGGATCAGGGCGACGAGGAGGGCGACCGGCAGAGATGCGACGACCGGCTCCCACGTCAGGACACCACGCGTCTGGACCACGTACGCCCCGAGCAGCATGAGTGGGCCGAACCCAATGGCGACGGCAATCTCGCCCAGCCCGCGATACACGAACTTGAGGGGCGGGGCGGTGTAGCCGAGGCTCACGATGATCCCGACGACCCCGATCACCAGCAGCTCGGGCGACCCCCGCAGGACGAGCAGCAGGAGCCCGATGACGCCCGCGGCGACGTAGAAGATCGTGGCCAGGCTGGCCATCTGCCGGAAGGACACGAGACCGTATTGGATGACGCGGGAGCCGCCGGAGTACTTCGTCGGGGTGACATTGGCGTCGTCGGCGCCCTGCGCGGTGTCGAACACGTCGTTGGCAACGTTGAGGCCCAATTGGACGAACGACGCGCCGATGACCGTCAGGACAGCGGCCAGCAGGTCGAAGGCGCCGTGCCGCGCCGCAATCAGGATCCCGAGCAGCACCGGCACGATCGTCGCGCTGAGGAACGGCAGCCGGGTCGTCCGCAATACGAGCGATCCCATCGAAAGCCGCGGCTTGACCGGCGTGCCGCGCTCGACGGAGAGCGCGTCGAAGTACTTCCGCGACTGGCCGACGGAGCGCTCCGAGTACTCAAAGAACGGGACCTCGGCTTCGTCCCAGCCCCACGCCCGAGCGGCGGCGATCGAGACCTGTCGTCCGTCCGGCGAGATGATCGCCGGCCCCCAGACCGTGACGTGGCGGCGCTCGTCGTAGCCGTAGCCGGGCTGCGGCCGGATGTGCGAGCCCGTGAGGCTCAGTTCGGCGTCCAAGGGGACCGACAGACCGGCCGGAACGGCGAAGGACGCCGACGCGGCAGCCAGATCGAGGGTCGCGCGGACAGCGACGCTCACCGGGTAGCCATCGGCGTCGACGAAGGTGAGAATCTGATAGGGATAGGTGGCGAGCTTCTCGAGGCCCTGGCGGACGTCAAGGGCGGGCGTCCGACGCGTCGGGGCCGTCGGCGCCGGGGCCTCGCGCCGGGGTTGGAGGCGCGGATCCGGCCATCACGCCGCCTCCGTTCCGACGTCGGTTGCCTGGGGCGCCGTCGCGGCGTCGCCGTCGGACCAGTAGAGGACCCGCCGCGGCGTGATCTCGATGAGCGACCGCTCGAAGAACAACGGCAGGGCCACCCGTTCCTTGAGGAAGTACACGATCGACGGTTCCTTCTTCTCCCAGATTGGGAGGAGTCGCTCCCAACCGCCGTGAGGATCCTCCTCGATGATGCGCGCATCGCCCTGGATCGTCGCTCGATCGGTCCGGCCGCCGACGGCGATCGGGTCGGTCAGCGACAGGGCAACCTTCGGGTTCGACTTGATGTGCTCAAGCTTGCGGCTGAAGAGGGTCGAGGACGTGAGGTACACGCGCTCGCCGTCGTAAAGCGGAATGAGCGGATAGGTGACCGGGCGTCCGGTGGCGTCGACGACACTCAGTTCGCCGACGAGGGCCGCGTCGAGCAGCGCCTCGACGGCTTGGGGAAGGATGCCCATTGGAGGCTCCGTGTTCGGGTTATCTGCTCCCCAAATGTAGCACGTTTGTGGAATCGTGCACAAGCGATCTTGCGGCGGCGCGGACGCTGCCGCCAGAATGCGGCAGGGACGTACAAAGGGGAGGGCCGTCGACGCATGCTCGAGGCTGGGATCCTGCGCGTCGTGACATTCGAGGCCCAGGTCCCCGAACCGGTCCTGGACGCCGCTCTCCGTGACGAGATCATTCCTGAGCTGAGCCAGATGCCTGAGATCCGCCATTGCTTCGCCGCGCGGCGTGGTCTCGCCGGCGATGAGCTCCGGGTGATCGCCAGCGTGTGGGGAGCCGGACGTCCTGTGCCCGAGTCACCGGAGGCGCAGCCGGTCGGCCGCGCCACCGGCGACCTCCGTCCGCTCCTCGAGCGCGCCCTAGTCGAGGAGTTCCCGATCGAGGTCCAGGCTCATTTCGCTCGGCCCGAGGAGGCCCGGATTCTCCGCGTCTTCCGGGGCCACGTGGCCGCGCGGGAGATGGACGCCTATCTCGTCGAAGCACGGAGCGGCATGCTCGCCGACGCGTCGATCAACTCGGGGCTCAGCGCGTTTTACCTCGGCACCCGGCGGCCGGACGACTTCGTCACGGTATCGGCCTGGACCAGCTGGTCGGCGATCGAGCAGGCAACTGGCGGCGACGTTCGCCGCCCGTTCGTCACCCGGAACTCGGCTCGCCTGGTCAGCCATGATGTGGCCCACTTCGAGATCGTCGGGGAGGGCGTCGGGCCCGGCGCCGCGGATCCGGAGGATTCGACATCCGAATCCTGAGAGCTCGGGTCGAACGGGCTGCGGTACCATGGCCGCCCCATGTCGGCAAGCCCTAATTCCTCGCTCATTCATGCCCGCGGGCTGACGAAACGTTTCGGCGATTTCGTCGCCGTCGACTCGATCGACTTCGACGTCGCGAAGGGAGAATCGTTCGGCTTCCTGGGCCCGAATGGCGCCGGCAAGACATCGACGATGCGGATGATCGGCAGCGTCTCGCCGATCTCCGACGGCGTGCTCCGGGTGCTCGACCGCGACCCGCGGACGGAAGGGCCATTGATCCGCGCGCGGATCGGCGTCGTGCCCCAGCAGGACACGCTCGACACCGAGCTGACCGTTCGCGAGAACCTCGTCCTCTACGGCCGCTACTTCGGTTTGTCACGTGCCGAGTGCGGCCGGCGCGCCGACGAGCTCCTCGACTTCGCCCAGCTCACGGAACGCCAGAACGACGAGGTCGAGCCCCTGTCAGGTGGCATGAAGCGGCGGCTCACGATCGCCCGCGCGCTCATCAACGAGCCGGATCTTCTGCTCCTCGACGAGCCGACGACCGGCCTCGACCCCCAGGCCCGCCACCTGCTGTGGGACCGCCTCTATCGGCTCAAGCAGCGCGGCGTCACGCTCGTCCTGACGACCCACTACATGGACGAAGCCGAGCAGCTGTGCGACCGGCTCGTCGTCATGGACAAGGCGAAGATCGTGGCGGAAGGCTCGCCCCGCCAGCTGATTGATCGCTATTCCACGCGCGAAGTCACCGAGCTGCGCTTCCCGCCGGATGTCCAGGACAACCTCGACGGTCAGCTCGACGGGCTGGCCGATCGGATCGAGGTGCTCGCCGACCGGGTGCTGCTGTACGCCGACGACGGGGAGGCGGTCGCCGTCGCCGCCCATGAGCGCGGCCTCAAGCCGGAGACGGTTCTCGTCCGGCGCTCGACGCTCGAGGACGTCTTCCTGCGGCTCACCGGCCGCTCCCTGATCGAGTAGCCCATGGCCGGCCTCACCCGGGTCATCGAGCACCGTGCCGTCCAGTACCGCCGGACGTACCGCTCGTCGGTCTTCACCTCGTTCCTCAGCCCGGTGCTGTTCCTGACCGCGATGGGAATCGGGCTGGGCGGCTACGTCGATCGCTCCAGCGACGCCGCGCTCGGCGGGTTGACCTATCTCCAGTTCCTCGCCCCGGGGCTGCTTGTCGCGACGGTGATGCAGTCGGCCGCATTCGAGGCAATGTTCCCGATCATCGGCGGGCTCAACTGGCAGCGAACGTTCCACGCGATGTACGCGACGCCGCTGTCGCCCCGCGACATCGCGCTCGGCAACCTCGTCTGGATGGCAGTTCGGTTTGCCATGATCGCGACGGTCTTCACGATCGTCATCGTCGCGTTCGATGCGGCGCTCTCGCCGCTCGTCGTGCTCGGGATTCCCGTTGCCGTGCTCACGGGGATGGCCTTCGCCGGGCCCATCGCCGCGTTTTCCGCGACGCAGCGCACGCCGATTCGCTTCAGCGTCATCTTCCGCTTCGGCATCATGCCGCTCTTCCTCTTCTCGGGCACCTTCTTCCCGATCGAGCAGCTGCCGAGCTTCCTGCAGCCGATCGCCTGGATATCGCCGCTCTGGCACGGCGTCGACCTCACGAGGGCTCTCGTGCTATGGCACTGTCGCCCAGAATCCGGCGCTGATGTTCGCCCACCTCGCGATCCTCGTCGCGATCGTCGTGGTGTCGACGCGGGCGACGGTACAGACGATCGAGCGACGGCTGGTCCGCGGATGACGCTACCGCTCCGCGTCGCCCCGCCGATCATGTTCGGGAGCCGCCGTGCGCTGCGGCTGATCGAGCGGAATCTTTACGTCTACCGCCACACCTGGATCGTCATCGTGTCGGGCTTCTTCGAGCCGCTGTTCTACCTGCTGAGCATCGGCTTCGGGCTGGGTGCGCTCGTCGGGACCGTGCCAGGACCGGGTGGCCAGGAGATTCCGTACCAGCTCTTCGTCGCGCCGGCGCTCCTCGCCAGCTCATCGATGAACGGCGCGATCACGGAGGCGACGATGAACTTCTTCTTCAAGTTGAGGTACCAGAAGACCTTCGACGCCATCCTGTCGACTCCGTTGTCGGTTGCTGACATCGCCCTCGGCGAGCTTGGCTGGGGGCTGATCCGCAGTGCCCTGTACACGATCGGCTTCCTCGGCGTGATGGTGGTTCTCAACATCGGCGTTTCGCCGTGGCTGATCCTGACGGTGCCGGCCGCCCTGCTGATCAGTTTCGCCTTCGGGGCGGTTGGCATGGCGGCGACGTCGTTCATGCGGACGTGGCAGGACTTCGACCTGATCCAACTGGTCGTCCTGCCGATGTTCCTGTTCTCCGGCACGTTCTATCCGATCGAGGCCTACCCGGAAGGACTGCGCGTGATCGTCCAGCTGACGCCGCTCTACCAGGGCGTCGACCTGCTGCGCTCGCTCGCCGTCGGCGTGGTCGGGCCGAGCGCGCTCTTCCACGTCGTGTACCTCGCGGTGATGGGCGTGGCTGGGTTGCTCGTGGTGTCGCGGCGGCTCGACAAGTTGCTGCTGAAGTAGTGGCCGACCCGGGCCTCGATCGACGGGCAGCCCTGGCCGAACTGACCGCCGAGATCGTCGCCTGCCGCCGCTGCCCGCGGCTCGTCGAGTGGCGGGAACGCGTCGCACGAGAGAAGGTCGCCCGGTTCCGCGACGAGACGTACTGGGGCCGCCCGGTGCCGGGGTTCGGCGATCCGGAGGCGCGGATCCTGATCGTCGGGCTGGCACCCGCGGCGCATGGCGGCAACCGGACGGGCCGCGTCTTCACCGGGGATGCCTCCGGGGATTTCCTGTTCGCCGCGATGTACGAGGTTGGCCTGGCCAACCAGCCGACGGGCCGGCGGGCCGACGATGGGCTCGAGCTGCATGGCGCCTACATCGCGGCTGCCGTCCGGTGCGCGCCGCCGGCGAACAAGCCACTCCCCTCGGAGCGAGACAACTGCGCTCCGTTCCTCCACCGGGAGGTCGCGTTGCTCGCGGACGTCCGGGTCATCGTGCCGCTGGGGGCCTATGGATGGGAGGCCGCGCTGCGGGCGATCGCTGCGGTCACTGGCGTCGATCCGCGGCCACGACCGACGTTCAGCCACGGTGCGGAGGTCCGGGTCGGGCCGTATGCCGTCGTCGGCTCGTACCACCCGAGCCAGCAGAACACGTTCACCCGGCGCCTGACCCCGGAGATGCTGGCTGGCGTCCTCGCGCGGGCCCGCGACCTTGCGGGATGGACCGGAACCGACCGGGTCGTCCGATAGGTTGGAGCTCCGGATGCCGGCCAGTAATCGACGCCGTTGAGCCCTAGCCCTTACCGGCCGGCATCGCTGCTGCAGCAGCAGGCTCGGCGTCGGTGCCCTTGGCGCTGAGCATCCGCCGGTAGAGCGCTTCGTACCCATCGGCCATCCGGCCTGCCGAGAACCGCTCGATGACCGATGTCCGGATAGCGCGCCGATCGAGTGTCTCGACATCAGGGACGCGGAACGCAATTTCGGTCACGTCGTCGCCGAAGAAGCCGTCGACGCCGTCGCGGATGATCTCCGACAGAGCGCCCACTCGTCGGGCGAGGACCGGCGTCCCGGTGGCGAGGGCCTCGATTGCGGTGAGGCCGAAGGGCTCGGGCCACGAACCCGGCATCAGCGCCGCGTAACTCTCGGCGAACAGCTGGTCGCGCTCGGGAGCGGCCAACTCCCCCATGAACTCGACGGACGATCCCGCGGCCTTGAGCGCCGGCAGGAAGACGTTCTCGTAGTACTCGTGCTCTTCGCCCGAAGGCGCGATCTTGGCCGCGATCCGCAACTGCCTGCCGGCCAGCTTCGCGATTTCCATCGCCTCGACGATGCCCTTCTCGAGGGCCACGCGACCAACAAAGCAGAGCGCGTCCGACCGGCGACGATCGAACGGTTCACTTGCGAGAGTCAGGCCGTTGTAGACGATCGTCCAATCGACGTCGGGATGAGGTGACGCCTGGGAGTTGCTGATGGCAACGAGATGGGCCGATGTCGGCGAGCTCAGCAGCTCCCTCGCCCAGGGCAGGTCGAGTCGCCCGTGGAACGTCGCGGCAAGCGGGATCCGGGATGCCCTGGCAAGAAGGAGACTCGTCCACTCAAGATGGCTGTGGATAAGGTCGAACTCGTCCTGGCGATCCAGCACAGCGAGGGTGGTGGTCAGGAAGTAGCCCATCGGGTCGCCCTTGAAGTCGGCGGGTCGCAGCGCAACCGGGACCGTCGGGATCAGTCGCCCCGGTACGTCCGAGTCGCCAGACGCGAACGTGGTGACATCGTGGCCTCTCTTCACCAACTCGACGATGAGCTCGTACATGACTCGCTCGGTTCCGCCGTAGCGCTCCGGTGGAACTTGCTCGAGTGGTGGTGCGACCTGGGCGATGCGAAGTGGGCCGTTCATCGGCGGGATCCTCCGATCGGCCGATTCTAGGCGAGTTCGGCCGCCCATGGACGTACGGGCCAGGCCCGCAGGGCCCTCTCAGCCGCCCGCGGCCCGCGCGAGGTAGCGATCGAGCCGATCGAAGACGACCCCTTCGAGTGCCTCAACCGCGTCGATGAACCGTTCCAGCATCGCCATCCGATGGCCGCGCCCGATGCATTCCGGATGGACCGTCACGGTCAGCAGTCCGCCGGGCGAGTGCTCGTAGGCATAGCTGAGCTCCTCGATCCAGATCTCCAGGACCTTCGACGGCGCCGACAGGCCGTCGCGACTCGGCCCGGGCTCGAAGTGCGGCCAATCGTCGAGCGCCCAGTAGACCGGGACCTCGACGAGGCCGCTCTCTCTACCCCAGCGGGTGCCATCGGTGGTCGTGTGGCGGTCGCCGTGGCGCACGCGATAGACCACGTAGTCATCGGCCATGAGCGACGAGTCGTAGCGGAATCCTGCTGCCTCGACGAGCTCCAGCGTCCGCTCTCCGAGCGCCCAGTACGGCGCCCTCCAGCCCTGCGGCGGCGCGCCGGCCGCCCGCTCGAGCGCCTCGTACGACCGGGCGAGGATCGCCCGCTGCTCGTCATCTGCGAGCTCCGAGAAGTCCTCGTGGAACCAGCCGTGCGAGGCCAGCTCGTGTCCGCCGCCGATGATCGACGCCGTCGAGTCGGGGAACGTCTCGAGCGTGTGGCCCGGGACGAACCAGGTCGATGCGATGCCCCGCCCCTCGAGAAGCGCGAGGATCCGCGGCGCCCCGACTTGCGGCCCGAACACGCCGTGCGAAAACTTGACGGGCGGGTCAGCCCGCCGAACGGAGTCGGAGATGGCGTCGTGATCGATGGTCAGGGCGACCGTCAGGCGCGGCATCGTCCGGCGAGGGTGGTCGACTCGTCATCGGCCGATGGTAGACGGCTGGCCGCACCGACGGCCGACCTCCCGTAGACTTCGGCCGAATGGCCACCGAACGCGATCTGTATGCGGTCCTGGGCGTCGGGCGGGACGCCTCGGACGCCGAAATCAAACGCGCCTTCCGGCGCCTCGCCCAGCAATGGCACCCCGACGTCAACCGGGAATCGGGCGCGGATCTCCGGTTCAAGGAGATCAACCAGGCCTACCAGGTCCTCACCGATCCGCAGCGGCGCCAGGCCTACGACATGTTCGGGACCGTCGGTGATGGCGCCGAAAGCGGCGACTTCAGCGGCGGCTTCGGCAGCTTCAGCGACATTTTCGACGCGTTCTTCGGTGGAACCCAGGCGGGAACGCGGCGCGGCCATCCACTCGCCGGAGCCGACCTCCGCTACGACCTGCGGATCACCCTGGAGGAAGCCGTCAAGGGCGTCGACAAGGAGATCGAGTTCTCGATCCTCGGACGCTGCGAGACGTGTTCCGGGAGTGGAGCCAAGGCCGGCTCGGAGCCCGTCACCTGCGAGCAATGCGGCGGACGAGGCGAGATCCGCTCGACGCGCCGGACGATGCTCGGCCAGATGGTCAACGTCACGACCTGCCCTAAATGCCAGGGCGAGGGCAAGCTGATCACCGAGCCGTGCGAGACGTGCCACGGCGACGGCCGGACCGAGCGTCGCAAGACGCTCCGGGTGACGATCCCGGCCGGCATCGACGAGGGCCATCAGATCCGGCTGTCGAACGAGGGCGAGGTCGGTCCGCGCGGGGGACCCGCGGGCAGCCTCTACGTCGCGGTCCACGTCACGCCGCATCCGAGCCTCCGGCGCGAGGGCACCGAGCTCGCCTACGACGCCGACATCTCGATCGTCCAGGCCGCCCTCGGCACGCCGGATCCTCGTTCCGACGGTCGAGGGCGAGGAGGAGGTCGAGATCAAGTCGGGCACCCAGCCGGGCACCGAGATCCGGCTGCGCGGCCGCGGCGTGCCCCACCTCCGGCGGGCGGGAACACGCGGCGATCTCCACGTCTTCGTCAACGTCGTCGTGCCGGCGAAGCTGTCGAAGCGCCAGCGCGAGCTCCTCACCGAGTACGCGGCGGAGACCGGCGATAACGTCGCCCCGAACGCC
Source organism: uncultured Chloroflexia bacterium (assembly GCA_963775855.1). Taxonomy (GTDB): domain Bacteria; phylum Chloroflexota; class Limnocylindria; order Limnocylindrales; family CSP1-4; genus CF-46. The sequence continues at coordinate 501,007 of CAVZKO010000002.1, read as the reverse complement.
GGCGGATTGCGCGAGAAGCTCGGGCTGGGGTGAAGGAGGCGGGCACCGACGGAGCGCCGGACGGCGGAGGCGCAGGCGCGGGCGCGTGGCTCGAGCTCTCTGTCGCAGCGGACATCGAGGCGGTCGAGGCCGTCGCGGAGATCCTGGGCCGAAGCGCCCCGGCGGGGACGAGCGTGGAGCCGGCGTTCGAGCTCACAGACGAGGGGCTCGGTGCCCGCGTCGACCCGAGCCGGCCCGCCATCGTCCGCGCCTACCTGCCGGCCGGCGACAGCGCTGCGGCCACGCGGCTCGCCGCCGAGGCATCGGAGGCGCTGGGTCATCTCCAGGCGTTCGGCCTTCGGCCGATCGGCGAGCTGACGACGCGTCTCGTCCATGAAGCCGACTGGGCCGAGGCGTGGAAGGCCCACTTCCCCGTTCTTCGAGTTGGACGCAGGCTCGTCATCCGGCCGACGTGGCGGCGCCATCGTCGATCGCCGGACGACGTGGTCCTTGCCCTCGATCCGGGGATGGCATTCGGGACGGGACTCCACCCGACGACCCGCCTCTGCCTCGCCGGCGTCGAGTCGCTCGCCGACCGCGGCTCGCTGGCCGGTGCCCGCGTCCTCGATGTCGGCTGCGGCTCCGGGATCCTCGCCATTGCCGCGGTCAAGCTCGGTGCACGTGAGGCGCTCGGCCTCGACACTGACCCGATCGCGGTCGACGCAACGTCCTCGAATGCGGCCCGCAATCGGCTGGCGGGTCGGATCGAGGCGCGGGTGGGCAGCCTGCCGTCCGGCGAGGGACCGTTCGACGTCGTGCTGGCCAACCTCATCGCCAGCGTCCTCGTCGATCTCAGCGGGCTCCTCCGCGACGAGGTCAGGAAGGGCGGCGTCGTCCTCGCATCCGGGATCTTCATCGATCGTGAGCCCGAGGTTCGGGAGTCGTTCTCCCAGGTCGGCCTCGACGTCGCGGCCCGGTCGGCGGAAGGCGAGTGGGTCGCCCTCGAGGCCGTCCGGAGCTGAGGGCGCCGGGATGGTCGAGGCGCCCGCCCGCCTACAATCCGGGGCGATGCCCGCGTATTTTCCCGTTCTCCTGGTCACCCACATCGTCCTGGCAGTGAGCCTGTTCCTGCCGTCGATCCTGCTGCCGTTCGCGCTCCGGACCCGCCGGGCTGCTGCGGAGAGCCCGAACCGGTTCGTCCGATTCCTGCTCTGGATGCAGGCCCACGGCACGGTCGTCATCGGGCTCGGATTGGCGGCCACGGGCATCGGCCTCGTCAGCGTTCTCGGCGCCTCGCTCCTCCAGCAGCCGTGGCTGCTCGTCGCGCTCGCGATCTACGCAGCGAACCTCGCGCTGGCGTTCTTCATCCAGCGCCCGAACCTCCGCCGGCTCATCGGCATCCGGGCGGCGCCGGACGACCAGGTCTGGCGCGAGCGGGCCAAGCGGCAGCGTTACGTGAGCTACGCAATGGCGGCACTGGTCGGGACGATCGGCTTCCTGATGAGCACGAAGCCCCAGCTGTGGTGACCACCGTTCAGACGGCCGCGATCGCCAACCTCGGCTGCAAGGTCAACCAGTCCGAGATGGAGTCGGCCGCCCGACTCCTCCGCGAGCGAGGCGTCGCCCTCGTCGATGGCGCTGCTCCGGCCGATCTCGTCCTCATCAACACCTGCACGGTGACCTCGACCGCCGACCAGAAGTCGCGCCAGGCGGTCCGCCGCGCTCGCCGGGCGAACCCGGACGCCCAGATCGTCGTGACAGGCTGCTCTGTCCAGGTCGGGGCCGACGCGTTCGCGGCGGCCGATCCTGCCGCCCGGCTCATCGACAATCGTGCCAAGGACGGGCTGCTGGCGGAGCTCGCGGCCCTCGTCGGCGAGGCGAAAGGCGGCGGCGGGGAGCGCCTCGATCGGGCGCTGCCGACCCTGTCCGGCGTCGAGATCGACGGCATCGCCGACGGGCGCGCTGCCGTGGAGCGGACGCGGGCCTTCATCAAGGTCCAGGACGGCTGCTCGTTCTTCTGCACGTACTGCATCATCCCGGCGGCGCGGGGACCGGAGCGGAGCCTCTCCCCGGAGACCGTGCTGGAGGACGTCCGACGCGCGCTCCGCGCGGGCCATCGCGAGGTCGTCCTGACCGGGATCAACATCGGGACGTACGACGGCGGGTGGTCGGAACGAGGGTTCCGCGGCGCACACACCCGGTCCGCGCTGACGCTGGCCGGCCTGGTCCGGCGGCTCCTCGAGGAGACCGACGTCGAGCGGATCCGGCTCTCGTCGATCGAGCCGCAGCACGTCGACGACGAACTCCTCCGGGTCTGGTCCGACGGCGCGCCGCGGACGATGCCGCACCTCCATCTGCCACTCCAGTCGGGCGATGACGGCGTCCTCCGGCGAATGGGCCGGCGCTACCTGTCGGCCGAGTACGCGGCGGTCGTCGGGCGGGTGCGCGAGGCGATCCCGGGAGTCGCGATCCACGGCGACGTGATCGTCGGTTTCCCGACCGAGGACGACGCCGCGTGGCAACGCTCCCTCGCGTTCATCCGGTCGATCGAGTTCGCCGGGCTGCACGTCTTCCGCTACTCGGCCCGGCCGGGCACGCCGGCGATCCGGATGGCGGGCCAGGTCGACGAGCCGACGAAGAAGCGGCGCGCGGCGGCGCTCCTTGCGGTCGCGGCGGACGCGCGTGCGCGCTGGGCGGCGAGCCACGTCGGGGCCGAGTGCGACGTGCTGTTCGAGGAGCGATTGGGCGACGGGCGGTGGGTCGGCCACGCAACGGATCACACGCTCGTGACCGCCCGCCCCGACGGCGACGTGCCGGTCGCCAATGGCATCGGCCGGGTTCTCGTCGAGTCCGTCGATACCACATCGCCCGAACGCGTCGTCGGACGCATCCTCGCCCTCGCCCCTGCGCCACCCCTCGCGGCCGTCCCAGGAGTCACCGATGGCCGCTGATCCCGACTGCCTGTTCTGCAAGATCGTCGCCGGGACGATCCCGTCGACGAAGGTCCACGAGGACGATCTGGTCATCGCGTTCCGCGACATCGCGCCGCGGGCTCCGACGCACATCCTCGTGATCCCGCGCGACCACATCGCCTCTGCGGCCGACCTGACCGACGAGCACGGGCCTCTGCTCGGGCGGCTGTTCGCAACGGCCGCGGAGCTCGCGAGAAGCGAGGGAATCGCCGATGCCGGCTACCGGCTGGTCTCGAACGTCGGCGCCTGGGGCGGCCAGACCGTCGACCATCTCCATTTCCACCTGCTTGGTGGCCGTCCGTTCATCTGGCCACCCGGGTGAGCCCTCGGGTTGGCCCGGTCGCGTGCCTCGTTCTTGTCGGCCTCGTCGTCGGTGGCTGCGGGATCGGCGCGTCGGGGGTCGTGGTGACATTCCCGCCATCGAGTGTCGGTCCGGCCGCGACCGTCTCGCCGGCCGTCGCCCAGACCCGCACGGCGATCGCCGCGGCGCTCGCGCCGTTCAGCCTCCAGCTCGATGACGCCGACCGGCCGTTCCGGCCGCCCGAATCGGCTCGACTCGCGTCGGCACCGCGGGCCGTTTTCCAGGTCGTCCTCCCAGCCGACCCCGACGGAGGCAACATCGTGGTGTACGAGTTCCGCGATGCAGGGGTCGCCGTCGACGCCGGGAACGAGCTCGCCGGATACATCGGGACCGGCGCCGGGCGCATCCAGTACCCACTCGACGCGCAGCACTCGATCCGGCAGCTTGGCACGACGCTGATCGTCTACACGTGGTCACCCTCGTCATCGCCCGACCCCGGCTCCAAGACGATCGCCGACGCCCTCGCCACGATCGGGATCGGGTTCGCCCCACCCCGCTGATTGATCAGCCGGCATCCTCTCGAACCGGGCAGCGGTTCGTCGGTCGCGGCCCAGCGGCGGACGACGTCGCGCTTGACCTTGAGAGTGTGGGTTCGGGGGAAGTCATCCTCCGGCCAGACGCGGGACGCGGCCACGCGCTGGTGAACCGCGAGGGTCGCGTTCGCGGCCTTGACCGCTGCCTGGATCGACTCCTTGACGCCGGCGGCCTCTCGGTCCACGTCGCGTGACGCGAGCACGACCGCCTCGATCCGGCCGGGCCGCGTCTCGACGACGACCGAATTGCGGACCCCGGCGATTCGCAGCGCGTTCTCGATGTCCTCCGGATACACGTTCAGGCCGTTCGGCAGGACGATGATGTCCTTCGTCCGGCCCATGAGGATCAGTCGCCCAGCGTCGTCCAGCCGCCCGATGTCGCCCGTCCGGTACCAGCCGTCGTCGGTGAAGGCGGCCGCCGTCGTCTCCGCGTCGTGCCAGTAGCCCTTGAACAGGGTTGGCCCGCTGAACTGGACCTCGCCGTCGCCGGCGAGCCGCATCTTGACCGGCGGCATCGCCCGCCCGACCGTACCAAGCCCATGATCCTCGCGCGTCGTGCACGTCCCGAAGCCGGTCTCGGTCGCACCGTAGCCCTGGACGACGACGACCCCGAGATCCTCCCAGGCCTGCTGGAGCGCCGGCGCCAGGAAGGCGCCCGAACTCACGAAGAGTCGAATCCCACCCCCGAGCCTGTCGTGGACCTGCCGGAACATGAGTCGACGCAGCGCGTACGGCAGGTGCCGAGCAATGCGCCGCAGCCGACCGAATGACGTCGCCCGGCCGGACTGCTCGACCTCGCGTTCGACCGCCGCCCAGAAGAGTTCGAGGATCTGCGGAACAACGACCATCGATGTCGTCCGGTGGCGGCGGATCGCCTCGAAGATGACTCGCGGGTTCCGGCTCCGGACGTAGAGGACGTCGGCGCCGACGTCGAGCGCATAGAACAGGGCCACCGCCTGCTCGAGCAGGTGGGAGAGCGGCAGCAGCGATACGACCCGGTGTTCGATCGGTGGGACGACTCGGTGCATCGCCCGAACCGAGGCGACGATGTTGTCGTGGGCGAGGATCACGCCCTTCGGAGCCCCGGTCGTCCCCGAGGTGAAGATGAGCTCGACGACGTCCGTTTCAGCCGGTCGCGGCCAGGCATTGAGCTGCCGCTCCCAATCGGACGGGAACGTCTCGTCTGCGTCCGCGGTGAGCACGTCGAGTCCGGTCGTCGGGAAATCACCGAGGCCCGCTTCGCGCGGGTCGGGCGCATCGGGCCCCGCGCCGAGGATCAGCCGCTTCGCGTCGGCCCGGGCAGCGATCCGCTCGATCGCGTCGGGCGCCACTCGAAGGTCGAGCGGAACGAGGACAAGCCCCGCCCGCATCGCGCCGTAGTACGCGGCGGGGAGATGCGGCGTCGCCGGCGACCACGTCAGGATCCGGTCGCCGGGTTCGAGGCCCGCGGCACGGAGCCGCCACGCCGCGAGCCGGCTGCGCCGCGCGAGCTCGCGGTACGTCCAGGCCAACGCCGGGCCCCCGTCGCCATCGAGCGCCAGCGCCGGCCGATCAGCCGAATCGCTCGACCGCGGCATCGAACAGGTCCAGGAGCGTGGTCATCGACGGATGGTACGTGGCAGCGGTCCCTCGGCGGCTTTGAATAGGCACACCTGCTCCGCGATGCCGTCGGTTGCATATTTCGCGGTGTGTCGGAGATTCGTTCCCTTCGTCGCGTAGATGCCGGCGATGCAACCAACGGCATCACTGCAGAACACGCGTGATTCCGCGTGGCGCCACGCTCTCAAACGCGCACGCGGTGGGTTTGACCCGGTTCGGGGGCTCGGCTACACTCCGCCAGCCTGTCGGCCGGGAGCCCACGTGCGTGGGAGAGGGTCGAGGCAGCGTCGAGCCGGCTGGCCGCGAGCACGACGCATGCAGACGCGACACACGGCCTGAGGAGGTGAACCGGGATTGGCAGAAGTCCGAGTGGGTGAGAACGAGACGTTCGAAAGCGCCCTGCGCCGCTTCAACAAGAAGATCCAGCAGAGCGGCATTCTCGCGGAGGCTCGCCGGCGCGAGCATTACGAGAAGCCGAGCGTGAAGCGCAAGCGCAAGGAAGCAAAGCGCAAGAAGAACGCCCGAACGCAGGCCGGCTGAGCCACACGCTCCCGACCGCGCCCCAGGGCGTTCATCGCCCGAGGTTGCCATTCCGGTGTCCCTTCAAGATCGGGTCCAGTCCGACATCGCCGCCGCCATGCGGTCGGGTGATGCGCTGCGCCGCGATGTCCTGCGCATGGTCCAGCACGCTGCATACAGCATCGAGAAGCGCGAGAAGCGGACCCTGAGCGACGACGACTACGCCGCGGTGATCACCCGCGAAGTCAAGACCCGGCGGGAGTCCGTGGAGGCGTTTCGGAAGGGCGCCCGCGAGGATCTTGCGACCAAGGAAGAGGCGGAGATCGCCATCCTCGCCGAATTCATGCCCCAGCAGTTGACCGAAACCGAGATCCAGGCACTCGTCGGCGAAGCAATTGCCGCGACTGGCGCGTCATCGGCGCGTGACATGGGCAAGGTGATGGGCTGGCTCTCCCCAAAGACCCGCGGCCGCGCCGACGGCAAGCATGTGAGCGAGCTCGTCGCGCGAGCGCTGGCGGCCGCCGATCTCGCGGTCCACGACACAGGCGGACACCCCACATGACGCGACCAACCCCGTGCTGACGCGCCCCGCCGATCGTTCCGCTCCGTTCAGCGGGCGCGAGGTCGCTCGTCTTGGGATCGCCGCGATGGCCCTGATCGTCCTCCTCGCGACGATCCTCGGCGTGGACTTCGTACCGCAGCGCCTCCAGGTGAATGTCGGGACCGTGGCCACGGCCGACATCGTCGCGCCGCGCGCCGACGAGTACGTCAGCGACGTCGAGACGAACCTCCGGAAGGCAGCGGCCCGGGCCGGCGTGGAGCCGGTTTACGACTTCACCACGGCCAAGGCGAGCGCGACCGCCGAGAAGCAGCTCCGCGAGTTCGAGCTGCGCGTTCGACCGATCGACCAGGCATTCGCCGAAACCACGCCTGCCGACCAGCGAGAGACGCTGCTCGCCGCCGCCCTGCCGGACCTGCCCGAGGACGCCCGCGCGACGCTCTTGGCTTCTCACGCCCGAGAAGTGGGCAACGGTCCGCGCCGAATTGTCGCTGGTGCTCGAGCGGACGGAGCGCGGGGAGCTCCGCGACTCTGGTGTTGCTCCGGTCCAGGCGCAGCTTTCGGGCCAGATGGCGGGCGGTCTCGAAGCCGCCGAGCGAACGCTCGCCGCCGAGATCATCTCCCCGCTCATCGTCCCGAACTCGTCCTTCAGTTCGACGCTGACCGAGCAGGAGCGCACCAAGCGGGCGGACCTCGTCGAGCCGTTCAAGGTCCAGTTCGCCCCGAACGAGACGATCGTTCAACGGGGCGAGAAGATCAGCGACTTCCAGCTCGAAGCGATCGACCATTTCGGCCTCCGAAACGCTCGGCCGGACGTGGCCCGGCTGGGCGGCTGGCTCTTCCTGGCGATCCTCGTCGTCGGCCTCGTCCTCGGCTGGATCTGGCGTTTCCGGCCGGAGTACTGGCACCGTAACAACGCGCTGCTACTTATCTGCCTGATTCTCGTCGGCACCGCGATTGCATTGAAGGCGACGTCCGGCCGGGCGGCATTGCCGTTCATCGTGCCGACCGCCGCGGCCGGGATCCTGCTCGCGATCCTGCTCGATGCGGGTGTGGCGACGATTGTTATGGTCGCGATCGCGCTGCTGGGCGGAGCGCTGAACCTCAATGAGAACTCCGCCCTTGAGTACGCCGTATACATCCTCGTCGGCGGCCTGGCCGGGATCGTCACGATTCGCCGGGGCGACCGGCTGCAGGTCTTCGTCCAGGCCGGTCTGGCGGTGGCCGTCGCGAACGTGCTAGTCGTCTCGACCTTCGCGCTGCTCGGACGCCATGATGCCCGAGGCCTCCTGGAACTCGTTGGGGCGTCCGGTGCCTCGGCCGCCGGGGCGGCCATCGCGGCTGTCGGCTCCTTCGCCGTCCTCGGCAGCCTGTTCGGGATCCTGACGGTCTTCCAGCTCCTCGAGCTCGCCAACCCGTCGCAGCCGCTCTTGCGACGGCTGCTGGTCGAGACCCCGGGCACCTATCACCACTCGCTCATGGTCGGCAATCTCGGGGAACGGGCCGCGGAGGCGATCGGCGCCGACCCGCTCCTGACGCGCGTGGCGGCCTACTACCACGACATCGGCAAGCTCGCGAATCCGCTGGCGTTCATCGAGAACCAGGCGGGCGGCGAGAACATCCACGACGAGCTCGACCCGGAGGTTTCCGCCCAGATCCTCAAGCAGCATGTCGCCGACGGCATCGACGTGGCCTACAAGAGCAAGCTCCCCAAGGCACTCATCGCCTTCATCCCGCAGCATCACGGGACGGCGATCATGAGCTACTTCTTCGCACGTGCGCGCGGCCTGGCGGCCGAGCCGTTCGGTGGACCGATGACGCCGGAAGGCGCGAAGGCGGCCAGCGCCGTCGACGAACGCAAGTTCCGCCACGCCGGGCCGAAGCCGCAGTCGAAGGAGGCCGCGCTGATCATGCTCGCGGACGGGGTCGAGGCATCGGTCCGATCGCTCGCGTCACGCGACGAGCCGGCGATCCGGGCGATGGTCGCGCGGATCATCGACGAGCGGCTGTCGGACGGGCAGTTCGACGAGTGCGACCTCACGCTTCGCGACATCGAGCGGATCAGGGAGGCCTTCGTCGGCCAGCTGCTCGGGATGTACCACCAGCGAATTGCCTACCCGCAGAACAAGGTCGTCGAGCTGGAGTCGCGTCGAGGTACGGGGACCGGCACCGGGGCGTGACGGAGCGCGCGATCTACCTGTCGCCCTGGCGGATCGACGTGACGATCCGCGACGGCGTCGATCCAGTGATCCGCTTTCTCGCCTCGCCCGGGCGATGGCTGCGGCTCTTGACGCCGCGGGTGCTCCATCACCGGGATCGATCGGGCTCATCCTCGCCGATGACGCCGAGCTGGCCGAGTTGAACCGCGCGCATCTTGGTGGCGACGGACCAACCGACGTCCTGTCGTTCCCGTTGCTGGCGGCGGCATCGTTCCCGGCATCCGGTTCGGCGGCCCCGCGCCGCGCGCCCTCGCCCGCGTTCGCGACGCCGCCGGGTCGCCGGCTCCACCTCGGAGACGTCGTCGTATCGGTCGAGCGGGCAGCCGAGCAAGCCGCCGCCGGCCGTGGCGGCCAGACAGGCGACGTCCGCTGGTCCGTGGCCGACGAGCTCCGCCTCCTCGTGACCCACGGCACCCTCCACGTCTGCGGCTACGACCACGCCGAACCGGCCGAAGAGACCGCGATGCGCGCCCTGGAGCGCCGCCTGCTGGCAGGCTGAGGTCGGGCACGGCCCGTCCCCACCGATCGCTGCTACCATCGCCGCGGGCCCTCCCGGACGGGATCGGGCCCGTTCGGCGTGTGATGCGGGAGGTGTTGCGCGCCCTGGAGGTTCGGTGAAGATCGTCGTCGGCCTGGGGAATCCGGGCGATCAATACGCGAAGACGCGGCACAACATCGGCTGGATGGTCCTCGACCGCATCGCCGACCGGGCCGGCTGGGCCGGCAAGGGCCGGACGCGCGACGCCGCGGCGATCGCGATGGGCCGCTACCGCGGGCTCGACCTGACGATCGTCAAGCCGCTGACGTTCATGAACGAGTCGGGCCTGGCCGTCCGCAAGGTGCTCGCTCGCGAGCACGCGCCGCTCGTCGACCTGCTCGTCGTCGCCGACGACTTTGCGCTGCCGTTCGGCAAGCTCCGATTCCGCGAGGGTGGCGGGCCGGGCGGCCACAACGGCCTCGGCTCGATCATCGACGAGCTGAGCACCGAGAAGTTCAGCCGGCTCCGGATCGGGATCGGCGCGCCCGGTCGCGGCTTCGTCGACCACGTCCTCACGCCCTTTGCCCCGGACGAGCGGCAGCGCCTCGACGAGCTGCTCGACGCCGGCGCCGACGCGGTCGAGGAATGGGTCCGGCACGGCACGAGCAAGGCCGCCAACCGCTTCAACATGTTCGAGCTGCGGCCGGCCGACACGGAGATGCTCGCGCCGCCCGGCGCCGTCGACGGGCCGGCCGGCGCCGACGGCATCCGGCGGACGAAGACCGGCTGGCGCAGGGTCAAGCCGGCCGAGGACATCTCGTTGACTGCGCCCCCGGTCCGTGGCCGGCGCGGTCGCGACCGCCACCTCGCCGAGGCGGCAGCGGCGGCGAAGGCGGCAGGCGGCGGCAGGGCTGCGCGCGACGCCGGCCGCGGAGCCGGCAGGCGGCTGCCGGACCTCAGCGCGCTGCCGCCGCTCCTCGCCGCGACCGGGTCGTTCGCCGCGCTCCGCGAGCGCGTCGCGTGCGCCCGGGCGGCACGCCGGCCTGACCTCCGTCCCCCACGGCGCCAAGACGTACCTCGCGGCGGCGCTCGCGCTCGTCGAGGGCGGCGAGCGCCTCGCCTGGATCGCCCGCGACGCGGAGATCGGTGACCGGGTCGCCGAGGAGCTCCAGGCGTGGCTGGGGGATCCCGACGCCGTCGCGATCCTCGAGCCGCGGACGGCGCTCGCCTACGAGCGGAGCGAGCTCGTCGCCGACGAGACCGCCGCGCGCGTCGCCGCCCTGTCGGCCTGGCGGAGTGGCCGCGCGCGGATCCTCGTCGCGAGCGTCCAGGCCCTCGTCCAGCACACGATCGCGCCCGACGACCTCCCGGCGACGCCGCGGCGAGCTCGTCGTCAACGGCCGCCTCCGCCAGGACGAGCTGCTCCGCGAGCTGCTCGACCTCGGCTATGCGCCCGCCGCCGAGGTCGCCGGCCGCGGCGAGTTCGCGCGGCGCGGCGGCATCGTCGACGTCTTCCCGCCGTCGGCCGCGCTGCCGGTCCGGATCGAGTTCTTCGGCGACGAGATCGACTCCCTCCGGGCGTTCGACCCGACCGACCAGCGGGCCGTCGGGCCGCTGGAGCGCGTGACCCTGCTCCCCGCGTCGGAGTTCCTTCGGCGTCCGGGCGGGCTCGCGGACCAGCTCGGGCGCGAAGGCGGCCAAGCTGCCGGAGCGCCTCGCCGCCGACCTCGAGCGGTTCGAGGCGAGCGAGACGTCGCGGGCGCTGAACGTCGGCGACGCCGCGGAGGTCTGGGCGCCGCTCCTCGCGCCGGCGAGCGGCCTCGACCACGTCGCGCCCGACACCCTCCTCGTCCTCGACGAGCCGGGCGACATCGCGGAGGCGGCCGACTTCCTCTGGCGCCAGGCCGATGAGCGGCGCGCCGAGCTGATCGAGAGCGGCGAGCTGCCGAAGGACTGGCCCTCGACCTACGTCGGGCCGCGGCCGTGGAAGACCCGGCTGGTCGCCAGCCGGACGCTCGAGCTCACGTGGGAATCGGAGGCGCCGGAGACGGGCGCGCTCGCCGCCCGCGGCCTGACGTCCGGCGACATGTTCGGCTGGCGCGAGCCGCAGCTCCCCGCCGGGCGGGGCAGCGCGATCGCCCAGGCCGTCGAGCGCTGGCAGGTCGACGGCGCGCGGATCGTCCTCGCCTCGGACCAGGCGCCGCGCCTCGCCGAGCTGCTCGAGGAGGCCGGCCACCCGGCCGCCGTGCGTCCACGCCCCGGAGGCGCCGCCGCCCGGCGCGATCACCCTCGTCGAGCGCAGCCTCAACGGCGGCTTCGAGGGCGGGCCGGACGGCCTCGCCTTCGTCACGGACCGCGAGCTGTTCGGGACCGTCCGCGTCCGCCGGCCGAAGGCGATGCGGCGCGTCGTCCCGCGCGACATCCTCGAGCGCCTCGTCGCCGGGCGACCTCGTCGTCCACATCGATCACGGCGTCGCCCGCTACGAGCGGATGCTCCGGCGCGGGAACAAGGGCGAGGGCGAGGACCGCGACTACCTCGAGCTCAGTTTCGCGGCCGCCGACAAGATCTTCGTCCCGGTCGAGCAGATCACCCGGATCTCGCGCTACAGCGGCGCTGAACGGCCCCAGCTGTCAAAGCTGGGCGGCACGGAGTGGCTGCGGACGAAGCAGCGCGTCCGGAAGGCCGTCACGGACCTCGCCGACGAGCTGCTCGAGCTCTACGCCTCGCGGACCCGCGTCCCGGGCCACGCCTTCAGCCGCGACACGCCGTGGCAGGCGGAGATGGAGGCGTCGTTCCCGTACGAGGAGACGCCCGACCAGCTGCGGGCGACCGTCGAGGTCAAGGCCGACATGGAGGTCGGCCGGCCGATGGACCGGCTCGTCGTCGGCGACGTCGGCTACGGCAAGACCGAGGTCGCGCTGCGGGCGGCGTTCAAGGCGATCCAGGACGGGCGCCAGGTCGCGGTCCTCGTCCCGACGACGGTCCTCGCGGCGCAGCACCACCAGACGTTCTCGCAGCGGTTCGCGACGTTCCCGATCGAGGTCAGGCTGCTGTCGCGGTTCGTCGGCCCGGCGGAGCAGAAGCGGACGCTCGCCGGGCTCGAAGGCGGGTCGGTCGATCTCGTGATCGGGACGCACCGCCTCCTGTCGAAGGACGTGAGGTTCAAGGACCTCGGGCCTCGTCGTCGTCGACGAGGAGCAGCGGTTCGGGGTCGCGGCGAAGGAGCGGCTGAAGCAGCTCCGGCGCGAGGTCGACGTCCTGACCCTCTCCGCGACGCCGATCCCGCGGACGCTCAACCTGGCGCTGGCCGGCGTCCGCGACATGTCGGTCATCGAGACGCCGCCGGAGGACCGGCTGCCGATCCAGACCCGGGTCGCCGAGGCGTCGGCCGGGCTCGTCCGCGACGCGATCCTGCGCGAGCTCGACCGCGGCGGGCAGGTGTTCTTCGTCCACAACCGGGTCGAGACGATCGAGGCCCAGACCGAACAGCTGCGGCGGATGCTGCCCGGCGCGCGGTTCGTCGTCGGCCACGGCCAGATGCCCGAGGGCTCCCTCGAGAAGGTGATGATCACGTTCGCCGAGGGCGAGGCCGACGTCCTCGTCTGCACGACGATCATCGAGTCGGGGCTCGACATCCCGAACGCGAACACGATCGTCATCGACCGGGCCGACACGCTCGGGCTGGCGCAGCTCTACCAGCTCCGCGGCCGCGTCGGGCGGTCGTCGCGGCGGGCGTACGCGTACCTGCTCTACCGGCGGCGCGAGCGGATGAGCGAGGAGGCGCGGAAGCGGCTCCAGGCGATCTTCAACGCGTCGGAGCTGGGTGCCGGCTTCCAGATCGCCCTGGCCGACCTCGAGATCCGCGGCGCGGGCAACATCCTCGGCGGGGAGCAGTCGGGCCACATGGCCGCGGTCGGGTTCGATCTCTACTCGCGGTTGCTCGCGGAGGCCGTCGAGGAGCGCAAGGCGCGGCGAGAGGATCGGCCGCCGCGCGTCGAGAAGCCGCAGGCCGTCGTCGACCTGCCGGTCGAGGCCCACCTGCCCGATTCCTACGTCCCCGAGGAGGCCCAGAAGCTCGAGCTGTATCGGCGGCTCGCGCGGGCTCGATCGGCGGGCGACCTGGCCGCGTTCCGCCAGGAGGTCACCGACCGGTTCGGCCCGATGCCGCAACCGGTCGTCCGGCTCGTCGAGGTCCAAGAGCTGCGGATGGCCGCCGAGGGCGCCGGCGTCGCGTCGATGTCGCGCGAGGAGGGCCAGCTCGTCGTCCGCTTCGGCGAAGGCATGACCCGGGCGACCGCGATGCGGCTGCTCGCCGGCGGGGGACTGCCGGGCGTCAAGCCGTCGGACGTGACGTTCGCCTCGAACCAGGTCCGCATCCGCCTGCCGCGCGACGCGTCGCGGGCCTGGGGCCTGACCCAGGCGGTCGTGGCGCGCCTGTCGGCGGCGAATCGTGAGCGAGACCAAGGGCAAGCGTGTACTCCGGCTCGAGATCCCGATCGAATCCGACGAGGAACTCGCCGCGCTCGAGGGCGCACTGATCGCCGCCCGCGCCGCCGAGCTCTCGCAGATCCGCCGCCGCGGGGCGCGTCACGCTTTCGGCTACGGCAGCGACTCCGCCCGCGAAACGATGACCGACGAGGTCGACCAGGCCGAACGCCGTCACGCGATGCTCGATCGGGTCCTTGCGGTGGTCAAAGAGGCCTCAGCCAGCGACTCCGACTGACAGCGCGCTTGGCGAGCACACGGTGTTCTGGTCCGATATCGGACTGGCTAGCCAGTGGCGGACGACTCGGTCATCATGCCTTGCCTGGTTCGTCCGATCATGGACCCGCTGGCCTGCCAACGGCACGAGCAGGAGACAGGGATGACAAAGGCCACCGCGTCGCCCAAGGTCGATCGCACGATCCGGCTGCAGGACGGGCGACAGCTGGCGTACTGCGAGTGGGGGGCCCTTGACGGCAGGCCGGTAGTCCTCCTCCACGGCGCCCCGGGCTCTCGCCTGATCTGCCCGGACGAGGAAGCGACCGAGGCGGCAGGCGTGCGTCTCCTCACCGTCGACCGCCCCGGATACGGACGATCGGACCCTCGACCGGCGCGCACGCTCCTCGACTGGCCCGCCGACTACGTCGAGCTGGCAGACCAGCTCGGCCTCCCGCCGTGCCCTGTCGTGGGATGGTCGGCCGGCGGGAAATATGCCCTGGCCCTTGGCTTCGGCGCCCCGGATCGAGTCACCACCATCGGCCTCGCCGGAAGCCCTGGGCCAAGGGATCAGGTTCCGGGCGCCCTCGATGAGCTCTCGCCGGAAGATCAGGCCGCCGTCGAATTGCTGGCCCGGGACCGCGCCGCCGGTCTGGCGGCCATCAGCAAGATCTGCGCTTGGTATGCGGACGACGGCTGGGAGACGATATTTGCGGAGAGCTGGGGCGACGCCGACGACCGGCTCCTGGCACAGCCCGACGTACTCGACCCGATGAAGGCGTTGCTGCGCGAAGGCGCCCGACAAGGTTCGGCTGGTTTCGCGAGCGATGAAGCCGTCGCGTTGACGCCCTGGGCCTTCTCGGTGGCCGATATTCGCCAGCCCGTGCACGTCTGGGTGGGAGAGTCCGATCTCCAGGTCGGTCGGGCTCACGCGGACTATCTCGCCGCGTCGATCCCACGAGCGACCCTCGTCACCTTCCCCGCCGCGGGCCACCTATTTCCGATCAGCCATTGGGGCGAGATGCTCGCCGCCTTGCTCTGACGATCGGGACGGGCCAGACCCGTGGCGTCTGCCTGCCCAGGCCTGATTGAGGATGCCCCGGCCTCTCCTCGGCTCCTCAATTCAGCGTCGGCTGAGCCAGTCGTCCAGGCGTGTCGTGGCGATGCGGGCTCCTGGGCCGGGCGTCAGCGATGCGTCGTCGATTTGGGCACCGAAGTACTTCACGGATTCGTCGGTGACGACCGGCCGCGGGTCGCCGGTCGCGGATAGGACGCGGCGGACCAGCTCGTCCAATCCGACGGCCTCCGGGCCGGCCACCTCGACCACGGCGTCGGCCGGCGATCCCTCAACAACATCGGCCACGGCGACCGCCAGGTCGCCGGCAGCGATGGGCTGGAGGTGAGCCGACGGCAGTCGAACGGTGCCATCGGTCGTGTTGGAGTCGGCGATCGCGCCAAGGAATTCGAAGAACTGCGTGGCCCGGACGATGGTGTACGGGACGCCGCCGTCCGCCACGAGCTGCTCCTGCGCGACCTTGGCCCGCATGTAGCCGCTGGCAGGCTCGCGATCCGCACCGACGATCGACAGAACCACGTGGTGCCCGATCCCGGCCTTCCGCTCGGCCGCGAGCAGGGTGCCAGTCGAGGTCTGGAAGAACTGGAGCACCGCCGCGTCCTCGAACGACGGCGAGTTGGACACGTCGACGACGACCTGTGCTCCAGCCAGGCCTTCGAGCACCCCGCTACCGGACATGGTGTCGAAGCCCGTGCTCGGTGCCGCGGCCACCGCTTCGTGCCCGCGGTCCTGCAACTCGGCCACCACCTGCGAGCCCAGTCGCCCGGTCCCACCCACCACCACGATCTTCACGACGTTCCTCTCTACTGGGAGACTTGGTATCCGAGATTACAGGTCGATGAGCCATGGTTCATCTGGGTCCTCGTCTCTTGGCCGAGTCCCCTCAGATGACATCTGACCAGTACGGTACGGGGCTGCAGGGTCGCAACGTATCCGGGACGCGGGCGTCTCAGTTCGCAGCGACAGTTGGGCCACGAGGGTTCTCGACATGCGTTTGTCATCCAGGCTTCTCGCGCTTGATCGTTGCATCGGTCCTTGTTGGCGCATGCGCATCCTCGCTGGCCCCCGCTTCGCCGTCCGCGCCGCCCGTCCGCGCCGCCATCCCCGCCACCGCCGTCCCTCGGCGCTCCGAGCGCGTCACCAACGCCATCGCCTAACGCCGCGCCCGACCGGGTCCAATCCCCCAGTGCCCAAGCCCGCCGGGTCATTCGTCGGCAGCGTCGTGACGACCCTCGCAGACGATGGGCTTCGGGTCCGTTCTCAGCCCCGCGTCAGCGACGACTCGCGCATGCTGGAGCCGCTGCTACCGATCGGGTCTCAGCTCTACGTCCTCCAGGGCCCGGTCTCGGCCTCTGGATACGACTGGTACGAGGTCGTCCCACTCGCCTCGCCGAAGCTGCCGAGTGGCTGGGTCGCGAGCGCCGACCGGGACGGCGAGCCATGGATTACGGCCACTGACTTTGACTGTCCGCCGCTGCCCACCGACATCGGGTCCCTGGCAGCGCTGCCGCCCGGCATCGGGTTGGCCTGCTTCCCGCGAGTGCCGATCACGGTTGAGGCTCGTCTGATCTCGTGTAACTGCGACGTCGATGGGTCCTGGTACACGCCGAACTGGTTCTTCCTGGGAAGCGGAAGTCCCGATCTGCTCGTGGCGCCAGACGTGACCAGTGTGCCATCCGATTTTGCTGACTGGTTCGTCCTTAACCTGGACCCGAGCGGTGAACATCCCGACGTGCTTCCGATCGGTCAGATCGTCGAAGTGACTGGCATCTTCGATCATCCCGCCGCATCGAGCTGCACACGAACCGAGATGGACGGTGAGCCAGTCTCCAGCCAGGGTTGTCGACTTGAGTTCGCCGTCACGCGGCTGCTCGTCGCTGGACCGTAGCGTCACCGGCGGGCACATTCGCCCAGGGCGGCGTGATGGTGCTAGGCGCGCTGCCGGGCGATCGTCAGCCCGACGATCCGGGAGATGACCAGGGCGACGTACATGAGTCCCGCGACCTGTTCGATCATGACCCACGAGCGGGCATGGGGCAGGACCGGCGTGATGTCGGACAGTCCGACGCTGGTCAGGTTCGTGAACGACAGGAACAGCATCTGGAACCAGGTCCGCGGGGCTTCCGGGGCGATGGCGGCGATGAACGACCCGGGCCAGAGAACCTGGACGGCCATGAAGGTGTAGGCGAAGGCCCAGGCCACGACCGTGAACGTCGCCCCGGTCGCCCATAGCTCGTCGGTCGTCACGAAGCGGTCGAGGAACATGTAGCGCAGCAGCGCGAAGCTCGTGTAGAAGTAGAAGACCGCGTGCAGGACCGACGACCACAGGATGACCTGGGCGTTGAGCGGGTCGACGACCTCGAGGATGGTCAGGACAACGATGGGCAAGCCGAGCAGCACCGAGACCCACAACAACGCGGACGTAGCCTGCACGGCCCGGACGGCTAGGAAGAGAACGACCAAAGCGAACGATGACAGCGCGGCCCGGCCGATGGGCGACTCGTCCATGAACGGGTAGAGGAGCACGCCGGTCAGCTGGACGGCGAGCAGCACCGCCGAGGGTTGCCGCCAGAGTCGTGGAAGCCAGCGAGTCATCGCCCCAGTCTACGGGCGGCCCGACGGCGCGCCCGCACCCGGCCGATGAGTTTCTCCTCTCGATCATGTCTCATAGACACTCATCGGAGAGCTTAAGGAGCCAAACCATGGACCAGACGAACCTCGACATCTATGGCCATCCGCCGATCCCCTGGTCGCGCGCGGAGAAGCAGCTGGAGACGCCGAGCGACCCGAACACGACCCATTTCCTTGCCACGGTCCGGCCCGACGGACGGCCGCATGTCGCGGGTGTCGGCGCCCTGTGGGTCGACGGCAGGTTCTACATCGTTAGCGGCCCTGGGACTCGCAAGAGCCAAAACCTCGCCGAACGGGCCGATTGCGTCATTTCGGTGAAGCTGCCCGACCTCGACCTAGTCGTCGAGGGCGTTGCAACGAAAGTGACTGACGACGCGACGCTCCAGCGCATCGCCCAGCGCTACGACGCGCAGGGCTGGCCGGCGACCGTCAAGGACGGCGCGTTCACCGCTCCCTACAGCGCACCCAGCGCCGGGCCGCCACCGTGGGACCTCTACGAATTCACGCCAAGGACCGCGTTCGGTGTGGCGACGGCCGAGCCCTACGGCGCCACGCGCTGGCAGTTCCAGACCTGACAAGCGAGCGCTCGCGGCTGCGTCCGCGTCCGAGGTGGGATGATCCGCGAAGGAACGTCGCTCACGGGAAGGAGGCGGGTATGGCCGGACCAACGAGCGTGGCCGATTACCTGGCCGCCCTGTCGGACGAGCGACGCGCCGGGGTCGAGGAGCTTCGGCGGACGATCAACGCCGCCGCCCCCGAGGCGACCGAGACGATCGCGTACGGGATGCCGGCGTTGAGGAGTCACGGCGGTCAGTTCCTCGTCTCGTACGCCGCGTACAAGAAGCACTACAGCCTCTTCCCGGCGAGTGGGGCGGTCGTCGAGGCGCTCGGCGCGAAACTGACGCCCTATCTCGCGGGCAAGGGCACGATCCAGTTTCCTGCGGACAGGCCGATCCCCACGGCGGTCGTGACAAAGATCGTCAAGGTTCGGTTCGCCGAGAACGCAGCTCATGCTCGGAAATAGTCGCGTCCATCCCGTGCTGCTTGCGACGGACCTCGCCCTGGCTCGCGAGTTCTATCACGACAAGGTCGGGCTGGAGATCATCGCCAAGAACGACGACAGGATCGAGTTCCGTTGCGGGGGTGGCACGAAGCTGGCCGTATCGAAGAGCACGATCGGGACCGCCGACAGCCAGACGCAGATCGGCTGGGAGGTCGACGACATTCGCGCCGAGCTCGAGGAGCTCAGGGCGCGCGGGGTGACCGTCGAGGACTACGACCTGCCCGGGCTGAAGACCGAAAACGGGATCGCCGACGTGGGCTTCGCCTGGATGGCATGGATCATCGACCCGGGCAAGAACGCCCTCGCGATCATCCAGCGGAAGGACTGATCGGTCAGGTCTTGCCGAAGTCGGTCTCCTTGACCAGCCGACCGGAGCGATCGAAGGTTCGCCAAGGACCTACCTGCCTGCCTCGGTCGAATGCGCCGGTGCGCATGACGCTGCCGTCGGTCCGGTACCACTCCCACGCACCGTGCATCTCGCCGTCGAGGTGGAAGCCCTTCATCTTTACCACCCCGCTCGGGTAGTGCACGATCTCGGGGACGGGCTCAGCCTGCTTGGCCACGTCCGGAGTATTGCACCGACCCACCAGGAGGCCAGCGTGCCCGAAAACGACGGACCCCCCGAGACCACCGAAGAGGCGTTGAAGCAATGGCGCGCCGCTGAGCGGACCGTGGCAGTGGCACGGCGGGGAAGGCTCGCGGCCGAAGCAGCGGCCGCTGCCGCGGCCGACGCCGCCGAAGCAGCGGCCGCAACCGCGGTGGCTGCCAAGGGCGCGCTCGAAGCCATGGCGCTGGCCGAAACCTCGGCCGCGAAGACCGCGGCCGCCGCCAAGGCTGCAGCCCTGTCGACGCAGGTCGACGTCGGCCGACGCGGACGCCGAGACGTCCATGGCCGAGGTCGACGAAGCCGAGGCGCACCAGCGATATCGGAACGCCGTGTCCCGGGCCGAAGATCGGTCGTAGGCCACGGAGCGAGCCGCTCGAACATGGAACGAGGGCCGGGATGTGCCCGGCCCTCGTCGCGTTGCGATGGCTCCCTGCAGCGGGAGCCGCGCGGTCAGTCCGTGATCGCGTAGACCTTCGACCAGTCGTCGACCTTCGAGGGTCAGCAGCTGGCCGTTCTCGACGTATTCCTGGACCGTGCCGGGCCCGGTGCCGGCCGGCAGGTTCTTCGCGCGTGTGGACCTGGGCGTCGAAGACGAACGTTCCGTCGCCGAGGAACTCCTCGGTGTCGATGATCCCGCTCGACTCCTCGTCGATCGTGAGCCTGTTCGGGTCGGCGGTTGCGCCGGTCGAGAACAGGGTCGAGTCGAACCTGGCGACGACGCCGAGGGCGCCGTCACTGATCCGGTACGCGACGATCCGGGCGAGGTGGTTGACGTTGCCCGGGTCCTCCTGGATGAGCAGGTTGCCGTGGGTGTCGATGGTCATGTTGTCCGGCTTGTGCATCTTGGCCTCGCCGGCACCGAGATCCTCGCTGCCGTCGAGGAGGAGCGTCAGCGTCGCACCGGCATCGGGATTCTCGATGTCGGCCCAGCGCAGGACGCCAGAGCCCGCCGCCATCGCGATAGAGCGGCCCAGTCGGGTTCTCGCCGTTGTTCTGGCCACCCTCGGTGGTGAGGAAGTAGAAGTCGTTCGGGTTGTTCGGATCCCAGTGGCCGTCCTCGATCCGGTTGAGGCTGAGGCCGTCGGCGAGGGCGTCGGCGTTCTGGGCGGCGCCGCGTCTGGTTCCAATCGTTGTCGACGAGCTTCGACGGGTGCGGCGACGCCCTTGCCGTAGGTCGCCCGCCACTGGGCATCGTTGGTGACCAGCCGGGTTGACGGCGTCGAGGACGTGATCGTCGCCGTTGGTCAGGCCGGCCTTGGCGACCGCCGGGCCGCTCTTCTGCTTGGTCCCGACGTAGACCCACGGCTGGCTGCCGTTGCCCGCGGGTCCGTCCTCCTGGCCCATGACGAGGGTCGTGTCGCTCTGGTTCGGGGCCGGGATCGTGTTCTCCCACTGAGAACAGGCCGAGGCGCGGCAGGGCCGTGGCGTCGCCTTCCTTGGTCATGCCGAAGGCTGCGCCCGATGTCGCCGTCCTCTTCGTTGCCGAAGTAGATCTGGCCCTTGTAGCCGGTGCCGGTCGACTCGTTGTAGAAGACGCCGGGGTCGGACAGGGTGCCGGAGCAGAACCGCCCGAAGCTCAGATCCTGGACCGCGTTGTCGGCGAAGCGGGCCCCGCTCGTGACGTACGAGCCGGTCGGGTAGTCCCAGTACAGGACGCCAGGGTTGATGAAGTCGGAGCCCGACTTGACGCGGAGCGTCGCCGGATCGATGACGTAGCGCGAGACGAACGCGCCGGTCTGGCCGTGGCGCCGGGCGATGCCCTGGGTGTCGCGGAGCTCGTGGTTCATGTAGAGCACGAGGTTCGCGCCCTGGCGGATCATGCCGAGGCCGTCGGGAATGCCCGACCATCTCGTAGCCGTTCGACGCGGACTTGGCGTCGTCGACGGTCAGCAGCGAGGTGATGTGGACCCCGTCCGCGACCGGCAGGACATAGGGCGCGGTCGCGCTACTTGGGCCGGTCGCCGTCGACGACGCGGCCGACGCGGGGGCGACGAGGACCGTGGCCATCGCCAGGCCGGTCGTGATCGCCAGCCAGCCTCGGGCTCGTACGGGTTCGGGGGTGTTCGGTCAGAGACATCGTCCGATGTTCCTCCTTCACTGGATCTTGGGGACGGGCAAGGTGTACCGGATGGAAGTCAACGGAACATGAACGGCGTGGCATCGCGACAGAGCTTTTCCCGCGCATGCAGCGCCGAAAGTGGCGCCGCGGTGTCAATGGGCCCCGGCGGCTGGCGGGAAGGTCAGTCAGCCTGCAAGGACGTTCGAGATCCCGCCGACCAGGCCTCCGACGACCGCAAGAATCGTAATCGACGCGGCAAGGCCCCGGACGGATGGACGCGATGGCCCATCGCGCGCCAGCAGCACGACGATCGAGCCGAGGAGGATAACCAGCGCGAACTTGACGACCACGAGGATGGGCAGCCCGTAGGCATCGAAACCCTGGGCAACGAGCGGGTTCATCTCGGCCGCAATCCCATGCCGGCCGATCATGAGCGTGAACGTGCCGAAATCGAACAGCTGGGCGGCCAGCAACGCCGCGAGTCGAAACCGAAGTATCGCCCCAGACGGCCGGACCAGCGTCGGGACCAATGCGGGAATCAGGGCCGCCGCGACGACGGGTCCCCGACCACTCAAACGCCCGGGGCCCGGCATCATCGCGCTCTCCTCCGCGATGACGGGTCGGGTTCGCCAGTAGCTCTGCTCGGTCCTGGCGGCCAGGAACTTCAGACCGAGCGTCGTCGCTTCACCGTCGTTGCCCGGATCATGCGCCAAACGCATCTCCCTGACAACTCGGGTTCTTCCGGGCGCGTAGCGGACTGCTTGCGGTTGGCCCAGAATCCCGGCCATGCGACCGTTTTCGTTCCTCGTCGACGACTACACGGCGACGAACGCCGCGGAACTGCGCGAGCGCGCCCGCCGGGCCGAGGCGCTGGGCGCGACGACGTTCGTCATCCCCGACCACCTCGTCCCGATGATGGCGCCGATCCCGTACCTGGCGACAGTCGCCGCGACGACAGAACGGCTGCGGATCGCCGCCTTCGTCCACAACAACGACCTGCGTCATCCGGTCATCCTCGCCAAGGACCTCGCGACGCTCGACGTCCTGTCCGGCGGCCGGCTCGATATCGCCATCGGGGCGGGCTGGAACAAGCCCGAATACGACGCCATCGGCCTGCAGTTCGACCCGGTCGGCGTACGGGTCAGCCGCCTCACGGAGGCGGTCGCGATCATCAAGGGCTGCTTCGGCGAGGACCCGTTCAGCTTCGCCGGCGAGCACTACACGATCACCGACTACGACGGTCAACCGAAGCCGGTCCAGCTACCTCATCCGCCGATCTTCATCGGCGGCGGAGGCAGGCGGACGCTGACGCTGGCGGCTCGCGAGGCGGACATCGTCGGACTCGCGCCGAGGCTCCTGAGCGAGCAGCGGCCCGACCCGCGCAGCATCACCTGGGCGGCCACCGAAGAGAAGCTCGCGTGGGTTCGGGAGGCGGCCGGCGATCGATTTGATGACCTGACCTTCAACGTCTACCCGTCTCAGTGGCCGATCACCGTGACAGACGACCTGCGCGGCGAAGCCCGGAAGGTCATCGCGCGGATGAAGGAACGGGCCGGAATCGAACTGACCGAAGAGGAAGTCATCGACTCACCCCATGTCTTCATCGGGTCGATTGATCGGTTCGTCGAGAAGTTCGAGGAGCTCCGCGAGGGGCTAGGGATCAGTTCGTTCATGGTCGGCTCGCTCGACGAGCTCGGTCCGGTTGTCGAGCGCCTGGCGGGCTCCTGAGAGCTTTCTGCGAGACATCCTCGCGGCGCCAGTGGGCGGAACCCGACACCTCCGCGCTAACCTCTCAGGGGGGCGGATCCCGTCCGATGGGCACCGCGCCCTTGCCTCGCGGCGGACCTGGGCAGAACGCGGCATCCTTCGCCCATGCCCACCCACCCAGCCGACCACTCGGGACTCTGGTCGCCCGGCCGGCGGGCCCTGACGACCGGCCTCGTCCTGACCGTCACGCTCGTTGCCGCGGAGTCCCTCGCCGTTTCCAACATCATGCCGATCGTCGATCGCGACCTCGGCGCGGGCAACAGCGATCTGTATGGCTGGGTCTTCTCCGGGTTCTTCCTCGGCAACCTCATCGGCATCGTCGTTGCCGGTCTGCTGATCGACCGGGGAAGCCTGGTTCGCGCGTTCGTTCTCGGCCTCAGCCTGTTCTCGATCGGCCTGCTAGTCGGCGGACTTGCGCCGTCGATGCCGGTCCTCGTCGCCGCGCGGTTCGTCCAGGGTCTCGGCTCCGGGGCGATCCCGCCGGTCGCCTACGTATCGATCGGGCGCGCCCTGCCGGAGGCCCTGCGGCCGCGGATGTTCGCGACGCTGTCGACCGCCTGGGTCCTGCCGGGCATCATCGGACCGGCGCTCGCTGGGTTCGTCGCCGACACGTTCCACTGGCGGCTCGTGTTCCTCGGGCTTCTGCCGCTCATCGTGGTCGCCGCGCTCATGACGCTGCCGGCGATCGCGGCGGTCCGCCCGGCTGCGGTTGGCGCTGCCGAGGATCCGGGTCGAGCGGATCGTGGGCGCCGGCTGCCCTACGCGCTGATGCTCGCCGCCGGCGCAGCCATGGTCGTCGCCGGCCTGACCGATGCTCGCCCCATCCCGGGTCTGCCGCTGGTCATCGCGGGAATCCTGCTCGGCGTGCCAGCGTTCCGGCGGTTGACGCCGGCGGGCACGCTGCGAGCCGCTCGCGGGCTACCAACCGCGGTGCTGCTTCGGGGAGTCTTGACCTTCGCCTTCTTCACGGCCGACGTCTACGTCGCCCTCGCGCTCCAGGGCTGGCGCGGAACGAGCGCGACCGTGGCCGGGCTGGCGCTCACCGCCGCGACGCTGAGCTGGACCGCCGGCGCATGGACCCAGGCGCACTACATCGGCCGGTACGGCGCGCGGCCGTTCGTCCGCACCGGTTTCGCGGTACTCGCGATTGGCATCCTCGGGTTCATGGCGATCCTCTCACCGGCCGTGCCGCTCCCTGTGGGCGTCGCGGCGTGGGCGGTCGCCGGACTCGGCATGGGGTTCGCCTACTCGCCGCTGTCGCTGACCGTGCTGCGCGAGGCGCCGCCGGAGAGCCAGGGCGCGGCGACGGCCGGCCTCCAGCTATCCGACGTGCTGGGGACGGCGCTCGGAAGCGGCGTCGGCGGCGCACTCATCGCCTACGGCCACCGCGAAGGTGCGGAGCCCTGGGTCGGGCTCGCCTGGGCGTTCGGCATCGGCGTCGTCGTCGCGGTCATCGGCGCCGTACTCGCCGGTCGGCTGAGCGTGCGTCGACCGGCTCATACTCCCGCCGAGGCGATTCCGCTGGACGCCGCGCCCGCCCTGAGCGGCCAGCGAACTGACCCGACGCGGTAGACTGTGCGCCGGCCAGCGGGGCGGCATGCCCAACGCTCGCTCCGGCTACCGTGAATTGACGCAGGTGGAGGTCCCCAGACCGATGTCAGCCGAGGAGCTGCGCCATCGCATCCGCGAGATTCCGGACTTCCCGAAGCCGGGAATCCTCTTCTACGACATCACGACTCTGCTCAAGGACGGCGATGCCTTCAAAGAGGCGATCGATCTCATGCTCGAGCCCTACGAGGGCGAGAAGATCGACATCGTCGTCGGCATGGAGTCCCGCGGCTTCATCTTCAGCTCGCCGATGGCGTACCAGCTCGGAGCAGGGCTGGTGCCGGTCCGCAAGCTCGGCAAGCTGCCGGCGGAGACGATCACCGTCGAGTATGCCCTCGAATACGGCTCGAACACCCTCGAGATTCACCGCGACGCGATCCAGCCCGGCCAGAAGGTCCTCATCGTCGACGACCTGCTCGCGACGGGCGGGACCGTCAAGGGCACGATCGAGCTCGTCGAGCGGCTGAAGGGCGAGGTCGTCGGACTCGCGTTCCTCGTCGAACTGGACTTCCTCAAGGGCCGCGACCGTCTCGAAGGCCGTCGCGTCACCAGCGTCATCAAGTACTGACCATCCTGAGCCGCGTGTCGGTCGACCCGACCGCTTCCGAGGGCCAGCCATTGGCCGATCCGATCGCCAGACCTGAGCCGACCGACGCCGCTGAATCTGGCGACGCCGACGGAGTGCTGGCCGGGCCGCGGCGAGGTCGCGCCGCCGCCGTCGGTCCCCGTCGAAGGCGGCGCCGACCTGGGCCGACGCCGATTCTTCCGCCAGTTCGCGGGTGATCTCGCGAACACCGCCGCGACGATGGTCGGTGCCGCCCAGGCGCTCCAGCGCACCTCGGCGGAGATGGCCAGCGCGATCCTCGACCCGACGCGGGCCGCGCTCGATGAGGCGGCAGAGGCCGAGGCAGCCGCCGACGGCGCGGGGCCTGCCTTCCGGACCGCGTTTCGCGTCGACGGCCGGTTCATCCGCTTCCTCGACCAGCGAGCGCTGCCGCTGAGGGTCGTCGAGCACTCAGCGGATTCGGCGGCCTCGGTGGTATGGGCGATCCGCAACGGCGTCGTCGAGGGCGGACCGGCGATCGGCCAGGCGGCCGCGATCGGGCTCGCGCTCTCGGCCGATCGCGTCTCCGGCACGCGCCCGTACGCCCGGCGGGCGACGCTCCGCGGCGCCGCCAACGCCATGAGGAACCTGTCGCCGACACACGCCAGTCTCGGCTGGGCCGTCGGGCGGGTCATGGACGCCTATCGGGCAGTTGGTGAGCTCGAGGACGACGGGCCTGCGATCGCGGCGGCGATGCACGAGGAGGCCGACCGGATCGTCGCGGAGGCAACCGACGACCACGGACGTCTCGTGGACGCGGGCCTCGCCGCGGTGGATGCCCTGCCCCGACAGGAGGGCGCCCCGCTCCGGCTCCTCGTCCACGGCCCGTCCGGGACGCTCGCCGGCGGCCAGTTCGGGACGGCCCTAGCTATCGCGATCGCCGCCCATCATGCCGAGCGCGAGGTCCGGGTCGTCGTGCCGGAGGCGCGGCCGGGGTTCAGCGGCTCCCGGATCACGTGCTGGGAGCTCGCGGCCGCCGGCGTGCCCCACGTCCTCGTGGCCGATACGGCAGTGGCGTCATTGATCGCCGCCGGCGAGGTCGACGCAGTCCTCGTCCCAGCCGACAGGGTCGCCGCGAACGGCGACGTCGCCGCGATCGTCGGCACGTACCCGATCGCCGTCGTCGCCGCTCGCCATCGCGTGCCGGTCCTCGTGTGCGCTCCCGTCAGCTCGATCGATCCCGCGACGGCAGACGGCGCATCGATCGAGATCGGACTGCGGCCCGAAGGCGAACTCGAGCAGGTCGGCAACGTCACGCTCGCGCCGCGGGGGACGGAGGTCCGGGTCCCGGCCCACGACGTGACCCCCGCGGAGCTCGTGACGGCCTGGATCACGGGCGCGGGGCCGCGCCGCCCGCCGTTCGCGGCCGAGGGAGCCTGATGGCCAGCGTCGCGATCTCCGGTCGCCGCGCCCGCGGCGCGCTGACGGTCCAGACGACCCGGGATCGGGACCTCCTCCGAGGCTTCCTCGAACGTAACCGGCTGTTCGCGGCGTATGCGCTGTGCGACCTGGAAGATCGCGAGTTCTCCCGAACGCGCTGGGGCGCGGCGCTCGACGGCGACGAGATCGATCGCGATCGCGCTCGAATACTCGGGCATGACGCCGCAGCCGATGTTCGTCATGGGCCGCGACGACGGGATCGAGGCGATCCTCCGCGACGTCGTCCGGCCCAGGGCGGCGTACGTCGCCGCGCTCACGGAGTCCCTGCCGGCCGTCCAGACCCAGTACAAGGTGGATCCGGGTCCGCCGATGGTCCGGATGTGGGTCGACAAGGCCCGCTTCCGGCCGTACCCCGCGGACGTCCGACGCCTGCTGCCGATCGAGATCGGCGAGCTGAACCGGCTCTACCAGCTCGGTTTCGCGTCGTGGCTCCCGTCATCGTCGATCGCCGAGGGCGTCTACTACGGGATCCGCGTCGGCGGCCGCCTCGTGGCCGCGGCGGGCACCCACGTCATCAGCCCGCAGGCGCGCCTCGCCGTCGTCGGCAACGTCCTGACCCATATCGACTATCGTGGCCGCGGCTACGCGACCGCAGTCACCGGCGCGGTGACCGCAGATCTGCTGCGGACCTGCGACCAGGTGGCGCTCAACGTTCGCTCTGACAACCCGCCCGCCCTCCAGGCCTATCGGCGGCTCGGCTACGCCGAGCATGTCCGCTTCGAGGAACGGCTCGTCCACCGGCTGGGATCACCCTGGCCAGACCTCGCGGCGCCGATCAGGCGCCTCCTCAGCCGCAGGGAGCACGACCGCCGATGACCACATCCTCCAGCCCCGCAGGTGCCGGGGCCGACGCCCGGAGCGGCAGCGCCGACCGAAGCCCGCTGCCGGCCCACGACGTGACCGATCTCGGCCTCGCCGCCGAGGGCGTCCGGCGGATCGAATGGGCCGAGCGGGAGATGCCGGTCCTGCGCCTGATCCGGGAGCGCTTCGAGAAGGAGCGGCCGCTCGAGGGGCTGCGGATCGGGGCGTGCCTCCATGTCACGACCGAAACCGCGAACCTCATGCGGACGCTCGCCGCCGGCGGTGCCGAGGTCTACCTCGCGGCCTCGAACCCGCTGTCGACGAAGGACGACGTCGCGGCCGCGCTCGTCGCCGAGTACGGGATCGCCACGTTCGCCCGCCGCGGCGAGGATCGCGACACCTACTACCAGCACCTCAACCAGGTCGCCGACACGCGGCCGCAGATCACGATGGACGACGGCTGCGACCTCGTCTCGCTGCTCCACAGCGAGCGACCCGACCAGGTCCGGGAGGTCCTCGCCGGGACCGAGGAGACGACGACCGGCGTCATCCGGCTCAAGGCCATGGCCGCCGACGGCGCACTCGGCTTCCCGGTCGTTGCCGTCAACGAGGCCCAGACGAAGCATCTCTTCGACAACCGCTACGGGACGGGCCAGTCGACGGTCGACGGGATCCTCCGGGCCACGAACGTGCTCCTTGCCGGCCGCAAGGTCGTCATCGCGGGCTACGGCTGGGTCGGTCGGGGGATCGCGTCGCGGATGTCGGGGATGGGTTCCCATGTCGCGATCGTCGAGGTCGACCCGGTCCGGGCGCTGGAGGCGCTGATGGACGGCTTCCAGGTCATGACCGCCGCCGACGCAGCGCCGTGGGGCGAGCTCTTCATCACCGCGACCGGCAACGTCAACGTCTTCCGCCGCGAGCACTTTTCAACCATGCGCGACGGCGCGATCATGGCCAACAGCGGCCACTTCGACGCGGAGCTCGACCTGACGGCCCTGCGCGAGATGGCCGAGGGCCACATCCGCGAGGTCCGCGAGAACGTCCAGGAGTTCGATCTCGGCGGCAAGCGGGTCAATCTCGTGGCCGAGGGCCGGCTCGTGAACCTCGGCGCCGCCGAGGGCCACCCCGCCGCGGTCATGGACATGAGCTTCGCCAACCAGGCGCTCTCGGCGGAGTACGTCGCTCAGCACCACGCGGAGCTCACGCCGCAGGTCTACGTCGTGCCTGAGGCGATCGATGCCGAGGTGGCGCGGCTGAAGCTCGCGGCGCTTGGGATCACGCTCGACCCGATGACCCCCGAGCAGGTCGAGTACGTCTCGTCCTGGAAGCACGGGACGTAGACCAGGCGACTCCGAATTCGGATCGACGGACGCGGGACGGGTGACTTCGAGCGGCGGACGAAACCGGAAGATGGGCTCTTCGGCGTCCACCAATACACTGCCCCGATGACGAAGCCGACGATCGCGCCGTATGGCGAGTGGGACTCGCCGTTTCCGATCTCCCTCCTGACGGCAGGCATCGTCACGCTCGGTGAGGTTCGGGCGAGCGACGGCGTGCGCTGGTGGCTCGAGGGACGATCGGACGAGAAGGGCCGCCAGGTCTTGGTGCGCCGGAACGTCGACGGGTCGGAGACGCGCCTGACTCCGGAGGGGCTCAACGCCCGCACTCGAGTTCATGAGTACGGCGGCGGCGCGTATGTTGTCGACGACGACCTCGTCGTCGTCTCCGATTTCGACACCGGCCGGCTGAACCGTGTGGACACGGCCGGGGAACTGACACCGCTGACCCCAGAGAGAGCCTGGCGCTTCGCCGACCTGGTCGTCGACAGGCCCCGCAACCGCCTCCTCGCGATTCGCGAGGACCACGAACTCGAGACGCTCGAGCGGCACGGCGAGGCCGAGAACAGCCTCGTCTCCATCGACCTCGACGGCGGCGAGCTCACGGTCCTTGTCTCCGGGCGCCGACTTCATCGCTGCGCCCCGCCCGTCGCCGGCCGGCGATCAGCTCGCGTGGCTCGAGTGGTCGCACCCGAACCTGCCGTGGGACGGGACGGAGCTGCGGCTGGCCGACGTCGCCGCCGACGGATCCGTCGGCGAGGCCGACCACGGTCGCCGGCAGCCCGACCGACTGGATCGCCCAGCCGCGCTGGTCGCCGGACGGGGTCCTCCATTTCGTCGCCGAGCCGGACGGCTGGATGAACATCCATCGGCTCGTCGATGGCCGCTCCGAACCCGTGGCCGAGCTCGAGGCGGAGTTCGCCCCGCCCGACTGGCTGTTCGGCTGGTCGAGCTACGGCTTTCTGCCCGACGGATCGATCGTCGCGATCGGCCGAAGCGGCGGGCAGGACCGGCTATACCGGCTCGGCCCGAAGCCTGGGAGCGCCGATGTCATCGACGCCCCCTTCACCGAGATGGCAAGCCTCGCCGTCGACGGCGGGAAGGTGATCCTCCGGGGCGCCTCGCCAACCAGTCCGCCGGCGATCGTCGAATTGGATCCCTCGTCCGGCGCGACCAGCGTGCTTCGCGAGTCGATGTCGACGACGTTCGACCCCGCCGACATCGCCGTGGCGAAACCGGTCGAGTTCCCAACGACGGGCGACAGGACCGCGTTCGGGCTCTTCTATCCACCGCACAACACGGCGTTTCGCGGCCCCGATGGAGAGCTGCCGCCGCTCATCGTCACGAGCCACGGCGGGCCAACCTCCTCCGCCATTCGGTGCCTTCCAGGTCGCCATCCAGCTGTTCACGAGCCGCGGATTCGCCGTCCTCGACGTCGACTACGGTGGGAGCACCGGCTACGGTCGCGACTACCGCAAGCGCCTTGAGGGCGAGTGGGGCGTCGTCGATCTCGACGACTGTGTCAACGGCGCTCGCGGCCTCGTCGCCGAGGGCCTTGTCGACGGGGAGCGGCTCGCGATCCGGGGCGGTAGCGCGAGCGGCTACACGACGCTCTGCGCCGTCACGTTCAGCGAGACGTTCCAGGCCGGCACGAGCTACTTCGGGATC
This sequence comes from uncultured Chloroflexia bacterium, assembly GCA_963775855.1. GTDB lineage: Bacteria > Chloroflexota > Limnocylindria > Limnocylindrales > CSP1-4 > CF-46. The sequence continues at coordinate 470,429 of CAVZKO010000002.1, read as the reverse complement.
GGCGACCTCGAGACGTTCATCGCCCAGACCCACAAGTTCGAATCCCGCTACCTCGATCGGCTCGTCGGGCCGTATCCGGAGCGCAAGGATCTGTATCACGATCGCTCGCCGCTCAACTTCGCCGATCAGATCTCCTGCCCGGTGCTGATCCTCCAGGGCGCCGAAGACAGGATCGTTCCGCCGGCCCAGGCCGAGCAGATCGTCGATGCACTCTGGGAGAAGAAGCTCCCCCACGCGTATCTGCTGTTCCCGGGCGAGGACCACGGCTTCCGCGCGGCCGAGACGATCGTCCGCTCGTTCGAGGCCGAGCTCTCGTTCTACGGCCAGATCTTCGGCTTCCGCCCGGCGGACCGGATCGAGCCGATCGTCGTCGAGTTCCTGGAGCCGGCGAGCTAGATGGAGCCGGCCGCCGCGGCCGCCGAGTCGCCTGTCGGGGCGATCGAGACGGTCCTGCTCCTGCTTCTCGCAGCGACCGCGCTCGCGATCGCGGCTCGCCGGATCGGCATCCCGTACCCGATCCTGCTCGTGCTCGGCGGCCTGGCCCTCGGCTTCGTGCCGGGGCTGCCGCGGATCGAGCTCGAGCCGGACATCGTCTTCCTGCTGTTCCTGCCGCCGATCCTGTTCGGGGCCGGCTACTTCACTTCGATCCGCGACTTCAAGGCGAACCTGCGAGCGATCGGCCTCCTCTCGATCGGCCTTGTCCTGACGACGATCGTCATCGTCGCGGTCGTCGCCCAGACGCTCATCCCGGGCATCGGCTGGCCGGCGGCGTTCGCCCTGGGCGCGATCGTGGCACCGCCGGACGCCGTGGCCGCGACGGCGATCTTCCAGCGGCTGGGCGTGCCGCGACGGGTCGTCACGATCCTCGAGGGCGAAAGCCTTGTCAACGACGCGACCGCTCTCGTCGCGTATCGGTTCGCGATCGTCGCGGCGGCGACCGGGGTCTTCTCGCTGGCCGAGGCGAGCATCTCGTTCGTCCTCGTCGCGGCCGGCGGCGTCGCCCTCGGCCTCCTCATCGGGATGGCGGCGGCCGCGATCCTGCGTCGGATCGACGATCCGGTGTTCTCGGTCGTGCTGACGTTCCTCTTCCCGGTCGCGGCCTACCTCCCGGCCGAGATCTTCCACCTGTCCGGCGTCCTCTCGACGGTGGCTGCGGGGATCTACGTCGGCCGGAACGCGCCGCGCTCGATGAGCTCGTCCGTCCGGATCGCCGGCACGTCGGCCTGGCAGGTCCTGCTCTTCCTCATCAACGGGACGGTCTTCATCCTCATCGGCGTCCAGCTGCCGTCGGTCCTGGAGAACCTCCGGGGCGGCCGGACGCCGCTCGAGCTGATCGCGCTGGCCGCGGCCATCTCTCTGACTGTCATCCTCGTCCGCATCCTGTGGGTCTTTCCCGCGACCTACGTGCCGCGACGTCTCAGCGCCGGCATCCGGAACCGCGAACCGCGGCCGGCGCCGCGCAACGTCTTCATCGTGTCGTGGGCCGGCATGCGCGGCGTCGTGTCGCTGGCTGCGGCACTCGCCCTGCCGACGACGCTCTCAACGGGCAGCCGTTCCCGGAGCGGGACCTGCTGATCTTCCTGACCTTCGCCGTGATCCTCGCGACGCTCGTCGGCCAGGGCCTGACGCTGCCGCTCGTCATCCGCGGGTTGGGGATCGCCGCGGACGGCGGCGAAGGACACGAGGAGATGCACGCCCGTCAGGCCGCGGCGGAGGCGGCCGTCAGTCGGATCGAGGAACTGGCCGCGGAATGGCCCGGCCACCTCGAGCTGATCGATGCGCTGCGGGCGCAGTACGGCCACCGGGCGAGCCACATCGACCAGCACCACGGCGAGGCGGCCGACAGACGAAGCCGAGCAGGAGCTGCTCGAGCATCGGCTCATCAGGGGGTCCGTCATCGAGGCCGAACGGGAGGCGCTCCTCCGCATGCACGACACCGGCGGCCTAAGCGACGACGTGTTCCGCCGCGTCGAGCGGGACCTCGACCTCGAGGAGCTGCGGATGGAGGCGTAGTCGGGCTACGCCGAGGTTCGCCGTTCGCCCCGTCAGCGAAGCAGGCCGGCTCGCGCTGCCCGGCTCGATCACCGCGAGGTCACGACACCAGCTGCTCGAGTCCGGCGACGCCGGCCTCCACGTCACGAAAACGAGTCGTCAACGGCGACAGGCCGAAGCGGACCGAATCGGGTTCGCGGAAATCGGGGATGACCCCACCGGCGATCAGTTCCGCCGTCAGCCGCCGCGCGTCGCGGTGCCGGATGGCGACGTGGGCTCCCCGGCGGGCCGGATCCCGCGGGCTGCCGAGGGCGAACCCGAGCGTTTCGAGCCTCGCGTCGAACAACGCGATCGCGTACTCCGTCAGGGCGATGCCCTTCGCCCGGATCCGGTCGATGCCCGCCTCCGCGACCAGGCCGATGCCCTCGTCCGCGGCGGCGAGGCCGAGGATCCCGGGCGTCCCGACAAGCCACGATCGAATGCCCGGCTCCGGGTCGTAGCCCTGACCCATCGCGAACTGGTCGCGCTGGCCGAACCAGCCCTGGATCGGGTTCCGGAGCTGCCCCTGAAGCGACCGCCGGACATAGAGCCAGGCGGGCGCGCCGGGCCCGCCGTTGAGGTACTTGTACGTGCAGCCGACGGCCAGGTCCGCGCCCGCTCCCTCGAGGTCGACCACGATCGAGCCGGCCGAATGGCTGAGGTCCCAGATCGTCAGCGCGCCGGCGTCATGGGCGAGTGCCGTGATCGCGCTCATATCCGCGATCGCAGCGGAACGGTAGTTGACGTGGCTGAGGGTCACGAGCGCGACATCGCCCGGGTGGTCGGCGAGGACCGCCTCGAGATCGGCCGGTTGCGGACCGTCGATCTCGTCGGGTTCGAGCCAGGCGATCTCCAGGTCGCGCGCCCGGGCGAGCCCCTCGAGGACATACCGGTCGGTCGGGAAGTTCGGCCGGTCCGTCACGACGACGCGCCGCCCGGGTCGCGCTTCGAGGGCCGCGAGGGCCGCCTTGTAGAAGTTGACCGACGTCGAATCGCTCACGACGACCTCGCCCGCGACCGCGCCGAGGACCGCCTCCGCCAGCCTGTCGCCGACGCGCAGCGGCTCGTCGAGCCATCGATCCCAGCCGCGAATCAGGTCGCCACCCCACTCCTCGACGACGACGCCATTGAGCCGATCCGCTGTCGTGGCCGGCAGCCGGCCGAGAGAATTGCCGTCGAGATAGACGAGATGCTGGGTCGGCGATGACGAACCGCTCCCGGAACTGGGCGAGCGGGTCAGCCGCATCGAGGGGCGCGGGATCGAGAGAGGCGACGGCGCGATCGGCCACGTCGTCGAGTCTAGCGCCGGGCGTCGGCTACCTCGTCGGCGCGACCGCCCCAACGGTGGATAGAGGAGCCACGATCACGTAGAGCCCTTCCCACGGGACGGATCGCTGCGACTCGTGATAGCGGGTGAAGCGGGATGAAAGCTGGCTCACGGTGAGGTACCGCTTCGGCCACGGGTCCGACGGCGACCCGAGCGGCCCGACGACGTAGAAGCCGAGGACAGTAGTCGAGTTCGGCACGCCGGGCGTCTCGCGAACGCTGAATCCGACGACCGTCCAGGCGTGGCCGCCTTCGTCGACGACGATCCCGACGGGACGCCGGGTTCGGTCCATGGCCTTCACGATTGCCAGGTAGGCCGCCGATCGCGACGAGAAGCTCACGTCGGCGTAGCCCATCCCAGCCGGCAGGTGCGCCGTCAGGACGCGCGCCCAGCCCCGAACGTCGTTGCCGCGGGTGCTGTAGCGGTACAGGTTGGCCTGCCGCAGCTCGGTGTAGAGCCGCGACTGCGTCGCGTAGCTTCGGTCGGAGCGGCCGGTGGCGAGGTTGATCATCGTCTGGACTGCCGCGGGCACGCACCAATACGAGGTGTACTGGGTCACCGCCGCGCCCGACCGAAACAGGTCGACGGTTCGGGTCTGCTCGGCCGATGCCGTCACCTGGGTGGCGGTCGGAACGCTCGACACGCGGGAGGGATCGGCCGCGAAGGCGGCGGGCCCGGTCCAGGTGAGCAGGCCCACCACGAGCGCAACAGCGATCGCCACACGCAGGCGCATTCGCCCCTTCATCGCCCAAGACTCGCCGATCATGGTCCGATAGTCACGTCCAGCCGGCGGGGCAGGCATCCCCCGATGGTCACCGACCGACCGATCGTGCGTCCCGGTGCCCGCTGACACCGCCGGCTCTTCGCCGCCGCTCGGCCGCCCTCCGCCGCCCGGCCAGTCTGCCCGGGCCCGCCCGCCCGGCCAGTCTGCCCGGGCCCGCCCGCCCGGCCCATCCGCGCTCGAACCCCGCCGGTCCTCCGTCGACGATACCCTCTCCGAACTTGATGACCGTAGTGCGCATGTCTGCGGCCTCGAAGGGCCGGCGTTCCGCGGGACGGCCTGATGCGAACGACGGTCATCTTTGATGCGAACGACGGTCATCAAAGTTGAGGGCGGTGTCTCGCGGCGCCGCGCCGCCTCGCCGCCTCGCGCCGCGGACGGCATCCAGGCTCCCACGAAGGCGCGTGGTACCCTCCGCCGGGAACCTCGCAGGGGAGCAGCATGACCAGCATTGTCGCAGCGTCGCAGTACCTCTTCACCTCGGAATTGGTCACCGAGGGCCATCCGGACAAGATGTGCGACCAGGTCTCGGACGCCATCCTCGACGCGATCATCAAGGACGATCCCAACGCCCGCGTGGCGTGCGAAACGGCGACGACGACGGGCCTCGTGGTGGTGCTCGGCGAGATATCGACGACGACGTACGTCGACTTCCAATCGGTCGTCCGGGACACGGTCCGCGACATCGGCTACACGAAAGCCGAGTACGGCTTCGACTACATGACCTGCGGCACGATCGTGTCGGTTCACGAGCAGTCGCCCGACATCGCCCAGGGTGTCGACGCAGCGCTCGAGGTCCGCGAGGACGCCGCCGCAACGGAGCTCGGTGCGGGCGACCAGGGGATGATGTTCGGCTTCGCCTGCCGCGAGACGCCAGAGCTCATGCCGCTGCCGATCGCCCTTGCGCATCGGATGGCCCGACGCCTCGCCGAGGTCCGCAAGTCCGGCCAGCTGCCGTATCTCCGGCCCGACGGGAAGACACAGGTCACGATCGAGTACGAGCACGGCGTCGCCAAACGCGTTCGGACCGTCGTCGTTTCAGCCCAGCACGACCCCGACGTCCGCGCCGAGCGGCTCCGCCAGGACATCGTCGAGACCGTCATCCTGCCGACGATCCCGAGCGAGCTCCGCGGATCGGATCCGATCATGCACGTCAACCCGACCGGGCGATTCGTCACCGGCGGCCCGATGGGCGATTCGGGGCTGACCGGCCGCAAGATCATCGTCGACAGCTACGGCGGGATGGCCCGCCACGGCGGTGGCGCGTTCTCCGGCAAGGACCCGACGAAGGTCGACCGGTCGGCCGCCTACGCCGCCCGCTGGGTCGCCAAGAACGTCGTCGCCGCGGGCATCGCCGACCGCTTCGAGATCGAGCTTGCCTACGGCATCGGCATCGCTCACCCGATCTCGATCTCGGTCGAGTCGTTCGGGACGGCAAGGATCCCGGACTCGGATATCCAGGCGATGATCGAGCGGCACTTCGACCTCCGCCCCGCTTCGATCATCTCCGCCCTCGACCTGCGACGGCCGATCTACCGCCAGACCGCGGCGTACGGGCACTTCGGGCGGCCGGACCTCGACCTGCCGTGGGAGCGGACCGACAAGGCGGCGCTCCTCGCGTCCGAGGCCGGCGTCCGGCAGCCCGAGCCGATCCCCGCGGGCTAGGTCACGCGGCGGCTACGGGTCGGCGACTCAGCGCTCGACAACGACCGACACCATCCCGGCATCGCCACGGCGGCCGCTCCGCCGCGCCTGCCGAGCCAGGAAGAGCTGGCCGACAAACAGGGTCACCAGCGTCAACGCGAGCATCATCGCGGCGACCGCGTTCGTCTCGGGCGTCACGCCACGCCGGACCTGGCCGAAGATGTAGAGCGGAAGGGTCGACGAGCCCGGGCCCGACGTGAAGGTGGTGATCACGTAATCGTCGAAGCTGAACGTGAAGGAGAGCAGGAAGCCCGCGACGATCGCCGGCAGCAGCTGCGGGAACGTGATCTGCTGGAACGTCCGCCACGGCGTCGCGAACAGGTCCGCGCTGGCATCCGTCAGGGTCCGGTCCATTCCTGACAATCGTGCGCGGACGAGGAGCAGGACGAGGCTGGTGTTGAAGAGGACATGGGCCGCGATGATCGTCGGATAGCCGAAGTTCACCCGAACGCCGAAGGCCGACCGAGTTGCGTCGAAGGCGGTCGCGAACAGGACGAGCGTCGACAGGGCGATCACGATCTCGGGCACGATGACGCTGACGTAGGTCAGCGCGTCGAACGCCGTCCGGAGCTTCCTTCCCACGCGTTGCAGGCCGAGCGCGGCCATCGTCCCGAATGCGGTGGCCAGAATCGCGTTCGGAATCGCGACAATGAAGCTGTTGCTGAGGGCCGCGCCGGACGACCTCATCGTTGATGGCCGTCTCGAACCACTTGAGCGAAAAGCCACCCCACTTGGTGACGACCCGATCGGTTCCATTGAAGGCGAAGATCACGACGACGATGATCGGCAGGTAGAGGAAGGCGTACACCGCGATGGCGTGGAAGCGGAAGTAGAACTCGACCAGCCCAGACCAGCGATCGGCCCGCCCGGCGGCCTTCGTCGGGGCGATCGCGACGGCCGTCACAGGACGCTCACTTCGCGCGTTCGCCGGCCGCGGTTCACGAACCACAGGTAGCCCGCGATCGTCAGGATCATGATCCAGATCAACATGACGGCCCGGGCGGCGCCGGCCGGCCAGTTGCGCGACTCGAGGAAGTCATTTACCAGGGCATTGCCCATCAGGTACGTCCGGCCGAGGCCCAGCAGCTGTGGGACGACGTACTCGCCCATCATCGGGATGAACACCAGGATGCTGCCTGTCACGAGGCCCGGCAGGGCGATCGGCAGGGTAACTTGGCGGAACGTCGCCCACCGGCCTGCACCGAGATCCTTGGACGCCTCGACCAGCGTCCGGTCCATCCGCTCCAGCGTCACGTAGAGCGGGAAGATCATCAGCGGCAGGTAGCCGTAGATCAGTCCGAGCAGGACGGCGAAGGTGCTGCCGAGGATCTGGACATCGATGCCGGTCAGGGCCTTGAGCTGTCCTGCCAGGCCGAGGTTCGGACCCAGGATCATTAACCAGGCGTACGTCCGGATCAGGAAGCTCGTCCAGAACGGGACGACGAGCAGGAGGACGAGGACGCCCTTGTACCGGCCAGCTCGCGTCGCGAGGAAGTACGCCAGGGGCAGGCCAACGAGAAGACAGCCGATCGTGCCACCGATCGCCATCTGGAGGCTGGTGATGAACGGGTCGGACTTCTCGATCGCCCGGACGTAGTTGTCGAAGACGAAGGCGGGCTCGTAGCCGCCATTCTTGGCCCGGACGCCGAACGAGAAGATGACGACGATTACCAGCGGGAGGACGAGCATGACCAGGTACCAGAGGCCCGCCGGCGCGAGGAGGGCTGTGGTCAGAAGGGAGCGAGCGAAGCCGACTTCGCGCAGGCTCCGCTCGCACCCGGGATTCCGCTGGCGCGGCCATTGAGATTGGCCTCCGACCCGAAGGTCAGCCGGCAACCTTGGACTTGAACTCTTCCCAGATGTCGTTGCGCTGGGTGCTGGCCGAGGTGTCCTTCTGGGCCTCGAGCTTCGAGATCACGTCGTCCGGCGGGAAGATCGCCGTGTCGGCAAGGATCGCCGGGTCCACGAACTCCTTGGCGTCGTCGTTGGGCGTCGCGTACAGGTTGTAGTTCGTTTCCTCAGCCTGGATCTCGGGTCGATGGATGAAGTCGAGCCAGGCGTAGGAGATGTTCGGATGGGGTGCGTCCGCAAGCATTACCCAGGTGTCGAGCCAGAAGGCGGTCCCCTCCGATGGCACCACGTAGCCCTTGTCGCGGCGTGTCCTTCATCTCCTGGCCCAGTGGGCCTGTCCAGCCCAGGGTCATCGACGCCGTCCCGTCGGCCATCGTCTGGCCATACAGGTTCGAGTCGAGGCCGTACAGATGCGGCGCCACGTCGAGGAGAACGGTCCGGGCCGCGTCGAGGTCCTCTTCTCGACCGAGTTGAGTGAGAAGCCGAGCATCTTCAGCGGGAAGATGAAGACGTCATCGCGGGAGTCAACGAAGATGACCTTGCCCGATGCCGGGCCCTTGACCATGTCGTAGAACTCTTTCCACGACTGGGGGATGCTTGGGATCATCTCGGACCGGTACAGGATGCCCGTCGTCCCGTAGTCCTTGGGGACCGCGTACTCCTCGTTCGGGTCCCACCATTGCTTGCGGAAGGTCGGGTTGATCCGCTCCATGTTCGGGATCCGGGACATGTCGAGCTTCTGCAGGAAGCCCTCCTCGATCATCGCGGGCAGGTAGTTGTTCGTCGGCGCCGCGATGTCGTAGCCGGTTGCCCCACCCTGGAGCTTGGCCATCAACACGTCGTTGTTGTCGAAGATGTCGTACTGGAACTTGGTAACGCCGTACTCGGCCTTGAAGGCCGCCATGTTGTCTTCCGAGACGTAATTGCTCCAGTTGTACATGATCAACTCGGTCTCGGTCACGTACGAGGCTGCCGGAGAGGGCGCCACGGATGCGGCCGTCGACGGCGCGGTCGAGCCCGCTGCGGTGGTCGGCGCCGCGGACGAATCCGAGCCCCCGGCCGAGCACGCCGCGAGGAACGCCGCAAAGCTCGATAGCCCGCAGCCGCAAGGAACCCTCGCCGGTTGATCCTGGTCTCGGCCATCCGCTTGAACATCGCGTCGAGATCGACGTCTCTCTGTGTCACGTGACTTCCTCCTCCTGCCCACCTCGCGGCGGACTCCGTCGACTCGAACCTCAATTCACGAGAACGAGGTTCGCCTCCTCGTGCCACCAGACCGTCACCGGGTCGCCGGGTCCGAGTCCGAGGCTCGCTTTCGCCCCCATGGCGTTCTGGCGGCGGACAATCAGCTCGCCCGCCTGTTGGGTATGCACCCGGAACTCGGTTTGGTCGCCGAGGTAGGTGCCTTGGTTGATGCGTCCCGCGATCGCCGTTCCGTGACCCGCGGCGGGCTCTTCGGTCATGAGTTCCAATCGCTCGGGGCGGATCACGACCGTCACCTTCTCGACCGACCTCGACGGTCGCTGACGGATCGGTCACTTCGCCGAGGAGCGTCAGGCCGTGATCCGTCGTCGACCGTACACGCGACGGTCCGGACCGGCCGCCGCGACCGTGCCCTCCAGAAAGTTGGACGAGCCGATGAAGTCGGCGACGAATCGATTGGCCGGCCGCTCGTAGAGGTCTGTCGGCCCGCCCTGCTGCTGGATCAGGCCGTCGCGCATGACGACGATCAAGTCGCTACATCGTCAGCGCTTCTTCCTGGTCGTGGGTCACGTAGACGAACGTGATCCCGACCTCCTGCTGGAGCGCCTTGAGCTCGAGCTGCATCTCCTTGCGGAGCTTCAGGTCGAGGGCGCCGAGCGGCTCGTCGAGCAGGAGCACCGTCGGGCGGTTCACGAGGGCACGGGCGAGCGCGACGCGCTGCTGCTGGCCGCCTGAGAGCTCCCAGGTCCGGCGTCGCTCGTAGCCGCTGAGGCGGACGAGGCCGAGCGCCTCGGTGGCTCGCCGCCGCTCCTCCTCGCCGGCCGACCTTCTTCTGGCGCAGGCCGTAGCCGACGTTCTGGGCGACGTCCATGTGCGGGAAGAGGGCGTAGTGCTGGAAGACCGTGTTCACGTTCCGGTGGTAGGGCGGGACGCCGGCGATCGGTCGCCCGTCGAGGAGGATCTCGCCCTCGGTCGGCTGCTCGAACCCGGCGATCATGCGCAGGGTCGTCGTCTTGCCGCAGCCGGACGGCCCGAGCAGGCTCGTGAAGGAGCTGCGAGGGATCTGCAGCGTCATCCGGTCGACCGCGACGACATCGCCGAACCGCTTCGTGACGTCGATGAGCTCGACATCGGGGGCATCACGGCCGGTTCCGGCGGGCTGCGGCGACGTACCCCCGTCTGGTCGGCGTAGAGGCGAGGTCTCGGTGACGGTCACGGGCCCTCTTCTTGGCGGGACGGATCGTGCACGCTGGATCGGGGATGTAGCGTTGCTACAGGCTGGCCGATGGTACGCGGAGCGATCCCGCATCGTCAACGCGTGAAGCGTGCGATATTCGAATCTTCATGGTCGCGATTGGAGGGAGATTCCGGGTTCACTGAAGCTATACTTCACTTTCTCGGCGATTTCCTGGAGGGAGCTTCCGCCGCGATGGCCACCGGTTCCGCGCACAGCATCGGCATCAGCGCTCAGCGAGCTCCAGCTCGGGCCGCGGATCCGGGCGCTGCGCCAGGCGCGCAACGTCACGCTCCGCGAGCTGGCCGAACGGGCCGGCGTCACGGAGAGCTTCCTTTCGCAGGTGGAGCGCGAGGTCACGAGCCCGTCGATCGCGTCCGTGCAGCGGATCGCTCGCGCGCTCGACCTGGCGATCGCCGAGCTCTTCACCGAGGAGGCTCCCCGTGGGCGGGTCGTCCGACGGGCCGAGCGCCGGCGGATCGCCTATCCGGGCCTCCGGGCGGTCGACGAGTTCCTCACGTCCGACATGACCGCCCGGCTCCAGGTGATCCTGTCGACGATCGAGCCGGGCGGTGGCACTGGCGAGGAGCCATATGCCCACGACTCCGACGAGGAGGTCGTCATCGTCCTGTCGGGCCAGCTCGAGCTGTGGGTCGCCGACGAGCATCACCTGCTCGAGGAGGGTGATTCGATCACCTATTCCTCGCGTCTGCCGCATCGGAACGTCAACAGCTCCGATCGGCAAGCCCTCGTCCTCTTCTGCCTGACGCCGCCGAGCTTCTGAGGGCCGACGCTCGCGAACGTCCCCGGACGACTCCGCCGCATCGCTCGGCCCGACTAGAATGACCGCCCATGTATGCCGTGATCCTGGCCGGTGGTGGCGGGACCCGGCTCTGGCCGCTCAGCCGACCCGAGCGACCGAAGCCCTTCCTCCCGCTTCTCGGCGACGAGTCGCTCCTCCAGCGGACCGTGAGCCGGATCGCGCCGCTCGTCCGCGAGGGCGACGTCTACTGCGTGACGGACCGACGCTACGGCCAGCTCGTCCGCGATCAGGTCCCGGACGTCCGGCTCATCGTCGAGCCCGGCGGCAGGAACACGGCGGCGGCGATCGCCCTCGCGACGGCCGCTCATCGACCGGCCCGACGACGAGGTCATGCTCGTCCTCCCGGCCGACCAGTGGATCGAGCGCGAGGACGAGTTCCGCGACATCGTGTCGGTCGCCGTCGGGCGCCTCGCGACGGGCGTCTTCGACATCGAGGAGCCGCTCGTGACGCTCGGCATCCAGCCCGACCTACCCGTCGACCGACTACGGCTACCTCCGGCCCGACACGATGCGCGGCGAGAAGGTCGACGGCGTCCGCGCCTACCCGCTCCTCTGCCTTCGAGGAGAAGCCGACCGAAGCCCGGGCGCGCGAGCTGATCAACATGCCCGGCGTCGCGTGGAACGCCGGCATGTTCGCCTGGCGACGCGGCGCGATCCGGGCGGCGATCGAGAAGTACACGCCGCTGATGATGCTGATCGAGCCGGCGGCGGGCTCGGAGCTGGCCCTCGCCGCGGCCTACGACCGGATCCACCCGATCTCGATCGATCACGCGGTCATGGAGGGCGCGGCCGGCGACCACCGGGTCGTGATGGGCTCGATGGATGTCGGCTGGAGCGATCTCGGCAGCTGGTCGGCGCTCCTGGCCGGCGCTCGCCGGCCGCGCAGGCCTCACGCCGGACGACGCCGGCGGCATGAGCGGTCGCGTCGATCCAGTCGGGCGAGGCGGTCGACGTCGGCCCCGATGACCTGCTCGTCCGGTCCGATGGAGGGTCGCCTCGCCGTCGAGGCCCCGGCCGGCGACGGTTCGTGTCGGACGGCGTCTCCGCCCACCTCGCCGGCGCCCGCCAGCTCGAGACCGAGGTCCGGGCGCTCCTCGACCGCGTCGCGCAGCAGGAGGAGCGAGCTTGACGAACATCGCCGAGGCCGCCGACCCCGACGACGATCGTCTTCGGCACCGACGGCTGGCGGGCGAAGATCGCCGACGACTACACGTTCGACAACGTCCGCCGCTGCGCCGACGGCGTCGCCCGCTACGTCGTCGACCGGGGCGAGCAGGCCAAGGGCGTCGTCGTCGCCTACGACCGGCGGTTCGCCTCGGAGCACTTCGCCGCCGCCGGCGGCGGAGGTCCTGCTCGCCCATGACATCCCGGTCGCGTTCGCCGTCCACGCCGTCCCGACCCAGATGTCGAGCTACGAGGTCGTCCAGCGGGGCGCGGCCGCGGGCATCGTCATCACCGCCAGCCACAATCCCTGGACCGACAACGGCTTCAAGGTCAAGGCGCCGACCGGTGCGGCGGCCGGCCCGGAGATCCTCGACGACGATCGAGGCGCAGATCGCCGCGCAACGGCGGGACGGCGATCGAGCGACGGCCGTTCGCCGACGCCGAGGCGGCCGGCCTCGTCGAGCGCTTCGACCCGTTCCCGGGCTACGAGACGTTCCTCCGCCGCTCACGTCGACCTCGACTCGCTCAAGGCGGCCGACATCACCGTCCTCGTCGACCCGATGTACGGCGCGGGCGCGGGCTGGATCCCGCGGCTGCTGGCCGGCGGCAGGATCCGGGTCACGGAGATCCACCAGGAGCGAAACCCGTACTTCGGCGGCATCAACCCGGAGCCGATCCGGCCCCACATCGACGAGGCGCTCGGGATCCTCGCGAAGGGCGGCTACGACCTGGGCCTGCTGCTCGACGGCGACGCGGACCGGGCCGGGCGCGGCCGACGAGAAGGGCACGTTCATCCACCAGCTCCAGGTCACCGGCCTGCTGATGTACTACCTCGCCGAGCACCGCGGCCTGCGCGAGCCGGTCGTCGTCAGCGTCAACAACACCTCGACGGCGGCCCGGCTCGGCGAGCGCTACGGGATCGAGACGCACGAGACGCCGGTCGGCTTCAAGTTCATCGGGCCGAAGATGATCGAGACCGGGGCGATGATGGGCGCCGAGGAGTCGGGCGGTTACGGCTTCGGGATGCATCTGCCCGAGCGCGACGGCATCTACGCCGACCTCATGCTGCTCGACCTCTTCCTCCGGGAGAAGGCCGCCGGCCGCTGGCCGGTGTCGAAGGCGATCGAGCACTTCCACGAGATCGCCGGGCCGTCGTTCTACCGGCGGATCGACGTCCACGTGCCGCGCGACGAGTATCGCCGAGGTCAAGCGGCGCCTCCTCGTCGACCTCGTCGCCAACGCCCCGACCGAGCTGGCCGGCCGGCCGGTGAACCGGACGCAGTCGCTCGAGACGAAGGACGGGTTCAAGTTCTTCCTCGACGACGGCTCGTGGCTGCTCGTCCGGGCGTCCGGCACGGAGCCGCTCGTCCGGGTCTACACCGAGGCGACCTCGGAGGCCATCCGCGAATCGATGCTCGAGGCCGGCGAGCGCCTCGTCCGCGGCTCATGACAGAGCCGTCCGGGACCCGGCGGAAGGCTTCTGCGCGGCGCGTCGACAAGCCCTGGGGCCACGAGCTGATCTGGGCCCACACGGAGCGTACGTCGGCAAGATCCTCGTCATCGAGACGGGCCGGCGCCTGTCGCTCCAGCGCCACCACGTCAAGGACGAGTCGATCTACGTCCTGTCCGGGCGGCTCCTCCTGACCTCGAGGACGATCGGGGCGAGGTCCGGACGGAGGAGCTCGGCCCGGGCGCGCACCGCCGGGTCCGGACCGGCCGGATCCACCGTTACGAGGCCGCGGAGCGCTGCGAGATCCTCGAGGTTTCGACGCCGGAGCTCGACGATGTCGTCCGGCTCGAGGACGACTTCGGTCGCGAGGGAACCTCAGCCCCGTAGCGTAGGCAACCTCAGCGACCGCCCGGCCCTCGCCCACCGAGGTCCGAGGCTGGCTCCGCGAAGCCATCGGCCCGAGGTCGAGGATCGTGGCCGCAGGTCCGGGGTAGACTGGACGAATCGGGGGGTGACCGGAGAGGCCGGCGGGTGTATCGTGGCGGCACACGACCGCTCCACCGGTCGGATGGTGCATCGACCGGGCGCGGCCACGTGAACGCCCTCACGGGGCGACGGAGGTATGCCGCGATGCACAGTTCCCTGATCGGCAAAGTCGAGAAGGCGAATCGCTACGCGCGTGAGCTCGATCGCATCACGATCGACCGGCTCTCGCTCACATTCCGTGGCGACAACGACACCCATCACGTCAGTCTCGACGCCGGTCAGTGGCACTGCACCTGCCACTATTTCGAGAGCTGGGCCTCGTGCGTCCACCTCCTGACACTGCAGAAGATCATGGGCGTCATGCTGCCCGAAGAGGCCCAGGTCTCGATCTTCGCCGCGCAGGTGCCGGCCTCCGCCTGACCGACCCGGCGGCGCCTCATTCGACGATGAGGTGCCAGTAGTACGCCCCGCTCCCGAGCCCCTGGCCGTAGGTGATCGTCACCGAGACGACCCAATCGCCGGACCCTGGGGCGGTGAACACGGCAGCGGGGCCGACGCCCGAGGCCAGGCCGGCGACCGCGTCCGCCGTGACGTCGGCCGCGGTCGCGATCCGCGCGGTCCAGTCCTTGATCGTGGCGCGCTCATCAAGCTCAACGCGCAGTTCCGTCCCGGCCCGCACCTGGACCGTGTCGAGCGCCGTCGCGGGTAGCCACGGAGCGCTGTCGCTGAGCCGCCCGAAGGTGAAGCCACCGACCTCACCCGGGTGGCGCTGTGCGCCGATGACGAGGATGGCGAGGGGCGCGTCGCTCACGGCCGGCGTCGGCGGCGGCGGCTCCCGACGGTCGCGCTCGCCGAGGCGGCGGGTGTGGCCGCGGCGCTGACCGCCGGGGCGCTGGCCGTTGGCGACGGTGGGCCGGCGCTCGGCGGTGGCGTCGCCGAGCAACGCCGGCGACGAACCCGATCGCCACGACCACCACCCCGCCGACTCGACGAGCGTTCGTCACTCCGCGTCCTCCTGCTTCATTTGCTGGACCGGGAACTGAGGGCATTGCGGCGTCGGACAACCTGAGACCGTGACCGTGAACGGCGCCGACGAGCTTGCTCGTAGGCCTTCGTCGGCGGGCTTCAGGAAGTAGCCCCGCCACTCGTACGTGGCGCTGGGGGTGACCCTCAGCTGATACGTCCCGGAGAAGACCGCCGACGCCGGCATCGTTGCCACCGTCGTCCACGACGAGGATCCTGGCGAGCGCCGCTCCAGCACGACCTTCCGCTCCGAGACGAAATTCGCCCGGAGCCGTTCGTAGCCGGCGAGATCCGCGACGCGGACCGTCGCGGTGAATGTCACCGTGTCGCCGAGCCGGATCGAGGTGTCCGTGACGGCCAGCGAAAGCGCCGTCGCCAGGTCGAGGCACGTCGAGTACCTCCGGGCGGAGTTGACCATGTCGTAGCGAAGCTGGAGCTTTGCCGCGTCGCAGCGGCCGAATTTGTCGGCATCCCAGCCGGCCTTCGGTCGGGCCCTGCTGATCGTCTGGACAACCGCATCGAGGTAGTCGGACTCGTCGGCGAAGTTGACGTGGTGGCCTAGCCCGAGGACGTGGCCGAACTCATCGAGCGCGACGTTCTCCACGTCGTAACAACCGTTTGTGATCGTCGCTTGGAGCTGGCACCACTGGAGGCGGCCCCAATCGAACTGCCAGCCATGGGTTCGGAAGGCGACTCGGAAGCTGTCCGGCGCATCCCAACCGTCCGCGCACGCCAGTCCATTCGCACCGCAGAACACGTTCGCGCCGTACTCGACCGTCGATGCGCCACCGGCGGCATACGCGATCGTCGGCGCTCGGGACGCAACCGAGGCCGCCGCGCCTGAAGCGGCGGCGACCACCGCGTTGCGCATCTTGAGGGGCGGGACTTCGCCTTCCTTCCAGCGGAACTGCAGGACGTCGTCGGCCGCGAAGAGCGGCCACGCGATTGGCGGATCGGGGGAGTGGGCGACGGCGAGCGGCACGGCCTGGAGGGCCAGCGACCCGGCTAGGACCGCCGCTGCGGCGCGACGAAGAACATGGCGCGTGGTCATCGGACGACCTCCGCGGCGGTGAGTCGCCGACCGTCGGCGAGGTTGATGAACCTGGCGGGCAGGAGGGCACGCGACGGACGGCTGCCCCGGGCGAGCGCGATCACCCCGGCCGGGAGCTCGATTGCGGCCATCGCCCGATCGGACCCCGGAACGAGCCGCAGCCCCGTCTCGAGCGGCATCGTCCGCAGGGCAGTTCCGTCGAGGCGAACTACACGAAGGTGGCCACGCGCGGTGTAGTCCTCGAAGGCGACGACGCCGGCCCTCTCAACGAACGACATCGCGGCAAGACCCGCGAGCGTGGCGATGCCCCGGACACGGCCGGTCCGCAGGTCCATTGCAACGATGTCGCAGGGCAGACCCGGACAGCCGCCGTATGCCACGAGGTCGTCGCCGACCAGGCCGATGACCTCCCCGATCCGCTGATCGTCAACCGTGGTGACCCGGCCAGTGGCCCGATCGAGAATCCGGACGAGGCAGGCCGCCTCCCCGCACGAGGTCACCACCAGGCGCCGTCCGTCTGTGCTCCATGACAGCCCGGTGGCGAAGACGCGACCGATTCGATCATTCGGGACGAGCGGCTCGAGCAGCCGCGTCGGCTTCGCGCCGTTCGCCGGCCTGCTCCAGACGCCGAGGTCCGCCCGGGTCGCGCGGTCGAGGCGGAACTCGACGATCCCGCCGCCCGCTGCATCGAAGACCGCGCGCCTGATCAGCTCGCGACCCTCGTGTACGACGGCCGCGCATCGCCCGTCTACATCGATGATCCGGACGATGGATCGCCGGCCGTCGTCGCTGCCGACGAGGATTCGCCCGGCGGATGGCCCCGACGCGAACGACTCGACACCGAGGGGCAATTCGAAGCGCACCACGCCGTCCCACCCGGCCGACGACCAGTCGCTGGCCGTCGAGTTCGCCCGCGGCGTTCAGGAGCGGGTCGAGCCGATACCACGCGGCCCCTCGCAGCCTCGCGCCCTCGCCGGCGCCGGCCTGCGAACCCGGGCGACACGCCGGGAGCCCCGCCGGGTCCGATACAGCGCGGATCGGCGCGTGGCCGACCATCTGCGATCGGGCGGCAGGCCCGGCAAGGGCCGGGGCAACGACGACGGCGACGGCGGCAGCGGCGAGCAACGGCGGACCCAGGGTGTCGATCCTGCGGCGCAGGCTCATGCGGACTACCTCCTCCGGCGGGCACTTGCTTGGCGGGAGGAGGGCGAGGGGGTCATGGTCGCAGCCGGCCCTTATCCGCGGCTTATCTGAGCGCCACGAAGCGTCCGACGCTGACCTCCGGATGGGCTGTGCTACGCTCCGGCCATAACGAACGACGCCGCGTGGTCGCGAAGCCGGTGCAATTCCGGCACAGTCCCGCTACGGTGATCGCCGCTCCTTCGGGAGCTGCGTAAGTCCGGTCGCCGGCCCGCGGTTGATGCTCACCTTCGAGAGAAAGGGCAGGCAACCATGCGACTGACCGGCTGACGAGCACCCTCCTTCGACGTCGAAGCGAGGGGCTCGCGATTCTTCGGCCCCCGCGCCCTCACCCGAGTACCACCGGAGTGACCCCTTGGACGCATCGTTCGTTCCCCAATCCGTGCGCCGGCACGGCCAACGCGGCCGCCTCAGCGCCGGCCTCGCCGTCCTCGTCGCTTGCGGTCGCCGCCTGCTCCGGCGGGTCCGGGCGCAACACCGACCATCCCGCCGGACGCCACCGGCTCGACCCAGCCCGCGACGACGGCGACTCCACTGCCGTCGGCCTCCGCGGCGGCGTTCCCGGTCACCCTGACCGACGACGAAGGCACGAAGGTCGAGCTCCCCGCCGAGCCGACGAAGATCGTGTCGCTGACCCCGGCCGCGACCGAGACCCTGTTCGCGCTCGGTGTCGGCGACCGGATCGTCGGCAAGGTCGAGGATCTTCAGCCTCTACCCGCCCGAGGCGGCCGCCATTCCCGACGTCGCGAAGTTCGGCGAGGTCGATGTCGAGAAGATCGTCAGCCTCGAAGCGGACCTCGTCATCGCCGGCGGCAACAACTTCAACCCACCCGACAAGATCGCTCAGCTTCGTGAGCTCGAGCGTACCGGTCATCGTCCTCTACGCGCCGGACATCGAGACGGTGTTCAGCCGACATCGAGCTCATCGGGCGCCGCGGTCGGGCGCCCGGACGAGGCGAAGGACCTGACCACCTCGATGCGGGCCGGCTTCGACCAGGTCGGCGGCGGCGACGAGCTCACTCGCGAAGCCGCGGGTCTTCTACGAGCTGGACGCGACCCGCGAGATCTACACCGCGGCCGACGACTCGTTCCTCGCCAAGATGATCGAGCTCGCCGGCGGCGCAGCCGATCACGACCGGCAGCACGACGAGCTTCGAGATCCCGCTCGAGACGCTCGTGACCGCGGACCCGGAGGTCATCCTCCTGGGCGACGCGGCGTACGGCGTCACGGCCGACGCCGTTGGCGGCGCGACCGGGCTGGAACGTCATGACCGCGGTCAAGGACGGGCAGATCCGGCCCGTCGACGACATCGTCATCACGCGACCCGGCCCGCGTCTCGTCGAGGGCCTGCAGCTGCTCGCCGTGGCGATCCATCCCGACGCTGACATCCCGGGCGCGCCGATCGTCGGCTGCATCGCCGTCCCCGGCGGCGTCGGCCGCGCCGTAGCCGCGGGCGGACCATGACGACCGACGGCGCGCTCGCGTCCCGGCGACCGACCGTCGCCTGGATCGGGCGCGCCCGTCGGCGCCCACTACTCCTCGGGGTCGGGGGGATCGTCGCCCTCGGGGTCGCGCTCGTGCTCGGCGTCGGGCTGGGCACGCGTCGCGATCTCGCCGGCCGACACGCATCGGGATCCTCGCCGAGCGGCTGCTCGGGATCCAGGTCGATCGGGCGTGGTCGGCGGCGACGGAGACGATCGTCTGGGACCTCCGCCTGCCGCGGGTCCTCACCTCGATGGTCGTCGGGGCCGGGCTCGCGGTCGCCGGGGCGACGTTCCAGGGCCTGCTCCGCAACCCGCTCGCCGATCCGTACGTGCTCGGGACCGCGTCCGGGGCGGCGCTCGGGGCGGCCATCGCGGTCGTCATCCCGATCCGCATGGCGTTCCTCGGCTTCGGGCTCGTCCACGTCCTGGCCTTCGTCGGGGCCCTTGCCGCCGTGTTCACCGTCTACCGCCTGTCGCGGATCAATGGCCTGTCGCCGCTGACGTCGCTCCTGCTCACCGGCTACGCGGTCGGTTCGCTGCTGGCCGCCGGCCTGGCGATGGCGATGTACCTGTCCGGCGCGGCGCTGCGCCAGATCTTCTCGTACCTGCTCGGCGGCTTCGACACGTCGTCCTGGAGCCAGCTCGCGGGCGCGGTGCCGCTCGTCGCGATCGGCTCCGTCCTCATCCTCCTCCGGGCTCGCGCGCTCAACGGGCTCCTCCTCGGCGAGGAGGCGGCGGTCCATCTCGGCGTCGACGTCCGGCGGGAGCGGGCGATCCTCCTCTCCCTCGCCTCGCTCGTCACCGCCGCGGCCGTCGCCGTCAGCGGCCTGATCGGCTTCGTCGGGCTCGTCGTGCCGCACGTCGTCCGGCTCATCGTCGGCCCGAATGCCCGCGTCGTCCTGCCGCTGTCGGCGCTCGGCGGGGCGGGGCTCCTCGCCTTCGCGGACCTCGCCGCGCGGCTCCTCGGCGAGATTCCCGGTCGGGGTCGTGACCGCGGTCATCGGCGCGCCGTTCTTCCTCTTCCTCCTTCGCCGATCGCGGAGCGGGTACGAGCTGTGATCGAGCTGCGCGACGTCACCGTCGAGTACCGCGGCCGGGCCGTGGTCCGCGGCGTCGATCTCGACATCGCGGCGGGAGAGCGGGTCGCGCTCATCGGGCCGAACGGCGCCGGCAAGTCGACGCTCCTGCGCGTCCTCACGGGGCTGGTGAAGCCGGCCGCGGGCCGGGCATCGCTCGGCGGCACTCCCGATCGACCGGCTGGATCGCGGGGCGATCGCCCGACGGCTGGCGGTGGTCCCGCAGCAGGCGACGCTGCCGTTCGCGACGCGGGTCGAGGAGGTCGTCGCGCTCGGCCGGCTGCCGCACGAGGACCCGTTCCGGGGCGCCAGACCGGCCGATCGGGCCGCCATCGCGGCGGCGATCGAGCGGGTCGGGGTCGGGCACCTGCTCGGGCGCGACGCCCGCGAGCTGTCGCTCGGGGAACGGCAGCTCGTCCTGCTCGCGCTGGCCGTCGCCCAGGCCGCGCCGGTGCTCGTCCTCGACGAGCCGACGGTCCACCTCGACCTTCGCCACCAGGTCGGGACGATGGAGCTGCTCGTCGATCTCAACGTCCGCGACGGCACGACGATCCTCGCGGTCCTCCACGACCTGGGTCTGGCGGCGATCTTCTTCCCGCGGCTGGTCCTCATCGACGCCGGCAGGATCGTCGCCGACGGGTCGCCGGCGGAGGTCCTCACGCCCGACCGGATCCGGGACGTCTTCGGGGTCGACCCATCGATCGTCAGGCTGCCGGCCGCGATCACCGAACGTCAAGGCTGACGACGAGGCCCGCCGACCGCTACCCTGCCCAGATGCGCCTGCCCCGATTCGCTTCCGCGCTCATCTTCGCGCTCACCGCCGCAGTCCTCGTCGGCTGCGTTCCCGCGTCCCGACCGACGGCCACTCCCGAGGAGCCGACAGGAGCCCCCGGATCGAGCGCCGCCGAGCCATCGCCCACGCCGGAACCGTCCCTCCCGGCCGAGCCGAGCGACGAGCCACGTAGCGACGCCGTCGCCCTCGTCGAGCCGTCGATCCGTCGCCCTCGGCATCCGCCGGCTCGGGTGCGGCCGCCGATTGCTCAGGGACGGACGACAACCGCCTGTTCTTCGCCGATGCCGCCGTGGTGCTCAACTGGACGGTCTACTGCGCGGTCCTCCCGTCGGGCTGGTTCGTCGACACCGGCGGTTACCGACGGGCCGGCGAGCGGCCGGCTGGAGATCGCCTACCGAGGCCCGGGCGGGGCCCGTCTCGAGCTTCGCGAGGGCGCGTTCTGCACAGATGGCAGCGGCTGCGTGCCGAGCGGCACGGAGTCCGGGGATGCGCCATTCGGCGACAAGACGGGGACGCTCATCGCCACCGACGACGGCGGCTGGGCTGTCGTCGTCGACCGCGGCGCGGCGATCAGCTGGCTCGCCGTCGGCACCGGGATCGACGAGGATGCGTTCCGCGCGATCACCTCTGCACTCGCCGCCGTCGACGGCTGACGTACACGCCTGAGCCGGTCCGACACGTCGACCCATGCGGATCGCCGACTTCGCCCTCGAGCGCTACTTCGCCCGCTGGGAGTTCGCCGTCGAGCACCTCCTCTGTGCGTCGGATGTCGAGGGCTACGGCATGGCCGACCTCCTCGCCCTCGCCGATGATGAAACTCGCGGGTCTGTGGGAGGACCTCAGGCTCGGCTACACGGAGTCGACCGGTCATCCGCTCCTCCGGGCCGAGATCGCGGAGCTGTACCGCGAGATCGAGCCGGACGACGTTCTCGTCTTCGCCGGCGCCGAGGAGGCGATCTTCTGCCTTTCGAACGTGCTCCTCGGGCCCGGCGACCACGCCGTCGTCACGTGGCCCGGCTACCAGAGCCTGTACGAGGTCGGCCGCGCCGCCGGAGCTGAGGTCACGCTCCACGAGCTGCGCGAGGACCAGCGCTGGGGCCTCGACGTCGAGCGGCTGATCGGCGCCCTGCGGCCGGAGACGCGCCTCGTCGTCGTCAACGCGCCCCACAACCCGACGGGAATGCTGCCGACCCACGCCCAGTGGGCACGGCTCTCCGATGCGCTGGCCGACCGCAAGATCCACCTCCTCGCCGACGAGGTCTACCGCTTCCTGGAGCTCGACGAAGCAGACCGGCTGGTCGCCGGCGCCGATGCGTTCCCACGCGGCATCTCGCTCGGTGTCATGTCGAAGTCGTTCGCGATGGCCGGGCTGCGGATCGGCTGGCTCGCGACGAAGGACCGCGACGTCCTCGCTCGCTGCGCGGCGTTCAAGGACTACACGACGATCTGCTCGGCGGCGCCGTCGGAGATCCTCGCCCTCATCGGGCTGCGGGCTCGCGAGCAGGTCCTCGGCCGATCGCTCCGGATCGTCGCCGACAACCTTGGCGTCCTCGACGACTTCTTCCGGCGGCACGCCGAGCGCTTCGCCTGGGTCCGCCCGCGAGGCGGCTCTGTCGCGTTCCCGCGGCTGCTCGACGCCACCCCGATCGACGACTTCGCCGCGCAGCTGGTCGAGGCGGAGGGCGTCCTCCTGCTGCCGGGATCGCAGTTCGGCTACCCGGGAAACCACTTCCGGATCGGCTTCGGGCGGAAGAACCTGCCCGAGGCGGTCGCGGGTCTCGAACGCTTCCTGGAGCGACGCGCCGGGTAGGCCGGATCGAAGCGAGGCGTCGTCAGGCCAGGACCCAGAACTCCTTGAACGGCGTCGTGACGTGCCAGGTCGTGGCCGACCCGGCCGGCAGCGACGCGATGCTGCCCGGCTTGAGCTCCAACGTCGGGCCGTCAGCGATCTCGATCCGAACGCTGCCTTCAAGCACGTGGATGGTCTCCCGCTGCTCCGGCGTCCACGTGATCGGGCCGTCGACCGAGGTGATTCGGGTCAGGCCCGCCCAGACCGCGCCGTCGTGGACCAGTTCGTGCATCTCGGTGCCGGGGACGTCGGGATCTGGTTCCCATTTGTCGGCCGAGATCGTCGAAACGAAGACGCCCGGTGCCAGCTCCATAACGATCCTCCCAATGCTTCGCCCTGCGAGCTTATCCGCGACGCGCACAGCCGATGTGGGCGGAAGGCGCGCGGTACTGTCTCGGGCATGGCCGAATGGATCTACTTCATCCACCCGCCCCGCGAGAACTTCGCGGCAACGATGACGGACGAGGAGAACGCCGTCTGGGCCCTCCATTTCGAGCGATTCCAGCGGCTTCTCGCGGAGGGCACGCTCATCCTTGTTGGCCCGACCCTCGGGCCGACGAACACCGGGATCACGATCCTCGAGGCGCCTGACGAGGATTCGGCTCGGCGGATCATGGCGGAGGACCCGGTCATTGCCGGCGGCTACGCCCGCGGCGAGCTGCGGCCGTTCCGTGTCTCGCTCATGCGGGGCCGCGACGACGGCTAGACGCGCGTATTGCGGCGGGCCATGATGATCCCGTGCCGGCGCCGCCGAGCCGTTGAGGGGTTCGTGGACGATGGACATCCAGCTTGGGTCGGAGCGGATCTTTGCGCTCGAGGATCGACTAGGCGCTGAAGAGGTCCGACAACGCGCCATGGATCGGCGCTCGCACGCATTCGGCAGCGGTCTCGGCTCGCTCCTGCAGCGTCCCAAGGCCGACGACATCGAGCTCCTCGGCAGTCAGCGCCGGCTTGAGCCGTTCTGGCATGTCGCTTGTCGCGGCACGTACGTCTATGAGCGGACGCGCGACTACGCGGTCAAGGCGAGCGCGCCGGAGGTTCGACGAGGTCACGATCCTCGGGTCGAACTACCCGGTCGCCGAAACCGGTCCGGCGGCCCGGACATTCACGATCTCGGCGCTGGAGCACTGTCGCGATGAGTTCGTCCACGAGGCGCACGCCGATGGCGCGACCGGGGCCCGCGTCGCCGACGCCGCCGCCGCGATGAGCGGCCCGAAGCACGAGGTCACCGATCCGGCCACGCTCACCTCCGAGGGCACGATCGTCGTCCCGCCCCAGCATCGAGCCTCATACGTCGTCCGGCAGGTGCTGGCTGAGATGATGAAGCCGGTCCAGGCGGATCGGATGATCGAGGAGTCCCTCGTCCTCGAGAACACCGACCTCTACTACCGACCGATCTGGGCGTTCGAGTTCCACTGGCGACCGAAGGACAAAAGCGGCGTGGTGGAGATCGACGCGCTCACCGGCGAGGTGCGCCAGGGCGACTCGCTCATGCCGCAGCTCTCGAAGATGATCACCCGCGACGCGCTGTTCGATATCGGCGCCGACACCGTCGGCCTGCTCGTCCCCGGCGGGAGTATCGCGGTCAAGGTCGCCCGAGCCGCCCTCGACAAGTCGTACTGAGGGCGCTCCCGCACCAGGCGAGACCTTCAGGCCCGCTTCCGCTCCAGGTCGAGGAAGGGCAGCTCGACGACGGTGCCGGCGACGCGGCCACGGCGCCCTTCGACGGTCCACTCGACGTCGACGCGGGAGCCCAGCGGCTCGTGCGACGGCGGGACCGACGCGAGGGCGATCGCCTGCTTGAGGATCGGGCTCCAGCCGACGCTCGTCGCCCGACCGACCTGGCGACCGCCGACGAGGACGGGACGGGGCGACCGATCGACGACCGGCGAGATCGCCGGTGGCAGGCCCTGGGCGCTGAACAGGCCCTCGATGTCGTACCAGTCGAGCTCTAGACCGACAAGCCGCCGGCTCGGGCCGCCGTTGCGCTGTTCGCGCTCGAGGGCGAGCCGGCCGACGAAGTCGGCCTTGTCGAAGCTGACGAGCCGCCCCAGGCCGATCTCGCCCGGGCTGTAGTTCTGGTCCGGGTTCATCGCGTGGCGGGCCGACGTGTAGTCGACCTCCAGGAGGATGAGTCCCGCCTCGAGCCGGACGACGTCGAGCGCGAGCATCCCGGCCGGCCGGATCCCGTAGGCGCGGCCGGCGTTCATGAGCGATTCCCAGAGCGCGACCGCGTCCTCAGCGGGCACCCAGAGTTCGAAGCCGAGATCGCCGGTATAGCCGGTCCGCGAGACGTCGATCGCGACCTTCTTCCGGCCGGCCTTGAACGTGGCGGCCCGGCGACGGAAGTAGCGCAGGTCGCCGAACGATTCGCCGGTGGCCGCCTCGAGCACCTCCCGCGAGAGGGGACCCTGGATTGCGAGTGCCGCGATCTCCTCGGAGACGTCGTCGACCGTCACGTCGAGACCGGCGGAGTTCTGTCGGAGCCAGCGGAGCTGCGGGTCCGCCGCCGTCCAGCGGAACGTGCCGTCGTCGAGGTGATGGACCGTCCCGTCGTCGATCACCTTGCCGTGCTCGTCGCACCACGGCGTGTAGTAGACCTGGCCCGGCTTCAGCTTCGTCGCGTCGCGGGTGATGACCCGGTCGACGAGACGAAGTGCGTCCGGGCCGCCGACCGTGTACTTGTAGAGGGGGCTGACGTCGATGAGCGCGGCCGCCTCGCGGATCGCGTTGTACTCGATGTCGTGGGCATCGGCGTAGACCGACGACGCGTAGTAGCCGCTCCACTCCCGCCATTGCTGCTTGCGGTTGAGTGGAGCCGTCGCGGGATGAAACGCAGTTCCGACGCTCACGTGTTCGGGGACCCTCCGAGGCTGGCCTGGCGAGCCGCCAGTATGCAGGGAATCTATGCAGTCTGGATGGTCCTTGCGGGGCCCGCGTCGTCGCGATCGCTCCAGGCTTAACGTTCGTCCCCGGCCGATGCCGTTGGTTGCATCAGATGGGCGGCCACGACATGGGCGGCCACGGATGCCACCCGCGAATATGCAACCAACGGCATCACGGGGAGACCGAATTGATGTTGGCGGTTAGGCGCGTAGAAATAGAAGGTCAACGAGGCCGCCGCAACCAAGGTTTCGATGTCCTCATCGCATCCATCCTGATTAGCCAGCGGCGGTGATGCGAAGAGACTCTCCGGCGGCGTGGGCGCAGCGCAGGATCGCCGCCACGGAGAGGTCGGCGTCGGCTTCGGTTGTGCTCCAGTTCGACACGGAGATCCGCATCGCCGCCATGCCGTGCCACGTGGTCCCGCCGAGCCAGCACGTCCCGTCGGCCTGGACGGCCGCGATGACGGCCCGGGTGAAGGCGTCGGTCGCCGCGGCGTCGCCGCCGCCCGGCGGCTCGAACCGGACCAGGACCTGGTTGAGGACGACGTCGTTGAGGATCGTGACGCCCTCGGCGCCGCGCAGCCCATCGGCCATCCGGCGGGCGAGCGAGCAGGAGCGCTCCAGGAGGTCGGCGAGGCCCGTCCGTCCCAGGGATCGCAGGGCGGCGTAGACGGCGAACCCTCGGGCACGGCGTGACGATTCCGGCACCCAGTTGTACGGGTCCCGCTCGCCACCTTCCGTCTCGACGTAATACGCGGCACCCAGCGTCATCGCCGCGTGGTGCGCGGCCGCGTCGCGGACGACGACGATCCCCGAGTCGTACGGCACGTTGAGCCACTTGTGGGCGTCGGTCGTCCACGAATCGGCGCCGTCAAGGCCGGCGATCCGGTCGCGGAGCCCGGGCGCCGCGGCCGCCCAGAGCCCGAAGGCGCCGTCGACGTGGAGCCACGCGTTCGGTCGCTCGCGCACGGCGGCGACGATCTCCGGCAGCGGATCGAAGGCGCCGGTGTTCACGTTGCCGGCCTGGGCGCAGACGATCGTCGGGCCATCGAGGCGAGCCAGCGTCTCGCGCAACGCGTCCGGGCGCATCCGGCCCTGCTCGTCGGCCGCGACGCGGTGGACCCGCGCCCGCCCGAGGCCGAGCATCTGGAGCGAGACGAAGATCGTGACGTGGGCTTCGTCGCCGACGACGACCGCGATCGGCGGCGCGCCGATGAGTCCGTCCTCCTCGTGGTTCCAGCCGGCCGCCTCGAGGACTCGATGGCGGGCCGCGGCGATGGCCGTGAAGTTCGCCATCGTCGCCCCCGTCACGAACCCGACGCTCGATCCGGCAGGCAGGCCGAACAGGTCGACGAGCCAGGTCGCCGCGACCTCCTCGACGACCGACGCCGCCGGGGACAGCGCATACAGCCCGGCGTTCTGGTCCCAGGCGCTCGTGAGCCAGTCCGCGGCCAGCGCCGCTGGAACGCCGCCGCCGACGACAAACCCGAAATAGCGCGGCCCCGCCGTGCCGACGATGCCGGGTTCGGCGTCGCGCGCGAGGGCATCGATCAGGCCAGGCGGGTCTTCGCCCTGCTCCGGCATCGGTCCACCGAGCGCCTCCCGCAGCGCGGCGAGATCGACCGGCGGCCAGACCGGCCGTTTCGGCAGGCGCTCCAGGAACCCGGCTGCGCTGTCCGCGGTTTGCCGCAGGAGAGCCCGTCGATCCTTCACGTCCATCCGCTAACGATGCCACGACTGCCACTAGTCCGAGCGGGCCGACGCGAACACCTGCTCGGACACCGTGGCGACCGTCCAGTCGATCCAGTCGTCGTGGGACCAGCCGAAGTCCTGAACGAGGATGCGATAGACCTCGCCGACGTACATCAACAGCAGCTGCGTCGCGCGTTCCGGGGAGACCCCATCGCGAAGGGCGAACTTCGGGCGGAGGATCTCGAGCATCGCGCGGTATCCCTCCGCTCGCCATCGCTCGTGGAATGCGCGAATTCGCGCCGCATCGGGGTCGCTCACCGCGCTTGCGCGGACGACTGTGTCGAGCGGCATGGCCCGGGCGAGGATTGCGCCGATCCCGGTCACCATGTGCCGAAGGGCGTCGGCCAGCTCCGGCTCGGCGGTCATCTGCGCGTACCAGGGCTGCAACTCGGGAGGAAGGGGCTCGTCCTCCCCGAGTACCGCGAAGTCGTACGTGCGACTGAGCAGCTCGCTCTTCGTGTGAAACACGAAGTAGACCGTCTGCACCGCGACTCCGGCCGCGTCGGCGACGTCGGCCATCGTCGTACCGGAATAGCCTCGCTCGCAGAAGAGGGTGTAGGCGGCCTTGGTGATCCGCAGGCGCGTGGCCCGCGCCCGCTCACTGCGGGTCGGCTTGTTGGTCATCGGTCCCTTGACAGTCGCCATCGGCACGACCATATTACCGGAGTTAGTCACTAGTGACAGTCACTAGTGACACGATCCAGTCAGGCGAGGAGCGTAGAGCATGATCCGAGTGGAGAAGAGCGGAATCATCGAGCGGCCGGTAGAGGAAGTCTTCGCCTACATCGGTGACCAGACGAATACGCCCCAATGGCAAGCGGGGCTGGTCGAGGTTCGGCGAACGACCGAGGGCCCGATCGGCGTCGGAACGAAGCACACATTCGTCCGCATGTTCATGCGCCGTCGGCTGGAGGCGGACAACGAGTACATCGCCTTCGAACCAAACAGGCGAATCGCATTCAAGACGACGTCGGGTCCCGTTCGGGTGGAAGCGTCGTACGTCTTCGAGGCGGTTCCCGAGGGCACAAGGGTCACCTCGACGGTCGAAATGGACGCCTCGGGCTTTCTGAGCCTTGCGGAACCCCTGATCGCAGCCGGCCTGAGGCGCGAGATGAAGGCAGCAATCCCCGTCCTGAAGGACCTGCTGGAGAATCAGAAGGTCGCGATCGCGT
Source organism: uncultured Chloroflexia bacterium (assembly GCA_963775855.1). GTDB lineage: Bacteria > Chloroflexota > Limnocylindria > Limnocylindrales > CSP1-4 > CF-46. The sequence continues at coordinate 442,089 of CAVZKO010000002.1, read as the reverse complement.
CTCGCCCGGCGACGACTTAGCTCCTCGGCCGCCGCCGGGTCGCGGTCACAGCGCAGGACGCGCCAGCCCAGGGCGAAGGCCTCGGCTACCCTCTCCGACATCAACTGACTGTCGCTTGGGGAGGGCTCGTGGCCGAACGCTACGACGCGGTCATCATCGGCGGCGGCCACAACGGTCTCGTCAGCGCGGCCTACCTCGCCCGGGCCGGCATGAAGACGCTCGTCCTCGAGCAGCGCCACGTCCTGGGCGGCGCCGCGGTCACCGAGGAGATCTTCCCGGGCTTCCGCTTCTCGGTCTTCTCGTACGTCGTGTCGCTGCTCCGCCCCGAGATCATCCGCGAGCTCCAGCTGCCCCGGCACGGCCTCGACATCCTGCCGCTGGACGGGACGTTCACCCCGCTTCGAGCGGGCGAGGGTCCCGCCGGGGGCGGCGGCGACTACCTGTGGCGGGTCAACGACCACGGCCGAACGATCCGCGAGCTGCGGCGCTGGTCGAAGACGGACGCCGAGGCCTACGAGGAATACGGCCAGCTCATGGTCGAGATGGCCCGCTTCATCAAGCCGATCCTCGCGATCACCCCGCCCGACCTCACTTCGCTCGACCCGCGGCCACTCATGCCGCTCGCGGGGCTCGCCCGGACGTTCCAGGGGCTCCCCGAGCGCCAGCAGGCGGTGTTCGTCCAGCTCATGACGATGAGCGCGGCCGACTTCCTCGACCAGTGGTTCGAGACCGATCCGCTCAAGGCGACGATGGCGGCGTCGGGCATCATCGGGACATACCAGGGCGTTCGATCGCCGGGCACCGCCTATGTCCTGCTCCACCACTACATGGGCGAGATCGACGGCGCGTTCCGCGCCTGGGGGATCCCGAAGGGCGGGACCGGCGGCGTATCGAACGCGATCGCGTCCGCAGCGCGGGCGCTCGGCGCCGAGATCCGGACCGAAGCCCCGGTCGCCCGGATCATCGTCAAGAACGGCCGGGCGACCGGCGTCGCCCTCGAAAACGGCGAGGAGATCGAGGCCGGCGACGTCCTCTCGTCGGTGGACTCCCGCCGGACATTCCTCGGCCTCGTCGAGCCCGGGACGCTCGACCCCGAATTCGAGGAAGACGTCCGCCGCTTCAAGTTCCGCGGCTCGTCGGGCAAGGTCAACCTCGCGGTCGATCGGCTGCCCGACTTCACCTGCCTGCCTGGCGAGGGCGAGCATCTCCGCGGCGCGATCTCGTTCTCGCCCAGCCTCGACGACATGGAGCGGGCCTACGACGACGCGAAGTACGGCCACTTCTCGTCGAAGCCGTACATCGACATGATCATCCCGACCCTCGTCGATCCGTCGATGGCGCCGCCCGGCAAGCACGTCATCAGCTGCTTCGTCCAGTACGCGCCGTACAAGCTCGCGCCGGAGCTCGGGACGTGGGACGACCAGCGCGAGGCGTTCGGCGACGCCGTGATCGATCGGATCGCCGAGTTCGCCCCGAACATCCGCGATGTCATCCTCCACCGCAACGTCCAGACGCCGCTCGACATCGAGCGGACGACGGGCCTCAGCGAAGGCAACATCTTCCAGGGCGAGCTTTCCCTCGAACAGCTCTTCTTCAACCGCCCCGTGCCGGGCTACGCCCGCTTCCGGACGCCGATCCGCGACCTCTGGCTGTGCGGCTCGGCGACCCACCCGGGCGGCGGGATCATGGGCGCGAACGGCCGGATCGCCGCGATGGAGGTCCTCCGGGCCCGCGGCCGAAAGGCTGCCTGACCGATGGCGAACGAGTACGACGTCGTCGTCATCGGCGGCGGCCACAACGCTCTCGTCGCGGCCGCGTACCTCGCGAAGGCGGGCCGGCGGACACTCGTCCTCGAGCGGCGTGGGGCCGTCGGCGGGGCGGCCGAGACCGCGACGCTCGACGGCGCCCGGGTGCCGCGGCTGGCGCACACGGTCGGTCGGCTGCGGCCGTCGGTCGTCCGGGATCTCGACCTGCGCTCCCACGGCCTGCAGCTCGTCGCGCCCGGACGTCCGCGTCTTCGCCCCGCAGCCCGATGGCCGGGCGGTCACGCTCTGGGCCGACCAGGCACGGACGGTCGAGGGGCTGCGCGCCTGGTCGGCGCGCGATGCCGACCGCTACCCGGACTTCGATCGGCTCGTCCGATCGCTGGGGCGGTTTCTCGGCGAGATCGCCGGCCAGACCCCGCCCGACATCAAGTCGCCGGGCCTCGGTGACGCGCTCGCCGGTCTGAAGCTGGGTCGGACGTTCCGTGGCCTCGGCAAGCGGGACGCGCACACGATCCTGCGCGTGCTCCCGATGGCGATCGCGGACTTCGTCGCCGAGGCCTTCGAAACCGATGCGGTCCAGGCGGCGATTGCCTGGCGCGGGGTCCAGTACTGCTCGGTCGGGCCGTGGTCGGCGGGCACGACCGCGATCCTGCTCGGCGATTCCGCCGGCAACGACGGAGGAGCGGCCGGCCAGACGGTGTTCGCGGTGGGCGGGCCCGGCGCCGTATCGGATGCCTTGGCCGCAGCGGCCCAGGCCGCCGGAGCCGAGATCCGCTGCCGCGCCGACGTCGCGGCGATCACGGCACGGGACGGCGTGGTGACCGGTGTCGCGCTCCGCTCAGGCGAGGAGATCGCCGCGTCGACAGTGGTCTCGGGCATCGACCCGAAGTCGACTTTGACGCAGCTCTGCGATCCCGTCGCGATCGGCCCGACGATGCTCTGGCGAGCCGGCAACTACCGGACGCCGGGCGTCGTGTCGAAGGTCAACTTCGTGCTCGGGGACCTGCCGCGATTCTCCGCGGCGGCCGGAGACGACCAAGCGATGCTGCGCGGACGGATCGTCGTCGCCCCCGGGATCGACGCGATCGAGCGGGCGTTCGACGCCTCGAAATACGGTCGCATGTCCGAGTCGCCAATCCTGGAGGCGACGGTCCCCTCGCTCGTCGATCCGTCGCTCGTCGATGGCGCGCCAAACGGAACCCACGTCATGAGCGTCATCGCCCAGTACACGCCACACAGGCTGCGCGAAGGGTCGTGGGACGACGCGGCGACGCGCGAGTCCGTCGGTGACTCGGTCGTTGCGACGCTGGAGGCACTCGCGCCCGGGTTCGGCGGCCTCGTTCAGGAGCAGGAGATCCTGACCCCGCTCGACCTCGAGCGCGAATACGGCCTCGCGGGCGGGCACCCGCTCCACGGCGAACCGGGACTCGACCAGTTCTTCCTGTGGCGGCCGTTCCTTGGCCATGCCCGCTACCGCCTCCCGATCGACGGGCTCTACCTCGCCGGTTCCGGCGCACACCCGGGCGGCGGCGTCACGGGTCAGCCCGGTCAGAATGCAGCCCGCGAGATCATCGCGGACGCTAAGAGCCGCCGCCGCACCAAGGAGCGCTGACCCTGCCGCCTCCGAGCGACTCCGTTCTGATCTTCGGTGCGCACATCGCCGCGCTCGGCGTCCTCCGCACGCTCGCCCAACGGGGAATCCGATGCTTCGTCGTTGACGACACCGCCAACATCATCGTTCGATCACGCTGGTACCGACCGACCGAGCGCACGCTCCTCGAGACATCGGACGCGGATGCGCTGGCCGGATTCCTGCAGTCGCTCGAGTTGCCGCGGGCCGTCCTGATCCCGTGCAGCGACCAGTGGGCCCTGGCCGTTGCCGGCCTCCCGCCGGAAATTCGGCAGCGATTCCCGGCAAGCGTGGCGCCGCGCGAAGCCGTTGAGCAGTTCGTCGACAAGGATCGGTTCCGCGAGCTGGTCGATCGTCTCGATCTCCCGCGCCCACGGACGCTGCTGATCAGCGAAGTCTCGGACCTCGACCGCGCCTCCGACGAGGACTTGGCGAACGGATTCCTCAAACCGACCGAGTCGCACCGCCACAACCGGCGATTCGGAACGAAGGGCTTTTTCGTCACGTCCCGCGACCAGGCGCGCCGCCTCGTCGATCAGGCGACCGCGGACGGGATCACGTTCATGCTCCAGGAGTGGATCCCCGGGGAACCGGCGAAGACGATCCTGATCGACGGCTTTGTCGACCGCGACGGGAAGATCCCGGGGATGGTGGCGCGGCGCCGCGTGCGGATGGATCCGCCGCGGCTCGCGAACACGTGCTCCGACGTGACGATCCCCTTGGCGGACGTGAGCGGATGCCTTCCCGCGCTCCACACGGTCCTCTCGGCCGTCAACTACCGCGGCGTGTTCAACGTCGAGTTCAAATTCGATGCCCGGGACGGCCAGTTCAAGATCATCGAGGTCAACCCGCGCCCGTTCTGGCTCATCGGCCACATCGCGAAGGCTGGGCTCGACCTGCCGTGGATGAGCTACCTCGACGCGAGCGACCTGCCGGTTCCGGTTCCCGCGCCATACCAGATCGGTCGCTACGGGATGTACGAGATCCCCGACGCGACGGCTATCCTTCGAGCCTTGAGCTCGTTGCGGCGCCCGGATGGACCGGTCCTTCGAATGTGGCTGACCGGGGACCGGGCGCTCTTCTGGTGGAGAGACCCGCGGCCGGCGGTCAGCGGCGTGTGGCAGATCGTGGCCCGGAGGCTCGGTCGCCTGGCCGGCCGTGTGAGGCGCGCCGCCCGACGACCGACGTAGGGACGACCGGCCGTACGCCCTACTTGACGGCCAGTGGGTTCACGGGCGAGCCGACTGCGCCGGTGATCGGGAGCGGCGGGGCCGTGAACAGGAACTCGTACACGCCGTCTCCCGCACAGTCCTCGGCGAGGGCCTCGAGGTCGAAGATCTCGCCGATCAGCAGTCCCATCGACACGATCAGGATGATGTGGAGGGGCTGGAACACGTCGGCGGTCTGATTGGGCAGGACTTCCAGGCCCCACGTGTCACAGGCCACGGCGGCCAGTTGGCGGTCGAAGATCCAGGGGGCGGCGTCGAGGGCGAGTCCGGGGGCGGCCCCACCGGCGTAGGCGCCCCACGTGCCCGCAGCTCGGCACTGGCCGATCTGCCCGGTCCGGATCAGGACGATGTCGCCTCGCCCAACAGAGACACCCTGCGAGCGCGCGCATTCCTCGAGATCCTCGGCATGGATCTGATCGCCGGGCTCGAGCCAGTCGAGGCCGCGGCTCCGGGCGATGTCGAGGAGGACGCCCCGGCCGACGACGCGGTCGCTGGCATTGGTGATGTCGTTGACGATGGCGCCCTTGCTCCCGACCATCGTCGCGTCGTAGCCGTTGTAGATCCGGTTTTCGAAAACGATGTGCGCGAGCGAGTCCCACTGCGTACCGGACTGGAGCGGAAGGATCAGCAGGTCGTCGGTGCCGCGGATCCAGCGGTCACGCCCGCCGTAGAAATCGCGGACCACCGTCCCCGTAACCGCGGCGTTGCCGTCGCGGATCATCAGGTGGATGGGATTGAAGCGGCCGAAGCCGCCGGTCTGGGGACCGTTCTCGTCGATCGGGATGGACAACGAGAAGACACGCCCCGTGCGTACCAGGCCGGCCGCCGCGACGACATCGCTCTGGCGGATGTGGTTCAGCGTCCCGAGCTGGTCCTCCGCTCCCCACCGGCCCCAGTTGGAGCATTGCTCGGCGAGCTTTCGGACCGTCTCGATGTCCGGGTATTCGGGGATCGTGATCGCCCGCGCCAAAATCGTCATAGCTCGCGAATTCGAACGCGGTCGTAGCGCGTGACCGGGGCGATCGCCTCGCGATCGATGACCGCGTCGATGACGGTGGGACCACGTCGCTTCAGTCCCTGGGCAAGCGCATGGCGGAACCCGGCCGCGGTCGTTACGCGGAAGCCATTCGCCCCGAAGGCTCTCGCGACCTTGCCGTAATCGACGTCGTGGAAGTCGTTGACCTCGTTGACCACCTTGCCGTACAGGAGCGCCTGCACATGCGCCTCGAAGGCGAGCGTCTGGTTGTTGAGAACGATCACGACGACCGGCAGATTGAGGCGGATCGCGGTCTCCAGCTCACCGACGTGATAGCCGAACCCGCCGTCGCCCGTGACGCAGATCACTTGCTTCTCGGGCGCCGCCAGCTGGGCTCCGAGCGCGGCCGGGAAAGCCCAGCCAAGCGAGCCGTCGGCGCGAAGGAACTGCCGACCGGCGACCCTGACCTCGGCGAGCGCACCCGCCCAGGCCGCGGCGTAGCCCGTGTCGGCGACGAGCACGGCATCGGCGGCCATTTGCGCCTCGACGGCCGCCATCACGGACTCGGGCCGCATCGGGCTGCCGTCGCTGCCGTCCCGTTCCGCCACTACTCCCCGGCGTTCGCGCCAGGCAGCACGCTCCTGCGCCAGATTCGCAGCGTGAGCCACGGACGCAGGTGACGGGCCGGCGTCCAATCGCTCGCTGGCGTCCAACACCGCCTCGAGGAAGGTTCGCGCGTCCGCGACAAGTCCCAGCTCGGTCGGGAAGTTCTGGCCGATCACCGCGGGATCGACGGTCACATGGATGAGCTGGGCACTTGGGCTGATGAGCCGATAGGAGTCTGTCACGAGACCGCCGAGCTGGGTCCCGATCGCGAGGATCAAGTCGGCGTCGCGCACCGCGGCGTTGGCGTAGTTGCGGGAGTAGCGCCCGACGCTGCCCAGGGCCAGCTCGTGCGTTTCGGCGATGCTTCCCTTGCCCGCACTGCTCGTGGCGACCGGGATTCCTAGGCGCTCGGCCGTTCGCCGGAGCGCGTCGTGGGCCCCGGACTGATGGATCCCGTTGCCGGCGATGATGATCGGCCGGCAGGCGCCCGTAAGAGCCCGCACGACCGCTTCGGCGTCCGCAGCGGTTGCAGCCGGGCGAGCGAGCGGCATCTCGACGGGCTCGTCTCGCAGCGCCGGCTCGTGGTAGTCAGCGATGTCGGCCTCGAGGAGGTCGTTGGGGATGCCCAGGTATACGGGACCCGGTGCGCCGCTCAGGGCTCGGCGGGCCGCCTCGCGCACCAGCCGTGGGACGTTCACCGGAACCGAGGCCTCGGCACCCCACTTGGTCACCGACGAGAACATCGGCATCTGGTCGAGTTCCTGGTACTCGCTGCGCGACCGGTCCGCTCGGCGCATCGCGGACGTCAGCGCGATGACCGGGCTGCCCGACCAGAACGGCTCCGCCATGCTCCCGGCGACGTTGGCAGCCCCCGGGCCGTAGGCGCCGTAGACGAACGTCGGCTTCCCGGTCAGGCGCGCGTAGGCATCCGCCATGTAGACCGCGGCCGATTCGCTGCGAGTCAGGATCTGCCGGATCCCGATGGCGTCCAGCGCGATCCACAGCAGGTTGTCGCGCCCCGTCATGAGGAAGAAGTGTTCGACGCCGAGTGCCCGGAGCTCCAGGGCGACGGCAGTGGCAACTGGTGTGGTGGCGGTGACGGCCGGTGCGCCGATAACAGTGGAGAGCGGCGCAGGGGTCGGCGAAACAGCTGGCGACGTAATGATGGCGGTCCCCTCAAGATTAATTCGGCGGCCCATGCCCCTGAAAATCAGGCCACTCTGTGTATCAGAGCGGTACCTCGGTCCGCTGTCAATGGTCCTAGGACCCTATGACCGATAGTCCCGTTGCACCGCAGCAACAAGACCCCACCGGGTGGCCGGATTCACAGGTCCCGAGGCGTTAACCTCGGCGCCTCGCTAGCGGCATGGAGGGCTCATGGACGTCGAGATCGGACGCGATCGGTACGAGGTGATCGACGGCTTCTTCAGGCGTCCGAAAGGCTGGACCTTCGTCGAGGTCGCCGACGTCGGTGTGGATCGCGACGACAACGTCTTCGTGTTCTGCCGCGGCACGCACCCGGTGATGATCTTCGACAGGGAGGGCCGGTTCCTCGACGCGTGGGGCGAGATCGGCGGCGAGCACTATTTCACCTTCCCCCATGGACTCAGCGTCGGGCGGGATGGCTTCGTCTACACCGCCGACAGCCGGGACCACACCGTCCGGAAGTGGACGAACGACGGCAGGCTCGTCCTGACCCTCGGCAGCGCCAACCAGAACGCCCCCGCGTTCAGCGGCAAACCGTTCAACAGGCCGACGCACGCCACCGTTGCCTCGAACGGCGACATCTATGTCACAGACGGCTACGGCAACGCCAATGTCCACTGCTTCAGCCCACACGGTGAGCTGAAGTTCTCGTGGGGCTCGCCCGGGAGCGGGCCAGGGGAGTTCAACACGGTCCACAGCGTGTTCATCGACCACGAGGACGGCGACACCCTGTACGTCGCCGACCGCTTCAACAACCGAGTCCAGTTCTTCACGCCGAACGGCGAGTTTCTCGGCCAGTGGGACAATCTCCTGCTGCCCCAGAGTGTGCGAAAGGGCCCGGACGGCGCCTTCTACGTCGCCGAGCTGGCACACCGCGTCACGGTGCTCAGCGGGGATGGCACGGTGCTGGCTCGCTGGGGTGGAGGCGTCGACACCGACGATGCCGAGATCGGTGGCGTTGCGCTGGCACTACCCACGGCGCCGTCTCGGAATCCGATGGTCAGGGGCCGCGTGGTCAGCGACCCGGGGCCGGGGCTCTTCTGCGCGCCCCACGGCATTGCTGTCGATTCCGAAGGCAGTTTCTACGTCGCGGAGTCCTCGGAGTCTTGGATCGGACTGGATCGCGGCAGCCGCAGCATCCAGAAGTTCGTGCGCAGGTGATCGCGCGACCCACGTCCGCGTCTTCGCTCCCCAGGCCGATGGTCGGGCAGGGACTCCTCGGCCACGGCTGCCGATCGAAGGGCTCTACCTCGCCGGTTCTGGCGCGTATCCGGGCGGGGAGTCACCGACCAGCCCGGCCAGAACGCGTCCCGGGAGATCCTCGCCGACCTCAAGCGCCGACGGTAGCGGCTGGCCGCCGTCCTTCGCTGGCTAGGCAGTTGGCGCCGGGGGGCCCGTCGACTGGCGGACGACCAAGGACGGTGCATAGAGCGTTACCCCCTGATCCCGAGGCGCAGTCGGATCACGAGCGAACTGGATCGCCAAACGGACGCCCTCGGCTACGATCTCGGCCGTTGGCATCCGTAGCGTCGTGAGCGCCGGTACGGTGTGACTCGCGAGGAGAATGTCGTCGAAGCCGACGACGGACAGGTCGCGCGGAACGACGAGGCCGCGGCTGTGAGCCGCGTGGAGCACGCCGACGGCGAGCGTGTCGGTCGAGGTCATGATCGCTGTCGGCCGCTGTGGCTGCGCCATGAGAGCGTGGACGGCCATCTCGCCCCCGCCCGGCGTGTTCGCGACATGCTGGACGTAGCCGTCGGAGACCCGGCCGAAGCGCGCTCTAATGAACTCAATGAAAGCGGCATGGCGTTCGCGAATGTCGCCGAGCGGGCGGCCACTGACGAATGCGATCCGCTCGTGCCCGAGGCCAACGAGGTGCTCGAGACCTGCGAGGACACCGGCCTGGTTGTCGACATCGACGGTCGACACGCCGAGAGGACCCGAGCCCTGCCACAGGCCGACAACGGGCACGACCAGGTCTCCGAGGTCGGCGAAGAGTCGCGGTTGCTCTTGCATGTCGCCGAGGAGCACGATCGCGTCGCAGTGCCGGGTCTCGAGGACGGCGGTCAATGCGAGCGCCTCGTCGGCGCGGCCGCGGGCGTTTCCAAGGACGAGGTTGTACCCGTGGCCCATCGCGGCGACGGATAGAGCTTCGATCGCGCCTGCGAAGAACGGGTCGGTAATGTCGCGGACTACGGCACCGAGCAACATCGTCGGCGCGCCGCGAAGGCCGCGGGCGAGCGGGTTCGGCCGATAGCCGACCTTGCGTGCCGCAAGGGTCACACGCTCGCGAGTCTCGGCCGCGATCGGAACGCGCGTCGGGACGTCGTTCAGGACCCGAGAGACCGTGCTCTGCGAGACCCCGGCCAGCTCGGCGATGTCGCGCATGGTCGGCACGGCCCGCCGCCGGCCGCCGTTCGTGGATTCCCTTGCGTCGGCGGCGCCGGGCGCACCCTGGCCGCCTTCGACCTCCGCTCCCATAAGCGGAAGCGTAGCATCGGTTGCGGTCATACGATTGCATACGAAACTCGCTTCTCGCGTCGTCCCGGAGGAGTCCCCTGGGCATCGTCGTCTCCGGAGGCAGCGGCAAGGGCCGGCCGGTGGGTCGTACGGGGCCTCCGCGAGGCCAACCAGTGCCCAGGATCTCAGCCCGGGACAGGCGCGCCCTCGACCATCGGCTTCACGACGTTGATCAATGTGTCCATCGTCTCCGCGTCGTACGGGGCGGCGAGCTCCGCGATGAACGTGTGGAAGCCGACCTTGCGATAGCTGACCATCGTCTCGGCGATCTGCTCCGGCGTCCCCGTCCAGACCGAGACGTCGCCCTCCATTCGCGAGGCCGGCGTCCGGTTCGTGACCAGGATGTTGGCATGCGCCCGCTGGGCTTCCTCGACGGTCGACCGGATCGTGGGCTTGAAACCGAGCGTCCGCTCGATCTGGGCCGTGTCGCGGCCTACCGCCGCGCAGTGCTCCCGCAGGATCTCGTCCTTCCGGGAGACGATCTCCGGGGTGCCGAAGACGTTCCACAGGTCGGCGTAGCGGGCGACGATCCGGAGCGTCTTCTTCTCGCCCCCACCGCCGATCATGATTGGCAGGTGGTCCTGGACCGGAGGCGGCGCTATGCGCAACCGGTCGAAGGCGTAGCGGCCGGTCGGACTGCTGGTCACCTCGCCGCCGTCGAGCAGCGTCCGCATCGCCGACACGGCCTCGTCCAGCCAGTCCAGCCGCTGTCCGAAGCCCTCGCCGAAGTCGATCCCGAAGGCATCGTGCTCGAACTCGAACCAGGCCCCGCCGACGCCGAGGATCGCCCGCCCGCCGCTGATGTGGTCGATCGTGACCGCCGACTTCACCGCGAGGCCCGGATTGCGGAACGTGTTCGCCCCGACGAATAACCCGACGCGGATCCGCTTCGTCGCCTGGGCGAGGGCGGCGAGGGCCGTGTAGCCCTCGTGAATCGGCTGGTAGGGGTCGCCGAAGATGGCGTAGATGTGGTCCCAGGTCCAGAGGTGGTCGTAGCCGAGCGCCTCCGCGCGGCGCCCGGCCTCGAGGAACGACGGCCAATCGCCGGCCTGGCTCCAGAGATTGATTCCGAGCTTGACTTCAGCCATGGCGTGACTCCGCTTCAGAGCCGGAACGTTTGTTTGCGCAAACGATTGCACTCACTCGATTTCATGGTGTAGTCTAGCCGACGCTCCGGGCAGACGGCGCAGTCATCTGGTGCCGCACAGGCCCGGTCGGTTCGTCAAGAGGAGGAGCTCGGGATGAGGAACCGTCTCAGGTTGCCCGCCCTCGCGATCACTGGAGTCCTGCTGGTCGCCGCCTGTACGCCGAGCAGCGCCTCGCCGAGCGCCCCATCGGGCGCGTCTCAGCCCGCGGCCCCGTCCGCGGCCGCGTCGGCCGCATCGGGTGCGCCGTCCTCGTCGGCAGGCGCGATCCCGGAGCAGGGTGTCGACGACGGCACGACCATCACGATGTGGAGCCGTGCAGCGACGGAGACCCGCGTCCAGTCGCAGGTCGATGCGTACAACGAGACGCACCAGAACAAGGTCGAGCTGCGCCTCGTTCCGACGGACGAGTACGTCGGGGTCGTGGGCAACGCAGCGACCGCCAACGAGCTGCCGGACCTGTTCTCGGCCGATGTCGTGTTCATGCCGAACTGGACGTCACAGGGCCTGTTCTTGGACATCACCGACCGCATCGACGGACTGCCGGGCATCGACAACGTCGGCCAGGCGCACATCGTCGCGTCGTCATGGGAAGGCAAGAAGTACGGCCTGCCCTTCATCATCGACCTGTCCGTATGGATGTACAACAAGGACCTGTTCGAGCAGGCCGGGCTCGATCCTGAAGATGCGCCGACGACACTCGCTGAGTTCGCCGACGCCGCCCGCAAGGTCCAGGCGCTCAACATCGCGGGCACCTACGGCACCTACTTCGGCGGGAACTGCGGCGGATGCAACGTCTTCACCTGGTGGCCGATCATCTGGGCCGAGGGCGGCGACGTCATGAACGAGGATGGCACCGAGGCCACGCTCAACAGCGACACGGCCAAGGAGATCTATCGGACCTTCGGCGCTCTGTGGGACGAGGGCGTCATCAACCCGGAATCCATCCAGGAAGCCGGCCCCACCTGGACCCAACCGTTCCCCGCGGGGAAGGTCGGCATCATGCCGATGCCGGCCAGTCTCCAGGAGAGCGAGGGCATGCCGCTCGACAACCTCGGTGTGACCGCCATCGCCGGTACGACCAAGGGTGAATCCACCTTCGTCGGCGGAGACAGCATCGGGCTTTCCAAGGACAGCAAGAACCCCGAGCAGGCCTGGAACTTCATCACCTGGATGCTCGGTGACTACAACCAGGTCGAGGTCGTGGCGAAGGCAGGCAACGTCGTCGCACGGACCGACCTCGCCGACAACCAGTACAGCTCAGCAGATCCGCGGCTGGTCCTCTTCAACGAGGTGGCGGGGGTCGGCAAGACGCCGTTCGCCCTCCACTTCAATGCCGCGTACAACGACCCACAGAGCCCGTGGATCCAGCTGTTCCGAGCGGCCGTCTTCGAGGACGCCGACGACGCGAAGATCGACCAGCTCAACTCCGGCATCACCTCGGTCCTGCAGGGCAACTAGCAGGGTCGCATCCAGGCTGACGTGAACGACACGGTGCGGGTCTCTCCTGGGCCCGCCCGTGTCACCATCTTCTCGAGTGACCGAGGACCACGCACAGCCATGAGCGTCACATCGCGCCTCGCCGCCCGAAGGCTGACCGTCCGGCCCGGTGCATTGGGTCGGCGACGCCGCCTCGCGGGCATCGCGTACGCGCTGCCGACGCTGGTGTTCGTGCTCGTGTTCTTCATCTGGCCGCTGCTGCTGGTTGGCCAGATGTCGGCGAGCGACTGGAAGCTCCTGGGTGGCGACAAGGGGATCAACTTCCCGCAGAACTACGGGGCGCTCAACAACAACCCGCTGTTCTGGCCCGCCGTCGAGTTCACGATCCGCTACACGGTCATCGTGACCGTCCTGCTCATCGGCCTGGGACTCGGCCTCGCCCTTCTGGTGCAGGAGTCGAGCCGGTGGGTCGGGATGCTGCGCACCGTGTTCCTCATCCCGCTGGCGGTCGGCCTCGCGGCCGCGTCGCTGCTGTTCTGGGGCTTCTACTCGGACAGCATCGGGCCCGTGAACCCGCTCCTCCAGAGCGTCGGGCTGATCGACGATCCGATCCTATTCTTCGCGACCCACACGAACGCCTTCCTCTCGACGGTCTTCATGATCGTCTGGAAGTTCGTCGGTCTCTACATGCTCATCCTTCTGGTCGGCCTGCAGGCCATCCCCACGGAGTTGTACGAGGCCGCGTCGATCGACGGCGGAGGTCGGATGCAGATCTTCCGGCACATCACGCTGCCGCTGTTGCGCCCGTCACTCGCGCTGGCACTGATCCTCTGCGTGACCGGGTCGCTGCTGGCGTTCGACCATTTCTATCTCCTCACCAAGGGCGGCCCGGACAACTCCACGGTCACGATCGTGCAGCTCATCTATCAGCAGGCCTTCGTGCGCCAGAACCTTGGCACCGCCGCCGCCCTCTCGCTGGTCCTGCTGGGCGCGCTCCTGATCCTCAACCTCATCTGGTTCCGGCTGCTTCGGCGCGGGACGGCAGTGGCATGAGCGAGCGAGAACCTGCCATCCATGTTCGCCCGGACGCCCTACTACGTGCTGACCGGCGGCCTTGTCATCATTTTCCTGTTCCCGATCGCTTGGGCCACGATCGCATCGTTCAGCGCGCAGGCCGGCTCGGCTCAGACCTTCGGCTATGGCCTTGGCAACTACCAGCGGCTGTTCGACTTCCAGGAAGGCCTGCCGAGATACTTCACGAATAGCGTCATCATCGCGGCGCTGACGGTGCTCTTCACGCTGACCGTCTCGACGCTGGGCGGCTATTCGTTCGCCCGCTTCGAGTTCCCGGGCAAGAACATCCTGTTCCTGCTCACGCTGGCCATCCTGATGGTCCCGGGCGCGACCCTGCTGATCCCGCTGTATGTGCTGCTGCGCCAGCTGAACATCGACAACACCCTACTCGGCTTGAGCCTGGTTCTGTCCGTGTACCAGCTGCCGTTCGCTACCTTCATGATGCGGATCTCGTTCGAAGCCGTACCCCGCGAGCTCGAGGAATCGGCACTGGTCGACGGCGCCAACTCGTTCGATGTGCTGCGCAGCATCATGCTTCCCGCGGTCATCCCCGGCCTGATCACGGTCGTGCTCTTCGCGTTCCTTGCCTCCTGGAACGACTTCTTTGCGCCACTGATCCTTATCAGCGACCCCAGCCAGTCGCCGCTGCCGCTGGCGATCGCCGTCCTGCGCCAGCAGACGATGGGCGTCATCGATTACGGCGCCACCGAGGCGGGCGTCGTAGTCATGTCGGTGCCCTGCATCATCATCTTCGTCCTGCTCCAGCGCTACTACATGCGCGGCTTCATGTCCGGGGCCGTGAAGGGATGAGCCACCCGCTGCTCGAGCTGGAGGCGTGGTTCGTGACGGGCAGCCAGGACCTGTACGGCGAGGCCGTCCTGCGGAAGGTCGACGAGAACGCCCGGCACATCGCCCGCTGCCTCGACGAAGCGGCGGCCGTGCCGGTCCGGATCGTCCCGAGGCCGGTCGTGACGACGCCCGAGGCGATCGCCGCCGTCCTCCGCGACGCCGACGCCGACCCGGCCTGCGTCGGCGTCGTCGCCTGGATGCACACGTTCAGCCCGGCAAAGATGTGGATCGGCGGGCTGACCGACCTGCGCAAGCCGCTCGTCCACCTCCACACCCAGTACAACCGCGACCTGCCCTGGGCCGACATCGACATGGACTTCATGAACCTGAACCAGGCCGCCCACGGCGACCGCGAGTTCGCGTTCATCCAGACCCGCCTGCGGCGCGGCCGCAAGACGATCGTCGGCCACTGGGAGGACCCGGCGGTCCTCGGCCGCCTGGGCTGGTGGTCGCGGGCGGCAGCCGGCTGGCACGAGTCCCGGCGTCTCAAGATCGCCCGCTTCGGCGACAACATGCGCCACGTCGCGGTCACCGAGGGCGACAAGGTCGAGGCCCAGGCGCGGCTCGGCTTCTCGGTCAACGGCTACGGCGTGAGCGAGCTGGTCGAGCGGGTCGGGGCGGTCGGCGACGCGGCGGTCGACGACCTGGTCGGGCAGTACGAGGACCAGTACGACGTCGCGATGCCCCTTCGCCGGGGCGGCGAGCGCCACGCCGAGCTCCGGACGGCGGCCCGGATCGAGGGCGGCCTGCGGTCGTTCATCGGCGAGGGCGGATTCGGCGCCTTCACCGACACGTTCGAGGACCTGGACGGGCTCGAGCAGCTGCCGGGCATCGGCGTCCAGCGGCTGATGGCCGACGGCTATGGCTTCGGCGCCGAGGGCGACTGGAAGGCCGCGGCGCTGGTCCGGATCCTGAAGGTGATGGGCGAGGGCCTGCCCGGCGGGACCTCGTTCATGGAGGACTACACCTACCACCTCGGCGACCCGGTGCCCGAGGTCCTCGGCGCGCACATGCTCGAGGTCTGTCCGTCGCTCACCAGCGACCGGCCGTCGTGCGAGATCCACCCGCTGTCGATCGGCGGCCGCTCGCGACCCGGTCCGGCTCGTGTTCGACGCGGCGCCCGGCCCGGCGGTCATCCTCGGCCTGGCCGACCTCGGCGACCGGTTCAGGCTGATCGCGAGCGAGGTCGACGTTGTCGCGGCGGATGCCCCGCTGCCGAAGCTGCCCGTGGCGCGCGCCGTCTGGCGGCCACGACCGAGCCTCGCGACCGCGGCCGAGGCGTGGCTGATGGCCGGCGGTCCCCACCACACGGCGATGACGAGCAGCCTCAGCATCGAACCGCTCGCCGACTTCGCCGAGATCGCCGATATCGAGCTCGTGACGATCGACGCATCGACGAAACCGAGGGAGTTCGGGCAGGAGCTGCGGTGGAACCAGGCCTACTACTTCCTCAATCGCGGTCCCTAGGCGTGACTGCCGGGACAGGGCCGGTCGCCGCGGTGGCGCCGACGGCGGCCGCCATTGCTACGTATCGCCCGATCGGGGCAACCGACGTCACCGTGACGGCCGGGTTCTGGGCCGATCGGCTTGCGACCAACGGGCAGCGAACGATCGCGGTCGGATTCGAGCAGCTCGAGCGAGCCGGGAACTTGCATAACTTCCGGCTGGCGGCCGGGAAGGCCGGGACCGGCGGCTACCGCGCGCTCGGCCTGATGTTCGACAAGCCGTTTCCGTTCCTCGACTCGGACGTCTACAAGTGGCTCGAGGGCGTCGCCTGGGAGCTCGGCCGAGCACCGGACGCACGCCTCCGCTCGATGGCCGACGAGGCGATCGGGCTCCTCGAGGCGCGCCCAGCGCGATGACGGCTACCTCAACACATTCGTCCAGGTGCTGGCGCCGGGAACGGAATACAGGGATCTCGAGTGGGGCCACGAACTCTACTGCTACGGCCATCTCGTCCAGGCGGCCGTCGCCTGGCACCGTGCGCTCGGCGACGATCGTCTCCTCCTCGTCGCCGAGCGTGCGGTGGGCTCCGTGGATCGCGCGCTGGGCATCGGGGTGCGCGAGGCCGTCGACGGTCATCCAGGATCGAAATGGCGCTCGTCGAGCTGTACCGGACCACCGGCCGAGCGGCATTACCTCGACCTGGCGTCGACCTTCGTCGAACGCCGCGGTCGCGGGCTGCTCGCGGGCGGTCGCTTCGGTCGCGCCTACTGGCAGGACCACCTGCCGGTCCGCGACGCTCCGTCGGCGGCCGGCCACGCGGTTCGCCAGTTGTACCTCGATTGCGGCGCGGTCGACGTGGCCGTCGAGCTCGGCGACGAGGAGCTGCTCAGCGCGGTCGTCCGCCGCTGGCACGACATGGTGTCGACCCGGATGTACCTGACCGGCGGACTCGGCAGCCGACACCGCGATGAGGCGTTCGGCGATCCATTCGAGTTGCCCCCGGACCAGGCATATGCCGAGACCTGTGCCGCGATCGCGTCGGTCATGCTGGCCTGGCGACTGCTGCTCGCCACGGGCGACCCAGCTTGCGCCGACGTGATCGAGCGGACCGTGTACAACGGCATCCTGCCCGCGCTGTCGTTGGACGGCACGGCGTTCTTCTACGTCAATGCGCTCCAGCGGCGCACCCACCGTGCCTGGGCCGAGCCGGGTGACGGCGAGCGCGCCGCGTGGTACGCCTGTGCCTGTTGCCCGCCCAACCTGATGCGCCTGGTCGGGGCATGGCAACAGCTGCTTGCCACGACCGACGATGCTGGGGTGCAGATCCAGCAGTACGCGTCCGGCGAGATCGCTGCCCGCACGCGCGGCGACGAGTTCCGGCTCGCGATCGAAACGGACTATCCATGGTCCGGATCTGTCAGGGTCACCGTGCTCGCCGCGCCGCCACGACCGCTGGAGCTGGCGCTGCGGGTCCCCGGCTGGTGCGAGTCCGCGGTCCTGACGGGTGAGGAGGGCGACATCGGGTGGTTGCGACCCGATCGGCGGATGATTGGTGCGTCGCGGACCTGGAAGGCCGGCGATGCCCTCCAACTGAGCCTCGAGATGCCCCCTCGTTTGACCGCGCCGGATGACCGAATCGATGCGGTCCGAGGTTGCGCCGCTCTCGAGCGAGGGCCGCTCGTCTACTGCGTCGAGTCTGCGGATCTCGCGCCCGGTACAGAGCTCGAGGCCGTCGCCCTCGTCCGCGATGGCCCGCTGTCGACGTTGCCGCGGCCGGACGTTGCCTCCGACGTCGTGGGGCTGACCGCGATGGGGCGGGCAGTAGGCGCGTCCGCGCTCGAGATCAACGCTATTCCTTACTTCACCTGGGCGAATCGCGAGGTCGGCGGGATGCGGGTCTGGATTCCGCTCGACGCAAGCGATGGCGACGCCGGATCGGCACGCTGATGTCCACCGACCTGGGAACCCTCGTTGCCGAGGCCAATCGAGCGATCGACCGAGCCGGCCTCGTCACGCTGTCGTTTGGCAACGTCTCTGGAGTCGACCGCGACGCAGGGATTCTGCTCATCAAGCCGAGCGGCATCCCATGCGGCAGCATCGAGCCGCAGGACCTCGTCGCCGTCGCCCTGGACGATGGACGCGTCGTCGCGGGTTCGCGGAGGCCATCGACCGATACGCCGACGCACAGGCTGCTATACGGCGAGTTCGCCGAGATTGGGGGCATCGTCCATACCCACTCCTCGTTTGCAACCTCGTGGGCGCAGGCGGGACGCGAGATCCCGGCGTTGGGCACGACCCACGCTGATTACTTTCGGGGCCCCGTCCTTGTCAGCCGCCCGTTGAATTGCGCCGAGATCGAGGGTGACTACGAGTGGGAGACCGGTCGGGTGATCGTTGAGACCATCCGCGACCACGGTCGGACCCCCGAGGATTCGCCGGCGGTGCTCGTTTGGTCGCACGGACCATTCAGCTGGGGTCCGTCGCCAGCGGCCGCGGTCGAGGTCGCTGTGGCGCTCGAGGCGATCGCGGCGATGACATCGCAATCGCTGATGATCGATCCGAGACGGGAGGCGATCGCGCCGGAGCTGATGATCCGACATTTCGACCGTAAGCACGGAGGCACGGCCTACTACGGGCAGGAAGGCGTCGTCGCGGAAACGGCCGCCATCCCAACGAGCGGCGACCCGTCCGGGGAAGGACGTCCTGCTTGAGGTGCGCGATTGGGATCGACTTCGGGACGATGTCCGGTCGCGCGGTCCTCGTCGACCTCGCCACCGGCGCCGAACTCGCGGCCGCCGTCCACGAGTTCGCGAACGGCGTCATCGAGCGCCAGCTTCCTACGCCGGAGTCCGACGTCCGCCTTGAGCCCGACTGGGCCCTCCAGGATCCAGCCGACTACATCGCGACAATCCAGGCCACCGTTCCGCGCCTCCTGGCCGAGACCGGCATCGACGCGGGCGACGTGGTGGGTCTGGGAATCGACTTCACGTCGTGCACGATGCTGCCGACCACATCGGACGGCACGCCGCTCTGCCAGGTTGGCGAGTTCCGGCGCGACCCGCATGCCTGGGTCAAGCTGTGGAAGCATCATGCGGCCCAGCCCGAAGCCGACCGGATCAACGCAACCGCCGCGGCCCGCGGCGAGCCGTGGCTGCCACGTTATGGCGGCCGGATCTCGTCGGAGTGGTTCTATTCGAAGAGCCTCCAGATCCTGGACGAGGCGCCCAACGTCTATCGCGCGGCTGACCGGCTCATCGAGGCGGGCGACTGGGTGGTCTGGCGGTTGACCGGCGTCGAGACGCGGAACTCCTGCACGGCGGGCTACAAGGCGATCTGGTCGAAGCAGGAAGGCTTTCCGGACGCATCGTATTTCGGTGAGCTCGACCCGGCGTTCGCCGCGGTTGTCGACGAGAAGATGTCGCGCGCGATCAGTCCAATCGGCGCCCTCGCCGGCGGCCTGACGGCGGAGGCAGCAGCCTGGACCGGGCTGCGTCCCGGCACGCCCGTTGCGACCGCCAACGTCGATGCGCATGTCTCAGTGCCCGCCGTCGGTGTCACCGAGCCCGGCACGATGGTCGCCGTCATGGGCACGAGCACGTGCCATCTGGTGCTGGGCTCGCGACTAGCCCTGGCGGAGGGTATGTGCGGCGTCGTCGAGGACGGGATCATCCCCGGGCTATTCGGCTACGAGTCTGGGCAGTCGGCGGTCGGCGACATCTTTGCGTGGTTTACGGCACAGACCGTGCCCCCCGACGTGCACGAGCGTGCGCGGCGCGAGGGCCGGACCGTACATTCGATCCTGGAGCAGGACGCGGCGCGACTCCGGCCGGGGGAGTCGGGCCTGCTGGCGCTCGACTGGTGGAACGGTAACCGGTCGATCCTCGTCGACGTTGAGCTCAGCGGTCTGCTCGTCGGGGCGACGCTCGCGACCCGACCGGTCGACATCTATCGGGCATTGCTCGAATCGACGGCCTTCGGCACCCGGGCGATCATCGAGTCGCTCGAGTCAGCCGGCGTCTCGGTGGACCGAGTAGTTGCGTGTGGCGGGCTGCCAGAGCGAAACGAGCTGCTCATGCAGCTTTCGGCGGACGTCACCGGACGGGAGTTCGATGTCGCCGCGTCGAGCCAGGCTCCGGCGGTTGGTTCGGCGATGTACGGCGCGGTCGCCGCAGGCGCAGTTGCCGGCGGCTTCGATACCATCGCCGACGCGGCGGCCGCCATGGTTAAGCCGCATCGCCGGACCTATCGACCGAATCCCGACGCCCGTTCCGTCTACGAGGACCTGTTCGTGGACTACATGACCCTCCACGACCACTTCGGTCGGGGCGGTGACGACGTCATGCGACGGCTCCGTACGATGCGGGATCACCAGGTTCGTGAGGCGCCCGGGACCGACCAGCGAGGAGGAGCGTAACTTCGGCGAACTGCGGTCGGGGCCATCGCCGGCGCCCTGGGCCGGCCGCGCATGACTGATCACGGTCTAGGCGCCCAGGAGCGACCCTTGAGCCACCCGCCGGATCGACGCTGCAAGGCGCCGCTCCAGCGGCCAGGGTCGCGCGACGTCGCTCCCGGCCGTCCGGCCGCGCCACGGCAGGAACCGTGTCGGGACGATCCGGATCACCTGCGAGTAGGTCGCCAGGAACTCGGCCGGCGTGAGGCCGATCGCCGCCATCTGCCGTCGGTACTTGGCCAGGTGGGCCGCGGGGAGGACCACGGCCGCGCGGGTATCCAGCAGCTCGGCGCGGCCCTCGAGGAGCCCGACGTCGAAGTCGTCCTCGGCCTCGCCGAGGGCGAGCATGACGCTCGGGTTGGCGCGCACATTGCGGACCTTCTGGGCATGTGGCTTGCTGGCGATCAGGATCTCGCGGCCGTCCCAGCTAAACCAGATCGGGACGAGATGGGGGCCGCCGTCGGGGCGAATGCTGCTCAGCCAGACGACGGGCTCCCGGTGGAGGAGCCGATCGATGCGGGCGGTCGCGGCGACGAGCTGGTCCATGACCGGATCGTCGCAGCTCCGTCGCGATCAACCTGTCGCCCGGTGTCCTGAGTCGGGCCTGGACGATTGTCGCGTCCGGCCGCGACAGAGATCCGCGGAGGGCCTCAGCGGCCGCCGCCAAGGATCCCGCCGAGACCGCCACCGAGAATCCCGCCGAGCAGGTCGCCGATGTCGGCCTGGCTGTCTGCCGGGCCGCCCTGGGGAACCTGCCCGTCCGGCGTCAGCTGGTCGATGATCATCGGCAGGAAGGCCGCCAGGAGCGGCAGCAGCGTTTCGACCGACAGGCCCGTCTTCGCGGACAGCTGGCTCACCGTGTCGGGCCCAAGCGCCGCTCCGAGCTGCTGCGGATCGACGGGCTGATTGCTGCCGGTCGAGATCCACGAGTCGACGACGCCGCCCAGGCCGCCGGCCCGGAGCGATGACGTGAGGCCCTCGACGCCGCCCTTCGACGCGAAGACATCCTGGACGCCGCTGATGAGGCGATTCGGATCGACTTGGGCTCCTTCGGCTCCAAGCCCGCCAAGTCAGGTTCGACAGATCCATCCCGTTCTCCTCTTGAGCGTCCGTGCCACGGCCGCTCGACTCACCGCCGCTCGACGGATTCCTCTTCGACGAGCCGAGCCTCCTCGTCCACCTCCGCCGGCTGATCGTCGCCGGGCGGCTTCGTCGTCCCGCGCTTCGCGGGCGGCGCGTCCTTCGGGAGCTCCCATTCCCATGTCTTCAGGCGCCGTAGCAGGCGGCGACCGGTGAGATCGAGGTGTATCGGCGTGATCGAGATCTTGCGGTTGACGATCGCGTGGAAGTCGGTCCCCTCGACTGCGAGGCCGGAGGGCGGCGGCCCGCCGATCCAGAAGTAGGGAATGCCGCGTGGATCGACCCGCTCGATCAACTGGTCCTGGTAGACCCGGCGCCCGAGTCGGGTCACCTCGAACCCCTGGAACTCGTTCGGCGATATGCCCGGCACGTTGACGTTGATCAGCTCGCCGCGCGACAGGCCGTGCTCGAGGATGTTGCGGGCGACGGTCGCGGCGGCCATCGCCGCGAGCGTGAAGTCGGGATGCTCGTAGTACTCCTGCGAGATCGCGAACCCAGGGCAGTTGTTGATGACCGCCTCCATCGCCGCGCTCACCGTCCCGGAGTAGGTGATGTCGTCGCCGAGGTTCGCGCCGTAGTTGATCCCCGCGGCGACCAGGTCGAATCCGTGCCCGAAGAAGCCGAGGAAGGCGATGCTGACCGCGTCGGTCGGGGAGCCGTCGACCGAGTAGGCCAGTGAGCCGTCGCCGAGCGTCCGCTCCCGGACGCGGAGCGGTCGCATGAGCGTCTTCTGGTGGCCGACCGCGCTCTGGTTCGTGTCGGGCGCGACGACCGTCGTGTCGCCAATCTGCTCGAGCGCCTGCTTGAGTGCCAGCAGTCCCCGCGACTCGACGCCGTCGTCGTTCGTGATGAGGATCCTCGGCCGGGTCGACCAGTCGTGGAGGGGCTTGGCCGTGGAGCGGAGGGCACGCGGCCCGCCCCGGGCCGTGCCACCCGCGACCGGCTCGCCTCGCTCCTTGTCGAGGTCACGCCGTTCCGTCCGGGCGCGCTCCCGGGTCATGTCCGGCTGCTCCTCCGGCCGAGCGTCTGTCGGGTCGCTGCGGCGAGGCCGGCCGGCGTCCTCCTCGGTCACGTCGAGACGTCCGGGTCGATTCCGGGCGCGGGCTCGCGGGGCACCCGGACCGGCCGACCCTCCCGCTCCTCGACCCGTTTCGCCGCCCGGGTCGCGACCGGCGACGGTTCCCGGCTGATGGCGAGGAAGTGGAAGAAGAACGCCGAGATGACGGCCGCGATCGGGATGCCGAAGATCGCCCCCGTCACGCCCGCGATCTTGGAGCCGATGAGGACCGAGCCGAGGACGACGATCGGGTGGATGCCGACCGCCTCCTGCATGAGCCGCGGCTGGAGGACGTTCATGACGAACAGCCAGCCGATGCCCATGAGGATGAAGGCGGGGATCGTGGCGCTCGGCACTGCGAGCAGCGCCACGATGACCGGTGGCGCCCACGCGACGAACGGTCCGAAGAACGGGATCGCCATGAGGCCGCCGGCGAGCGCCGTCGTCACGGCGAGGTAGGGAAGGCCGAGGACCGCGCTCGTCACGGCGGCAACCGCGGCATAGACGACGCCGAGGATCGCCTGGCCGCGGAGGAACCCGCCGAAGGAGCGGGCGACGCTCGTTTCGAGGAGGCGGGCCTCCTCCTTGTAGCTGGGCGGTACGAGCCGGAAGAGGAACGAGAGGATGTCGTTCCGGTCGATGACCATGTAGAGCGACAGGATCAGGACGATGAGGAGATTGCCCATCGCGCCGAGGCTCGCGACCGCAAGCTGCTGCACCGGACCTGCCAGCTGGACCGCGTAGACGGCGATGTTGTCGAGGAAGCTGATCGCCTGGTCTGCCAGGCGGACCTGGTTGAGCCCGAGCGCGTCGAGCCGCTCCTGCCACGGCTGCATGAGTCCCGGCAGGTCGTCGCGGAGCGTCGGCACGCTTGCGACGAAGTCGGCGATCGACTGGGCGAGCGCCCCGGCAATCAGGACGACGACGAGCACGATGGCGCCGACCATCGCCGCGTAGACGAGCACGACCGCGCCGACTCGCGGCAGGACCGGGATGAGACGGGTGAGGCCGGCGACGACCGGGCTGAGGATGAACGCGAGGAGCCAGGCCAGGAAGAACACGAGGACGATGTCGCCGAACGCGAAGAAGATCGACCCGATGAGGCTCACGAGGACGAGGCCGAGGGTGAGCGTCCCGAGGACGAGAACGGCCGTCACCCAGCGGCGCTGCCGTTCGGTCACCACTGTCATCGTCGGGCGCACCTCGCGCGGCGCGCTGGCCGCCTGTGCCGGAGGGGGCGGTGCCCCCTCCCTTCGGCGCCATGGTAGTCCGCGCCGATCACCAGCCGCTCACCAGCCGATCTCCGGCCGATCTAGCGCAGCCCCATCCGCCGGCGGACGTCGTCCATCGTCGCCTCGGCCTTCGGCCGGAGCCGGTCGGCGCCCACCTCGAGTGCTCCGTCGATCCGCTCCGGGTGGGCGAGCAGCTCCAGGTAGCGCTCGCGGGCCGGGGCGTAGTGGGCAATGATCCGCTCCGCGAGCAGGCGCTTCGTGTCGACGCAGCCAGTCCGGGCGGTGCGCTCGCCGTCCCAGATCTCCTCGTAGTCGGGCCCGAAGAAGCGGTGGAGCTGGCAGACGTTGCAGACCTCGGGCCGGCCCGGATCGGTCCGCAGGATCCGCTGCGTGTCGGTGACCATCGACATGACCTGCTTGCGGATGACGTCCGGCTCGGCGAGGACTTCGATCGTGTTGCCGACCGACTTGCTCATCTTCTTCACGCCGTCGGTTCCGAGGACCGTCGGGGCCTCCGTGTAGACGGCCTCCGGCTCGAGGAAGGTCACGCCATAGCGGCTGTTGAAGGCGCGGACGATCTCGCGGCTGAGCTCGAGGTGGGCGGCCTGGTCCCGGCCGACGGGCACCCGGTCGGCGTGGTAGATGACGATGTCGGCGGCCTGCAGGATCGGGTACGTGAGGAGGGCGTGGTTGACGTCGTCCGGCTGCTGGAGCTTCTTCTCCTTGTAGGACGGTGTCCGCTCGACCCAGCTGACGGGAGTAACGGTCGCCAGCAGCCAGGCGAGCTCGGTGTGCTCGGGGCGGTGGCTCTGGACGAAGAGCGTGCATGTGTCGGGATCCAGCCCGAGGGCCAGGAGGGACGCGGCCATGTCGCGCGTTCGCGAGCGGAGGGCGTCGGGATCGTGGAGGCTCGTCAGCGCGTGGTAGTCGACGATGCAGTAGATCGCCTCGAACTGGCGCTGCAGCGCGACGTAGTTGCGGATCGCGCCCAGGTCGTTGCCGAGGTGCACGACGCCGGACGGCTGGATCCCGCTGAAGATCCGGTGCCTGGGTGAGCCGGCGTCTGCCGGCGCGGCGGCGGGTTCGAGGGCGGTGGTCATGGCTGGCGAGTGTAGCGGAGCGCGGACCGCGCGCTCCGGGCTACCATCAGCGGGGAGATGTGCCCACAGTTCCGTCGCGCCCCGATGATGCCGCAGTCGGATGACCGACGCCCCGGCTGCGCGTGGCCGTGCTCGGTGCGGGGACCGTCGGTCGTGAGGTCGTCCGCGCCTTCGAGCGAGTGGCCAGATCGCCTGGAAATCGACGGCGGCCGCCCGGCTCGAGCTCGTCGGGATCGCCGTGCGGGACGTGGAGCGGCGCCCGGCGCCGCGGCCTGCCGCCCGGCCTGCTGACGGACGCCCCGGCCCATCTCGTCGCCGACCCCGACACGGACGTCATCGTCGAGCTGATGGGCGGCGCCGAGCCGGCGCACACCCTCATCGCGGCGGCCCTCGGCTCGGGGAAGGCGGTCGTCACCGCGAACAAGCACGTCATCGCCCATCACGGGCCCGAGCTGGAGGCGGCCGCCCGGCGATCCGGCGCCGCGCTCCGCTTCGAGGCCGCGGTTGGCGGTGGGATCCCGGTCCTCGGGCCGCTCGCAGCCGAGCTCGCGGGAAACCGCGTCGTCGCCGTTCGGGGCATCGTCAACGGCACGACGAATTACATCCTGACGGCGATGACCGACGAGGGCCGCGGATACGAGGAGGTTCTGGCCGCCGCTCAGGCTGCGGGTTACGCGGAGGCCGATCCGGCCGGCGACGTCGAGGGCCACGATGCCGTCAACAAGCTCGTCATACTCGCCCGCCTCGCGTTCGGCGTCTGGATCGATCCGGCCGACGTATCGACGATCGCGCCCGCAGCAGGTCCGGGAAGCGGCCGACCGGGCATCACCGGTGTGACATCGGACGACATCGCGGCCGCGGCGGGGGACGGCGAGGTGATCAAGCTCCTTGCCCTCGCCGAGCGTTCGAGCGACGGTGTCAAGGCCTCGGTCGTGCCGACGCTCGTCGCGAGGGACTCCGCCCTCGGCCGAACAGGGGGCGTGCTGAACCGGATCGAGATCGAGGCGGAGCCGGTTGGGACGGTGGCGTTCAGTGGCCCCGGCGCGGGCGGCGCGGCGACGTCGAGTGCGGTTCTAGGGGACCTGCTGGCGATTGCGCGCGAGGCCGGCAGCACCTGGGCGGGCCTGCCGATCGCGGGCCGACTGGCCCCTGCCGACGGTCGCATGGCGCCGATGGCTCGATGAGCCGGAACGCAGCGATGCAATCGGCCCGACCCAGCCTCGTGTCACGCTACCAAGCCCACCTGCCGATCACGGACCGGACCCCGGAACTGACGCTCGGCGAAGGTTTCACGCCACTCGTCCGGCTCGGTCGCATCGGCGAGCGGATCGGCCTTTCGAATCTCTACGCCAAGATCGAGGGCCAGAACCCGACCGGCTCCTTCAAGGACCGGGGCATGGTCGTAGCGGTCGCGAAGGCGCTCGAGGATGGGGCGCGGGCGATCATCTGCGCGTCAACCGGCAACACGTCGGCGTCCGCGGCGGCGTATGGCGCCCACGCCGGCCTGGAGGTGGTCGTCGTTCTTCCTCGCGGCCAGATCGCGACCGGCAAGCTCCTCCAGGCGGTCATCGCCGGTGCCCGCGTCGTCGCCATCGATGCCAACTTCGACGCGGCCCTCGGTGTTGTCCGTGCGCTCGCCGAGCAGGACCACCATCCGGTCACGATCGTCAACTCGATCAATCCGTTCCGGATCGCGGGCCAGAAGACGGCCGCGTTCGAAATCTGCGACGACCTGGGCCGGGCACCCGAGATTCTGTCGATTCCGGTTGGCAACGCCGGCAACATCAGCGCCTACTGGGCGGGTTTCCGCGAATACGCCGCCGCTGGCGTCGTCGAGACGCGACCCCGGATGTTCGGCTTCCAGGCCGCGGGGGCGGCACCTCTCGTCCTCGGCCGGCCCGTGGAGAAGCCCGCACACGATCGCGACGGCGATCCGGATCGGCAACCCGGCGTCGTGGTCCAGCGCGATCGAGGCCCGCGACGAGAGCGGCGGCCTGATCGAGGCAGTCTCGGACGACGAGATTCTCGACGCGTATCGCCGCCTCGCGACCGACGAGGGGATCTTCTGCGAGCCGTCGTCGGCGACGAGCGTAGCGGGCATCGCGAAGGTGGCCGCGCGGGGTGACATTCCCGGCGATGCGCTCGTCGTGTGCGTCCTTACCGGCAGCGGCCTGAAGGATCCCGCCACAGCGGAGGCGTCGGCGCCAGCCGGCGCCATCCTCGAGGCCGAACCGACGGTCGGCTCTGTCGCGGTGGCCCTCGGATGGTGACGAACTGGCTGGCCGAGCTGGACGGGCGGCGGGTGACCGTCGAGGTTCCGGCGTCGAGCGCGAACCTGGGCGCGGGCTACGACTGCCTGGCCGTGGCGCTCGGGCTGACGAACCGGGTCGAGGTGGAGGTCCGCGGCTGGAGCCGTGGCGAGATCGAGCTCGCGGTCCAGGGCGAGGGCGAGGACGAGCTGACCCAGGATCGCGAGAACCGCTGCGTCCAGGGCATCGAGGCGGCGCTCCGCGCGGTCCGCGGCGAGATGCCCGAGGGCGTCGGGTGGCGGATCGAGATGCACAACGAGATCCCACTCGCTCGGGGCCTTGGCTCGTCGGCGGCAGCGACGATCGCGGGCCTCGTGGCCGGGAACGCCCTCCTCGGCGAGCCGCTGACGAGCCCGGACCTGCTGCGCCTGGCGAACGAGATCGAGGGCCATCCCGACAACGCCGCGGCCTCGCTCCACGGCGGGTTCGTCGTCAGCGCCGCGATCGACGGAACGGTCGAGGCGCTTCGGTTCGACGCGCCGCGCGATCTTCGGGCCGTCTTGTTCATCCCGGACCTTCGCCTCTCCACCGCCGAGATGCGGTCCGTCCTGCCGGCCAAGGTGCCGCGGGAGGACGCGGTTTCCAACCTGACCCGCCTGGCGATCGGCGTCGCCGGGATGGCGATCGGGCGGTTCGACCTGCTGCGCGTCCTCACGGTCGATCGACTCCACGAGCAGTACCGGGCCGCGGCCTTCCCACAGCTCCCAAGACTCATCCAGTCGGCCCTGGACGCCGGCGCGATCGGGGCCTGCCTGTCGGGCGCCGGCTCGACCGTGATTGCGTTCTCCGACTCGGTTCGCACGATCACCCGGATCGAGGGTGCCTTCACAGCGGCTTCGGTCGACACCGACTTGCCGGGCAAGAACGTCGTCGTCTCGCCCCGCAACCAGGGCGCGCAGGTCATCGACCGGCGCTGAGGCCGGGCCCTCCGCTCAGGTCTGGTGCGGTCCGGGTCGATTGACGTCGCTGACACGGAGCGCACACTCACGACGTGGCTGACTTCATCCAGTCGATCGGGAACGGGATTGCCGGCCTCGTCAGCGGCGCCTTCGAGGCCATCGGGGGCACGCTCCGGGGGATGGTGGCCTCGGCCGATGCCGCCCTGCCGGGCGGGATGCTTGCCCTAGTCGTGTTCGTGGCCCTCGTCGTCACCGGCTGGACCCTCGCCAAGCGCTGAGGTTTTGCCGGTCCGATCGACCCTAGGTGTGGGCGCGGATGAACCCCAGGATTTCGGCCCAGGACTCTTCGGATTCCTGCTTGAACGCGGCGGCCTTGCGGTCGAAGAAGCTGTGCGGAGCATTCGGGTAGGTGATGAGCCGGTGCTCGACGCCGGCCCGCTCGAGGGCCGTGTCGAACGCTTCGATTGCAGCGGGCGGGATGCCCTCGTCGGCGCCGCCGAAGATGCCGAGGATCGGCGACGCGATCCGATCCGCGACATCGGCCGGTGCCGGCGATCCGGCCCGGCCCGGTCCGGCGGGCGGTCCGTACAAGCCGATCGCGCCGGCCAATCCGAGCCCCAGCGTCGGTGCCAGGAACGACATCCGACCGCCGAAGCAGAACCCGATCGTGAACAGCGACGCGGCGCGCTCGGGGCCGAACGATCGGGCGTGGTCGGCGCCTGCGCTGATATCGGCCGATCACACCCGGCCACGTCGTCTGGTTGACGTGCGGCATGTAGTCGAAGCCATCCTCACGCCGCCCGAGCCCGGCTGTCCGGCCGAACCAGTCGATCGCGACGGCATCGATGCCGTTCTCGGCGAACCGCAGCGCGAGCTCGAAGTAGAAGGTGTGCAGCCCGCGGACATCGGGAAGGATGACGATCGACGCACCCGTCGGTTCGGCCGCCGTCGCCTCGAAGGCCGTCAATACGTTGCCGTCGCCCGCGGTCAGCGACACCTCCCGCGAGTCGAGCGCGCCGCCGGCGATCGGCCTGATCGGCGGCCGCGAGTCATGGTCGAAGCACATCGGACGTTCTCCCGGTATTGCGGAGGTGATCGGACGCGCCCGGGCTCTCCCGGAGCTGCTGAACGTGCGGGGTAGAATGCGCCAGATGCCTGCCCACGCGCTCGTCGTCCAGAAATTCGGCGGGTCGAGCCTCGCCGACGCCGATCGGATCCGACGGGTTGCCCGCCGGATCGCCCGCGAGCGCGCCGCCGGCGCCGACCTCGTCGTGGTCGTCTCGGCGATGGGCGACACGACGGACGAGCTGCTCAGCCTGGCGGCGGCGATCACCGACACGCCCGACGAGCGGGAGCTCGACATGCTCCTCGCAACCGGCGAGCATCAGAGCGCCACGCTCGTGTCGATGGCCCTCCACGCCCTCGGCGTCCAGGCCATTTCCCTGAGCGGGCCGCAGGCCGGCATCACTACTGACAGCCGCCACGGCAAGGCCCGGATCGCCAGCATCGAACCGGCTCGCATCCGTCGCGAGGTCGAGGCCGGCAAGGTCGTGATCATCGCCGGCTTCCAGGGCCGGACCGAAGGAGACGACGTCCACGCCTCAGACATCACGACCCTCGGCCGGGGCGGCTCCGACACGACCGCGATCGCCCTGGCCGCCCGCCTCGGCGCAGACCGCTGCCAGATCTTCACCGACGTCCGCGGCATCTACACTGCCGATCCGCGCCTCGTCCCGATGGCACGGCAGCTCGACATCGTCGGCTACGAGGAGATGCTCGAGCTCGCCCACCAGGGCGCCCAGGTCATGCAGACTCGGGCGGTCGAGCTCGGCTGGGTGAACGGCGTCGTCATCGAGGTCCTCAGCTCGTTCGAGGACGCCCCCGGCACGCTCATCAAGGAGGACCCGCTCGTGGAGCAGCGGAACAAGGTTCGCGGCCTGGCCCACGACCGCAACGTCGCCAAGGTGACCCTCGTCGAGGTGCCGGACAAGCCCGGCGTGGCGGCATCGGTCTTCAAGCCGCTCGCGGACGCCGGCATCAACGTCGACATGATCGTCCAGAACATCGGCCACGGCGGGGCGACAGACCTGAGCTTCACGATCCCGCAGGTCGAGCTGGCGAAGGCGAAGCGGATTCTCGATCCCGTCGCCCGCGAGCTCGGTTTCCGCGAGCTGACGACCGATTCGTCGGTCGCGAAGGTCTCGATCGTCGGCGCCGGGATCCAGAACGCACCCGGCTACGCCGCTCGGATGTTCGCCGCCCTGGCCGCCGCCGGCGTCAACATCGAGATGATCTCGACCTCGGAGATCCGGATCACGACGATCATCGCCGAGGACGCCCTGGAAACTGCGGTTCGGGCACTCCACGAGGCCTTCGAGCTCGAGCGTCCGGAGACGATCGAAGCCGCCGCGGCAGGCTGATGATCCAGTCGCCGTTCCTCGCCCGCCAGGAGCAATTCGACGTCGTCGGCTCGACGAACGACGTGGTTCGGGGCTGGCTGGCCGACGGCGTCCCGGAGGTTTGCCTCGCGGTCGCCGATGAGCAGTCGGCGGGTCGCGGCCGCGAAGGCCGGACGTGGACCGCGCCACGGGGCCACGCGCTGCTGCTGTCGCTCGGCTTCCGGCCGACATGGCTGGCGCCAGAGCGGGTCTGGCGGCTGGCCGCGGTGACCAGTCTCGCGATGGCCGATGCAGCTGAGGACGTCGCCGCGCTGGCGCCGGGCACGATCCGCCTGAAATGGCCGAACGATCTCGTCGTCGAGAGCGATGGCGCCGCCCGTAAGCTCGCCGGCGTCCTCGGCGAGACCGACGGCCTCGGGACCGACGATCCGCGGGCCGTCGTCGGGATCGGGATCAACGCGGACTGGCCGGCCGATGAATTCCCGCCTGAGCTCGCGGACGACATGACGTCGCTGCGGGCGATCGCCGATGGGCGCCGGATCGACACCGCGGCGCTTGCTCGACGGGTTCACCGGGACGCTCGAGACGATGGTCGAGCAGCTCCGGCGCGGCGTCTTCGACGAGGCCGGCTGGGCCGAACGCCAGCTGACGAACGGGCACCT
Source organism: uncultured Chloroflexia bacterium (assembly GCA_963775855.1). Lineage (GTDB taxonomy): Bacteria > Chloroflexota > Limnocylindria > Limnocylindrales > CSP1-4 > CF-46. The sequence goes on along the minus strand of CAVZKO010000002.1, from coordinate 410,954 downwards.
CGTCCGGCTGATCGGTCATGACGGTCGCGAGGAGGTCGTCCGGGCGCTCCGCGTCGACGCCGGCCACGGGCGCTCTCATCGTCGTGGACCCGGCCGGCACCGGTCGCCGAGCGGAGCGTCGTCAGCGGCGAGATCCGCCACCTCCGCCTCGACCGGGCGGGTGTAACAGCATGGCTCGTTCGGTGTTTGGAAGGATGAGACCGGATGGAGAGACCGGCTCGCCCCGCGTGCCCACCTCGATCGCGACCGCTCACTGGTCGAGGAGGCCCGCGAGGACCCCGCCCTCTTTGACGCCCTCTATCGCAGGTACCTGGCCCAGGTGTACAGCTACGCGTTCTACGAGCTCGGCGACCATCACGAAGCCGAGGACGCAACGGAACGCACGTTCCTCGCCGCCCTGACGAACCTCGACCGCTTCGAGGAGCGTGCCCGCCCGGCCGACGGCGACGGCGCGTCGACGTTCCGCGTCTGGCTCTTCCGGATTGCCCGCAACGTCGTCGCGAACCAGCGGCGCGGCCGCCGCCGGCATCCGCAGGCGCCGATCGAGGCCGCCGCGCTCGTCGCCGACCCGCTCGACATCGAGCGCACTGCGGCGACCCGCGACGAGGCGGCCGCGGCGTGGCGCGCCGTCGGGCGCCTGCCCGCCGACCGGCGCCGGGCCGTCGTCCTGCGCTTCGTCGAGGAGATGTCGACCGCGGAGATCGCCGGTGTCCTGGGGCGCTCGGAAGGCGCCGTTCGGGTGCTCCTCCATCGGGCGCTGCGGACCGTCGCTCGCGACCTCGGTCGCAGCGGCGCCGGTCGATGACCGCATTCGAACGCGACGCTTCTGAGGTCGAGGCGCTCCTGACCGATCGCTACCTCGAGAGCGTCCTCGCCCGGGTGGGGACCGACCTCGGGCCGGCCGATGCCGGGCTCGATCCGGCCCTCCGCCTCGCCTCCGACCGGCTGCGCCGCGATCTCATCCGCGTCCATCCGTCGTTCCGGTTCGAGGAGCGGCTCGCCGCCCGCTTGGCGGAGGCGGCGGCAGCGCTTCGGATGCCCGCCGCGGTCGGTGCCGAGGCGAGCGTCATCCCGTTCGTCGCGCCCGCCGCAGGCAGCCGACGCATTCGATCCTCTCGCCTTCGACGACCCGACGGACGAGCGACGCGACCTGCCACGGCCGCTGCTGATCGGCGGCGCGCTGACGTCCGCCGCGATCTCGCTGGCCGGCGCCGCGTTCGTGGCCTGGCGCCTGGCGCATCCCGGGCGCCCATCGAGCCCGATGGTCCGGGCCGCCCGAGCCGCCCGTGCCGCGCGCGCAGCCGCACCATCGGCCCGAGGTTTCTGATGCCGATCAAGCTGCCGTCGTTCCGGCCCCGGCGCGACGCCTATCCGCCCGATCTCTGGACGAAGTGCCCCTCGTGCGAGGAGATGCTGTTCAACAAGCAGCTCGACAAGGTCCAGCGCGTCTGCCCCTCGTGCGGCCATCACTTCCGGCTGTCGGCCGACGCTCGGCTCGGACTCCTCCTCGACCACGGCTCGTTCGTCGAGCGCGACGCCGGCCTCCAGTCGGTCGACCCGCTCGGCTTCGTCGACCAGAAGGCGTATCCGGACCGGATCGCGGCCGCCCAGCTTGCGACCGGGATGCGCGACGCGGCGGTCTGGGGGACCGGCACGATCGACGGCCGGCCGGTCGCGATCTGCGTCATGGACTTCGGCTTCATGGGCGGTTCGATGGGCGCCGTCGTCGGCGAGAAGGTGACCCGGGCGGCGGAGTACTCGCTCGTCCAGCGCCTGCCGCTCATCGTCGTATCGGCGTCGGGCGGGGCGCGGATGCAGGAGGGAACGCTGGCCCTCATGCAGCTGGCGAAGTCGGTCGCGGCGCTCGAGCGGCTGCGGGCCGCCGGTGTGCCGTTCATCAGCGTCCTGTCGGACCCGACGACAGGCGGGGTCTTCGCCTCGTTCGCGGTCCTCGGCGACATCAATATTGCCGAGCCGAACGCGCTCATCGGCTTCGCCGGCGCGAGGGTCTCGGCCGGAACGATCGCCCAGGAGCTGCCGGCAGGCTTCCAGCGCTCCGAGTTCCTGTTCGAGCACGGGTTCCTCGACCGGGTCGTCCATCGCTCCGAGATGCGATCGGAGATCTCCATGCTCCTCGGCTACCTGCGGCCGGTGCCGCGCGAGGGCGCGCGAGATGAGCCGGAGACCCTCGGGTTGCCGGCGTTCCGGCCGCTGTCGTTCCTGACCAATCTCGCCGAGCGGGTCATGCCCAGCGATCCGGAGCCGGCGCCGACGAACGGCGCCGCCCACCTCGATCTCGCGGCCGGTGGCGCCCGGTCAAACGCCACGTCGCGCCGCCAGGCACCGCCCGACGACACCCCGTGGTGCCCGTGCCGGCAAGCAGTCGCCCTCCGAGGACGGCGCGCTCCCCCCCACGGCAGATCCGACGGACACTGCCGCGACCGACCCGGCCGAGCAGGAGGCCCCTCGTGGTTGATCGCCTGCGGGGTCGCGGCCGTGAGGCCCAGGCCGCCGACGGATCGCCCGCCGTCGCCGGTCGCCGCGACGTCGACGCGAAGATGCTGTCTGGTCGCGCGTCCAGCAGGCCCGCAACCTGCGCCGGCCGCGGACCCTCGAGTTGGTCGGGGCGATGGCCGATGACTTCGTCGAGATCCACGGCGACCGGCTGTTCGGGGACGACGAGGCGATCGTCACCGGCTTCGCCCGGATCGAGGGCCGGCGGGTCGTCGTCGTCGGGCCAGCAGAAGGGCGCCGACACCGACGAGAACATCCGGCGCAACTTCGGCATGCCGCACCCCGAGGGCTACCGTAAGGCGATGCGGGCGATGGAGCTCGCTGAGCGATTCGGGATGCCGGTCGTAACCTTCGTCGACGTTCCCGGGGCGCATCCCGGGCGCCGAGTCGGAGGAACGCGGCATCGCCGAGGCAATCGCCCGCTCGATCGGGCACATGAGCCGCCTCCGGACGCCGATCGTCACGGTCATCACTGGCGAAGGTGGCTCGGGCGGGGCGCTGGCGATCGCGGTCGCCGATGTCGTCGTGGCGCTCGAGAACGCCGTCTACGCGGTGATCAGCCCCGAGGGCTGCGCGTCGATCCTGTGGCGAACGGCCGACGAGGCCCCGACCGCGGCGGTCGCAATGCGGATGACGGCGGCCGAGCAGCAGGCCCTCGGCGTCGTCGACATCGTCGTTACCGAGCCCGGCGAGGGCGCCCACACCGACCACGCGGAGACGGCGCGTCGATTGAAGGCCGTCATCGTCTCGCAGCTCGACGCGCTGTCGCGGATCCCGCTCGATGACCTGGTCGAGGCGAGATACCAGCGCTTCCGGGCACTCGGGCCGTACACCGAGCTCGAAACGCCACCGGTCGTCCCGGTCGAACGGCAGGGCCTCGCCGATCGCCTGCGTAACCTGTTCGACCCGGGCCGCTGGCCGGCCGCGACCGGCCGCGATGAGCCGCCGGCTCGAGACGAGGTCTGACGATGAGCAGTCCTCGATCGCGGGATCGAACAGCGGACGCGCGAAGCGAGAAGGCCCGCGCGGCCGATCACGCCGCGATTGATCGGCTCGCCGACGAGCTCCTGCCCGCACTCGCAGCGAAGCTCGCGGCGACGGGCCTTGGCGAGATCGAGGTCCGCGAAGAGGGGTGGAAGGTCCGCGTCCGACGGCCCGCGGGTGAGGGCTCGACCCAGCTCCGGCGAGCGACCGACCGGCCTTCGCGAGCCCAGCCCGGTCACGCCGGCCACGGGCACGCGCCCGCCGGCCTCGAAGGCCATCGATCGGCGCGGGAGGGCCGCGGCCCGGTCACGCACTCGACCAATGGATCCTCGCCGCCGCCGCTGGCGCCCGTCGGGCCCGGCAGTGGCGCGGATGCCGACCCCGCGCCCTCGCGCCAGGAGCCCCGGCCCGGTCGGACGGTCGCGACGTCGCCCGCCGTCGGCGTCTATCAGCCCAGGGCGGAGGCGCGACCCGGGACGCGGGTCCGATCGGGCGACCGGCTCGGCGCCGTGGACATGCTCGGTGTCGCCCAGGAAGTCGTCGCGCCTGCCGATGGCCTCGTCGGCCCCAGCCTCGTCGAACCCGGCGAGGCCGTCGAATACGGCCAGGAGCTCGTCGTGATCGAGCTCATCGGGGACGGCTGACGTGTTTCGCAAGATCCTCATCGCCAACCGCGGTGAAATCGCCCTCCGCATCCTGCGGGCCTGCCGGACGCTCGGTGTCGAGGCCGTTGTTGCCTACAGCGAGGCCGATCGCGAGTCGCTGCCAGTCCAGCTCGCCGACGAGGCGATCTGCATCGGTCCCGCGGACGCCAAACGGTCCTACCTGTCCGCCCCGGCGATGATGAGCGCCGCGATCGTCACCGGCTGCGACGCGATCCATCCGGGCTACGGGTTCCTGTCCGAGGACGGCGGATTCGCAGAGGTCGTCCGGGCCCACGACCTGGTCTTCATCGGCCCGCCGGCGAGCGTGCTGGAACGATTCGCCTCGAAGGAGGCGACGCGGCGGCTGCTCGCGAACCACGGCCTGCCGACGATCCCGGGCTCGAACGGGATCCTCCGCGACGACGCCCACGCCCTCGAGGAAGGGGAGCGGATCGGCTATCCCTTGCTCATCAAGCCCGCTGCCGGCGGCGGTGGCAAGGGAATGCGGATGGTCCGGACGCCGCGCGAGCTCGAAGCGTCGCTCAATGTCTGCCGCTCGGAGGCACGGGCCGCATTCGGCGACGACTCGCTCTACCTCGAACGGTGGCTCGACGAGAACCGCCACGTCGAGGTCCAGGTGGTCGTCGACCGCTACGGCCACGGCGTCCACCTCGGGGAGCGTGATTGCTCCGTCCAGCGCCGGCATCAGAAGATCCTCGAAGAAGCACCGACGCCGGCGCTCTCGGAGGCGGCCCGCGCGGACCTCGCATCCCGGGCGATCCGGGCCGTGGTCGCGGCAGGCTACGAGAATGTCGGGACGCTCGAGTTCCTCGTCGACAACGCCGGCAACTACTACTTCATCGAGATCAACTGCCGGATCCAGGTGGAGCATCCGGTGACCGAGGCGCTGACCGGGATCGACCTCGTCGCGACCCAGATCCGCGTCGCGGCGGGAGAGCCGCTCGGCTTCGCCCAGGCGGACGTCGAATTCCGCGGCCACGCGATCGAATTCCGCATCAACGCCGAGGACCCCGAGCACGATTTCCGGCCCGGCGCGGGCGTCGTGGAGCGCTACCTTCCGCCCGGCGGTCCCGGCGTCCGGATGGACTCGCATCTCTACGCCGGCTACGAGGTCCCGCCGTTCTACGACTCGCTGCTCGGAAAGCTCGTCGTCTGGGGCCCCACCCGCGACGCCGCCATCGCCCGATCGCTGGTGGCGCTGGACGAGCTCCTCGTCGAGGGAATCGTCACCAACATCTCGATCCACAAGGCCCTGCTCGCCTCCGAGGCTTTCCTCGAGGGCAAGATGACGACGAATCTGCTTGATCGGGTCGGAGGCGCGGCGTTCCTCGCCGCGGCGGCGCGCGCATGAGTTCCCTCGGCGGCCCCGGTCTGGTCCGCCAGCCGGACCAACGGGCGAAGGAGCGCCTGTGGTCGCCCGAACGACCGCCTCAGCCGCCGCTGGTCCGCCAGCCGGACCAACGGGCGAACGAAGCCCCGATCGGCCTGACGCGTCCCCGTCCGCTGCTTGGTCCGCCAGCGGACCACTGCGATCGCCGTCGCCCGTGCGTACCTGCAACCACCTCGTCGCGTGGGGACCGCGCGTCGGGGCACACTGGAATCCATGACATGGAGTTGCCTGTGACCGAAACGACCGCGCCGCCGAAGCTCGAAACGATCCACTCTGCCGGTGAGATCCAGCAGCTGATTCCTCATCGCTGGCCGGTCCTCATGGTCGATCGGATCGTGGAATACGACCAGGAGGCGAAGCGGATCGTCGGGATCAAGGGCGTCGCGGCGACGGAGTGGTATTTCCAGGGCCACTTCCCGGGACTGCCGGTCATGCCGGGCGTTCTCCAGGTCGAAGCGCTTGCCCAGACGATGGCGGTCTACGTCGCCAAGCAGCCGGGCTTCGGGGACCGGATCGGGCTGTTCGCAGGAATCGACGACTGCCGCTTCAAGCGCGTCGTCGTGCCGGGCGACGTCCTCCGGCTCGAGATCACGATGGAGAAGCTCGGCGGCCGGTTCGGGCGGGCCCGCGGCGTCGCGAGCGTCGACGGCGAGGTCGCCTGCGAGGCCACGCTCAGCTTCATCATCCCGAACGAAGGCGTGCTGCGATGACCGCCCGTGTCGCGATCCTCTCGGACGTCCACGGCAACGCCGCGGCCCTCGATGAAGTCCGCAAGGCGATCCGGAAGGAGCGGCCGGACGCCGTGATCGTCGCCGGCGACCTCGTCCTGAACGGCCCGGAGCCCTCGGCTGCGGTCGACGGCGTCCGCGAGCTCGAGGCCGAGGGCGCGATCGTCGTCCAGGGCAACACCGATGTCGCCGTCGCCGACTTCGACTACTCGGCGGCCTTTCCGTGGCTGACCGACGGTGTCCCGGACACCTTTCGAGCGGCTGCGGAGTGGGCCCACGACGAGCTCGGCGACGAGCGGCTGGCCTGGCTCCGGCGGCTTCCATCCGAGCGGCGCCTCCGCCTCGAGGACACGATGCTCCTCGCCTGCCACGCGTCGCCCGGCAGCCAGACCCAGGGCTTCGACCAGGCGCTGGACCCGTCGGTGATCCTCGAACGCGCCTCGCGGACCGACGCCCGGGTCATCTGCTGCGGCCACACCCACCTGCCCGAGGTCCGTGACCTCGGCTGGAAGATGATCGTCAACGACGGCTCCGCGGGCTACATCTTCGACGGCGACCCGACCGCGTCGTGGGCCCTTGTCGTCGTTGACGGCGACGACGTGACGGCCGAGATCCGGCGGACGCCATTCGACGCGATTGGCCGTGTCCAACGCAATTTCGGCGCGCGGATTGCCGGGCGACGTCTACCGCGCGGCGACGGTGCGAACAGGGAAACTCGTCCGATGACGCGGGAGACTCATGACACGCGGCACCTGGCCGGCGGAGCCCCGGCGCGTCGTCGTTACCGGGATGGGCATGGTCACCGCGCTGGGCAACGACGTCGCGTCCGCATGGGCGGGCCTCGCCGCCGGCCGGTCCGGGGTCACGAGGATCACGGCCTTCGATCCTTCGCGTCTGACGGTGCAGATCGCGGGAGAGGTCAAGGATCTGGACGCCAGCCACATCCTCGACCGCAAGGAGATCCGGCGGACGGATCGCTACATCCAGTTTGGGCTCGTGGCGTCACGCGAGGCGATGGATCAAGCCGGCCTGCCAGCCCGACTGGAAGGCGAAGAGGCGGAGCGGACGGGCGTGATCCTCGGGACCGGCCTTGGCGGCGTTGGCACGCTCGTGGACGGGATCTCGATGAACGCGCTGCGCGGCCCGGACCGGATCAGCCCGTTCTTTATCCCGATGGGCATCCCGAACGTCGGCGCAGGACAGATTGCGATCAGCTTCGGGATGACCGGGCCGAACTTCACGACCGTGTCGGCCTGCGCGACTGGCGGCCACGCGATCGGTGAGGCATCGGAGACGATCCGCCGCGGGGACGCCGACGTCATGATCGCCGGCGGCACCGAGGCGGGCATCTACGAGCCGCTTGTCGGCGGGTTTGCCGCGATGCGGGCGCTCTCGACGCGGAACGACGACCCTGAAGGCGCCTCGCGGCCGTTCGACAAGGGACGTGACGGCTTCGTGCCGGGCGAGGGCGCCGGTGTCCTCGTCCTCGAGGATCTCGAGCACGCCCGGGCTCGCGGCGTGCCGATCCTGGCAGAGCTGATCAGCTACGGCGCGACCGCCGACGCGTCGCACATTACCCTGCCGTCGCCGGGCGGGATCGGCGCGGTCCGCGCCGCGCGCCGGGCGCTCGATAAGGCCGGCATCGCGGTGGACGAGATCGACCACGTGAACGCCCATGCCACCTCCACGCCGGAAGGCGACAAGGCCGAACTCCAGTCGATCCGCACGATCTTCGGCGAGCGGGCCGGCGAGGTCCCGATCACGGCCAACAAGTCGATGCTGGGGCATTCGCTGGGCGCTGCCGGTGCCATCGAGGCGATCGTGACGATCCAGTCGATCCGCGAGTCTTGCGTCCCGCCGACGATCAACCTCGACGATCCGGACGATGCTGCCGAGGGCCTGAACCTCACCCCAAACACCGCCCAGGCGCACGACATCCGGACGGCAATGTCGAATTCCTTCGGCTTCGGCGGCCAGAACACCGCCCTGATCTTCCGGCGGTGGGAAGAATGACCGACGAGCTCGAGCGGCCGCCCGACGCCGTCGCCGAGCGGGATCCCGTCGCCGAGCCCGCCGCCGTCGCCCAGCCGGACCCGGCGCCGGACGAGGCCGTATCCACCCAAGCCGCTGTCGCCGTCCCGTCGCCACCGCCAGTCCCAGCCGATATCGGCGACGCATCCCTCCTGGCCCTCATCGATCGGCTCGGCGGCATGCTCCAGCGGAGCGACCTGACCGAGCTCGAGGTCGAGGTCGGCGGAACCGCGTTGATCCTGCGCAAACCAGCAGCGATCGCCAAGCCGATTGCGGCCGGGGGCGTCGGGGACGCCCCGGTAACCGCGACGGCGCCCGTGCCCGCCTCCACGCCATCGGCCGCGCCGACCGGCGAAGAGCGCGCCGCCCCGTCGCGCCCGAGCATCAAGGCCCCGCTCACCGGCATCTGGTACGGCTCGCCGGCGCCCGGTTCGGCCCCATTCGTCGAGGTCGGCCGCGAGGTCGCCATCGGCCAGGTCGTCGGGCTCATCGAGGCGATGAAGCTCTTCAACGAGATCAAGTCCGAGCTCGCCGGGCGCGTCGTCCGGGTCGTGCCCGAAAGCGGCACGCTCGTCAAGGCGAAGCAGCCGCTCATCGAGGTGGATCCGCTGTGAACTCGCCCGCTCGTCACGCGCACGTCACCGGCTGGGGACGGTACGCGCCGTCCCAGGTCCTCACGAACGCCGACCTCGAACGGATGGTCGACACCTCTGATGAATGGATTCAGAGCCGAACGGGGATCCGGGAGCGCCGGGTCGCCGCCGCTCACGAGACGACCGCCTCGATGGCCGCCGTCGCCGGCCTGCGCGCGATCCGGACTGCGGGCATCGAGCCAGACGACATCGATCTGATCCTGCTCGGGACCCTCACGCCGGACTACTGGATGCCGTCGACCGCCGCCCTGGTGAAGGAGGCCATCGGCAATACCAAGGCAGCCGCGTTCGACGTCATGGCCGCCTGCTCGGGCTTCGTCTACGGCTTCGCGACCGCCCAGGCCTACATCACCGCCGGCCTTGCGAAGCACGTCCTCGTCATCGGTGCGGAGCTCCTGACCCGCTTCCTCGATTACACCGACCGGAGCACCTGCATCCTGTTCGGTGACGGGGCGGGCGCCGTCGTCCTTTCGGCCAGCGAGGAGCCCGGCGGCGCGCTTGGCGTCGAGATGACGACCGATCCGCAGGGCGCGTACATGATCTGGCTGCCCGCGGGCGGAGCGAAGAGCCCGCCGTCGGCGGAGACGATCTCGCGCGGCGAGCACTACGTCCGGATGGAGGGCAAGGAGACCTACCGCTTCGCGACGAAGACGATGGCAACGACCGCGCTGGAGTCCATCCGGCGATCCGGACTCCAGCCGTCCGACATCGACCTCTTCATCCCGCACCAGGCCAACATCCGGATCGTGGAGGCCGTCGCCAAGGGCCTTGACCTGCCGATGGACAAGATGTTCGTCAACCTCGACAAGTACGGCAACACGTCGGCCGCGTCCGTCCCGATCGCGCTCGCCGAAGCGGTCAACGAGGGGCGCGTCAAGGTCGGCGACAACGTCGTGATCGTCGCCTTCGGGGCCGGCTTCACGAGTGGCGCAGTGACGATCAACTGGACGGCCGACCCGGCCCGGGGCATCGCAGGCGATGCCGCGGTCCAACCGGAGGACGTCAACGTCCGCCTGCCGGTCGATTGGGACTCGGTCGACCCGATCCCGGACGCGCTCGCGGAGATCATGGCCCGGCCGGGGTCGATCGACGTGCCGCTCGACGACGTCGTCCCGGGCGAGCCCGAGCACTCCCGCCAGCCTGTCGGTTGAGTAGTCCCTCGCCCAGTTCGGAGGTCCGTTCGTGATCGACTTGAGCGGCAAGAGCGCCGTCGTGACCGGCGGCTCGCGCGGGATCGGGCGGGCGATCGCACTTCGCCTCGCGACCCAGGGCGCCGACGTCGCGTTCAGCTACCGCGGCAACGAGGCGGCGGCCAAGGAGACGGCCGGCGCGATCGAGGGCCTCGGCCGCAAGGCGCTCGCCGTCCAGGCCGACGTCACGGAGCCGGAGGCAGCCGACGCCCTCGTCAAGGCCGCGCTCGACGCGTTCGGCAAGATCGACATCCTCGTCAACAACGCCGGCATCACCCGGGACGACCTGCTCATGCGGATGAGCGTCGAGGCGTTCCGGGAGGTCCTCGAAACCAACCTGTTCGGCGCGTTCTACGCGACCAAGGCGGTCACCCGGCCGATGCTCAGGGCCAAGAGCGGCCGGATCATCAACATCACCTCGGTCTCCGGCCAGGCGGGCCAGATGGGCCAAGCGAACTACTCGGCGGCGAAGGCCGGGTTGATCGGCCTGACGAAGGCCACCGCCCGCGAGCTCGCATCGCGTGGGATCACCTGCAACGCCGTCGCGCCGGGCTTCGTCCTGACCGAGCTGACGAAGGACCTGCCGGAGGCGCTCCAGGCAGAGATCACGGCCCGGACGCCGCTCGGGCGGTTCGGGACGACCGAGGAGATCGCCAACGCGGTCGCGTTCCTCGCGAGCGACGAGGCCGCGTTCATCACGGGCCAGGTGCTCGCGGTCGACGGCGGCCTGGTGATGATGTGACCTCGCCGCTGGGGTGGCCCGGTCGTGCGTTGCCGGCTGCGCGCCTCGCTCACGCATGGCAAGGTGCGCGCGTGTAAGCACGCACGCGCTCTCGCGCGCGCTCCGGTGCTCGCCGGCGCCTTCGCCTGAACCGCCCGCGCGGCGAGGAGGGCTTGGACTCACCGTTCGACTAAACTCCGTCGGCTGTGACAACGCTTCCCAAGAGAATCCGACCACACACGCCGCGCCCGGCGCGTTCGCCGACGGTCGCAGCGTTCCTATCGTTCGTTTGGCCCGGACTCGGCCAGTGGTATGCCGGCCGGCCTCGGGAGGCTGTCGTATTCGCCGCGCCGATCGGGGCGGTGCTGCTCCTGCTCCTCATCTGGCTGGCAGGTGGCTTTGAGCGCGCACTCCTCGACCTCCTCCTGCCAGCAGTAGCCGTCACCTTTATCGTCCTCATCGTCCTCGAGGGCGCGTGGCGAATCGCAGCGCTCATCCATGCCGCCTGGCTGATGGGGGGAGGGCCCATCCTCCGTCGGCCGCCTATCGGAGGTGCAGTCCTCGCGCTGACGCTCGTCGTCGTTGTGACGCACATCTGGGCGGCCTCCGTCGCGTGGTCGCTCTACGAGGCGTCCGGTCGGGTGTTCGATCCGCCCGTGGCCGGGCCGGTCGCATCCGGGGCGCCGACTCCCAGCGACGGGTTTCACGCAACGCCGCAGGCGACCCCGGAGACGGCGGAATCGCGGATCAACATCCTGCTCACCGGGATCGACTCCTCCGAGCGTCGGGAGCATGCCCTGACCGATACTCTCATCGTCGTGAGCGTCGATCCCGCAACCGGCGACGTCGCGATGGTCAGCTTCCCGCGGGATATCGCCCGCTTCACAATGTCGGACGGGCGGCTGTTCCGGGGCAAGATCAACTCGCTGATGACGGAGGCCGACAAGGACCCCGTCGACGTACCCGGATGGCGGGTTGCCGACACTGATCCGCGAGCTCGGCTATCTCCTCGGCGTCCCGATCCACTACTACGCGGCGGTCGACCTCGACGGCTTCCGCAATCTGATCGACGCCGTCGGCGGCGTCACGGTCGACAACCCCAGGGCGATCAACGACCCGACGTACGGCGGCTGGCTCGATGGCCGACATCGGGTTCAGGCTTTCGAAGGGCATCCATCACCTCGACGGCGAAACGGCCCTCGCGTACGCCCGCTCGCGCAGGGGTGCCGGCGACAATGACTTCACCAGGGCCAGGCGCCAGCAACAGCTCCTGCTCGCCCTCCGGACCCGTCTGACCGATCCGACGCTCCTGCCGCAGCTGCCCGCGATCATCGAGGCCGGCTCGAACACGCTGCGAACGAACTTCCCGCGCGACCGCCTCCAGGAGATGCTCGCGGTAGGACGGGCGATCGAAAGCGATGATGGGATCCGGCGTGTCGTCCTAGGGCCGCCGTACGCCAAGAACCCCCCGGCCGGAACGCCTGGCGGGTACCAGCTGGTTCTCGACATGGAACGCCTCGCCAAGCTCTCGATCGAGCTCTTCGGGGCCGACAGCCGGTACGCGACCGTGACGCCCTGAGCGGGTTTGTACCGGCGTGGGGCTGGCGGGCCATGCTCGACCGGGACGTTCGTAGGGGGGTCCGGTGTGGTGATGAGTGGTAGGGTCGGGTCGTGGAACCGCAGGATGTGGCCGTCCCTGGCCGCCGATTCCCGCCTCACGTCTCACGTCGGGCGGCGCTGATCTCGACGGCCATTGCCGTCGGTCTCATCGTGGCGATTGTGGCGGGCCTGCTCCTCGTGAACCGGCCCGGACCTGCGCCGGTCGCCGCCGCGCCGACCGCCGCGCCGACCGCGAGCCCCTCGCCGACTCCATCCCCGACCCGGGCGCCGAGCCCCTCGCCGAGCCCCTCGCCGAGCCCCACTCCCGCCGCCCCGGTCGGCCCGGATCCGGTGCTGGGCTCCGATGGGCGCCTGACCGTTCTCCTTCTCGGGTCCGATGCCCGCGCAGGGCACTCAGGCAATCCGGACCGACGTGATCATGGTCGTCTCGCTCGATCCGACGACCGGCGCCGTCGCCGCGGCGAGCATCCCACGCGATACGGCGAACTTCCCGACGTCCTCGAAGGGGACATATGGGCCCAAAGTCAATGGCCTCTACCAATCGCTGATGGGGAGGATCGGGCAGCCGAAGGCTGCGCGCGAGATGAAGCGGATTATCGGCAACGGAATCGGTGTCGAGATTGACTCATATGCAGTCGTGGGGTTCGAGGGTGTCCGCCAGCTCGTCAATGCCGTCGGCGGCGTCGACGTGGTGCTTGCGAGGTCGGTCAGCGACCCGTACTACTGGGTCACCTCGACGAAGCGCGGTGTCTACTTCCCGGCCGGCAACAACCACCTGAGCGGCGACCGGGCGCTGATCTTCGCCCGGACCCGCAAGGGCGACAACGACTTCGAGCGGGCACGCCGTCAGCAGCTGCTAGTTGCCGCCGCCGTGAAGGCCGTTCGCGATCGGGGCCTGAAGAACCTGGCAAAGCTCCTCCCCATCGCCGACCGCTTCATGCGGACGGACCTGCCCCTCAAGTCCGCCCCGCTCCTCTTCGACGTGGTGTCCGGGGCGAAGCTGGCCGAGGCCGAGAGGGTCGTCTTCGGCCCGACAAAATGGGCGTCGGGAGGATCGGGCACCTCGTTCAGGTTGAAGCTCGATGTCGTTCGCGCGTGGACGGCTCGGTGGATGGCGCCGGTCCGGCCCCCAGCGCCGGCGCCCGCGAAAGCGCCGGTCCCAGATCCTTCCCCGGCCCCACCCACGATGCCGACCTACGGGCCCGACGTGGCGCGCGTCCGGGACGCCAGGGGCTGATGACGGTCTACTAGGCGCGTCGTGCCGCTCGTGACCATCTCGCCGGTGCCGGCGTCAGACGAATGCGATCTATTTGCGGGCGACGTACAGCGCGTTGAGCCCCCATTGGGTCCATATGGATCGACGGCGGACCGATCCGAACCCGGCCCGTTTCAGTCGTTCCCGGATTTCGTGGGCGCTAACCGCGTATTCCTCGTCCTCCTCCATGCCGCGTTCGTGATCCATGTCCTCGTGCGTCTTGAAGCGCGAGCTGTACAGGTGGACTAGCCGATGGACCATTGCCTCGGCCACCGGGTTGCCCATCGTGATCACGAGCACGCCGCCGGGGCGCAGCACGCGCTGGATTTCCGCGAGCTCGAGATCGCGTTGTGGTCGGGGAATGTGGTTCAAGGCCGCGATCAACGTCACGCTATCGAACGTCTCGGCCTCGAACGGCAGTGCCGTCATGTCGGCGATGATCTGGTCGTCGGTCAGACCGTCGTACTTGAAGACGTCCACCCCGAAGCCCTCGGTCACCCAGTCGCGAACGAAGGAGTTGCGGGGACCGCAGCCCACGTCAAGCGTCCGACCGAACGTCTCCTCGGCGACGTAGGACAGGCGCTCCGTCCGAAGCGACATGAACGGTCCCACGTCGCGCTGCAGGACGATGGCGGCGCGAGCGGGGAAGCTCACGAAGTTGGCGATCCGCGCAAGCGGTGAGGTCCGTCGCCGCGCGTTCGGAAGGGTCGATGCCGCGGAACGCGCTGAGGACAAGGGCTTAAGCATGAAGATCAGTGTACGGGCGCCGCGGCGTGCGGCGTGATCGTCAGGCGGCCGCCCCGGGCGAGTCCGGGCGCGAGCGACGCATCCGGGACGCGAGCCAACCAAGCAACTTCATGCCACGACCGGTCGCGAGTACCCACCAGCCGAACGTGACCCCAGCGGTCAGCAGGAACCCGTTGAGGCTGGTCGCGTACGTCCGTGTCACCGCCACCACGAGCGCGGCGACAAACGCACGATCGACGGCTCCGGAGGGCAATAGTACGAGCCGTCGCCAGAGGGCCTGAGTCCCGTAGCCAAGGAGGAACATGAGCCCTGCCGCGAGCAGCGGGCCGCCATTTGCCCACGCCTCGCCGAGAAGGCCCGGCGCAGCAAACCCGCCGGGTGAACCAGGGAACAGTCGAGCGTAGATCCAGTAGCCCAGAATCGGCTCGGGCTCACGCCCGAGTGCAGCAGCGAGCGGCCGCACGTACGTCGATCCGGCGAAATAGGGCTCCTCGGAAGGAATGACCGTCACGACGATATCGATGGTCTTCGGGTGGATCAGGAGGAGACGTTCTGCCGCCCAATTCACGGAAAAGCTCGCGGCGTCAAGCAGGCCGGAGAAGCCAGCGGCGGGACCCAGTCGCGCCAGCTGGACACCCAGGAACAGGACGACCGCAGCGCCGACAAGCGCGACCCAACCTGCCCGTGACGGCCGACGTCCGGACCACCTGATAACCAGGAGCACAGCAAGTGCGAGCTCGAACGGAAGTGCCCGCGATGCGAGGAGGATCTCGAACGAGCCGAGCGCCCCCACCGCCAGGATCGCGATCCACCGATCCCGCGACCGTCCCGTGGCGAGCGCCACGCCCACTGCCGCGACCGCGGCCGGCGGTACGAGCCACCGGAACACGTCGAAGGCGATGCCCGAGTAACCGGCTCGACTCGCCTGGGCGTCGCCGGACAGCAGCGGAATACCAAACTGTATTGCCAGCAGTGCGACGGCCGCGATACCCAACCCAGCAAGCACGAGCACCGCCACGGGGCGCACGCGACCAACGACGATCTCGGACGCCATTGCCAGCGGCGGTCCACCTCGCCGCGCCGCCAGCCATGCGCCGGTGCCAAAGACGACCAATCCGGCGCCGACCACGATGGCGCCTCGCTCCGCGCCATCGCCGACGACAGTCAGGACGACCGCGCCCAGCCCGTAGAAGAGGATGTATGCGACGACCAGGAGGCGGACCGCCGACGCCGGATCTCCCGGCTCGCCAGGGGGAGCGCCGGCCCGCCATGCGAGCAGTGCGCCCGCCGCCAGCAGCGCGCACACGCCAAGACCGACGAGGATAGTCACACCTACCCCGAGTCGGCTTCGCTCGACGCCAACCGCTCCCTGGTCAGGATCACCCATGCGACTGTGCCGGCGATCCCGAGCGGCATTGTCGCTACCAGCCGCAAGAGCAGGGCGGCCGCTCCGGCATCCGCGGGCTGCACCCCCTGGGCGCCCAGCAGAATTGCCAGGACGACGTCGGCCGGGCCGAGGCCGAACGGCAGCGCACTAACCACGCCTGCGATTGTGGCGAGCCCCAGCGCTCCCCACACCGGAACGATCGAGACCTGTGCGCCGAGCGCCGACAGCACCAGCCACAGCTGGACCGCGTACGCGGCGAAAACGATGCCGGTAACGAAGACGAAGTGGAGGGCGTGTCGGGGACTCGCGATGACCGAGGCGAGGCCTTTGTCGGCGCCGACCAGCAACGCGGCGAGCCTGGCTCGACGACCCTGGACCGGCATCGATGGTCCGACGCCAACGAGGCCGGCAGCGAGCGACGCGGGCCGGAACCCGACCAGATGGAGCACGGATGGAAGGAAGGCCGCCACTGCGGCAGCGGCCCAGCAGGCGACCACGACCACGGGGGAGGCCGCCAATAACGTCGCCGCGGCCGCCGCAGCCGCGCTAACCGCCATGAGCCAGATCGCCCACACCCTCTCGACGAGGATGACGGCCGCACCATCCGCGTAAGGAACCCCGTGACGTCGCTTGAGCACGACTCCGCGGAGCACCTCGCCGGAGCTGGCCGGAGTCACCAGGCTCATGGTTCCGGCAAACGCCACAACCGGCACGAGCTCACGCACCGGGATCGCGTGCCCGATCGCAATCAGCACATCCCGCGAGCGGACCGCCCAGGCGCCGATCACCACGGCGTTGAGAAGCACCGCCCCCAAGAGGGCACCGGAAATCGATGCGAGCGGCGAGTCCAAAGGTCTCCCAGGGCCGGGTCTGCCACACGAGCGCACCGAGTAGGGCGGCGGAAACGGGAAACCAGACATACCAGCGGCGCACGAGGGGAGTATCGCGCAGCGGTCGCGACGGGGTACGACGGTGTACCCTTCCGCTTCGTGAATCACGCTCCGTCGCCTGACGTGCCCGACGCTTGATTCGCAATCGCGTGCCGCCCTCCCGCGAGCGAGCCAGGTACGTCCGTCCGATGATGGCCACGCGGATGGCGCACCCGATGAATGTGCCCAGCGAGCGGGGCTTACAGCTGCCCTTCGACCTGTCGCTCCAGCAGGTGCTCGGCATCGGGCTCATCAGCGCGACGTTCGTCCTTGCCTTCTTCATCCAGTCGGTCGACTTCAGCCGCTCGCGCTGGATGCTCGGTGACCTCGCCTACCACCGAGGTGTCGCCTACACGATCCAGGGCGGCATGCTCGAGGGTGAAGGTCCGTACCCGGGGTTCATCAGCTACTACGGCGGCTTGTTCCCGATGATCCTGGGCTTCCTATCGGAGCGGCTGGGACGTTCGTTCGACATCGTCCTCAGCGCAGGATCCTGGTTCGGGACGCTGATCCTGCCGTCCGCCCTGCTGCTCCTGGGGCGGCGGCTCTGGCAGGACCGTTGGTTCGCGATTGGCGTCTTCGTCCTCATCGGGACCTTCGCCGCGCCGTTCGCGACACAGCCGGAAAAGCTCTGGGTGGAGAGCATTCTTCCATCCGCGAGCTCGTTCTGGCCCGTCTATCCGCGCGACATCGCAATAGCGATCCTGTTGGTGTGCCTCTGGGCGTTGCTCTCCCCGCGCTCACGAACGCGAGTTCTCGGTGTCGGACTGGGGATGGGCGCATGCGTCCTGTTTCACGCCCAGATCTCCATCCTGATGGCCTGGTTCCTCTTCGTTTACGCGGTGTTGCGAGCCATCTCGGACCGCTCGGCCCGGCCGCTGAGCGAGTTGGGTGCCGCCGGACTGGTGGCGGCTACCGTATCGAGCTGGTGGTGGCTGCCCCGTGCGGTCGCGCTCAGCCAGACCGACCAGGTTCTGCTCGGCAACCACCCCGATCGAGTCCCGTTCCGGCCTGACCTCGCTGGTCTCGTGGAGGCCTACGGGATATCCCTGATCCTCGCCGTCATCGCCGTCATCGGCTTGCGGCGGTTGCTCCGGGACTCGCAGCCGATGGGCGTGTTCGTGGTTTGGCTCGTGGCATTCATCCCGCTGGTGATCGTCAGCGGCTGGGTGCCCAACTTCGATCTGTTTTCCGAGCGCCGGGTCTGGCTCATCTCGTCGATTGGCCTCGTCGGGTTGGCGACCGGCGGCGTCCTCCTGCTGGCACGTCGACTGCCTGCTTGGGCGCTGCCGGCACTCGTCGCCGTGACGGTAGTAATGCCCTCGATACCCGGAACGATCGCAACCCACCATCGGGTGAGGAACGCCGCGACCGTCGCGTGGGCCCCGGGCGGGGCCGGCATGCTCCGCGAAATCAACGTGCCGTCGTGGGACGTGTCCATGAAGACGCTCAACAACATGGTCCGAGCCCGGGGTGGAGCCACTGTCATGGCGGGGGATGCCAACGCGGCCTGGGCATGGTCCTTCAGCGGCGCACAGGTGTTCAGTCTCTGGCTGCCCGGACCGTACAAGCTTGGCTTCGACCTCGAGGCTCTCACCGGACGAGGATTCCTCGACCGCGTGCAGACGCTCCAGAACGCCTACGACCACGGACGGGCCGGGACCTGTGAGCTCGCCAAGGCCGAGAAGATGGACGCCGTCCTCATCGAGACAAGGGGTGGCGAGGTCGTGTTCTACGACCGATCACTCGCTTCGCCGTACCGTGTCGAACCTGCGGATCGCCCCACCACGCCCGCCGTGCGATCCGTCGGACCCGGGATCACTTACGTCGACCTGAACTCGCAGGACCGCATTCGCCTCACCGCCGGTGCCACGCTCCACCTCGACTGGGTAGCGCCCGAGATCGATCGACTCGGGCTCGTGCTCGTCGAGCCTGGCCAGGTGACCGGCCCCCTCGTCGCCCTGCGCGGCGGCGACGAGGCCGCCGAGTTCATCGGAACGGGGGTCCGCGGCACTCGCTGGCTCTACATGGAGGTACCCGACGGCGTTGACGGAGTCGATATCACGGCATCCCACGAGGTCGAGGTCCTTCGGCTCGTCGGGCTGGCGCCAGGGCCGGAGTTCCGGCCATTGCCCGCAAACGGAACCGTCGTTGCGACGGTCGACAAGTTCTGTGGAGCCGGCCAGGGATGACGCCGTCCATCCTCGAGGTCGGGATTGGGCTTATCGGGTTTGCGATCCTCGTCATACCGCCGGGCATGAGCTGGGCGGCGCTCGTCGCGCCGGGAACCCCAAGCGGCATCGCTCGGGTCGGGCTCATGGCGGCGACCGGACTAATGCTGTCGACGATCATTGCAACGATCCTCGCCGCGTTCGATGTCCTCAACGGCGCGACGATCCTCGTCTCTACGGCCGTCGTGACGCTCGCCCCAATGTTGGGCAATCGAAGCCGCCGTGGTCTGCGACCGAGGCTTCGCCGACAGGTCGTGATCGCCACGGGCGTGGGGATCGCCATCGGGCTCGTCGTGATCGTCGCCCGGTCGCACCTGCGGATCGACAGCTGGCTTTCGGCCGGCACCACGTCTTGGTACTACGCCCACCTCACCGAGGCGGTGCGGGCAGCCGGTGGATTCCCGGTCTCCCTGCCCGAGTGGGGTGGCCTTCGCCCCTTCCAGACCGATTACGCGCCGTTCACCGCTCAGTCTGCGGCTGCCTTCGCGCTGATGCCCGGCGACCTTTCGGTTCGGATGGAGGTCTATCGCCTCGGCCTGATGGCGTTCGCATTCGTCGGATCCGCCCTTCTGTTCCGTCGTTGGGTGTCCAGCTGGACGGCGATCCTGGCGGCAACCATCCTCATGGGAACGGTGCGCCTCGACGACCGTTTCCTGGCGTTCCGACCCGAGCCGTTCGCCTTCACTCTGGCCCTATTCGCCCTGTGGCTGGTCGACCGTGCCGCATGCGAACTGTCAGCCAAGCTCGCCTTCGTCGCCGCGATCGCGATGTCACTTGTCCTGCTGAGCCACGCCGAGGTGTTCGTCGTCATGCTGCCGGCCGTGGTTGCCATCGCGCTCGTCAGGGGCCCGCTGCCATCCGCAGCCGCCAGGTTCGGGCTCGGGGTGCGGTCCGCCCGACGCGGGCTTGCCAGGATCGGAGTGGTCGGCGGGGCAGTGCTGGGTGCCGTCCTCATTGGTTCGCTGGCCAATGTAGCAATCGCCGGGGAGGCGCGGCTCCTGGGCTACGCGACTGGCGGCCACGACCTTTCCAATGTGCCCCCAGTACCTGTCGAGCGCATACCGCCGAACTGGCCGCTGACCGGCGATCCAACGTGGGACTTCAATGTCGCAGCGGCTCAGCCCGGACAACTGGGTGCCGCGCCGCCCACCTCGTTCACCGACCCGCGAGTGTTACCGCGAACGACGCTTAACATCTGGCCGGCTCTGAACGGGACGACAACCGCTGGTCGCTTTGCCCTGATCCTCCTCGTGTTGACGCCTCTCGCGATGTGGAGGTGGCTCGATGCCCGCCGCAGGCAGCTCGTGGTCATCTGGCTGATCTTTGGCGTAGGGCTATTCATCGGCTCTTGGTTGCTGTTCGAGCGTTCGGACACCTACGTGCCTGCCCGGGCAGGCGGACGCCGCTTGATGCGGTATGAGCTGATGGTCCCGGTGATGGCCGCCGTGATCGCCGCGTGGATGGTCGATCGGCGCGTCCTGGCTGCGGCGCTCCGATCGCGGTTTCCCGGTTGGGCCGGAGCCATTCGGGCGGCGGTCGGACCGTCCTGGCGATCGCCCTCGTCACGCTGCCTGCGGTCCAGGCTGACGAAGGCGGGATCACCTCGACGGGCTGGCGAGCGTTCCAGCAGAATTTCCGGGCCACCTTGCCGCCCGGCTCGCGGATCCTGGCCAACGCGTACACGGACGGCAGCGTCGCGCTCCTGAGCGGCGGGGTCGGCATCGTCGACGGTCGCGCCGTCTATCTCGAAAACCCGGCGTTTCTGGGGGAGGCAGAGTCCCTCGTGCTAGGCGCACGGACGTTCTTTCTGGCGCCGAACAGTCCGGCAGCGCAGCAGTATCTCGCCGACGAACGCGTCGAATACCTTCTGGTGATCGGGAGACGTGGCTCAGCCGATGACGTGGCAGGCTACCGGGCGTTCGACACGGATCACGCGGCAATTCGTAGAAACGGCCGCTATGCTCTAGTTCAATCATTTGATAACAAGCTATTTTTGTACCGCGTCAGACCATCCGACCCGTCGGTCGACTGAACCGCTGCTGATCGTCGGCCCGGCCGCACACTAGATCGAGGGCCAGTGCCAAGCCTCCTGCGCATTGTTGGTGTCGTCGTCGGGCTCGGGATCCTTTGCGCGCTCGTGTGGCTTGGCCGTCGCGACTCGAACCGCGGACTCGTCCTGCCGTTGGGGATCGTGGGCGTCGGTCTCCTCGCCGTCGGCCTCTACCCCGACGTCGTCCGGCCAGTCCAGGACTTCTTCGGACTCCGCGACCAGCCCGTTGGGCGCCTTGTTACGGCGATCGTGGTTGCCGTTGCGATCTCGTACCTGCTGGTCTTCTACGCACTCGCAAAATCCGAGCGGAACACCCAGCGCCTGCGGCGCCTCATTCGCGCGCTCTCAGCGGCCCAGGTCGAGGCAACGGCGGCCGGCGGTCGACTCGGCGGGGTCCTCGTCATTGTGCCCGCCTACAACGAGGCCGAATCGCTGCCGGCGGTACTTACCAAGGTGCCTCAGACGATCTGCGGCCTGCCGACCCATGTCCTCGTCGTCGACGACAGCTCGCACGACGGGACTCGGGAGGCTGCTCTTGCGATGAGCGCGCACGTCGTCAGCCATCCCGTCAACGGCGGACAGGGCTCCGCGCTCCAGACCGGCTACCTCGTGGCCGAGCGGCTGGGCGTCGACGTAGTCGTCACCATGGATGCAGACGGCCAGCACGATCCCAACCAGATCGAGCGGTTGGTTCAGCCCGATTCTCGACGGCGTTGCCGACTTTGTCGTCGGCTCACGGCGGACCGGAACCTACGAGAGAGAAGCCGGGTCCGATGGGACTGCCCGGAACGCCGGGATTGGGGTCTTCACAGGGCTCATCAACCTGCTTGGCGGCATGAACGTCTCGGATGTCGCGAACGGCTATCGGGCGATCCGTGCGAGCCGCCTGGCAGAGATCGTGTTTACCGAGGACCAGTTCCACAACCCCGAACTGTTGCTCGGAGCAGCTCGAGCGGGCCTGAGGATCCCGAGGTCCCGGTCACGATCCGTGCCGAACAGCCGGGACGTCGAAGAAGGGCGGGGCGCTTCGCTACGGGCTAGGCTTCCTTCGGGTGATCGTCCGCACCTGGCTACGCTAGGACAGACGTCCTGTCCGACACGTCGACGGCGGTCCCCGCCGGGTAACCTAGCGTCGCGGTTCCGGACGCAATGTCCGGCCTCGCGTGCCAGGCCTCGATCCGACGGCCGAGGAGCACGTTGACCCAGCCGCAGGAACGCGAGGTTCACGACGACGATCGCGAGCGGCAGGCTAATCAGCCCAGCGCGGCGGCCGGCCTCGGCGCGAGTGGCCAGCCGAGCCCGGCGAGCGCCAGGATCGCTACGGCCCGGCGCGAACACGGCACGATGAAGCGCTGATCGCCGCCGAGACCGAGGCACGAGGCGCCAATCGAGCCCAGCGACCCGCCAGGATCGGCGTCGCCCAGCGCAGCAGCTTGTGCGACCAGATCGCGAGGAACGCGGTCGGCCGACGCCACGGCGCCAGTGCGCCGGCCATCGACAGGTTGGCCCGATGCCCCGGGTCGCGGTCCTCGACCGGCTGCGGAACTGCTCGCTCAAGCCGCCGACACGTCGCTCGCTTGCGACCGCCTCGGGCACGCGCGAGGCCGCGATCCCTGGCCGCGACTCAGCGGGAGAAGCTGATCCATCGAGGCATGGTCGGCGCACCGCCCGGTAGGCCGAGACGCCGGACGGCGAGCAGCGCGCCCGTTACCGTAGTGAACCAGCCAGCATGACTTTCGAGCCGGCGGACGAGCTGTTCGTAGCGCCAGTACGCCCCTTCGTTCCGGGAGGTCTCCGTGCGCCCTTGTCCAGCCACGCGAGCAGGCCGGTCGTGCAGCCCGACGCGGGGATCGGCGAACGGGGCCGACAAGGCGGCGAGGCAGCCCGCCGCGAAGCGGGTCTCGGCGTCGGTCAGGACGACGATCTCGCCGCGCGCGGCACCGAACATCGCCCGCTGGGCGGCTGTCTGGCCGCCGCGAGCCAGGTCTAGCAGCCGGACCCGAGGATCAGTGGCGGCGAGCTCGGCGAGCAGGTCGAGCGAGCCGTCGGTCGAGCCATCGGAGGCGACGACGACTTCGAGCTCGAACGGTGCCCTCCTGTCCAGGACGTTGGCCACCCGCGGCTCAGCTGGCTGCCTCGTTGTGAGCGGCTATCCCGACCGTAACGAAGGCGGGCCAGGCGGGGGTCGGCGGAATGGCCGGAGCCGGGCAAACGGGCGGCAGCAAGGGATAGCCGGCGTGCCGCGAGAAGCCCGACGGCGTATCCAGAAGGACCAGCACGCGTCACAGGGTACGCTTCTCGCCCCACCTCGTCCCTCGCGCCGCCGTCGATGCATCGAAGCGATTGTTCAGCCGTTCCGCATGACTCGAACCGCCTCAATCGGCCATTGGCAGTTGGGAGAGCGCCGGGGCGCGGACAGCCGATTCAGCGCCAGCGTCGGCGACCAGCGCTCGAGCCGCGCGATGAGCCGGCGGCCTCCGCGGGGCGCATGTGAGCCGAACTGACGCAGCCCGGTCAGATCGCCTTCCCGACCGGATCTGCGCCCAGCGCGTCGATGGCGACGGCGAGGGCGGCCGGGTCGGCAGGCACGACGAGTCGGGCCACGACGCCCGCCGTCGAGAAGCGAAGTGATCCGGCCCACTTGGGCTGCGATGACAGGCAGGCCCGCCGCCATCGCATCGACGACGACCTTTGGGAGCCCTCGGCCGGGGACGGCATGGACAACATGTCGGCGGCCGGAGCGCGTCGAGGTAGGCCTCGCGATCCGCCACGATGCCGCGCCACTCGATCCGTGCCGTCGAGGCCCAGCTGCTTAGCCCGACGCTCGAGAGCCGGTCGTTCCGGGCCGTCACCGATGACATCGAGTTCGACCGAGCGACCGCGCTTGGCGAGCCGGGCGATCGCCTCGAACAGGTGTCGAGGCCCTTCCCTGCGGCCACCCTGCCCGCCCATGCCATCCGCATGGCCCCGCCGGGGCCCACGGAAGGCTGTTCTAAGCGACAACGTGGCTTCGACGACACTCGCCCGAATGACGCTCGTGAACATGTCTGCGTCAACCCGGACGGCGAGCCCAGTCTGTTCGAGGAGCCGCGTCGTGGCGTCGTACATCAGCCCGGTCGCCATGGCACCGACTCTACCGAGCCCGCGGCGCCGCTGGCCGCGGACAACCGCGCGGACGCTGCCGGCCACCCAGCTCAAAGCGGTGCATACCGGCGGATCGGCAGGCGGGCCGCCAACGCGGCGTTCGACGCCGGCGCCTTGAGCCAGATCAGATCCGCGGTCGCCATCTGCCGCACAAGGACGGCCAATTCGCTCGCAATCATTCGAGGAGCGGCTGCAAGATAGCCAGCGATCCCGCAAATGGTGCTGTCCGGACGACGCGCAGGTGCCGCTCGTCTATGGCAGGCCTGTGCCGCCGCCATCGACCTCCGACGCCGGCTCGGACCGGCGCGAGATATGCGGCCGGCGCGAACGGTCCGCGGCTGATGACCGTCGCGGCGAACGCGTGGAACGTCGCGTTGGGCGATCGGACGCGCCCATCCGGACCGCGAACGTACGGATTGTCGTCGACGATGGCGAGCCGGATGACGTCGTGATCTGGGACGGCAGGCGACACGCAGCCATTGTCGCAGGCTCGGCCGGCCGAGGGCCGCGAGACCGGCAGGCGAGCGCCCTAGCGCCGGCCCGGCGGCCGTGCTCGCCGGACCGCTGTTCGAGGCTTGCCGCCTCGCTGGCCGTCGTCGACTCGGGGGTCGGGTCCCGGTCGGCGCTGGCGGGTCATGTCTCGAGGCCCGCAACTGGCTTAGAGCGCCGACTGCGTGCCGACCGCAGCCACGTCCGAGCGGCGGACGATCAGCGTCTCCGCCACGCCACGGCCGAGACCCGGGACGAAAACCGCCAGCATCACGAGGGCCGTCAGGCCGTATGACAGCGACGAGGCGAGTGCTGCGCCGAGGATCCCCAGCCGGGGGACCAGGACGAGATTGGCCGCGACGTTGGCCGCCAGGCCGAGTAGCAGGATGAGCGTCCCGGTCCCAGGCCGCCCGCGGCCGCTGAGATAGCGCGACAGGACGGCCACCACGCTGTACGCGACGACGCCCGGGATGATGAGCCGCAGGGCGACGCCGGCGTCCGCGAACTGCGACCCGTAGACGAACCTGACGAGGCGAGGCCCGAACGCCGCCGCCGGGAGCGCGAGAAGGACGGTCAGGGCGAGCGTCGTCCGAGTCAGGGTCGCGGCAGTCCGGCCGGCATCGGCCGTCGGGTCGACGGCTCGGCTGAACATCACCACGCCGAGCGCATTCGGGATGTACCAGAGCGTCTCGGCGAGGCCGCTCGTGACCGAGTAGATGCCGGTCGCGCGGACGCCCGCGATCGCGTTGACGATGAACGCGTCCGCGCGGAACTGGAGCCGTTCGGCGAGCGTGCCGACGACGGACCGTGCACCGTAATGGAGTTCCTCGCCAAGAAGCGCCATCGACGGCGTGGCGCCGACGAGTCGCTCCCGCGCCGCCGCCCAGAAGATCGCGGCCGCCGTGATGCCCAGGGAGGCGAGATTGATGATCAGCGCGGCCGCGAGGTCGAGGTTGGCCGCGAGCGCCGTCGCGATGAGGAGCGCCAACAGCGTCAGCCGGCGCAAGATGCGGATCCCGCTGTACGCGGCCACCCGCCGCCGACCAAGCAACGCGAACAGCCCCAGGTTGAAGAACAGCTCCGCCGGGATCGCCAGCGCGGCGAACGTGAACTGGCTGGCCGACAGGTTCGGAATCAGCCTCACGAGCGGGCCGGACGGTGGGCCCGGCGGCGGGTACGCCGTAGAGCCAGAGCGAAGCGAGGACCGCAGCGCCGCCGACGACCGCGGTCCACAGCATCGCGTTGGCGAAGGCGTGCCGGCCGTCACTCGGTCCACGTCCCGTGACGACCGCGATCGCCTGGTCCATGCCAACTCCGACGACCGTCGCCGCGAGCTGCGAGTAGAGGAGGACGAGCGCAAATCGACCCTTGGCCGCGGGGCCGAGCGCGTTGGCGAGGATGACGTCGGTGGCGAAGATGAGGATCGCCAGCCCGAACCGCGTCGCGATCGTGACGGCAGCGTCGCGGACGAGCCCCGATCGACGCTCTCCGCCCGCCTCGGCTGGCTGCCCGTCGCCGCGCGCCATCGCGGCGGGCCTAGTCCGAGCCGGACACGGCCTGCGGCACGATCGCGGCCAGGTCCCGGTCGGCCAGCGCGGACTCGTACCATCGTGCCGTCCGCGCGAGACCCTCCTCGAGGCCGACGGCGGCCCGGTAGCCGAGCCCGGCCGCGGCCTTGTCGACCCGGCTCACGTTCCGCCGGATGTCGCCCGCGCGATCCGGGCCGTGACGAACCTCGAGCGCCCGGCCGGCGGCTCGCCCGATCGTCTCGGCCAGCTCGTTGACCGTGGTCTCGCGCCCGGTGCCCGCCTGGAAGATCTCCCCGGCGACGACCCCCGCAGGCGCGTCGAGCGCCGCCACCACCGCCGCGGCGAGGTCGCCGACGTACACGAAATCGCGTGTCTGCTCGCCGTCGCCGTTGATCGTGATCGGTTCGCCGGCGAGGGCGGCCCGCATCCAGGCCGCGACCACGCTCTTCTTGTGGAGCGAGAACGGGCCGTAGGCATTCGAGAAGCGCAGGGCGCAGGCGGCCAGCCCGTACGTGGCCGCGTATGCCTGGCAGTACGCCTCGCCGGCAAGCTTCGAGGCGCCATACGGCGAGACCGGGTGGGGCAGATCCGTCTCGTCCGCCGGCGGCGGGTGGTCTCCCGCGGCGGCATTCGACGACGCGAACACGAAGCGCCCGACGCCCGCCGAGCCGGGCCGCATCGAGCAGGCCGAGCGTCTGCGAGACATTCGCCTCGAACGTGCCGAGGGGGTCGGTGACGGAATCCGGGATCCCGGCACGGGCGGCGAGGTGGACGACGGCATCGACGCCGTCGACGGCGCTCGCGACCGCCGATCGGTCGGCCAGGGACCCCTCGATGAGGTCGTGGGGAACGCCCGCCGAGGTAGGCGCGGCTGCCGATCGACAGGTTGTCGAGGACTCGGACGCGATCCTCTCGCTCGACCAGGAGCCGGGCCAGGGACGAACCGATGAACCCGGCGCCGCCGGTGATGAGGACCGTCCGGTTCAGCGCCGCTGCGCCCCGCCCGCGGGCACGCTTTCGAGGCTGTCCGGGACCCAGCGGATGTTCTGGACGAAGGTCGTCGGGTCGATCCGGTCACGCTGATCGGCGATCTTGACGAGCATCGTGTCGATCAGCTCCTCGTTGAGCAGTCGCGGCTGCAGCCCGAGATCGAGGAGCTTCGAGTGCTGGGCGTTGTAGTAGTGCTCTTCCATTTCCTTGCGGGGATTCGGCGTGTGCTCGAGCCCGACGTCCCAGCCGAGGTGCTTGCCGGCCGTCTTGACCCGCTCAGCCAGCTCGAGGACGCTGAACTGCTCGGTGAACTGGTTGTAGACGCGCAGTTCGCCCGGTCCGGCCGGGTTCGCGGCTGCCAGCGAGACGCACTGGATCGTGTCGCGGATGTTGAGGTAGCCGCGGGTCTGGCCGCCCTTGCCGTAGACCGTGAGCGGGAAGCCGATGACGGCCTGGACGCAGAACCGGTTGAGGGCTGTCCCGAACACCTCGTCGTAATGGAAGCTCGTCGCGAGGCGTGGATCCAGCGCCGACTCGTCGGTCTCGACGCCGTAGACGACGCCCTGGTTGAGGTCGGTCGCGCGGAGGCCCCAGATCCGCGTGGCGAAGTGAATGTTGTGCGAGTCGTGGACCTTCGAGAGGTGGTACATCGAGCCCGGCGTCTTCGGGTACAGGAACGTGTGCGACCGGCCCTTGTGATCGACGGTCAGGTAGCCCTCCTCGATGTCGATGTCGGGCGTCCCGTACTCGCCCATCGTCCCCAGCTTGACGAGGTGGGTGTCGGGCGATCGATCGCGAATGGCGAACAGGACGTTGAGGTTGCCGATGACGTTGTTGGCCTGGGTGTACGTCGCGGTCCGTACGTCGATCATCGAGTAGGGCGCTGACGGCTGCTCGCCGTAGTGCACGACTGTGTCGGGCCGGAAGTCGTCGATGACGGATTCGACGAACGCGTAGTCGGTCAGGTCGCCGACATGGAGCTCGATGTCGTTCTCCGTGACCTCGCGCCAGGCGCGGACGCGCTCGTGCAGGGTCGGGACGTGGAAGAGGGGCCGAACGCCCAGCTCGAGCTCCCATTGGCGCTTGGCGAAGTTGTCGACGACGGCCACCCGATGGCCTGCCCTCGAGAACGCCATTGCCGTCGGCCAGCCAAGGTAGCCGTCACCGCCGAGCACGAGGATTCGCTGAGCCACGTCCTGCATCCCTCCAGAGGTTCACTTTGTCGACCCCTCGTCCCGGCCTTCGGGGGTCGGCCGGAGTCTACCATCGGACCGCGGCCGCGGACGTCGGGATGCCCGGCCCGAGCGGTGGTACGCTCGCCGCGATGCTCCTCCGTCAATTCGTGATCGACGGTCTCGGCCATCTCTCGACGCTCATCGCCGACGAGTCGGCCGGGCTGGCAGCCGTCGTCGATCCTCGCCGCGACGTCGACATCTATCTGGAAGCCGCTCGGTCAGCGGACCTTCGCATCACCTACGTCGTCGAGACCCATCTCCACAACGATTACGTCTCGGGCGCTCGCGACCTGGCGACCCTGACCGGCGCGACCCACGTCATCGGTGCCGGCGCCGATCTCGCCTACGAGTCCCGGCCCATCCGGGACCGCGAGTCGTTCGACGTCGGTGCCCTCCGCTTCACGGCCCTCGAGACCCCCGGCCACACGCCCGAGCACGTCGCCTACGCCGTTGCCGACACGTCTCGCGCCAGCGAGCCGCTTCTCCTGTTCACCGGTGGGTCCCTGCTCGTCGGCGCAGTCGGCCGGACCGACCTCCTTGGCGAGGACAATGCGCTGCCGTACGCAAGCTCCATGTTCCGCTCGATCCGGGATGTGATCCTGACGCACGCGGACTTCGTGGGCGTCTACCCGACCCACGGCGCGGGTTCCCTCTGCTCGACCGGCATCGCCTCAACGCCGTGGTCGACGATCGGCTTCGAGCGGCGCCACAACCCCATGGTCCAGCCCGCCGACGTAGACGGCTTTGCCCGGCTCCTGCTCCGGGATCAGCCGGCCTTCCCGCGCTACTTCGCGCGGATGCGCCCGACCAACCAGGCCGGCCCGCCGCCGCTCGGCGGCCATCCGCCGGAGCCTCGGCCGATGGCGGTCGAGGATGCTCGCTCCGCTCTGGACAAGGACGCGCTGCTCGTGGACCTCCGATCGCCGGCGGCCCATTCGACGGCCCACGTTCCGGGATCCGTATCCATCCCGTCAGGATCGTCGTTTGGAACGTGGCTCGGCTGGGTCGTGGAGCCCGATCGGCCGCTCGTCCTGATGCTTGACTCGCCGGCAGACTGGGACGACGCGGCCCGCCAGGCGATGCGCGTCGGCTACGAGAATCTGATCGGCCACGTCCGGGGCGGTTTCGCGAGCTGGACGGAATCAGGCGCTCCGGTCGAGTCGGGCGGCCGCCTCACGGTCGATCAGCTCGCGTCGCGCCTCGACCGCGGCGGCCCGGAGGCGCCACTCGTCGTCGACGTCCGCCAGGTAACCGAATACGCCGCCGGGCACGTGCCGGCCGCTCTGCATGTCGCGGCGGGCCTCCTCCAGGACCGGCTCGAGGACCTGCCACGGGACCGGCCGATCGCGACCATCTGCGCATCCGGGTATCGGGCGAGCGTCGCCGCATCGCTGCTGCGGGCCGCCGGCTTCAGCGACGTCAGCTGGGTCGCCGATGGGCTCCCGGCATGGCGCGCTCATGGCCACCAGGTCGAGCGCGGGGTGGGCTCCACGCCCGCGTCCTCGCCTGAACCGGAGACCCACGCGGCCGCCGCCGGGCACCGGCACCCCGCGTAACGCGTCTCCGGGGGACTTCCGTACGGATCGCGCCGGGGTCGAAGGCTCGTGTACCCTTGGCCACGCGGAGTCACGATCCCAGGCGGCTCTCGCCACGATTCCCAGGAGTCCAGGCCACACGCGCGCGGTCGCGGACGCCAATCGATGGAGGAAGCAGTGCTTCGACCGCCACGCCGCCACACGCGATCGCTCCTCGGCATGTTCTCCCTGGTTGTCAGCGTCGGGCTCATCTGGCCCGCGGGCATCTCGGCCGGAGGCGCCACGAGCAACGCGGGCGCATCGACCCCTGCCGCGCGCTCCGAGCGTACGCCGACGGTGCGCGGCCAGGGCGCCAAGCCGCTCGACGCCGGACGTGGTCACGGTCCCGCCAAACCCCTCCAGAAGCCCAGCGTCGACCCTGCCAACAGGAAGAGCGCTTCGTCCTCGCCCAGCGCGGCGGCCCCGGGCGGTGGCGTGGGAACGACGGGCGTTGCCCCAGGCCCGGTCCTCGTGACCAGCTCGGGCGCGCCCGCAGCGACCTCATTCGGCCCGCGGGAGGGTCTCAACGAGACCGCGTCCGGCTTCGAGCCGCCCGACCCCTGGGTCGCGGTCGGTCCGGACGACGTCGTCCAGACCGTCAACAACAGGCTCCGCTTCACGAACCGCGAAGGAACGTTGACCGCAGCCGACCTCGGGACCTTCGAGTTCTTCGACCTCGGCGATTTCGAGATCGCGAACTCGCCCGTCACGATCGACGGCGTCAGCGACCCGCGCTGGGTGTACGACTCCAAGCACAACCGATGGCTTGGCGCGACGACGGGCTGGCACTGCGACGACGACGGCGCCGGCGACGGCGACGATGCAATCGGTTTCGTGTTCGGTGCGATCAGCACGAGCGCCGACCCGACGGGCGACTACTACCACTTCTATGTCCTGTACACCGGGTACCTCCCGCACGAGCCGACGATCGGTACGTCCGGCGACAAGTTCACGATCGGCGTCAACGAGCACGTCATGACGGACGCAGCGTCCAACTGCGCGGATGGGATCCCCTTCGACGCCGGCAGCCTGACGACCTTTGACTGGGCGAACATGCTGACCTTCCCGGCTCTGCCCGACTTCACCTACGACTTCAATTTCGACATGTTCGCGCCGCGGCCCGCGGTCTCCCCGCAGGGCCTCTCGAACACGATCTTCGTCGTCAGCGAGCACGTAATCGCGTCGGCAACCGAATCGAATGTCCTGTACATGCGAATCACCGGCACGAACGCCGGTGGCGGCACCGTGCTCTCCCCGCCGCTCGATTTGACCAACCTCAACATCGTCGCCGGGTTCGAGGATCCGCCGCGACCCAATCAGCCGGGCAACCCGGCAGTCTTCCCCGTCGGCGCCGTCGACCGGCGCCCGACGGACGCAATCTGGCAGGACAACGTCCTGACATTCGCCTCGACCTACCCGTGCGACCCGGCCGGCGGCAGCGTGGGCGAGAACCGCGACTGCGCCCGCGTCACCCAGCTGAACACCACCTCGGCGACGCCGTCGCTCATCCAGGACATGCTCATCGGAACGACCGGCACCGATACCTGGTATCCGGGAATCGGCCAGTCGCAGAGCGGCATCCTCCACATCGTGTACACCCGGTCGTCCGACGACCGAGGGAATGTCGTCCTTCGACCGCTACCAGCTCCCCTCCGACGCCGTCAACGAGCTGAGCGCCGCTCGGGAGATCGCGAATGGCGGGGCCGTCGACTACAGCGGCGCCGAGTGGGGCAATTACGTCGGGGTCGCCCAGGATCCGCGCGACACGAACGCGGTCTGGCAGGGCAATCAGTACACGAGGTCCAATGGCACCTGGGGAACACGCGTGAGCGAGCTCCAGACTGCCGGCTCGACGTTCGTCGGCATCGCGCCGGTCCGGCTGCTCGACTCCCGCTTCAACATCGGGACAACCGGGCCGTTCACGGCGAGCGTCCCCAAGAGCGTCGACATCGCCGGGCGCGGCGGAATTCCGAACGATGCCGTCGCCATCACGGGCAATCTGACGATCGTCGGACAGCAGCAGGCGGGCTACGCCTCGCTTACGCCGCTCCCGAACGCCTTTCCGGCGACATCAACGATCAACTTCCCGCTCGGCGACAACCGGGCGAACAACGTCACGAGCCCGCTCAGCAACGCCGGCGGCGTCAGCCTGACCTACAAGGCAGCGGCGGGCAAGCAGACCCATTTCATCCTCGACGTGACGGGCTACTTCCTGAACGACGACACCGGCGCGACGTACAACGCTCTGGCGGGTGACCCGGTCCGGATGCTCGACACCCGGAGCGGAGCGCCGCTGCGCGGTGAACACCAACCTGTCGTTCGACGTGGCCGGGCGGCTCGGCGTCCCCAACAACGCGATCGCGGTGACGGGCAACCTGACGGTCGCAAACGCGACCGGGACCGGGTTCGTGACGCTGTCGACGAACGCGCCGCCCGCCAATCCCGCCACGTCCACGATCAACTTCCCCGCTGGCGATGCGCGGGCCAACGGCGTGACGATCAAGCTCTCCGGCGGCGGCGGCCTGTGGGCCGTCTACAAGGCCACCCCCGGCAAGACCACGCATCTGATCTTCGACGTCACCGGCTACTACCTCGATGACCTCACCGGCGCCCGATTCGTGCCGCTCACGCCTGGTCGCCGCATGGATACGCGCTTCCCGGCTCCCCAGGAAGGTCTGACTGGCGCGTTCAGTGCGAACGTGGCCCGGACGCTCATCGTCGAGCCGTACCAGGGCGTGCCGGCCAACGCGACGGCAATCACCGGCAACCTGACGGTTGTCGGCCAGACCCGGGCCGGATACGTCTCGATGACGAGGAGCGCGACGAACGATCCCGTCACTTCCACCTTGAACTTCCCGCTCGGCGACGTCCGGGCGAACGGCGTCACCGGCCCGCTGAGCGGCGCCGGCAGCGTCGGGATCGTCTACAAGGCCTCGGGTGGGCTGACCCACCTGATCCTCGATATCACCGGCTACTTCCGCTGATCCGGCGGCCCGGTTGCCTGCCAACCGCAGGCGACCGAGCCGGTACATTCGAGCGCCACGACCGGTACATCGGGCCGAACGTCGGCTGAGCGTCCGGATGGGACGATCGTCTCACCGTGAGCGCGTACGTCCGATCTCGTTCCACGGCCTCCCCGCTTGAGGCCGGCTTGCACGCGCGATCGGCTCCAGCCGTGTTCCGGGAGCTCGTTCGCGGTCTCGCGGGCGAACCGCCGATCCCGCTGCGCGGCGGACCGCCGGCGACGGTAGTCGTCGCCGTCCTCATCGGCCTCTACGCGGCTGCCCTGGCCGCCTTCGGCCCGGTGGCCTCGGAGGTCCTCGCCGCGCCGACATTCATCGCGGCGGTCATCCTGTCCGGCCCGCTCGCGGCAGTAGCCTGGCTGGCCAGCCTCGCGGTCACGATCGCGATCATTCCCTTCGCCGAGCTGTCGCGCACCGGCAACGGCTTCGATGCTCCCTTCGTGCTCGCATCCGCCATGGTCCTGCGGGCGATCGTCGTAGCGGCCGTATCGACCCGCACTGGCCATCTCCGGCGTGAGGCGACGCTGGCCGTCCGCCTCGACAGCGTGCTCGAGATCGCCGAGCGGTTGGCCACGACCCACGACCGGGCCGCGCTCCTCCGCGCGATCGTCGACGAAACGCATCGCGGGATCGGTGCCGACGCGACGGTCCTGAGGCTCGTCCACGAGGACCGGCTCGAGGTCGTCGCCTGGGCCGGCATGGACGACGCGACGGCTGCCCGGCTACCAGTCTTCAACCAGGGCGAGAGCTGGTTCGGCGAGATCTCCCGGAGCGGTCAGCCGTGGGTCGTCGACGACTCGCGCCGCGCTGCGGTCGCACCGCTCTACGACCGCTACACGGGCGTCTTCGAGTTCCGCGGCGACATCGTCGTGCCGCTCAGCCACGAGGGAAGGTCATTGGCTCGCTGTCGGCCGTGACCTTCGAGCCACGCAACTGGGAGCAGGGCGACGTGGCCTTCGTCACGGCTCTCGGGACGCACGCCGCGATCGCCCTCGAGAACGCCGATCTGATCGCGCAGACCCAGCAGCGAGCCGCCCACCTGGGCGTGCTCCAGGCGGCATCGGCGCGCCTCAGCCGGGCGAGCGGCATTGAAGCCGTCGGCCGGGCGATCGTCGAGGAGACCCGCCAGATCATCGACTACCACAACGCCCGGGTCTACGTGCTCGAGCCGCGAGGCGACGTCGTCCCGATCGCCTTCGAGGGCGTGGTCGGCGCCTACGAGAAGGTCGACTTCGCGCTGCTTCGCTGCCAGCTCGGGCAGGGTTTCACGGGCTGGGTGGCCCAGCACGGCATTCCGCTTCTCATCAACGACGCGAATCTCGACCCGCGCGGCGCCAACATTCCAGGGACCGACGACGTCGACGAGTCGATGCTCGTCGTGCCGATGAGCTACGACGGCAATGTCGTCGGGGTGATCACCCTTTCGAAGCTCGGCCTCAACCAGTTCGACGAGGACGACCAGCGCCTTCTGCTCATCCTGGCGGACCAGGCGGCGACGGCCCTCGAGTCGGCCCGCTTGCTGGCTCGCAGCGAAGGCCTTGCCGGCGAGCTGCGGCGCCTGCTGGACATGAGCGGTCAGCTGTCGGCCAGCCTCGAGTCGCGCCAGGTTGCGAACATCATCGCCCGGCACGTCGCGAGTGCCCTCGCGGTCGACGAGTGCGCGATCTCCTACTGGGACAAGCCGAACCACAGGCTCGCGACGCTCGGGTTCTTTCCCGAGAAGCCGGATGCCGCGCTGACGCCGTTCTTCGAATGTCGGCGGATTCCCCCAGACGCTCCGGGTGCTCGAAGAGCAAACGACCGTGACCGTGGACGTCGAGGATCCCGGAGCCGACCCGGCCGAGACCGCCCTCCTTACCCCGGAGGGCTACCGCGCGCTCGTGATGTTGCCGCTCGTTGCCAAGGGCGAGTCCATCGGCCTCGTCGAGCTCATGTCGTTCGGGCCGATCGAGCTCGACGTCGAGCGGCTCGAGCTGGCGCGAACGATGGCGAACGAGGCAGCGATGGCGCTCGAGAACGCCCGGCTCTACGAAGAGGCGCGGGCCCTTGCCGACCGCGATCAGCTGACCGGCTTCTACAACCACCGCTATCTTCCACGAGCGATTCGGCGAGGAGGTCCTCCGCGCCCAGCGGTCGCGCCAGCCGCTCAGTGTTCTCATGCTCGACCTCGACGACTTCAAGCTCGTCAACGACACTTTCGGCCACCTGTTCGGCGACCAGGTGCTGGCCTGGACGGCCGAGCTGATCCGGTCGACGTTGCGGGAGTCGGACTTCGCCGCTCGCTACGGCGGAGACGAATTCGCGATCCTCCTGCCCGACACCACGGCCGTCGCCGCGGCGCGAGCGGCCGAGCGGATCCGCGAGGCGTTCGCGAGTTCCGCCTTCGAAGGCGGTTCGCGCCGGCCGGTGGCGATCTCGCTGGCCGTCGGCGCCGCAACGTTCCCGGCCGATGGCCGAACCGCGACCGAGCTCATCGCCGTGGCCGACGCAGCGCTGTACGCGGAGAAGCGGCGCGAGGCCCTGGCCGTGTCGCCTGCCACGGCGCGCAAACGGCGCAGGATCGAACCAAGGCCGGACGTGCCGCCCAGCGAGGCAATGTCCGCCTGAGGCCTCGCTGCAGCCGGTAGTACGGAAGTACCAGTCGGTTCCACCGCTGAGTACTACGCACGGGTCTGGACGCGAAGGCCACCGGACCGTCATGCTCAGTCCCGAACGTGTCAGGACCCACCACGCGCAAATCGGCCGGGGACGCGGAGGATCGCAGGATCCGCCGGTCGTGGCTGGTCCTCTCCGGATCGCTCTTCATCCTTGCCCTGGCCGCGCTGCTGCGCGTGACGGTCGACGGCGCTCGGCCGCTCGACTGGCTGATGATCGGGGTCATCGTCGTCGTCGCCTTCGTCGCGGTCCGGCATCGGATGGCCGTCGGGGCGCTCGAGACCAGCCGACGCGGTGAAGCGGAGAGCTTCGCCCGGATCCTCCAGGGGCTGTCACGCTCGATCTCACCCGACGCGATCGTGGATGCGATCGTCGAGGAGATCGGGTCGGGGACCGGGGCCGACCACATCGTCGTCGCTCGCCGCCGGCCCGACGCTCGCGTCCTCGAGGCGACGCTCGTCAACACCCGGACCGGAGGTCCGAGCTCCACGACGCTCTTCCCGATCTCCGACCTCGAGGACCCGCCCGAACATCGGCCGCCTTCAACCCTGGGCCTTCGCTCGCCCTCCCAGGCCCGAGGCGGAGGTGTCCGACGCCGTCGGCCCGAGGATGCCGTGCTCGTTGCCCGGCGGATCGCCGCCCGCGCGCGGCGGATCTACGGCCTGAAGCACACCCTGTCGGCACCGCTGACGACCGATGCCGGCGTGATCGGCGCGATCGTGGCCTCGCGTCGGACGGCAGAGGCATGGCCCGAATCGGCCCAGCGGATCCTCACCGGCGCCGCCATCGAGGCCTCCGCGGCGCTCTCGCGGGCGTACTCGCATCGCGAGGCCGAGGCGCGCGCCTCGACGGATGCCCTCACGGGGCTCCCGAACCGGCGCTACTTCGACGAGTTCTGCGCGCTGCTCGCGCGGCGCCGTCGGTCGGAGGACGCGATCGGCATCCTCATGGTCGATATCGACCGGTTCAAGCTGCTGAACGACGCCCACGGGCATGCCGTCGGCGACGAGGTGCTGCGCGCGGTCGCCGGGGCGATCGCCGGCGCCGTCCGCGAGGACGACGTCCCGGCCCGGTTCGGCGGCGAGGAGTTCGCGGTCCTGCTCCGCAATCCGCACATCGACGAGGCGGTCGAGGTCGGCGAGCGCATCCGGATGGCCGTCTCGTCGCTCGACCTGTCGAGGTACGGCGTCCAGTCGGCGAGTGTCTCGGTCGGCGTCGCGGTCGCGACTCTTCCCCATCAGCCGATCGCCGAGATCATCGAACAGGCCGATCGCGCCCTGTACGACGCGAAGCGCCGCGGTCGCGACCGGGTCGTCGCGGCGTAGCGCCCACGAACCCCCCACCGTCGCCTGACGCCGCGTGGGTGGCGCATGGAGGAAATCGGGCCTTGGTCGGGTAGCATCGGCCGGGTGACGAAGGAACGCGAGCCTGACGACAAATCGGCGATCGACGACGAGCCTGACCACGACAGGGACACCGATGTCGCCGACGCAAACATCGCTGACGACGACGATGCATCCGCCGAGGGCGAGCTGACCAACGGCAGCCTCGCCCGGATCTTCCACGAGATCGGCGACATGCTCGAGGTCAAGGGCGAGCTCGTCTTCAAGACCGTTGCCTACCACCGGGCGGCCGACGCGATCGGGCGCAGCCCGGTCGACCTCGTCGCAGCCTACCGCTCCGGGGACGCCGCCGAAGGTGGCCGGTGTCGGCCAGGCGATCAGCGACAAGATCGCCGAGCTGGTCACAACCGGCCCGATGCGGTTCTACGACAAGCTCCGCGAGGAGATCCCGCCGAGCCTCGTCGAGCATGCTCCGGATCCCGGGCCTCGGCCCAAAGACTGTCAAGCAGATCTACGAGGAGCTCGGCATCGAGACGCTCGAGGATCTTCGCCAGGCGGCCGAGGCCGGGACCCTCAAGTCGCTCAAGGGCCTGTCGGCGAAGACCGAGAGCCTGATCCTCGCCGGGATCACGGCCCTCGAGTCGCGCCCCAAACGCCTGCTCCTCAATCGGGCGGAGGACGCGATCGACGGGATCGCCGGAGCGATCCTCGCCGCCCCCGGCGTGACCC
Organism: uncultured Chloroflexia bacterium; assembly: GCA_963775855.1. GTDB lineage: Bacteria > Chloroflexota > Limnocylindria > Limnocylindrales > CSP1-4 > CF-46. The sequence continues at coordinate 373,148 of CAVZKO010000002.1, read as the reverse complement.
GCGTCGAGCCCGCCGGCTCATTCCGGCGGAAGAAGGAGACGATCGGCGACCTCGACCTGCTCGTCGAGACGACCGAGCCGAAGGCCGTGATGGACCGCTTCCTCGGACTCGGCGCCGTCGACGCCGTGATCGGCAAGGGCGACCACAAGAGCGCCGTCCGCCTCCTCCGCGGGCCGCAGGTCGACCTCATGGCGATGGCGCCGGGCGAAGCCGGCCCGTACCTCGTCCACTTCACCGGCTCGAAGGAGCACAACGTCCGGCTCCGCGCCCGCGCCCGGGACCGCGGCTGGAGCCTGTCCGAGTACGGCTTCATCCGGATCGGCGAGGACGGCGAGCCGCTGACGGGCGATGCCGCCGAGCGGCGGACCTTCGCGACCGAGGAAGAGACGTATGCCTTCCTCGACCTGCCGTTCATCGAGCCCGAACTTCGCGAGGACGAGGGCGAGATCGAGGCGGCCCTGACGAGCACCCTGCCGACCCTCATCACCCAGGCCGATCTGCGCGGCGACTGCCACACGCATTCGGAATGGAGCGACGGCGCCCATGCGATCGAGACGATGGCCGAGGCCTGCCGTCGACGCGGCTACGCCTACGAGGTCCTGACCGACCACTCGTATCTCGCTCGCGATCGCCCGCGGCCTCGCTCCGGACCGCGTCGAGCAGCAACGAGCGATTATCGCCGAGCTGAATGCCCGCTTCGAGCAGGAGGAGCGCGATGGGACGGCGCCGCCCGAGACGCCGCCGGAGGGCTTCCGTCTCCTCCACGGCTGCGAGCTCGAAGTCCGGGCCGACGGCGTCCTCGACTATGACGAAGATCTGCTTGTCGCGCTTCGACGTCGTCGTCGCCTCGGTCCACGTGTCCCGTCGCCAGCCCCGCGCGGAGTTGACCCGCCGGACGCTCAACGCGATCCGCAGCCCGCACGTCGACATCATCGCCCACCCCTCCGGCCGGATGATCCAGTCCCGGGACGATCTCGACCTCGACTGGGAGTCCGTCTACGCCGCGGCCGCCGCGACGGGAACCGCCCTCGAGATGAATGGCTCGCCGCACCGGCTCGACCTATCGGTGGAGCGGGCCCGTCGCGCGGTCGAGGCCGGCTGCGTCCTCACGATCGACTCGGATGCGCACAGCACCAGCGAGCTCGATTACATCCGCTGGGGCGTCACCCAGGCCCGCCGGGCGTGGGTCGAGCCGCGATCGGTGCTCAACACAAGGTCGCGCGCCGACCTCCTGGAGTGGGTGGCCGGGGCGCCGGCCCGGTCGACGGTCTGACCGCTACCATCCAGTCCGTGCAACGCTCCGTGGCGCTCGAGGTCCCCGCGACTCGCCGCGATCTCGCCCTGCTCGTCGTCGTCATCGTCGGGCTGGCACGCCTGCTCGACGGCCCGCTCAATTGGCTCGTCGCCGTCCTGTTGCTCGTGGCGACTCTGCTCGGCTCGCTCCAGGTGCTCGGCCAGCTCGACGCGCCCGAGGCGGAGCACGGCGTCCCGATCGAGTCGCTCATTCTTCCGGCGGTCGCGGCGATCGGATGCATGGGCGCCATCTCGCTCGTCCCGGTCGGGGTCCTGATGCTGCCGGCGCTCGCGGCGACGGCCTTCCTCGTCGACCGCACGCTGGTCCTCGAGGAACGGATCCTCGTCTCGGACCGGGCGCTGACGCCGGAGGACCGTTCGGCGGTCCTGTCGTCGACGCTGCTGGTCGCGTTCATCGCCTTCGTGGGGGCCGCGGCGCTCGTCCCTGGCGGGCTGGCGGGCGGACCGGGCGAGCCTGTGCCGCCGCTTTCCGGCAGGGACCTCCTGCTGCTGGCCGGCGCCGACGCCGTCGTCGCGGGTCTGCTCGGCTACCGCGCCGCGGCGCTCCGGATGACGATGCTCCGCGACGTCCTGTGGTCTGCTTCGACGTACGCGATCGCAATCGCCATCGGCGCGGCCGCGCTCCGGGCGATGGAGATCCCGCGGCTCATCGGCCCGGCCCTCCTGACACTCGAGTTTTACCTCTGGGATGCCTTCCACGGCGCGTCGCCGTCCCTGCGCCGCGACCCGCGCTGGATCTGGCAGACTGCGCTGCTCGTCATTCTCGGGATCATCGTCGCCGGCTGGAACGTCCTCATTCGCGCCTGAGTTGGCGGGTGCCGAGGCGCCAGGGATTGGGGCCTGGTTTGACGAACCGGCCCGGCGATGCTAGAAAGCTGTGCCGCCCATCGGGACGTTGCGCCGCGCCGCGCGCCCGGTCGGATCCGGCCATCATCCCGAAAGGACGACCTCCTCGTGACCTTCCCCGAAGTCGACTCCCAGCCATCGAGCGCCGTCAACCAGACGCGCCTGAAGCGCCAGCTGGCGGACCAGGCGATTGCCCAGGCTACGGCGGCCCAGTGGACCGACGCGACGGAGACGAACCAGCGGCTGCTCGAGCTCGGCCCTGACGCCGAGGCAGAGAACCGCCTGGCGAAGGCGCTCTGGGAGCAGGGTGAGCTTGGGGCGGCTCGCGAGCACTACCAGACGGCCCTCGCCCTCGACCCGACGAACCGGATCGCCGAGCGGAACATCGATCGACTCCGCGTCCTCCTCGTCGACGCCGGCGACAAGACCGTCCCGGCCCAGGAGGGTAGCAAGGCCCCGGTCTCGATCTTCGTCGAGGAGACCGGCAAGACGGGCTTCGCCTTCCTGACCGACCTGCCGAACCCGCGCAAGCTCGCCCAGGTGAACCCGGGCGACGCCGTGGAACTCGCACCGGAGGGTAGCCGGCTGATCGCGACGAGCAACGGGATGCGGATCGGGGTCGTCGAGCCACGCGTCGCCGCTCGCCTGCTCAAGCTGATCGCCGACGGCAACAAGTACGCCGCCGGGGTCACGTCGCTCGGCGACAAGGACGTCCGGATCATCATCCGCGAGATCTACCAGGACCCACGCAACTACGGCAAGGTCTCGTTCCCGACGGCCGCCAAGTCGACCGACCTCCGGCCCTACACGAAGGGCACCCTCGTCCGCGAGGAGATGGACCTGGAGGAGGATCTCGAGGACGACGAGGAGGACGAGGAGATCGAGGATCTCGACCGCGTCCTGCCGCCGGAGGCCACGACCGACGAGGCCTTCGAAGAAGAGGCTGACGACCTCGACGAGGCGTAGGCCCCGAGGCCCACGCCGGCCGAGTACGCTGTCCTGATGGCGGGTCGCGCGTCCCTCGTCCGAGCCGAACCCGGGTTTTCGCTCCCGTTCTTCGATCGGCTCGCGCCGGCCCCTCCGCCGGCGCTCGTCATCGCCCGGATCGAGGCTCATACCTCGCCGGGTGACATCGTCCTCGACCTCCACGGCCGCGGCGGCTGGGTCGCCCACGCGGCGATCGCCCGCCAGCGACCGACGGTCAGTCTCGAATCGAGCCCGCTGACCCGGCTCCTCGCCGAGCTCGTCCTTCGGCCCCCTGATCTCCGCCATCTCGACGCGGCCTTCCAGGCCATGTCCGCCTCGCCGCGTCGCCAATCGAGCCTCAAGGTGGCCGTCGGCGAGCTGTTCGCGACGCGCTGCCCGACCTGCGAGCGGATGCTCACCGCCGACGAGTTCATCTGGGCGGGCACGCCAAATGGTGATGACGGCGAGGCCGCCGATGCCGGACCCGCCCGGAAGCATTACCGCTGCCCGATCTGCCGCGGTCAGCGCGGCGGCGCCGACCAGCGGACCGCGCCGCTCGACGAGGACGACCTCGAACGGGCCCGGTCGATCCCGGAGGACGCGGACATCGCCCGCAGCCGCCTGCGGGATCGCTTCCCGGTCGTCGAGGGCGGGACCGCGATCGTCGATGGCCTGCTCGACCTCCATACGCCGCGCCAGCTCGTCGGCCTCGAGGCGATTCTCGAGCGGGTCGAGGGCGACCTGCGGGCGGCTCCGGTCGAGGCCGCCTTGCGCCTGGCGCTCCTGCACGCGCTGCTGCCGGCCAGTCGCCTGAACGGCTATCCGGGGCGGGTGGGATCGCTCCGGATCCAGGGCGGTCGAGTTCGCCCACCCGGCAGCGGCCAGTGGCGGGAACGCAACCCGTGGCTCGCCTTCGAGGACGGCATCCGGCTCGTCCGCGGCTTCATCCAGCGGCTGGAGGGCCACTCGCTGGGGTCCGTCCAGGCGCGCCTCGGCAGCGACCTCCGGAGCCTCGTGGACGGCTCTGCGACCGCCGTGCTCGGCGTAGCCGGGCCCTCGGCGGCCCGCTCGCTCGGTTGGGACCCGGGCGAGGCCGGTGGATCGGGAGGAGGGCGGCGTGTTCGGCTCGTCCTCGGCCAGCCGCCAGTCCGGCCGAACCAGGAGCGCCTGTCGCTCGCGTACTGGGGCACTGCCTGGGCTCTCGGTCGCGAGTCGGCGGCTGTCCTCCCGCTCGCCGCGCTGTCGGGCAGTGCCATCCGGGCTCCGTGGGGCTGGCAGGCGGCCGCCCTGGATCGATCGCTCGCGGCGGTCGAACCCTCGCTCGCGCGCGACGCCCGCGTCGTGTTCCTCGTCGATGGCGGCGGCCCGGAGGCGCTCGTGGCCGCGGCGCTCGGCGGTGTCGGGGCTGGCTTCCGCCTCCTCCGCGCCCGGATCGAGGACGGCGACGACGAGCTCGCCGGGCTCATTGAGCTGGTCCCACCCGGGCGCGACGGCGCCCGCCGGGCCCCGAACGCGGGCCAACGTCATGCTCGACGTCCTGCCAGGCGGCGTGGGCGACATGGAGGTCGCGCCGGGCCCGGGGCTGTTCGTGGCTCCAGAACGCTTCGACCGACGGCCGTTCTCAGCCGCCGAGGTCGCCCGGACGGTGACCGAGATCGCCGTCGAGACGATCAAGGCCCGCGGCGAGCCGGCCCGACACGAGCGACTGCTCGGCGAGATCCTCGTCGGGCTCGACCGAGCCGGACAGCTGCGCCGTCTCATGGCCGTCGACGCGGAGGACGCCCAGCCCGCCGCGGACCTCAGTGCGGATTCGGTGACGCGATCGGCAGAGCAGCCAGCTGGCGCCGACCGACCGATCCCCGACGACGAGCCGGAAGGCTCCGCGTTGCGCAATCCGGGCGGGCCGACGCCGGCCCGCATCCGACGCCCCGCTCGCCCCGCGGACCCGACGACGGACCAGGTCGATGGGCTGCTGACGCTCATCCGGGACGAGCTCAGCCGGCCCGGCCACCGCCGCTTGGCCGAAATCGAGCCGGGCCGCTGGTGGCTGGCCGACCCGGCCGATCGGGCGGCTGCGGCCGCGCCGCTGGCCGATCGAGTCGAATGGGCCGTCTACAGCCTGCTATCGACCGCGGGATCGCTGTCGGAGGCGTCATTCTTCGAGCGCATCGCCGCGCTGTTCTCCGGCCACGACCTGCCGGACGAGGCCCTCGTCAGGGCGTGCCTCCAGAGCTATCGGAGCATGGCCAGCACCCCGGACCGCCTGGTCACGGGCGATGATCTGCTCCGCCGGACCCAGCAACACGCCGAGACGATCGCCCAGCTCGCTGATGGCGGCCATCGGCTCGGGATGAACGTCTGGATCGGCCGCCGCGAGCAGGCCCGGAAGCTCGGCGCGCGGCGGCTGGGTGACTGGCTCGACGAGCGCGAGCACCGGGCGTATCTCGTCCAGATCAGCCGAGCGGTCGACGACGTCGCCGAGGTCGACTGCATCTGGTATGTCCGGGGCCGGGCCGCGCTGCTATTCGAGGTCGAATGGACGGCGATGCTCGGCGAGCCGCTCCTCCGCCGTCACGCCCGGATCCCCACCGACGACTCGCTGGTTCGCTTCCTCGTCGTCGCGCCGGAGCGGACGGAGCTCATCCGCCACAAGCTCGAGCGCTCGCCCCTCCTGCGTGAGGCGGTCGAACGCGACAACTGGCACGTGATCAAGTGGAACCACCTGCAGGCCTTCCTGGGCCGCGACCCGCTCGATCTTGCCGACCTGGAGCCCTACCTCGGCCTCGATCCCGTCGTCGAGCGATCCGGGGAGCAGATGCCGCTGTTCGAGGGCTGATTCCGCCCCGGTCAACCGCGACGCCTTGTCGCGCGCTGCACGGTACCCTGTCCGCCAACACACCCGAATCAGACGCCCAATCCCGGAGGACCATGTGACCCCGCCCGATCAGCCGAATTCGAACTCGCCCGTCGACGAGTTGTCCGACCGATTCTGGGAGGGCATCCTCGAGCTCAACCCGACGACGGCGACCGTGTATGGCGACGAGCGCTACGACGATCGGCTCGAGGACCCGAGCCCGGCCGGCCGGGCACGAGCCCGCGCCCTCATGGAGAAGACCAAGGCTGAAGCTGAGGCGATCTCGCCGGACGGCCTCTCGATCGAGGACCGGATCACCCGGGACATGCTCATCGTCGTCGGCGAGTTGGGCATCGAGGAGGACGAGCAGGGCACCCACCGGCTGCGCGTCGTCGACCAGATCGGCGGGCCGCAGACCCTGCTGCCCCAGCTCTGCCAGTTCCAGCGCGCCGACACGCCCGAGCGCCTCGAGAAATTCATCGCCCGGTTGCGCGCCTATCCCGCCTACATGGCCGCCAACATCGACATCCTCCGCGAAGGGCTCGAGACCGGGCTCACCGCTCCCCGGATCGTCGCCGAGCGGACGCTCCAGCAGCTGGAGCGCTTGCTGGCGATCCCGATCGAGGAGGCGATCGTCCCGTCGATGGCCCAGGTCGCGAACGATGCCGATCGCGAACGCGTCCGAGAGGTCGTCCGCGACGAGGTCTATCCGGCCGATGCCGCCTTCCTTGAGGCGCTTCGGGGCGACTATCTCGGCGCGACCCGCGTCGAGCCGGGCCTCTGGTCGGCCCCGAGCGGGGACGCCCTTTACAAGACCCAGATCCGGGCCCAGACGACCCTCGAGCTGGATCCGCGCGACGTCCACCAGATCGGGATGGAGGAGCTCGCGGCGACGGAGCTCGGCCGTCGGGAGATCTCGAATGCGGCCGGCTTCGGCGACGACACGAAGGCCTACCGAGCGTCGCTCGGCGCCGATCCCGACAACACCCCGAAGTCGAAGGACGAGCTGATCGCCCGTGCCCGCGAGGACATCGACCGGGCGATGGCGATCGCGCCGCGCTATCTTCGGGACGCTGCCGCGGGCCGGCTGCGACGTCAAGCCGGTCGAGGAGTTCAAGGAGAAGGACGCGCCGTTCGCCTACTACTTCCCGCCGTCGACCGATGGCTCGCGTTCCGGGATCTACTACGCCAATGGCTACGACCTGCCGAGCCGCAAATACTCCAAGCTCGCCTCGACGACGTATCACGAGGCGGTCCCGGGTCACCACTTCCAGATCGCGCTCGAGATGGAGAACCCGAACCTCAACACGTTCCGCCGGCTCGGCTCGCGAATGGTCGGCGGGGCCTACGTCGAGGGCTGGGGCCTGTACAGCGAGAAGCTCGCCGACGAGATGGGCCTCTATCCGCAACGACGCGGAGCGGTTCGGGATGTTCGATGCCGTCGCCTGGCGCGCGGCCCGATTGGTGGTCGACACGGGGCTGCACGCATTGCGCTGGTCCCGGCAGCAGTCGATCGACTTCCTGCTGGAGGCCGGGCTATCGGAGACCGACGCGGTTATCGAGACCGATCGCTACATCGCGTGGCCGGGCCAGGCGCTGACGTACATGATCGGCTGCCGCGAGATCATCCGGCTACGCGCCGAGATCGCGGCGAGGGACGGCTCGGCGTTCGACTTGAAGGCGTTCCACGACGCGATCCTCGGCCACGGCTCGCTGCCTCTCGCGACGCTCTCGCGGGAACTCCCCAGCTGGGTCGCGACCCCCGCCTGAGAGTGAGCCGATGGGCGTGACGGCGTTGCGTCCGGGCACCAACCCTCGTAGCGCTCGCCTTGTCCGAGACGGACACGTGGCGCACCATATCTGACTACACCCAAGCGCACCAGGCCGCCATCCAGTCGACCATAGAGGAGGTCGCGCCATGAGCGAGATCAATCGCCGCACGTTTCTCAAGGGGGCAGCCGCGGCCGGCGGGGCAGCCGCGCTCTCAGGTGGCCCGTTCGCTGGTCTCGTCGCCGGTGTCGCGGCGGCCAGCGAGGTCAATCTTGGGCCTCTCGGACCAGTCGCCGACCAGCGTGACGGCAGGGTGCGGCTCTGGCTACCGGAAGGTCTCAGCTACCAGTCGTTCCATGACACGGACGGCCCGCCGATCATCCTCGACGACGGTGCTCGCCTTCCGGGTCGCCATGACGGCATGGGCGCGTTCGTCGGGTCCGCGGGCAACAACGTCCTGATCCGGAACCACGAGATCAACAACCCGGGGGACCCGTTCGGCGACCCGACGCTCGCGTATGACGTCAAGGGCCAAGGCGGCTGCACAACCACGGTCGTGAGCGCCACCGGCGACGTCCAGCAGGCCTGGGCCAGCCTTAACGGCACGATGATGAACTGCTCCGGTGGGCAGATGCCGTGGGGCGCCTGGGTCACCTGCGAGGAGACGGTCAACGGCCCGGACGTCGGGCCCGACTTCACGGGTGTTTCGAACGTACCTCTCACCCGGCCGCACGGCTACATCTTCGAGGTCCCGGTCGACGGCGTATCCGGCGCTGAGCCGGTCACGGCCGCAGGTCGCTTCCCGCACGAGGCCGTGTCATTCGACCCGGACGAGGGGATCCTCTATTTGACCGAGGACAACTTCGCGTTCCCGTCCGGCTTCTATCGCTACATCCCGCCGTCCAACCCGATGGTGACCGGCCACCTCGAGAACGGCGGCAAGCTCCAGATGCTGAAGGTCGCCGGCGTGACCAACGCCCATCTCGAGGCCGGCCAGGTGGCGGGAACGAGCTATCCGGTCGAGTGGGTCGATATCGCCGAACCGAATCCCCAGTTCCCTTATACGCCGGGTCAGACTGCGTCGACCACGAACGACCAGGCGCTGACGTATGTGTCGAACCAGGGCCGGGCGTTGGGCGCCGCCGGTTTCTCGCGGCTCGAGGGCCAGGTCTTCGACCGCGGCGTCGCGTACTTCACCTCGACCCAGGGCGGCGGCGCGGCTGAGACCGGCCCGGAGCTGGCCACCGGCTACGGCAACGGCACGGGCCAGGTGTGGGCCTACCGGCCGGCTGACCAGACCCTGACGTGCCTCTTCCAGTCACCGTCGAACGCGGTCCTGGACTTCCCGGACAACGTGACGACGAGCTCGCGCGGCACAGTGATCCTGTGCGAGGACAGCCTCGGTGACAACTTCATCCGCGGCCTCAGCCGCAAGGGTCAGCTATTCGACATCGCGCTGAACCGGCTTACCCGGAACGTCGGCGGCGCGCCACGGTTCGCCGAGGAATTCGCGGGCAGTACGTTCAGCCGCAATGGCAAGACGCTCTACGTGAATATCCAAGCGTCGGCCGGGATCTCGTTCGCGATCTGGGGCAACTGGCAGAAACTCGGCGTGTAAAACGAGCCTCGTCAGTCGGACTCCGCTTCGGCGACGAAGCGGGGTTCGCGAGTGGCGTCGTTCACGATGAGGACATAGCGGATCGGCGGCGAGTTCGGATCGCCGCCGAGCGCTGTTGCCGCCATCTCGTCACGAAGGCTCGCGGGCCACCACTCGAAAGGCTCGCGCCGCGGTGTCGTGAAGATCTCGGCGGGCACATCGGGCTCGTCGATGTAGAGCTCCCGTCCGGCATGCAGCCCGCCTTCGAGCGGCAGGCGGACCAGGCCCCCCAGGCCGTCCATCGCGGTCTTGTATTCGGCGGGTCGGGCCTGGAAGCGTTCGTCGTTCATAGATCCCGAGTCTAACGTCCGAGGGCCGAGCCGGCCCTCAGCTGTCGAAGCCGATTCCGAGCGCGTCGAGCGTCCGAAGGAGCAGCCCGCGCCGGCCTTCGTTGCGGTCCGCCCGGGCGAGCTCGTGCCGGACGGCCTGGACGGTCGCGTAGCGCAGCGGCTCGGGCGGGAACGGGATCGGCGCGCTCTGGACGAATCGCAGGCGAAGCAGGTCGGAATCCGGCCGGATAATGAAGTCGCGAACGACGCCGCCGGCCCAGCGGCTCGCCCCAACGCCGAGCCCGGTGTAGCCGAGCGCGTACGTGAGCCGCCCGCCGAGGGCCTGCCCGAACGTCACCGTGAAGCGCGACGTCGTGTCGATCGCGCCGCCCCAGCGGTACGGGAACCGGAGGCCGGCCAGCTGCGGGAACGCCGCCCGGAACTGCGCTTCGAGCATCTCGAACGTAGCCGGGCGCCGGTCGAACTGCGGGCCCACGCCGTTGCCGAAATGGTAGATCGCGTCGTAGCCGCCCCACAGGATTCGATCGTCCGCGGTCAAACGGAAGTAGTGGAACTGGTTGTTCGAGTCGGACATCCCCTGCCGGCGGCGCCAGCCGATCGATTCCCGCTGCTCGGGCGTCATCGGATCAGAGACCAGCACGTAGTCGTAGACGGGGACGAAGTGACTCGAGAGCCGCCCAAGCCAGCCGGAGTAGGCCGAGGTCGCCACGACGACGTGATCGGCGGTCACGACGGCGCCGCCGCGCGGTCCGAACCCGCACGCCTCCCGCCCGTCGCTCCACTGCGGTCACGGGGGTCGATTCGTGGATTGCCACGCCCCGCTCCTCGCAGACTCGGGCTAGACCCCGGACGAGCTTTGCCGGGTCGAGCAGGACGGTTCGGCTCGGCTCTCCTTGGAGCCCTGCCAGCCACAGCGGCGAGTGGACTTCAGCCTGGACGCGTTCACGGTCCATGAATTCGAGCTCTTCGCCCCAAACCGCCGCCTCGTCAACCCACGCCCGGAATTCCTCGACCTGGTAGGGCTGATCGGCGACGTCCAGGATGCCGGTTTCCTCCAGGTCGCACGCGATCCCGTTGGCGCGGGTGAAGTCGACGAGGGCGCGGAGGTTGGCGACGCCCTCCCGCTCGAGGGTCGCGAGTTCATCCGGGAAGTGGCGAATGCCATTCGCAAGTCCATGGGTCAGGCTGGCCGAACAGAAGCCGCCGTTTCGCCCGCTGGCCCCGAACCCGACGGTCTCCGCCTCGAGGACGACCACCTTCAGGTGAGGGGCGGAATCGGTCAGGGCGATCGCGGTCCACAGGCCCGTGAACCCGCCGCCAACGACGACGACATCCGCGCGCCCGTCGGTGGCCAGTGACGGACGCGCAGGACCGGCCGGGCTCGCAGCCAGCCAGTAGCTGATCGCGTCAGTCGGGCCTGTCGGGGACTGGTCCACCGGCGCATGCTACTGCCCGCCGTGCCCACGCATCGCGCGGGAGCCCTTGCGGCGGGACGTGCGGAATTCGCACGTCCCAGTCCCTGCCGGTACGATATCCGCGTTGACGCTGCCGATCGGCTTATGCCAAGATTGCGGCCCAGCGTTCCGTACGCCGCAACGGCTGTCCCGCCTACCGCACCGCCCTCCCGAAGCAACGGAGTGACCATGACGACCGAACCCGTGGCCGCCACCGCCACCCCGAAGGCCCTTCGCCGGGAGCGCCAGGCGGCGATGTATCGCCGGGCGATGGAAAGCCTGCCGGGAGGGACGAACTCCAACTTCCGGGCGTGGGGCGACGATACGGTATACGTCGATCGCGGCAAGGGCGGCACGGTCTGGGACATCGACGGCAACGAGTACATCGACCTGCGAATGGGCTACGGGCCGGTGATCCTCGGCCACGGCGACGACCGCGTCGACGACTACGTGAACGAGCGGATGCGCAGGGGCGTCAGCTTCTCGCTGACCAGCGAGGACGAAGTCCAGACGATCGAGCTGATCAGGGAGCTCACGGGCTGGGTCCAGAAGGCCCGGATGACCGTGTCGGGCACCGAGGCGACGATGCACGCGATGCGCGTCGCGCGGGCGTACACCGGGCGCACGAAGATCGTGAAGTTCGAGGGCCAGTATCACGGGGTCCACGATTACGCCCTGATCAGCGTCACCCCGAACGACATGTCCGAACTCGGCGACTCCGAGAACCCGGTCGGCCTGGCGTGGGGTCGCGGCATCCCCGAGGCAGTCGGTAAGACGATCATCCCCGCCCGATACAACGCTATGGACGTCCTGCGCCGGATCTTCGAGCGCGAAGGTGACGACATCGCCGGCGTGATCATCGAGCCCGTCCTCGGCAACGCCCAGGCGATCATGCCCCAGCCGGGCTTCCACGAGGCGATCCGGGCCCTGACGAACGAGTTCGGGTCGGTCCTGATCTTCGACGAGGTGAAGACGGGCTTCCGATTCGCCCGCGGTGGCGCGGCCGAGTTCTTCGGGGTCACCCCGGATCTCGCAACGTACGCTAAGGCCCTCGGCAACGGCTACCCTGCGGCCGCCTTTGGTGGCAGCAGTGAAGTCATGAGCGTCCTGCCGGACCATGTCAGCCACGGCGGCACGTACGCCGGCAACCGGGTCGCGGCCGCGGCGGCCGTCAAGACCCTGACCATCCTCAGGGACACCGACGCGCTCGAGAAGATCCACGCCCTCGGCCGGACGATCCAGGTCGGGCTCGGGGAGATCCTCGACCGCAAGGGTCTTGCCCACACATTCACCGGCCACCCGTCGATGTTCGGGATCTACTTCGCCGAGGCGGCTCCGACGGAGTACCGCGACTGGGCCAATTCCGACCACGAGTTGTACGACGAGATCGCCATGGGAATGCTCGTCCGTGGGGCGATGCCGGAGCCGGATTCGCGCGAGCCCTGGTTCCTCTGCGAGGCTCACACCGACGGCAACTACGCCGACAGGATCGTCTCGATCTTCGGCCAATCGCTCGATGCGGTACTCGAGGCGCGGCGAAGCGACGCCGGCAAAGGAGGTGGCGGCGGTGCTTGACGGGAATGCTGTCCGATCGGTCGATCGTGCCGCCGCGCTCCTTCTCGCCCTCGGCGATTGCCAGGGCGAGGCTGGCGTCACGGAGCTCGCCCGCCGTCTTGGCCTCCACAAGTCGACCGCGTCGCGGCTGCTCGCCACGCTCCAGAAGCGCGGCCTCGTCGAGCAGGACGAGGAGAGCGGCAAGTACCGCCTCGGCCTCGTCGTCATCCGGCTCGCCGAGCGGGCGGAGCGGACGCTCGACCTGCGGGGCATCTCGATGCCGGAGCTCGAACGCCTCGCCCGACTGACCCATGAGACCACCGGGCTCGGAATCCTCGATGCCGACGCGCTCCTCACCGTCGCCCAGGCGGACGGCCCGAACCTCATCGCGGTCGGCGATTGGACCGGCCGCTCGACGCCGCTCCACTGCGTCGCATCGGGCAAGGTGCTGATGGCGGCACTCGCCGAGCGGGAGGTCCTGCGGATCGTCCGGCGCGGCCTCGTCAGCTACACGGAGCGGACGATCACGGAGCTCGAGCCGCTGCTCGAGGAGCTGGCCCGGATCCGGCGCCGCGGCTACGCGACCGCCCTTGGCGAATACGAGATCGGCCTGAACGCGGTCTCGGCGCCCGTCCACGATGCTCGCGGCCACGTCGTGGCTGCAGTCGACATCTGGGGCCCGGCGTTTCGCCTAACCCCACGTCGAATTCCGGAGCTGGCGGCGCAGGCCCGCGAGGCCGCTGCGGCGATCTCGATCCGCCTCGGAGGGCCTGGCCCGTCGAATGGCTCGACGGTGGGCCCTGCCGTCGCCGGCCTGCCGGTGGGAGTCGCCGCCGCCTCCTGACGGGCCGCGCGATTTCTGCTATGCGGCGGCGGGACGTCGCGGAGAGTTGCCGCTACTTGTCAACCGTGGGACGATTCCGGGCCTGACTGCCCGCACCCTGGAAGGGGATGCCCCATGCGTCGGTTCCTGATCCTGTTGTCCGCCGCAGCGCTTGCGTTCACCACCGCCCCTGCGGCCCTCGGACAGATCCGAGAGGCCGGATCAAGCGGCCAGGGTCACGGCGGACGTCCGACTCCGGTCCGAGATCGTCGGCTACTTCATCCAGTGGGGCATCTACGGTCGAGGTTTCTTCGTCAAGGACCTCATCGATAACGGCTCAGCCGAGAAGCTGACCGTCATTAACTACGCCTTTGGCAACGTCGCCCCGAACGCCGACGGCGACGTCGTCTGCCAGAGCGGGGACACCTGGGCCGACTACGGGCGTCCGACAGAGCCCGAGAACAGCGTCGATGGCGTCGGCGACATCTGGGGCGAACCGCTCCGCGGCAACTTCCGTCAGCTCCTGAAGCTCAAGGAGCTCTACCCGGAGCTGAAGGTGAACGTCTCGCTCGGGGGCTGGACGTGGTCGAAGTACTTCTCGGACGGCGCCCTGACGCCGGAGGCGCGCAAGACCCTCGTTTCGTCGTGCATCGATCTGTTCATCAAGGGCAACCTGCCGGTCGTCGACGACGCGGGCGGGCCAGGGGCTGCGGCCGGTGTGTTCGACGGCATCGACCTCGACTGGGAGTGGCCCGGCTCCGAGGGTAATCCAGGCAACATCATCCGGCCCGAGGACAAGCAGAACTTCACGAAGCTGGTGGCCGAGTTCCGCCGCCAGCTCGATAAGCACGAGGATGGCGAGCACCATTTGTTGACCGCATTCCTGCCGGCCGCCGACGGGACGATCGAAGCCGGGTTCGAAGTTCGCAAGCTGTTCCGCTGTTCGACTACGCGACGTTCCAAGGGTATGACCTGGCCGGCGCATGGGACCTCAGCTCGACGAACCACCATTCCAAGCTCTTCGCTCCGATGGGCGACCCGCTGCCGGCGTTCTCGGTCGACCACACCGTCCGATCGCTCAATCGGGCCGGGGCACCGAAGAGCAAGCTGGTGATGGGCATCCCGTTGTTCGGCCGCGGCTGGACTGGCGTGACGGACGAGAATCACGGCCTGTACCAACCCGCCACGGGCGCCGCTCCCGGCACGTGGGAGGCCGGGGTCGAGGACTACCACGTGCTGGCGACACTGACCAGCCAGGGCTTCACTCGGTACTGGGACGAGCCAGGCGCGGGTGCCCTGGCTCTTCGATGGCACGACGTTCTGGACATTCGACGACCCGCAGTCGATCGGCGAAAAGACCGACTACATCCGCCGGCACGGACTCGGAGGTGCGATGGTCTGGGACCTGACCGGCGACACCGCCGACGGCGAGTTGATGGGCACCATCCACGAGGGGCTCACGAACGGCAACTAGTCGTCGAACCAGCCGGCGGTCACGCGAGCCTCGGACGGCAGCCGAGGCTGCCCGTTAGGCTATCGGGCGATGCCCGACGCCTCCGCCCCAGCCTGGAACGAGATCGTAGCGTGCCGAGGACGACCTGGCCGACGAGGAGTAGGGGAGTCCGGGCGCCTCGTCGCGCTCCGCGTAGAATGGCCGGGCCAGGCACGACGAGGAGTGAGCCCACGTGAGCGTCGAGCAGCGTCCCGAGATCGAAGCCCTCTACGGAGAGGGGCGTTCTTTCCCGCCTGACCCAGCATTTGCCGCGCAGGCCAATGCGACGGCCGCGCTCTACGAAGAGGCGGAACGCGACCCGGAAGCCTTCTGGGCCGCGGATCGCGCGGGAGCGGATCAGCTGGACGAAACCGTTCGACACGACGCTCGAGTGGGACCTCCCGTTTGCGAAGTGGTTCGGTGGCGGCGAGCTGAACATCAGCTACAACTGCGTCGACCGGCACGTCGAGAGCGGCCTCGGCGGCAAGGTCGCCTACCACTGGATCGGCGAGCCGGGCGACACGCGGACGATCACGTATGCCGACCTCCACCGCGAGGTCCAGAAGACCGCCAACGCCCTGAAGGAGCTCGGCATCGAGAAGGGCGACCGCGTCGCGATCTATATGCCGATGATCCCGGAGCTCCCGATCGCGATGCTTGCCTGCGCCCGGCTCGGGGCGCCGCACACGGTCGTCTTCGGCGGGTTCTCGGCGGAGGCGCTGTCGGGCCGGATCAACGACTCGCAGGCGAAGCTCGTCATCACCGCCGACGGTGGCTGGCGGCGCGGCAAGCCGGCGGAGCTCAAGCCGGCCGTCGACGAGGCCCTCAAGGAAACCCCCACGGTCGAGCATGTCCTCGTCGCCCGCCGCATCGGCGACAAGGCCGAGCACGTGACGATGACCGAAGGCCGCGACGTCTGGTGGGACGAGATCGTCGAGCGCCAGGCGGCCGATTGCCCGCCCGTCCCGGTCGACTCGGAGCACATGCTCTACTTGCTCTACACGTCGGGCACGACGGCCAAGCCGAAGGGCATCCTCCACACGAGCGCCGGGTACCTCGTCGGCACGTCGTTCACCCACGAGATGATCTTCGACGTCAAACCTGACGACGTGTACTGGTGCGCCGCGGACATCGGCTGGGTGACCGGCCACAGCTACATCGTCTACGGGCCGCTCGCCAACGCGACGACCGGGATCATGTACGAGGGCACGCCGGACACGCCAGCCTGGGATCGCTGGTGGCAGATCATCGAGGACTACAAGGTCTCGATCCTGTACTGCGCCCCGACCGCGATCCGGGCCTTCATGAAGCAGGGCGAATCGTTCCCGGCGAAGCACGACCTCTCGTCGCTGCGAGTCCTCGGCTCCGTCGGCGAGCCGATCAATCCCGAGGCCTGGCTCTGGTATCACGACAACATCGGCGCCGGCAAAGCCCCGATCGTCGACACGTGGTGGCAGACGGAAACCGGGATGATCCTCATCACGCCCCTGCCCGGCGTCACGACCACGAAGCCCGGCTCGGCGACGTTCCCGTTCCCCGGCATTGAGGCCGACGTCGTCGACGGCGAGGGGCGCAGCGTGCCACCCGGCGGTGGCGGCTACCTGGTGCTGAAGCGGCCGTGGCCGGCGATGCTCCGCGGCATCTACGGCGACCCGGAGCGCTACAAGCAGACGTACTGGAGCCGCTTCCCGGGAATGTATTTCGCCGGCGACGGCGCGAAGCGCGACTCCGACGGCTACCTGTGGCTGCTCGGCCGGGTCGACGATGTCATGAACGTTTCCGGCCACCGCCTCTCGACGACGGAGATCGAGAGCGCGCTCGTCTCGCACCCGGCCGTGGCCGAGGCCGCGGTCGTCGGCGGGCCCGATCCGATCACCGGCGAGGCGATCAACGCCTTCGTGATCCTCCGCGTCGGCAACGAGCCGACGCCTGAGCTGGGCGAGGAGCTCCGCCAGCACGTCGCGACCAAGATCAGCCCGATCGCCAAGCCGAAGACGCTGATGTTCACGCCGGACCTGCCGAAGACGCGCTCGGGCAAGATCATGCGTCGACTGCTCAAGGACATCGCCCAGGGCCGGGCGCTCGGCGACACGACGACCCTTGCCGATGCCAGCGTCGTCGAGACGATCCGCGAACACTCAGGTAAGGCCGAGGATTAGTCCCGCGTGCCGTTCAACTTCCTGCGCCGAAAGAAGGCCGAGCCGTCGACTCCGGCGGCGGCTCCGGTTGCCGCCCGGGCGCGATCGGGGACGGCCTTCGACGGCCTGACGGAGGAGTGGCGGCTGCTCGGGCGGATGCAGATCGAGGGCCGGCTGTCGGATGCGCTCAACAAGCGCGAGGCGATCGAGATCGCCGACGTCAGGTGGGAGCCGATCGATGGCTCCGCACCGCTGTCCGAGGCGCCGGGCCTCCGAAGCGTCGACCCGTACGACCTCATCCTCGTCTTCGCCGGCGAAGGATCGATCCCCGAGATGAGCGAGGCGGAGATCGCCGCCCACAAGGTCCACAAGGTGTCGTACGACGTGGCTCTCGAGGCCCCGCCGTTCCGCATCACCGGCACGGTCTTCATGCATCCGGGCTCAGAGCCGGATCGGCTCCTCGACCGGGCGACGGAGATGTTCGTCGCCGTGGTGGACGCAGTGGCGATGCTCGGTGACAAGCGGGTCGGCGACCCGGAGGTCGACACGATCCTCGTCAACCGGTTCTACCTGCGCGGCGTCGAGCAGATCGACAAGCGGACCGGGATGAAGGCGCAGAAGCTGCCGGGGATGCCGCTAGGCGGCACCACGTGGCAGGACCGCTCTTAGCCGCCGCCTGACGGCGGCTGGCTGATGGCGTCCTTAGACTCGGCTGATTCCTTCGCCCGACCGAAGAGGCGGAAGCCCGCCTTGAGCGAGGGTGCCACACGGCCGACACGATCGGCGGCGTCCCGACCAGGATCTCGGCGAGGGCGTTGAAGTCGTCGCTGATCCGTTCCTTGGGATACATCTCGATGACGGTCCGTCCCTCGTTGGCGGCGCGGACGAAGAGCAGGCCGCCCGATCGGATGAGGGCGAGGGCCGGCATGCCGACCGTCTTCTCCATGTCGGCCACCGACACGCCGCTGTTGGCCCGGTTGACGACGAGCGCCAGCCGCTCGGCGAACCCGAGCTCGGCACCGACGTCGCGCAGCTGGACGGCGGCGCGCAGGGCGGGGACGTCCGGCGTGACCGGGACGAGGATGCGGTCGGCCCGCTCGAAGACCGCGAGGTTTAGCGCGCTGTACGAAGGATGGAGGTCGACGATCACGAAGTCGTAGCCGCGCCGCGCGGCGGTGATCGCGTCGCCGACGCGCTCGGCCTCCAGGATCTCGGTGTTCATCGGTGAGCTGGTGAGCGCGACGATCGACATCCCCGAAGGGTGCACAGAGGCGATCTCCGGGAGCGTTTCGTACGCCATGCCCTCGGCGTGCTCGCGCCAGCTGTCGGCGACCGTCCGGACCTGCTCGAGGCCGAGCGAGGTGGTGACGTGGCCGGTCACGGTGTCGGCGTCGACGAGCAGGACCCGCTGGCCGTGATTGAGCTGGAGGGAGGCCGCGAGGCTGGTCGCGACAGTGGTCTTGCCGACACCGCCCTTGGGATTGAAGACCGCGACGATCGTCGCGCGCTTCTGCCAATCGCCCATCTCGGCTGTCGACTGGATGATCGGGCCGGAGCCGTCATCGATCGTGATCGAGCGGATGCACATCGCCTCGACGCGCCAGCGGAGCGACTCCGCGGAATACGGCCGGGTGAAGAACTCGTCCTCGACCATCGCCCGCGACGGGCCGACCGACAGGCGGTCGAGGGCTCGCGGCGAGAGAACCATGAGGGCCGGGATCTGCCGACCGCCGTCGCGCAGCAGGGCGTAGTACTCGAGCGAGGTATCGAAGTCGCTCTCGCCGTCGAGGATCGCGACGGCGACGTCGCGGCGACCCGCCAGGGTGGCCTCGAGGTGTTCGGGGCCTCGGATGGGCAGTGCGTCGAATCCGGCCTCGCGGAGTTCGGCCACGACGGGGACCTGCTCCTCGGGAGGAAGTGCGATGACGATGGCCGGACGGGCCACAAATGGCTCCTGACTGGGTGCCGGACGCAGCCGGCGCTTCGACTAGTTGTCGGACTCGGGGTCGTGGGCGCTGACGTTCAGCGTGCCTTCGCCGTGCCCGGTGACGCGGGCCTGGAAGCTCGGCATGCTCGGGATCGCGTCGCGCAGCACGACGTCGGCGGCGTGGTTGACCGCGAACAGGAACTCGCCGTCAGGACCGGACGAGACGCCGACCGACTGAACGCCGGGGAGCCGTCCGAGATGGCGCTTGAAGCTGGCGATGCTCGCGACGCTCACGAGCCCGACAACGACGACCTGGGTCGACTTCGACTCTGACGAGCGGCCCCGGTCGGAGCCCTTGCCCGGGACGAGTCCCGGCCAGCCGTGCGGCCAGTGCGTCATCGCCGATCTCGGCAATCTCGTCGCCCTCGCCGCCGCTCGCATCGGCCGAGATCGCAGCCTCCGCCTCCGCGGCGTCGTAGTCGGGCGTCAGGCCGAGGGCGGCCTTCCGGAGGTCGTCCGGGTTGTCGCTCTCGCCGTCGTGGTGGCCGACGATGTCGATGATGTCGGCAACTGCTTCGGCCCGCTCCGCCGCGTCCGAGGCGACCTCGGCGCTGGCGGCGGCTTCGGCGGCGGCCTGGATGGCGGCGAAGGCGGACTCGCGGTCGAGGACGAAGTCGTCGTCGACTTCGATGGTCTCGTCCGTCGCCGTTTCGGTGGCGACTTCTGCGTCGGCCTCGACGGTCTCGGATGACCTTCCTTCGGCATCTCGACCGTCTCGACAGGCGTCTCGGTCTCCGCGGCCGGCTCGTCGAGCGTTTCCTCGGCGGTCTCGACCGCTCGGCGACTCGGCGACCTCGGTCGGTCTCCTCGGTCGTCTCGGTCTCGACGGCCTCGGCCGGTTCGGCGACGACGTAGCGTCGCGTCGAACATCTCTTCGAACGGCGGGGGCTCGGGCAGGCGCTCGGCCATCGTCGCGAAGTGGGTCGGGTCTTCCTCGGCGAGGAGACGGGTGAAGAAGTCCTCCATCTCCTGTTCGAATGCGGCGACACGAGACTGGACCTGTTCGATCTCGCGCTCGATCATGGCGGCGTGGCCGTCGATCTCGCCCTCGAGTCGTGACTTGCGAGTCGTGATCTGGCTCTCGGTCTCTTCGCGGATGCGAGCGATCTCGGCCTTGGACCACTCGCGGACGGCGGCGACGTCGTCGTCGGCCTTGCGCCGGAGCTCCGTGGCCTCCGTGGCCGAGCGGGCGTGGATCGCCTCGACGTGGACCTTCGCCTCGCCCTGGAACTGGGTCAGGGTGCGGGCGCGCGCCTCCTCGGCGGCGACCTGCATCGCCTTCGTCAGGTCCGTCATGAACTTGCTCTGCTTGCGCGGAGCGGCGGCGTGGTCGGTCGTTTCCGGTGCGTCGCTGGTCATTGCGGCTGGTGCCTCGTTGTCGGGCTCGCCGGTCGGCGCCTCGCTGTCGGTCGAGGAGTTGCGCTCGGCCCCCCAGGGGTCGGCGGGGGCTTCGTCCGTCGCCTGTTCGGCGTCGGCCGTCTGGGCCTGAGCCTGCTCGACTTCGGTCTCGGTCTGTTCGCTGTTCGACCGCTCAGAATTCCAGGGAAGCCGGAATCCGGCGCGGGCGTCGGTTTGGGCCATGGGTACGGTGCCTCTCCACTGACGGCTCGGGGGTTCCGGGGCGTGAGCGCATCATGGCTGCGTGGGTGGGTGCGGTGGAGTCCGCTAGAGGTACCAGCGTCACGTCCCAGTGGTACCGCCCTCGCACCAGACGTCCCCGGACGTCACTTGGCCGTTGCGCGCGTACGATAGGGACGTGTCTGCCTTCGACGAACGCGGAATTCCGGACCCCGACGCGGTCACCGACCTGCTCGGACGGCCGCTCCACGACCTGCGGATCTCGGTCACGGATCGCTGCAACTTCCGCTGCACCTACTGCATGCCGAAGGAGATCTTCGGCCCGGACTTCGCGTTCCTGCCCCGCGACCAGGTCCTGAGCTTCGAGGAGATCGACCGCCTCGCGCGCGCGTTCGTCGCGCTCGGTGCGGAGAAGCTGCGGATCACCGGTGGCGAGCCCCTCGTCCGGCGTGACCTGCCGCTGCTGATCGGGATGCTGGCGGCGATCCGCCGACCCGACGGTGGGCCGCTCGACCTGACGCTGACGACGAACGGGTCGGCCCTGCGGCGGCTGGCGGGTCCGTTACGAGATGCCGGCTTGCAGCGGGTCACGGTTTCGCTTGACTCGCTCGACGACGCGACATTCGCGGCGATGAACGGCGTCGACTTCCCCGTCGCGAAGGTCCTCGACGGGATCGCGGCGGCCCAGGAGGCCGGCCTCGGGCCGATCAAGATCAACATGGTCGTCCGCCGCGGGATCAACGAGACGAGCATCGTGCCGATGGCGCGCTGGGCGCGCGACGCCGGCGTGATCCTGCGGTTCATCGAGTACATGGACGTCGGCCACACGAACGGCTGGCGCCTCGACGACGTCGTCCCGGCGACGGAGATCACCGCCGCGATCGACGCCGAGATGCCCCTCGAGGCGCTGCCGGCGCAGTATCGCGGCGAGGTCGCCAATCGCTGGCGCTACCGCGACGGCTCTGGGCGAGGTGGGCGTCATCGCGTCGGTCAGCCAGCCGTTCTGCGGCGACTGCACCCGAGCTCGTATCTCCGCCGAGGGCAAGCTGTACACCTGCCTGTTTTCGGCCGATGGCCACGACCTGCGGGCCGTCGTCCGGAGTGAGGCGTCCGACGACGACCTGCGCGAGGCGATCGCCCGCGTCTGGCGCGTCCGCGACGACCGCTACTCCGATCTGCGCACGGCCGCGACCTCGGACCTGCCGCGGGTCGAGATGTTCGCGATGGGCGGCTGAGAGCCGCGTCCACAGAGTTATCCACGCGGCATCCACATCGGTCGATAACTCGTGGATACTCTGACGCGACGTGGTCCGAAGTTCGTGGATAAGCGCGTTGACCGGTTCCGATCGTTCGCGCCGTACCGTAGGACTTGCCCGAAGGGGCCGTCAGAGACCGGAGAAACCGAGATCACATCAAGGGCCTCCGATCTGGACCGGTCGCTTCGGGCGCTTTGTTGCCCGCGACTGTTGGCTCCGGCCGACTCGCGGGCGAACGCCCGACGGACTGCGACCGGCATCCCGGTGTCGGTACGTCCGTCGGGCCGGCAAAGCCGCGGGCCTCGGCCGTCTTCCCCCTGGACGCAGATCCGGAGGCCCGCACGTTCGTGAGCGAAACGATCGATCCCACCCGTCCGATCCCGCCCGCCGAACAGCCCGCGCGCCTCGCCGCTCTCGAGGCGGCCGTCCGGGCCCGGACCGACATCGTCCCGGAAGTCGGGATCGTCCTCGGCTCGGGGCTCGGCGGGCTCGCCGACGACGTCGAGGATCCCGTCGCGATCCCCTTTGCCGAGCTCCCCGGCTGGCCGGCGGCGACGGCGCCTGGACATGTCGGTCGGCTGCTGCTGGGGACGGCTCGCGGGCAGGAACGTCGTCATGCTCCAGGGCCGCTTCCACGTCTACGAGGGCAACGATCCCGGCCTCGTCGTCCAGCCGGTGCTGCTCTTCCGGCCGGCTCGGCGCGCGCGTCGTCGTCCTGACGAACGCGGCCGGCGGCGTCGATCCGTCGTTCGGGCCGGGGACGCTCATGGTCATCCGCGACCACCTCAACCTGACCGGGCGGACGCCGCTGCTGGGACCGAACGCCGACGAGATCGGGCCGCGGTTCCAGGACCTGACCGAGGCCTGGAACCCCCTGCTTCGAGACGGACTCCTTGCCGCCGGGCGGGCCGAAGGGCGTCGACCTGGTCGAGGGCGTCTACGCGGGCCTGCTCGGGCCGCAGTACGAGACCCCGTCGGAGGTCCTGATGCTCCGGACCCTCGGCGCGGACGCGGTCGGGATGTCGACGGTCCTCGAGTGCATCGCGGCGCGCTGGTGCGGCCTGGACGTCTGCGGCGTCTCGCTCGTCACGAACGCCGGCGCGGGCTACAGCGGCGAGCCCCTGACCCACGAGGAGGTCCTCGCCGCCGGAGCGGAGGCCGGGCCGCGGCTGGCGAAGGTCATCCGGCGGTTCGTGGCTGATCTGGGCTGACGACGACGACCCCGGGGCTGCTGTCCGCAGTTGCCAAAGGCTAACGACCGGCGGCGGGACCGGGTTCCGCCGCAGCCCGTAGTCGCTCGCCGAGGAGCGTCATGACTCGTTCGAGCGCAGCTTCGACCTGCTTCTGGGCCTCTTGGTCCGGGCCCTTGTCGGTCGCGTCGGTGAGGACCGAGTGGGCCTTCTTCTTGGCTCTGATCGGCTCGAAGATCAAGCCCGGCGCGAGGTCTCGGGCCAGCCGCTCCACGCGCTCGAGCGGAGCGATCTCATCGGTCGTGTAGCGGAAGGCCCGGACGCAGAAGTCGGGATCCTGGCGGCGAGCGATCAGCCGGTCGTAATCGGCAGGCGACACGCCGGGGTCGGTGACCTGTCCCGGGATCTTGCCGAAGGCCTTCATCGCGAACGGCAGCGCCGGCTGGCTGGACACCGCGACGCCGACGACCGGGTCAATCGCCATGCCCAGCGCGAAGCCGCCGGTCAGGCACATCCCGATAACGCCGACCTTCGGCCGCCCGGAGAGTCGAGCCTCCTCGCGGGCGAGCGCGAGCAACCAGCCGGTGATCGGGCTCGTCCGCCGCTGGAGGAGCGCGACGAACTGCCAGGAGATGCAAAGCCGCAGCGTGCTCGTCACGAACGCCGCGCCGAGCTTCGCCTTGCGGAGCGGCGTGTTCGGCTCGTCGATCACGCCGCCGACCAGGGATGGCATCACGACCCGGAAGCCCCGCTTGCGAATGTGCTCGGCGAGCTTCACGGTCCGCCAGCTAATCGCGGGAAGCTCGTGGAGGAGGATGACGACCGGCCCATCCCCGGCGCGGTAAACGCGATGCTTGATCCCGACCGCCTCGTAGTCCTCGCGAACGTAGCCGGCGCGCTCCGCGGCGTCCTGCCGCCGCGCCACGTCAGCGGACCTTGAGCTCGCGCCCGGCGGCCTTGGCCGCCTTTGCCTTCTCAGCCCAGGCGCTCAGGACGTTGTCCTTGTGCGGGCGGATCGGGCAGTGCTCGTCGCGGTTGCCCATCTCGTCGCAGTAGCCGAGCGCGACGCACTTCGGGGCGAGGAACGAGCCGAGGAATGGCGAGACCTGGAAGATCTCGTGGCGGATGAGCTGGAACAGGCGGCGGATCTCCCACTGGGCCATCGTGCAGAGCCGCAACCCCGACATGTGGATCAGCGCCCGGAGGTTCGTCGTCATGACGAGGTTCGTGCGGGTCGCATTCGGGAAGACGAAGCGAGCGTCCTCGGCCGGGATACCGGCGGCAACGAGGTCGCCGTAGAGGCTCATCGATCCGCTCGATCGCCTCCTCGATAGCTCGCGCGCACGTCCGGATCGGCGTCCTCGATCGAGGCCGGCAGCATCGTCGAGGCGCCCTTGAACGTCACGTAGCGCTGGCTCTGCTGATCGAAGGCGACGCCCGCCCGATGGCGGACGAGCTGGTGCGACAAGCGTCCGCGACACGCCGCTGATCCCGAAGGTGAAGACGATGTGCTCGATCGTCGAGCCGTGGCCTGACTCGATGACGCCCTGGATGAGCTTCTGCTGCTTCGCCGGGTCGACTTCGCCCGCGACCGCGCGCCGGAAGATCTCCTGCGGCTCCAGCTCCGAGTAGCACGTTCGGCAGGCCGTGTAGATCAGCGGGACGTAGAACTTCTCGACGATCTCGCGATCGGGGAAGAGGAGTGTCGCCTTCATCCCGAGCTCCCGCCGGCCGGGGTTCTTCGGGATGGCCGACTTCTCGCGGGCCGGAGAGGCCCCTCCGGGTGCGGTCGTGGGCTCGGCGGTCATGGAACGCAGTCTAGTCGTTCGATGGTGGAGCGTCCGGCGTGGCTCAGGACCTACCCGGCGAGCAGCGCCGCGAGGTCCTCCAGGTACGCCTCCCAGTAGCCGAGATGGTCGTCGCGGGCCGTGTCGTCGGACGTCGTTTCCGGCCAGCCGCCGTGCTCGAGGGTGATCGTCGATCCGCCGCCTGGGAGCGGCTGCACGGTCCAGCTGACGAGCGTCTCCGCGCCCTCCTCGCTGCCCTCCCACGCCCACGTGTACGCGAAGCCGCGGCCCGGATCCACCCTGACGACGGCGCCATCGACGGCGCTGTCGCCGAAGTCGAGCCGGTACGGATCGCCCGGCCGGCCCAGCGGGCTCGCATCGGTGAACCACTCGGCGATCCGGTCCGGATCGGTGATCGTCTCCCACGCCAGGTCGGCGTCGGCCGGCGTCTCGACGGTCAGCTGGATTGGGTCGGGGCGGATCTTCACGTCGATCAGTAATAGTCCGAGCAGGAGAGGAAATAGCCGCACTCACAGATGAGCTTGCATTTGCGCTCATCCATCCTCGCCCCGCAGTTGGCGCAGGTCAGGACGACGACGCCGGGATCGACGTCCGGTCGCAACGGCGACTCTTCGGTGGCAGCGTCCTCGACGAGAAGAATCGCGGGGCGGCTGCCAGGGGCGTCCGTTTGCGTCATCATCCCGCCGTCCCGCCGACGTGCTCGTGGGGGCCCGGCAGCTGATCCACGGGCATGCCGAGCGCATAGGCGACGCTCTCATCGAGCGTCATCGACCGACCGATGAGGGCATACCGCTCGAGGTCGGCGGGGTTCATGGACGCGCGCGCGCTCGGGCGGTAGCCGGACTCGTACTTCGTTTCGACGAGGTCCGCCAGGCCGACGCCGCTCGCCGCCGACAGGGCCCGGGCGGCGCCCCACAGCTGGGCCGCTCGCGGCAGATCGTCCCGTCCGACGGCCTCCGACGCCAGGTCGTCGAGGGCCAAGGTGATCCCCGCCACATCGCCCGCACCATGGAACAGGCGCAAGGCCTCGCGCAGCTCAGGGCTCGCTTCATCGAACCGTCCGAGCCGGATGAGCCCGGTCCCGATCATGTGAAGTGACCAGGCCTCCATCGACTGGTCGCCCTCCCGCCGGAAGATCTCGAGCGCCTCGCGGACGTAGTCGATGCCCTGGTCCGGCGCGTTCTTGAAGTAGCGGTAGTTGCCGATGCCCCAGAGTGCGTTGGCCGCGCCATGCTCGTCGCCGACCTCCCGCGAGAGGTCGAGCGCCTGCTTCATCGCCTGGAAGCCCGTTCCGTCCGGATCGCTCTCCGCCGGGTCGTTCGCCAGGGCGAACTTGAAGGAGCTGTTGTACAGCGCGTTGGCGATCTCTCGCTTGTCACCGATCGCCTGCCACAGCTGCAGCGCCTCGTCGTACGCCGGGATCATCAGACCCGGGTCGGCCGTCCACCAGCCGACGCCGCCGAGCGCCTCCATGAGCCTCGCCCGAAGGACGGGGTCCTCGCGCGACCACGGCTGGGCGGCGATTGCATCGAGCCGCCGTCGGGCCTCAGCGAGGTGTCCCCGCTTCTGCCAATAGCGCCACATCGCGAATGCGATGCCGATGGCGACCGCGGGCTCCGGGGCGGCGGTGGCGCGCTCCAGGACCGCCCGGATGTTGTCGTGGTCGAGCTCGAGGCGGCCGAGCCAGCGCCGCTGGTCCTTGCCGGACAGCTTCGGCGCAGTGGTTTCCGCGAGCGTCAGGAAGGCGGCCGTATGCCGCCGCTCGATCGCCTCTCGCTCGCCGCTGGCCGCGAGCTGCTCCGCGGCGAACTCGCGGATCGTGTCCAGGAGTCGGAAGCGCGTGACGCCGCCGATCTCTTCCGAACGGACGAGGCTCTGGTCGGTGAGGGCCATGAGGCCGTCGAGGACCTCGCAGCCGATCTCCGCGGCCGGTCCGCAGACCTCCTCCGCCGTTTCGAGGTCGCAGCCGCCGACGAACACGGCGAGCCGCGAGAGGAGTCGCCGCTCGCCCTCCGCCAGGATGTCGTAGCTCCACGAGATCGCCCCGCGGAGCGTCTGCTGCCGCTCGGGGAGGTCGCGGGAGCCGGCGGCGAGGACGCCGAGCTGGTGCTCGAGGCGCTGGAGGATCGCCTCCGGCTGGAGCAGCTTGACGCGCGCCGCGGCGAGCTCGATCGCCAGCGGCATCCCATGAAGCCGGGAGCAGATCCCGGCGACGGCCGGGGCGTTCTCGTTGGTGACCGTGAAGTCCGGCCGAACGGCGACGGCGCGGGCGATGAACAGCCTGACGGCTTCGTATTGCGAGATCCCGGCGGCGGCGAGGTCTCGCTCCGCTTGCGGCAGGTTGAGCTTCTCCAGCTCCGACAGGGCCAGGAGGTCGCGCGGAACCGGCAGGCCGGGGACCGGATACTCCTGCTCGCCGGAGACCCGGAGCGGCGCACGGCTCGTCGCGATGACCGACAACCGATCGCTCGAACGCAGCAGGTCCGCGACCAGTGGCGCACCCTCGATGACCTGCTCGAAATTGTCGAGGACGAGGAGGATGTGGCGTTGGCCGAGCCACTCGACAAGGAGGTCGCGTGCGGATCGGCCGGCGGACTCGACGAGTCCGAGCACGCTGGCGATGCGCGAGGCAATGAGGCTCGGGTCCCGGACGGGCTCCAGGGGTACGAACCACACGCCGTCACCGAATTCGTGCCCGACGTCAGCCGCGAGCTGGAGCGACAGCCGGGTCTTGCCAGTGCCGCCAGGCCCGGTCAGCGTCAGCAGGCGGGTCGAGGCGAGGAGGACCGCCGCGTCGCGCAATTCCGTCTCTCGGCCGACGAAGCTCGTCAGCTGGGTGGGCAGATTGTTGGGGCGGCGGTCGAGCGTCCGGATCGGTGGAAAGTCGGCCTGGAGGCCTTCGATCACGAGCTGGTAGATCCGCTCCGGCCGGAGGTCCTTGAGGCGATGCTCGCCGAGACCGCGGATCGCGACAGCCTCGGGCAGCTCGTCGGCGACGAGGGCAGACGTCGTCTCGGACAGCAGCACCTGACCGCCGTGACCGGCGCCGGCGACCCGGGCAGCCCGATGGACGTCGGCGCCGATGTACTCGCCGTCGGAATCGAGGATCCCGTCGCCGCTGTGGAGGCCCATCCGGACCCGCAGCGCGACGCCGTCGGGCCAGGGTTCAGCGGCGAGTCGCCGCTGAGCGTCGACGGCGGCACGGACCGCATCCGACGGCCGTTCGAAGACGACGACGAAGCCGTCGCCCTCGGTCTTCTCCTCGTGGCCGCCGACCGACGCGATGCCCGATCGGATCAGTTCGCGATGCCGGGCGAGGAGGTCGGACCAGCGCTCGCCGCGGAGCTCCTGCGCGAGCCTGGTCGAACCCTCGATGTCGGTGAACAGGAACGTAACGGTCCCGGTAGGTTTCGGGCGACGCACGAGCGTGGCGGATCCCTCGTCAGTGATGCTGCTGCTCCGTGACGGAACGAACGCGGGCGGCGAGACCGCGAAGGATGGCCAGGGCGAGGGTCGGGTTTCGAGGACGGCCTGCTCGAAGTCCCACGAAGCCAGGGCGAGGCAGCGCGTCGGCTCGGTCGCGACGACCTGGGCGACGCGTGGCAGTCCGTCGAGGACCGAGAGCTCGCCGAAGAACTCGCCTGGGCGGAGGACGGCCAGTTCGTCGCCGTCGCGGACGACGCGCACGGCGCCGTCGACGACGAGGAAGAAACCGGTCCCGATCTCGCCCTGCCGCGCGATCACTCGGTTGGCCGGGAATTCGACCTCGATCGCCCGTTGCGCCACCGCCCCGAGGTCGGCCGGAGTGACTCCCGTGAACAGCCGGCAGGCACCGAGCAACTCGGTCCTCCGATCCTGGGTGAGCGTCAAGGAAACCTCTCCACGTCGAACTCCGCTGATGCTGCCGCCGGACGGGGCCGTCGTCAACCTGCCGCCCGTGCCGGGTGGCAGAATGCGCGGGGAGGATCCGCACCGGAGGAGCGTGGCGCGATGGCCAGCCGTCTCGATCTCGTCGACCAGATCGCGGGCTTCGCCCTGTTCGCCGATCTCCCCACGCCCCAGCTCGAGCGTGTCGCGCATACCTTCGAGGAGCGCATGTACCAGGAGGGCGAGCGGGTCCTCCGCCAGGGCCTCTCCGGCTCGGCGTTCCACATCATCCTGGACGGCGACGCCGCGGTCATCATCGACGGCGAGGAGCGAGCGACGCTGTCCCGTGGCGACTTCTTCGGCGAGGTGTCGATCCTCCTCGGCGAGCCCCCGGTCGCCGATGTCGTGGCCGTGAGGGAGCTGCGCTGCCTCGTCCTCGCCGGCGCGCAGGTCCGTCCCTTCCTGCTCGACAACCCGCCGATCATGTACCGGATGCTCCAGGCGCAGGCGCGCCGGCTTGCGGAACGCGAACCGGTGGCGGAGCTGACCGACCGCCCGTTCCCGCCGGGTTCCTACCCGGTCATCGTCGTCGGGAGCGGGCCGGGTGGCCTCCAGGTCTCGTACTGCCTGAGCAGATTCGGCGTGGAGCACGCCCTGCTGTCGGCCGACGCGGAGCCGGGGGGCATGTTCCGGCGCTGGCCGTTCTTCCAGCGACTCCTGTCCTGGACGAAGCCGTACGCGCCGGTCCCGCGGCTGGACCCGGCCTACGAGCGGTATGACTGGAACAGCCTCCTGGCCGACGAGGACCAGTACCGGGCGATCATGCCGGACTTCATGGACGGTACGTCGTACTTTCCCTCGCGACCGGAGATGCAGACCAACCTCGAGGCATTCGCGGATCGGACGAAGGTCAGGGCCCGGTATGGCGTCCGGTGGACGGCGACGAGGCGAGAGCCGGCCGCACGGCGGCGACTCCTTCGTCCTCGAGACGACCGATGGCGAGTACCGAACGGGAGCGCTGGTCTTCGCCGTCGGAATCGCGGAGCCCTACCTGCCCCAGACGCCCGGGATCGAGCTGGCGGCCCACTACGCCGACACCCAGCCTGCGGAGGCGTACGCCGACAAGCGGGTCTTCATCATCGGCAAGCAGAACTCGGGGTTCGAGCTGGCGACCGGTCTCCTGCCGTGGGCCCGCCGGATCATCGTTGCCTCGCCGTCGCCGACGAAGCTGTCGGTCAATACGCGTTCGCTCGTCGGAGTCAGGGCGCGCTACGTCCAGCCGATCGAGGACCACGTCCTTGGAGGCGGGGTGGCGGTTCTCGATGCGGCCATCCAGGGGATCGAGCGGCTCCCCGGCGGGGCCCTCCAGGTCCGCGCCCGACCGACCGCCGGTGGCGACGAGCTCGCCCTCGAGGTCGATGCCGTCATCGCGGCCACCGGGTTCGTTGCGCCGCTGCTCGACCTGCCGGACCTGGGCGTGTCCACCTTCGGGCAGAGCCGCCTGCCGGCCCAGACGCCGTACTGGGAGAGTGCCTCGGTGCCGGGGATCTACTTCGCCGGGACGATCTCGCAGGGTGCGGGCGGCCTCAAGAAGCACGGCCTGCCGGCGAACTCCGGGGCGGTCCACGGCGCGAGATACAACGCGAGGCTCCTGGCGCGGCACATCGCCGCGACCCGGTTCTCCGCGCCGGCCGCTCTCGAGCGGCCGAGGATCGCGCCTGACGAGCTCATCGAGACGCTCGCGAGCCATCTCGCCGTCTCACCGGAGATGTGGCACCAGCGAGCCTATCTCGCCCGGGTCGTCTCGCTCGACTCGACCGATGGGCCGCGAGACGAGGGCTTGGTGCCGCTCGAGGCATTCGTCGACGCCGGCGGGGACGACGGCACCGGTGATGCCGTCGCCTTGACCCTCGAGGCAGACGGCTCGGGTGCCATCTATCCGGTCGTCTACGTCCGGCGGGACGGCAAGTTGGAGGAGCACACGTTCGAGCCGGACATCCTGCTGCGATATGACACGCCGGATGTCCGCCGCCGTCTCGCTGAGATCGTGGCGTCGGGCGTGGCGGCCGGGTAGGTCCGCGCTCGCTATCTGTCAGCTGTTGGAGGCTAACCGCCCAATGATTAGCCGTTGACGACTAATCTGCCATCAATTAGCCTGCAGCGATGAACGCAATCGTCCTGTTCGGCGATGTGATCCGCTCCCGCCGCGACGCGACCGGTTCGACGACCTGGCTGCGAACGCTCGCCTCGGAACTGGAGGACGCCTATCCGGCCGAGTCACGGCTGGCCGACTTCGAATTCACCCAGGGCGACGAGATCCAGGGCCTGCTTCGGCCCGGTGCCGATCCACTCGCCGCGATCCTGCGGGCGTGGCTCCACCCGGAGCGCCGGCGGATGCGCTGGGTCGTGGTCGCGGGTGAGGTCGATCCAGGGACCGGCCCCGCGACGCAGCGAACCGGGCCGGCATTCCTCCGTGCCCGGGAGCGCCTGGCCGAGGCGACGTCCCGCCGGGACGGCCTCGTGATGTCCACCGACGATCCATCGACGGATCGCCTCCTCGACGATCTCGCCCCGATCCTCGCCGAGCTCCTGGCCGACCTGACGCCGACCCAGCGCGCCATCGGGCGCCTGGTCCTGGTCGAAGGACTGCGCCGGTCCGAGGCCGCGGAACGCCTTGGCAAGGCGAGGGCGACCGTATCGGTGGCAGCCGAGCGGGCCCACCTTCGCTCGATCGGGCGGCTCGCCGAGGCTCTTCGCATACTCTTCGAAGCCGGAACCGCGGCGGCCGCCAGTCGACCGTCGATTCCCGAGGACGTTCCATGACCGCCGATCCGATCCTCACGCATTGGCTGGCTGATTCTCGCCCATCTCGTCGCCGACTTCGTCATCCAGACGACGGGCGTCGTCGCCGCGAAGACGTCGCGCGACGGCGGGGCCTGGCGGGGTCTCCTCGCCCACGGTTTCGGCGTCGCCGTCTGCCTCGTGCCGGTCGCCCTCGCGTTCGGCGTGCCCGGTCTCTGGGCACTGATCGCCATCACCGTACCCACGTCGTCATCGACCGGATCAAGATCGTGGCGACGCACGCGGCCGAGGCGCGCGCGCTCGAGGAGGCTCGTCGGCGGCACGAGGGTCGCGCCCCTGGTGGCCGGCCTCGGGCGCGCCTGGACGCCATTGCCCGCGGTCTATTTCGCCCTCGACCAGGTGGCTCACCTCACGGTCATCGCCGTCGCCTGGGCGATCTGGCTCGCGGGCCAGGCCCCGACCGTCGAGTGGTCCGCGGCGATCGGCCGCGTGCTCGGCGCCCGGGACCAGGCCGTCATCAACGAGGTCAGCCTGGTCGCGGTCGTGTTCCTGTCGCTGCTCATCGCGAACACCCGCGCCGGGGCGCTGTTCGTCGCGACGCTCGTCCGGCCGATCGAGGCCGCGACCGGGTCGGATGAGGCGCCCCGAGGCGCGCCGACGGGCACGGCGGCGGGGGCCGCCTCCGCGCAGGCCAGCGAGGCGCAGGGCGAGCGGCCGCGCGGTTGGTCGTTCCGCATCGGGCCCTTCGCGGGCCACGTCCTGGCCGATCCACCGCCACGTTCGACGGCGGCCGCGGCCCAGGACCCGCCGGGCGCCCAGCGGGAACGAACCGCCGTGCCGCCGGCCCAGGTCGGCGCGACGATCGGCGTGCTCGAGCGGCTCCTCATCGTGACGCTGCTGCTCGTCGGGGCAGACGCAGCGATCGGGTTCGTCGTGGCCGCGAAGACGATCGCCCGGTTCCGGCTCCTCGACGACCGCGACTTCGCCGAGTACTACCTGCTCGGGACGCTCGCCAGCGTATCCGTCGCGATCGTCACGGCACTCGCCGCGAGGGCCGCGCTACCCGGCTGAGGCGGCGCTCAGGCCGGCGTGGCCAGCCGGGCCAGGCGATCGGTTGCCGCGCGGAGCGTCTCGAGTCGCTTCGGAAAGGCGAACCGCAACTTCGTCCGGCCGAGCTCCGGATGCGAGTAGAACGACGACCCCGGCACGCCGGCCACGCCCGGATCGAGGATCAGCCGCCGGGCGAAGGTCACGTCGTCTTCGTCGGTCAAATCCCGGATGTCGGTCATCACGTAGTAGGCGCCGGCCGGCTGGTGGATCCGGAAGCCCGCCTCGGCGAGTGCGGGCAGGAGGGTGTCCCGGCGCTCGCGGTAGGCCGCGGCCAGCGACTCGTAGTAGGAATCGGGGAACGCGAGGGCGGTGACCGCCGCCTGCTGGAGTGGGCGCAGCAGCGCCCACGGTCAGGAAGTCGTGGGCCCGCCGGATGCCGACGCTGAGCAACGGCGAGGCGATCACCCAGCCGACCCGCCAGCCGGTCACCGAGTAGGTCTTCGACATCGAGTCGATCGAGACCGTCCGATCGGCCATCCCGGGCAACGTCGCGAGCGGGATGTGCTCGCCCTCGTACACGATGTGCTCGTAGATGTCGTCGGTGAAGGCGAGCAGGTCGTGCTCCTGACACAGGCCGGCGATCAGCTCGAGCTCGTCGCGGCGGAAGACCTTGCCGGTTGGGTTGTGGGGCGAGTTGACGACGATCGCCCGCGTCTTCGGCGTCACGGCGGCCCGCAGCTCGTCGGGGTCGATCGACCAGTCCGGCTCGTGGAGGGTCACGTAGCGCGGCACGGCGCCCGACAGGATCGCGTCCGGTCCGTAGTTCTCGTAGAACGGCTCGAAGACGATCACCTCGTCGCCCGGGTCCAGGAGCCCGAGCATGGCCGCGATCATCCCCTCAGTCGCGCCGCAGGTGACCGTGATCTGCGTCTCGGGGTCGAGATCCCAGCCCGGGTGGAAGCGAGCGGTCTTCGCCGCGATCGCCTCGCGGAGCGGCCGCGCACCCCACGTGATCGCGTACTGATTGATATCGGCGTGGAGGGCGGCAGCCGCCGCGTCCTTCAGGTCCTCGGGAGCCGGGAAGTCCGGAAAGCCCTGGGCGAGGCTGACGGCACCGGCCGCGACCGCCAGGCGGTTCATCTCGCGGATGACCGATTCGGTGAACGACTCCGCCTTGCGGCTGATCCGGCGCATGGCGATGAGTGTAGCCGCGGGCCGGGCGCCTCAGCCTCGTCGCGGCGGACCGGATGGTGGCGGGCGCCGGCTCCGATTGAGGAACGCGAGCACGGCGATGAACGCGAGGCTGACTGCAACGAGCACGAGGATGCCCTGGCCGATGCCGGCGCCACCGGCCAGCACGCCCTGGAACGCGATTGCGACGATGACCACCGAGACGACGACGAGCCCGATCAGGCTGGTTCGGGCGCTGGGCCCGGTGGCGTCGTCCCCGGCGAGCGGCCGAAGGCCGATCACTCCCGCGGTCGCGATGAGGGCTGCGGCCGGGAGGACTACGGCGAAGGACTGGAAGCCGCGCGCCCCGAGGATCGCCGCGACGACCTGGGCCGCAAGCGCGACCCCGATCGCCACCAGCCCGCCGGCCGCAGGCCGCCAACCCCGGTATGCCCCGAAGGCCAGCGCGGGTATCACGAGCCAGGCCACGAAATCGACGAGGTAGACCGTGCGGTCGAGGTCGGAGGCACTCGGGCACGCATCCTCGAAGCAGTCGCCCCACCAGGTCAGGAAGATCGCGATCGGCAGGGACACGAACAGCAGCAGCCAGCCGATGGCTGCCAGGGCGGCGGTGGCGGCACCGCCCCCGATTCGGTCGGTTTCTCGCGCTGCTTCACACCAGCCGGCGCGGGATCGTTTCGAGCCAGCCGCGCTCGAAGAACGGCGCGCGGTCGAGCGTCACCCGGAGCCCGACGTTCATGTGGAAGTCGGATTCGGTGCTGCGCATCGTGCCGGAGGCCTCGATGAGGATCTCGGAGCCGCGATCTCGCACCCTGTAGACCACCTCGTTGTGCAGTCGGGCGGACGCAGGCTCGGCATCCGAAGCGGTCATCTCGAGCCGCTCCCCCGTATAGAGGCTGGAGGTGCCGTCGGGCAGAACGATCTCGCCGAACTCGCTCGACGTGACGGTCACCGTTCCCGCGATGACATCGTCGGTCACCCGCCACGTCGGCGGCTCCTCGGTCGACGAACCGATGGTCCGCATCCCCGCCGGCGTCGTCTTGAACGGTGGGACCGGGATCGACCCGCCTCCGATGGTCGGCAGGATGAGCCGGCTGTCCGCGTCGCCACCGAGGTGGAGTCCGTATTCCGCGCTGAACGGCGACGGCCAGATGACCGGCCAGTACGACGACGCCACCGACAACCTGATCCGATGCCCCGGCAGGAATCGGTAGGCGGTCGAGCGCATCTGGATCCGGACGCTGGTGACGGTGCCCGGTTCGAGTGGCGAGGGCGAGACATGCGAGTCGCGATGAGTGAGGTTCAGGATCCCGGCGGTGACCTGGGACGACGTTCCATCGGGGGCAACGTCGCTGAGCCGGACCACCGCGGTCGCGATCGGCGCGCTCGACTCCCAGGCGAGGACCGCCGCCGGGAAGCCGACGACGTCGAGCGGCGCCTCGAGCGGCGGGCCCGTGAAGGTCGGGACGACCGATTCGTCCGGACGGAGGTCGCGGGCGAGGCCGTTCGGGGCGCCGCCAGCGCCCCACGACAGCGCCGCCCGGGTGCCGTTCGTCGGGCGGTGGCGGAATCGTTCGACGGACGGCACAGCGTCGGCCCCGTCGTCGAGACGCGCCGACCAGCGGCAACGGGCCGGCGGCGAGATGGAGGACCCGCTCCCCGGCGTCCGCCGGCGGCCACGTCGGCAGCCCCAGCCACTCGCCCGGCCAGGTCGCCGGAAACGGCTCCGGATCGGCGTATTCGCGGCGGAACAGGACGAGGCCGGGCTCTTCCATGACGCCGTTGTCGATGCCCTTGAGCCAGTGGTCGAAGAACCGGACCATCTCGTGGAGCCAGTCGAGGTTCGGGCCCGGGTAGGCGTCGTCCGGCAGCGAGTGGACCCAGTTCCCGATGAGCGACCGTCGCGGCGCCGCGCAGCGTTCCTGCATCCGCAGGACCGGATCGACGTACTCGTCCATCCAGCCACCGATCGAGAAGATCGCCGCTTCGATCGCGCCGTAGTCCGGCGCCAGAGATCCCTGCCGCCAGTACGGGCCGTCATGCTGCTGGCGGAGCCATTCGAACAGCCAGACCGGCGTCTTCTCCAGGCGCTCGCGCCACTCGTCGGCCCACGCCGCGCCGCGGTACTCGGCCTTCGGCGGCATCGCGTTCATCCCGACCATGCTGACCGCGTACTGGCTCAGCTCCGACACGGTGACGCAGCCGCCGATGTAGTGGACGTCGTCGGTGTAGCGGTCGTCGGTGGCCATCACCGGCACGATCGCCTTGAGATGCGGCGGACGGAGCATCGCGACCTGGATCGAGGTGAAGCCGCCGTACGAGATTCCCCACATCCCGACGTTGCCGTTGCACCACGGCTGGGCGGCCAGCCACTCGACGGCGTCGTAGCCGTCCTGGGTTTCGCGCGACGTGTACTCGTCGA
Source organism: uncultured Chloroflexia bacterium (assembly GCA_963775855.1). Lineage (GTDB taxonomy): Bacteria > Chloroflexota > Limnocylindria > Limnocylindrales > CSP1-4 > CF-46. Next base: position 336,839 of record CAVZKO010000002.1, on the reverse strand, counting down.
GGGCGATGCCTGGCGACGAGCCGGTCCCGCGGATGTCGAGCCGGCAAAAGGCGAAGCCGCGGGCGGCCAGCCACTCGCCGCGGGCCATGTCGCTCGCGAGCCGCCAGTCGTCCTTGCGGTACGGGATCATCTCGAGGATCGCCGGGAACGTCTCCTCCGGCTCGTCGGCCAGCGGCCGGGGCAGCCACAGGTTCGCCGAGAGCTCGAGCCCGTCGCCCGCCGGGATCCGGACGTCGTACAGCACGCCGACCTCGTGGCGCGGCTGGCTTGCGGGGCGGCTGACTTCGGGATCGACCGATGGGGCGGACATCGACGACAAGGATAGGAGCGACCGCGACTCACCGCGCGGCGCCGACCGCGGCGTGCGACGATGCGCGTCGTGAGTACGTCCGAGCCGGCGGGCGATCCCGAGGCGGCCGAAGTCACCGTCGGGCCGTGGGTTCGCCGCACGCGCCGAACGGCCTACGACAACGCCTGGATCACCATCTGGCACGACGAGGTCAGCCGGCCCGATGGCGGCGCCCGGCATCTACGGCGTCGTCCACTTCGCGAACCTCGCCGCCGGCGTCGTCGTGCTCGACGAGCACGATCGCGTCCTCCTCGTCGGCCAGCACCGCTACACGCTCGACGCCTGGTCGTGGGAGATCCCCGAGGGCGGCGTGGCGCCGACCGAGGCGCCGCTCGACGGCATCCGACGTGAGCTCAAGGAGGAGACCGGCGTCGAGGCCGCCGAGTGGATCGAGCTGGCCCGCTTCCACCTCTCGAACTCGGTATCCGACGAGGCCGGAATCCTCTACCTGGCGACGATCGTCACCCACGGCGCGGCCGCCCCGGAGCCGACCGAGGAGATCGAGAGCCGCTGGGTTCCCTTCGACGAGGCGCTGGCGATGACGCTCGACGGGCGGATCACTGACGCGATGTCGATCATCGGCCTCCAGCGGGTCGCCCTGGCGCGGGTGGCCCGCGGCGCGTCGCAGGGCGAGTAGCGCGTCAGTGAGGAATGACTGGGACGCGATCGTCGTCGGGCTCGGCGCGATCGGATCCGGGGCTGCCTACTGGCTGAGCCGCCGGTTCGGCGACGGCGTCCTCGGGCCTCGAGCAGTTCGGCTTCGGGCATGACAACGGCGCCTCGCAGGACCACAGCCGGATCATCCGCCTGTCCTATCACCGACCCGACTACGTTCGGCTCGCGAAACGGGCGTACGAGACGTGGGCCGAGGTCGAAGCCGCGTCCGGCGCCAAGATCGTGACCACGACCGGCGGCCTGGACGTCGCGCCGCGCGAGGCGTCGATCCCGCTCGACGACTACACGAGGTCGATGACCGCCGAGGGCGTCCCGTTCGAGCACCTCGACGCCGCCGAGATCATGCGGCGCTGGCCCCAGTGGCGGCTCGGCGACGAGCACCACGGCCTCTACCAGGCACAGTCCGGCATCGCCGACCCGATCCGCGCCAACGAGGCGCACCAGCGCCTCGCGCGCGAACACGGCGCCTCGCTCCGCGACCGCTCTCCGGTCGTGGCCCTTCGCGACGCGGCGGGCGAGATCGAGGTCGAGACGGCCGACGGCGCCGTCCATCGCGCCGGCCACGTCGTCCTCGCCGTCGACGCCTGGACGAACGAGCTGCTGCGTCATTTCGACCGGCGGCTGCCTCTGACGATCACGAAGGAACAGGTCACCTACTTCGCCTGCCCGGATCCCGCTGCCTTCGCGCCGGACCGCTTCCCGATCTGGATCTGGATGGACGAGCCGTGCTTCTACGGCTTCCCGACGTACGGCGAGCCCGGCCCGAAGGCCGCCCAGGACGTCGGCGGAGACGAGACGACACCCGACGCCCGGACGTTCGACCGCGACGAGGCCGCCTTCGGTCGCCTCGAGGAGTTCCTGGCGCGCCACCTGCCCGGCCACCTCGGGCCGCCGATCTACACGAAGACCTGCCTCTATACGCTGACCCCGGATCGCGACTTCGTCCTCGATCGGCTGCCCGACCATCCGAACGTACTCGTCGCGCTCGGCGCCGCGCACGGCTTCAAGTTCGCCTCGCTCTTCGGCCGGATCGCCGCGGAGCTCGTTGGCGACGGGAGGACACCATCGCAAGCCGAGATCGAGGGCTTCCGAATCGATCGGCCGATCCTGCTCGAAGCGAACCCGGTGACGAGCTTCATGGTATGAGTCCACAGATGGCCGACCCCTCCGACGCCCCGCGCAAGCCGCCGCGCCTTCGGCCCGGCGACACTGTCGGCGTCGTCGCACCGGCCAGCTCGTGGGAGAACCGCAGCGAGCTTCTTCGGGGAGTGGCGGGTCTCGAGGCGTGGGGCCTGACCGTCCGGCTCGGCGACCACATCAACGACCGCCACGGCTACATGGCCGGCCGCGACGACGACCGTGCGGCGGATCTCCACGCGATGCTCGCCGACCCGGAGATCCGGGCGATCGTCTGCCTCCAGGGCGGCTACGGGATGCCCGCGCCTCATCCCGCTGCTCGACGAGAAGCTGTTCGCGGCGAACCCCAAGGCGATCTGCGGCTACAGTGACCTCACGACGCTCCACCTCGCGGCCGGCGCGTGGGGCAACGTGATCTCCTTCTATTCGAATGGGGCCTCGGGCGTCGGTTCGCCGGAGGTCACCGAGTTCTCGAAGGAGAGCCTCCACCGGGCCCTGTTCAGCGACGAGCCGTACGGCCCGATCGGGCCGAATCCGGACGATCCGTATGTCCGGACGATCGTCGGTGGGCGCGCCACCGGCCGGCTTGCCGGCGGCTGCGCGGGATTGCTCAGCTCGTCCATCGGGACCCGGCTCCAGCCGGATTTCCGGGGCCGGATCGTCGTCCTCGAGGAGATCGAGATGGAGGGCTATGTCCTCGACGGCATTCTCACCCAGCTCCGAAACGCGGGGCTGTTCGACGGTGTCGCCGGCATCGTCGTCGGCGACATCAAGACGAAGTGGTCGGGCGGAATCGCGGAGCTGTCGACAGAGGACATCGTCGAGGAGCTCCTTGGGCCGCTCGGCGTTCCCGCTTATCGTTCGGCCTGCCGATCGGGCACGGGAAGCACCACGCGACCGTTCCGTTTGGCGCCATGGCGACGCTCGAAGCAGACGCCGGCACGCTCGTCGTCGAGGAGGTTGTGACAGCCGACTGACGCGCGGTGCGGTCCACGGCTTGCAGCCGCACGTTCGGCTGTGGGAAGCTCCGTGGCAGTCTGCAAGTATCGGGGCGGGACCGGGGGTCCGGCCGGCGCGATCGGCGGACGTTGAGGAGGAGTCACGTAATGCGACCACCCCTACGCACCCGGGCGATGCGAGCGCTTGTCGCGCTCGGCCTCGCGCTCTCGACCCTCCTGCCTGGGGCATCCCTCATCGGCGCCGCCGAGGGCGACCTCGTGATCAAGGCGGGCACCGACCAGGACCTCCAGGTCCTGAACCCGTGGAACTCGGTCGTCGTCGCCGACTTCGAAGTCTTCACGCTCAACTACGACCTGCTCGTGAACTTCGGGCAGGACCTCGAGCCTGTGCCGGGATTCGCCGAGTCGTGGACCCAGGACGGCACGACGTGGACCTTCAAGATCCGGCCCGACATGCAGTGGTCCGACGGCGAGCCGGCGACATCTGAGGACGCCCGCTACACGTACCAGCTCGTCATCGACGCGGCGGACAAGAGCGAGGCGAGCGAGGACGGCTACTACCTCGGCCAGGGCTATCTCGAGCCGTACCTCACCAATGCGGGGATCACTGCGGTCAGCGCCCCGGACCCGGCAGACGCTCGTCGTCGAGACCGAGTTCGAGAACACGCTCCTGCTCCAGGCCTACGTGCCCGATCCTCCCGAAGCACATCTGGTCGACGCACACGATCGACGAGATCGGCGAACGCGGCCGACGTGACGCCGTTCACCAACGAGCCGCCGGTCGTCGGCACCGGGCCCTACCAGGCGGTCGAGTGGGAGCCAGGCGACTTCATCAGGTTCGCCCGCAACCCCAACTACTGGGGCGAGGAGGAGGGCGCCGCCGACGAGGTGATCATCCAGCACTTCGGCAGCGCCGACACCATGGTCCAGGCGCTCAAGACAGGCGAAATCGACTACGTCCGCGGAGTCCTCGCCGACCAGTTCGACGATCTCAAGGACGACCCGGACATCGCCGTCGTCGAGGGCATCGCGAACGGCTACACGGAGCTGTCGTTCAACACCGGCGGCAACAAGGAGGGCTACGGCGGCTCGACGTCGGCGCTCGCCGACATCGCCTTCCGCGACGCCCTCGGCTACGCGATCGATCAGCAGGCCCTCGTCGACGCGACGCTCGGCGGCTACGGAACGCCCGGCTCCACGATCATCCCGCCGTTCCACACCCGCTGGCACGTCGCCACCGGCGAATCCCCGCCGATTCGACATCGAAGAGGCCAAGAAGCGGCTCGACGCGGCCGGCTACGCGCTCGACAGCGCGGGCAAGCGGCTCGACAAGGATGGCAAGGTCATCAACCTCCGGCTCACGTGGCCGGACTCGGAGCCCGAGAACGCAACGAACGCCGAGTTCCTCGTCGAGTGGTTCGGCGATCTCGGAATCACCGTCGACGCGGCGGTGACCGCCGAGGGGACGCTCATCGACGACGTCACCGGACCGCCGAACGGCCCGGCGAACTACGACATCTACATGTGGGGCTGGGTCGGCGACCCGGATCCCACCTCGCTCCTCAACTTCTTCAGGACCGAGGAGATCGGCGGCGCGAGCGACAGCTACTACTCGAACCCCGAGTACGACAGGCTCTTCCTCGAGCAGCGGGCGGAGTCAGACACGGCGAAGCGCAAGGAGCTCCTGACGCAGATGCAGGAGCTCGTCTACGCCGAGGCGCCGTATCACATCCTCTACTACGACGCCGAGCTCCACGCCTATCGAACGGACAAGTTCGGTGGCTGGACGAACCAGCCGAGCGAGGGCGGCACGCCGCTCTTCGGCTACGGATCGTTCGGCTACACGAAGCTCACCGACCTCGCCGCCGCCAGTCCCGAGCCGTCAGGCTCGGCGGCGGTACCGAGCGGTGGCGCCAGCCCGGCGGCGACCCCCGCCGGCCAGGGTTCCCCCACGGGCGATACGTCGAACACGGCGTTCCTGCTAGTGGTCGGCATCGCCGCGCTCGTGTTGGTCCTCGCCATCGCCGCCATCTTGATGCGCCGACGGAGAGTCGCCGGCGAGGAGGAGTGACGGCGTCGGGCGGTCGGCAACACCCGCGCCCGTGAATCCGCGACCCGGGGAGTGCCGCTCGTCGGCGCTCCCCGGCTGATTCTCCACCGGGCCGGATCGTGGGCTTCTACTACCTGGCGCGGCGGCTCGGGTCCGCGTTCCTGACGATCGCGATGATCGTCATCATCAACTTCGTCCTGTTCCGGGCGATGCCTGGATCTCCCGAGCGGGTGATCCTGCGCGGGACGCCGAACGTGACCCAGGCCCAGCTGAACGCCGCGCGAGAGCGCTGGGGCCTGAACGATCCGCTCTTCCCGGACCAGTTCGGCGCGTTCGTCGCTGCGACGGTGCGAGGCGATCTCGGCTACTCGTTCGTTGCCCGCGGCCAGACGGTCGGGCAGGTGATCGGCCAGCGGATCTGGCCGACGGTCATCCTGTTCGGCCTCGGCGAGATCATCGCCATCGTGGTCGGCCTTGCCCTGGGCGCGTTCTCCGGCTGGCGGCGCGGCGGCCTCGTCGATCAGGTCGGGAACGGAGTCTCCCTCATCCTGTATTCGACGCCGTACTTCATCATCGGGATGGCTCTGCTGCTGGTCTTCGGGACGGGCCTCGGCTGGTTCCCGACGTTCGGCATGCTCGAGGCCGGGGCGCAGTACACCAGCATCTTCGACCGGCTGGCCGACTTCCTGGCTCACCTGGCCCTGCCGCTGGCGACGGTCGCGCTCGGGCTCATCGGCCAGTACGCGATCGTGATGCGCTCGTCGATCGTCGAGACCCTGTCCGAGGACTACGTCACGACCGCTCGGGCGATGGGCCTGCGGGACGGCCGGATCCTCCGCCACCACGCCCTGCCGAACGCGATGCTGCCGACGGTCACGCTGATCGCGATCAATCTCGGGTACATCGTCGCTGGCGCGATCACCGTCGAGGTCGTCTTCAACTGGCCGGGCCTCGGAACGCTGGCGGTCGAGGCGCTGGAAGCACGCGACTACCCGGTCCTCCAGGGCGTCTTCCTCGTCCTCAGCGTCTCGGTCGTCCTCGCGAACCTCGTGGCCGATCTGATCTACGGCGTCCTCGATCCGCGGGTCCGGACCTGATGGCGGGGCAGGTCGTCCTGGCGCCGCAGCGTGAGGCGACGACGATTCGTCCGGGTGCGGTGGCCTTCTGCGGGCCGTCCTCCGTCGCCGGGAGGGCCTGATCGGCGTCGTCATCCTCGCCTTCTTCTCGCTGCTGGCCATCGCTCCGGAGCTCTTCGTCGGGCCGCTCCAGACCGCGGTTACGGCGACGGGACCCCGCCTGTCGCCACCGATCGAGGGGTACCCGCTCGGGACGGACCACCTCCGCCGGGACATGGTCAACCTGACCGTCCACGGGGCCCGGGTCTCGATGGCCATCGGGCTCCTCGCGACGATCATCACGGTCGTTAGTCGGGGCCGTCGTGGGGATCGTCAGCGGCTTCGCCGGCGGCCGGCTCGATGGATTCCTCATGCGGATCACGGACTTCTTCCTCGTGATCCCGACGTTCGTCCTCGCCCTGATCCTCACGCCGATCCTCCGCGACCTCGTGGGTTCGGGATCGCGGGAGATCTTCGGCATCCGGATGACCCTCGTCGTCATCGTCGTCGTGATCGGCATCACGAGCTGGTCGTCGACCGCCCGGATCATCCGATCGCAGACGCTGTCCCTCAAGGAGCGCGCCTTCGTCGACCGGGCACGGGTCATCGGGGCCGGGAGTGGCCACATCATGCGCCGCCACATCCTGCCGAACGTCATCAACCTCATCGTCGCGAACGCGGTCATCGTCTTCGCCGGGGCCGTCCTGACCGAGACGTTCCTCTCCTTCGTCGGTCTTGGCGACCCGCTCCAGCCGTCGTGGGGACAGCTCCTCGAGTCGGCCCGCGCGATCGGAGCGCCGGGGCTTGGCGCGTGGTGGTACTTCGTCCCGCCCAGCGCGTGCATCGTCCTCGTCGTCCTGGCCTTCACCCTCGTCGGGAGCGCCCTCGACGACCAGCTCAACCCCAAGCGCAGAGAGCGCCGATGACCGTCGCCAGCCGTCGGCAATCGCTCCCGAAGCAGGCCGATCCCAGCGCGCCGCTCCTCGTTGTCGAGAACCTCAAGACGCACTTCTCCCTTGGCGCCGAGACCGTGCATGCCGTCGACGGCATCAGCTTCACGCTGAACCACGGCGAGGCGCTCGGGATCGCCGGTGAGTCGGGCTGCGGCAAGACGACGACCGCCCTCTCGCTGATCCGCCTCCTGCCATCGAACGCCAAGATCGTCGAGGGCAGCATCCGGCTGTACGGCATCGACCTGGTCGCCAAGTCCGCCAACGCCCTGCGGCGCTATCGGTGGCGGGAGGTCTCGATCGTCTTCCAGGGAGCGATGAACGCGCTGAATCCGGTTCACCGGCTCCGCGATCAGATCGTCGAACCGCTCACCGAGCGGCTCGGCATGTCCGAGAAGGAAGCCCGCAAGCGCGCCGGCGAACTCCTCGAGCTCGTCGGAATCCCGAAGAAGCGTGGCGGGGCGTACCCCCACGAGCTATCGGGCGGGATGCGCCAGCGAGCCATGATCGCGATGGCCCTCGCCTGCGACCCGGCGATCGTCATCGGCGACGAGCCGACGACGGCGCTCGACGTCATGGTCCAGGCCCAGATCCTCGCGCTTGCTCGAGGACCTTCGCCACAAGCTTGGGCTGTCGCTGATCCTCATCACCCACGACCTGTCGGTGATCGCCGAGACCTGCGACCGGGTCCTCATCATGTATGCCGGCCGGGTCGCCGAAGAGGGCACGGTCGATGAGGTGTTCCGCCGGCCTCGGCACCCCTACACCCAGAAGCTCCTGGCGGCGTTTCCGAACATCCGCGCCGACCGGAGGACGCTCGACGTCATTCCCGGGTCGCCGCCTGATCTCCGCCACCCGCCGCCGGGTTGCCGGTTCGCGCCCCGCTGCCCGTTCGCGATGGAGGTCTGCACCGAAGTCGTCCCGCCGGAGGTGACGTTCGGCCAGGTCCGTGTCGCGTGTCATCTCTACCCGCCGGGGAGCGACGGGACGCAGGTGACGACGGCGCCGCCGAATGCGATCGGCGCCACGGTGCCGCTCGTCGAGCCGCCGCCGGCCGAGCCGCCGCTCGAGGTCGCAGGCGGATGAGCGGGAACCCCGTACGGAACGGCGACGCCACACAGAGTGCCGACCCCGCGCCGAGTGCCGACCCCGAGTGCCGACCCCGCGCTGCCCGGCGACCCCGCGCCGAGCGCCGCCCTCGGGCCTAGTGCCGCCCTCGCCCCGAGCGGCGACGAGATCCTCCGGCTCGACGGCCTCGAGGTCCACTTCCCCGTGCGGAGCGGTGGGCTCCTCGACGCCATCCTCAGGCGTCCGCGTGGCGTCATCCGGGCGGTCGACGGGATCGACCTGACCTTGCGCCGCGGCGAGGTCCTCGGGCTCGTCGGCGAATCGGGCAGCGGCAAGACGACGACGGGGCGGGTCGTGGTCAAGCTGACCCGCCAGACCGCGGGACGGATCTCGCTCGACGGGAAGGACGTGTCGGACCTTTGGGGGTCGCGCGCGCTTCGCGACTATCGGCGGCGCGTCCAGCTCATCTTCCAGGACCCGTACGAGACGCTCAACCCGAAGCACACGATCCGCGAGTTCGTCATGGAGCCGCTGCTCGTCAACGGGATCGGGACGCCAGCGGAACGTGAGAGCCGCGTCGTGGATGCACTCGAGTCGGCGGGACTCCGCCCGGCTCGCGACTTCGCTGGGCGGTATCCCCATGAGCTGTCCGGCGGCCAACGCCAGCGGGTCGTGATCGCCGGGGCGCTCGTCATGGGGCCGCAGGTGATCGTCGCCGACGAGCCGGTCTCGATGCTCGATGTCTCGATCCGGACGGAGCTCCTCCGACTGATGCTCGACCTGCGCGCCGAGCGGGGCCTGACCTACCTCTTCATCACTCACGACCTGTCGCTCGCCTGGGTCATCGCCGACCGGATCGCCGTCATGTATCTCGGCAAGATCATGGAGATCGGGCCGGCGGAGCAGGTCATCCGGGCGCCCCACAACCCGTACACCCAGGCCCTCGTGTCGGTCTCCCCGACGCCGGAGCCACCGACTGCGGGCGAGCGGGCGAAGCGGACGATCCTCGTAGGCGAGACGCCCGATGCGGCCAACGTGCCGGCCGGCTGCCGCTTCAATCCGCGCTGCCCGTATGTCTTCGATCGCTGCCGCGTCGAGGAGCCGCCACTCTTCGATGTCGGGGGCGGCCAGTCGGCAGCCTGCTGGCTGGCAGAAGGAGGGCGCGAGCTCCCGGTCCTGCCGCCACGCCCAGATTCGGTGCCCGCGTGACCGACGAACCGCTGCCGCCGGCCGTCCTTGCCGAGCTCCTCGCCGCATCGGCAGCCACGATCGAGGCCGAGATGCGCGCCCTCGGCGACGACGCCGGATGGCACCCCGCGGCGGGCGAGTGGTGCGCGAACGAGGTGCTCGGCCACATCCTGGAGGCGGAGCGGCGCGGCTTCAACGGACGGATCAGGACGATCCTTGCAGCGCCCGATCCGACCTTCGAGGGCTGGGATCAGCGCGGCGTTGCCGCCGCGCGACGCGACTGCGACGCGGGATTCGGCCCAGCTCCTCGCCGAGTTCCTCGAACTCCGCCGCGACAGCATCGCGTTGGTTGGCTCCCTGGACTCTGCCGACCTGAGCAGATCAGGCGTTCACACCGTCGTTGGCCGGCTGAGCGTCGCCGATCTCGCGGCCGAATGGGTCCACCACGACCGCAACCACGTCCGCCAGATGCTCGCGAACACGCAGGCACGGGTCTGGCCGCAGATGGGCAACGCGCGGCGCTTCAGCGCGCCGGAGGCCTGACCTCAGCCGATCCGGCGGTCGTCGTCCTCGTCGGTGTCGATGCGGTTCGACCGCGAATACCATGTTTGCAACCCGTGATCGCGACTGACGTCGCGCCGAAGCCGGGGGTGGACCCCGCGCCACGATGAGACCTCAGGCGGCGACGGAGATCGGGTGGGTTTCGTCCCGGGCGATCTCGACGGTGACGTTGCAGTCCGTGCACTCGACGCTCGTCGCGTCGAGGCCGTCCACGGCCACCTCGGTCTCGCACCAGGCGCATTCGATGTAGATCATGGCCGGAGCCTGACGGCCCGCTGTGACAGCTAGTGTGTCACGGCGTCGTTGAGGCCAATTCGACGGCCTCAGCCCTGGTAGCGGAAGCAGCCCGGCAGGTGGTCGTCGACGAGCCCGACGCTCTGCATGAATGCATAGACGCTCGTCGAACCGACGAACCGGAAGCCGCGCCGGCGGAGGTCGGCCGACAGCCGATCGGACGCCTCGGTCGTCGCCGGGATCTCGCCTATCACTGCACTCGAACCAAGCCGGCGCACCGGCGGCGGGATCATCGTCGACAGATAGGCGTCGAACGATCCGAACTCCGCCGCGGTCTCCAGGAGTGCCGCCGCATTGCCGATCGTCGCGTCGATCTTGGCCCGGTTGCGGACGATCCCCGCGTCCGCCATCAACCGCGCCCGATCTGCGTCGTCGTAGGCGGCGACGACGGACGGGTCGAATCCCTCGAAGGCGGCTCGGAAGGCCTCGCGCTTGCGGAGGATCGTCGACCAGGAGAGGCCGGCCTGGAACGACTCGAGGGCGAGCCGCTCGAACAGCTCGATGTCGTCGTGGACCGGCACGCCCCACTCCTCGTCGTGATAGGCGGTCATCAGCGCGTCGGCGCCGGCCCAGGAGCAACGGGGGAGGGGAGCACTGGCCATCGGGGGACGATACCCGAGTACCCCGTGGCGAAGCCACCTGGTCGCATCCGTTCGGGTCAAGGCCGCGCCGCCCTTCGGAGCGGATTACGCTGTGCCCGATGACGATCCGGTTCTTCGTCGGTCATGGCGCGAGCGGGAACGCGGCGAGCATGGCCGCCCATGTCGCGGGCCTCCGGCGGCGCGGGATCGATGCCGAGGCTATCGACCTGCCGCTCAAGAAGGCCGAGCTCGCCGTGGTCGCGATGCGAGCGATCGTCCCCGACGGGCCGGCCCAGACGGCACCCCGATCGCGGTCGGCGGCCAGTCGTACGGCGGCCGGGTCGCCAGCCTTGCCGCCGCCGAGCCGGACACGGACTACGCGGCGCTCGTCCTCTTCAGCTACCCGCTCCACGCCCCAGGTGCACGCGACGCGCCCGACAAGGCTGCCGAGCGGACGAGCCATTGGCCGGCGATCCGCTGCCCGGTCCTGCTGCTGTCCGGCGAGTCGGACCCGATGGCACGGCTCGACCTCCTCCGGGCTGCGGTCCCGACGCTAGGCGACGCCGAGCTCGTGACGTATCCGGACCTCGGGCACACGCTCAAGCCCGTGCTCGACGATGCGCTCGAACGGACCGCCCGATTCCTGAAAGCGTTGCGCTCGGGATGAACCGCGGGATGAGCGCCACGTGAGCGCCCGCTAAGCACGCGATAAGCGCCAGAAGAGGAACTAGGTAAGTCTCGGTATAGACAGGCAACGTATCGTAGGGCGTCACCCCAGGCACCGCCGCGAACGAAGGTCGCGCGGTAAAACCGAAGACGTCCGCCGCCGGAGAGAGGCTTTAGCCGGCGAATGCGCTCACCGTATTCGGTGCCGCCTGACCACTCTCCGCTTGCGTTCTCCATCGCTCGGCGTGCTCACCGCGCCGTCCCGGTTGGAAGGAGCACCATTGCCAGAAGTTAAGGGCCGCCGTCGTGCGGTCTCCGTCGCGATCTTCGTCGCCGCAATCGTCGTGTCGATCATTCCGACCGCCGCCACCTCGACCACCGCGCCCCCCGGAATCAACCGCTTCCTCTACGCCCTCGGGCAGGTCGAGTCGGGCGGCAACTACTACGCTCGCAACTCCTCCAGCGGCGCATACGGCAAGTACCAGATCATGCCGTCGAACTGGCCGGGCTGGGCGAAGCTGTATGTCGGCAGCTCGACGGCCCCGCAGACCCCCGTGAACCAGGAGAAGGTCGCTCGCGGGAAGGTCACGGCGTTGTACGCCTGGCTCGATACGTGGCCCAATGTCGCCCACTGGTGGCTGACCGGGTCCGGCGAGCGGAACCAGGCGCTCTGGTCTACGTACTCGAAGACTTACGTCGCGAAGATCATGGGTCTCTACAACTCGGTCTCGGAGACGACGGCCGCGCTGGACGTCGGCGCGGTCCCGCCCCCGCTACCCGTCGGCGTCGTCGACGTGACGAGTCGAAGGATCCAGGAGAACAACGCCGGGATCGCCTACGTCGGCCGCTGGGCTACCGCAGGCCACCGAGGCTATGCAGATGGCGAGGTCCTCTACTCGGAGCGTGACGGGGCGACCGCGACGTACTACGTTCTACGCGAAGAGCGTGACGTGGATCGGACCGGTCGGGTCGACCCGCGGCAAGGCCCGCGTCTCGGTCGACGGCGTCGTCATCGGCGTGGTCGACATGCGCAGCTCGTCGTTCGAGCCGCAGGTCAACCTGTTCAGCCGGTCCTGGCGACGGACCGGGTCGCACACCATCAGATCGAGGTCATCGGGAGTGGCCGGCCGGTAGCGATCGACCAGTTCATCATCACCCGCTGACACCAGCGCGAGCGGCTGCGGGAGCCCCACCCGCAGCCGCCCTCGCGCGTCACGCCGGTCGACCACGCGCAGCGCGGCTGCGGAACATCCGTGTAGCCTTGCCGCGGATGGAGGCGATCGTCACGGCCGGGCTCACGAAGCGATACGGCCACCGCACGCGCCCGATCCACCTCCCGGGCCGTGGTTCGGCGGCCGAGATCAGGGCCCTCGAGGAACTCTCGATCGAGGTCCACGAGGGCGAGATCTTCGGCTTCCTCGGCCCGAACGGGGCGGGCAAGTCGACGATGATCCGGCTGTTGCTCGGCTTCCTCCATCCCGACGGCCGGGTCGGGCGCCGTGTTCGGACTCGACATCGTCCGGGACTCCGTCGAGATCCGCCGCCGGACCGGCTATCTCCCGGGCGGGATCGCCCTGTACGACACGCTGACCGGCGAGCGGCTGCTCGACTATCTCGGCGGATCTGACCGGCCGGCCACCGGTCCGACGGGCGGAGCTCTGCGACCGGCTCGAGCTGTCCGCGGCGACCCTCCGCCGCCTCGTCCGGGACTACTCGCGGGGCATGCGCCAGAAGATCGGGATCGTCCAGGCGCTCCAGCACGACCCGGAGCTGGCGATCCTCGACGAGCCGACCGAAGGACTCGATCCGCTCATGCAGCGAGCGTTCTACGGGATCCTCGACGATCTCAAGTCGGCCGGCCGGACGATCTTCTTCTCGTCCCACGTGCTGTCCGAGGTCGAGCGGGTCTGCGACCGGGTGGCGATCATCCGGCGCGGCCGGCTCGTCGCCCTCGAGGACGTCGACGCGCTGCTGGCCCGGCGCAAGCGCAACGTGGAGATGCGGGTCCAGGGTGCGGCCCCCGTTCTCGAAGGCGTCCCGGGCGTCTCGAACGTCGCCGTTTCGGACGGCTTGGTCACCTGCCAGCTCGAGGGCGATGTCGGGCCGTTCCTGGCAGCCATCCGGGACAGCCACATCGTCGACCTCACCATCGAGCCCGCGCACCTCGAGGAGGCGTTCCTGGAGCTTTACCACGACGAGGCCGAGGTGGCGGGATGAACCGGGCGCTGTTCCTCCACACGTGGCGATCGCAGCGGCTCAAGATCCTGATCGTCTTCGTCGCCCTGACGATCTGGGGCGCGTTGCTCCCGATCGTCTACGGCACGTTCGGCCAGACGTTCAAGGACATCATCGCCTCCGGGCTGATCCCCGAGGAGCTGACGCAGTTCGGCGGCGGCGACATCTTCACGCTGTCGGGCTCGATCGCTCTCGGGGCGATCCATCCGATCTCGCTCATCCTCAACTGCATCTTCGCCGTCGGATTCGCGACGGCCGCGGTCGCCGGGGAGCGCCAGCGGGGCACGCTCGAGGTCCTGCTGGCGCGGCCGCTTTCACGCCGGACGGCCTATCGTGACGCTGCTCGCGGCCACGCTCACGTTCGTCGGCGTGGCGGTCCTCGCGCCGATCGTCGGGGCGATCGGTGGGTCGGCCATCGGCGGGGTCGTCGACGAGCTGGCCGTGGACCGGCTGCCGCTCCTCTGGCTGAACGGGTTCCTGCTGTTCGGGGCGATCGCCGCGATCGGGCTGGCGGCGTCCGTCTCGTTCGACCGGCTGTCGCCCGCGCTCGGACTCGCCGTCGGCCTCGTCGTCGTCATGTATTTCCTGGAGGTCCTCGGAACGTTCTGGCCTGACGCCAAGGGCCTTCAGCCGTACTCGCTGTTCCACTACTTCCAGCCGAAGGCCATCCTCGAAGGCGCGCTGTCCGCGACCGACCTCGCGCTTCCGGCGGCCGTCGGGATCGCGGCGATCGCCTGGGCGCTGTTCGAGTTCCCGCGGCGGGACCTCGCGGCCCCGAGCTAGGCGTCAGAGGACGCGGCCCGCAGCCTCAACGGCTCGCGCGCACCACCACGCGAGGTCGTCTGCGGCGGTGTTGCCCGAGGCGTGGACCACGCCCGCCTCAGCATCGACGCCCTTGCGCCAACCACGCAGGAGGAGGCCGACGAGGATCGCGCAGTCCATCTGTGCTTCCCAGTCGCCGGCGATTTCCTCCCAACGCGGCCCACGTGTCAGCATTGCCGCGTGGTAGCGCGCTAACACATCATCGGGCGGGAGCGGCAACGAGGCGACGTTCGACACGAGGAACCAGCCCAGCTCGACCGCGACCGGTGCGACGCTGACCATCTGCCAGTCGACGAGCTCGATCGTGCCGTCGGGTTCGACCCCGACATTGGCGAGCTTCAGATCACCGTGCAGCAGGGTGGAATGAAGGCGAGCGAGGGCGTCGACGAGCGGCGCCGGGTCGGTGCCGATCGAGTTGATGAGGTCTCGAGCCGCCGGAGGTGCGAGGCGGTCGAATGCGTCCCATCCTGGCAGGATCCGCTCGCCGACGGCCTCGCGAGCCGGCCCAGGCCGTTCGAGCGAGGCTCGGCAGATCAGGGTGATCCGTTCGCGAATCGGGCACCAATGGCCGGCCTCGGGCGCGTCGGAGACGGTCCACGGCTGGGAATGAAGCTCCGTGAGCCCATCGAGGACCCGTTCGAGCGCTCGGATCGAGATCGGAGCGTCCCAGTCGAACAGGATTCCGGTCAGGTCCGGCATCAGGATTCCGAACTCGTCGCCGTCGCGACCGGCGCCCAGGTACGGCGCCCGGATAGGTGAGGGGAGGGCTGGACCGTGGCCCGCGAACCAGGCCTCGCGCAGGATCGGCCCGTCGGCGGTCGCCCGAGCGATCCAGTCGTGGGCAAGCGAGTCGCGTTTCAGGACGAACCGGTCTCGCCCCCGCCGCAGCAACGTCATGGCTGACCCGGACCAGCCGTCGTTCGGGAAAGGTTCCTCGGTCGCCCCGGCCAGGCCGTGTCGCGCGAGCACCTGCGCCAGCGGCTCGAAATCGGGCTCGCTCATACCTCGTCGAGGTAGTGGACCACGGACCCAGCGCAGTTGCGGGTCAGGACGACGACGAGCGGCTCGGTCGCCGACGCGTTCTCCTCGACGTGGACCTCGCCGGCCGGGATATAGATGAAGTCGGCCGGGCCGGCCTCCATCGCCTCCTCGAGGCCGGTCGGCCCCCACGTGTAGCGCGCTCGACCGGACACGATGAAGATGCTCGTCTCGCACTCGCCGTGGTGATGGATCCGGGTCTTGCCGCCTGGCGCTGTCGTCACGACGGATGAGTAGAGCCCGACCGAACCGACGGTGTCCGCCGACACAGCGATCGATCGCTCCATGTCGCTGTTCTGGCCGGTGGAAGTCGCGCGCTCGGCCGGGGTGATGCGTCGCGCCATGGCTCAGCCGGCCTCGCCGGGGTCCAGCCGCTCCACGATCCGGAAGCGCTCGAGAACGATCGGCGTGTCGTCGTCGAGGGCGAAGGTGGGGTCGCCCAGCTTCGCCCGGACCTGGTCGATGTAGCTGTTCCAATAGCCTTCGTGGGCGACGCGGAATTCGGCCGCGTTGGCATAGCCCTCGCCCTCGTCGATCGCGTGCTGATCGTCGACGTCGGCCAGCCGACTGACGCGGCAGCTGATGGTCTCCACGACCGCGACTGGGCGGCCGGCGGAGTCGACCAGGACGTCGCGCTGACCTTCCGTCGGCAGCTCCTCGCCCTCCATCTGGAAGTCCGCGAGGAGGCTGGCCGTGGTTGTCTTCGCTCCCGACAGGGCGGCCGCGGTCAGCTCGTCGCGGAGCGGGCCAGGATCGCCGAATCCCCACGTCTTGAGCGAAGCGAGGTCGGCGCGGAGTGGCATCGCGCCAATCGTAGAAGGTCGGCCGCAACTACGATGGCGCACGTGGATCGGATCGACGTGCCCGACGGGATCGCGCGATTGCCGCGGTTCGCCCTGATCGACGGGCCGTCGCCGCTGCAGCGGCTTCCTCGGTTCTCGGCCGCGCTCGGCGGGACTGCCGAGGTCTGGATCAAGCGCGAGGACCTGCTCCCGCTGGCGTTCGGCGGCAACAAGCTTCGCAATCTCGAGTTCCTCGTCGGCGAGGCGCTGGCCAGCCGGCGCCGACACCCTCGTCACGTCCGGGCGTCGATGGTCCAACCATTGCCGCCTGGCGGCTGCGGCCGGTGCGAGGGCCGGGCTCGCGGTCCACCTCGTCCTGAGCGGACCGCCAAGCTCGCCGCCCGGCCCGAACGAACGGCTCGACGCCCTCCTCGGCGCGACGATCCATGTCGCCGCGACCGACGTCCGCGCCGATCGCGAGGCGCTCGTTGCTCGGGTGGCCGAGGATCTCCGGGCGGCCGGTAGGCGGCCATTCGTCGTCGCAGTGGGCGGGAGCGGGCCGACTGGTGCGGCAGGCCAGGTGCTCGCCGGCATCGAGGCTGCTCGTCAGGCGAGCGCGGCTGCAATCTCGCCATCAGTTGTCGTGCTCCCGTCGGCGACGGGAGGGACGCAGGCGGGCGTCCTCGCCGGGTTGCGGTTTGCCGGCTCTGAAGCCCGCGTCGTAGGTGTCGCGGTCGCTGCCCCGGCGAACGAGCTGCGACCGACCGTCGCGGGCCTGCTCGAGGGCCTCGCCCCGTTGGTCGGACTGCCGGTCGATCCCGCCGAGATCGACCTGA
Organism: uncultured Chloroflexia bacterium; assembly: GCA_963775855.1. Lineage (GTDB taxonomy): Bacteria > Chloroflexota > Limnocylindria > Limnocylindrales > CSP1-4 > CF-46. The sequence goes on along the minus strand of CAVZKO010000002.1, from coordinate 319,533 downwards.
CCGACGACCAGCGCGGCCCGGGCTACGGAGTGGCGACTGCGGCGGCCCAGCAGGCGACCGAGCTTCTGGCGAGGACCGAGGGCATCCTCGTCGACCCGATCTACACGGCCAAGGCCCTCGCCGAGCTCATCGCCCGCGTCCGCGACGGCCGCCTCGAGGGGACGGTCGTGTTCTGGCATGCAGGGGGAACGCCGGCCCTGTTCGAGACCTTGCCGGGGTAGCGGGCCCAGGCCGTGCCCCGACGTCAGGGATGCCGCAACACGCCCCGCAACACGCCCCGCAACCGCCCCGCAACACCCCCCCGCGAACTTGATGACTGTGCTTCGCATCTAGATGACCGTTGTGCGCATCGAGCTCCAGGCCCAGAGGCGGACACCAGGGATCGTCTACCAGTCGACGCGCTCCCGGCGGCGTCTTGGCCGCCTTCGCGCTGTGCCCAACCGACCGTCGATCCCCGCGCGCAATCGCGCGTACCGATGGAGACGGAGCGTCGAGATCTGGCCGTTCTCGACTCGCGAAATCGTCGTTTGGTCGACGAGTGTCAGCTCCTCGAGCTGGCGCTGGGTGAGCATGGCTTCCGTTCGCCGGCGTCGGAGGTCGGCGCCGATTTCGATCAGCACTTCCTGGTCGATCGGATTGACTCGCGGAACAGGAAATGGCATCGGCGAAGTAGAGCAGACGGCGGTCGACTGCGGCTTATCTGATGGCCGCTGCGCCCCCGGGCCGGCTCGGCCGAAGAACGTGATGCGCACGACAGGCATCAAGATGCGAACTACGGTCATCTAGGCTGCAGGGGGTGTTCGCCGGTGCGCGGCCAAAGCTGCGGCCTCAATTCCGGGTCGCCCGCCACGCGTCGCGCAGCCTGATCCGTCCCGCCGTCTGGAGAACCGCGCCCGAATAGACTCGACCGCCGAAGACGAGCAGAGCCCAGATCGTCGCGGCGGTCAGGCCGGCCGACAGGACGATCTCCCAGGGCTCGATCGCGTCGAGGGCCGCCCGGAGTGGGACCACCATCGGGGCGACCGGCGGGATCATGGTGGCGATCCGAGCCGCGGTCCCGCTCGGGTCGTCGAGGGCGACCAGCAGCGAGAAGAGGTATGCGCCCGTCGCGATGATGCTCACCGGGCTCGACGCGTTGGAGGCCTCCTCCATTCGCGAGGCGAGTGCGCCGAGAACGCCGAGCGCCGTTGAGTACAGGGCATATCCCAGGATGAACCAGAGGAACAGCATGAAGACCGTCGGGGCGGTCGTCGGTGGCAGCGTGAAGCGGCCGGCAATGACTCCCGCGCCCAGTCCGACGGCAACCATGATCACGAGCTGAGCGAGCCCGAGGAGACCGATCCCCGCGACCTTCCCGACGAGCAGGTCGCGCGCCTGCACGGTCGAGAGGACGACCTCGACGACGCGGCTCTGCTTCTCCTCGACGACGCCGGTCAGGACCCACGTCCCGAACGTAAAGATCGAGATGAAGAGCAGGATGACGCCGACGTTGGCGAAGATGAATGCCGCATCCCGGTTCGGGTCGGCTGGCTCGAGCTCCCGGAGCATCACCGCGGGGCCCGTCGACAGGCTCGCATTCACGATCTGGGCCAGTGAACCGCCCTGCTGCTTGACGACGAGGGTCGGGACGCCCCCGTCCGTCGGCATCACGAGCAATCCGTCGAGGGATTCGTCGCGGAGACGAGCCTCACCGGTCGCGACGTCGGGAACGGTCTCGGTCGTGATCTCGACGCCTGCCTGGTCTGCGACAAGGGCGAGTCGCGTCTGGAAGCCGGCGGGTGGCGCGCCAACGATCCCCAGCTTTTCGGCATCCGCGCCCGGTCCGGCGAGGATCGTCGGCAGGAAGATGCCGACGAGGATGAGCGCCACGGTCAATGCGAGTGACGCGATGAACGCCCGGCTGCGTCCACGCTCGAGAATCTCGCGTCGGGCGACGAGCCAGACGGCACGCCAGCGGCTCATGACTGGACGACCTCCATGAACAGCTCCGACAGCGCTGGTGGCTGGAACGAGAAGCGTCGGACCGGCCCGGCAGCGGTCGCGGCGGCGAGCAGCGCTGCCAGGTCCACGTCGGCGCCGACGAGGAGCCGAACGAGGTCGCCCTTCTCTTCGAGGATCGTCAGGTCGGCCCGGCCATTGAGCCATCGGCTGCCGGCCCCTTCGACCTCGATATCGAGATGGCGCCGTTCGGATGCCGAGCGAAGCTCATCGATCGAGCCCTGGGCGACGATCCGCCCGCGGGCGATGATGACGACGTCCTCGCAGATGTCCTCGACGAGGTCCAACTGGTGGCTCGAGAACAGCACCCCGACGCCGGCAGCGGCTCGCTCGTGGAGGATCTCGGACATCGTCGCGATACCGATCGGGTCGAGGCCCGAGAACGGCTCGTCGAGGATCAGCAGCTCGGGGTCATGGACGAGCGCCGCACCGAGCTGGACGCGCTGCTGATTGCCGTGCGACAGCTCCTCGAGCTTCGAGCCGGCCCTGTCCGCGAGCCCGAGCCTCTCGAGCCAGCGCTTCGTGGCCGCGTCCGCGTCCCGGCCCGACATCCCGTGATGCTGGGCGAAATAGCTGAGCTGCTCCGCTACCCGCATCCGCGGGTAGAGGCCGCGCTGCTCGGGCATGTAGCCGAACCGGAGCCGCGTCAGCCGATCGATCGGCGCCCCGTTCCAGAGCGTCGTCCCGCGGTCGGGCCTGACCAGCCCGAAGATGCAGCGCATCGTCGTCGTCTTGCCCGAGCCATTCGGGCCGAGGAAGCCGACGAGCCGACCCGGCTGGGCCTCGAAGGTCGCGCCGTCGAGCGCGACGACGGTCCCGTAGCGTTTGGTGAGGTCCTCGATGCGAAGCATTGCCTCGACTCTAGCGGCGATCCGTGCCGTGTGCGACCGGAAGCCCTGGCGAGGACGCGAACGACCTCGGGCATCGCTGCCCGAGGTCGTCATCGTTGGTCGCCGGACTATTCGGCGACGATTGTCCCGGTCATGTCCGTGTGCACGTCGCACCGGAAGAAGTACTGACCCTTCTCCAGCGCCGGGACCTGCTGGGTGGCCTTGGTCGAGCTGACGATCTCGCCGATCGAGATCTTCTCCGCCGCGGTCGAGTCCTTGTAGATCGCGACGTTGTGCGGGGCGCTGTCCTTGTTGTCGAGCGTCAGGCTGAAGGCCTTGCCCGCCTTGACGTTGAGCGTCGACGGCGAGAAGACGTTGCCCTGGGCAACGACGACCGGAGCATTCGGATCGACCGGTCCGGCCGAGGCCGGCGGATTGGCGCCCGAGGTCGGCGAACAGGCGGCGGTGATTGCGGCCAGGACCAGGAGGCCCAGGCTGAGGGTCAGGCGCTTCATCTGAGTGGACTCTCCGTTACTGGTTGGCTTGATGGGCGTGTCAGGCGCCGGCCGAGCCGGTGGCCGAGCGGCGACCGAACCGCGCGCTGAGCTCCGCGAGCTCGCTCTTGATGACCTTGACGGGGTTGCCGTCCATCCGGGCGAAGTCGATCGCGAGCAGGATGATCAGCGTGACCTCGATCGCCTTGGCGATATAGGCGGTCGTGAAGTACGGACCCTGGATCGCCCAGCCGATGATCGTCGTGGCCGCATAGCCGATGAGGCCGAGGCGAACGACCCAGCGGAAGCGTACCGCGAGCGCGAGCGGGATGACGAGGGCGATGGCGGCGACGACGTAGCCCGTGGCGTTCAGCGTGAAGAGCAGGCCACCGAGCGTCGCGTGGATGTAGGCCGTGGCCAGCGTCAGGCCGACGATCCCGATCCGGAGAGCGATGTCGACGGGGCCAAGGGCGCGAGCGGTGCTTCGGGAGATCGCGTTGCTCATGATCTGTCTCCTTGTCGTCCGGGCCGCGGACCGCCATCTGCGTTCCGTGCTGGCCAGTTGTTCGATGACGGCATCGTCTGCGTCGAGAAGCGGCCGGCCATCGGGCATCGGCCTCGCTTTGTCGTGCGCTCGGCCTCAATCTCCGAGGTCGATCCGTCGCTACTGCCTTATCGGCTGCGGCCATGCTCGCCCGCGATCGGCGCGCCGGACCGTCGGCACTGATCGATAACGGCCCGTGGTCGAAGGCCCGCGACGGAGGGGCACGTTCGTCGGCGGCACGACGCGACAGATGACGTAGGCGCGGCCGACAGGAGACAATCCCGCCCGTTTGCGGCTCGGGCTATCCTCGGCCCGTGGCCACGACCCGTCCGCGGCGACCGACGCCGACTGCTCCCGATCCGCCAGCGCCGCCGTCGGCGCCTGCGCCCGCGTCCGAGCCAGCGCCCGCGCCCATTTCGACGGGCGTCGACGCGATCCTCCGCCGCGCGGTCGAAGAAGCTGCGCGGCTGCTGCGAACCGACGGCGCCATGGCCTACCTCCTCGACGAGTCGACGGGGATCCTCCGGTTCGCCCATGACGCCGGCATCACTGACGACCGCCGCCGCGAATGGGTTCGCTCCATCAAGGTCGAAGTCGGGACCGGGATGTTCGGGCGGGCAGTCGCGGAGAGGCAGGTCATCGTGACGGGCGACTACCAGTCCGACACATCCTTCGTCCACTTCCCGGCGGCCGACCGCCTCGTCCACGACATCGACATCCACTCGTTCGTCGTGGCGCCGCTCGTCAGCGGCTCCCGGACGTACGGCGCCATGGGCACGTTCTCTGGCCGGCGGGACGCCTTCGGCGACGCCGAAGTCGCCCTGGTCCGGGCCCTCGCCGACCATGCCGCAGCCGCGATGGCGAACGCCGACCTCATCGAGCAGCTCGGGCGCTCGCGTGCGGAGGTCGAACGACGCGCCGAAACGGAACGCGCGCTGCGCGAGATCGGCGGGCAGATCATCGCCCTCCGTCACCCGGAGGAGGTCCTCCAGCGCTCCGTCGACGAGGCCGCCCGGCTGCTGGGAGCGGATGGAGCGCGGATCGACATCCTCGACGAGGCGAGCGGCGCCCTCTATTGGGCCTACGACGCGACGACGGGGCGGCGGCCCGGCCTCGGTCCGATCGGCGGGACCGGCGAGGCCAAGGCCGGCGAGGGGATCTCCGGTCGGGCCGTCAGGGAACTGCGGGCGGTCTTCACCGGCGACTACCTCAACGACGATCGCTTCGAGCATGCGTCCGCGCCCGACGAGCATGTCCGCAAGTACGCGATCCGATCCGTCGTCGCCGTGCCTTTGATCGGCGGCCAGGGCCCGCTCGGGACCCTGACCGTGTACACCGGCGAGACGGACGCGTTCACGCCGGACGACGCCCGGGTCATCGAGGCGCTGGCCGGACAGGCGGCCATCGCGATGACGAACACACGGCTCATCGAGGAGCTGGATCGCTCGCGGGCAGAATTCAGCCGTCAGGCCGACGCCGAGCGCGCGCTGCGCGAGATCGCCGCCCGGATCACCGCGATCCGGGACCCGGCGGAACTCCTCCAGCACGTCGTGGACGAGACCGCCCGGCTGCTCCACGCGGAGCGCGTCCGAATCGACCTCGTCATGCCGGCCGCCGGCCGAGTCGGCTTCACCCACCTGCCCGGTGCCGGCGACCTCATCGGTGGAACGGCGGTCGACGAGGAGGGCCAACCGTTCCCGTTCGGAGCGTCCGGAAAAGCCATCGCGACAGGCCGGACCGTGGTGAGCCCCGACTACCTGATCGATACGGGGTTCGAGCACAACCCAAGACTCGACGAGGCCGCGCGCCTCGACGGCATCCGGTCGCACATCGTCACGCCGCTGACCGGCGAGGAGGGCATGCTCGGCGTCCTCCAGGTGAGCTGGCCCGAACCCGGCGCCTTCGAGCCACAGGAAGTGGCGCTCGTCGAGGCCCTCGCCCACCAGGCCGCGATTGCGATCCAGAACGCCCGGCTGATCGAGGCTATTGGCAAGTCGCGCGAGGAGATCGGGCGGCGGGCAGAAGCGGAGCGGGCGCTCCGTGAGATCGCCGCCGACATCTCGGCCCTGCGTGACGCCGAGGCGATTCTCCAGAAGACGGTCAACGAGGCCCTTCGGCTGCTCGATTCCGACTCGGCCAGGATCGACATGCTCGAGGGCGACACCCTGACCTGGGCATTCGCGGCGGGCGAGGATGCGGTCCGGACACGGGAAACCGGCCTCGACATGACGTTCAAGGTTGGTGAGGGCGTCGCGGGCCGGGTCGTCGTCGAGGGCGAGGCGTTCACCACCGGCGACTACCTCGCCGACGAGCGCTTCCACCACGTTCCCGTCTCCGACAGACTCGTCGAGATCACCGGCTTCCGTTCCGTGTTGTCCGCCCCGCTGCGCGGGGAGGCCGGCCCGCTCGGCGCCCTGTCGGTCAGCAGCCATCGCGTGGACGCGTACGACGAGGCGCAGGTCGGCCTCATCCAGGCCCTGGCCGACCAGGCGGCGATCGCGATCCAGAACGCCCGCCTCATTGCCGAGCTGAACCGATCGCAGGCGACGGTCGAGGCGCGGGCCGACCGCGAACGCGCCCTCCGCGACATCACCGCCCGGATCACGTCCCTGCGCGACCCCGACGAGATCCTGGCCAAGGTCGTCGAGGAGTCGCGACGCCTCCTCGGCTCCGATGGCGCGCACCTGACGCGGATGTCAGAAGACGGGACATATCTCGTTCCGGTGTTCGTCGCAGGCGGGATGGACGCCGGCACGGAAGAATGGTTCAGGCAGATGGAATTCCCGCTCGGCGGTGGGATCAACGGCCTGGCGGCGGAGGAAGTCCGGCCGATCTGGACGAGCGACTACGGCGCCGACCCGCGAATTCCCCACGAGCCCGAGGACCAGCTGACCGCCGACCGCCTCGGCCTGCGGGCAATGGCGGCCGCGCCGCTGCGGGCGCCCGCCGGGGAGGTCATCGGCACGCTGGCGATCTCGTATCGGATTCCGCGCGAGATCCTGGAGGACGAGCTGGACCTCCTCCAGGGCCTCGCCGACCAGGCGGCGATCGCCCTGACCAACTCGAATCTGTACGAGCTCCTGGGCGAGTCCGAGGGACGATACCGACACCTCGTCCAGAACTCGCCGGACCTTGTCTGGTCGATCGACGCGGAGGCGCGATTCACGTTCGTATCGGATACCTGCGAGCGGCTGACCGGCTGGCGGCCGGAGGATTTGCTCGGGAAGCACTTCGGGGCCCTCGTCCACGAGTCGTCGCGGGCGGTTGCGGAGCTTGACTGGACCGCCGACCTGACCGCCGAGTTCCAGGAGCTGCGCGGTCGCGTGAATCTCCTCCACCGCGATGGCCACCCGATCCCGGCCGAGTTCAGCGCGTTCGGGACGCTCGACCTGGACGGCCGGTTCGCCGGCGCCAACGGATCCGTGCGTGACATGAGCGAGCGTGACCGACTCGAGCGCGAGCTGCGGGCGTCCGAGGAACGCTACCGATTCCTCGTCGAGAATTCGCCCGACGTCATCTACGCCGTCGACGAGGAAGGGCGATTCACCTATGTCTCGGAGACGATCCGCCGAACCCTCGGCTATGACCCCGACGACCTCATCGGCAAGCCGTTCGCCTCTGTTGTTCACTACGACACGCCAGAGGCCAGTGGCGCCCGGTTCCGCCAGCTTCGTGACGACCCGAGCCTCGAGATCACCTCCCGGCTCATCCTGATCCACAGCGATGGCCGCCGGCTGCCGTTCGAGGTGAGCTCCGTGGCATCGCAGCGGGACGGCCAGTTCTCGGGCGTCCACGGCTCTGCGCGCGACATGAGCGAGCGCGACCGGCTAGAGCGCGACCTCCGTCGCCAGGCCGGCGAGCTCGCGTCGAGCCAGGAACGAGCTCATCTCGCCCGCGAGCTCCACGATTCGGTGACCCAGGCGCTCTTCAGCATGACCCTCGTGACCCGGACGACGGAGCTCCTCGTTGACCGCGACCCGGCCGCCGCTAAGGAGAAGCTCGGTTCGTTGCGCGACCTCCAGCGCGAGGCACTCGCCGAGATGCGGGCGCTGATCTTCGAGCTGCGGCCGGGCAACATCGAGCAGGACGGGTTGCTGGAGGCGCTCAAGACACACGCGACAGGCCTCCAGGGTCGGATCGGCCTGCCGATCGTCGTTACCAGCGACCTCACCGAACGCCTGCCGCTCGCGCTCGAGGAGGTCCTGTACCGGATCAGCCAGGAAGCGCTGCACAACATCGTCAAGCACGCCGCAGCGCGTCAGGTAACGCTGTCGATCGACCGTACCGCGGGCGGCGTGCGGCTCCGGATCGTCGACGACGGCCGGGGGTTCGAGGCCGCGAGCGTCGCCGACGGTCACCTGGGGCTCGCAGGGATGCGGGCGCGGGCGGAGAAGATCGGCGCGTCCTTCGACGTCATCTCGAGGCCCGGCGCCGGGACGACGATCGAGGTGACCGTGCCCGAGGCCACGATCGCTGCAGCCGCTGCCGCGGATCCGCTTAGTCCCGGTTCGGACGGCCTGTCATCGGCCGAATGACGTACGCCGAGGACGGCGTTTCGGCGTAGGCGATCGCAGCCTCCAGGCGGTGTGCGTCGGGTGTCGGCCAGCCGACACTTCCGGCATGACCCAACCGACCGCCGCAGCTCCGGCCCCGCTTCGGGTCCTCGTCGTCGATGCCGACGACCGGATTCGCGAGAGCTTGGCCCGGCTGCTGCCGATCGGTGGCCGCTGTCTCGTCGTCGCCACCGCCGGTCACCCGGATGGCGCGCTGGATCTCGCGGAGTCGATCGTGCCGGATGTCGTCATCGTCGACTCACGCCTGCCCGAGATCGGTGCCGATCGCACCTTCATCGAGCGTCTCCGCGCCGTCGCTCCCGACGTCCGAATCGTCGTCCTGAGCTGGTCGGATTCCGCCGAGTCGCAGGTCGGTCTGCCCGGCGCCGATGTCTACATCCGCAAGACCTTTCGAGCGCACGAGCTGATCGACGCCGTCGTCAGCGCTGCCAGCAAGTCTGTCGCCTGAACGAATTGGAGGGAACTTCCTTGCTAGACTCGACCGCAGCTCTTCGATCGATTTCCCAGCCGGTCCGACCGGCTTTCGCAGCAGGAGGCCAGGTGGACGACAGCTCCCGGATCCGGGTCCTGATCGTCGACGACCACTCCGTCGTCCGGATGGGACTTCGCGTGTTCTTCGACCTCCAGGACGACATCGAGGTCGTCGGCGAGGCGGCCGACGGCAGCGAGGGCGTGGCGATGGCCCGCCGCCTCCAGCCCGATGTGGTGTTGATGGACCTGCTCATGCCGAACATGGACGGCGTCACCGCCATCGGCCGGATCAAGGCCGAGCGCCCCGAGACGGAGATCGTCACGATGACGAGCTTCATCGAGGAGGAGAAGGTCACTGCCGCCCTCGAAGCCGGCGCCTCCGGGTACGTCCTCAAGGACGCCGAAGCGGAAGAAGTCGCCGCGGCGGTCCGGGCTGCGTTCGCCGGCGACGTCCATCTCGACCCCGCCGTCGCCCGGCTGCTCGCCCAGCGGATGCGGGCTCGCAAGACCGGCGAGGATGAGCCGGTCGAGCCCCTCACCGACCGCGAGAAGGACGTCCTTCGGCTGCTCGGCCAGGGGATGAGCAACAAGGAGATCGGCTCGGCCCTGTTCATCACCGAGCGGACGGCCCGAACGTACGTCTCGAACATCCTCGGCAAGCTCGGGCTCGCGTCGCGGACCCAGGCCGCGCTGTGGGCGGTCGAGCACAAGCTGGCCGAGCCAGCTCGCTAACCGTGTCGAATGAGCCCGGGCCGAACGACGCCTCGGGCTCTCCGCCGCCGCCCGCCGCCTCCGATACGGCCCCGGCTGCTCCGCGACAGGACCGCGGCGGACTCATCTTCGGCGGCGTCCTGATCGTCCTCGGCGTCGTGTTCCTTGCCGAGCGGGCATTTGGCGTCCAGCTCGGTCGGTTCGGCTGGCCGCTGTTCGTCATCGTGCCCGGATTGCTGCTGATGGCCGCCAGCCTCGCGGTCGGCGGACGCGAGGGCTCCGGGATGGCGGTCGGCGGCGCGATCACGACGGTCGTCGGACTCGTCCTCGCGTTCCAGAACGCGACCGGGCTCTGGGCCACGTGGGCGTATGCCTGGGCCCTCGTCGGGCCCGCCGCCACTGGTCTCGGGCTCATCTTCTACGGCCTGCTGAAGGAACAGCCGGACCTCGTGTCGAACGGCATCCGGTCGCTTGGGAGCGGACTGGCCCTGTTCGCGGCCTTCGGCCTCTTCTTCGAGGGCATCATCGGACTATCCGGTGAGCCGTTCCTTCTCGGCTCCGAGCTGCTGCCGATCGCGCTCATCGGCGTCGGCGTCGTCCTGCTGAGTTGGAGCCTCGTCCGGGGACGCCAGCGCACGTAGCCACGTGGCGCTCACGCGACCTCGACGATCCGGTACTCGACGTCGCCCCTCGGCGTCTTGACGGCGACCGTGTCACCGACCCGCCGCCCGATCAGGGCCCGACCGACGGGCGACGCATTCGAGATGCGACCGGCGGCTGGATCGGCCTCGGCCGTTCCGACCAGCTCGTAGACCGTCACCTCGCCCGGCTGGCCGACCATTTCGATCGAGACCCTGGACCCGAGGTCGATCCGGCCCTCGGCGCTCGCGGCCGGGGCCTCGATCACTGTCGCGTCGCGAAGGAGGGCCTCGATCGACGCGATTCGTCCCTCCAGGAACGACTGCTCCTCGCGGGCCGATGAGTAGTCGGCGTTCTCCTTGAGATCGCCGAGTTCCTTGGCCGACTTGATCCGGGCGATCACCTCCGGCCGCTTCGTGCCTGTCAGCTCCGCGAGCTCCTCGCGCAGGCGGCCGACTCCCTCCGCGGTGAGAAAGACCGGCTCCGCGCGGGCAGCGCGCGCATTCGCGGCCTTCGCCGTGCGGTGAGTAACGGCCGGCGCGGGCCGCGCCGCACGCTCTTTCGCCGGAGCGCGGCCTGTCCGCCGGGTTGTTCCACCGGCAGCCCGCGACGCGGGCAGTCCGGCAGCCCCGTCGGCGTCGCCAGGCGGCATGTCGACGACCCGACCGGCCGGCTGAACCGGCACCCGTTCCTCCGGCACGAGGTACCCGGTCAGGCCGTGCGCCTTGTGTTCGCCGCCGCTCGCCCGAAGGTTGGCGAACGGCAGGACAACCTTAGGGTCCGGCAGCTTCTCCCGGTCGGCCTCGGGGATGGCGGCGGCGAAGGCGCTGAAGAGAGCGTCCTCGTACTCCTCGGTCGCGTCCGTCCCGGCCCACCAGATCCGGGCACGCTCGAGACCGGTCAGCGTCTTGAGCCAGTTGCCGCCGGCATAGGGTCGGCGATCGCCGAGGACCGTCCGCTCGATCGCGCCGACCCGCGCCGCCATCGACTGCTGGCTAGTGCCGACGTAGAGGACGCTCGTCGACGGGATCCAGAAACTCGCCAACCGGGCGGCCACCGCCTTCGAGGTCGCCTCCTCGCCGTCGATCCGCATCCCCGGCAGGCGCTCGATCCACTTCCCGATCCGCGTCAGCTCGATCGGTGCGGTCGCCGGCGGGGTCGGCAGCTCGATGATGAAGATCCCGGGACCCGAGGCCCGCATCGGCCGACCCCAGACCGCAGGTCCGTCGGCCAGCAGGCCGACTGACCGCAGGAGGACGGCGGCGTCGAGGATCGGGCCTGTCATTTAGCCTCCCGGTTCGAGCCGATGATCTCGTAGACGTTGCCATCCGGCCCGCGATAGTGGTTCCAGGCCGCGCCGCCGTCGCGCTGCGGCTCGCCGATGAACGCGATTCCGGCCTCGACCATCGCCTGGCGCGTCGCATCGAAGTCGTCGACGACAAGCCCGACGACCGGTCCGGTGCCGAAGAAGTCGTGATCCTCGTTCGTCGGGCCATAGACGTGGATCGGCGTCCCGTCGGCTGCCTGGAACCAGGCCGCACCTGGCTCCACGAGGACCGGCATCATCCGGAGCACGTCGCGATAGAGCGCAACCGTTTCTTCGAACGCCTCGGTCCGGACCCCGAGAAACCCGAGCGACTCGACCATCCAGCCCTCCGATGCGATTGTGGCCTGCACGCGCGGCTCCCGCGGTATCGTCCCCCATCATGGCCCGTCTCGACGATCCGCGTCCCCGCCGCTCGCGGCGGCGGATCCTTGCCGCCGCCATCGTCGCGATCGGTTTCCTCGCGGTTGGGATGGGCCTCTCGACCGTGGCCCTCTCCGGACTCGGCCAGCCGAGCGACGGGCCCGACTCGGCGGCAGTGTCCACGCCGTCCGCCGCTGCCCTCCAGCCGCCACCCTCGGCCTCGAACTCGTCGATGCCGACGGCTGCGCCGGCCCCAACGCCCTCGCCACCGCCAGACCTGGCCCCGGCCGAGCCGAGATCCGGGCGACCGCCGTTCGTGCCCGACTCCAAGTCGAGCTCGATAGCCTGCGCGCCCGACTCGGCATCCCGGGCGTGTCGGTGACGGTCATGTTCCCCGATGGCTCCTCATGGACCGGGACCAGCGGCCGCGCCGACGTGGCAGGCAACAAGGAGGTCACGCCGGACACGGCGTTCGCGCTGGCCAGCGTCAGCAAGACGTACACGGCGGCGCTCATCCTTGCCCTTGCCGACGATGGCCGAATCGATCTCGACAACGCCGCGCTCAGCTACATCCCGGGAGCGACGCTCGACCGACGGATCACCGTCCGCCAGCTCCTCAACCACACCAGCGGCCTGGACGACTTCTTCCTCCACACCCCGATCGACAAGGCGCTGCTCGCCGACCCGGACGCGTTCTGGTCGGTCAAACGGACCCTGAAATACGTCGCGAAGCCCTACTTCCCACCCGGCAAGGGCTGGCGCTACTCCAATACGAACTACCTCTACCTCGGCCTGATCGCCGAGCGTGTTACCGGCACCACGCTTGCGATCGCGCTGCGGGAGCGGTTCTTCGTCCCGCTCCATTTCGACGCGACCTGGTACCAGGCGGTCGAGAAGCCACGTGGCCCGCTTGCCCACGGCTACCGATTCGCCGGGCCCCGGCTGTCGACCCCGCCGATCGACCTGTCGGCGAAGTCGCCGGTCGCGCCGTTCCGATCGGTCGTGACGGCCGCCGGCGGGGCCGGCTCGATCGCAGCCACGTCTTCCGATGCGGCTCGCTGGGGCCGGCTCCTCTTCACGGGCGAGGTCCTGGGCCCGGCGATGACCGCCCAGATGCTCGACGGCGTGGCGTTCACGGCCGCCTACAAGCCGCGCGTCCCGTATGGGCTCGGCGTCCAGGCGTTCCCGATCGGAGGGCGCCTTTCGGTCGGCCACAGCGGCCGTCTCCTCGGCTTCCGCTCGTCGGTCCGCCACCTGCCGGCCGAGAACGTGACGATCGCGGTCCTGACGAACCAGAGCCGGGCCGATCCGGCGGTGATCGTCGAGGCGCTCTTGTCGATCGTCTTCGAGCCCGAACCGCCCTGCGTCCGGTGTATGCAGCCGCTCTGATCCGGCAGCGCCGATCGGCCCATCCGAGCGTGGTACGGACGGGCGATTGCGCACCACGCAGACGAGCGCAGACTCGCCGCACGCTGGGGGCATCAGGATGCCGAACCGGGTAGAGGCCTATACCGCCACGGGTGTTGCGACCGGAGAGGTCGCGCGCACAGGACCCGTCCGCGAGGTTCTCGAGGGCGCCTCCGACGTCGTCGTCGAGCGCGCGCAGTGGCTCCCGCTCGACGGCTCGGGCGAACGCGCGGCAGGTGATCTGCGACTCCAGGTCGACGACCTCTTCCTCGTGGTCTCCGACGAGCCCGACGGCGTCCCGGTCCACGCCCAGTGGCATTCGATCGAGCTGGACGCCGGCCCATACCGCGTCTTCGGCGAGATGCCCACGATGCCCGGCTTCGACCCCGGCCGAGCGCTCGCCCGCCCAACCGGAGAATTCGTCGTCCTTCGCGACGCCCGCATCATGCTCATCGACCACGAGGACGCGGGCGAGGCCAGCTCCGCCCAGCTCCTCGTCAATCGCTACACGGTTGATCGGATCGCGGCCGACCTGATGCTCGGGTTCTTCTTCCCCGGGGCGAAGATGACGATCACCGGATCGTCCGCCGGCGAGCACGAAGCCGCGCCAGCCGCAGCCCAACAGGCAACTCCTCCGACGCCGACCCCGACGGCCCCGGAGGCCCCGACCGCCACCCCGGCCGAGTCGGCCTGACCCTCTAGCGCCGGCCCGCACCCGCCGGTCGGCGAATCGGCTTGCGACGAGCGTGGTGATGGCTTGATCCGCCACCGCCGCCGCCCGCGAAGTCACCGCCACCGCGCAACGGCTGAGGCTCGGAGTTGCGGTCCGGGATGAAGCCCTCCTCGACGGTCCACGGGATCGCCGTCCGCAACAGGCGCTGGACGCCGCGAAGGAGATCCGTCTCGTCGATGCAGACGAGGCTGATCGCGTCGCCCGTGGCCCCGGCCCGGCCCGTCCGCCCGATCCGGTGAATGTAGTCCTGCGGGTTCCAAGGCAGTTCGAAGTTCACGACGTGAGGCAGATCCTCGATGTCGAGCCCGCGGGCAGCCACATCGGTGGCGACGAGGACCCGGATCTCGCCGGTCTTGAAGCCCTCGAGGGCCCGCGTCCGCTCCGGTTGTGAGCGATCGCTGTGGATCGCCACCGCATCGATTCCGGCACGATCGAGCCAGGTCGCGAGCCGCGAGGCGGCAAGCTTCGTCCGGGTGAAGACGAGCACCTGGCGCAGGTCCTCCTTGCGGATGATGTGGGCAAGGAGCGCTTCCTTCCGGTCGCGATCGACCGGGTAAACGAGCTGGCGGATGCCTTCGACCGTCGTGTTCCGCGGCGCCACCTCGACGGTCTCCGGATCGCGCAGGATCGTCCCCGACAGGCGTCGGATGTCGTCCGAGAACGTAGCCGAGAACATGAGGTTCTGGCGGCGCGGCGGCAGCAGCGCGATGATCTTCTGGATGTCGGGCAGGAAGCCCATGTCGAGCATCCGGTCGGCCTCGTCGAGGACGAGGATCTCGACCTGGCCGAGGTTGGCGACGCGCTGGCCGACGAGATCGAGCAGGCGCCCGGGTGTCGCAACGAGGATCTCGATGCCGCCGCGGAGGGCCTTGATCTGGGGATCCATCGGGATGCCGCCGTAGACGACGGTTGAGCGGAGCGGGACGGTTCGACCGTACGTCCGAACGCTCTCGTCGACCTGCATCGCGAGCTCGCGGGTGGGGACGAGGATCAGCGCGCGAACCGGATGACGAGCGGGCGAGAACGAGGTGTTCGCGTGGGGCCGGAGCCGATCGAGGATCGGCAGCGTGAAGGCCGCGGTCTTGCCGGTTCCCGTCTGGGCAGCCGCGAGCACGTCGCGGCCGGCGAGGACGAGGGGGATGGCCTTTGCCTGGACGGGTGTGGGTTCCGTGTAGCCTTCCTCCAGGACTGTCTGGAGGAGATCGGCCGAGAGGCCGAGCGATTCGAAGGTCAAGCGTTCTCCTGCGAGCCCTCCCGCGGGATGTGGGCGCGGGAACGGGCGGTCTGGTGGGCCTGGTTGGCGAGCCGTCAGCCCGCCGATTTAGCGATTTCCTCGCGAGCATAGCCGATTTGAGATCCGACCACGCTCACGACGAACAAACGCTTGGGGTACGCAAGTGGCACGCGTCGAATCTCCGCGTCCCGCGGCCGAGAACGATTGGCGACCTTTACGCGGCCGCGCGAAGCTCGCGCACCTCGCGCGGAGCCCCGATCAGGCACAGGTAGCAGCCGACGAGCGGCGACTCGTGACTGGCGTGGTTTCGCGCGTCGCGCGTTACGCGCGATGGCGATATCGAGAAGGCTGAGCCGCGTCGGGCTCGGGCGAGTCGACTTCTTGGCGGCGGGGTTCGAGTTCATGGCTGGGTGCTCCGTGGCAGTGCCGGCTGGGGTGCCGGGTGTGGATATCGTCGATCGGGGAGAGGCCGCCGCCCATGGCCATCCGTCGTCGGCCAACAGGGACATCCGTCCACGGCCGAACCAAGTGACCATGGCGGCGCTAGTCGATTCGGGGGAGGCGGCGAGCAGATGTAACTGGCATACTTCCGCGAAGCCCTTCAGGCAACAACCAACAGACAGGCTGAAAAACCGAAGACCGCCGCCCCCACGGCAGGACCCTGTCGAACCTGTCGGGTGTTCCCCAGACGCCCGACGCCTTCCGGATCGGCTCACCCGATCCCCCGGCCTCCCCGAGAGCTCACGCTCTCGGCCGCCCGGACACGCCCAACCCGCGCCTCCGCACGATTGCGTTCCAGCGCTCGCCTCCTGCCGCCGGCGGCAACACCACCGTCACCGTGCCCCAGCGCGGTGTTCCGGGAGAGAGGAGGCAAGAGCGTTGCCAGTTTCCACAAAAGGCGCCCAGAGGGCGTCTCGTCATCGGTCGCTGCGGCTGACCGTGTCTCTCGTCGTCGCCGTCGTCTTCGCCGGCGTTGGGCTCGCCGCCACTCCGACACCCGCGGAAGCGGGGGGGATGAAGGTCGTCATCGTCGTCGGACCCGCCGGCTCGAGCACGTCGAACTACATCTCCAACGCGAAGAAGCTCGCCGCGCAGGCCCGCTCATACGGCGCCTCCGTCTACGAGGTCTACAGCCCGTACGCCACCTGGACGAAGGTGAAGAGCGTCGCCCAGGGCGCCAACGTCTTCATCTACCTCGGCCACGGTAATGGCTGGCCCAGCCCGTACGCCCCCTTCAGCAAGCTCACGAAGGACGGACTCGGGCTTAACGCGTCCGCCGGCAGCTCGCGCCACAAGTATTACGGCGAGTACTACATCGACACGCAGATCAACTTCGCCCCGAACGCGGTCGTGATCCTCAATCGACTGTGCTACGCGTCCGGCAACAGTGAATGGGGCTCGGGCTATCCCTCGAAGTCGACCGCCATCCAGCGGGTCGACAACTACGGTGCCGGATTCCTTCGGGCCAACGCCAAGGCCGTCTTCGCCGAAGGCATCAATTCGGCCTCGTACATCCTCCACGGCTTGTTCAAAACGAAGATGACCGTGGCGCAGATCTTCTGGACGAGTCCGGCGGCAGACGGCCGCTACGATTTCGTGTTCCGGTCGACGCGGACGCGGCCATGGCACGGAGTCCTCGATCCGCTCGGGGCAAGTCGTTACTACCGCTCGATGGTCGGTGACTTCAATCTGACCACCGCGCAGTGGCGTAACGCCGCTGGAACGGCGGAGGTCATCCGCTAGCTCCGGCCGTGCAGAGCTCGCGGCAGCCTGAAGAATCAGGCGAAGACGCTCGTCCGGCGGGGAAGTCGCGCCGGCGCGATCTGCCGTGAGCGGTCCTGCCCGGAGACTGCCTGCTCGGCCGCGACGCGCCTGATGACTCCGAGGATCGTCACCGGTCGCTGAGGGCGGTCGAGGCAGATCCGGAACGATCGGATCGCCGGAACCTTGCTGTGCTGGAGCTGCTTGTCGTCCATGACCGCATGATGGTCCTGCTCCGCGGGACCACCCATCGACTGGCATTGCCATTCCGACGCGACGTTGGAGGTACGGCCGCGTCCGACATCTGACGTAGGGCCAGTCCGAGAAGCTCGGCGGGGGTCGAGTCGGCGTCTGGTCGTATCATCCGGCCATGGCCAAAACCGACTCCTTGCCCTTCACGGGCGATCCCGAGGCCGATCAACTCCTCGTCGACGAGCCGCTCGCCCTCCTCATCGGATTCGTCCTGGACCAGCAAGTGCCGCTCCAGAAGGCGTTCTCCGGGCCACTCGAGCTGCGGCGCCGGATCGGTGAGCTCGACGCGCAGAAGATCGCGTCGATGGATCCCGATCGCCTCGATGCGGTCTTCCGCGAACGGCCCGCTCTCCATCGGTTCCCGGGCAACATGGCTCGCCGGACCCGCGACCTCGCCGAATTCATCGTCGAGCGGTACGACGGCGACGCCGGCCGGGTCTGGACGGAGGCCCGCGACGGGGCCGATCTCCACGCCCGGCTCCTGGAGCTGCCCGGCATCGGACCGATGAAGGCGGGGACGCTCGTCGCGATTCTCGGGAAGCGTCTCGGTATCGCCCCGGCCGGCTGGGAGGCGTACGCGCCCCATCACATGACCCTCGGCGACGTCGACTCCGCGCAGGCGCTGGCGACGTATCAAGCGGGGAAACGAGCCTACAAGGCGGAGCAGCGGGCCCAGGGCAAGCGGGTCTGATGACATGGACGAGGACATCCGTCGGGCGCTGAGCCACGGCCAGACCATCGATATCACGACGACCGGCCGGCGGAGCGGCCTGCCGAGGCGGATCGAAATCGTCTTCCACAACTTCGACGGTCGGATCTACATCAGCGGGTTGCCGTCGCGCCGCAAGCGCGCCTGGATCGCGAATCTCGAAGCCGATCCGCATCTGACGCTGCACCTGAAGGGCCGGCGAGTCACCGCGGACCTGCCGGCCACCGCTCGCGTCATCAACGACGAGGCGGAACGTCAGGCGATCCTGCCGAGGATCGCCGCAGTCTGGCGTCGGCAGGATCTCGACTCGATGATCCGATTCAGCCCGCTCATCGAGGTGAAGGTCGAGGCAGACGCGGCGGCCTGAACGTTTTCGTTCAGCGTGAGCCCGCGACGACCTCGCACCGCCGCACCGGCTCACCGATCGCCCGATACGGGCAATTGGCGAGGTCTATCGCGTAGAGGATCGCCTCGCGATTGCGGCCCGTCTCGCCCGGGATCGCCTCGTCAGGCGCGTATGCCGAGCCGTTCGGCAGCATCTCGAAGGTGAACGAGAAGATGTGGTGGCGCCCGTACAGCCAATCGCGTGACGTGCCGGACGAGATGTAGAGATCGCTCGCCTGCTCGGGCTTGTAGCCGTTGGAGGCGGCCATCACCTTGCCCATCGCGACGAACGTCCGATGGTCGGTCGTCGTCATGTCGGCCGGGATGTCGACGTACGTGTAGCCGTAGGGCCACATGACGAGGCGACCGCTCGTATGGAAGCTGATGGCCGTCCGAATCTGCTGCCGGCCGGCGATCACGCGGCTGTCGACGAAGTCGCGCAGGGCGCGCGTCTCGGGGGCGGAAAACCGCGACGGACCGCGGTAACGCGAGCTCGCCGGGTTGCTACTCGATCCGCCACAGCAGCCCCAGCGGTAGTCGTAGTTGCGGTTGAGGTCCGTTCCGACGTACGACGAGCCGGGCGTCGGCTGGAAGTTCTTGCGCCAGTTGTGATACGTCCGGCCGCGAATGTCGTACGTCGCTCCGTCCGGATTTATGGCGAAGACGATGTAGATCTCACGACTATTCACGAGGCCGGTGATCCTGCTGTCGGAGCCGTAGCCGGTCGTCAGCCACTTCAGGATCGCGAGCGTCATCTCCAGGCTCATGTGCTCGTCGCCGTGGTGGAGGCCGTCGAACAGGACCTCCGGCTCCCACTCGTCGGTGCCGACGTTGTCGGAGATCTTCACGGCCCAGAGCTCGCGACCGATCCACGACTTGCCGATCGAGAAGCGCTTTACGATCGTCGGGTAGGTCTCGGCGGCCTTCTTGACCTCGGCCGCCATTTCCAGGTACGTGTGGTAGCCCGTGTTGCCAGGTGGGAACTCGTACTCGACGGCGAGCACTGGCGATCGGCCGGCGAGCCCGACGACGAGGAGGGCGGCCGACAGGAGGGCGACGAGACGCTTCCGCACGGAACCATCGTGCGCCTCTCGTGGCGATCGTCAAGCCGCGGATGGTCACACGCTTGCGGGTGACGGCCTGGACCCAAGGCGCGCACCAACCTACGGGGTGGGGATCTCGATCGACAGGAGCCAGCCTAGGAACAAAGCGATCAGCCAGATGATGCCGACCACGACGAGTACGAGACCGGCGAGAAAGACACGGTGCTCAGTTGTCGACGCGTAGGCGTCCGTCGCGTGCCGCCGGAACAGCTCGAGGTTCCTCCGGTTCGAGCGCGAGACGATGTCGAACAGGTCGCCGAGGATCGGGATCGCGCCGACGGCAAGGTCGACCAGCGTGTTGAGGACCATCCGGACCAGGACCACCGATGGGATCCGGAAGCGGGCCGCCTCGGCGATGAGCCAGAAGCCCACGCCCGCTGAGACGAGATCGCCGATCCACGGAATGAGCCCGATGAGGGGATCCAGCCCGACCCGTTGCTTCGTGCCCGGGATCGCGACGAGGTCGTCGAGGACCCGGCTGACTGCCGCGTAGCGGCGCTCGAATGCCGCGAATCGCTCGCTGTTGCTCGGTCCGACGACGGGCCCCGAGACGCTGCGAACCTCGGAATCCTCGCGCGGAAAGGCCTTCATGCGGAGCCGCTAGATGTCCCCGGCGAACGTGTCGCAGTCATTCGGCTTGCCGGACTCGAAGCCGATCGTGAACCACTTCTGGCGCTGCTCGGCGGAGCCGTGCGTCCACGCCTCGGGGTTCACCTGGCCCTGCGTGGCCTCCTGGATTCGGTCGTCGCCCACTGCGGCCGCGGCGCTCAGCGCCTGTCCGATCTGCTCGTCGGTCGGCGGCTGAAGGTAGCCGGTCGCTGCAGCGTGGTTGACCCAGACGCCGGCAAAGCAATCCGCCTGCAACTCCGTTCGGACGGCGTGGCTCTCCGCGCCGGTGTCACCACCCGGCTTCAGGAGGCCCTCGATGTCCTGGATGTGGTGGCCGTATTCGTGGGCCACTACGTAGGCCTCGGCGAGCGGACCACCCTCGGCCCCGAACCGTGTCTGGAGCTCATTGAAGAACCCGAGGTCGATATAGATCGATTTATCGGGCGGGCAGTAGAACGGCCCGACGGCCGAACTGGCGGCCCCGCAGCCAGTGTTGACTCCATCCGTGTACAGGAACGTCTCGGCGGGTCGATAGGTCTCGCCGGCGCTCTTGTACTCCGAGCTCCAGTAGGCCTGGATGCTGTTCACGAACCCCACGATTCGGCAGTCCGGTCGAGCATTCGCGTCGGCACCCGTCTTGCATTCGGCGAGGATCGACGCGTTGGGCTCCACGGCACCTCCAGGTGCCGGTTGAATGAGCGCCGACGGGTCGCCGCCGAGCAGGAGATACGCAATCGCGATCACGAGCCCAAGACCGCCGCCACCGAAGGCAAGGGTGCGCCCGCCGCGGGATCGGCCGCGGACGTCGGTGACCTGGTCCGGATCGAGCCGGGCGTCCGGATTGAATGTCATGTCAGTCTTCCTCCACGCGGCACATTACCGCCGCGTGGTCGGGATCGTGACGGTCAACGCGTACCGCGGAGGCGCGCGTCGCTCCAACGCCGTGTGCCAATCGCGTTACGGGTGACGCCAAAATCGGCGTTCATGACACGTTCTGGCAGGTTTCCCCGGTAGCTTGAGGACATCGAATGACGGGTAGGCAGTGAACGGGGAAAGGGGCAGATCATGCTCAGCGAGGATAGGCTCCGGGCGATCCAGGCGGACCGGAAGCGCGAGATCGATGCGGCGCAGCGGGCCCGGGCGGTCCGCAGCGTGGCCGGCAACCAGGGCCGTCTCCGGACCTGGCTCAGCGAGCATCTCACGGAGCGGCCAGCGCCGCTGCGGGGCGGCACTCAGACTGGGGCCGCCACGACCGATTTCTCGGCATAACGCTCGACGATGGCGGTTGCGGAATTGAAGATCGATCGGCGGAGCCAAGCCGGCTCAAGGACCTCGACGTCGGCTCCCAGCCGGAGGGCGACGCCGACGGCAGCGTCGATCCAGTCGAAGGTCACCGTGAGCCGGACGTCGCCGGGTACGTCCGGATCGGGCACCGGCGTCGCACTGGCCATGAGCCTCGAGCCGACTTCGCCCGCGAAGGCGGCCAGTCGATCCGAGGGCAACCTGACCGTGACCTCGACGTGGTCTGCGGCATCCTCGTAGGCCGTCGTCGAGCGGTCCCAATGCTCCGCGAGATCGAAGTCCTCCGGCCGCTCGAACGCCTCGGGGAGCACGGTCATCTCGAGAACCCGCGAGACGCGGTACGTCCGAATATTCGTCGAGGCGCGCGCGACCAGGTACCAGATGCCGCCCTTGAGGACGAGCCCGAGCGGCTCGATCTGGCGTTCGACGATTCCGCCCCGATCCCCGCGCCGGTACAGCATCCGGACCAGGTGGCTCTGCCAGACGGCGCTCGCGAGCATCTCGAGATGCGGCAGCTCCTCGTATGTCTGGAACCAGCCCGGGGCGTCGAGATGGAATCGCTCGGCGATCCGACCGGCTCGAACGCGCAACTCGGGTGGCAGGGCAGCCATCACCTTGAGCCGCGCGGCCGCGACCACGGTCCCGAGGCCGAGCTCCGCCGCGGGGCCGGGCAGCCCGGACAGGAACACGGCCTCTGCTTCGTCCGCGGTCATGCCGGTCAACCGGGTCCGGTAACCGTCGACGAGCCGAACCCCACCGTGCGGTCCCCGTTCCGCATAGATCGGGACCCCGGCCTCAGCGAGGGCCTCGACATCTCGATAGATGGTCCGGACCGAGACCTCGAGCTCCTCGGCCAGCTCCGCCGCCGTCATGCGGCTACGTGTCTGGAGGAGGAGCAGGACATTGACTAACCGACTGGCTCGCACCGACCAACGATACGCCGGTTCATGACAGCAAGTGTCAGGTATGCGTGAGACAGTACGAACAACCAACGAAGTGGGAGATCGGATGACGACGCTGCGGCCATGACGATGGAACACGATCCGGGCGCCGACGGCGCAGCCTCGCGAGTCGCAACGATCGAAACGGTTGCCTCGGAGCCCCTGGAGATCGGCAGCGGCAGCCGCGTCCTTGTCGGAACCGCCTCCTGGACAGACCCGACGATGACGGCGTCGGGCGTCTTCTATCCCGTCGGAGCGGACAGCGCCGAAGAGCGACTCCAGTACTACGCGTCGACGTTCCCGGTTGTCGAGGTCGATGCGACCTACTACGCGTTGCCCGCCGAGCGTACGGCCCAGCTGTGGGTCGATCGGACGCCGCCGGACTTCACGTTCGACATCAAGGCCCACGCTCTGATGACCGGGCAAGGGACCGAGACGAAGCGACTCCCCAAGGCGATCAAGGACGAGCTGCCGGACGAGATGAAGGCGAAGACGCGGATCTACGCCAAGGATCTGCCGGCGGAGCTCAACGACGCGGTCTGGGCGATGTTCCGGGATGGCCTCGCCCCGCTCGCGGATCGCGGCCAGCTCGGCTCGATCCTGCTGCAGTACCCGAAGTGGGTCTTCCCCTCGTCCGAGAACCGGGCCCAGATCGAGGATGCCGTCGAGCGGCTAAAGGGCTGGACCTGCGCCGTCGAGTTCCGCAACGGCTCCTGGCTCAACGAGAAGAACGCCGAGCGCACGACCCGCTTCCTTGCGGAGCGGAACATCCCGTTCGTCATGGTCGACGAGCCGCAGGGCTTCAAGAGCTCCGTCCCGCCGGAGGTCCTCGTGACATCGTCGGAGCTGGCTCTCGTGCGCTTCCACGGCCGGAACGCCGAGACCTGGGAGATGAAGGGCATCACCCCGGCCGAGCGTTTCCGCTACCTCTATTCGCGGGACGAGCTCTCGGAGTGGGTCCCCCGGATCCGCGAGGTTGCGAAGGAGGCCAAAGAAGTCCACCTCATGTTCAACAACTGCTACGCGAACTACGGGACGACCAACGCGCGGGAGATCGCGGATCTGCTGGCCGACGAGCTCGGCGACGGCGCGGACGGCTAGCTCCGGTCCGGGCGGCTAGCTCCGGTCCGAGCTCTCGCCGCCGCGGTCGCGCAGGAAGCGCTCGATATCCGCGATCAGGTCGTCGCCGGCCGGCAGACGCTCCTCGTCGACCATCGCCTCGAGCCGCTGAACGTAGGTCCGCGTCGTCTCCTCGAGGGCCGCGGCTGCATCGAGGCGCGCGTTCAACTCCTTCGCCTCGTCGCTCAGGGCGGCGGTCGGGACCTCCGTCCCGAGATGCCGCCCGACGGCGCGGAGCAACTCCACGGCGGCCGCGGGATACGGCCCCGAGATGTAATGGGGGACCTGGGCGTAGTAGCCGATGGCCGGGATGCCCGCCTGACCGATCGCGTGCTCGAGCACGGAGATCGCTGCGGATGGGACCCGCAGGACTCCAGCCGGGCCCGGCTGCACGTCGCCGAGCAGCAACCCGGGCTGGGACGTCGACCCGAGAACGTAAGTTGAGCGGGTGTGGGGCACGGCCGCCGGGATCGCGCCGAGGCTGATCCAGAGCCCGATGCCAAGCCGCTGTGCGACGTCGACGACGGCCGCAGCGAACTCGCGCCACCGGAAGTCGGGTTCGGCGCCCGCCAGGATGAGCACATCGCGACCGTCAATTCGCGTCCGCCGCACAGTCAGGCTCGGCCACGTCAGTTCGGCGAGGCGGCCGTTGACGATCTCGAGCGTCGGCCGCCGGGATCGGTAGTCAAAGAGGAGGTCGCCGTCGAACTCGACGACGATCTCGCCGCCATCGGCCAGCTGCCCCGCGGCCATCGAGGAAGCGCCCCCCGCGTCGATCCAGCTGTCGAAGGCGGCGACGAGGGTCGGCGCTACCAGGTCGTCCGGTGGATCGAGGCGATAGAGCGTCACCCAGAAAGGATAGGGCCGAGCTGGGAGCCGGTCGATGGCGACCGGCTCCGCTGGAGGAGGGTGAAGGTCAGAGTTCGGTGACGCCGATGACGTGCCCCTCGGGATCGGCCAGGAGGCCGAGGACCGCTCCGGGTCCGGGACTGAACTTCGGCATGACGACGGTCCCGCCCAGCTCAGCCGCACGGGCCAGCGCCGCTTCGACGTCGTCCACGGCGACGTAACCCGTGACGTGACCCGCGCCGCCGTCGGGCGAGACCCCGATCCCGACGACGACCCCCGTCTGGCTGGGGTCCGTCATCCCGTAGCCACCGGGGTTGTCGGTGTTCAGCTTCCACCCGAACAGGTCGGTGTAGAAGCGCTGCAACCCTGCTCCGTCGCGCCCCACGATTTCGAAGTGGATGACCTTGTTGTCGCCCATTGGTCGATCTCCTAGCTCCCGGGCTTCCGTTGTCGGTTGTCGTTCGGTTCGCCCTCGAACCAACGACGAACGGCCGGTCGCGGAATCGACAGCGAGCGCAGTCAGGTCGCGGGAGGCTTGGCGCCCGGCGACAGATCGTCCTCGGTCTTGCCGCCGTTGACGACCGGTTCGCCGTCCTCGCCGAGATCGACCTCGACCGCGACCTCGCCCGCGGGTGGACCGGCGTCGTCGCTGACGTCCTCGACTGCGCCGACGAGCTCGTCCTCGGCGAGTGGCGCGACATTCGTTCCATCCACGCCCGTGGCCGTCGGCGATCCGTCGACTCCCGCGACGACCGCGCCGCCGACCGTCCCGGCGGCTGCCGCGGCAGCCGTCTGGGCGGCGGCAGTCTGGGCGGCAGCCGCCGACTTCGCGCCCTGGGCGACCGCTCGGGATCCGAAGTAGAAGCCGGCCACTGCGACGACGAGGGTGCTGACCGTCGTGAGGAGCTGCAGGCCGAAGTCGTGCCCAGCCTGGCTGAGCTCGGGCCGAGCCGTGACGTTGAAGCGCTCGGATCCGGGGCTGGCGGCCGGATCGACGACCGAGATCGAGATGATCTGGACGTTCTCGAGGCGCTCCAGCTGGGCCGCCGAGATCCCATTGGACTGGATCGGCTCGCCGCCCATCCCGGTGTAGAGCACCGTCACGCCGATGATCGCGAACATGAGGATGAGGCTCAGCGCGATCAGGGCCCGGATCGACCCCTCCGGCATGCCGAACGCTTCCTTCTTCGTCGACAGCCCGGCGGTCCGCAGGATGATCGTCCCGAGGTAGAGCAACAGCGTCACCGCAACGAAGCCAGCCACGAGCAGGACGACGATCGTCAGCGAGCTGGACGTCAGGTACGAAGGCAGGTTGATGAGGACATAGAACCCGCCAAGCCCGGCCACCAGGACTATTACGGCGACAAGGATCAGGGTGGTGAGCGGCTTCGCCTCGCTCGACCTTAGTTTCACCACGGTCGGGATCCTCCGCGACACCGCCTTTGGACGGCGGTCCCCCAGACACTGCACCCTCATCATCGCGCTCGCGTCTCGGTTGCGTCCAGACGTGGCGCAGACGGCTGGCGTCCAAGATCGGGATCAGCGCCCGGCGAGACGAGGCGCCGAACGCCGGAGGGCGAGCTATGGCTGAGGCAGGCAGGTACGAGCAGATCGGGGACCGTTTGACGTTCGTTCCGCCGTTCGTCAACGAGCGATTCGACGGCCCGCCGTTCTGGGCATGCACGTTCACCGCGCTCCTGAACGGCGCGAATGTGGGATGGCTCGGCCAGAAGCCGGCGACGCACGCGGAGGTGGCGGCCCTGGCCGGTGCCTCGGGCGATTCGGACACCCGCGGCGGCAGCCGATCCAGCCACATGGTCCGGGCGATGAAGGTTCGCTATAAGACGTCGGTCGCCATCGAACGATGCAACGAACGGGAGGTTCAGCGTCGTCTCGCCAATGGCGGGGCGCTCGTCGCCGGCGTGACCTACAGCGAGCTGCCGGCGCATCATCGGCGCTGGAGCCCGCGCTTCAAACTCGGTCACCGGGTCACGCTGATCGGCTGGTCGGCTGGGCGGACGCGGCTCCTCGATCCGCTGGCCGTGATGGGCCCGGCATATGCCGGCGAGTGGATCGCCTGGTCAGACTTCGCCCGCGCATGGTGGCCCGCGGAGCAGCTCTGGTTCCAGGAAGGGCAGTACCTGCGGGCTGCCAAGAAGCCGGCCGCGGCAGCCGCCGCAGCGACTGCCGCCGCGACGGTCAGGGTCATCCGGCGGTTCGATCCGCCGCGTCACTTCCGGGTTGCGGCCAACACGACGGTGGTCGCCTTCGCCCCGGCTCAACCGCCGAAAGTGGCTCGGCGGATGCTGTTCCCACATGCCAGCGGCGCGAACTTCGACGCGATCGTTGCCTTCGATCCTGCGGCGACCCTCGAGGACCGGACCGGGACGTTCCTCCAGGTCACAAACGGCGCGTTTGCCGGCCGCTACATTCCCCTCGCAACAGCCGGCATCTCAGCCGACATCAGCGCGGATCAGGCCGGCGACCACGACGCCAACCGCGGCGCAGCCGTCGCCACCGGTCGCGACGGTCGGGACCGAGGGCGGGGCGCTGGCCGCGGCGATCCTGGAGGGCCGACGCCAGGAGTGGGATCGGATCGCCCAGTCGCTAGCCGGGCTGACCTTCCTGCCGCCCAGGCCATAGCTGAGCGAGTCGGCCCGGCCGAATCCGCAACGGCGCGGAGTAGGCTAGGGCGGATGGAGTTCGAAGTATCGGCGGCTGTCGTTGACGGCAGCCAGGCGCGGAGCCGGCGGACGGTCGTGGCGGTCCTCCTCGGGTTCGTGGCCGTCGTGGGCATTGCCTTCTCGAGCATGGGCTCGCCCCGTGACGGACGGGCCGAGACCGCTCGACGGGAGTCGGGCAGTGGCCTCGCCATTGCAGCTCCGGTCGAGGCGGCCGACAGGCCAACTCTCGCTCGCACAACGCCGGCTGACCTGAACTGCCGGGACGTCGACCGCGGCACATGCCAGCGGATGGCGAGGGCTGCCATCAATGCTCTTCCCGACGATGCGCCCGAGGTCCTCGCCGCCACGGTCTGGCGATCATTGCTCTGCGGCGACACGTTCGACTGCCCGCCGGCGTACCTCGATGGATCCACGCCGCTCGGCAGCGTCACGGTCCGGTTCACGGACGGCAGCCCCCAAGCGGCGGTTAATGTCGTTGACGGCCGCTCGGGTCCGATCAAGCGCCCACCCAGGGCGTGGATCGTTCGCTGGATGCCGGAGACCGGGCTATCGGCTCTCGTCCTCGCCGGCCTCCGTCAAGACGTCCGGTAGCCGCGTGTCGTCTCGGGGCCGTGAGCCCGCGGACGAGTACGGGTGGCCCGGAGCCAGCCCGGCGTGCCACTGAGCGACCGCGCGCGGTCGGATTCGAGACGTCGTGGCAGACTCCCCGACATGCTGTGCCAGCCAGCCAGCCGATCGGTCGCCGTCGTGGTCGTCCTGCTCGTGTCAGTCGCCTGCGGGTCGCCCGGGCCGAGTAGCGCGCCGGCATCGAGTCCGACGTCGACCGGCGCTCCCAGCGCGGTCCTCCCATCGGGTTCTCCGAGCCAGCCTGCGAGCACGGCCGCCGAGTTGGCGGTTCGTGAGTACGACGTTCCGGCAGGGTCGCACCCGCACGACGTCTCGCCGGCCGCAGATGGCGGGATCTGGTACACCGGCCAGCACGCCGGAGTTCTCGGCCACCTCGATCCTGCGACCGGCACCGTCCGTGAGATACCGCTCGGCGCCGGTTCCTCACCGCACGGGGTGATCACCGGGCCTGACAGCGCCGCGTGGATCACCGATAGCGGTCTCAACGCGATCATCCGGGTCGACCCGGCGACCGATCAGGTCCGGTCCTTTCCGCTACCGTCGGATCGGACGAACACCAACTTGAACACGGCCGTCTTCGACCCGTCGGGCACACTCTGGTTCACCGGGCAGTCGGGCGTCTACGGGCGCCTGGATCCGGCGACCGGCGAGGTGACCGTGTTCGATGCACCCAAGGGCCGTGGACCGTACGGCATCACCGTCGCGCCGGACGGCAATGTCTGGTACGCCTCATTGGCCGGCAGCCACATTGCCCGTATCGACCCGACAACGGGCGAGGCGACCGTCGTCGATCCGCCAACCCCAGACCAGGGAGCGCGCCGCGTCTGGGCCGATTCGCGGGGCCGGATCTGGGTCAGCGAGTGGAATGCCGGGCAGCTCGCCTTGCACGATCCCGCGACTGGCGCATGGCAGGAGTGGCCGTTGCCCGGCGACGGCCCGCAGGCCTATGCCGTCTTCGTCGACGACCAGGACGTCGTCTGGTTGACCGATTTCGGGGCGAACTCGATCGTCCGATTCGAGCCGGGCGGCGAGGCGTTCACATCAGTCGCCCTTCCGAGTGGTAACGCCGCTGTTCGCCAGCTCCACGGTCGGCCCGGCGAGGTCTGGGGCGCGGAGTCTGGAATTGACAAGCTGGTGGTGGTAACCGGCGGTTGAGCCACGCGGCAGCGCGGCGCACACTTGTCGCAATTGTTCGAACGACCCAGCGAGGAGCGGACCAATGGGCCTTCTCAACCGAAACAGAAACGAGACTGCCGAACTGACGGACGAGCAGGCGCTCGCTCGCTACCGGTACATGCTGGCGACGGCACCGCCCGAGGAGATCGAGCGCGCCCATGAGGAGGCGTTCGCCAGCCTGACCCCCGAACAGCGCCGCCAGGCGCTGCAGGCGCTTGCAGAGCACGTGCCACCGGGTGAGATTCGCGGTGACGACCCGGCCTCGCTCGCCCGCGCGGCGACCCGGGCGGAGGTCCGCCAGCCGGGGACGATCGAGCGTGCGTGGGGCGGGAACGCAGGCTTCGGGCTCGGCAGCTGGTTCATGACGACGCTCGCCGCGAGCTTCATTGGTACTGCGATCGCCCAGTCGTTCTTCGACAACGATCCCGGGCCCGGGCCGGAGGGCAGCGAGAGCGGCGATTCCGGGACCGAGTCCGCGGAGGGCGATGCGTCCGATACCGCCGACGCTGGATTTGATGACGGCGGGGACTTCGGCGGGGGTGACTTCGGCGGGGGCGGCGACTTCGGCGGCGACTTCGGCGGCTTCTGAGCCCGATTCGATTGCTGGCGAGGGCGCGAGTGATTCCTTTCGTGCGTGATCCGGGACCGGGGCCTATTGACACTGGCGGCTATCGTTCCAAGGGGATGAAAACGTCAAGCGTTATCGTTAATCTGGCCCAGCGAAGGAGGCAGTGGCGGCTTGCCCGGGCCAGTTGGAGGCTCGCCGGATGAGCGGAACAGCCGTGTCGGCCAACGCCCCGGGCGCCGCCAGGCTGTCGACGGGTGGCCAATTCCAGACCGTCTTCGGTCGCGAGCTCGTCGGCGAGTTGAAGCACTTCGCCCATCGGCCCTACCTGGTGGTCACGATGGCGGATCTCTGGCCGGGATTCGAGCACCAATTCGGCCCGGACCTCGCGGGCGTCCACTTTGCGGACTCCGTCGAGCTCGAGGAGCTCGAGGCCGAGGAAGAGCGGCAGCCACGTTTCGCCAGCGTCATCGGACTTGGCGGTGGCAGGGCGATGGATGTCGCCAAGTTCTTCGCCTGGAGCCGAGGCACGCCTCTCTTCCAGGTTCCGACGGCGACGACCACGAACGCCCCGTTCGCCCATCGGGCCGCTCTCCGCCAGGGCGGCACATTCGCGGCTCTGGGCTGGGCGGTCCCGGAGGCCGTCTATGTCGATTACGACGTCATCCGTGCGGCACCTCCGTTGCTGAACAGGAGCGGCCTTGGCGACGTCCTCTGCTACCACACTGCCCATTTCGACTGGAAGCTCGCCCGGGATGCGGGCAAGGAGGAGCGCCGATGGCCGTATGACCAACGCCTGGTGGACGAGGCTCGCGCGCAGCTCGAGGACGTCCTTGCCAATCTCGACGAGATCCGAGAGGTCTCGGACCACGGCATTCGGACGCTGATGCTCGCGCACCGCTGGGGTGGCGCCGCATTCCACGACGCGGGCTGGAATACCCGCCACATGGACGGCGTCGACCACTGCTACCTTTACGGGCTCGAAGCCCTGACAGGTCGTCACTTCATTCATGGCCAGGCCGTGGGCCTGGGAACCTACTTCGGCGCGGTACTCCAGGACAACGATCCAGAGTTGGTGCTGTCGTCACTGAGGCGGACGGAGTTGGACATCCGCCCCGAGGCCATGGGCATCAGCTGGGATAATGCGGCGACGGCGATGCGGGGGCTGGCTGATTACGTCGCCAAAGCCGGCCTGGAGTACACGATCGCCGACGCTCGCCCCGTTTCCGAGGACGTTGTGGAGCACATTCGGGACCGGGTCTATGCCACCTTTGGAGCGTGGCAGCAGTAACGCCTTCGGGCACGAGGAGGAGGATTCGTCTGATGCATTCCGGCAAGCGGATCTCGCGACTCTTGCGAATCGGGGCGGTCGCCTTCTCGGTGGCCATCATCGCCGCCGCGTGTGGCACAACGGCCTCACAGGCACCAGCAGGCGGCAGCGTAGCCGCCACGGCCTCGCCCGCAGCGGCCGGGAGCGGGAGCCCCGCCGCCGGGACGAAGCATGTTGCCATCGTGAACAAGGACATGACCGACGACGAGATCAAGGCAGCGATCGCGGCCGAGGGTTCGGTTGTCGTCGGCAACTGGACGTACACGGCGAACGACGAGCTCGTCAATCAGTTCCAGAAGTATGTGAAGGACACGTACGGCGCTGACGTGAAGCTCACCTATGAGGGGACGCAGCAGCCGAGCACCTATCTGACGAAACTGGCTGCCGCGAGCACGGGCGGCAACCCGGCTCCGTACGACGTGATCGCCGTCGAGGAGAACTACTGGGCCGATGCCGTGGACCAGGGCCTCGTCGACAACGTCTTCCCGTCTGACCTCATTCCGAACGCGAGCATGGTCCTCGACATCTTCAAGCACGACCCGACCACGATCGCGTTCCAGTCGACCGCGTTCCCCGGCGTCGTGTACAGCAAGTCCCGGGCCGGCTGGATGAAGACGCTTCAGGATCTGGCCGATCCGCGGCTCAAGGGCAAGGTGATCCTGCCGCCGCCCGGCGACATCACGAACGGCGGCCTGTTCCTCGGCCTGGCGTCTGAGCTCGGCAAGGACTACAAGGACGCGGCCCAGATGAAGGAAGTCGTCGACTGGGTCATGGCGAACGTCTACCCGAACGTCCTCAAGTACACGCCGGACTCCGCCGAGATGCAGCAGCTGCTCCGGAGCGGGGCCGTGGATGCGGTCAGCTTCTGGAACAGCCTCGCCCGGCTCGAGTACTTCGGCGGCAACACGGACGCGGCCCTGCTCGTGCCGTCCGCCGTCTTCCCGGTCAACGGCTACCTGTGGGTTCCGAAGGGCGCGGCGCACCCGGTCCTCGCCCAGGTGTTCATCAACTGGCGCCTCAGCAAGGAGGTCCAGTTCCCGAACGCGTGGCCGATCGACCACGGTCCATGGAGCGAGCTCAGCGAGGGTTTCCTGGGTCCCGACTACGTCGACCAGGTCCCGGACTGGTTCGCAGCCGATTACTTCAGCTACTTCCCGAATCTCGACCAGATTCAGACATTCAAGGCCGTCGATTGGAAGGCCTACAACGCGGCCCAGAAGGAGTGGCAGGACTACTACGCCTCGAAGCTCGGGCAGTAGACCCACCGCGGCTCGCGTCCCCGCCCGCCTCGAGCGCGGCGGGGACGCCCCGTGTTGGTGCACCATGAGCGGACGATGGCCGAGCCCCTGAGCCTGCCGATGCTGTCGAGCGCGGACGAGGTCCGCCGGCGCGAGCGGAACCGCCGGCTGATTGGCCTCGCGCTCGTCGCCCCGTCCATGCTCCTCGTCGTCGCGTTCCTCTACTACCCGGTGACGTTCATCATTCAGATGAGCTTCACGCTCGGGTCGTCGTACCTCTCGCCGCAGGGCCCCGAGTATTCGACCGCGAACTACAACGCCATGTTCTCGCGGTACCTCCCGAACGTCCTCGTGACGCTCCAGCTCGCGGGGCTCTCGACGATCGTCAACCTCATCTTCGGCTTCCCATTCGCCTATATCCTGGTCCGGAAGGTCCGCTATCGCGACATCGTCCGGGCCTTCATGGTCTTCCCGATGTTCGGGGCGCTCTACATCGCGTTCGGGATGCGCTTCATCCTGCTGCCGGGAGGGCCCGCAACGCCGTTGTTCGAGGCGCTTGGAATCCCGAGCACGTCCGTCCTTTACAGCATGCCGTCGGTCGTGTTCGCCATGTCGGTGTTCACGTTCCCGTTCATGGTGATGAACATCGGCGCGGCCCTGAGCAACGTCGACCCGACGCTCGAGGAGGCGGCCGCCTGCCTTGGGGCGCGGCCGTGGCAGACGTTCCGGCGGATCCTTCTCCCGCTCACCCGGAGCGGCGTGATCGCGGGGATCCTCATGGTGTTCGGCTGGAACATCGGCACGTTCGCCGAGCCGGTCCTGCTCGGCTCGATGAACGAGCAGCGGGCGCTGGCCTGGACGCTCTACCAGCGTGGCGTCGTGCAGACTGACTACGGCTTGTCGAGCGCGATGAGCGTGGTTCTCCTGGCGATCGCCTTCGCCGTCAGCTACTTCTCGCTGCGCTATTCACGCGGAGCGCTCGTCCAATGACAGCTGGCGAGATGTCCGCGCCAACCGCTCCTGCCACCCGCGCCCCAGGCGCTCAGGAGCGCGTGCGGCGCGTGACCAGTCGCCGGCTGGTCGACCTGCTGAGCCACGCCTACATCTGGTTCGTGCTGATCGTCTTCGTCCTGCCGTTCCTGACGCTGCTGGCGTATTCCTTCACCGGGCCTGGCGGGACATACGCCGTCCAGAACTTCCAGTACGTCCTCGGCAGCTTTGGCGAAAACCTCTTGCAGAGCTTCCGGGTCGCCGGCCTGACGCTCGTCATCAACCTGCTCGTCGCCCTGCCGGGCGCCTACGCGATCGTGCGCTACCCGTTCCCCGGCAAGCGGCTGCTCTTCTCGGCGCTGACGCTGCCGCTGTACGTGCCCGGCGCGGTCATCGGCATCTCGCTCGTTCTCGTCTACAACTTCACGTACCACCTGACCACATCCGTGTGGGGCCTCGTCCTGGCAATGGTGGTCGGAACGTTCCCGCTGATGCTCACCCCGATCGTGGTGGCCCTCAAGGACCTGCCGATCGTGTTCGAGGAGGCGGCGGCCTGTCTCGGGGCGAACCGCTGGCAGACGTTCTGGCGGATCGTGTTCCCGCTCATCGGGCCCGGGGTGAGTGCGGGGCTCATGCTTTCGTTCATCATCGTCTTCAACGAGTACCTCGTGACCCTCTTCGTTCACCCACCGGACATCACGACGGCGCCTCTCCGCGTGTTCAACCTCGTTCGGACCGCCGGGCTGGCGCCGACGACCGCCGCGCTGGCGGTCACGATGCAGCTGATCTCGTTCGGCGCCGTCCTGCTGTTCTTCCGCGTCTTCGGGACGCGCTACCTCAAGGGGACGTACCTGATCTGATGTCGACCGTCCGCCTCTCCCAGCTCTCGAAGCACTACGGCCAGACCGTGGCAGTTCACGAGCTCGACCTCGAAGTCGCCGACGGCGAACTGCTGACATTGCTCGGTCCATCGGGCTGCGGCAAGACGACGACGCTGCGAATGATCGCCGGCCTCGTCGAGCCGAGCGGCGGACGGATCGAATTCGACGACCAGGATGTCACCTGGCTGCCGCCGCGGGCGCGCAATATCGGGTTCGTATTCCAGACGCCGGCTCTCTTCCCCCACCTGTCCGTGGCCCGGAACATCGCTTTCGGCCTGTCGGTGAAGGGTATGAAGCAGGCGGCCAGCGATGCCCGCGTCGAAGAGATGCTCGCGCTCGTCGGCCTGACCGGCTACGGCGCGCGGATGCCGTCGCAGCTGTCCGGGGGCCAGCAGCAGCGGGTGGCGCTCGCGCGAGTGCTCGCAACAGACCCGCGGGTCCTGCTCTTCGACGAGCCCCTCTCCGCGCTCGACAGGAACCTGCGCGACACCCTCAAATACTCGATCCTCGAACTCCAGCGGCGGACCGGGAAGACGGCGATCTACGTCACCCACGACCAGTCGGAGGCCTTCGCGATCTCGGACCGGATCGTTGTCATGAACGCCGGTCGCGCCGAGCAGATCGGCACGCAAACCGACATCTACCTCCAGCCGAGGACGCCCTTTGTCGCCGAGTTCATCGGGTCGACCAACGGCCTCCCGGGAACGGTGAGCGGCGTCGAGGGCTCCGGCGAGGACGCCCGGACGATCGTGTCGAGCGGCGGGATACTTCTGCGGAGCCGGAGTCACGTTCCGGCCGCGATCGGCGACAAGGTCGTGGCCTACCTGCGACCGGAGGATGTCGTGGTCCTCCAGGACGGCGAGGGTGCGGAGTTCGAGAACGTCATCGAGGGAACGATCGAACGGGTGATCTTCGAAGGACCGACGGCTCAACTCCGGGTCGACATCGGGGGACGCGAGCTCCGGGCCGACATCAGCGGTGGCCGGCGCCTGCGGTTCGCCAAGGGCCAGGGCCGTGTCCGCCTCGGCTTCAATGACGTGACCCTGATCGTCGTCCCGTCGGACGCTCCGGTCAGCGTCGACGGCGACACGGAGCCAGAGACCGCGACGACCGCCTAGTCGAGCAGCCCGAGCCGGACGAGGTCACTTCGCAGCGTTGCCGCACCCTCGAACCGGAGCGCCACGAGGCCCTGCGCCGCCGCGGCCCGGACGTTTGCCTCCGAGTCATCGATGAACACGGTCGCGACGGGGTCGAGGTCGTAGCGGTCGAGCAGGTGCCGGAAGATCCGCGGGTCCGGCTTGGCGAGCTTCACCTCGCCGGAGATGACGATCCCGTCGAACCACTCGAGAAATGGGTAGCGCGGCCGTGCCACCGGGAACGTCTCGGCCGACCAGTTGCTCAGGGCGTACAGCTTGACGCCCGTTTCGCGCAGACCCTCCAGGATCTCGACGGTCGGGGCGATCGCGTCGCCGAGGGTCTCCTGCCAGCGATGCCAGTAGGCGGCGATCAGGTCACTCTGCTCGGGGTGTTCGCGACTGAGGACCTCGACAGCCTCCGCCCAGGTTCGTCCGGAATCCTGCTGGCCGTTCCACTCGGGCGAGACGACGTCGGCCAGGAACGATTCCATCGCCGCCTCGTCATCGAACAGCTTTCGATAGAGGTAGCGGGGGTTCCAGTCGATGAGGACGCCGCCGAGGTCGAAAACCACCGCGGTCGGTCGGCCGAGGGCGAGTGAATCAGGCTGGATAGTTGGCATGTTGGCGAGAGTAAGCGAGACGAGCGACGGCGGGGGCGGGCCGCCGCTCGTCCGCTTGGCGAAGCGCAGCTAGCGGTTCGGGAGCGCGTAACCGCGAATGCTCGGCGAGCCGCTGAACCTGGTAAGTGTGGCACGGCGACTACTCAGCTGCGAGAGGGTGTTCCGCCTGCGGCACCGCCGAGTGCCGCTTTGTCTAGGCCGGTTTCGCCCTCTTCGGGGGCTTGAGGTGGGGCGTGATCCGAGCGGTGAGCGCCGGCTTCGGGAGCGCGCCAACGATCCGATCCACGACCTGTCCGTCACGCATCACGATCATCGTTGGAATGCTCATCGCGTCGTACCGGACGGCGAGGCTCTGGTTCTCGTCGACGTTGACCTTTACGACCTTGAGACGGCCGGCGTATTCGCGTGTCAGCTCCTCGAGGATCGGGCCGACGATGCGGCACGGTCCGCACCACGGCGCCCAGAGGTCGACGACGACGGTCGGGGCGGCGCGAGTCTCGACCTCGAACGTCGATGCATCGGCGTTGACGAGCCAGGGCAGGGGCTTGCCGCATTTGCCGCAGTGCGGCGCGCCGCGGTCGCTCGGCGTGATGCTGTTCTTCGTGC
Source organism: uncultured Chloroflexia bacterium (assembly GCA_963775855.1). Classification (GTDB taxonomy): domain Bacteria; phylum Chloroflexota; class Limnocylindria; order Limnocylindrales; family CSP1-4; genus CF-46. The sequence continues at coordinate 283,329 of CAVZKO010000002.1, read as the reverse complement.
CGCAGTTGGCGCACGTCAGAATGGAGATCGGCTTGGCCGCCGCCATGGGGCTCAACCCGCCCAGCAGAACTCCGCGCCGATCGCGGGCCCACGTCGTCGCGAGGGTGCCGGCGGGCCGAAGGGCGATCGGAATGTGAACGCCTCGGCGGTCGGTCCGTGGAGCCGGAGGAGCCCGATCCGCCACTCGGCCTCTTCGACTGTCGGCAGGCGGCCAGCCGGCAGCCACCACAGCGCCAGATGGGCCTCGGCCAGCTTCTCGAACCACTCCCGCCGCCGGCGCAGGACGTCCACGTGGCTCGACCGATAAACGAAGTCACGGAGCTCGTCGAGCGAGCGCCAGACGGACATGTTGATGATGATCCCGGTTCCGCCGAAGGCCTTCACGTCGGTCGCGTTGTTGCCATCGCCCGTCAATCGCCAGACGAAGCCCGGGCTCCCGTCGGCGAGGGCATTGACCGGGTCAAGGAGGGCGACGAAGTCTGCGATCTCCGGCGACTCAAGCGGAGCCCGCAGGATTCCGATGTTCACTTGGGCGAGGTGGAACTCCGGTCGAGCGATCGACATGCGTGGCCCTCCTTGTCGGCATCAGCGTAGCGACTCCGGTCGCGTCCGACGAGACGGGGAGGCAACGACCTGCTGGTACGTTCTAGGCGTCGGCTCTCGGTGGCCGGCGAGCTAGGAGGGAGTTGCAATGCCCTGGCCGCCGCGCACGCAGATCGGGTGGGGGTTGATCGGCGCCCTCTTTGCCGCCACATTCTCGATCTGGATGTTCTTCTTCCCCGACGCGATCCCCGGATATTTCGCCTGGGACGTTCAGCCGCGTTATGCCCAGGCCTTCATCGGGGCCGGCTACCTCTTCCGGACGGTGTTCTTCCTCTACGCGATGCGACAAGCGAACTGGCTACGACTGCGCTGGATCGTCTGGGGCAACCTCGTCTTCACCGGAACGCTGCTGCTCGCGACCTACTGGCACATCGACGAGTTCACATGGAACCCGTTCCAGTCGCCTGTGGCCCACCTCTGGATCGTCCTGTACATCTTCGAGCCGGTCGTGATGCTCTACCTGATCCCGCGCGGCATCATGCGGGCCGAGCCGCCTCCGACCGGCGGGCCCCTTGTGGGGCTATTCAAGGCTTTCCTCGTCTTTGTCACCGGCTTTCTGCTGATGTTCGGGCTGTTGCTCGTCATCAACCCGGAGTTCGCCGCCAATCGCTGGCCGTGGGAGCTCAACCCGCTCGACGCCCGGATCGTCGCTGCGTGGTTCCTGGGTTGGTCCTTCTGGTGCGGGACGATGGCCAATGCCCGCGACTGGGACGAGATCCGCGCGCCGGCCGCCCTGTTCATCCTCAACGGTCTCGCCCTGCTTGTGACCCTGTTCGTATTCCGGGACGGGTTCCTCGAACGCGGGACGCTCACGTCTTACGGCGGCGGCGTCGCGACGCTCACGGGCCTCATGATCGCCTTCTTCGTCCTCCAGGAGCGGCGCCGGCCAGCCGAGATCTGAGCCGCGCCTAGCCCTCTGCCGTCAGCCAGCTGTCTGGCCGATGCGTCTCAGGCGAGCTCGGCGCCAGCGGCCCGGGCATCGTCGGCGAAGGAGGCCAGGGCGTCGGCAGAGGTCGCCGAGGCACGGATCAGGGTCATCACCCGATCGACGCCGACATCGCGATACCCGCCGAGCTGGTCCACCCGGGCCTGTCCCGCGGGAGCGACGTTCCCCTGCCAGACGTGGACCGAGAGGCGGAGCGAAGCCGGATCTCGCCCGACCTCCTCGCACCGGCTCCGAATCACCGGCAGCGCCTCGGCCACCTCGTCCGCCGTCATCCCATCGACGTTTAGTTCGTCGGCATGCCGGGCGGCGAGACGCCAGGTCACGTTCGGGCCGTTGCCGCCGACCATGATCGGCACGCGCGGCTTCTGGATCGGCTTCGGGACGTTGATCGCGTCTCGGACGCTCGTGTAGCGGCCCTCGAACGTCGCGTGCTGGTGCTTGTCGCCGTCGAGCATCCGGGTGATGACCTCGAGGTGATCGCCGAGTGCCGCCAGGCGTTCCTTCGTCTCGGGGAAGCCATAGCCGTAGGCCAGCCACTCGTCACGCTTCCAGCCGGCCCCGATCCCAAGCTCCATCCGCCCGGCGCTGATCGAATCCATCGTCGAGATCATCTTTGCAGTGAGCGCCGGGTTCCGGAACGCCGTGCAGATGACGACGTGCCCGAGGCGGACCCGCGACGTCAACGCCGCCAGCGCCGATAGCGAGGTGAACGACTCGAACGTGATCTCGTCAGTCGGGCGGGGGACGGTATGGAAGTGGTCGAACAGCCAGATCGAATCGAAGCCCAGCTCGTCGGCCTGCTTGGCGACCTCGCTCGTCCGGCGCCACGCATCGAGTGGTTCCCAGCCGTCGTACTCGCCGGTCCAGCCCTGGGGAACGATGACCCCGATCTTCATTGGCAGCCTCCCGCGAACCTTATCTCCGAGTCAGGCCTCGAGCGCAAGGATGGTCTCGCCGCCAAAGGCCAGCGCACCCGCGACCTGGTACTCGTCGGCTTGCTTGTTCCAGGCGGCGAAGCCCGGATGCGAATCGTGCTCGTGGTGGCCCTCGTCGGTCGCGAAGACCGCCACGATGAGGTACTGCGTGGCGCCTTCCACGCCGCGCGACGAGATGTCGAGTCGCGAGAGCGATGCCCGCAGCAACGCGCCGCGCGCCCGGAGGTCCTGCCAGACCGGCAGCTCCTGCTCGCGAAATCCCTTCTCGAACTCGTCGATCCGGTCCGTGCCGACACTCAGGACGACCGCGATTGTTTCCATCTCGACCCTCAGTTCGAAGTCAGGGAGCAATCGTATCGGGCCTGGCCGGGCGAGAATCAAAAACGCCGGGCGCCTTCGGTTTGAAGGCACCCGGCGGTGGATCCCGGGATTACTCCGAGACGTACTCCCGGAGCTTGCGGCTGCGGGACGGATGGCGAAGCTTGCGCAGGGCGTGCGACTCGATTTGCCGGATCCGCTCACGGGTCAGGCCGAACTCGTTGCCGACCTCTTCGAGCGTCCGAGGACGGCCGTCGTCCAGGCCGAATCGGAGCCGGAGAACGTGCTCCTCGCGGCCGTCGAGGCTGTCGAGCGCTCGCGCCAGCTGCTCCTTGAGGAGCTGATCGGCGACCGCGTCGAGCGGCGAGACGGCGTTGGGGTCCTCGATGAGGCTCCCGAGCTCCGTGTCGCCCTCCTCGCCGATCGGCGTTTCGAGCGAGATCGGCAGCCGGCCGTAGCGCCGGACCTCCTCGACCCGATCCGCAGTGATCGCCCAACGCGGGTCCTCGGATAGGGTCGTCGCGATCTCCTCGCTCGTCGGCTCGCGGCCGAGCTGAACGGTGAGCTCACGCGTCGTCCGGGTCACGCGCTGCATCGTCTCGACCATGTGGACGGGAATGCGGATCGTCCGCGACTGGTCCGCGAGGCCGCGCTGGATCGCCTGGCGGATCCACCACGTCGCGTAGGTCGAGAACTTGAAGCCGCGCTGCCATTCGAACTTGTCGACGGCTCGAAGCAGCCCCGCGTTGCCTTCCTGGATGAGATCCAGGAAGCCGAGTCCGCGGTTCATGTACTTCTTGGCGTTGGCAACGACCAGCCGCAGGTTCGCGGACGTCAGGTGATCGCGGGCCCTCTTGCCGATCTCTACGAGGACGCCCTCCGGCTCTCCCTCGTCGGACGGCCGATAGCCGAGCTGGATGAGCAGGTCGGCATCGTTGCCGGCCTCGACCCACCGACGGACCGCCGGGATCGCAACCTCATCGCGGGCCCACGTGAGCATCGCCACGAGCGTCCGCTCGTCGCGGAATGCCTGTCGTGAGCCGACCTGGTGGACCCAGTCGAGGAGGGTCAGGAACGCCTCGGCGTCCAGCCGCTCGTTGTAGACCGCGCGCAGGTTTCGGGCCCGCTCGAGGAGCTCCGATGCCGGGCCGCCCTGGGCCTCGGCGGCGGCTCCGGTGAACCCGAAGCGCGGCGCGGTGACGAGAAGGTCACCCGCCGAGTCGTCGGCGATGGCGCTGCGTACGATCCTGTGAGCCTCTGCGCCAAACGGCAGGGCGTGCACGGGATTGCTGGCGCGCGTCTTCGCCTCCGTCTCGTGGAGTGTCCACTCGTGGAGATCGAGGACGGCCGTCCACGGCTCAGTCCGGATCCGGAGCCCGAGCTCGATCCCCTTTGCGAGGACGACCTCTTCCTCTGCGCTGAGCAGGGGCACCCGCGCGATCTCGCGCAGGTAGAGCCGCGTTGAATCCTCGATGTCGAGGCCGTCGCCGGACTCCGCATCGGCCTTCGGGGCAGGGACATCCGGTGAGGGTTCGGCGGCTGCCTCGAGCTCGATCTTTTCGAGCTCCTCGGTCGCAACGACCGCCGTGGTTGCGGTGATTTCCTGGACTTCTGGGTTTTCGCTGAACAGGATCAAGGTGACTCCGCGCTCGCATCAGACGCGGCATGGCGATCCGCGTCGACGCAATGATTTTGAACTCGACTGACGGCCGATACGCCCCTCCGCCAGAGGCGGCTCGGTCTGCACGCCGGCTCCGCCAAGTGCCGGACATACGTCGTGGCGTGTCAAGACTTGACACGCCAGCCAGGTCCACATTCTAGCCGATTCGCCCCTGCTTGACAAGGGGTCTGTCAATACTCCCACGTAGTATATCGCTACGCGCGATCTACGTCACTGGCGTGATGAAGAGATCCTTCACCATCATCGGCAACCGATGCCGACGAAGACGAACAGGAACATGCCCAAGCCCTCGGCGACGAGAGCCGACGTGAGGGTTGCGATCCATCACGCTCCCCCCCGAATCAACGACGCGCCTCCGGCCAAGGGTGGTCGGCGGCGCGTCGAGCGGCTTACGGCGGATCGACCGCCGGTGTAGGCCTAGCCGACAGCCGCTTTCTTCGTGGAGTCGATGTACCGCCGCAACGCCGACCACTCCTTGTCGGACGCCAGCTTGGCCTGGCGGGGCCAGGTGTCGGTGGTGTGGCCGGCGATCAACGGCTCGTTGGCCTTGGCCAGCGTCTCGGCGATCGCCTCGGGCGTCATCTGACTGAGCTGAGCGAAGGTGATTACACCGGCGGTCCGCAGCGCGTCGGCGTACTTCGGGCCGACTCCGTCGAGGATCGACAGATCGTCGCCCGCAGCCAGCTCGGCCGCCTCGACGGCCGGGACGGCCGTCTCGACCTCGGCGACAGCCTCTTCGGTCACCTCGTGGACCTCGGCGGTGCCACCGAGGTCACTGAGCTTGGCGGATACTTCGATCGCCATGTCCCGGGCCACGAGCACGCCTACGGCGGCCTGACCGCCGGAGAGCTGCGCCGCGATCCGGTCGCGGTCCGCGGCCTTGAGGCCGAGGCCCTTGTGATGGAAGGCGCCGAGCAGTCCGCCGCCGATGGCGCCGGCGAGCAGGGTCGGCGGGGCGATCACCGCTAGCAGGATGCCGATGCCTGCGCCCTTGCCGACGTTGCGCCTGCCGAGCTTGTGGGTCTTGATCTTGCCGTTGTCGTCGAGGGCGAGGACGCCGATTGCGTTGAGCTTGATGTCGCTGTCGGCCTTGTCCCACTTCTTCAGCGACTCGACCGCGTCGTCCGCGGCCCATTCGTCCTTGAAGAACGCCAGGACCACTGTCTTGCCTGCCACGTTTATCCTCCTCTGATCCGGGCTCGTGCCCCCATCTATGGGGAGCAAACGCAGACCACAACGTCCAGCAGCCGCGGACCCGAGGGATGTCCCGCAGGTCATCAAACTGCGAGTGGCCCTTCGACCCGCAGGTTGTATGGTACGCGCCTTAACTCGAGCCATGGGCATCGAGCTTCGGGACCAAGAAGCGCGTTGAATGCGTCAATCGGCCCGAGCGAGTCTGCGCCACCGCGAGGGTCGATTCTCCGAGTCGCTGCGGACAGCGGTGAGGATGAAAACCCTCAGGTCAATCGTCGTGCTTGGGCCTGAACGCAACTATCCAGCTCGGTGACTGAGGCTAGCCGCCCCGGCGCTGGCCACGACCACCATCGCGATACCGAGCAGCTCGCGCGCACCGAGGGCCTGGCCGAGCACCACGAAGCCGACCAGCGCGGCGACAGCCGGGTCGAGCGACATCAGCACGCCGAACACCGCCTCCGGGAGCCGGCGCAGCGCCTCTAGGTCGAGGGAGTACGGCAGCACCGAGGACAGGAGCGCCACGACGAGCGCCGAGCCCAGAATGTCGGGCTCTACAAGCGCGCCCTCCGCCTGGATCACGCCCGCCGGGAGCACGATCAGCGCACCGATGGCCATCGCGAGCGCGAGCCCCGAGCCGCCCGGGAACGCCGCGCCAACGCGCTTGTTCAGGAAGATGTAGGCCATCCAGCATATGGCGGCGGCGAGGGCGAAGCCGACACCCGCCGGGTCCACCTTTCCGCCGCCGGGGTCGACGAGCACCACGATGCCGACCGCGGCGAGCGCGATCCACACGCCGTCGAGCGGCCGCCGCGAGCCGATCACCGCCACGAGCAGCGGGCCGGCGAACTCGATCGTCACCGCGACGCCAAGCGGGATCCGGTCGATCGCCTCATAGAACGACCAGTTCATCAGCCCGAGCGCGACGCCGAACGCCCCGGCTAGCCGCAGGTCGCCGGCCAGCCGGGGGCGCCAGATCGCCCACAGCACGATCGCCGCGAACGCCAGTCGCAGGAACGCCGCACCCGCCGGACCCAACTCGTCGAACAGCGTTACCGCGAACGCCGCACCGACCTGCGGTGACACCGCCGCGGCGAGCACCAGGCCCACGGCGGCCGCGCGCTCCCGGCCCACGGCCGGCCGCGGCCCGCCGACGTCTCGGTTCATCCCGCGAAATCCTCGTGTCCAGGGCGGTGACACGCTCGTGAACTCCTCACAGCGCGGGAGGCTATTCGGGCGAGCTCTCCTTCGGTGTGAACGTGGCTCGCGTCGAACGGGCCCAGCCGTCCGGCGGGTCGTCGGGCGTCGACCCCGCGGGGGCGCCCGGTGCCGGCCAGCCAGTCCGCGCGATCGCGTCGCCTTCCCGCACATGCGTGGCGTCCAGGAACGTGACCTCGTACGCGAGAACGTGGTCCATCGCACTCGACTCGCGGCCGAGCCACCAGTCAGAGCCGTAGAACGCGCCCTTGCGGGCAACCCGGTCCGCTTCGTCCTCGAAGCTACGGAGCCAGACGAACGTGTTCGTCTCAGCGTCGACGCCCGCGTACTCCACACGGATGCCATGACGAAGGCTTTCGCGCGTGGCTTCTTCGAAGAACTCCCGCCACGAGTCCATCCGCCCCGGCTTGATCAGGTACCTGCGCAGCTCTGTGATCACTCCCAACTCCTCATCGCCCAAGACTAGCCTGCAAGTTGCCACGACATGTCAGGAATAGGGCCGAGCGTTTGGCCCGAATGGCCTCGCAGCACCCCGAAGCATTGACCGCCCCACCGCGGTCGGGGGACCCTGGACCTGGAGATTCGAACAGGCGTGCTAGCCAGTGTGGTATAGTTCTTGGGTCGCTACTGTAGTGACGCGTCCGTGTGGTCTCCCTCTTCTCGAACTGACTGTGCGACTGCCGCTACTCGTTCGAGAAGACTGAGGAGGTCACCTAATGACCACCGGTACCATCAAGAAGATCGTTTCCGACCGCGGATTCGGCTTCATCACCGCCGAGGACGGGAAGGACTACTTCTTCCACCGCGACGGTCTCACCGCCTCGCTCGACTTCGATCGCCTCGCCGGGGGCGAGAGGGTCCAGTTCGACGTCGAGGAAGGACCGAAGGGCGCTCGCGCCAAGAACGTCCAGACCGCCTGACCAAGGCGTTTCGACAGACCGCCCGCTTTCCAAGCGGGCGGTTTTTTCATGCCCGGCGCGCCCGGCCGCGTACAGTCGCGGCGTGCAAGGGCTCCAGCTCCAGTCAACGCGCCGGGCCCTCGTCGCCGACGTGGCGATCAAGGTGGCGACCGTCGGTCTTCTCGTCTGGGCCGTCCTGAGCCCGGACTTGCCGCAGTTCCAGGGCAAGGCGTTCACCGGGCGAGCGATCGCCTACCCGGTCGCGCTGCTGATCGTGCCGGTCGGCTGGTGGCTGTTCGGGCGCCGGCGCATCCCGTTTCCCGTAACCGCGGATATCCTGTTTGGCCTGCCGTTCCTCATCGACGTTGCCGGCAACGCCCTGAACCTGTACGACACGATCGAGTGGTGGGACGACGCGAACCACCTCGTGAACTGGGCCCTTCACACCTCGGCCGTCGGGCTGCTGCTGCGCTACGGGGACTGGACGCCCGCTACGCGGATCGCCCTCGCCTTCGGCTACGCGGTCACCTCGGCGGTGCTCTGGGAGTTGGCGGAGTTCGTCACCTTCGTCCCGAACTCACCCGAAGCCGCGACGGCGTACGCCGACACGTTGCTCGATTTGGCCCTCGGCATGGTCGGCGGCCTGGCCGGGGCAATCGTGACTAGCAGGCTGCCGCTTTCGGGCGGGCGGGTGCCGACGTAAAAGCCTCGTGAGAAATCGGTCGAAGCGTGTCGATTCGGCGGTTTCGCGTTCGTCGTCTGTTCGGAGCCATGGAGTAGGGCTCCGGGGACACCCGAATTGCAGGAGGTTCGATCGATGGCGAACTATCTTCTCGTCTACCGCGGCGGCTCGATGCCGGAAACACCGGAGGCCCAGGAAAAGGTCATGCAGGCCTGGAACGACTGGTTCGGCCAGATTGGCTCGGCACTAGTCGATGGCGGGAACCCGGCATCGCAGACAAAGGTGATCGGCGCCGACGGTTCGGTCAGTCCCGGTGGCAGTGGCTCGCCGTCGGGATACTCGGTCATTGCCGCCGACGACATCGACAGCGCCGTTCGTCTCGCGAAGGGCTGCCCGGTCCTCGCAGGCGGCGCGACCGTCGATGTCGTCGAAACCTTCGCCGTGATGTAGCCCGCGGCGCGAGCTGAAGAGCTCGGCTGAGATCCTGGGAGCCCGGCTACTTCCGCGGCGTCACGGGCTTCGCTGCCGGAACAACCCGGGCACTCCCCCCTGGTCGGAGGGTGCTTTCGTGCCCGTCGTCCCAGGCGACGCGATAACGAGTTCCGTATTCGGCCTCGATGATCTCAAGTATCTCGCCCTCTCGGGCGGGCAGGCCCACCTTCTGCAATTCGACGATGATTCGGTCTCGGGTCCGCGTTGTCATGCCGACCTCCTCCTCGCCGGGACCGCCTGAGCGAATGCGTCACTGAGCTCGCCTCGGTCAGCGCCCCGGCATTCCGAATCGTCGCACCGACGTCCAGACCTGACGCCATCAGTCCCTGGTCGTAAGCTCTGGGTCGGCCGTTACCGGCTCGTCCGATAAGCGGAGCCTGCCGTTGCCTCGTTCCCCACGTTCCCCGCGGCCTCCCAGAGCTGTTCGCCAGCCGAGGTTCCTCGTCGCGATCCTGCTGGTCGGGTCGATCGCCGCCTACGCTCTTGACGTCGAGCCGATCGGTGCCCGGGTCCCGTCGACGCCGGCGCCGATCGAGGCCAGGGCCCTTCCCGCGGTCTCGGTCTCGCCCTCCGCGGCGCCGTCGCCAATGGTGGCTCTCGCGGCGAGGCAGCGTCTCCCGATCGAGGTCGAACCGGCGCCGACCCCACAACCCCCAGCGGTCGTCCGCTTCCGGCCACGCGATGGCTGGACCGGGGTCGCAAGGTCGGCGGCCGTGTCGGTCCGTTTCACCGAGCCGATGGATCATCGCTCGGCCGAACAGGCGTTTGCCGCTTCCCTTGACGGTGAACGAATCACGGGCTCATTTCGGTGGGCCGAGGTTGACACTGTCCTCGTCCTCCAGCCCTCAGCAGCGCTGCCATATGGAGCAAAAGTCCAGTTAAGCGTTGCCGCGGGTGCGCTGTCTCAAAGGGGCGGAGCGCTGCATTCGTCGCAATCCGTGACGTTCATGGTCCAGGACCGTCCGGCCCCGCAGTCGAAACCACCGCCGAAACCGACGGCCACATCGCGGCCTGCGCGAGCAGGCTGGCAGTGGCCACTGCTGGGCCCGATCACACAGAGATTCGGTGAGTCGCTCACGGAGTACGGATTTCACCAGGGCATCGACATCGACGGCGACACCGGCGATCCGGTGAGAGCGGCGCGTGGCGGAACGGTCGTTGTCGCCTCCGCCGGCTGGGACGAGTGCGGAGGCTTGCAGATCCACCTCGACAACGGCGATGGCTTCGAGAGCTGGTACCGGCATCTGTCGCGGATCGATGTGGCGGTCGGCGCGCGTGTGGCCGCCGGCACGATCATCGGGGCCGTCGGGGATACCGGCTGCAGCCTCGGGTCCCACCTCCACTTTGCCATCCGGGACGGCAAGGAGTTCGTCGATCCCCTTCGCTACCTCCCGCCGAGGTAGCTGGCGGAGACCGATCCGGGTAGCGGAAGACCATGCCGACGGCCCATCGAGCCGATACGATGCTCGAACGCCCGACCGTGGCGGCGCGGCCAGCGAAGGAGCGACGACCCGTGACTGACCACGTCATTCCGTTCGACGACCTCGAGCACACCGAGCACGCCCACGAATTCGTCGGCGCGGATCATGACGATGCGCCGTTCTCGATCATCCTCGTGCACTCGAGACCCGGGGTCGGTCCGAAGCTGCACCGGCACCCCTACGCCGAGGTGTTCGTGGTCGAGTCAGGTCAGGCGACGTTCCAGATCGGCGACGAAACAGTTGTCGTCGACGGCGGCCACGTGGTCGTCAGCCCGCCCGGCGAAGCACATGGCTTCACGAACACCGGCCGGGGCGAGTTGCGCCTGACGGCAATTCATGGCGCGGGGCGGTTCAACACGGAGTGGCTGGCCGGCCCCGACCCGACGTGGACCTCGAAGCGCAGGGCGTGACGAGGACCCAAGCCGGTGCTAGGGTTCGAGCGTCTCACCCGCGACCTGGGACGGCAGATGGCGAAGAAGAGACTCCCGGAGGCTGGTTCTACCCCCTCGGCGAGGCGAACCTCGGCGGCCGTTGCGTCGCGACCGGAGCCCTCTGCCGAGGCCGGTCAGCCCACGCGCGAACCCCTCAAGAACAAGGTCTATCTCCCTGAGCTGAGCCGGCTCCAGGTCGAGCTCGTCAAGCTCCAGGAGTGGATTCGCCACGAGGGCCTGAAGGTCGTCGTCGTCTTCGAGGGTCGCGACGCCGCCGGCAAGGGCGGTGTGATCAAGACCATCACCCAGAGCCTGAGCCCGCGCGTCTGCCGCGTCGTCGCTCTCAGCGCGCCGACGGAGCGCGAGAAGACGCAGTGGTACTTCCAACGCTACGTCGCGCACCTGCCGGCCGCCGGCGAGATGGTCCTGTTCGACCGGAGCTGGTACAACCGCGCCGGCGTCGAGCGCGTCATGGGCTTCTGCACTGAGGATGAATACCGGGAGTTCCTCCGCTCTGCTCCGGAGTTCGAGCGGATGCTCATGCGCTCCGGAATCATCCTCATCAAGTACTGGTTCTCCGTCAGCGACGCCGAGCAGGAGCGACGATTCCAGGCCCGGATCAACGATCCGACCAAGCGCTGGAAGCTCAGCCCGATGGATGTCCAATCACGGTCGCGCTGGCTCGACTATTCCAGGGCGAAGGACGAGATGTTCGCCCACACCGACATCAAGCAGGCGCCGTGGTACGTCGTGCATGCCGACGACAAGAAGCGCGCCCGCCTCAACGTCATCACCCACCTGCTCAGCCTGATTCCCTACGAGGACCTGACGCCCGAGGAGATCGAGCTGCCGCCGCGTCAGCCGGACACGGGCTACGTTCGCCCGCCGATGACGGACCAGACGTTCGTGCCCGAAGTCCACTAGTCCCTCGCCATGGACGTCCGCTGGATCTCGTCGTCGGGGATCGAGGATTGTCCATGGTCGGACGTGCCGGGCCTGCTCGAACGCGACGGCGGCTTCGTCTGGATCGATGTCCAGTCATGTGACGACGAGAAGGCGACGGCCCTCGCGGAGCAGTTCGGATTCCACGCGTTGGCCCTTCGCGACGTCCTGGAGCGCAGCCACCTCCCGAAGATCCATGCCTACCCGGATCACCTGTTCGTCGTCCTCCACGCGCCGGAGCCCGGCGACTCGGGTCATATCCATCTCATTGAGCTCGATCAGTTCATCGGGCGCCGCTACCTGGTGACGACGCACGGACCCCTGGCGGCTGGCGTGCCGATTGACATCGCGCTCAAGGAAACGAGGCTGGTCATCGAGCGCCTGCAGACGGGACGCCTCCAGGTCAACACTCCATTCGAGCTGTCGTACGCGATCGTCAGTTCGCTGGCCAACCGCCAGGGTGCGGTCCTCGCCGGCCTCGCAACGGAGGTCGCAGGTCTGGAGCAGCGAGTCCGCGGCGAATTGGGCGATCCGGTGCTTGTCCTCGAGGAGATGTTCCTAATCCGCCACGAGCTCCTGTCGGTCCGGACGATGGCCGCGGAGTCGAGCGAGGTCTTCACCCGAATGTCGGCGTTGGACCGGATGATCCCGCCGGAGGCGCCACCGCTGATCCAGGACCTGATCAATCGATTCGAGCGCGTCCGGAGCATGAGCGACAGCGAGAAGGAATTCGCCCAGGGAGTCATCGACTTCTACCAGGCCCGGACGACAACGCGGATGAATGTCGCGATGGAGCGCCTCGCCCTGATTGCGGCCGTCCTCCTCCCGGTCACGGCGATCGCCTCGATCTACGGGATGAACCTCATCGTGGGCGACCGGACGGACTTCCCCCAGCTCGCGATCGTCCTGTCGATCATGGCGATCGTGGTCGGGGGAATGCTTGCCTGGTCCAAGCGAATGGGGTGGTGGTGAGGGGCGGGATCCGTCGCTAGCTGCAATCCGAACGAGGACTGTTGGCGTTCGCGATCAGCCGGGCGAGGACGTCCTCGTCGGCCGGAAGCTCGAAGTGGTTGACGCCGGGGTTGTCGATCAGGCTGAAGTGGTGGCAGGCCATCCCGGCCCAGACGGCCACGGCGTCGTTCGTGATGTCCTCCTGGTTGACGTCACCGTCGCGGGTGAAGAACTCCGTCGAGCCGGTCACGAGCTGGCCGACGGTCAGATCGGCCAGGCCGAGCCCGACGAGCGTCTCGAGACCGGAGCCCTTCTCGGCGTAGACATCGACGTTCGGGAAATGGGCCTCGTCGGCGAACGGAACGCCTCCGATGTAGTAGTCGGCGATCGGATTCGCCCACGACAAGCCGGCGTCGTCGAAGAGGGCGGGGTAGTCCTCGGGCGTGTAGTCGGTGCCGGTCGACTGGTCGCGGATGATGATCTCGTCGTCACCGAAGATGGCGGGATCCGACGCGGTGATGAACGTCGAGGGGTGTGACAGGAACATCCGCGCGCTGCTCTCGCCGTTCTCCGGGGTCACCGGAAACAGCAGGTCCGAGATGTTCACGCCGACGAACATCAGCGCGTAGCCGAGGCCCTGGCCCGGGAAGTTGCCGGCGAGCGGCGTGAAGCCGTGGATGTACTTGTCCTTCCAGGCCTGGCTCGTGTGGGTCAGGAGGTACTGGATGTAGATCGGCCCGTTCGAATGGCCGACCACGTGGACCGGCTGCCTGCCATTGTCGCGGTACGTGGCCTCGATAAGGTGCTTGGAGCGCTGGAGGAAGCCGGCCATGTCGGGTGTGAGGCGAGCGTCGTACCCGGCGACGCGAATGTCCTGGTCCCGGGTGTAGCCGGCCGCCTCGAGTGCCTGGTACATCGGCTCGTAGGCGGGCGCACTCGCGGTCAAGCCGTAGTCGGCGATCGTCACGGTCACCCCGCGCTGCTCGGAGAAGCGAAGTCGCATCGGCACGTGCGGGTTCGGGTTGTAGCGGAGCGTCAGCAGCTTGTCCCGGCAGACCTGCGAGAACGCTGGGCCCGGATCGAAGAAGACGAGGTCCTCGAACGTCCCTGAGGCCGGGCACGCCGGATCCACTTGCTGGTTCCGGACAGTCACCTGGAGCCGCGTGAAGTGCCAGGCGGGGAACAGCACGATCGGAGTCGGGCCGCCCGATTGCTTGGGGCTCGCCGACGCCGCCATCGGCATCGCCGCGAGGACGACCGCGGCCAGTACCGCAAGGATCGCCAGGGTTCGCCGCCTTGAGTGCCCGATCGCGTTCACCGCTGGCCTCCTCTCGATCCCCGGCGTCACTGAATCGTAGTCCTGCGTCGCTCTGAATCCTAGCCCGTCGTCAATCGGACGATCCCTTGGTCGCAGTAGGCTTGTTCTCATCGCACCGCGCCCATATCGGCAGGAGGATCAGCCTCATGGATTGGACCCTGGAAGTCGTGATCCTCCCGGTCAGTGACATCGATCGGTCGATCGCGTTCTATCGCGACAAAGTCGGTTTCGACCTCGATCACGACACCAAGAACGAGCACATGCACGTTGTGCAGTTGACCCCGCGCGGCTCAGGCTGCTCGATCGTGTTCGGCGACTTGCCGGCCCAGCGCGAGATGGCGCCAGGTTCGATGCGGGGCCTTCAGCTGGTGGTCGCGGACGCGCAGGCCGCTCGCCAGGAATTGCTCGATCGGGGCGTCGAGGCGAGCGAGATCATGACGTTCTCGCCCGACGACGGCGGCACGTTTTTCGGCTTCAGCGACCCTGATGGCAACACCTGGGCCGTCCAGCAGCTCAAGATCCGCGGCGAGAAGCCGTTGATCCCTCTCGAGCACCGCGGCCGCTTCGGAGCCTGAGCGGCTCCGCGACGAGCGGATCTAAGCCGCTTCGGCGGTGGCTTCGGCCGGGACCGGCTGACTCCGGCGGACTCGCAGCACGAGGGTGAAAGCCGCCGAAGTCGCGACGGCCAGTGTCGTCACGACGAACAGGTATCCCCAATCGCCCTCGCCGATGTGCCCGACGGCGACGGCCGCGAAGGTGACGTAGAGCGCAGCTGCCCAGAGAACTTGGATCCTGCGAGACATCTGGCTCCCCTTGCTGTGACGCCTCTCGGCTTCCTGGTCGTTAGTGGGGGAAACGGCCCCACGCCCGGCCACCATAGCCAATAGTCCTGCCCCCGCAAGACCCAAATGTCCTATGTGGTTCTCGGAGGCACCGGATTGACGGCGCTGACCGCTCCTATCCGCCCGAGACCGCACCCGGGGGTCGGCTCAGGCTCCGGCGCCTACCACCAGCTGGACCATCAGGTCGCGTGCCTGATCGTCGGTCAGGCCGCCTTCGGTTAGCGACTGCCAGGTCTCGAAACGCATCGCGTGCCCGATGGCCGAGGTTCGCACCGCCTGCCGCGGATCGTCATCAGGCCAGCCGCCGGCTGAGCGTCTCGAAGAGCTCCGACATCCGGTCCGTGTACGCCTCGTCGCCCCCGACGTCGGCGAAGAGCGGCATGTCTCGCAGGATCGTGCCGAGTGGTCGGGCGTTCGTCCGGTAGATGCGGTACAGCGCATTAAGGCCGTATCGCAGCCGTTCGACTGGGTCCGGAATCGTCCGCCACGGCTCGGCCTCCGGGATCCCCATCACGCGCATTCCATGAGCGGTGCAGGCCCGAAACAGCGACTCTAGGTCGGGGAAGTGGTTGTAGACCGTGTGGCGCTGGACGCCGGCCCGTTCCGCGATCGCGCTGATGGTGGTCCGCGACGGCCCGATCTCGCCGTGAAGCTCGAAGGCCGCCGCCGCGATTCGCTGGCGGGTTTCGTCCAAGGTCTCCTGGCGGCGACCCATTCGGTAGCCGCGCCGGGTCCCTGGATTCTTCTGCTCAACCATGTGCAACGAAAGTATTGACTATGTCGCGCGACTTGGCTAGTCTGCAATTCCATTACACACCGTTGTGCAGTAGAACGAAGGAGGCCGAGTGGCGCGATCGGGCACCGACGCCGCCGCCGCCCGCGCCGAAGCGTTCCTTCGGAGTCGAGCCGGTCGTCTGGCTGTCGACGGTCTGCCCGGACGGCCGTCCGCACCTTGTCCCGATCTGGTTCTGGTGGGATGGCACCTCCGTTCTCGTCGCGTCCAAACCAAATGCGCGGAAGATCGCCAACCTGCGGCTGAATCCGTCGTGCATGCTCGCCGTCGGAGATGCCGCGGCTGACTTCGATGTCGCCCTCATCGAGGCTCGCGCCGAGCTGACGACGATCCCGACCCGCACGGTCCTCGACGCGGGCCTGTTCCGTAAATACCGCGACAGGATGGAGGCGATCGGCCTGGAACCCGACGAATTCGAGGCCACGTACAGTCAGGTGATCCGGATCACGCCGAACCGCTGCTTGCCGTGGCGCGGGCGGACGCGTGGTCCAAGCCTCGATCGCTTGGCGGTGGCGCCGAACGCCCTTTCGGCCGTGCCGGCCTAGGACGGATCCTCACGCCCTCGGGGCAACGAAATTTGAACGGAATATCCGCCGCGATGACCCATTGGTAGGGAGCGATCACCACGCCCTGCGCCTGGTCCGAACGATCGCTATCGAACAGCGGAGGGAGCCGGATGCGCAAGTTCGTCACGATCACGCTTCTCATGGCCCTGGCGATGCTCGCCCTTGCGTCGAGCGTCGGTGCGACGGTCCCGGGCCGCAACGGCCTGATAGCCTTCCACGCCGACGTTGGTGAGAACGGCCCGCAGATCTTCACGATCCGGTCCAACGGCAAGCAGTTGCGTCAACTCACCCACGGCGACGCCGTCGCGGCGCTGCCGGATTGGTCGCCCGATGGGCGCCGGATCGTGTTCACGATCAACGAGTGTGGGATCGCCGTGATGGATGCCGATGGCGGCAACCTTCACGAGATCGCGTCCGATCCTGGCGCGTGCCTGAATGACGCGAACTTCACCCCGGACGGAGCACGACTCGTCTTTACACGCTTCGACTTCGCGCTCGAGGTCGAGTCAGATCTGGAGCATGAAGGTCGACGGCTCCGACCAGCGGTTCATCACCGCCGCGGGCGGGCCGGATCCCAACGTGTCGCCGGATGGCCGCAAGATCAGTTTCAAGGGCGGGCCCGACGGCGCCTTGTTTGTCGCCAACATCGACGGCACCGGAATCGTCCAGATCTCGCCGTCGATCTCGGTTACCTACAAGCACGACTGGGCACCGGACGGGCAGCACATCGTTGTCAGCGACAACTCCAATCCAAGCCCAACCGAGGCGGTCAACATCGTGACCGTCCGACCCGACGGCACAGACTGGACGTACCTGACGCACTATCCGGCTGGCTACCGTGCCAATGTCGGCGGATATTCGCCGGATGGTCAGTGGATCGTCTTCCGACGGGAGGGCCCGGGCTTGGTGCCCACGCTGTACCGGATCCGGCCCGATGGGTCAGACCTGCACGCGCTTTACGCGTCCTCGACGATCATTCCCCGGTTCATCGACTGGGGCGCGGCGGTCCCGCGAGGCAACTGAGCGACGCCTCCGACGTTAATCGCCAAATCCTGACAGTCCGTGACAGGTCCACCGAATACAACTCGGTTGGACGTCACGGACTTGAAGGAGACACCGATGGGAACGAGCACTGCTTCCGGCGTTGCCCCGCGGACGGCCGAACCCGGCCCGGCCGTCCACGACTTCGACTTTTACATGGGCAAATGGCGGGTCCATCACCGCCGGCTGAAGGAGCGGCTCGCGGGAAGCGACGAGTGGCAGGAGTTCGAGGGCACGTCGGAGGCCTGGCCGATCCTCGGCGGCGCCGGCAACATCGACGACAACGTCCTCGAGCTGCCTGCCGGCACCTATCGGGCGATTTCGTTGCGGACGTTCGACCCGGTCGTCGGATCGCTGGTCGATCTGGTGGCTCGACGGCCGCGACCCGAGCCGCCTCGACCCGCCCGTGGTCGGCGGTTTCTCGGACGGCATCGGCACGTTCGTCGCCGAGGACACGTTCAACGGCCGGCCGATCCTCGTCCGCTTCCTCTGGTCGGACATCACCGCGACCACCTGCCGCTGGGAGCAGGCCTTCTCGACCGATGGTGGCGAAACCTGGGAGGTCAACTGGGTGATGGAGTCGACGCGCCTGGCGTGACGACCTCCGGCTGAACTCCTCACCGCTGCGCTCATCCGGGAGCTCCTGCCGCCCGTACGTTGACACTTGACGGCGTACACTGTGTGTCGCACACTATGCCGTACACATGTCAACTCAACACGCGACCGGCCCCACCCTGACAGCAGCTTCGAGAACTTGCGTCTCGAGCTGCGCCGGGGCGCGCTCGTCCTGGCTGTGCTCGCCCGCCTGCGGACCGAGCACTACGGCTATGCGCTTCGCAAAGCGCTCGCCGAGCAGGGGATGGACATCGACGAGAACACCCTCTATCCGCTCCTTCGCCGCCTCGAGACCCAGGGGCTCCTCGACAGCGAATGGCGCGAAGAGGACAAGCGACCGAAGCGCTTCTATCGGCTCTCAGCGGAGGGTGACGCGGTCCTGGTTCGGCTGCTCGAGCAGTGGACCGACCTCGACGCCTCGCTCCGCCGCATCCTCACGGAGGTCCAGCCATGACCCTGGTCGATCGATACCTTCGCGCGGTCAGGGACCACCTCCCTCGCGCGGAGCAGGACGACATCATCAACGAGCTCGCCGACAACCTCCACTCGCGGATAGAGGACGAGGCGGCCCATCGCGGTCACGCGCTTGACGAGACGGAGGAGGCGGCGATCCTCAAGGAGTTCGGGCATCCGATGGCAGTCGCGGCGCGCTATCGGGGTGACGAGCGGTCAGTCACGTTCGGGCGGAGACTGATCGGCCCCGAGCTCTTCCCGGCCTACATGAAGGTCCTCGCCGTCAACGTGGCGATCACGCTGCTCATCGCGGCAATCGCGTTGGTCGCCGGCGCAACCATCTGGCCGGGATTTGCCGGCATCCTCGTCCCGCTCGCGATCCAGTTCACGATCGTGACCGCGATCTTCGTGTTCATCGATCGCCGTTGGATTCGCGACCCGGACGGCTGGGATCCCCGGACCGTCACCTCGATGGGCCCGGACATCGACATCTCGACACTCGACGGCATTTCAGATCAGCTACTCGGCAAGGCGTATCCGCGGGCCGTCAGCATCGCGGCGTCAATCCTCGAGATCGGACTGATCGCCGTCGTGCTGACGGTGGCCCTTCAGATCGGCGTGCCGGGTCAGATCGGCTACATGGAGCCCGGGCCGGGATGGCGGGACGTCTACGCCGCGGGAATTGCGATCCTCGTGGTCTCGTTCGTCACGCCCGTCGTGAATCTCTTCCGGCCGCGGTGGACGCGTTTCCGGGTTGCGTCGCACGCCGCGGTCGATCTCGCCGTGATCGCGCTCGGCATCGCGTCGCTGGCACTCGGCAACTGGGTCGTCCTTTCCGATCCAGCCACCGCGACTCCGGATCAGGCGAACGTCGTCGAGACCATCAACACCATCGTGCGCATCTCGATCGCGGGGACGATCGTGCTCACGGCCGTGACGGCGGCGCTGGAGATCCGGCGGCTCGTCCGGATGGGACGGGCACAGAAAACCGCGTGACCACGCAAACCGATCTCGGCGCGCTGTCGTACCGATGACCAGGGACCGTAGCGCTTTGTTCGCCGCTGAGCGAACGCCTGCGGGCGCAGGAGGACGAACGATGGCCGAGCAGAGCCTCTACGAACGGCTCGGTGGAGTCTTCTCGATCGCCGCGGTGATCGACCACTTCAGCGACGCAGTCGTCAAGAACCAGATCGCAGGTCAAGGGTCCGAGAATCCCGAGCTCCGCGAATGGCACACGCAGAAACTGGCGAGGCTCCCGGGCCTGAAGTTCATGCGAACCCTATGGGTCTGCGACGTTGCCGGCGGACCGTTCACGTTCGCCGCGACCAAACCCGGAGCGACCCTCCTCGGCTTGGAGGAGGCTCACCGGGAGCTGCGCATCACCCCCGGCGAGTTCGATGCGGTGGCCGCGGAGCTTGGCCGCAGCCTCGACTTCTTCAAGGTCCCGCAGAAGGAGAAGGACGAGGTTCTTGCCGCGTTCGCAGCTCACAAGGGCGAGGTCACCGAGGGGTCCATGGCCGCGGCCAAGTCATAGGCGCGGTCGCGCCCGATCAGCCGGCGGATGAGTCGCCGGATCCCATCTGGTTTGGATCCATCGGGGTCATCAGCTGGAAGTAGTTGTCGTCCGGGTCGGCCAGCGTGGCGATCCAGGCGTTCACCGCCTCCGGAATCTCGTCGAAGCTGTAGGGCTCGCGGACGACGATCGCGCCGGCAGCTTTCATCTTGTCGAATTCGCCCTTGACGTCCGCCGTCTCGATGTTCCAGATGATCCGGCCCGGATGGGCGCTCTTGCCCTTGACCTCGCTGTGCGGACCAACGGCAATGAAACCCGACCCAATCTGCCAGCCGGTGTAGCCGCCGTCGGACATGGCGGGCTTGCCGAAGATCTTCGTGTAGTAGTCGACGAGCCGCTGCGGATCCTCCGACCCGATGAGAATGTTGTTGAAGTTCACGATCTCCTCCTACTGGTCCAGGAACGACAGGGTCACCGCCGCGAAGAGCGGCGATACACCGAGGTTGTAGTGGGTCGTGCCCGGCACGATCGCGAGTGCGTGTCCGCCCTTCGGCCGGCCCTCGCCCATCCAGCCGCCGTCGCGAAGTCCGCCGTCGAGCAGCTTGAACACCTCGACATAGTGACTCGGCGGCGCCATGTCCGCATCGGCGGCGACGATGAGCGTCGGCACCTGGAGGCCGCGGACCTCCTCGCAGAAGTCGAAGTCCTTCGCCATCGATTCGCCGATCTTGTCCAGCAGCCGCGCGAAGTCCTCCGGACGCGGGGCGACTCGCTGGTACAGCTCGTACATCGGCGTGTCCTTCATGAACTCGGCCGCGGCCGCGTTCACCTGGCCCTGCTGGGCCAGCATTTCGGCCGGGATCGCGTCGCGCCGGACATTGGCCGCGGCCATGACGAGCTTGCCGATCTTGTCGGGGTACTTGACCGCCGTGAAGAACGCGACCCCGCCCCCGAGCGAGTAGCCGACGAGGTCCGGCTTGTCGAGCCCGAGGTGGTCGATGAGCGCGGCGATGTCGTCGGCCATCAGCCGGATGTCGATCGGCCGGTCGATGTCGGCCGTCCGGCCGTGGCCCTGCAGGTCGACCGCGATCACCTGGTGGTTCGCGGCCAGCGTCGGAATGATCGGCCCGAACATCTCGCCCGACCCGAGCCCGCCGTGGAGCAGGATCAGCGGCCGGCCGCTGCCGTGGGTCTCGTAGTAGAGGTTGATCCCGTTGACATCGGCGTACTGCCCGGTGCCCTGCGTCTGCATCGTCCAATTGGTGCTTGCCACGGCGGTCTCCTCGGCTGGTGGCGTGGTGGTGTTGTGCCTATTAGACCGCGCGAGGCGGAAAGACTCATCGCTGGGCGCGGCGCGGCCCTCGCCCTCATGCTGCCGAGACAGTGCGTCGCTAGAGTTGGGCCCTCCGATGGACGACGTCGGTCGGAGCTGGGGGAGACGATGACGCACCAACCCCGCGAGTCGATATCGACGAAGATCCTCGTCCCACTCATCGTCGTCGTTCTTGGCGCGCTGCTCGTGGGCGGGTCCGCGCCTTGGTGGTGGGAGATCATCTTCCCCGAACCGACTGCGACGTCGTCGCCCGGCCCGACGGTCACGCCGACCACCGGGCCGACGATGGGTTCGCTTGACCCCCAGACACCGACGCCGGTTCCACCCACGGAAGTACCGCAAGAGGGCTGCGTGCTGACGATCAACAACCCATTTGCGACCATCCGGACGGAGCCGAGCCATACGAGCGAGGAGATCGGCGACGTCCCGGCTGGCGACTACGCGACGTCGGACACACGGATCGTCGATTGGGCGGGCAAGGACGAGCGGTGGTTCGAGATCACGGCGTCCAATCGCACCGGGTGGATCGTCTACAACAACATCATGGTCGAGTCGAAGTCCGCGGACTGTCCCTGAACCGATCCTATGGACGACCGAAATGCATCGGAGTCCACGCGTTCGAGAACGACCTCATGCGGTCGATCGGCACCCACCCCCGACGTCCGACTCGATCCCCTTTCGGTCACTCGCCTGACGCGCGCCGCCGAGAGGTGGGCGCTTACGCTCGGCGAGCGGTATCATCGATGTCTATCCCGGCAACGTCGTGTACCGCTGCACCCTCGGCGACGGCACGTCAGCCGTCATCAAGACCGAGCCTGAGCGCCCCGACGACGACGAATTCCTCACAGGCGTCGACGCGATGCTCCTCTACGACGGCCGGGGCATGGCGCGAGTCCTCAGGTTCGATCGCGACGAGAGAATCGTCTTGATGGAGCTCGTCGCGCCCGGCGAGACCTTGTGGGACGTACCAATCCAACGAGCCCTGGCGGCTGCAACGTCGGTGATGGCCAAGCTCCGGGAAGCACCGCCCGGTGACCTCTTTCCTGATGTTCGGGCCTATCACCGAGCGTGGCCGAATCATCTTGGCGTGTACGGCGGCCCAGGACCGATCGATGCGGACCTGTTCGACATGGGCGAGCGTTTGTTCCTCGAGTTGTGCGACAGCTCGGTGGACCCCGTCGTCCTCCACGGGGACCTTCACTTCGGCAATGTGCTGAGTTCAGACCGCGAGGGCTGGCTGGCGATCGACCCCAAGGGCCTGAGCGGTGAACCTTGCTACGAGGTGGGCGATCTCTTCCGCAACCGCGTCGAAGAGCTATTCGAGGCCTCGGATCCGGTCCGCGCGATGCGTTCGAGGGTTGAGGCTGTGGCCGACCTGACCGGGTTCGATCCTGAGCGCATCCGACTGTGGGCCCTGTCCCAGGCGGTGCTGTCCGAGGTCTGGAACGTCGACGATCCAGCGCGGGCCGCAGATGCCGACCTGCGAGCAGCCAGACTCCTCCAACAGATTGGCGGGCTTTGACCCTGGAGCAGGCCCACTCTGTGTACCTGCGCTACCGCATCGCGGATTGACGGCTCAGGCCGATTCCGCCGGCGCCGCGACGTAGCGAACGAGCTGGATCACACCTCGAGCCGGCGGCGTTGGCGAACCTTGTTTCCGGCAAACCCGATCAGTTCGACCACCTTGGTCTTCGACGGATAGCTGACAGTGGCGGGCCCCGCGCTCGAGATCGACTGTGTCGCCCCGATCGGGTGGCTATCGGCCAGGGCGTCTAGCTGGTCGAGGCCTTCGCTCGTGACCGTGATCGTCCGGGTCGCGGTGTTGAGCGTCGGCTGGAGCCGCGAGAACGGCTGCTTCTTGAGCAATGTGATGCACTTCGCGATGAGGTCTCGCCGATCGAATTGCAGGTCGTCGAGGGTCATCGCGTATTCGATCCCACTGATTCCGACGTCCTCGATCGGGACGCCCTGGCTCGGGCCCGACCGCGTCGCCCGACGGAACGCGAAGGACAGGCCGATGCCGTCCGGCAGGGTCGGGAGGGAGAGGTCAGTGCCGGCGAGGTCGCTCTTGAGATCGTCGTACGTCCAGACATTGGCGCCGCCCGCGCCCGTCGCCGAACCGACGCATAGGAAGGGTCCGACCGCGTTGTCGACGAATCCCGCTGAGAACAGGTCACCTGCGGAGTAGGTCGTCGCGTCTCCCACGAGCACGACCGGGCCGCCGTAGCGCTGCCCCAACGCGTTGCAGGCGTCCGGATCGGTGATGGGGATCGGCTGCGCGTACAGCTCGCCATTGCGGACTGCGGCCTCGAGCGACGCCTTCCAGGGCGCGAGCTCAGTCTCGAGCGATCCGCGCAGGCTGGCCATGTTCCGCGTGAACTCCGTTGCCAGCACGGAGAAGAGCGTGGGCTGGATCTCATTTGGGGTGAACAGCTGGAGCGCCAACTCGGCCGCCCAGATATACCCACCCGGATTGCCCCGGAGGTCGAGGATCAGTCCGCGAGGGGGCAGCAGATCGATGAGCCGGACGAGCTCGTCGATGAACATGTCGGGCAGGCTGTCGAAGGCGTAGATCCGAAGGTAGCCAAACGGCCCGCCCGGAGCGTCGATCGACATCGCCTTGAGCGTTTCCGTCAGCATCGTCGGGATGATCGTCACGGCCACGGCCGGCTTGCCCTTGGCCATCTTGAGCGGCTCCGGGGCCTGCGCCTGCGTACCTTCCAGTGCCCGCGGCGCGTACAGCAGCATCTTGGCGCGGCGGACGGCCTCGGCGGACGGATCGACGGCCTGCGTACGGCTGAGCGTCGGATCGGCTTGCCGGGCGAACAGGCTGCCGCTCGGGGAGCTGACCGGATCCGGGTTGATCACCTGCCAGTCGATCTTGGTCTCCTTGAGCGCGCCACCGGCCGTCCGGTAACCGATCACCACCCACGCCTCGTCGGGCGGCGGGCCATACCTCAACGCCCGAGTCGTCAGGCTCTGCGTCGCCCACGCCCGCAGCGTGTCGGGCCTTCCGCCGACTTCGCGCTCGCTGTAGCGCTGGATCGCCCGGTCGATCGGGACGCCATTCCACGTCTCGAGAATCACGCCGGGCTTGAAGGCCGCGTCGAGGCCCGTCCCGATCTTCGAGACCACGTAGGACGGATTGGCGGAGGAGCCGGCCATCTCGACGAGGAACGGCAGGATGGCCACCCGGCCGCCGAGAGACGCCGGACCCACGTACCGGGTGTGGGCGTCGCGAAGCCGAGTGACGATGTCGGCGAGCTCGGCGTGGAATCCGTCGTCCGAGAGCTCGCCAATCTGTGTTCGGAGGATTCGGAGGCGCTGAATTGGGTCGAATCCATAGCGGGCGCGCTTGAGGGGCAGGTGCGTGAACGCGCCGCCCAGGACGGTTTCGATGCCCGCGATGAGCGTTAGCCGCTCCCGTGGTGTCAGCGAGCCTGGCGACAGGAACGGCCCGGTGAGGCGGCCCACGGCGGCCGTTTTCCCAGGCCGAGCGCGCCTTTTCGCCGCAGCTCTCGGCCGACCGGCACCCGCGCGAGGGATCACGCCGGCGCCACGCGGCCCCGCGGCCGCCGGCGAGCGCCTGGCCGGAGCCGCTTCGGCGCGCTGGGCCGGGATCTGCGCCGCGAGCACCTCTTCGAGGGAAACGCCACGCTGAGCCGTGAGGATCTGCTTGCTGACCATCAGTCCCGACCTCCCCGGATCGATGTGAGCTGGATTACTGGCCTACGGCGTTCACGATCGCCGAACGCACGACGCCGATCGACAGGTAGCCAGTCAGATCGTGGTTGTTCCGCGCGGGGTTGTTGACGGATTCGTCCGTCGCGAAGTCCTTTGGTGGCGAGAACTCGTTGCGCAGGGTCCGATCGAGCGCGACCGGATCGAATTCATCCGCGAAGTTCAGCCATGCCCTGACTGCGCTGGGGACGGGGTTCGGGCGACCTGCGCGGTTGCGGAGCCGAGCCTGGACATTGCCGATGCCCAACGGCGAACCAAGCGTGACGAGCAGTTCCACGTTAAAGCCCGCGAAGGCCGGCTCGCTGAGGACGTCGTACGTAATGATCGTGCCAAGGCTGTGGGCGACGATGACGTTCGGTGGGGGTCCGATCAGGAGCGCCTGACGTACCGGGGCACGCATCCGTTCGGCGAAGTCGCCGTAGAGGTAGTCGACCACGTCGCTCGCAAAGGCACCGACGACGCGGCGGAAGATGAAGTCCGGGAATGTGATGCCGCCAACCGGTGGCGTCCGCGCGGCGGACCTTTCGCCGACGCGATCGGCCGATCGGTAGAGCTGCTCGACGAGTCGCCGAGCCGCGGCGGTCTCCGTCGCGGATGGGCCGGCAGGCTCGCGGGCGCCGGCTGCGCCCGTCCTCCCCGAAGCGGATGGACCACGGGCCCGCGCCTGGCCCGCGGCGAGAGTCGCCGCCACGATCTCGGAGGCAGCTTCTTTCGGCGTGACCTGCGGCTTCGCGGCCGCGCGCACGGCTCGGTCGCGGGCCGCCCGGTCCGAGGCCGCGCCGCTCCGTCGCCCGCCGACAGGGCCGGCGGGCGGCCAACGGACGTCCGAATAGTGGGCCACGCGGCTCGACGGCATCGGCCCGCCGAAGATCACCAGATCGAGCTCATCCTTCAGGTCCCGGGGTCGCTTCTGAACGCCCGCCCCGTGGACATATACAAGTGGTTTCGCTGCCACATTCGCCTCCGCACGAGTCCAAACCGATTGCGAGTCAACGTCCTGCCACTCGTGCAATCGGAACCGGTCGTCGGCAGACACAACCGTAGCGGCCGTGCGTCTCGCCACCGTCGGCGGCACGAGGCATCGAGCCGGGAATCCCGTCGCAAAAACGAACCGCGGCCCTGGCGAGGCTGACGTAGCCGACGCGCAGGGCCGCGGATTCGCAGAAGGGACTCAGGCCGCCGAACTGGATGACCCCAGAGGCGCCGACGACCTGCGGTCAAGACGATCTGCCGCCAATCGCAGGCCGATTGCCAGCCGGAGTCGGATGGGTGAAGGGGCGGGGCGCGACCGTCGCGCCGAACGGCGAACGGAAGGCTCCGACCATTCGGACTCCTTGCGTACGCTTTCGAGGCCAATCATGAGGGTGCCAAGAGCGGCGCCATCGAGCATATCGGTTCTCCTAATTTGGGTGAATTGGTTGCGTGGCCAGCCTCGCATCGCCGCACCTCCAGGTCCAACACCTTGACGCGAGGGATTAACCTGCCAGTTGCGTGAATGGCGAACCTGCGCCGATCGGACATGAGCTCGACCTGCGGGCGTTGAGGTACTTCGTCGCGGCCGCGGAGGAGCTCCATTTCACGCGCGCGGCGGCGCGGCTCTTCATCGCCCAGCAGGCCCTCAGCCGCGACATCGCTCGACTCGAGCGCGAGCTAGGGACGCAGCTCTTCACCAGGACCACGCGTCGCGTCGCGCTGACGCCGGCGGGCGAGCGCCTGCTCGTTCGCGCCCGCGAGCTTCTCGCGCTTCACGACGCCACGTTGCGGGAGCTCCGCCCGGCTGCGCGAACCTACGTGGCGGATCTCTTGAGCGAGGGGCGGCGGACCGGCCTGATCGTCCTCGAAGCCGCCCGTGCTGCGGCGCCCGACGTCGACTTCCGCGGGATGTACGGCGGCGGGATGGCCAAGGCCGTGTCGGGCCTGCTGGCCGGCGAGATCGACCTCGGATTCGGCCGGGCGGATTGGACCGGTCGGCGCACGAGCGCTGCCTTAGAAGCCGAGATCATTCGGTTCGAGCCGCTGGCCGTTCTGCTGCCCGATGACCACGCTCTCGCCGGGTTGGACGTGGTTCCGCTTGCGGCGCTCGAGGGCCTCGAGATTGACGTGAACATCGACGACCCGGCTTCGCCCGAATGGACCGACCTGGCGCTGCAGCTGCTGGCGCTCGCCAAGGCCCGGCCTGTCGCGGCCCACCCAACCGCCATCGGTGTCGCGGAGGCGAGCCATCACCTCCGTCGTCAGGGCCTGCCGATCCTCACTGGCTTAGACATGGCCGACGTTCCTGGCGGCGTAGTGCGGGCGATCGTTGATCCGACGGTGCTGTTCCCGTGGTCGATCGTCTACCGCCGCGGGTCGGAGGTCGAGCCCGGCATCGCAGCGCTGCTCCAATCGGCTCGTTCCACGTCAAAGGCGGAGCGGTGGCTCGACCGTCCCGAGGACGCGTGGCTGCCGGCGCCCGAAAGCTCAGTCGGTGGTCGTCGGGCGTAGTCGCTTGAGCCGCGTCTCGACTGAGCCGCCCCGGCCGATCGCCAACCGCCGACGCGGGGGCCGCGCCTCGCGAGGAAGTCCACGGCGAATTGGGAACTGACATGGCCTTGGCTCGACTCATAGTCTGTAGTGCGACCACCCAGGTCGCGCCCGAGTTGGAGCCCCGATGCAGCGGGATCTCGTGGAGCGGGCAATGGCGGGCGATCATGACGCCTTCAGTGAGCTGGCGCTCGTCTCGATCGGCCGGCTCTATGTCGTTGCCCGACTGATCCTCCGCGACGACAGCAGAGCCGAGGATGCGACCCAAGAGGCCCTAGTGGCCGCTTGGCGTCGACTCGCCGGCCTCCGCGATCCCGACCGTTTCGAGGCATGGCTTCACCGCCTGCTGGTCAATGCGTGCTATCGCGAAGCGCGCAAGGACCGACGGCTTGGGAGCATCGAAGTCAACGTGGACACGCTCTCGATGCCGGAAGCTCCGAGAGCGGTCGATGAGGGCTTCAATCTTGCCGATCGCGATCAGATCGAGCGCGGCTTCCGACGGCTCGACGTCGATCAGCGAACGGTCCTCGTGATGCACTACTACCTCGGGTTCAGCCTCGACGATGCAGCGGAGGTCCTTGGCGTACCGCCCGGGACCGTTCGCTCGCGGCTCCATCGCGCAATCAACGCGATGCGTGCAGCGCTCGAGGCAGATGCCCGACTTCCCCTGTTCAGTCCGGGACGGCCGTCATGACGTCGCAGAACATCTCTGGCGGCGACCTCGATCGGCTCCTGAGCCAATGGATGGAGGCCGACGCCCAAGTCCGCCCGCCCGACCAGCTCCTTGACAAAGTTCTCGATCGGACGCGAGGCGCCCGCCGCATCCCCCGCTGGCTCGTCCTCGAAAGGTGGATTCCCGTGCAACTCACAATGCGGTTCCAGGCCGTACCGCGGCTGGCACCGATCCTCGTCGTCATTGGGCTGCTGCTCCTCGCGACGGCAGTCGCGCTCGTCGTCGGATCATCCAACCGGGTACCGGCGCCGTTCGGCCCGGCGAGCAACGGCCTCCTCGCATTCGACACGAATGCGGCGATCCTTGTCGCGAACGCCGACGGGACCGACTCGCGACCACTCGTCGAAAACGTCCCGAACGCGGCCTCGGCAACGTGGTCGCCCGACGGGACGAGGGTCGCCTTCTGGGGAGACCACGCTCCCGATTCGCTGTACGTCGTCAACGCCGACGGATCCAACCTTCAGAACCTGTCGGCAGGCCTGTGGGTTTCGACCAACATCCCGCCGGCCTGGTCGCCGGACAGCCGCTCCATCGTCCTCGTTTCGGAGAGCGGCCCTAACCGTTTCGACGAACGGCTCTATCTCGTCGATGCTGCAGGCGGAAGCCCCGCCGTTATCGGAGGCAGGGACTGGCCCTTCGGTCTTCGACCATTGGTGGCGTCCTGGTCGCCCGACGGCGGCTGGATTGCCTTCACTGGCCGCGAAGCCGGATCGGACGTCTTTAGCTTGTGGCTCGTTCGTCCAAACGGCGAGGAGCTCTACAAACTCCCGACGTCCGAACAGCTCGAGTTATCACAGCCGCAATGGGCCCCGACCGATACGTCGCCGCGGCTCTCGTATGCCGCAGGCGGGTCGACAGGATCACGCCAGGATATCTTCGTCTTCGATGTCGACGCCGGGCGTGAAACGGCGCTCGTTGCCAGCACCGAGGACGAGCACTGGCCGACCTGGTCTCCGGACGGCAACCGGCTCGCCTGGGTCCTCAGTGGCACACCAACGCGGCTCCAAGTCGCCGATGTTTCGCACCCTCAGGCGGTGACGACCATCGTGGCTGATGGGATCAATGCACAACTCGCCTGGTCCCCTGATGGAACGAGCGTCTCCGCCGCCGACGCGGCAAACGGGACCGTGATGGTCGTCGCCATCACGGGACCCGCTGGGACCGTCCGAATCACCCACCCACGGGGTCAGGGGCTGCCGACCTGGCAGCGTAAAGCCCCGTGACAGCTTCGATTGGAGAAATCACCATGCGCCAGATCGCAATGTTGATCGTCTGTGCCCTCGCTACGCTCGTTTCCGCCACGGGCGTCGCGGCGGCGGCACCCGAGAAGGAACGGTTCGACAACGGCTACAACTCGTTCGTCGACACCGAGGTATGTGCGGACGCTCCGTGGCAGTTCGATGTCAATGCCACCGAGCACGAGTACGGCTTCTACCAGGTCTTCTTCGACGCGTCGGGCGAGGTGACCAAGGTGATGGTCCACTTCAACTACGACGCAACGATCTCGGCCAACGGGATCACGATCGTCGAACGCGACACATGGACGGCGATCTTCACGGCCGACGGTTCTCGCGACGTGGGTCTCACTGTCCACATTCAGGGTCCTGGTGGGATGGTCCAGCTCGACGCCGGTCAGGTCGTATTCGACGCGGACGGTAACTTCCTCTACGTCCGCGGGCCTCACGTGCAGTTCCTGGGCGAGAGGTTCTGCCCTGCGCTCGTGGCGTAAGGTTCGCTTCCTGATCGCAACTTTCGCCGCCGACCCGGAACGGCCGGCGGCGAAATAGCCGTGGGTCGGGGGCTCGCCAGCCGGGGTATCTTCGGCAGGATGAGCTTCATCGACCGATTTCGGAACAATCGCACCTTCAACGAGGGCCGCAAGTCGCTGGGCCGCGGCGACCTGGACGGTGCCATCAGGGTCTTCGAAGGCTACGTCGCCGGCGACGACGTGAACCCGGCCGCTTGGTTCAACCTCGGTCTCGCCTACAAGCTCAAGCGGGACTGGCCGAATTCGGTCCGCTGCAACCGGCGCGCGGTCGAGCTCGACCCCAGCAGCAAGGAGGCGCATTGGAATCTCGGCGTGGCGGCGACGGCCATGCGCGATTGGGCGACGGCTCGCGCCGCATGGCGGGGGATCGGGCCGGACCCGCCGCCGGGCAACGGACCACCCGAGTTCTCCGGCCTTGGCATCGCACCGATCCGGCTGGACCCGAGTGGCGAGACCGTCTGGGGAACGCGGGTTGATCCGTGCCGTGCCCGAATTCGACTCGGTGCCGCTGCCGGAGTCGGGCCACCGCTGGGGTGACATCGTCCTCCACGACGTAGTGCCCAACGGACAGCGCGAGGTCGCCGGGCAGATATGGTCGGTCTTCGACGAGTTGATCCGGATGGATCCGAGCAACGCGCCGACGTTCGAAAGTCAGGTGACCGTACCGACCGAAGAGGACAGTGCGGCCCTGAACGACCTATTCGCCGGCCTCAATGTCGGCGCCGAGGATTGGACTGACTCGATCTACGTCGTCTGCGCCCAATGCAGCGTCCGGAACGTCCATCAGCACGCATCGACGGACGACACGACGCCAATCCGGATGGTCGTCCGCCGCTACGGCTTCGGCGGCGACCCCGACGTAATCCGCGGCGGCCTCGAACAATGGGCGGCGGCCGGCGAGTCTCGGTCCTTCGAGCCGCTCACGGAGATCGCCTGAGTCGCTCCAGTCCGTCGAGGATGAGGTCGAGCCCGAACGCGAACTCGACATCGTCGTCGCATCGGCCGAGGACGCCCTCGTGGCTGACCGATTGCGCGAGCTCGGAGATCCGGGGGTAGCCGGCCAGGGCCTGGATCATCGCCGCCTGCATCTCGGGTGGGGGATCGGCCGGACCCGTTTCCTCGAACAGCGCCTGGTTGAACCCGAAGATGCGGCTGTCGAGGACGTGGAGCGCGTGATGAGCGACCTCGATCGAGAACCCGCCGGCGTGGAGGGTCCCGAGGGCCGCCTCGATGTGAGCGAGCGCCGCCGGGCCGGACGTGCCGCGCTCCTCGAGCACCTGCCTGGCCCACGGGTGGCGCAGCATCACCCGCCGAGCCGCCATCGCGAGGCCGCGCAGTGTGGCCTTCCAGTCCTCACCGGGCGCGGGCCGCTCGATCTGACCGACGATCACGTCGCGGACGCCGTCGAGGAGGTCGTCCTTACCCCGGACGTGCCGATAGAGGGCCATGGCGTCGACCCCGAGCTCCTGCCCGAGCTTGCGCATGCTCAGGGCCTCGATGCCGCCCCGATCGGCGAGCTCCACCGCTGCCCGAAGCACACGCTCCCGATTCAGGGGCGTGCGGGGCTCCGTTTCTGCGCCTGGTTGAATTGCCACTTGACTAGTCTACGGTGTAGCGGCTATGTTTACGGCGTAGTTTACACCGTAGACAGAGGAGAACCTACAAATGACGACCGCATCCGAAACGACCCAGAAGGCGCCGCCATCCGTGCCGCGCTGGCTGGTCCGCACGATCTGGATCGTGCACCGCGCCGCCTACTCGATCACGCGCGGCCGGTTCGGCCTGCGACCAGCGACCAGCAGTCAGTGGGGGATGCTGAGGCTCACGACGGTCGGGCGGCGCACGGGTCAGCGCCGAGTCGCGATCGTCGGGTTCATCGAGGATGGTCCGAACCTCATCACGCCGGCGATGAACGGCTGGGCCGACCCCGAGCCCGCGTGGTGGCTCAACCTCCAGGCGAATCCCGAGGCCACGGTCGAGCTGCTCGGTGGCTCCCGCAAGGTCACGGCGCGTGCCGCGGTCGGCGATGAGCGGGCCCGCCTGTGGGAGCGGTTCGTTAGCCTCGGTTCCTCCGCGTTCACAGACGCCAGCGCCGCGCTCAGGTCACGAGAGACCGCGATCGTGATCCTGGAACCACGAATCGACCGGAGCTAAGCAGAGACGGTCAGCGAGACGACCTCGGTCGCCAGAGTCTTGCCCTTCAACTCGAGACTCCGCCGCTCGAGGGTCGGGTCGAGACCGGCCGAAGCCGCGGCCTCGCTCGTCACGAGGATCTCGCCGGCAGCCGCGCGCGAGGCCAGCCGCGACGCGACGTTGACGGCGTCGCCGAGCATCGTGAGCTCGATGTGGGAGCCCTGGCCCACCGCGCCGAACCACGTCCTGGCGGTGTGGACGCCCGCCCCAACCGGCACCCACGGGCCATCGGCGTCCGCGTGTCCGGTGGCCCGCAGGAGATCCTTCGCGGCCTCGATGCCGCAGGTCGCGTGGCGATCGTCACTCAGCAAGGGGAAGAACATGGCGACGAGTTCGTCGCCGACGAACTTGTCGATCGATCCCTCGTGGTCGAACACTACCGACGACGCCACCGTGTAGAAGCGGTCCAGTAGCCCTCGGTAGGCGGTCGACGTCATGCCTTCGGCGATCGTCGTCGAACCGCGGATGTCGGCGAACAGCATCGTGCAATCGATCTCGGCGCCGCCGCGGTGTGAGGCGAGGAAGTTGAAACAGCCGGTACAGAGTCGCGGGTTCCGGCTGGCAGGCTTTTTGCCGATGAGCCGCATGATCGGAGCGCCTGCCCCGCTGAACGGCGCAGCGCACAGCTCGCACCGCGGGTTGTGGGGAAGGTGTTTGAAGACACGCCGAACGCGCCGTTCGAAAGGGTGCCCGCGGGTCAAATAGTCGCGCCAGAACTCCTCATCGCCGGGATCTGGCTGGAGCGTCGAGGCCATCGCTTTCTTTCGACCTGTCAGACAGAGGGATCGCCGGGTTCATCCTAACGCCCGGTTCGATGGCCGATTCAAACAGGTAGTCCGTATGGGTGATGCCGGCGCGATGCGCGGCAAGCGATACTTGACCGAGCGCTGCGCCCGGCGCGACCGTTGAGGGGGATCACTTGAGGGACTTCTGCCCGCGCTGCGGGGCAGCGCGTATTGGCGCGTTCCGGTTCTGCACCGGCTGCCAGCTTGACTTCGACGCGATCGGCACGACGCCAGCGCCTCCACCCGACAGCCTGCCCGCAGCCGCGGCCCCGAGCGCAAGCCGGTTCTCCCGACGGGGCGTGATCGTCGCGGGCCTGGCCGTTGTCGTCGGCCTCGCCGCGATCGGCTCGCTCGACAAGACCGAGACGGCACACGCCGACGACAGCGATCGCGACGTCAACCCCGACAGCTCCCATCGTCGCCGCTGCAACCGCCACCGCCACCTCGACCGCCCGCCCGACGCCGGAGCCCACGTTCGGCCCGATCGGCCAGACCACCGAGGCCACTGTCGTTCGGGTCACCGATGGCGACACCATCGTCGTCGCCTACGGCGGCACGGAGTACAAGGTCCGCTACATCGGCATGGACTCGCCCGAGACCGTCGATCCAAACAGGGCCGTCCAGTGGATGGGCCCGCAGGCAACGACCGCGAACGCCGCCCTCGTGGAGGGCAAGACGGTCTTCCTCGAGAAGGACGTCTCCGAGGTCGACCAGTACGACCGCCTGCTCCGATACGTCTGGCTGACCGACGGAACCGCCTGGACCCTGGTCAATCTCGAGCTCGTCCGGCAGGGCGTCGCGTTCGCCAAGAGTTACCCGCCCGATGTCCGCTACGACGCCCTCTACAGCGCTGTCGAGTCGGACACGAAGGTGCTGGCCCTGGGCCTGTGGGGCCCGACACCGGCCCCGCCGACACCCGCTCCGCCGACCCCGGCGCCGACGCCCGTGCCCGCGATCGTGCCCTTCGTCGAACCGGACCCGGAGCCAGCGGCCGACTGCCACCCGTCCTACGACCCGTGCGTGCCGGACGGGCCGGACCTGGATTGTCCGGATATCCGAGGGATGGGCTTGGCACCGGTCGATGTAATTGGCCCCGACGAATACCGCCTGGACGGCGACCACGACGGAGTTGGGTGCGAGTAGGAGGACCTACTGCGCGATCGGTTCATTACGTTCGTCGATCGCCACGACATCGCTTGGGGCCCTCGACCGCAACGACGAGCCGCCCGTACGATTGAGCCCTAGTCAGAGGACGTTGGTCGGGGCCCATACTGCGACCGCCGTGGAAGTTCCGTCGACGAGAGAGGCGCGATGAAGTACCGCCTGCGTCAGCTGGCCCGAGTGGTCGGCGCTGCCGTGATTACGGTGGCGGTCGCCGGCGCGGCCGTCGCGGTCGCGATCTACGTGACGGGGCCCGGCGGGCTGGTCAGCTGCGTGCCGGCAGCGGCGCCAGCGCGTCCGGACTTGATCCCGCGCTGGGTGATCGCGGCGGGGATCCCTGCGCTTGTCGTGGCGCTCACCGGTGCGTTCTTCGCGCTGGCCGCGGAGCGGGTCCTGGCGCGACTCATCGGAGTGGCTCTCACGGCTGGACTCGCGGCCGCGACGTTCTACGCGGTCTATACGTTGCTGCCGGCGGCCTGCCGACCCTGACCGACGGCTGCGCGGTGCCGTCATCTCGCCGCTCAGGGCCTAGCAAGCGGTCATCTTCTAGCTGGGTCAGAGGTTCTCGGCGACCCAGTAGAGGCCCA
This sequence comes from uncultured Chloroflexia bacterium, assembly GCA_963775855.1. Classification (GTDB taxonomy): domain Bacteria; phylum Chloroflexota; class Limnocylindria; order Limnocylindrales; family CSP1-4; genus CF-46. The sequence continues at coordinate 248,594 of CAVZKO010000002.1, read as the reverse complement.
TGAAGACGATCAGGGTCGCGCTCATCGCGCCGACAGCGAGGCTCGTCAGGGGCACGGCGGCTTCGGCTGAGGCGGCGAGGCGCCCCTCTCGCCACCCGAGACGCACCCGCGCGAAGGGCAGAATCGCGAGAGCCAACGCCACGTAGGGCGCGAGCACCAGGATCGTTTCGCCGATCGGGTGGGTGACGACGGGGGTCGCGGTCGGCTCGATGGCGTCGAATGGCCCGGGCACGCCAACGACGTACTTGAGCACCGCGACCGCCACGAGGAGTGCCGTGGGGAACGTGATGGCGAGAGCGATGAGGGCGAGGCGGACCGGATGGGCCGCGAGGCGTTCGTTCATGGTTGAAGCTGCTCCTCGAAAGGTCGCTACGACTGGCGCGTGAGAGACGAGGTCCAGGAGATCCGTCGGACGTGCGCTGCCATCGTCGATCAGCTGGCCGACCTCGGGCCCGTAGCGCCGACGCCACGCGTCGGGGTAGAGCCGTAGCGCCAGTCGCATCAGTCGCTTCATGCCGAGATCCGCGACCGGCCGACGCCGGCAACACGCTCGATGCCGTCCAGGCGCCCGGCGAGGTAGGCGGAGCCGGACGCCGTCAGGCGATAGGGCCTGCGGCGTTCGTCGCCGGGCAGGGCTTCGATCAGGTCGTCGAGCTCGAGCCGCTCGATTGCCCCGTATAGCGTCCCCGGACCGAGTCGCTGGCCGCTGAAGCGCTCGATGTCGAGCAGCATCCCATGGCCGTGCTTCGGTCCCGCCGCGAGGCTGATCAACACGAGGAGACTCGGGTCGGCCCCGCGGCGGCGATCGGTCGGCATCGGCTGACTACTCCGTACAACGTAGTACGTTCAGCGTAGATCGCGCCGACCTGCTCTGTCAATCCCGCGGCGACCGTGAGTTGGCGCGTGCCCCGCCTAGCGAAGCGGCCGGTAGAACGCCCGGACGTCGCCGATCAGCTCGTTCGGGGCCTTGTGCGCCGCGAAGTGGCCGCCGCTCGGGTACATGTTCCAGCTGACGATGTTCTTGTGATCGCGCTCGGCGAAGCGGCGGATCCCGCTGAAGTCGCCGCCAAAGCCCGCCAGGCCGATCGGGACCGTCGTCGGCTCGGTCGGCCGATCGACCGCGTGGGCGTTCTCGTAATACAGCCGCCCGGCCGAGGCCGCCGTCCCGGTCAGCCAGTACAGCATGACGTTCGACAGCTGGAACTCCGCGTCGAGGTCCTCGCCGAGCAGCTGGGCGTTCCAGGCGAGCAGGCCGAGCGGCGAGTCAGTGATCGCGTAGCTCACCGTCTGCGGCTGTTCCGAGAAGACCTTGTTGAAGGACATCTTGTTCTCGAAGAACCACTGGAGCGTCCCCAGCTCGGTCATCTCCTCGGCGGTCATGCCCTCGAACTCGGACGGATCGCCCGACGGGAAGGAGAAGAGCTGGGTGACGTGGACGCCGGCGACGCGGTCGGGATCGAGCCTGCCGACCTCCGGCGAGATCATCGAACCGGCGTCGTTGCCGACCGCGCCGTAACGCTCGTAGCCGAGGCGCCGCATGAGCTCGACCCACGCCGCCGCGATCCGGTAGTTGTTCCAGCCGCGTTCGTGAGTCGGGCCCGAGAGGCCGTAGCCGGGCATCGACGGGATGACGAGGTCGAACGCGTCGGCCGGGTCGCCGCCGTGCGCCCGGGGATCGCTGAGCGGCCCGATGATGTCGAAGAACTCGAGAATCGAGCCGGGCCAGCCGTGGGTCACGATCAGCGGCAGGGCGTTTGGCTCGGGGGAGCGGACGTGAAGGAAGTGGACGTTCTGGCCGTCGATCTTGGTCGTGAACTGCGGATGGGCGTTGATCTGGGCCTCGGTCGCCCGCCAGTCGTACTCGTCCCGCCAGTAGTCGTAGAGCGACCGGACGTACGACTGCTTGATGCCGTCGTCGACGTCGCCGGGGAGCTCGTCGGGCCAGCGAGCGCGGTCGAGCCGGTCGCGCAGGTCGTCGAGGTCGGCCTGGGGAGTCTTGAGGGTGAACGGTCGGATCGCGGTGTCGGCCATCGGTTCTACCTCCGTCTCGTCGTTTGGAACGGAATAAAGTGTTCCGTTCCATTATGCCGAATCGTCGCTATCCTGTCCAGATGGAATCTTCCGAGCGCCCGCTGAGCGGCAGGCGAGCCCAGGCCCGGCGCAACGACCCTCGAATTCGAGAAGCCGCACGCGAGGTCTTCACGGCCGACCCGGACGCGCCAATGTCGGCGGTCGCGGCCCGAGCCGGCGTTGGGATCAGCGCGCTGTACCGGCGCTACGCGAGCAAGGAGGACCTGCTGCGGCAGGTGGCGCGTGACGGCCTGGCGCGCTACCTCGAAGAGGCCGAAGCTGGCCGCGGCCGACGAACGCGACCCTTGGGATGCCTTTGTCTCGTTCATGACCCGGCTTCTCGACGCGCAGACCGTCGCGATCACGATGAGCCTGGCCGGGACCTTTGCTCCGAACGAGGAGCTCTATGCGATGTCGAAGCGGGCGGAGGTCCTCAACGCCCGGATCGTCGAGCGGACGAAGGCCGCGCGCGGCCTCCGGCCCGACGTCGTCGTCGACGACCTGTCGATGATTCTCGAACAGGTGTCATCGATACGGCTCGGTGACGAAGCACGGACGCGCGAGCTCCGCCACCGCTACCTGGCGCTGTTCCTCCACGGGCTGCGGTCGGACGAAGGGGAGCCGCTGCCCGGTCCGCCGCCGTCACCCGACGAGCTTGCCGAGAGGTGGTCGCCCCGATAAGGCCTCCGAGTGGCGTCCCGGCGCCGATTGAAGCTCGAAGACCGGGCGAAGGGCAGCCGCCCGGGCCGGGTCGTTGAGAACGTCCGGGGCGATGAGCCCGAACAGCACCCGGCCGAAGACCCGCCCGAGCAGCGGGAAGGATCGGACGTAGGGCTGCAGGACGTCCCGGAAGAACTCGGTCGCCTCGTCGCGGCTGAGCGCGACGGCGGTGACGTGCTCAGTCCGGCCATTGGCTTCGATGTCCGCCTCGCCCGCGGCGCGTAGGTTGCGAACCCACTGGACCTCCCCGTACGCACCGATGATCCATCGTCGACCGCCCACCTCGACGGCCGCGACCGGCGCGGTCCTCGGCTGGCCGGTCGAGCGGCCGCGAACCGTGAGCAGCAGGTTGGGGCCCATCGGCACTCCGATGCGGAGCAGCCGACGGGTCAGTGGGTTCGATAGTCGGATGAGTGCGGGCGCCTTGGCCATGAGAGTCTCCTCGGTCACGTTTCGCCGGGTTGCGTTCGTCAACCGACTGACGGAACGTAATTGAAGGACGTGACCGATGAACGAACGCGATTGGCTGGCCGAGCGCTTCGAGACCCACCGACCCCACCTCCGGGCGGTCGCCTATCGGATGCTGGGCTCGCTGACCGAGGCCGACGACGCCGTCCAGGACGCCTGGCTTCGCCTCAACCGAGCCGATACGCGAGACGTCGATAACCTGGGAGGCTGGCTGACGACGGTCGTGGCGCGCCTCTGCCTCGACATGCTGCGCTCGCGCAAGGCTCGCCGCGAGGACCCGATGGGCATCCACGTCCCCGAGCCGATCATCGCCGGCGCCGACGGCTCCGATCCCGAGCAGGAGCTGCTGCTGGCCGACTCGGTCGGCCTGGCGATGCTCGTCGTCCTCGAGACGCTCACGCCCGCCGAACGACTCGCGTTCGTCCTGCACGACACCTTCGGCTTGCCGTTCGACGAGATCGCACCGATTGTGGGCCGGTCGACGACGACGACCCGCCAGCTCGCGAGTCGGGCTCGCCGCCGCGTCAGGGGCGCCACAACCTCGTCTGATGTCGACGTCGCTCGCCAGCGCGAGGTGGTCGACGCGTTCCTGGCCGCCGCGCGAGCTGGCGATTTCGAGGCTCTGCTCCGTGTGCTCGATCCGAACGTCGTCGTCCGCGCCGACGCCGGCGCAGGTCGGAGCATCCTCGGCCGAACGCGCGAGGTCCGAGGCGCCCGTGCCGTGGCGAAGCAGGCGTTCGGCTTCCGGCGCCTCGCCGACGGCGCGCGATGGGCGCTCGTCAACGGCGCGGCGGGCCTCGTCGTGTTCGACGGCGCGCAACCGTACGCGGTCCTGGGGTTCACGGTCCGCGGCAAGAAGATCGTCGAGATCGACATCCTCGCCGACCCTGCGCGCCTCGCGGGGCTGGACCTCTCCAGCGTCGAGTGATCCCGGCGGCTAATCGGCGTCCGGGGCATCATGAGCACGTGGCATCGTCAACGGGCGGCTCAGTCTCGGAACAGGTCGTCGATGGGCGGCCCGCGTCTCCGCCCGGGGCGCCGCCGACGTTCCTCTTCACCGACGTCGAGGGCAGCACCCGCCTGTGGGAGCAGCACCCGCAGCTGATGCGAGCGGCCCTGGCCCGGCACGAGGTCATCCTCCGCTCCGCGATCGGGGAGTCCCACGGCGAGGTCGTCAAGGCGACAGGCGACGGCATGATGGCCGTCTTCGCCGCCCCGATCGACGCCGTGACCGCCGGCGTCGCCGCCCAACAGGGCCTCCTCGCGGAGCCGTGGCCGGACAACTGCGCGATCCGCGTCCGGATGGGGATCAACACCGGCGACGCGGAGGCGCGTGGCGGCGACTACTTCGGGCCCGCCGTGAATCGGACGGCCAGGATCATGTCGGCCGGTCATGGCAGCCAGATCCTGCTGTCGGACTCGACCGCCGCGATCGTCGACGGGCGCCTCCCCGACGGCGCGAGACTCCGCGACCTCGGGGAGCATCGGCTCAAGGACCTCGGCCGGCCGGCGCGGTTGTTCCAGCTCGGCCATCCCGGGCTGCCGGCCGAATTCCCGCCCCTGTCGACCCTCGACAATCGGCCGAACAACCTCCCGACCGAGACGTCCGCGTTCGTCGGCCGCGACGCCGAGCTCGAGGCGCTCCGCGAACGCCTCGACGACGTCAACGTCCGCCTCCTCACGCTGACCGGACCCGGCGGGACCGGGAAGACGCGCCTCGCGATCCGGGCCGCTGCGGACCAGGTCGACCGATTCACCGACGGCGTCTACTTCGTCGACCTCATCACCGCGACCGACAGCGAGGCCGTGCTCGCGCTCGTGGTCACGGCGGTCGGAATTACGGACACGGCCGAGCTGTCGCCGCTCGACGCACTCCGACGCCGGCTCCGCGGGCAGCAGGTCCTGCTCGTCCTCGACAACTTCGAGCAGGTCACCGTCGCCGCGCCGACTCTCGTCGCGCTCCTCGCCGAGTGCCCCGGCCTCAAGATCCTCGTGACGAGCCGCCAGGCGCTCCGGGTCCGCGGCGAGAACGTCGTCTCGGTGCCGCCCCTGTCGCTCCCGGGCGCGCGAGCCGGCGCACTGTCGGCCGATCAGGTCAGCCAGTTCGAGGCGATCCAGCTGTTCGTCGAGCGGGCGCGCGGCGTCCGATCGGACTTCCGGCTCACCGACGACAACGCCGCCGCCGTCGCCGACATCTGCCGCCGGCTCGACGGGCTGCCGCTCGCGATCGAGCTCGCCACCGCCCGGCTGAACCTCTTCTCGCCGGAGGCGCTTCGGGATCGGCTCGCCGGCAGCCTGAAGGCGCTCGGCAGCGGCGCCCGCGACCTGCCCGCGCGCCAGCAGACGCTGCGGGCGACGATCGAGTGGAGCTACCAGCTCCTGAGTCCCGTCGGAGCAGCGGCTCTTCGAGATCCTGTCGGTCTGCGCCGGCTGCTCGGTCGAGGCGGTCGAAGCCGTGGCGGCTGGTCTCGACGATGCGGACCGGCGAGGAGCTCGACGCCCTCGAGGGCCTCAGCTCGCTCCTCGACAAGAGCCTGATCCGCCAGGTCGAGGCGACCGACGGCGATCCGATGCGACGGGTCGTCATGCTCGAGACGATCAAGGCGTACGCGACGAAGCGGCTCGACGCGCAGCCGGAGCTCGCGGCCGCCGCTCGCGAGAGCCACGCCCGCTACTTCGCGGCCCTCGCCAAGGAAGCGGAGGACGAGACCCTCGCCGCCGAGCTCGACAATCTCCGGATCGCCTGGCGCCATTCGGTGGCCGCACAGGATGTCGAGCGACTGAACGCGTTGCGCGACGCGCTGTGGCCGATGCTCGAGGCCCGCGGCTTGTACCGAGCCACGATCGAGTTCATCGACGATGTCCTCGGCGTTGTCGCGGCGTCGCCCGACTCACCCGATCGCTGGCAGAAGGAACTGACGCTGAAAACGAAGCGCGCCCGGGCGATGATGCTCCTGCGCGGCTACACCGCCGAAGCGGAGCAGGCCTACGCCGAGGCGCTGGCCCTCGTCCAGGAGCACGGCGAGGTGCCGCAGGTCTTCCCGATCCTTCGGAGCCTCGGCAGTTTTCACGCGCTCCGCGGCGAGTTCGACAAGGGGATCGGGTACGCGAACGAGATCCTCCGACTCGCCGGCGCCGAGGGCGACGGGAGCATGATCGTCGACGGCTACTCGATGCTCGGTGCGGACACCGGGTTCAGCGGGCAGCTCGAGACCGGCCTCGGCTACCTCGACCAGGCGATCGCCGCATTCGAGGGCGGCGGCTACCAGCCGCGACGGCTGCGTCTCGGGCTCGACCCGAGGGTGTCGTGCCTGACGACGTCGGGGTTCTTCCTCTGGCTGCTGGGCTACCCGGATCAGGCGGTCGGGCGAGCCGACCGAGCGGTGGCGCTGGCGACCGAGCTCGACCACCCGTACTCGCTGGCGTACGCCTTCTACCACGCCGGGTATCCTCCATCTCTGGCGCCAGGAGCCGGAGGTGGTCGCGGATCGCGCGGCGAGCGCGTTGCGCGTGGCCGAGACGAGCGACCTGCCGATCTGGCGAGCGCTCGCGAACGTGCCTGCAGGGCGCCGCGACGAGCGCGCGCGGCCGACCCGAGGAGGGCATCCGCCAGATGGCCGACGGCCTGAATCAGTACGAGGGCCTGCGAACGCCGCCGGTCTTCTGGCCGATGATCCGGTTCATGCAGGCCGCGGCCCACGTCGACGCCGGCACGCCCGAACCCGGCTTCGAGCTGATCGACGAGGCCCTCAACCTGGGCGGCACCGACGGCGTGCTGGCGCCGCAGTTCCACATCGTCCGCGGGGATCTGTCGCTGCTGGGCCCGGGTGCGGACGCGGCCGCCGCGACGGCGTCGTACGAGCGCGCGTTCGCGGTGGCGGAGAGCGTCGGCGCCCGGATGCCGCAGCTCAGAGCGGCGGTGCGGCTGGCCCGGACGGCGCCGGAAGGGGAGCGGGCCGGTCGGGTCGAGGCGCTACGAGCGGTCCACGCGACCTTCACGGAGGGCCAGTCGACGCCCGACCTACTCGAGGCGCCGAGCTGCTTGGCTGACATCGCGCCCCGCCTGATCATCGGCCGATTTGACCGGAGGGGTTCGACGTAAGGAGGGAGCGGACATCACGATCCGTTTGCAGCCCGCTTGGACAGTGTTGCTGATCGGAGGGCCGTCGGGGACCGGCAAGACCCGGCTCAGCTATCCCCTGGCGCGTCGGTTTGGCGCTCCGATCGTCGAGGTCGACGACATCGTCGAGGCACTCATGGCGATGACCACTCCGGAGCAGCAACCCGCGCTGCACCACTGGGCGACGCACCCTGAGGCCGCGCGGCTTCCGCCCGAGGGCATCCTGCAGCTCCACCTCGCGGTCACCGAAGCGCTCGAGCCGGCACTAGCCGGCGTGATCGCCAATCATCTCGAGACCAACACGCCGGTCGTGATCGAAGGCGACTACCTCGTGCCGAGCTTTGCGGCTCGGACAAGCTTCCGCGGGATTCCCGCCAACGGCCGAGTCGCGTCGGTGTTCCTCCATGAGCCCGACGAGGCCCAGCTGGTCGCCAACTACGCCGGCCGCGAACCGGCCGACGGCGAGCAGCGCCTGCGTGCGCGCGTGAGCGCACTGTTCGGGGAGTGGATCGCCGCCGAAGCAGCGCTCCACGGTGCTCCGGTCATCGGGCCTCGACCCTGGTCGAGCCTTGAGCGTCGGGTGTTGGCGGTTCTCGACAAGGCCACAACGGGTGCATCGATCCGCGGGCGAGACGTCAGCGTTTGACGAGTACCCGCTGACCGCGCTGACGGCCGGGCGTTGTCGAGCACGTCGCGGAGGCTCTCGACGGGGCCGATGTGGCCGAGCTTGTCCGGGTTGACGACCGAGCGGATCGTCGCAACGCGGCCGCCGACGACCTCGAACGACATCACCGAGAAGACCCCGCCGTTCGGGCCCCGGAAGACGACGCCCGGCTGGCCGTTGATCTCGTGGCGCTCGAACGTCGCGCCCATCGACCGAACCTGGCTGCCCAGTCGGGCGAAGAGCCGGGCGACCTTGTCGGGGCCGGCGATCGGTGCGATACCACTGGGGGACCTTGCCGCCGCCGTCGCCGTGGACGACCACGTCCTCGGCGAGGAGCTCGATCAGGCCGTCGACATTGCCATCCTCCGCGGCAGCGAAGAAGCGGCTGAGGAGCTCATCGCGGTCGGCCTCCGAGGCGTCGAACCGGGGCCGGTTCGCGGCGACGAACTTGCGCGCCCGAACCGCGTGCTGGCGGCACGTTGCCGCCGTCCGCCCGACGATCCGGCCGACCTCCTCGAAGTCGTAGTCGAACACGTCGTGGAGGAGGAAGACCGCCCGCTCGACCGGGGTCAGCCGCTCGAGCAGGAGGAGGAACGACATCGACAGCGAGTCGACCTGCTCGGCGTGCTTCGGCCGGGTCGCCGGCGCCGCGTCGGTCACGAGCGGCTCCGGCAGCCACTCGCCGACGTACGTCTCGCGCCGGACGCGGGCCGACTTGAGATGGTCGATCGCGAGGCGGGTGACGACGGCCGACAGGTAGGCCTTCGGCGACTCGACCGCGGTGCCGTCGGCGAGCGCCCGCTGGTAGCGGACGAACGCCTCCTGGACGACGTCCTCGGCCTCGCTGACGCTCGACAGCATCCGGTACGCGATCGAGAAGAGCAGCGGTCGGAGGTCGACATAGGCTTCGGCGACGTCGTCCCTGGCCTTGGCTGGCGTCACGCGGCGGTCGTCTCCTTTCGGTCGGCGGTCGGTTCCGCCGCCCGCGGCGGCAGCGGCACCGGCGAGTCGAGGCCGTGGCGGAAGCCGTCCCGCCAGCTCGGCCAGATCGGCTGCCAGCCCAGCTCCCGCTTCGCCTTCGCGTTCGACGAGCCGCGGCCTTCGGTCATCATCGTGACAGCGACGTCGCCGGCAAGCAGGCGGCCGAGCCAGGCGGGGATCCGCAGCGGCTTCGGCGCGCCAAGGGCCGCGGCGATCGCGGGGATGAACTCGCGCGACGGCGCCGGGTCGTCGTCGACGATGTTGTAGATGCCTCGGTGGCCGCGCTCGAGGGCCGCGACCGTCCCGGCGGCCGCGTCATCGACGTGGGTCGACGACACGATGCCCGCGCCGTTGCCGATGACCGGGAACATCCGCTTGCGGAGGATCGCGCCGAGCGTCTCGGACGAGCCGGGCCCGTAGAGGCCGCCGTAGCGGACGACGATCCCCTCGAGCGGCGCGTCGAGGACGGCGCGCTCCAGGAACTTGATCGCGGCGAGCGTCTCGGTCTGCTCCTTCACCGGGTTCGGATCGAGCGGATCGTCCTCCGTCTTGATCGGCCCGCCGGTCCGGGCGTTGCTCCAGCCGGTGAAGCTCTGGGCGACGAACCGCTTGACGCCACTCGCCTGGGCCGCCGCGAGGAGGTGCTCGGTGCCCTCCGTCCGCAGCCGGTTCGTCAGGGCGAACCAGCGATCGAAGTGCCGGAAGTCGGGCGTGCCCGAGAGCGCGGTCATCTCGTGGATGATCGCATCCGGCTCCGCTCTGGCCACCGCCTCGCCGATTCCGACGGCGTCCAGCCCGTCGACGACGACCGGCTCCGCGCCCATCGCCCGGATGGCGTCCCTCGACTTCTCGCTCGTCGTCGTCCCGGTCACCTGGTGGCCCCGAGCCACGAGCATCGGCACAAGCCGCCTACCAACGGCGCCGTTCGCGCCTGCAACAAAGACCCGCATGGTTGGGCCTCCTTTCTCGTCTCTGCACCCAAGACGAGATGGGGGCCCGGAACGTGAAATGTTGGGCACGCTGGAACGACAAATTCGCTTGGCCTCCGATTTCGGAGATCAAACCGCGTCGCCCCGACTCATAAGCTGTAGCACGACCAGATCGGTCGCGCACACGTGGAGGCCCGATGCAACGGGATCTCGTGGAGCGGGCGATGAGCGGCGATCACGACGCGTTCAGCGAGCTGGTGCGCGTCGCGGCCGGGCGGCTGCTCGTGATCGCGCGCCTGATCCTCCACGACGAGCCGGCAGCTGAGGATGCGACCCAGGAGGCACTCGTGTCGGCCTGGCGCCACATCCGCGGGCTCCGCGATCCCGAACGCTTCGACGCCTGGCTGAATCGGCTGCTCGTCAACGAGTGCCATCGCGCCGGGCGGCGGAATCGGTCGCGCGGCGCCCGGGAGCTGTACCTCCCGAGCATCGAGGCCTCCGAGCCGGACGACACCGGCCGGATGCTGGATCGTGACCAGCTCGACCGCGGCTTCCGCCAGCTCGATGTCAACCATCGGGCTGCCGTCGTCCTCTACTACTACGTCGGCCTGCGACCCGAGGAGGCCGCCGAGGTGCTCGGCTGGCCCGTCGGCACCGTGCGGTCGCGTCTCCAGCGGGCGATCCAGCAGATGCGAGCCACGCTTGACGCCGACGCCCGCGCCGACGCACTCACCGAAGGATCCGTCCGATGACGCGGCGGCGGTACACCGGCGAAGCGTTCGACGAGCTCATCGTGTCGTGGCTCGACGATCGGTCGCACGGCCCGGCCGCGGACGATGTGGTCCGCCAGACGCTCGACCGAACGTCGCGGGCCCGGCCACTGCCGGCCTGGCTCGTTCCCGAGCGATGGCTGCCCGGGCTGCTGACCCGACGGGCTCGGCAAGGCTCGCGACTGGTGCCGGTCCTGATGCTCATCGGCCTGGTGCTGCTTGCTGCCGCGGTTGCGATCTTCGCGATCGGCTCCCAGCGGCGCCTCCCGCCGCCATTCGGACTCGCCGCGCCGGGTGACGTGGCGTTCGTCGCGGACGGCCACATCTGGACGGCGAACGGCGACGGTTCCGGCCTTCGCCAGGTGACCTTCGATCACACGGACCGATGGGTTCCCGACCTTCTCGCGGGATGGCACGCAGAATCGCCTTCAGGCGCTTGCCGGTTCCGAACTCGAAACCGGACTGGCAAGAATGGGGGGACATCGTGGTCGCCGACGTCGACGGCGGCCAACCCATCGTCCTCGACCGCGACGTTCACAGCCCGAGCCCGATGAGCTGGTCGGCCGACGGCCAATTCCTGATCTATTCGAAGACGGTCGACGGCGTCGACCAGGTCATCGTGGCCGCCACGGATGGCACGTCGACACGCCAGATCACGAGCGGACGGGAGGCGAATTGGGGTCCCACGCTGTCTCCCGACGGCCGAACCATCGCGTTCGTGAAGGGCTTCCCGACAGAAATCGGGATCTACGCGATCCAGATCGACGGCACGCCCGAGCGCCGGCTCACGAGATTTCCGATCGACTGGTTCGACGTCGCCGAGTGGTCGGTGGACGGATCCACCCTGATCTACGGCTCCGGGAACGGCGATGAGGGTCGCGCGGACCTGTGGATCGTGGGCCTGGATGGCAGGCCGGAGCACCGGATCGTCGAGCGACGGACAACGACGGCGGCGCGACCTGGTCGCCGGACGGCCTGTGGATCGCCTATCTCCACAGGGTGGCGTCAGGTCGGACGCGAGTGATGGTCGCCGGTTCCGACGGCTCCAATCCCCGCCAGATCTCCGCGGAAGGAGACTGGTCCAATCCCTATTGGTCACCCGATGCCCGGCACGTGCTAGCCGTTGACGGGCGCCTGAGTGGCGGCAGCGTCGGTCCACCGATCGTCGCGATCCTCGACCCGTTCGGCACGTCGCCGGCGTCGAGCTTCGCTCTGCCGGGTCTGACCGGCCAGGGCCCTCCCGATCTTCCGGGCTGGCAACGCCGGGCCCCCTGACAGCACTCCAAGGAGAACAACCATGCGTTTGATTCGTCATGCCTTCCGACTCGCCACGATCGCGCTTGCGGTCGTCGCGGTCACAGCCATCCCGAGCTTTGCCCTCGCAGCCGGCCGGGTCGAAACCGGCACATTCCCCATCGACGAGCACTTCGTCGACACGGGTCCCAGCGACGCCTGTGGCTTCCCGATCACCGTTGATCTGACCGGAATCGGCAAGTACGAAGTCTTCTATGACGCGGCCGGCAACGCCACCAACGTCAATGTGCACATCGCCCGGACCGGCACGTACGGCGGGAACGGCGTCAGCCTGAGCGAGTTCGACCGTACCAACCTGTTCCTCGATTTTCGCACCGGCACCCAGAGGGATGCCGGGATCGAATTCCGGGTGTCGACCGGGTCCATTCACGGGGTCTTCGATCGCGGCCGACTCATCTTCGACGCCGATGGCAACGTGACGTTCGTCGCCGGGCCTCATCCGGCGCTTGACGGCGACTGGGCCAATCTCTGCGCCGCTCTGGGCGGCTAAGTGCGAGAGGGCGGCCACTAGTGACAAGGACGCCGGCCCACCGGGCCGGCGTCGTTCTGCCGAATGCAATACTGAGCCATGCCCATCCGCACGGTCATCGAACACGGGCCCAAGGACAAGAAGTCGGTGGCCTTCGCTCTCGACTGGCCAGGCTGGAATTGGGGCGCGAAGAGCGCCGAGGTCGCCCTGGAGACGCTCGAGTCCTATCGGGAGCGCTATCGGCCGATCGCGGACCTCGCCGGGATGGCACGCGAGTTCGACGCCGCGGGGCCCCTCGAGATCGTGGAGGACAGGGTCGGAACCGGTTCGGTCGACTTCTGGGGCATCTCGTTCTCGCCCTCCTCGACCGAGCATGGGCCGATGGACGAGGCCGAGCTCGAGCGCAAGATCACGCTCTTGCAGGCATCCTGGGCGTACTTCGACGGCGTCGCGGCGCGGGTCTCGGAAGAGATGCGCAAGGGCCCGCGCGGCGGAGGACGCGACCGCACTCGGATCATCCGCCACGTCATCCGCAACGAGAGCGAGGAATTCGCGAAGCAGGTCGGGTTGCGGATCCCGGAGGAAGCGGCGCTTAGCCCGGATGGACTGCGCCAGCATCGGGAGACCTACGTCGCGGCGATGCGCGCCTACAACGCCGGCGAGGTCGAGAAGCGCATGCGGTCGTGGACGCTCCCATTCCTCATCCGACACTCTGCCTTCCACACACTCGACCATGCGTGGGAGATGGAGGACAAGGACCTCTCCGCCGAGGACGGGGCCTGACCCGGCCTGGGGCCCAGGCGGTCTGCTGTCAATTCGGACTTGCTCGCCCCGCTTATGATGCCGCGAAGGAAGAGGGGGAGGAGCGATGGTAGCACCGAAGACCACGCCGCCGACCGCCACGAAGCCCGAGGACGCTTGGCGTCGAGCGCGGCTCATCCCTACGACTGGGATCGGCGGTCAAGACGAGCAAGAAATGAGGGCGACGTCCTCGCTGCTCGCGGTCATGGGGGCCGTACCGCAGTTCGGTCGAGCGATCCTCGACCACGTCGGAGCTCCTGGCGGCCGCATCCAGACCTTCACCGAGATCCGCTTCGTCGATGAGGACACCAAGCTCTCCATTCCGGACGGCGCGGTAGTTATCGAGCGCGGCAAGGCGCGCTGGGTCTGCCTCGTCGAAGTCAAGACGGCCGGCGCGGAGCTGCGCGTCGAGCAGGTCGAGCGCTATCTGGAACTGGCCCGCGTCAACCGCTTCGACGCCGTATTGACCATCTCGAATCAGATCACCGCATCGCCAGTCGAGAGCCCGATCGCGATCGACCCGAAGAAGTTGAAGAAGGTCGCGCTTCGGCACCTCTCGTGGTGGCAGGTGATGACCGAAGCGCGCGTCGAGCACAAGCATCGCGGCGTGAACGATCCCGACCAGGCGTGGATTCTCGGCGAGCTGATCGCGTACCTCGACCACGAGCGTGCCGGCGCCGGCGGGTTCGACGACATGGGCGACCGCTGGGTGTCGGTTCGCGACGGCGCTCGCGAAGCCACGCTCAAGGCTTCAGACCCGGCCGTTCGGGACGTCGCGGGCCGATGGGAGCAACTCGTCGGATATCTCTCGCTCGGCCTGACGCAGGACCTCGGCCGCCAAGTCGAGCCGATGTGGCCGCGGAAGCTCGATCCGGCAGCGCGTCGCGATCTTCATGTCCGGTCCATGGTCGATCAGGGCAAGCTTCAGGCGTCGATCCGAGTGCCAGATGCCGCCGGGGCGATCGATCTTGAAGCCGACCTACGCGGGCGTCGATTTCGGACCTCTGTCGTTGTGGCGGCGCCGAAGGAAGGACGACCGAGCACCCGTATCAATTGGATCCTTCGACAACTCGCTACGGCCAACGACGACCTGCTCATCGAAGTCCGCTACCCGAACCAGAAGGAGCCGACGTCGTGCTCCCTGAAGGACGCAAAGGCGAAAGCCGACCGCTCCTCTACGCGACCGATCGCGAAGCGCGAGCCGATCTCATTCCGGCTCACCGTGTCGAAGGACTTAGGCATGAAGCGCGGCCGCCTAGCCGGCTCCTTCGTCCTGGAGTCGAAACAACAGACATCCGATTTCTATCGATCGATTGTGCAAGGACTTCGCGCCTGGGCGCCGGCGGCACCGAAGCTTCCCCTGGCGCCACCACCACCGCGACGCCTGTCGCGTCGCCGGAGCCCCACCATTCACGAGTGGCGACCGCGACTTCGGTGAGGCCCAAGAACCCCGCGGATAGAAAAGGCGGAACTAGTTGCCGATGGGCAACCTGAAGTCGGGGTGAACCATCGCGCCCGCGAATGCCTCAAGGTCGATGTCGGCGAGCCGGTGTGGTGGAGGCCATCTGGCGAGGACGCGCGTTGTCGGCCAGATTGTTGTGACGTAGCCGCTTCGCTCGGCGCTCAATTCGAAACTTGTCCGGCTAGGCAAATCGTGCGCGAAGACCTGGATAACTAGCTGACCGAAGGTCCATGTGAATGCAAATCCATTGGAACCTTCGGCCGTCGGGCGAGATCTAGACGAGAGTTAGCCCGTGCTTCCGGAACCAACAGGCCCAGCCGCCTTCGGTGGCCGCGAGCCCAACGTGAGCGAACTTGCTAATTCGCCCTTCGAACGTATCAGTGCGGCGGCTTTGAGTCACCACCTCGGGCCGGTGAGTCTGATCAAATACTGACGCCATCTTGAAGGACCAGCGCGCGACAGCGCGCTGGTCAGGAGGTGACAGGGTTGACCTCCGGCCGCGAATCATTGGGGCGATTACCAGGCGACCTCTTGTTCAAGATCGGACATCCAGCCGTTGTTGCACGAACGACAAACCGCACGAACCGTCGAGTCAAGAGATGCCGACGAGAACTCCCGCGCGACCGGAGTCTCGCTTGTCGTTTGTCGAAAGGTGAACGGTCCCTCTCTGGGAAGAGCGTCCGTCATCCAGCGGGGCCAGGCGTGCTCCCGCGTGACTTGGGAAGAACCGCAAAAGATGCAGCTTCGTGACAGGTGATGCCCTGACGGTCAGCTGCAGCCGCTCGTGGAGCCGCAGTTGAGGCACTTGTAGCAGACTGCCGTTGCGGACCATGATCGAGCCGCATTCGGCGCAGCTGGGGGCGTCTTCCTGGATCTTGAAGGCTACGTTCGTCGTGCCCAGCGACAGCGTGATCGTCGACCCGTTGGTCTTCGCGCCGTTCTTGGCGTGACCGTTGCCGTTGCCGTTCTCCGCGATGACGCTCAGTTCCGACGCGGGCGCGGGTGAGGAGGAGGAGTTCACCCGCGCCCCGTCGGCGGAACCTGCCGTTTCTTCTGTCTTCGTAATCGGCTGCTCAGTAGATGACTCGGCCCGCGGAGGAGCCTCAACTGCTGTAGAAGCCTTGGGCTGATCGGCCTTGTCGGTCTCAGGGGAGGAACCCCCGCCGACCGCCGGATCGGCTCGGCCCCCGAGCGAGTCAGGCAAAGAGGCGCAGCCGTTTTGCCGTCAGGCGAGGGGGGCGCAGCCGCAGGCGAAGCGGCGGGGACATCCGACACGATCGCCGACCGGTCGATGAGCCCGAGCGCCGCCTTGTCATTGGCCTCGAGGAACCGCGAGCCGAGCCATCGGAAGATGTAGTCGATGATCGACTTCGCGATGGGGATCTCCTGGTTCCCCGTGAACCCCGACGGCTCGAACCGGACATGCGCGAACTTGTTGACGAGATCGCGCAGCGGCACGCCGTACTGGAGCGCGACGCTGACGGTGGTCGCGAACGAGTCCATCAACCCCGAGACCGTGGACCCCTCCTTGGCCATCTTCAGGAAGATCTCGCCCGGCTGGCCGTCCGGATAGAGGCCGACCGTGATGTAGCCCTCGTGGCCGGCGATGTCGAACTTGTGGGTGACCGCCTGGCGCTCAGCGGGGAGGCGGCGTCGGTGCGGCTTGCCCGCTTCGGCCTGGGCCTTCGCGAGGTCCTTGCGGAGCTTCGCGAGCTCGGCCGAGTCGACGGAGTCGGCGACGTCGCCGTCCTTCTTCTTGCCGGTGCTGAGCGGCTGCGAGCGCTTGCTGTTGTCCCGATAGACGGCGATCGCCTTGAGGCCGAGCTTCCAGCCCTCGAGGTAGACCTTCTCGATCTCCTCGGGCGTGGCGGCTTCGGGCATGTTGACGGTCTTGCTGATCGCGCCCGACAGGAACGGCTGGACGGCGCCCATCATCCGGACGTGGCCCATGTAGTGGATCGAGCGCTCGCCGTTCGCCGGCTTGAACGCGCAGTCGAAGACCGGCAGGTGCTGTGGCTTGAGGTGCGGGGCGCCCTCGATCGTCTCGTGGTCGTTGATGTAGTCGAGGATCTCCGACACCTGCTCGGCGCCGTAGCCGAGCTTGCGGAGGGCCGACGGGACCGTCTGGTTGACGATCTTGAGGAAGCCTTCGCCGACGAGCTTCTTGTACTTGATGAGGGCGATGTCCGGCTCGATGCCGGTCGTGTCGCAATCCATCATGAAGGCGATCGTGCCGGTCGGGGCGAGGACGGTGACCTGGGCGTTCCGGAAGCCGTACTCGGAGCCGAGCTCGAGCGCCTCGTCGTAGACGTTGCGGGCGGCGTTGATCATGTCCGCGGGGACGGCCTGGTCCGCCGGGATCTTGTAGGCCGCGTCGCGATGCTTGTCGATGACCCGCAGGAACGGCGTCCGGTTCTCGTTGTAGGCCCAGAACGGACCGCCGTGGTCGCGGGCGATGACGCTCGACTGCTTGTAGGCCTCGCCGTGCATGATCGCGGTCAGCGCGGCGGCGTAGTTCCGGCCCTCGTCGCTGTCGTACGCGAGGCCGCGTGACATGAGCAGCGCGCCGAGGTTCGCGTAGCCGAGCCCGAGCGGGCGGAACTTGTGGCTGTTCTCCTCGATCCGGGGCGTCGGGTAGGACGCGTTGTCGACGAGGATCTCCTGGGCGGTGATCGTCAGCTTCGCCGCGTAGCGATAGCTCTCGACGTCGAACTCGCCGTCCGCCTTGACGAACTTCATGAGGTTGAGGCTCGCCAGGTTGCAGGCGGTGTCGTTGAGGAACATGTACTCGGAGCACGGGTTGGACGCGTAGATCCGAGCCGTGTTCGCGGACGTGTGCCAGTCGTTGATCGTCGTGTCGTACTGGATGCCGGGATCGCCGCAGACGTGGGCCGCCTCCGCCATCTTGCGGAAGATGTCCTTGGCCTTGTAGATCGGCTCCATCGGCTTGTGGTCGACGACGGAGTAGGTGGTCCAGTCCTTGTCGTCGACGACGGCCTGCATGAACTCGTCCGTCACGCGGACGCTGTGGTTGGCGTTCTGGAAGTAGACCGATCCGTAGGCCTCGCCGGTGAAGCTCGGGTCGTAGCCGGCCTCGATCAGGGCCCAGGCCTTCTTCTCTTCGTTCAGCTTCGAATCGATGAAGTCGATGATGTCCGGGTGGCCGGCGTCGAGGATGACCATCTTGGCCGCGCGGCGGGTCTTGCCGCCCGACTTGACCACGCCGGCGAAGGCGTCGTAGCCCTTCATGAAGCTCACCGGGCCCGCTGGCCGTGCCGCCGCCGGTCATCTTCTCGCGGGAGCTCCGGATCGTTGACAGGTTGCTGCCGGCGCCCGATCCGAACTTGAACAGCATCGCCTCTGTCTTGGCGAGGTCCATGATGCTGGACATCGTGTCCTCGACCGAGTTGATGAAGCAGGCGCTGCACTGCGGCTTCTTCTCGATGCCGACGTTGAACCAGACCGGCGAGTTGAAGCTCATCTTCTGGTGGACGAGGAGGTGGGTCAGCTCCGCGTTGAAGGTCTTGAGGTCTTCGTCGCTCGCGAAGTAGTGCTGGGTCTCCGCCCAGGCGGTGATGCTGTTGACGACCCGGTCGATGAGCTGCTTGACGCTCGTCTCGCGCTCCGGCGTCCCGACGTGGCCGCGGAAGTACTTGCTGACGACGACGTTCGTGGCGAGCTGGCTCCAGAACTCCGGAACCTCGACGTCCTTCTGCTCGAAGACGAGCTTGCCCGACTCGTTGCCGATCGCCGCGGTCCGCGTCTCCCAGGTGATCTCGTCGTAGGGATGGATCCCGGGCGTCGTCCAGCGCCGCTCGAAGGTGAGGCCCCTGGCGCCCTCGCCGCTGAAGCTCGCGCCCCATGGTCCGGTCCAGGCCTTGCCGGCGCCGCGTGCGTCCGTTGCCTTCGCCTGCGTTGGTTCCATGACGGCGACCGCCTCACTGCTCTTTCGGGCCATCGTAGCTCTCGCCTCCATCATGCCTTGGACCGTCGAGCCGGCCCGGATAAGTGCTCGTCGCGGTAGCTGCGACGTTCTCCCTGGTCACCGACCGATTGGTGCGTGTTCCGGGGTTGGCGGGCCGGAGATTTGGGGCCGGCGGGCGTCTCGGAAGAGGCGGCTCTCATCGTTCGGAGCGACCCGATTACGATACGCCGTCAGAGGGTCGTCGTCAAGCGAAAAACACAAGATGTAGTGGTTGGTTTTGTAGGCGCACCGCTAGATGTTGCGGTTTGAGTGTTGATGGGGGAGTGGACTGGCGGCGTTCGTGCGTGGACAAACCTGGGTCCTGTGTGGACCCGTGCCGGCATCGCTGTGGAGAGGTCGCCTCCGGGTGTGGATCGGCTGTGGATGAGGGACCATGATAGAACATGCGTGCGGTTTCTGGCCAGACTTGCGCCCGGAGACCGTTAGCGGAGATTGGAGCGGCGCATCGGGCCCGCAGAGGGGCGTTCGCGGAGCCTTCACGCACGTACGCGTGCCCGCCAACTGCTGCGGATCGCCGCCAACGTTCGTCCCGTGCAAGTTTGGCTAGATAGCCGGGTGAGCGCCAGGTAAGCGGGCGTTGCCACAATCGGCCGATGGATGACCAACGGGTCGGCAGCGCCCTCCGGACGATCCGCCTCCGGCGCGGCCTTGCGCCAAGTCGATCTCGCGAGGATGGCGGGCGTTGTCGAGGACGACGATCTCAAGGCTCGAACGCGGGCACACTGCCGGCGTTCACGCTCGAGACGATCAGGGCGGTCGCGAAGGCCCTCGACGTTCGGATCGACCTGATCGCCGCGCTGGCGGGCCGGCGATCTCGACCGACTACTCAACGCGCGGCACTCCGGGTTGCACGAACTTGGTCGCGAGGTCCTTCCGCGACCTCCCGGGCTGGATCGCCGAGCCGGAGGTTTCATTCGCGATCTATCGGCGAGCGCGGGGTCATCGACATCCTCGCGTGGCACCCCGCGCGTCGGATGCTGCTCGTCATCGAGCTCAAGACGGACATCGCCGACATCAACGAGCTCGTCGGTACCGTAGACCGAAAGCGCCGACTCGCAGTCGAGATTGCGATCGAGCGGGGCTGGATCCCGGCTGGTGGCGCGCCGCCGACGGTCTCGACCTGGGTCATCGTGGCCGACGGCCACACGAACCGCCGACGTGTTCAGACCCATGGCTCGATGCTTCGGGCGGCATTCCCAGCTGACGGCCGATCGATGGCCGGCTGGCTGCAAAACCCAGCTCGACCGATCCGCGCGCTCTCTTTCTGGCCAAATTTGCGTGGTCAGAACGTTAGCGGCGGTCTGACCCCCGTCCGTCGGGTCCCAACGCGGGCGCGCCGCGCTGCATGAGCGTGGACTGCGACCCTCTGCGCGCCGCGAGCGCTTCGCAAGCCGGGGTCGATCCCCGCTAACGTTCCCCGGGCGCAACTTTGGCCAGATCCGAGGCCTCGCGGACCGGGATGGCCGGCGGATTGATCGGTGGGTCTCGGCTCGGGTCATCGGAGCGGCGATCGCTGCCGCCGCGGCCGTCCGCTCGCGCCAAGCTCCGAGCTCGTCCTCGTAGGTGGCTCGGTCGCTGTCCCAGTAGTCGTCGTTGGCGCGGATCATGGTCGAAGGATCGATTCCGCGCGCAGCAGCGGCATCGGGGAGTTCCCTCATTCCGCATCAGGGCATATCCCAATAAATCGCGCGCGGGCGTCGCGGGACCCTTACGTGCCGACGAACTCCGCGATCAGAGCGAAGTACCGGTCGGGCACGTCCTTCCACGGGAAGTGGCCGGCTCCCTCGATGACCTCGAGCCGCCCGACGCCCGGCGCCAACGCGTCGACGATCTCGCGTGACGCGTCGACCGGCGTGACCGCATCCAGTTCGCCGACGCACACCAGCGTCGGGCAGTCGATGCGGGATAACTGGTCGACCACGTCGAACCTGCGCATCAGCTCCATCCCGTGCGTCCCGACCTCCGCATTGTTGATCCTGCGAGCGAGCTGCTCCTGATCCGGCACCCGCGGACCGAATGCCGCGAACACCCGGGCCCACTCGGCATCGCTCACCTCGTCGCCGCCGTAGTCGCGCCTCGCCAGCTCAGCGACCTCGTCGCCGCCGAAGCGGCGGAATCCCTCGACCATCCGCTCAAGATCGAACCGGGCGTGCGTCGACTGCAGGATCAGCGCACTGGCATGGCCGGGATGGCGAGCCCCGTAGAGCATGGCGACGAAGCCGCCCATCGAGTGGCCGTACACGATCGGCCGGGCAATGCCAACGACGTCGCAGAACGCCCGCACGTCGTCGGCGCAGATCTCGAACGTCCAGTCCGCCGGGTCGTGCCGCGCCGAGCGACCGTGGTCACGCAGGTCGAGGTAGACGACCTGCGCGTGGCGCGTCAACGGCTCGAAGTCGGGCTTGAAGTAGGAGTGGTCATAGCTACCGGGCCCGCCGTGAACCAGCACGACGGTCGGCCGCCCGCGCATCGAGTCGCCATCGGGCACGAGAGCGGGGCCGTCGACGTCGAACCAGAGTCGGGTCCCGTTGACCTCCACCTGCATCCGACTCTCCCTATGATTTGGCTCTCATGCGTGCGCCCCTGATCATCGCCGTTGCTCAGCCGCCGTGCCTACCCTGCGACGTCGCGGCGAACGCGGCGACGCACGCGGCGACGGTTCGCGAGGCGGGCGCCAGGGTCGTCGTCTTTCCCGAACTGTCCCTCACCGGATACGAGTTCGACGCGGCCTGAGGTCGGGGCCATCGCAACAGCGACGCTGAGCTAGGGAACTGCCTGAGACTCATCGTCGCGGGGCGATCGAGCAGGATCGGAGAAGCGGATCGCGGGCCGAATCGGTAGGGTCTGAGTCGATCCACCGCAGACGGCGAGCACCATCCGCGCGTCGTTGTGGCGAGGCGTCGAGTGAAAGGACGAACGGAAATGACCGACACGAAGCCATCCACAAAGCGAAGCAGTTCGGCCAGGACATCCGCCAACGTCTTGAGCGACGAAGAGCGCGCCGCGATGCAGGAGACCATCCGGGAGCGAAAGAAGGCGGCGAAACGCAGCCCTGAGGAACAGCGAGCCGAGGGCGAGTCCGACGTGCAGGCCAAGATCGCCGAGATGGCCGAAGACGATCGGGCGATCGCGGCGCGCATCCACGAGCTCGTCCTCGCGACCGCGCCGGGCCTCGTGCCTCGGACGTTTTACGGGATGCCGGCCTACGCCAAGGACGGCAAGGTGATCTGCTTCTTCCAGGCGAAGTCGAAGTTCAAGGTGCGCTACTCAACCCTTGGCTTCCAGCCCGACGCGAGGCTCGACGAGGAGGAGATGTGGCCGGTCGCCTATGCCCTGACGAGCCTGACGGCGGCGGGCGAGAGGCGGATCGCCGAGCTGGTTAAGAAGGCTGCGAGCTAAAGCAAACGGCGGCAGTTGAGTTGTCTATGAAGACCTAGCTCCGCTCGCTGCCGCACTCAAGCCTGCCTCAGGCCCTCAGAGTCCGCTGTAGGCGTGAAGGCCGCTGAACCAGAGCGATCCGGAGTACGTGACGAGGACCATCCCGAAGGCCACCACCAGCAGCAGCGCCGCCGGTCGGCCGGCCCACGCGCGCTGGTTGCGCGCGTGGAGGTAGATCGCGTAGGTCAGCCAGGTCACGAGCGCCGCCGTCTCCTTCGGGTCCCAGCCCCAGTAGCGGGACCAGGCGATCGAGGCCCACCACGACCCGAGGATGATCATCGTGGCGAAGATCGGGAAGCCGAAGATCACCGATCGATAGGCGACCTCGTCGAGGACCTTGTGCGACGGCAGCCAGCGGAACCGATCCTCGCGGCCCTGGATGAGGTACGCCACCCCGGCCCCGAAGCTCGTCGCGAACGTCCCGTAGCTGATGACCGCCATCCCGACGTGGATCGTCAGCAGCGGCGCGTTCTGGAGGGCCGGCACGAGGTCATTGATTCCGGACGGGAGGGTCGACGCGTACAGCAGCATCGCGAGCGAGATGCCGACGGGGATGAAGCCGATCGAAACGATGGGGTAGCGGCGCTGGAGGACGAGGTAGCCGCCCAGGATCGAGGCCCCGAACGCGACCGTGAACTCGAACATGTTGCCCCACGGCCCGCGCCCGACGACGATGCCGCGGAGCAGCAGCGACGCGACCAGGATGCCGAACCCGACGGCGGTCAGGACGACCGCCGCCCGACCGAGCGGGGTCGGGGAGGCGGCAAGCTCCGGTCCCGCCGCGACGGCCGACGTCCGGCCGGCCGCGAACGACCCGGTCACGACGCCGGCCCAGGCCGGCTGGCGGTTCGGGGCGAAGGCGAGCGACCGCCGGCCGTTCGCCAGCATCACGGCGTGGCCCACGTGAGCGGCGAAGCCGAGCGCGATCGCGATCGTCCCGATCGGGAACAGGAGCTGCGAGATCTGAGCGAGCGTCATGAGGCCTCGCTCGTCACGCGACAGCCGCGCCGCCGGGCGGCGGGACGTCCGTGGCGACGATGAGGGCGCGCGGCTCGATCTTCAGGACAAGGCCGCAGTTGCCGCAGGTATCGATGTCCGCCTCGCGGACGAGCTCACATTTCGGGCAGCGGACCGACAGCAGCGTCTTGTCGCGGTCGCAGCGCGTGGTCCCGAAGGGATAGACGAAGCCATCCAGGGGGCAGTAGGGCTCGCCGGCCGGAAAGATCGGCTCGCCGAGGTGGTTCAGCGGCGCCGTCCGGACCCCTTCGACGTAGTTGACCTTGGTCCGCGGCTTGGTGGCACCGTAGCCGAGCCAGGCGAGCAGCATGATCGACAGGATCGGGCCGACGATGCCGATCAGGACGAACAGCGGCAGGAGGGCGATCAGGCCGGCCCAGTCGGGGATGATGATCGTCGAAAGAAAGCCGAGGAAGTCGGTCCAGAGCTTCTCGATCTGGTCGATGATCGTCACGGGCGCATTCTAGCGGTGCGCTAGCGTCGGGGCCGTCGCGCTAGCCTCGTGGCCGCACGCTAGCCTCGTGGCCGCGCGCTGCGCGGCTGGCGCCGGGGGTTGCCCCGCTTCGTCGTGGCGCCGCGGCCGGGGTTCCACCGCGGTTCCATCATTTCCTCGGTTTCCTCGCCCGGCTGCGGCTGCGGGATCCGCGGCGGGGCCGGCGGACGGGAGTTGCCGGCGCTCGGGCTCGCGAGTCTCGGTCGGTCGAGACGGCCGATGAGCCAGGCCGAACCGGTCGTCCGGGCGCCGCGCTTGCGGAGGGCGAACTTGAGGTCCCGGTCGTCGGTGACGACCAGGATCTTGTCGGTCGCGTTCGCCTCGCTCGAGGTCATCGCCGCGTCCTCGACGAGGGTCACGAGGATCGTGTCGGCGGAGTAGCGGCCGCCGTACTGGACAGTGAGGCCGCCGGCGATCCGCTCGCCGCGGATGCTCCGCTCCGGCGGGCCGTCGAAGACGATCGTGATCTTCGTCTCGGGCGGGATGGCACCTCGTAGGCGGCCGATCAGCGCGGCCGGCGGCTGGCGATCCGGCCCGCGCGTCATCGCGTGGAGCAGGTTCGTGCCGTCGACGAGGAGCTGGGTCACGCCCTCGAGCGGGTTGCGGCGGGAGACGGGTCGGGTCACCTGGGGATCGTACCCGCTGTGCCGCGCGGCTCCTCCCGTTCGGCCTCCTCGGAACGCCCAGCGTTCCAACGGGCGGTTGACATGCCCGATCTTCGTCATCTGGAACGCCCGGCGTTCCAGGCAGCGGCGGAGGGCCCCGATTCGCGGGTCCGGCGCCGCCTCCTCCGCTGGTTGGTTCGCCCAGCGTTCCAAACGCGGCCCCGGATCCGCAGCCCGGCTACGATGCGGTCCCGATGGCAACCACCCCGACCGGCCTTCTCCTGCTCGTCGACCTCGACGGCGTCGTCTACCGCGGCGCGGATCCGGTGCCCGGAGTGGCCGCGGTCCTCGCGGCGCGGGCGGCGCTCGGCGACGACATCGTCTACGTGACGAACAACTCGATGTGGTATCGCGCCGAGTACGTCACGCGCCTCACCGACATGGGCTGCCCCGTCGACGCGGACCGGGTGGTCTCGTCACCGCGCGCGACGGCGCTCTACCTCGCCGACCACGAACCGGACGTCCACCGAGTCCTCGCGCTGGGCGCAGGTGGCCTCGAACGAGAACTACGTGACGCCGGCTTCGAGGTCACGACGGCCGCCCACGCGGCGACGCTCGTGAGTCGCGATGGCGTCGATTCGTGGGCGGCGGCCGGAGCGCCTGACGCGGTGGTCGTCGGGCTCGACCCGCAGCTGACCTACATGCGCCTCGCAGTCGCCGCGGACTGCATCCGGGCGGGGGCTCGCTTCATCGCCACGAATCGCGACCCGATCTACCCAACGGAGCGCGGCCTCAGACCTGGAGCCGGCAGCATCGTCGCCGCGGTCGAGGCGACCACCGGCGTGACGCCGGTCTCGATCGGCAAGCCCGAGCCGTATCTCCTCGAGGAGGCGGCCAGGGCCGTCGGGCGCGACCCGCACGAGGCGGTGATGATCGGCGACGGCCTTGCCACGGACATCGCCGCAGCCCATGCCGTCGGTGCGCGAAGCGTCCTGATGATGACCGGCGTCTCGACCGCAGCGGAGCTCGACGCCCTGCCCCCGGACGAGCGCCCGACGGAGGTCGCCACAAACGCGGACGAGCTCGCCGCGGCGCTGGAGCGCCTCAGTCGTTGACAGGACCGGTTCCAATGCCGACGCTTGAAGCCGGCTTCCGCATCGAGGGGAATCGCATGACGAAGGAACCCTGCGCCGGCTGCGGTGAAGAGACGGCCACCGGCAGCGTGTTCTACTCGGATCGCCACGTGATCTCGATGGAGGATGGAACGTCGTCGTTCCTTTGCACGCTCTGCGACGCCCGCGTCCGTTCATCAGGACACGGCAAGCCGCTGACCGACGCCGAGGTTCGCGACTTCGTCAAGAGCGGTTCAATGGCCGGGATCGCCTGGGGCGGAGGCCCGGTCGGCGCGTAGACGCGACTCAACCCGGCTAGGCGCGCCGGGCCGATGCGGCGGGGTCGGTGGACGCCGCCTTGCCGTTCCCGCCCCTCGGTCAGCCGATCGGAAACGCGATATCGCAGACCTCATCGTTGGGCCCGGCGGCCATGAAGTCGGTGAAGTAGACCTCGCGGGGAGCGCCGGTGATGGCGATGTCGTTGGCGCTGACCCAGCGCTCGACTGCGTCGTACGCCGTCAGGATCTGCGGATACTCGACCATCGCCTTCTTGATACGAACAAATGCCTCCCGATGGGCCGGCTCGATCCGGGCCGCGACTTCCTTGCCGGTTTCCCGGGCGAGATCGATCGGCACGCATACCTCCACCGGTCCGTCGCTGTCCTCGTTGACCTCCCCGTGGAAGATCGCGAGGGCGGGCCCCGCGACGCCGCCAAATCGGTCGGCCGACGCGTGGAGGCGCCCGAACGCCGCGCCCATCCACGTCGGCAGGTCCGGTACGCGGACGTGCCGCTGCTCTGTCAACAGCAACTGCTCGGCGACGTCGCGCTGCTGGACGTCGAACATGTCATAACTCCCTTCTGCTCCCGTGAGCCTGATCTGGAGATGTTTCGCGAGCTCCCGCTGCCCCGCGATACGGCGTTCGACCGCCGCCCAATACGTTGCGACCAGTTCACCGCCTTCCGGTTCCGGCGCGGCGATCACCGCGGCGACCTGGGCCAACGGCATGTCGAGTCGTCGCAGCATCGCGATCAGCCGGGCCTTGGCCAACTGCGGCTCGCGATAGCGCCGGTACCCGTTCGTCTCGTCGATCACCGCGGGAACGAGCAACCCGCGCCGGTCGTAGAGACGTAACGCCTTCACCGACAGGCGGGACCGCCGCGCGAACTCGCCGATGCTGAGCCAGCGATCCGCCCACTCTGTCGTCTCGGTTGCGTAGGCCACCCTGTCCACATTCGCCATGGTTGCCCTCCGCGGCCCCGCTGACCCTTTCGCGCCCACGCTACGGCCTGCCCTTGGGGCAGAGTCAAGACCCCTCTCAAATCCGGCGGGTGCCCGACCTATCCGCGCCGGGCCACGACCGAATACGACAGCGGGATTCGACCGCGCTCCTCTGGACGCACGTCGTCGTGGCCGCCCCACCAGTCGGTCGGGTGCTCCGCGATCCGCTCGAAACGGAGGCCGGCGCGGGCGAGCGCCGTCAGGACCTCGCCGAGCGTCCACGAGCGGGCGAACTTCCAGGCCTGCTCCGGTTCCGGGATCGAGAGGCGGTCGATGTACTCGGGCGCCCAGCCCTTGGATGCCTCGGGTCCCGCGAAGTAGTCGTAATCGGTGGCGATCCACTGGCCGTCCTCGTCGGCGTCGAACAGCCATTCGATCGGGTGGCCTTCGAACAGGACGAGCCGGCCGGTCGGCGCGAGCAACCGGATGAGGACGGCAGCCCAGGAGTCGAGATCCTGGAGCCAGACGAGCGACCCGCGACCGGTGTAGAGGAGGTCCGCCGTCCCATCGAGCTCGTGGGGCGCCTCGAGCACGTCGGCCTGGATCCAGCGCGCCGGCGCGCCGACCGCGGACGACAGTCGCTCCGCGATCTCGAGCATCCGCGAGCTGAAGTCGACCCCGACGACCTCGTCGGCCCCGAGATTCCAGAGCGACATCGTGTCGCGGCCGCCTGCGCACTGAAGATGGATCGCGCGCGGGCAGCGTCCGTGGAGGTCGCCGATCGCCTCGAGCTCCGGTGGCAGGAAGTTTGTTCCGCCGCTCTTGATCAGCTCGATTGCTTCCGGCAGCCAGCGCTCGTAGCGCTCCGCGGCCTCGTCCCAGGCCGCCCGGTTCGAGGCGTGCATCGCGGCCACGTCGTCGCGCTCGGCGGCGGTCGCGGGCCGAACGAGAGGGGTATCGTCGGCGGGGTCCGGGTCCATGATCGGGAGTCTAGGCATCGACGAGATCGAGCGAGCGTATCGAGCCTTTCTTGAGTCGGCGGCCACCGACGAGAACGTCGTCGGCGTCGTCCTGTCGGGCTCTCGTGGCGCCGGGGTCTTCGTCACCGACCGATCGGACTTCGATGTCTTCGTCGTCACCCGCGAGCGCGACGATCGGTGGCCCTTCGTCTATGGCTCAGCCGTCGAGATGGTCGCGCTGACGCTGGACTCGTTCGAGACGTATGCGCTGCCCGGCGGCCGCGACGCCTGGAACCGGCCGGCGTTTCTCTTTGCGAAGGTCGAGATCGACAGGCTGGATGGTGCGATTGGGCGGATCGTGGATCGGAAACGCCGCCTCACGCCCGACGAGGCGAAGACGATCGCCGCGGAATCGCTCGACGACTACATCAACACGCTCCTCAGGTCGCTCAGGAATCTCGAGGCCGGCCGCGAGCTCGAGGGCCGGCTCGACGCAGCCGAGACCATTCCGCCGTTGTTGACGACAGCATTTGCGTTCGAGGGCCGCGTCCGACCGTTCAACAAGTGGCTCCGCCACGACCTCGAACGCGAGCCGCTGGCGATCGAGGGACTCCTGCCGCGCATCGATCGCATTCGCCGCGACGGCGATCAGGGCGAGCAGCGGGCACTGTTTCGCGACATGGAGCTGCATGCGCGCGCCGGTGGCCACGGCGATGTCGTCGACAGCTGGGAACCGAACGTCGGCTGGCTCCGGGGCGAGGCTGGCCGGTAGCGCGCGTCCGATCCTCCGAATTCGGACGATCAGCCGGCCGCGAGCTCCGGAACTCCGGCCGCCCATGCGTCGAATTCCTGGCGGAGCGGGCCTAGCGTCGGCTCGTCGGCGAAGGCGACGTCCAGGCCTCGGCGATCGATGGCCCAAAGCTCCGGCAGGGTCAGCCCGATCCGTTCGACTGCCCGGACGTATTCATCGGTCAGGGTGATGTCGGAGACGGTCGTGTCATCGGTCGAGAGCGTGACGGGGACGCCGGCTCGGTGCAGGCGGGCCAAGGGATGGTCCTCGAGCGACGGCACGATTCCCGCCTGGACATTCGAGGTCGGGCAGAGGTCGAGCGCGATGTGCCGCGTGATCAGCTCCCGACACAGTTCCAGATCGTCGGCCGCGCCCGGGCCGTGGGCAATCCGCTCCGGCTCCAGCTCGAGGGCCCGCCGGACCTGAGCCGCGCCGCCCCATTCCCCTGCATGGAGCGTGATCCGCAGCCCGCCGGCGCGGGCAGCCGCGAATGCGTCCGCATGGAGGCGCGGATCGGGAAACGCCTCCTCCGGGCCCGCGAGGTCCCAGCCGGTCAGGCCCTGACCGCGGAAGCGCGCCGCGGTTTCGGCGAGGGTCACATTGGCGGCCGGCTCGTGCGACCGGATCGCCGTCGCGATGAGGCGGACCTGCGTGCCCGTGCGTTCGCCCGCGGCCCGCGCGCCGCGACACACCGCCGCGATCCCGTCCGCCAGCGACAGACCGCGCGCGACATGGAGCAGCGGCCCCCAGCGGATCTCGACGTAACGGACGTTCTCGGCGGCCTTGGTCTCGACGAGCTCCGCCGCGATCCGCTCCAGCGCCACGGCGTCCTGCATCAGCGCGATCGGCAGGTCGAAGGCGCGGAGCAGCTCCGCCTGGTCCCGGCAGCGCTCGGGGGCCACGAGCGCCGCGCGCATCTCATCGACGGTCGTCGGCGCGTCCACGCCCCGCGTCCGGGCGAGCTCGATGGCCGTGTCGACGCGGAGGGATCCGTCGAGATGGAGATGGAGCTCCGTCTTCGGCATCTCGCCGATGAGGCGGCGCTCGGCTGCTGGCAGGGACATCCCCCGATGCTACGATGCCCGGCGATGAAGGGGCAGGTCCGCCGTGTTGCCCTCGCCGCCATCTGGGTCGCGATCGCTGTGCTGGTGTCGCTAGGGGCCGCCGGCATCGTCGGCGCAATGGCACACCTCCCCGGGACACCGTCCCGTGCCGAGCTGACGTTCGCCGGCGATCAGGCGATCGAGCCCGGTCTGTCCGCCGCCGAGGCGAGCCTCGTCGAGCTCGCCGTGGACGTCCGGCAACTGAGCGACATGGGTCGTACTGCGCTCGCGGCGCTCGTCAACCGCGACGTCGACACCCTCACGACCACCGTCGCCGATGGCGAGGGCCTCGCCTCCTCGATCCAGCAGCAAGCGGACGAGCTGCGCAGTCAGCTCCAGGGCCTGCCGGGCATCGGGCCGGGCGAGGAGCTGAGACTGTCGGCCGAAATGCGAGCTCGGCATGCCCGCGCGTTGCAGGCTCTTTCGTCGACCGACGGGCTCTCGGCGGCGTGGTCCCGATTGGCGGTCGGGTCGGTCGCCGCGACACGAATCACCGTCCTCCTGACCGAACACGATCTGACGACAGCCGATGCCGCGGCGCTTGGGCGGACCGGCAAGTACGTGGAGGCCCTCGAGCGGCTCGCGGAGTCGGATCGGATGATCTTCGACGCACGGAACCTGCGCGACAGCCTGGCGCCGACGGTCGACGTCACGAAGCTCGGCGTGTGGCTGGACCTGAATGCCGAATACGACGCCGCCCTCCGGCACCTGTACCAGGCGATCCTCGATTCGGGCGGGGTCGTGACCCCCGACGTCAGGGCCGCCTACGACGCCGAAGCAACGGCGCGAGAACGGCTGCCGGCCGACACGAAGGGCCTCGTCATCATCCTGAGCGAGATCGGGCGGGGCGGGCTCAACCAGGCCGTCATCGGCATCGAAGAGGCGCGGAGCGAGCTCGATGCGGCGCTCCTGCTCGGCGGCCTGCCCGACGAGGCGCCCGCCGCCCCCTGACCGAAGTACACTCCCCGCAAATCCAACGACGGCGCCCGGGCGGCGCCCACATGCCCCTCGAGAGGATGTTGCCCCGTGCAGCTGCGTGTCGTTTCCGACCAGCCGTGGGACGTCAAGGCCGACGTCCTCGCCGTCCCGATCGTCGGGGAGCCCGCGTTCGAGGGCCCTTTGGACGAGCTCGACCGGAGGACCGGTGGCGAGCTGCGCGCCCTTGCCGCGTTCGGCGAGCTGCGGTCCAAGCGCTACAGCTCGTCCATCGCGGCGTCGGGCGAGGTCGCGGCTGGACGCGTGATGACGCTGAGCGCCGGCGATGCGGACGGACTCGATCGGGAGACGGTGCTCCACGTCGGTGCCGCCATTCACCATCGCCTCGGCGGCCGACAGGCGAAGACGCTTGCGGTCTGGCTGAGTCCGCTCGCCGACCTCATCGACGGGGGCCTCGACGCGGCTGCGGAGCTCGTCGCCCGCGGCGTCGTCGAGGGCGGCTTCGATCCCAAGTCCCTCTACCGCGACGACGTCGCGACCGCTCCTCCGGAACTCGACGAGCTGATCCTCATCGCGCCGGGCGGAGACACCGCGTCTGCGAAGCGAGCCGCTGAGCGCGGGATCGTCATCGGCGAGGGCGCGAACCTCGCGCGCTCCCTGTCCAATCGGTCGGCCAACGACGTCAGCCCGGAGGTCCTCGCCGATGAAGCGCGGGCCGTCGCCGAGAAGCACGGCCTGTGGATCGATGTCATCGAGCCCGATCGCGCCCGGGAGCTCGGCATGGGGATGTTCCTCGCCGTCGGGCAGGGCAGCGACAACCCGCCGCGGATGATCGTCATGCGTTCTGGCGGGGAAGGCGAGAAGGATGCGCTCGGGCGTCATCTCGCGATCGTCGGCAAGGGCGTCTGCTTCGACTCCGGTGGCATCAGCATCAAGCCATCCGAGCGGATGGAAGAGATGAAGATGGACAAGATCGGTGCATGCACCGTGATCGCGGCCATCGGCACGGTCGCTCGCCTGGCACCGGGGACGCCGCTGCTCGTGGTCGCGGCTGCCGTCGAGAACATGCCCGGCAGCCACTCCACCAGGCCAGGCGACGTCGTCAAAGCCCTCAACGGCAAGTGGGTCGACATCACCAACACCGATGCCGAAGGTCGGCTCATCCTGGGCGACGCGATGACGTACGCGGAGCAGCTCGGGGCCACCCACATCGTCGACGTCGCGACACTGACCGGTGCCGTGTCGAGGGCGTTCGGTCACCTGATCACGGGCGCCTTCGGGACGCCCCAGGAGTGGTACGACCAGGTCGCGGTGGCAGCTGGCAAGGCCGCCGAGCGCTACTGGCAGATCCCGCTCGTCGACGACTACGTGCCGGATATGGAGAGCTGGTACGGCGATCTCCAGAACTCGGGCTCGGCCGAGGGCTCGCTCGTGAAGAGCGGCCTCTTCCTGCGCGAGTTCCGGACGGTGCCGTGGGCCCATCTCGACATCGGCGGCACGGGCTACTTCCGCAAGGCGCTGCCGTTCGCCGCGCGAGGCGCAACGGGCGTGACCCACGCGACGCTCGTCGAGCTCGCACTCGCCGGCGCACGCGAGGCGTAGGGGCGTCGCTGCCGGCGCGGCGGGCCGCCGATGACGCCACTCGGGCTCGGATTCGCGGCCGCCGGCGCGATCTTCGGGATCCTGTCCGACCGGCTCGCGACGCGCTGGCCGGAGCACGACGACGAGGTGCCCGCGGGGCGGCCGATCGGCTGGCGGACCGCTGTCTGCGCGGCCTTCGGGGCGCTCGCCTTCGCGATCCTCCCGATGCGGTTCGCGGGCGATCCGCTGGCCCTCGCGCTGTTCGGTGCCTGGTTCGCGACGCTCGTCGTCGGCATGGCGACCGACCTCGATCAGCGGCTCTTGCCCGACGTGCTCACCCTGCCGGTCATCCCGATCGCGCTGGTCTACACGCTCAGCGGCCGAAACCCGCTGGTCGGCGCCGACGTGTTGCCGGCGATCGCGGTCGCCACGCTGGTTCCTCTCGTCCTGTACCTGCTGTCCATCCCGTTCGGGGCGGGCGCGTTCGGGATCGGCGACGTGAAGATGCTCGTCGGCGTCGGGTTGATGAGCGGCGCGATCCGGGCGTTCACGGGCCTCGTCTCGGGCCTCTTCGCGGCTGGCATCGTGCTCGTGGTCCTGATCATCGCGGGACGGGTGACGATGAAGTCGTACGTGCCGTACGGGCCGTTCCTCATCTTCGGAGCGGTCTGGGGGATCCTGGTTCGGCCGTAACGACGACGCCCGCGCCGCGCCTTCGCTGCCCGCCCGCCCCTTGCCCCGCCCCTTCGGCCCCACTACCTGGCCAAATTTTCACCCGGGGACTGTTAGGCCAGTTAGCTCGGCGCTTCGGGGCCGAACCGGGCCCACCTCGGGACGGAATTAGCCGCTCACGACGAATTGCGTGGCCGATGGGACCCGCAGGCGGGCCGAGACCTGGCCTAACATTCCTGGGGCGCATATTTGGCCAGTTGGACGCCGCGGCGGGGCCAGATTTCGGCGGCGGGGGGCCAGATTCTGCTGGCGCGGACACGGCGCCGGGCCCGTTCGGCCGGTGAGCGTGCGACAGGTTCGGTCCGTTGGAGCCGAGGGCACTAATGGGACCATCGTACGGGTCCCGGATGTCATGCCGCTGACATAGGGTGGACACCCCAAGGTATGATCCCGATAAGCCGGCGTCGTCCTGAGGGGTGCCCATTTCGGGGCGGCGAACTCACCGGCGGGCTCAACCGCCAGCCGCGCCCCATGAATGCGCGACAAAACGGAGTTTGCTCGCACGATGACGACGCCCACTTGATGCGCCGCACCACGCCTCTCGATGGCTGGTCGTCGTCACGCGTCCGGCCCCACACGCGACGGTTCCGTCGGTTCTCGTTCCTTCTCCTAGTTCCGATGCTGTTCGGCGTGCTTGGCGCCCCGGCCACAAACCGCGTCGCCTCGGTTCACGCGGACGAGCTCTCCGACGCCAAGGCAAAGCAGGCGGCACTGGCCAAGCAGATCGCCGACCAGAAGGCCGCGGTCGCCCAGATCACCGCCATGCAGTCGGACATGAGCCGGCAGATCACCGAGACGAAACAGGAACTCTCGAAGATCAACGCGGACCTCAACGCGGTCCGCAACTCGATCAACGTGATGGTCGCCCAGATCGAGGTCGTGAAGAAGCAGTACTTCGCGCTCGTCGCCAGGCTCCAGCTGCTCGACAACCAGCTCGCCAATCTCGTGAAGCAGGAGAGCCACAAGCGCTCCGAGCTGGGCACCCGCAAGGCCATCCTCGCCGAGCGCATCCGGACTGCCTACGACACCGATCGGACCTCGATGCTCGAGACGTTCCTGTCGGGCGGTTCGTTCACCGACGTCATCGCCGAGGTCGGCTACATCAACGATTTCGCCGAACAGGACAAGTCCCTCGCCGAGCAGATCGTCAAGGACCAGGATGAGCTCGCGGCCATCCACTCCACCGTTGAAACGACGCGGACCCAGACCGACGACCTCCGGGTCGAGACGGCGAAGCAGAAGGCGGAGCTCGACAAGCAGCTCGTCGAGCTCCAGGCAGCGCAGGCCCGGCTCAAGGAGCTCGAGATCGCGACGGCCAAGGCACTGGCGATCCAGAAGGCCGCCTACGCCCAGCTGGTGAAGAACAAGAAGGACCTCGCGCGAGCCATCAAGACCACGGCCGCGGCGCAGGCGTCCCTCTCGGCGCAGATCGCGAACCTCGTCAAGCAGCAGTACAAGCTCGGGAACATCCCGTCCGCCTACAACGGCACGCTGAAGTGGCCGATGGCCGGCAACGTTACGGGCGAGTTCGGTTGCAGCTCGTACCCGGGCTATGGGCCGGGTAACGGCTGTGCCCACTTCCACAACGGCATCGACATCGTCGCGGGCAGCGGCTGCGGAGCGCCGATCAAGGCGGCCGGCGACGGACGGATCGGCTATGTCGGCTGGAACTACGCGGACGGCGGCGACCCGGCCTGGATCGTCATCGTCGCCCACTCCCAGGACCTGCAGACGTGGTACGCCCACATGAAGCCGCTCGCCCCGAACGGGATCAGGGTGGGTGCCGCAGTGAAGGCCGGCACGGTGATCGGCTACGAGGGCAACACCGGTCGCTCGACGGGCTGCCATCTCCACTGGATGGTCGAATACAAGGGCTCGTTCAGGAACCCGCGCCTCTTCGTCTAGGACGTGTCGGCGGGCGGTTCGCGGACCCAACTCGAAATCAACTCGTTGAACGGCCGTTGATCGAGCGCGTGCTAGCCTAGACGCATGAAACGGACGATGGCCGTGATCCTCGCCGGCGGTGAGGGTGAGCGCCTGTCGATCCTCTCGGGAGTCCGCGCCAAGCCGGCCGTCCCGTTCGGTGGCAAGTACCGGATCATCGACTTCACGTTGTCGAACTGCGTCAACTCCGACGTCGATAACGTCGTCGTCCTGACGCAGTACAACCCGCGCTCCCTGAACGATCACATCGGGCTCGGGCGGCCGTGGGACCTCGACCGCAACCGCGGCGGCGTCAAGATGCTCCAGCCGTACATCGCCCGCGGCCGCGTGGCGGAGTGGTATCGCGGAACGGCAGACGCGGTCCTCCAGAACTTCAATGTCATCGAGCACGACGAATCCGACACGATTCTCGTGCTGGCCGGCGATCACATCTACAAGATGGACTACCAGCCGTTCATCGCGGCTCACCGCCGCCACCGCGCGGACGTGACGATCGCGGTTCGTCACGTCCCCCTCGCCGACGCCACCCGGATGGGCGTCCTCGCCCTCGACGATGCCGACCGGGTCATCGACTGGCAGGAGAAGCCGAAGCAGCCCAAGAGCGACCTCGCATCGATGGGCGTTTACGTCTTCTCGAAGAAGGCCCTCCGTCGCTGGCTCGGCGAGGACCGAATTGACTTCGGCCGCCACGTCATCCCGGCAATGCTCGAGGCCGGCGCCCGTGTCTACGGCTACCGCTTCGAGGGCTACTGGCAGGACGTCGGCACGATCCAGTCGTATTGGGAGGCGAACCTCGCCCTCCTCGACGAGCAGGCTGGCCTCGACCTCTACGAGAAGGACTGGGTCATCCACACCCGGTCCGAGGAGCGCGCGCCCGCCAAGGTCGGCCCGACGGCCCAGATCCACCGGAGCATGATTTCGCACGGCTGCATGATCAATGGCATGGTCGTCAATTCCGTGCTGTCGCCCGGCGTCCGGGTCGACGTCGGCGCCGTCGTTCGCGATTCGATCGTGATGTTCGACTGCGTCATCCGCTCAGGAGCTGTCATCGACCGGGCGATCCTCGACAAGGAGGTCGTCGTCGGGCAGGGAGCGATCGTCGGCGACGGCCCGGACCTCGACACGCCGAACCGCCAGGAGCCCGGCCGCCTCAACACGGGCATCACCGTTGTCGGCAAGCGGGCGATCATCCCCCGCGGCGCACGGATCGGGCGCAACGTGAAGGTCGCCGGTGGCGTCCGCACGAGCGATTTCAAAAGTCGCATCGTGAAGAGCGGGGCGTCGGTCGAGGCGTCCGGCGAGCGGGCAACGCGGCCGGGCAAGATGCACTCGCTCGTGCCGGAGGTGACGAACGGTCGGGAGAAGCCCGCCACCCGGCGCCACGAGGCCACGATCGTCGTTGGGGAGACCGTCGAAGCCTCCGGCCGGGCTTCGGCCAGTTCGCCCGCGGCCAAGGACTGACGCTCGCGACGGGCGCGCGCCCGGTCGCGCGCGCGCCACTGACCGCGACGGCCCGCTTCGGCAGTCCGGGCTAGACTGCCGCGCATGCCATCAGCCGACCACGGCGCCCCGGTGCGGCCGGCCGATATCGAGCGCTGGCTCGCCGAGCTCGATCTGACGCCAGAGGCCCGATCGGATCGCGAGGGCGTCACGTCGTGGGACCTCCGGCTCGACGGCCGGCGGCGGTTCGACCTGCCCGTCACCCTCATCCTCGACCCCGAACTCGCCCTCATCTGCTGGGTCCACTACGCCCCGCCGATCGGTGATGCATTCCGGAAGTCGTATCGGCGGCTCCTCCGCTGGAACGACGAGTTCCCCTTCGCGAAGTTCTCGCTCGCCGAGGACGAACGCCCTATCCTCACCGCGGAGCTGCCGATCCGGATGCTCGATCGGGACGAGCTGGGCCTGGCGCTGGCGCGGGCGCTCGCGATCAGCGACCAGCTCCTCGAGGAATCGGCGGCGTGGATCTGGATCGGCGGCACCATCCCGGATTCGTCCGGCCGGACCAGCCGCGGCGAGCGGCTCATCGCCCGGTATGCCGACCGGATGCCGGAGCTGCTGGAGCCGGCGGAACGATGAGCCGGCTCGCGATTCTCGTGGCGCTCGTCGCCGCGGTCACCGCCTCGCTCGCTCCGGCCCTGGCCCCGACCGCGCGTGCCGCGGCCCCGGATCTCACGCTGACGAGCGACACGCGTTACGACGTGGATCCGCTGAACCAGCGCATCCATGTCACGTCCGCCCTCACGGCGACTAACCACCTAAAGGACACCAAGACCCGCCTGTACTACTTCGACGGCGCATACCTCGCCGTCCAGCCAGGCGCGAAGAATTTCAAGATCGCCGCCCGGATCGGCAGCCCCAGAGTCGTGGTCGCGTCCGCCAAGGCCGATCGGACCCTCCTCCGAATCGACTTTGGCGGCCGCCTCCCGGCGGGCTCGTCGCGGACGTTCACCCTCACCTTCGACATCCCGGACCCGGGCGGAGCGCCGGCGCGTGAGGTTCGCGTTGGCGCCAGCCTCGTGACGTTCGGGGCATGGGCATTCGCAAGTGACTCGACGCCCGGCGGAAGCGTCACCGTCGTGTTCCCGCCGGGCTTCACGATCGAGGTCCAGACCGGCGACGTCGGTGAGCCAACGGAGGACGACGCGGGCCAAATCGTCTTTACCAGCGGCCGGCTCACGGAGCCGCTCAGTTTCTTCGCCTACTTCATCGCGGAGCGGCCGAACGACTATGCCGAGACCGCGCACGTCGTCAATCTCAATGGCCGGCCGCTCGACGTCAGCGTCCGTGCCTGGCCCGACGATCCGGCCTGGGGCGAGCGGGTCGGCGGCCTGCTCGAGCGCGGCCTTCCGGTCCTGTCCCAGCAGATCGGCCTGCCATGGGTTGCGAAACGGCCGCTCATCGTCGCCGAAGCCGTCAGCCGATCCACTGCCGGCTACTCTGGGCGCTACGACCCGACGGCCGGCCGGATCGAGATCGCCTATTACGCCGACTCCTTCGTCGTCCTCCACGAGGCCGCCCACGCCTGGTTCGATGGCAGCTTGCTGGCGGATCGCTGGGCGAACGAGGGCTTCGCCTCGTGGTATGCGCTCCAGGCTGCGGCCGCGATCGAGGAGCCCGTCACGGGCGAGCCGCTGACGCCCGAGCTCGCGGCGGCGAAGATCCCGCTCAACGCCTGGGGGGCCGTCGGGACGAACGAGACCGCGGCCGAGGACTATGGCTATGCCGGCGCAGCGGAGCTCGCGCGGCTCATCGCCGAGCGCGCGGGGCCCAGCAGCCTGGCGACCGTCTGGGATGCGGCCCGGCGGGGAGTCGATCCCTATCACTCGGTGGGCGACAGCTTGCCGGAGGCCACGCTGCACCGGACGACGATCCCCGACGCCGACCTCCGCTCGATGTCCGCCCCGGCCGAGGCAGGGTCCGGACCGCCCGACTGGCGCGGGCTCCTCGATCTCCTCGAGTCCCGGACCGGGAAGACCTACGACGATCTGTGGCGGACCTGGGTCGTCCGGCCGGGCGAAGCCGGCCTGCTCCGCGAGCGGTCGGCTGCCAGGAGCCAGTACAACGCAGTCGTGGCTCGCGCGGGCGAGTGGCAGCTACCGCCGATCGTGCCGCAGGCGATGCGGGCCTGGCAATTCGAGCAGGCCACGGAGCTCCTCGACGCGGCCGACGGAGCCCTGGACGATCGCGATGCCGTGGCGTCGGCTGCGGCCAACGCCGGACTCAAGGCCCCGCGAACGCTCGAGGCCGCGTTCGAGGGCGATGCGGGCTTCGCCGCGGCCGCCGCGGAGGCCGACGCGGAGCTGACAACGATCGAGGCGTACGTCCAGGCGCGGGACGCGCGCCTTGGCGATCCAGGGCTCATCGAGCAGGTGGGGCTGTGGTGGGCCAGTCCGGAGACCGACATCGCGCGTGCCGCGGCCGAATTCGCCGCGGGCGACCTGCGGGGCTCCGTCGAGGCCAGTGTGGCCGCCCATGTCGCCTGGGACGGCGCGGACGACCTCGGCCGCAGCCGGCTCACGACAATTCTCGCAGCGATGCTGGCCGCCCTCGTCTTTGTCGGCCTCCTGGTGAGCTGGATCCGCGGGTTGAAGACGCGGCGGTCCTCGCGCCGAGCCATGGCTCATCCGGCGGTCCGCGGCAAGCCGTGACCCGACTCGGCGCGTCCGGGCGGCCCCTCCTCCGCGCGGCCGCCGTCGTGGCCTTCGTCGCGGTGGCCCTGCTTGGGCCGGTCGGTACCTCACCGGCGCTCGCCGCGGACGATGCCCTCTCGCTCGCCTCGACCTCGTCCTACGCGCTCGTTCCCGAGGAGGGCCTGGTCCACGTTACCGTCGACGTCACGGCGACGAACAACAAAGCCAACCTGGTTCAGCAGATCCCGGGTGGCACGCGCACGACGCGCTACATCTATGACGCGGCGGCGATCGCCGTCCACGCCGAGGCAACCGATATCCGGGCGTCGGCAGGCAAGAGAACCCTGACCACCAGGATCACCGCCGAGGACGGTTACACCGTCGTCCAGGTCAATTTCCGGGGCGACCTCCAGTACAAGCAATCGACCGGGTTCCGCGTCGACTACGACCTGCCTGGCGGTCTGCCCCGGTCCGACAGCGACATCAGGGTCGGGTCGGCCTTCGCGACGTTCTACGCATGGGCGTTCGGCGACCGGGGCGATGTCAGCATCGTCATCCCGGCCGGATTCGAGGTCGAAACCAGCGGCTCGACGGTCGCGGAGAGTGTCAAGGACGGCGTCACGACGCTGACCGCGGCCGGCATCACGGACCCGAACGAGTGGTACGCCGTCATCGTCGCCAACCGCCACGACTCGCTGACGAGGGACCGACTCGACCTCGAGGGCGGCGAGAACGTCGTCATCCGGGCCTGGCCCGAGGACGACGAGTGGCGGACGCGGGTCCGCGACCTGCTCCGGCTCGGGCTGCCGGTCCTCGTCGAGAAGATCGGGCTCGACTGGCCGGTCGAGGGCGACATCGAGGTCGCCGAGGTCCACACGCCGCTGCTGGAGGGCTATGCCGGTGTCTTCTACACGGACGAGGACCGGATCGAGATCAGCGAGGACCTCGACGAGCTGACGATCGTCCACGAGGCATCCCACGCCTGGTTCAACTCGAACCTCTGGGTCGGCCGCTGGATCAACGAGGGCTTCGCCGACGAGTACGCCGCGCGGGTCCTCGACGATGTTTCCGTCGGTGGGCTCCGACCCGACACGGTCTCGCCGACGTCCGACGGGGCCCTCGACCTGAACCTGTGGGTGCATCCCGGCCGGATCGCCGACGACGAGACGGACCAGCGGGAGCATTTCGGCTACGAAGCATCGTGGACGGTCATCCGGACGCTGCTCGACGAGATCGGCGAGGAGTCGATGCGGGCGGTGCTCGCCGCTGCAAATGCCAACCAGGCGGCGTATCGCGGAGCGGGCGAGCCCGAGACGGTGACCATCAAGAACGACTGGCGCCGCTTCCTCGATCTCCTCGAGGAGGCAGGCGGCTCCGACGGAGCGGAGGAGACGTTCCGGCGCTGGGTCGTCTCGACCGAGCAAGAGGCGCAACTCGACGCCCGGCGCGAGGCCCGTGCCGCGTACGCGTCGCTGGTGGACGCCGGCGAGGGCTGGCTGCCCGGCTACGTCATCCGGGACCCGCTCGGTCGCTGGGAGTTCGGGCGGGCGACGACCGGGATCGCGGAGGCGTCGGCGATTCTGGCCCTTCGCGACGACATCGCTGTCCGCGCGGCCGAGCTCGCTGTCGTGCCGCCTAGCTCGCTGCGCGCTGCGTACGAGGGGGCGACGGACGATCTCCAGAGTGTTCGCGATCTGGCTACGACGCAGCTCGCGACGGCAACGGACCTCGATGCGGCAGCCGATCTCGTCGCTGCCGAGCGCGACGTGGTCACCTCGATCGGGCTGATCGGGGAGGATCCGGGCGCGACCTTGACTGCGGCGGCGGCCGCCTTCTCCGGCGGCGACACGGCAGGTGCGGACGCGACTGCCGACTCCGTAGCCGCGCTGATGACGGGCGCTGCCGATGCCGGCCGGACGAGGGCGCTCGCGGGGGTCGGCGTGCTCGCGCTCGGGGCAGGCGGAGCCGTGGCGGTCTACCGCCGGCGGCGGACGAGCGTCATCGGGGAGTCTCTGCCGTTCGCGCTGGTCGGCGATCCGGCCCCGGCGCACCGTTTCGCCCGACGAGCCGTCGAGCCCGGCCGATTCGTACGCTACACTCGGCGACCCACGGCCGCCGGAAGCGATCGGGGATCCACCGGTCGACCCGGGACACGCTGAAGGAGACGACAGGTGAGGCTCAACGCCTGATGGGTCTCGTCCGAACCCGACCGTCGCGCGAAATCCTGTCCGGCGACTCGGCCGACGTTTACTTCGCGCGGGCGGCGTCGATCCTCGAGCGGGAGGGTCTCGACCCGATCGTCACGATGGAGCTCTTCGCCCGCCAGGACGCGATCCTGTGCGGGATCGACGAAGCCAAGAACCTTCTGGGCCACGTCCTCGCCGCGAGCGGACCTTGCCGAGACCCGGGTCGAATCGCTCGACGACGGCGACGCGATCGCGCCGAAGGAGGTCGTCCTTCGAATCCGTGCCCGCTATCGCGAAGTCGGCCTGTACGAGACCGCGATCCTCGGCATGCTCGCCCAGTCGACCGGCTGGGCGACCGCGGCCCGCGAGGTCGTCGAGGTCGCAAGCCCCTTGCCGGTGATCTCGTTCGGTGCGCGGCACGTCCACCCCGACATCACCGACGTCCTGGACTACGCCTCGATCGTCGGAGGCTGCGTCGGGGCTTCGACGCCGGCCGGCGCACGGCTGGCCGGCCTCTCGCCGACCGGCACGATGCCGCATTCGCTGGTCCTGATCTTCGGCGACACGGTCGAAGCGGCTATGGCATTCGATCGGCATATCGGGCCGGAGGTGCCACGGATCGTCCTCGTGGACACCTTCAAGGACGAGGCAGAGGAGACGCTTCGGGTGGCCCACGCGCTGGGCGATCGGCTCTTCGGCATCCGTCTCGACACGCCGGCGGAACGCGGCCGGGTCACGGCAGACCTCGTGCACGAGATCCGGGCGCGGCTCGACATGGAGGGCTTCGGCCACGTCAAGATCGTGGTCTCGGGCGGTCTCAACCCTGACCGGATCCGCTACTTCAAGGAAGCCGGCGCGCCGGTCGACTCGTACGCCGTCGGGTCGTACATCAGCGGCGCGACCCCGATCGACTTCACCGGCGACATCAAGGAGATCGACGGGCGGCCGATCGCGAAGCGCGGCCGGATCCCCGGTCTCAGTCCGTCGCCGCGGCTGCGGCCGGTCGACCTGTCTCTCTGGCGCGACGGGTCCGGCTGAGGGTCAGGTTCGCGGCTGGCGCGGTGCCTGGCGGTCATCTGACAGAATTCAGGCGTGGATGAACCCATCGCCGACCGCGAGTCGGCCTACGAGCTGCTGCAACGCGGGCACGACCTGCTGAAGAAGCGTCATTACGCGGCCGCGGCAATCGTCCTGGAGCGGGCCGCGCGCCAGGAGCCGGGCAAGGGCTCGATCCTGGAAGCGCTCGGGCGGGCCCTCTACAACTCCGGTCAGCACGAGGGAGCGCGCGAAACGTTCGCCGCCCTGCTCGAGATCGACCCGTCCGCCCACTACGCGCACTACGCGCTCGGCCAGAGCCTGAAGCAGCTCGGCCGGACGAAGGAGGCCCGGACGCACCTCCGCCTCGCGGTCGCGCTCAGCCCTGACTCGAAGCTGTACAGCGGCGCGCTCGCCCGACTCGGGCCGGCCCCCGAGAAGGCCTGACGGGACTGGCGCCGCGGCTCCAAGGCTGCGCCTGGTCCGGCTGGCGGACCAACGAGCGAACGAGAGCCTAAGAAGGGGCGAAAATCGGGCCTGCCGATCGCCGCCTGGTCCGGCCAGCGGACCAATGAGCGAACGAGGGCCAGAAAACCGGCGATATCGGGTCCCCCGATCGCCGCTTGGTCCGGCTGGCGGACCAAGTGCCGGGCGCGGCGGTCGGCCGAGGCGCGCTACGAGGCGCCCGTCGGCGGTAGTCCCGTCGGCAGCGCGTAGTGGGGCCACTCCACCTCCGGCGTGAAACCCGTTCGACGATAAAGGCCCAGGGCCCGGTCATTCGCCGCCTCTACGCTCAGCTCGATCGTCTCGGCTCCCGCGGCCCGGGCGTACCCGATGCCCCAGCGCAGGAGCTCCCGCCCGAGCCCGCGGCCGCGCCACTCCGGTAGCACGCCGATGAACGCGATGTGGCCGCGGCGGACGCCGCCTTCGGTCAGCTCGTGCTCGGCCTTCGCCCAGGCGATCGGACGATCTGGCTCCTCGCGCGGACTGATGAACAGGATGCCCGCGGGGTCGAAGTCCGGCATCGCGTGGACATGCTCGACCGCCTTTTCGGTGAAGTTCAGCGGCGTCGGGTGGTCGTGGAACGACGCGTTGGCGAGCTCGACGAATTCGGTCAGGTCCGATTCCGACCGGTATGAGCGGCGGACGACGTCCTCCGGGAAGGCCGGATCCGGCACCTCGATCGAGGGCGCGAGCTCGAACATCCACAGGCTCGACTTGTACGTGAACCCGAGGGCGGCGATGAACCCGGCGGCTGGCTCCCGGTCCGCCGGTCCGTAGAGGACCAGGTGCGAAAGGCCGCGCGATCGGACGAGATCGAGCGCCGCCTCCACGAGACGGCGGCCGTGGCCGCGCCGGCGATGGTCCGGGTGAACGGTCAGGTCGTCATGCCGCGGCGTGCAGTAGCCGACGATCATGTCGTCTACGACCGCGACGAGCGTGCCATCCGGGTCGCCGGCTTTCCGATCGACGGCGTGGACCATGTCCTGGCGGGTGATGCCCGGCAGCCGATCGACCGGGAGCGCCGCGTCGACCACCGCCATGATCGCGGGCTCGTCGCCCGGTCGAAATGTCCGGATCACCCGCCAGCGCCGCGCCGCAGCCGACCGAGCCAGAGCAGGGCGAGGATCGACTTCGCGTCGGCGATCTCGCCTCGTTCGATGGCGTCGAGCGCCTCGCTCACCGGGATCCGCTCCAGTTCCAGTCGCTCGTCCTCGTCCGGCCCGATGCGGTCGGCGTCGGCCGCGCGCAG
Source organism: uncultured Chloroflexia bacterium (assembly GCA_963775855.1). Classification (GTDB taxonomy): domain Bacteria; phylum Chloroflexota; class Limnocylindria; order Limnocylindrales; family CSP1-4; genus CF-46. The sequence continues at coordinate 204,803 of CAVZKO010000002.1, read as the reverse complement.
ATTCGTTGCGAGGTACAGGTGCATGAGCTCGGTCGCGAACCCGGGCGCGGTCCAGAAGCTCGTCAGGCGTCGAAGCGATCCGGCCCGGTAGCCGGTCTCCTCCTCGAGCTCGCGGGGAGCGGCGAGGTCCGGGTCCTCGATCGCGCCGCTGTCCTGGTCGATGTCGAGGGTTCCGGCCGGGATCTCGAGCAGGATCCGGCCGGCAGGCGCACGGTACTGGCGGACCATGAGCACCCGCTCCTCGTCGTCGATGGCGAGGATCGCCACGGCGCCCGGGTGACCGACGACCTCTCGCTCGGCTCGCGAGCCGTCGGTCCGCTCGACGGTATCGATTCGGAAGGTCAGGTAGCTGCCCTTGTAGATCGTCTTCGATCCGACGACCCGCTCGGTGAGGTCAGAAGGCTCCACCGGGCCCGCGCCGGCGGGCCCGGTGTCCTGGGTCATGCCGCTGGAAGCGTCGGTCAGGCGGCGGTTGCGGCGGCGCGGGTCGAAACGAGCGAAGCGCCCGACTCGGCGTCGAACAGGTGGAGCTTCGGGAGCGGCAGATGGAGCCTCAGGTCGTCGCCCGGCTTCACCTGATGCGACGAATCCACGATCGCAACGATGTCCTGGCCCGCGGCCGTGACGTGGAGCAGCTCCTCGTTGCCGAGGTACTCGACCACGTCTGCCTTGCCCGGGAAGGTCACCGTGTCGGAGCCGCCCTCGCCGAGCTCGATGTGCTCCGGCCGGAAGCCCGCGATGACCTTGCGACCGGCGCCGGCCGCCACGGACTCTGCGAGGCGATGCGGCAACGGGACGACGAAATTGTTCGCGCCGACGAGCTTGGCGTCGGAGCCGGTCCCTTCGAGCGTGACGTCCACGAAGTTCATCGACGGGCTGCCGATGAATCCGGCGACGAAGCGGTTGGCGGGATGGTCGTACAGCGTCTGGGGCGTGCCGACCTGCTGGAGCAGGCCTTCGCTCATCACCGCGATCCGCGTGCCCATCGTCATCGCTTCGATCTGGTCGTGGGTGACGTAGACCATCGTCGTCCCGAGGCGCTGGTGGATCCGGGCGATCTCGGCGCGGGTCTGGACGCGGAGCTTCGCGTCGAGGTTCGAGAGCGGCTCGTCCATGAGGAACACGGCCGGCTCGCGGACGATCGCCCGCCCGAGCGCGACGCGCTGGCGCTGGCCGCCGGACAGCTCCTTCGGCTTGCGGTCGAGGTATCTGTCGAGGCTCAGGATGCCGGCCGCATCGGCGACCCGCTTCTCGATCTGGGCCTTGGGCACCTTCCGCAGCTTCAGGCCGAACGCCATGTTGTCGCGGACGGTCATGTGCGGGTAGAGCGCGTAGCTCTGGAAGACCATCGCGATGTCGCGGTCCTTCGGCGGGACGTCATTCACGACGCGATCGCCGATCTTGAGCGTGCCCTCGGTGATCTCCTCGAGCCCGGCGATCATCCGGAGATTGGTCGTCTTGCCGCAGCCCGATGGGCCGACAAGGACCATGAACTCGCCATCCGCGATCTCGAGGTTGAAGTCGTCGACGGCGGTGACGTCACCATATTTCTTGGTGATGTGGTCGAACGTAACGGTCGCCATGAGCGAACCTCCACCCCACCGGGGCATCGCGGGTCCTTGCATCCAGCCGCCGTGTGACGTCGTGGACGGACCCCGTACGAGGAGCCGGCTCGGGTCGCTCGGATGGTAACACCGCGCGCCCACGTCGAGAACTGCCATCAGTTCGCGTTGACCTGACGCACCGTGAGTCGGCGAGGCTTATCGACGCCGACGATTCCCGAGCGTACGCTGCCGGGTGGGGGGACTGAAACGAGGACTTGTCGGTGCTGCTGGGATCAGCGCGGTTCTGGGTGGCCCGGGGATGGCGCCCGGCTGCTGCCATCGTCGCGCTGATCGTCGTGGCCGCGCTGGCACTCCCGGTCCTCGCGGCGGACCCGAGCGCCGATCCGAGCGCGAGCGCCCAGGCGAGCCCCAGCAGGGCACCCGTCGTCGCGCCCCTCGCGACGCCTCAGCAGGCCGCCCCGAGCGCTTCGCCCGAGCCGGCCGGCGTCGACGACGGCGGGAAGCCCGACAAGGCCGACAAGGCGAACAAGGGCAACAAGACTCCGGAGGTCCCGATCACCCTGAGCGGCACGGTCGCCATGACGATGGACGCCAAGGGTCGGCAGCAGTTCTCGATGAGCTCCGGCGGGACGACCTACGAGCTCGACGCCGGACCGCCCTGGTTCTGGGGCACGAACAACCCGCTCGCGAAGTTCGCCGGCAAGACCGTGACGATCACCGGCGAAGCCCACGTCGGTGCCACCGACGTCGACGTTCTGACCGTCGACGGCACCGCCATCCGGGCACCGGGCAAGCCGCCCTGGGCGGGCGGCTGGAAGGTCGTCGGCGAGAAGCACCCCGGCTGGTCCCAGGCCAAGGCCGACAAATTCAAGGCGAAGTTCGGTGACTGCTGGCCGCCCGGCCACTGCAAGCAGGCCGCCGAGACGACGCCGAACACCGGTCCGCCCGGCGACTGACCAACCTCGCCTCTCGCGCGCTCCTACAATGCCGTCGTCGAGGAGGGCTGGAACGATGGCTGCGCGTTCGCCGATTCACATCTCGCGGGATCGATTCCACCTCGCCTGGGACCCAGCGATTCCGCCTATCGAGGTGGTCCGAAGCGGCACGGAGGTCGAGTTCGACCTCTTGGACGCCAGCGGCGGCCAGCTCACGTCGACGTCCACGGTTGCCGACGTCGCGACCCTCGACTTCAGCCGGGTCGACCAGGTCAACGGCCCGATCGCCGTCGAGGGCGCCGAGCCCGGCGACGTCCTCCAGGTCGACCTCCTCGAGTTCGAGCCCGCGGACTGGGGCTGGACGGCGAGCATCCCCGGCTTCGGGCTTCTCGGCGACGACTTCGTCGAGCCCGCCTATCGGGTCACCGCCGTCCCCGAGAAAGGCAAGCAGGCTGAGTTTCTACCGGGGATCCGACTGCCAGTGGTGCCATTCTGCGGTGAGCTTGGCGTCGCGCCCGAGACCGGACCGCGCTCCACGATTCCGCCCGACCTTCACGGTGGCAACATGGATACCCGCCACCTCACGGCCGGCGCGACGCTCTTCTTGCCGGTCTTCCACTCCGGCGCCCGGTTCTCGATCGGCGATGGCCATGCCGCTCAGGGCGACGGCGAGGTATGCGGGACCGCGATCGAGACGCCGATGCGCGCGCTGGTCCGGCTGAGCGTGCGCAAGGACATGTCGATCAGCGCACCGGAGTTCCTGACCGCGGACGGGCCGTCCGCCGAGGTGCCCGTTGGTCGCCGCTACGCGACCGATGGGATAGGCCCCGACCTGCTGGGCGCGGCCCGCGATGCGGTCCGCCGGATGATCGATTGGCTGGGGCGCGAGCATGGGGTCGCCCCGATCGACGCCTACATGCTGTGCAGCGTAGGCGTCGACCTGCGGATCAGCGAGATCGTCGACATGCCGAACTTCATCGTGACGGCCCACTGTCCGCTGGCAATCTTCGACTGAGCGTAACTCAGCCCTCGGTCATGACGTCGCCAACTCGGTTGAGGGCCTCGGGCGACCGGCTCCGGAGCACGACGTAGGCAACGACCCCCAGGATCATCCAGATCAGGACGAGCAGCGGGACGATGTCGAAGGGCGACTTGAGCGGATCCAGCGGGATGTCGAAGATCGGGATCGTCAAGCCGCCGAGAACTCCAAGGAACGCCGGGATCAGCAGGACGATCCCCGCGATCGGGATGATCAGGTGCCTGATCCACGAGAACTCGGAACGTCGCTCGCGGTAGTAGAACCCAATGACCGCAACGTTAACTGCGACGTACATCGCGGCAAACAGCAGCCCGAGCGCGTAGCCGATCCAGACATAGGTCGTCAGTGGCCCGCCCAGTTCCTGACCCTGGCTCTGGAACAAGAGGCCGAGGCCGACCGCGAGCCCGATCCCAAGAATTCCCTGGAAATGGACTGCGTTCATCGGCGTTCGGTAGGTCTCGTGAATCGCGGCGAACCAGCGCGGCAGGAGACTCACCCGGCCGAGGGCGAAGATCACCCGCGTCGATGCATTCGCGCCGGCGCTGGCGTTGGCAAGCGAGCTGTTGAGGATCGCGAAGATCACGAGGATCCCGCCAATGCCCGGCAGGACATCGTTCGCCATCGCGCTCCACGGGTCGCCGTTGTTGAAGCCGTAGAAGTCGGTCAGCATCTTGTCAGGACCGAAGTACACGGTCGCGGCGTACATGTTGAAGATGTAGAAGATGCCGATCAGGACCGCCGACAGGAGGACCGCCCGGCGGATCGTGCGCTTCGGATCGCGAGTCTCCTCGGCTAGCGGAGCCGCCGCCTCGAAACCCACGAACGCTAGCAAGCAGAACACCATGCCCTGAAGCGCCGGCTTGATGCCGTCTGCGCCCGGCGTGAACACGGACAGGGTGTTGCTGGAGCCGGCGTTGACGATCAGCAGAAGCGATACAAGGACGAAGATCCCGATCTCGATCAGCCCGAGGGCGACACCAACCCGCGTCGAGATCGAGATGCCGCGATAGACGAGCCACCACACGAGGAGCCCGCAGAGGACGGTGAGCGGAAGCCACAAATAATCGTTCGAGAAGCCGGTCAGGAGTGTGATCAGCGACGCACCGAACAGGCCGAATGACGCGAACAGCGCCGCCGGGACGACCGGCTCGGCCAGCAGGAAGGCCCAGGCCATGAGCCAGCCGGCGAATGAGCCGAGACCACGTGCCACGTAGGTGTACATGCCACCGGCCGATGGCAGGTGTCGTGCGAGCTCGCCGATGGAGTACGCGGTGAACAGCACGGCGATGAGCGCCAGTAAGAGCGCCAACGGAGTGTTGCCTCCCGCGAACAGCGTCGCGGCGCCGAGCGAGAGGGCGGTTGCGACCGCCGGCGCCATGTGGGTGATGGACTGGAACAGGACCTCAGTGAGCCCGATTGCGTTCCGTTCGAGGCTCTGCGGGGACGCGGCTGACGCCATACCAACCTCCCTCTCACCCCCAACCGCAGGGCTGCGGCCGGATGCATCGTATGCATGCCCGTCAACAGACGGAAAGGGGGTTGTGGCGCCGACGGGCCCGCGCGCAGACATCAGGCCGTCACCGAGCAATGGGATCATCTCCCGGCCGATGAGATCTCCTTGGCCCGTACTGTCCGCCGTCATGCTCGCGCTGTCGGCCTGTGCCGGCACGGGTGTCGGAAGTCCCTCCGCTACTGCGAGGCCGTCCGCCAATCCGAGCCCGACCCTGGCGCCACCGTCGGCAGCGCCGACCGCGTCGCCTTCGGCCGTCCCGAGCTCGTCCGCGGATGAAATCCTGGCCTGGGCACCGATCGAACCCGCCGGACCCGCTCCGACCGCCCGCGAGGATCACACGTGGACGCTCGACCCTGGGAGCAGCACAGGCTGGCTGTTCGGTGGGCGCGACGGCGGGACGGCCTTCGACGACCTGTGGCGTTATGACCTCGCGTCGGACACGTGGGCCCGCCAGGCGCCGGTGGGGGAGGGACCGGCCGCTCGCTTCGGCCACACCGCGACCTGGGTGGACGGTGTCGGGCTCGTCATCTGGTCGGGCCAGGCGGCGAGCGACTTCTTCGACGACCTGTGGGCCTACGAGCCGGACGCGAACACCTGGCGCGAGCTGCCGACCGAAGGCGCCGTCCCGGCGGCTCGCTACGGGTCGTGCGCGGCCCTCGGGCCGGACGGCCGGCTCTGGATCAGCCACGGCTTCACAGCCGACAGCGGCCGCTTCGCCGACACCCAGGCCTATGACTTTGGGGCCGGTCGTTGGACGGACGAGACACCCGACGGAACGATCGCCCCTATCCGCTGCCTCCACGACTGCCTCTGGACGCCCGATGGCCGGTTCGTCCTGTACGCGGGCCAAACGACGGGCACCCCGGCGATCGGTGACCTCTGGTCGCGGGGCGTAACCGAGGGCTGGACGTCCCATGCCGATGGACCGCCGCCGCGGCAGCTCTATGCCCTGGCCGCGGTTGGGGAGACGGCCTACGTCTTCGGCGGAGGAGCGAAGGACGGTGGGACCCTTCGCGACCTGTGGCGGCTCGATCTTGCGACGCTCACGTGGCAGCCGGCCGAGCCCCTCGGTGATCGCCCGAGCGGCCGGTCAGGCGCGGCGTTCCTGGCCGACCCGGACGGATCGCGCCTGCTGCTCTTCGGTGGCAAGCGCGAGGGTCGGGCGCTCGGTGACGTCTGGGAGCTCTCGATCGGCGGCTAGGCCCCGGCCACTCACCGCGGCCCCTCAGCTCGGCAGGCTGAACCAGAACCGGGTCATCCCGTCGCGCGACTCCGCGCCGACCGCGCCCCCGGCCGCCTCCACGATCTGGCGGACGATCGCCAGCCCGATCCCAGCGCCACCGCTCGCCCGGTCGCGCGATTTGTCGACCCGGTAGAACCGCTCGAAGACATGCGGTAGGTCGCCGGCCGGGATCCCGTCGCCGGAATTGGCGACCGAAACGAGGACGTCGGCTGGCCGGCGCTCTGCGCGGACCGAGACGCGGCCGCCGCTAGGCGTATATCGGATCGCATTCTGCAGGAGGTTGCCGACGACCTGGGCGAGCTGGTCCGGGTCGCCGCGGGCCGGCAGGCTGTCCGGCAAATCGAGGCTCACCTCCAGCCCTGCGGCGAGGATGGCCGGCCGGGCGAGGTCGACCGCCGCGCGGATCGTCGTCGCCAGGTCGAGCTCGATGGGCGCGGCCGGTGCGCCCGCATCGCCGGCCGCCAGCGTGTCAAGCGACCGCGACAACCGGACGAGCCGCTCGGCCTCGTCCAACAGCGACTCGAACGTCGCCCGTTCCGGCTCGATGACCCCGTCGCGCAGCGCCTCGAGGTAGCCCTGGAGGTTCGTCAGCGGCGTTCGAAGCTCATGCGCCGCGTTGGCGATGAACTCGCGCCGCATCCGCTCCTGTCCCTCGAGAGCGGCGGCCATTTGGTTGAACGAGTCCGACAGGCTGACGATCTCTTCCGGGCCCTGGCGCGGAATCCGGGCCCCGTAGTCGCCCTCGGCGATACGGCGCGCGGCACCGACCGATCTCACGGAGCGGGCGAGCCAGCATGGCGCCCAGCACACCCGCAACGGCGATCGCAATGACGACGGCGAAGATCGACGTCGCGACGATCACCCAGCCGACGCTGTCCTGGAACATCGCCCGACTGGACTCTGTGCTCTCGCCGTGGTCGGCCATGAGGTCCGCGAAGCTCTGGCCGCCGACGACCATGACCCCGATCGCCAGGATCGCGATCGCGAGGCCCGCGACGAGGAGGGCCGCCAGCGCGATCCGAGCGGCGATTCCGCCGGGTCGCGGCGTCACTCGACGGGGCCCTCGCCGCCCCCGGCGACCGGCGCGGCGCGATACCCGACGCCGCGCACAGTCGCGACGTAGCGCGGCCGGTCCGCGTCGTCGCCGAGCTTGTCCCGCAGCCGGCCGATATGAACGTCGACCGTCCGATCGAGAACCTCGGCCTCATCCTGGCCGTAGACGGCGTCGAGCAGCTGGTCCCGCGTCAGTACCCGGCCGTCCTCGTCGAGGAGTGCGACGAGGAGCCGGAACTCGACGGAGGTGAGTGGCACGAGGCGATCGCCGATCCGCACCTCGTGGCGCTCCCGATCGATGACGAGGTCACCGTGCCGGATCGGCTCGCGGTTGCGCTCGCTCGCGCCGCCGCCCCGCCCTGACGCCGTCCGCTCCAGGATTCGCTGGACCCGAAGGACGAGCTCGGCGGGGGAGAACGGTTTCGGAAGGTAGTCGTCGGCCCCGGCACCCAGTCCCGTGATCCGGTCGTCCGTCAGGCCTCGCGCCGAGAGGATGATCACCGGCGTCTGGTCCGTTCGCCGAACGGCGCGCAAGACCGCGAGGCCGTCGATCTCGGGCAGCATGATGTCGAGGATGACGAGGGCCGGCGCCTCGGTGGCGATCGCGGCCAGCGCGCTTCGCCCGTCGGTCGCATCGATGACCCGATAGCCGGCGCGTTCGAGGTACATCCGAACGAGCCGCACGATCTTGACGTCGTCGTCGACGACGAGAATCGGTCGGTCGGGCGGCGGGCTCATCGTCTGCATCGTAGGCGCCTCGAAACGCTGTTGCGCGAGCTCAAGGGTCGGCGACGCCGATGACCGGCCGATGACGCCCGGGCAGGCCGCCAACGACTCGGCGCGAGGCCCGCCCGGCAGTGTACGGTCGGGGGGTGAGCGGCCCCCGACCGAACGCGGCGAGTCTCGCCGACGTCTTCCGCGCCGCGCTGCGGCTCGGCCTGACGTCATTCGGCGGCCCGATCGCCCACATCGGCTACTTCCGACGGGAGTACGTCGAGCGGCGCCGCTGGTTCGACGATCGGGGGTTCGCCGATCTCGTCGCCCTCTGCCAGTCGCTGCCAGGCCCGGCGAGCAGCCAGCTCGGGATCGCGATCGGGGCGCGACAGGCGGGGATGCTCGGCGGCATCGTCTCGTGGCTCGGGTTCACCCTGCCGTCGGCGATCGCGCTGGTGCTTCTCGGGCTGCTCAGCGGTTCGACTGACCTGTCGGAGGCCGGCTGGATCCACGGCCTCAAGCTCGCAGCGGTCGCAGTCGTCGCCCAGGCCGTCTACCTCCTGGCCCGCTCGCTGACCCCCGACTGGCCGCGGCGGGCGGTCGCGCTGGCCGGCATGGCAGTCGCGCTCGTCTGGTCGACGCCGTTCTCGCAGCTCGCGATCATCGCCGGCGGCGCGGTCATCGGGTGGCTGGTGCTGCGCGCGCCGGCGGCCGAGGCGGAGGGCCGACACCGTGGCCGCGCAAAGCCCGATCGGGCGACGGGCCGGCGCCGTTGCCCTCGCGCTGTTCTTCGTGCTTCTCCTCGGCTTGCCGCTACTCCGGGCCGTGACCGGTTCGGAGGGCGTGGCGATGGTCGAGACGTATTACCGGACCGGGTCGCTCGTCTTCGGTGGCGGCCACGTCGTGTTGCCGCTGCTCCACGCCGGGGTCGTCGACCCGGGCTGGGTCAGCGAGGACCGCTTCCTCGCCGGCTATGGCGCGGCGCAGGCCGTCCCGGGACCCCTCTTCTCGTTCGCGGCGTATCTCGGGGCGGTGTCGGTGCCACCGCTCGGCGGCTGGTCGGGCGGGGCGGTTGCGCTCGTCGCGATCTACCTGCCGTCGTTCCTGCTCATCTTCGGGGTGCTGCCGTACTGGGATCGCCTGCGTCAATCGGCGGCATTCCGGCGAGCGCTCATCGGCACGAACGCCGCCGTCGTCGGGCTGCTGGCCGCGGCCCTCTACCGGCCGATCTGGACGGGTGCGGTCGAGTCGGCGGCCGATGTTGTCGTCGTTGTCGCAGGGCTTGCGCTCCTCGTCACCGGCCGTGTTCCGCCGATCGTGGTTGTCGTGTTGGCCGCGGTTGCCGGTCAGGTCATGCGTAGCTGACGGCGCGCGAATCGGCCCGAGTTGGCCAAACCTGCGTCCACGGAACGTTAGCGGACCTTGGTGCCCGGACTGGGTCGCTTGGCGGCTCGTCAGAGGGCCGGTGATGCGTAGATGGGCATCAAATCGGGACCGTGGGGCCGAACCCCGCCCGCCACCTCGGCTTGCGTCCCCCGGCGCAAATCTGGCCAGTAACGCTCGATCAGGCGTCGTGGCCGAAGGCGTCGGCGAGCTCGTTGAGCGTCGGGACCACCGCGGCAGCGCCCGCACCCTCGAGCACGCCCGGTTCGACCGCGGAGCCCGCGTAGACACCGATCGCGATCATGCCCGCGGCCACGGCCGAAACCATGTCCCACGTCGAGTCGCCGACGTACCAGCAGCGCGCCGGCTCGATATCGACCTCTTTCGCGGCCAGGAGCAGGAGATCCGGTTCCGGCTTGGCGTGCTTCACGTGGCTGGCGTCGACGATCGTCGGCTCCGACGGCAGCCCCAACGCGGCGACGGAAGCGGCGACTTGCTCCTTGCGGCTCGACGTCGCGATCGCCCAGGCGATCTCGTTCGCCTCGATCGCCTCGACGAGCCGCCGGACGCCGGGAAGCGCGCGCGGCGAGCTGTTGAGCCGCGCGTAGATCTCGCCGGACCGTCGATCGATCACCTCCGATCGAGCCTCGTCGATCGGCCGGCCAGCGAGCGCGGCGATCTCGCTGGCGAGGCGCTTCCCGTCGAGCCCGATGAGCGGCGCGAGCTGGTCGCGGGTCGGTCGGATAGCCCGCCTCGACGAGCGCCTCGATCCAGGCCTCGATCCGGGTCGAGACCGTGTCGACGAGTGTCCCGTCGAGGTCGAAGAGGACGGCTTCGGGGACGGGCAAGTCGTCGACGGAGACCGTCATCTATCCGCCATGACCTCAGGCGGCCGTGACGGCTGTCTCAGGGCCGACGGGACGGCAGACGTAAATCCGGTTCTTCGCAAACCACGACAGGCGGCCGGATCCCGACAGTCGTCGTTCGATCGCCAGCAGCAGACGGCGCGGAAGGAGCAGGTGCCCACGAAACGAGGGTACTGAGCCGAAGCCAAACTCCTCGATGACGTCGAAGCCATGGCGCCGGAGCATGGCCTCCACCTGCCCGTCGGTCAGGAGCTCGTTCTCAAACCCATCGCGACGGATCCTGTGGCCGATTCGGAACACCACGCCGCGAATACTGTGGGCATTCCGGTGGTTGTTCACGATGAGGAGTCCGTCCTCCCGGATGACGCCCCGAAGCCACTCGAGGACGTCATCGCGGAGCATGCCCGCGCGGAGCAGAAAACGGAACAGCGTGACCACGTCGAACGCGCCCACGTCCACCGGCTGGGTAAGGACGTCGGCCTCCAGGATTTGGGCGCCCGGCGTCTTTGCTCGGGCGATCGTTGTCATCGCCTCGGACACGTCGATCCCGACGGTCTCCTCGAAGAAAGCCGCTCCGACGGCAAGAATCCGACCGGTGCCACATGCGAAGTCGAGGTAGCGGCCGCCGCCCCGCTCCTCTTGGACGCGTGCGAATTGCGCCTCGATATAGGGCCGCTCGAAATGGTCGAAATAGAAGGCGCCAGCGCTTCCCGGCGCGTAGAGGGCGTCATACCGGACCCCCTTGTCCGGGCTGATGTGGCTCTTGCGGTAATCGAACGAGAGCGAGTCGTGAGCCACCGGCGCCTCCTCCGGCCGAGCCACGCTGAACGCTAACGGGGATGCAGCATACGTGTTACGCCGACCCGCGTATAGATCGTGTCGACAAGCGTGTCCGCGACCCCGTCAGTCCATCTTCTCGACCCAGGCCGCTCGCCACGGCGGAGGATCGAACGGTTCGGCGAAGTAGGCCGTTTCGCGGTAGACCTTGCCGTCGCGGAGCTCGACCATCGCGACGAAGTGCCAGATCCGTGCCGTCCGGATACGTTCCGATACCGGAGCCCCACCAGGCGTCGCCATTGCCGATCACCCGCTGAACCGTGTATGCCGGTGTCACCACCCAGCGATCCTCTGCGCCGACGATGCGATGAGTGGCGTCGAGGTGCGGTTCCCCGCCGGGGTAGTTGTCCATGATCGCGCGGTCGTTGCCGTCGCCCCGGACGCGTTCCCCTGACTGCGGCCATTCAGCCAGCCAGTCGGGGTGCCGCAGCTCACTCACCGTCTTGTGGTCGTGGGCGGCGTGCGCATGCCAGTAGCGGCGGACGATCTCCTCGTTCGAGCGTTCGGGCATCTGGTCCTCCGGCCTACCGGTGATGCTCCTGCCACGGTATCGCGTCGGGCGCGCCGATGACATTACAGCCCGGTGGGCGCGTGGCCTCCGGGCTCCGCGGCTCGCAGACTGGCAACCCCTTCGCGGGTGAGGATGAGTGCCACGACGATGGCGGCAACGGCGTCGGCCCACCACAGCCCCAAGGTGTTGGACGCGGCGAGGCTCGCGAGGCTGATCGCCGCCAGCAATGCCGCAACCCCAGTCAGGATGCTGTCCAGTCTCAGGGCGCCGCTGCCCAGCCGCCGGGCCACCAGGTACTTGGCGCGGGCGAGGGGAGGCAGAACGATCACGGACGCAACCAGGAGAACGACGCTCGCAAACGAGGCGTCGGGGTGGGACTGCGTCGCGAGCGCCCGGATCGAACTAACCAGGAGATAGACGGCTAGGAGGATCAGGGCCACGCCGACGATGCGCTCGGCCACTCGCTCGACCCGGGCTGCCCTTGCCGGCTGGCCGGACTCGATGGCAAACCGCCAGATGAGGGCGACGGACGCGATCGAGTCGATGACGGCATCGACGCCGAAGCCCAGCAGCGACAGGCTCCCGGTGCCCAAGGCGACGAACGCCGCCGCGGATCCAGCGATGCCGTTCCAGACCACGCTGAAGATGGAGAGCCACAGCGCTGTGCGCAGATCCCGTTCGCGGGACGTGGCTGAGGTGGGGTGGCCTATGGGTCTCGAACCCATAACCTTCGGATCCACATTCCGATGCTCTGCCTATTGAGCTAAGGCCACCGCGGGCGCCGATCCGCTGTTCCGCCGGCAGCCGAATTGCCATGGGATGCGATCGGGCCACGGCAGTCTACCCGATTCCGCCGACCGGTCGACCGATACGGGGTTGACCGACGGCACCGTTCGCCGTTACCGTTATCGGCAACTGAATAGCCTTATCAAGAGTGGCGGAGGGACCGGCCCTGTGAAGCCCGACAACCTACCGGCGGCGACGTCGGCAAGGTGCCAAATCCGGGCAGGTCCTCCTGCGAGATAAGGGATTGAAGACCCTTCCTCTCTCGGGAAGGGTCTCTTGGTTTCATCGTCACTCTCATCCCAACCGGCAGGCGTCCCGTGAGGCGTCCCCGACGGAGACCGACCGATGACGATCGAGACCCCGATCAAGAGTTCGACAACCGCGGCGCTGGGCGCCACCGCGATGGCGACCGCCTCGCCATCCCACATCCTCGGGATGCGCTGTCGGGCCTGCGGCCGGCCCGAGGAGATTGGGCCGAACTACGTCTGCACCGGCTGTTTCGGCCCCCTCGAGGTCGTCTACGACTTCGACGCCGCCCGCCGGACGCTGACCCGCGACGCCATCGCTCAGCGGCCGCCCGGCATCTGGCGCTATCTCGAGCTCCTGCCCGTCTCGGCCGCGCCGGCCCGCGGCCTGGCTGTCGGTTCGACGGCCCTCGTTTCGGCCGACCGGCTGGCGAGCCAGATCGGCATCGATCGCCTCTGGCTCAAAGACGACACGCGCAACCCGACGCTGAGCTTCAAGGACCGCGTCGTCGCGGTCGCCGCGGCCCGCGCGGTTGAGTTCGGCTTCGACACGCTCGCGTGTGCCTCGACCGGCAACCTCGCCGGGGCAACCGCGGCCGCGGCCGCCGCGCTCGGGCTCCGTGCCTTCGTCTTCGTCCCGTCAGACCTGGAGCCCGCGAAGGTCGATCACGCCCTGGGCTACGGGGCGACCGTCGTCCGCGTCGACGGCACCTACGACGACATCAACCGGCTCAGCCTCGAGATCGCCGACGAGGAGGGCTGGGCATTTGTCAACGTCAACCTCCGGCCGTTCTATTCCGAGGGGAGCAAGACGCTCGCCTTTGAGATCGCGGAGCAGCTCGGCTGGCGGCTGCCAGACGTGCTCGTCTCGCCCATCGCCTCGGGCTCGCTGTTCACGAAGGTCGCGAAGGGCTTCGACGAGCTCGTCGCCGTCGGCCTCGTCGAGGCGAAGGAGGTCCGCTTCGTCGGCGGCCAGCCGGAGGGCTGCTCGCCCGTCGCCACGGCCTTCGCCGCGGGTACGGACCGGATCGAACCCGTTCGCCGGCCCGACACGATCGTCCGCTCGCTCGCGATCGGCAGCCCGGCCGACGGGCCGTACGCCCTCGAACTGGTCCGCCGGACGGGCGGGTCGATCGAGGCCATCCCCGACGGCGACACGGCCGCGGCGATTCGCCGCCTCGCAGCCGCGGAAGGGATCTTCGTCGAGACCGCCGGCGGCGTCACGGTCGCTGCGGTCGAGGCCGCCCGGAGTCGCGGCGTCATCCGCGACGGCGACGAGGTCGTCGCGCTGCTCACGGGCAACGGCGTGAAGACCCCGGACGCGCGCCGATTCGGTGCCGACGAGGCGGACGGCGACGAGATCGATGGCGCCCCCGCGCCGATCGCCGCTACGTACGAGGCGTTCGCGGCGCGCTACGCCGGCTGACTGGCCCCCCGGCTGACCGGTCGTCGTGACCCTATGGCCGCTGTCGACTCCTGGGTGGCGGCGAACGTTCCGGGCCCTGATGGCGCCAGCGCCCGCCACATGTCGAGCGCCCACTGCCAGTCGGCCGAGTCATTGAAGACGATCCTGATCGCGGCGCCGCGCCCACGAATCGCGGAGAAACCCTCGAGGACGCCGACCTCGACACCGGAGCTCGCGTCGGTCGAGATCCGCGCTCGCCCGACGAGCTCGCCGGAACGATGGGTCAACGCATCGCGGCCGAGATCGGGCGCCACCTGGAGCAGGAAGTCGTCGGCGCTCATCGGCCCTGCGACGGTGCCCGTCTGGGTCGCGGCCAGTGTGATCGAACGGCCGGCCTCCGCGCCCCACCACTCGTCCTCGGTTCGCCGCTCGGAGAAGCCGCCCGGGATCTCCAGCTCCCAGCCCTCGTGCAGGATCCGGACCGGGTCGCGCCGGTAGCCGATGAGCGGTCCGTTCGGGGCCTTCGCCGCGCGCGTCTCCACTTGGCGGGTCATGGCATCGACGGTGCCTCGGAAACTCGCCAGCTGCTTCCACTCGCGCCACGGGTAGGGCAGCGACGGATCGAGGGGGAAGGCTCGCGACAGGAGGCGAAGGACCTCCTCGTGGATCGCCTTCTCACCTTCGTCGACGGGCTGGCGCCATCGGACGTCGGTCCACATCAGGCAGAGCGCTCGATTGAGAAAGCATCGCGCGTCAGTCGCATCGGCCCACCACGGCGTGATGTCGACCGCCAGGCGCGAGTCGGCCAGCGCCGCCTCCAGCCAGGCGTCGTCGCGTGGCCCGAGGCTCGTGGCGATCGCTCCTTCGAACGTGAAGATGACGCCCGCGGGCATCCCGAGCTGGATGTCACCGAGCCCTCGCCGGCGTGCATCTCGCGCTGCAATGAGGACGCTACCGAGCCACGTTAGGTACGACTGCTCGACGCTCGTCCGATCGCCGGCAGCGGCGAGGTCCGGCTCGGCCGCATCCTCGGCACCGCTCGAGGTCCAGGTGATCTCGTGCTCGAGTCCGATCCGCTGAGCCAGCCGCGCGACGAACGTCTGGTAGCCGGGACCAACCGGCGCGAGGAGGGCCGAGACCGTGACGTCGCCCTCGTCTGTGGCGGTAATTGAGAACTCCTCGCCCGCCGGATGAAGGCCAACGAGCAGCTCCCGCGCTCCCGTCGACGACGTTCTCGTCCGGGTCGAGCGGACGAGGTCGGCATATTCGAGGCGCAGCCATGTCTCGATGCCGGCAATCAGCCGATCGGCGGGTGGCTGGCGGGGGATGAGGCCACGCTTCGATGCGCGGCCGGTGACGGTCAGCGTCAGCGGTGCCATGGGACCTCGTGGCGATCAGGTCTCTGACGATAGCCGGGCATGGGCGTGCTGGGGATCAGCGATTGGTACCGGCGGTGGCTCCCAAGAGTCCAGCCCAACCAGGCCTACCCGGGGCCTGCACGCACCGATGAGGTGAAGTCCGGTGGATTGGGGTGGGGGACGTGGTACCGCTGGGCCGGCCTTCCGGGACCATCGCGCCGCGGACCGCCAGCAAGCCAACACCTACCGTCAGGACATCACCGGACTCCACTCCGGCTGACCCGAACGAGACCTTGCGCCGAATGACCTTCGCTCCGATCGCGCTACCGACCCGCGCCACGCCCCGCCGCTTCGCGCTGACCGTCGCCGTGGCGTTCGCGATCACGGCGGCCGGCCTGCTCGTCGCGCCGAGCCCGACGGAGGCGTGGAGTTCGGGCCAGTTCAACTCGACGTCGGAGAAGCAGCTCGTCGCGTTGACGAACCAGTCACGCGCCGCAGCGGGCCTCAAGTCGCTCAAGGTGGACTCGACGCTCACGTCGATCGCCCGAGGCCGGAGCAAGGACATGATCGTCCGCGGCTACTTCAGCCACAACATTCCTCCGTCCGGCAAGACTGTCTTCTCGGTCCTCGACTCGAAGGGCTATTGCTACGCGATCGCGGGCGAGAACATCGGTTGGAACAATTACCCGGACAACACCGCGACGAAGACCGTCCACCGCATGTTCATGGAGTCGCCCGGCCACCGGTCGAACATCATGGGTAAGCGCTGGGACGTCATCGGCATCGGGGCGTACAAGGGCCCGACGGGCAAGAAGATGTGGACAGTGCTCTTCGCCGACAAGTGTGGATCGTCGGGCGGCGGCACGACCACGAAGACGAGCTCGAACACGACAACGAAGACCGTGCCGAAGGCGACGCCCAAGCCGACGCCGAAGCCGACACCGGTCCCGACGCCCGTCCGGACGATGCCCCCCGAGCCGACCGATCCGATCGAGCGGGGCTTCGGCGGCGGCGACCCGACCAATGAGAATGGCGCCGGCAGCGGCGATGCGGAACCGCTCGCGGCCCGGATCGACAGCGCAGGAAACCCGTACGGCTCGCTGCGGGTGCTCGATCCCTCGACGCCGCCCGGACTCATCGACACGATCGTCGGCGACGTGACGGGGAGTTTCCTCGGCGGCTGACGCCTGCGCCTAGCCACGTCTGCGCGCGTTTGCCTGCCCCTCCTCCAGGCCGCGCAATCGCCGCGCAATCAATGAAACGAATGAGATCCGTACGCTTGAGCGTGGTTTGCGCTGAGTTCATGCACGATCCTGTCGGTTCGGTGCCGTTGCCGCGCTCAGCGGTTCGGGATTCATCAATGGGACGGATAGCCATGCCCTGGCCCGCCGGCGCGAGACCGGAGTAGCCGTTCTTCAGCGCCGCGCGGCGCGGCTACACTGCCGGGGATGCCCCCGATCCTCGAGGCACGCCACCTCACGAAGCGATACCGGCTCGGTGCGATGACCGTGGATGCGCTGCGGGGCGTGTCACTTTCGGTCGTCGCGGGCGAGTTCGTGGCCCTCATGGGACCGTCTGGTTCCGGCAAAAGCACGCTCCTGCAACTGCTCGGCGGCCTCGATCGGCCGACATCGGGCGAGGTCGAGCTCGAGGGCAAGTCGATCAGCCGGCTGTCCGATGACGAAGCCACGCGCCTCCGGCGCGACCGGACCGGCTTCGTCTTCCAGTCGTTCAACCTGATCCCGCTCCTCGACGTCCGGGAGAATGTCGCGCTGCCGTTCACGATCGCGGGCCACGACACGAAGGGCGGCGAGCTCGCCGAGCGGGTCCGCGACGTCATCGCCCTGGTCGATCTCGCGGGCAAGGAGCACCACAAACCGGACGAGCTGTCGGCCGGCGAGCAGCAGCGGGTGGCCGTCGCCCGCGCGCTCGTCACGAGGCCCGCGCTCCTCTTCGCCGACGAACCGACGGGCAACCTCGACTACACGACCGGCACGGAGATCCTTCACGCGCTCTGGCGATCGTGCGTCGAGCGGCACCAGACGGTCGTCCTCGTCACTCACGACTCGAAGGCCGCGGCCTACGCCGACCGGGTGCTCGTCATCTCGGACGGAAAAATTGCTGACGAAATCGACCTTGGACGGCGCGAGGTCCACGACGCGACGCCGCTCATCACCCGCCTCGCCGAACTGGGCCTCTAGCACGTGGGCGGCCTCACATCGCTCGCCTGGCGGAGCCTCGCCGCCCGCCGCGGCCGGACCGCGCTGTCGATCATCGGGATCGCCCTCGGCGTCGGCGTGGTGTTCGCCTCGCTCGCGACCGACGCCGGGATCGAGGCGTCGATCGACAGGACTGTCCGGGACCTCGTCGGACGGGCCGACCTGCGGGTCGCGGCCTTCGGCGATCCGGGCCTGTCAGCGGAGAGCGTGACCGCGATCACCGAGGCGCCCGGCGTCGTGGTCGCGGCGCCCGTGCTCGAGCGTCGGACCTATCTCGAATCGGACCTCGACGATCCGAACGTCCTGCCGAAGCCAGTCACGATCCTCGGCGTCGATCCGACCCTCGAGGAAAAGGTTCGTCCGCTGCCGCTCGTCGCAGGCAGGGGCCTGGCCGGACCGGAGGCGTTCACCGTCCTCGTGACGGAACGGCTCGCCGCCGAGGACGCCCTCCGCGTCGGCTCCGACCTGTCGCTCCAGGCCGGCGCCGAGGGCCCGGTCTCGCTCGCCGTAGTCGGGATCGTCGAAGGCGATGGGCCCTTTGTCGGATCGAGCGGTCGGACGGTCATCGTCCCGTTGCGCACGGCGCAGCGGCTGCTCGGCGAGGAGGGCGTCAGCCGGGTCGACGTCGTGATCGGTGAAGGCGCGACATCCCGCGAAGTCTCGGATGCCATGGAGGTGGCCCTGACCAGCGAGCCGTATGTCCTCTCCTCACCCCGCGACCTCGCCGCGTCGCTGAGCGTCTCAACCGCCGACTTCCGCTCGACGACGGCGCTGATTGCCGCGATCGCCCTCTTCGTCGGGGCGTTCCTCATCTTCAACACGCTCTCGATGACGGTCACAGAGCGGGTTCGGGAGCTCGGCTTGCTCCGAGCGGCGGGGGCGACGCGCCGGCAGGTCGGCCGGTTCGTCCTCGTCCAGGCACTGATCCTGGGGCTCTTCGGATCGGTCGTCGGGCTCGCTGTCGGGGTCGCCTTGGCCGAGCTCATGGCCCTGTATGTCCGTTCGATCGCGTCGATTCCGTTCGAGCGCGTCGGCCTGGCGGCGGCGTCAGCGGTCATCGCGATCGCGATCGGGCTGTTCGTCACGCTCGCCGCCTCGCTCGAGCCTGCCCGTCGGGCAGGGGCGATCTCCCCGGTCGAGGCGCTGAAGGCGCGGCTCGACCCGGCGGCGGCTCAGCGCGCGAGACTACGCTGGCTCGTTGGGGTGTTCGTGGCAGTCGGCGTCGCCGGGCTGCTCATCTGGCCCCGCGATGCTGGCGTCGCGGGACTGCTGCGGGCCGGCGTCGTGTACACGCTGTTGCTCGTCGTCGTGCTCGCCTCGCCGGTGGTCCTCGGGGTGATCGCGCGGATCGCCGGCCTGCCGTTCGCTCCCATCCTCAAGCTCGAGGAGCGGCTGGCCCGTGCTGCACTGGCCCGCGACCGCAGCCGGACTGCCCTCACGGTCGGGGCGCTCACGGCAGGCCTCGCCATGATCGTCGCGATCGGCGGCGTCGCCGGCCAGTCGCGTTCCGCTGCGGCCGCCTGGCTGGCCGAGGTGATCCCCGGTGACGAGCTCGTCACCTCGATCCGGCCGATCGACCTGGTCGAGGAGGCGGACACGGTCGAGGAGCTCGCCGCGGTCGACGGCGTGGCCCGGGTCAGCCCGATCGCCACGTTCGAGGTTGCGTTCGAGGGCGTCAGGACGGACGCGGCGGCGGTCGTCGGGAAGGATCTGCTCGAGGACGGGCGGCTGCGGATCCTGGCCGGCGATCGCGAGGAGGCGCTGACCGCGCTCGACGAGGGAGGCGTGACGATCCTGCCCCGGGCGCTCGCGGAACGCCTGAGGCTCGGGGTCGGGAGCATCTTCTCGGTCGCGCTTGGCGGCGGCAAATCGCTCGACCTGCGGGTCGCCGCGATCGCCGAGCGGACGCTTCCGGGTCGGGCGGGGGAGGCCGCGCTCGTCGGCTGGCGCGACGCGACGGGCCTGCTCGGCGTCGCCGGCGCGGACGCCTTCGCGATCCGCTACGAACCGGGCCGCGAGGCGGATGCCCGGCCGCGGCTCGAGGAGACGGCGCGGTCCCTGGCCCTCGAACCCAACCCGCTCGATCGCGTCGCGGGTGCCGTTGACGCCGCCCTCGGCCGGGTCTTTGGCCTGTTCGACGCCCTGGCGATCGTGGCGGTCATCGTCGCGGCGCTCGGCATCGTCAACACGCTCACGATGAACGTCCTCGAGCGGGTCCGCGAGATCGGTGTGCTGCGGGCGGCCGGGATGACGATCAGCCAGGTGCGCCGGACCGTCGTCGTCGAGGCGGGCATCCTCGGCGTTGCCGGATCGATCCTCGGGATTCTCACTGGCATCGTCGCCGGTGCGGTGATGGTCGCCCTCGCGGGCGGCGATGCCGGTCTCGGATTCGGGCTGCCTTGGGGCTCCATCGGACTCGCCGCCGCCCTCGGCATCGGACTGTCGATGCTCGCCGCGTGGTATCCGGCCCGCCTCGCCAGCCGCCTCGCGATCGTGCGGGCAGTTCAGCACGAGTAGCGGGTGGTAGACTCGCGCCCTCGCGAAGGTCCGGAGCCACCTTCGTCGCCGGAGGGAACCGCAGATCGGATGACGATCGTCCAGCCGCGGATGAGCCGCGTTTCCGCAGATCAGCGCGGGATCACCCTCGCCGATTTCCTCGTCCCCATCCAGCTCGGCGAACAGATCGGCAGTCGCGTCCGGCACATCGGCCTGATCGTGGCGGGCGCCGCGCTAATCGCGCTTTGCGCCCAGCTGACGATCATTCAGACCGGCCAGACGATCCCGCTGATCGCCGACTACCGGATCCAGCTGGCCTCCTCGCCAGTCCCGATCACCGGCCAGACCTTCGCGGTTCTTCTCGTCGGCGGGGCCCTCGGCCTCCGACGCGGTGTCTTGTCGGTGGGCCTATACCTGCTGCTCGGGCTCTTCCTGCCGGTATACGCGGGCGGTTCGTCCGGCCTCGACACGTTCGTGTCGCGCAACGCGGGCGGAACGCTCGTCTTCGGGGCGACCGGTGGCTACCTCATCGGGTTCCTCGGCGCGGCCGCGATAACCGGCCGCCTGGCGGAGCTTGGCTGGGACCGGCACGCCCTTAGCGCCGTCGCCGCGATGCTCATCGGCAACGTCGTCATCTACCTGGTCGGCGTTCCATGGCTCGCGCTGGCGCTCGGCGTGGACGCCCGGACAGCAATCGCGTTCGGACTGACGCCGTTCATCATCATCGACGGGATCAAGCTGCTCCTCGCCGCAGGGGCGTTCCGCGCGGCCTGGTGGATCGTCGGGCGGCGATCGGGCGAACGCTAGCGATCGCTTGCCGCCGGGTGCGTTGACAACGCCGGAGATCGAGGGACTCTACGGGCCGACGAGCGAAGCGTGGCGACTGAATCGCGAGGCGATGCTTCTCCTCGGAGCCGGCCCGCGCGCGTTGCTCCTCCAGCTCGCCCACCCGCTGGTCGCAGCCGGGGTCGATGAGCACAGCGACTTCCGGGCCGACCCGTGGCGCCGCCTCCAGGGGACCCTTCGAAGCTACCTGACGATCGTCTACGGAACGGCGACGGCGGCGCGGGCGGAGATCCGCCGGCTGAACGGGCTCCACCGATCGATCGAGGGCGCCGGCTACACCGCTCGTGATCCTGACCTTTCGCTCTGGGTCCACGCCACGCTGGTCGACACGACGATTGCCACGTATGACGCCTGGCTCGAGCCGCTCTCCCGCGACCAGCGGGCGCGCTATTACGCGGAGACGATGCCGATCGGCCGGGCGTTCGGCGTCGCGGCCGATCTCCTGCCGCCCGATCTCGACGCGTTCGAGGCGTACATCGCCTCGATGCTTGGGCCTCGGGCGGGCCCGTCCGCGTATCGCCCGTGGCTCGCGACCTGGCACACGCCGTCCTGCATCCGCCGCTTGGACCGGTCCTGCCGGCGCTGGCGGCTGTGCCGGCGCGGTTCTACGCGTGGACACTCTGGCCCTCGATCGGCTTGCTTCCGGCGTCTGTCCGAACCGACTACGGCCTCCGCTGGGGCCCGTTCGAGCGGGCCGTGTCCGGCTGGCTCGTAGCCGGTTGGCGGGCGTGGCGGCCCCTCTTGCCGGTCTCGTTCCGGCAAATGCCGCAGGCGCTCGCGGCAGATCGACGCATCGCGGGCGACTCCCCGAGCTAGGTCGTCACGGCACTACGAGGCAGATTCGGACCAATTCATCCGATCAGCTCCGGGCTGCGCAGTATCCGTTGTCTCTGCCGATCGACCCGGATCGAAAGCGCGCAAGGGTCGGCAGGCGCCCTATCCATCGGAGGAATCTCGAACATGTTTCGCCATGCCCGGCGGCCGATTGCCGCAGCCGGCGCCCTGTTGATCCTCGCGTCATCGGTCGGCGGCGCTGCCGCCTCGAGCCACCGCGAGGCCCCCCTGATCTCGAAGGACGCGTTCGCCGATACGACCGATACCTACGCCTTCGTCTCGCCCTCGAACCCGAACAACGTCGTGATCGCGGCCAGCTGGATTCCGTTCGAGGGCCCCGAGGGCGGCCCGAACTACTGGGAGTGGGACCCGACCGTCTCGTATTCGCTCAACGT
This sequence comes from uncultured Chloroflexia bacterium, assembly GCA_963775855.1. Classification (GTDB taxonomy): domain Bacteria; phylum Chloroflexota; class Limnocylindria; order Limnocylindrales; family CSP1-4; genus CF-46. Next base: position 182,560 of record CAVZKO010000002.1, on the reverse strand, counting down.
CGACAACGACGGTGATGCCGTGGCCGACTTCACCTACTCGCTCTCGGCCGAGACGTCGATTCCCAACGGGAACACGTTCCTCTACAACACGGGCCCGATCACGTCGCTGAGCGACGGCGATTGGAACATGAAGCAGAAGGTCACGATCAGCGAGAAGGTCGCGGGCGGGGCAACGACCGTCCTCGTCAACGACATGCTCACGACGCCGAGCAACATCGGCAAGAAGTCCACCCCGAACTACAGCGCCCTCGAGGCCGCAGCGATCCGGACGGTCGGCGCGGGCGCGAACCAGATGAAGATCTATGCCGGCCAGACCGACGACGCGTTCTGGGTCGACCTCCAGGTCTTCGACCTCCTGACCCTCCGTGGCCAGGATGCCCCGATCGGTTACACGGGCGGCGACAACCGGCCCCAGGACTCCGTATCGGGCTTCAACGTCCATACCCTGGTCCTCGAGATTCCGATCTCGCGCCTCAAGCAGGGCAGCGAGCCCGTGCTCGGCGTCTGGGCCGCGTCGTCGCGCGGCGGCAGCCAGGTCTCTCGCCTGGGGATGCCGCTGGTCAACGAGGTCGTGATCCCGCTCGCGCTCAAGGACACCTTCAACACGCTGGCCCCGAGCCAGGACCTCGGCGTCTACACGAGCGGTCCGGGTGCCGGACACCTGCTCCAGAAGAGCGTCGAGGATCCGGAGATCGGACGACTTCTGTGCAGCCTGTACGGCGTCCCGCTTCCGGCCGACGCCAACAACAACTGCTCTAGCGAGGTCACGCTCGGGACGCCGCGGTCAGGTCGGGGCGACATCTTCGACATCTTCCTGAAGGGCATGGTTCTCGCCAAGCCGTTCACGATCACGACGAAGAACGGGCCCGTGACCCTGCCGGCGGGGTTCAACGTCAACCGTCCGGCGGGCGCCGTCCCGGCCGAGATGATCCGGATCAACACCAACATCAAGGGCGACCTCTGCTCACCGACGCCGAGCCGGCTGGGGGTCCTGGGCGGCGACGCCTGCGGCTTCCCGAACGGCCGACGGCTGACTGACGACGTCGTCGAGATCGAGCTCCTGGCCGTGGCGGGCGCCGCCTACCAGGCCCTCGATGGCCGCGAGGCCTCGTTCAGCTTCAATCCGGCCCTGATCGGCGTCCTCACCGATGGCGTCGACCACAACGACCGACTGTTCCGGGGCACGTTCCCGTACTTCGCCCAGGCGCAGTCCGGCCAGTCCCACTTCCACCAGAATCAGAAGGGACCCCGTCCCGCTGCCTATTGACCACTCCTGGGGTTGTTCGAAGGGCCGGCGGCGACGCCGGCCCTTCGGCACGCCTGACGGTCAGTAGATCCGCGGGAAGCGCGGCTCGAACCGGGGCACCAGGTTGAGGGTTGTGTGGTCGTCGAGCGTGTCGAGCAGGGTCTTGGTCGGTGCCAGCTTGAAGCGGTTCTCGGCGATGTAGGCGCGGATGCCGGACCAGAAGGCGGTGTTGCCCATCGCCTTGCGCAGATCGTCGAGGAAGTTGCCGCCCTGGATATAGACGATCTCGTAGTAGCACGCCGACGAGTACTTGTAGATCGAGAGGTCGAGCCGGGCGGTCGAGCAGCGCGAAGCCCGGCGCTGGCCGAGGACGTTTCGGGCCATGAAGTCGGTGACGGCCTCGTCCGTGAACGGCTCGTTCGCCTGGTCGTTGCCGACGATCCCGTAGAACCACTGATGCCCGGTTTCGTGGTGGACGAGGTAGGAAAGGTTCGCCGTGCCGACGCCGGTCGGGATCCACGTTAGGCCGGGTGCCTCCATGCCGTAGCCGCCGGCGGTCTGGGCGATGTCATACGTCACGTACGGATACGGCCCGACGAGCGCCTCCATCTTCGTGATTGCATTCTTGGCGGCCGACAAGATCGCCGAGGCGGGAGCCCCGGACCGGTAATAGACCCGGATCACGGTGTCGCCCACCGTCGCCGAGATCGTCTTGTAGTCGGGCGCGGCCGCAAACACGAAGTCGCGGACGTTGCGTGCCTCGAACGTCTGGCGGAGGCCGCTCGACGCGACGCGCTCGCCGGTCGTGGCGAAGGTGAGGGCACGGTCGCTCGTGATCGCGACGCGGACACGAGGCGTCACGGGTGTCACGAACGGATCGCCGTGGTTGGGGCGGTCGAAAGCGACCTTGCGGCTGACCCACGGGATCCATCGATGGGCGTCGACGATCCCGTTCGCCCGGGTGAAGAGCCAGTTCGAGCCGGTGAGCGAGCTGCGGAGCGTCGCGGCGTAGCGGACCCTGACCTGGACCGACTGCCCGGCCCCGAGGATCCCGCCGAGCGGCACGACGATCGTCTGATCGCTTACCGTCGCGGCGACGGCCTTGCCGGCGACCGTGACGGCCCCGAGCTTCATCCCGCCGAGCCGTGCGGCAATCGTGTTGAGCTCGACGCGGTCGATCGGCCCGCCCGAATCGTTGCGCACGCTCATCGTCGAGTCGACGCTGAACGCCCGGGTGCCGAAGTTCAGCCCGAGCGTGACGTCGTATTCGGCGGTCAGGTCGATGCTCGTCCGGTCGACGGAGCCCGGCACGAGGCCCGGAAACGCGCGGACGATCGGCTCGCGGTCTGCGGCACCAGTGTCGGCTCCGGCGCCGGCAGCGAGATCTCGACGCGGCGGCGCGCTCGCGGCGGCGGGACTGGGCGCGACCGGGGTTGTCGTCGGCTCAGCGGCCGCGGCCGCCGGCGAAGCCGACGACTGGGCGAGCGAGTCGAGCTCGCGACCGGATGTCGCACCGGTGGTGATGACGAGGGCGACGACCAGGGCAAGCAGTGCACCGGCGGCCACGACGTCGGCAAAACGGCGGGCGCGAAGCATTGGTCGATGCTACGGCGGTCCGGCCGAACCGTCGACCGCCCGATCGTCGTCAGGACCGGCGGGACCATCCTGCGTACCGATGCGTAGACTGCTGCAATGACCGCACCGTCGCTCCCGTCTGCAGGCTCGGAAGCAGACCGCAGCCGGTTTCTCGCCGCCGTCCGTTCGGCCCTGCCCGAGCTCCGGCTCCTCGAGGACGTGTCGGACCGTGAGAGCTACCGGAACGACGAGACGGCGTACCTCAACGCCGGGCTGCCGCTCGCTGTGGCCCTGCCAACGTCGACCGCCGAGGTCGCCGCGCTCGTGCGCCTCGCCGGCGAGCACCGCATGCCGATCGTGCCGCGCGGAGCGGGGAGCGGCCTCTCCGGCGGCGCCGCCGGGATCGAGGGCGGCCTGACGATCTCGATGATGAAGATGGACGCGGTCCTCGAGATCGATCGGGAGAATCTCGTCGTCGTGACTCAGCCCGGGATCCTCAATGCGGAGCTCAAGAAGCGCGTCGCAGTGGAGGGCCTGTTCTACGCTCCGGATCCCGCGAGCTACGAGATCTGCTCGATCGGTGGCAACCTCGGGACGAACGCCGGCGGGCTGTGCTGCGTGAAGTACGGCCAGACCCGCGATTCGGTGCTCGGGCTCGAGGTGGTCCTGGCCGATGGGCGGGTCATCAGGACGGGCGGCCGGTACATCAAGAACGTCGCGGGCTACGCTCTGACGCACCTCTTCGTCGGGTCGCAGGGCACGCTCGGGATCATCACGGAGGCGACGCTCCGACTGCGGGTCGCACCGCCGCCTCGGACGACGATGCTCGCGTTCTTTCCGACCCTCGATGGCGCCGGCGACGCCGTCGCCCGGATCGTCGCCGCCGGGATCGACCCGGTGACCCTCGAGCTGCTCGACCGGGCGTCGATCGCCGCGGTCGACGACGCGTTCAACCTCGGCCTGGATCGCGAGGCGGAGGCGATGCTCCTCGTCGAGTCGGACCGACCGGAGCCCGCTGCGTTCGCCGAGCTCGACGCGGCCGTCGCCGCCTGCGAGGCCGCGGGATCGACGACGACCATGCGCGCGGCCGATGCGACGGAGGCCGACTGGCTCCGGCAGGCTCGGCGGCTGGCGCTGCGCGCCCTCGAGCGGCAGGGAACCGTCCGGATGGAGGACGTCGGCGTCCCACGCAGTCGCGTGCCGGACCTGCTCCGGGAGATCGACGCGATCGGCAAGCGGCACGGGATCAAGGTCGCGACCTTCGGTCACGCGGGCGACGGCAACCTCCACCCGAACTTCATCTTCGACCACGACGATCCCCGCGCGGAGGAGTTGACGGACCTGGCCCGGGCGGACCTCTACCGGGCGGCGATCGCGCTCGGCGGAACGGTGACGGCCGAGCACGGCATCGGGCTGGCGCGGCGGGACGTCCTCGTCGAGCAGGTCGGCCAGGACGTGATCGACGTGATGCGGTCGATCAAGGACGCCCTCGACCCGCTGGGCATCCTGAACCCCGGCCGCGTCATCTGAAGTTCTGCGTCGGGGATTGATCCACCGGGGCGGCGCGACCGAATCAACCGGCGATGAACCGACCTTGGGGCGCGATCGGCGCCGTCGTCGTGTGCGTAGCCCTCGTAGCCTGCAGCACGGGGAGCGCGCCAGCCGCCGTCTTGGCGCCCACTCCCGTGCCGACCGTCACATCGACACCTGCCCCGACCGCGACCGCCCTCGTCGGAACCCCCGCCGAGATCGCGGCCCTTCGCGAACGAGTCGTCGCCGCCCCCGACGATCCAATCGCCCTCCGCGACCTCGGGTTCGGGCTCCTCCAGCGCGTTCGTGAGACGGCCGATCCGTCGCTGTACGGCCAGGCGGAGGAAGCCCTGACGCGGGCCGGTGAGCTGGCACCAGGCGACCCGCTGGTCCTGGTCGGTATCGGTGGTCTCCAGCTGGGCCGTCACCAGTTCGCCGCCGCGCTCGCGACGGCCCACCGGGCTCTCGATCTCGCGCCGGCGCTCGTGGCCGCGAAGGCGGTCGAGGTTGACGCTCTCGTCGAGCTCGGGCGCTATGACGAGGCGGTCGTGGCGGCCCAGGAGCTCATCGGCCTGCGCGTGGACATCACTTCGCTAGCCCGCCTGTCCTACCTGCGCGAGATCCACGGCAATCTCGAGGGCGCGGTCGCGGCGATGCGACAGGCAAGCGAGTCGCCGGCGCTCGCGCCCGAGAACACCGCATACGTGACGACGCTGCTCGGCAATCTCCTCGTACACGCCGGCCGGCCCGATGAGGCGAACGACGCCTACGAATCGGCTCTCGCGATCGAGCCGGACCATGCGGCCGCCATCGCCGGTCTGGGGCGCCTCGCCGTCGGCCGGGGCGACCTGCCCCAGGCCATCCGGCTCTTCGAGAAGGCGTCCGCGATCCTGCCCCTGCCCGAGTACGTGATTGCCCTCGGCGAAACGCACGAGGCGGCAGGCGATCTGCAGGCAGCAGAACGGAGTTATGACCTCGCGCGGGCCGAGACGGCCTTGTTTGAAGCCGCCGGCGTCGACATCGACCTGGAGCTGGCCCTGTTCGAGGCCGATCACGGCGATCCGACGACAGCGCTTCGACTCGCCGAGAAGTCGTACGTGACGCGCCAGACGGTGCGGACGGCCGACGCCCTTGCATGGGCCCAGCATCGTGCCGGCCGCGACGCGGAGGTCGCGCGGCTGACCGGGGAGGCTCTCCGGCTCGGGGACCGGGATCCGCTCTTCCTGTATCACGCCGGCATGATCGCGCTGGCCCGCGGCGACGAGTCGACCGCGCGACGACAGCTCACCGACGCGCTGGCGATCGACCCTGGGTTCTCGCCGACCGGCGCCGCCGAGGCACGCGCGGCCCTCGCCGCGCTCGGCTCGTCGGACTAGGGGAGGAGCGCGAGGAGCGCCGCGGCCTTCTCCGGCGACTTGGCCTGGACGCCGAACAACGTGTCGCCGATCCCGTAGAACCAGACGTCGCCGATCGGGTTACCGGGCGCCGTGACGTGAGTGACCTGCTTGCCGGCCACCGGCACCTGCTCCGATTCGGCGCCGCGCGTGTCCGCGACGGTGAGGGCGGCGTACCGGTCGACGAGTTGCGCGGTCGGGGCGCCCGGGATCCGCAGGGCAAAGTAGTTGAACGGGTCGGCGGTAGCGGTGGGATCGTTGGCGAACGCAAGGCCGAAATTTCCGGTCCCGTCGCCAATCTCGCTCACAAGCTTCTTGACTGGCTCAGCGCCCTCGTTACCGGCCGACGAGACGGGGCCGACGCTGAGCTTGAAGAGCGTGTTGCCATCGACGGTGTCGGGCAGGCGGGCCTCGAGAGCGGTGTCTTCGTGGGGGAGGACGAGGTTCGAGCTTGGGGACGGCGCCAGCGACGCTGGTCCGGACGACGAACCAGGGGCGGGGCTTGCGGGCTCGCCGCTCCTTCCGCCTTCGGTGCCGGCGGGCGCGGCCGACCCCGAGCCGGTCCCGCAGGCGGCGATCGTGAGTGCGGCGAGGAGGGCGAGCACCGCCAGGGATTTGATTCTCATTGGCCCATCATGCCAGCCGGTTCCACGCAGCGCGCCCTGTTTCTGGGTTGCGACTCCGCCTGCACATCTGTATCGTGCAAGTGTGCCAGCGACCGACATCGACCAGCTGATCGAGGCGAGCCGGCTCTATTACGAGCTCGGCGAGACGCAATCGCGCGTCGCGGAGCTGCTCGGCGTGACGCGGCCACAGGTCTCGCGAATCCTGAAACGCGCCCGAGCCGAGGGGATCGTCGAGATCCGGATCGTGGACCAGACGTCGGAATCATCCAAGGCGGCCGACGAGATCCGCGACCGCTTCGGGCTCCACGCCGTCCATGTCGCGCCGAGTCTCCGCGGGTCGGAGGACGTCGGCCGGCGGATGATCGGCCGCCTGGGAGCCGAGGTCCTGCGCGCGTCCATCCGGGACGGCGCGGTCGTCGGCATCGGCGATGGCGCCTCGATCTCCGCCCTGGCGGATGCGCTCGACGAGCCGCTTCATGCGACCGGGGCGACGGTTGTACCTCTGTGCGGCGGCTACTGGTTCACCGGACCCGCCCGCGAGCCGTTCCGGCGGGTCGCCGACGGCATCGGGGGGATCCCCCAGGGCCTCCTTGCTCCCGGCCTCGTCGACGACCCGGCGACCAGGCAGTCGCTGTACGCCCACGGCGGCGTCCGTCGGATCCTCGATTTCTGGGAGCGCCTCGACGTCGCGGCCTTCGGGATCGGCGGGCCGGCCTGGGGCGAGGCGGCCTTCGGACCGGCGGCCTGCCGCCAGCTCGACGACGCGAAAGCGGTCGGCGAGCTGCTCATCGCTCCGTTCGACATCGATGGCCAGTTCGTCGACAGCGACCTGCGGGCGCGGACGATCGCGTTCGACGCCCGGCGGCTGGATCGGTTGCCGGTCCGGATCGGTGTCGCCGGCGGCTCGACCAAGGTTCGGCCGATCCTCGGGGCACTGCGCTCGGGCGCCTTGACCACTCTCGTTTCCGACGTCCGGACCGTCGAAGCCGTCCTCCAGCTCGATCGGGCCGGGGCGCCGCGATGAGCGAGACCGCGATCCTCGGGATCGATCTCGGGACGACCGAAGTCAAGGTCGGCCTCGTCACGCTCGACGGCCGGCTTCTCGGGCTCGCCAGGGCGGGCTACCGGACCGAGACCGACACCGCAAACGGGCGGGCGGAACAGGATCCGGAGGCCTGGTGGGGCGCCCTGACGACGGCCGTTCGCCATGTCACCGCCGCAGGCCGGGCGGATATCGTCGCGGTCGCGCTCGATGGCCATGGCCCGACACTCGTCGCGGTCGACGAGAGCGGACGTCCGACCCGGCCGGCGATCATCTGGCAGGACTCGCGGGCGACAGATGAAGGAGCGGAGCTGGCCCAGGCCACCGGGCTCGAGGGCTGGTCGCTGGCCGGGCTGCCGGCCGCACTCTGGGTCGAGCGTCACGAGCCCAAGGTCGCGTCGGCGACCTGCTGGTACCTGGCGACGTGGGACTTCCTCGCCCTTCGGATGACGGGCCGTGCGGCGACGAGCCTGGTCGAGGACCAGCCGTTCCCGCCGGCGTCGGTCCTCGCGGCGGTCGGCATCCCCGCCGGACGCATCCCGGAGCCGGTTCGCGCCGGCGACGTCGTCGGGGGGCTGACCGCGGAAGCGGCGGAGCTACTCGGCATCGAACCATCGACCCCGGTGGTTGCGGGGACCGTCGATGCCTGGGCGAGTTTCCACGGGGCCGGGATGACTGCCAAGGGCGACGCGATCGACGTCGGCGGTGCCGCCGGCGGCTTCGGGGTCTACTGGGATCAGCCGGTCCGCGCGCCCGGCTCGTTCGTGACGATCGCGCCGCTCCCGGGGCTGTTCAGCGTCGGCGGGGCGATGGCTGCGACCGGCCGGGCGATCGACTGGTTCCGGACTGAGGTCGTTCGTTCCGACGTGCCTACTGAGGCCTTGATCGAGGAGGCGGCCGCGACCTCGCCCGGCGCCGACGGCGCTCTGTTCCTGCCGTACCTCGCCGGCGAGCGGTCGCCGATCTGGGACCCGACGGCCCGCGGCGCGTTCGTCGGGCTGACCCTCGATCACGGCCGCGGTCACCTCGCGCGGGCGATCCTCGAGGCCTCTGCCCTCGCGATTCGCCACGTCGCAGAGCCGATCGTCGCGGCCGGGATCGGGGTCGACGAGATGCGGGTCTGCGGGGGTCCCGCTCGCAGCGAGACCTGGAACCAGATCAAGGCCGACGTCACCGGTTTTTCGGTCGCCGTCCCGGCCGTGCTCGAAACGGCGGTCGTGGGTGCGGCGATTCTCGGGGCGAGTGGGATCGGGGCCTACCCCGATGTCCCGGCCGCGATCCGCGGCATGACCCGGGTCGCGCATCGGCTGACGCCAAACCCAGCCAACCGGGAGCTCTACGATGCGGCGTTCGATGCCTACGTCCGGCTCCATCCGGCCATCTCGCCGATCGTCGCGGGCCTGGCGCGGGCGACCCGATGACGTTCGCCGGCCGGCTCATCGCAACCGACGTCAGCGTCACGTTCCAGGTCCCTCGCGCGGCGCCTGTCGAGGCGCTCGGAGGCTTCAGCCTCTCGGTGGAGCGCGGCGAGGTCGTCGCCATCATCGGCCCGAACGGCTGCGGCAAGAGCACGTTTCTCAGGGTCGCGGCCGGGCTGCTCGCGCCGCAGCGGGGCTCCGTCATGCTCGACGACCGCCCGATCGTCGGACCGGATCCGCGCGTCGGGCTGGTGTTCCAGGAGCCCCGCCTGCTCCCTTGGCGGTCGGTCGCCGACAACATCACGTACCCGCTGGAGCTGGCCGGCTGGCCACGCCAGCGGCGCGACGAGCGGCTCGCCGCGCTCCTTGACCTCGTCGGGTTGAGCGAGTCGGCCCGAGCCCGGCCGAGCCAGCTGTCGGGCGGCATGCGGCAGCGGGCGGCGATCGCCCGCGCCCTCGCCCTCGAGCCGGAGGTCCTGCTACTCGACGAGCCGTTCAGCGCGCTCGATGCGCTGACGCGCGAGCGGTTCAACCTCGAGTTGCTCGAATTGTGGGAGGGGACCGGGACGACGATCGTCGTCGTCACCCACAGCATCCCGGAGGCGATTCTTCTCGCCGATCGGGTAGTTGTGATGACCCCACGACCCGGCCGCGTCGCCGCGATCGTCCCGATCCTCGCCCCGCGGCCGCGCTCGCTCGAGCTGCTCGACGGAGCAATCGTGTCGCGCGCCGCAGCCGGGATCCGGGCCCACCTCGAGCCGGCGGGGGAGGCGGCATGAGCCGGAGCGCAGTGGCCTCGGTCGCGATTTCGTTTGCCGTCTTCCTCGCGATCTGGAAGCTCGTCGTCGTCCTCGGTGGCTACCCGCTCTTCATCCTGCCGCCGCCCGAAGTCGTCGCGGAGCGATTCGTCCAGGCGTGGGCCGACGGCCTCATGACCCCCCACGCCGTGACGACGCTCCAGGAGATCGCCCTCGGGTTCGCCGTCGGCGCCGGAGTGGGTCTCGTCATCGGCTACGGCCTGGCCCGATCGGCAGTCGTCGAGCGTCTCGTTTCGCCCTACATCGTCGCCGCCCAGGCGACGCCGATCCTCGCTCTCGCTCCGCTGCTCGCCCTGTGGTTCGGGCCGGGACTGGCGAGCAAGGTCGTGATCTGCGCGCTGATCGTGTTCTTCCCGATCGCCGTCTCGACGATGGTCGGGATCCGATCGGTCGATGCCGGTCTGCTCGAGATGGCCCGCTCGTTCCGCGCGACGCGCCGCCAGGTCCTGCTGACCCTCGAGATCCCGGCCGCGCTGCCGTCGATCCTCGGCGGGATGCGGGTCGGGGTGACGCTCGCTGTCGTCGGCGCGATCGTGGGCGAGTGGGCAGGCGCCAGGGAGGGCCTCGGGCTCCTCGTCAACCTCGCCCGCGGCAGCCTGTTCGACATCCCGTTGATGTTCGCGACGCTCGTCACGATCGCAATGCTCGGAATCGCCCTCTATCTCGTCGTCGTCGTCCTCGAACGCCGCCTCGTCGGCGTTCGCTAGCCCTTCGGAGGTCGCATGCACCCGCGCCGTCTCGGTTTCGTCGCCAGTCTCGTTGCCATGTTCGTCTTCGCCGGCTGCGCGCCCGGCGCCTCGCCTTCGGCGGCCGGCACGCCGCTGAAGGTCGGTCTCGGCTACATCCCGAGCGTCCAGTTCGCCCAGTTCTACCTCGCCGATCAGGCCGGCTACTACGCCGCCGAAGGCCTCGACGTCACGTTCCAGAACGAGATCGACGCGAACCTCGTCCCGAAGGTCGGCCAGGGCGACCTCGATCTCGGGATGTCAGACGGGACGAGCGTCATCCCGGCCGTCAGCCAAGGAATCCCGATCCGCTACCTGGCCACTGTCTACGGCCGGTTCCCCTCGATCGTGTTCGGCAAGGCCTCGTCCGGGATCAAGACGGCGGCCGACCTCGAGGGCAAGAAGATCGGTATCCCCGGCCGCTACGGCTCCTCATGGATCATGCTCCAGGCCCTGCTGGTGTCCGCGGGGCTTACGCCGCAGGACGTCGAGATCGTCGAGTACTCGGACTTCGGCCAGGGCGCCGCGGTCGCCCAGGGTGCAGTCGACGCGGCCACGGGATTCGCGAACAACGAGCCGGTCGTGCTCGAGCGGAGCGGGACCGAGGCGTTCGTCCTCCACGTCGACGACGTGACTGCGCTCCCCGGCCCCGGGCTCATCGCCTCGACGGCGACGATCGAAGGGAAGCGCGACGCCGTGGCCGGGTTCGTCCGGGCAACGTTGCGGGCGATGAACGAGATCGTCGCCGAGCCCGCGAAGGGGCTCGACGCCACGATTCACGCGGTGCCGGAGCTGGGCCAGGACCGCGAGCTGCAGGCCGCGATCCTCGCGGCGACGATCGACGTCTGGGGCCGCGCGGGCGCGACCCCCGGCGAGGGCCTCGGCGCCATCGACCGGGCGGGGTGGGAGGCGTCGGTGGAGTTCATGACCAAGCTCAACATGGTGCCGAAGCCGGTCACGGTCGACGATCTCGTCCTGGAGGACTTCGTCACGACGCCCTGAGGAGGGGTCGGGAGGGCCCTCGCTGCGCCCATCGCTGACGTTCGCCGCGCCTATCATCGGGCCATGCCCGCCGTCCCGCTCCCGGATCGGCCGCCGTTTGCGATCCGCGCCCGCATCCTGTCGCCGCTGGCGTCCGGCGGGACGCTCCACGAGGCCGACGGGCTGATCGCGGTCGACGGTGACGGGTCGCTCTCGTTCGTGGGAGCGGCGAGCGCCGCCCCGCCGGACCTGCTGGCGGGGGCCGTCGATCTTCGCCCGTGGGTCGTCATGCCCGGGCTCGTCGACACGCACGCGCATCTGCCGCAGCTCCCGAACGCGGGACTCGGGTTCGCGCTGGATCTGCTGACCTGGCTCGATCGGCTGACGTTTCCGACCGAGCGTTCGTGGGCCGATCCCGCGGTCGCCGAGCGCCTGGCCCCGGCGATCTTCCGGGCGTTCGCGGCGGCCGGGACGACGACCGTGCTCGCATACGGCGTCGTCTACGAGGCGGCGATGGAGGCCGCGTTCCGGGCTGCCGAGGCGCACGGGATCAGGGCGATCCTCGGCAAGGTGATGATGGATCGGGTGACGTACGACCCGACGATCGAGCCCGGGACCATCCTCGATCGGAGCCTGCGCGAGGCGGCCGACCTCATCGCTCGCTGGCACGGCGCGGCCGACGGGCGGCTCGGCTACGCGGTGACGCCGCGGTTCGCCGTCTCGTGCACGGCCGAGATGCTGCGCGAGTCCGCCTCACTGGCGCGCTCGACGGGGACCTGGTGGCAGACGCATGTGTCGGAGGACGCGGGCGAGATCGCCGAGGTCGCTCGCCTCTTTCCGGAGGCCGCTGACTACGTCGACGTCTACGACCGCGCCGGGGGGCTCGGCGAGCGTTCGGTGCTGGCGCACGCGATCCACCTGTCCGATCGGGAGCTCGCGCGGCTAGTCGAGACGGGCACCAGGGTGTCCCATTGCCCCGCCTCCAATCTGTTCATCGGCGCGGGCGTGATGCCGCTCGCACGCTGGCTGGAGGCCGGCGTCGTCGTCGGGCTCGGGTCGGACGTGTCGGGCGGACCGGACCCGTCGCTGTTCTCGGTGATGCGCGCAGGCGCATACGCGCAGATGGCGCGGCGGGCACTCATCGATGAGGATCGGCCGCCGCTGGAGCCGCTCGCGTGGCTCAGGCTCGGGACGCTCGACGGGGCGCGGGTGCTGGGCCTGGACGATCGGATCGGGTCGCTCGAGGTGGGCAAGGAGGCCGATGTGATCGTCGTGGATCCTGGGATGACGGCGCCGTTGTCAGGGGCGGGTGCTGCGACCGACCTGGACCCCGAGCTCCTCGATGATCCCGGCGACCTCGTCAGCCGCCTCATCTTTCGGGCCCACCCCGACATGGTCCGAGGCGCGTGGGTCCGAGGCCAACGACTGGAGGGAACATCGTGATCGACGCCCGATTCGGCCACGTCAACGTCATTGCCCGCGACTGGCAGCGGCTGGCCGACTTCTACAAGGAGGTCTTCGGCATGGAAGTCGTGCCGCCGCTCCGCGACTATCGTGGGCCGGACCTCGAGGCCGGGACGGGGGTTCCCGGCGCGGCGCTGCGGGGAGCGCACATGCGACTGCCGGGGCTCGGCGGGGACGGCCCGACCCTCGAGATCTACCAATACGAGTCGGGACCCGAAGGGATCACGCCGGCTGTGAACCGGCCAGGTTTCCAGCACATCGCCTTCGTCGTGCCGGACGTGCCCGCCGCTCGCGAGGCCGTTCTCGCTTCCGGCGGCGGCGAGGTCGGTGATGTCGTCACGCTGACGACCGCCGACGGCCGGCGCGTGACCTGGACCTACGTCACCGACCCGGAGGCGAACATCCTCGAGCTCCAGTCCTGGTCGGCGCCGGTCACAGGATGACGATGCCACTGCCGCCGGGGTCCCGCCCAGCCGCGAGAGCAAAGAGAAGCTGGCGCGTGTTGAGGGGCAGAGTGTCGCGGAGGCCGATGCCAATCGACCGAAGCGCCATCCGGTTCGCTCGCGTGTCGGACACGAGGAGGATCAGGTGACCACCGGGGTCGTCGCGCAGTTTCAGGGCGAGGCGCCGCTCGAGGGCCTGGCCGTCGGCGATCCGGGTTTCCGCCTCGATCCTTGCTCGCCACGGTTTCGGTTGGAGTCCGCGGACCTCGGCGTCCCAGGCCCTGAGATCTCCGGGGATTGGCAGTGGCGCCTCCGTCCGCCAGCGAAGCGATGGGTGGAGCCTCGCGCGAAACCGTTCGAGGAGCGCGAGCTGCGCTCGATCCCGGATCGGATCACCCGCCGGGTAGGTACGGATGGCCAGGTCCAGCCCGACCACCGCACAGAGGGCCCCAACGAACTCGAGGGATCGCTCGTCACCGGAGCGCTCGAACCGGCCGACTTTGGAGTGCGAGACGCCGATCGTCTGGGCGACTTCCCGCTGGCTCAGTCCGGCGCCAATTCGGGCAAGTCGGCGCGTCCAGAGCCACGCGATGGAGCGACTCGCGACAGCGTCTCCGTCCTCGATCCGCCGGCCGTTCCCGTGTCGCCATCGCCTCCGATGGTGCCACCGCACTCTGCATCGTGGCTTTACTCGGTCCCTGGAACACCCCCTGTTCCAACGGGCGTACGACGGAGGCCCGGCAAGCTCGGGGAGGCCGTCCCATCGCCGCTTGGAACACACGTTGCTCCAACGGACGGAGGAACGTCCTCGGACGGCCTGCTTGCGCTCCTCCGTTCGCCGCTTGGAACACCGGGTGTTCCGAGGGCGGGCCGGGGACGGCCATGAGCCCGCCCGACATCCTCATCACGGGCGGGACCGTCGTCGACGGCACCGGGGCTCCGGCTCGCGCGGGCACGGTCGTGGTGGAGGCCGATCGCATCAGGCTCGTCTCGGACGGGGACGCCGCGCCGGACCGCGCCGCGCGGACCGTCGACGCCACCGGGCGGGTCGTCGCGCCCGGCTTCATCGATCTTCACTCTCACTCGGGGCTGATGATCCTCGCCGAGCCGACCCACGACCCGAAGGTCCGCCAGGGCATCACCACCGAGGTCATCGGCGTCGACGGCAACAGCTACGCGCCGTTCGCGAGCCGCGACGACCTCGATGCCTTCGTCCATCTGAATTCCGGCCTCGACGGCAAACCCGATATCGCGTACGACTGGGACACAGTCGCGGCCTACCTCCGGCGGTTTGACCGCAAGGTCAGCGTCAACATCGCGTATCTAATCGGCAACTCGGCACTGCGGATCGGCGCAATCGGCTGGGACGACGAACCCGCCACGGCCGCCGCGACGGAACGGATGCAGGCGATGCTCCGCGAAGGCATGGAGGAAGGCGCCTTCGGGATCAGCTCGGGACTCGACTATCCGCCCGGCAGCTATGCCACGACCGACGAGCTGGCGGCCCTCAGCCACGAGGCCGCGAGGAGCGGCGGCTTCTATCACACCCACGTCCGGTACGCGCTCGGTGACCGCTTCCTCGACCCGTTCCGGGAGGCGATCGAGATCGGGCGGCGCGGCGAGGCTCCCGCTCACATCACCCACTTCTATCACCGCAAGACGTTCCCCGGCACACCCGATCAGATGCTCGACCTTGTTGACGATGCGCGCGCCACGGGCCAGGACGTCACGTTCGACGCCTATCCGGCCGAATGGGCGAGCACCCGGCTCCTGATCCTCATCCCGACGTGGGTCCAGGCCGGCGGCCCGATCAAGACCAAGGAACGGCTCACGGACCGCGGCACGCGGGACCGGATCCGCCGCGACCTACAGGAACGCGGCGTGCTCTTCGCCGGCGCGGGCGGCCTCCGGGACATCCGGATCGGTTATCTGCACCGGCCGGAGAACCTCCAGTGGGAGAGCCGGACCCTGGGCGAGCTGATCGACGCCACCGGCAAGGACCCCGTCGACGCGCTGTGCGACCTGCTGCTCGACGAGGACCTGAGCCCGAACGAGGTCACGACGGGCCCGCATATCGACGGAATCCGCCGCTTCCTGCGGCACTCGATCGGGATGGTCGGCACGGACTCGACGTTCGTCGGCGCCAAGCCAAGCCCGCGGACGTACGGGAGTTTCCCCCGAATCCTCGGCCAGTTCGTCCGCGACGAGGCGCTCTTGAGCCTCGAGGAAGCGATCCGCCGGATGACGTCAGCGCCGGCGGCTCGGCTGGGCCTCAGGAACCGCGGCGTGATCAGGGACGGCGCGATCGCCGATCTCGTCGTCTTCGACCCGGCGACGGTCCGCAGCAACGCCACCTACGACGAGCCGCGACGGTTCCCGGACGGGATCGAGACCGTGATCGTCAACGGCGAGCTCGTGGTCGACGGTGGGGCCCACACGGGGCGGACGCCGGGCCGAGCCCTCCACCGAGCCCGGGATTAACCGACGGAGCCGTCGGGACTAGGCGCGGAGCGCGTGCAGCGAGGTCGCCTGACCGTCGGATCCATTGTCGGCCGCAGCGACGAACGGCGCGTCGGCGTCGACCTCGACGCCGAGTTCCGACCGCGTCCGGAGGCGCTGGCGTTCCTCATTGAGCCTGGACTCCGCAGTCTTGATCGCCTCCTCGACTGGCTGTCTTGGGCCGACCTGGGCCCAGCCGATCGACAGCCGAAGCGCAACGGCGCCCGACTCGAGCCAGACATCGCAGGCTGAGCGGACCCGCTCGACATAGTTGATCGCGCGGATCTCATCGGTTTCGGTGAGGAGAACCCCGAATTTCGAGCCGCCCGAGGCGAGCGAGATTGTCGGCAGCGCGCGCGTGGCGGCGCATCGTGGTTGCAATGGGCGGGATCAACCGATCGGCAGCCTCCTGACCGAGCTTCTCGGCGAGGCGTTCGACGCCTCCCAGCTCGACCAGCACGATCGTGGCGGGGTGACCGTAGCGATCGACCCGAGCGCCCTCCTCGGCCAACCATCGCGCCCAAGCCCCGGCGAGTTCGATCCCGGTCTCGGGGTCGATGGCGGCGGGCTCGACTGCGGTCGGTCTCCCTGGTCCCGCGGGGCGGGACTCCAGGATCGGCGCCAGCCCCCCATATTCAACGGGATGCGGCCGGCCATTTCCGAGTGTTCTCGGAACCCCGATGGGCGCGCCTCCCGGAGCCATGCCGGCGGCTTCGTGGAGGCCGGCGCGGTGGTTGACTTCCTGGCGGGCCCGAATCCGTGGCCCGACGACCAGCCCGACGAAGACGGCGACGTTGGCGAAGATCGCCGCCAGCAGCACGGCCCCGATCGCTTCCTGCGTGGTCATGATCAATGCTCCGAGGACGCGAGGTCAGATGATCCATCGACGATAGATGGCGACCGCGTCCGTGACGATGGTCCCGGCGGCGCTGGGACCAGTTCTTGGTGCGGGCCGACAACGACATCAACGGGTTTGGTGCCGAGCCGATGGGAGCGACGCGCTGACGAGATGTCGAGGGCACTCGAGGGTGGTCACCGCTGGTCCGGAGCGGTCTGGATCGGTGGCGGCGGCAGGCTTCTGTGCGACGATCCGGCCATGACCGACGCCCAGCGAGACCACCACCAACGACTGCCGTGGGCTGGTGCTCGGGCGGTGGCCCTGGCCGGGCTCCTCGCAACGACGATGATCGCCTGCAACGGGTCGCTGGGCTCCGCGGAGAGCGCGCCGGATCCGAACGTGCGCGGCACATTCAGCGGCTACTTCGTCTGGGCCAAGGCGGAGCCGGCGGTCGCCCTGCGGCCCGTCCAGCCGGCCGTCGCCGCGGAGCTCGTCGAAGGGGCCGCCGACTCGATCGCGCCCGATCGAGACGCCCGATTCGGGATCTCGATGGTCGCAACCTTCGAGACCGACGAGGCGGCCGATGAGCAGGTTGCAGCCGTCCGGAAGATCCTCGCGGACAGCGCCGCCTGGTACGCCCGCCCGGCCAATGCCTCGGCCCTCGCCCAGCTCGAGGACGATGAGCGTCCCGCGCCGATCACGCCGCCGGAAATCGCCGCGCTCCACGAGCGACTGCTCGCGCCCGGCACGCGCGGCGTCGGCTGGGGCGGTCCGGCCGATCGGGCGGACGATGCCGTCTACCGAATCGGACCTGTCGTTGTCGTGACCGGCCTGAAGTCGGAGACGCCGCCCGAAGTGCAGAGCGGCGCGGATCCCGACACGGACCGCCCGATCCATCCGCTTGCCCACCTGCTCGCCGCTGCCGGCGGAGCCGTGCTTCTCGAGGGCGACCGATACGGCGAGGGCGCGATCGTCGCGGACATGTCGTGCCGGCCGGCCGATTCTGCCTCGGGCTCCGCGCTGCTCGACGAGCTCGGCGACGCGATCCTCACCGCCGGTCAATTCTCGACCCGTCCGCCCTGGATCGATCCGCCGCCAACAGCGCGCGAAGCCCTCGCGAGGGCGACGATGCGGCGGTACCAACAGGCAGCTGCCGCGGCGTTGGGCGATCGTCGGCTCCAGGAGCTTGCCCGGCGACTCGCAGGAGCAACGCACGAGGAGTACGCCGCGATCCTCGAGGAGTTCAGCGCCTACCTGCGTGAGCGCGGCCTGGAGCTGATGAACGGCGAGGTCGACCCCGAGGTCCTGGCACTCCTCCTCGACACGAACGCGCTGAGCGATCCAAGTGCTCGTCAGGCGTGGGCCCGAGACCTCGGTGAGCGGATGGGCCGGCTCCCCGTCGAGTCCGGCCCGTATGGCGAACAGCCCGCACCCGACGACTACGCACGGCTCGCGACGTCAGGCACCGCTGCGCCTCCACGACGGGCGGTTAGAGATTGGCTGGCTGAGCTTCGGGCGACTGGCCGCCGGTCTTCCGTCTCTCGCGGGCTATCTCACGGCCCGGGGCTGTGCGGACATCCGCCTCGGGCTCGTTGACTTCGACGAGGTTCGGGGAAACTAACCAGCGTCCGCGAGTTCCGCCAGCTCGGCGGCGAGCCGCTCGGCTGCCAGGGCCACCGCGTCGGTCAGGTCGCCGCTCTTGGGCGGGCTGGCCCAGCCGAATGCGACGTTGACCACCTCGGTAGCAACCTGGAGGTCGCGCTCGCAAGCCGCACGCGCCCGCTCGACGAAGTTGATCGCCGCGATCTCGGTCGTCTCGGTCAGCAGGATGCCGAACCGAAGCCGCTCCATTCGAGCGATGTGGTCGCTCGTCCGGATCTCTTTCGCGAGAATCCGCGCCGCGGCCGCGAGCGCGTGCTCGGCGACCCGCGGCCCCCAGAGTCGGGCGAGACCCTCGATTCCGACGACCTCGACGAGGACCACGGTCGCGGGCCGCTTGTAGCGTCGGACGCGTGCCGACTCGCTGATGATCAGGCGATCCCACAGGCGCGGTCCATCGGTGCCGGTTTGCGGGTCGCTCCAGCCTGACGGCCCGGGGACCGACGGGCTGTCGATCGAGATGGCGTCATCCCGATCGGGCGGCTCCGGTACGGACGCGGGCACTTCCGCGTCGGCCGCGGCCGTTGCCATGTCCTGGTAGGTATCCATAAGTCGAACAGCCCCTCGTCCAGCGGGCGGTGCGCCCCGGTCGCACGCCGGAATATCGACGCCAACCCTGGATTCAGACGGGTTGGCGTGCGATGGCAATTGTTCGTCGCGGAGGACTCATCGGGATGTCCCACGTCTGTACCAGACCGCCGCGGCAGAGGTCCCGGCCGACCCGGCCTCGGCGGACCGATCCGTTGCGGTGATATCGTCCTCGGCCTAGGAGGGTCGACCCAAGCCGCATGACGATCCGGACGCCGCCCAGCCGGACCACCACCCCTGTCGCACCCCGCCGGAGCGCCCCGGACGCCCTCGTCGTCCGCCGTGGCGAGATCGCGACGGGCCGTGCCCGTGGTGCTGCCCCGCTCCGTCGCGAAGGGCCGGCCAAACTCACGGGTGAGGCGAAGTACGCCGACGACCTCGTGTTCCCCGGCGCCTGGTTCGGGGCGACGATCCGATCGACCGACGCCCACGCCCGGTTCGTCGCCATGGACCTCGACCCCGCGTTCGACTGGTCGAAGGTCGCCGTCGTCACGGCGGCCGACATCCCCGGCGATAACATCGTCAGCCTCATCAGTGACGACCAGCCGGTTCTCGTACCGGTCGGTGGCGAGATCCAGCACCACGCAGAGCCGCTGCTGCTCTTGGCCGCCGCAGATCGCGAGACGCTGCGGGCCGCCCGCCGCAGGGTCACCGTGCGGACGGAGAAGCTCGCCCCCGTCTTCGACCCGCTAGTAAGCGACCACGTCTTCGCCCATTACGAGATCGCCGCCGGCGACCTCGACGCGGGCTTCGCGGGGGCGGACCTCGTCCTGGAGGGCACGTACCGCGTCGGCCACCAGGAGCAGCTCTATATCGAAAACAACGCGATGATCGCGGTGCCGCGCGAAGATGGCGGAGTCGCGGTCCACGGCTCTCTCCAATGCCCCTACTACATCCACAAGGCGCTGAAGCGGTCGCTCCGGCTCAACGACCAGCAAGCCCAGGTCGTCCAGGCGGAGACGGGCGGCGGGTTCGGCGGCAAGGAGGAATACCCCTCGATCCTCGCGATCCACGCGGCGCTCCTCGCCCGCAAGACCGGCAAGCCGGTCCGGATGATCTACGACCGACACGAGGACCTCTCGGCGACGACGAAGCGCCACCCGGCGATCGTCACCCACCGGACGGGCGTCAAGCGCGACGGGACGCTCGTCGCCCAGGACATCGACGTGGTGATGGACGGCGGCGCCTACTGCACGCTGACCCCGGTCGTCCTGAGCCGCGGCGCGATCCACGCCGGCGGCCCGTATCGCTGCCCGAACGTCCGGATCCGCGCCCGGGCGACGCGGACCAACACGCCACCCAACGGCGCGTTCCGCGGATTCGGGGCGCCACAGGTCGAGTTCGCGGCGGAGCTCCAGATCGACCGGCTCGCCGAGGACCTCGGCCTGAGCCCGCTCGAGATCCGGCGGCGCAACCTCTACCAGGTTGGCGACACGACGCCGACCGGCCAGGTCCTGCGTGACAGCGTCGCGGCCTCCGAGGTCCTCGAGCGGGCCGCCGAGGCGGCCGAATTCGAGGGCGTCCGGGCGCGAACAACCGCGAGCCGGGTCCGCCGTGGCGGCTCCGGCATCGTGCCCACGTCGTCGCACACGACCGGCCAGGACCGAATGGCGTCGGGGATCGGGATCGCCCTCGCCTGGCATGGGGCCGGGTTCACCGGCTCCGGCGAGGTCAAGCTGGCGTCGGTCGCCTCGGTCGAACTAGGCGCCGATGGCCGGATCCGCATTCTCACCGGCTCGACGGAGATGGGGCAGGGGACGAAGACGATCTTCCCGCAGCTCGTCGCGGCGGAGCTCGGCGTCGCGTACGACGACGTCGAGATCGCGCCGCAGGACACGGCGATCGTGCCGGACTCGGGGCCGACGGTTGCGAGCCGGACTGCGATGGTCGTCGGTGGGCTGCTCATCAAGGCTGCACAGCGGCTCCGGGCGCGGGTCGAGGAACGAAGCAACGGGCGGGACTTCGCCAGCGCCTATCGGGACGATGCCGCGACTCACGGCCCGACCCGCATCGACCAGCAGTTCGAGCCCTACCCAGGCGTCCATTTCGACGACGCGACCTACCACGGCGACGCCTATCCCGCGTTTGGCTGGGCGGCCTGTGTCGCGTCGGTCGACGTCGATCTCGACAGCGGCGAGGTCACCGTCCGCGACGTCGTCGCGGCCGACGACATCGGCAAGGTCATCCACCCGACCCTTGCGGAGGGCCAGGTCGAGGGCGGCACGCTCCAGGCGATCGGCTACGCGACGATCGAGGAGATCAAGCTGCGCGACGGCCGTTACCTCAACGACCGGCTGGCGACATACATCATCCCGACCTCGCTCGACGCCCCGCGGATCACCTCGATCCTCGTCGAGGCGCCGTTCGCGTCGGCGCCCCATGGAGCAAAGGGGGTTGGTGAGCTGCCGATGGATGTCGGGGCGCCGGCGGTCGTCGCCGCGATCCATGATGCAACCGGGGCCTGGGTCCACGACCTGCCGGCGACGCCGGAGCGGATCCTCGCGGCGATGGGCGCGACGCCGCCGACCGAGCCGCCGGCCGGCCTGCCCGGGCGTGCCGCCGAAGCGTCCGTCGAGGCCGCGGTCGAGGCGCCGATCGACGAGGGCACCGACCCTCGCCCGAACGCGCCGACCGATCCACTCCCGCTGCGAGGCCCAGGTCCGGACGACACGCACGTCGACGACGGCTGGCACAACGAGTGACCGCCTACACCTTCACCGTCAACGGCGATCCGGTCGAGGTCGATGCGCCGGGCATGCGGCGGCTGCTCGATGTGCTGCGCGAGGATCTCGCGCTGACCGGAACGAAGGAGGGCTGCGGGGAAGGGGAGTGCGGCGCGTGCACAGTCCTCGTCGACGGCGCGGTTGTCGACGCGTGTCTCGTTCCGGTCTGCCAGGTGGAGGGCTCGGAGGTTCGGACGGTGGAGGGGCTGGCACCGGCGGGCGAAGCAGCTCTGGGCTCGCTTCAGCAGGCGTTCCTCGAGGCAGGCGGAGCACAGTGCGGGATCTGTACGCCCGGGATGCTGATGGCCGCGCGGGCCCACATCGACGACGGTGGCGGCCAGGACGAGGACGCGATCCGCGAGGCGATCGCCGGGAACCTCTGCCGCTGCACCGGCTACACGAAAATCATCGAGGCGATCGCGATCGCAGCCGGAGGCGACAGATGACAAACGGGCGAACACCGGCGGAGCTGGCGGAACGCGCAGCGGACGCGGAGGCGGATGCGCAAGCCGCCCGGGACAACGACGAGGACCCAGAGGAGGATCGGCCGCCGACCGACGCCGACTATGGCGTCGCCTTAAGCCCGCGCCAGGTCGCGGGCGGGTTCGCGATCATTACGGCGCTCCTCGTCTTCCTCGTCCGCCGCCGCGGCCGCAAGAAGGGCTGACGGAGTGCCCGTCGAGCCGCCGATCGAGACCCCGCGATCGCTGGAGGAGGCCTACGCCGCGCTGTCGGGCTCGTCTGCCGACGACCCTCTCACGCCGATCGCCGGTGGCACCGACGTCATGGTCCGGATCACCGGCGAGATCGGCGAGCCGCCGACCCGGATGATCGACCTGTGGCGGCTCGACGAGCTGCGCGGGACTTCGTCGGATGGCGGAGCGATCAGCATCGGCGCGTTGACGACGTACACGGAGATCCGCCGCTCGGCGCCCTGCCGCGAGCACCTCCCGGCGCTGGTCGAGGCGGCGGCGACGATCGGGGCGGCCCAGATCCAGAACCGCGGCACGCTCGGCGGGAACATCGCCAATGCGTCGCCCGCTGGCGACACACTTCCGGTGCTGTTGGCGCTCGACGCCGAGTTCGTCGTCGGCGGGGCGCGCGGGGAGCGGACGATCCCAGCTTCGGAGTTCTGGGTCGCCTACCGGCGGACTGCGCTCGCACCCGACGAACTGATCCTGCGCATCGTCATTCCCGTCGCCGGGGGCCGCGAGGCGCGCTTCCGGAAGGTCGGGACGCGTCGAGCCCAGGCGATCAGCAAGGTGGTCCTCGCCCTCGCCTGGCGCGACGGCGGCGGTTCGAGCGGCTGGAGCGATGTTCGCGTCGCGCTGGGATCGGTCGCCGACCGGCCGATCCGGGCGCGGGCCGCCGAGGCGGCCCTCGAAGGCCGATCGCCCACCCCCGAAGCGGCCGACGCCGCCGCCGAGGCCCTCGCCGCCGAGATCATCCCGATCGACGACGTCCGCTCGACCGCCGACTACCGTCGGATCGTCGCCGCCCGAGTCCTCCATCGGCTCGTTCGCGACGCCGGCGGCTGGTGACGCGGCCCGACCCGTCGGACCCGCTCGACGGCATCCGCCCCGGCGCCCGGCGTTCGTATTGGCTCCGTGAGGCCCTCGAGGCCGAACCGCCCGAACTCTCCGCCGAAGTCGTCGCCCCGCCTCTCTCGATCAACGCCACGGCGGACTTCGCGATCCTCGGCGGCGGATACACGGGGTTGTGGACCGCGATCCGCCTCACGGAGCTCGCGCCGGGGGCTCGGATCGTCGTCGTCGAGCAGGACATCTGCGGCGGCGGCCCGTCCGGCCGGAACGGCGGCTTCGTCACCGGCTGGTGGGACGAGCTGCCGTCCCTCATCAAGCGCTTCGGTGACGAGGAAGCGGTCCGGACGGCGCGCGCGGTTGACGCGGCGGTCGACGAGATCGGGACGTGGACGGTGGCGAACGGGGTCGATGCATGGTGGACGCCGGCCGGGTTTGTATCGGTCAGCGCTGGGCCCGCCCAGGACGGCGCGTGGAGCGAGGCGGTCGAAGCCTGCGCGCGGCTCGGCTTCGGCGACCGCTGGCGAGGACTCACCCACGAGGAGGTCGCCGAGCGGGTCCGCTCGCCGGTGTTCCGCGAAGGCGCGTTCATGCCGCGCGCCGCGACCGTCCAGCCGGCGGCCCTCGCCCGAGGCCTCCGACGCGTCGCCCTTGAACGCGGCGTCGTCATCCACGAGCGAACGCGCGTCGTGAGCCTCGAAGGCGGCGTCCAGGCGTCGGCCGTCGTGGCGACCTCGTCGGCCGAGGGGCCCGGCCTCATCGTGGCCGGCCAGGTCGTCGTGGCTCTCAACGCGTGGGCCGCCGGCTGGCCCAGGTTCGGCCGCCGGCTCGTCACCTGGTCGAGCTACATGGTCCTGACCGAACCAATCCCGGATCGGCTCGCCGAGATCGGCTGGACCGGCGGCGAGGGCGTCGCCGACTCGCGGTTCACACTCCACTACGCGCGGACGACGCCCGATGGGCGGATCGCGCTCGGCGGCGGCGGAGGGAAGGCCGGCTACGGCGGCCGAATCGACCGGGCGTTCACCCATGACGCGGGCTCCGCGCGCCGGGCCGCGGAGGGCCTGCGTCGCTGGTTCCCGTCGCTCACCGACGTGCGGATCGATGACGCCTGGGGCGGCCCGATCGACATCACCGACGACCATCGACCGTGGTTTGGGACCCTGCCCGGCGGGCGGATCCATTACGGGCTGGGCTATTCCGGGAATGGCGTGGCGCCGTCGGTCCTCGGTGGCCGGATCCTGGCCGCGCTCGCCGTCGGCAAGCGCGACGACGAGTCCGCCTCGCTGCCGATCGTCGGGGCCCTCCCGCGGCAATTCCCCCCGGAACCGTTCCGCTACCTCGGCGCCCGCGCGATCCGCGAGGCAATCGTTCGCCGCGAGCAAGCCGAGGATTCAGGCCGCCGCCCGAACCGCCTCGCCCTGGAGGTCTCGCGGTTGCCCAAGCGTCTTGGCTACCACCTCGGCCCCAACTGAAACCGGACGCAGACACTGATGCGCGGACCGCGCTGAGGCCGTAGGGACAACTCGCCATCATCCGCAGGTACAGGACTTTGCTACGACGTTAGAGGCGGCCGAGGACGAGGCTCCCGACCAGGATGATGCCCAGCGTGTTCAGCGAGCAGTGGACGACCATTCCGAGGTAGATGTTCTCCTTCCAGCGGACGGCGTAGACCGTCGGGGCGAGCCCCAGGATCCTGGCGAGCACCTGCCACGGCGACCAGAAGTGGTAGATCGAAAAGAGGCTGACGTTGACTAATGGCGCCCAACGTCCCATCCACTCCATCCTCGGCAGGAGGTAGCCGCGGAAGTACAGCTCCTCGGTTATCGGACCGACATACCCGTTGAGGATGAAGTACGCCACGAGCGTCACGAGCCACGCCTCGCGGCTGTATTCCTGAACGCGGTCGGGGTCGATCGGGCGGATGAACCAGTCGGGCAGCCAGCCGAACAGGCTGTCGATGATGGCGGGCTCGATGGCCATCGACACGCCGAAGCCGACGAAGGCGGCGACGATCAGGACCGGTACGAGCCACACCCAGTCGCGAATGGGCAGCGGCCGGCGATACGGAACCACCGAGCGGATGCCCTCGCCCCTGCTGGCCCGCAGGACAACGCCGAGCTCGAATGGCACCAGCACGATCAGGATGGCCACCAGCAGGGCGGCGATCGGCGGGAACCCGACGGCGTCGATCACCGGGGCGAGCAAAACGTAGGCGAGTGTTATCAGCGCCCCTGGGACCAGGAACAGCACGAGCAGCGTCGCGAGCCGCAACTGCTCCGTCGCGGGCTGGCGACTTGTCGTATCCATCGGATCGCGCTCAGCAATTAGCTCGTTCGTCGCTCCCGACGAAGGATATCCCGGTAGATCAGTCCGCCGAGGACCACGGTGGCCAGGCCCACAAGCGCGCTTCCCATCGCCGTCGCCGCCGGATCGAACGGCGGAACGGAACGCCGATGAACGGCAGCAGGGCGCCTCCAACCAACGAGATGACCAGCCAAGCGGCCACGAGCGAACCGATGGCAATCCCGACACGGCGGAGAATTCGAAGCATCGCTCACCTCTCGACCCGTTGGCTATCGATCCTGCGCGGAGCGAGCACTCAGGTCAAGGCCCGACGCTACGATGAGCCGATGAACGCAGGCGGACCGACCGGCGTTCTGTCCTGTCGGTCGGCTCGCACTGTCATCTGGGAGAGGAGGCCCCGACGTGCGCTTCATCCAGGAAACTGGGTTCACGATCAAGGTGGGCGAGGAGGAGGCCCACCAGAATTGGCTGATGAAGAACGAAGAGCGGCTCGCCGGGGCCCACCCGGAAGGCAGTCGCTACCTGGGCACCTTCGCGGTGGTATTCACGACCGACAAGCAGGCTGGCGGATACCGATCGTTGGTCGAGTACGACAGCTATGGCGCGATCGATCGGATCGCCGCAGCCGCGAAGGACGCCTCGAGCGAATTCGGCAAGCTCATGCGCGAGTGGACTGCGTTCGGCGATTGGGACCCAAACGCGCCGTGGAGCAACGGCCTGTACAAGGCGGTCGTGGATGCCACGATCTGGGACCCGCCCGCCGAGTAACCCCGCCCACGGAACCGACTGACCGATGGGCGGTTAGCATTCGTCCGTGAGCGAGGCGTCGATCGAGATCACGCGCGAGGTCGAGGGCGCCGAGGAGATCCTGACCCCGGAAGCCCTCGCCTTCGTCGCCGACCTGCAGCGCCGGTTCGGGCGCGAGCGCGTGGCGCTTCTCGAGGCTCGTCGAGAGCGGCAGAAGGAGCTCGACGCCGGCGTCCTGCCGGACTTCCCTGTCGCGACTGCGGATGTCCGCGGGGCCGAATGGACCGTCGCGCCCGCGCCGGCGGACCTCGACGATCGGCGGGTCGAAATCACGGGTCCGGCCGAGCCGAAGATGATGATCAACGCCCTCAATTCGGGCGCTCGCGTCTTCATGGCCGACCTCGAGGACTCGCTCTCGCCGACCTGGGACAACGTCGTCGGCGGCCAGGCGGCCCTTCGGTCGGCCGTCCGTCGCGAGCTCACGTTCGATAGCCCCGAAGGCAAGGCCTACCGCCTCAATGACAGCCTCGCGACTCTCGTGGTCAGGCCCCGCGGCTGGCATCTCGTCGAGCGCCACGTCCTCGTCGACGGCATCCCGATTTCGGCCAGCCTGTTTGACTTCGGGCTCTATTTCTTCCACAACGCGGCGGAGCTCCTCCGACGCGGATCTGGGCCGTACTTCTACCTGCCGAAGCTCGAAGGCCGCGCCGAGGCCCGCCTCTGGAACGACGTCTTCCTCCACGCCCAGGAGTCGCTCGGGGTCGCGCGTGGATCGATCCGGGCGACGGTCCTCATCGAGACGATCCTCGCCGCGTTCGAGATGGACGAGATCCTCCACGAGCTCCGCGAGCACGCCGCCGGCCTGAACGCCGGCCGCTGGGATTACCTCTTCAGCGCGATCAAGAAGTTCCGCGTCTCGGGCGGCCCGGTCCTCCCCGAGCGGGGCCAGCTGACGATGACCCAGCCGTTCATGCGCGCCTACACGGAGCTCCTCGTCCGGACCTGCCACCGACGCGGCGCCCACGCGATCGGCGGCATGGCTGCCTTCATTCCCTCGCGCCGTGATCCGGAGGTGAACGCGACGGCGATGGCGAGGGTCCGCGACGACAAGGAGCGCGAGTCGGGCGACGGATTCGACGGGACGTGGGTCGCCCACCCGGACCTGGTCCCGCTCGCGACCGAGATCTTCGACGCGGTCCTGGGTGACAAGCCCCACCAGAAGAACCGTCTCCGCGAAGAAGTCGCGGTGACGGGCGACCAGCTCCTGCGACCTCAAGGTTCCAGGCGGGTCGGTCACGGAGGTGGGCTACCGGCTCAACGTCAGCGTCGCCATCCAGTACCTCGCGGCCTGGCTCGACGGAAACGGCGCGGCGGCGATCAACAACCTGATGGAGGACGCGGCCACCGCGGAGATCTGCCGCTCGCAGCTCTGGCAGTGGCGGACGACGTCAACCAAGCTGGACGACGGGCGCGACGCGTCGGCCGATCTCTACCAAGCGATCCGCGACGAGGAGCTCGCCCGCCTGGGCGGTGGCGCGGCTCAAGCGCGCTTGGCCGACGCCGCCGGACTCCTCGATCGGCTGGTCCTCGACGACGAGTTCGCCGAATTCCTGACCCAGCGGGCCTATTCACTTCTCGACTGAGGCTCCGGACGGGCCGCTCGAGACCGGCTATGACAACATGGCGGGAATGTCTTCGGAGTCCACGCAGATCAGGGTATGGATCGACCGGCGCGCCGCCGACGTCTACGAGTACGCCTCGGACCCGGCGAATATTCCGCAGTGGGCGCCCGGACTCGGTAGCTCCGTGGAGAACGTGGATGGCCATTGGTTCGTGGAGACCCCATCGGGCCGGGCCGGCTTCGCCTTCGCGGAGCGCAACAACGACGGCGTCCTCGACCACGAACTGACGCTGCCTTCAGGCGAAGTCTTCTATAACCCGATGCGAGTCGTCCCGCATGGTGACGGCTGCGAGGTGGTCTTCAGCCTGCGTCGCCTCCGCGGATGTGAGCGACGAAGACTTCGCACGGGACGCGGGGCTCGTGCAGGCCGACCTCACCCGGTTGAAGCAGGTCGTCGAGAGCACCGGATAACGCCTGAGCGGCGTGGTACGTCAGCCGAAACAGGCGCGGCGAACGAGCGGCGCTTCAGCCGCCGGCAGGTCCACGGTCGACGAAGGTTCCGTATCCTCGCTCACCGACGAAGGTGCCGTCCTGACGACCGGCCGCGCCGCGGACGAACACCGAGCGGACAGCGCCCGCGACCTCGAGGCCCTCGTACGGCGTGTAGTCGCTCGTGTGGTGGAGGTCCTCGGCCCGGATCGTCCGCCGCGCAGCCGGGTCGAACAGGACGACGTCCGCGTCGCGCCCGGTCTCGATGGCGCCCTTGCGCTCGAACCCGAACAGCCGAGCGGGCGTCGTCGCTAACAGGTCGACCATCCGCTCGATCGTCAGCCGGCCCTGCGCCACGCCAGCGTCGAAGACCGTCGCCAGGAGCGTCTCGATGCCGGGCGCCCCGTTCGAGATCTTGTTGAACGGCACGCCGCTCGCGGCGTCGCCCTTTTCGACCGCGAGGCGGTCGGGAACGTGATCGGTGGCGACGAGATCGAGCCGGCCATCGGCCAGGCCCGTCCAGAGTGCGTCGCGGTCGGCGACCGGTCGGAGGGGTGGCGAGATGAGGCAGCGAGCGCAGGTCAGCGGATCGGGCTCGTCGTAGCGTTCGTCGGTCAGCGTCAGGTAGTGCGGGCACGTCTCCGCATAGGCGCGCACACCTGAGGCCTTCGCCTCGGCGACGTGCTGCATCGCCGCCGCGCACGACAGGTGGACGACGTAGACGGGCGCGTCGGCCGCCCGGGCGAACGCCATCGCCCGGTGGGTGGCGACGGCCTCGGCCTCCGGCGAGCGGGTCGTTGCGTGAAAGCGCGGCCCGACATCGCCCCGCTTGAGTGCGTCGTTGACCGCGGCATCGATCAGGACCGGGTCTTCGCAATGGACCTCGAGCATGCCGCCGCGCTGGCCCAGCGTCCGCATCGCCTCGAAGATCGCGGCGTCGCCGAGCCGGAAGTCGAACACCATGAACGCCTTCGCGGTTGGCACGCCGGCGTCGACCATCGCCGGCAGCTCGGCGATCGGGTCGTCCATGCCCCCGAGGATCGCCGGGCTGACCGCGAAGTCGACGGCTGAATCGGACGAGGTGACCCGCCGGAACTCGTCGACGCCGGTCATGATCGAGCGATGGGCCGCGGGCGATGATCCGGTTCCCGGGTTGTTGAACGCGAGGAACGTCGTCGTCCCGCCGAACGCAGCGGCCACGGAGTCCTGGAAGAACCGGTCGGGCTCGTCGTCGCTCGCCACGCGGGTGTGCGTGTGGACGTCGATGCAGCCGGGGAGGACGAGCAGGCCGGTCGCGTCGAGAACCTCGACCGCCCCTGCGGCCGGTTCGGACAAGTCGGGCGCGATAGCCTCGATTGAGCCGGCCCGAACCGCGACGTCGGCCCGGCGGGATCCAGCCGCTGTGACGACGGTCCCGCCGAGGATTACAAGATCAGGGCCAGGGCTCGAGATGCTCGACGACACAGGCCGAAGGGTACGGCCTCAGCCTCCGCCGCCGTCGCCTCCTCCCCCGCCGCCGCCGCCGTCGCCACCGCCATGGCCGCCACCGCCGTCGAACCCGCCGTGGCCACCGGAGTCATGACCGTGCCCGCCGTGGCCGTGATCGTGCCCCGATCCGGGCCCATGGTCGTGACCGTGCGAACGATCGTCGGCGCCTGTCGCTCCCGTCGCGCCTGCGCCCGCGATCCAGGCCGCGTCGGACCCCGAGCCACCCGACCGACGGCGGCCAGCCCGGCCGGCGGTCGCCAACGCGAGAGCAATCACGACAGCGACGGCGATGAGTGCCACCAGCACTGCAAACCCGAATTCCATTCACTCACCCTCCCGTATCGAGATGTCCTGGGCGCCTTCCCAGAGACAGCGCCGGCCCATCTCCCGCAGGCGATCGGCCCAGCCCTCGTCCGGCTCGACGCTGGCGAAGTGGTTCGCGGCCAGCTGACCGACCTTCGACGCGGTCGTGCAGCCGCCGTACGGGAAGAAGATCTCGCACTCGCTGATCCCGCCCGGATAAATCGCGAGCTGGCCGGGAGCGGGATGTGAGGTGTGGTTCTCGTAGTCGAGGCCCGGCCGGAAGTCGCCGAACGGGATCCACGTCGACTCCCCGGTCCAGCGGCAGTGGATGAGCTTCGCGTCGAGCGGTAGCAGCCGCTTGATCGCCGCGATGGTTTGGGGGGCCGCCGGCTCCCACCGGGCGGTAAAGTTCAGGTCGCCGACACGGATCTGCAGATCAGCCATGAATCGGAGGATAGCGTTGGCCGAAGTCCCCGGACAGCCCCAACTGTCCGCCGTCCCGCCGGCGCGACCGACGATCTCGACGCACGTCCTCGACACCGAGCGGGGCATGCCGGCCGAAGGCGTCCGCGTTGCGCTCTACCGGCTGGATGTCGCCGCCGAACCGATCCGGATGACCCAGGCCCTGACCGACTCCGACGGACGCGTCCGCGACCTCCTCGACCGACCGCTCACGGCGGGGGAGTATCGGCTCGAGTTCGACCTCGTTGGCGGTGAGGAGGACGAGGATCCGTTCTTCACGCGTTTGGCGGTGGATCTGTCGATCACGGACGTCGGCCGGAGCTACCACGTGCCGCTGCTCCTCGCGCGGTACTCGATGACGACGTACCGGGGCAGCTGATGGAGATCGCCGCCTTGGACGCCATGCCGAAGGCGGAATTCGTTCGGGCGGTCGCGCCGCTGTTCGAAGGGGCGCCCTACTTCCTTGACCGACTCGCGGCCGCTCGACCGCTCGGCAGCGCCGATGAGCTCTTCCGTCGGGCAACGGCCATCGCCATGTCGATGCCCGAAAGTGAGCAGATCGAGCTGATCGACGCCCATCCTCGGCTCGGCGCTCCGCCGGAGTCGGTCTCGGCCCTGTCGTACCGCGAACAGGGCTACGACCGCGAGGCGACCGAGGCGATCGCCGATCTCGACCGGCTCAACGCGTTATACGAGGCCAAGTTCGGTTTCCGGTTCTGCGTCTTCGTCGCGGGCCGATCGCGGCCGGAGCTGGTGCCCGTGCTCGAGGCCGCGCTCGAAGCGGAGCGGGCTGCGGAGATCAGGCGCGCCCTCGGCGACGTGATTGCGATCGCCCGCGATCGCTTTCGGGTCCTTGCCGGTACGAAGCAGGAGGGTGTCGCGTGACCGACCCCGCCTCCGAGGCGCAGCTGGGCGGCAACCGCTACGGGAAGTCGGCGGTCCGCCTCGTCAAGATCGTCCGCGGTGCCGACGGCCACGCCGTTCGCGACCTGACCGTCGCGATCTCGCTCGAGGGCGACTTCGCGAGCTCGTACGTCGACGGCGACAACTCGCTGGTCGTCGCGACCGACACGATGAAGAACACGGTCTACGCCTTCGCCCGGGAGCACCTGACCGGCGCGATCGAGGCGTTCGGATCCGTCCTCGCCCGCCACTTCCTCGCGGTCTCGCAGGTCGAGCAGGCGACGGTCTCGATCGAGGAGCATGCCTGGCGGCCAATCAATGACGCGGCCGATGCCTTCTCGCGCGATCGATCGTCGACGCGGACGGCCGTCGTGACTGCGACGCGCGACGAGATGACCGTCGACGCCGGGATCGCCGATTTGACCCTGATGAAGACTGCCAAGTCGGCGTTCGCGGGGTTCCCGCGCGACGAGTACACGACCCTCCACGACACCGACGACCGGATCATGGCGACGAAACTCAGTGCGACGTGGCGGTACGTCGACGAAACGGAATTCGAGGCATCGTTCGCGGCGATCGTGCGGACGCTGCTCGACGAGTTCGCCGCTCACGAAAGCGCGTCCGTGCAGCATTCGATCTGGATCATCGGCCGGGCGATCATCGATCGTCACCCGGAGGTCGCGGAGATCACGATGACGCTGCCGAACCTCCACCACTGGCTCGCCGACCTCTCACCGTTCGGCCAGCCGAACGACCGCGAGATCTTCATCGCCACGACCGAACCCCACGGGCTGATCCAGGCGACGGTGCGGCGCTCGTAGAAGACCTCCCCAGCCGGTGATGCAACCAACGGCATCGCCCAGGGACCGCGCGATTTTCGGCCGCGGCGAAGTTCGTGACACGCTAGCTGTCACGACGGTCCTCGACGATCCGGCCATGGAAGCTCGTATCGTCCAGCTCCCGACCAACGAGGTCCGCGTCGACGCGGACCGGATCGTGATCGAGCGCCTCGTCGTCCGCGACGCCGGACTGGCAGCGCTCCTCGCGGAGCGGCCCGTCGATGAGCGGCCCGGCGTTCGTGGAGCGCGCGATGAAGATCGGCCTCCTCGCGCTCCAGGACGCCGGCGTGACGGTGAACGTGGACGTCGTGCGGACGGAGTTCGAGAAGCTCATCCGCCAGTCGGAGCAGGTCAACGTTCGGGCCGCGGAGGCATTGGACCAGACGCTCCGCTCCAACTTCGCCGATGGCGACGGGCGCCTGCCGCGCACGCTGGAGCGGTTCCTCGGCGACAAGGGCGCCCTTCGCGCGTACGTGGGCGAGCTGTTCGACGAGACGAAGCGCGACAGCGCCATCGGCCGGATGCGGACGCTGCTCGGGACCTACTTCGATGGCGATGCGTCGAAGCTGGCGGTCCTCCTGGATCCCGACGCGCCAGAACTCGCCGATGCACCAGTTCCGGGTCGAAATCACGCGCGAGTTCGACCGATTGAATGAGCGGCTGACGGCAATCGAGGCCGCGGCAGCCGCCCGAGGGGCCGAACGGGCCAGGTCGTCGGCTAAGGGGGCGGACTTCGAGGATCTCCTCGAGGTGATGCTTGCCGATTTGGCCCGCGGCTCCGGCGATTTGCTCGACCGGACCGGCGCCGAAGCGGGCGGGGTCATGCGCTCGAAGAAGGGCGATTTCGTTGTCACCGTCAATCCCGCCCAGACCGGGGGAGCGGCGGTGCGGATCGTGATCGAGGCGAAGGACCGGCCGATGTCGGGCCGGGCAATGCGGGATGAGCTCCGAGAAGCCAGGGAGAATCGCTCCGCTGCGGTCGGGCTCGTGGTCTTCAGCCCGGCTCACGCCCCGTCGGGAATTGCCCCGTTCGACGTCCGTGCCGGCGACGTCTACTGCGTCGTCGACCCGGCGGCGCCTGACCAGGCGACTCTCGAGGCCGCGGTCCGGCTGGCACGGCTGATGGCCGTGGCGAGCCTCCGCGAGCAGGCGACGGCGATCGACGGCGAGGCCATTCGGGCCGCCCTGGCCGCGGTCCGGGCGGAGCTGGATGCGATCAAGGGCATCAAGGCGACGCTGACGTCGATCGCGACCAGCACGGCGAGCGTGCAGGCCTGCCTCGATCGGCTCCGCGAGGCCATCCTTGCGAGAATCGGTGAAGCAGAGGCCGAGATCAAGGCGGCGAGCGCCGTCTGAGCGTGGCCCATGGGCAGTGACACCAGGTCCGGTGTGGTCGGGACTGGTGAGCCATGGTCACGTGGGACCACCGGGTCCTAGGTCGCGGCAGGACTTGCCATGAGGCTTACGGTAAAGCGGAAGGTACCGTCATCTGGTGCGTCCCGCGCGCCTCCGTCAACGCCCCATCGAGCCGGAGAGTCCGCCAATGCGCCGCCACGTCGCCACGTTCGTGGCCGCCGCCCTTCTGCTCTCCATAGCCGGCCCAGCCTTCGCGGGCAGTCCGGCCCCGGCTCGCGAGTTGACGGCCGAGCGCGGACATGCCGCCCCGGCCGCAGCGCGGGGCTCCACTGCAGCCGACCCGACCGGTCGCTGGATCGTCGTCTACAGGAATGGCACGAACGTTGCGAAGACCAGCACACGCCTGGCAAAGGCCGGCGGCTTCACTGCGGACCGAACATTCTCCAGCGCGCTCCGTGGCCTGACGGCAAGGTTGAACCCCCGCCAGGTGGCGAGGCTCCGCACGGATCCCGCGGTCCTGGCTGTCGTCCCGGACGAGAAGATCGAGCTCGCCGCCCAGCTCATCCCCACCGGGATCGATCGGATCAGTGGTCGCGCGTCCGGAGCCGCCGAACATCGATGGGGTCGATGAGCGCGTCGATGCCGACGTGGCGATCGTCGACACGGGGATCGCCACCGTGGCCGACCTCAACGTCGCCGGCGGCTACAACTGCTCCACGACGAATCGCTCGCTCTGGCGGGACGTTCACGGCCACGGGACGCACGTCGCCGGGACCGTTGGTGCGATCGACAATGGCAGCGGCGTGGTCGGTGTTGCTCCGGGCGTCCGGCTGTGGGCCGTGAAGATCCTCAGTGACAGCGGGTCGGGGCTGTTGTCGTGGTACGTCTGCGGCCTCGATTGGATCGCCGCCCAGCGCGACCCGGTCGATCCGACCCGTCCCCTGATCGAGTCGGTCAACATGAGCGTCACCAAGTGGGGCCAGGACGATCAGGACTGTGGCGCGACGATCGACGACGTCCTCCACATGGCCATCTGCCGCGTGGTCTCGAACGGCATCACCGTCGTGGCGGCCGCGGCGAACGACAGCGGCAGCGCTGCGGCCCGCGTGCCGGCGGCCTACAACGAGGTGATCACCGTCTCGGCGCTCGCCGACACGGACGGCAAGCCCGGCGCACTTGGCGGGCATCGGTGCTACTCGTGGGGCTCCTACGACGACGACGACTCGTTCGCGAACTTCAGCAACTATGGCTCGGACGTCGACATCATCGCTCCCGGTAAGTGCATCTGGTCGACGGTTCCTGGTGGCTTCGGATACATGTCCGGCACCTCGATGGCGGCGCCGCACGTCTCGGGCGCAGTGGCCCTGCTCAAGACAATGCGCCCAAGCCTGACGCCGGCCGAGGTGAAGAAGGGGCTCCAGGATCTCGGCACGCTCAATTGGAAGATCACGAGCGACCCCGACCCATATCACGAGAAGCTGCTGGACGTGTCGCGTATCGCGCCGCGAGGCGTATCGGTGATCGGCGCCGGCGGAGGCTAGCCCGCAGCAGGAGCGTTCTAGTCGAGGTCGGTTGCCCTTCCACGCTATAGTCACCTCCGGCCGGCCGCACGAGAGGAGACACCGTGGCGCGAGCGATGTGGAAGGGAGCGATCCAGTTCGGGCTGGTGACGATCCCGGTCAAGCTCTATCTGGCGACGGAGTCGAGCTACCAGGTCCGCTTCAACATGCTCCACGAGAAGGACCTCTCGCGGATCCAGATGAAGACGTATTGCCCCGTCGACGACGATGTCATCTCCCGCTCCGACACGGTGAAGGGCTACGAATACGCGCCCGACAAATACGTCGTGATCACAGACGAGGACCTTGAGAAGGTTCCGCTCAAGACGGTCCGCTCGATCGAGATCGAGCAGTTCACGAAGGCCGATCGCGACGACACGAACACGAAGTTCGTGAAGCAGGCCTATTACATCGAGCCCGACAAGATCGGCCGGAAGGCCTTCTACCTGCTGAAGTCGGTCCTCGCCGAAGAGGGCCTCACGGCGATCTGCAAGGTCGTGATCAAGGATCGAGAAGCGCTCGCCTCGCTCGATCCGTTCGCCGACACGATGCTCCTCACGACCCTCCACTGGCCGGATGAGATCCGCTCGACGAAGGACCTCGACCTGCCCGAGGAAGAGCCTGACTTCAAGCCGGCCGAGCTGGCGATGGCCAAGCAGCTCGTGTCGGCGATGACCGGCGAATTCGAGCCCGAGAAGTACCACGATGAGTACCGCGAGGCCCTCATGCAGGTCATCGAGGCCAAGATGGACGGCCACGAAGCGGTCGTCCCGGAGCCGGTCGAAGAGACCGGCAACCTCATCGACCTCATGGCCGCACTCGAGGCCTCGGTCAAAGCGACCAAGGCCGCCCGTGACGACACGCCGGTGTCGGTCGCGGATGCGAAGAAGGCGCGGGATAGCCGATCCGCCGAGGCCGACGAAAAGCCCGCTTCGAAGAAGGCGGCCGCCCGCCGATCGGCCAAGGCGCCCGACGCGGACGAAGCTGAGGAACCGGCCGCCGCAGCGGGTGGGCGCAGCCGCCGTCGCAAGAGCGCCTAGGCGCAGGCAAATGACAGTCGCCCGCGCCTCCTGGGCATGAGCCCGACGAAGCGCCAT
Source organism: uncultured Chloroflexia bacterium (assembly GCA_963775855.1). Classification (GTDB taxonomy): domain Bacteria; phylum Chloroflexota; class Limnocylindria; order Limnocylindrales; family CSP1-4; genus CF-46. Next base: position 146,279 of record CAVZKO010000002.1, on the reverse strand, counting down.
GCTGTCGCGCCGAAGACCGCGGCGGCTGAGCGGTCCGCGCCGCTCGAGAAGTACTGGAAGAAGCGCGACTTCGCGAAGACGCCGGAACCGGCCGGTGAGCCGGGCAAGCCGGCGGCCGGTGGCCCCAAGGGCGGCCGCTTCGTGGTCCAGCGCCACCGTGCGACGCGCCTCCATTACGACTTCCGGCTCGAGGTCGACGGCGTCCTCGCCAGCTGGGCGATCCCGAAGGGCCCGACCCTCGACTCCAAGATCCGCCGCATGGCCGTCCACGTCGAGGACCACCCCCTCGAGTACTTCGACTTCGAGGGCGTCATCCCGAAAGCCCAGTACGGCGCGGGCGACGTCATCGTCTGGGACTGGGGCACGTACGTCCCGGAGGCGGAGACGCCCGACCCGAACCAGGCGATCGACGACGGCGAGCTGAAGTTCGAGCTCCACGGCCAGAAGCTCAATGGCCGGTTCACGCTTGTGCGAACGAGCCGACGGCCGGGCTCCGCGCCGACGACGGCCTTCGAGGACGATTCGGAGCAGTGGCTGCTCATCAAGAAGCGCGATACGTCCGCCGTCGACGGTTGGGACCCGGAGGAGCACCCCCAGTCGGTCAAGACCGGCCGGACGAACGACGAGGTCAAGGAGAAGCGCGAGGCGATCTGGGTGAGCGATCGCCCAGCGGCGACGGCCGAGATCGACCTGGCCGGGGCGATCGAAGCGCCGTTTCAGGGCTTCATTTCGCCGATGCTCGCGACCCTTGCCTCCGGGCCGTTCAGCGACCCGGACTGGCTCTTCGAGGTGAAGTGGGACGGCTACCGACTCCAGGCGACGATCAAGGACGGCGTTGTCAAGACCTACACACGAAGGGGCCTCGACGGCGCCACGTACTTCCCCGGACTGCTCGCTCCGGCGAGCTGGATCGCCGCGGACCAGGCCATCGTCGATGGCGAGGTCGTCGCGCTCGACGAGAACGGTGCGCCCGACTTCGGCCTGCTTCAGGAGGCGATCAGCGGGCTTCGCGGCGGCCGCGCGGCGTCTCCGGGCGGTTCGCGCCTCCGCTACCAGGCGTTCGACCTCCTCTACCTCGACGGCCGTTCACTCCTGCGCGTGCCCCTCGAGGATCGGAAGCGGCTGCTCCGGAGCGTGCTCCGTGAGACGCCCCGAGTCCGTTTCGCGTCGCACGTCGAGGCAGACGGGGTGGCGTTCCACAAGGCTGCGAGTGAGCTCGGACTCGAAGGGATCGTCGCCAAGCTGCGGCGCTCCCCATACGAGCCCGGTAGACGGTCGCCGGCCTGGCTGAAGATCAAGATCCGGCCCGAGCAGGAGCTCGTCGTCGGCGGCTACACGCTCGGCGAGGGCAACGCCAAGGACCTCGGCGCCGTCGCTGTCGGGGTGTACGAGGACGGACTGCTCAAGTTTGCCGGCAAGGTCGGGTCCGGGTTCAACGCCCGGGTCCGCAAGGAGCTTCGTGGGCGATTGCAGGCGCTCGAGACGGACCGACCGGCGTTCGACCCGGCACCGGAGCGGAAGGGCGAACTCCGGAATCTCGTGTGGGTCAAGCCGGAGCTCGTCATTCGGGCGGAGCTGGGGGGCTGGACCCGGGAGGGCTACGTTCGCCAGACGTCGTTCAAGGGCATCGACGAGGGCCACGATCCCCGCGCCGTCGCCCGCGAGAAGGCGGTCCCGGCCAAGCTGGCCGCGGCGAAGGCAGAGGCGATGGTGGCCTCGGCGGAGAAGAAATCGGCTTCGACGCCGATGTCGACCGGCAAGCCCTCATCTGCCGCCAAGTCGAAGTCGGAGGCGACGGCGAAGTCAGCCGCCAAGGCAAAATCGCCCCCCAAATCCGGCCGCGGGGACACGGCCTTCAGGGGCGCGACGCCCGAGGAGCTGAATGCCCTCGCCGAGCTCCCGAAGGAAGGGCTCTGGTCGGTCGGCGGGCGGGAACTCAAGCTCACGAACCTCGACAAGGTCCTCTTCCCGCCGATCGATGGGTCGGGCGAGTCACCGATCACGAAGCGCGAGCTGATCGCCTACTTCGGCCGGATTGCCCCGGCGATGCTGCCCCACCTCGCCGAGCGGCCACTCAACCTCAACAGGTTTCCCAACGGCGTTGGCGGCCCGAGCTTCTGGCAAAAGGACATCCCCTCGACCGCGCCCGACTGGCTGCGGCGCTGGAAGGAGACCGGCGTAGACGCTCGCAAGGCGAACACTCACCTTGTCGCCGAGGAAGTCGCCGCCCTGTGCTGGCTCGGCAACCAGGCGGCGTTCGAGGCCCATGCCTGGACCGGGCGGCTGCCCGATGTCGACCGGCCGACCTTCGCCCTCGTCGACATCGATCCCGGCGAGAAGACGACGTGGGACGAGACGCTCGAGCTGGCGAGGCTGTTTCGGGCGGCGTTCGAGCATCTCGGGGTCCGCGCCTACCCGAAACTGACCGGCAAACGCGGCATCCAGGCGTGGCTGCCGATCGTTCCGAAGTACAGCTTCCACGACACGAGCGACTGGGTCGAGCGGCTGTCGCGGGCGATCGGGGCGATGGTGCCCGAGATCGTTTCGTGGGAGTGGAGCGTGTCCCAGCGGAAGGGCAAAGCGCGGCTCGACTACACCCAGAACACCTACATCAAGACTCTCGTCGCGCCGTACGCCGTTCGGCCCGTGCCGGGGGCGGCGGTCTCCGCGCCGATTGCCTGGTTGGAGCTCGACGACCCGTCGCTCCGCCCGAACTCATTCACGATCCGCAACGTCATCGAGCGCGTGGCCGATGTCGGCGATCTGTTCGCCGGAGCCCAGACCGACGCCCAGGACTTGCCGAAGCTGTAACGATCGGGGCGGGCCGATACCTCAGGCGATCGAGCGTCGCGTTCGTCATGGCCCAGCGTGGTTGCGCCGGTCGCGGCTCAGCGCCAGGCGCGGGCGTCGCCGGTTCTGAACGGCGCCAGGAAGTAGCCGAGGAGGGGTTCGCCGGTCGACGAGGCGAGGCTCGTCGGTCGGAGCGCTTCGTCGAGGCGGAGGACGGCCGTCACGCTGTCGTCGTCGGGCCAGTTCGGGTCGTAAATGCGGAGGGTCACCCCCCGCCCGTCTTCAGCGTAGCCGTAGGCGATCACCTGGTGATTACCCGTCAGCTTGAACGGGTTCTTGCCTGAGACACGGACGAGCCCCAGCATCGCGACGCGACCCTCGTCGATCTCGCGCCGGATCTTAGGCCACTCGCGCTCGAACGTCGCCTTGATTCTGTCGGTCCCAAGCGACGCACCGAACGCCGAGCGGCGATAGAACTGCAACGGCAACCGAAGCCAGTCAAGCGACTGGACCTGACGTCGAACGATCGAGTTGAACCGGGGTGAACCGTTGGCCGGCGGCTCGCGGTCGGGCGGCACTGCGATCCCGGCCTCGAACAGGTCCCGAACCGTGAAGCACATCCCACCGCACAGCCCCGCCGACGCGTCCCCGATGCCGATCCAGCGCGGGTCGAGCGGACCGAACCGGACCGTCGGTCCCGGGGGATAACGATTCGCAAAGTGGAGGCCGTTGCGACTGGGGAGGAAGCCGGGAACGACGTTCTCGCTCATGGCCTCAAGAGTAAAGCACCGCCGTAGTCGTGCTGTCAGGACTCGGACTCGAGCCACTCCTTGACCGCCGCCGCAGCGGCCGGTGCCTCAGCCTCGATTCGCGACCGGGCCATCCCTTCGATGAACCTCAGCATCCCGCCCAGCTTGATCGTTGTCGCGAAGCCGACCCGGCAGGACGAATCGGTGAGCGGCGTGATCACGACCCGAGCGGTGATGTCGGCGGGTCCAGCCTTCGCGGTGAGGCCGATGCGCTCCGGGCGGACGAACTCGGTAATCGTGCCGTCGGCGTCGGTCCGCTGGCCGGCAGCCTCGGCGACGATCCGGGCGGTGGCGCCGGCTCCGATCGGACCCGGCGAGGTGAGCTTGGCCTCGACGATCGCCGGCTGCCAGCGTGGCAGATCCTCGATCCGGGTCAGCCGCTCGAAGACCTCGGAAGCCGGACGGGCGACCTCGATCTCGCGTTCGACGCGGATCACGGAGCCGGGGCGCCGGCCGCTCCGCTGACGGTGACGCGGACGATCCCCGGCGGCACGCCGGCGCCGGCGAGCGACCCTCCCTGCGGGGTGACGACATCGAGAAGAAGGAGGTAGTCGCCGGGCGCGGTCGGCGCAGTCAGGGTGAAGTCGACGGCCGCCGACGCTCCGGGCGCGAGGCCGGCCGGCAGCACTGCGCTGCGTTCCTTGGCCGGCGAAGCGCCGGTCTGACCCGACAGGCTGACCCAGCGAGCGATGAGCGTCGCCCGGCGGGCGGGTGCCTTCTCTGCACCGCCGACCGGCTTGACGGCCCGCGAGCCCCACGCCGCCGCCCCAAGGTTCGTGACACCGACGCGCAGCTTGAACGAACCGGCGGCGTACGCGTACGCGGCGGCAGGAGCCTCATACCGGGCGCCGAGCTTGCCGGTGACGCGGACGATGAGCGCCGGCATGAGCGCCTGGGTGGCCGCGTCATAGGCGACTCCATCGGTGCCATGGATCGTTCCGACGAGGCGATAGAGTCCAGGCCTCGTCGGCACGGTGACCGGGACGGAGATCCCGCCCTCGGTACGCGTCGCGGCGACGGGCGCGACCACCTGGCCGATGACCTCGGGGGCGACCAGGTCGACGGGCGCAGGCGTCGGTGCCGGGTTCGGGGAGGCCGCCGGACTCGCGGCCGGCGCAGGCGGTGCTGGCGTTGCGGGAGGGACGGGAACCGTGGCCGCGGGATCGGTGAGCGAGTCCCAGCGGACCGCGACCATGATCCCGGCCGGGAGGACTGAGGGATCGCTGGCCCCGACCCTGAACGTGAAGTTCGTCGTGGCGCCGGCATTCGGCGGCGACGCGAGGTCGGGAGCGTCGAACTCCATCCCGAGACCCGCGAGGGTCGGCTCGAGCGGTGGGAGCTCCCGCCCGATCGCGCTCCGAGTCGCGCCGGCGAGAGTATTGGCCGCCGCCAGGCCGTCCCGCAGGACGATCGATCGGTAGAAGCCCGAGCTCGGCCGAGTCGGGTCCATCTGGGCGGTGTAGCCGGGGCTTCGGAGGCTGTCGAACCGCAGCAAATGGCCGTGGTAGGTGGGCGAGTCACGCCAGATCCGATCGATGGTGCTCTTGCCGGCGAGGATCGAGCGAACGTAGTAGGCGGGCCCCATGTGGCCCTCGGCGATGACCGCCGCCGCACCGGCCTTGATGAAGCCGGCGGCGTAGTTGTCAACGCGTTGCTGGCCCATCTCGAGCGTTCCCTCGGGAAGTCCGGGCTCAGAGTTGCCGCTCGCATAGCAGAGGTGGCTCAGAACGACGACGGCGTCCTTGGCGAGCTTGAGCTCCTTGGCGATCCGGCCCTCGCCGAAATACTGGTGAGTGTCGCCCGCCCCGGCATGCGGGTTGAGTCCGAAGCCGTTCTGAGTCGCCGGCGTCAGCTCATGGCGGTACCTGCTGGGCCAGCCGTTGCCGTGACCGAGGTAGACGACGATGGAGGCCCCGCTGAGCGCCTTCTTGACCGCCGGCCAGGTCGCATCGGGCGAGTAGACGCGGACGACGTTCGGAGTGAACTTGAGGGCGGCGGCGGCGGCCTCGTTGCCGAGTTTTCGGTAGTTGTCGGTCGCCGAGCCTGTCGGGCCGACGATGATCACGACCTTCGGGGCAACGTGCTGCGGGCCGGCTGCGGATGCCGGACCGATCGGTCCGATGGCCATCAACGCCAGCAGCGCGACGAGAACGATGACCGAGGCGCGCTTCATCGACCGGAGACTCCCCCTCAGTCGGCAGAAGGTATCGCTTTCGATAGGCGAAGACCATACCTGTGGCCTGTTATGTTTCCGTTACCCGGCGCTTTTCTGGCAGTTCACGAAATTGGCCGGTGCGTCCTGTCGACATTGTGTGTCTCTCGCGCGCCCGGGCGTATCGTTGACACACTCATGACCGACCAGCCACATCGATACGCGGCTCTTGGGACAGAACCCGTCAGGACGATCAGTCGCGACGAGGTGAAGGCCAAGCTCGACGCCGGCGATCCGTTCAAGCTCGTCATGGCCCTCAACCGATGGGCGTATGACGCGAAGCGGATCCCGGGGTCCCTTCATTTCGATTCGCCCGAGGCGCTTTACGCGGCGCTCAAGCCCGACGACGACATCGTCGTCTATTGCTCGCAGGTCGACTGCCTGTCGAGCGTCGCAATGTACCGCGACCTCGTTCGTCGCGGCTATCGGAACGTCCGACGCTACGCGGGTGGCTTGCTGGATTGGGAGGACGCCGGTCTGCCGCTAGAGGGATCGTTCGTGGAGGAGAAGGCGTGACCGCCGGCGGGAGCCCGCGAGGTATTGCCAGCGTCGACGCGATCGAGTCGGAGCGGTCTCGTTGGTATGAGCTGATCGGGCTGGTTCGCAGCCTGAGTCCCGAGGAGAGCGTCGAACCCGGCTACTACCGCGACCCGGCGTGGTCCGTTCGGGACCTCCTTGGCCACCTCGGGACCTGGCTGGCCGAGGCGGAAATTCAGCTCCAGCAGATCAACGCCGGCACCTACGAGGGCCACGAGCTCGACATCGACGCGCTGAATGCGGAGTTCCTCGAGGCGATGCGCGACCAACCCTGGGATGTCGCCTCGGTCCAGGCCCATGCCGGCCGAACGCGGATGCTCCAGGAGTGGCACGGCCTGACCGCGCCCAACGACGAGGCGACGTGGTGGATCCGCAAGTCAGGCGCCGATCACTACGACGAGCATCTCGATCGGCTGCGCGACTGGGTCGAGGAGCTTGTCAGCCGGCGCCGCTGAGCACGAGTCAAGGCTAACCTTAACGTTAACGGCAAGGATGTGGTACAGTCGGGGGGTGAGCCACCTAGACGCGCCGGCCGAGACGGTCGCGCCCCTCCTCCGAATCCAGGAAGTCGCCGCCGACGTCGGGCTCACGACCAGGACGATCCGCTACTACGAGGAGCTCGGACTCCTGAAGCCGGCGGCGCGTTCGGAGGGTTCGTATCGGCTCTACGATCCGGACGATCTCGAGCGGCTGCGCTTCATCAAGGGGCTTCGCGACGATGCCGGATTCAGCCTGACCGAGATCGGCCAGTTGCTCGAAGACGAGGTCGCGCGAGCGCGAAACCGTGAGCGCTTCCGCTCGACGACGGATCCGGACGAGCGTCGCGCCCTCATCGACGACGCGATGACGCGGGTCGACCGCCAGGTGGCGAGCCTGCGCCAGAAGATCGGGCGGCTCGAGGAGATGGTGAGCGAGGCCGAGGGACGGCGCGCCCATCTCGAGACGCATCGGGCCGAGATCGACGCCGGCCTCGAGCCCGCGCCGCACGCCCACGAATCCCGCCGATGACCATTCGGTTCCACGGCGTCCGGGCCTTCCGCCACCGCAACTACCGGCTCTTCTTCGGCGGTCAGCTGATCTCGCTCATCGGAACATGGATGCAGCAGGTCGCGCAGGCCTGGCTCGTCCTGCAGCTGACCCACGATCCGCTCTGGCTCGGGATCGTCGCGGTCGCCCAGTTCGCGCCGGTCATCGTGTTCGGCTTGTTCGGCGGCGTGATCGCCGACCACCTGCCGAAACGGAAGACGCTGCTCGTTACCCAGATCGTCGCGATGGTCCTCGCGTTCATCCTGTTCGGGCTGACCGCCAGCGGCATCGTCCAGGTCTGGCACGTCATGATCCTGGCGGTCCTCCTCGGGATCAACAACGCGGTCGACATGCCGACCCGCCAGTCGTTCGCCGTCGAGATGGTTGGCCGCGAGGACATGACGAACGCGGTCGGTCTCAACGCGGCTCAGTTCAACGCGTCGCGGATCGTCGGTCCGGCGGTGGCGGGGCTGCTTATCGGTGCGTTCGACATCTCGATCGCGTTCCTCATCAACGCCGTCAGCTACCTCGCGGTCATTGCGGCGTACCTGGCGATGCGCGTGAGCGAGCTGCGACCGGTCGAGCCCCCCGACCGCCCGACCTCTGTCCGCGCGGTGTTCGAGAACCTTGCTGAAGGCGCCCGCTACGTCCGCAACACACCGCTCGTGTTGCTCGGGGTCGCGGTTGTCGGGCTGGCGGCGACCTTCGGGATGAACTTCCAGGTGCTCGTTCCGCCGCTGGCCGACAACGTCCTGCACGTCGGCGCGTCCGGCTTCGGCTTCCTGATGGCAGCCTCCGGCGTCGGCTCGACGCTCGCGGCGCTCAGCGTCGCGTTCAAGCGGCGGGTCGGTCCGGGGCCGATCGTCGGCGGCGCGATCACGCTCGGGCTTGCCTCGATCGTCCTCGCCGTGTCGACCTCATACCCGCTGTCGCTGCTCGCGATGTTCGTTTCGGGTGCGGGCGCCATCGCGATGGCGGTGACGGCGAACACGACGATCCAGATGGCGGTCCCGGACCAGCTTCGAGGCCGGGTGATGAGCGTCTACACGACGGTCTTCGCTGGATCCGTGCCGGCCGGCGGGCTGCTGATGGGCTTCATCGCATCGGCGTGGAGCGTCCCCGCGGCGCTGATGGTCGGGGCGTTGGTGACGCTCGCGATCGGCATCGCCTCGGCGTTCTGGCTCCGTCGGATCCGCCGCGCGCAACTCGCCGCGCGGTCCGTCCCGGTCGCGGATCGCGTAGCCGCGGGCGCTTCCGGCGAGTCGCCGCTCACCATCGCGCGGCGGCGCTAGGCGTCGGCCCGCGCTGGCTCAATCGACCAGAAGCGCGGCCTCCTCGGCGAATCGTTCCGCGGCGAGGACCATCCCGTCGACCGTGGGCGCGGGGAAAGCCAGCGCGAGATGCTCGACGCCGAGCTTCTCGAACGCACGGATCTCCTCGGCAATGTCCTCCGGCGAACCGCGGAGGACGAACGACCGATCGTTGGTTGGGCCGTTGTGGACGCGTGCTCGCGCGGACAGCGTCGGCATCGGCTTGCCGGCGGCTTCCGCTGCAGCGCGGATCACCGGGAGGAACGTTGCGTATTTGTCCGCTCCGATCGCCGACGAGTGGTAGCCGTCGCCGAGGCGTCCGGCGCGCTGCAGCGCGGGTTCGGAGCGGCCGCCGACAAGGATCGGGAGGGAAGCGCCCTGCGCAGGCAGCGGGTTGAACACGAAGTCCTCGAGCGTGTGGAACCGGCCGACGAACGGTTCGGTCGACCCCGACCAGAGGTGTCGCCAGAGCTCGATCGTCTCGGTCAGATACGCGCCACGGACGTGGAATCGATCGGCCACCCCGAGGTTGCCGAACTCCTTCAGGTTCCAGCCGACACCGACGCCGGCGAGCACCCGGCCACCGGTGAGTGAATCGAGTGTCGCGAGTTCCTTGGCCAGGACGACGGCATTCCGCTGCGGGACGACGATGATGCTCGTTCCCAGGCGCAAGCGGGGATAACGCGCGCCGACCCAGGTGAGGGTCTGGATCGCGTCGTAGTTGATCCGGTACTCGGCCGCTCTCTCACTGCGGTCGACGAGCACGTGATCGGTCGTCCAGACGGCTTCCCAGCCGAGCCTGGCGGCGACGTCGGCGGCGGCCTCGATTGCCTCGGGGCTGGCCAGGTCGGTGAAGTTCGGCAGGCAGATTCCGTATCTCATCGGCGGATCGTAGCCGGACCTGGCCATTTAGCCACCCGGGGACTTACTGGGCCAGATCGGCGACCGGTCCGGGCGCTCAGGCCGTTCGTTCGAGTTCGGCCTACGCACGATGTTGTCGCTTGGAGCGCGGAGCCTCTGATCCTTGGGTGCCTGGATCCGGCCTTACAGTCGCTGGATGGATATCTGGCCAAACTTGCGTGGGCAGAACGTTAGCGGCGGTCTGAGCCGCGATTCGTCGGGTCTGGGGTCGTCGCTGGCCGCCGCCTGAGCGTGAATCCGATCTGCACCGGCCACAAGACCGCTCCAAGAAGGGGCCTATTCCCGCCAACATTCTCTGGGCGCAAGTTTGGACAGGTAGGGAGCCAGGGGCAGGCACTCGAAGCGGCCGATACCATTTCGGGCATGGCCAATCGCCTCGCCGACGAGACCAGCCCCTACCTGCTCCAGCACGCCAATAACCCCGTCGACTGGTATCCGTGGGGTCCGGAGGCCCTCGCCCGGGCTCGCGCTGAGAACAAGCCGATCTTCCTCAGCATCGGCTACGCGGCCTGCCACTGGTGCCACGTCATGGAGCGCGAAAGTTTCGAGGACGCGGCCACGGCCGACGATCTGAACCGGGACTTCGTCGCGGTGAAGGTCGACCGCGAAGAGCGGCCGGATCTCGACCAGGTCTACATGGCCGCGGTCCAGGCGATGACCGGCCAAGGCGGCTGGCCGATGAGCATCTTCCTCACGCCCGACGGCAAGCCCTTCTACGGCGGGACCTATTTCCCGCCACAGCCCGCCCACGGGATGCCGGCCTTCCGCCAGGTGCTCGCGGGGGTCGCCCGCGCCTGGCGCGACGAGCCACTCGAGATTCTCGCCGCGGGGAATCGCCTCGTCGACGCGCTTGTCCAGCAGCAGGCGGGTCCGCCGAATGGCGACGCGCCGACGCGGGCACTCCTCGACACGGCGACCGCCGCGATCGAGGCGAGCTTCGATGCCACGAACGGCGGATGGGGAGGCGCTCCCAAGTTCCCACAGCCGATGACGATCGAGTACCTCTTGCGACGCGCGGCAACGACCGGTGATCCGCGTCCGCTCGCTGTCGCGCGGCGTAGTCTCGATGCGATGGCCGACGGCGGCATCCGCGACCAGCTCGGTGGTGGCTTCCACCGCTACGCGACCGACGCGATCTGGCTCGTGCCGCACTTCGAGCAGATGCTCTACGACAATGCCCAGCTCGCCCGCATCTACACTCACGCCTTCGCCGCGACGGGCGACGGGCGGTATGCGGACGTGGCGACGAGCACGCTCGACTACATCGCTCGCGAGTTGACGACGACCGATGGCGCGTTCGCCGCCAGCCAGGACGCAGACACCGAGGGTGTCGAAGGCAGGACCTTCACCTGGACCGCCGGCGAGATCCGCGACGTGCTCGGCGAGGACGCGGCCGCGTTCATCGACGCTTACGGCGTCGCCGATGACGGGAACTGGGAGGATACGAACATCCTGTCGCGGGTCGTTTCGCCGACCGGCGACCCGGCCGCCGATGCCGGGCTCGCGGCCTCCCGTGCGAAGCTGCTGAAGCGTCGCGCGACGCGCGCTCAACCCGCCCGTGACGACAAGGCCCTTGCGGCTTGGAACGGGCTCGCGATCGGGGCATTCGCCGACGCCTCGCGACAGCTCCCGGAAGCGGATCGATACCTTGCGATCGGGACCCAGGCCGCAGATGCGATCGTCGCGGGACTCCTCCGGCCGGACGGCCGGCTCGGTCGGTCATGGAAGGACGGTCGATCGACCGGCGAGGGTGTTCTCGAGGATTACGCCCACCTGGCGGACGGTCTCCTCGCGCTCTACGAGGCGTCGTCGGACGAGCGCTGGTTCACGATCGCCAGGGCTCTCGGCGACACGATCCTGGAGCGGTTCGCCGACCCGGACGGTGGGTTCTTCGACACCGCCGACGACCACGAGGCGCTCGTCACCCGCCCGAAGGACGTCCAGGACAACGCCGTCCCGGCCGGCAGCTCGATGGCCGCGTCGGTCCTGCTCCGGCTCGCGGCGCTGACCGGCGAGGCCGGCTACCGCGAGGCCGCCGAGCGCTCCCTCGCGACGGTGACCTCGTACCTCCCGCGCTACCCGACTGGGTTCGCCAATTGGCTCTCGGCGGCCCACCTCGCGGTCGAGGGAATCGACGAACTCGCGATCGTCGGCGACCCGGGCGATGCGGCGACCCAGGCGCTTGCCGCCGTGGCTTCCGACGGCTTCCGCCCGAACCTCGTCCTGGCCATCGCCGCCGATTCGGCCGCATCGGTCGTCCCGCTGCTCGCCGGTCGCGACATGATCGAGGGCCGACCGACGGCCTATCTCTGTCGCGACTTCGCCTGTCGCCTGCCGGTCACCGACCCGGCCGCCCTCCGCGAGCAGCTGACCGCCGTGGCCTCGACGCCCCGGTGACGGGCGTTTCGATTCGCCTCCTCGCGCCCGATGACGACGCGACGGCCATCGGCGAGATGACGGTCGCCGCCTATCTCACCAACGAGGGCGAGACCGACACCGACTACCACGCCGAGCTTCGCCAGGTTGCCCGCCGTGCGAGGCATTGCCCGGTCCTGGTCGCAGTCGACGACGACACGAGCGGGATCGTCGGGACCGTGACGTACGTGCCTGACCCGGACAACCCGTTCGCCGAGCTCGAACGCGACGACGAGGCGGGCTTCCGGATGCTGGCCGTCGCGCCGAGCGCTCAGGGTCGGGGCATCGGTCGCGCGCTGGCGGCTGCCTGTGTCGAGCGGGCTCGGGCGGAGGGTCGAGGCGGTCTGGCGATCTTCACCCGACCGACCGCTCTAGCCGCCCACGCCCTCTACGACTCGATGGGCTTCGAACGCGACCGGGAGCGCGACTGGCAGTTCGCCCCGGGCGAATGGCTGTGGGCCTTCGCGCTGCGCTTCTAGCCAGGCTGCGGCGCCACAGTGCCGAATTCGGGATAGGTCCAATCAACCGAAATCGTTCCGCTTGGTTGGACGCATCTCGAATCGGCCAAACCTGGGCGCGACATAGCGCCGCCCGAAATCGGACAATGCTGCAGCGAGACGCCGCGAAGGCTAGGGTCCGAAGACGACGATGACGGTGCCCGTGCTGTCGACTTCGGGATCGTGGTTGGCGGCCGGGTTGTAGACACCCGTCGGGGCGAACGTCAGGCCGGTCACGGTGAACGTCACGTTCCTCGTCGTCTTCGGGATGCTCTGCTTCTGGAGCGTGCAGAGGCCCGTCGAGGCGGTCTTGCACGTGCCCGTGCCAGTAGCCCCATTGCTCCAGACGCCCGTGACGGTGACTCCGCTGATCGACGCCTCCGCGGCGTCATGGACGCGGATCGTCACCTTCGCCGTCCACGATGACGTCTGGACGGTCTTCGTTCCGTCGAGATCCCCGACGTGGAGCTGAACGGCCGCGCTCGTCGTGATCGTGAACGTCGCCGGCGCGCTCCACTGCGAACCGTCCGAGGTCCGATATGTGAACTGGTCGACGCCTGACCAGCCGGCCGCAGGCGTGTACTTCGTCTTCGCCGAGTCGGAGTAGGGCGGGAGCAGCGTCACGCAGATGACGCTCGATAGCGAATTCAGCGTCCCATGCGCGGGCGGCGTGACGATCTGGAACGTGAGATTGCACGTCTCGACGTCCGATCCCGACAGGGAGATCGATACGGCCGTCTGGTATTTCGTCGTGGCGGCCTTGGCATCCGCGGTCGGGGCGTCGTTGACCGATGCAATGGTCACCGAGACGGCGGCAGTCGCCGTCCCGCCCTGGCCGTCTGAGACCGTGTAGGTGAACGAATCCGGGCCGGAGTAGTTCGGCGGCGGCGTGTAGACGACGGTCCCGTTGGGGGCGATCGCGACGGAGCCGAGGTCGGGTGCCGAGACGACACTGGGTGCTAGCGTGTCGCCGTCGATGTCGCCGTCGTTCGCGACGACGTTGATCGCGACGGGCGTGTCTTCGTTCGTCGTGGCCGCGTCGGCGGTCGCCGTCGGAGCATCGTTCGTCGCCGTCACGGACACGTTGACCGTGGCGGAATCGGTGAAGCCGATCGTGTCGGCGACGGTGTAGGCGAACGCATCGGGCCCGTTGTAGTTCGCGGCGGGGATGTAAGTCACGGTGCCGTCGGCGGCCAGCGCGGTAGAGCCGTGCGATGGCTGGCCCACCGCGCTGACGCTCAGGGCGCCGCCGTCCGGATCGATGTCATTGCCGACGACGTCGATCGATGCGCTGCCGTCCTCCGCGACGGACGCGGTGTCATCAACCGCGGTCGGTGGTTGGTTGACGGCGACGACGGTCACCGCGACGTGGCCGCTCGCCAATCCGCCGGCGCCGTCGCCAATCGAGTAATCGAACGAGTCGGCCCCGACGTACCCGGGCGCCGGCTGGTAGGTGATCGAGCCGTCGGCCCCGAGCGTTGCGATGCCGTGTGCCGGCGTGGACACGCTGCCTACTGCGAGCGTGTCGCCGTCGACGTCGGAGTCGTTCTCGAGGACGGCGACAGACCCAGTGGTGTTGCGGAGCGTGACCAGGACATCGTCGACGGCCGTCGGCGTGTCATTCACCGGCGTCACCGTGACGGCCACGGATCCTGCGTCGGAGTTGCCGCTCCCGTCGTCGACCGTGTAGTCGAAGCTGTCGGCGCCGGCGAAGTCCGGATCGGGTGTGTAGCGAACCGTCCCGTCGGGCTGGATCGCGGTCGTGCCGTTGGCAGGATCCGAGGCCGCGGTCACGGACAGCGTGTCGCCGTTCGGGTCCGTGTCATTGGCCAGGACCGCGACGTCGGCCGGCGAGTCTTCGGCGGACGTGGCCGCGTCGTCTACGGCGACCGGGGCGCCGCTGTTCGTCGGAGGTGGTGGCGGCATCTCGATGAGCGCCTTCCGGGCGTTGACGATGCCGCAGCCGTAGTACTTGGGATATTTCGGGTCAGTGAGCGCCATCCCGGCCTGGGTCGTGGTCGCGCAGAGATGGGCCTTTACGTCGTCGGCGAGCGTGGCCGGGTCACCCGCGTTGTCGATCCCGGCCGACAGAATGAGAGCCGCGACACCGGCGACATGCGGCGACGCCATCGACGTCCCGCTGTTTGCGCCGTAGCCCTGCGGCTTGCAGAACATGCACGACCCGACGGGCACGGTCGAGATGATCGCGTCGCCTGGCGCCGCGATGTCGACCTGCGTGCCGGTGCACGAGTAGCCCGTCAGCTTGTCGGCAGTGTTCGTGAACGACGTGGCGATGACCTGGTCATAGGCCGCGGGGTAGGCGACGGCGCAGCCGTACAGGAGCTCATTGAAGTTGTTCGGGTTGACGTTGCCGCTGGCCGCGACGATCGTCAGGCCGGCGGCCGCCGCGTTCGCGACCGCGGTCTGGAGGGCGGCCGAAACGTCATGGCCGCCGAGGCTGATGTTGACGACGTCCATGTCGTGGTCGACCGCCCAGCCCAGGGCCGCGATGAGACCCGAGTAGTCACCCGAGCCGGTCGCACCGAGGACCTTGAGGGCGTACAGATCGACGCCCGGCGCGACGCCGACGACGAGGTAGCCGTTCTTCTCGGCGGCAATCGTGCCCGCGACGTGGGTGCCGTGGCCGTTGTCGTCCATCGGGTCGCTGTCGTTGTTGACGAAGTCGTAGCCGCCCGAGTAGTTCGAGAGGAACTCGGGGTCGACGACATACGGCACGTTGTCGGGGTCGTCGTGGATGTAGTCGAGTCCCGTGTCGATCACCGCGAGCTTGATCCCCTGGCCGGTGTTGCCGGCAAGATGGACCGGGCGCGTCCCGATGTGCTCGACGCCCCAGGCGTTCTCGTACTCGAGGTCGCCGGTGCTGCCCGCGTGGTCGAAGGCCGTGATCTCGTGGTCGAGCTCGACGTGCTTGACGCCGCGGGCCTTCTCGAGCTGCTTCAGCTGCCCGCGCGGAAGGTCGATGCTGAGGCCGTTGATCAGGTCGAGGTGGCGCCCGACGTTGCCTTCGAGGCGTTCGACGGCCCGCTCGGATGCCCGATCAGGCCGATGGTCGAAGGTGACGATCGCGCGGACCCGCTCCTTGTCGGCCGCGCCGTCCGGGGGCCTGGCCGCGGTCGCCGCCGGGGCGACCAATGCGAACACGAGACTCAGCGTAAGCCCGACGGCCTGCCGACGACGGATGCGGTCCATCTTCCCCTCTGACCGGCGCGCGCAAGATCGTGACGGTACCCCGCCCTGCGGCCCTGTACAAGGGGGCAATAGGCGTATTGGCACCAGTCATTGAATCCGGTCGCGCCGCCGGGACCGTAGCATGCGCGAGATGCGTTTCGGACCCTTGATCGTCGCGGCGTTTTCGATCGCCGCTTACCTCCGTACCCTCATGCCCGGAATCGCCTTCGGCGACTGGGGCGAGATGCAGACCGTCCCGCACGTCCTCGGCGTGGCCCATCCGACTGGCTACCCGACGTACATCCTCCTCGCCTGGCTCGCCGAGCTCGTTCCGATCGGCAGCGTCGCATTCCGGGCGAACCTGTTATCGGCGGCGCTCGTCGCCACGGCTCTCGCGACCGTCGAGGTCATCGCCGAGCGGCTGGGGGTGCGGCAGGCAATCGCAGTCGCGGCGGCGCTCGGGCTGGGTGCCATCGGGACGGTCTGGGCCGCGGCCACGGTCAGCGAGGTCAATCCGCTCCACCTCCTGCTCATGGCCCTGATCCTCCACCGTGCGCTCGTGTGGGCGGAGCGCCGGCGACCCGCGGACCTTGTGCTCGGCGGGCTGCTCGTCGGGCTTGCTGCGGGCAACCACCTGCTGACGCTCTTCGTCGCCCCGTTCGTGGTCCTGTACGCGCTGTGGGCCGGCCGCCGCGAGCTCCGCGCCACGCCGTGGCTGCTACTCGCGGCCGCCGGCGCCGGCCTCCTCGGATTGTCGGTCTATCTCTACATCCCGATCGCGGCCAGCCTCAATCCGCCGCTCGCGTACAACCACCCGACGACGCTCGAGAGCGTCTGGTGGCTTGTCAGCGGCACGCAGTTCCGCGGTCAGTTCGAATTCCTGAGTCCGAAGGGGCCCGGCGAGTTCATTGGCTCGCTACCCGCTCTCTGGGCCCTGGTCACGGAGCGGGCGACGCCGGTCATTCCGCTCCTCGGCCTGATCGGGCTCGCGCTCGTCGTCCGGCGGCGACCGGCGTTCGGTCTCACGCTGGTCACGATCCTCGTATTTGGCATCTATGTCTGGGCGAACTACCTGCGCCTCGAGCACTACCTGCTCGTTCCCTGGCTGATTCTGGCCCTTGGTGTGGCGGTCGCCGTCAACGGCATCGCCGATCTGGCGCGGGGTGTGGCCGAGTGGCGCCGGCCGTTCCCGGGTGCGATGCCGGACATGGGCGTGGTCGTCGGCGCGCTTGCAATCGTCGGCGCGGTCTGGCTCGCGTCGTCGACCTGGCCCAGCGCCGATCGGAGCGGGGACCGCTCCGGCGAGGACTACGTTGCGGCGGTCTTCTCGGCGCTGCCGCCGAACGCCGTGATCTTCTCGGAGTGGGACGCATCGACGCCGCTATGGTACGGCCAGCACGTCCGCGGGGAGCGACCGGACGTCCTGATCGTGGACGACACGAACATCGTCTACGAGGGCTGGGTGACCCGCGAGGCGCGGATTGCTTCGGTGATCTGCGACCGTCCCACCTTCATCCTGAGGCTCCTCGAGAGCGACCTCGTACCGACGCGGGCGGAGTACGCGTTGACGCCGTTCCTGTCCGTGCGCGTCGCCGTGGGTGCCCCGTCGGCGTCCATCGACCGCGAGATCTACCAAGTCGAGGCACGGCCCGGGACGTGCGGCACGTGACGGAGACCGGAGCTACCCCTCGGCCGGCGGCGACGGTCGTCCTGCTCCGGCCCGGTCCCGGCGGCCCCGAAGTCCTTCTTACCCGCCGGCCGACGACGATGGCGTTCGCCGCCGACATGCACGTCTTCCCGGGTGGCGCGGTCGACCCGGCCGACGACGACCCGCGGCTCGCAGCGCGATCCCTGATCACTCCTGAAGGTGCCCGGGCTGCGCTCGGAGGTGACCTCGCCCCGCCCGCGGCGCTGGCCCGCTACTTCGCCGCAGTGCGCGAGCTGTTCGAGGAGGCCGGCGTGCTCCTCGCCGAGCCCCAACTCGACGCAGCTACGGCAACGTCCGCGCGCGAGGCCCTCCTGGCCGGCCGCACGACACTCCCGGACCTGGCGGAGGCGCTGGATCTCCGGCTGCGGACGGATCTCCTCGCGCCAATCGGCCATTGGACGACGCCGCCGATCATGGTCCGCCGGTTTGACACGCGGTTCTTCGTCGCCGATCTGCCGGACGGTGCAGAGGCGACGTTCGAAACGGACGAGATCGTCGGGCATCGCTGGGAGACGCCACGTGCCGCCCTCGAGGCGATGGCCGCGGGCGACCTCGCGATGTGGGTCCCAACGAGCGCGACGCTCCAGCAACTGGAGCATGTCTCAGGGCTCGCGGAGATCCGGCGGCGGATCGTGCCGGGCCCCGTGGCCGCACCCCGCGTCATCGCGGAGCGGCCGGGGATCACGCGGGTCGTGGTTTCCGGCGCCGGTGCCGTGCCCGGCCAGACCCTGAACACGTATCTGGTGGGTCGGCGCCGGATCGTGCTCGTCGACCCCGGCGACCCGTCGGATGAGGCCGCGACGGTAGTTCTCGACGCCGCAACCGCAGCGGGCGGCGAGATCGTCGCGATCGCCCTGACCCACGTCGATCCGGACCACGCGGCCGGTGCCGAAGGTCTCGCCCTCCGGTTGAGCGTACCGATCTACTGCGGTCCGGGCGGGGGCCCGCCACTCTCATACGCGGTCCGCGAGCTCGCCGCTGGCGAACGAATCACCGATGGCGACACTGGGCTCGAGGCGATCGCGACACCGGGCGTGCGACCCGACCACGTCGCCTACGCCGTCGACGTCGAGGCCGACACCGGGGCCATCATCGTCGGCGACCTGATCGGTCCCCAGGCAGATCGGGCCGTCCTGGGTCCTGTCGACGAAGCTGCGCGGGCCGCGTCGATCGAGGTCATCGCGGCGCGGCGTCCGGGTCGGATCTTCCCGGGCCACGCGGGACCGCGGGATCTGTAGGTTTTCGGGTCAACGGGGGAGTGACGCCGCCAGGTTCCGGAGGAAGTTGAGCCCCTCGTCGACCTCGCTGCGGGCCGCATACGGCCCGGGCATCAGGAAACACGGCCGGCCCGCTAGCGCGACGCCATGCAGCTGGCCCCACGTTTCTTCGAGCCGACGACCCGAAGCGATCTCGGCGGCGCGCTTGTAGACGAAGACGACCGCCGCCGGACGCCAGATCGCGATCTTCTGCCAGAGCGGCCCGACGCCGGCGGTCAGCGTCGCGTCCGTCGCATCGTCCCGCGCGGTCGGCAGCTTGAGCAGGTCGGTGATGCCGTGGCCGGTCGCGACGAGGGCATCGTCGGCCGCTTCGATCGGCGTGTCGGACGGCAGGATCGTCGCCTTGACGAGGCGCTGCCAGAAGGTCCGCCCGAGCCTGCCCTGGTGGTAGTGGCCGGCGCTGACGCTGACGGGCGACGGATTGAGGCCGACGAAGAGGAGCCGATCGCGAAGCGGCGGCAGGTCGGCCAGGGTCTCGACGGACCGCCCGTCAATCTCGACCGTCGTTCGGTGTGGACCAGCCGCCGGCCGCTCAATCTCGATCTCGGTGCCCACAGGCGGGTGTCCGTTCATCGGGTTTAGGTTAGGGCCTTGGCCCGACGATCGTCCGATTTCGTACGCCGGCCACCAACCACGCGGGCGTTCAGATCCTGCGCGACCGAACCGACTAGCGCGCGCCCGTCAGCCGGTAGCCAAGCCCGTATTCGGTCGCGATGTAAGACTCCCCAGGGGCGACGGCGTCGAGCTTGATGCGAAGGTTGCGGATCGTCATCCGAAGAAGGTGGACGTCCGCGTCGTAGCCCGCACCCCAGACCGCGGCGAGCACCTGGCGATGGGCGACGAGCTGCCCGGCATGCTCGACGAGATAGGCGAGCAGGCGGAATTCCGTCGGCGTCAGGTGGACGTCGTTGCCGCGAAGCCGGGCCCGGTGGTCGTCGAGATCGACGACGAGGTCCCGGTGCTGGAGCCGGCGCGGCCGTTCCGGCGTCGGCGTCGATGCCCGTCGCAGGGCGGCCTCGACGCGGGCGAGGAGCTCGGGGAAGCTCAGCGGCTTCGTGATGTAGTCGTCAGCGCCGAGCTTGAGACCGCGGACCTTGTCGGTCTCCGAACTCCGGGCCGTGACCATGAGGATCGGGACCCGACTGAACTCGCGAATCCGCTCGATGATCTGCCAGCCGTCGAGGCCTGGCAATGCGACGTCCAGGATGACCAGGTCGGGGTGATCGTCATAGAAGCGACGTAGCGCATCGTTGCCGCTCGACGCGACGACGGGGCGATAGCCTGCCTTCGCCATCCACAGCTCGAGGAGCCCGGCGAACTCTGGCTCATCCTCGACGATGAGGATCCGCTCAGCCACGGGTGCCCTCCGGCGACGGCGCGGCAGCCCCTGCCGGCCGATGGCCGCGTCGGGCGAGGCGTCGCCGGTCCTCGAGGATCGGCAGGCTGAAGGCAACGCGCGTTCCCGGCCGCCCGTCAGGTCGATCGCCCAGCCAGAGCCTGCCACCGTGCGCCTCGACGAGCCGGCGGCAGATGTAGAGCCCGAGGCCGGTCCCCGGAATCCGCGATTCGCGCACGTTCCAGGCGCGATGGAACGGCTCGAGGACCAGGCTCCGTTCCGCTTCGGGCACGCCGACCCCTTCGTCGTCGACGGTCGCCACGAGCCAGTCGCCATCGACGGCTGCCCGGAGAACCACTGGCGACCCGTCGGGTGCGTACTTCAGGGCGTTGCCGACGAGGTTCTCCAGCACGCGGCCGATCCGCCCGGCATCGACATCGACCGGCGGGAGGTCCGGCGGAAGCTCGACGACGAGGCGGGCGTCGTCGCCGGACAGCGCGAGATCGCCGTTCAGGCGCGCCGCGAGAGCGGCGAACGCCACCGGCGCGCGCTCGAGGATCAGCGGATCCGCGTCGAGGTGGGTCACATCGAGGATCTGGTCGACCAGCGATCCCAGGCGCGTCGTGACCTGGTGGATCCTGTCCACGTAATCGCGTTGCTGGTCGGCGTCCAGGTCGAAATGGAGGACCGTCTCTGCGTAGCCGCGAACGAGGGCGAGCGGAGTCCGCAGCTCGTGGCTGACCGTCGCCACGAAACCTTCGCGAAGCTGCTCGAGTGCGCGCACGGCGGTGATGTCGCGCAGGATCGCCGTCGCCCGGGTAGCCCCGCCCGGCTCCGACGGAGCGCGCGAGTAGCCGCCGGCGACGCGAATAGGTCCGCCGAGCGGCGACAGAATCGCCGTTTCGCGGTAACCGATCGGTTCGCCGGACGCGATCACCTCACCGAGCGGACAGTGCTCCTCGCCGTGTCCGCCGGCCGCCGCACAGCCCAGCACCTCGCCGCAGGTCCGGCCGATCGCCGTCGCCGCCTCGATCGTGAGCGTTCGCTCGCCGGCCGGGTTGAGCCGAACGACCCGCCTCGCGTCATCGACCTGGAGGATCACGTCGGTGGCGCCGTCGACGACGGCGCCGAGCTCGTGGCGTTCACGCTCCAGGGCCTCCCGCAGCCGCGCCCCGCCGAACGCGACCGCGAGCTCGTGCCGAGCGAGCTGCGCGACTCGCAGCCCGTCGGCGTCGAGCCCGCCTTCGACCGGCATGCGCAGGGCGACGAGCGTCGCCGGCGGCTCCTCGCCCAGCACAAGGAGCTCGAGGTCGGGCCGCTCGGCTGCTATGCGGCGCCCTTCTGCGACGCCGGCCAGCCGATCCGGGAGCGGCTCATCGAATGCCCCGGTCGAGGCGAGCAACCCGAGCTCGGGCCGGCCGGTCTCACCGAGCCAGATCGCGCCCGCGGCAGCCCCCGACAGGCGGACGAGCTCGACGATGACCGCGCGCCCGAGCTCCGCCGGCGACCCGCCCGACGCGATGAGCTGGCTGAGCTGGTACTGGGCGAACAGGGCGTCCGCCTCCCGCTGCGCCTGGTCGAACGCCCGACGATGGTCGCCTTCGAGCGCCGAGATCCGGTCCCGCAGCCGCGCGACCTCCTCGGTCTCGTCTCCCCCGGCGGTTTGATCCGTCATCGCTCCGCCATTGCGAGGAGGAGGACGAAGCACGAGACGGCTCCCGGATCGAGATGACCGATGGATCGCTCGCCGAGCCGGAGCGCCAGGCCGCGCCGGGCGATGAGCGGGCGTGTCGATCGCATCCCGGCCCGTGCCGCGACGAGTGCCGCGCGCTGAGCCGCCGCCCCGGAACCCCCTGCCGAGACCGTTGTCGCGAACGCCTCCGCCGCCGGCCCGAGCGTGTCGAGGATGGTCTTGTCGCCCACGGCGCATCGCCCGCGCCGCGCAAGTCCCGCTGCCGCGGCCACGAACATATCCGCGACAAGCGGTGGTCGCAACGTGTCCGTATCCCCGGCGCGGAACCCGGCCTCGATGAACGCGGTCCCGAGGAGCGGCCCCGATGCACCGCCGACAGTGGCAACTAGCCTGTGTCCGACCGCGCGCAGGAGGTCCCCTGGCGGCGTTTTGGGCGGGAGCTCGGCCAGGAGCTCCTCCACCGCCCGGAATCCGGTCGAAAGGTTGTCGCCGTGGTCGCCGTCGCCGAGGACGGCATCGAGCCGGGTCAGCGCGGCCGCATGGCGGTCCACCGCCCGCCGAGCGCGAAGCAGGGCGGCCCGAAGATCGGCGGCATCGATGCCTTCTACCGACGCGGCCGACGCGGCGACCGGCCGACTCGACCGGCTCGGAAGTGGAAGGTGTCGGAACGGACACGCGGCATTCCTGGCGGATTCCGATCGGCCGAGTGTAGACAGCGGGCCACGAACGCGGCAATCGCGCGACGGGCTCCGAATGGCACCCTAAGTGGATCCAACGCGTATTCGAATTCTTCCTTGCTTTCTTCTTGACAGGTTGCCGTCCAGCATGGGTGGCCTCACCCGAAGAAGGCGAAAGGAGGGACGATTGGTCGGTCTCGTACTCATCTCCCACAGCTCGTCGATCGCCGACGGGTTGCGGGACATGGTCCTCCAGGTAGCCGGCTCAGACGTCCCTGTGGCGACGGCCGGCGGAACGGATGACGGCCGCCTCGGGACGAGCGCGCCACGCATCGCCGCGGCGATCCGCTCGACGCTCGAAGGCGGTGCCCACGGGACCCTGATCCTGCTGGATCTTGGAAGCGCTGCTCTCAGCCTCGAGCTTGCCCTCGAGGAATTCAACGCCGATGAACGGGCACGACTCCGGGTGAGCGACGCACCGCTCGTCGAGGGCGCGATCCTGGCCGCAGTCCAGGCAAGCGTCGGTGCGACGCTCGACGAGGTCGCCGAGGCGGCCGCGGGTGCCGCCTCGATGCAGAAGATGCCGACGGACTGACGATGGCCGAGCTTCACCTGACCGTCCTCGATCCCGCCGGACTCCACGCCCGCCCGGCCGCCCAGGTGGTCCGGACCGCCGGACGCTTCCAGAGTCGAATCACGATCAACGTCGGCGACCGGACGGCCGACGTGAAGAGCCTCATCGCATTGCTCGGCCTGACGATCCGCCCGGGAGCCGAGATCACCCTCGCCGCCGATGGCCCCGACGACGACGCCGCCCTGGCGGCCCTGCTCGAGGAGCTCGGCGCCGCCGTCCAGCCGTCGCAGAGCGACGCCGAACAGACCTGAAGGAGGAATATTCTCGTGTCGACGTCACCCACGTTGTCCCAGAAGCTGACCGCAGAGGCGATCGGAACCGCCATCCTCGTGTTCATCGGCGCGGGCTCCGTGCCGCTGACGCTCCTGCTGACCGGTAGCAATCCGTTCGGTAGCGCGGAGCTGTCAACGATCTCGTTCGCGTTCGCGTTCGCGATCTTCGCCGCCGTCTATTCCGTCGGTCACATCAGCGGTTGCCACATCAATCCGGCCGTCACGATCGCCCTATTCGCAACCCGCAAGATCGACGCGACCACGGCGGGCAGCTACATCGCGGCCCAGCTCGTCGGCGCATTCATCGGCGCCGGGCTGACGCTCGTCATCCTCAGCGGGAACAATCCGGCGACGCTCGGTCTCGGAGCCGTCAGCGTCAACGCCAGCGCGGGTAACCTCGTCGGCCTGGCGGCCGAGATCATCGGGACCGCGATCCTCGTCTTCACGGTCTTCGGGGCCGCGGTCGACGGTCGCGCGCCCGCCGGCTTCGCGGGCGTGGTCATCGGCTTCATCGTCTACGGGATCATCATCCTCGTCGGCCCGATCACCGGCGCTGCCCTGAATCCCGCCCGCCAGATCGGCCCAGAGCTCCTCGGCGGCCTGATCGGCGCGAAGACGAACTTCGACCAGCTGTGGGTCTACATCGTCGGGCCGATCGCAGGCGGCCTCGTAGGCGCGTTCCTGTACGAATTCATCGGTCACACCCGGACCGCGACGGTCCCCGGCGCGGCGGTGGCCGAGGTTGCCCACGCCGACGCCTGAGAGGACAATTCACGAGCCAGTCACCGAAGGGAGGCCAGCATGGCCACAAACGCACCGACCAAGATGAAGAAGCTCGTCAACAAGGTCGAAGACCTCGTCCCGGAAAGCCTGGCCGGCCTCGAGGCCGCCCACCCGGATCTCGTCAAGATCGACTTCAAGAACAACGTCGTGCTCCGCGCCGGCGGACCCACGAAGGGCAAGGTCGCCCTGATCTCGGGCGGCGGCTCCGGCCACGAGCCGTTGCACGGGGGCTTTGTCGGGCTGGGCATGCTCGACGCCGCGGCCGCGGGCAACATCTTCACGTCCCCCGTGCCCGATCAGATGGAGGCCGCGACCCGGGCCGTCGACGGCGGTGCCGGCGTCCTCCACATCGTCAAGAACTACACGGGCGACGTCCTGAACTTCCAGATGGCGGCGGAGCTCGTCGCCGGCGAGATCGAGGTCAGCTCGGTCGTCACGAATGACGACGTCGCGGTCCAGGACTCGCTCTACACGGCCGGTCGCCGCGGAGTTGGCGTGACCGTCCTCGTCGAGAAGATCGCGGGCGCCCGCGCGGAGGGGGGCGGTTCGCTCGCCGACGTCACGGCAACCGCTGTCAAGGTCAACGCCCAGGGCCGTTCGATGGGACTCGCCCTGACCAGCTGTATCGTGCCGGCGGCCGGCACTCCGACGTTCGAGCTGGGCGACGACGAGGTCGAGGTCGGGATCGGGATCCACGGGGAGCCCGGGCGGCGTCGCGAGAAGCTCGCCTCGATCGACGAGATGGCCGAGTGGCTCGTCTCGCCGATCGTCTCAGACCTCGGGCTCGGCAAGGGCGACTCCGTCCTCGCGTTCGTCAACGGCATGGGCGGAACCCCGCTCATCGAGCTCTACGGCGCCTTCAACAGCGTCAACAAAATCCTCAAGGGCAAGGGGATCTCCATCGGTCGGAGCCTCGTCGGCGACTACATCACGAGCCTCGAGATGGCCGGCTTCTCGGTCACGCTGCTCAAGCTCGACGACGATCTCGTCCGGCTGTGGGACGCCCCGGTCTACACGCCGGCTCTGCGCTGGCGCGTCTGAGCGCGACGCGGAACAGACCGCGGGGCTGACCGCCCCGCACCAACGGCGACTGCCGGGTGAGCGTCGACTCGCCCGGCAGGTCGCGACACTGAAACCGGGAGCGAGGAATTCTCTCGATGCATGACGGGCTTGTAGCCTGGTTGCGCGCATCAGCCGCCAGGGTCCACGAGGAGGCCGCCGGGCTTACTGCGCTCGACCAGAAGATCGGCGACGGCGATCACGGAATCAACATGGACCGGGGGTTCGCGGCGATCGTGACGATGCTCGACAGACGGGAAGCTCCGGGCGACGACGCAACCGATGCCGCCGCCACCGCCGACCTGCTCCGTCAAGCCGGAAAGACGCTGATCAGCACCGTCGGCGGTGCGTCCGGGCCGTTGTACGGTACGGCCTTCCTCCGCGGTGCCGCGGCGCTCGCGGGCGAGCATCCATCGACCGCGGCGGCGTTCGTCGCGGCCCTCGAGGCAGCGACCGGTGGGATCGCGGCGCTCGGCAAGGCCGCGGAGGGCGAGAAGACCATGCTCGACGCGCTGTTTCCGGCGTCGCGTGCGGCACGCGAGGCGCTCGACGGCGGCGGCGACCTGGCAGCGGTCGTCGCGGCCGCTCACGGCGCAGCCGACGCGGGCGCCGCGGCCACGATCCCGATGCTCGCGACGAAGGGCCGGGCGTCGTACCTGGGCGAACGGAGCATCGGCCACCAGGATCCTGGCGCAACCTCGTCGGCGCTTCTCCTCGGCGTCCTCGCCGCGACCGCTACCTCGGGCTGAGCGTGGCAACCGTGGCCCGGGCAACCCTCGCCGGGCGACCTGGATCGCCGGGCGTCGGCGTCGGGCGGTTGCTCTGGCTACCTCCGTCCCCTCCGGGGCCGACCGCTGCGAGCGCGGCTCCGCGCGCCGCGACCGGCGTCATTCGCGATCTCGACATCGAGAAAGCCCGGCTCCGGGCGGCCCTCGACGCGGCGAGCGCGGAGCTGTCGTCACTCGCCCGCGACACGGCGAGCCGGGCCGGCGACGAGATCGGGGCGATCTTCGAGGCGCAGGCGCTCTTCGCGACCGATCCCGGGATCGTCGAGCCGGCGCTGGCCGCGATCGACGCCGGCGCCGATGCCGCAGAGGCCATCGAATCTGTCACCGCGGAACAGGCCGACAAGCTGGCCGGCGTCGACGACGAGTACTTCCGCGAGCGGGCGGCCGACCTGCGGGATGTCGGGAGACGGGTCGTCGATCAGCTTCTCGGGCGCGTCCGGCCGGCCCTCCACCATCGCGATGGCGCGCCGGCCATCGTCGCATCGGACGATCTAGATCCGTCCGTGGTCGCCGTCATCCGACCGGAGCTCGTGGCCGGGCTCGCGCTCGCAGGCGGCGCCCCGACCGGCCATGCGGCGATCGTGGCACGGGCGCTGGGGATCCCGCTGGCCCTCGGCCTTGGCCCGGCGCTCGATGCCGGACTCAATGGTGTCGACGTCGCCGTCGACGGGACCGGCGGCCGCCTCCTCGTCGAACCGACCGATCTCGAGATCCGTGCCCTGGCGGCGGTCACGCCGGTCGAGGGGCCCGCTGCGGCCGGCCTCGACGGGCTTGATCGGCTTGCCGGCGCCGCCGAGCTGCCCGTTGCGCTCGAAGCGAATGTCGGGTCGGTACGGGAAGCTAAGGCCGCGGCCACAGCGGGCGCAATGGGCATCGGGCTCGTTCGGACGGAGCTGCTGTTCCTCGGCCGCGCCGCGCCACCGGGCGTCGAGGAGCAGCGAGCGGTCTATCGCCAGATCGCCGCGTGCCTCCCCGGCCGGCCGGTCGTATTCCGGACGCTCGATATCGGCGGCGACAAGCCGGCTTCGTACCTTCCCGCCGAGGCCGAGATGAACCCGGCCCTCGGCGTCCGCGGGCTTCGGCTCGGGCTGAGCCAGCCTGACCTGTTTGAAACGCAGCTCCGGGCACTCCTCGAGTCAGACCCGGGCTCGCCGCTCCGGCTCCTCCTGCCGATGGTCACAACGGTCGACGAGGTCGCCGCGGCGCGGGAGGCCATCGATGCCGCGACGACGGCCTCGCGTCGTGCCGGCGCTGACGTCGCCACGGATGTCCGGCTCGGGATCATGGTCGAGATCCCGTCGGTGGCGATCCTCGCAGATGCCTTCGCCCCGATTGTCGATTTCTTCAGTATCGGGACCAACGATCTCGTCCAGTACACGCTCGCCGCCGACCGGACGAACCCCGCCCTCGCCGAGCTCGGGACGCCGCTCCAGCCCGCGGTCCTTCGCCTGATCCGGCTCGTCACCGATGCCGCACGACCGCACGACCGCCCAGTCGCCGTCTGCGGTGAAGCGGCGGCGGATCCTCAGGCCGCGGCGCTGTTCGTCGGCCTCGGCGTCGACGAGCTGAGCGTTGCGCCCGGTTCGCTCGCGGCTCTTCGCGTGATGCTGGCGGGCCTGGATGTAGAGGCCTGTCGCGAGGCGGCCACTCGCGCGCTCACGGCGGCGAACGTGGCGGAAGTCCGGGCGATCGCGGCAGATCTCGTGGAGTAATCGACGTCGTCAGCCGGGCCGTCGGCCGCCTGAGGTCAGTCGGGCGTCTCCGGCTTGTCGGGATCCGCCGACTCGACCTCGCGCCGCGCCTCCCGGACCCCGCGGCCCAGCGCCTGGCCGAGCTTAGGTAGCGTCTTCGGTCCTCGCCAGACGAGGACCACCGCGAGGATCACGAGCAGAACCAGCAGTGCGTCGCCCATGCGCGGATGGTACTCGCTCTCAGGGGCGCGGCCGCAGCGCGACGGGAATCACGAACCGGAGCGCGGTGTGCGTTTCGGAGAAGGAGGCGACCTTGTTGTCGACGAGGCCGCTCTTCTGCGCCGCCTCGAGGAGATCCGCGTAGCGGAGCGTCGCGGCACGTCCCTTCTTGGAGATCACCCAGATCGCGCCATTCGGGCGGATGCGGCTGCGCAGATCGGGCAACGAGGAGAGTTCAGGGATGCTGTCGGCGGCGAGGAAGACGAGGTCGGTGTCGGGCAGGGGGTCGCCGTCGGTCACATCGTCCGTTCGTTCTTCGAGCAGCTGCCGGAACGAGCGGTCCGGATCGACCGGACCGACGATCGCGACCCGGCTGCCAGGTCGCACGCCGAGCTTGTCGATGAGCGGGGTCGAATAGGTCCTCTCCACGGCGATATCGTGCCACGCGAGGCGGTATGGTCCGGGACATGGCCCCGCCACCCCTGCTCGTGTTCGGCCCGCGGTCGCTGACCTACGATTTCGGGTCGAGACACCCCCTGACGCCGCGTCGCTTCGGCCCCGCCATCGACCTGCTCAGACACCTTGGCGCAGAGCCCGGCCTCGCACCGGAGCCAGCCTCGGACGAGGAGCTGCTTCTCTGCCACACGAGCGGCTACATCGAGACCGTCAAACGGCTCTCGGAGTTGGACAACGACCCGTGGGGGGCGCCCGAGGCGGGGATCGGGCCGGGCGACGACCCGCCGTTTCCAGGCATGCACGATGCTGGTGCCGCGGTCGCAGGCGGTTCGAGCCGGGCAATGGAGGCGATACTCAGCGGCGCCGCAATCCACGCCTTCCACCCGGGCGGCGGGCTCCATCACGCGATGCCGTCGCGGGCGTCGGGATTCTGCATCTACAACGATCCGGCCCTCGCAATCGCGAAGGCGAGGCAGGCCGGGCTGCGAGTGCTCTACGTCGATCTCGACGTCCATCACGGCGACGGCGTCCAGGCGATCCACTGGGACGATCCCGGCGTCATGACGGTCTCGTTCCACGAGAGCGGCCGGTATCTGTTTCCGGGCAGCGGGTCGGTGGCGGAGGTCGGCGAGGGCCCGGCCGCAGGCTCGGCTGTCAACGTGCCGCTCGAGCCCGGTACCGGCGAGCGGGCCTGGCTGACGGCGGTCGAAACGTTGCTCCCCGAACTCGCGGCGGCGTTCGGGCCCGACATCGTCGTGAGCCAGCACGGCTGCGACACGCACGCCTCGGACCCGCTCGCTCACCTCAACGTCACGACGACGGCGATGGGCGCGGCGGCCCGCCTCGTCGACGGCATCGCCCATCGCTGGACCGGTGGGCGCTGGCTGGCGACCGGTGGCGGTGGCTATGGCGTATACCGAGTCGTGCCGCGGGCCTGGGCCCATGTCTGGCTCGCGGGCGCCCACCGCGAGGCTCCGGATCGGCTGCCCGCGGAGTGGCGGGCTCGCTGGGCCGAGGAAGCCGCCCGATACGGCGACTTGTCGCTGCCGGAGACTCTGGATGACCCACCGAACGCCGGCCTGCCATTCGACGCCGAGCAGCGCGACGCCGAGGCGGGGTCGCTCGCGATCGCCGAGCTGGCGCGCATCGTCAGCGTGCCGCGCTTGATCCGCGAGGGGGTCGATCGCGGCTGGTGGTCGCCGATCGGGCCGCCGTTGGCGGCCGATGACGGCGCCGCGACGAGCGGCTCGACCGTCGGCCGACGCCGAGATCGTCGATGTCGTCGACCGAGGGACACTGGATCGGCTCACGCTCGCGCCGCGCCTCGTCGCGAACCTGGACGGCGCATTGCTCCGTGACCTGCTGACTTCGCCCGCCCTCAGCCTCACGATGGCCGTCGACGGCGCGACCGCCGTAGGCCTGGTCGCGTCCGCTCTCGACGATGCGGCCGCGCCGGATTCCCCACGGTCCGTCCTCGCGATCGGGGTTGCCCCTGCGTGGCGCCGACAGGGCCTGGCGACGCGGATGCTCGCCGCCCACGTCGACGCGTTCGATGGCGCCTCGACGCCGTGGGTGGCCACGGTCACGCTTGCCGAGCGCGACCCAGTCGAGCCGCTGGACCGCGCGCTCCGGAGCGCCATCGCGGCGCGGATCTACGACGGCGCGGGCTTTGTCACGGACGAACCCGATCACCGGCTTCGGTTGGTGGACCCTGGCGCTCGCCACTTTGTCAGGCGCTGAGGGGCGCCGCGTCAGCGGAAATAGCCGGCCAGATCGACGATGAAGTGCGTTCGGGCGCCCGATGGCGCCTTGAAGATCGCCCAGAAACGACCCGTCCCGTCGAGCGCGTTCACCGTGTTGTTCGCCCGGACATCGCCGAGCGGGAAGTTGATCGTCGACGTCGTCGGGGTCGTCGTCGACGTCGTCGTGATCGACAGGTAGCCACCCTGGGTCTGGCCGGCGACCGTCACGTTGCTCGTGACCGCATCGACGTCGCTCGGGATCGTACCCGCAGCAACCACGCCGATCGCCCGCGGAACACCGGCCTGGAGCGACGGTGGATCGCCGAAGCGGCTGTCGAAGATCCGCCGCGGATCGAGCGGATAGAAGCGCAACCCGCCGGTACCCGCGCGGTAATAGCCGGTCACGTCGAAGATGAGGTCGGCCGTCGAGACGCCGGCGGTCCCGCCGACGTACACGAGATACGCCCGGCCGGCGGACGAGAGCTTGATCGTCAACCCATTCGCCCGGGTATCGCCGCGCGGAACGTTGACGGTCGAGACCGTCGGCGTCGATGATCGCGGCTGTCGTCATCGAGACGTAGCCGCCGGCCGTCTGGCCGGTCACGGTCAGGTTCCCCGTCACGGCCACGGCATCTAGCGGGATCCCCGCGATGCCGGTCAGTTGGATCCGGCGCGGCGTCCCCGACACGAACGGAGTCGAGAAGCCGCCCTGTCCGGTCCGGGAGTCGAGCACCCGGGCAGGTCCGAGCGGCGTGAACGTCGCTCCGGCGTTGGTCGCGAGGAAGTAGCCGGTGACATCGAGGATGAGGTGGGTCGTTCCCGATCCCCCGTTGAAGACCGCCGACAACCTGCCGTCGTCGCCGAGCAACATCGTCACGCCGTTCGCGCGCGTGTCGCCCGCCGGGAAGTTCAGGGCGGAGGTCGTCGCGGCGACGGACGAACTCGTCGACAGGCTGATCCAACCGGCGGCCGTCGGCGCGACGGCAGTCAGGTTGCCGGTGATCGCGACCGCGTTGGCGGGGATTCCCGCCGCGCCAGCGACGGCGAAGCTCCGCGTGACCCCTGAGGCGAGCGGGCCTGCCGGACTTGAGCGCGTGTCGACGAGGCGAACCGGCGCGATCGGGACGTAGGTCGTGCCCGGCGCGTAGGTCGCGATGAGGGGCGGGGTCGTCGATCGGGCGGTCAGCGAGTGCGAGGCCGCCAGCCCGTCCGACCACCCGGCAAACCCATACGGTCGCCCGCCGATCGTCGCGGTCGCTGGAGCAGACACCTGGACGACCGACTTGTTGATGAACCTCGCGATGAATGGCGCCACGTCGGTCGTCTCGCCGGCGGTCAGCTGCACGCCGGGCGGATCTGAGCGGATCGACAAATCGACCGTCTTCGGCTGGAGGGTCACGCTGACCGGCGCCGACGCAGCCCCGTGGGCATCCGTCGCGACGAGGCGGATCTCCAGGCTGGACGGATAGCCGTGGTCCGGGGCGGGGAACGAGCCGCTCGCTCCCGTGCTCGTCTGGAGCGTGTGCGGATGGCACGCGTCCGGGCAGTGATTGATGATCACCGACCACACAAGCCTGTTTCCCGGCTCTGGGCCGTCCTCGGCGTCGGTCGCGCTGCCAATGAAGCTGATCGGATCGCCGACCGACCAGGTCAGGCTCGGCGATGGTGTCGCGATCGAGGCGACCGGCGGGGTGTTGCCGACGCTGATCGAAACAGTCGCGATGTCAGAGGCTCCGAGGGCGTCCGTCACCCGGAGACGGGCGGCAACGACGCCGTTCTCGGTGTACTCGTAGGTGGGCGCGACCGTGTTCGAGTCGTCGAACTGGCCGTCGCCGTCGAGGTCCCATGCGTACGCCAGCGAGCCGCCCTTTGGGTCCGTCGACGCCGAGCCATCGAAGTCGACGGAGAGCGGGGCGGGGCCTGATATCGGATCGGCCGTCGCGACAGCGCGCGGCCCGACGGTGATTCGATGGATCTTGCCGTCGTCGAATCCGACGTAGTAGAGCCCGCCGTCCGGCCCGATCTTGATGTCGACGGGGCCGCCCAACCCCGACGCGAAGGTCTCGATCTGGGTCGCGTCCGGCAGACCGTCCGATCCTGCGTGCATCGCCCAGATGCACTTGCGGCCGTAGTCGCTGAAGAACAGTGCACGCCGGTACACCGCCGGGAACGGGCCGCCGGTCGCTGGATAGAAGGCCGCTCCGGAGATCACCGCGCCGGGGATCGCTCCGTCGGGGCATGGATCGCCAGGCACGACACGTCCGCCGCGGGGGTAGGCGTAGTAGGGCCCGCGTGCGGTGCCGTCCGCGTACAGATTCTCGCAGAGCGTCAGGTCCAGCGAGTCGAACTGGAAACTCTTGTTCGGGCCTTCGTAGCACGGCCAGCCAAAGTTCGCGGGTGCTCCTCTGGGGTTGGTGACTCGGTTGAACTCCTCCCAGCTCAGTGCCCCTACATCGCCGATCCATAGCTCGCTCGTGCCCGGCCGGAAGGTGAACCGGAACGGGTTCCGCAGGCCGAAGGCGACGACTCGTCGCTTGTTGAGGTCCGGGCTGGTTCCAAACCAGTTGTCGGGCATGCCGGCGCCGCTCGACGGATTGACGCGGATGATCGTCCCGGACAGCCCGACCGGGTCGCCGCTCGTCCGCATGTCTTGTGAGCGAAGGGCGCCGCCCTCCGACGACGGCGGGCTGAGGGCGGTCCCGACAGGCGACGGGGGATCGCCGCACGGGTTGTCGGGCGTCGTGTCGTCGCCTGGGCCAAAGTCCTGGCCGTAATCCGTATTGACGAAGCTCGCGCTTTCCCCGCCGCCCGCGTAGAGGGCCCCGTCCGCGCCGAACGCGACAGTGCCGATCGAGTGGCTCGGGTGAACCTGGCACCAGCCCTCGACGAGGACGTGCTCGTCTTGGTCCCAGACACCGCCCCCGTTCGACTCGAGGCGCGAGAGGCGGGCGCTCGCGACGCAGCCGTCGGTGGTCGAGCCGGGCGGGTTCGGACATATGTCGTTGCCGTTCACGTCGACCCACTTGGGGCCGGGGGGCTCGCCGAGGATGTGGTTGTAGGTGTAGAGCACGTAGAGGCGGCCGTTCGAGGTGAAGTTCGGGTCGAGGGCGAGACCGAGCAGCCCACGATCCCAGTAGTCGTGGACGTTGGTGCGGAGGTCCGCGTACGTCGTCGGGGTAGAGTCCGAGACCGAGTCGAAGAACTTGATCGTTCCGCGCTTCTCCGCGACGAACACCCGGCCATCCGTCGCGAATGCCACAGCCGTCGGCTGGGTGAGGTTGGAGAAGACCACCGTATCGTGGAACCCGGCTGAGCCGACGGCAGCCTCCTCGGCGGGTGCTCGGGGCGGCGTGCCCGGACCGTCGGGCAGGCGGAACATCTCCGGACCATCGGTCGGGGCGGGCTTCGGATCGGCTGCGCTAAGCGACCAGGGCGCCGCGAGCATCGACCCGAGCACGATCGACGCAAGAATCGCTGACCGGCGGAAGCGGGGGCGGTGGGGGAAGCGCGCGACGTGCCCTGTCACATCGCCAAGTGTTCCACGGACGAGCTAGCAAGTACCAGCGTTTCGGCCAATCAGCCTTAAGTCCGATGCGAGCCTGCACCGGTCCTCGCTAAACCGAACATGTGGTCGAAATGCAGTTTCGCGCCTATACTCTTCGCCCGTGGCTATCGCGACTCCTGCAGCCGATCCGCTCGCTCCGTTCAGTCCGGCCGTCCGGGCCTGGTTCGAGGCGACATTCGAAGCGCCGACGCAGGCGCAGGTGGAGGGCTGGGCGGCGATCTCGGCCGGGCATCACACACTGATCCACGCCCCAACGGGCAGCGGCAAGACCCTTGCCGCCTTCCTCTGGACGCTCGACCGCCTAGCCGCAACGCCGCGCCCGCCGCGGTCGAAGGAGCAGCCCGGAACCGTCCGGGTCCTGTACATCTCGCCGCTCAAGGCACTGACCTACGACGTCGAGCGGAACCTCCGGGCACCTCTGGCCGGCATCGGCCTTGCCGCGGGCCGGCTCGGCGAGCCGGCGCCGGACATCACCGTCGCCAGCAGGACCGGCGACACACCAGCCGAGGACCGCCGGAACCTCGCCCGCCGGCCGCCCGACATCCTCATCACGACACCCGAGTCGCTCTACCTCATGCTCACCAGCCAGGCCCGCGAGATCCTCCGCGGCGTCGAGCACGTTATCGTCGACGAGGTCCACGCGATTGCCGGCTCGAAGCGCGGCGCGCACCTCGCCCTCAGCCTGGAGCGCCTGGAGCGGCTCATAGCGTCCGGCGAAAACGGCGAGCGGGCGCACGCCCGCCGCAGCGGATCGGGCTCAGCGCGACACAGCGACCGCTCGAGACGATCGCCCGGTTCCTCGGCGGCGTCGGGCCGGGCCGCGAGGTGACGGTCGTCGACGCCGGCACCCGCAAGCCGCTCGAGCTCCGGGTCGTTGTCCCGATCGAGGACATGACCGCTCCGGGCGAGATCCTGCCCCTGGACCAGCAGCCCGGCGGCCCAGCCACGAACCCGGAGGCACGGACCAGCATCTGGCCGGCGATCCATCCCGCGATCCTCCAGCTCATCCGCGAGCATCGCAGCACGATCGTCTTCACGAACAGCCGCCGCCTCGCAGAGCGGCTCGCCCAGCGCCTCAACGACCTGGCCGGAGAAGAGCTCGTCCGCGCCCACCACGGATCGATCGCCCGCGAGCAGCGCCTCGCGATCGAGGAGGAGCTCAAGGCCGGCCGCGTGCCGGCCCTCGTCGCGACGAGCAGCCTCGAACTCGGCATAGACATGGGCGCCGTCGACCTCGTCATCCAGGTCGAGAGCCCGACATCGGTCGCGCGGGGTCTCCAGCGGGTCGGGCGGGCCGGGCACCAGGTGGGCGCGCCGTCGAAGGGTGTGATCTTCCCGAAGTACCGGGGCGACCTCCTCGAGGCCGCGGTCGTCGCCAAGGGCATGCACGACGGCTCCATCGAGGCAACGCTGCTGCCGCGCAGCCCGCTCGACGTCCTCGCCCAGCAGCTCGTCGCGATGACCGTCATGGATCGTTGGACGGTCGACGATCTGCTCGCCACTACGACTCGCGCGACGCCGTACGAGACGCTCAGCCGGGAGGTTCTTGAAGGCGTGCTCGGGATGCTGGCCGGTGCCTACCCCAGCGACGAGTTCGCGGAACTGAAGCCGCGCGTCACGTGGGACCGCGTCACGGACGTGATCGAAGGTCGGCGGGACGCCCGCGTCGTCGCAGTCACGAGCGGCGGCACGATCCCGGACCGCGGGCTCTATGGCGTTTTCATGGTCGGCGAGGCGGGGACACCCGGCCGGCGCGTAGGCGAACTCGACGAGGAGTACGTCTACGAGAGCCGCGTCGGCGAGGTCATGACGCTCGGGGCCAGCAGCTGGCGAATCGAGGAGATCGGTCACGACCGGGTCACGGTGTCGCCGGCGCCGGGGGTGCCGGGCAAGCTGCCGTTCTGGCACGGCGATGCCGTCGGGCGGCCGATCGAGCTGGGACGTGCGCTAGGGGCATTCGTTCGCGAGGCCGAGGCCGACCTGGGCCGGGGCCCGCGAGGCCGGCGGGTTGCCCTGGATCGACTGAAGGCCGACCACGATCTGGACGAACTCGCGGCCGAGAACCTCATCGCCTACCTGGAGGACGAGCGTGAGGTCGTTGGAGCCCTGCCGACCGATCGGCGGATCGTCGTCGAGCGGTTCCGAGACGAGCTCGGAGACTGGCGGCTCGTCGTCCTGACGCCGTTCGGCGGCCGCGTCCACGCGCCGTGGTCGCTGGCCCTCGAGGCGCGGATCGGCGAGAAGATCGGGGCCGAGGTGCAGACGATCTGGTCCGACGACGGAATCGCGATCCGATTGCCCGACATCGAGATGCCCTTCGAGACAATCGAGCCGCTCCTCTTCCCGGAGCCCGACGAGCTGGAGGAGCTCGTCGTCGGCCAGGTGGCCAGCAGCGCGCTGTTCGCCTCGCGGTTCCGGGAGAACGCCGCTCGTGCCCTGCTCCTGCCGCGGCGCCGGCCCGGAACGCGGACGCCGCTCTGGCAGCAGCGCCAGCGTGCCGCGGATCTGCTTGCCGTCGCCTCCCGCTACGGGAGCTTCCCGATCCTCGTCGAGACGTACCGCGAGGTCCTCTCGGACGTCTTCGACCTGCCGGCGCTGCGGGAGGTGCTCGGCGGCGTAGCCAGTCGAGAGATCGCCGTCCATCGCGTGGAGACGCTTAGGGCGAGCCCGTTCGCGAGCTCCCTCCTGTTCGACTACGTCGCCGCCTACATGTATGACGGCGATGCGCCCCTCGCAGAGCGTCGCGCGGGGGCGCTCACGCTCGACCGCGACCTCCTGCGGGAGCTGCTCGGCCAGGAGGAGCTTCGCGAGCTGCTCGATCCGGAGGCCCTCGCGGATCTCGAGCTGAGCCTCCAGGCCCTGACTGACGACCGCCGCGCCACAACCGCCGATCAGCTCCACGACCTGCTGCGACGGCTGGGTGACCTCTCCGCGGATGAGATCGCCGCGCGGACCGAGGGCGGGGCAGCGGCAGGCGACGCGTGGCTGACGGAGCTCGTCGCCTCACGCCGGGCGGTACCGGCCCGCGTCGCGGGAGACGACCGCTGGATCGCAATCGAGGACGTTGCGCGCTACCGCGACGCGGTCGGGGTCTCGCCGCCGACTGGCGTACCCGACGCGTTCCTCCTGCCTGCAACGGCCGCCCTCGACGGCCTGCTCGCGCGGTTCGCCCGGACGAACGGCCCGTTTCTCGCGCCCGACCCGGCGCGCCGATGGGGGCTGCCGATCGGCGTCGTCGAGAGTGCGCTCGAGCGACTTCTCGAGGCCGGGACGATCCTGCGCGGCGAGTTTCGGCCGGGCGGTTCGGAGCGCGAATGGATCGATCCGGATGTCCTGCGGATCCTCCGCCGCCGGTCGCTGGCCCGGTTGCGGCGCGAGGTGGAGCCGGTCGATCCGGCGGTGCTCGGTCGGTTCCTGCCGGCCTGGCACGGGGTCGCCGTTGCCGGCGAGGCGCCGACGGCGCTTCGGCCCGTGGCCGCACTCGAGCGGCTAGCGGAGGTCGTCGACCAGCTCGCCGGCCTCGCGATCCCGGCCTCCGTTCTCGAGCGGGACGTGCTGCCGGCCCGGATCCCGGGCTACCAGCCGCGCCTCCTGGACGAGCTGGGTGCGATGGGCGAAGTCGCGTGGGTCGGGCGGGGGAGCCTCGGTCGAGACGACGGGCGGATCGCGCTCTACCGCCCGGGACACGAGGTCCTTCGTCCTGTGGGCCGGGCGGACGGCGTCGACATCCCCGCCGGTCCCCGGCACGCGGCGATCCGCGAGCACCTGCGCCGGCGGGGCGCCTCGTTCTACCGAGAGCTGTTTGCCGCGGCGGGTGGCGGCTCGGACCGCGACGTCCTCGACGCGCTGTGGGACCTCGTCTGGGCCGGCGAGGTCACGAACGACACGTTCGTCCCGCTCCGTGCGCTGCGCTGGAAGCGGCCGGCCCGTGACGCGCGGCGCCGGCCCGGTCGGCTGACTTCTCTAGGCCCGCCGGAGGCCGCCGGCCGCTGGTCGCTGGTCGAAGTCGACGAGGAGCCAGGGGAGGGCACGGTCGCGACCCGCCCGACGCCGACCGAGCGCCTCCACGCACTGAGCCTCGCCCTGCTCGACCGGCACGGTGTCGTGACGCGGGAGGCGGTCGTCACGGAGGGTGTCGAGGGTGGCTTCTCGGCTGTCTACGCGGTGCTTCGCGCGCTCGAGGAGGCGGGTCGGATCCGCCGCGGCTACTTCGTCGACGGGCTTGGGGCCGCCCAGTTCGCTCAGGCGGGTGCTCTGGAGCGCCTCCGTGCGCTTCGCGAGCCCGCCCGCTCGCCCCACGAGCGCGCGGTCCATCTCCTTGCCGCCGCGGATCCCGCCAATCCGTACGGCGCGGCCATCCCCTGGCCCCGCCGCGGGGAGGACGATCGGCGGCCGCTCCAGCGCGCGGCCGGAGCTTATGTCGTCCTGGTGGACGGCGTGGCCGCGCTCTACCTGGAGCGTGGCGGCGGGACGCTTCAGACGCTGCCCGCGGCCGACGACCCGGATGTCGCCGAGGCGGCCGTTCGCGCGCTAGGCGGCCTGCTCGAGGACCGGCGAATGCGCGAGCTCGTCATCACGAAGGTCGACGGCCTCCCGGTCGGCGAGTCGCCCTTCCGCGAGCAATTGATCGCCACGGGCTTCAGTCCCGCTTACCGCGGGCTCACGCTGCGCGGCCCGCGCTGAGCGCGACCCGTGCCCGAGGGCGACACGCTCTTCCGGACGGCGGCCGGGCTCCGGCCCCATCTCGTCGGCCGGATGGTGACCGCGGCGCGGGCCCGACGGCCGGGTCCCCAGATTGAACGAGTCGTCGGGACGACGATCGAGGCGGTCGAGTCGCAGGGCAAGAACCTGCTGATCCGGTTCGACAACGGCCTCGAGCTGCGGACGCACCTTCGGATGAACGGCTCGTGGCATCGCTACCGGCCAGGCGAGCGGTGGCGCCGCCCCGAAGCGCGCGCCCGCCTCGTTATCGAGGTGCCTGGCGCCGTCGCGGTCTGCTTCGATGCGCCGGTGGTCGAGCTCTTCGAGCAGCGGGCGGAGGGGTTGCACCCGGCGATCTCTGCGCTCGGGCCGGACCTATTGGACCCGGAATTCGGCGACGCTGCCGCGGACGAGGTCCTGCGCCGCCTCCGCGATCCCGTCCGCACCGCGACGACGATCTCGGAGGCGCTCCTGGACCAGCGAGCCCTCGCCGGGATCGGCAACATCTGGCGCAACGAGGCCCTGTTCGTCGAACGAACCGACCCGTTCGCGACCGTCGCAAGCCTGGACGACGATCGCCTCCGTCGACTCGTCGGGACGGCGCGCCGCCTCCTCACGGAGAGCGCCTCGCTCGCGCCCGGTCGCCAGCCAATGCGGGTGTACCGTCGATCGGGCCGCCCGTGCCCGAGATGCGGCACGCTCATCCGCTCCGCGCCACACGCCACCGATATCCCGCGGACGACCTACTGGTGCCCCCGCTGCCAGGGAGGCCCGGCATGACCAGGATCGAGGTCGACTGCCGGCCGTCGACGGACGGCTGGACGTGCGACGTCGGTGTCGCCGACGACGAGAGTCAAAGCCAACACACGGTCCGCGTCAAGACCGGCGACCTGGGACGTCTCGACCCCACCGCGACGGAGCCAACCGACCTTGTCCGTCGATCATTCGACTTCCTGCTGCGCCACGAGGCCAAGGAATCGATCCTGTCGTCGTTCGATCTGCCCGTGATCTCGCGCTACTTCCCGGACTACGAAACGGAGATCAGCCGCCGCGTATGATCGCTCGCGATGTGCGAGCACTACGTCGCGAGGGCCGATTCGCCGTTCCGGCTGGACGAGCTCTGGCCGTTCACGGAGCGGCTCGAACGGTTCGGAATCGCCGGCTTCGGCTGGGGCGCCGCGTGGCTCGCGTCAGAGGGCCGGATCGAATTCGTACCGGGACACGGGCGCGTTCGCTGACGACTCGGAGCGCGAGAGGATCGGGGCGGTAGAGACGACCGCGGCGCTCGTTCACCTCCGCCGGCCGTCGAAGCTCTCCACGCTCGGAATCGCCGACACCCAGCCGTTCGACGACCCGGCGGGCCGCTTCTCGTTCAGCCACAACGGTGACTTCCGCGGAGTTCGCGCGTGGCGGGCACGCTTCAGTGCCGCCGGCAGGATCCACGGCCGGGCGGATACGGAGGTCGGGGCCCGCTGGCTCGAGGACTCCTGGGACGGCCGAACCGCAGCGGTCGACCTGCTGGCGAGGCTCCACGAGACGTTCCCTGGCCAGGCGAACCTGGCGGTCATCGCGGCCGACGGCGACGCTGAGTGCCTACGCCGGCAACACGGAGAACCCGATGTTCACGTTCCGCCTCGGGCGGATCGGTCTCGCCTCGCACGGGGATCTACTCGCTGGACCGCAGCCTCTTCCGGTTTGCCGCAACCGGGGCGACGGACCGCCGCCTCATCCGCGTCGGCGGCGCGGTCACGCTGAATCGTCACGGTATCGCCGTCGGCGCGTCGTAGGATGCACAACGCTGGGGATGGAGGGCGCATGTCCGATACCGCCATGCCAGCCGCGATGGGCGCGGCAACCGATGCCGGAGGGCGTCCGACCCTGGCGTTGCCGACGAGCGCCCTCGTCCGCATCTCGCTGTTCTGGCTGGGTCTGACGTCGATCGATGCAGTGGTGACCGCTGCTGTCCAATCGCGGATCACGTTCGACGGCCTTGCGAAACCCGGCGAGGAGGGCACTGCCCTTGCTTTTGTCGGCGCGGCCGCGTTCGTGTTCGCTATCGTCGTTCAACCGACGGTCGGAGCGATCAGCGACTACGCATCGACAAGATGGGGCAGACGGAAGCCGTTCATCTTCTTCGGCGCCGTCTTTCGATGCGGTATTCCTCATCGGGATCGCGACCGCCAACTCGCTCGTCGCGATCGCTGCGTTCGTAGCTCTCCTCGCGCTGAGCACGAACATCGCGCGCGGT
Source organism: uncultured Chloroflexia bacterium (assembly GCA_963775855.1). GTDB lineage: Bacteria > Chloroflexota > Limnocylindria > Limnocylindrales > CSP1-4 > CF-46. Next base: position 105,724 of record CAVZKO010000002.1, on the reverse strand, counting down.
CCATTCCAGGGCTACGTTCCGGACCTCGTCCCTGACCGGCAGGTGGGCCACGCGAGCGCGATGGTCGGGCTGATGCAGGTCCTGGGCAATGTAGTCGGGTTCGCCCTGGCGGCCATCGCGACGAGCCGAGGCAACGTCGGGATCGCGATCCTCGCGGTCGCCGTCATCGAGTTGGTGACCATGCTGAGCGTTGTCGTCGGCGTGCCCAACGGCCCGCCACCGCGGTCGCGCGAGGGTCGGTCATGGCTCGCAATCGCAGCCTCGACCTGGGCCCTCGACATCCTCCAGGAGCGCAGCTACCTCTGGCTGCTTGCGTCGCGCCTGTTCATCCTGATGGGCGGCGCAGCCGTGCTCAATTTCGTCTTTCTCTATCTCAATCAGTCCCAGGGGCTGACGGAGGCGCAGTCGGGCGAGGCGTTTCTGTACATGCTCGGGGCGGCGACCGTTGTCAGCCTGCTGTCAATCATTCCGGCATCGCGACTCTCGGATCGGGTCGGTCGAAAACCGGTGATCTATGTCTGCACGGCGCTCGGGGCCGCAGGCGTCCTGACAATCGCGCTGGCTCCGAACATCCCCGTGGCAGTGGTCGGGGCGGGGGTCTTCGGGTCCTCCCAGGGGATCTTCCTCGCGGTCGACTGGGCGCTGATGACCGACATCATCCCGAAGGCGGCTTCAGGCCGATACATGGGGCTCTCGAACGTCGTCACCGCGTCCTCGACGACGATCGCCGTCATCATCGGCGGGCTGTTCATCGATGCGGTCAACCGGAGCGCCGGCGTTGGCAGTGGCCCACGCCTCGAGCTGATCCTCGGACTCGGCTACTACGTCCTGGGTGCGCTGCTGCTCCGGCCGGTGATTGAACCGGATCGCCGCAATCGAAGCGCGACCTCGGTCGCGGACGCCGCCGCTTAGCCGCCGCTTAGCCGCCGCTTAGCCGTCGGCGCCTAAGCCGAGGTACTCCCGCATCCGTCGCCCGATGCCGACGCCCTGCGATCCCTGGCGGAGCCTGGCGAACGCGCGCCTCCACCACGAGAGGCGCAGCCAGTCGAACGGATCGGGCCGACGCCAGAGGGCCGGCACCAGCGCCCAGAGGAACACGAGGTAGTCGAGCCGCAGCGGCCGCGCCCCGAACCCGAACAGCGCCTGGAGCTGGAGGATCGTCAGCGGCAGCGTCGCGAGGCTGAGGAGCGCCGACGCGGCCAGGAAAACGAGGCCCCAGAGTCGGGCGCGCGGGGCGAGGATCGGCAGGAAGAGCAGCGGCGCCCACTTCATCCACGTGGCGATCGACCAGAGCAGACCGGCCACGACCGGGCCCGTGAACTGGGCACCCCACAGCAGCAGCGTCAGGAGCAGGTTGATGTTGCCGGTGTCGAGGTTGGCCCCGAACGGGAAGCCGAGAAAGGCGACGACAATCGCGGTCTCGAGGGGGTGCTGGCGGTAGGCCCAGTGGATCGTCCAGAGCAGGGCAAGGATCGTCCCGCCGCGCCACACGAACCATGCAACGTCCCACGGCAGCAACGCCCAGGGCGCGAACAGGGGCAGCATCCACGGGGCGTAGACGTATGGCAGAAACGGCCCGGTTGGGTGGTACGGGTCGCCGCCATTGAGCCAGATCCGGACGCCGGCCCAGTACGCCCGGGCGTCGGCGCCGGCCGGCTCGCCCCGCCCGACGATGCCGGCGGCGACGATCCCGAACGTCAAGATGAGCAGGCCCATCGCGAGGAGCCGGCGCCGGTCACGGAGCCGCGACAGCTCACGACGGAGCTCGCGGCGATGGATGTCCAGCCGGCGGCGCGTCGGCTCGTCGAGCCGGCGCTGGAGCCGGTCGAAGAGGCCCCCACTGGCCAGATTCGGGAGTTCCCTCGCGCGTCATCGCCCGGGCATTCTCCCACGCGTCTTTCGTCCGGCAGTCCCGTGCCGTCCGGGGCCGTCATCGGGCGCCTCGTCGGCTATCCTTCCGCGAACGGGCGGAATGGGAGACGAGCGACGCAGTGAGCGACGGGACCGTCATCATCATCGGCGGGGCGGAGGACAAGGTCCGCGACCGGGTGATCCTCAACCGCTTCGTCACGCTCGCGGGGGGTCGGGACGCGACGATCGCGGTGGTTTCGACCGCCAGCAGTCTGGGGGCCGAGGCCGGCAGGCGCTATAGCCAGGTGTTCTCCGAGCTCGGTGTAGCGCACGTCCGGCCGCTCCATGCGGTGACGCGGCCGCAGGCGAACGACGAGACGGCCGCCCTCACGGTCCGCGATGCGACGGGCATCTTCCTGACCGGCGGCAACCAGCTGCGGCTTGCCTCGACAATCGGCGGGACGCGGCTTGCGGATGCAATTCTCGAGCGCTTCCGAGGCGGCGCCGCCGTTGCGGGGACGTCGGCCGGGGCGTCGGCGATGTCGTCGCACATGATCGCGTTTGGCGCTTCCGGGGCGACGCCGAAGCACCGGATGGCCCAGATCGCGGCTGGCCTCGGGATGCTCCCCGGCGTCATCATCGACCAGCATTTCCAGCAGCGGAACCGCCTCGGGCGGCTGCTGTCGCTGATCGCCCAGAACCCATCGCTGCTCGGCCTCGGCGTCGACGAGGACACGGCGGGCGTCGTCGGCCCCGATCACATCATGGAAGTCATCGGCCGCGGGTCGATCACCGTCGTCGATGGTTCCGCCTCCGAAACCGACGCTTGGGAGGTCCACGGCCACAAGCCGCTGATGATCAGCGGCGTCGTGCTGCACTCCCTGCCCGCCGGCTACCGCTTCGACCTCCGCCGCCGGCTGCGGCTTGCCACGCCGAACCTCCACGCGATACAGGGCGGAGGCGAGGCCGCCTCCACGTAAACGCTCCGGCGCGCGGCGTCGAACATCATTGCTATCCCTGAGCGATGCCGTTGGTTGCATCACCACCTGCGGGCAGGTCGGTCGCCGCACGTTCCAAACGCGAATATGCAACCGACGGCATCAGTGCAAGACACGAGGGATTTTCTAGGGCGACCAGAGTGTCGACGTCTGGCGATCCACGGCGGACGGCGGGTACACTCGGGACCGCGAAGGTCGGCGAGCGGAGTCAGGGGCAGGAGGGCGCTGTGGCGCAGGCGGCACCGAAACCTCGGGCCGGGAAGACGAATACGACCACGACGGCGGACACGGCGACCGGCGCCGGCACCGCCCCGAAGCGCCGCGCGTCAGACCGGACCGGCGGCTCGCGCCCAGAGCCCACCGTCCGGATCATCGAGACCCGGATCCTCCGCGGCCCGAACTACTGGGCCCGTGAGCCCGTCATCCGGATGGTCGTCGACCTCGGCGTCCTCGAGGACTTCCCGTCGGACAGGGTCCCGGGCTTCACGGACGCTCTGGTCGGCCTGCTGCCGAGCCTCGAGGACCACGCCTGCAGCCTCGGCCGCCGCGGCGGCTTCATCACGAGACTTCGCGACGGCACGTGGATGGGCCACATCTCGGAGCACATCGCCCTCGAGCTCCAGAACCTCGCCGGGACCGACGTCCGCCACGGCAAGACCCGGAGCACCGGCGAGCAGGGCCGGTACAACGTGATCTACGAGTACCGCGAGGAGAACGTCGGGATCGAGGCCGGCAAGATCGCCGTGGCCCTCGTCAACCACCTCGTCGCGCCGAACGACCCATCGGTCGCTATCGACTTCATGTCGCAGCTCGAGCGGCTCATCCTGCTCGCTGAGCGGCAGGCCTTCGGGCCATCCACCCAGGCGATCCTCGACGAGGCAGCCAGTCGCGACATCCCGTACATCCGGCTCGACCGCCACTCGCTCGTGCAGCTCGGCCAGGGCGTCCATCAGCAGCGGATCCGGGCGACGATGACGTCGCAGACGTCGGCCATCGGGGTCGACGTTGCTTCGGACAAGAGCCTCACCAACCGGCTCCTCGATTCGGCCGGGCTGCCCGTCCCCCGCAGCGCCGTTGTTCGGACGGAGGACGAGGCGGTATCGGCGGCCACGCGAATCGGCTACCCGTGTGTCGTCAAGCCGCTCGACGGCAATCACGGCCGGGGCGTCAACCTCGACCTTCGCTCGGACGACGCCGTCCAAAAGGCGTTTCACGCGGCCCTGGTGGAGAGCCGCTCCGGCGACCTCGTCATCGAGAGCTACGTCGCCGGCAACGACTATCGCTGCCTCGTCATCGGCGGCAAGGTGGCCGCAATTGCCGAGCGCGTCCCGGCGAGCGTCGTCGCCGACGGCGAGCACACCATCCGTGAGCTCGTCGACAGCGCCAATCAGGATCCGCGCCGCGGCATCGGCCACGAGAAGGTCCTGACCCGGATCAAGCTCGACGAAGCTGCCGAGGAGCTCGTCCGCGCCCAGGGCTTCGGGCTCGACGATCGGCCGCCCGAGGGCACCCGGGTGAAGCTCGCCCTGACCGGCAACATGTCGACCGGCGGGACGTCGATCGATCGGACATTCGAGGCCCACCCCGACAACGTCGAGATCGCCGAGACCGCCGCCCAGATCGTCGGGCTCGACGTCGCCGGGATCGACTTCATCTGCCCCGACATCGCGACACCGGTCCGGGAGACCGGCGGCGCGATCGTCGAAGTCAACGCCGCTCCTGGCTTCCGGATGCACACCCACCCGACCGAGGGCGAGCCGCAGTACGTCGCCCGGCCGGTCATCGACGGCCTGTTCCCGCCGGGCAGCCCATCGCGCATCCCGATCATCGCGGTGACCGGCACGAACGGAAAGACGACGACCGTCCGGATGATCGCCCACATCATGAAGCTGATGGGCCGGCGGGTCGGGATGACCTCGACCGACGGCATCGTCATCGACGGCCGGCTGACGAAGAAGGGCGACATGTCGGGCCCGAAGTCGGCCCAGATGGTCCTCCAGAACCCGAAGGTCGACACCGCGGTCTTCGAGGTCGCCCGCGGCGGGATCCTGCGCGAGGGCCTCGGCTACGACCGGAACGATGTCGCGGTCGTGACGAACGTCACCGGCGATCATCTCGGGATCGGCGGGATTGATTCGCTGGGGCAGCTGGCGAACGTCAAGGCGGTCGTCGTGGAGTCCGTGCCTCGGTCGGGGACGGCGGTGCTCAACGCTGATGACTCCCACGTGTATCGGATGGGCCGCCACTGCGCCGGCCGGGTCGTCCTCTTCAGCATGTCGACCGAGAAGGGCGAGGACGGCTACGACCGGGTCGACGGCCACACGTCCCGCGGCAACGCGGCGTTCGCGCTCGAGAAGACCGCGGAAGGTGAGCTCATCGTCCTCAAGCACGGCCCGCGGAAGATGCCGGTCCTCTACACCCACCTCGTCCCGGCGACGTTCGGCGGCAAGGCCCGAATGAACGTCGCGAATGCCCTGGCGGCCGCCGCCGCGGCGTGGGCCGCCGGAGCGCATCTCCACGACATCCGCCAGGGGCTTCGGACGTTCTCGACCTCGTTCTTCCAATCGCCGGGGCGACTCAACCTCCTCGACGTCGGCGGGATCAGGGTCGTGATCGACTACTGCCACAACGTGGACGGGATGCGCCAGCTGGCCGACTTCGTCGAGCGGATGATGGCCGAGCCGGTTTCGAAGGCCGGCCGAGTGGCCGCCGTGCCGTCCGGCGACGGGCGCAACGGCGGAACCGGACCTCGACGCGGGCGGGCGATCGGCGTCATCGGCATCCCGGGCGACCGGCGGGATGACGATCAGCGGGAATATGGCGCGATCGCCGCGTCGGCATTCGACGAGATCATCGTCCGCGAGGACAAGAATCTCCGCGGCCGGCCGGCCGGTCAGGCGGCGAGCAACGTCATCGACGGCGTTCGCGACGCGCGGGGCCGAGGCCTGGCGCGTGCCGCCAAAGCCGACAAGATCCTCGAGGAGACTGCCGCCGTTCGCATGGCCCTTCGGCGCGCGGCGCCGGGCGACCTCGTCGTGTGCTGCGTCGACGATGCCATTGGCGTCTACCGGGCGGCGATGGCGGCCGCCGGCTCGTCGCGCGGGGCGACCGCCTTTGCCGACCCGGGCGAGCTCGAGGCGCCGGAGGGATGAGGCGGTCCGGGGCGCCGCGTTACGTCCCGGAGGATTCCCTGCAGTCGCCCCGCTTCACAGGTCCCTCAACCTTCGCCCGGCTGCCGTTCGTCCGCACGCTCGAGGACGTCGACCTAGTGATCGTCGGCGTGCCGTTCGACACGGGCGTGACGTACCGTGCCGGCGGCCGCTTCGGTCCGAACGCCGTCCGGGCGGCGAGCGTCATGCTCCGGCCGTACAACGCCAACCTCGACGTGAAGCCGTTCGACATCCTGTCGTGTGTCGACTACGGCGACGTCTCGATCGTCCCGGGATACATCGAGCGAAGCTACGAGGCGATCGAGCAGACGGTGGCCCCGATCGTCGAGGCGGGCGTTGTTCCGCTCCTGATCGGTGGCGATCATGCATGCACGCTGCCGCATTTGCGCGCGACTCGCTCGCGCGGACCTGTCGCGGTCATCGACTTCGATTCGCATACCGACGCCTGGGACAGCTACTTCGGCGAGAAGTACAACCACGGGACGTGGATGCGCCGGGCCATCGAGGAGGGCCTCGTCGATGTCGCCCACTCGATTGAAGTCGGCCTTCGGGGTTCCGTCTACGAGTCGACCGACTGGACGGGGCTCCGCGATGAGCTCGGGCTCGAGTACCTGACGACGGAGGAGGTCCTCGCAGTCGGACCGGAGGAGACCGCAGCGCGAATCCGGGAGCGGGTCGGTGGCGCGACGGCGTTCATCAGCTTCGACATCGACGTCGTCGATCCGGCCTTCGCGCCCGGCACAGGAACGCCGGAGCCTGGCGGGCCGTCGGCGCACGACGCGCTCGCGATCGTCCGCCGGCTGACCGGGATCGACTTCGTCGGGTTCGACGTAGTCGAGGTCATTCCCGCCTACGATCCCGCGGGCCAGACGGCCTTCCTCGCGGCCAATCTCGCCTACGAGATGCTGTCCCTCGTCGCCCTGCGCCGCTCGTAGCGATCAGGCGGCGAAGACGACTTCGCCCGCGACGATCGTAGTCGCGACGCGCAGATCGGCGATTCGCTCGCGCGGAGTCGCGAACAGGTCGCCCTCGAGGACGACGACGTCGGCCAGCTTGCCGACCTCAAGGGAGCCGAGACGGCCGTCGGCGAAGTAGGACGCCGCAGCGTCGACGGTGCTTGCGCGAACGGCCTCCTCGACCGTGAGCGCCTGATCTGCGCCAACAACCTCGCCCGAGACCGTCGTTCGCAAGACGGCCGAAGCGATCGTATCGAGCGGCCGGTATGACGCGACCGGCGCATCGCTCGACAGCGCGAAACGGACGCCGGCCTCGGTCAATTCGCGATACGGCTGGAGCCGATGAGCGCGTTCCGAGTCGAGGGCGGCGAGCCAGGAATCGCCGGCGTCCCAGAAATAGCGCGGCTGGCCGACGGCGATGATGCCAAGCTGAGCCATCCGCGCGATCTGATCGGCTCGCGGGCCGCCGCAGTGCTCGATCCGATGCCGGTGGTCGTCACGCGGCGCGGTCCGGAGCGCGCTTTCGTACGCGTCGAGGACCCGGTCGATCGCACGGTCGCCCTGCGCGTGTACGCCGATCTGCCAGCCGGCGGAGTGCGCCCGCGCGGTCGCCGCTCGGAACGCGTCCTCGGACTGCCAGTAGAGGGAGCCGCTGAACTCGCCGGTTCGCCCGTACGGCGTCGTGAACGCCGCCGTTCCGCCAGTGAGCGCGCCGTCCGCGTAGAACTTCATCGGCCCGATCGCGAGGTGATCGTCGCCGAACCGCCCAACAAGCCCAAGGGCTTCGAACTCTTCGAGCTGCGACGAAATCGGCATTGCCGTGACGCGGACCCCAAGAAGGCCTCCGCGGCGCGCCTCGCGGTAGGCGTTCAACTCGCGCCGCGTCACCTGCGCGTCCACGATCGAGGTGATCCCCGCGGCGAGATAGGCTCGCGCCCCGCGCTCGATGTCGGCGACCACCTCGTCCAGCGAGGCATCGTCGTGGAAGCCCGGACCGTGATGTCCGATGTCGACGCCACCCGGTACGACGAGCCGCTGCGCCGCGTCGAGGCAGTACCCGGTCAGGCGACCACGGTCGTCGCGGACGAGGTGTCCACCCTCCGGGTCGGTGACATCGTCCGACAGGCCGCGCTGCTCGAGTGCGACGCTGTTCGCGAGCGCATGGTGGCCGCTCAGGTGCTGGACGAGCACAGGGTGGACGTGTGTTGCCTCATCCAGGTCCCAGCGGGTCGGCAGCCTGCCTTCCCGGAACATCGCGGGATTCATCCCAACTGCGCGGATCCACGCGCCATCGGGGGTTCGTTCGGCCACTTCGGCGACTCGGGCCACGAGATCCGCGATCGAAGCGACGTCCGGGAACCGCACGTCGACCTGGGCGAGTTCGGCCCCCGTGAAGGCGAGGTGGTTGTGAGGGTCGACGAAGCCGGGCAGGATCGATCCGCCGCCCACGTCGACGAGCGGGGCGTCCGGGGGAGCGGCCGCGCGAACCGCGTCATCGCTCCCAACCGCGACGATGCGACCCGCGACCATCGCAACGCCACCGGGAAAGGGCGATTCGCCCGGTCGAGCCGTGAATACCCGACCGTTGACGAGGACGAGTCCACTCATCATCGTTGATCCTCGCATTCCGCCCGCGGTCCGAGAACCCATTGTTCCGGCCTTGCGCGGCCGATTACGATGCATCGGTCCTGTTGGAGGAGCTTGCCGACGGGCCGCGTTGCGGCCGAAGAGGAGGTTCGAGCATGCGTCGCCGGACAGCAATCCCCGCGTTCGTCGCGATCACCGCCATCGTCGCCACCTGCACCGGGGGAGGTGCGGCGACTGGATCGGCTTCGGCGCCGTCGGCCGTGGCGCCATCCTCGGCGGCGTCTCCCGGAGCAGGTGCCAGTGGCGGCACGACATCTGCGGCGTGCAATCCGCCCCGCCAGGAGGGCGTGACGCTGACCTTCGTGTCGTTCGGCGGCGCCTATCAGGAAGCTCAGCGCAAGGCGTGGCTCGAGCCGTATACCGCGTTGACCGGCGTGCAGTTCCAGGAGGACGAGGGCTCGTTGAACGCGACGATCAAGACGCAGGTGGAAGCCGGTCAGGTGACGTGGGACGTCGTCGACGTCGGCAACGACTTCGGCCTCGAGGCAAACTCGGCCCTACTGGAAGAGTTGGACTACACGCTGATTCCTGAGGCGGAGGTCAACAAGGACCTTGGCCCCAGCAAGTGGCGCGTGCCCGACATCACCTACGGCGTCGTCCTCGCCTACAACACCGAGAAGACCGCCGGCGCAGATCCCCGCGGGCTGGGCCGACTACTTCGATACGACGAAATTCCCCGGCAAGCGCGGCATGTGGGACTACTCGGAGGGCGGGATCTTCGAGATCGCGCTCCTGGCCGACGGTGTGAAGCCCGCGGACCTCTACCCGCTTGACCTCGAACGGGCTACGAAGAAGCTCGACACGATCAAGGATGACTTCGTGTTCTGGAAGACGGGCGCCGAGTCCCAGGAGCTGATCGGCTCCGGCGAGGTCGCGATGACCCTCATCTGGAACGGCCGCGGCTGGAGCGCCAAGAACACCGACGGCAAGCCGGTCGAGATGCAGTGGAACCAGCAGATCGTCACGGCGGACTATCTCGTCGTGCCGAAGGGCTCGCCGAACAAGGACGCGGCGATGAAGTTCATCGCCTACACGATCTGCGCCGACAACAACGCCAAGCCGTCCCAGTACATCCCGTACGGGCCGACGAACATCAACGCCAAGCCGGCCCCAGACAAGATCGCCGACCTGTCGGTATCGAACGCCGACGAGAACTCCGCCTACTTCGACGACGAATGGCTTGTGAACAACTTCGACGCGGTCGATGCGGCGTACAAGGAGTGGAAGAGCCGCTAGTCGTCGGACCCGCAGCGCGAATCGCTGACGCCGTCGTGGAGATCGAACGGCCGGGCCGCCTGCGCGGCCCGGCCCGAGACCGCTGGGCGGTGCTCGTCCTGCCGGCGCTCGTCTTCCTCGTCGTGTTCTTCCTCGCGCCGCTCGTCACGATGAGCATCCGCTCGATCACCGACCCGCCTGACGCGGGACTGTCGAACTACGCAGAGTTCTTCAGGCAGGAGGCGAACCTCCGGGCCCTGAGGAACACGTTCTGGATCGCATTCCTCTCGACAGCTGACATGCCTGCTCGTCGGCTACCCGTACGCGTACCTGATGACGATCGTGCCGGGGCGGGTTGCCGGCCTCCTGCTGATCGCCGTGCTGCTGCCGTTCTGGTCCAGCCTGCTCGTCCGGACCTTCGCATGGCAGGTGATCCTCCGCGACACCGGGGTCATCAACACCTTCCTGCTCGACCTCGGGCTCATCTCCGAGCCATTGACCCTGATCCGCACCACGGGCGGCGTGATCATCGGGATGTCCCACATCCTGCTGCCGTTCATGGTCTTGCCGATGTACGCCGTCATGCGCCGGATCGACCCGGAGTTCGGCAGGGCGGCGGCGAACCTGGGGGCGACGCCCAGCTCCGCCTTCCTCCGTGTCTTCGTCCCGCTCAGCCTGCCGGGTGTGCTCGCCGGTTGCCTGCTCGTGTTCGTCCTCGCCCTCGGCTTCTACATCACGCCTGCGCTGCTCGGCGGCCTCCGGGACCAGATGATCAGCCAGCTGATCGTCGACGAGGTCCAACAGGCCCTCGACTGGGGCTCCGCCAGCGCGATGGCGGTCCTGCTGATGGCGATTACCTTCGCGGTCCTGTTCGTTGCGTCACGATTCGTCCATCTGCGCGACGTCTTCGGCAGCGCCCTCGAGGAGTGAGATGACCGAATCGTGGCGCCAGCCCCGACGGTTGCTCATGGCGGCGCTCGGCGCCCTGACAGTCTTCTACCTGCTCGCCCCAACACTAGTCATCATCCCGATGAGCTTCACAGAGGCGAGCATCATGAGCTTCCCGCCGGAGGGCTTCTCGCTCCAGTGGTATGAGCGGATGTTCACGGATCGGCAGTGGTCGTCCGGGTTGGTGAACAGCGCAGAGGTCGCCGTGCTGACCGCGATCCTCGCCACGTTTCTCGGAACGCTCGCCGCGCTTGGCCTGACCCGTGGTCGATTTCCCGGCAGGAGCCTCGTCAACGGGGTCGCCCTGACGCCCCTGATCGTCCCGGTCGTGATCATCGCGATCGGGATGTTCTCGCTGTTCGTCCAGTGGCGGATCAGCGGTTCGCTGGTCGGGCTGGTCCTGGCCCACACGGCGCTCGCGCTGCCGTTCGTGATCGTGAGCGTCGGGACGAGCCTGCGGACGATGGACCGAAACCTGGAGCTGGCCGCCGCAAACCTCGGCGCGGACCCCCGCCGGACCTTCATGCGGATCACCCTGCCGATCATCCTGCCCGGCGTTCTGGCCGGCGCGATCTTCGCGTTCATCACCTCGTGGGACGAGGTCGTGGTCGCGATCTTCCTGACGTCGGCCCGGTTCCGGACGCTGCCGGTCGAGATGTGGGAGCAGGTTCGACAGGTCGTCGACCCGACCGTCGCCGCGGTCTCCACGACACTTCTCGTCGTCACCACGGTCTTGCTCTTGCTGCTGCTCGTCGTCCGCCGCCAGGCGCCCGTCCGATGACCGCCACCGGCGCCGCCCCGGTGGCGACTCGCACAGCTGGCGAGCGTCCCGCACTCGTCCTGCGCGGTCTCCGGAAGTCCTTCGGCGACGCCATCGCGGTCGACGGCGTCGACCTCGAGGTCCGGCGCGGCGAGTTCGTCACGCTCCTCGGCCCATCGGGTTCTGGCAAGACGACGACCCTGCGGATGGTGGCGGGCTTCATGGCACCGAGCGGCGGCTCGATCGAGATCGACGGCAGCGACATGACGCGGGTCCCGCCGCACCGCCGCGACGTCGGCATGGTGTTCCAGAACTACGCGCTGTTCCCGCACATGACGGCCGCCCAGAACATCGGCTTCCCGCTCCAGATGCGACGAACCGCGCGGCCCGAGATCACCCGCCGGGTCGCCGACGCGCTGGCCCTCGTCAAGCTCGAGCAGTTCGGCGATCGCTACCCGCGCCAGCTGTCGGGCGGCCAGCAGCAGCGAATCGCCCTCGCCCGGGCGGTCGTGTTCGAGCCGCAGTTGCTCCTCATGGATGAGCCGCTGGGCGCGCTCGATCGGAAGCTCCGTGAGGCGCTCCAGCTGGAGATCCTGCACGTCAGCCGGCAGCTCGGGGCGACGGTGCTCTACGTCACCCACGACCAGGAAGAGGCGCTCGTGATGAGCGACCGGATCGCCATCTTCAGCGCCGGCCGGATCGAGCAGCTCGGCAGCGGCGAGGACCTCTACGACCGGCCGGCGTCGCTGTTCGTCGCGGACTTCATCGGCGAATCGAACATCCTGCGCGGCCGCTACGAGCGCGACGGTGCTGGCGTCCCGTCGCTCGTCCGGGCGGCGTGGCGTTGGCGGGTGGGCCAGGCCGCGGCGGAGCGGGCTGGGCTCGAGAACGGCGCGCCGGCCGCGCTCGTCGTCCGGCCGGAGCGAATCCGGATCGTCGGCGCCGCCGAGGAGGTACCGACCGGGGCGAACGCCGTCGAGGCGACGGTCGTCGACGCGCTCTACCTGGGTTCGGACCGCAAGTACGGGCTCACGCTGCCGGACGGCCAGCGCGCCGCGGTACGCGAGCAGCGCGACGACGAAGAGCGCCAATGGCGAAGTGGCGACCAGGTCCGCTTGACCTGGTCAGTCGACGACGGCGTCCTGGTGGCGGACCCGACGGCCTGAGGGCTGTCCCTGCACTCGGTGTCGCGGACCGTCCCACGCGCCAAACGTCGAACGAGGCTCGGCTACGCGCTCGATCGGGAGTTCTCAACCGATGGTTGGTACGCCCAACGGTCCAATCGTCCCCTAGACCGTGCATCGAGGCCGTCGGCACCATTGCCCAGCCGACGCGAAGCGAACCAACGACGCGGCGAGGCGTCGCCGGCTTCCGGGACGGGTCGGTCAGCGCACGTACGGGGTGTTCGCGCTTACGGTGCGGATGATCCAAACGATCTCGAGGGCCGCGATGACGATGAGGGCGATGCCGACCGCCGTCTCCATGGAGTCCTCCATCCCAGATCCCGATCGGGGCGCCCGACCGCCCACCGATCATGGGGCGAGGCGACCCGGAAATCAATGCTTGCGCGGTCGCTCCTGGAGCCGGGGCACGAGCGAGGTCAGCTCCGTGGCGACGTCGATCGGCCGCGCGCCCAGCGAATCGAGCAGCTGGAACACCTCCTCGCGTTCCTCGTGGCAGAGGAGGACGACGACCCGCGGCCGGGCGCCCGAGTCGGCCAGCTCCGCCTTGAGCGCCACGGTCTCCGATTCGTAGATCGGGACGTCGGATGTCGCCATGCCCCCTTCCCTCACGCCCGCGAGCAGCTCGCCGACGATCGACTCGCGCGATCGTCCGCGAAGGTACTTCAGCGTCTCCTTGATCGCGACCCGCTGAGCTCGTTTCGCGGCGATGCGGGCGATCCCGCGCAGCGTGTCATCCGGCCGGTCGCCGGCCGTGCCGACGATCGCCGTGATCGGCGCGGCCCGACCCGCGGCACCGCCGGCGATCCCCTCGGCGACGTCCAGCACGGCCGAGACGCCGGCCTCGTTGTGAGCGAAGTCGACGATGACGATCCGCGCTCCTAGCCGGTAGAGGTTCAGCCGCCCTGGCGACCGATCCGACGTCGGGCGGAACGCGACGAGGCCGTCGGCGACTTCGGCGATCGATGCCCCGAGCCCGCGCGCGGCGCCTGCCGCCGCGAGCGCATTGGCGACGTTGTGCCGGGCGATCCCACCGATCGTGATCGGGATCCGGGCGAGCTCCACGATCGGCGAATCGCCCTTCGGCGCGAGCTCCACGACCCAGCCGTCTCGGACGACGTAGCCGCGTCCACCCGCCGCCACGTTCCGCCTCACCGCCGCCGAGCCACCCGACACGAGCGAAAAGAGCGCGACATGGCTGCGGACCCGGCGGGCGGTCGCCGCGACGAGGGGGTCGTCCGCGTTGAGGACCGACCAGCCGTCCGGTTTCGTGACTCGCGCAACCGTCGCCTTGACCTCGGCGAGCTCCGGCAGGGTGTGGATCCCCTGGAGATCGAGATGGTCCGAGGTCACGTTCGTCACGACGCTGACCTCGTTCGACTCGTAGCCCATCCCCTGGAGCACGAGGCCGCCGCGAGCCGTCTCGAGGACCGCGACGTCGAGATCGGAGCGGCCAAGGATCTGGAGGGCACCGCCGGGTCCTGTCCAATCGCCCGGATCGATGAGGCGCTCGTTCACGAGGACGCCGTCCGACGTCGTGGTTCCGACCCGGCGGCCGGCCCCGACGAGGATGTGGGTGATCAGCCGGGTGACCGTGCTCTTGCCGTTGGTCCCGGTGATCGAAACGACGGGAATCCGGCGGTCCGAGTCGCGGATCCACGTCGGCGGCGTCGCCCGGGCCTCCGCGATCCGGGCCTGCCAGCGGGCGAGGATCCGCTCCTGATTCCCCGTCAGCCGCGCCCGGCGCGAGGGCGAGACGTCGCGCTCCGCGAGGGCGAAAGCCGCCTCGGCGATCGTGTGAGCGCGTTCCGCGCCGGTCCACGGAAACGTGACGATCCAGTGCCCGGGATCCGACGAGCGATGGACGACGACGCCGCCGCGGCCCTCCCCGTGCTCGCCCCGGAGCCGTCGCGTCCAGTCGACGATGCCCTCGATCTGGCCGGGCCAGCCGCGGCGGGGAATCACGGCCGCGAGTCGGACGAGGGCGTGGCGACCGGGCGCCCGCTTGCCGTACCAGGTCCGCCGCCGGCCGATCGCGACCTCGACCTTGACCACCGGCTCGAGCCGGTAGACGTTCGGACCCTCGAGGAGTCGGATCTCGACCTGGCGCACGATCCGGCGAGGATAGCAAGCGGCAGGCCTCGTAGACTGGCCGAATGGAGACGATCGCCTCGCCCGGCGCCGGCGTGACGGCCGACGAGCTGACGGCCATCGAGGACGCAATTCGCGCCATTGAGCCTGCCTACCTGGCCGATCTCGAGCGTCTCGTCAACATCGATTGCGGCAGCTACACCCCGGCCGGGGTCGAGGAGGTGGCGACGTTCGTTGCCGGGTTCCTGGCGAATCTCGGAGCGGAGGTCGCCAGCCACCCCGATCCGAACGGGCGCCTGGGACCGACGATCGTCGGGAGCGTGCGCGGGGCGGCCGGAGCCGGTCCGCGCCTCCTCCTGATCGGTCACATGGACACGGTCTTCGATCCCGGGACCGCAGCGGAGCGGCCGTTCCGGATCGAGGGCGGCCAGGCGTTCGGGCCCGGCGTCACCGACATGAAGTCGGGCCTGCTGACCGGGCTGTACGGCCTCCGGGCTCTCATCGAGTTGACCCGGGCCGGCGGCCTGCCGTTCGAACAGATCGTCTTCGTCGCCAACCCCGACGAGGAAATCGGCTCGCCGTCGTCGTCGCCGCACATCCGGGCGCTGGCAACGGACGCAGATGCCTGTTTCGTCCTCGAATGCGCTCGCGCGAACGGCGACATCGTGTCGTCGCGGAAGGGGACGCTCGACCTCGTCCTCACGGTCCATGGCCGCGCGGCCCACGCGGGCGTCGAGCCGGAGAAGGGCCGAAGCGCGATCCTCGAGGCCGCCCGAATCGTCCGTGACCTCCACGCGCTCAACGGCCGCTGGCCGGGCGTCACCGTCAACGCCGGCGTCATCAGCGGCGGGACGCGGCCGAACGTCGTCGCCGAGCGGTGCGTCCTCGAGGTCGACGTCCGGGCGACGGACGCCGCGAGCCAGGACGAGGCAGAGGCGGCGATCCGCGCCCTCGCTGCCGCTACTGGCGTGCCCGACACGACCGTCGAGGTCGAGCGGCGTGCCCGCCATCGGCCGATGGAGAAGCTTGAGCGTGCGGGGCGGCTCGTCGACCACGCGGTGGCGATCGCGGGACGGCTCGGTTTCGAGGTCAAGGACACCGCGACCGGCGGCGCTTCCGACGCGAACACGACCTCGGGCCTGGGCGTTCCCACGCTCGATGGCCTCGGCCCGATCGGCGGCAACGACCACTCGCCCGCTGAGTACCTCGATCTAGGTTCGGTCGTGCCGCGGACTGCGCTCTTCGCCGGGCTGCTGCTCGCGGTCGCCCGCGACCCGGCGTTCAATGAGCGGCATGGCTGAGCGCCGCCGGATCTCGTCCGGTGGCCCGTGGGAGGCGTCGGCCGGATACAGCCGGGCGATCGTCGTCGGCGATGCCTGCTGCGTCTCGGGCACGACCGATGCCGGGCCGGCCGGCCGATCCCTTCACCCGGGCGACGCGGCTGGCCAGGCCCGTGCGGCGTGGGCGATCGTTGAGCGGGCGCTGACCGAAGCGGGCTTCTCACTCGGCGACGTCGTCCGGACAAGGATGTACGTCGTCTCGATTGACGACGCATCAGCCGTTGCGGCCGTCCATGGTGAGCTCTTCACTGAGATCCGGCCCGCCTCGACCCTGGTCCAGGTCGCCGGCCTGATGGAGCCATCACTCCTCGTGGAAGTGGAGGCCGACGCCCGCCGCGGCTAACTCGCGATGGTCGCGGGTCTCAGGCGAGGCCAGCGAGCCGGCCGACGATGGCGATCGCCACCGCGGTCACGAGGCCGAGGAAGAGGTTTCGGCGCCAGGCGACGACGGCGAGGCAGGCGCCCACCGCGAGCCACTCGAGTCCGACGTGGAAGATCGGCCCGGCATCGGTCGTCACGACCATGACCGCGACTGCGGCAAGGGCCGCGAGGATGGCCGGCCCGACGAGCTGGAGGTACTCGAAGGCCCGCCGCGGCAGGCGGTCCATGCCCGGCGCGAGCAGGCCGAGCGCCCGCGACGGGTACGTCACCGCGAACATGAGGACCGCGAGGAGGACGAGTTCGGTTTTCATCGGCCGTCACCCGTCGGCTCGTATGGCTCGTCGGTCGGCGGCGTGCGTGCCGGGCATCGAGTAGCGCTCGGCCGACGAGGGACTTCCGAGCGGCGCCGTCTCGTGGGCAGCGGCCGCCGGCACGAGCAGGCCGATCGCCGGGCCGATGAGCCCACCGGCGATGATCCCGATGGGCGCTCCAGCGAGGAGCGCGACGACGACGCCGATCAGGGCCCCGCTGATCGCGGCGACGACCTCGCGCCGCCCGCTGATCAACCCCACGGCCAGCCCGATCATCGCTGCCGGGAAGATGACGTCGATCCCGAATTGCTCCGGCTCCGGGATCGAGCCGCCGACCATCACCCCAGCCAGGGTCGCGAGGTTCCACGGGATGAACGTCGCCCCGATGCCGGCGACCCAGTAGCCCCACATGTCGGCCCGGCCGAGGCGTCGGAAATGGGCCATCGTGAGCGCGAACGACTCGTCCGTCAGGAGGTGAGCGGCCATCGCCCGCTCGACGAACGGCCGATCCCTGATCCACGGCGCCAGCGCCGCCGAATAGAGGAGATGGCGAGCGTTGAGGAGCGCGGTCAGGAGGACCACGCCCGGCCAGGCGAGGCCGCCGGCGACATAGCCCACGGCCGCGAACTGGGCCGCTCCGCCGAATGCCAGGGTGCTCATCGCGAGTGCCTCGACCGGCGAGAAGCCCGCGTCCCGGGCCGCGAGGCCGTAGACGAACCCGAACCCGACAGCGCTGACGACGATGCCGGCGGCCTCGGTCACGAGTCGCCGTCGTGAGGCCTCGCTCTCGGGCGGCGCTGCGGCGCCTGGGTCAGCCACGGACCGCGGGGTAGTTCTCGACGACGTCGTGGCGGACGGTCAGCTCGCGATCGATTAGATAGCGATCATCGTCCGGAAAGAACCGTGCAACCGAGATGTCGTCGCCGGCAAATGCCCGGATGGCGTCGAGGTTGCGCCAGTAGGAGACGACCTCGAATTCTGCGCTGTCGGTCGCTTCGTCGAGGTGGCGAAACACGGTGACACCCTCGTTGCCGGCCGTGTCCCGGAGGACGGCGATGCCGCTCTCCTCGAGGTACCTGAGATAGGCCTCAAAGTCAGCGGCGCGCACCTTGCCGCGCCAGCGGCGAGCGATCATGAGGGTCCCTCCACGTCGCTATGATCCGGCACGCGGCGCATCCGCGGAAGGTCCAGGTCAGCGCAGGAACGTCTTGCCGCAGGTCCCGTCGCAGACGACGTACAGGGCGTGCAGGTCGCGGGCGTAGCCGGCGACGTGGAGGAGGCCCGGGCAGCCCTTCGTCGGGCACTTCCAGACCCACCACCGGTCGTTTTCGTCGAGTGGCGTCGTCTCCGTGGCCAGCTTGTCGGCGAGGCCGTCGCGCTCGGCCGACGAGCCTGGCGATCCCGGCGGCGCGGTCCGCCTCGGACTCGCTCGTGTACGGGTAGTTCTGGCCGACGTTCGAGGTCACGAGGGGCTCCCGCGGGTAGAGAAGGAGGGAACCGGTGGCGGCGTCGTGTGAGCGCAGCCCGCCACCGGTAGCCGGGAGAATAACCCGAAAGCTGTCGCGGAGGAACGACCAGGGCGTGCGTTGGGCGCTGCGCTGCTTGCTCACGGGCTTCCAAGCCCGCTCGCTCCGCTGCTCGGCGCCGCCTTCCCCTGGTGCCCCTCCGCGACGATCGCAGACGGGCCGTGCTACGGCCTCAGAACTGGCCAAACATGCGCCCACAGACTGTTAGCGCAAGTTGGAGGCGCCGCGATCGGCCGCACGGGCCGGGAGCGGGCGTGATCTACCAGACGGCCGGCAGTCCTGCGCTTCTCGGGTCCGTGGCGGCGGCCAGTGAGCCGCCCTCGGCTGGGCCGCCCTCGACCAGCTCGATCGCGTGGGCATGACCCAGGCCGGAGTCGAAGGGCTCGGTCCGGGTCACCGGGTGGCCGAGCTCCTCGAGCGCCTCGAGGACGCCGTCCGCGAAGCGCGGCTCGGCGCGGACCTCGATCGGCGGCGCGAAGTGCTCGTCGGGCTCGACGAACCAGCGCGGCGCCGCGACCGCGGTCGCGATGTCCAGGCCCGCCGTCGACGAGGGCCGAGACGACCTGGGCGTGGATCTGCGGCTGGGCGTCGCCGCCCATCGACCCGGTCACGACCCATGGCCCACCGTCGCCACGGAACAGCATCCCCGGCAGCAGCGTGTGGAGCGTCCGCTTGCCCGGTGCGAGGACGTTCGGGTGGGCCGGGTCGAGGCTGAAGTACGAGCCGCGATTCTGGTAGTGGATCCCCGTTTCGGGATCGACCACGCCGGAACCGAACCCCATGTAGTTCGACTCGATGAGGCTCACCGCGTTGCCGTCGCCATCGACCGCCGCGAGGTAGGCCGTGCCGCCGCCGCGCGGCGCGGTCGAAGCGGCCGGCGACGAGGCTTGCTGCGGATCGATCCGCGCGGCGAGCTCCGCGGCGTACTCCTTCGAGATCAGCCGCTCGATCGGGATGTCGCGGAACCCGGGATCGGTGAGCTCGGCGTCGCGGTCGGCCATCGCCAGCTTCGAGGCCTCGATGCCCAGGTGGATCCAGCGAGCGTCGGTCACCCCGGCCGGCCCGAACGCGGCGGCGGGAGGCGGTTCGAAATGCTCGAGGATGTTGACGATCTCGAGCGCAACCGGCCCCGACGAGTTCGGTGGGTGGGTGGTGACCCGGACGCCGCGGTAGTCGGTCGCGATCGGGTCGGTCCAGGTCGACGTGTGGCCTGCGAGGTCCGCGGCGCCAAGAAGGCGACCCAGCCGCGGCGAGGCCGCGTGCCTGCCGAGCGGCGATATCGCCCGCGTAGAAGTCGTCGAATCCGACGTCGGCCATTCGCGCGAGCGTCGCCGCCAGGGCAGGAAGCCGGACGATCTCGCCGGGTCGCCAGGGACGACCGTGGGGCCGGAAGACCTGGCCGAAACCGGAACCCGGCTCGATCGTTTCCGCCACCCGCGCCGCCGTGGCTTCGACTCCGCGGATGAAGCCGTCCCAGGCCGGGAAGCCGCGTCCTGCCAGCTCGATGGCCGGGGCAAGGATCTCGGCTCGCGTGAGCCGCCCGAACCGGGCATGGGCATCGGACCACGAGCGGACGGCGCCCGGAACGGTGATCGTCAGCGGCCCGTGCAGCGGCAGGTGTTCGTGGCCGCGCGCCCGCAGCGCCGCCGGATCCGCGGCCGCGCCGGCCCGCCCCGAGCCGTTTAGCGCGTGCTGTCGGCGTTCGGCCGCGTCCCAGATGAGCCAGAACGCATCGCCGCCGATGCCGCAGAACAGCGGCCCGACGACGGCCAGCGCGGCGTTCGCGGCGATCGCCGCATCGACCGCCGACCCGCCCGCCCGCAGGATCCCGAGACCGGCCTCGCGTCGCGAGGTGGTGGGGCGCGACGACGGCGCCGCGCGCTCCCCGGGCGACCCGCGCCGGAACGAGGACTCGGACCAGTCACGGCGTCGCCTCCGCATCGTCGAACGAGGCCGCCTGCGACGGACCGCCGACGTAGTGCTCCTGGCGCCGGAGCTGAGCGAGCGGCAGGAGCGCAATCGAGCAGCAGCCCGAACGTCGCTATCAGGAGCCCGTCGATGCCGCCCCATTCCGCCGCGACTGCCGCCGATCAGGCTGCCAATGATCTGGCCGACGGCGAGGAACACGCTGTAGAGGCCCATGATCGCCCCGCGATCGGTCGGGAAGCGCTCGGAGATGTCCGCCAGCAGACCGAGCGCCGCTGGCGTCGCGCCGGCCAGGAGGAACAACCCGAACGCCGCGGCCAAGCGCCCCGACGAGCGGCACCACGAACGGCAGGCCGGCGCCATGGTTGATCGCGACGCCGCCGGCGACGAGGATGCCGCCACCGACGATGCCGTAGAGGATGATCGTGGTCCGCCGCAGGTTCTTGAACCGGTTGCCCCAGTAGAGCAGCCCGGCCCCGAACAGGACACCGACGACGACGGCCGTCAGCGAGATCTCGAGCGGGCGCGAAGCCCCTGGTGGAGGACCTGGTCCGGAAACTCCGAGTTCGGCTGCGGAGAACTGGAAGATCGACTGGCTGAACCACAACCCGATCGAGGCGTTGACGGCGATCCATGTCGGGGCGAGTAGCCAGACGTGGGAGGTCCGCAGCAGTGCGCCGTAGCGGCTCAGGTCCATCCGCGAGGCGCGTGTCGTGGCAGCGGCCGCCCGCTCCTCCCGATCACGATCCTCGACGCCGAACCGGTAGATCAGGAACGAGACGCCGTAGACGAGCGCGTTCAGGAAGAACGCGACCGGCCCGAATGCCGCGAACAGGAGCGGCGCCGTGGCGAACCCGACACCGAATCCGGCAAGGGTCGCGCCCTCGAACCGGGCGGCCGCCTTGCCCCTCAGGACCTCGCTCGTCGCGGTCGCGAGGGCGATGTACCCGAGGATGGATGGGACGCTCGCGGCTGTCGATGCGCCCTCGAGCAGGCGGGTTCCACCGAGGATCGCGAGGTTCGTCGTCAGCCCCGTGAGAATCACCGCGATCGCGCCGAAGACCGGGCCGAACAGCATCACCCGGTGGTGGCCGAGCCTGTCCGACAGGACGCCGAAGAACGGCGACAGGACGAGCTCCGAGAGGTAGAACGATCGCGGCGAGGAGGGCCAGGGTCGTCGGCGCGACCACCGGGCCGCCGTGCTCGGGGAGCTTCGCCAGGTAGACGCCGAGCATCGCCCCCGTGAGGCCGGTCGAGAAGCGCAGCGTGAAGGTGCCGGCCATCACGGCCCACATCGATCGGTCCATCGCGGAAAGCGTAGCGGCTTCGTTCATGCAAAGGCGCCCGTCCCGCCGGTGACGCGACCCGTATCATCGGTCGGACACTGGGGGCCTGAGGAGGAAGCAGTGGCCAACGTCGCCTTCGTGACCGATTCGGCGTCGGATCTCGATCCCGCCGTCGCCAAGGCCGCGGGCATCCGGATCGTCCCCCTGTCGGTTACCTTCGGCACCGAATCGTTCCGCGCCGGCGTCGACCTCTCGACCGACGAGTTCTGGACGCGGATGACCGCTCCCAACGCGCCGTTCCCGAAGACCGCCGCGTCGAGCCCCGGCGAGTTCAAGGCGGTCTACGACGAGGCGTTCGCCGACGGCGCCGACGCGATCGTCACGATCCACGTCTCAGGCAAGCTGTCGGGTTCGATCAAGAGCGCCGAGATCGCAGCGGGCATGCTGCCTGATCGCGAGATCCACATCGTCGACTCCCAGGGCGCGTCGATGGCCGAGGGCATCCTCGCGTTCATGGGCCTGGACATGGCGAAGCTCGGGGTGTCGGCCGTGGAGATCGCCCGCGTCCTGAACGACCGAGCGTCGGACCTGCGGATGTACGTCTCGCTCGAGACGCTCGAGTACCTGAAGAAGGGCGGACGGATCAGCGGCACCCAGGCGGCGATCGGAACGCTGCTGTCGGTGCGGCCGATCATCGCGGTCGAGGACGGCGTCGTCGAAACGGCCGACAAGCCGCGGACGCGGGCGAAGTCGCGGGAGCGCTGCATCGAGCTGATCTGCGCCCGTCCGATCGAACGGCTCGCGATCCTCCATACGATGGCCCCCGACATCGCCGAGTTCAGCGCCGAAGTCATCAAGCGGTCGGGGGTCGACCCGTCGTCGGTGATGGTCTCGATCGTCGGCGCGTCGGTCGGGCCGCACCTTGGCCCCGGCTGCGTCGGCGCGGCGGTCCTCTACAAGCGGTAGCGGACCCAGGAGCCGACTGCCACGCAATGCCGTAACGGTCCTGCCATGTCCGGGACCAACGGTTGCGGGACGGTTGCGATGACGTTGCGATACGGTGGACGCACGAGGCCCGAGCGGGCCTCCTCGGGCTATACTCGTCGCTAAATTCATCCGCGCGACGCGTCATTTCGACGCCTCTCGCGCCCCGTGGGGCCGTCCGGGAGACGACCCGCAACACGCGAGCCGGTCCCGTCGTGCGGACCGGGTTCTCGCACGGAGGATCACCTCGAACCATGACCACAGAGCAGGTCGCCGCGTCGATCAACCCCTGGCAGGTCGCCCAGCAGCAGTTCGACCTCGCCGCTGAGCGCCTGAACCTCGACCCCGGCCTTCGCCGCGTTCTTCGCGAACCGCGCCGCGAGCTGATCGTCCACTTCCCCGTGAAGATGGACGACGGGTCGGTCCAGGTCTACACGGGCTACCGCGTCCAGCACAACCTCGGTCGCGGTCCGGCCAAGGGCGGCATTCGCTACCACCAGGACGTCAGCCTCGACGAGGTCAAGGCGCTGGCGATGTGGATGACCTGGAAGTGCGCGGTCGTCGGCATCCCGTACGGCGGCGGCAAGGGCGGCGTCATCGTCGACCCGAAGAAGCTCAGCCAGAAGGAGCTCGAGGCGCTGACCCGCCGGTTCTTCACCGAGATCGAGGTCCTCATCGGCCCCGAGAAGGACATCCCGGCCCCGGACGTCAACACGAACGCCCAGATCATGGCCTGGATGATGGACACCTATTCGATGCACGTGGGCTACACGGTGCCGGGCGTCGTCACCGGCAAGCCGATCAGCCTCGGCGGGTCGGAGGGCCGGAACGAGGCCACCGCGCGCGGCACGGTCTACTGCATCCTCGAGGCCGTCCGGGAGATCGGGATGGACATCGCCACGCGCCCGCGT
Organism: uncultured Chloroflexia bacterium; assembly: GCA_963775855.1. Lineage (GTDB taxonomy): Bacteria > Chloroflexota > Limnocylindria > Limnocylindrales > CSP1-4 > CF-46. The sequence goes on along the minus strand of CAVZKO010000002.1, from coordinate 82,242 downwards.
CTCGATCCAGGGCTTCGGCAACGCCGGCGCGATCGCCGCGCGGCTGATCACCGACGAGGGCGCGACGGTCGTCGCGGTCTCCGATTCGACCGGCGGCATCTACAACCCCGACGGTCTCGACATCGGCCGCGTCAACGGCTGGAAGAAGGAGCACGGGACCGTCCAGGGCTTGCCCGGCGCGCAGGACATCAGCAACGCGGCCGTCCTCGAGGTCGACTGCGACATCCTGATCCCGGCCGCCCTCGAGAACCAGATCACCGCCCGGAACGCCGGGAACATCAAGGCCCGCATCGTCGCCGAGGCCGCCAACGGCCCGACGACGCCCGAGGCGGACCAGCAGATGTTCCAGCGCGGCGTGTTCATGATCCCGGACATCCTGTGCAACGCCGGCGGCGTGACAGTTAGCTACTTCGAGTGGGTCCAGGACCTCAACCGCGATCACTGGAGCGAGAGCGTCGTCAACTCCAAGCTCAAGGAAATCATGGTCAAGGCGTTCCACGAAACGCTCGCGATCGCCCAGCGCGACGAGATAGACATGCGCACCGCCGCCTACCTGCTCGCCGTCCAGCGTGTCGCCGACGCGACCTCGATGCGCGGTCTCTACCCGTAGGCCGATCCTTCGCGCAACCCGAACGCCCCGGCCATCGGCCGGGGCGTTCTCGTTTGGTCGAACGGCGAGGGCTCGCCGTTGGCATCCGATCAGCGCTGCTGTCGACGGAGGACCATCACTGCTCCACCGACGACGAGGATGGTTGCGATGCCTGCCTGGACCCAGGCAAATGCCGATGGCTGGTTGGCGGCAAGGAGGATTCCAAGCGTTCCGAGGACGGCTGCCGGGGCCAGCGGCCATGGGTGCGTCTCCCGCGGCAGCGCGAGAAGACCCAGGACCCAGATCGCGGCGAAGCCAGCGGCCATCGACAGGAAGAACACTGCGCTCGTCGTCATGGGATCGAGCGGACCGTTGGACGTGATGAGGACCATCGTGCCGAGCCCGCCAGTGATTCCGCCTGGAATGGCAAAGCCGTACTCGCGGGAAAGGGCGAATGCGATCAGGCAGACGGCGCTGACGCCGACAAGGGTGTATCGATCGAAGCCCGGAATTGCAAATCCGGCAAGGATGATCGAGCCGATCGCGAGGAGTGTGAGTCCGAGCACGGTATGGTCGGGAACGACGCCTTCGACTCGTCGGATGCGGGGAGCGGGAGCAGTCATCACGAATGTCCTTTCATCTGCCAATCTGTGCTTCTGGTATCGACTGCAGTTGCACTGCGATGACTAGAACGGTACTGTAATGAAATGAACGACGTCAAGATGGACAAACGTCCATATCGATCGCCGCTGAGACGAGAGCAGGCAGAGGCGACGCGCCAGCGCATTCTCGAAGCGGGGCTGCGGCTATTCGCCGCACGTGGCTACTCGGCGAGCTCGATCAGCCAGATCGCCCTCGAAGCGGGTGTCTCGACCGAGACGATCTATGCCTCGGTCGGCTCGAAGCGCGGGATCATCGATGCCCTGATGGCACAGGTGGACACGATGCGGATACCCGACAAGGCGCGCGAGGCGGCCGCGGCTCGCGGCGGCGGAGCGCGGGTCGCGATCGAGGTACTGGCCGAGATGGCCACGGACTTCTGGGCAAAGCACCACGTCCTCGTCGGCGTCCTCCGAAAGGGGATCGGCGATCCGGAGATCGGGGAGGCGTGGGTCGAGCGTCAGCGGGCCCGACGAGGGCTCATCAACGGCATCGTGTCGTCCTGGCCACGCGGATCTCTCCGTCCCGGTCTGGACGCCGGACGCGCCTCCGATATCGCCTGGGCGCTGTCCTCAGATGAGATGTTCGACCTGCTGGTTGGGATGCAGGGCTGGACCACCGACGCCTACCGCGAATGGCTGCAGTCATCCCTTGAGCGCGAACTGCTGTCCGATGCGGCGGTCGGGGGCGGGTCGCCCTAACGGGCCCGCCGAACCTGCCCATTGCCCCTCAGGTCTGGCCTATACCGAGTGCTACCATCCGCCGCATGCTCGATCACGAAGAGAAGTTCCTGTTCAAGGAGGAGATCCTCCACCTCGCGAACGCGGTGGCGGAGCCCGGCATCCTCGACAACGTCGAGGACCTCCTGACCGACGTCATCACCAGTCCGCGTTTCGACTCCGAGGTCTTCACCCTCGAACGGAGCCTCCAGGTGATGCTCGGGCCGCGCGCGGGAACGACGCTGGTCGGCCTGTTGACCGTCGCCCCTGAGGTCTTCGACGAGGTCGCGGAAGTCCGGATCCCTTCGGAGGTCCACGAGCGCCTCGTCGCCTGGCGCGCCCGGTTCGGACTTGCCATCGACAACGCCCTGAACTTCCTCAACAACCCCGATGGGATCCAGGGCCATAACTTCGCGACACAGGTCGCCCATGTCGAGGAGCGCCGCGTCCTCCAGGGCCGCCTGACGCTCGTCCGCTACAACAACGAGCCCCAGTTCTTCGTGGCCGACGCGAGCGTCTTCCTCGGGCTCGTCTCGGACATCATGGAGCGGCTCGGGCCGTATCTCGAGCCCGACGCGATCGATGCCGAAACGGTCGGGCGCCTGAAGGACGCGATCGCGCTGATCGAGCGCAAGACGACCGCTCGCGGCTAGCGCCACGGACGGCGTTCGATGAGAGAGGACGTCGTCGACATCGGGCGAGCGCGACAACTTCCGGTCGCTCTGTTCGCCTACGCGAGCGCACTCGCAGTGTTTCTGCTGATCCCGCCGCTCCTTCGCCAAACGGTCGGGCCGCCCGCCGGATTCACGCTCCAGGAAGCCGCCGACCTCTTCACGCCGATCGTCGTCCTGCCGCTCGCGTGGTGGGTGCTGGATTGCCTCGGCGGGCTGAGCCGCCGCGAGCTGCTCGCGTTCCTGGTTATCGCGATCGTCTGGGTCGAGGGCCAGACGATCCACCTCGCGGCGAACGCGATCGGCGACGTCTTCAGCCCCGGCGACGCCAGGAACACGTTCTACGCGACCGCGGCGGGCGACCTCGACCACTGGTTCGACGAAGGCTTGGGCCACTGGCTCTGGCACCTCGCCTGGGCCGCCCTATCGGTCCTGATCCTGTGGCGGGGGACGGCCCGTCGCGACTGGCCGATGCCCGCGGGTGCGCTCAGCCTCGTCGCCGGCCTGATCCAGGGGGCGACGTTCTCCTTCGTCACGGTCGAGGGAGAAACGACGTTGCTGGGCATCCCGCTCTCGGTGCTGTTCGTGGCCTGGACCGCCCGCGAGACGCTCGCGGGTTCGACGAACCCGGCGTTTCGCTTCTTTCTCGTGTCGTCGGCGGTGACGCTGCTCGCGTATGCCGGATGGGCTGCGGCCTATGGCTGGCCGTTCGCGGAGCCGTGCGGGGTCATCGGCTGTTGAGGGAACTCCGGGCGCTAGGCTTGGCCGGATGAGACAGCTCTACCTCGCCGCAACGGGCCAGAACCGGGGAAAGACCACTGCCGCGTTGGGGTTGCTCGACGGGTTCGTGCGATCGGGGCATCACACGGGATTCTTCAAGCCTGTCGGTCAACGCACCGTCATCGAGGACGGGGTGCCGGCCGATGAGGACGCGGTCCTGATGAGGACGGTCTTTGGTCTGCCCGAGCCGTACTCGGTCATGAGCCCCGTCCACATCCCCCGCGGCTTCACGAAGGCGTACATCGCGGGGCGCGTCGTCGAGGACCTCGGGGCCAACGTCCGGGCGGCGCACGCGACGTTCCTCGATCACGAAATGCTGCTGATCGAGGGGACGGGCCACGCCGGCGTCGGGGCGGTCATCGGCTTGTCGAACGCGGTCGTCGCGTCGCTGCTCGGCACCCCGGCGGTGATCATCAGTGAGGGCGGCGTTGGCCGCCCAATCGACGAGATCGTCCTCAACGCGTCGCTCTTCGCCGCCCACGGTGTGGAGGTCGCGGGGGCGATCGTCAACAAGGTCGATCTCGACGCTCAGCCGGGCATCGCCAAGGTCCTGGAGCGGGGCCTCGGACGCCACGACATCCCGCTCCTCGGCGTCCTCCCGGTCCGGCCGATCCTATCCAACCCGACGCTCGCGATGATCCTCGAGGGCGTCCACGGCGAGGCGATCCACCCGGGTCCCGATCTCGATCGGGTGATCGACGGCGTCGCGATCGGAGCGATGGAGGCCGGCCACATGCTCGAGCGAGTTGGGCCGGGCACGCTGGTCATCGTGCCGGGCGATCGCGAGGACGTGATCCTCACGCTGACGACGGCCCACTTCGCGGAGCGGCTCCGGACTGCGAATTCGGCCGTGGCAGCTCGGATTGCGGCGATCGCCGCCGCGGCGACGAACGAGGGCGCCGCGTCGGTCGCCGGTCATGAGGGCGCCGCTGTCGGGCTCGTCCTGACCGGCGGCTATCGGCCGCGCCCGTCCGTTCTCGATGCCATCCGCGAAGCCGATATCTTCGCGACGCTCGTGCCTGAGGACACGTACGTCGTCGCGTCGGAGGTCCACGACCTGCTCGTCAAGACGCATGCCGCGGACCGCGAGAAGATTGCCCTGATCAAGGCCCTCGTCGCCGACCACCTCGACATCGACCGGATCCTCGCCGTCGCCCGAGAGCCGACCGGCGCGTAACGATCGCCCGATGCGCGCGTCATTGGTCATATCGCATCTGTGGAGTCCTGATGAAGCGTCAGCGGTTCGAGATCCTGGCCGTCGTGCTGGCGGCGGGCGGTGCGGCGTTCGCACTGCAGCAAGCCACGAGCGTGCCCGGAACCTGGCTGATGATGGGTGTCTATATCGCGATCGCGGGGTTGCTCGTCCTCGTGATCGGAACGCGGCGAGGCGATCGCACCGCGACTACGTTGCCGGCACGCGTCGTCGTTGGGGCAAGCATCGTTGTCGCCCTCGGCCTGGCGGCCCTGGGGATTGTCCTGTGCGGCCCCACGCTGCTGATCAACGACTGTCGGGCATAGGTCAGGTCGGGCCCGTCCCGGCAGCCGCTCGCCGGGTGACCAGTCGCCCGATCCGCCAGGCGAGGAACGCCAGGATCGTCCCCACGATCGCGACCGGCAGACCGACGATCCCGAACCAGATCGCGCTGGACGCAACGGCCTGCCCGACACCTATCAGCGTCCCTGTGGCTCGATCAGCGTCGGTCGCCGGATCCCAGCCTCGCCGGACCTCCTCGGTTGCTGGCGTCGCCGGCAGGCTGAAGACGACGGTCAGGGTCCCGTACGCCGCCTGTTCTTCGAGAAGCGCCTTCTCGGCAACGAGCCGCTCGATCTCGCCGCGCACCGTCGTCAGCTCGGTCTGGACGGCGAGGACGTCGGGGATCCTCGTCGCCTGGCCCATGATTTCCTGGAGCGCCGTCTCGCTCACGCGGAGGTTCGTGATCCGGGCTTCGAGGTCGACCACCTGACCCGTGACTGCCGCCGTCTCGACATGCTGGCCCCGGACCGTCGATGCGAGGCCGCGGACCCCGTCGAGCGCCTCGTCCCATCGGCCGGCCGGGATTCGGTAGACCGCCGACGCGCTCCCGTGGCCGTCGGACGCGGCCTCGTCTGATGCGCTGATGTAGCCGCCGACGGCGAGCACCCGGGTCCGAGCGGCGGCGACGGCTGCAGCCAGGTCGGCGACCTCGATCTCGAGCTGACCCGTGCGAATGATCAGCAACTCCGGGGCGGCTTCGCGGGCTGCGCCGCCGGCATCGGCGACCTCTTTGCCCTCGTCGACGGGAGGGTCCTCTCCCGCTCCCGCCGGATCGCCCGTATTACTTCCGACGTTGTTGATCGGGGCGCCGACGTTTGACAGGATCGAGGACGTCTGGCCGCCCATGAAGATGAGGGCGCCAACGAGCACCACAACAACGACGACTACTACGGCCGCAGGGCCACGCCAGCCAAGGTCTTCGGTGTCCATGCCGCGACGGTACGGGCCCGTTTGGGCGAGGACCAGCGATGATTCCCCTGAATCTCCAGCGCGACGGCGCTCGAGCTACTCGTCCGCGAGCACCTCGTTGTCGATGAGACGCGTCTCGCCGAACCGAACCGCGAGCGAAAGGAGGGCCGGTCCGCCCACCCGGTCGAGCTCGACCAGCGTCAGGCCGTCGGCGACCGAGACGTAATCGGGCCTGGCGAGGGGCTCCTCGGCGAGCGCCTCGAGCATCGCTTTTCTCAGTCGGTCGCCGGATCGCTCGCCGGCTTCCCAGCGGCCCCGCGCGGCAAGCAGCGCCCGACGGACAACCGGGGCCGCGGCGCGCTCGTCGGGCGAGAGATGGACGTTCCGCGACGAGAGCGCGAGGCCATCCGGCTCGCGGACCGTCGGGCAGGCAATGACCTCGGTCGGGATCGCGAGGTCGCGCGCCATCTGGCGGATCACCATCACTTGCTGGGCATCCTTCTGGCCGAAGTAGGCCCGGTCGGCGCCGACGAGGTCGAACAGGATCGCGACTACCGTCGCGACACCGTCGAAGTGGCCCGGACGAGCGGCGCCCTCCAGCGGCACAGCGACCGCCCCGACCGACACGGTCGTGTCGAACCCCGGCAGATAGATCTCCTCGACCGGCGGGGCGAATACTAGGTCGAGGCCCTCCTCCTCGGCGATGGCGAGATCGCGGGCCTCGTTGCGGGGATAGCGCTGATAGTCGGCCGCCTCGTTGAACTGGCGCGGGTTGACGAAGATCGTTGCGATGGTCGAGGCGTTATCGGCTCGCGCCCGCTGCATCAGGGAGCGATGCCCGTCGTGGATCCAGCCCATCGTCGGGACCAGCCCGAGGGGCCGCGAGACCTCGGCGAGCGCTTCGCGGAGCTCCGCGCGGGTGCGAAGGACCTTCAACGCGACGCGCGACCGACTACTAAAGATCGCGGTCGAGCGGAATCCCGCCTGCGGGGATGTCGGCTTCGTGCCCGCCCGACGACGCATCGAGCGTCGATCGGCCGAGGACCTCGTCGAGGACGCTGTCGTCCATCCGGACCGTCTGCTCCGGGCCAGGGAACGAGCCCGCCGCGACGTCCGCGGCGTACGCTCGAACGGCCCCGAGGATCGTCTCGCGCAGGTTGACGTACGGCTTTGCGTGCTTCGGTTGCCACGTATCGAGACCGAGCAGGTCGGTGATGATCTGGACCTGGCCGCTACAGCCCGGCCCCGCACCTATCCCGATCGTCGGGATGCGGAGCCGCTCGGTGATCGCCGCCGCGAGCTGCTCCGGGACCAGCTCGAGGACGATCGAAAAGGCGCCCGCCTCCTGGACCGCGAGGGCGTCGTGGAGCAGCGCCCGGGCCTGTTCGCGGCTCTTGCCCTGGACCCGGAACTTGCCGATCGCGTTCGCCGACTGCGGCGTGAGCCCGATGTGGCCCATGACCGGGATCCCGGCCTTGACCAGCGTCTCGATCACGCGAGCGCTGCGGACGCCACCCTCGACCTTGACTGCCTGGACGCCGGCATCGTGGACGAACCGGCCCGCGTTCCTGAGTGCATCCTCCGGCGTCGCGTACGACAGGAACGGCATGTCGCCGACGACGAGGGCGCGGTTTGCGCCGCGGGTGACGGCCGCGGCGTGGTGGAGCATGTCCTCCATGGACACACTGAGTTCGTTCTCGTACCCCAGCATCGCCCGGCCGAGCGAGTCGCCGACGAGCAGGAACGGGATGCCCGCCTCGTCGAGCAGCTTCGCCGTCGGGTAGTCGTAGACGGTCAGCATCGCGATCCGCTCGCCGTCGGCGTGCATCTTGCCGATGTCGGTGACGTTCAGGCGTCGGACCGCGTCGGGGGTGGGGGAGGGCGTTGCGCTCATCGACCGATCTCCTGTCGCATCGGTTCAGTCTGCGCGGCGGCGTCACGCTCGTCCAGCGCCCGGGCGACGCGGTCGAGGAGGATGTCCGCGACTGCCCGCTTGGACAGGAGCGGGAGCGCCTGCTCGCCGCCGTCGGCGTCGAGGATCGTGACCTGATTCGTGTCGGTCCCGAAGCCCGAACCGGCCGCGGAGACATCGTTGGCGACGAGGAGATCGACGCCTTTGCGGCGGAGCTTGTCGGCGGCCCGCTCGAGGGAACCCGTCTCGGCCGCGAATCCGACGAGGATTGGCTGCGGGGTTCGAGAACCGGGGGCTCGGGCAGCAGCCGATGCGCCGGCGAGGATGTCCTCGGTCGGCTCGAGGTCGATCGTCAGGCCTTCGCCCCGGGTCAGCTTCGTGGCCGCTGTCCGCTTCGGGCGGAAATCGGCGACGGCGGCGGCCATCACCAGCACATCCGACGAGTCGAGGATGTCGAGGACCGCGTCCCGCATCTCGGCGGTCGTTTCGACCCGGACGATGGCGGCGTCGCTCGGCAGCTGGGCGGTGACGTGGCCGACGACGAGCGTCACGCTCGCGCCGCGCTCGATCGCGGCCTCGGCCACGGCTACGCCCATCTTGCCGCTGGATCGGTTGCCAATGAACCGGACGGGATCGATGGGCTCGGCGGTGCCGCCCGCCGTGACGAGGATTCGGCGGCCGGTGAGGTCGGCCTCGCGCGGCGACTCGATCCCGGGCGGGCGATCCGCGAGATTCGGAGCCCGGATGGGGCGATCCCCGACGGCCTCGACGACGGCATCGACGATCCGCGGCAGCTCCGCAAGCCGTCCGATGCCGATCTGCCCGGACGCAAGCGGCCCGGAGTCCGGCTCGACAATCGTGTAGCCGAAATCGTCGCGCAGCCGGCGGACATTTTCCTGCGTCGCGGGATGCGACCACATGTCGCCGTCCATCGCCGGGGCGACGACTACTGGGGCACCCGAAGCGAGCGCCGTGGCCGTGACCGTGTCGCCGGCGAGGCCATGGGCCATCGCCCCGAGCCAGTGGGCGGTCGCCGGGGCGACGACGATCGCGTCAGCGGTGTCCGCGGCGACGATATGACCGATCCGGCCGTCCGGCAGCAGGGCCAGGAGATCCGACTCCGTTGCGTGCCGGCTCAGCGCGTCGAACGTGAGCGGGGCGACGAACCGGGTCGCTGCCGGGGAGAGGAGGACGACGACGTCCGCGCCCTCGGCTTGCAGCAGCCGCAGCAACTCCACGGACTTGTAGGCCGCGATCGAGCCGGTCACGCCGAGAGCGACAAGCCTGCCCGCGAGGCGGCCGGTCATCGCAGCAACCCGAGTTCGAGTGGCTCGCCGCCGCTCACCTCGGCGTGGAGGATCGCCAGGCCCTTGAGGGTGAGGTCGGGGTCGATCGCATCAATCCCGTCGAGGGCTCGCGCCCACGGCGCGGCCGACAGGCCGCCAGTCAGGATGGCCTTGACGTCGGCCGGGTCGACGCCGGCCGCGTCCGCGAGCTCGCGGCGGACCCGGGCGAGCAATCCTGCGGCGAGGGCCTGGTAGCCGAATATCGTTCCCGACTGCATCGCGCTGACCGTATCGCGCCCGATCGCCCGGTCGGGTGTCCGGAGCTCGATCCGGGGGAGTTTCGCCGTCCGCGCGGCCAGCGCCTCCAGGCCAAGCTCGAGGCCGGGCGCGATCGCGCCGCCGACGTATGCGCCATCCGCCGCGACGCAGTCGAGCGTCGTGGCGGTCCCGAAATCGACGACGACGGCCGGTGTCCCGTGGAGCCGCGCGGCGGCGAGCGCATTGACGAGCCGGTCCGCGCCGACCTCCTGGGGGCGGTCCGTCCGAATCGCGAGGGGAACGGTCCCGGCGCTCGCAATGACGAGGGGCCGCTCCCGACGCGCGGCGATCGTCTCGATGCCGGTGGTGAGGTTTGGGACGACCGATGCACAGGCGATCGCTGAGACGTCGGCGAACGAGGCGTCGTCGAGTCGCAGCAGGCTGTCGAGCAGCAGCTCGAGCTCATCAGCGCTCGCCCGGGCGTGTGTCGCCGCGCGGCGCGTGGCGGTCAGCGCTCCGGCCTTGAACAGCCCGAGGTTGATATTCGTGTTGCCGATATCGACGGCGAGCAGCATGGCGGGATCATACGCGGCGTAGCCTCCCGGCCCGACCGGCGGTTCGGAACCTATTGGCCGGGCAGGACGCAGCTGAACCCGCGGTCCAGGACGGGAACCACGGCGCTGCCCCGCGAAATCCGGATCCGCGACCAGGTGCAGTTATTCCGGTGGCGGATCTCCTGGTACTGGAAGAGCGGATCGACGGTCACCTTTAGGAAGTATTCGCCCGGGGGCAGGCTGCTGAGGTAGATCCATTGGCGGCTGAGGCGCCAGCCGTATTTGTCGCCCCAGCCGACGCTGATCCCGTTCTTGACGAACAAGGACGACCGGGTCCCGCAACCTGACGCCCGGTACACCGGGGACCCCGGTGCGCGCGGCAGCGACAACCGATACGCGTTCGTGTCGAAGAAGCAGAAGCCGACTTTCGCGTCCCGGCGCAGGGCGGGGCCCTTGCCGTTGATCGCAAAGAGCTCGTAGCGGGCGACATCCTGGACGTGCCAGTGATCGTGCCCGTCGCCGGAGTACCTGGCGGTCGCGGTCGTGTCGAAGACCCGATAGCCACCGGCGTTGTTGTAGATCCGTTGATTGACGCCCATCGTGGGGTTGCCCGCGAGCCGCGACGAACGGGTCTCGAACGGGCCGTCGCCGATGTTCACGATCATCGTCGTGAACCTCAGCCGGCGCGCCCCGCTGGCGGTCGTCTGGATTCGTAGCTCCGTCGGGTAGGCCATCGCGAGGTCAGGCAGGCGATCCACCGGTGCGGCGGCGTCAACCGGATGGATGGCAGTCGGCCAGATCGGCAGTCCCAGGGCTGAGACCACGCTCGACAGGACAGCGGCGAGGATCCTGGAGCGGCGGCAGAACCGTTGGGGACGGACGATGATCAGCTCCTCGCGAGGGGAGTCGGAGCCGTCGGGGGAGGCATTCGCGGGGCCGCGAGCGGCCTGCGGAGCGGGCCTGCCCGGGGCCCGTGCCTCGACGTCCAAGGTACCATGGGCGCGTACCGCGTTCCTTGCCGACCGCATTACGGGGCAGGAAACGGGAAGCGGAACACCCCCGGAGGAGAAGTCGTGCAAGCACGCCGCATGCCGATCGCCGCCCGCGCAGCCATCCTCGCTCTCGTCTTGGTTCCCGTCTTCGGGAGCCAGCTCGTACTGGCCGGCGACCCGCAAGTCCGGACGGCCTCTGCTGCCAGGACCGCGCCGCCGGTGGCGACGTCTGAACCGAGCGGGTTCGTCCCGGGCAACGTCAACCTGAGCTTCTCGCGAATTGCCCGCGGCCTGTCGAGTCCGGTCTACATCACCCATTCGGGCGACAGCAACGGTCGTTTGTTCGTCGTCGAGCAGACCGGCCGGATTCGGGTCATCCGCAGGGGAGTTCTGCAGTCGGCGCCATTCCTCGACCTGCGGTCGAAGGTCTCGACGGGCGGCGAGCGCGGCCTCCTCGGTCTGGCGTTCCATCCGGACTACAGCTGGAACGGCAAGTTCTATGTGAACTACACGGACCGCAACGGTGACACGGTGATCGCGCAGTACCTGCGGTCGTCGACAAACGCGAGCAGGGCCGATGCCTCGTCGGTCAAGATCGTCCTACGCATCCCGCAGCCCTACTCCAATCACAATGGCGGGATGCTCGCGTTCGGCCCCGACCGCTATCTCTACGTCGGGATGGGCGACGGCGGCAGCGCGGGCGATCCCGGCAACCGAGCCCAGAGCCTCAGTTCGCTGCTGGGCAAGATCCTTCGGATCAACGTCGACACGCGTCGGGCGTACACCATCCCGCCCACGAATCCGTACGTCGGTATCTCGGGTAACGACCTGATCTGGTCGATCGGCCTGCGAAATCCGTGGCGCCTCTCGTTCGATCGTCAGACCGGTGACCTGTGGATCGGCGACGTCGGCCAGAACCGCTACGAGGAGATCGACCGCTCGCTGGCTCCGAACGCCGGCCGGGCCGCCAACTACGGCTGGCGGCAACTCGAGGGCAACGCCTGCTACAACCCGGCCACCAACTGCCGCCGGACCGGCAAGACGATGCCGCTCGCGGTCTACGGCCACAGCCTCGGTTGCTCCGTGACCGGCGGCTACGTCTACCGCGGGACGACCTACCCCGATCTCAGGGGTGTCTACCTGTTCGGCGACTACTGCTCAGGCCGGATCTGGGGCGTCGACGCCGCCGGTCCGAATGCCCAGACGCCCGTCCAACTCGTCAACACAGCGGCCAGGATCAGCTCCTTCGGCGAGGACCAGGTCGGCAACCTCTACCTCGTCGACCACGCCGGGGATATCTGGCTGATCAAGGACGTCTAAGGCGAGGATCTGAGGCCGGGCCCGGCGCGGAAGGCGCCCGGGCCGGGCCTCGGGTGGGGTACCATCGGCCGAGCCGTCACGCCCGTGCCAGGAGCCCACTGTGTCGAGCGCCACGCCCGCCAAGTTCTTCGTTAACCAGGGCGTGGTCACGAGCCGCGCCGACATGCAGAACCTGCTCCGGCCGACGCTCAAGCAAACGGTCTCCTACCGCTTCCTCCGTGGTCGCGACCTCGTCGCGCACGGCACCGGCTGGGTCGAGCGGATCGTCTTCGACGAGCCGGAGACATCGACCTATTTCACGCCGATCGCGATCACCCTGAACATCGATTCCTTCGAACATCTCGAGTTCGAGACCCGTCCCGATCAGCTCCTCGTCTACACCCTCGTCCAGGGTGACGAGCGGGTCATCATCGAGTACGCCCCGATGACCTCGTCGGACGACGAGTCGCGTCACGCCCCGCACCAGCTGGAGTTCGACACCAGCGGATTCGTCCAGATGGAGCTGCTCGGCCTAGACGCCCGCGAAGTCGAGTAGCGAGATCGGAGCCGGCCGGAGAGGGCTGGTCAGGAAGGTTCGGACCGGGATGCCGAGCGAGCCGGTCCGACGGTCGCCGCGGGAGGGAATCGGCGACCGCGGTGAGTGATGCGGTCCGAGCCGTCGCGCTCCGGCGTGTCACGCAGGCTGGAGGAAGGGAACCGAGTGGACGTTGAAGGTACCTCGCCGCGTCCCGCCCCGGGCGGGAATGCGATCGCCGACTACTTCAAGTTCGAGGAGCGCGGCACAAACCTCGCAACGGAGGCGAAGGCCGGCGTTACCACGTTCATGGTCATGGGCTACATCCTGTTCGTGAACCCGCTCATCCTGTCGAACGCGGGAATCCCAGTTCCGGCCGCGGCCGCCGCGACGGCGCTCGTCGCCGGTGTTATGTCGATCGCGATGGGCGTCTTCGGCAACGCCCCGATTGCCCTCGCCGCCGGGCTTGGGATCAACGGCGCCGTCGCCTTCGGACTTGTCCTGACGAGCGGGCTGACGCCGGCCGGGGCAATGGGCGTCATCGTCCTCGAGGGCCTCCTCGTCACGCTGCTCGTCGTGGTCGGGTTGCGCGAGGCCGTGATGCGGGCCGTGCCGCTCTCGCTCAAGCGTGCGATTGGCGTCGGCATCGGCCTCTTCATCCTCTTTATCGGGTTCATCGACGCAGGGATCATCGTCAAGACAGCGGGCACATCGGCCGAGAATCCCGTCCCGGTGACGTTCGTCTTTCCCACGGAGCCTGCGCACTTCGTGTTTTGGTTCGGCCTCGTCCTGACAATCGCCCTTTGGGCTCGTCGGGTGCCCGCCGCCCTGCTGATCAGCATCCTCGTGACCACGGTCGTCGCGATCGCGACCGGCGTCCAGAAGCTGCCGACCACGTTCACGGCAACGCCGGACTTCGGCACGATCGGCCAGTTCGACCTGACGAACGTCTTCACGGTTCTTGGGCTCCTCGCGGCCGTCCTGACGATCTTCAGTTTCATGCTTACCGACTTCTTCGACACCATGGGCACGGCAACAGCCATCTCCGAGCAAGCCGGCCTTGTCGACGCGGAGGGCCAGCCGGAGAACATTGGTCGCATCCTGCTCGTCGACTCAGTTGCCGCGGCCGTCGGCGGCGCGGCCGGGATCAGCTCGAACACGAGCTACATCGAGAGCGCAGCCGGCGTAGCTGAGGGTGGCCGGACCGGTTTCACGTCTGTCGTTACCGGCCTCCTGTTCCTCGTCGCGATCCTGTTGAGTCCCCTGGCGTTGCTCGTGCCATACGTGGCGACGTCGCCCGTGCTGATCTTCGTCGGCTTCCTGATGGTCAGCCTGGTCAAGGACATCGACTTCAGCGACATCGAGGAGGGTCTGCCGGCTTTGCTCGGGCTGATCCTCATGCCGCTGACGTTCAGCATTACCGTTGGAATCGGGGCGGCGTTCGTGACCCACGTCGTCGTCAAAGTCGTCCGCGGCAAGTTCGCGGAAATCCATCCGCTGCTGTGGGTCGTGGCGATCGCCTTCGTCATCTATTTCGGCCAGGACTGGATCAACTCGATCCTTCCGAAGTAGGGGCGTTGATCCGAGCTCAGGGGCCGGCTCCTTCCAGGGGGCCGGCCTTCATCTGTCTCGGGGACCTCTTCCTGTACCATCGGCCGCGATGTTCGAACGGACCGCGCTGCCATCAGGGCCGCGCGTCATCAGTGCCCGGCTTCCCGGCGCGCGTTCGGTCTCCATTGCGGCGTATGTCCTCGCCGGCTCGCGCCTCGAGACGCCCGCGGAGGCCGGCGTCGCGCATTTCATGGAGCACATCACGTTCAAGGGGACGGCCCGGTTTCCGTCGACGCGGGCCATCTCCGAGGCGATCGAGGGCGTCGGCGGGTCGTTCAACGCGGCAACCGACCGCGAGTCGACGGTTTACTGGGTCCGTGTCCCGCGCCGCGAGGCGACGCGGGCGATGGACGTCCTGGGCGAGCTGATCGTCCGGCCGCGTCTGGCCGACGACGAGATCGAGGGCGAACGGGCCGTGATCGTCGAGGAGATCCGCTCGTACCTCGACGACCCGGCCGAATACGCCCAGATCCTCTTCCAGCAGGCGATGTTCGGGGACGGCCCGCTCGGCCGCGAGATCTGTGGCGACGAAACCGGGATCCGGGCGCTCCCCGCGGCGACGATCCGCGACTTCTGGCGGACGATGTACCGCCCGGCGAATACGGTCGTCGCGCTGGCCGGCGACGTCGGCCACGAAGAGGCGCTTGCCCTGGCGGATGACGCCTTCGGCACGGGCAACGGCAAGATCCCGGGCTTCTCGGCGGCGCCGACCCTGCCGGCCGGCAAGCGCTTCCTCTTCGGAGCACGGCGCGACGCCTCGCAGGCACAGCTTGTCCTCGGCGTTCCAGGCCTGCGCCGCGACCACCCCGATGCCTGGGCGCTGTCCGTGCTCAACGCCGTGCTCGGCGACGGGATGTCGAGCCGCCTCTTCCTCTCGGTCCGGGAGGAGCTCGGCCTCGCCTACGACGTATCATCCGGACTGGTCGACTACGCCGATGCCGGCGCCTTCGAGATCTCGGCGGGCGTCGATCCGGATCGCCTGCCGGCGGCCCTCGAGGCGATCCTCGTTGAACTCGTGAAGCTGCGCGACGAGCCTGTTCCGGCAGGAGGAGCTCGACAAGGCCAAGGCGTACCTGTCCGGTGGCCTGGAGCTTCGGATGGACGAGACGCGCCATCTCGCATCGTGGATCGGCGGCCAGGAGGCGCTTCACGACAAGGTCCTTACGCTGGAGGAGGCACTCGCCGCGGTCGCCGCCGTCGACGCGACCGAGGTCGGGCGGCTGGCCGGCGAGCTATTCCGCGACGAGGGCCTCAGGCTGGCCGTCGTCGCCCCAGCCCGCTACGCCCGTGGCCTCGAGCGCCGCCTGCGCCTGCCCGCATGACGATCGTCGAGGAGCAGGTGAACCAGGACTCCGATGAGCGGGCGGCCGATCTCGTCCTCGCCCGACTTCATCTCCGCCTCGGCTCACTGGGCCTCGCCCGTGCCGAGCTCGAATCCATGGCCGGCCGGAACAGCCTCGACGATCAGGGGATCCGCGACCTTGCCGAGGTCCGCTGGCGGACGGGCGACCTCGCGGGCGCCGGCGATGCGGCGGCGGCGTATCTCGAAGGCGAGCCAGAGGACGTGCTTGCACTCGTCATCGCCGCCGAAATGCAGTCCCATCTAGGCCGGCCCGGCGAGGCGCGACGGTTGGCCAGCCGAGCGCTTGATGCGAGTGAGGGCCTGCTCGACGCGATCTTCGCCGGCATGCCGCGCGGCGCCATCTGGCCGGTCGACACGGGCGGGCCCCTCGAGCCTGCCGGAACGCTCTTCGCCGACCTCGGGGCGCTACCGCCGGACTGGTCCGTCGACGCGTCTGACTCAGAGGCGGACGCGACGTCGCCGGATTCGGGAGCTGAGCCCGGCGTTGCTCTCGCGCTATCCGATCAAGTTGGCCCGGGCCTCTGGGACGCGGACCACGTCACGGTCGCGCCGGCGCTGCCCGATCCTGCGGAGCTATTCGCCCGCGCCCGCGCCGCGCTCGAGGCCAACCGACCGGGGCAGGCGGCCGCAGGGTTGGCGCTTGCAATTCGAGCCGCTCCTTCGCTTGGCGCCGGCCGTGCTCGATCTGATCGCCGGCCGATCGGAGCCGGTCCTTGCGCTCGTCCGCGGCGACGCCCATCGGATCGTCGGCCACGAGGCCGAGGCGCTGCGTGACTACGCGGCGGCGGTCGCCGCAATTGGCCTCGAACGGCGCTCGGACGACCAGGCGGGTTCGCCGGATTTGGCGGAACCGTCTGAAGAAGACGCGCCTGAGCCTTCGGCCGAGGATGCCGCAGAGGCAGCCGAAACGGACGACGAACCGATCGAACCGACCGAACCAGACCAGCCGACCGACGCCCAGGAGGATTCGTGAACGAACGCACTCTTGTCCTCGTCAAGCCAGATGGCGTCCAGCGCCTTCTCGTCGGACGCATCCTCGCCCGGTTCGAAGAGCGCGGCCTGAAGCTCGTCGGCCTGAAGATGGTCGCGGTGGACCGCAAGCTCGCCGAACGCCACTACGCGGTTCACCGCGAGAAGCCGTTCTTCGCCGGCCTCGTTGAATTCATCACGTCGAGCCCGCTCGTGGCCGCCGCCTTCGAGGGCCCGAACGCGATCGCCGTCGTCCGCATGATGGTCGGAGCGACGCGGCCACACGAGGCGGCGCCTGGCACGATCCGTGGTGACTTCGCCCTCGAGACCGCCCAGAATCTCATCCACGCCTCCGACGGTGCCGAGACCGCGGCGACAGAGCTCGCGTTGTGGTTCGAACCGGGCGAGCTTGTCGACTACGGCCGCGAGATCGATCGCTGGGCGCTCGCCCCAGCTGAGTAGGCCGGGCCTATGTCCGTCCCCGGACCCGGCGGATTGCGCGCCTCCGCCTGGCGCCATCTGACCAAACGTTCACCCAGCGACTGTTCAGGGCGACGGTGCGGCCGAGCTACTCGGCGCCGGCGCGATCGAGCCACTTGGCGCGGTCGCAGCCGAGCCACTCGGTGCAGGCGACCCCGAAACGGAGGGGCCCCGTCTCAATGCCGGGAGTGGCGGTGGCTGGCGGCTCACTCGGCGGAGCATCGCTCGGAGGCGGCTCGCTTTCGACCGGGCCCGGTCCCGGCTCCTGGCCCGGCACGGCGCGCGCCGCCTCGGGCACACCGAGTCCCCGTGACGCCACGCCCAGCGACAACACTGACAGCATCAACACGAGGACGGCAGCGATCAGCGTCCTGTTCTCTCGCAGGGCCGCCGGCACGACCCTCGCGATGTCGAGGCCCCCGCGCAGTGCATGGCTCACTCGCTCGATCGCTCGCTCCGTGCCGCTCCGCCCGACCATCGGCCGCGCCGGAATCGAACCTGGCCAGAGCGGACGTTCGCTGAGGCCACCGGCGACCGCCTCTGACGGCCGTCTCATACCGACATAGACCAGCCGCCCGAAGACGACGATCTGCATCAGCACGCCCGCCGTGACAAGGGCCAGGAACGGGCCGTCGAGGGTCAGGTCGATGAGGGTGGCCCGCGATTCCCAGGCGATGAGGCCCGGCCAGCTGACCGCCGCGATCACGATCAGCCCGAAGGAGACCGCGAGCAGCGGGGCCCGAAGCACCCAGCCGTTCAGCTGGGCGATTCGTCGTGTCCCGAACGCGCCGCGGACGGCAACGGCCCAGGCGGCAAACGCGCTGCGGACCATGATGAAGACGATGACCCATGTCCTGGCTGGCTCCCAGGCGGCGGGATTGAGCGCCGCAAGTCCAAGGATCGCGATGCCGGCATCGGCAATGATCGTGTAGCCGACGACATGCTCGAGGTCGTCCTGGATCCAGGCGGCCAAGGTGCCAAGGATCACACTCACGACGCCGACCGCGACGATGAGTGATCGCTCGACGCCCAACGGCAGGACGAGCGGCGCCACCGATTGATCGGCCCAGGCGAGGGCGACGACCGCGAAGGCCGCCGGGCTCCAGGCCATGAGCATCGGCAGGGTGACCTCCGGGGCGGCATCGGCGAGACGAGCCGCCCAGAAATGGAACGGGATCGCACCGAACCGGATCGCCACCGCGATGGCGAACCCCAGGTAGGCGAGGCCGAACACGGCAGGCTCCGCCGCGAGCGCCTCGAGCGGCCGCGCGATCCAGGCCGCGGCGAGGATCGCCAGCACGCCCGCAATGGCTAGCGCCCGCAACTCGCGACCGGCGACAACGACGCCGCGAGCGGTCGCGGGCGGCACGATCGTCACGAGGATTCCGAGGAGCCCGCCGGCAGTCGCCGCAATGACCGCGATCCGTGCGTCGGGCATCGCCAGCGCCAGGCCGGCCGCTCCGATGCCGCCGAGCAGCACGCCCGGGGTGTACCGGTGGGACGTCGTGGCGAGCCCGAGGACGGCGAGGAGGAGCGCGACGATCGACCCGAACAGCACGAACAGCCGAAGATAGGCCGAGCCGATCAGCTCGGCGCCGCCCATCGGCAGCCCGTTGTCGGCCGTGATCATTCCGGCCGCGATCACGGCAGCGGCAAGACCCCCGATCCCGATCGCCGTCGACAGCGGCCCATTGCGGCGGGTCAGGAGCGAGGCGGCTCCGGCGCCGAACGTGACGACGAGGAACGGCAGGATCGTCACGGGCGCAGGTGCCGACCTTGACGCGGTTCGAGGCCGCGCGCCGGCCGGTCGCTGACGACGAGGGTCCCGACCGCGGAGCGGGCTCCCGCGATGATGACCCCGACGGCCCCGCCCAGGCCGACGACGAGGCCGCTCGTCACCAGCTGCTCCAGCTCCGACGGCGTTCCGCCGAGGCCCTGTCGGACGAGAAGTCCGCCGAGGAGAAGCAGGATCGCCCCGATCCCGAGCCGGAACACGTCGCGGCTGGAGACGATCGGCGATGCGGCGAGGACCCCGACGGCGAACCCGGCGGCCTGCGCCTCCGCCGGTCCCAGTCCCGGCGCCCCGAGGCCATGGGTCCCAAAGCCGATCACCGCCGCGGCGGCGGCAGCGAGAGCCTCAACCGGCCAGCCGAGGCGAGAACCGCTCGTTGGCTCGTCGAGGTCGCGGATCACGACGGCGATGAGCCGACAGGCGAGAAACGCGGAGGCGAGCCGCGCGGCGATCGGCAACGGACCGGGCAGCGGGTCGGCGATGAGCGACGCACCCAGGAGCGCGACCAGGAGACCGAGCAGCGCGGCCCGGGCCTCGCGAGCTGAGACCGCGACAACCGCCCCCGCCACGACGACGCAGGCCAGGCCCGCGAGAGCGATGTTCACGGCGTCGGCGACTGAAGCTCCGGATGCTCTGGCGTAGGCAGGATCGACAAGGTGTTGATCGGCCAGTAGCGAAGCCAGGCGCGCCCGATCACCTTGTCAACCTCGACCGGGCCGAACTCGCGCGAATCGGCCGACATCTTGCGGTGGTCGCCCATGAGGAACAGCTCGCCCTCGGGCACGATCCATTTCTCCATCTGGAGCGGATCCTCGGTCTCCTGGGTCGAGCCGTCGTCCTCCTTGAAGACATACGGCTCTTTGAGCTCGATACCGTTGACCAGCGCCTTGCCGTCACGGATTTCGATCGTATCGCCCCCGATACCGATGACGCGCTTGATGTACGGGGTCGGCGGGTCATCGCGGGCCCAGCCGTCGGGCGGCATGAAGACCACGATGTCGCCGCGCTTGTACGTGTCGAAACGAGGCGTCAGCTTGTCGACGAGGACGTACTGATCGGGTTCAAGCGTCGTTTCCATCGACTGCTGGCGGATCTGGTACGGCTGGGCGACGAAGGTCTGGATGACAAAAAAAATGATGAGTGTCAGTACGAGCGTCTCGACGATCTCGAAAAGACACCCAAGAGCGGGTCTTCTGGTCACAAGTTCGGCAGTATAGGTGGTGGGGACCCCGACCGCGGCCCGGGCCTCCGCAGGCGAGGAATCCGCCCGTCGAGGCATGTGAGCCGCCGGCCCGGTCGGTTGCATAACCGCGTCGGCGGCTGTGTTTGACCCAGTCGATTCCGCCTTGATACACTCGCCCGCGGCCTGAAAACTCCCAGCACCGGTCGCCCAGGCCGCCCCGCCCAACCGTCGTTGATCCCGGAACCCGCGCCGGACCTCGCGCGCGGCCATGCCCCGGGGCCGCGACTCGCATGAGGAGGACCCGCAGACCCTGATGGATGCCGCCGCTCCACTCCAGATGATCATTCTGCCGGCGGGCATCATCGCCGTGCTCTTCGCGATCTACCTCGCCCGGGACGTGCTGTCGCGCGACACCGGCACGAAGGAGATGGAGGACGTGGCCGGCACGATCTTCGAAGGGGCGGTCGCGTTCATCCGGCGCCAGTACACGACGATCGGGATCCTGGCCATCGTGGGGGCGGTGGTCATCGCCGCCGTCATCACGATCTTCGAGACCGAAGACGTGGCGGATACCGACGTCTTCGGGCTTGCCCTGGGCTGGCGGACCGGCCTGGCATTCCTCGTCGGCGCGGCCTGCTCGATGGCCTCCGGCATCATCGGCATGTACATCAGCGTCAAGGCGAACGTCCGAACGGCCGCGGCCGCGCGCCGCAGCCTCGTCGAGGCGGTCCAGGTGGCGATGCGCGGCGGAGCCGTTTCGGGCTTCCTCGTCGTCTCCCTGTCGCTCCTCGGCGTCTACGCAATCTTTACCCTCTTCGGCGGCCTCCAGGGGGGCCAGGCGACCCACGACGCGCCGTTCCTCATCGTCGGCTTCGGCTTCGGTGCGTCGTTCGTAGCCCTGTTCGCCCAGCTCGGCGGTGGTATCTACACGAAGGCCGCTGACGTCGGCTCGGATCTCGTGGGCAAGGTCGAGAAGGGCATCCCGGAGGACGATCCCCGGAACGCGGGCGTCGTGGCGGACCTCGTCGGCGACAACGTCGGCGACTGCGCCGGCCGCGGAGCGGACCTCTTCGAGAGCACCGCCGCCGAGAACATTGGAGCGATGATTCTCGGCGTCGGTGTCTACACGATCGCCCTCGCCGCGGGCTGGCCCAACCCGGAGGCCTGGATCTTCTTCCCGCTCGTCGTCCGCGCCTTCGGCCTCCTGTCGACGATCGTTGCGATCTTCTTCATCCGCGGCCGAGAAGACGAGAACCCGATGAACATCCTGAACCGCGGCTACTGGGTCACGACGATCCTGTCGGTCGTGGCGCTGCTCCTCGTGACGAACGTGATGCTCCAGACCAACGGCAGCGCCCCGTCAGGGCTGCCCGTCTGGCTCTACTTCTTCGGGGCGGGTGTCGTCGGCCTCGCGACGAGCGTTGCGTTCGTCTACATCACCCAGTACTACACGGCGGGCTCCTTCCGCCCGGTCCGCGAGATCGCCGAGGCGTCCAAGACGGGGCCGGCGACGAACATCATCTCGGGCACGGCCGTCGGCTTCGAGACGACCTTCGTGACCGCGATCACTATCGGCATCGCGCTCTTCGCCAGCCACTGGCTCGGGAGCCAGGCCGGCATCGTGAACGAGGCGGGCCGCGACGTGGGCGGCATCTTCGGGACCGCCGTCGCCACGATGGCGATGCTCATGACGACCGCCTACATCCTGGCGATGGACACGTTCGGCCCGATCACCGACAACGCCGGCGGCATCGCCGAGTTCAGCCGGGCCGAGGCCGGCGCACGCGAGATCACAGACCGCCTCGATGCGGTCGGAAACACGACGAAGGCGCTGACCAAGGGCTACGCGATCGCGTCGGCGTCGCTGGCCGCGTTCCTGCTCTTCTCCGCCTATATCGACAAGATCAACCTCATCCAGACGAACCGCGCGGGCGAGCTGCTCACCTCGGTCGACCTCGCCAAGGTCGAAGTCTTCATCGCGGGCCTCATCGGCGCGATGCTCGTGTACTTCTTCAGCTCGCTTGCCATCCGCGCGGTCGGGACGACGGCCCAGGCGATCATCGTCGAGGTCCGCCGCCAGTTCCGCGAGATGCCCGGGATCATGGACTACACCCAGCGCCCGGACTACGCGCGCGTCGTCGACATCACCACCAAGGCCGCGCTGCGGGAGATGATCGCCCCGGGCGTCGTCGCCGTCGCCACGCCAATCATCGTCGGGCTCCTCCTCGGCGCCGAGGCCGTGGCCGGCCTGCTGATGGTCGGCACGATCGCGGGCGTCATGCTCGCCACGGTGCTCAACAACGGCGGCGGGGCGTGGGACAACGCCAAGAAGTACATCGAGTCCGGCAACCTCAAGGACGACCAGGGCGTGGTCCTCGGCAAGGGCTCCGACGCCCACGCCGCCGCGGTCGTCGGCGACACGGTCGGCGATCCATTCAAGGACACCGCTGGACCGTCCCTCCATGTCCTGGTCAAGCTGCTAGCGACGATCACCCTCGTCCTCGCCCCACTGTTCATCCGGTAGGGCTGAGGCCCGAGCGCGGCCGCCGCCCTGATGGACACATTCGGCCAGGCGATCGTGATGGGAATCGTGCAGGGACTGACCGAGTTCCTGCCGGTCTCATCGTCCGGGCATCTCATCATCGTTCCGTACCTTGCTGGTTGGGATGATCCCTTCATCACGTCCCTGGCCTTCAGCGTGATGCTCCACATCGGGACGCTGGCCGCGCTGCTGGTCTACTTCCGGTCCGACTGGCAGCGGCTCGATCCCGGCCGGGCTCGCGACCATCCGCGACCGCTCGTTCGAGAGCGATCCAGATCGCCGGCTCGCGTGGCTCATCGCCGTCGCGACGGTGCCGGCCCTGATCCTCGGCGTCCTTCTCAACGACCTCGTCGAGCAGCGGTTCCGGGAAGTCGGCCTCGTGGCCGTGATGCTCGTCGTCGGCGGCGCCATCATGTGGCTCGCCGAGCGCCAGGGCTCCCGCCGATTACTGGCGGTCGATCTGACGTTCCCCAAGGCACTGGCGATCGGCGGCGCCCAGGCGCTCGCCCTCGTGCCGGGGATCAGCCGGTCGGGGATCTCGATCTCGGCTGGGCTGTTCGCGGGGCTCGATCGGGAGTCGGCGGCGCGCTTCTCGTTCCTCATGGCCACACCAATCACTGCGGCCGCGGCGGCGTACGAGACGTACAGGGTTGTGACGGGCGAGGCGGGCCTCGCCGTCCAGGTGGCGCCGTTGCTCGGCGGCATGGTTGCCGCGTTCGTATCCGGGATCCTGGCCATTGGGGTGCTGCTTCGCTACCTCCGCACCCGCTCGACTGACATCTTCGTCGCGTACCGTCTGATCCTGGCGGCCGTCGTCCTCGTGACGTGGCTCGGTTGAGGGCATGCCGATGGAAGTCATGAAGCAGCTTCGGCAGCGGGCGATCCGCGACCTCGTCGGCCAGCGCCCGATTCGGACGCAGCAGGAGCTCGCGGGAGCGCTCCGCGACCGCGGGTTCCGGACGACCCAGGCGACGATCAGCCGCGACGTCGCGGAGCTGGGGCTCATCAAGGTCAGCCGCGAAGGCACCCAGGCGTATGCCCTGCCGCCGCGCCTGATCGAGGCCGAGACCTCCGGTGAGGATCGGCTCCGCAAGCTCCTCGCCGATCTGCCGGTCGAGTTCCACGAGGCCGGGTTGTTGCTCGTGATGCGGACACTCCCGGGATCGGCTCACGCGATCGCCGCCGCCCTGGACCGCGCGCGCTGGCCCGAGGTCGCGGGGTCGATCGCCGGTGACGACACGCTCTTTGTGGCCTTCCCCGACCGCGGCTCGCTCCAGCGGATCAAGCGCCGCCTCGTCCGTCTCGCGGAGTGATCGTGAAGGCCCGGCGCCGGCCGCTCCGCCTCCTCCAGATCGGGATGGGCAGTTGGGGCCGTCAATGGATGGCTACCACGGCGTTGGAGTCCGCGGTCGACGCCGTCGGCTACGTCGATCCATCGGTCGAGGCGCGCGCGGCGGCGATCCGTGCCGGCGCCCCGCCCAACCGGGTGTTTCCGGACCTCGAGACGGCGCTCCGCACGACGCAGGCAGACGCAGCACTCGTGACGACCGCCATCCAGTTCCACGTTCCGCTCGCGTTGCAGGCGGTCACTTCGGGCCTTCACGTCCTTCTCGAGAAGCCGTTTGCGCCGACCCTCGAAGAGGCGGCGAGCGCCGTCCGTGCGGCGGCCGCGGCTGGGCGGACGCTCATGATCAGCCAGAACTACCGGCATCATCCAGCCCCGCGACTGGCCGCCGAGCTCGTGGCCAACGGGGAGGTCGGTGCAGTGACAAGCGTCTCCGTCGACTTCCGGCGACACCCGATTCGACATGCGGCGTGGGCGAGGCAGCATCACAACTTGCCCCAGCCGCTCCTCGCCGACATGGCGATCCACCAGTTCGACCTGCTCCGCCTCGTCCTTCGACGCGAGCCAGTATGGGTGGAGATGGAGTCGATCAACCCGCCGTCAAGCGGTTATCGAGACCCGCCGGCAGCATTCGGGCTGATCTCGTTCGAAGGCGATGTCCCGGCCAGCTACCGCGGCAGCTGGATCAGCCGGGGGCGCCAGACACCGTGGGGCGGCGAGTGGCGGCTGGAGGGTGACGCCGGAGCCCTGGAGTGGGCGAGTCGCACTGATACCACCGCGCCGGACACGCTTCGTCTTCTGACGCCGAGTGGCGTCACACGGCCGATCACGCTGCCAACGCTGGCGGCTGTCGATCGGGCCGGTACGCTCGCCGCGTTCGTTGAGGCCGTCCGGTCCGGCTCCGAGCCGGAAACGTCTGGACGCCGCAACCTCCCGACGCTCGCTCTCACGATCGCGGCGATTCGATCCGCGACGGAGCGACGCCGCGTGGCCGTCTCGGAGCTGATGGCCGACCTTCCGGAGGACGTTCGATGACCGACTCGATCCGGGTGCTCGTCTGGAACGAGTACCGCCACGAGCGCCGAAACCCGGACGTTGCGGCGATCTACCCCGACGGGATCCACGGAACGATCGCCATCGCCCTGGGTAACGCAGGCCTCGACGTCAGAACGGGGACGCTCGACGAGCCAGAGCAGGGCCTTGCCGATCTCGACTGGGCGGACGTGCTCGTCTGGTGGGGCCACATGGCCCACGACGAGGTGAGCGAGGCGAGCGTCGACCGCGTGGAGGCCCGCGTTCTCGATGGGATGGGCTTCGTCGCCCTGCATTCGGCGCACTACAGCCGACCGTTCAAACGCCTGATGGGCACCAGCTGCAGGCTGAAGTGGCGTGAGGCGGACGATCGCGAGCGACTATGGGTCGTCGCGCCGGACCACCCGATCGCGGCTGGGCTCGCCGAATATTTCGAGATCGAGCGCGAGGAGATGTACGGCGAATTCTTCGACATCCCGACGCCCGACGCAGTTGTGTTCATCAGCTGGTTCAGCGGTGGCGAGGTGTTTCGTTCGGGCGCAACCTACGTCCGGGGACGCGGCCGGATCTTCTACTTCCGACCCGGGCACGAGACGTACCCGACCTACCACCAGGCGGAGGTCCAGCAGGTGATTGTCAACGCCGCACGGTGGGCGGCTCCCGGGACCGGACCGCAACCGACCTTCGGCAACACCGCCGCGCTCGAGGACCGCTAGTGACGAGCCCCGACTCGCCACCAGTTCCACCCCACGAGCGCATGCGACGGCGCGTCCCGACGCAGGACCGCCACTGGTACCTCTGCCTTTTTGACACGCTGAGCGTCGCGCGCTAGGCTATCGGCCGGTCGAACTTCAGGCGCGCGAAACCACGCGCGGAACCTGGAGTTCTTTCCTTTATCTCGACCCTATGGCCCGTCGAATCCACGACTGGTCCCGAAGGGGGCGCACCCGTGAACAACAAGCCCACCTACCTGTCAAAAGAAGGCCTCGAGAAGCTCCGCGCCGAGCTCGACGACATGACGAGCGTCAAGCGGCCAGAGGTCGCCCAGCGGATCCACGACGCCAAGGAACACGGCGATCTGTCCGAGAACGCCGAATACGAAGACGCCAAGAATGAGCAGGCGTTCGTCGAAGGCCGGATCCAGACGCTCCAGGCGCTGATCAAGAACGCGACGATCATCGACGAGAACCACTCGACCGATCACGTCCAGATCGGGTCGACCGTGGCCGTCGAGAGCGACGACGGCAAGGAGTCGTTCACGATCGTCGGGTCGACGGAGGCCAAGCCGACCGAGGGCCGGATCTCGAACGAGAGCCCCGTCGGGCGGGCCCTGCTCGGCAAGAAGAAGGGCGAGAAGGTCCTCGTCAAGGTCCCGGCCGGCGACTTCACCTACAAGATCACCAGCATCAGCTAGGCGTTCGCGGCCGGCGGCGCCAACCCCCGGAGGCACGCGACCCATGGATTGGGCGGATGAACTCGCCGAGAGTGTCAGCGGGCCGCAGGTCATCAACGACTCGAAGACACCGTCGGGGACTGTCCACGTCGGCAGCCTGCGTGGGCCGGTCCTGCTCGACGTCATCGTCCGGGCGATGCGCGCCCGCGGCCTCGAGATCACGTACCTCTACGGCGTCGACGACCTGGACCCGATGGACGCCCAGGCGCTCCTGACGCCCGACGCGGTCGAGCGACGCGATGGGCAAACCCCTCGCCCAGATCCCGGACCAGGAGTCCGACGGCCACGCGTCGTACGCGCGGCACCATGCCAAAGTGTTCACTGACATCTTCGAGGGCCTCGGCATCCGGCCCGATCGCTACTACTGGATGAGCGAGATCTATCCGACGGGCGAGATGGACCCCTTCATCCGGACGGCCCTCGACAAGGCCGCGATCGTCCGCGAGATCTATCGGCGCGTCGCCAATGTCCAGCATCCCGACACCTGGCACCCGCTCAGCATCATCTGCGAGAACTGCGGCAAGATCGGGACGACGATCGTCACGGGCTGGGACGGCGAGCGAGTCGCCTACCAGTGCCGGCCGAACCTCGTCGACTGGGCGACGGGCTGCGGCTATACGGGCTGGACGTCGCCGTTCGGTGGCCGCGCCAAGCTGCCCTGGAACCTCGAGTGGGCCGCCCAGTGGAGCCTCTTCGGCGTGACGATCGAGCCGTCCGGCAAGGACCTCTCGACCGCCGGCGGTTCGCGCGACCGCTCCGACGCGATTGCCCGAGAGGTATTCGAGCGCGAGCCGCCGCTCAACGTCCCGTACGAGTTCATCAACATCGGCGGCAAGAAGATGTCGACCTCGAAGGGGCGGGGTGCCGCGGCCCACGAGATCGCGGAGGTCATCCTTCCCGGAGCAGCTCCGCTTCTTCTTCCTCCGGCCGAAGCCGAACCACGCCGTCGACTTCGACCCGGACGGCAGCGACGCGGTCCCGCGGCTCTACGACGAGTTCGACCGCTTCGCGGCGGCAACGGCGGGCCGCGAGGTCAAGGGCGAGATCGCCCCGGGCTTCGAGGCGACATTCCGCTACTCGCTGCTCGACCCGGATGCGGACGTCGCGGCCGAGGCCACCCTGTTCCGGCCGGCCTTCGGCCACTTGGCCCTCCTGGTCCAGATTCCGAACGTCGACGTCGCGGCGCGGATCGAGGCGGAGAAGGGGAGTCCGCTGAACGATCGGGAGCGGGTGATCCTCGAGCAGCGGATCGGGGCGGCACAACGCTGGTTAGCGACTTACGCACCGGAACGGGCGCGCCTGACGATCCGCCGCGATGCGCTGCCCGACGAGGCGGCTGCCCTGGACGACAGTCAACGTACGTACGTGGCGGCACTTGCTGACGCAGTCGAGAGCAGGCAACCGGTAGCAGGCGACGCATGGCAGGACGCGATCTTCGCGACGGCGACGCAGCTCGGGCTTGAACCGCGCGCGGCGTTCACCGCGCTCTACCTCGCCTTCCTCGGCCGAACGAACGGACCGCGAGCCGGCTGGCTCCTGGCCAGCCTCGATCGGGACTTCGTCGTGTCCCGGCTGCGCGAGGCTGCCGCGACAGCGGTCGGAGGTGTCGCATGAGCGTGGGACTGCAGCGGCTGCGCGAGGACGCCGATGCCGTCCGAAAGGGCGCGATCGACAAGGGCGAAGACCCGGCGGTCATCGACCGGGCACTCGAGCTCGACACCCGCCGCCGAGCCTTGCTCGGCGAGGGCGATGCTCTCAAGGCCGAGCGGAACGCCGCCTCGAAGCAGATCGGCGAGGCGATCAAGGGCGGCGCGTCAGCGAACGGCCCCGAGGTCGCGGACCTCAAGGCCGCATCGACCGAGGCGGGGGAGCGGATCGCCGCGATCGATGCAGAGCTCGCGACCGTAGAGGCCGAAGTCGAGGAGCTGATGCTCCGGATCCCCAACCCAGGCGATCCCGACGTGCCGATCGGTGGCGAAGAGGCAAACATCACGGTCCGGACGTGGGGCGAGCTGCTTTCCGTCGAACAGCCGCTCGAGGGCGAAGTCGGCGCCGACGCCCCACCCGGCGGCGTGACCTGGACCCGCAAGCCCCATTGGGAGCTCGCCGAAGCGCTCGACATCATCGACAACCCTCGCGGCGCGAAGATCGCCGGATCGGGCTTCCCGGTCTACAAGGGTGCCGGCTCCGCCCTTCAGCGCGCCATCATCAACTGGTGCCTCGACGTCCATACCCGCGAGAACGGCATGACCGAGATCTGGCCGCCGGCCGTCGTCAATGCCGCCTCCGCG
The DNA here is from genome assembly GCA_963775855.1 of uncultured Chloroflexia bacterium. Lineage (GTDB taxonomy): Bacteria > Chloroflexota > Limnocylindria > Limnocylindrales > CSP1-4 > CF-46. The sequence continues at coordinate 53,483 of CAVZKO010000002.1, read as the reverse complement.
ACCGGCACGGGCCAGATTCCCGACAAGGAAGACCAGATGTACGTCGTCACTCGCGACGACCTCTACCTGGTCCCGACCGCCGAGGTCCCGGTCACGAACCTCCATCGCGACGAGATCTTCGACGCGGCTGTCCTCCCGATTCACTATGCCGCCTACTCGCCGTGCTTCCGACGCGAGGCGGGCGCGGCGGGCAAGGACACGCGGGGCATCCTGCGGGTCCACCAGTTCGACAAGGTCGAGATGGTGCTGTTCGAGCGACCCGGCGAGTCGGAGGCAGCGCTCGAGTGGATGACGGAGCGGGCCGAAATCCTCCTCCAGCGCCTCGGGATTGCCTACCGCGTGCTGCTGATGGCGACACGCGAACTCGGGTTCGTCCAGGCGAAGAAGTACGACATCGAGGTGTGGGCGCCCGGCGTCGAGCGCTGGCTCGAGGTCAGTTCGTGCTCGAACATGCGTGACTACCAGTCACGCCGCATGGCGATCCGCTACCGCCCGGAGCCTGGCGCGAAGCCAGAGCTCGTCCACACCCTCAACGGCTCCGGGTTGGCCCTCCCACGAACGGTCGCCGCGATCCTCGAGACCCACCAGCAGCCCGATGGGAGCATCATGGTCCCGGACGTTCTCCGCCCGTACCTCGGGCGGGATACGATCGCCGCGCCGGCCTGAGGGAGGCTGGAGCGAGGAGGGACCAGCATGACGACACCGTCCGATCCGGGTGACGCGCCGCCACCGGGCCCCGCGCCAGCACCCGACTCCCAGCCGGAACCCAGTCCCGCGCCCGCTACGTCGCCCGAGCAGCGGACCACCCCAATCGTCTCCTGGGAGGCCCCGACGGAGGAAGTCGGGCCGGCGCCCGGCGTCAAGTTCGCCCCGCATGGCGGCCGGTTCCTCGCCTACATCCTCGACGGGCTCATCATCACCGTGCTCCTGATCCTGATGACGATCGCGTTGTCGGTCGTGGTCGTCGCGGTCTCGGGAACGAGCGGGCGCTCCAGCTCGCTGACAGCGGGCGTCGCGGTCGGCGGCACCGTGCTGTACGTGATCGGAGTCCTACTCGTGACGCTGGCCTACTTCCCATATTTCTGGGCGAAGAACGCCCAGACGCCGGGGATGCGGCCGTTCCACCTTTACGTCGTCCGGGACAACGACGGCGGCAAGATCTCCGGCGCGCAGGCGTTCGTGCGGCTGCTCGGCTACTGGGTGTCGGCTGCGGTCTTCTACCTGGGATTTATCTGGGTCTTCATCGACGCCCGCCGCCGCGGCTGGCACGACCTCATCTCGGGCACGGTTGTCGTCGAGAAGGCGGACTCGCCCCGCTGATCCGGCTCGCCTGGCGGTCATATGCCAGAAATTTGGCCGTCCGCAGGCCTACGGTGGCCGTCGCGGTATCCTCCGCCGCGGAGAGGTGGCAGAGCGGTCGAATGCGGCGGTCTTGAAAACCGTTGATCGAAAGATCCGTGGGTTCGAATCCCACCCTCTCCGCCAACGATTGGAGCTGCGATGGCGTCCGACGACGACCACGACCACGACCCCCACGCTCACCATGAGCACTCGTACCAGGCCGCGATCGGCGGCTACCGCGCGGAGAAGGACGAGTTCTTCAAGTCGTCACCGAATAGCCCGATCCCCGAGGACGAGCGGCCGGCATTCGAGGGCCTGCCCTACTACCCGATCGACGAAGACCTCGTCGTCGAGGGCCTTCAGCTGGAGCCGTACGCCGGGGACGAGCCATCGAGCTTCGAGATTCCGACGTCGGACGGCAAGCTGCGGCCGGCCCATCGCGCCGGCACGTTCAGTTTCGAGCTCGGCGGCGAGCCGCGGCGCCTGACCGCGTATCAACTCGACGGAGGTCGGGACGACTCGCTGTTCGTCCCGTTTCTCGACCAGACGAGTGGTCGCGAGACATACGGCGCGGGACGCTACCTGGATCTCGAGCCGGACGAGGACGGCACATACGCTATCGACTTCAACCTCGCCTATCACCCGTCGTGTGTCTACGCGGCGAAGTATTCGTGCCCGCTGACCCCCGCCGAGAACCGCCTCGCGACACGGATCGAAGCAGGTGAACGCCTGCCGATCAGCGAGGAACGGCCAAGGCCTCCGCCATCGCCTTGAGGTGAGCCGGCGTGCTCCCGCAGCACGCCCCGATGATCCGCGCGCCGGCCGCCTGGAAGGCGAGCCCGGCCTCGGCCATGGTGGCCGGATCGGCCCGGTAGACGGCGCGAAGATCGACCAGCTCGGGCATCCCGGCGTTGGACTTCGCCACGAGCGTGATGTCCGGCGCCGCGGCGTGCATGCGCTCGATGACCGGCAACAACTCGTCCGGCCCGTTGCCGCAGTTGCCGCCGATCGCGTCGGCGCCCCAAGCCGCGAGCGACGTAACGGCCTGCTCGGGCGAGACGCCCATCATCGTGTGGCCGCGAGTGTCGAAGGTCATCGTCGCGATGATCGGAATGTCGGCCGACACCTGGCGGACGCCCTGGATCGCCGCCCGAATCTCCGACAGGTGCGACATCGTCTCGATCCAGATCAGGTCGACGCCGCCGGCGATGAGCGCCGCCGCCTGCTCGGCGAAGACCTCGGTGGCCTCCTCGTCCGAGAGCGTCCCCAGCGGCGCCATGATCTCGCCTGTCGGGCCGATGTCGCCGGCGACGAGAGCACGACCGCCGGCGGCGTCCACCTCGGCTCGGAGCAGGATTGCGGCCGTACGGTTGAGCTCACCGACGCGCTCATGGAGGCCGTGCAGCCGGAGCCGCAACCTGTTCCCGCCGAACGTGTTCGTCATCACGATCCGCGAGCCCGCCTCGAGGTAGCCGCGGTGGATCCGACGGACGACCTCCGGCTGGCTGACGTTCCAGACCTCCGGCGGATCGCCGAACTGAAGGCCCGAAGCGAAGAGCATCGTTCCCATCGCCCCATCGGCGAGGATCGGACCGCCCTCGTCGAGGAGCGCCCGCCAACGGGCGTTGGCCGGACCGGGCTCAGCCGGCTTGCGGTCGACGACCGGACTGCCCGCCGCCGAACCAGCCGCTGCGGCGTCAGCGGCGTCGGCGGCGCGCGACCCCGCAGCTGGTGGGCGGCGGGATCGGTGGCGGGCGCCTCGCTCGGTCCCCTCGCTCATCAGCGGCTCATCGAACGGTAACGACGAGTCCCGAGCGGCGCGAAGACCACGATGAACACGATGACCCAGATGATCGTCACGAGCGCGGGCTCGGTCGAGGCGAGGCTGTCCGAAACTGGCGGGCTGGGATTGCCCCACATCTCGCGGAGGGCCGCGGTCAGGGTGCTGGTCGGGTTCCATTCGGCGATGGGCTGGAGCCACGTCGGCAGCGTCGATGCCGGGACGAACACGTTCGAGATGAAGGTGATCGGAAAGAGGACGGTAAAGATCACTTGTTGGGCCACCTCGACCGTCGGAACGTTCAATCCCATCCAGACGCCTAGCCAGGCCATCCCGTAGGCAAAGAACAGCAGGAGGGCAAAACCGGCGACGAGGGACGTAATCGTCTCGACCCGCCAGCCGACGACGAAGCCGGTGGCCATCAGGACGACGAGGATCCCGGCGTTGTAGATGACATCGGAGAAGGTCCGGCCCGTCAGGACGGCTGAGCGCGACATCGGCAGCGAGCGGAATCGATCGATGATCCCCTTGTTGACGTCGTCGGTCATTCCGATCGCCGTCGTCGCCGCAGCGAAGACGATCGTCTGGGCGAAGATCCCGGGCATCAGGAAGGACGTGTAATCGCCGCCTCCGGGGATGTTGATGGCGCCGCCGAATACGAAGACGAAGAGCAGAACGAACATGATGGACTGGAGGATGGCGAAGATGGCCAGCTCCGGGATCCGGGGAATCCGCTTCAGATTGCGCCAGCCGACCAGCAGTCCGTCTGCGATCGCCTGGCCGATGGCGCCGCGCGGCGCGGTGCTGGGCTGGGCGGTCATGCGGTCCTCCCGAGAGTCGCCGCCTCTTCGGCCAACTCTTCGGCGCTCGCGTGGCCGGTCAGGGCGAGGAAGACGTCGTCGAGGGTAGGCCGGCGGAGGGCGATGTCGTCGATGTGGATGCCCACCTCGTCCAGGTCGCGGACGATCTGCACGAGGGTCTGGGCGCCACCATGGGCGGGAACGGTCAGCTTGCGGGTGTGCTCGTCGAGCGTCGGTTCCTCGCCGCAGTTACGGGCGAGCACCTCGCGCGCAGTTTCGATCGCGGTCCGCTCGCGGATGATCACTTCGATCCGCTCGCCGCCGACCTGGGCCTTGAGCTCGTCGGCGGTGCCACGGGCGATGATCTTGCCGTGGTCGACGACCGCGATCGAGTTGGCGAGCTCGTCGGCCTCCTCGAGGTACTGGGTCGTGAGGAGGAGGGTTACTCCCTCCCGAACGAGTCCCCGGATGACGTCCCACATGCCGAGCCGGCTGCGCGGGTCGAGGCCGGTCGTCGGCTCGTCGAGGATGAGCAGTCGCGGCCGCCCGATCAGCGCGCTTGCCAGGTCCAGCCGCCGCCGCATCCCACCGGAGTAGGTCTTGACCACGCGATCGCGGGCGTCGACCAGCTCGAACTCCTCGAGCAGCTCGTCGGCGCGCTTCTTTGCCTCGGGCGAGGACAGCTGGTACAGGCGGCCGAACAGCCACAGATTCTCGCTACCAGTGAGGTTCTCATCGACGGCGGCGTATTGGCCTGACAGACCGATGACCCTCCGAATTTCGTCTGGCTCGCGGACGACGTCATGACCGGCAACCGTGGCCTTGCCCCCGTCGGGCTTGAGGAGGGTCGCCAGGATCCGGACGGCGGTCGTCTTGCCGGCGCCGTTCGGGCCGAGCAGCCCGACGACGGTGCCCTGCGGCACTTCGAGGTCGAATCCGTCAAGGGCTCGGACCTCGCTCTTGCGGGACTTATAGACCTTGACCAGGCCCTCGGCGGTGATCGCGTTCACAGTCATCTGGGGTGCTCGCTCGCGTTCTGGGGTTGGGCGGGGATCGACGACGTCGCGCGGGCACCGCGAGAACGGGGGCTCCTCAGGACGGATCAGCCGACGTAGGCGGTGAATCCTACCAGCGAACCGGGTCTGGGCGCGGCCCGATGCTCAGATGCACCACCTAGTGGGGGATGAGCGTCGGGACCTTTCACCTATTGGGCCGTGGTCCAGCCGTACCTACGCTCCTTGCCTACCGGGACGCTCAACCCGAGGTGGATGGAACATGTTCGGCTCCCAGCCGCGGACGCGCCGCCCGCTGCTGCTCATCCTTGTCTTCGGCGTGTTCCTCGCGATCATCGGGATCACCGCGACGGCCCAGTCGGTCATGGTCTCGCTGCACTTCTCGACGGGCACGCTGAACACGGTCGTTGCCAGCGATTCCGCCACCGTCCGCGCCATCCTCAACGAATCCGTCGAGCTGCATTACCTCGATCCGGCAGTCGGGCCGAGCGAGAGCGAGCGAGCGGGGGTCGAGGCGCAGCTGACGGCCCTGATTCGCCCGGAAGAGATCCTCAGGGTGGAGCTGCGCCGTCTGGACGGGACGATCGTCGCGGCCAGCAGACCCGGGCTGGCTGGGATCGCGATGGACCCAGGCGCCGCAGCGAGTGCCGCATCGGGCCAGCCCAGCGTGGCGATCGTGCCGTCGGCCGAGGCCGGCGCTGGGCCGGGGGAACTCGGATCGCCGACGATCCTCCGCGAGTTCCTCCCCATCAAGACCGAGGACGAAGTCCGGGCCGTCATCGGGATCTGGCGCGATGCCGTACCGGTTCTCGAGCGGCTCGACCGCGTCCGACGGGACATCGTCGCGGTCACGCTGACCGCCGCGATCATCGCCGCGATGCTGCTGTTTCTCATCTTCCGCTCGGCGCAGGGCCGGCTGACCCGCCAGACCGCGGCCCTCGTCGAGGCCACCCGCCGCGATCCGCTGACCGACACGCTCAATCACGGGGCGCTGGTGGCGCATCTGGCCGCCGAGATCGAGCGCGCTCGAGCAGATGGGTCGCCGCTTGGGGTCGCCCTCATCGACATCGACAACTTCCGATTGCTCAACGACAACCACGGCCATCGCGCCGGCGACCTAGGCCCTCCTGGCCGTCGTCGAGGAGCTTCGGCGTCACCTGCCCGAGTCGGGCGTGATGGGTCGTTACGGCCCCGACGAGTTCCTGTTCATCGCCCCCGCCGCTGCCGTCGTCGAGATGGAGCCCGCCGTCGATCGCCTCCGGACCGCCCTCGCCGATCTGAGCCTCCAGTTCGACGCGACGGAGCGGCTGCCGGTCACGGTCAGCGCCGGCCTTTGCACCTACCCGGAGCACGGGTCGTCGGTCACACTCCTGCTGGCGGCGGCGGCGAGCACGCTCGAAGAGGCGAAAGCCTCCGGCGGCGACACCGTCAGAGTGGCCGGTTCCGTCCGAGGCCGGCGAATGCCGTCACGTCCGGGTTCGACGTTCTCCACGGGCTCGTCCTCGCCGTCGATACCAAGGACCGCTACACGAAGCGCCACTCCGAGGACGTCGCTCGGTACGGGGTCTTCCTTGCCCGCCGGCTCGGCCTGGATCCCGAGCTCATCGGATCGATCCACGTCGCAGGCCTGCTCCACGACGTCGGCAAGATCGGCATCCCCGACCCGATCCTCCGGAAGCCCGGCAAGTTGACCGCCGCCGAGTACGACATCGTCAAGCAGCACGTCGCCCTCGGCGACATGATCGTCCGCGACGTCCCGGACATCGAGATCGTCCGCGCCGGCATTCGCCACCACCACGAGCGGTGGGACGGCGACGGCTATCTCGACCGGCTCGAGGGCGAGGGAATCCCGCTCATCGCCAGGATCCTCGCGGTCGGCGACGCCTTCTCGGCGATGACGACGACCCGCCCGTACCGCAAGGCACTCGACCTCCGCGAGGCGCTCACGAGGCTCGAGGATGCCGCCGGCAGCCAGCTCGACGAGAACCTCGTCAAGGTGTTCGTCGAGGGGATCGAGACCGCGGCCGACGCGCCGCTGCCCGGCGCCGACGTGCCGTCCGTCGCCCTCTGGACGCCGAGGCGGGTCGCGTGATGCAGAGCGCCGGCGGGTCGCGGCCGCCGCGCGGTCGTTCTCAGGCGCTGACGCTCGCGTCGCCGTCGCCGTCGCTGCATGCTCGGCACCGGCGTCAGTGGGCGCCACGGGCGGCATCTGCCAGCGCTGCTGCCGATCGCCGTTCCCGACACCTACTCCATGAAGCACGACCGGCCGACGACGGTGCCCGCCGCCGGGCGTGCTCGGCGAACGACCTGGATCTCCTTGGGGGCACGACGGCGATCCTCACCGCCGACCCGACGCACGGGACCGTGAACCTGCGGTCGGACGGCGGCTTCACGTACACGCCCGACGCCGGCTACCTCGGGACCGACGTCTTCCGCTACCGCCCGACCGGCCTCCTCGGGCCTCGGGACGACCGTGACGATCACGATCACGAACGCGGCGCCGACCGCCGCCAATGACACCTACAGCGCCGTGACGGGAGTCGAGATCCAGATCCCGGCGCCGGGCGTCCTCGGCAACGATGGCGACGCCGACGGCGACGCGCTGACGGCCATACCTCGTCGATGGAGGAGGCAACGGGTCCCTGGACCTCAACTCGAACGGCAGGTTCACGTTCACGTCCGGCGGATCGTTCACGGGCCCCCGGACGTTTACGTACAGGGCGTCCGACGGGCTCGCCTCGTCACCGACCAGGACCGTGACGATCAATGTATCTGCGCCGGCGGCGACGCCGACGCCGACCCCGCCACCGACGCCCGCCCCGACCCCGCCACCGACGCCGACACCGACGCCTGACGCCGACGCCCACTCCGAGGCCGCTGCCCAGCCTCCCGTTGCCGCCTCTTCCGACGCTACCGCTCCCGACGCTACCGCTCCCGACATTGCCGCTGCCCACACTCCCACTGCCGTCCATCTCGATCCCGCCGCTGCCCGGCGCGAGCGCCACGCCGACGCCGAGCAGCGGGCCCGGCGGTTCTGCCCGGCGCCAGCCCAACAGCCACACCTTCGTCCTCGTCCTCGGCGTCCGCGAGCCCCGGATCGAATCCGGGATCCGGGAGGTTCGACCGACCCGTCGTCGACGCCTGGCCCGGGCTCCAATCCGTCCGCCCCGATCGGAGGTCCCGGATCCGGTGGCGGAGTCACACCCGGTGACGAGGGCGGGTTCACCGTCGGCTTCAGCGGGCTCGGTCCGATCGACGGCCTCGTCGATGTTGACGTCGTCGGCTTCGATGCCTTCCTGGAATGGGCCGTGCCGGCCCTGGTCCTGAGCGTGCCGGGCCTGCTCCTGCTCCTCGCGGTCCTCGCCCAGGCGGCAGGTGGCCTCCTCTGGCTGCCGATGGCTCGGCGCTGGCTCGGCGGCTTCGGGTTCCGCGAAGCGCCGTTCGGCCGGCTCCGAGGCGCGCTGAAGCGTCGAGCGCCTCGCGTTACCGTGACGCGATGCGCTCCGGCCCGCCCCCGATCGGTCTCTGCGACACCTGCCGTCATGCCCGCCCGATTACGTCGGGGCGCGGTTCGCGGTTCCTCCTCTGCGAGCTGTCGAGAGACGGATCCCCGCTTTCCCCGCTATCCGAGGCTGCCGGTGCTCGCCTGCAGCTGGCTATGCGCCGCGGGCCTCCGGCGACCTTGACGCCCCGGAGCGCGAACCCTAGACTCCGCGGACATCGCGAAGAACGGGCTATGAACGGGACGAGTACCCGTCGCGCGTCGGCAGAGAGATCCGGTGGCTGGTGGAAACCGGAGCGGCGACGGCGGTGAATGGACCCGGGAGCCTCCGGACCGAACCTCGACGGGTCGCCGTCGCGAAGTAGGCTCCGGCGCAGAGCGCCAGCGATACAGGGCAGCGCCGATCGGCGGATACGTTCCGCCCGTCGGTCACGGAGTGCGGCATCGCCGAATGAGGGTGGCACCGCGGAAGGCACGACCTTTCGTCCCTGGACGAACGGTCGTTCTTGATTCCCGGCGCGGACGGGCCGCGCGGAGGCCACGACATGACGACAACCGATCCGCTCAGCCTGACGGAGGCGAAGCGCCTCTCGGCCAACGCCGACACGCTCCTGCTGCGCGCCACGCGGCCGGCCGACCTCGAGACCCCGATCGGGGCGTTCCTGCGGCTCGACGACGGATCGACCCCGGCCTACCTCCTCGAATCGGTCGAGGGCGGCGAGCGGCTCGGGCGGTACAGCTTCCTCGGCGTCGGCCCGCGGCGGCTGCTCGAGGTCCGCGACGGCGTTTCGCGGACGCTGACGCGACCCGTCACGGTCAGCGAGTACTCGCCGGATCTGCCGGTCGACGCGGCGGAGGCGCCGGACCCGCTCGACGCGATCCGCGGCGTTCGTGCCGCGCCGCCGCGTCCAGCCGACCGAGGGCATGCCCCGCTTCACGGGCGGCGCCGTCGGCGCCCTCGCGTACGACGCGGTCTCGCTTTTCGAGCCGAGCGTGCCGCTCCCGGAGCGCGACCCGGTCGGCACGCCGACGGCGGCGTTCATCGAGACCGACCTCGTCCTCGTCTTCGACCACCTCACCCACACGCTCTCGGCGATCGCCTCGCTCCACACCGAGACGCCGGACCTCGAGGGACGCTACCGGATCGCCGAGGCGGCGATCTTCGAGGCGCTCGAGCGGACCGCCCGGCCCAGCGCCGTCGAGATGGGCGGGGCGAGCCGGGCTCGCTCCGCGCCCCCGGCGGCCGGCCTCCGCGACGACCGGATCGATACGAGCCTCGGGCGCGACGCCTACATCCACGCCGTCGAGGTCGCGAAGGACGCGATCGCGTCGGGCGAGGCGATCCAGGTCGTCCTCGCCCGGCGCCAGTCGTTCGACCTGCCGGCCGACCCGGCAACGGGCCAGCCGCTCGACGGGATCGCCCTCTACCGCGCGCTTCGCCGCGTCAATCCGAGCCCGTACCTCTTCTTCGTCCGGACGCCGTCGTTCGAGGTCGTCGGAGCGAGCCCGGAGCTGCTCCTCCAGGTCGAGGGCGACAAGCTGACGACCCACCCGATCGCGGGGACGCGACCGCGTGGCGCGACCGACGCGGACGACCGGATCCTCTCCGAGCAGCTCCAGCGCGACCCGAAGGAGCGGGCGGAGCACATCATGCTCGTCGACCTCGGCCGGAACGATCTCGGGCGGGTGTCGCGGGCCGGCACCGTGACCGTCAGCAAGTACATGGAGGTCGAGCGCTACAGCCACGTCCTCCACCTCGTGTCGCACGTCGAGGGCCGCCTCAAGCCGGAGCTCGACGCGCTCGACGCGCTTCGGGCGGTGTTCCCGGCGGGCACGCTGTCGGGCGCTCCCAAGGTCCGGGCGATGCAGCTGATCGCGGCGGCGGAGGGCGAGCGTCGCGGGCTGTACGGCGGCGCCGTCGGCTACCTCGGCTACGACGGCAATCTCGACACGGCGATCACGATCCGGAGCGCGGTCCTGCGGGCCGGCCAGGCCCACGTCCACACCGGGGCGGGGATCGTCGCGGGCAGCGTCCCCGAGCAGGAGTTCGAGGAGACCGAGCACAAGGCCGCGGCGCTCCGTCGGGCGATCGAGCTCGCGGCCGGCGACGCCCGGAGCGCTCCGCAGTCCGACCGAGCCGGCGATGGAGCCCGTGCCATGATCCTCGTCGTCGACAACTACGATTCGTTCACGTTCAACCTCGTCCAGGCGCTCCAGGCAGCCGGCGCCGATGTCCGGGTCGTCCGCAACGACGCGATCGACCGGGCCGGGGTCGAGGCGCTCGCCGCCGACGCCGACGCCGACCTGCGGGGGATCGTCATCTCGCCCGGGCCCGGGCGACCCGACGTCGGCCGGGGTGTCGGTCGCGACGATCGAGGTCGCCCGCGAGCGCGAGATCCCGCTGCTCGGCGTGTGTCTCGGGATGCAGTCGATGGCCGTCGCGTTCGGCGCGTCGATCGTCCGCGCCCCGACCCTCGTCCACGGCGAGGCGTCCGAGGTGACCCACGACGGCGCCGGGCTGCTCGCCGGGATGCCGCCGTCGTTCATGGCCGCCCGCTATCACTCGCTGGCCGTCGACATCGCGACGCTCCCGCCGGAGCTGCGCGTCACCGCGATGAGCGAGGTCGACCGCGTCGTCATGGGCATCCGCCACGTCTCGCTGCCGCTCGAGGGCGTCCAGTTCCATCCGGAGTCCGTGCTCACGCCGGACGGGCCGCACCTCCTCGCGAACTTCCTCCGCCAGGCCGGCGAGGGCGAGGCATCGCGGCTCGACGCCGCCTCCGGCTCGTTCGCGACGGCCGGGCCTCGCGGAGACGATCCCGTGAGCGACCAGGTCCGGTCGGCGCTCGCCGCGGTCATCGACGGGCGGGTCCTGTCGATGGACGAGGCCCGCGCGGCGATGGGCTCCGTGATGGACGGCGAGGCGACCCCGGCCCAGCTCGCCGCCCTGCTCGTCGCCCTCCGGATGCGCGGCGAGACGGTCGAGGAGCTGGCGGGGTTCGCCGCGGCGATGCGCGAGCGGGTCGTCCAGGTCGACGCGCCCGCCGGCGCGATCGACGTCGTCGGCACGGGCGGCGACGGCAGCGGCACGTTCAACATCTCGACGACCTCCGCGCTCGTCGTCGCCGCGGCCGGGGTCCCGGTGGCGAAGCACGGCAACCGGGCGATCACCTCCGCCTCGGGGTCGGCCGACGTCCTCGACGCGCTCGGCGTCCGGATCGACCACGACGCCGCGTCGGCCGGTGACGGCGCTCCGCGAGACCGGCTTCGCGTTCCTGTTCGCGCCGGGCTTCCACCCGGCGATGAAGCACGCCGGGTCCGACCCGCCGGGAGATCGGCGTCCGGACGGCGTTCAACCTGCTCGGCCCGCTGACGAACCCGGCCGGGACGACCCGCCAGCTCCTCGGCGTCGGCGACGCGGCGGCCGCGGCCGCGGATCGCCGAGGTCGCCCGGCTCCTCGGCACCGAGCGGACGTTCGTGATCCACGGCGACGGCGTCGACGAGCTGCCGCTCGACGGATCCGGCGTCCTCTACGACGTGACGCCGAACGGCATCGAGCGGCGGGACGGTCGATGCCGCGGCGCTCGGCCTGCGGCGCGCATCGACCGCCAAGCTCGCCGGCGGATCGGCCGCCGACAACGCCCGGATCACCGAGTCCGTGCTGCGGGGCGAGCCCGGGGCGAGGCGCGACGTCGTGCTCCTCAACGCCGGAGCCGCGCTGCTCGTCGCCGGCGCGGTCGATTCGCTCGAAGCCGGGATCGACCGGGCGGGGCTGACGATCGATGCCGGGCTTGGGTCGGAGCTGCTCGAGCGGCTGCGGGCCGAACGACGCGACGCCGAGGCGCCTGCCGAGCGGCCGAGGCCGAAGGGGCACCGGCGTGACGATCCTCGAGCGGCCGGGCCAGGCCGACGAATCGGCGCGCGACCGCACCGTCGCGGCGCGGCAAGCCGAACGTCGTCGCCGAGATCGCCGAACGCCGCCGCGCCGACATCCGCGACGAGATGGCCCGCCTCAGCCTCGACGACCACCTCGCGATCGCCGCCGCGACCCCGCCGCCCCGGCCGATCCTCGACCGGCTCGCCGCCCCGGGCCTCCACGTCATCGCCGAGATCAAGCGGCGCTCGCCGTCGGCCGGCGAGATCGCCGACCGCGACGAGGACATCGTCGCCCGGGCTCGCGCGTACGAGGCCGGTGGCGCCGTCGCGATCTCCGTCCTGTGCGAGCCGCACTGGTTCGGCGGCTCGATCGACGACCTCCGCGCGGTCCGGGCCGCGGTCTCGATCCCCGTCCTGGCCAAGGAGTTCGTCGTCGAGCCGATCCAGCTGCCCCATCTCCGGGCGGCCGGCGCGGACCTCGTGCTGCTCCTCGCGGTCCTCCATCCGGCGAAGCGGCTCGCCCGGCTCGTCGAGCGGGCGCATCGAGATCGGGCTCGAGCCGCTCGTCGAGGCCCACGACGAGAAGGAGCTCGAGCGCGCGCTCGCGACCGGCGCCCGGCATCATCGGCCTGAACAACCGCGACCTGCGGACGCCTCGACGTCGACACCGAGCGGGCCGTCCGCCTGCGGGCACTCGTCCCCGACGATCGGCTCGTGGTCGGCGAGTCCGGTGTCCGCGACGCCGCGACGGTCGCCGCCTGGCGGGCGGTCGGGTTCGACGCCGCGCTCGTCGGCGAGGCCCTCGTCCGCTCCGCCGACCCGGCCGCCGCGGTTCGAGCGTTCGTGTCGGCCGGCCGTCCGCCGCGCGATCCTGCCAACGTGGCCGCGACTCCGTTCGTGAAGATCTGCGGCGTCACCGACGCCGACGGGATCCTCGCGGCGATCCGCGCCGGCGCCGACGCGATCGGGCTCAACCTCGTGCCGGGCACGCCGCGGGCGCTCTCGCTCGACGAGGCGATCGAGCTGCGACGCGTCGCCCGGGCCCTGGCGCCCGCCGACGCGCTCGCCGCAGATCGTGGCGATCACCGCGGACGCGGGCGAGGACCGGATCCGCGGAGATCGTCGCGGCCCTCGACCCTGATGCCGTCCAGCTGTCGGGGAGCGAGGAGCCCGCGTCGATCGCCGCGGTCGGGCGCCCGGCCTGGAAGGTCATCCACCTGCCGAGCGACGAGCCATCGGACGTCGCCGCTGGCCGCGAAGCCCGTCGTCGAACTGGGTCGCGAGTACCTCGCGGCCGGCGCCGCGCGGCTGTTGCTCGACACCGCCGGCGGTCCGCACCCGGGCGGCACCGGAACCCGCGCCGCCCCGTCGCTCGTCGCCGCGGTTGCCCGCGAGATACCGGTCGTCCTCGCCGGCGGCCTCAACCCAGTCACGGTCGGCGATGCGATCCGGGCGACTCCGGCGATCGGCGTCGACGTCGCGTCCGGGGTCGAGCGGCCGCGCGACGGCGGACGAGCGCCCGCGCAAGGACCCGCTCAAGGTCGCGCTCTTCGTGAAGCGCGCCCGCGCGGCCCGCGTCGACCGGCCGAACCTCGCCGTCCGCCCGACCCCGGTCCACCCGCGGCCTGCTCGAGGCCGACGACGACGGTCGATGGGGCATCGAGCGCGAGTTCGGCGGGCGCTACGTCCCCGAGACGCTCATGGCCGCGCTCCGCCAGCTCGAGGACGCCTACGCCGCGCTTCGCCACGACCCGCGCTTCTGGTCGGACCTCCGCGAGCTGCTCCAGCGGTACGCCGGCCGCCCCACCGCCCTCTACCGGGCGGATCGCCTGGCGTACGAGACGCTCGAGCGGGCGATCGCCATCGAAGGGCCGCGCGCGCCTGCCGCACCGGCTCCGGATCCACCTCAAGCGCGAGGACCTCGCCCACACCGGCGCCCACAAGATCAACAACGCGCTCGGCCAGGCGCTCCTGACCCGCCGGCTCGGGCAAGACCCGCGTGATCGCCGAGACCGGCGCCGGCCAGCACGGTGTCGCGACCGCGACGGCCTGCGCGCTCCTCGGCCTGCCGTGCGTCGTCTACATGGGCGCCGAGGACATCGAGCGGCAGCAGCCGAACGTGCTCCGGATGCGCGCGCTCGGCACGGAGGTCCGGCCGGTCACCTCCGGCAGCGCGACGCTCAAGGACGCGATCAACGAGGCGATGCGGGACTGGGTCACGAACGTCGAGACGACCCACTACGTCCTCGGGCTCGGCGATGGGGCCGCACCCCTACCCGACGATCGTCCGCGACCTCCAGCGGCGGATCGGCGACGAGGCGGCTGCCCAGTTCGTCGAGGTCGAGGGCCGGCTGCCGGACCTCGCCCTTGCCTGCGTCGGCGGCGGCTCGAACGCGATCGGGCTGCTCGATCGGTTCATCGGCGAGCCATCGGTCCGGATCGCGGTCGCCGAGGCGGCCGGCGAGGGCGTGGCGACCGGTCGGCACGCGGCCGCGCTCGCCGGCGGGACGCCCGGGATCCTGCACGGCGCCCGCTCGATGATGCTCCAGGACCGCGACGGCCAGGTCACCGAGGCGCACTCGGCGTCGGCCGGGCTCGACTACCCGGGCGTCGGGCCGCAGATCGCGGCGCTCGCCGCCGCCGGGCCGGCTGGAGATCTCGGCCGCGACCGACGGCGAGGCGTTCGAGGCGATGCGCTGGCTGGCCCGGACCGAAGGGATCCTGCCGGCCCTCGAGATCGGCCCACGCGCTCGCGACGCTGCCGCGGATCCTGGCCGGAACGGAAGGCGCGGGCAGCCGACTGGCCCGAGGAGGCGGTCGTCCTGATCGGCCTGTCCGGGCGCGGCGACAAGGACCTCGCGACGTTCGGGCGCTGGCACGAGGCGCACGAGTCGTGATCGCGGAACCCGCGGCCGCCGCCGGCCGGGACGAACGACACGGCGGGCGCCCGGCGCATCGCCGCGGCCTTCGCCGCCGCCGACGCCGCCGGCCGCGCGGCCCTCATTCCGTACGTCGTCGCCGGCTACCCGGACGCGCGAGACGAGCTTCCGGATCGCCCTCGCGGCGGTCGACGCGGGAGCCGACCTCCTCGAGCTCGGCCTGCCGTACTCGGACCCGCTGGCCGACGGCGCGACCCTCCAGCGCGCGTCCGGCGTCGCCCTCGCAAACGGCGCGACGCTCGAAGGCAGCCTCGGCCTGATCGAGCGGATCGCCGCGGCTCGACCCGCCATCCCGCTCGTGCCGATGGGCTACGCGAACCAGTTCATCGGTGGCGGCGATGGGCGCGAGGCCGTCGCGACGGCTTTCGCGCGCCGGTGCGGCCGGCGTCATCGTCGCCGACCTGACGCCTGACGAGGGCGGCCCGTTCGAGATCGGTTGCCGCGCGAGGCACGGCCTCGCGGTCGTCTACCTCGTCGCGCCGACGACGCCGCCGGAGCGCCGCGCCGAGATCGCCGGGCGCAGCGGCGGCTTCCTGTACTGCGTCTCGCTCGTCGGCGTCACCGGGGCGAGGACGTCGCTGCCGTCGACCGTCGGCCGGCTCGTCCGCGACGTCGTCGCCGCGTCGCCGGTTCCGGTCGGGGTCGGCTTCGGTGTCAGCAGGCCCGCCCACGCGCGCGCGCTCGCCCGAGCCGGCGCCGGCGGCGTGATCGTCGCGTCGGCGCTCGTCGACGCGCTCGGCCCGGACGGCACCGACGTCGAGCGGATGGCGAAGCTCGTCGGCGACCTGGCCGGCGGCCACGAGCCGATGACCGCCAAGCGGATCGCCGTCTCGATCGAGGCGGCCGAGAAGAAGGCCTTCGCGACCGCAGTCGATTGGCCCGGCTGGAGCCGATCCGGCAAGACGGAGGAGCTCGCGATCGAGGCGCTGGCGACGCTACGCCGACCGATACGCGCCGGTCGCGAAGCTCGCGGGCGAGGCGTTCCCGAAGACCGACGGCCTCGACCTGGAGGTCGTCGAGCGATCAGGGCGGCGGCGGCGGCACGGAGTTCGGCGTCCCGAGCAACGTCACCGACCAGGACCGCCGCCGGGTCGACCGCGAAGGACGCCGATCGGCTCGCCCGGCTGGTCGAAGCCGCCTGGCGGACGTTCGGACAGGATCGCGGCCGCAGCCCCCGAAGAGCTCCGCAAGGGACCCCGCGGCGGCGGCCGCGACACGTCGAAGATGGTCGCCCACGTCGTCGAGGCCGATGAGGCCTACGCCCGCGAGATGGGGATCAAGCTCAAGGCGCCGATCGGCGGAGGTCGCGGGCGGCGATGCCTCGAGGTCCTCCGCGCAACCGTCGGACGGCTCGCCGATCGCCGATCGGAAATGGACCCCTCGCTACGCCGCCCACCGGATCGCGTGGCACGCGCTCGACCACGCCTGGGAGATCGAGGACCGCACCGAGCCCGCCGACTGACCCGAACGGCCGACGGTTGCGCGATGTTCGGAGCCGCGTCTAGCATCGAACCATGAGTAGTGCACCGATCATTCTCGTTCCCGGGTTCTGGCTCGGAGCGTGGGCATGGGACGAGGTCGCCGCTGCGCTGCGTGCCGACGGCCACGACGTCACCGCACTGACGCTCCCGGGACTCGAATCGGCCGACGCCGACCGATCGTCGATCACCTTCGCGGATCACGTCGACGCCATCGTCGAGGCAGTCCGGAAGGCGGACGCTCCGGTCGTGCTCGCCGTCCACAGCGCATCCGGCTTCTCCGGCTATGCGGCGAGCGACCGGGTCCCCGAGCAGATCGCGGCGATGGTCTACGTCGACACGGCACCCGGATCGGACCGATGGACGCCGACTTCACGGACGTCGAGAAACCGATGGTCTGGGAGGAGATCGACGCCGAGGAGAACCTCGACGGGCTCAGCGAGGAGCAGAAAGAAACGTTCCGCCAGCGGGCCGTTCCGGTCCCAGGCGGCGTCCTGCGGGAGGGCTACGAGCTGACCAACGACGCGCGGCGCGACATCCCAAGCACCCTGATCTGCACCGGATACTCCGCCGAGCAGTACCAGGGCTACGCCAAAGACCATCCCGACTGGGCATTCCTCGCTGGCATCCCCGAGCTCCGCAACGCGACATGGGTCGACTTGCCGACGAGCCACTGGCCGATGTGGTCGCGCCCCAAGGAACTCGCCGCGATCATCGGCGACGTCGCGAAGGCCCACGCCTCCGGCGCCTGACCGCGGTCCGCCTAGCCGTTTGCCGGCCGGTCCGTTTCCGCCATCCCGCTCGCGGTCCCGCGCCTCGAGCGCGCGGGTCGCGGCCATGAGCCGGCGGTAGATCGCGAGGAGGTCGGCCTGGGGGATCGGCCCGGTGTTGGCCATCGTCACGCGGAGCAGCACCTCGCGCTCGCGCTCGGCGTCACGGATCGCGCGCCGGCCGGCGGCCGCCTTCTCGCGGCCGACCTCCCGGCCCAGCTCGGCCCGCTCGCTCAGGAGCGCGACGATCCGCCGATCGAGCGCGTCGATCCGGCGCCGCAGCCGCCGCAGCTCGGGCGTCTCGTCCAGCCGCCGCTCAGCCACCGGGCGCCTCCGCGAAGTGCCGGGCGACCGACTCGAGGGCGAGCAGGTAGCCGCGCTTGCCCTGCCCGACGAACGACTCGGCGGCGACGTCGCGCAGGAAGTTGACCTGGCGGAACGGCTCGCGCGTCGCGGGATCGGACAGGTGGACCTCCCAGAACGGCCGCTGGATCCCGAGCAGCGCGTCGCGCAGCGCGACCGACGTGTGGGTCAGGCCGCCGGCGTTGACGATCGAGGCATCGAAATCGCGCCCGTGGAGCCGATCGATCAGGGCGCCCTCGTGGTTCGACTGGAAGAACTCGACCTCGAGCCCGAGCTCCTCCGCACGGGCGGCGATCTCGGCGTGGATGTCGTCGAGCGAGTCGTGGCCGTAGATCTCCGGCTCGCGCGTCCCGATCAAGTTGAGGTTCGGGCCCTGGAGGACGAGGACGCGAGTCACGATCGGCCGCCCGAGCCGGCCCCGACCGGCGCCAGCAACCCCGCCGCGACGCGCTCGACGAGCTCCAACGGGAACGTCCGCGCGCACCTCGTAGCCGTCGGCCGTCGGCAGGACCCAGCGGAGGCTCCCCGCGGCGTGCTTCTTGTCGGTCGCCATCGCCGCGAGCACGGCGTCGAGCGGGTAGGGGAGCGGCGCCGTCGCCAGCCCGAGGTCCGGTCAGCAGCTTCTCGATCCGCGCCGCCCGGTCCGGCGGCGTCACCCCGAGCTCCGACCCGATCCGGACCGCCGCCCGAAGCCCGACCGCGACCGCCTCGCCGTGGAGCAGTTCGCCGAATCCGCCCGCCGCCTCGACGGCGTGGCCCAGCGAGTGCCCGAGATTGAGCGAGATCCGGCCAGCGTTGCCCTGCTCCCGTTCGTCGGCGGTGACGACGACGACCTTCGCCCACGCCGCCCGCTCGACCACCTCCGCGACGGCGCCCGATTCGAACGCGGCCTCGTCGCCGCTCGCGATCGCCTCGCCGTCGGTCTCGAGGAGCGCGAACAGCCGCTCGTCGCCGAGGGCCGCCATCTTCACCGCCTCGCCGAGCGCCGCCCGCCGCTGCCGCTCGGGCAGCGACCGGAGGAAGGCGACGTCGATGATGACCGCCGTCGGCTGATGGAAGGCGCCGACGAGGTTCTTGCCCTCCGGCAGGTCGACCCCTGTCTTGCCGCCGATCGACGAGTCGATCTGGGCGACGAGCGTCGTCGGGACGTGGATGAGCGGCACGCCTCGGAGCCAGGTCGCGGCGAGGAAGCCCGCCGCGTCGCCGAGCGCTCCGCCGCCGATCGCGACGATCGGTTCGTCGCGTTCCGCCCGAATGCCGGCCAGCTGTCGGGCCGCCTCCTCGACGACCGCCGAGGCGCTTCGCGGCCTCGCCCTCCGGCAGCATGACCTGCTCGACTGACCAGCCGTCGGCCGACAGGCGTTCGGCGATCGCCTCGCCGGCGGCCGCCCAAGCGCCGGGCTCGGAGACGAGGATCGCGCGCCGCGCGCGGGCATGGCCGAGCGCGGTGCCCACCTCTGTGGCCGCGATCCCCTCGCCGAGGACGATGTGCCCGCTCGCCGTGTCGGCCCGGAGGAGGACGGAGCCGGCGCCGGAGATGCGTTCCGGCCCGGGATCCGACCCCACCGCCGTCCCCGCGGCGAGCTCGTCGACCCGATCGACGAGGGTCCCCACCTCCGACGCGCTGTTGAGCCGATGCCCGGCCGCGTAGAACCGCTCGCGCTCCTTGGCAAGACTGCGGATCGCCCCGATCGGGTCGCGGCCGGTGACCAGCGGCCGGACGTTCGGGCTCCGGCGGAGACGCTGGGCGAGGACCTCCGGCCTGCCGTCGAGCCAGATCGGGAGGCGGCCGCGGTAGAGCGCCCAGCGGTTCCGCGGGTCGACGACCGCGCCGCCGCCGGTGGCGACGACCCGACGAATCGCCGCCTCCGGGTCGGGCGCACCCAGATCCAGCGACGGCCGCCCGCTCCATCGCCCGGAAGGCCGCCTCGCCCTCCTCGGCGAAGATCTCCGGGATCTTCCGGCCGGCCGCTCGCTCGATCGTCTCGTCGAGGTCGACGTAAGAGGCGTCGTGGCGATGGGCGAGCCGCCGCCCGACGGCGCTCTTGCCGCTGCCGGGCAGCCCGACGAGCACGACGTCCATGGGCCCTAGTCGTCCCCGCCGGAGCCCGCTTCGCCGGAGGCAGCCGAAGTCGCCGCCGACGCGTCCCGGGGCGCGCCGGATCGCCGATGCCTGCAGATCCGCTCTCGGTACCGCTCCAGGTTGTCGCGCGTCTCCGCCAGCGAGTCGCCGCCGAACTTGTCGAGCATCGCATCGGCCAGGACCAGCATTACCATCGCCTCGCCGACGACGCCCGCCGCCGGGACGACGCTGATGTCGGATCGCTCGTAGTGGGCCTTCTCGACCGCCTCGCCGGTCAGCAGGTCGGCCGACGGCAGCGGCTTCGCCAGCGTCGAGATCGGCTTCACCGCCCCGCGGACGACGAGCGGCTCGCCGTTCGTGACGCCGCCGGTCAGCCCGCCGGCGTTGTTTGTCCGGTGGATCCAGCGACCGCCCTCGCCGCGCCCCTCGATGACGTCGTGGACGGCCGAGCCGAACCGGCGCGTCTGCTCGAACCCGAGCCCGAACTCGACGCCCTTGATGATGTTGATGCTCATCACCGCCGCGGCGAGCGCGGCGTCGAGCCGGCGATCCCACTGGACGTAGCTGCCCAGGCCGATCGGCAGGCCGTGGGCGACGACCTCGAACACGCCGCCGATCGTGTCGCCGTTCGACCGCGCCTCGTCGATCCGGGCGATCATCGCCGCCTCGGCCTCCGGGTCCGGGCAGCGGAGCGGCGACGCGTCGGCCTCGTCGCGGGGCAGCGTGGCGCGGCCGGGATCGACGGCTACGCCGCCGACCTCGGCGGTGAACGACCAGACCTCGATTCCGAGCTCGCGCAGGAACGCCCGGGCGACCCCTCCGGCCGCGACACGCGCCGCGGTCTCCCGAGCCGAGGCGCGCTCCAGGACGTTCCGGACGTCGCGGAAGCCGTACTTGAGCGCGCCCGCGAGGTCGGCGTGACCCGGCCGGACGCGGGTGACCGGCGTCGCTCGCTTGTTGCCGTCGGCGGCCGCGGTCGCGAGCTCCGCCGCCTCGTCGTCGCTGAGCGCCTCGACCTGCATCACGCGCGTCCAGTTCTCCCAGTCGCGGTTCGCGACGAGCAGCAGGATCGGCGATCCGAGTGTCGTCCCGTGGCGGACGCCGGCGACGATCTCCGCCCGGTCGTGCTCGATCGCCTGGCGCGCCCCGCGGCCGTAACCCCGCTGGCGCCGGGCAAGGTCGACCGCGAGCAGGTCCTCAGACAGTGCGAGACCCGCCGGGATTCCCTCGAGCGTGACGCCCAGCGTCGGGCCGTGCGATTCGCCGGCTGTCAGAAAGCGGAGTCGACCCACGACCTCGGCCCGTCGATCAGTCGGAGGCGGCGGCCCCGCTCGGCTCGCCCTCCGCCGTGGGGCCGGCGGTGCCACCAGTGGGGCCGGCGGTGCCGTTGTCGCCGGCCGGCTCGCCCTCGGCCGACCGGAGGCCGCCGGCGCGCGCTTCGTGGAGCTTCTGCTGCATCAGCTCGAGCGGCGCGGGCTTGCCGGTCCAGAGGGTGAACGCCGCCGCGCCCTGGTGGAGGAGCATGAGCTCGCCGTCGAGGACCGTGGCCCCGGCAGCCTCCGCCTCGCGGAGAAATCGGGTCCGGTTGTAGATGAGGTCGAGGACGAGGAGCTCCGGCGGCATGAGCTCGCCGGCGACCGGCGTCTCGTCGCTCGTCAGTCCGATCGACGTCGCGTTGATGAGGACCTTCGTCTTGGCCAGCTCGGCCTCGATGATCGACTCGTGCCACGGCATCGCCTGCAGCTCCATGTGGGCGGCACTCCGACCGAAGTGCTTGACGAGTGCCTCCGCCCGATGGAGGTGGCGGTTGAAGACGATGATCCGCTGGAAGCCCTCGATGATCAGCCCGTGGACGACGGCCCGTGCCCCGCCACCGGCCCCCAGGACGACCGCGAGGCGCGGCATCTTCTGCTTTCCGACGAGCTTGTCGAGGGCGACGCGGAAGCCCGGGCACGTCGGTGTTGTGCCCGATGAGCCGCTTGCCTTCCTTCGTGATCGTGTTGACGGCGCCCGTGATGTGGGCGTCCTCGGTCAGCCGATCGACGAGCGGGACCATCCGCTCCTTGTGGGGGATCGTGACGTTCGCGCCGAGGAAGTCGTCGCTCCGCAGCTCGTTGACCGCGTCGGCGAGGCCGATCGGTGGCCGGTCCCAGAGCTCGTATGTCGCGTCGATGCCCTGGTCGTCGAAGGCGGCCTGCTGCATCGCGCCCGACAGCGAATGCGCGACCGGATGGCCGATGAGGACGACGCGCTTCGTCATGCTCCCACCCTCTCGAGTTCCGCGAAGAAGCCCGGATACGAGATCGCGGCGCTGCCGGGCCGGCCGACGCTCGTCTCGCCGCTGGCGACGAGGCCGGCGATCGCGAACGTCATCGCGAGCCGGTGGTCGTCGAGGCTGTCGGTGGCGGCGCCGGTGAGGCCTGCCCGCCCGTGGATCGTCAGGTCGTCGCCATCGACGTCGATTCGGGCGCCCAGCGCTCGAAGCCCTTCGGCCGTGCCGGCGATCCGATCCGATTCCTTGTGCCGCAGCTCGCCGGCGCCGCGGATGACCGTCGTCCCCGAGGCCTGCGAGGCTGCGAGGCAGAGGATCGGGATCTCGTCGATCGCCGCGGCGACGTCGCTCGGGGCGAGGTCGATCGCTCGCAGGTCGCTCGAGCGGACCGTGATGTCGGCGACGGGCTCGCCAACGCCGTCGGCGTCGGCAGCCGCGCCGTCGACCGGCCACTCCTCGATGTCGGCGCCCATCGATCGAAGGATGTCGATGACGGCGCGGCGCGTTGGGTTGACGCCGACGCCCCGCAGCGTGAGCTCGGCGTCCGGATGGATGGCCGCGGCGACCAGCCAGAACGCGGCCGACGAGACGTCGCCCGGTACCCGCTCGCTCACCGCTCTCACCGAAGATCCCTCCTTCGAGACTGATCGCCACCGTCCCCCCGGCCCCGCCAACTCGCCCCGGTCACGACCGGGACGCCCCGCGCCCGCAACATCCGCTCCGTATGGTCACGGGTCGCGACCGCCTCGCGAACCGTTGTCCGTCCCTCCGCTCGCAGCCCCGCGAGCAGGATCGCCGACTTGACCTGGGCGCTCGGCACTGGCGTCGCGATGTCCACCGCTTGAAGCGGGGTGCGACCGACCACGGTCACCGGCGGGAGGGAGTCGTTCGATCGGGCGTGGAGCACCGCACCCATCGAGCGCAGCGGTTCGATGATACGAGCGACCGGTCGGCGACGCAATGAATCGTCGCCGTCGAGGACGCTCCGGAACGGCAGCCCGGCGAGGATTCCGGCGAACAGCCGCAGGCTCGTCCCGGAGTTGCCGCAATCGAGGTCGCCCGTCGGGCTCGCGCAGGCCGTCGGCGCCGGGCGAGATGACTCGGTAGCCGGCGTTGCCGGTCTCGTCGTCGACCGTGCGCTCGACCGTGGCCCCGAGCGCCGCGCAGACCGCGGCGGTCGAGCGGACGTCGGCCCCGTCGCCGGCGCCCGCGATCCGGCTCTCGCCCGCGGCCAGCGTCGCGAGCATCAGGGCCCGGTGGCTGATCGACTTGTCGCCGGGCAGCCGCAGCTCGCCGCGCAGGCGGCTCGCCTGGCGGATGACGGCGACTTCGGGGCTCGACACGGCGATCAATGCTTCCCCAGCCCGCCGGAGCCGCTGTTCCCGCCGTTCCCGCCGATGCCCAGGGCCGCCGCCCCGAGGACCGGATCGTCGTGGAGCGAGCGGACGTGCTCGTGGACCGGCACGACCGCCGTCATCAGGTCGCGGAACTGGTCGAGGGTCAGCTGCTGTTCGGCGTCGGACAGCGCCTCCTCCGGCCGCGGATGGACCTCGACCATGACCCCGTCCGCCCCGACGGCGACGCCGCCGATCGCCAGCGGCTTGACGAGCCAGCGCTTCCCGGTCGCGTGCGACGGATCGACGATCACCGGCAGATGGGTCAGGTGGTGGAGGAGCGGCACCGCGGCGAGGTCCATCGTGTTCCGGGTATACGTCTCGAATGTCCGGATGCCGCGCTCGCAGAGGATGACGTTCGGGTTGCCCGAGCTGACCACGTACTCCGCGGCCATGAGCCATTCCTCGACCGTCGCGCCGTAGCCGCGCTTCAACATGACCGGGCGCGCGACCCGCCCGACGGCGGTGAGCAGCGAGTAGTTCTGCATGTTCCGGGTGCCGATCTGGAGGATGTCGGCGTACTCGGCGACGATGTCGACCTGGTTCGGCTCCATCACCTCGGTGATGACCGGCAGGCCGGTCCGCTCGCGAGCTTCGGCGAGGTAGCGGAGCGCCTCGACGCCGAGTCCCTGGAACGAGTACGGGCTCGTCCGCGGCTTGAACGCGCCGCCGCGCAGGACGGTCGCGCCGGCGGCGGCGACCGCGTCGGCGGTCTCGAACAGCTGCTCGCGCGACTCGACCGAGCACGGCCCGGCCATCATCGTCAGCGACCCGTCGCCGATCACCGCGTCGAGGACGCGGATCACGGTGTCCTCGGGGTGGAACTCGCGCGAGGTCAGCTTGAATGGCCGGCTGATCGGCGTGACCTGCTCGACGCCCGGCAGCCCCGCGAGCCGGCTCGACAGCTCCGCCTTGCGCGGCCCGACGTCGCCGACGACGGCGATGACGACCCGCTCCGCACCCTGGTGGTCGAACGGCGTCATGCCCTCGGCGAGGATCTGGCTCTTGACCCCGAGGATCTCGGCCTCGCTGGCGGTCCTGGCCATCACGACGAACATCGGCGGCGGCGGTCCTTCCTGTCGGTCAAAGAAAAAGAGCAGAGGTCCGAACCTCTGCTCTCCCGGCACGACCCGTGCTCCCGGGTCCTAGGATCCGGGAACGGTCATGCCGGGTCGTCGAAAGTAGAAGTAGGTGATTCATCTGCGTGTCGCGGACGGTACCGAGCGGCGGGCCCGCTGTCAACGCGCGGGGCCTGCCGGCAGGCCTGCGCGGGCGATGATCTCCTCGACGACGGTCGGTCTTCGCGTCGGCGTAGTTCTGGACGTACTTCCACTCCCGCGCCGCCAGCTCGCGCTTCGTCCGCAGGTACAGGTCGCGGTCGTCGTCGTGGGTCCGCAGCCAGTCGCGGAACCCGACCATCCGCTCGAGCTCCGGGCTGCCGGGCGAGAAGACGTGGAGGTTGATGTTCGTGTCGGGCCCCTTGAAGACGCGGTGCTCGTACCAGTCCGGCTCCCGGATCCAGAGGACGTAGCCGGCCGCCTCGAGGTCGGGCACGTAGGTCGACTCGTCGGAGGAGTCGGGGACGATCATCGTGATGTCGATGCGCGGCTTGGCCGCGAGGCCCGGCACCGACGTCGAGCCGGTGTGCTCGAGCCGAAGGACCTTGTCGCCGAGGGCGGCCCGGATCCGGCGATCCTCGCGCTCGAACAGGGCGGGCCACTCGGGGTCGTAGTCGACGAGGGTGATCGGCGCCGAATGGGGCTTGAGCTCGCCCACCGTGACCGCCCGAAGCTCCTCTTCGGAGAACTGGTGAAAGTCGCGCTGGGTGGCCTCGTCGGTCATCGGTTGGCTCCTCTCGCGGACGGCTCGCCAGCCTAGCCGATCATGGTCGGAGGCGCCGGGCCTCGTGGTAGGATTCCGGCCGCCGCGCGACGGAGAGGTCGCATAGAGGCCTAGTGCGACGGTTTGCTAAACCGTTGAGTGGGGTAACCTGCTCCGAGGGTTCGAATCCCTCCCTCTCCGCCACACTCGCGGCAATCGCGTGCGCCCGTAGCTCAGTGGATAGAGCGTTAGGTTGCGGACCTAAAGGTCGTGGGTTCGAGTCCCGCCGGGCGCGCCAACCCTCCATCAGTGTCGCGGAGTTGACTCCGCCTGACCGACACATCGCCCGCGATCCGAACGTCTACCTTCCGACAAACAGCCGCCGGTCAATGCCTGCGGCTCGCGAAGGGGATGGGATGCGCGCCTCACTGTCGACACTGTTCCTGACCGTGCTCCTGGTCGGTTGCTCCAGCGCGGCGTCGCCGATCCCGCCGCCCTCGTCGCCCTCCGCGGCTCCTTCGTCGCCCGCCGTGAGTCCGGGTCGATCGGTTGCGCCCTCGGGCTCGCCTTCCCCAGAGCCGCCCCCGACCGCGTTGCCGACCCCAACGCGGACGTCGGTAACCTCAGGTGGGGCGAGCCCGTCACCGTCGTTGGCCAGGTGATCGATCCGGATGGCGCGTTCGATGGTGGGCCCGGCGCGTTCGTGACCGTTTCGAACACGGAAATCAGCTTCTCAACCGATGGAATCCATTGGGAAGCCGTTGATTCTTCCCGTCTCCGACAGTGAGTACCTCACGTTGAACGACGTGGTGATCTCGCCGCTTGGCATCATCGCGGTCGGGGACGAAGGGGTCATTGCGCCGGACAACACGACCGTTGGGTCCAACGCCGTAGTCCTGTTCTCGAGGGACGGTCGATCGTGGGAGCGGATTGCCGACTCCGCGTTCAAGGATGGTCAGATGGAGATGGCCGGCGCGACCCGCCAGGGATTTGTTGTCTTCGGGCATGGCTCTGGCGGCGGAGTTATCTGGACCTCGCCGGACGGGCAGGAATGGCTCCGCGCGACCAACGAAACCGGCCTGGAGGTAGCGGCGGGAGTTCGCCTGCTCATCCCCACCGAGGGCGCCCTGACCGCGATCGTCGCACCCGGCGAGGACTATCAGCCCGTGGCGGAGTACGAGGTGTGGCAAACCGAGGGCCGAGCCGAATGGACCAGGACGGGACGTCTTGCCGAGGGCGACGCATGGCGATTGGTCGGTGCATCCGGCGGCGGGCGCTGGATCGTTGTTGGGCGCGCGCACACGTGGACATCGGCCGACGGCGTGAACTGGAGCGTCGGCCCGAGTCCTCAGGTCGGTATCGGCAACGGCGTCACCGACGTCGCCGCCTATTCCGGTGGCTACATCGTCGTCGGCGACAGCGGGAGTCGCCCCGACGAGACCTGCGGCGGAAACGTGCCGTGGGTGGGCCACACGTGGACGTCGGCCGATGGCCAGACGTGGGACGAGCACTTGACGTTCGAACGTGCCGCGATCAGCCGCCTCGTTCGCCTCGAGGAATCCATCGTTGGGCTCGGTCGAGCGCTCACGGCGGACGGCGAGATCGTCGGGATCGCCTGGACGTCAGCACTCCCCGGGTCCCTGGATGGCCCGGCGCCCACGCCGGCACCCACGCCAAGCCCGACTCCCAAGCCGTCATCCGACGGCTGTGGCGGCTGATCCCCCGATCGACTCAGGGGTCGCAATTCGGGCTCGATTAGCGACACGTTGCGGATTTGGCGAGCGAGCCGACGACAAGTCGGGTTAGACTCCCCAGAGTCCTACTATTCCAGTAGGAGATTGAGGGACTGCCTGTGAGTCGATCGACCCGGCCAACCCATGCGCCCGCCGCCGGTCGATCGACCCTCCTTCGGTTCCTCGTCTCATTCGCATCGGTCGCCCTGATCCTGGCCGCCTGCTCGTCCCAGGCGCCGCCCGCCACCGGCGGCGTCGCGCCCATCGAAGCCACTGCACCGGGGTCCAGCACGGGATCCGGCGCTCCGCCCGCCGCGGCTCCGCAGGGCACCCTCCGGCTCGGCTACTTCCCGAACATCACCCACGCCACCGCGCTCGTCGGCGTCGAGAGCGGCCTCTTCAATGAGGCCCTCGGTCCTGACGTGACGTTCGAGGTCTCGTCGTTCAACGCGGGCGGCGCCGCCGCCGAGGCGCTCCTAAACGGGGCCATCGACGCGACCTACATCGGACCCAACCCAGCCATCAACGCCTTCGCCCAGTCGCAGGGTGCAGCCATCCGGATCATCGCCGGCGCGACGTCAGGCGGCGCCTACCTCGTGGTCAAGCCGGAGATCGCGTCGGTCGCGGATCTGCGCGGCAAGAAGCTCGCCACGCCGCAGCTTGGCAACACCCAGGATGTCGCCCTCCGGACGTGGCTCGCGGACAACGGACTTGCGACGAACAAGCAGGGTGGCGGCGACGTGTCGATCCTGCCCCAGGAGAACGCCCAGTCGCTGGAGACGTTCACGACCGGCCAGGTCGACGGCGCCTGGGTGCCCGAGCCATGGGCGACCCGTCTCGTCCAGGAGGGCGGCGGCAAGGTCCTGGTCGACGAGAAGACCCTGTGGCCCGAGGGCAAGTACGTGACCACGCACCTGATCGTCCGGACCGACTATCTCGAGGCGCATCCGGACATCATCGGGGCACTCCTCGCCGGCCACATCGCTGCCAACGACCTCGTGAACAGCGACCCGGCGAAGGCCCAGGAGCTGACGAACCAGGGAATCGAGAAGATCACGGGCAAGTCGATTGCGGAGAACGTCATGACAACCGCCTGGCCGAACCTGACGTTCACGGTCGACCCGATCGCGTCCTCGCTCAAGGGTTCGGCCGAGCATGCCACCAAGGTCGGTCTCCTCGATCCTGTCGACCTGACCGGGATCTACGACGTGGATCTGCTCAACGAGTTGCTCTCACTCGCCGGCAAGCCAACGGTGAGCGGCCTGTGAGGGCCCTCGTCGCCGACGTCGATCGGCAGGTCTCGCCGTCGCCGGAGACGGCCCCCGCCATTCGCCTGGAGGCCGTCTCCAAGGTCTTCGGACGGGGCCCTGACGCCGTCGTCGCGCTCGATCGTCTCGACCTAACGGTCGAGGTCGGCAGCTTCGTGTGCCTCGTCGGCGCCTCGGGCTGCGGCAAGAGCACGCTTCTCAACATCGTTGCCGGCCTCGACGCACCGACCAGCGGGACTGTCGAGATCGACGGCGGCCGACCGACCCTCATCTTCCAGGAGGCCGCGCTCTTCCCGTGGCTGACTGCCGCCGAGAACGTCGAGCTCGCCTTGCGCCTCCGCGGCGTTCCCAGGCGCCAGCGCCGGGGAGCGGTCGCCGATCTGCTCGAGCTCGTGCATCTGTCCGGATTCGCCGCGAAGCGCCCCCATGAGCTCTCGGGCGGGATGCGCCAGCGAGTCGCGCTCGCTCGTGCCCTCGCCCAGGAAGCGCGAATTCTCTTGCTCGACGAGCCATTCGGCGCGCTGGATGCCATCACTCGCGACCTCCTCCACGAGGAACTCGAGCGGATCTGGCGGGACGCTGGGCTGACGATCCTGTTCGTCACTCACAACGTCCGCGAGGCAGTCCGCTTGGGCCAGCGCGTCGTCCTCCTGTCGAGCCGGCCGGGCCGGGCCGTCGCCGAGTTCCCGGTGGTGATCGCCGGTGAGCGCCGGATCGAGTCGCCCGAGGTGTCGGCCCTCGCGATCACGATCGGCGAGCAGCTTAGTGAGCAGGTCCGCCGGCATGCGACTCGTTAGGGCGCTGCCGGAGGCCGCCACGGCCGATCGACTCGAGACAGAGCTGGCCGGCCTCGACACGCTCGAGGTTCCGCGCCTTCGCCGACGGCCCCGCCTGCGTCGTGTCGTCGCCGCTGCCTGGCCGAAGCTCGTCGCCTTGTTCATTGCGCTGGGACTCTGGCAACTAGTGTTCCTGAGCGGTTGGAAGCCGCCCTGGCTGCTGCCCTCGCCGCTGACCGTTCTCGGTGAGCTCTGGCAGCAGTTGATCGCCGGCGACCTCCTCGCGGCGGTGGCGGTGACCCTTCGACGCGCGGCTGTCGGTTTCGGCCTTGCGATCGTCGTGGGCGGCGTCATCGGTATCCTCGTCGTCCGGTCCAAGACGCTGCGGGCGGCGGTTGGCTCGTTGATCACGGGGCTCCAGACAATGCCGTCGATCGCCTGGTTTCCTCTGGCGATTCTGCTGTTCCAGCTGAGCGAAACCGCGATCCTGTTCGTCGTCGTCCTCGGTGCCGCGCCGGCGATCGCGAACGGCCTGATCTCCGGGGTGGACCACGTGCCGCCGCTCCTCCTGCGCGCTGGCCGTGTGCTCGGCGCAACAGGGCTGGCCAACTACCGTCACGTAATCCTGCCGGCCGCTCTGCCGGCGTCGGTCGCCGGCCTCAAACAGGGCTGGGCATTCGCCTGGCGGAGCCTCATGGCGGGCGAGTTGCTCGTGCTGATCCCGGGCCAGACGTCGGTCGGTGCGCAGCTCCAGTTCTCGCGCGAGTTCTCCGACGCCGCCGCGTTGATGGCGATGATGATCGTCATCCTCCTCATCGGGATCGTGGTCGACGTCGTGGTGTTCAGTTCGCTCGAACGGTCGATCCGGGCGCGCCGAGGGCTCGTCGATGCCACCTGAGATCGCGCTCGACGCCGTCGCGGTGGAATTGCTCGAGGCGCGCGAGGTTCTCGCGCTCGCGCTCCGAGAACTCGGACGGGACCGGCTCGCAATCGCGTCCTCGTTCGGTGCCGAGGACGTCGTCCTGATCGACCTCCTCGCGTCGCTCGAGCCTCGGCCGCGCGTCTTCACCCTCGATACCGGTCGGTTGCCGCAGGAGACGTACGACCTGATCGACCAGGTTCGACGCCGCTACGCGATCGAGGTCGAGGTCTACTTCCCCCAGGCCGAGCGCGTCGAGGCGATGGTCCGCGCCAAGGGCCTGAATCTCTTCTACGAGTCGATCGAGAACCGGACGTCGTGCTGCCACGTTCGCAAGGTCGAACCGCTGGGCCGCGCCCTTGCGACGCTCGACGGCTGGGTCACCGGCCTTCGCCGCGATCAGATCGCCACGCGCGTCGAGACTGCCAAGGTCGCCCCCGATGCGCAGCACGGTGGGGTGTGGAAGATCGCTCCTCTCGCCGACTGGAGCAGCGAGCGGGTCTGGACGTACATCCGAGAGCACGACCTGCCGTACAACGCGCTCCACGACCAGGGCTATCCGTCGATCGGCTGCGCGCCGTGCACCCGGGCGGTTCAGCCCGGCGAGGACGAGCGTGCAGGCCGCTGGTGGTGGGAGCAGCCCGAGGAACGCGAGTGCGGGATCCATTTCGACCCGCGGTCCGGGCGGATGGTCCGGAACGAGCCCGTGGCGGCCGGTGTCGCCGGACCGTTCGACGTGGCTCGTCCGCTCGAGGCCGAGCCGCGAGCCGGAGACCTGGCGTGATCACGAGCGTCGGCCACGGCCTGTCCCACCTGGCCGCCCTCGAGTCAGAGGCGATCCACATCTTCCGCGAGGCCGCCGCGGTGTTCGAGCGGCCGGCGCTGTTGTTCAGCGGTGGCAAGGATTCGATCGTCCTCCTCCGCCTCGCCGAGAAGGCCTTTCGGCCCGGCCGCTTCCCGTTCCCGATCGTCCATGTCGACACGGGCCACAACTTCCCGGAGGCGCTCGCCTTCCGCGACCGGCGGGTGGCGGAGCTCGGTGAGCGGTTGATCGTCGCGTCCGTCCAGGCTTCCATCGACGCCGGCCGAGTCACCGAAGAACCGGGTCACGATCCCTCGCGCAACCGGCTGCAGACGGTCACGCTGCTCGATTCGATCGCCGAGCACGGGTTCGATGCGCTGTTCGGTGGCGGTCGCCGGGACGAGGAGAAGGCTCGCGCGAAGGAACGGATCTTCAGCCACCGCGACGCCCTCGGTGGCTGGGACCCGCGCAACCAGCGACCCGAGCTCTGGAGCCAGTACAACGGCCGGATCCACAAGGGCGAGCACATGCGCATCTTCCCGATCAGCAACTGGACCGAGCTCGACGTCTGGCAGTACATCGCGGCCGAAGGCCTCGAGGTGCCTTCGATCTATTACGCCCACGAGCGGACGGTCGTTCGCCGCGACGGGATGTGGCTCGCGGTTTCGGACGTCGTGCATCCGCGCGATGGCGAGGAGGTCGCGACCCGGACCGTTCGCTATCGGACGGTCGGCGACATGAGCTGCACCGGCGCGGTGGCCTCCGCCGCCGCGACCATCGACGAGGTCATCGCCGAGGTCGCCGCCGCCCGGATCACCGAGCGCGGCGCGACACGCGCTGACGACGCCTTCTCGGAAGCGGCCATGGAAGACCGCAAGCGCGAGGGCTACTTCTGATGGCCACCGCGGCGTCTCGCTCTCCCCATCGGCCGTACCCCGTCTCCGACCTCCTCCGATTCTCGACGGCCGGATCCGTCGACGACGGCAAGAGCACCCTGATCGGCAGGCTCCTCCACGACTCCAAGGGCATCTTCGAGGACCAGCTGGTCGCCCTCGAGCACGCGACCCGACGCCGCGGCGGCGACGGGCTCGACCTCGCTCTGCTGACCGACGGCCTGCGCGCCGAGCGCGAGCAGGGGATCACGATCGACGTCGCCTACCGCTACTTCCAAACGCCTCGCCGCAAGTTCATCGTGGCCGATACGCCGGGACACCTCCAGTACACGCGCAACATGGTCACGGGCTGCTCGACAGCGGACTTGTCGGTGATCCTTGTCGATGCCCGAACCGGCGTCCTGGAGCAGACCCGGCGGCACATCGTCATCGCCGCCCTGCTCCGCGTCCCGCGGCTGGTTGTGGCGGTCAACAAGATGGACCTCGTCGGCTTCGACGAACCGACCTTCCGGTCCATCGCAGACGAGATCGCCGGCTTCGCCGGCCGCCTGGGGGTTCCCGACGTCACGGCAATCCCGGTCTCGGCGCTGCGTGGCGACAACGTCGTCGAGAGATCGGCAGCGATGCCCTGGTTCGAGGGTCCGCCGCTGTTGGACTTTCTCGAATCGGTCGCACACGACACGGTCGACGGTGCGGGACCGCTCCGGATACCGGTCCAGTGGGTCATCCGAGCCGCCGCGAGCGACGATCCGGATTACCGAGCCTACGCCGGCCGGATCGAGGGTGGACGAATCCGTCCCGGCGATGCGGTTGTCGCGCTCCCGTCCGGGATCGAGACGAGCGTCGCGTCGATCGATACCTACGACGGGTCGCTCGCCGAGGCAACCGCTCCGCTGTCGGTCGCCGTCCGCCTCACTGACGATGTCGATCTCGGCCGGGGCGGCCTGCTCGCCGGCGCCGACGACATTCCAGCCGCGACCCGCGAGCTCGACGCCCTCGTATGCTGGCTTGGGGAGGCCCCGTTCACGGCCGGCCGGCGATACCGGCTGGCCCACACCAGCCGGACAGTTCGGGCGGTGGCAACCGAGGTGGTCGCGCGCCTGGACATCAATACGCTCGAAGGCGACGCCGGCTCGGCCGCCCTCGCGTCCAACGACGTGGGTCGGATCCGCCTCGCCCTCGGGGAGCCGATCTTCGCGGATCGCTATCGCTCGAACCGCGTCACCGGATCGGCGATCCTCATCGACGAGACCACGAACGCGACCGTCGGAGCGGTCCTGATCCAGGGCCCGGGCGACGACCTGTTCGCCGGCTACCGGGCGTGAAGGGAGACGGGTCAGTCTAGGCGCGCGCGATCCTGCCGGCGGCACAGCCGAGCGGGTAACCGGCGCTGCCGCTAGGATCGCGGTGCCGGCGCGTCGCCGGCTCGGCTGGAGGTCGCCGTGGAACGGATCGGGTTCGTCGGGTTGGGGACGATGGGAGCCGCGATGGCCGCCAACCTGGGTCGGGCCGGTTTCGAAATCAGCGTCTGGAATCGGAGTCCCGGCCGCGCGCCGGAGCTTGACGAGCTGGGCGCCAGCCGGGCCGCGACGCCCGCCGCAGTCGCCGAGGCGAGCGACGTCGTCGTGATCTGCGTGTCCGACACCCCTGACGTCGAAGCCGTCCTCTTCGGCGCCGAGGGGCTGGCCGCCGGCGCCCGATCCGGGCACGCTGATCATCGACTGCTCGACGATCTCTCCGGCCGCGACCCGGGACTTCGCCGCCCGCCTGGGCCAGGCGGGCATCGCGATGGTCGACGCTCCGGTGTCGGGCGGCAGCGAGGGCGCCCAGAAGGCGACGCTAACGATCTTCGTCGGTGGCGAGCCGGCCGACGTCGAGCGGGCCAGGCCCATCCTTGCCGCGCTCGGCAAGACGATCACCCATGTCGGCCCGATCGGCTCCGGGCAGGCGGTCAAAGCGGTCAACCAGGTGATCCTCGCCGGGACCTACCTCGGGGTCGCCGAGGGGATCGTGCTCGCGATGAAGTCCGGTCTAGATGTCGGCCAGGTCGTCGAGGCGCTGGGAGGCGGGGCCGCCCAGAGCTGGGTCCTTGCCAATCGGAGCGGGCGGATGATCGCGAACGACTACCCGCTCGGCTTCAAGGTCGCCCTCCACCGGAAGGATCTCGGGATCGCTCTCGACCTCGCCCGTGAGCTCGGCGCGGATCTGCCAGTGGCCGCCCTCGCGGCAGACCTGGAAACGAACCTGATAGCCGACGCCCACGCCGACGACGACATGTCGGCCCTGGCCCGACCGATCAGGTCCCGGTCGGGCCTGCCAGGGTAAGCGCTGACCGAACCGGCACCGCCAGCCTTCAGCTGACGCTCGCGCTCCGAAGTCCACGGGGAGCTCCGCGACCCCAGGGCCTGAGGGAGCCCAACGAGGAGCATCGGATCCCCGAGCTTGCCCTCGTAGCGCGGCCGGAAGCGCTCGATGTCATACATCTCGGCGACGTCGACCCGGCGCGGCCCGACGTCCGGCGCCGGCAGGTCGGTGTGGGCGTATTTCCCGTCCTGGATCGCAACCATTCGGCCGGTGATCCCGTCGCGGATCAGGTCCATCGCGACATTGGCGAACGTGATCGCAACCATCGAGTCGAGCGAATCTGGCTCGCCGCTGCGGAGGTCGTAGGTCAGCTCGGACGCTGCCGTTTCGATCCCTGTCCGCGCCTTCAGCTCGGCCGCCAGCGCCTCGCCGATGTTCGCCTTGTGGCGGTGGCCGAACATGTCGGCGTCGCCGAGCTCCTGCATCTTTGCGCCTTGCCAGATCGACCCCTCGGCCGTGATGACGAGGGCATAGCGGCTCGGGTTGTTGCGGTGGTCTTCGGCGAGGAGCTGAGCGAGACGATCCAGGTCATACGGCGCCTCCGGAATGAGGCAGCGCGCCGACGTCACGTACGCCGCATACAGCGCCGAGAACCCGGCGTCGCGCCCGAAGATCCGGAACACCCCGATCCGTTCGTGCGACCCGAGCGTCGTTCGCTGGCGGTTGATCGACTCCTTCGCCCGCGTGATGGCCGTCGAGAAGCCGATGCAGTACTCCGTCCCCTGGACGTCGTTGTCCATGGTCTTCGGAATCGCGATGAGTGGAATCCCGGCTTCGACGAGCGCTCGCGAGAAGCTCAGGGTGTCGTCGCCGCCGATCGTCACGAGAACGTCGAGCCCGAGCCTGGCGATGTTGTCGAGGACGAGCGGGGTCAGGTCGTAGACATCGTCGCCGGCGGCCATCGAGGCCACCTGCTCGGGCGACAGCCAGTCGGGGAGCGCGGACCGCCGCATCTTGCGGGGGTTCGTCCGCGACGTGTGAAGCCAGGTGCCGCCGGTCCGATCGATCGTCCGAGTGTTTACCCGGTCGAGCCGGCGGACGTATTCGCTGTCGAGCTCCGGACCCGGGTGCAGGTGGGTGAGTCCCTCCCAGCCCCGGCGGATGCCGATGGCCTCGTAGCCGAGTGCCGTGGATCGATAGACGACGCTCTTGATGACCGCATTCAGCCCGGGAACGTCGCCGCCGCCGGTGAGGATGCCGATTCGACGTGTTGCCATCGCCGGGCATCCTAGCGCTCTCCGCGCAACCGGGTCGGTTGCGGTTGGGTGACGAAGGGTGTAGGTTGACCGCCGAGCCGTTCGCGGCGAGGAGATGGATACGCGACCTGTATCATCGCCGCCATGAACTACGAGCTGTTCATGGGTGAGGCGCTCGCCGAAGCGAAGAATGCGCTGGCGCTGGGCGAGCGCCCGATTGCGGCGGTCGCTGTCGTCGACGAGGCGATGGTCGCGCGGGCCCACGACCGGGTCCAGGAATCGAACGACCCCACGGCCCACGCCGTCGTCGTGGCACTCCGCGAGGCAGCCCGGAAGCTCGGCAAGGACCGGCTGGCCAGCGCGACGATCTTCGCCACGCTCGAACCCTGCGCGATGTGTGTCGGGGCACTCCTCGAGAGCGACGTCGAGACGCTCGTCTTCGCCGTCCCGAACGCCGAGGACGGCGCCGCCGGAACCGTGATCCAGCTCGCTCAGCATCCCGGGCTCAAGCGACGGCTCAAGATCGTGAGCGGCATCCGGCGCGACGAGGCCGAGGAGCTGTTCGCCGCCGCGGGAGCGGCCGGGGCCCGTTAGTCCGGCCTGCGCTCCGCGGAACCCTCGAGCCACCGGTCGCGCCAACGACCTTTGGTATCCTCTGCCGCGGAGAGGTGTCCGAGTGGTTGATGGTGCCGCTCTCGAAAAGCGGTGTGCGAAAGCACCGCGGGTTCGAATCCCGCCCTCTCCGCCAAACGTCGGGGCGATGGCCTCGCGGAGCTCGGCCTCGCGCCTCCGTGGGCGAGTGTCGGCTCGGCGCTGAGGGTGCCGGTTGCTTGTTCCGTGGAGAGGTCGCCTAGTGGACTATGGCGCCGCACTGGAAATGCGGTTCGGGGCAACCCGTCGCGGGTTCGAATCCCGCCCTCTCCGCCATCTACGCACGCCGGGCGGACGTCCGGGCGTGCGTTGGCCACTCCGGTCCTCGCTCACGCACGTTGAAGTGCGCGCGCGCAAGCACGCACGCGCTTCGCGCGCGCTCCGGTCCTCGCGGCCGCCTTCGCCCGAACGCCCGCCCGGCGTGCTGGAGCCCCTGCGCGATTCGGACCCACGAACCATCGGCGGCCGACCGTCGCCATCCGCGATAGACTCTCTTGGCCGTGCTAGGCGGGGAACTAGCGGTGCCCTGTACCTGCAAACCGCTCCAGCAGGGCTGAATTCCCACCCGAGGTCTCCGTTCTCGAGAGCCGCCGCTTCGAGCGACGTTGAGGACCGGGTCCCGCGCAGCGGCGAATCGCGAACCGTGTCAGGTCCGGAAGGAAGCAGCACTAAGCGAACCTCGTCGGGTGCCGCGGAACGGCCTGGTCCGAGCCGCTCCCTGAGGTGGGCGCGGAAACGCTCAGGTCGACGGTGGGTGCACGGCAATCTGCTTCCGCTCGCCCGCGATCGAACAGGAGCTCTGTGAGCACGACGGCGCCGCAGCGCACCACCGCCCCGCATCAAGCCCTCTATCGCCGCTGGCGGGCCCAGACGTTCTCGGAGATCGTCGGCCAGGGGCCCGTCGTCGAGACGCTCCGCAACGCCGTTCGAGCCGACCGCGTCTCGCACGCGATCCTCTTTGTCGGGCCGCGCGGAACGGGCAAGACGTCCCTCGCCCGGATCCTCGCCAAGGCGCTGAACTGCACCGACCTGCGCGACGGGGACCCGTGCGATGCCTGCCCGTCGTGCGTCGCCATCCGCGAAGGCCGGGCGCTTGATCTCATCGAGATCGACGCCGCATCCAACCGCGGCATTGACGCGATCCGCGAGCTCCGCGAACGCATCAACTACGCCCCGACCGACCTCCGGCGGAAGGTCTACATCCTCGATGAGGCGCATCAGATCACGAAGGACGCCTGGAACGCCCTCCTCAAGTCGCTCGAGGAGCCGCCCGACTTCGTCGCGTTCATGTTTGCGTCGACCCATCCCCAGGACTTCCCGCCGGCGATCCTGTCGCGCCTTCAGCGTTATGACGTCCGACGGCTGACGATCCCCGAGATCGAAGGCAAGCTCGGGCGGATCCTGGAGGGCGAGTCGATCGAAGCGGAGCCTGCCGCCGTCCATCTGATCGCGCGGCTCGCCGCGGGCGGGATGCGCGACGCCGAATCGATGCTCGACCAGCTCCTCGGCTCGGCTGCCGGCCGGATCGACGAGGCCGGCGTGCGCGACCTGCTCGGGCTGGCTGAGGCGGAAGCCGTCGATCGCCTTGTCGCGGCTCTCGTCGACGGCGACGCTGCGGCCGGCATCGCGGTCCTCGACGAGCTCGACGATCGAGGCCGGGACATCGGCGTCGTCCTCGACCAGGTGATCGAGGCGATCCGGGCGGAGCTCTCGACTGCCCTCGGGCCTGGCGGTGACCCGGCCCGGGTGGTCGCCCTCGCGCGCGTCGCGCGGCGTCTTGCCGAGATCGACCCGGAGCGGCGCGGCGTCGGCGGTCTGCGGCTCCAGGTCGAGCTCGCGCTCTTCGCCGCATCGGCCGGTTCGACGCAGGTCGCCGCTCCTTCTGCGAAGCTTGCCGTGCCGCCCGCAACTACGGCGGCCGCCGCGCCGCCGGCGGACGTACCACCAGAGCCAGTCGACGTCGAGTCGCCAGCCGAACCTTCGGCCGGCAGCCAGGCCGACACAGAAGCGCCAATCCGGCAAGTCGAGCCAGCCAGCGGCACCGGACGCAAGCGAAGCGGCCCCGAATCCCGGAGATCCGGCCGTCGAGCGGCCCGCGGCGAGCGGAGGCGACGCGCCGCCGACCGGCTCGACGCCGAATCCCGACCTCGACCGTTTGATGAACGGCTGGGCCGACGTCGTCGCCTCGGTCCGGCCGGCTACCCGCGCGGTCATCACCGAGTGCCGGCCGATGGCCGTCGACGGCAACGTCGTCACCCTTGGCTTCCCAGAGGCCAAGGCGTTCCTCAAGGACGTGGCTGAGCGGAAACGCCCTGACCTCGAGGCAGCGGTCGGCGGCTTCCTCGGCCGGGCCGTC
Source organism: uncultured Chloroflexia bacterium (assembly GCA_963775855.1). Classification (GTDB taxonomy): domain Bacteria; phylum Chloroflexota; class Limnocylindria; order Limnocylindrales; family CSP1-4; genus CF-46. The sequence continues at coordinate 15,092 of CAVZKO010000002.1, read as the reverse complement.
GCCGTCCGCTGCGTGGCCACGAACCTCGACCTCGTCCCGCCGCCGCCCGCCGACGATGCCACTGACCCGATGTGGACAGAAGCCCGCCGGATCTTCGGCGAGGACCTCGCCGACATCGGCGAGGTCAGCTGAACTCGCCGCTAGTGCGCCCGTTAGGCGCATCCGCCAGACTCACGATCGGTTGCTAGAAGAGGAGACGACATGGGCATGGCCAACCTCCAACGGATGGCCCAGCAGATGCAGCAGGAGATGCTGCGGATTCAGACCGAGCTCGAGACGCTGACGGTTGACGGCTCGGCCGGCGGCGGTGTCGTCAAGGCCGTCGTGACGGGCAAGCAGGAACTCGTCTCCGTCACGATCGACCCGGCCGCCGTAGACCCGTCCGACGTCGAGATGCTCCAGGACCTGATCGTCGCGGCGGTCAACGACGCGCTGCGTTCGTCGCGCCAGGTCGCCGAAGAGAAGATGGCCGCGGTCACCGGCGGGCTGCGCCTGCCCGGCATGTAGCTCCGACGCGTGCCAACCCCCCTGATCGAGCCCGTCGCCCGACTGATCGAGGCCCTCTCTCGACTCCCCGGCGTCGGGCCGAAGACCGCCCAGCGCCTGACCTATCACCTCCTGCGCGCCCCCGATGCAGAGGCCCGCGCCCTCGCCGCGGCCCTGGTCGACGTCCGCGACAAGGTCGTCTTCTGCGACCGATGCTTCAACATCAGCGACGCGCCCCTCTGTCCGATCTGCCGCGACTCGGCCCGGGACGTCCTTCGCCTCTGCGTGGTCGAGGAGCCGCTCGACGTCCTCGCCCTGGAACGCACCGGCGAGTTCAAGGGCCTCTACCACGTCCTCCATGGGGCGATCTCGCCGATCGACGGCGTCGGACCAGACCGGCTGCGCATCCGCGAGCTGCTCGCAAGGGCCGACGAGGCGAAGCGCGACGGCGCTCCCTTCGAGGAGGTCATCCTCGCCACGAACCCGACCCTCGAGGGCGAGGCAACAGCGATGTACCTCGCCGAGCGACTCGAGGGCACGGTCGGCGTCGTCAGCCGGATCGCCCGCGGCCTGCCGGTCGGCGGCGACCTCGAGTACGCGGACGAGGTGACCCTGATCCGGGCGCTCCAGGGCCGGCGGGCCGTCTGACGTCGATGTCGAATCTCGTCGGCGAGATCCTCCTCCGACTCGCGAAAGCCGCGGCCGCGACCGTGGTCGGCGTGGTCCTCTATGCGATCCTCATCGGACCGCTCGGCGTCCCGGGATCGGCGGAGCTCGCCCTGCTCTCCTGGCTTGCCGGCGCGGCGTTCATCCTGCTCGTCGAGAGCAGCCCGATCTGACGCCGGCAGGCAGGCCGGATGACAGCGTCGAGGGACCTCGACCCGCCGGGGGCCAGCGCGGCCGCCCGGATCCTCCTCGAGGTCCTCGGGGAAGACATCCGCGGTGCGTACCTCTATGGCTCGGCGGTCGTTGGCGGCCTGCGTCCACGAAGTGACGTCGACGTCCTCGCCGTGGCCCGGCGCCGGCTAACCCACGCCGAGCGGCGGGAGACCGTCGAGCGGATGCTAGACATCTCGGGAGCCCGCGCCCGCGAGGGGCCCGCTCGGCCCCTCGAGCTCACGATCGTCGCGGCGCCCGACATCCGGCCGTGGCGCTATCCGCCGACGCGCCAGCTCCAGTACGGCGAGTGGCTCCGCGACGAGCTCGAGGCTGGGCTGATTCCGGGGACGACGCCCGATCCGGACCTGGCGACGCTGCTGACGATGGTCCTCGCCCACGGTGAAGCCCTCTATGGTCCGGAGGCGGCCGAGCTCATCGACCCGGTGCCACCGGGAGATCTGCGGCAGGCGATCGTTGAAGGCGTCCCGGGGCTCCTTGCCGACCTCGAAGGCGACGAGGCAAACGTCCTGCTAACGCTCGCGCGCATCTGGCTGACCCTGACGACCGATGAGATCCGCCCCAAGGACGGCGCGGCCGGCTGGGCGCTCGCCCGACTTCCCGAGGCGAACCGCGCGGCCCTCGCTCGCGCGCGAGCGATCTATGTCGGCGAGGCTGCCGACGAATGGACCGACCTGGCGGCCGCCCTCCGGGCCGACGTCGACCTCCTTGTCGTCGAGATCGACCGGGCCGCCCGAGCCGCTCGCGAACGTGGAATTGACTCGGGTTGAGGGCCCGATTTGGGAACGTGCCAGCCGGCCCGGACCGGACCGAATTTGCCGTTTGACACGGCCCACAGGGCGGCCCTACCATTCGCCCTCGTTGCCGCCTCCCCGGGAGGCGAGCCGCCGGACCGCCAAGGCGGTCCGGACAGGTCGTCAGGTTTGACACCCCGACCGCCAGGCCCCATCATCAGGGCTCTGCGCCGCGGGCAGTCACGCCTCGGACGCTGCACCTTAACAATTGAAGAGTGACAGGAAATCCGTGATAAGGATGTGCGAGCGGTCAAACCCTCGGACGAAGTCGCAGCCGCAAGGCTGTGCATTTTCGGAGAGTTTGATCCTGGCTCAGGATAAACGCTGGCGGCGTGCATGAGACATGCAAGTCGAACGGACGATCGAGGCTTGCCTTGATCGTTAGTGGCGGACGGCTGAGTAACGCGTAGGTGAC
>CAVZKO010000002.1:0-10000 GCA_963775855.1 uncultured Chloroflexia bacterium | reverse complement strand
TTCTGAGTGGGGGTTGAAGGAGTCGATCATCGGGGCCCTGCTAGGCCCCGGCGGAGTTACAAAGCCAATCGTTAGTCGAACCTGTCAGGAAAGGCAGGCCATAGAGGGTGACAGCCCCGTAGACGAAAGCGACTGGCCTCCGTGATCGACCACCTGAGTACCACGTGGAAGGTCTCTCATGTGGGAAGCTGGGCGGACCACCGTCCAAGGCTAAATACTCTTGGCGACCGATAGTGAACGAGTACCGTGAGGGAAAGGTGAAAAGCACCCCGGAAGGGGAGTGAAATAGTACCTGAAACCTCGTGCCTACAAGCAGTCAGAGGGTGTTGCCGGCTTGCCGGTAGCCTGATGGCGTGCCTTTTGAAGAATGAGCCGACGAGTTACGTGCACGTGGCGAGGTTAAGTCCGCAAAGGACGGAGCCGGAGCGAAAGCGAGTCTGAATAGGGCGATCAGTCGCGTGCAGTAGACCCGAAACCGAGTGACCTATCCATGGCCAGGTTGAAGCGGGAGTAATGTCCCGTGGAGGACCGAACTCACTAGCGTTGAAAAGCTAGGGGATGAGCTGTGGATAGAGGTGAAATGCCAATCGAACTCGGAGATAGCTGGTTCTCCCCGAAATAGCTTTAGGGCTAGCCTCGGGCGTTCAATCACGGGGGTAGAGCACTGGATGGGCTAGGGGGCTTCCCGCTTACCAACCCCAACCAAACTCCGAATCCCGTGATTTCAGAGCCCGGGAGTCAGACTGCGAGGGCTAAGCTTCGTGGTCAAAAGGAAAACAGTCCGGACCGACAGCTAAGGTCCCTAAATCCAGGCTAAGTGGTAAAGGATGTGGGTTCGCATAGACAACCAGGATGTTGGCTCAGAAGCAGCCATCATTGAAAGAGTGCGTAACAGCTCACTGGTCAAGTGGATCCGCGCCGAAAATTCAGCGGGGCTCAAGCCTGGTACCGAAGCTTCGGATGTGTTCGCCGGTTCGCCGGCGAGCGCGTGGTAGGGGAGCGTTCCGTTCTGCAGTGAAGGTCAACCGTGAGGATGGCTGGAGCGGACGGAAGTGCGAATGTCGGCATGAGTAGCGCAATGTGAGTGAGAATCTCACACGCCGTAAGCCTAAGGTTTCCTGAGGAAGGCTTGTCCGCTCAGGGTTAGTCGGGCCTAAGCCGAGGACGAAAGTCGTAGGCGATGGACATCCGGTTGATATTCCGGAACCACCAGAGGTCGTTTGCACCGCAAGGTGTCGCCTGGGGGTAGGAGAACGGAGGATGGCTGGCGCAAGCCAGTCGAGTCCCGGATCTGATCCCAGGTGGGAGCAATGGCATGACACGGTGTGGTAGTTCGAGCGCGTTTTGGCTATACGCGTCTAAGCCGGTAGGGGGAGAGGACAGGCAAATCCGTCCTCTCATTCAACCCCGAGCAGCGAATGAAAGGGGCTTCTGCCTCGATTCGAGTGAGCCACGCTGGCAAGAAAAGTGTCTAGCGAGACCAACGGTGTCCGTACCGCAATCCGACACAGGTAGGCGGGTAGAGAATACCAAGGCGATCGGGAGAACCCTCGTTAAGGAACTCGGCAACATGGCCCCGTAACTTCGGGAGAAGGGGCGCTTCGCGGCTGCTGACTTGTCAGTGGTCGATCGAAGCCGCAGTGAAAAGGCCCAGGCGACTGTTTAGCAAAAACACAGGTCTCTGCGAAAGCGAAAGCTGACGTATAGGGGCTGACGCCTGCCCAGTGCCGGAAGGTTAAGAGGAGGGGTGCAAGCTCTGAATCGAAGCCCCGGTAAACGGCGGCCGTAACTATAACGGTCCTAAGGTAGCGAAATTCCTTGTCGGGTAAGTTCCGACCCGCACGAATGGCGTAACGATCTGGGCGCTGTCTCAACGAGGGATCCGGCGAAATTGAAGTACCTGTGAAGATGCAGGTTACCCGCGGCAGGGCAAAAAGACCCCGTGGAGCTTTACTGCACCCTGATATTGGATTGGAATTCAGCTTGTGTAGGATAGGTGGGAGGCTGAGAAGCTGGGGCGCTAGCCTCGGTGGAGCCGACGTTGAAATACCACCCTTGTTGGATTTCGGTTCTAACCGCGACCCGTGAAACCGGGCGCAGGACAGTGTCAGGCGGGCAGTTTGACTGGGGCGGTCGCCTCCTAAAGTGTAACGGAGGCGCCCAAAGGTTCCCTCAGGCTGAATGGAAACCAGCCGTAGAGTGCAAAGGCATAAGGGAGCTTGACTGCGAGACCCACAAGTCGAGCAGAGACGAAAGTCGGGCTTAGTGATCTGGTACCTCCGAGTGGAAGGGGTATCACTCAACGGATAAAAGCTACCCCGGGGATAACAGGCTGATGGTGCCCAAGAGTTCACATCGACGGCACCGTTTGGCACCTCGATGTCGGCTCGTCGCATCCTGGGGCGGAAGTACGTCCCAAGGGTTTGGCTGTTCGCCAATTAAAGCGGCACGCGAGCTGGGTTCAGAACGTCGTGAGACAGTTCGGTCTCTATCCGCCGTGGGCGTAGGGAACTTGAGAGGAGTTGCTCCTAGTACGAGAGGACCGGAGTGAACGAACCGCTGGTGTGCCAGTTGTCCCGCCAGGGGCACCGCTGGGTAGCTATGTTCGGTCGGGATAAGCGCTGAAAGCATCTAAGTGCGAAGCTCGCCTCGAGATGAGGTTCCCCACCGGGTCAACCGGGTAAGACCGCAGGGAGACCACCTGTTTGATAGGCCGCATGTGGAAGTCCGGTGACGGATGAAGCTGAGCGGTACTAATGGTCGAGGGCTTGACCTCTTCAGCAACTGACCAGGGGTCAGTGGCTGGGAAATCAGGATCAGTTCCTGACTGACTTTCACGAGATCGAAGATCAAATCTCGGCGCCCCGCGCGATCGACCGATCGACCGCGCGCGGCCCGCTGCCGAACGACGTCCAGACGCAACGAAATCCTGGTGACTCTAGCGGAGAGGCCATACCCGTTCCCATCCCGAACACGGAAGTCAAGCTCTCCAGCGCCGAAGATACTGAGAGGGCAGCCTTTCGGGAAAATAGGTCGTCGCCAGGATTTTTGCGTTTCCGAGGGGCACCGCGGCGTGCCGTCGTGCGATCGAACGGCCGACGCTCACGGGTCCAGCTTTGGCGCCTCGGTTATCCTCTGGCCGATGACCGTGCCCGTCGAGGAGCCGTCGGAGTCGCCGCGCGCGCCCGATGGCGGCAGCCCGACGATCCGGCAACCGCCGCGACGGCGCCGAATTCGCCCGGCCGAGATCCACGAGGTCTGTCCCTACCTCTCGGGCCGCCGGCGGTTCGTGGCGCAGCGCGACGCCGCATCGCGAGCACCGCTGCGGCGCCGTCGAGCCGCCGGCCTCCCTGACGCCCGACAAGCAGCGGCGCCTGTGCCTGTCCGCGGAGCACGGCGGCTGCCCGACGTTCCGAGCCGCTCGCGCGAGCCGCGCGGCGATGCTCGCGCCCGGCATCGATCCCGCGGTCGGTCGCGGCGGCCGATGCTGCCCGCCGGCCCATCGCCCGCGGATCCGCCGTCGATCCTCGAGCACCCGCGCCTCTCGGCTCCGACGGCACGCTGGCCGCTCGACCGGGCGTGTCCCAGGCCGCGCTCGTTGCGCTCATGGTCGTCGCGTTCGTCGCGGTCGCGATCGCTCGCTTCTCAGGTCCCCAGGCAGCGGCCGTCGCCCAACCGACGGCGACCGCATCCGCGACCGCCTCTCCGACGCCGCAGCCAACCCCGCGCGTGACGCCGTCGCCGTCCCTCGCTCCATCGACCGCTCCTTCCGCCGCGCCACCCGCTTCCGCGGCGCGTCTCCGGCCGCGTCCGGCGCGGTCAGCGGCGCGACCGGTACGCCGGCAGTCAGCACGCCGAGCTTCAGCACGACCTATCGTCGTCAAGACGGGCGACACGCTGTCGGCATCGCCGGCGCATTTCGGGACGACGGTCGCCGCGATCAAGGAGCTCAACGGCCTGACCGAGCAACGACCTGCAGATCGGCCAGGTCCTCAAGATCCCGTGACGGTCGCGGCGCGAGCTCAGCGCTGGCAGCCGCGGCAGAACGACGTCACGAAGCCGCCCGGCTTGACCTCGCTGATCCTGGTCCCGCAGCGCGGGCAGGCGGTCCCGCCCTTGTCATGGACGGCGAGGAAGTCCCGGACCTGCTTCTCGAACGTCGGCGGCACGCGTCGCCGCAGGACCTCGATCGCCGCCGCCAGCGTCGACTCCGGTCGCCGCGTAGAGCGCGTCGACCTCCTCCGGCGCCAGCGCCGACCGCTTCCGGAACGGCAGCAGCCGCGCGGCGTGGAGGATCTCGTCGCTGTAGGCGTTGCCGACGCCGGCGATGAACGCCTGGTTCTTCGAGCAGGTTCTTCAGCTCGCCGGGATGCCGGCGGATCCGCTGGCGCCAGACGTCGAGGGTCAGCGCCGGATCGTCGGCGTCCGGGCCGAGCTCGCCGTCGGCCAAGCCCGGGCACCGTCGCGGTCGACGCCCGCGGGCAGCAGGTAGACCTTGCCCATCTGGGTCGGGTCGCGGTAGCGGACCTCGACGGTCTCGTCGTCGGCCGGCATCCAGGTCGGCGCCGCGCGTCCAGCGCGGCCGGTCGCTTCGGCGACGCCTGGCGCGGCGCCGAAGCCGAGGACGACGGCGGTCTTCGTCGGCAGCTTCTCGTCCGGCCGCGGCGAGCTGGAATCGGCCCGTGAGCATCGGGTTGACGACGACCTGATCCCGATCGAGGTCGAGCGAGCAGGAACTTGCCGCGCCGGCGGATGTCGGCGACGCGCTGGCCGACGAGTGCCTCGAGCTCGGCCGGCGTGCCCCGCACGGCGAGCGGCCCGGGGGCCGCCACGGCCGCGATCGGACGGCCGACGAGGGCGGCGCGGAATGCCTCGGCGACGATCGGCGAGATCGGGCAATTCGGGCACGGCCGGCCGATTGTAGCCGCGAGAAACCGCTGTGCTAGACTCTCCCGGCTCCGGAAGGCAGCACAGCTGAAGACACGTCCACGCCAGCTTCGCCACGAAGGGAGAGGACCGCGGCCCAATCACCACGGACCATCATCTCGTCGTTTCGGACCACGGCCTGGGCGCTGCCCAGGCCGTTGGTGTATTCCGGGGACATCGATCGAACAGGAGAGACAAGACACTTGACCGAAGAAAAGCAGGGCGGGACCGCGCCGGAGCCGGAGGCGATCGCCCCGGACGCCGACCAGGCGTCCCGAGCGACCGTCGCGGCGGTCGCCGTCGCCGACGAGCCCGCCACGCGAGCCGACCACCGACGCGACGGAGGAGACGCCACCACCGCATCGACCACCCGCCGAGGAGCGCGGCCCCCGAGCCGTCGACGTCGACGACGATGCGCCGCGGCCAGCCGCGACGACCGAGCGCCGCCGAGGCCCCGCCGCCGAGGCCGAGTCGCCGGACGACGCCGTCGCCGCCGAAGCGCCGCGCCGAGCCGCCGAGGCCGGACCGCCGCGCGAGGCGCCGGCCGCCGCGAGCGCGGCCGCCGACGAGCCCGCCGCCGAGGCGCCGCCGCGACCGACGAGGCCGCCGCGGCCGACGAGCCGCCGACGCGCCCGCCGCGCGACGCGCCGCCGCGACGCCGACGCCGACGCCGCGCTCGAGCGCCGGACACCGCCGACGCGCCCGCCGCCGGACGAGGAGCCGGAGGAGCCCGCGCCCCGTCGCGCGACCTCGGCCCCGAGCCGACGACGATGGAGGAGCTCCTCGCCGAGCAGGACTCGGACATCAAGAGCTTCAAGCACGGTGACGTCGTCGAGGGCAACGTCGTCCGGATCGACAAGGACGAGATCCTCGTCGACATCGGCGCCAAGTCCGAGGGCGTCGTCAGCAACCGCGAGCTCTACGGCCGCCACGCCGAGAGCCAGCCCCAGCTGGCCATCGGCGACACCGTCCTCGTCTACGTCCTCCAGCCCGAGTCGCAGGAGGGCCACGCGGTCCTCTCGCTGCGCCGCGCCGGCCTCGAGCGCAAGTGGCGCTCGATGCAGGAGCAGTTCGAGGCGGGCGTCATCATCGAGGCGCCGGTCATCGACCACAACAAGGGCGGCCTCATCGTCGACTGCGGCATCCGCGGCTTCGTCCCGATCAGCCAGATCGTCGACTTCCCGCGCCGGCCCCAGAACGACCAGCCGCGCGACGCCGCCCAGGAGATCGCCGAGAAGCTCCAGCCGTTCGTCGGCCGGAAGCTCCGGCTCAAGATCCTCGAGGTCAACCGCAAGGCGAACCGCCTGATCCTGTCCGAGAAGGTCGCCCTCTACGAGGAGCGCCGCGAGAAGCGGGACGAGCTGTTCAGCAGCCTCCAGGTCGGCCAGAAGGTCACCGGCACCGTCCGCTCGATCGCGCCCGTTCGGCGTCTTCATCGACCTCGGCGGGATCGACGGCCTCGTCCACAAGAGCGAGCTCTCGTGGAACAAGGTCAACAACCCCGAGGCCGGCTACAAGGTCGGCGACGAGGTCGAGGCCGAGGTCATCGACATCAACCACGAGCGCGGCCGGATCAGCCTGTCGATCCGCCGCCTCCAGCCCGACCCGTGGCACTCGACGGTGGCCGACTTCAAGGTCGGCGACGTCATCGACGGCACGGTCACGAAGCTCGTCAACTTCGGCGCCTTCGTCCGCGTCCGCGACGGGCTCGAGGGCCTGATCCACATCAGCGAGCTGTCCCACCAGCGCGTCGCCCACCCGGGCGACGTCGTCCACGAGGGCCAGCAGCTCAAGCTGAAGATCATCTCGCTCGACTCCGAGCGGCACCGCCTCGGCCTCAGCCTCAAGCAGGCCGAGGAGCCGCCGGCCCGACCCGGCGCCGGAGCCCGGTCAGCCGCGCCCGGCGCCGGCCGGCGCCCGCGGCGAGCGCCGGCCGCGCCCCGAGCGCGGCTACTCGATGGCCGACGCCGTCCAGGAGCCCGAGGGCGGGATCGACAACACGCTCGCCGCCGCGTTCGCCCAGGTCCGCGACCAGCTCGCCGCGTCCGAGGAGGCCGAGCGCCGACGCCGAGGTCCGCCGACGCAGTCGACGAGGCCGAAGCGTCGAGGCGATCGCCGAGGTCGAGACGGCCGCTGGCCGAAGCCGAGGCCGTCCGAAGAGGAGGCCGCCGCGCGAGGCGATCGAGGCGATCGTCGAGACCGGTCGCCGCCGACGAGGCCGCCGAGGAGGCCGCCGCCGCCGAGGCGATCGAGGAGATCGTCGAGACGGTCGCCGCCGACGAGGCAGTCCTCGAGACGGCCGCCGCCGACGAGATCGAGCAGCTCGAAGACGCGGCCGCCGCGAACGAGGCCAACGAGGCGCTCGCGGCCGAGCGACGCCGTCGAGGTCGATCGAGAGCCGTCGCCGAGGCCGAGGCCGACGAGGAAGCGGCCGCCGCCGAGGCGATCGAGGAGATCGTCGAGACCGTCGCCGCCGACGAGGCCGCCGAGGAAGAGGCTGCCGCCGAGGCGATCGACGAGATCGTCGAGACCGTCGCCGCCGACGAGGCGGTCGCGGAAGCGGCCGCCGAGGAGGCGATCGAGGAGATCGCCGAGAGCCGACGCCGAGCCGGCCGCCGAGGCCGAGCCCGCTGCCGAGGCGCGAAGCGCGAGGCGGCGACCGCCGCGGCCGACGCGAGCCGACCGGCGAAGCGAAGCGAAGGCCTCGAAGACCCGCTCCTGACCCGACGCGACCGACCGGACGACCCGCCATCGGCGGGTCGTTTCAATTCCTTCACCGCGAATTCGCTACCCGCCGGAGGTATCGCGTCCGGCGCCGATGACGAATGATCCCTCGGACGGTACCGATACCCCCCGATCGGCCGACTTGCGGGGGCAGGGCACCGTGCTAGCATGGCTCGGAGCGTCACCGTCAGGCGCTCGCAGGGGAACAGGCGTTCGACTCGATGGATCGCTTCGACAAGTTCACGGACCGGGCGCGCAAGGTCCTGACACTTGCGCAGGACGAAGCGCAGCGGTTCAACCACAACTACATCGGCACCGAGCACCTCCTGCTCGGCCTCGTCCGCGAGGGCGAGGGCGTCGCCGCGCGCGTCCTCGAGAACATGAACGTCGAGCTGGCCAAGGTCCGGACCGCCGTCGAGTTCATCATCGGCCGCGGCGACCGGCCGGTCGTCGGCGAGATCGGCCTGACGCCGCGCGCCAAGCGGGTCATCGAGCTCGCGATCGACGAGGCCCGCCGCCTCGGCCACAACTACATCGGCACCGAGCACCTGCTGCTCGGCCTCGTCCGCGAGGGCGAGGGCATCGCCGCCGGCGTCCTCGAGAGCCTCGGCGTCAACCTCGACAAGGTCCGCCACGAGGTCACCCGCGTCCTGTCGCAGACGTCCTCGGCCGGTCCGCCCAGGAGACGAAGCGCGCCAGTCGAAGACCCCGACCGTCGACCAGCTCGGCATCAACCTCACCGAGCTCGCCCGCGCCGGGCAAGCTCGACCCGGTCATCGGCCGCGAGAAGGAGATCGAGCGGGTCATCCAGATCCTCTCGCGGCGCACAGAAGAACAACCCGGCGCTGATCGGCGAGCCCGGCGTCGGCAAGACCGCCATCGCCGAGGGCCTCGCCCAGCGCATCGTCGACGGCGACGTCCCCGAGACGCTGCTCAACAAGCGCGTCCTGACGCTCGACATCGGCTCGCTCGTCGCCGGCACCAAGTACCGCGGCGAGTTCGAGGAGCGCCTCAAGAAGGTCATCGAGGAGCTCCGAAACACCGACGACGCAGTCCTCTTCATCGACGAGCTGCACATGCTCGTCGGCGCCGGCGCTGCCGAAGGCGCGATCGACGCCGCGAACATCCTCAAGCCGCCGCTCGCCCGCGGCGAGCTCCAGTGCATCGGCGCGACGACGCTCGACGAGTACCGCAAGTACATCGAGAGCGACGCCGCCCTCGAGCGCCGCTTCCAGCCGATCATGGTCGAGGAGCCGACGCTCGAGGAGACGATCGAGATCCTCATGGGCATCCGCGAGCGCTACGAGGAGCACCACAAGGTCACGATCACCGACGAAGCCGTCAAGGCCGCCGCCGAGCTGTCGATCCGCTACGTCCCCGACCGCTTCCTGCCCGACAAGGCGATCGACCTCATCGACGAGGCCGCCTCCCGCGTCCGCCTGCGCCACGCCTCCGCCCCGCCCGAGCTGCGCGAGGCCCAGAAGGAGCTCGACCGCGTCACGAAGGAGAAGGACGCGGCGATCAACAACCAGGAGTACGAGGACGCCGCCGCGCCTGCGCGAGGCCGAGGCGACTGCCACGCGAGACGTCGAGAAGCTCCGGACCGACTGGCAGTCGCAGGTCAGCAGCGACCAGCCGACCGTCGACGAAGAGGACATCGCCGAGGTCGTCGCGATGTGGACCGGCATCCCGGTCACCCGCATCGCCGCCGAGGAGTCGGAGCGGCTGCTCCACATGGAGGACGCCCTCCACGAGCAGGTCGTCGGCCAGGAGGAGGCGATCGACGACATCGCCAAGGCCGTCCGCCGCGCCCGCGCCGGCCTCAAGGACCCGAAGCGCCCGATCGGCTCGTTCATCTTCCTCGGCCCCACCGGCGTCGGCAAGACGTACCTCGCCAAGGCCCTCGCCGAGTTCATGTTCGGCAGCGAGGACGCGCTCATCAAGCTCGACATGAGCGAGTTCATGGAGAAGCACAACGTCTCGCGGCTGGTCGGCGCGCCTCCCGGCTACGTCGGCTACGACGACGGCGGCCAGCTGACCGAGGCCGTCCGCCGCAAGTACTACTGCGTCATCCTCCTCGACGAGATCGAGAAGGCCCACCCGGAGGTGTTCAACATGCTCCTCCAGATCTTCGAGGACGGCCACCTCTCGGACGCCAAGGGCCGCCGCGTCGACTTCCGCAACACGCATCATCATCATGACCTCGAACGTCGGGGCGAAGCAGCTCCAGACGAACGCGACGCTCGGCTTCCGGGCGATGGGCGACACCGACGAGACGCGGGCCGAGACCTCCTACGAGATCATGAAGGAGAAGGTCGCGGCGGAGCTGAAGAACAACTTCCGCCCGGAG
>CAVZKO010000001.1:0-76569 GCA_963775855.1 uncultured Chloroflexia bacterium | reverse complement strand
CGGCGCGTCATCCTCGCCCTTCCGGATCTGCTTCGGGCCGCTCAGCGGGCGTTCGATGAGACGGGCGGGCTCCATGCCGCGGGCCTGTTCACGCCGGCCGGCGAGTTGCTCGCCTTGCACGAGGACGTGGGGCGCCACAACGCGCTCGACAAGCTGGTCGGGTCGCAGGTCCTCGCCAAGGCGATGCCCCTCCACGAACGGATCCTCATGGTCAGCGGCCGGGTGAGCTTCGAGATCATCCAGAAGGCCGCCGTGGCCGGCATCCCGATCGTCTGCGCGGTCTCGGCACCGTCCGACCTGGCGGTCGAGGCGGCGGATCGGCTGGGCGTGACCCTCGTCGGCTTCCTGCGCGGCGACGGCTTCAACGTCTACGCCCACGACGAGCGGATCGACCTGCGGGACATCCTCGGCTTGGGCTGACGGGTGTAAGGTCAGGGCGACCCCCAGCGCCTCCCGCGCCGCTCCAACTGACACTGCCCTGCCACGAAGGAGCCTCCCGATGACCGCGACCTCGAGCCGACCTTTCGCCCGCCGCTCCCTGCCGGCCACGATCGCCGGACTCCTCCTCGCCGCGGCGCTCGCCCCCGCCGCGACCTCCGCGGCGACGATCCCCACGTTCGTCCCGATCGGGGCGGGCTACGAAGGCCGACACGCTTGAGCAATTCGCCGCCGAGGCGGCCGCGGTCGACACGTCCGGCGAGGTGTCGATCCTCGTCCTGCCGATCACGTACGGCGTCGACCCGCTGTCGATGTCGAACGGCCTGCGGAACAAGAACCTCACGCTCGCCGACGGGCGTCGCGGCCAGATCGAGGATGCCTGCCTTGCGGTCATCCCCGCCGGCGAGACCTGCGACGTCGTGCTCGCGCCGGTCCTCGTCCGCGACGACGCGTTCGCTCCGGCGAACGTGGATCTCGTGACGCCGGGCCTCGACGGCATCTACGTCCTCGGAGGCGACCAGGTGGTCGCGATGCAGGTCGTCGCCAACACGCCGTTCGAGGACGCCCTCGCGGACGCCCAGGCGGCCGGCGCGGTGACGAGCGGGAACAGCGCCGGCGCGGCCGTCGAGTCGGCCGACATGATCGCCGGCTACACCGGCAGCAACGGCCCCGAGCAGGGCTTCGAGCAGGGCGCCGTCGACCTGTGGCTCGTACGGCGGCCGACCGACGACACGCGCGGCCTCGTCTTCGGGCTCCAGAACGTCCTCCTCGACCAGCACGTCCTCCAGCGCGGCCGGATCGCCCGGCTCATCAGCGCCTCGCTCACCTGGCCGGCAAGCTCGGCATCGGGCTCGACGCCGACACGGCCGCGACGATCGAGGACGGCACGAACCTGACCGAGATCGGCGGGCGTCGGCGGCATTCGTCGCGGACTCGCTGACGTACCCGGCGTTCGGCCAGTTCGACACACCGGGACGCTCTCGATCCGCCGCGTCGCGACCCACGTTCTGCGCGCCCGGCGACGGCTACGATCTCGCCGCTGCGGCAGCCGATCGTCGGCGGTTCACCGGTCACTCCCGGCGCCGGACCTCGCCGGGCGCGCGTTCCCGAGCCTCGCCACGCCCGCCGGAAGCGGCCCGCTCCTCCTGGCGGGGGCTCGCCGTCGGCCGCGGTCCTCGATCGTCTCGTCGCGGCCTCCGGCGGCACCGGCAGCGACATCGTCGTCCTCGCGGCCGGCTATGCCAAGCCGGAGATCGCGACGAAGGACGCCAAGGCGTTCGCGGCGGCACTCCGGCTCGCGGGACGTCGGCGAGCTGGTTCCTCGTCAACGCGAAGACGAAGAGGCCGCAGCGTGACGGCCGCCTTGAGCGTCTGCCGACGGCGTCCTCCTGACCGCACCCGGATCCGTCGACCGTCCTGGGTTCGCTCTGCGCGGCGCCCCGGTGACCGCGCAGATCGTACGGCCCTGGGCCGACGGCGCGGCGCTCCTCGCCAACGACGCCGCCGCGTCGGCGATCAGCGCCGGCTTCACGGCCGATCCGCGGCCGGCGGCCACGACGGGCGCGATCGAGTCGGCGGCGATCGCCGAGTTCCGGCCCGACAGCGACGACCGGTCGCCGGGCCTCGGCTGGGTCGACGTCGCGGTCGAGCCGGGCATCGTCTCGAACCGCCATTGGGGCCGGCTCTACAACCTCGTCGCGGTGCCGAGCCCCGCGGAGCGGCTCGCGTTCGGGCATCGATGCGGGCACGGCGGTCGAGTTCCGGCCGGACCTTGCCGCGCCGCTCGTCGTCGGCGACAGCGCCGCTGTCGTCCTCGACGGCCGGTTCGGTCGTTCGGGGTCGGGTCGAACGGCGCGCTGGCCGCGCGCTGGGTGATCCTCGACACGTTCGTCGGCGGTCAGGCGATCGCGCCGTAGCCGCTGCTGTGTGCGCCCGCCGCGCCGTTAGGCGACGCGTACCGACGGGCGGGCGAGGCCGGCGCCAAGCCCGCTTCAAGGCCCTCCAGCCGCCAACAGTTACGCGAGGCGTGCCATTTGGCGGTAAGAAGGAGTTCGACCGGCCTTGCGCGGTCGGCTCGGCGGTCCCTTGGTACGGGAAGCGTAACGCAGACGCGAGCGCGGGGCGTCAGCCGCCGCGTGGCCCCCGGTTCTGGACGAACTGGAAGCCGAAGCGGCCCTTGATGCAGAGGTGGCCGTCGGTCACCGACGAGTCGAGCGGCGAATCGACCTTGACGATCGTGTTGTCCTGGACGTGGAGGTTGAGCGCGCAGCCGACGCCGCAATACGGGCAGATCGTCTCGGTCACCGTCTGGGCGCTCTCGTCCCAGGTCCCGGCGGCGCGCATGTCGAACTCGGACTTGAACATCAGCGCGCCGGTCGGGCAGACGCCGATGCAGTTGCCGCAGTAGACGCAGGCCGAATCGGGCAGCGGGACCGCCTCCTCGGTGGAGATGCGGGCGTCGAAGCCGCGCCCGGCGACGGCGATCGCGAACGTGTTCTGGGCGTCCTCGCCGCAGGCCTCGACGCACTTGTAGCAGAGGATGCACTTCGAGTAGTCGCGGACGTACAGGTCGTTGTCGACCTTGACCGGCTGGGCGACGGTCTGGGCCTGCTGGGCGTCGGCGCCGGTCGGGGCGTGGTGGTGGCCCGGCTCGTGGGCGTCGCGCTCGCCGGCCTCCGCGGGCGGCGCCGACGGGCCGTAGCGAGCGGTGTCGGCGCCGTAGCGCTCGATGTAGCCGGCGGCCGCCGGCGCGGTCGAGAGATCGACCGACGAGCCGAGGAACTCGAGGACCATCTTCCGGCTGTGGCGGACGCGCTCCGAGTCCGTCGAGACGTCCATCCCGGCCTCGACCTTGCGGGAGCAGGCCGGGACGAGGACGCGCGAGCCCTTGACCTCGACGACGCAGACCCGGCAGACGTTGACCGGGGTCAGGTTGTCGAGATAGCAGAGCGTCGGCGTGTCGATCCCCTGGGCCCGACAGGCGTCGAGGATCGTCGAGCCGGCCGGCACCGAGACGGCGGCGCCGTCGATCGTGATCTCGACCTCGGCGGCGGGGTGGGTCGGGCGGCGGCGCCGGCGGGCGGCTCGGTCGGGCGGCCGGCTTGAGGATGATCTCGGTGAGCGGCTGGGCGCGCCGGGGCCTCGTGTTCGTGCGGGGAACGGCCGATCCGGGGCCGGATCGCGATCCATGCTCAGCCCGTCGCTCACAGCGCCACCAATTCCGGCTGGCGCATCGCGCTCTCGATCGCCGACGACGCCGTCTGGCCCAGGCCGCAGATGCTCGCATCGCGCATCGCCTGGCCGATCTCGGCGAGGAGCGCGAGCTCGTCCGTCGCGGCTGCCGATGGGTGCCGCGGCGGCGAGCCGCGCGAGGAGCTCCTCCTGGCGGACGGTGCCGACCCGGCACGGGACGCACTGGCCGCATGACTCGTCGCGGAAGAACTGGGCGATCCGGCGGAGCGTGTCGACCATGTCGGCGGTCTCGTCGAAGGCCATGACGACGCCGGAGCCGAGCGTCGCGCCGATCGCGCGCGTCGCCTCGAACGTCAGCGGCGTGTCGAGCGCGTCCGGGCCGACGAAGACGCCCGCCGCGCCGCCGAGCAGCACGGCCTTGAGGTCTCGGCCGCCGGGCGACGCCGCCGGCCAGCTCGAGCAGCTCCCGAAGCGTCGCCCCGAACTCGACCTCGTAGACGCCCGGGTCGCGCGACGTGGCCGCTGACGCAGAAGAGCTTCGGGCCGGTCGAACCCTCCGTGCCGATCGCCCGGAAGGCGTCGGGGCCGCCGTTGTCGGCGAGGATGAGCAGGACGTTGACGAGCGTCTCGACGTTGTTGACGGCGGTCGGCTTGCCGAACAGGCCGACCTCGACCGGGAACGGCGGCTTGTTGCGGGGCTCGCCGCGCTTGCCCTCGATCGACTCGAACAGCGCCGTCTCCTCGCCGCAGATGTAGGCGCCGGCGCCGCGTCGGAGCTCGATGTCGAGAGTCGCCGAGGAGGCCTGCGGCCGTCGACGCTGCGATCGCGTTCGTCGATCCGCGCCTCGGCGAGCGGGTACTCGCCGCGGATGTAGAGATATGCCTTGTCCGCGCCGACCGCGAACGCCTCGATCGCCATCGCCTCGACGACCGCGAACGGGTCGTGCTCCATCAGGACGCGGTCCTTGAACGTTCCCGGCTCCGACTCGTCGGCGTTGCAGACGAGGTAGTGAGGCTCAGCCGCCTGCGCGGCGACGGCCGCCCACTTGCGGCCGGTCGGGAAGGCGGCGCCGCCGCGGCCGACGAGGCCCGAAGCCGTCACCTCGTCGATGACGGCCTGGGCACCGATCTTGCGGGCTCGCTCGAGGGCCCGAAAGCCGCCACTGGCGCGGTAGGCGTCGAGCGACGTCGGGTCGACGACGCCGACGCGGGCGAGCAGGCGGAGGCCGGGCTGGCCGGCCTGCGGCACGGAGGCACTGGCCGGGCGCCGCCGTCACGCGCAGTCTGCATTGCTGATGACCGTAGTCCGCGTCGTCGGGTGCCGGTCGCTGCTGCCTCAGCCAGGCGCGTCGTGACACGCCGACCGCGTCGACGGGCGCCGCGACCTGGGTCAGCGGATTCTCACCGGCGATCGTGAACATCGCCGCCGGCGCCCGCTCGCACAAGCCCGAGGCATGGCGACCGAAGCCAGGTCGTCATGCCCGCCGGCGTCGGCCTCGCCGGCCGGACCCGATCGTCCGCTCGAGGTCGGCGGTCAGGTCGGCGGCGCCGGCGAGCCGGCAGGCGATGTCGTCGCAGACGTGCGCGACGATCGGCGGCCGCGCCTTCGTCGCGAACAGGGCGTAGAACGTGGCGACGCCGTACGCCTCGGCCGGCGGGACGCTGAGGCGGCGGCAGACGTAGTTGAGCGCCGGCTGGCTGATCCAGCCGATCCGTGACTGGACTGCGTGGAGGGCCGGGATCAGCAGATCGCGGCGCGACCGCGCGTCGTGCCCGCCGCGGGCGACGTGCCCTTCGGTCTTCGGGTCACGAGCGCCGCCTCGCCAGGCCGATTCGGCCGGGCCGAGGAGCGCGTCCACCGCCGCTCGCTCGGCGGGCGACGCGAGCGGCCCGATGACGTGGAGGTCCATCGCCGTGAGTGTAGCGCCGGATCCTGCAGGACTCGGCGGCCTACGTTCGCCAGGTGACGCGGGCGACCCACGCTCGGGCGACCGGGTGGAGCGCAGCGTAGGCATCCCAGGTGCCGCGCGCCCAGCCGTCGACCGCGGCGCGGTGATCGACCAGATCCGTCGCGGCGCGGACGGCGGCGATCGTCAGCGGCCCGCGAGCTTTGGGGAGAGGCGGCTTCTCCAGCTCCGGCCGGCGGTCGAGCCAGCGCTGGATCGCGGCATTGAGCTCCTCCTCGCGGCCGCGGTGCTCGATCGCGATGCAGAGACCCGTCAGGTGCGCCGCCAGCGACGTCGCGGAGGCGCAGTAGCGCTCGGGGTGCTGGAGGCAGTAGGTGTCGACGACCATCCGGCGCCGGGCCGCGAAACGGATGTCGGCATACTCGCGCGCCGACTCGTCGTCGAAGATCGCCTGACAGCCCTCGACGCCGCCCTCGACGACGAGGCCGCAGCCGGAGCACGGCGTCCCGGCGGCCGGCGGCTCGCTCGGCTTTGACGTGGCGCGGGCCGCGCTCGCGATCGGTCGCTTCACGGAGCGGACTGTCATCCGGGGCACCGACCGTCGTATTCGCCGCCGAGAAGCCGGCGGGGCGCTCATCAACCTGCGCCAGCCCGCGCGGCCACCGGCAGCTTCTCGATCCGGATCGCCGTCGCCTTGAACTCGGCCGTGCCGGACTTCGGGTCGGTCGCGTCGATCGTCAGCAGGTTCGTCGCGACCTCGTCCTGGAAGTGGAGCGTCATGAACGTCAGGCCCGGGTCGGAGCGACGGGTCGATCCGGATCGGCGTCTCGACCTGGCCGCGCCGCGAGATCACGCAGACCCGCTCGCCGTCGGTCAGGCCGAGCCGCTCCGCGTCCTCGGGGCTGATGTCGAGCGACTCGCCGCGCCGCAGCGGCGAGGTGTAGCCGCCGGTCTGGACGCCGGTGTTGTACGAGTCGAGCCGGCGCCCGGTCGTCAGGCGGATCGGGAAGTCGTCGTCGAGCTTGTCGACGGGCGGATCGTGGTCGACGGCGACGAACGGGACGCGATTGCCCGGGACCGGGTCCTCCCAGAGGCGGCTGTGGAGGAACAGCTCGCCCGGGTGGTCCTCGTCGTAGCACGGCCACTGGAGGCCACCGAGCTCCTCGAGCCGCTTGTACGACATGCCGGCGTGGACCGGCGACAGCGATCGGACCTCGTTCCAGGTGTCCTCGGCGGTCTGCCAGCCGAAGTCCTGGCCCATTCGTCGGGCCAGCTCGGTGATGATCCACAGGTCGTCGCGGGCCTCGCCGGGCGGATCGAGCGCCTTGCGGACGCGCTGGACCCGCCGCTCGGAGTTCGTGACGGTGCCCTCGCCTCGGCCCAGGCCGCGGATGCGGGCAGGACGACGTCGGCGAGCTCGGCGGTCGCGGTCAGGAAGAGGTCCTGGACGACCATGAACTCGAGGCCTTCGAGCAGGCGGCGGGCGCGCGCCTGGTCCGCCTCGGACTGGAGCGGGTTCTCGCCGATGACGTAGACGGCGGTCAGGTCGCCGCGCTCCATCGCGTCGAACATGCCCGACAGGTGCCAGCCGCGCTTCGGCGGCACGGTGACGCCCCAGTGCCTGTCGAACTTCGCCCGGAGCTCGTCGTTCTCGACGTGCTGGAAGCCCGGCAGCCGATCCGGGAGGGCGCCCATGTCGCCGCCGCCCTGGACGTTGTTCTGGCCACGGAGCGGGTTGACGCCGCTGCCGTAGCGACCGACGTGGCCGGTGAGCAGGACGAGGTCGATCAGGGCGAGCACGTTGTCGACCGCGTTGTGGTGCTCGGTGATGCCGAGGGTCCAGCAGATCATCGCCTTCGGAGCGGTCGCGAAGGAGTGGGCGAGCTCGCGGATCGCGTCGGCCGGGACGCCCGTCTCGCGCTCGGCGTACTCGAGGGTGTAGCTCTCGACCTTGTCGCGGTAGGCGTCGAAGCCGTCGGTCGCGCGGTCGATGAACTCCTTGTTCTCCAGCCCGGCGGCGATGATCTCGCGGCCGATCGCGTTGGCGAGGGCGATGTCGCTGCCGACGTCGAGGCCCATCCAGACGTCGGCCCATTCGGCCGACGACGTCCGACGCGGGTCGATCGCGTACAGGCGGGCGCCCTTGCGAACGCCGCGGAGGAGGTGATGGAAGAAGATCGGGTGCGTCTCGCGGGCGTTGCTGCCCCACAGGACGATCAGGTCCGTGTCTTCGGCCTCACGGTATGAACTTGTGCCGCCACCGGCACCGAACACGGTCGCCAGACCGGCGACGCTTGGGGCGTGTCAGGTGCGGTTGCAGCTGTCGATGTTGTTGCTGCCCAGCACGGCCCGGCTGAACTTCTGGGCCGCGAAGTTGACCTCGTTGGTCGCCTTCGAGCACGAGAAGACGCCGAAGGTCGTGGGTCCGTGGGCGGCCTTCGCCGCCTGGAAGCTGGCCACGACCTTGTCGAGTGCCTCGTCCCAGCTCGCGGGGCGCAGCTCGGCGCCCTTCGAGTCGCGGACGAGTGGCTGGGTCAGTCGAACGTAGTTCATCGGCACGGATGTGCCTCCTGCGGAACGACGACCGGATGAGTGTAACGCTGCCGAGCACGGCTCCGGGATCCGGCCGGTTCCGAGGGCCTAGACTCCCGATCTGGACCGACACGATTGGAGGGTTCGCGTGGATACACGTCAGAAGCGACGCTGGATCGGGCTGATCGTCATCGTCATCGTCGTCGGCGTTGCGGCGGCCTGCGGGGGCGCAAACGCGAGCCCCTCGGCTTCGGCCGCAGCGGGCAACTCCGCCGCCCCTTCCTCGGCGACCGGCTCGGGCATCGCTCGCTCGCTCGACGGGCCGGCCGAGGCGAAGGCCGGATCGGAGATCGTCGTGACATGGACCGGCGAGGTCCGGAACGGCGACTACGTGACCATCGTTCCAAGCGGCGGGTCGTACAAGGCGGATGACCCGTACGTGAACATCTTTGACACGACGTCCGCCACGCTCACGGCTCCAATGGCGGCAGGTGAGTACGAGATCTGGTGGATCAAGGGCGACACGATCGACAACGTCCTGGCCCGTCATCCCATCACGATCACGCCGTAGCCTTCGACGCCGCCAGCGGGCGGGCGGCGACGAGCCGACGAGAAGTTATCGGGGGAGCGGCTGCCGAACCTCTCGGCGGGCCTTGCGGACGATGCGGATGAAGCTGCGGAGATGGGCAAACGGGCGGATGTGCGACGGCTCACCCGCGTAGATCGTGCGGATCGGGACCCAGGCGATCGTGCCGCCCATGCGGATGCAGGTCGTGATCATCTCGACCTCGAACTCGAAGCCGCCCTCGGCGCTCTCCAGGGTCGCTTCCATGATCCGCCGGCTCACGAGCCGATAGCCCGACTGGTTGTCCGGGATCGGCCGGCCGACAGCCCACGAGAACGCCCGGCCGCCGAGCATGTTCGAGAGGCGGCGGATCGGGGGCATCGCCCGGAAGTTGCGACGGCCGATGACAAGATCGGGGCGCGGTTCGGCGGCCCAGGCCGAAAGGAACGCAGGGATCTGGGCGGGGTCGTGCTGGCCGTCGGCATCGAGCGTCAGGACCGCGTCGGCGCCGTCGGCGAGGGCTCGTCGGAACCCGGCCCGGAGCGCGGCACCCTTGCCCTGGTTCGGTCGTTGCTCGATGACGGTGGCCCCGGCCGCCCGAGCCTGCGCGGCGGTGTCATCGCCGGAACCGTCATCGACGACGAGGACAGGCAGGTGGGCGGCGGCGCCCCGAACGACCTCGCCGATCCGCCGCTCCTCGTTGTAGCCGGGGATGAGCGCGACGATCACTCCAGGACGACCCCGGCGCCCTCCTCCACGCGACCGACCAGCCAGGCGTCGGCCCCAGCATTCTCGAGAGCCGCTTCCACCACAGCGAGACGCTCCGGGGGGATCGCGGCGAGGAGCCCGCCGGATGTCTGGGGATCGTGGGCGAGGGTCACGAGCTCGGCCGCCACTCCGTCGCCCGCGCTCAGGGCTGGCTGGACGAATCGGCGGTTGTGGGCCGCGCCACCGGTCTCGACCCCAGCGCGGGCGAGATCGAGTGCCCCCGGGAGCGCCGGCAAGCTCGCGCCATCGAACACGAACCGGGTCCCGGATGCTCGGGCCATCTCGAGGCCGTGCCCCAGCAGTCCGAAGCCGGTCACGTCCGTGGCACCGGCGATCCCGTTGGCGACGAGGACCTCCGACGCCGCTCGGTTCAGGGTTCGCATCTGGTCGATCGCGCCTGCGAAGTCGGCCTCGGTTGCCTTGCCCTGCCGATGGCCGCTGACGAGCAGCCCTGTTCCGAGACGCTTCGTGAGCAGCAACACGTCGCCCGCCTGTGCGCCCCCCTTCCGGAGCAGCCGATCCGGATGGCCCGCCCCGATGACCGCCAGTCCGTATTTCGGTTCCGCGTCGCGGATCGTGTGGCCGCCGGCGAGCGTCCCGCCGGCCTCGCGGACCTTCGAGGCGGCGCCCTCGAACACGGCCGCGAGCGTGTCCCGCGGCAGTTCTTCGGGAAAGGCCGCGATCGAGAGCGCGAACAGGACGCGGCCGCCCATCGCGAACACGTCGCTCAGGGCGTTCGCCGCGGCGATCTCCCCGAACGTCCGCGCGTCGTCCACGAGCGGCGGAAAGAAGTCGAGCGTGCCGATGATCGCGAGGTCGTCGGAGACCCGGTAGGCCGCGGCGTCGTCCGGCGGCGTGAGGCCGGCGATGAGCTCGTCCGGCGCGGCGGGGACGCCGGGCCCGACACCGAGCCCGGACAGCGCGTCGGCCAGGAGATCCGCACCCAGCTTCGCCGCGCAGCCACCGCAATCGGTCAGCTCGGTCAGCCGGATCGGCGGCAACGTCTCAAGAGCACTCATGAGCGGATGATAGGCACCCGGGCACGAAATAGCGCCGACTCACCCCGACTGCGTACGTCGCGTTCCGACTGCGTTCGTCGCGAATGGATGCGCCAGCGCAAGGCGCTCCGCGAGCACGGAAGCGAGCGGACTCAAACGTCCGTGAGCGACGCGCGCAGCGGAGCAACGCGGCGATGGCGCGTCCAGGCGCGACAGCCGTCGACTCGGGCTACCATCACCGAGGGAGTGGTTGGGTCCCGGTGGGCCCCCTGGTCTTCAAAACCAGTGGCGCGGCGCCAGGCGCGGCGCAGTGGGTTCGACTCCCATGCGCTCCCGCCAGGAGGATTGATGGCGACCGAGACCCGTCCCCACCCGCCGAGCGTCGAGGTCGTCGCGGCCGCGACACGGGCGGTGTTGGGCGAGGGACGCAGCCCCGAAGCGATCGTCGACGTCGCCCGCGCGGTGGTTGCCGCGGAACGGGCCCGACTGGTGGCCGGCGATGAGCCGCGCGCGGTGGACGACCTCGCTGATGAGGTGGCCTCCCGGCTCGTAGGTCTCGGCGAGCACGCGCTCACCGCGACGATCAACGCGACCGGCGTCATCGTCCATACCAACCTCGGGCGCGCACCCTGGCCGCAAGCCGCGATCGAGGCCGCGGAGGCAGCCGCGCGCGACTATCTCCTGCTCGAGCTCGATCGTGAGTCGGGGCGTCGCGGGGCGCGATTCCGGGCGGCGGAAGAGCACCTCATCGCCCTGACGGGAGCCCAGGACGCGCTCGTGACTAACAACAACGCGGCGGCGGTCGCCTTGGCCGTCGGCCTCGCCGGGCGGGGAGGCGGCGTCGTTGTCGGGCGCGGCGAACTCGTCGAGATTGGCGGCGGCGTTCGGATCCCCGAGATCATCCGACGGGCCGGAGTAAGGCTGGTCGAAGTCGGGACCACGAACAGGACCCGCGCTGAGGACTACGAAGTCCCGCTCGCCGAAGGTCGGGCTCGTGTCGTTCTGCGGGTCCATCCCTCGAACTTCCGCCAGACGGGTTTTACGGAGACTCCGGATCCTCGGTCGCTGGCCGATCTGGCCCACGGCCACGGAGCGATCGTGGTCGACGATCTGGGCTCGGGCGCGCTCCTGCCGACCGAGCGCTTCGGCCTGGCCCACGAGCCGATGCCCGCCGAACGCCTGGCCGACGGGGCCGACCTCGTGACATTCAGCGGCGACAAGTTGATCGGTGGCCCCCAGGCCGGCCTCGTCGTCGGCCAGGCGGACCTGATCGCGCGGATTCGGCGCGACCCGCTCGCGCGGGCGATGCGGCCCGACAAGGTGACGCTCGCCGCGGTGGCTGCGACGCTCGGCCTCTACCGGGCCGGCCGGGCGGAAGCGGAGATCCCCGTCTGGCGGATGATTGCTGCCGCTCCGGAAGCGCTTCGCGGACGCGCAGAAACGCTCGCCGGGCGGCTCGCGGGAACGGTCGAGGTCGTGGCGACGGAAGCGACCGTCGGGGGCGGTTCGCTGCCCGGGACGATACTGCCATCGTTCGGCCTGGCGTTGCCTGACGGGTCTGCCGATCGGACGCTTGCCGCCCTGCGGCGAGGGAGCCCGGCAGTCGTGGGTCGGATCGAGGACGGTCGGGTGATTCTCGATCTGCGGACGATCGATCCCGGGCGTGATGCGGAGCTGGCGGGGGCAATCGGCGCGGTTCTTGGCGCCACCGCGCCGTCATGACCGTCGTCGTCGGGACCGCGGGCCACATCGACCATGGCAAGACCACGCTCCTTCGGGCCCTGACGGGGATCGACGCGGACCGACTACCGGAGGAACGGCGGCGGGGGATGACGATCGACGTCGGCTACGCTCACCTCGGTCTGCCCGACGGCACGCAGCTCGATTTCGTCGATGTTCCGGGACACGACAGGCTCGTGGGGAACATGCTCGTCGGGGCGGGGGAGATCGACGCCGCCCTCCTCGTCGTGGCGGCCGACGACGGACCGCGGCCCCAGACGCTCGAGCACCTCGAGTTGCTCGACGCGCTCGGGATAGCCGACGGCCTCGCCGTGATCACGAAGGCCGATGCGGTCACGGTGGACCGGGCAGTCGAGGTAGCCGCCGCCACGCGCGATCTCATCGACCGAACAAGCCTGACCGGTGCCCCTGTCCTGGTGGTCTCGGCGTCCACCGGCGCAGGCCTCGGCGAGCTCCGATTGGCGCTGGCGGCGCTCGTGGGCCGCGTCCTTGCCCGCGGTCTGCCCGACGGTCCAGCGCGGCTCGCGATCGATCGTGTGTTCAACGTCAAGGGTCGTGGCGCGGTCGTCACCGGGACGCTTCGCGGCGGCCCGATCGATCGGGGAATGACGCTGCGCCTGCTCCCAGGCAGTCGCGAGGCACGGGTCCGCGAGATCCAGGTGCACGGCGAGACTGTCGATCATGTGCAGGCCGGCGGCCGAACGGCGCTCAACGTCAGCGGCGTCGGGACGAAGGATCTCCACCGCGGGATGGTCCTGGCCGGATCGACGGCCTCGGATCGCGCCGCCGTCCAGGCCGTCGGGACCGACCGGCTGCTCGTCGCCATCCGCCCGGTAGCGGACCTCGCGGGAGGGGTTTCGGGCATCCCGGCCGATCGGATGCGGGTCCGGCTCCACACCGGAACGGAGCAGGTCGGCGCGGTCGTCGGGCGGAGCGGCCGGGACACGGCCGCTCTGCCGAGCGGGGAGGTGGCCGCGATCCTCCGGCTCGAGCGGCCCGTCGCCGTCGCACCGGCAGATCGCTTCGTCCTCCGCCGACCTTCGCCGGGTGGAACGCTCGCCGGCGGTAGGATCCTGGATGCGATGCCTCCGCGCGGAGCCTCGCGGCGGCGAACCAACCCCGAGCGCCTCATCGCCCTTTCCGCGGCGGCCACGGACGATGCCGCCGCATCCGCGCGGCTCGACCTCCACGGAGCTGTCCCAGGGAATCCCGTGATGCTCGCGGACGATCTCGCGGCGGCGCTTGTGGGCGACATCCTCGCCGACGTATCTGCCTCCGGATGGCTGCCGATCGCCGACGTGCGGTCGCGCTGCGCACTGAACCTCCGCCGGCTCGTCACGCTTTCGGCGGCGGACGCGCGTGCGGTCGCCACGACCGTCGTCGAGGGGCTCGTCCGCGAGGGCCGGTTGGCGCGCGACGGCGATCGGCTCGGGGCGGCGGGCGTCGGCGCCGACGAGCCCAGGGCTCGGAGACGCTTGCCGCGATGGACCGCCTCGAATCGGCCCTTGACGTCCCTGCGCCCCCGCCCCTGTCGGAGGCCGCCACGTGCGACCGGCTGCCCGCCTGACGGCGTCCGGGCGCTCGAGTCGGCCGGTCGGATCGTCCGCCTCGACGACGATCTGGCTTATGCGGCGGATGCCTACCGCCGGCTCGAGGCGCGCGCCGTCGAACTGGCGACAGCATCCCCCCTTGCCCCTGCTGCCCTGCGCGACGCCACTGGCACGAGCCGCAAGTACGTCATGGCGATCCTCGAGGACCTGGATCGTCGGGGCGTCCTCCGCCGAACGCCGGCCGGCCACGTGCCCGGTCCGCGCGCGGTCGCGGCGACCCGACCGTGACCGACTCAGCCACCGGCGCCATCTCGGGCATCGTGCTGGCGGGCGGTCGGGCGAGCCGATTCGGGTCGGACAAGCTGACAGCGGCGTTCGACGACGTCCCACTTCTCGACCGCGCGGTCGCGGCAGTCGCCGCCGGCTGCTCGGAAGTCATCGTCGTCCTCGCCCCGGATGACGATCGCGAGCTGCCAGTCGCGGCGGTGCCCGTGCGGCGCGTGTTCGATCCTGCGCCTCACCGCGGCCCGCTCGTGGGGCTGCTCGCCGGACTCGAAGCGGCACGCGAGCCGATGGTGCTCGTCGCCGGCGGCGACATGCCGACGCTCTCGCCCGACGTCCTGGCGGCCCTCGCTCGGGCGCTTACCGCGGCCGAAGTCTGGGCAGATGCCGCGGTCCTCGTCCAACGCGGGGTTGCTCGGCCCCTTCCCGCGGTACTCCGTAATGGGGCAGCGACCCAGGCCGCCCGGCGCGTCATCGCCGATGGCGAACGGAGCCTCGTCGCGCTGTTGCGCAGCCTGCCGACGCGAGAGCTCGCCGAGGCTGAGTGGCGCGGCCTCGATCCCGACGCCGCGACTCTGCGCGATATCGATCGCCCGGAGGATCTCCCGGAATCTTCCCGGACATGACGAACGCGCCCGCCGGAGGGACGGACGCGTTCGTGGGAGGGGGAGCAGGGAGCTGGGAGGTCAGCTCCGGTACGGGTAGTCGGTGAGCTTCGGCAGGGCCATCGGGCCCTCCGCCGAGCTGGTCAGGATCGACCGAACGCTCGTCAGCGCGGCGCCGATCCGGCTGGCGCTCCGGCTGCCGGAGCGCTTGGCCTGCTTTGCCAGGTGGTTTGCCGCGGCTTCGGCCTGCCGCTCGTTCTGGTGGCTCTTGACGTAGATCATCGCGGGGGTGTTCACGTCAGGTCTCTCCTTTCCGGATCCCGTTGGTCGGGATCGCACTGAGAGCATGCCCCGCGGCGCAGCGCGCGACCCACCGTCGCGCGACATCAATTCCTCTACGTCATTCGGCCGAGATCGATCAGCCGCCGAGCGCCGGGTCCTCGAACACGGCCTCGCCGCCGACGAACGTCGCGAGCACCCTGGCATCCCCGATCGGACCGGCGTCGGGGGCGAACAGGTCGCGGTCGACGACGGCAAGGTCGGCGAGCTTTCCCCTGGCGATCGTGCCCGTCCCGTCGTCGAGGTGATTCACGTAGGCCGACCCGAGCGTGAACGCCTGGACCGCGTCCTCGAGGGTCAGCCGCTCGTCCGGCAGGAATGGCTTGCCGGTGTCGCGCGAGGTCGGGTCGATCCGGGTCACGGCCACCTCGATCTCGAGAAGCGGATTCGCGGTCGAGACGCTCCAGTCGGATCCCATCGCGAGGCGAGCGCCAGAACGCAGCAGGGACCCAAACGGGTACTGCCATCCCGACCGCTCCGGCCCGAGGATCGGGATCGTCAGTTCATCCATGTTCGTCTCATGACAGGCCCAGAGCGGCTGGGCGTTCGCGACGGCGCCGAGCGGGCCGAATCGCGGCACGTCGTCGGGGTGGATGACCTGGATGTGGGAGATGTGCGGCCGGGTGTCTGTCATGCCGTTGGCGCGGCGGGCAGCCTCGATCGCATCGAGAGCGACCCGGACGGCCCGATCACCGATCGCGTGGAAGTGGACCTGCAGCCCCGCCGCGTCGAGTCGGGCGACGTGCTCCCGTATCGGCTCGGCCTCGACGAAATCGATCCCGCGATTGGTCGTGGGCCGGCCATCTCGATCGAGGTACGGATCGATCATGGAGCCGGTAAACGTCTCGAGGACGCCGTCCAGCGCGATTTTCACGCTGTTGGCGCGAAGCCGGCGGGCGGAACCCGTCGCCGCGCGCTCGACGAGCTCGTCGACCTGCTCGGCGCCCTTCGTGCGCTCCCACCAGAGGGCTGCTTCCACACGCGCAGTCAGCAGCCCCGTCTCCGCCGCGCGGCGGTAGACCGCGAGGTTGTCCGGAGTGACGATCGCATCCTGCCAGGCCGTGATCCCGAGCGAGTGGAGGTAGGCCTGCGCGAGCTTGAACGCGGCCAGCCATTCATCAGGTCCGGGGACGGGCAGGAGTAGCTCGACGAGTTCCACGGCGTCCTCGTGGAGAGCGCCGGTCGGCGTGCCGTCTGGGTCCCGCTCAATCCGCCCGGTTGCCGGGTCGAGCGTGTCGCGCGTGATCCCGGCGAGCTCGAGGGCCCGGCTGTTCACCCACGCCGAGTGCCCGTCACGATTCGGGAAGAAGCCGGGCCGATCCGGCAGGACGCCGTCGAGCTCCTCGCGCCGCGGCAGGCCACCCGGGAAGTCGCCCATGTACCAGCCGCTCCCGATGATCCACTCGTCGCCCGGATGCTCGTCGGCGTAGGTGCGGATCGTCGCCAGCACAGCCTCGCGGCCCTCGGCCTCGCGCAGGTCGCACTGCATCTGGTCCATGCCGCTCGAAAGCGGATGGACGTGGGCGTCCTGGAAGCCGGGAAGGAGCAGCCGCCCACCGAGGTCGACAACTCGGGTCTTCGGGCCGATGGCCGACGCGATCTCGCCCGTGCTCCCGACAGCGGAGATCCGTTCTCCGTGGACGGCGACGGCTTCCGCTCTCGGTCGCCGGGGGTCGACGGTGTGGACGTGGCCTCCGGTGAAGACGATGTCGGCGGATCGTTCTGGCATGCCCGTCACGATGGCACACACGGCGCGTTGCCGCAGCACGGACCGCCGCGTGGAAACGGGCCGCGTAGACTCCCCGCATGGCGACCGTTCACCTTCTCCACGCGGGTTATATCCGCGACAACGGGACGAGGGTTGGGAGCAGCATCACGTTCGTCCGCGACGGGGACGCGCTGATCGTCGTGGACCCGGGCCTCGTCGCTTCTCGGGGGCTCATTCTCGAGCCGCTCGCCGCGCTCGGCGTCGGCGCAGATGCGGTGACCCACGTCTTCCTGAGCCATCATCATCCTGATCACACGATGAACATCGCGCTGTTCCCTAACGCCGAGGTCATCGACTTCTGGGCTCGTTACCGGGACGACCTGTGGCTCGATCACGGCGGCGACGGCTGGAAGATGACGCCGCACACGCAGTTGTGGCTGACTCCCGGTCACTCGGAGGAGGATGCATCGCTGATTGTCGACGCCGACGACGGCGTCTATGCGATGACCCATCTTTGGTGGCGGACTGACAGGACGCCAGCACACGACCCGTACTGCACGGACCAGGCGCTCCTCGACTTCCATCGCGAACGCGTCCTGGCCGCAGCGGACGTCGTAATACCTGGCCATGGAGAGTCGTTTCGAACCCGCTCCTGAACGAGGCGCGCCTCAGCCGGCGCGGCGGGCCAGGATGTTGAGGCGGACGTAGTCGATCCGGGCGTCGGGCAGGGCTGACGCGACCGCGTGCACGAACGCGTCCTGGTCGGGCTCCGGGAGGCGGGCCACGTGCGACCCCAGAACCACGGTCCGCAGGTACGTTTCGAACGGTGCACCCGGCTCGAACGAGGTCGGCTCGTCGGTCAGCCAGCACTCGACGTCGACGAAGCCCGCGGCTTCCAACCGATGGGTTGTCGCGCCTGGGGCCTCGAAATGAGCATCGCCGAGCCAGCCGTCCCCGATCCCAGCGAGCACCCGCCGGATGGACGCTACGTTGCCGGCGCCACCGCACTGTGCGACGAGACGTCCGCCTGTCTGAAGCACCGCTGCAAGGTTCCGGAACAGGGCGTCGTGATCGGGGACCCAGTGGAAGGTCGCCGTCGAGAGGATCGCCTCGACGGGCTCGGCCAGGGGCAGCGGCCGCCCGAGGTCCGCGACGACGTACTCGACCCGGTCACCGAAACGGGCGAGTCGGCCGCGGGCCTGCTCGACCATCGCGGGCGAGCCGTCCAGAGCGACGACGGAGCCGCGCGGCAGGCGCTCGACGAGAAGCTCGGTGACCCGCCCGCTGCCACAGCCGGCATCGAGGACACGCTCGTGGCCGCGAAGCGGCAACCGATCCAGGACGGCGGCGCCCCAGCGCGTCATCGGATCGGCGACCCGGTCGTACGTCGCGGCGTCCCAGTCGCGCGGGCTGGTCATCGGCTCAGGGGCCTCCGGAATCGAAACGCTCCCGGCACTCGGGCACCGGGAGCGTTCGGAAGATCCGATCGAACCTGTCAGGCAGTCGTGACAGGCTTGACGACCACCGACTTGGCCATCTTGTCGTGATAGCCCTGGCGCTTGGAATCGTTCGCCGTGGTGTAGATGAGGAAGATCGTCCAAGCGAGACCGGCCAGCGACAGCAGCAGGCCGATGAGGCCGCCGCGGACGACATTCGACGCCATCCCGGCGACGAAGCCGGGCGCGAACATCACGAGGTAGCGGATGATCGCCTGGTTCTGGGTCGAGGGCGTTGCCATCCGCCTCGTTGACGGTCATCAGGCCGAGCATCCGCTGGCCGGGCGACGCCTTCATCGTCGTCCACGTGTAGACGAAGTAGATCAAACCCAAGGCGACGTTGATCGCGACGACGAGAAACGCACCGATCAGGAACACGCCGGTACTGCCGGAGAAGAGGGACGCGAACAGGATCGCAAACAGGATCGACGTTCAGCAGGAGCGCGACGATGATCAGGATGATGTAGTCGATGACGAAGGCGCCGATCCGGATGCCGAGGTCGGCATAGGCGATCCCGGCCGTCGGTCCCGCGGCGACTTCGGCGGGCTTCCATTGCTGCGCCTGCTGGGCCAAGGGCGGAGCGGCGCCGGGCGTCGGGGCCTGCTGCCAGTTACCGCCTGCCGGCTGCGCTGGGTCGCTGGGCTGCGCTGGATCGGGCGCTCCGGGCGCGGGTTCCTGCCCGGCAGGATCGCTAGGACCGGGTCCGGTCATGTCCGTGTGCCTCCCTTTCAACCCCGCGTCCCACTCGGCGCGGGCATCCCGTCTGATGTCGCCCGCCAAGTAGACGTGGGCTGGGCCGGCGACGTCATCGAGGATACACGCCGAACCAAGCGCGAGAACCCGTTTGTTGTGAGGCCCGACCTCATGCGTGACCGCGCCCGGTCCTGCCTCGCCGGCGCACCGCGCAGGCCGACCAGGTTCGCCGCCGAGCCGGCCACCAGCAGCACGGCCGCCAGGATGGCCGCCACCCGGAAGGCGTCGACCGACGCCTCCTTTGCGGCCTCGGCGACGTCGGGCGGGACGTCGCCGATCGGCGGGTTGAGCGGCGGATACTGCGATCGAACGGCTGCGCTCGAGGTATCGAGCTCAGGAACGCGCGAGCTGAGCCCGGCATAGAACGTGGCCGATACGACGATGAAGAAGACGGCGCCGATGAGCGGCGCGCCCACTCGCGACAGCGCGTTGTTCACGGCCGAGCCGATGCCCGCGTTGCGGGTCGGGATGGAGCTCATCAGGGTGCTCGTCAGGGGCGCGACGACGAGAGCAATCCCGATCCCGAACAGGAAGAGGGCCGGCAGCACATCGACGAAGAGCGACGCGGGAGGCACGAGCGTCGCCAGGTCGTTCAGCGACGCCGTCCACGGCTCCGAGGTCGCCGGGATGCGAGCCCACCACAGGAGCCCGACGGCCATGATGAGCGGCCCAGCCACGAGGAATCGCTTCGGGCCGATCCGGCCGGCGGCCGCCCCAACCCGACTCGACAGGATGACGAGCAGGATGCCCGTCGGCAGGCCCGACAGCGACGCCGCGGTCGCCGTATAGCCGAGTGTCGCCTGGAGAAGCACGGACTGGTAGAAGCCGGCGACGTACAACGCGCCATAGATGAGGAATGTCGAGAGGTTGATGACCGCGAACTCGCGGATCCGGAACAGCTCGATCGGGATGAGGGGGTGCGGTCGCCGAACCATCAGGATCGGGAAGATGACGAGGGCGACGGCGCCAACGGCGAGCGATATCCAGGCGAGCGAGTCCTGCCATTCCAGCTGCTGACCGCGCGTCGCTCCGAACGCGAGGCCGCCGATCGCAACGGCCCCGACGATCGCCCCGAGCCAGTCGAACCTGCCCGAGGCCTGAGAATCGCGCGACTCCTCCATGTGCCTGAGCGTGGCCCACAGGGCGAGCGCGACGAGGGGGACGTTGATGAGGAACGCGGCCCGCCACGACAGCGAATCGACCAGCAACCCGCCCAGCGGTTGACCGAACAGGGCCAGCGCCGGACGTTGCTGCCGCCCACGTGCCGAACGCCCGGGCCCGCGCCGCGCCCTCGAAGGCCGCGGTGATGATCGACAGGGAGCCCGGAACGAGGAGCGCGCCCGAAGCGCCCTGGAGGACCCGGAACAGGACGATCAGCTCAAGGCTCGGAGCGATCCCGCAGAGCAGCGAGGAGATGCCGAAGCCGGTCAGGCCGATCGCGAAGATCCGCCGCCGGCCGTAGTAGTCGGCGAGGGCGCCTGCCAGGATCAGCAGGGCGGCAAGGACGGCGAGATAGCCGCTGACGACGTAGGCCTGGCCCTCGAGCACGCCGAGGAACGAGCTCGGCAGGCGGCCGATCGACGGCAGCGCGAGGTTCACGATCGTGCCGTCGAGGAAGACGATTCCTGAACCGAGAATCGCCGCAAACAGGGTCCATCGCTGGGTCCTGGTCATCGCCCGGCAGTTTCGCACAGGCGCGGCTATGCTCCCGTCCATGCCCGGAGCCGTGGCACTCGTGGGATCCGGCGAGTTCCTGCCCGCCATGTCGGAGTTCGATGCGGGCCTCCTCGCGACGACCGGCCGCACCAGGCCCCGCGTGGTCATCCTGCCGACGGCGTCCTGGCCGGATGGCGAGGAGGCATTCGACAGGTGGGCCTCGATGGGGGTCGCCCACTTCTCGGGCCTCGGCGCAGAGGTTGAACCGGTCCGGGTCCGGGACCGCGCGGACGCCGACGATGCCGCTCACGTCCAGGCAATCGGCGAGGCCGACCTCGTCTACCTCTCCGGCGGCAAGCCGGGTCATCTCTCGACGGTGCTGGACGGCTCCGGGGTTGGCCGCGCGCTGCGCCAGGCCCACCACCGGGGAGCTGTGATCGCCGGCTGCTCAGCCGGTGCGATGGCGCTGGCCGAGCGGCACTTCGACATGCGCCGGCGGCGCCTCATGTGGCCGGTCCGGTGGCGCGATGGGCTGGGGCTGGTGGCAGGCGCATCGATCGTGCCCCACTACGACGCCTGGCCAGAGCCGCTGTCGGTCCTGCTCGTGCTCCAGGCTCCACGCGGCTCCGCGGTGCTCGGAATCGACGAGGAGACCGCCCTGGTTGGCCGCGACGGCTCGTGGCAGGTCCACGGCCGGGCGCGGGTCACGGTATGGCAGGGCCGGCACCGCGAGCGATTCCGGGCCGGGGATGTGTTCCGGCTCTAGGCCCGGATACGCGGAACGCCCCGGTGACTGGGTCCGGGGCGTTCGGGCGGCGGGTCGAGCCGCGGTGTTCGTGCGCCCGCTCGTCAGTCGGGCTTGACCTCGCGGAAGCAATCCGAGCAGTAGACCGGTCGGTCCATCCTCGGCTTGAACGGGACCTGGGCCTGGTTGCCGCACGATGAGCAGATCACCGCGAAGTACTCGCGGGCGATCCGATCGTCGCCACGCTCGTAGCCGCGGGGCCCACCGATTTCGCGGACGTCATAGCCCGCGTCGCGGCTGGCACGGCGGCTCGCCCTACAGCTCGCGCAGCGTTTGGGGTCGGACGAGAACCCCTTCGCCACGTAATACTCCTGGTCGGCCGCCGAGTGGATGAACTCCACCCCACAGTCGACGCAGTTCAGCGTCCGATCGGAATAGGTCACCAGTCTTCCTCTCCTCTGCGCAGTTCGCCGGTCCGCCTCGGGCGTGGACATCGGCGGGCGGGACGTTGCGAGGAGCGTCGGTGAGGCCGGCGCCGCGCTATCCAGGTGCCGATGTGGAGTCCCTGTTTCGGGGCGCACCGGTGTGTCGTCGGCAGACCATACAACGGGTCGAAAAATCCGGCGTTGCGGCGGCGAGGCCCATCGCCGGTCGTCGCCGGCTGGTGGCTCAAATTGGATCGATGGCATCTGGCGACCGTGACAGCCGACCTGTCACAATAGGAGGCGAGATTCGGGGTGGCGAGCGAGGGCCAGGGGGCGCCTCGCTCGCAATGATCCGCCGGCCGGGGTTCCGGGCGGCATCGGGAAACCATCTCGCCTCGCCGCTCCGGCCGTGACGGGACAGGGAGGCCAGCCGCAACCGGATGCTCCGATTGCTTCACACCGCAGACGTTCACCTCGGTGCACGCCACGCAGATCTGGGGGATGCGGCCGCAACCCAGCGCGAGCGCCAGTTTGCGGCCTTCCGGGCGGCCATCTCGATGGCCATCGACGAGAAGGTCGATGTCGTCCTGATCGCGGGAGACCTGTTCGACTCGAACACCCAGCCGAAGCGCTCCGTCGAACGGGTCGCGGCCGAGCTCAAGCGCCTGGGCGAGGCAAAGATCCGGACGGTCATTCTTCCGGGCACCCACGATTGCTACGACCGCTCGTCGATCTATCGCTCGTACGACCTCCCGGCGATGGCAGGGGCCGGGCCGGATGACGACTCCGTCACGATCCTGACGCCGGATCGGCCGTCGGTCCATCTGAGCGCCTGCGATGTGGTCGTCTATGGGACCGTCTTCGCGACGAAGCGAGCGCCTCATAGCCCGTTGCGGGACCTGCGGGTCCCGACGGACGATGACAAGGCCGCTTGGCACGTCGGGATGGTCCATGGCTCGCTCGCGATCCCGGATCGGACCGATCGCGACGAGGTCGTGGTCACCAAGGAAGAGATCGCGGCGACCGGCCTCGACTATCTGGCGTTCGGGCACTGGCACTCCGTTCAGAGAGGCAAGGCGGGCACGACGACGTACGCCTATTCGGGCGCCCCGGAACCGGTCGCGGTCAACCAGGACGGCGCCGGTAACGTCCTCCTCGTGAGTCTCGAAGAGAAGGGCCTCGCGCGGACCGTCACCATCGAGGAGCGGCGAGTCGGCCAGACGCGCTTCGAGAAGCTCGAGCTTGACGCCGCGAGGATCAAGACCCAGCCCGAGCTCGTCGGCACGCTTCTCAAGATGGGCGACCCGAATCTCGTCCTCGAGGTGCGACTGACGGGCATTCGGCCGGACGAGCTCGACCTCGACACGACCGAGGTCGAGGAACAGCTCGACGGCTCGTTCCTGCGAGCCCGAGTCCGCGACTCCTCGATCCCGGCCCTGTCCGCCGGCAGCCTCCCCTCGCCAGATACGATCGCCGGCGCGTTCATCCGCGACATCGAGGCCCGGATCGCCGAGCTCGAGGCGGACCCGGCAGATGCGTCGAGCGGCGAGGCGGCCGAGCTCCGAGACGTCCTCCGGCTCGGCCGGCTACTGCTCGCCGGCCACGAGGTGACGTTGTGATCACGGGTCGGGGCCGGTCCACGCGAATGAGGATCACCAAGCTCAGCGTCCGCGACTTCCGCCGCTACCGCGAGTTCGAGGTGCCGCTCGCCCCGGGTCTGACGATCATCCACGGCCCGAACGAGGCCGGCAAGACGACGATCCAGCGGGCGCTCGAGCTCATCCTCACGAAGAAGGCGACCTCGAATGCGTCCGAGATGGACGGCCTGCGATCGTGGGATGCGCCGCTCGAGGCTCGCCCGGTCATCGCCATTGACTTCGAGATCGAGGACGAGGAGAACGGCATCCAGCATGGCTCCATCGAGAAGGCCTTCCGCGGCGCGAAAGGCACGGTCCGGCTGGAGATCGGTGGCGAGGTCATCACGGACCCGACCCTCGCGGATCAGGCGCTCGCCGAGCTGACCGGCATCCCGACGGAGGCCTTCTTCCGGTCGACGGCGTCGATCCGACATCACGAGCTGGCAGACCTCGATCGGGACGAGGCGGCCCTCCGTGACCGCCTCCAGGCGTCGATCAGTGGGGCAGACCGCGGGACCTCGCGTGCCAAGCGGAAGCTCGAGCGAGCGATCTTCGACCTGAGCACGAAGGGCGCGAAGAATCCGGGCCGGCTCAAGGTTGCCGAGGAGGCGGTGGATCTGGAACGGGCCGCGGTCGAACAGGGCGAGCTCGCCCTGGCCCAGCTGGAGCGCGATCGCGACACGCTGTCGGGCTCGAGGGAACGCCGCGCGGCGTCCGACGCGGACCTCGCGGAGCGCCGGTCGCTGCTCGAGAAGGCTCGCCAGGCCGAGCGACTCACGGCCGAGCGCGTAGCCGCCCAGGAGCGATTCGAGCGCTTCCGCCACGCGGTCAAGACCGCCGAAGAGCTGGCGGTACTCCACGCCAGCCACCCCTCCCCGAATCCGCTGGCCGTGCTCGAGCAGGTGACGAACCGCCTGCGCCGGCTCGACGCCACGATCAGGGAGCTGCGCGCCGCCCTGTCCGGTGAAGTCGCCGTCCAGTTCGAGGTCCCTGCGGAGCCGACGTGGCGTCCCATTTCCCGCGTTGCGATCGGCCTCGTGCTGCTCGGGGTGGTGCTCGCGGTGGGGACGTTCGTCGCCCGGCTGACCGGGGTCCTGGACCTCGGAACGGCGCCCATGCTCATCGGCGGGGCCATCGCCGGGATCGGCTTCATCCTCGCATTCGTCGCCTTCTGGCTGCGTCGCAACGATCGAATGCAAACCCAGTTGCGCGACGTCGAGATCGACCGCCGCCTGCGCGGCCGATCGGAGATGGAGCAGGAGCTCAAGCAGGCCGAGGCGGATACCGTTCAGCAGCTGGCCGGGATCGGGCTCGATGACCTGCCGGCGGCCGAGGCGCTCCTCGAGGCCGAGCAGGAGCACGTGGCCCGGATCGAGCGACTCACCGCGCAGCTGGAGGGACTCGTCGGGAATGAACCCACCGAAGCGCTACCCGGCCTGCGCGACACCGCCGCACTCGAGATCGAACAGAAGACCCACGCCCTCGAGGCCCTGGGCCCCATCGCCAGCGAGCCCCGGGCGCGCGAGCGGCTGGAGGTCGAGGTTCGGGACCTCGAAAGCGCCCTCGAGCGTGCGCGCGACGACGAAGCGAACGCGCGAGCCCGGGTCGAGGCAAATGCCGTCGACGCAGAAGCGGTCGCCGCGCACGCAGAGCGTCTGATCAACTGGCAGGAGCAGCTCGCTGCGCTCCAGCGTCGTGCGCGGATCTACGAGCGCACCCTCAGCGAGATCGAACGAGCCGAGCAGGCGACGATGAAGTCAGCGACGCGCTACCTCGAGACCAAGATGGTCGCCGACATCGAGCGTGTGACGGAGGGGCGATATCGGCGCGTCCAGGTCGATGACAAGACGCTCGACATCCGCCTTCATGCGCCGGAGCGAGGTGACTGGGTCGACGTCACGTCCCTCAGCCAGGGGACCCTCGATCTCGTTTATCTCGTCGCTCGGATCGGGCTGGTTCGCCTCGTGACCGGCGACAAGCGGCCGCCGCTCATCCTCGACGACCCGTTCGTGACCCTCGACGACGGTCGAGCCACGCGGGCATTGGAGCTCCTGCGCGACGTTGCGAACGACTTCCAGGTGATCTACCTGACGACCTCGGATCGCTACGACGGGTCGGCCGACGCGGTGGTCCCGCTCGCCGGACCGACGGAGGTCGACGACCTCGCGGGTGTCGGCGCCGAAGGGGAGCGGGTCGCCCACGGCTGAGCCGTTCGGGGCCGGCTCGGCGGTCGTCGTCTTCGGTCTCGCCTCGGCGATCGCCTGGGGCAGCGGCGATTTCGGCGGCGGCTGGGCGAGCCGGCGCGCGCCGGTCCTCGGCATCTCGCTGGTCGTCCAGGTCGTAGGCGTGACCCTGGGCGTGGCGCTGGCGATCGCGGCCCAAGAACCCACCCCGGTGCCGGCGACCCTCGCAATCGCAGTCGCCGCCGGTGTCGTGGTGACCATCGGGATCGTCGCGCTGTACCACGGTCTCGCGGTCGGCCGGATGGGCGTAGTAGCCCCGGTAACCGGCCTGATTGCGGCCTTGCTGCCAGTCGGCGCCGGCATCGTCCGAGACGGCCTGCCGGCAACGCCGGTCCTCGCCGGCATCGTGCTGGCACTCGTCGCTGTCATGCTTGTGTCGCGGGTGCCCGGGGCCGGCGGGTCGCGATCTGGCATCGAGCTCGCGATCGTCGCCGGGGTGGGCATCGGCCTGTTCAACATCCTGGCCGGAGCGCTGCCGGACGGCCAGGTCTTCGGACCGCTCGTCGTCATCAAGGTTGCAGCCGCGACGGTCATCTTCACTGTCGTTGTCGCCGGGCGGCGGACCTGGCGGATGCCGCGGCGGCTGGCGGCCATCGCCGTTGCCGTCGGGCTCTTCGATATGGCCGGCAACGCCTTCTACGTACTGGCCACCCAGGCCGGCAGGCTCGATGTCGCGGCCACCCTGTCCTCGCTCTATCCGGTGACGACGATCCTCCTCGCGGTCGCCTTCCTCGGCGAGCGAGTAACGCGGAGTCACGCCCTGGGCATCGCCGCGGCCATCGCGGCGATCGCGCTGATCAGCGCAGGCTCCGCTGGCTAGCTCGACCCGACGCGTCCCCAGGCCGTGCGCTTCACGACGGCCTCGTCCATCTCCTGGACCGACCGGAGGATGTGGACGGCCGCGAACCCCTCGCCGATGATGCCGCCGTCGCCGAGCGTGCGGGCAAGCCGCTCGAAGTGCCGGTCGACGATTGACGGATCCACCACCCGCGCCGTCCGGGCGGCGTTCCGGGCGTGGACGACATCCCGCGGCAGGTCGAGCACGATCGCGATCGCCGGGATGCCGGCGGCCCTCGCTCGCTCAACCAGGGCGCGTCGGGCGTGGTGTTCAACATTCGTGGCGTCGACGACGACGAGCCGGCCGGCCGCGAGACGACGGACGACCTCGCGATGGAGGATCGAGAACGCGGTCCTCGTGGTTCGCTGATCGGCCTCGTCACCGCTGAGAAGCGCGCGGTAGGCGTCGGAGGAGAGCACCTCGTCCGCCGCGAAATGGCGCGCCGCGAACGTCGACTTGCCGCTGCCTGCCGGACCAACGAGCACCACGAGCGAGGGATCCGGGATCGCGATGGCCCGCACGCGGCCCGGCCGCTGTTACTCGGCGCCGATGCAGGCGGCGGATTGCTGCCCGTCGGCCACGAGCCTTACGCCGGTGCTCGGCGCCGCGGCTTCGGCCTCGGCGACCCGCTTGAGGTTCAGGTACGTCCGATGAAACGCCCGCTGGACACGACTCGTTGTGAGCGCGCCGAGGACGCTTCGGACGATCTCCCCTGGGAGCTCGTACTCCAGGGTGACACGGACGTCGGCGCCTCCGTCGGCAGGATCGATGAACGTGGTCCATCGGACCCAGCCGCCCCGTGCTGTTCCTGCGATCTGGTGGATCTTCGGGCGCTCCGCGGCGGTGACGACGAAACGCGCCTCGATGCGCCGCCCGGCGACCCGATAGAAGCCGGAGTAGCTAGACCCGACGCCGCCCAGACGCCCGGAGATCTCGCCCATGTCGGCGAGCAGCGTCTGCCATTCCGGGGCCCGCGCCGGATCGGCGATCAGGTCGAAGACGATCTCCGGCGACGCCTCGACGCGGACCGTAGTCGACAGGTGGCTCACAGTCATTCCCCCAAACCGAAGCGCGCTCCGTCGCAGTCCAACGCCGGGAAAGAGATGCTACGTCACCGCGCGGCGCGCCGCACCTCCCAGCCGGCACCCGATTCCGCGCGGCGAATCTCGTACGCGGGCTGGTCGTACGTCGCCGGGCCGCGGGCAACGTGGCCGTTCTCGAGACGGAACCGCGAGCCGTGCCACGGGCACTGGATGCAGCCGTCCACGAGGGTGCCCTCCGCAAGCGGACCGCCGGCGTGGGCACATGTCTCGTGGAGGGCGTGGACCGTGTCGCCGGTGCGGACGAGGACGAGGCTATTCGCGCCTGCCTTCACCTTTGTCGGGCCGCCCTCCGGGATGTCCGGCATGTCGCCCAGCTCGAGCGCGACCCACTTGGTCCCGGCTCCGCGCCATGCGTGGCGATTGACCTGCGTGCCGATCAGGAACACGAGATCGCCGCCAATGGCAGCACCCAACGAGATCACGCCAAAGCCGATCAGGACGAGGAGCGTCGGTACGGCCCGGTCGGCAGGGTTCCCGCCTCGGATCACGAGCGAGGCGATGAAGAGCGCCGCCGCGACAAGCATCACGGTCGCGTGGACGGTCGCCCGCATCCGGGCCGTCCCATCGACA
This sequence comes from uncultured Chloroflexia bacterium, assembly GCA_963775855.1. GTDB lineage: Bacteria > Chloroflexota > Limnocylindria > Limnocylindrales > CSP1-4 > CF-46. The sequence goes on along the minus strand of CAVZKO010000001.1, from coordinate 48,478 downwards.
TCGGTGTAGTCGGCGAGGCCGGTCACGATCGAGGCCCCGATTGACACCGCCGCAACCACGAGCGCGATGTCGGCCGCGGTGTGCTGGCCAACGAGCTCGAGGATGATCGAGACCGTCAGGGCGCCGACTGGGAGATCGGTGGCGGCGCTGTGGACCGGGTGGCCGAGCCACGTGCCGTTGAGCAGGTCCTTGATCGGTCGGATCGGCCGGAACAGCGCCGACAGCCAGCGGTGGTTGAACTCGCCAAACGGCTTCGCCCAGCCCGCCTGAGCGTCGACGAGCCGGGTCACAAAGCGGCCGATCATCGTGGCACCTCCCGGCTGAGTCTACGTCCGGCGGCCCGGTCCGGATCGCCAAAGCCGGTACGCTTGGCCGCCATGTCGTCGCAGCCCACCTCCGCGAGTAAGGCCGCCGACGGAGGCACCGGCCGCGACGACTGGCGGGTCATCGTGGCGATTTTCTGGATCACGTCGATGGTCGAGGGCCTCGGCGTGAGCCAGGTATTCGCGTTCCTGCCGTCATACCTGCGAGAGATGGGCGTGGCCGAAGGCGATCGGCTTCCCTTCGTCGGCCTGTTCGGGTCGCTCATCTTCGTCGTCGGCGCGCCATTCGTGCCGCTGTGGGGCGTCTGGGCCGACAAGTACAGCCGCAAAGCCGTGATCGTCCGGAGCGCGTTGGTCGAGGCGATCGTGTTCGCCTGTGTTGCCCTGTCGCGAGAACCGTGGCAGCTCGCGCTCAGCATTCTGCTGATCGGCCTGCAGCTCGGAAACACCGGCGTGATGTTGGCCGGCATCCGGGACGTTGTCCCAAGGCATCGTCTCGGGACGATGATCGCGATCTTCGGGGCGTCCGGTCCGATCGGGTTCGCAGTAGGCCCGGCGCTGGGTGGCTTCCTCATCGATGCCCTCGGGTTCTCGATCTCCGGCATGTTCTGGGTGTCCTGCGGGCTGTCCGTCCTGACGGCGGCCCTCGTCTGGTTCCTGTCGCGCGAGGTCCGGCCGGAGGTCGTCCCGGTCGGGCGCGTGATCGACCTTGCCTACGGCGCGGTTCGCGGTGTCCTCGCCGATCCGGCCGTTCGGCGGATCTTTGCGATCTACGGCGTCGCGTTCCTCGCCATCCAGATGAGCCGGCCCTACCAGCCGGTCGTGGTCGAGGAGCTGTTCGGCACGGGGCCGGGGCTCGCGTCGGCGATCGGGTTCGTCGTGGGGACGGCCGCGCTCGCCGGCGCGGTGACGTCGCCCCTCGGCGGGCTGCTAGGCGACAGGTTCGGGTTCCGGCCCGTGCTGATCGGGTCGCTCGTCGGCGGCGCCGCGGCCCTGCTCGTGGTGACTGTCGCGCCGGGCCTCGGAGTCTTGGCCCTCGCGTTCCTGGCATTCGCCGCGTTCAACGGTACGGTCGGGGCGATGGTCTTCAGCCTGCTCGCCACCGAGGTGCCGGCGGAGCGTCGGTCCGCGACGCTCAACCTCGTCTACCTGCCGCTCTACGCGGCCGGGATCGTCGGCCCGGCCATCGGCGCCGGGGTTGCCGCCGTCGCCGGCGTCTACGGCCCGTTCTGGCTCGGTGCGGCGGTGTTCGCCGCCGATGCCGTGGTCGTCGCGCTCCGGGTCAGGCCGCGGGCTGAGGCCTCTGACGCCGCTCCTGCCGGTCCCCAAGCAGCGGAATGACTGCCAGCAGCATCGAGATGCCACCGTACCAGAGGGCCGGCAGGGCGAGCATCGACGCGACAGGCACCGTCCAGCGGCGGTCGGTCCGGGCGCCCCAGACGACGAGGGCGACCGCCGCGGGAAGCCGGATCAGCAACGGGATCGGCACCGACGCCCACGTTCCACCTTTGCCGGCGTTGTCGAGGATCACCTCGAACCACCGCGGCCAGGCCTCCGGGATCGTCATCCAGGAGACGGCGACGATCGCGGCGGTCGCCCCGAGCGCGATCCCCAGGGACCGCCACTCCCCGCGGACGGCGAACCACAGCAGGCCGATCCCGGGCGTGATCTTCGTCAGCAGGACCAGCGCCCAGGTAGCCGGCCAGCGGAACCCGAGGACGATCGCCGCGGCGAGGAGCAGCGAGATGTTGCCGCCGGCGACCTCCATCGCGGTGAACGGGAAGAGCAGCCCTGCCGCGAGCAACCGCGGCCCCGTGAGGAACCGGACGGTTCCGATGAGCAGTGCTGTCCAAACGGCCATGAATGTCTGCCACGGCAGCGCCGTGAGGGGTGAGACAAGCTGGAGGAAGGCCGGCGAGTAGACGTAGGCGATCGGGTCGTTCCAGGCCGAGTGGAGGTACGGGTCCGCGAGCGTCGCCTGGTAGTAGCAGCGGGCGTCCTGGCCGGTCCCCCAGAGCCGGCCCCACGGCTCGGCGAAGGCGACGACTAGTGCCCAGAGGACAACAGCGACGACGATTCCGACGAGCGGCGGCGTCTCGAGGTCCGCCAGGCGGAATCGCCTGAGCCAGGCAACGATGCCGGTGGTGCGCGAGGCCTGCACGAGATCGGACATTCGCCCGATTATGCGACCGAGCGGGAGTGTCGCTTCGGTTCAGGACGGCCGCCCAGCAGCGGGAGTAATCCTGGTCAGGTCGGCCGACGCCGGGTGACGACGAACGCGCCGCCGATGAGGAAGACGAGCCCGAGCACAAGCTCTGCTGCGGCCTCGCGCGTCTCAACGGTCCGGTAGCGATCGCCCGGGATGATCAGCGAGACGTTCGGATACTGCGGGCCGAACTCGCTCTCGAACGCCCTCGGATCGATCCTGATGAGCTCTTCGTACGTGACAAGCCGCCCGTCCGGCAGCTCCAGGCGGCTGTCGAGATAGAGGTCGTCGTTCGAGTAGAACGTGTTCTCGTCCTGCCGCTGGACGACGGCCTCCTCGAGCAGGACCTCGCGGTGCAGGAGCCCGATCGCGATGATCGTCAGCATGCCCAGGATCAGGCCGAGCAGGAACGTCGGGACCGCGCGGCCGAAGAGGGCTCCGACCGCGACGGCGGTCGCGGTGAGCAGAAATGCCTGCGTCGCCATCAGGACTCCGCGAAACCGGAAGCCGACAAAGGACGCGGCGAGGTCGGTCTCGGGGTTCAGGGCCCGGGTCAAGTGTTCCGCGGCAGCGCCGACGACGAAGGTCATGGCCAATACCAGGAGGGCCATCGGGACCACGCGGTGCAGGAACCAGCGGAGGCGCGACGGGGACAAGGACCAGGCGAGGGACGTCGTGCCGCGCTCGATCTCGCGAGCGATGACGGGCCCGCCGATGAGGAGTCCGGCGATGATCGGGTAGAGCACCATGAGTGCGGAAACCGGGCTGGCCAAGCTGGCGATCCTGTTGAACGTCTCGTACGTTGCGATGCACGATTCCGGCAGCTCACCGGTCTCGAAGTTCGGCTGGCAGTCCGGTGGCAGGCCCACGTTCGCCAGCGCCCAGCTGGCAATGATCGAGCCAAGGAGGAGCAGGGCGCCGAGGACGACGACCGCGCCGACCTCGAATCGGTGCATCCGGAACGTCAGCCGGACAATTCGGGCGATCCGCCGGATCACGACGCCACTCCGGGAACCGGCTCATCGGCCTCCAGTTGGCCCCGTCGGCGGCCTGCCGCGAGATGGCCGATGACGACTTCTTCGAGTGTCGCCGCCCGGCCAATCAGCGGGGCGGGTGCCACTCTCGTCCGGCGACTCGCTGTTCGGGCCGACTCGAACCAGGGTCAGGCGTTCGTCGGTCGTTGTCGGGAACGTCCCGACCGTTCCCGCCCGGCCCAGCTCCCAGGACGCCGCGTCCACGACACGGTGGTGGGCGAGGGCGTCCTCCACGCTCAGGTCGAGAAGCGTTCTGCCCCGCCCGAGGACCACGAGCCGGTCGCAAGCCTGCTCGATGTCGGTGATGACATGCGACGAGAGCAGCGCCGTGTGCCCCTCGCCACGGACCGCGGTGACGAGAACGTGGAGGAACTCGCGTCGGGCCAGCGGGTCGAGACTCGCGAGGGGTTCATCCAGGAGCAGGATCCGGGCCCGGGTCCCGAGGGCGAGCGCCAGCCCGACCTGTGCTTGCTCGCCGCCCGAGAGCTGGTTCGCCTGGGCTGCGAGCGGGATGCCGAGCCGCTCCACGTATCCCTTCGCGAGCGGGGCGTCGAAGCCGGTTCGGAACGTGATCGCCAGCTCGATGTGCTCGGCGATGGTCAGCTCGCGGTACAGGGCCGTCTGCTGCGGAACGTAGCCCGAGCGCATGACCGCCGCCTTGCGGTGGCGCTGGGGATCGATGCCGGCGATCGAGAGCCTGCCCTCTGTCGGCGGTTCAAACCCGATCCAGCCCCGGATCAGCGTCGACTTGCCCGACCCGTTCGGCCCGACGAGCGCCGTGATGCTGCCCTCGGGGACTGCCAGGTCGAGGCCGCGCAGCGCCCACGGCCGGCCACGGTAGCGCTTCCCATAGCCGTGCGCCTCCAGGACCGCCGTCATCTGCCCCTCCCCAGGTCGCCGGCGATCGCCCGGCTCCTGGCGATGGTAACGGCGGCTCAGCCGGGCCGTCGCAGCTGAATGACGACGGCGGTGCCCGTGAGCATCACCAGGGCGATCCCGCCCCTCGACAACGGGCCCCGGTTGGCTCGCCGGGCGTGCCAAACGTCGAAGGAAGGCCCGGATTCGGCGCGCGGAGCCGCCGCCGGTCGCCCGTCGGCTCGCCGGGCGTTCCAAATGTCAAAGGAAGGCCCGGATTCGGCCCTCCGCGGCGCCGTCAGCCCCTGGTTGGCTCGCCGGGCGTGCCAAGCCCATCGGAGACTCGCACGAAGCCCTGTAAGAGCGGGCAGCGGTACGCCGACACGCACGAACGGCTAGGATTGCGCCGGAACCCCCACCATGAAGCCTCCCAGTCGATGCCGAACCTGCCGCTCCCACGCCCTCGCCTTCGCCGTGGCGTCCCGGGCAGCGCGGTCCTGCCCGGCGACGTAGAGTCGGCGGCCGACCCGGAGATCGTCGAGAGCAGCGGCCTCCGCTGGATCCACATCGAAGAGCCCCGTCTCGCCCACCGCGAGTGGCTCGAGAAGAACTTCAACTTCCACCCGCTCGACTTCGAGGACGTCTACTCGCGGAATCAGCGCCCGAAGCTCGACTCCTACGACGACTACATCTTCATCGTCCTCCAGTTCCCGATCTTCGAGAAGGCGACCGGCCGGCTGCTCTCCGCGGAGCTCGACCTCTTCATCGGGCCCGACTACCTGATCACCCTGCCCGACACGCCCCTGCCGCCGCTCAGCGCCATGTTCGAGCGACTCAAGACGCGAGAGGACCTGCGTGAGCAGAACTTCTCGAAGGGCTCGGGCTACCTGCTCTACAAGATCGTCGACACGAACGTCGACTCCTCGTTCCCGATGCTCCGCAAGATGGGCAACAAGCTCGACCGCCTCGAGGACGACATCTTCGAGGGCCGCTCGTCGGAGATCGTGCGCGAGCTGTCGAACGCGAAGCAGGAGATCATCAACTTCCGCAAGATCGTCCGGCCTCAGCGCGCCGTGCTCCGCGACCTCGAGCGCACGAAGCAGCGTTACCTGGCCGAAGAACTGGAGATCTACTTCGACGACATCTCAGACGCCGCCGAGCGCATCTGGGACACGCTCGAGAACTACAAGGAAGTCGTCGAGGCGCTCGAGTCGACGAACGAGTCGGTCCTGTCGCACCGCCTGAACGACTCGTTCCGGATTCTGACCGCGGCCAGCGTCATCATCCTGCCGCTCACGCTCATCGCGAGCATCTACGGCATGAACGTTCCGGTTCCCGGCGAGGCCAGCCCGCTAGCCTTCTGGCTCATCCTCGGGCTGATGGTCATGATGCTCGTCCTACTAGTGGTCGTCTTCCGAAGGCGCGGCTGGCTGTAGGCACGCTCTCGGAGATCGGGCATCACATGGGGCGGTAGAGTCGGGCGAACGAGGCGCGCCGTAGAGCTCATGACGACCGACGACATCAATCTCGCCCGCGAAGCGTTCCGGCAGCAGCGCTGGTCGCTTGCATTCGCCACGCTGTCCGACCCGAAGGTCTCGGCGTCGCTCCGCTTCGAGGATCTCCAGCGCCTGGCGATCGCGGCGCACATGCTCGGCCGCCCGCAGGAACGGCATGCCGCCGGGGAGCGTGCATACCACGCGGCACTCGCGGACGGCGACCTCTCTGCCGCGGCGCGGGCGGCATTCTGGCTCGGCTTCGGCCATCTCGAGTACGGCGAGGTCGCCCAGGCCGGCGGCTGGCTCGCACGATCCGGCGGGCTCCTGGAGGAGATCGGTCAGCCAACCGTCGTCGAGGGTTACCTGCTGATCCCGGCGGGCCTCCGTAGCCTCGCGGAGGGCGCCGTTGCCCAGGCGCGCGAAGCGTTCGAGGCAATGGGCCAGATCGCCCGACGGTTCGGAGATCCAGACCTGGCCACGATCTCCCGGCTCGGCCTCGGCGACTGCCAGATCCGGTCCGGTCGCAGGCGCGACGGAATCAAGCTGCTCGACGAGGCCATGCTCGCGGTCGCATCGGGCGAGGTCTCACCGGAGATCATGGGCCTCGCGTACTGCGCCGCGATCGAGTGTTACCGGCAGGTGTTCGACCTGCGCCGCGCCCAGGAGTGGACCACGGCTCTCGCCGGGTGGTGCGAGAGTCAGCCGGACGCCGTCCCGTTCCGTGGCCCCTGCATGGTTTTCCGCTCGGAGCTCATGGTCCTGCACGGGCAGTGGGACGCCGCGGCGGAGGAAGTGCGGCGGGCCCGCGACCGCCTTGCCGGCCCGCCGATCGCCCAGTCCATGGGCGAGGCCGACTACCAGCAGGCCGAGCTCTCCCGGCTTCGCGGGTCGTTCGCCGCCGCGGCCGCGGGGTATCGTCAAGCTGCGGAGCACGGCCGCTCGCCCGAGCCCGGCGTCGCCCTCCTTCGCCTCGCGCAGGGTCGGCCGGCCAGCGCCCTGGCGACTATCCGTCGGGCGATGGACGAGGCCAGCAACCCGCCGGAGCGCCAGCGCCTCCTGGGACCGTATGTCGAGATTCTCATTGCTGCCGGCGAGCTGGACGGGGCCAGGACGGCGGCTACGGAGCTGGGTCAGGCCGCGGTCGGGGCGGACTCGCCACTCCTCGACGCCCTTGCGGCCGAGGCCGACGGCGCCGTTCGACTGGCGGAAGGCGACCATGCCGAGGCGCTCGTCGCACTCCGTCGCGCATGGGCGGCCTGGCATGCGATCGACGCCTCCTACCGGGCCGCGAGGGTTCGGGTCCTGATCGCGCTCGCCTGTCGCGAGCTCGGGGACGAGGACGCAGCCGCGATCGAGCTCGAGGGGGCCGCGAAGGTGTTCTCGGAGCTCGGTGCCGCGCCCGACCTCGCAAGGGTCCGCCGAACGTTCGGGCCGAGGCCCGGTGGGGGCGGCGCCCAGCTGACCGGTCGCGAGGTCGAGGTGCTCCGCCTGCTGGCCGCCGGCCGCACGAATCGCGAAATCGCGGGCAAGCTCGTCATCAGCGAGCGGACCGTCGACCGCCACGTCAGCAACCTCTTCTCGAAGCTCGACGTGCAGTCGCGTTCGGCGGCCACGGCATACGCCTACGAGCACGACCTGATCTAGCGTCCAGCCTCGTACCCATCGAGGTGAGCCCTGAATTTGGGTACTTCCGCCGATGCGGGCCCGCTCCTTCTCGGCCTAGGTTGATGCCGGCGACCGGGGATCCCCTGGTCGCCTCCGCAACCGAACTATCGGGAAGGTCGAGAGGTGATGGCGATGCCGAACGAGTCCGAACGAATCGAGACGCTGATCATCGGGGCGGGACAGGCCGGGCTCTCGGCCGGCTTTCACCTCCAGAAGCGCGGCATGCCGTTCCTGATCCTCGACGCCGACGAGCGGATCGGCGACCACTGGCGCGACCGCTGGGACTCCCTCCGCCTCTACAGCCCGGCCAGGTACGACTCGCTCCCGGGTATGCGATTCCCTGGGCCATCATTCCGTTGGCCGACCGGTCGCGAGATGGCCGACTACCTCGAGGCATACGCGCACCGGTTCGACCTGCTCGTCAGGAGCGGCACGCGCGTCCAACGCGTCGAGCCGGTCGACGGCGGCTTCCTCGTGTCGACAACCAACGGCACCCGGCTCGCGGCGCGCCAGGTCATCGTCGCGACCGGCCCGTTCCGACAGCCCAATGTCCCGGTATTCGCCGGCGAGCTCGACCCGTCGATCCGGCAGCTTCACTCGCACGAGTACCGCAACCCGGCGCAGCTCCGCGACGGCGCCGTGCTGGTCGTCGGCCTGTCCCACTCCGGCGCCGACATCGCCTTCGAGGCCGCCAATGCCGGCCACCGGACGATCCTGTCCGGCAAGTCCCACGGGCAGATGCCAATCCGGGTCACCGACACGAGGCGGGCCATCCCGGGCTGGCCGATCGTCGAGTTCGTGTTCGGACACGTCCTCACGATGCGTACGCCGATGGGGCGGAAGATGCGCCCGGAAGTACGCAAAGGCGGCGGCCCGCTCCTGCGGGTCCGCCTCGGGGACCTGGACCGGGCCGGCGTCGAGCGCTACGACGACAAGACCGTCGGCGTCAGGGACGGCCGGCCGATGCTCGCCGATGGCACCGTTCTCGACGTGGCCAACGTGATCTGGGCCACCGGCTACCGGCCCGATTACAGCTTCGTTGCCGCGCCGGTCGTCGGCGACGACGGCTGGCCGGTCGAGGAGCGCGGCGTCAGCCCGACCGTACCCGGTCTGTACTTCCTTGGCGTCCCGTTCCAATTCGCCTTTTCGTCGATGCTCGTGGCCGGCGCTGGTCGCGACGCGAAGTACGTGGTCGATCGCATCGCCGAGCGGGTGGCGGCCTCGTCGAGGCGCCAGGCCGCCGCAGCCGGCTGCCGCGTGATCGAGGTCAGCTGGGCAGGTCGCGCTCCGCGGGGCCGACGTAGCGGACGTCGGGGCGGATCAGGCGGTTGTCGCCGGCCTGCTCGAGGACGTGAGCGGTCCAGCCGGCATGGCGGGCGAGCGAGAACGTCGCCGGGAAGAGGTCGGGCGTCAGGCCGACGCCCTGCAGGACCGGCGCCGCGTAGTACTCGACGTTGGTCTTGAGCGCCCGCTCCGGGTGGCGCTCCGCAAGGAGCCGCAACGCGACGTCCTCGACCTCGATGGCGAGCTGCAGCCAGTCGGGCTTGTGCTCCATCCCCTCGGCGACCTTTCGCAGCGCCGCCGCTCGCGGGTCATAGGCGCGGTAGACGCGATGGCCGAAGCCCATGAGGCGCTCGCCGCGGTCGAGGGCGCCGCGCAGCCATTCCTCGGCGTGCTCGACGGATCCGACCTTCGCCAGCTGGTCGACGACCTCCGACGGCGCGCCACCGTGGAGCGGCCCCTTCATCGTCCCGATCGCCCCCGCGACCGCCGACGCGATGTCGGAGCGGGTCGAGGTGATCACCCGCGCCGTGAACGTCGAGGCATTGAAGCCGTGCTCGGCCCCGACGATGAAGTAGGCATCGAGCGCTCGCGCGGTGCCAGGATCCGGACGCTCACCCTTCAGCTGGTAAAGGAAGCCCTCGACCAGATCGAGGGACGGATCAGGTTCGACCGGGTCCTTGCCCTCGCGCAGGCGGGCGAACGCGGCGAGAGCCGACGGCGAGAAGGACGTCAGCGCTCGGGCCTGGTCGACCGTGGGTGGCCAGGGCAGATCCTGCGTCGCGCCCCAGGCGGAGACAGCCGTTCGCAGCGCATCCATCGGCTTCGTCGACGTCGGCAGCGCCTTGAGGATCTCGAGAACCGGCCCGGGGATCGGAGCGGTCGGCAGGTGATGCTCTGGCGCCCAGTCGCCGGTCCACAGGAGGTTCGCGACGCCTGGATAGCTCCCGCGCTCGACCAGATCGCCGATCCTGTAGCCGCGATAGATGAGCCGCCCGCGTTCGCCGTCGACCTCGCTGAGCGCCGTCTCACCGGCGAGCACTCCCTCGAGCCCGGGCGAGTAGGGCCGCTGGTCCGCGGGAGGCGCAGTCGACGCGGTGGGCGTCTCTGTTTCGGTCATGCTGTGATGGTAGTCCCGGCCGTTCGGACGCGTCGGCGCTCAGTCCTTGGGGCTGATCGCCTCGAGGATCACCCGGACGATGATCGCTCCGAAGACCGAGACGACGACGGCCGCGATGAAGCCCTCACCCGAGCTGAACCCCATCTGGCTTGCCAGCCAGCCGCCAACAATCGCCCCAAGGATCCCGACGACGACGTTCGGGAGGCAGCCGCGGGCCGTCCGGCCGCCGACGACGGCGCCGGACAGGGCGCCTCCCAGGAAGCCGATGATGATCCAGTAGAAGAGGTCCATCGGGTCAGTCTGCCATGTCGCCCGCGCCGAGGAACGACTCCACGGCGGCAACGAACGCGTCGACGTGGGTGTGATGCGCGGCATGTCGCGCGCCGTCGATTACAACGACGCGGCCGTCACCAAGCCGCGCGTCGAGGGCGTCGGTGGCCTCTCGAAACGGCGCCGCGCTCTCCCCGCCGAGAAGCTGCAGGACCGGTTGAGCGACGCCCGCCAGCGCCTCGAGCGACGCCGCCTGCGACGCCTCACCCTCGAGTTCTCGCAGCGTCGTCCCGACGGCCGCAGCGCGGACCGGCCAGATCGGGTCCGCGCGGAACGCCGCGAGGTCAGCGGGCGGCATCCGGACGATCTCCCGCATGAACGTCTCGAGCGCGGCGTCCCGGTCGCCCGCCTCGACGAGCGCGGCGATCCGGCGCTCGACGCCCGCCGGCCGGTAGCCCGCGGCCGTGACGCGGTCGGCGGCAGCCCCGCCAGCCCCGGCGCCTGACGGGCTCGGTGCGCCCTCGTACACGACGAGCCGGCCGATCCTCGGAATCAGCAGCGCGGCCCCGAGGGCACATCGACCGCCGTACGAGTGACCAACGACGTCGACAGGCGCGCCGGTATCGGCGGCCACCGCGTCGGTGACCGTGGCCAGGTCCTCGTACTCGCGTTCGATCGAGTAGGCCGGCCCATCACCGGAGGCCCCGCGACCGCGCCGGTCGATGGCATGCAGGCGGAACCTCCGCTCGAGCCGCGGCCCGACGGATCGCCAGGTCGTGTGATCGGCAGTCGCGCCGTGAACGAGCAGGAGCGGAGGCCCCTCTCCGGACGAAAAGACCGCGATCGGCGTGCCGTCGGGCGAGACGACGGTCCGCCGAACGGCGGTCACGGCCGCCAGCGGTAGAGCACGTCCGGTTGGCCTTCCTCGTTGCCCGAGCCGTCGCCGAGCATCGCGACAACGAAACCATGCCGCTCGTAGAACCGCCGGGCGCGCTCGTTGACCTGGAACGTGTATAGCTCGAGGCCCCGTTGTCGCCGCTGCTTCGCGAGCTCCATCAGCCGGCTGCCGATCCCGTGGCGGTGCCACGGCGGATCGACGTAGAGGTGGCCGATGCCCGCCTCGTCGAGGACCATCATCGCGACCACCCGGCCGCCGGTCTCGGCGACCCACGTCTCCATCCGGGGCACGACCTCCTCGGCCAGCCATCCGCGGCACTCCTCGTCGGTGTGCGCGAGCGGGAAGTCGTACGTGGCCTTGAACGCGGCGAGGTAGACGTCAGCGACGGCCGGGGCATCGGCCAAGACGGCGCGGCGGATGGTGATCTCGTCGGCGGTCGTCGGCGGCGGATCTGTCACCGACTGAGGGCGGATGCTGCCGCTTCGTCGAGAATCCAGGTCGCCGCGGCGCGACGCGCCAGCTGGGCAGGCCATCGCCGTTCATCGCGCTCGGGGCCCAGGACCTCCGCGAGGATCGCGGCCTTTCCGGCGCCGTGCGCGACGACGATGATCCGGCGCGCCACGTCAAGCACCCGCGGATTGAGGGTGACCCGGGCGACGTGTGGCTCGACGTGCGTCGGCGCCGGGACGCCAACGACGGTGTCGTCCTTATCGAACGTCTCCGATCCCGGGAAGACCGACAGGACATGACCGTCCGGACCGATGCCGAGGAGCACGAGATCGAAGGCCGGCCAGCGGCCCTCGACGGGCGGCCCCAGCTCCCGAAGGGTCTCCGCGTATCGCTGGGCCGCCCAGATCGGCCCGACGCCCTCCGCGATCGCCTGCCCTGTTGGAATCGGATGGACGTTCTCGGCCGGGATCGGGGCACCCGCCGTCCGTCGACCGCCGACATCCGCGCCGGAACTGCCGGTGCCAGATTGGCCGCTGAGCGCGCCGATCTCGAGGAGGTCGCCCGTCGCGATCTTGGCGTTCGACAACGGATGGTCGGCTGGGACGAACCGCTCGTCGCCCCACCACAGCTCGACGAACTCCCACGGGAGACGGTCGCGAAGCGGCGGGACGGCGAGATTGCGATAGATCGCTGCCGGGGTCGAGCCGCCGGTCGTCGCCCAGTGCGCGCGCTCGTGGTCAGCGACGGCATCGATGAGCGCCGACGCGATCATCTCGGCTGCGGTCCGCGCGCACGCCTCCGGGTCGCGCCGGATCGCGATTTCCGGTTCGTTCGTGATCGGACTGACCGTCATGTCAGGGGCCCGCCCGCGAGCTCAGCGGCCATCCGGGTCGCCCCGACGGCCACCGGGTCCCGCCCGCCCGCTTCGATCACCTCCTCCAGGAGATCGACGTCCGTGCGGCGCGGGGCGTTGAAACCCCGCTCGAGACAGTGAACGCCGTCCTGCCAGACGCGGGCATGAACCGCGTCCTGCTCGGCTGTGACGTCGGCCCGCAGCTCGGAGCCGCGGTAGTCGGCGCGGAGCTCGATCCGGAGGGTCGTCCCCGGCGGCATCTCCGAGAGGACGGGGCGGACGACGACCGCGACATCCGTCCGATCGAGCCGGAGCGTCGCCCCAAGGCCGCCACCGAAGGTCGTCAGCGGAGCAGCTCCGCCGTGCCGGGCGGCCGCCGGGCGGACCGGGCTCGCGACGGGCGCGAGCGGTCGCTCGACGCGCATCCCGAGGCGCGACGCCAGCCACGCCGCGTGGTAGACGGGCTTGACGACGTTCGCCATCTCGACACCGCCCTCCTCGCGAACGCCGTACGTCACGCTGATCCGCCTGAGGTGGCGGAGGTAGGGCAGGAAGTCGGGGATGTCGAAGATCGAAGCGATCGCCTCCCGCCAGCGCGACTGTCGAACGAGCGCGAAGTCAGAGATTGCGATCGGCCGGCGCTCCTGGAGCGCCGCCAGGTGGCGGAGCTGGCCGAGGCCCGTCCCGTGCCACGTGGAGCCGTCGACGACAAGCCGATCCGCCATGTCGAAGACGTCGTTGGCGGGCTCCGTTCCGAACGGCGGCTCGTCGGGCCACCAGACCGTGACGGGCAGGTCGTGGATGAGGAGGGGGGCGACGATCGCGTCGAGATGGCGGCCCGACTCGCCGCCGCACATCAGGTAGATCGTCTCAGCGCAGGTCGCCGGCGCGTTCTCGCGCGGCAGGACGCAATGGGCCTGGATCTGGGCGTCGAGCCACGAGGGACCGTCGGGATCGGCCGGCGACACGATGAGGGTCCGCGACGGATGGCGGCCGGTCAGGTCCTCGATCGTCGCCGCGCAGCGCTCGCCCACCTCCGGCCGGCGGGCGATGACGACGAGGTTCATCACGCTGGTCCGGGCGGCGACGTGGCGGTCCGCGACCTCGTCCCCGTCGGCGTCGGGGTGGAGGTTCGGCTGGGCCCAGATCCGGGCCAGCTCCTGCTCGATACCGTCGATGCTGTTCGCGCGGGATCGCCAGCGCATGCCCTTGTCGCTGGGAACGGCGGAGATCCCCATTCAGATTCGCCGCCACCTACGGCCTGCGCCGGCCAGCAATTCATCGGCCTCTTCGGGGCCCCAGGTGCCCGCTTCGTAGTTGGGGAAGTCGGGCGGCGGCTCGCTGGCCCATGTCTCGATCATCGGCGTGACGATCCCCCAGGCGCCCTCGACCTCGTCGGACCTGGTGAACAGCGACGCATCGCCGAGCAACACATCGAGGATCAGCGTCTCGTAGGCGTCGGGTGAGTCGACCGAAAAGGCGGAACCGTAGGTGAAGTCCATGTTCACCGACCGGACGTCGATTCCGAGACCAGGCACCTTCGCCCCGAAGCGGAGCATGATTCCCTCGTCCGGCTGGATCCGGATCGCCAGCAGGTTCGGGTCGGGCTCAACGGCAGAGCCACGGAACAGCCGATGCGGCACTTCCTTGAACTGGATCGCGATCTCGGAGGCTCGCTTCGGCAGGCGCTTGCCCGTGCGGAGGTAGAACGGGACACCCGACCAGCGCCAGTCATCGACCTCGAGGTGGGCAGCGATGTACGTCTCCGTTTCCGACTCCGGGTCGACCTCCGGCTCCTGGCGGTAGCCCGGGACCGACTTGCCGGCGACCCAGCCGGGGCCGTACTGGCCACGGACGACATCCATGCGGACCTTGTCGGGCGTCATCTCGCCGATCGCCCGGATCACCTTGACCTTCTCGTCGCGGAGGGCTTCGGCATCGAACGTCGCGGGTGGCTCCATCGCCACGAGGCTCATCAACTGGAGCAGGTGGTTCTGGAGGAAGTCGCGGGCGGCACCCGTCTCCTCGTAGAACGCGCCGCGATTCTCGACTCCGATCGATTCAGCGACGGTGATCTGGATATGGTCTATGTGGCGGCGGTTCCAGATGGGCTCGAAGATCCCGTTGCCGAACCGGAAGACAAGGAGGTTGCGGACCGTTTCCTTGCCGAGGTAGTGATCGATTCGATAGACCTGCGACTCGCGGAAGACCTTGCCGACTTCGCGGTTGAGCCGGATCGCCGACTGGAGGTCGTAGCCGAAGGGCTTCTCGATCACGATCCGTCGCCAGCCTCCGTCGTGCTTCTCGTGGTCGAGTCCCACGCGGCCCAGCTGGGTAACGATCTCAGCGAATGCCGATGGCTGGGTCGCGAGGTAGTAGAGATGGTTGCCGCGGCTGTTCTGTTCGCGGTCGATCTCCTCAAGCGTCACGACCAGCCGGTCGAAGCCGGCTGGATCGCTGAAGTCGCAGCGGCGGTAGCGGATCCGCGACGCGAATGAGCGCCAGGCGGCCTCGTCGATCGGCAGGACGCGCGAGTACATCTCCAGCGAGGCTCGATATTCGGCCCGGAGGGTGTCGTCGTCGTACTCGCGGCGACCGGTGGCCAGGAGCACGAATTCGTGCGGCAGGAGGTTCGTCCGCCACAAGTGGTACAGCGCTGGAACGACCTTGCGGTGGGCAAGGTCGCCGGTGGCTCCGAACAGCGCGAGGACACTGGGGTCCGGGACTCGCTCGAGGCGGAGACCCTCGCGGAGGGGGTTGTCCTCTGCTTTGTGGGGCTTGCGGCGGGTCCCTCGCGACAGACGCAGGTCGCGCATCGTCCGCGGGGCGTCCTTCGGCCGCGGCGCGGGATACGGATGCTCGTGTTGCCCGGGCTCCGGGGCGTCCGGTGCGCCAGGCGGCGAGGGCTCGTCCGGCGCGACACGCCGACGCTTGGGAGTCACCTCGGGCCCATGGCGTCGCGGAGCTCCGCCTGGGACCTCGGTGCGCGTGCGACCGCTCAACGCTGAGGTTGCCGGTTCATTCGGTCTTCACGGCATGACCACCGAACTCATTCCTTAGCGCGGCGAGCACTTTCGCCCCGTACGAATCGTCCTGGCGCGATCGGAACCGGGTCAGCAGCGAGAGCGTGATCACCGGCGCGGGAACGTCGTGGTCGATCGCCTCCTGGACGGTCCAGCGGCCCTCGCCGGAGTCCGACACGTAGCCCTTGATGTGCTCGAGGTCCGGGCCGTTCGCTCGGAATGCCCGGGCGGCGAGCTCGAGCAGCCACGACCGGACCACCGAGCCCTGCATCCACAGCTCGGATATCGCGGCGAGGTCGAGCTCGTACGAGGCCGCGTGCATGATCTCGAAGCCTTCCGCGTAGGCCTGCATGAGCCCGTACTCGATCCCGTTGTGGACCATCTTCACGTAATGCCCGGCACCCGGGCCTCCGACGTGGAGGTAGCCGCCCTCCGGCGCCAGGGACTTAAAAATCGGCTCGAGCGGCTCGACGGCTTCACGATCTCCGCCGACCATCAGGCAGTACCCGACCTGGAGTCCCCAGATCCCGCCGCTCGTTCCGGCATCGACGTAGTTGATCCCCTTGGCCTTGAGCTCGGGATGGCGGCGCTGGTCGTCGTGGAAGTTGGTGTTGCCGCCGTCGATGATCGTGTCGCCCGTCTCGAGGTGTTCGAGCAGTTCGGCGATCTGGGCCTCGGTCGCGTCGCCGGCGGGGACCATGATCCAGACGGCTCGCGGCGCCTTCAGCTTCGAGACGAGTTCCTCGATCGAGAACGCCGGCACAGCGCCCTCCCCGGCGATCTCCTTCGTCTTCTCCGGCGTCCGGTTATAGGCGACGACCTCGTGGCCGTCGCGGAGGAGGCGCCGAACCATGTTGGCGCCCATCCGACCGAGTCCGACGAAACCGATCTGCATCCGTGGGCCTCCCTGTCAATCGGGGTGATGGTCTGGCACCTCAGGCGGAGGCGAGTGCCTCGGCGAGGGCGTCTTCGAGAGTCGCCAGGTCGGTCTCGGGATCCTTCAGGTGGACTCTGACGATGGGCAGATCATGCGACTCGATCGCCTCGAAGTCGCCCTGGGCCTGCGCGTCGATCAGCTCGCCGAACGAATACGGCCAACCCGGGATGGGGCGATCGACGGGATGGTCCGACGTGAGCTGGATAAACCAACCGATCGGCGCGCCGCCCTTGTGGAGCTGGCCGGTGGAGTGGAGGAAGCGCGGCCCGTAGCCGGCGGTCGTGGCGCAGCCGGTCGCCTCGCGGAGGAGGACGCGGATCCGGGCGATCGCCTCGTCGCGGGCAGCCGTCGGGGCAATGAAGGCCTGGATCGACAGATAGGCGTTCGGGCGGCGGCGGGCAAGGTGCCGTCGCATCTCTCCCGCGAGCGTTTGGTCGCCGCTCTCACTCAGCCGGAGCGGCGCATCGCCGAAGAGTGCGACTCCTCCGGACGTCGCGATCGGTGTCGACGCGGCGGCGTCTGTCGCTCGCCGGCGTCCGTCGCCGTGATGCTCGAGCAGCGCCCGTGTCCGCTCCTTGGCTTCCTCGACGTTGGGTTGGTCGAAGGGGTCGATGCCGAGCACCGCGCCGGCGATTGCCGTCGCGACCTCCCACCGGATGAACTCCGCCCCGAGATCGATCGGGTCGGGGACCCGGATCCGGATGATCGGATGGCCGGCCGCCTCGAGGGCATCGGCCAGCGCGTCGGCTTCGGTCACCTCCGGGCCTGACGAGCCTGCGAGCGTGAGGCGGACGATGACCCGATCCGGGCCGTAGAGGACGGCCGAGCCGATCGGCTCCCGATCGACAGGGACGATCCCCACGCCGCGCTTGCCCGTGCTCTCGGCGATGAGCTGCTCCGCCCATGCGCCGAAGGTCGAGATCTCGGGGTCAGGCAGGAACGTGACCTTGTCGCGGCCGGCCTTGGCGAGAACCCCCAGGGCGAGGCCGAGGCTGACCCCAGGGTTGGCCTCGGGCTCCGGCTCCTGGCAGGCGGCGAGCATCGACGCAGCGGACGCGAGGAGCGGATCGAGGTCGAGGCCGATGAGGCTTGCCGGAACGAGGCCGACGTACGAGAGCGCGGCATATCGGCCACCGATGTCGGGCGGGTTGAGGAACGTCTCGCGGAGCTCGTCGTGATGCGGAATTGCCTCGACGCTCTTGCCCGGGTCCGTGATGGCGATCATCAGCTCGCCGGCATGCTCGTTGCGCGGGGCGTGCCGGCTTCGCAGGGCCTTCTCGATGCGGTCCCAGGCATCGGCCTGGAACGCGAGCGGCTCCGTCGTCGTGCCGGACTTGCTGGCGACGATGAACAGGGTCGCGAGCGGGTCGAGGTCGTCGACGGTCGCGGCCACCGCAGCGGGATCGGTCGAGTCGAGAACTCGCAGGTCCAGCCAGCCCTCGCCGCTGCCGAACGTTTGGACGAGGACTTCCGGAGCGAGGCTGCTGCCGCCCATCCCGGCCACGATCGCCGTCGTGAAGCCCGCCTCGCGGATCCCCTCGCCGAACCCCTCGAGCGCCGCGACCTGCATGGCGAAGTGGGCGGGGGCGTCGAGCCAGCCGAGGCGATCGGCAATGGCGGCCTGGACGCGCGGGTCGGTCGACCAGAGGGTCGTGTCGCGGGCGAAGAGACGCTCGGCCCAGGCCTCGTCCCGTGCGCGATCGACCGCATCCCGATAGGCGGGCTCGTGCTCGCCCAGGGCAAACCCGAGTGGTGAGGTCGTCCCAGTGGCGTCGGTCACCGCGCTTCCTCCTGTGGGAGCAACAGGATAGCCCTTGCGGCTTCGGGGGCTCGCCGGCGCTGCGTCAACTCGCCGGCGCTGCGTCAGCCCGCGGCTTCGATTGCGTCAACCTTGGCGAGCCGCCGCCGATGGCGATCCTCCCCGCTGAAGGTGGCTGCGAGGAAGGCGACGCTGCACTCGTAGGCCGGCTCGGGCCCGATGACCCGGGCGCCGAGCGTCAGGACGTTCATGTCGTCGTGCTCGACGCCCTGGTGGGCCGAGTACGTGTCATGACAGACGGCGGAGCGGATGCCCTTCATCTTGTTGGCCGCGACGCTCGCCCCGACGCCGGAGCCGCAGATCAGGATGCCGCGATCGGCGCGGCCGTCCCGGATCGCGAGGCCCAGGCGTTGGGCGAAGTCCGGGTAGTCGTCGGTCGGATCGAGGCCGTCACCGCCGAGGTCGATGAGCTCGTGGTCAAGCCCGTCCGCTCGAAGCCGGCGAATCAGCTCGTCCTTCATCGCTGCCCCCGCGTGGTCCGCGGCGAACGCGACCCGCATCAGATGGGCATCAGCTGTGGCCCGGATCCGTGCCGGATGAGCGCTCGACACCGGGGTCCCCGCCGCTGAGCGTCGGGTGGCCGCCGCGCGGGGCCGGCAGATGGCCCGGCTCGAGGGTCGGGATCGGTCCGTGCACCTTGCCGGCGAGCACGCCGCCCGCGACATCGACGAGACGATCCACGCTGAAGCCGAACTTCTCGAAGATCGTCCCCGCCGGCGCCGACGCTCCGAAGTGGTCGAGACCGACGATCGCGCCTTCGTCGCCGACCCAGCGCTCCCAGCCCAGCGAGACACCGGATTCGACGGACACGCGTTTGCGGGCCGCGGCCGGGAGGACGCTCGCGCGATACGCGGCGTCCTGGCGCTCGAACAGCTCCCAGCATGGCATCGACACGACCCGGCTCGGGACGCCTTCTTTCTCGAGCGCCTCCGCCGCGCCGAACGCGAGCTGGAGCTCGGAGCCGGTCCCGATAAGGATCATCTTGATCGACCCTGCCCCGCCCGATGCCTCGCGCAGGACGTAGCCGCCGCGCCCGACGCCATCGCGGGCATGCTCCGCGGTCCCCGGCAGTGTCGGCAGCTTCTGGCGGGTCAGCGAGAGCCCGACCGGCCCGGATGGCGACTCGGCGCCGCGTTCGAGGGCGATGGCCCACGCCGCGGCGGCCTCGTTCGCGTCGCCGGGACGGATGAACCAGAGGTTCGGGATGGCCCGCAGCGCCGCGTAGTGCTCGATGGGCTGGTGCGTCGGCCCGTCCTCGCCCAACCCCACTGAGTCGTGGGTCCAGACGTAGACGACATGGAGGCCGCTGAGCGCCGCGAGCCTGACAGATCCCCGCATGTAGTCGCTGAACGTCAGGAACGTGCCGGCGTAGGGGATGAAGGCGCCGTGGTAGGCGATCCCGTTCGAGGCCCCGCCCATCGCATGCTCGCGGACGCCGAACCGGATGTTCCGGCCGGGCTGATCCGCCTGGAATTCCGGCGCGCCCTTGATGTCGGTCAGGTTCGACTCCGACAGGTCCGCCGCGCCCCCGAACAGCTCCGGCACCGGGCCGGCGAGCGCCTGGATTGCCTCCTGGCTTGCGTTGCGGGTCGCGACCTCCTCACCGACGGGATACGTCTTGAGGCCCTTATCCCAGCCGTCCGCGAGCTTCCCGGCGAGGCGGCGACGTAGCTCCGCGGCGAGGTCCGGGAACTCACGGCCATAGGAGTCGAGCTCTTCCTCCCATGCCTCCACGAGCGCTTCGCCAGCCGAGATCGCTTCGCGGAAGAGCGAGCCCGCTTCGTCGGGGACGTAGAAGTCGCGGTCCGGATCCCAGCCGTATGCCTCCTTGACGAGCCGGACCTCGTCGGCGCCGAGCGGCTGACCGTGGGCCTTCTGCGTGTCCTGGCGGTTCGGGCTGCCGAACCCGATGTGGGTCCTCACGGCGATGATCGATGGCCGAGGGTCCTGGCGGGCGGCCTCGATCGCCAGGGCAATCGCCTCGACATCGTTACCGTCCTCAACTCGCTGGGTGTGCCACGGATAGGCCGCGAACCGGGCAGAGGACGTCCTCGGACCAGGCCATCTTCGTCGGCCCGTCGAGCTGGATGCCGTTATCGTCGTAGAGCGCGATGAGCTTGCCGAGGCGGAGATGGCCGGCCAGCGAGGCGGCTTCCGAGGCGATCCCCTCCTGGAGGTCGCCGTCGGAGCAGAGGGTGTACGTCCAGTGGTCGACGATGTCGTGGCCTGGCCGGTTGAACTCGAACGCGAGGCGGCGCTCGGCGATCGCCATGCCAACGGCATTCGCGAAGCCCTGGCCGAGCGGCCCGGTCGAGGCCTCGACGCCCGGCGTCAGGCCGAATTCGGGATGGCCCGGCGTCTTCGAGCCCCACTGGCGGAACGATTTCAGGTCGTCGAGCGATACCTCGTAGCCGGTCAGATGAAGCAGCGAATAGAGGAGCATCGACGCGTGGCCGGCCGACAGGACGAACCGGTCGCGATCCGGCCAGTCCGGGCGCGTCGGGGCATGACGGAGGAATCGCGTCCAGAGGGTGTACGCCATCGGCGCAGCGCCCATCGGGGCTCCCGGGTGGCCCGAGTTCGCCTTCTGGACGCCGTCGACTGCCAGCGTCCGGATCGTATTGATGGCGAGCTGGTCGAGCGATTGCGCAGCGACGGTCATGGGACGTGGACTCCGGGCACAGGGCAAGTGGAGGTCCCCGGAAGTATAGGTCGCAAGGCCGTCAGGACCCGGCCTTCAGCCGCTCCGCCAACTCCTCCGCGAACGGGAAGAGGGGACCGCTGGCGAGGAAATCGGGGCGAAGGGGTCGGCCACGATCGCCGGCCCCTGGGTCGGCCTCGAACGCATCCGTCAGGTCCCGGAGGGCCGCTCCGATGCTGTCAGCCGACAGGCGCGGAAGCGAGCGGATGTTCTGGTGCCAGATCGAGAGGTCCTTGGCCGCGAATTGGTTCGTCGCGACGAGCATGCCGAGATGGGCCATGTCGAGCGGCGGGTAGCTCGGGTGCGGCGAGATCATGAGTGACAACCCGACGGCCGACTCGCGGAGGAGTGCGCCATAGGCCGCGAGCTCGAGCTTGCCGAGCGATCGGAGCCGGAGGCCGGGCGCGAGATCGATTGACGCGTGCTTTCGGCCGGCCGACTCGACCTTCCAATCGCGCGCCTTGGGATCCGTTCTCGCCCACTCGCGGAGGCCGTCGACGATGAGCGGAAAGGCGTTGCGTGGCGTTTCGGGCCGGCCGTAGAGGACGACCCGGCGCGTTCGCTCGCGCGGCGCCTCGTCGAGGAAGGGCCGGAGGGCGGTCGCCAGCCTGGGCTCGAACGTGAACTCGCCGGCGAACCGGATGCCCTCGCCGGCGAGGTGGTCGCGGAGGAGGCTCGTGTTGATCACGGCGATCGTCGGGACGTCGCCGGCGTACGTCTGCCTGGCCAACGCCCACTGGCCCGACCAAGGATAGAAGCCGGGCTCGAAGTCCTGGACAAGGTAGCCGAATGGACGGACCGGCTGGTCGTATTCGGCGGCCTGCCATTTCGCGACCCGGACGGCCAGTTCGGCAGTCGTCCAGAACGTCGCGAGGAACGCGTCGTCGGCGCCGACGGGGATCGAGGTGTCGCCGTCTCGCGGCACGGCGACGACCTGCCGATCGTAGTGCGAGTCATCGGCGGGCTCGACGAGTTGGAAGCCCAGGAGGCCGGCCAGACCGGCGTTCGACACCGGGGTGAACGTGATGATCCGGTGGCGCGGGAATGACGTGGCGAGGGCATCCGAGAGATCGAGTGCGGTCTTTGCGCCGCCGAAGGTGCGGGCGGGGTTGAGGGTCGGGAGGAGGAGGTTCAGGCGAGGCCCGCGGCCCGTGTCGGCGGCCCGCCGCGGCGTGACGCGGTGGAGCTCCGGGACTCCGTCGGGAGCAGGCGCGGCGGCCGTGGCAGACGGCGCGCGCGAGGGCGCCGAGCGACGGGCGAGCCGACGGACGAGGGACACGCGGCAAGTCTAGCGATCAGCGCAGATCGTCCCGAGGCTATCCTGCCTTCATGGCCCGATCCGTGCGGCGTCTTCCACCGCGCTTTCCACGCCGCCGTCAGAACGCGCCGAAGGTGACGGTCCTCGGCGACCTCATGCTCGACGTCGTCGTGGCCCCCTCGCGGCGTCTGCAGCGCGGGACGGACGTGCCGGGACGTGTGTCATTGCGCCAGGGCGGTTCGGCTGCCAACACGGCGCGGTGGCTGGCGCGACTCGGCGCACGCTCGACGCTCGTGACGGCGGTCGGCCGCGACGCGATCGGCCGGACGCTCGTCGAAGCACTCCGGTCTGACAAGGTCACCGTCCGGGCGATGCGGGTCGCGAGCAGGGCCACGGGGCGGATCGGGGTCATCGTGACGGTCGGCGGCGAACGCTCGTTCGTGGCCGATCGGGGCGCCGCCGACGAGCTCCGGCCGGCCGACCTGAAGCCCGGCTGGTTCGCCGGAGACCTGCTCCACCTGCCGACTTACTCGCTCATCGGCTCGCCGCTTGGGGATGCTGGTCGGCGGGCGATCGAGCTGGCGCGCGAGCACGGCGCCATCGTCAGCCTCGATCTCGCGTCCGCCGCCCCGCTCCTGACCCAGGGTCGGCGGGTCGCCCGGCGTCTCGTTGACGATGTCACGCCCGACATCCTGTTCGCGACGGCGGCGGAGGCGGAGGCGTATCTCGGTGGCGAGGATGTCGGGCGATTGCTCGAGTCCGCTCCGCTGGCGATCGTCAAGCGTGGACCTGGCGGCGCGACGGTACTCGCCCGCGGACTGGCGGGACCGCACCGATTCGAGGTGGCCACGCCGGCCCTGGCGGCATCCGACACCACGGGTGCGGGCGACGCCTTCGACGCCGGCTTCCTCGCGATGTACCTCTCTGCTCCGACTGACGCCCGCGCCCGTCCCGCGACGCTCCATCGCGCAGCGCTGGCCGGCCACCGCGCGGCGTCCCGGCAACTCGCGACCCGCTCCCCGGAGCTGGCCCTCGGATGATCGCAGACAGGCTCGACGTCCTGCCGGAGGTGGCTGGGGCACTGCGAGACGGCCGGCCCGTCGTCGCTCTCGAGTCAACGCTGATCAGCCACGGCCTGCCGTACCCGCAGAACCTCGAGGTGGCACTAGCTTCCGAGGCCGCCGTCCGCGAAGCTGACGCCGTGCCGGCGACCGTGGCGATCCGCGGCGGGCGGATCCTCGTCGGGCTCGAAGCCCCGTCGCTCGAGGCCCTGGCCACGGCTCCGGCGGGCTCCGTCCGCAAGGCGGCTCGTCCGAGTCTCGCCGCCGCGATCGACGTAGGCGGCTGGGCGGCCACGACCGTATCGGCGACGATGATCGCGGCCCACGCCGCGGGGATCGTCGTTCTTGCCACGGGCGGAATTGGCGGCGTCCATCGCGGAGCCCTTGGCCAGGCCGGCGGATCGGCGTCCTTCGATATCTCGTCTGATCTCGAGGAGCTCGCGCGCACGCCGATGGCCGTCGTCTGCGCCGGGCCGAAGGCGATCCTCGACGTGCCGGCGACGCTGGAATACCTGGAGACGCGCGGCGTGCCGGTGGTCGCCGTGGGCCAGGACGAGCTGCCCGGCTTCTACGCCAGGAGCCTCGGGGTCAGGGCGCCGTCCTCCGTCGCGGACGTAGCCGCCGCGGCGCGCCTCACTGCCGCCCACCTCGGACTCGGTCTGGGCAGCGCGATCCTGCTTTGCGTGCCCGTCCCCGAGCCCGACGCCATGGCTTCGGAGGTAGCCCGGACCGCGATCGAGCGAGCGATCTCCGACGCGGACGCGGCCATGGTCGCGGGACCGGAGCTGACGCCATGGCTGCTCGCCCGGATCGCGGCTCTCACCGGCGGCGACTCGATTTGCGCGAACATCGCCCTGATCGTGAACAACGCCCTCGTTGCGGGTCAGGTAGCGAGTCAGCTGCGCGTCTCCTGACCTCGCCGTACATCGTCGGTTCCTCCGCGATGCCGTTGGGTGCATCACTTCGGCGGGCGGGGCGGGGCGGGGCGGGGCGGCGGCGCGGGCGGGGCGGCGGCGGCGGCGGCGGCGGCGGCTGCAGCGGGGGCGCGGCGAGGAGCCCGCTGGGACCCGGATATGCAACCAACCGCATCACCCGGACAGGGGACTGATTCTCGCCGTGTGGGACGGCCGCCGATGACGGCTCCGCAAACGACCGCGGCGTATACTCCGCGTCCCTCCAGGCAGCACCTTCTCGGGGAGTTCTGTGTCCGGCACCTCGCCGTCCCAGCCGCTCGCGATCGACGTCCGCGGGATCCGCCGCGTCTACAACGTCAAGCCGACCCCGGTCGTCGCCCTCCAGGGTGTCGACCTCGCCGTCGAGCCCGGCGAGTTCTTCGGGCTGCTCGGGCCCAACGGCGCCGGCAAGACGACGCTCATCAAAATCCTGACGACGCTCCTGCTGCCGTCGGCTGGCACGGCCCACATCTTCGGGTTCGACGTCGAGCGCCAGACCAAGCAGATCCGCCGGATCATGAATATGGTCGCCGGCGGCGAGCAGTCGGGCTACGGGATCCTCACGGTCCGCGAGCAGCTCTGGATGTTCAGCCAGTTCTACGGCCTCCCCTCGAAGGACGGCTGGCGCCGCGTCGACGAGCTGGTGGAGGCGGTCGGGCTGGGGGAGCAGAAGGAGCAGCGCGTCAGCACGCTGTCGACCGGCCAGCGCCAGAAGATGAACTTCGCCCGCGGCCTCCTCAACGACCCGTGGATCTTCTTCCTCGACGAGCCCACGCTCGGCCTCGACGTCTCCGCGGCCCGCTCCGTCCGCGAGCTCGTCCTCGCCTGGAAGGCCGCCGTGCCCGGACGGACCGTCCTCCTCACAACCCATTACATGGCCGAGGCCGACGAGCTGTGCGACCGCATCGCGATCGTCGACCACGGCCGGATCCTCGCCCTCGGGACGCCGGACGAGCTCAAGAAGCGGGTCCAGCGCGAACCGGTCTTCCGCCTGGAGCTCGACAGGCTGGAGGGCGGGACGGCGGCACTCAAACGATTGCCCGGCGTCCTGAGCGCGGTCGCCGCGGCCGCCCAGGACGAGAGCCACGACCGCCAGACCGTCGAGGTCAATCTCACCCTCGAGGACGACGCCGCGCTCGGCACCGTCGTCGGCGCACTCGCCGGAATCGGGTCGCACATCCTCGCCCTGCGAAAGTCCGAGCCCTCCCTGGAGGATGTCTTCGTCGAGCTGGTCGGTCGCGGCTTCGACGAGGAGGCGGACGGCGGGCCCCCTGAGCCGCCCGCACCCGACATGACGCCAGATCCTCGCGATACCGCCCATGAGCCCGGCGAGCGCGAAGAGGAGGAGGCCCTCATATGAGCTCGCCCTTCGTCTACCGCCCGACGGCGAGCCCGCAGGAGGCGGCCAACTGGTCGCGCCGCCAGATCATCGCGACGGACCTCAGGACGGTTGTCGGGCGGGCCTACCCGCGGGTGACGGGCCTCTTCCGCGAGAAGAGCTGGGTCTTCTTCGAGGTCCTCCTGCCGTTCCTTGCGACGTCCGCGTTCGTCTTTGTCTATCGCGCGGTCCAGGCGCCCCCGGAGTACATCGGCTTCGTCGTGCTGGGCGGGGCGATGACGGCCTTCTGGCTCAACGTCATCTGGATGATGGCCCAGCAGCTCTGGTGGGAGAAGAGCCAGGGCAATCTCGAGCTCTACTTCGCGGCACCTATGAACATCATGTCGGTGCTGTTCGGCATGGCGTTCGGTGGCTTCGTCATGAGCTCGACCCGCGCCGTGGCCGTCCTTGTCGTGGCATCGGCCCTGTTTGGCGTGTCGTTCGCCGTCGACCAGTGGTTCCTGCTGATCGGCGTCTTCTTCCTGACCCTGGCCGCTCTCTACGGTCTGGGCATGGTTCTCGCCAGCCTCTTCCTGATGTGGGGCCGCGAGGCCTGGCACCTCACCCAGTTCCTCGTCGAGCCGGTCTACTTCGTATCAGGGCTGAACTTCCCGATCGCGCGCCTCGGGATCCTCGGGTCGGTCGCGATCGCGTTGCTGCCGTTGGCGGTCGGCCTCGACGCGATGCGCCAGCTGGCCTTCGCCGACGCCGCTTATCCGCTCGGGACGCCCAGTCCGGAGATCGAGGCGCTCATCCTCGTGGCGATGACCGTCGTCTTCCTGTTGCTGGCCCGCTGGACACTTCGGGTCCTGGAGAGGCTGGCGCGCAAGGAAGGCCGCCTCTCGATTCGCTGGCAATGAGCGGCATCGACGCGCCGATCGAATCGGGCCTGGGTTCGCCCACGTGGGGCGGCTTCGATCACAGCCGAACCCGCGGTCGAGGCGCCGCCGACATCGGGCGCAGCTTCGGCACGGCGGCCCGTCTCGGCTGGCTGATGGAGGCGAACTGGACCGATCCGATCCTCTTCTTCATCTACTCGGTCGCGAAGCCGCTCGCCTCGGCCCTGATCCTCGTCGTCATGCTCGACGTCATCAGCGGCGGCGCGAAGCCCGAGTTTCGGGCCTTCGTCGTCATCGGCAGCGCGTTGTGGGCGCTCGTAATGGCTGGGATCGCCGGGCTCGCCTGGAGCGTCCTCGAGGACCGCGAGCGCTACCGGATGCTGAAGTACGTCTACGTCAGCCCGAGCGACTTCCTCGTGGTCCTCCTCGGCCGCGGCGTTGCCCGGGTCGCGGTGGGAGCGATGGGCGCGCTGATCACGCTTGCTGTCGGCGTGGTAGCGCTCGGCGTGCCGTTTGATCCGGCGACCGTCAACTGGCCGCTGCTGGTCGTCGTCATGGTTGTCGGCCTGACGTCGATCGTCGCGGTCGGCGTCTTCATGGCCGCCGTCTGCATCCAGTCCCGCCAGGAGGCATGGTCGTATCCGGAGGCGGCGGCGGGGGCCCTGTTCCTCATCTCGGGGGCCGTGTTCCCGCTCGCGGTTCTGCCGGCACCGCTCCAGGTCGTCGGCCTGCTGACCCCCTTCACCTGGTGGATCGAGGGCGTTCGGCAGGCGCTCTTCTCCGGCAGCCTGAGCTCGGTCGGGGGCGAGGGCTCCTTCTTCGCATCGGTGGCCGGCCACGCCACTCCGACGACGCTCGAACTACTCGTCGCCTTGCTGGCTACGGGAACGGTGGCTACACTCGCCTCCATCGTCGCGTTCCGCGCGAGCGATCGTCGAGCGAAGGATCGCGGGCTGCTGGACCAGACGACCGGCTCTTGAGCCGGGCAGGCCGATGACGCTTCGGCCGGCGCATAGAGGAGGCTCGATGCGGATCTACGAGGGAAGCCCGCGCCAGGACTTCGAAGAGGTCTTCCGATCGATCGGGGCCTTCATCGACCAGCGCGCCATGCACGAAGTCCTGCTGGTCGAGGCGCCCGACGGGTTCATCGTCCAGGGAATTGTCGTGGCCGGGGCCGCCGGCAGTAATTGGTCGGAGTCGCTCGGCGCGCAGACCAAGGAGACCCTCACGTTCCTCGACGACGACATCGCCCGGTTCATGGAGGAGTCGGTCGCCCGGCGCGGCAAGTCGAACCCGGAGCCGGAGCGAGACGCCGGCGATTACGAGACGGCGTTTCGAGTTCTCGGACGGTACATGGACGAGCAGAAGCCCCGCGACGTGTTCTTCTTCGAGCAGGACGGCGCCTTCGTCGTGCGGCTGCTGATGGGCGGCCAAACCGGCGCCAAGCACGTGCTCGCCGAATTCACACGGGAGGATATCGCCGCGATGGTCGCCCGCGGGCCTTCCTTGCGAACGCCGGAACCGGCACCGAAGGGTGCCCCGGCGCCGACTTCATAGGGTTCATCGCAGTTCACGCCCTTTCCCACCCACACACAGGAGGTTGATCGAATGAGGGCTCTCAAGACAGTCGCCGTTGCCCTTGGAATCACGCTAGCCGCGCTGATCGTCATCCCGATGATCGTGCTGGCCGGCTTGTTCGTCTGGCTGAAGCTGACCGAAGAGGCCGACGAGGAGATCCTCGAGCTCGACCGAGAAGGCGCCTAAGTCCTGGCGGCTCGTCGGCTCGGGTTCGACGAGCCGATAGAGCTCCCCCTGGGCAGTAGACGCCCGGCCCTCCGAGGTCGGAGGCGAAGCCCCGCGACGCCATCCGCCCGAGGATTCGGGCGTTGATGCGTCCGCCGCCGACCGGCGGCTTGCCGAGATCGGCGTGCTCGTCGTCATGGTGATCTGGGCCGGGAATTTCATCGTCGTCAAGTCGGCCCTGGCGTTCCTGCCGCCGGTCGGTTTCACCTTCCTTCGGTTCCTGCTCGCGTCGGTGACGCTGCTCGTCCTTCTCCGCTGGCGAGAGGGGAGCATCGGATTGCCACGGCGCGACCTCATCGCAATGTGGATCCTGGGTGGCCTTGGATTCGGGCTCTACCAGATCCTGTGGACCACGGGCCTGACGACCGTGGCTGCCGGCGACTCAGCGTTGATCATTGCCGCGACGCCGGTCATGGTCGCGCTCCTCGCGGTGATCGCACGGTCCGACGTGCTGACGCCCGTGAAGCTCGCCGGAGTCCTCGTCTCCTTCGTCGGCGTCGCGATCGTCATCGCGTCCGGGCCTGGCCTTTCGATCGGCGGCTCGATCGCCGGTGAGGTGATCACGCTCGCCGCGGCCTTCTGCTGGTCGATCTACACGGCATTCGCGGGGCCATACCTGCGGCGAATCTCGCCGCTCCGGGCGACGGCCTGGGCGACGGTCGCGGGAACGGCCGTCCTCGCACCAGTCGCGATCCTTCAACTCGAATCCGTTGACCTCGGCCGCGCCGGGCCCGAGGTTGCGGGCGCGATCATCTATTCGGGGATGCTCGCGGCCGGGATCTCGAACGTCGTCGTCTCCAACGGGATCAAGGTCGTGGGGCCTACTCGGACCGCGGCGCTGCAGTTCCTCGTCCCCGCCCTCGCCGTCGTGCTCGCGGCCGTCTTCCTGACCGAAGCGATCCGGCCGGGCCAGGTATTCGGTGGCCTGGTCATCGTTGCGGGCGTGGTCCTGACTCGGAGCGCTTCGCCCACCGGTTTGCGATTGTCCCTTCGCTGATCTGAACGTTTCGCCGGGCCCTCACACTCATTGGTGGTGACCGCGGACGCAACCGACGCGGTCGCTGAGGGAGACCTGGTGGAAGACCTCGTCCTTCGTGCCCGTGATGGTGACCGCGAAGCGTTCGCGTCGCTGGTCCAACTGACCAGCGATCGGCTCTACGCGATCGCCACGCGAATCCTGCGCGACGGCGACCTTGCCGAGGATGCCCTGCAGGGCGCCCTTGTCACGGCCTGGCGCCAGCTCCCGACGCTCCGCGACCCGGCCCGCTTCGAGGCCTGGGTTCGCCGGTTGCTCGTCCACGCCTGCTACGCCGAGGCCAGGCGTCGCCGGTCGTGGACGGCCCATGTCCGAGTCCTGCCGGTCGACGGGCCGGTCGGGCCGGATGGCCTGCTCTCGATCGTCGAGCGCGATGCGCTCGACCGCGCCTTCCGGCGTGTATCGATCGAGCATCGGGCGGTCTTCGTCCTGCATCACCACCTCGGGCTGTCCCTGGTCGAGATCGCCGAAACGCTCGGCATCCCGGCCGGAACGGCCCGCTCGCGACTCCACTACGCGACCAGGTTGCTGCGCGCTGCCATCGAGGCCGACGCGGCACCGGTCGCCACCGAAGGACGGATGGCATGACCGACGAACGGAACTTCGATCGACTCGCTCGAGCCTGGCTCGACCTGATGCCGGACGAGGCACCGGATCGGACGATTGCGGCCGTCCTCCAGGCCGTCGAGACGGCGCCGCAGACGCGGCCGCCGTGGCGATGGCTCACCCGGAGGTTTCCGAACATGAACCGACTTTCCATGGTTGCGGCCGTCGCGGCTGCAACAGTGCTCGCCGTCGGGGGCGGCCTGTGGCTGACAAGATCGGACGGTCCTAACACGGGCGGGCCGTCGCCGACACCGGCGCCCAGTGCCTCGCCGAGCGACGCGCCGTCGAGCGCCGCTGATCTCGTGCCTGACGAGCTGCGAGCGGTCTGGATGGGCGATCACCGTGGTCCCGTCGAACTGGCTGCCGGGTCTTTGATCGAGGTCAGCGAGAACCGTCTCCAATTCGCACAATCCGCCGGCTCCGCCCTCAAGTATTTCGAGTCCATCGCGTCGGCGACCGGGGACAGGCAACTTCGACTCGAGTCGACCGCCAGTAGCAACGGGTGCATCAAGGGCGACGTCGGCGAGTATTCGTGGTCGCTCACGCCGAGCGGCCGGATCCTGACCGTCGCAAAGGAGCAGGATGCCTGCTTGGGCCGGGCAGAAGCCGTCCAGGGCGAATGGTGGCTGATGGGCTGCCCGCTCTCAGACGACAACTGTCTCGGTCTTCTGGATGCGGCAACCTACAAGTCCCAGTTCATCACGCCACGACTCGATCCGGGAGACACCTGGAAGCCGAACGTCGGCGCAGTTACGTACACGGTCCCGAACGGATGGGCGAACTCCTCTGACTGGCCTGATGCGTTCGAACTCGTGCCGGCAACCGAGTTGCCCCCAGTCGCCGAAGTCGACCGCCGCCGAAACATTGGGATCTTCCGGCAACCGACCGCGATGACACAGGACAAGCCGTGCTCCGACACGGTCCTGCCCGGAGTCGGCCGGACGGTCGACGACCTCGTCACCTGGCTAGGAACGGTGGAAGGACTGATCGCGACCGCGCCAACGGCGATCACGATCGACGGTCATCCCGGGCAGTGGCTCGACCTCCGACGCAATCCCACATGGACGAAGACGTGCGAGGGCTCCACCGAGCCGCTCGTCACGTTCCTCAATCCTGGGATCGCCGTCGGCGAAGACCAGCGCGTTCGGCTGATCCTCCTCGACCTCGGCGACGGCGACGTCGTCGCGATTGGGGTCTGGACGCGCGACCAGGCGACACTCGACGCCTGGATCCCAGAGGCGATGTCGGTCATCGAATCGTTCACCTTCGAGTAGCCATCGACGCGTGACGCGTGACGCGCGGCGCCCACGCTGGGCGCCGCCTCGCGCTGTCTGACTCGCAACGGCCCCGATTCGCATCCCGGGCGAAGATTCGATAGCATTCGAAAAACCCCCGGAGGACCCGACCCATGGCGAAGTATGTCTTTGTGACCGGAGGCGTGACCTCCTCTCTCGGCAAAGGCATCACCGCCGCCAGCATCGGCCGGTTGCTCAAGGCCCGTGGCCTCCACGTCTCGATCCTCAAGCTCGACCCCTACATCAACGTCGACCCCGGGACGATGTCGCCCTACCAGCACGGCGAGGTGTTCGTTACCGACGACGGCGCCGAAACGGATCTCGACCTTGGCCATTACGAGCGCTTCATCGACGAGAACCTGACCCAGCTCAGCAACGTCACGACCGGCCGCATCTACCAAGCGGTCATCGCCAAGGAGCGCCGCGGCGACTACCTCGGCGGCACGGTCCAGGTCATTCCCCACATCACGAACGAGATCAAGGAGCGGATCGGCCGGGTGGCCCGGGATGGCGATCCTGACGTCGTGATCGTCGAGGTCGGCGGCACCGTCGGCGACATCGAGAGCCTGCCGTTCCTCGAGGCGATCCGCCAGATGCGCAAGGACGTAGGGCGAGCGAACGTCCTCTATATCCACGTGACCCTGCTGCCAGCGCTGGCCGCGACGGGCGAGCTCAAAACGAAGCCGACCCAGCACTCGGTCAAGGAGCTCCGCGGGATCGGTATCCAGCCGGACGTCATCGTCCTGCGCTCCGACCATCCGGTCAGCGACGAGATTCGCGAGAAGATCGCGCTGTTCACGGACGTCGACGTCGAGGCCGTCATCCCGGCCGAAACCGCCGAGACGATCTATGAAGTGCCACTCATGTTCGAGGCGGCGGGCCTCGGCCGGCTCGTCGTACGTGACCTGGGCCTCGGCGATGCCGACGTCGAGCCGGACCTCGACTCCTGGCGCGCCCTCGTCGAGCGCATCAAGGCTCCCAAGCCGAGCCTCGAGATCGCCCTCGTCGGCAAGTACATCGAGCTGCCGGACGCCTACCTGTCCGTGACCGAGGCGCTGCGGCACGCGGCGTGGGCCCACGGCGTCGATGCCAAGGTCCGCTGGGTGGACTCCGAGGCGCTGACGCCCGACAACCTCCACGACCGCCTCGCCGGCGCAGCCGGCATCCTCGTCCCGGGCGGCTTCGGTCATCGCGGAATCGAGGGCAAGGTCCTGGCGGCCCACTACGCTCGCGATCACAAGGTCCCGTATCTCGGCTTGTGCCTCGGCCTCCAATGCGCCGTCATCGAGTTCGCCCGCGAGGTCATGGAATCCAAGGACGCCAACTCGACCGAGTTCGACATGTTCACCGAGAACCCGGTGATCGACTTCATGCCCGACCAGCGCGAGCTCGAAGACAAGGGCGGGACGATGCGGCTGGGGCTCTACCCGGCGCGCCTGTCGCCCGGCTCAAAGGCGGCCGCGGTCTACGGCGCCGAGGTGATCTACGAGCGTCACCGCCACCGCTTCGAGGTGAACAACCGCTACCGCCAGACCCTCGAGGCCGCCGGGATGCTCCTCTCCGGCCAGAGCCCCGATGGCCGGCTCGTCGAGATCGTCGAACTCAAGGACCACCCGTGGTTCGTCGCCTCGCAGTTCCACCCCGAGTTCAAGTCACGTCCCGAGCGGCCCCACCCACTGTTCGACGGCTTCGTGGCCGCGTCGCTAGCAGTACGCGACGGCCGTGAGCCGGTCTTCGCGGCGCGCCCCAGCCAAGAACTACCCTCCGCCAGCCCGCCGGCCGAGGAACAGACTGGAGCAACGATCACCTCCTGATCGCGCATCGGTCCCACCCGCGGCCTGCTCAGGGCCCAACGATGGCGGACGACCACGCTGGCCCATAGCCAGAGCCGTACGTCAACCGCTCCACCCCGCTCCCGTCCGCGTTCATCACGTAGACCTCGGTCGTGCCGTCGACGAGGGGGCTGGCCGTGCGGTTGCTGGTGAAGACAATCTTTGTGCCGTCGGGCGACCAGGCAGGGGCAGCATCATCATGAGACGGAGAATTCGTCAGTCGGGCCAGCCCCGTCCCGTTCGCGTTCATCATGTAGATCTCGGCGTCGTCGTCCGCATATCGGACAAACGCGATCCTGCTGCCATCGGGCGACCAGGCCGGCGCACTCGCGTCGCCGGTATCGTCGAGGACCTGCCTCAATCCGGTCCCGTCGGCGTTCGCCAAGAAGATCTCGCTCATGGACTGCCCGAACCTGACGTAGGCGATCTTGGTGCCGTCCGGCGACCATGCCGGGTCACCGTTGCGTGTCTGCTCGTCGGTCAGTCGCGTCGCTCCGGTCCCATCGGCGTTCATCACGTAGACGGCAGCGTCGCCGTCCAGGAAGCTTCCAAAGGCCATCTTCGTGCCGTCGGGCGACCATGTCGGGCGACCTTCCTGAGCGGGGGAGTTCGTAAGCTGGACTACGCCGGTCCCGTCGGCCTTCGCCACGTAGATGTCGGACTGGACGTCCCGGTTGACGGTGAACGCAATCCTCGCGCCGTCGGGCGACCACGCCGGGCTACCGAAGCCGGACGGGTAGCCGCCGGCCGGATCGGGCGTAATCCGTACTACTCCGGTTCCGTCGGCGTCCGTCACGTAAGATCGCGGAATATCCTTCCATACCGCTGCCGAAAGCGATCCGTCCCTCGCTGGCGATGGCGGGCGATCGTGGGGTCACGGCGATGGTGGGCAACGGAGCCTGACTCGACATGGCGGCCGCGGACGACCCGGGCGTCGCGGTAGGCGTCCCACTGCCGGACGGTCGAGGCGTCGCGAGGGACGGGCCGGTCCCGGTCGGACGCGGCGACTGAGTAGGCGAGACGCCCCCGGAGGGCTGCGGCGACGCGCTCGTCGTACCGGAGCATGCTCCGGCCATGAGCGCGACCGCCATGATTGCCGGTCCCCAGACTGCCAGGCTCGGCCGAGATGTGGCCGGGGCAGAGTGCCGATCGGTCAGTGGATCCATTGATGCGGCTCCCAGTGACGGTGTAGGCCTCTGGGACGTCTCCCGTCGCGCGATGTCACGTCAACGGGATTGTCAATTCCACGACAGGCCGGAGATTCAGCCCGAAGCGGGGGCCTCAGGACTCACGCCGGTTCGGGCGTAAGATTCACCTGACTGCCCACGCTGCCAGGAGCGAACGACATGAAGATCTTCCTCGACACCGCCGACATCGAAGAAATCCGGATCGCGGCCAGGTGGGGTGTCCTCGACGGCGTCACGACGAACCCGACCCTCTTCTCCAAGACGAGCGGCTCGACCTACGAGGAAGTCCTCAAGGAGATCTGCACGATCACGAACGGTCCCGTCTCGGCCGAGGTCGTGGCCGAGGATGTCGAGGGGATGCTGACCGAGGGTCGCGCGTTCGCCAAGCTCGCCCCGAACATCGTCGTCAAGGTCCCGATGAGCGAGGAGGGGCTCGAGGCGATGAGCCGCTTCGCGGAGGAGGGGATCAAGACGAACTGCACCCTGATCTTCACCGCGAACCAGGGCCTCCTCGCCGCGAAGGCGGGGGCGAGCCTCCTCTCGCCGTTCGTCGGGCGGCTCGACGACATCAACCAGGACGGCATGATCGTCATCCGCGAGCTGGTCGACATCGTGACGATCCACGAGCTGGACACGGAAGTCCTTGCCGCGTCGATCCGGAATCCGGTTCACATGACCCAGGCCGCGCTCGCGGGCGCGCACATCGCCACGCTGCCGTTCAAGATCCTCCAGCAGATGGTCCACCACCCGCTGACCGACAAGGGCATCGTCCAGTTCCGGTCGGACTGGGACAAGGCGCGCAAGGCGCTGGCCGAGAAGGCCGCCACGAAGACGCCTGCGGGCTAGATCCACTCCCCGCGGCGCATGACCCGCGTGACGCGGAGGTCGTCGTTGAGCTCGACGAGATCCGCGCGCTGACCGGCGTCGATCCGGCCGCGATCGTGAATGCCCAGCATCGTCAGCGGGTTGCGGCTGGCCGCGGCGACCGCCGCCGGGATCGAGAAGCCTGATCGGACGAGGTTCCGGACCGCATCATCCAGGGCGATCACAGAGCCAGCCAGGGTCGTTGTCCCGGCGAGCGTGACGCGTCCGCCGACGATATCGACCTCCATCTCGCCGACTGTCGCCCGCCCGTCGCCCATGCCGGCCAGCGGGATGGCATCGCTGACGAGCAGCAGGCGCCCCGCTGGTTTCGACCGGGAGATGATCGGCCAGAGGGACCGATCTACGTGGTGGCCGTCCGCGATGAGCTCGACGTACGCCTCGTCGTTGACCAGCGCTGCGACGGCGAGTCCCGGGGCGTGGTGGTCGACCCCCGACATCGCGTTGAAGAGGTGAGTCGTCGTCGTGCCGCCGGCCGCGTAGCCGGCTCGGGCCTCGTCCAGGGTCGCCGCCGAGTGGCCCATCGAGCACGCGATGCCGCGCCCCCGAAGCCAGCCGATGAGCTCGAGCGCACCCGGCAGCTCGGGCGCGATCGTGATCAGGCGCAGTCCGTCGATGAGCGGCTCGACATCCGAGAAGGGGACGTCCGCCGGGACGAGGAGATTCCGCGGGTCGTGGGCACCCTTCTTCGCGACCGAGAGGAACGGACCCTCTAGATTGAAGCCGAGGGGCTGCGAGCCATTGCCCGGAGCAGCGGGGAGCCACTCCCTAACTCGTTCCGCGAACTCGACGAGTTCCGCCCAGGGCGTCGACCAGGCCGAGGGCAAGAACGAGGTGACGCCCCGGGCAAGCAGCGCCCGCGCCATGCCGTCGAGTGCGGCCGCGTCGCCCATCGCGCTGTGGCCGCCCCAGCCGTGGACGTGGACGTCGACGAAACCGGGCGCGACGAGCGGGCCGTCGATCGCGTCATCGTTCAACTCGAACCCGGCGATCCGGCCGTCCTCCACGCTGAGTGCGCCCGGCGCGATCCGGTCATCGAGGACGAGCCGGCCGCGGATCGTGGTAGCGGTCATCCGGCGCTCGCAGGTGTGCTGGTGCCGACAGTTAGTCTCATTCGCCCGCCCCGCCACAGTTTCGGCGCCGTAGATCGCCGCGCCGATCGCGCCGGCCCACGTCCCGAGCTCGGCTGTCACGACCTCCACCTCGTCGAGGGAGGTCGTCTGGACGCGGCGGCGGAGCTCGGCCCGGATCGGCTCCAGGAGCAGGTCGCCGGCCGCCGCGATCCCGCCGCCGATCACCACCCGATCGGGCGAGAGCACCACGACCATGTTCGCGATGCCGATTCCCAGGTAGCGCCCGATCTCGGCGAGTCCGTCCAAGGCCCGGCGATCTCCGGCCCGGGCGG
Organism: uncultured Chloroflexia bacterium; assembly: GCA_963775855.1. Taxonomy (GTDB): domain Bacteria; phylum Chloroflexota; class Limnocylindria; order Limnocylindrales; family CSP1-4; genus CF-46. The sequence goes on along the minus strand of CAVZKO010000001.1, from coordinate 12,012 downwards.
CCGCGACTGCAGCCTCCGCGGTATCCGTGCCGCAAGCTGCCGCGATCCGATCTGCCCGGGTGAACGCCTCGAGGCAGCCGCGGTTACCGCAGCCGCACATCGGGCCGTCCGGGTCGATCGTCTGGTGGCCGACCTCCCCGGCCGTCCCGTCGTGCCCGAGATGGACGCGGCCGTCGATCGCGATCACGCCCCCGACGCCCGTGCCAAGTGTCAGCCCGACGAGTGACACGGCTCCTCGGCCGGCCCCGAGCCGCAACTCCGCCAAGCCGAACGCTCGAGCGTCGTTGATCAGCGCGACCGGCAGACCGAGAGCAGCCTCGATCGGCGGCCCGACCGGCCGCCCGGCCCACTCCCCGGGCATGTTCACGAGGAATCGCGTCGAGCCTGCGACGGGGTCGTATAACCCGGGGATGCCAACGCCGACCGAAGCAATCCCGGGCCAGCGTTCCAGCGCCGCCTGGCCGAGCTCCGTCGCACGCCCGATGACGGCAGCGGGCCCTTCCAACGCGAGGGTCGGCCGCTGGCCCTGGTCGAGCGAGCGCCAGGCGTCGCCCTCCCGCTCGACGACTGCCCACTTGAGATTCGTGACGCCGAGGTCGATGCCCAGGTGGGGGGTCGCAGGAATCACGTTTCGCCGGTCACCCGTGTGTACGCAGCGGCGACCGCCACGATGATCGCCCCGAACAGCACCTGCCGGACGGCCTCCGGCATCTCCAGGACCGTGAGAAGCGTGGTGAGGACCGTGAGGATCAGCGCTCCGACGATGGTCCCGGAGTAGCCGCCGCGGCCACCCATGATCGACGTTCCGCCGATGACGGCGGCGGCGACCGACGGCAGGACCGACTGCTCGGCGAGGCTGACGGTGGCGTTGTTGAGGAGGCCGGCCATGAGGATTCCAGCGACGGCCGCCAGCACCGCCGACAAGATGTAGAGGGCGAGGAGGACCTGCCAGACACGCGTTCCGGCGAGGCGCGCGGCAATCGGGTTGTCGCCGACCGCGAACAGCAGCCGACCGTAGCCGCTCCGCCGCAGGCCGACCACGATCAGGATGGCGACCGGCACGAAGACGACGAGACTGTTCGGCACGAAGCCCAGCGAGATGCCGGATCCCAGCCACTCGATTGCGTCCGGGATGAGGATGCCGGACTGGACCATGAGCAGTTGGTAGACGGACATCAGGCCGAGCACGACCAGGCTCATGCCGAGGGTCATGATCAGCGGATGGACCTTGAAGACGCCGATGCCGATCCCGTTCACGACGCCGGCGATCGTTGCGGCGACGAACGCGACGACGATCGCGACGACTGCACCCTGGCCGGTCGCCTGCGTGACCATCAGGAAGGCCGCCATCGAGGCCACCGCGCCGACCGAGAGGTCGATCCCACCGGTCAGCATCGCCAGGGTCTGGCAGGCGGCGAGGATCGCGAGTGGGACGGCGGCCCGGAGGGTCGTCGCGAGCCAGTTGGTATTCACGGTCCCGGGCTTCACCACCTCGAGGCCCACGACGAGGAGCACGAGGAGGATGCCGAGCGGGATGAGCGGCCGGTCGCGGATCGTGCGGCGCCAGCCCGCGTCGACCCGCGGCGCGGCGCTCGGGGCGGCCGGCTGGGCTGCGCCGGTCCCCGTCATGCCCGCACCTTGCGCATCGCGACGATGCTGCCGAACATCACCACCCCGATAAGGATCGCGCCCTGGATCGCCGTCCCCCAGTTGGGGTCGACGCCGATGAAGGTCAGGTCGGTCCGGACGAGGGCGAGGACCACGACCGCGATGATCGGTCCCAGGACGCCGCCGCGTCCGCCCGCGAGGCTGACCCCGCCGAGAACGATCGCGGCCACGCTCTGGAGCGTGTAGGACCCTGGCACCGGCGCGCCGACACCGCCGCTGGCGGTCAGGGCCAGCCCACCGAGGGCCGAGAAGAATCCGGTGAGGGCGTACGCGACGATCTTCGTTCGGCCGACGGCGATCCCGCTCCGAAACGCGGCCAGCGGACTGCTGCCGACCGCGTACAAGCTCAGCCCGAGGGTCGAACGACGAAGCGGCAGCCAGACGAGGGCCACGATGACCGCGAGCACGATCAGGGCCTTCGGCAGCCACTCGCTACCGAGTGGCCCGGAGATGATCGCCATGAGCCAGGGTGCCGCGCCACCACCGGGTGTGTTCAGGATGAGGAGCGCCACGCCGGCCCAGACGAACGACATGGCCAGCGTCACGACGATGTCCGGCACTCTCGTGACGACGATGAGTCCGCCATTGATCGCACCGACCGTCAGCCCGAGCAAGAGGACCCCCACGACGACCGCCACGCCGAAGGCGTCACCCTGGCCCTTCATCAGCACCGCCGACGTGACGCTCGCAAGGGCCATCACCGAACCGACCGAGAGATCGATTCCGCCGGAGATGACCACGATCGCCTGGGCCACGGCGGCGAAGGCGATCGGCAGGATCGAGATCGCAAGGCCCTGGATCGCGGGTGCGCCGTAGTTCGGCTGGATGAGCTTCGTGATTGCCAGGAAGGCGATGAGCATCCCCACGAGCCCGAGGTTCCAGCTGTTGCGCCGGGCAAGGTCGACCACGGTCGCGGCGATCCCGCCGCCGCTGGGTGCCACCGCGTTCGTGGCCGCGCTCACGAGGGGCCTCCAGGCCGCGCATCGGGCGCATCAGGTGCCGCCTCGGCGCTCATCGCCTCGGCGGCCACCACTTCTGCGGCGACGTCTTCGGGCATCTGGGCGTCGGCTTTGAGGTCGTACGCCGCCCGGAGGAGGGTCGGTTCATCGGCGTCGGCTACTGGGATCTCGGCGACGACCCGACCGTGGAAGATCACGATCGTCCGGTCGCAGGCGAGCTGGATCTCCTTGAGCTCGGACGTGTAGAGCAGGACGGCAGCGCCCTCGGCGGCAAGATCGCGCAGCAACTGGTAGATCTGCTGCTTGGTCCCGATGTCGATGCCCCGGGTCGGGTCGAAGCAGAGCATCGTCCGGACGCCGCCGGCGACCCACCGAGCGATCGTGACCTTCTGCTGGTTGCCGCCCGACAGGCGCCGGACCTCGGCCGCGGCGCGGGTGTCGATCTGGAGCGTCGCGATTGCCTTGTCGACCTTGCGTCGCTCGCCGCCGACGTCGATCGGGCCCCACGCGCCAAAGGTCGTCGTGAAGGGCAGCGCGATGTTCTCGCGGACGGAGCGCTGCATCAGGAGGGCCTCGGCGCGGTCGGCGGGGACGTAGACGAGTCCGGCCCGGATCGCGTCGGCCGGATGGCGGAACGAGACCGCCGCGCCGTCGACGAGGAACTCGCCGCCGCCCGGTCGTTCGGACCCCGACAGGATGTCGAACAGTTCGTCCTGGCCCTGGCCTTCGAGGGCGACGACACCGAGCACTTCGCCGGGATACAGGTCGAACGAGACGTCCGTGAGCTTCGTCCCGAAGCTCAGGTTGCGAGCGCTGATCCGCGGGGTCGCATCGGCCGCATGGCCGGCGCTGGCGGCGACGTCGGCGACCCGAGCCGGGAGGTCGCGGACCATGTCGCCCAGCATCAGGGCCACGATCCTGTGCTCGGAGCCTGCCGTGACGTCGACCACGCCGACGGTTTGGCCCTCGCGGAGGACGGTTGCCCGGTCGCAAACCGCCGCTATCTCGATCAATCGGTGCGAGATGAAGATTACCGACCGATCGGTTCCGCGCTGGCGCCCGATGACCTCGAGGACGAGCTCTGTCAGGTTCGCCGGCAAAGCCGCCGTCATTTCGTCGAGCAGGAGGACGTCCGGCTCGATCGCCAGGGCGCGGGCAAGGTCGATGATCCGCAGCGAGGCGAGCGGCAGGTCGCGGACGAGGTCGTTCAGGTCCAGGTCGGGGAGGCCCAGTTCGGCGAGCCAATGACGTGTGGCTTCGATCGGTGACTGGGTCAGGCGGAGATTCGAGCGGACATCGAGGTCCGGGATGAGGGCCGGTTCCTGGTAGACCGAAACGACACCACTGCGCCGCGCCTCGGCGGGCGAGTGGGCGACGAATGGCTTGCCCCGGACGAGGATCGTCCCGCGGTCCGGGCGGACGCCGCCAGTGAGGATCTTGACGAGCGTGCTCTTGCCGGCGCCGTTCGCACCCATGAGGGCGTGAACCTCGCCGCGGCGTACCGCGAGCGAGGCGGATCGCAGAGCGACGACGGCCCCGTAATGCTTTGCGACGTCCGTCGCGTCAAGCAAGAGATCAGGTGCGCCTTCGATCACGTTCAAGGTCGTCCTGGTGGAGGTCGTTGTGGAGTGTACGGGTCGGAATGGGGTGCCGGCGGAGCCGACACCCCATGTTCAGTCGCGCTTGGGAGTCGGGCTACGCTTCGCCCGGCCCCTTGCAGGCGATCAGTTCGGGCTTGGTGTAGGTGGTCCAATCCGGGATTGTCAGGCCGAGCGGCCAAGTCTTGGGGAGCGACGGATCGGCCGCCGCCGTTAGCTTGGCCTTACCGGCGTCGTCGGTGTTGGGCCAGAGCTCCGGGGTCACGTGGACCGTCGTCTCGGCCGGCTTCTTGCCGGCCAGGATCTGGAGGGCGAGGGTGACACCGGCGCCGCCGATCGAGGCCGGGTTGGTGACCGCGGCGCCCTTCGGGCCATCAGCCGCGAGCAGCTGGGTGACGAAGCCGGCATTGTCCGCGCCGACGATCGGCACGTACGGATGGTTGGCGGCCTTGAGCGCGTCAACGATGTTGGAGTCGACACCCGAGGTCCAGATGCCGTCGAACTTCGTGCCGGCGCTCATGATGTCGTTGATCTGGGTGGTCGCCGTCGCCGGGTCCCACTTGGTGACTGCGGTGTTGGCGATCGTGATGCCGGGATTTTCCTTGAGTGCCCTCTGGAAGCCCGTGTCGCGATCGGTGTCGGCCGGATGGCCGGCGATGCCGCGCATGTACACGACGGCGCCCTTGCCGCCCAGTTCCTTGAACAGCCACGATGCGCCGAGATACGCGTACTGCTCCTGATCGTTGGAGAGGTTGTAGGCGCCCGGTGCGGTAACCGAGGCGTCAACGGAGACGACCGTGATTCCGGCGGCGATTGCCTCGGCGATGGCCGGGTTCAGCGCGTCCGGCCCGGCCGGGTTGATGATGATCGCGTTGACGCCCTGTGCGATCAGGGTCCGGATGTCGGACAGCTGGCCGGGCGCGTCAGTTTCGCGGTGGATGATCGTCACCTTGGAGACGTTGCCGGCCTTGACGGCCTGAACCTTCGCGGAGCAGAGCATCGCCTCACGCCAGCCGTTGCCGACGCCGCCCGGGTTCGTGAATCCGATGGTGTAGGACGTCGCTCCTCCCGAAGCACCCGGCGCCGCAGAACACGCTGAGGCGACCAGGAGGACGGCGGCCAAGCCGACCATCACCCTGGCCATGATCGATCCCTTCTGGATCATTCGTTCTCCTCCTAGTGAATTCGACGCGCCAACTTGGTCACGTCGCGAACGGACCGCCCCGACGGTCGGGGACCGATCTCCGTGTCGGTCGTCTTCACCTCCTGCGGCGGATTCGCTCAGTCATCGGACGGTTCGCCGCCGATGGCGCGGGCGACGCGCCTCGCATGCTCTCGATAGGCCTCGTCGAAGAGGATCCGCGAACGCTCGGCGCCTACGACCGAGCCTCGGGTGATGACGGGCGGCATGGCTCCGCGCTCAACGAGCAGCTCGGCCGTGCGCACTTTAACCGAGTTGACGATGCTGACTGCGGCAATTGTCGAGCCGGGACCGACGGGCGTGTCGAGCCCCGCGATCGTCGAGAGGGCGTCGGCATGGGGTGTGCAGAGATCGATCGTCAAATCCGCCTCGTCCATGAGCCGGCTGCCGACAGCGGGATCCGGCTCATCCGACAGTGATTGTTCCCTCGACGTGACGGCGATGACGCGCACGCCGCGTCGTCGCGCTCCGCGTGCCATCTCCACCGGCACGGCGGACAGGCCCCCAGCCGAGAACACGATCATCACGTCGACGGGGCCGAACGTGAAGTTGGAGAGGATGACCTCGGCGAGGCCGGGCGTTCGCTCGATGAACATGGCCTGGCGCTGGCCGTTCGCGCCGACGACCTGGGTATGGAACGTCATCGACAGTTCGACGATCGGGTTGAAGCCGGGATACGAGCCGTAGCGCGGAAACATCTCTTCGACCGGGATCCGCGAGTGGCCCGTGCCGAAGAGGTGGACGAGCCCGTCGCCGGCGATCGCGTCGGCGCACCATTGGCTGGCGGTCTCGATCGCCTCGCCCTGGGTCGTGGCGACACGCTCGAGTAGCGTCGCGGCGGCGGCCATCCAGGCGGTCGCCCCGGTCATCGTCGACATCACGCCCGGGCTCCTGTCGCCGCAGGTACGCCGACCGCCTCCCATTGCCCACTCTGGATCGAGCGGTAGGCGGCGTCGAGGATCGAGTTGACGACGAGGCCGTCCTCGAACGTCTCCTGCGGCTGCCGGCCGTCGCGGAAGGCGCTGACGACGTCGGCCATCATCGCGTCGTGGCCGTGAGCGTAGGTCTCGTTGGGGACGGGGTAGACCCAGCCCGTGTCGGCGTCGACCTTCTCGCCGAGATAGCCCGCCGGCTGCTCGATGAAGGCTCGAAGCGGGCTCGAGATGACATCCTGGATGATCTTGCCGCCCTCGCCGTAGGCCTCGAAGCGGCTCTCGAGGCCGCCCTTCGATGACCACGAGACATCCATCGTCGCGACGCGTCCGTCCTCGAAGCGGATGAGCATCACGGCATTGTCCTCGAGCCGCGTCCGGCCGACGTGGACGAGCGTGTCGCCCCACGCAAACACATCGCGCACCGGGAGATCCTTGCCAAACATCGCCCGAGCCGCCTCGGTGCCGTGCGAGGCCATGTCGAGCAGCGCTCCGCCGCCCGCCAGGTCCGCGTCCCAGAAGTGGGCGGCGTGCGGACCACTGTGTCCTTCGCGCGCCCGGAATGTCGTGAGGCGACCGATCGCCCCCGCCTCGATCATCTCGCGCATCCGGATCATCTCGGCGTTGAAAACGACGTTCTCGAGATAGGCGTTGAAGACCCCGGCTTCCTTCACGAGGCCGAGCATCTCTGCCGCTTCCTGGGCGTTCCGTCCGAGGGGCTTCGTGCAGGCGACGCCCTTGCCATGGTTGGCCGCCGATCGGACGGCTTCGACATGGAGGTGATTCGGGAGCGAGACGACGACGAGATCGACCTTCGGATCGGCGCAGACGGCATCGATCGAGTCGAGCGGCCGGCTGCCGAAGCGGGCGCCAAACGCTTCGCGGCGCTCCAGTCCGGCTCCCCAGTTGGCCACGACCCGAGCGCCCTCGATGTAGCGCAGGCCCTGCGTGTGGAACTCGCCGATGAACCCGGAGCCAAGCATGCCGATACCGACGTCGCGCATCAGTAGCCACCCTCGCTGGTCGCCGCCGCGGCAACGGGCGCCGCGCCCGACTTCCGTGCGCGGAAGTCGTCGATGATCGCCTTCGTCGCCGTCGCCCCGATGCGCGTCGTTCCGAGGGCCATGACCTCAAGAAGCGCATCGAGGGTTCGGACGCCACCGGCGGCCTTGACCTGGATGTGCGGCGACGTGTTTGCCCGCATGAGCCTGAGATCGGCGTGCGTGGCACCACCGGGGGCGAAACCCGTGGACGTCTTCACGAAGTCGGCTCCGGCCGCCTCTGCCAGGCGGCAGGCCCGGATCTTCTCGTCGTCGGTCAGGTAGGCGTTTTCGAAGATCACCTTGACGATCGCGCCGGCCGCGTGGGCCACGTCGACGACCGCCGCGATGTCGGCCTGGACATCCGAATCGCGGCCGGACTTGAGCGCGCCGATCTTGATGACCATGTCGAGCTCGGTGGCGCCGTCGCCGAGGGCTCGCACGGCCTCGAAGACCTTCGTCTCGGTGCGGTGGTTGCCGTGTGGGAAACCGATGACGGTCCCGACCGCGACATCCGTCCCCTCGAGGATCGCCCGGGCGCGGGCCACGTCCGCCGGCCGGACGCAGACCGACGCCACGTCGTACTCGGCGGCCAGGCGACAGCCGTCCTCAACGAACGAATTGTCGAGCTCAGGACGGAGAAGACTGTGATCGATCGCCTTGGCGATGTCGCGCTCCGTCAGGTCGTCGATGCTGAGAGTCATTCCACTCACTTGATGTACGGCCGGAGAACGTCGCGGGCGATGAGGAACCCGCGTTTGACAAGATCATCCGAACGCTCGAAATCCCGGTCCTCGTGCTCGATGATGATGTCGCCGTCGTAGCCGGCGCGCCAGAGGGCGGCAAAGAGGTCGCTCCAGTCGACGTCGCCGAGCCCGGGTAACCGCGGGATCTGCCAGCCGATCCCCACCGAGAACACGCCGCGCTCGTAGAGGCCTTCCCGGTCGATCGTGAGGTCCTTGGCCTGGACATGGAGGATGTTTGGGCCGAATTCCCGGATGAACCGCGGGATGTCGATCATCTGCAGAATCAGATGCGATGGGTCGAAATTGAGGCCGATGCTGCCGGCCCACTGCTCGAGGATCCGCCGCCAGATCCGTGGCGTGGTGGCGAGGTTGTGCCCGCCCGGCCACTCGTCGTCGCTGAAGAGCATCGGGCAGTTCTCGATCGTGATCTTGCGGCCGTGGTCGCCGGCGAAGGCGACGATGTCCGGCCAAACCCGGAGCGCTTCTTCCCAGTTCTGGTCCTGCGTCTTGGCTGAGTCGGCGCCCATGAACGTGTTGACGTACGGGACGTTCATCTTCTCGGCCGCCGTGATGACGTGCCGGAGGTGGCCGATAACCGTCTCGCGATGGGCGGGATCGGGGTGGAGCGGGTTCGGGTAGTAGCCGAGTCCCGAGATCGACAGGCCCTTACCTGCGATCTCGTCGACCAGCTCCGTAGCCTGGCCGGCGCTGAGATTCGCGACGTCGATGTGCGACGTCCCGGCGTACCGCCGGGTCGGCCCCGTCGAGCGCGGCCAGCAGGCGATCTCGATGCTCTCGAAGCCGTTCGCGGCGGTCCAGTCGACGACGTCGCTCAGCGGCGTCTCGGGGAACGGGGCGGTGAGAAGACCGAGCTTCATCGCGCCGTTGCCGCCGCGGCGGGCGTTGGTTCTCGGACCACTTCGACCCAGCGCCCCGATCTGGCGCTCTCGGCCACGGCGTCGTTGACGAGCATCTCATCGTGGCCGTCGGCAAACGTCGGATAGATCGGATTGGCGGACGGGTGGCCGTCCGCGACGTCGGCGTAGATCGCCCGGAAGAGGGCGGCGAACGTGTCCGCAAAGCCCTCGACGTGACCGGCAGGCAGAGCCGCTGCGCCCTGTCCGAGCGGACCCATCAGCGCCGGGTTCTTCAGCAGGATCTCGTTCGGGCGCTCGCGGTGGCCCAGCCAGATCTGGTCGGGCTGCTCCGAGTCCCAGGCAATGGCGCCGCGGGACCCGTCGATCTCCCACTGGAGCGAGTTCTTCCGGCCGGGGCTGATCTGGGAGATGCTCACGGCGCCGCGGGCACCGTTGTCGAACCGAAGCAGGATTGTCGCGGCATCCTCCGTCCCGATCTCGCGCTCGACGGTTTCGCCGACGGCCTTCGAGAAGGTTTCGACGGGGCCCGTCGGCTCGCGACGCGTGGTGATGAACGTCGCCAGATCGGCCATGACGCCGACGATTCGGCGCCCGGTGACGAACGTCATCAGGTCCAGCCAGTGCGAGCCGATGTCGCCGACCGCCCGCAGTGCGCCGCCGCGCTCCGGCTGGAGCCGCCAGTTCCAGTCGCTCTCGAGAAGCAGCCAGTCCTGGAAGTAGCGGCCGGTGACCAGACGTACATCGCCGACATCACCCGCCGCGACCACCTCGCGCGCATGCTGGTTCAGCGGGTAGAAGCGGATGTTGAAGTTCACCGCGTTGACCACGCCGCTGGCCGCGGCAAGCCGCGCGAGCTCGCCGGACTCCGCAGCAGTCATCGCCAGCGGCTTCTCGCAGACGACGTGTTTGCCGGCCGCGACGATCGCCATCGACTGGGGGACATGGAGGTCGTTGGGTGACGTCACGTGAACGACGTCGACGGAGGGATCGTCGAGCAGCGCCTCAAGCGAGGGATACGCGTGGGACACGCCGAGGGCCGTCGCCCGCGCCTGGCCGCGCTCGGGTGTGCTGCCAAGCACCCCGCGGACCCCGACACCGATCCGGCGCAAGGCCTCGACATGAACGGTGCCGATGAAGCCCGTCCCGATGACGGCGGCGCCGATGCCGGCGATGTTGCCCATGGGCGCTCCCAACGATCTGGCGTTACCTGTCCGGAAAGGCCGGATGGCTGCCGGGGGACTGTACAAGAGGTTGCGAAACGGGGACAGCAGTAGGCGCAAGCTGCCTCGATTTCCTCCTCGGCGCGCCTATCGCTCTCATCCTACTTCGACTGCAGGAGCCCGCGGCTGCCCATTGCACGCGACCAGCGCGGCTCGGTCAGCAGGGCTCGTCCCTGCAGTAGATTGAACCTTCGGCACGCGCCGAACCCTCTCCTGTGTGATCGCGTCCACCGGACCGGTCGAGGGGCAAGGAGAAACGGGTGCATCGAGATCTCGTGGACCAGGCGAAGCGCGGCGACGAGGAGGCCTTCGACGCCCTCGCCCGCATGGTCGGCGATCGATGCATGGCGATCGCGTGCCGGATCCTGCGCGACACCGACCTGGCCGAGGACGCCGTTCAGGCAGCCCTCATCGTGGCCTGGCGCGAGCTGCGAACGCTTCGCGATCCCGATCGCTTCGAGCCGTGGCTCCATCGGATCCTGACGAACGAGTGCTACGCCGAGGCCAGGCGTCGCACTCGCTGGTCGGCTGAGATCCGGCTGCTGCCGGTCGAGAACCCGCCCGAGGCGTCGGAAATCCTGACCGTTCACGACCGCGACCAGCTCGAACGAGCCTTCCGGAGGCTGACGCTCGAGCAACGGGCCGTCCTCGTCTTCCACCACTACGTCGGGCTGCCCTTGCCCGAGGTGGCGGATCGTCTTGGCATCCCCCGCGGGACGGCGAAGTCCCGCCTCCATCACGCGACGGCGGCGCTCCGAGCGAGTGTCGATGCCGATTCGCGAACCCCATCGACACCCCAGGAGCGACTCGCATGACCGCGCGACGCAATCCCGACGACCTGATCCGGGCATTCCTCGGTGAGGGCGAGACGGACTTGCCCGATCGCGCGTTCGACGCGGTTCGCGCCGACATCCACCAAACCCGTCAACGGGTCGTGATCGGCCCGTGGAGGAATCCCGACATGTCCATCATCGCCCGAGTGGCGATTGCCGCGGTCGCCGTCCTGGCGGTCGGGCTCGCCTGGATCAATTTCGGACCAAAGGCGCCCGGAGTCGGAGGGCAGCCGACCCCGACAGCATCACCGTCGGCTGCACCCAGCCCGATCGCGCTGCCAGCGGAGTACGGCCCGCTGGAGCCCGGGACCTACGTCACGACGGACCCATTCCTCGTGCGGGTGACGTTCGCCGTGCCCGATGGCTGGGAGGGCAACGTGGGAGGCGAGTATTTTGCGGGTCTGAACCCTGTCGGCCGCCCGGGGGGCGTGAACTTCATGGACATCGGGAAGGTGTACGCCGACCCATGTCACTTCGACGAGGGGTTCATTGACCTGTCAGGCGTTCGGTCGGTCGATGACCTTGCGGCGACCCTGGCGAACCAGTCGGCGCTCGTCAACAAGTTTCCAACCCAGATCACCCTGGGAGGCTACTCGGGTAGGGAGCTGACAATGACGGCACCAGACAGCTTCGAGGGATGCACGCTGTCGCCCGATGGGTACGCGGTCTGGCAGCTTCCGCTGGGGGCGAACTACAGCATGCAGGCCGGTCAGAGCAGCCGACTGTTGATGCTCGACGTCGGCGGCACCCGGCTCGTCATCGACGTCCCGCAGTTGCCCGGCCAGACCGCGCGGGAGCTCGCCGAGGCACAGGCAATCGTGGACTCCATCCAGATCGCGCCGGCCAACTGACGATCGAGCTCAGGTCGTCCGCCTGCGCCCCGCGACGAAGGCCTCGGACTCGGTGGCGGCCGCCAGCCAGTCCCCATCAGACTCCG